>OY970399.1:0-4089372 GCA_963720545.1 uncultured Acidobacteriota bacterium | reverse complement strand
CCTTTTAAGCAGGGAGTCGTGGGTTCGATCCCCACACGGCCTAGTGACTTATCGCGACGTAGCGCCAGTTCCGCGCCACGATGTTCCAGAACTGTCGCCGTACCGTGGCTTTGTTGCTGTGCTACGCTTTCGTCGCACCTCACTAGTCGGTCGGCCCCTCTGCTCACCGCACACATGTTGCCCACCAGTGCGGAGCCTGATGTCTGAGTTGCGGCTCTCGTAGGTCCGCTTAGAAGTTGGCCAAAATGCTTTATGAATTTATCGGCCTTCACCGGGCAGAAATCATAAGGCGATGCCGTTCCAAGGTACTTACTCGGTCCGTTCCGTCCCCTACTGTCGCGGAAATCGACCATGGAGTCCCGCTGTTTTTGGATCAGTTAGCGGACGCTTTTCGCGACGGCTCCATGCCGGCAGCGATTGGTCAAAGCGCGGGTTTGCATGGGCACGATCTGCGCCTTCAGGGATTTACCGTCTCCCAGGTCGTGCACGACTATGGGGATGTCTGTCAGTCAATTGCGGAGCTGGCGATTGAAACCAGAGCGCCGGTATCCCCCGAAGACTTCCGGCTTCTGAATCAGTGCCTGGACACGGCCATTGCTGGCGCGCTCACGCAATTTGGTCGCGAACTCAACCAAGCGACAATCGACAGCCAAGCTTTGAAGGAGCAAGAACGCTTGGGCTTTATGGCTCACGAATTACGCAACCTCCTCAATACGGCTTTCCTCGCATTTGAAGCCGTCGAATCTGGCGGGGTCGGCGTGAACGGACACACGGGCGCGGTGCTGAAGCGGAGTCTGCTGGGAGCAAGTGACTTGGTGGCGCACTCACTTCTCGCAATCAGCCTGACCAAGGGCAATTTGAACCGCCGAATAGTGCCAATCGCTGAACTATTCAATGAACTCATGCCGTCGGCCGCGCTGATAGCTCACGCATCGCGCATTAGGCTCATTGCAGGACCGATACAGAATGACCTGGCGATCGAAATCGATCCGCAGGTGATTTCCTCGGTGCTCATGAATCTCATTCAGAACGCCCTGAAGTTCACGCTGCCTGGAACCAAGGTCACGATCCGCGCCGTCGCGTCCAATGACCGCGTCCTGATCGAGATCCAAGACGAGTGCGGTGGGCTTCCGCTTGGAAACACGGACACGTTGTTTTCTGCATTTGAGCAGCGCGGTATGGACAGAACCGGCATCGGGCTCGGGCTTACTTATTGCCGGCGCGCTATTGAAGCCAATAACGGCCAAGTACATGTCCGCGATATGCCCGGAAGCGGATGCCTATTTACCGTGGACTTGCCTTTGGCATCGTTGGAAGCCGTCGTCGCACCCCTAGATTCGAAACTCTTCTGAGCTAAGGAACGATCCTCAGGGGGCAAGCGACATTGCTCCGGATGGGTGCAAGATCGGCAGCATGCATCTTGTAGAGACGACGGTTTCCCATTTCGTCGTCGGCAACCACCGTTACAACATCCGTCGGCAAATTGCGGGTGCGATTGGGCCAGACCACTACTTGCTTTCCAACCAGATGGCACAGGTCGGCCGGCGCTCGGATAACCGTCATTGCCGTGTTAGGAGCGATGCCCATGAAGTTGGCATCCTGTACTTCGCCGCAGGTACGCGGTGTGAGCAACACAACGTTCACACTGCGCTGGTGGTGGGTCGCACAAAAACAAGGCGGCCCGTGGAAGAGACTGCGCCTGCTCCTGGAGGGTGGCGCTCACGGCTTCGGTCGCAGTCTCCTGGCAGCACCGAATCGTCTACCACCGTCACCCTCTGGGGCGCTGCCAATCGATTCTTACGCGTCTAATCGCGCTGCCTGAAGCCCCTCCCTGACCTACTGGTCAGGAGCCTCCTTTAGTTCGCTATATCAATCGGCGATGCCTACCTATACGGTGGACATGCCGCGCTTTTCCTGAGCTTCCCCCGCAACGTCCGGCTGGGGGCCTCATCTGAGGCACCGCCGATGAGGGAACTCAATGACGTTACAGCTGCTGGCCGGAACGATGGTGACACTGTTAGCCGATTTGACGTTTGCCAGGAAAGGCAGCGTCTGCACGGTTGTCACGGTGCTGACGTTCCAGCATGGAGAACGACCCGAAGACGTTGTCGTCTTGGATCACGGGGGCGAACGACTCGTGGCCTTTCGGAACGAAATAGGCGCGGCTGCGCTCGATTAAGAGGTCCTCTTTTCGCGACCGGGTCGCGGCACTCGGTCATCCTGAGCCCTCTTTAACAACGCCTTAATAGGTAAGGGAAACCCCCTATACGGTTGGGCTCGCGTGGCCTATATTTGCGCCAGACGGGTCGGGACAGCCGGGTCAAGTGTCCTGAGCACGAAGCCCCCGCTCCGGCCCGTCGCTTGGTCCAACCAATCCGAGTCCGGTTCGATGAAACCCAATCCTCTTATTGGAACTCGAGTCGAATTTCTCCATGATGTACCGCCTGCTGCTCGCGGCGATTGGGGTACGGTCTTCAGCGTCAGAGACCTCGAAGACGGACAGGAACTTGTCGTGGTGGAGTGCCACGGAAAGTTTGTAGCGACGTATGGGTCTGAGATACGCCCGCTCGCGGATCAGTCGGCCACGACGCGGCTATCTAATCGCGCTCAAACCGCAGCAAAGCCGAACCCGTCTGACGAGGGTCAGGGCGATCCCGACTAGCTATTCGCTGTCTTCCACCACTTCGACGTCTCGACGGAAGGCGGGCACGGTGGTGCCACCAAGCTCCAACGAGATGGGATCCTCTGGCAGCTCCTTGCCCGGGAAGGTCAGAACCCGTCTGACCACGCCGAATTCACCAGCTTTGAAGCCGGGGACATCAACAAGGAGCTTCACGCGTGCGCCTGTCAATCCATCCATCACTGACCCCTTCGGGGTGGGGACTCAAAAGTAGGCACCGGTTTCGACGATTGCAAGATGAGAACGCGGACGATCAAGCCCGCACACGAGTCGGTGCGTCTTCCTGCGCATATGCGGAATTGCTCAGCTGATGTCCGTCACTTACCACAGCGAAGACTCAAAACGAGTCGAGGCAGCAGGCATGCGAGCGCGCCGCGGAATCATCGCGGCGATGCATTGCAAAGGACGAGCAATCGAGCAAGGGGAACGACGAATATGCAGTCTCAGGTCCTTTCGGCGTTAATCGGATGGGGAGTTTCGTCTTTAATTCTGATGCGCATCTTCTGGTTGCCAGATCCACCTCCGGGTGCGTTCGCGAAGTGGATCATTGTGAGCGGCGCAGGCGTGGCAGGCGGTGTATTGGGTGGACTCGTCGCTAACTATGCTTCGGCAGAACCGATGCCAGGCATCTTTGGGGCAATCGCTGGGTCCCTGGTACTCGTAGGGCTGGTAAGGGCGTCCGGCGGTCGATAATGCTTCTGGTTCATTGGCTACGAGTCCGCCCGTTTTGCGGCTGACTCGACAGGAGCGATGCAATGAATCAACGAATCTGTATTGCCGTTGTGAGTTCCTTAGTTCTGAGTGCTTCGACGTGCCCGACAATCCCAAATCCACCTCTTGCGAATTGCGGCACGTTTTCCTTCGAGCCCACGACGGATACGAATGTCACAGGGCAAGCAGCGCTATTCGAATTGACCTTCACACATAGGCCTCAAAGCTGTCCGATTCGTTGCGGCAACTACTGGTTCGTCCAAGTACTTCATCCCATGGACATGGATTCCGGAAAGTACATACAACCTTTCGGCACGCAGCAGGACCGGACGGTAACGGGCCAAGTCGACGAATCCTTCAACGGCTGGGCCGTGGATCGAAGGGAGGGCCGTCGACTCGGGTGGTACGGCGTCACGGATGACTTCAAATTGGAGGCCCCATCCGGGATTCCCGGAGAAGTCTTTCAAATGGGACTCGGAGCCACGCCAGCAAAGATGCACGACACGCTGGCGCGGGGTACCCAATGGGCCAGCAAAAGGATGATGATCGTTGGGATCACCGCTGCGGTAGGGCTCGATCCCGGCACGGCTTGCGAGAACAAGATCCTAGGCATTCAGAAGTGGCTAGTGGTTTTCGGTCGTGATGAGGCTACGCAAAAGGATACGGTCGCAGTACCGACGACGCTGCCATCTGGGCAACGCGAGGTGCAAGCGTTCCTGTTGGCAGTAGATGAATGGAACCGACATCTTGATGATGGACGGGTTCACTTGCCTTGGGCATCAGCCGGATCCGCCAGCGACTCATTCACCCTACCTTGACGGATCGTCACCTGTAGTCGGCCTGAGGGTATTGTTCGAGATTTTCAAAAGGCGCCCCCCCCACGGAGCTGAGACGCTTTCGCTCCGCCGCGACTGCTCATGGCGGAAAATCGGGGCTGCATGGCGACGACTAGGCCGCCCCTTTGGACGCCCGATCCGGCGAAAAAGAAAAGTAAGTGGGCAGGGGCGTAGCGCATGCCAAGGAAGCGATACAGCCGACAGCATCGAAAGCAGCTGCTTACTACCAGCGAACGGCGGTGGCTTCTCTACGGCGAGGAGCCTTCTTCTGATCACGATGTGCTGTGGCTCGTCTACCACCGTGAGGATCGTGCGCTATGGCGACAACCAGACTTTGTTTCCCGCCAGGAGATCGTCGTCGGTCTGCGTTGCCGTCAATGGGTCACGTCCGCTGGACATCAACGCGCCCGTTAGTGAGCCATGCACGGTCCTTGACTCCACAAGACGAGTCAAGGTACGGGGACCGTCATCAAAATGGCATCAAAAGGGTTCGGGGTGACGGTGGGTTCTTCGGGCCGGCGCAAGCGCAAGGAGCCCTCAGAACTTCGGGGGAGCGGCTCAGAACTTCGGAAAGGGCTCTTTAAAAGTTCGAGCTCGGGCTACACTGCCGGGGATTCTTCAACCGGGCTTGGATCATCAGGGAGGGAGTTTTGCTACAGCGTCACTCGATCGGCGTGCGAGCCGGCATAGTTCTATTCATCGCTGGCCTGGCCGCGCCGGCTATTGCGGCAACCCTCCAGGGCCGCGTGCTCGATCCGCAAGGACAGGCTGTGCATGGCGCTCGGGTTGTCGTCGAAGCCGAGGGGACGACGCTGCGGCGCGCGACCGATACCGACCGTGCCGGCGGGTTCACGTTTCCTGAGCTGCCTCCGGGCAACTACACGCTCGTCGCCGACGCCAAGGGTTTTGCGACCCGCACGCACAAGGGTCTGGCACTGGCCGTGGGGCAACGCTACCGGTTGGACGTGGTGCTCGAGTTGGGCAACGTCTCGGACACGGTGGACGTGACGGACAGGCCGGAGCTCGTGACCGCCGGTTCCTCGACCGTGGACGGCGTCATCGGGCAGACCGCCATCGATCGACTGCCCCTGAACGGACGCAACTTCATGGAGCTGGCGTTCCTCGTGCCGGGGAATGTGCCGACGCCGAACTTCGATCCCACGAAGACCAACAGCGTGGTGGTGTCCTCGGCTGGTCAGTTCGGACGCGGCGGGATGGTGACGATCGACGGGCAGGAGAACAACGACGACGCTGTCGGCGGTCCACTGCAGAACGTCCCCCAGGACGCGGTGCAGGAATTCCAGATCGCGACCAACCGCTACTCCGCCGAGAGCGGGCGGTCTGCCGCCTCGGCGATCAACGTGGTCACGCGTTCCGGGACCAACGAGCTCAAGGGAACGGCTTCGGTGTTCGTGCGAGACAAGTCGCTTCAGTCGCTACCCGCGACGTACGACCGCAGGCAGGAAGCTCCGCCCTTCGACCGCCAGCAATACGCGCTGGCCCTCGGCGGCCCGCTCCAGAAAGACAGGCTGCATTGGTTCGCGGCCCTCGAGTACCGCGACCAGGACGGGGCGGTGCTCGTAGGCGAGCGAGACGTTGCCAACCGAACGATCCGGCGCACGTTTGCCGGTGGGCCGCTTCAGGACTGGCTCGGCACGGCGCGCCTCGACTGGAGTCCCGCCGGCGGCGACCGTGTGACGCTGCGCTACTCGTTCGAGAGCGCGGACGATACTTCCGCCAGCACGCTCGATCGCTCCATTGGTTCTGCGTCCCAGCGGCAGGACAGCTCGAACGTCTACAACTCCGTGCTCGGCACCTGGGCCAAGACGCTGTCGGATGCCAGCCTCAACACCCTCTCCCTGAGCTACAGCCGCTACCGCAACGACATCGTGCCCGTCGTCCCGGGCGCGCCGCAGCTCACCTTCCCCTCGATCCAGGACGGCGCTTCCTTCCGCGTCCCCCAGGCCACGAGCCAGGACCGCCTCCAGGTCTCGGACAGCCTGGCGCTGGTGCGCGGCGCCCACAGCATCAAGTTCGGCGGCGAGCTGCAGAGCATCGACACCAGTTTCGATCTGGGCGTCTTCCAGGCCGGCCGCATCGAGATGGTGGAAGACTTCGCGGACTTCGACCACAACGGCGACGCACGGGTGGATGACAACGACCTGCTGTTCGCGGTCACGCTCCGCAGTGGCTTTCCCACGCGCAACCTGCTCCTCGACAACTGCGACAACACCTACTTCGCCTTCTTCGCGCAGGACGATTGGCGGCTGACTCCACAGTTGACGCTCAACCTGGGCCTGCGCTGGGAGATGGACACCGACGTCAAGAACATCAGTGGGTTTGCCGACACGAACCCGATCGTTGCCAGCTTCTACCGGGGTGACCGCAAGCGGGACAAGAACAACTTTGGGCCGCGGCTGGGATTCAACTGGGCTGCTCCTTCCGGAGGCCTCAGCGTCCACGGCGGCTGGGGCATCTACTACGACCGCATCACGCTCGAGATCGTATCGCTCGAGAGGGGCCTCGACGGACGCGCCCTTCCCGTCGAGGTCAGGGCCGGCAACGTCTTCTTCCTCGATCCTGGAACCGGCCAGTTTCCGCCCTTCGCTCCGTCCCTGGCCAATCCCTTCACCGGCTTCATCCTGCCCGGTGCCGGCGCCTCCGGCATCAACATCATCGACAACGCGATGCAGACCCCGCAGGTGCAGCAGTGGAACCTCGGCGCCGAGGTGCGACTCGCCCGCAGCCTTTACCTGCGCGCCGACGGCCTCTACAACAAGGGCACGCACTTCCTCATCGGCCGGACGGTGGGAACCGTCTTCAACCCGGTCGTGGGTGGGCCGGATCGCGTCGTCAACATCGAGTCGAGCGTGGGCACGCGCTACAAGGGCTTGCTCATGTCGCTCGAAAAGCGCGGCGGCCGCCACCGCCTGCTGGCGTCCTACACCCTGGCCAAGGCGGAGAACTACGCGAACGACGACCAGATCCCGTTCTCGAACGGACCCATCGACCCGAACGACCTGGAGCGCGAGTTCGGGCCGAGCCCCAACGATCGGCGTCACCGTCTCACCGTTTCCGGATCGTTCGAATTGCCGGCGGGCTTCCGGGTCGCACCGCTCTTTACGTGGTCGACGGGAGTTCCGATGGACATCCTGATGCCGGATGCCGCCAGCCGCGTGCCGACGCTGCCGCGGAATGCGGGCGGGAGGATGTTCAAGACCGCCGCCGAGCTGAACGCCTACCTGAGCCAGCTGAACAGCAGCGGCGGCATCAACGGCGTTCTCCTGCCGCTGGTGAGCGACGATGCGCGTTTCACCGACAGCTTCAGTTCGCTCGACCTGCGCCTTTCGAAGGTGTTCGCAGCGGGCGGCGGGCGCAATCTGGAGGCTTTGGTCGAGGTCTTCAACCTCTTCAACGTCACCAACATTCTCGGCGTCTCGACCCGCAACTACTCGGGCTACGCCAACGTGCTCGCCCGCGACTCGAGCGATCCGAACAATCCGGGTTTCCTGACGTCATCGAGCTTCGGCCAACCTGTGAATACGGCGGGTGGCGTGTTCGGCTCGGGCGGTCCACGCGCCTTCCAGCTCGGGCTGCGATTTCAGTTCTAACGAGGCGTGCTGGTCGTATAGTTGCCTCGAACAGACCGACGTGCGGTCGAGGAGGGCAAGATGCGCAGAGGCATCACACTGGCGTTCCTGGGATCGTTCGCGATTGCGTTGGCAACTGCCGCGCAGACGCCGCCGTCACCCGCGGATACTCATCCGATCATGACGCCCGCCACGCTCAAATGGGGTGAAGCGCCACCGGCGCTGCCGAAAGGTTCACTGATGGCCGTGCTGTCGGGCGATCCAGGCAAGCCCGGCCCGTTCACTTTGCGGGCGAAGATGCCTGCGGGATACACGATCCCTCCCCATTGGCACCCGACGGACGAGCACCTCACGCTGATCTCGGGCGAGGTGGCGGTCGGCATGGGGGAGAAGTTCGACGCGGCCGCGATGAAAACCCTGCCGGCTGGAGGGTTCGTCGTGATGCCCGCCGAAATGCGCCATTACCTGCGCGTCAAGCGTCCATCGATACTGCAGGTCCACGGCATTGGCCCGCTAACGATCACCTATGTCAATCCCGCGGACGACCCGCGCCAGGCGGCGCCGAAAACGCAATAGGAACTAGTCGCCGTCCATCAACGGCTCGACGTCGCGGCGGGAAGCGGACACCTGTTTCCCATCATGCTCCAGCGAGAGGGGATCTTCTGGCAGTTCCTTGCCTGGGAAGGTGAGAACCCGCCTGACCACGCACACAGTCCCGGCCTTCAAGCCGGGCACATCGACCAGTAGCCTTACACGTGAGCCGACCAGTGCATCCATGCAGCACTCGCACTCTTCAAGGGGGGGAACTCCACAGTAGGAACAGCTTTCGCCGAATGCAAGGACTCTCGTCTTTGTGTGGACCGTCACGGTCGGCGCCTCTGTGATCCTGCTCCGGCGCCGCCATCTTCCGTTTAGAGGCTTTGGTACCCTGACGCCAAGCCAATGCCCTCCGCATACAGAGCCTGGGGAACGAGTGTGTTCCTCGCCCTCGTCGCTATCCTTGCGCTCTCGCACGACATCCGCGCCGATGACGCACTGCAGGTCTATGGGTTCGGCGCGCTGCGCGGCAGCACCAAGGCGGCAAACCCGCTCGAGTCCGACAGCGCGTCGGCGCAGGTGCAGGCCGGCGTCGACTGGTTGCCCTCTCCCACCTTTCTCGTCCATGTCCATCTTCTCGCGCGCAGCGACGATGGCCACTCGGAGAATGGTCATTTCGGAACTCCGGAGGCGTACGCCGAGGCACACCTTCCCGTAGGCGAGAAGAGCCGCGTCAAGATCCGCGGCGGCGCCTTCTTCCTTCCCACGTCACGCGAGAACGTCGATGCGCTCTGGGAGAACGCGTACACGATCTCCTCCTCGGCGCTCAACTCGTGGTTCGGCGAGGAGTTTCGACCGATCGGCCTGGACGTCTCGTGGATGGGCAAAGGCGCAACGGTTGGCGCGACGGTCTATCGCGGCAACGACACTTTCGGCGCCCTGCCGCTCCATCCCGGCTGGTCATTGAACGACCGATGGAGCGTGCTCGGACAGAAGGTTCGCAGCGACGAGTACTACGCGTCGGTGTCCGCGGAGAAAGACCATCGGCTCGGATGGTCGGCGCGCACGGGATGGAGCCATCGCCAGTTCTCGGTTCTGTTCACCCACATCGACAACCGCGGCGACGGCCTGGAGTATGGCGAAATCTACGGTTGGAAAACCCGCTTCGACGTGGCGGGCTTCGACTACACCCGATCCGACTGGACCGTCGCGGGCGAGACCGGCTGGGGTCCGACCGAACTGTTCTTCCCCGGTGGTTCGTTCCTGGCGGACATCCGCGCCAGCTACGTCCTCGTGTCGCGGCGCCTGCCGCGCGGACGAGCGACGGTGCGCGTCGACGACTTCACCAACGGCGAGTTCCATCGCCAAGCCGTGACGCTCGCAGGGTTCTTCACCCCGGCGCCGAAGCTCACCATCGGGGTCGAGGCGTCCGCGGGTGGCGGCAGGGAGCGGATCCTCTGCGACTTCCGCTACCGTTTTTCAGGCCGGTGAGGTCGCAGCGGCGGTGATACTCTGCGGGCAGATGCGCATCGTGATCGTGGCAGCCCTCCTGCTGCTTGTCATCGCCAGGCCCAGCGCCGCCGCGAGCTCCCTGGTCGTCGAATTGCGCAACGTCCAGGGGGGAACCACGGTCGAGGACGCGGTGGTCTACGCCGTTCCCAGGAGCAGGCGGCCGCCTGCGCCGACGCGCCGCGCGGTGCTCGACCAGAAGAATCGCACCTTCGTGCCGCACGTCCTGCCGATACAGACCGGGACGGCGGTGATCTTCCCCAACAGCGACAACGTCAAGCACCAGGTGTACTCCTTCTCGCCGGCGAAGAGGTTCCAGCTTCCGTTGTACGCGGGCACTCCGCAGGGGCCACTCGTCTTCGACAAGCCAGGAGTCGTCACGGTCGGGTGCAACATCCACGACCTGATGAGCGCCTACATCGTGGTTGTGGACACGCCGTGGTTCGCCACGACATCCGGCGGACGTGCGGAGCTTGCCGACCTGCCCGAGGGTGCGTATGACGTGCGAGTGTGGTACCCCGGGATGCGCAACGAGCCTGCCCCGCAACCTGTCAGCGTCGGCGCCAACGAACAGCAGAGCCTGACCTTCCAGCTCGGAAAGAAGTAGCCCCGATGCGCCGCGGCAGTTTCCAGGCGAGGCTGCTCGCCCTGATGGTGTGCGCCCTCGTCCTGTTCGTCACCGCGACGCTGACCGCTGTCCACATCGCCGGGCAGCGCAACCTCCGGCAGACGGTCACCGACGAGCTCGGTGTCGGTGCGCGCGTGCTGAACCGCATTCTCGCGGCGCGCGGACGCCAGCTCGCCGACGCCGCGCGCGTGCTGGTGGCCGACTTTGCGTTTCGCGAGGCGATCGCTTCGGGCGACGAACCCACTATCACGTCTGCACTCACCAACCTCGGCGCGCGCGTCGACGGCCACTCCGTGTTCCTGATCTCTCTCGATGGCTCGGTGGACGCGGATACCCTCGGCGGGCGTTTCGTGGGCCGAGCGTTTCCGGTCCCTGGCCTCGTTGCGCAGGCCGCTTCCGAAGGCGAAGCCATGGCGATCGTCGTACTCGACCATCGTCCGTTCCACTTCGTGGTGGTGCCGGTGCGCGCGCCGCAACCGATCGCCTGGGTGTGCCTCGGCTTCCCCATCGACGGCGCCGCGCTCCAGGAGGTGAGGCGCCTGACGGCACTCGAGTTGTCCTTGTGGCCGGCGAACCCGGCAACGCCAGACTTGCTCATCTCGACCCTCCCGCCCGAGAAGCAGTTGCCTCTCTGGGAGCGAATCCGGGACAAGGGCGCCATTCCCGAGACACTGCGACTCGGTTCGGACACGTATCAGACCATGCTGCAACCGATCGAAACCGGCGACAATTCCAGCATCAACGTCCTCTTGCAGCGCTCGATCGAGGAGGCCCGGGCTCCCCTTCGCCGGCTGGAGCTGCAGATCTTCGCGCTGTCCACGGCCGCGCTGTTCCTCGCCATCGTCGCCGCGGTGTTCTTCGCGCGCGGCGTGACGAGCCCGCTGCGCCGGCTCGCCGAGGCGGCCCAGCGCATCGGCGGCGGCGACTATTCGACGCCGGTGGTCGTCACGCAGAACGACGAGTTGGGCCAGCTCGCGACCGCCTTCAACCGCATGGGCACCGAGATCGGCGCGCGCGAGGAACAGATCCGCCACCAGGGAAGCCACGACAGCCTGACCGGACTGCCCAACCGCAGGCTTTTTCTCGACCACCTTGCGCTGTGGATCGCCAGCGCCAAGCGGCGCGGCACGCTCGTCGGCATGGCGATGATGGACCTCGACCGCTTCAAGGAGGTCAACGACACGCTGGGGCACAGCCTCGGCGACGACCTGCTGGTGGAGATCGGCCGGCGCCTGCAGCAGACGATCCGCGGCAGCGACATCGTCGCGCGCCTCGGCGGCGACGAGTTCGCGGTGATGTTCGAGAGCACCGCGCCCGCGAGCGCGGTGGAGCTCGCGCAGCGCATCGGCCGGGCGCTCGACACGCCGTTCCAGCTCGGCGGCGTTTCCATCGACGTCAAGGCGAGCATGGGCATCGCACTGCACCCGCTGCACGCCGAGGACGCCGGCACCCTCATGAAGCGCGCCGACATCGCGATGTACCAGGCGAAGCGGAACCACAGCGCCTACGCCCTCTACGAATCGGGCCGTGACGAGCATTCGATGCGCCGCCTCGCGATCATCTCGGAGCTTCGTCAGGCGGTCGCGAGCGGCGCCCTCGAGCTGGACTTCCAGCCCAAGATCGATATCGCCACCAGGCGGGCCGTCCATGCCGAGGCACTGGTCCGCTGGCGACATCCGGTCTACGGCCTCCTGCCTCCCGACGAGTTCATCCCGCTGGCCGAGCAATCGGGCGACATCGGCATCATCACCAAGTGGGTGCTGAAGAAGGCGATCGAGGAGTGCGCGCGATGGAATCGCGCCGGGTTCGACCTCGGCGTCGCGGTGAACCTGTCGGCCCTCGATCTTTATGATGCCGGCCTGGCGCCTTTCATCGGCGAACTTCTCCAGGACCAGGCGCTCGACCCGTCGAAGCTGGTGCTCGAGATCACCGAAAGCGCGGTCATGAAGGACGCGGCCTATGCCCTCAAGACCCTGCGCGAGGTGAAGGCGCGCGGCATAACGCTCGCGATCGACGACTTCGGCACCGGCTACTCCTCGCTCGCCCACCTGAAGCGCCTGCCGGTGGACGAATTGAAGATCGACAAGTCGTTCGTCATCCACCTGAGCGAGGACACGATCGACGATTGCGTGATCGTGCGTTCGACCATCGACCTGGGGCACAACATGGGACTCAAGGTCGTCGCCGAAGGCCTCGAGAACTCCGACGGGCTGGGGATCCTCAAGCGCTTCGGCTGCGACATGGCGCAGGGCTACTTCATCAGCCGGCCGATGCCTGCGCAGCAACTGCTCGCGTGGCTGGGCGAATCCGAGTGGGGCGCGCGTCCCGAAGCTTCGTCTTCTTGAGCAAGACGCCCGGCCCGCGGCGAGAGCATCTCCACGGGACCGAGCGTGTGGCGGCCCCTTCCGGATAGGGGTCTAGAGGGAACCACCGGCAGCACTCTCGGCCCCAATGTTCCCGGTGTCAACTGGAAATCAGATCTGCTCGCCCGCGTCGAGCCGTTTCAGCAGGCGATCGACGAGCACGCGCTGCCCGTTGCCGGGCGCTCGCGTCCTGGCACTCTCCAATGTCCTGCGCGCGAGCGCTCGGTCGCCTCGTGATGCCTCGGCGCGGGCGCGGCCGACGAGCGCGATCCATGACTCAGGATGCTCGCGGGCGTTCGTCGCGAAGAGCGCGAGGCCCTCATCGCGGCGGTTTTCTTTCAGCAATCCGTCGGCGTACACGTAGAGCTGTTCCGGTTGTGCGCTCGGAAGCGTCTGCGCGAACAGCGCCTGGGCCTCGGCCTTGCGGCCGGTGGCTTCGAGCAGCCTCACCTTGATGGCCGCGTTGTCGAAGCCTGGCTCCATCTCTATCGAGCGATCGATGAAGCGCAGCGCCTCGTCGTAGTCGATGCCGTTGTCGAGGCAATACATCGCGGCGTCGGCCCAAGCCTCGGCCTTGTAGCCAGGCAGGTTGCGCAACTGGTTGCGGATGCTCTCGAGCGCCAGCTTGTGGACGTCCACCTCGAAGCGCAGCGCCACCGCCGTGCGCTCCCATTTCATGCTCAGGGTCGCGCCGGGGGGCGACACCGCGGTGAACTCGAACGTCAACAACTCGTGGAAGTCGGATTCGGTGGCGTGCACCGGAATCCGCAGCGCGTCTTCCGCGGGGTCGTAGGAGAAGCTGCCCCACGATGTCGAGTTGCGCGACAGGATCACGGTCCAGTCGCCGGCGGTCGGGATCATGTGCAGGCCGTAGCGGCCAGGCGGCAGTGGCTTGCCTTCGACGACGACGGGATCGCGAAACTCGATCGTGGCATTGTCGTTGGCTCCGGCGCGCCACACGCGGTCGTATGGGACGAGCTCGCCGAACACCTTGCGGCCGGCAACGGCCGGGCGATGGTACGCGACCGTGATATCCGTGACGCCGATGCGCTGCGTCACCGTCGCGCGCTGGCTGATCGTCGGCAGGTCCAGCATGACCGACTGGTTGCCGTTCTTGAACTGCGCGCGCGCCGGACCGGCGCCAAGGGCCAGCAACAGCGCGGTGCACATTCCCGGGAAGAAGCTGCTGCGATTCATCCAGCCATTGGAGCGCAAGCTGGATTGAATGCGAACGGCCAGTTTCAGGAACCGGGTGCGGCCAGGCGCGCCTCATCCGTGGTCCCGCTCACTACCCTGGCACCCGGCAAGGCCGCGGCGAGGCGCAGGATTGCCGTTTCCAGTTCGGCTTCGTTCAAGGATGCGAACCCCAGCCGCATCGCGCTGGCGGCCTGCCCGTCGACTGCGAAAACCCGCGCCGGCAGGAACTCGGCGCCGCGCTCGCGGGCAGCCGACGCCCAGTCGTCGACGTCCACATCCGGGGCAACCCTCGGCCACAGCCCCATGCCGCCCGCCGGCACGCCAAGCTCGAGCACACTGCCCAGGTGTTTGCGCAGGAGTGCCACCGCGAGGTCGCGCCGCGCATGATAGATGCGGCTGACGCGATGAATGTGCCGCTGCACCTCGCCGTCCGCGAGTAGGGCAGCGACCGCCGCCTGCATGGCGTGGTCTCCCTGGATGTCGAGCGTCTGGCGATGCGCCGCCAGCGTCTCGACGACCGGCGCCGGCGCGGCAAGATAGCCAAGCCGCAGGCCCGGCGCCAGCACCTTCGACAGCGAGCCGATGTAAACCACCACGCCGGCGGTATCGGCGCTCGCGAGCGGCGGCATGCGCGGTCCGTCGTAGTGGAACTCGTGGTCGTAGTCGTCTTCGATCACCAGGATGGAGCGCTCGGCCGCCAGGCGCAGCAGCGCCGTGCGCCGCCGGCCGCAAAGCGTTACCGTCGTGGGCAGTTGATGCTGCGGCGTGAGATAGACCGCGGCGATGCGTTCCGAGGCGGCCAGGCTCGCGAGCCGCTCGACGTCCATTCCGTGCGCGTCCACGGGCACCGGCACCAGGCGCGCCCCGCCCTCCCGCAGCGCCTTCCATGCGTTCGGATAGCTGAACGACTCCACCGCCACCGCGTCGCCGGGCCGCAGCAGGCCGCGCGCGGTGAGCGCCAGCGCCATCTGGCTGCCGCTCGTCACCAGGATCTCATCGGCGCAGACCGGCAGGCCGCGCAGCGAGCGCAGCATCTGCGCAATCTCGGCGCGGAGCGCCTCGTGGCCGGCGGTCGGTCCATAGCCCAGGGCGTGTCCGTGATTGCGCTCGATGGCGCGCCGGTACTCGCGCGCCAGGAGACGGGTCGGCGCCAGCCGCACGTCCGGATGGCTGCTGCGAAACACGAGGCGCCCGGCCGCCGGCGTTGGCCATCGCAGCAGCGGAGGCGCCGCGGGCACCTGGTAGAGCGGCGCGGGCCGCGCGCGTTGCGCTTCGGCGGCCTCGCCCGCCCACGGCAGCGGTTCTGCGGGCAAATCGTCCGCCACGAATGTGCCGCTCGTACGGCGCGACACGAGCCAGCCTTCGGCGATCAGCTCGTCGTACGCGGTAGCGACCGTGATGCGGCTGACACCCAGCTGGCTGGCCAGCGCGCGCGAACCAGGCATGCGATCGCCCCGGCGCAACCGGCCGCGGCGAATGTCGCCGATAACCGCCATCGTCACCTGCAGGAACAGCGGACGGCCGGCAGTCGCGTCCAGGCTGAACGAACGGTCCCACATGTCCGCACCGATTCTAGGACGAAGGCGCAGGGTTGCTCCCGGAAGCCACGCAGCCGCTCCATCTCTCGCGCTGGAGCAGCAAAGGCCGTGGCTTTCAGGAGCAACGAGAAGTCTCGCGCGCGGCCGCCAACTCTCCGGTGCGGCACGACACACGCCAGGGGCGTTGGCGGCCCCGATGGACAGACCTTGCGGCGGCCCTGCCGCAGGACTAGCGTCACCGCCATGAGGATGGGGCGGATCCTCGCTGGCGTCGCGATAGTGACGGCGCTCATGGCGCCAGGGACCGGCTCGGTCCGGGCACAGCAGGGCGACCGGGTGAGCGTGCCGCGAGAAAGCCGCATCCAGGTTGGCAAGGCGTCGCTCTATGCGCGTGAGATCGGCGCCGGGCCCGCGACCCTGGTGCTGCACGGCGGGCCCGACTTCGACCACGGGTACCTGCTGCCCGACCTCGACCAGCTCGCCGATTCGTTCCGCCTCATCTACTACGACCAGCGCGGGCGCGGGAGCTCGGCGGACGACGTTCGGCCCGGCGACGTCACGCTCGCGTCCGACCTCGAGGACCTCGACAAGGTGCGCCAGCACTTCCAGCTCGACCAGGCCGTGCTGCTCGGTCATTCCTGGGGCGCGCTGCTGGCGCTCGAGTACGCGCTGCGCCGTCCGTCACGGGTGTCGCGCCTCATCCTGATGAACCCCGCACCGGTTTCCGCGACCGACCTCGCGGCGTTCCGCAAGGCCTACGCAGAGGGACTTGGCCCCGACTTCGAGCGCCAGAAGGCGATGGTTGCGGCTACCGCCTACCAGAGCGGCGATCCCGCGGCGGTCGCGGCGCGCTATCGCCTGCACTTCAAGAATGCATTCGCGCGCGGCGAAGACTACGAGCGGCTGATGGCCGCGATGCAATCGGCGTTCGCAAGCCAGGGCAGCGCAGGCATCCTGAAGGCGCGTGCCGCGGAAGACCGGCTGATGCGCGACACGTGGCAGGTGCCGGGCTACGACCTGCTGCCGAAGCTGCGCAGCCTCAACATCCCGACGCTGGTGATCACCGGCGACCACGACTTCATTCCGCCGGAAGTGGCCGCCAACATCGCCCGTGCCATCTCGGGCGCGCGCCTCACGACGCTCGCGAACTGCGGGCACTTCGCCTATCTCGAATGCCCCGGCGCGGTGCGCGGCGCCCTCAGCGACTTCTTCCGCCGCTCACCGCCGGCCGCGCCGAAGCGCTAGCCGCGCCGCTTCTGCGGCCGACCCAGCTCGTATTGCACCGGCCAATAGCCGTCGTCGTGGCCATCCGCCGCCGCGGCGCGCAGCGTCAGGTACGGGTCGGCGAGATGCGCGCGGGCCAGCACGCACAGGTCCGCGCGTCCGGACACGAGGAGCGTATTGCACTGGTCGGTGTCCTGGATGTTGCCGACGCACAGGGTCGGGATGCCCGCCTCGCTGCGGATCTCGTCGCTGAAGCCGGCGTTCCACATCCGCCCGTAGACGGGCTGCTGGTCGGGAACGGTGCTGCCGCTCGAAACGGTGATCCCGTCGCAGCCGTGCTCCTTCAAGGCGCGGGCAATCGCCACGCGATCCGCCGCATCGAGGCCGCCGGGCTTCCAGTCGGTGGCCGAAATGCGCGCCGTGATGGGCTTTTGCCGGGGCCACACCTTGCGCACCGCGTCGAACACCTCGAGCGGAAACAGCAGCCGGTTCGCGATGGGGCCGCCGTAGTCGTCGGCGCGCCGGTTGGTGAGCGGCGAAAGGAACGTGGCGAGCAGGTAGCCGTGCGCGAGGTGCAGCTCGAGCATGTCGAAGCCGGCGTCGTCCGCCATCTCCGCGGCGCGCACGAACTCGCTACGGATGCGGTCCATGTCGTCGCGGGTCATGGCCTGCGGCACCTGCCAGCCGGCATCGTACGCAAGGGGCGACGGCGCCAGCAGCGGCCAGGCACCTTCCTGCAGCGGCATGCCGCCGCGCCACGGAACGTCGGTCGCGCCCTTGCGGCCGGCGTGGCTCAACTGCATGCCGATGCGGGCGCCGCTCGATCCGTGCACGAAGTCGACAACGCGCCGCCATGCCGGCACATGCTTCGCTGCGTACATCCCGGCACACCGAGGCGAGATGCGGCCGTCGGCGGCGACGTGGGTCGCCTCGGTGATGACAAGCCCGGCGCCGCCCAGCGCGCGGCTGCCCAGGTGCACGAGGTGCCAATCGTTGGGCGTGCCGTCGTCGCTCGAGTACTGGCACATGGGTGACACGACCACCCTGTTCCGCAGCTGCAGCGCGCCGAGCGAGAACGGGCGCAGGTACGGCGGGGCCGGCACGGCGCCGGGCCCGGCGAACGACGCGGCCGCGGCGGCGACCAGCTCCGGGTCGCGTTCGCGCAGCGTCTCGTAGGTGACACGCTTGCTGCGGGTCAGCAGGCTGAAGGTGAAGCGCGCCGGATCGAGTGCCAGGTGCCGCGCGCTGTTCTCGAACCATTCCTGGCTGGTGCGCGCCGCCGACTGGAACCTTGCCACCACAGGACGGCGTTCCGCCTCGTAGGCGGCGAGCGTCGCCGCAACGTCCCGGCCGCCTGCTTCGCGGAACGCACCCGCCAGGCTGACGGCATCTTCCATGGCGAGCTTGGTGCCCGAGCCGATCGAGAAGTGCGCCGTGTGGGCCGCGTCGCCCATCAGCACCACGTGGCCGCTGGTCCATGCGTCGTTCACCACCACCGGAAATGCGCGCCACACCGAGTTGTTGGTGAGCAGGGGGTGGCCCTTCAGGTCGTCGCGGAACAGGTTCTCGAGGTAGCGCACCGTCTCCGCTTCGCTTGCCGTCTCCAGCCCGGCGCGCTTCCACACCTCCTCATGGCATTCGACGATGAACGTGCTGAGGCCCTGCTGAAATGGATAGGCGTGCGCCTGGAAGAGGCCGTGCTCGCTCTCCTTGAAGACGAACGTGAATGCGTCGAGCGGCAACGAGGTGCCGAGCCACGAGAAGCGGCAGCGTCCCCATGAAATGGCCGGGGCGAAGCGCGCGGCGGCTTCCTCGCGCAGCCGGCTGTTGACCCCGTCGGCTGCGATCACGAGGTCGGCGTCGCCGGCGTCGGCGCGCCCGCGCACCTCCCTCTCGAACACGAGGCGCACGCCGAGGCGCGCGGCACGCTGCTGCAGCACCTCGAGCAGCGACTTGCGCGCGATGCCGCAGAAGCCGTGACCGGCGGTGCGCAGCTTCTGTCCGTGCACGTACACGTCCATCTCGTTCCAGTAGACGAACCGCTCCGTGATGGCGCGGTGCACTTCGCTGTCGGCGGCGGCGAAATGCGCCAGGGTATCGTCGGAGAAGACGACGCCCCAGCCAAAGGCATCCCCGGGCCGATTGCGCTCGAGCACGGTGATGTCGTGGCGCGGGTCGAGCTGCTTCATGAGGATGGCGAAGAAGAGCCCGGCCGGCCCGCCGCCGGCGCTGACGATCTTCACGAATCTGCCTGCGGCAGAGGGGTCACGATGCCGGAATTGTAGTCGCCTGACGGCCGGCGGCGGCGCCAGCTCACCTGCCACGCCATCGCGCGCGAGGAGTCCTAAGGCACGGGATCGGCGGTGCCGAAAGGCACCGACTCGGTGCACGAGCGCACCCGGCGCCAGGTCATGAGCAGGCCCGCGGCGATGCCATGGCGCGCGACCGCACCGATCGAGTACTCCGAACAGGTCGGTTGGTAGCGGCAGCGGATGTGCGCGGCGAGCTGCGGGCTCGCGAACCGCTGGTAAACGCGCACCGAGGCGATCCAGGCGCGGCCCGTGAGCTGCCGCGACGGGTCACGATGAGTATCGACGAGCGCCAGCACCGAGAACGCGACGACTGCCGCGAGCCAGGGGTGCGGACGCTTCAGGAATTTCCACAATGGGGGCATTTCGCGCTGGCCGAAAGCCGCTGGTTGCCGCAGTGCGGGCACGGGGCGAGGTCGCCCTTCGGCCGCGACAGGATGTAGAGGATGAGGCCCAGCACGCTCGTGAACATCACCAGGATCATCCACAGCACGGCGTTGTCCATGCCACGCGCCTTGGCATCGCGCGCCACCCACACGAGAAGCGCGATGTTCACGACCAGGAACACCAGGGGGATCACGGCCAGCATCGCGCCAAACGCACCGCAGCTGCCGCAGGCGGCGCAGGCCGCAGGATCGCCCGCATCGCTGCGCTGGCGGGCCAGGGCGGCAGCGGCGTTCATCACGACCAGGACCGGCGCGTACAACGAAGCCTTGATGCTGGTGCCCATGGTGCCGCACTCCTTGACGTAAGCGAGGGTGCGCCATCCTACAAGAGACGCAACGGCAGTACACTCGGCAGCCATGCGACCCCGCAATACCCTGGCCATCGCCACGACCATCGCCGCTGTCACTCTCACTCAGGCCGCTTCGGTTTCTGCCGGGCGCGTGTCCCCTGCCGCCGACACCAAGGACCCCGCCGGCGGCGGCATCGAGCTGGTGTCGCCGGCACCCCACAAGGACGGCGAGATCCGCGTCCTCGTGTACCACGACATGGAAGGCATGAGCGGCCAGGACGACTACCGCACCTTCAACTTCTGGCAGCCGGCCTACTACCCGAAGGGACAGGAGCTGCTGGCCGCCGACATCAACGCGGTGGTGGACGGCCTGTTCGCGGGCGGCGCCACCAGTGTCGAGATCGTGGACGCGCACGGCAGCGGCAACCCCGACCCTGACCTCGTCCCGGCGAAGCTCGACAAGCGCGCCACGCAGCTGACACGCGACACCCGTTTCCGCCAGTACGTGGACATCGTGGAGCCGGGCAAGTACGACGCGGTGGTGGCGGTCGCGATGCACGCGAAGACCGGCAGCGGCGGTTTCGCCTCGCACACCTTCACGCTCGGCATGGACATCATCCTGAGCGGCCGCGCGGTCACCGAGACGGAACTGGTGGCACTGTCCTGGGGCCGGGCCGGTGTGCCCTTCATCTTCGCCTCGGGGGACGACAAGCTGGCCAAGGACCTGCAGACGATGCCGTGGATCCGCTTCGTCACCACCAAGAAGGCGACGAGCGCCAGCACCGTAGAGCTGCGCGACGTCGCCACGGTGCACGCCGAAATGCGCGCGCAGGCGGCGGACGCCGTGCGCAGCCTTGCCAAAGCGAAGGTGATGAAGATCGGCGCACCGATCCAGGCGTCGCTGCGCGCCGTGCCCCCGGCAAGCCTCGCGGTGCTGAAAGACGTGCCGGGCATAGCGCTCTCGGCGAGCGGCGACGCCGTCACGTTCGAGGCGAACGACTTCGGCGCGGCCTACGACGGCATCGTTGCCTTCATCGGCGTCGCCACCGGGACCTACGCGCGCGTGCTGGACGAGGTGGTGCGTGCGCGGCCCGACAGCGCGGACCTGCAGATGAAGCAGCGCGAGGCGCTGATGATGCGCTGGCTCGACGTCGAGTCGGGCCGCTATCAGGCGCCGCCGCCGCCCTCGCCCACTCCTGGCCGCAAGTACTACGGCGCGCAGTAGCGGCGCGCGCGGCTAGAGCGGGCTGTCGAACCAGCTGGCGAGCGCGCTGTTGCGCCGCAGGATGGTCTCGGCGCGGTCGGGGCCCGTGGAGACGAGGCCGATTTCGGCGCCCACCAGCTCCGACAGCCGCGCGATGTAGCGCAGCGCGGGTTCGGGCAGGCTGTCGAACTCGCGCACCGAGGCGGTGGCGCCGCTCCAGCCCGGCATGGTTTCGTACCGCGGCGCGCAGCGTTCCAGCAGCTCGATGTCGGCGGGCGGCTCCTCTATGATCTCGCCTTCCAGCGAATAGCCGGTGCAGATGCGGATCTCGTCGAGGCCATCGAGGACGTCGAGCTTGGTGAGCGCCAGCGAGTCGAAGCCGTTGACGCGCGTCGCGTAGCGCGTGACCACCGCGTCGAACCAGCCGCAGCGGCGCGGACGCCCGGTGGAGGCACCATACTCGCCGCCGCGCTCACGAATGCGGTCTTCGATGTCGCCGCCCATTTCCGAAGGCAGCGGACCGGCACCCACCCGCGTCGTGTATGCCTTGACCACGCCGAGGATCGCGTCGATGCGCGTCGGCGGCACGCCCAGCCCGGTGGCGGCGCCGCCGGCGATCGCCGAGGACGAAGTGACGAACGGGTAGGTGCCGTGGTCGATGTCGAGGAGCGTCGCCTGCGCGCCCTCGAAGAGCACCGAGTAGCCCGATGCGATTTGCTCGTGGAGCACGCGCACCGTGTCACGGATCATCGGCGCAAAGCGCTGCCCATAGCCGGTGAGGTCGACGATGACCGCGTCGAAGTCGATTTCGGGCGCGACGCCGGCGCCGCGGCACAGGTTCTCGTAGTGGCGCTTCGCTTCCGCGAGCTTGGCGGCGAGGCGCTCCGGCCGCAGCAGGTCGCCCATGCGGATGCCGCGGCGGCCGGCCTTGTCTTCGTAGGCGGGCCCGATGCCGCGCTGGGTGGTGCCGATCTTGCGATCGCCGCGGCCGGCCTCGGCCAGCGCTTCGAGGGCGCGATGGTGCGGCAGGATCAGGTGCGCGCGGTCGGAGATGCGCAGGTTGCCGCGCACGTCGATGCCGCGGCCCTCGAGCTCCGCTATCTCCTTCTCGAGCGCCAGCGGATCGACCACCATGCCGGGGCCCATCACGCACAGGATCCCGTCGTGCAGGATTCCCGACGGGATCAGGTGCAGCACGAACTTGTCGCCGTCGGCGATGACCGTGTGTCCGGCGTTATGGCCGCCGTTGTAACGCGCCACGACCTGGACGCGGTCGCAGAGCATGTCGACGATCTTGCCTTTGCCTTCGTCCCCCCATTGGGCGCCGGCGATCACGATGTTTGGCACGGGACGCCGATTCTACCCCCGTGCTAACTTCACCGAACCGATGACCCTGCGTACTGCCGAGCCGCTCTTCCTGGACGGCGCCAGCCTCTCGATCGCCGCTCTCGAGGACATCGCCAGGCGGCGGCGGCCGGTGGCGCTCGCCTCGCAGTCGCTGCTGCGGCTCGAAGCCGCGCGCGCCATCGTCGAGCGCGCGGTGAAGGACGGGCGCGTCGTCTACGGCGTCACCACCGGTTTCGGCAACTTCGCCGACGTCTCGATTCCCGCCGACAAGCTCGAGATCCTGCAGGCGAACCTGGTGCGCAGCCACTGCGCCGGCGTCGGCGAGCCGCTGCGCGTGGACGAAACCCGCGCGCTCATGCTGCTGCGCGCCAACGTGCTCGCGTGCGGCTACTCCGGCATTCGCAAGGAGACGCTCGAGCTGCTCATCGGCATGCTGAACCGCGGCGTCCATCCGCTGATCCCTTCGCAGGGCTCGGTGGGCGCCAGCGGCGACCTGGCGCCTCTCGCCCACCTCGCGGTGGCGCTCATCGGCGAGGGCGAGTGCGAGTACGACGGCAGCCGCGTGCCCGCCGCCGAGGCGCTGCGCGCCGCGGGACTCGCGCCGCTGACGCTGCAGGCGAAGGAGGGCCTGGCGCTCATCAACGGCACCCAGATGATGACCGGGCTGCTGGCGCTCGCGATCGCCGAAGTGCAGCGCCTGTGCTGCGAGGCCGACGTCGCCGGGGCGATGTCGCTCGACGCGCTGCTCGGCACCGATGTCGCCTTCGACCCGCGCATTCACGGGCTGCGGCCGCACCCGGGCCAGCTCGCGTCCGCGCGCAACCTGGCGCAGCTGCTGGCCGGCAGTTCGCTGCGCGAATCGCACCGCAACTGCGGGCGCGTCCAGGACGCCTACAGCCTGCGCTGCATGCCGCAGGTGCACGGCGCGGTGCGCGATACGCTCGCGCACGTCGCGCGGGCAGCGGCGATCGAGATGAATTCCGCCACCGACAACCCGCTGGTGTTCGCCGAGAGCGGCGAGCTGCTCTCCGGCGGCAACTTCCACGGCGCGCCGATGGCCCTTTGCGCCGACTTCCTCACCATCGCGGTTGCCGAGCTCGGCGCCATCAGCGAGCGGCGCACCGAACGGCTCGTGAACGCGAACCTCTCGGGGCTGCCCGCGTTCCTCACCTCCGAGGGCGGCCTGCGCTCCGGCTTCATGATCGCGCAGGTCACCGCGGCGGCGCTCGCGTCGGAGAACAAGGTGCTCGCGCATCCGGCGAGCGTCGACTCCATCCCCACCTCGGCCAACAAGGAGGACCACGTCTCGATGGGCGCGCACGCGGCGATGAAGTGCCGCCGGGTGGTGGCGAACGTGCGCCGCATCCTCGCGATCGAGACGCTCTGTGCCGCTCAGGCGCTCGAATTCCACCGGCCGATGCGCTCGTCGGTGGCGCTCGAGGCGGCACACGCGCGCCTGCGTTCGGTGGTGAGCGCCTACGACACCGACCGGCCGCTCGGCGTCGATATCGAGGCGGCCGCCGTCCTCGTCGAAGCAGGCGCCCTGGCCGCCGCGGCCGCGGCCGTGGGCACGGTGCTGGAGTAGCGCGATGACCAGGCGAGTGATCCGGGCGCCGCACGGCACCGTGCTTTCGTGCAAGTCGTGGCAGACCGAAGCCGCGCTGCGCATGCTGATGAACAACCTCGATCCCGACGTCGCCGAGCGGCCCGAGGACCTCGTCGTCTACGGCGGCATCGGCCGCGCGGCGCGCAACTGGGAGGCGTACGACGCGATCGTCGCCAGCTTGCAGAAACTGGAAAACGACGAGACGCTGCTGGTGCAGTCGGGCAAGCCGGTCGCCGTGTTCAAGAGCCACGCCGACGCGCCGCGTGTGCTCATCTCCAACTCGATGCTGGTGCCGGCCTGGGCCACCTGGGAGCATTTCTACGAGCTCGACCGCAAGGGCCTGATGATGTACGGGCAGATGACCGCCGGCTCGTGGATCTACATCGGCAGCCAGGGCATCCTGCAAGGTACCTACGAAACCTTCGCCGAGGCGGCGCGCCAGCATTTCGGCGGCTCGCTGCGCGGCCGGCTGGTGGTGACCGCCGGGCTCGGCGGCATGGGCGGCGCGCAGCCGCTCGCCGCCACCATGAACGACGGCGTCATCGTTACCGTGGAGGTCGATCGCGACCGCATCCGCCGGCGCCTCGAGACGCGCTACCTCGACGAGTCGAGCGAAGACCTGGACGAGGCGCTGCAGAAGGCGCGCGCGGCGCAGGCCGCGGGCCGGCCGCTCTCGATCGGCCTGCTCGGGAACGCAGCCGACGTCATCCCGGAGCTGGCGCGGCGCGCGGTGGTGCCGGACCTGCTCACCGACCAGACGAGCGCGCACGATCCCCTGAACGGCTACGTCCCGAACAGGATGAGCTACGACGCGGCGCTGCACCTGCGCGCGAGCGACCCGCAACGATTCATGGCCGAGTCGCGGCGCGCCATGGGCGAGCACGTCCAGGGCATGCTCGACCTGATGAAGCAGGGCGCGGTCACGTTCGACTACGGCAACAACATCCGCGCCGAAGCGCAGAAGGCCGGCGTCGAGGACGCGTTCGCGTTTCCCGGCTTCGTGCCCGCCTACATCCGCCCGCTCTTCTGTGAAGGCAAGGGGCCGTTCCGCTGGGCAGTGCTCTCCGGCGACGAGAACGACCTGAAGGTCACCGACGACGCCGTGCTCGAAGCCTTCCCCGACGACCGGGCACTACACCGCTGGATCACGCTGGCGCGCGAGCGGGTGCGCTCTCAGGGGCTCCCGGCGCGCATCTGCTGGCTCGGCTACGGCGAGCGCGCGCGCATGGGCCTGCGTTTCAACGAGCTGGTGCGCAGCGGCGCGGTGTCGGCACCCATCGTCATCGGCCGCGATCATCTCGACGCGGGCTCGGTGGCTTCGCCCAACCGCGAAACGGAAGCGATGCGCGACGGCTCCGACGCGGTCGCCGACTGGCCCATCCTGAACGCGCTCATCAACGCGGTGGGCGGCGCGACCTGGGTATCGGTGCACCACGGCGGCGGCGTCGGCATGGGCTACTCGATCCACGCCGGCATGGTGATCGTCGCTGACGGCACCGAGGAGGCGGCGCGCCGGCTGCAGCGCGTGCTGACGAGCGACCCGGGCATGGGAGTGGCGCGCCATGCCGATGCCGGCTACGAGCGCGCCATCGAGGTGGCCCGCGAACGCGGCGTCTCGATCCCGATGCTCGCACCCTGATGGCGCGCGTCGACTTCCGCCGCGACGACCTCGAGCAGGCGTTGCTCGAAGGCGCGCGCGGCGAGGCGCCGATGGTGCTCGCCGGGCCGCCGGGCGCCGGCAAGACGACGCTGCTGCGCCGGCTGCAGAAGACGCTGCAGCGCGAGGGCGTCACGGTCGTGCGGCTCGACCTGATGGGCGCCGCCTCGTCGCCGGAGCGCTTCCTGCGCATCGCCCTCGACGTCATTCCCGCAGCGGCCGCCGCGCCCGCATTGCCGCTCGCCACCGAGATCAGGCGCCTCGCGGGCTCGGCCGACCGCCGCCAGGTGGCGAAGGCGGTGGGCAAGCTCCTCGAGTTGTGGTCGCAGCTCGGCGCCTCGGGAAAGCCGCCGGTGGCGCTGCTCTTCGACGAGTTCACCGAAATCCGCTCGCTCGACTACTTCAAGGACCTGCGCGGCGTCGCCTCGCCGTTCGTGAAGGCGATGCGCGCCCGCAACGGCGGCACGGTGCTCGCAACCTCCTACCCGACAGTTGCGCGCAAGGTCTTCGGCCTCGAGGCGATGCTCGCGCGGCCCCTCGATGCCGCGGAGACCGCGCAGGCTGTGCGCGCCAGCGGTGCCCGGTGGGACGGCGCCGCGGTGCATGCGGTGAGCGCGGGCATGCCGCGCTATCTCGACGCGCTCCTCGATGCAGGCGCGCCGGAGCTGCGGGCCGCCTGGCTGGAGGCGATGGCCGGCGGCGGCCGCATCGAGTCGCTGTGCCGGCACACGCACGAGGCCCTGCTGCTGCGCAGCCGCGGCTACGGCATCTGCAAGGCGGTGCTGCAGGCGGTGGCGGAAGAGCCGGGACAGAACCTCACTTCCTTGTGCAAGGCGCTCGGGCGCACGCCCGGAGCGCTGCGCGAGTACCTGCAGTGGCTGGTGCAGGTGGACGCGCTCGCGATGGTGCGCAAGCGCTACGTGTTCGTGGATCCGCTCATCGGCCACTGGGTGCGGCTGCACGCGCGCGGCGTCGACGCAACGACGCAGGACCTGGCGGACGCGTTCGCGCAGCTCGGCGGCACCGCGGCGGCAGCGATTCCCATTGCACCCGCGCCACGCACGGCGCCGGCTCGTTCGAAGCCGCCGCGGCGGCCCGCCTCGGACCAATTGATGGAGATCGACTAGGCGCGGAGCGCGGCGTCCTGGTAAAGATCGACGTACTGCGCCGCGGAACGGTCCCACGAAAAATCCATCGCCATGCCGCGCCGCTGCAGGGCCTGCCATTCGTCCTTGCGCACGTAACTCGAGAGCGCCTGGTCGAGGGCCCACAGGAGTGCAGTGCTGTCGGCGTCGTTGAAGCGAAAGCCGGTGCCGCTGTCCGAGCCCGGCGTGTGATGCGAGACGGTGTCGACGAGGCCGCCGGTGGAGCGCACGATGGGCGCCGTGCCGTAGCGCAGGCTGTACATCTGCGTCAGGCCGCACGGCTCGAAGCGCGACGGCACCAGGAACATGTCGGCGCCGGCCTCGATCTGGTGCGCGAGCCGCGCATCGTAGCCGATGCGCACGCCGACCCGGTCGGGCGCCGCGGCGCGCATGCGGTGGAAGCCGTCCTGCACCGCGCTCTCACCCTCGCCGAGCATCACCAGCCGGATCGGCCGGCGCAGGAAGTCGCCCCAGGCCGAGGTGACGAGGTCGATGCCCTTCTGCGCGACCAGCCGCGAGGTGATGCCGACGAGCGGCAGGTCGGGAAACTCGGGCAGGCCATAGGCGCGCAGCAGGTCGGCCTTGCAGGCCGCCTTGCCGCTCAGGTCGTCGGCGGCGAAGCGGTGCGCGATCATGCGGTCGTTGCGCGGGTCCCATTCGTCGTAGTCGACGCCGTTCAGGATGCCGCTGAAGTCGGCGCCGCGCGAGCGCAGGATCTGGTCGAAGCGCAGCCCCAGCTCGGGCGTGCGCACTTCGTCGGCGTAGTGCGGCGACACGGTATTGACCGCTTCGGCGAACAGGATGCCGCCCTTCATGTAGCTGACACCGGTGTCGAACTCGAGCGCGGGCCCGTCGCCGAGGTGGCGGGGGAAGCCGAGCGTGTCGAGCACGCTCTTCGCGAAGTTGCCCTGGTAGGCGAGGTTGTGGATGGAGTAGACGCTCGGCATGCGCGCGAGCAGCGGGTCGCTCCAGTACATCGCCTTCAGGTAGACGGGCAGCAGGCCGGTGTGCCAGTCGTTCGCGTGGAAGACGCTCGGGCGCTCGCCGCGCATGCGGAAGTACTCGATCGCCGCGCGCGACAGGAACGCAAACCGCAAATGGTTGTCGTCGAAGGCGCCCAGCGCATCGCCGTACGGCCCGCCGCCGCGGTCGTAGAAGGGCGCATGCTCGATGAAGACGGTATCGACCGACGGCGACGTGCGGCAGCGGTAGTAGCCGGCAATGCGATCGACCGCGTCGACGCGCACGTGGGTTGAGCCGTCCCACTCGCCTTCGGGCGGCTTGACGCTGCGGTAGCGGGGCACGAACACCGTGGTGCGGTGGCCCAGCTTCGCGAGCGCACGCGGCAGCGCGCCGGCGATGTCGCCGAGGCCGCCGGTCTTCACGAAGGGTGTGACTTCGGCTGAAACCAGCGCGACATGCAGGGAGTTCATTAAGCCGCTGAACGGTAACAGATCCGGGCCGGTATGATCGAGCCACGATCCATGCGGCGGCGCCTTGGCCAGCACTTCCTCCGCAGCAACGGCGTCAGCGAACTGCTGCGCGTCATCGACCCGCAGCCGCAGGACGATTTCCTCGAGATCGGTCCCGGCCGCGGCGCTCTCACCCTGCCGCTCGCCGGGCGCTCGCGCACCGTGAGCGCGGTCGAACTCGACGAGCGTCTCGCGGACGTGCTGCGCATGCGCGGACCCGCGAACCTTGCGGTGACCTCGGGCGACGCCCTCGAAGTGGACCTGCAGGCGCTGCTCCCGCCGGGAGGCCGCATCGCCGGCAACCTTCCCTACTACATCGGCAGCCCTCTGCTGCGGCGCATCCTGGCGCTGCACGCGCACGCGCGCGACGCGCACGTCATGGTGCAGCTCGAAGTGGCCGAGCGGGTCGCCTCTCCCCCGGGGCTGAAAAGCTACGGCATCCTGTCGGTCGTCGCCCAACTCGTCGCCGACGTCTCGGTGCCGATGCGGCTCGGCCCGCAGGCGTTCGATCCACCCCCCGAGGTGGAGTCGGCGGTAGTGCGCCTCGCGTTCAAGCGGCCGGCGCCGACAATCGACCTGGAAGCCTTCCGGGGATTCGTGGAAAAGGCGTTCGTCCACCGCAGAAAAACGCTCTGGAACAATCTGGCTCCGATTTGGCCTAACCTCAAGGAACACTTGAAGTTACTCGATATCGAGGGTGCGCGGCGCCCGGAAACGCTATCAGTTGTGGAATTCCTCACTTTGTACGAAAGCCTTCGTGCTACATTAACCAACTGATCGGCTTGGGTTTGGGCCGAAAAGCACGAATGGCAACGGCCGACAAAACGCAGCAGCGGTTCTCCGAGTTCCTGGGCCTTTTCACCCTGGCCGTCTCGGTTCTTCTCCTCATCAGCCTGGCGAGTTACAACCCGGCCGATCCGGCGCCTTTTTTCAAGGCCGGCGCGGGCGGCCACGCGCGCAACTGGATCGGACCCACCGGCGCCTTCATCGCCGAGCTCCTGATCCCGCAGCTCTTCGGCCTCGCCGCGATGGTGCTCCCGGTGGTGTTCGCGGTCTGGGGCTGGAAGCTCTTCTGGTGCCGGCCGGTCGAGGCGCCTTATACGAAGGCGGCCGGCCTTGGGCTCCTGATGCTCATGCTGACGGCGTTCCTCACCCTCGCCATCGGCACCGTCTCCTTCGAGGCCGACAACGTCCGTGCCGGCGGCGCCACCGGGCAGCTGCTTTCCGACTGGCTCACCGAACGCTTCAACCGCCCCGGCGCCTACATCATCGTGCTCACCTTGCTGATCGTCTCGGTGATCCTCACCACCCAGTTCTCGTTCGCGGCTTTCCTGCGCGGCGCGTGGGCGCTCGTGCAGGGCCGGGTGCGCGCCCTCATGACCGCGTGGGCGCACTACCGCGAGACGCGCCGCAAGGAGAACCTGCGCCAGGACGTGGTCCGCAAGCACACGCTGCGGCGCCAGGAAGAGGCACCCGCCGAGAACCCGCGCGGCCGCGCCCAGCCGGCGGCGGCGGTGCTCGACGAAGACCTGGTCGCGGCCGAGGCGGAAGCGCCGAAGCCCGCGCCGGCCCAGCCACGCATCCGCGCCAGCGCGCTACTTGCGCCGACGTCCCCGGCGCCGCCCGCCCCGCAACCGCGCGCCCGGCCCGATCGTGATTTCGCGGCGGAGGCCGAACCCGAGGCGCCGAAGCCGAAGCGGCGCGCGCGCGGCGAGGTGGCGGGCGGCATCGCCGCCGACGGCCCGCTGCCGCCCACGTCGCTCCTCGACGCGATCGTCTCCGAAGGCAGGATGGACAAGGACCGCCTGTTCGAACGCGCCCGCACGCTCGAAAGCAAGAGCGCCGAGTTCGACGTGCACGGCAGCGTTGTCGAGATCCACCCCGGTCCGGTCGTCACCACCTACGAGTTCAAGCCCGACGCCGGCGTCAAGTATTCGAAGATCGTCGGCCTCGCGGACGACCTGTCGCTGGCGCTCGAAGCCGAGGCGCTGCGCATCGACCGCATGAGCGGCCGCGGCACCGTGGGCGTCGAGATCCCCAACGAGACCCGCGAGATCATCTCGCTGCGCGAGATCCTCGAGTCGGACGCCTTCCGCAAGTCGCCGGGACGCCTGACGCTGGCACTCGGCAAGACGGTCGGCGGCGAAACCTGCGTTTCCGACCTCGCCGCGATGCCGCACCTGTTGATCGCCGGCTCCACCGGCACCGGCAAGAGCGTCGGCCTCAACTGCATGATCGCGAGCATCCTGTTCAAGTGCACGCCCGACGAGTGCCGCCTGATCCTCATCGACCCCAAGCGGCTGGAGCTCGGCGTCTACGAGGACATCCCGCACCTGCTGACCCCGGTCGTCACCGATCCCAAGGTCGCCGCCAACGTCCTCAAGTGGGCGGTGACGGAGATGGAAAAGCGCATCCGCATGCTGGCCGGCGAAGGCGTGCGCAACATCGACCAGTTCAACAACATCGTCCGCAACGAGCAGGCGCAGAGCGGCTCCGAGGACCTGAAGCCCCTGCACTACATCGTCATCATCATCGACGAGCTCGCCGACCTGATGATGGTCTCGGCGCGCGAGGTGGAGGAGTCGATCACGCGGCTCGCGCAGATGGCGCGCGCGGTGGGCATCCACCTGATCCTCGCCACCCAGCGGCCGTCGGTCGACGTCATCACCGGCCTCATCAAGGCGAACTTCCCGTCGCGCATCTCGTTCCGCGTCGCGGCGCGGGTGGACAGCCGCACCATCCTCGACTCGATCGGCGCCGAGCGCCTGCTGGGTCGCGGCGACATGCTGTTCCTGCCGCCGGGCAGCGCGCGCCTGATGCGCATACACGGCGCCTTCGTCACCGAGGTGGAGATCGCGCGGCTGACGCAGTGCCTGCGCGGCATGGGCAAGCCCTCCTACGACGACACCGTCGGCAAGACCGAGCAGGCGGCCGCCGAACGCGCCGCGGCCAACGACGACAAGGACGAGCTGTTCGACGAGGCGGTGCGCTTCGTGGTGACCTCCGGCCAGGCCTCGACCAGCATGCTGCAGCGGCGCTTCCGCATCGGCTTCTCCCGCGCCGGCCGGCTGGTCGACATCATGGAGCGCGACGGCATCATCGGCCCGGCCGATGGTTCGAAGGCGCGCGAGATCCTGGTGGCGGCCGATTACTACGAGACGGTGGACGCATGGCCCAAGTGAAGGCGGCGCTGCGCCTGGTGGCTGCGGCCGCGCTGGTCGCGATACTCTGCGTCCCCGCCGAAGCCGCGCGCAAGCGCAGCCGCAAGCCGGCGGCGCGCAAGCCTGCGGCTTCCGTGGCCGCCACCGCCAGGCCCGACAGCGCGCTCTACGACCAGGCGCGCGTGTACTCCGCGGCGCTCAGGAAGAGCACGTCACGGCAGAAGAATCGCGCCAACTGGGAGGCCGCGGCGCTGCGCTTCCGCAGGGTCGTGGACCGCTATCCGAAGAGTGCGCTGTGCGACGACGCGCTCCTCAACATGGGCAACCTGTACCGCGAGATGGGCGAGCGGTTCGCGAGCGCCCGCTACCGCGCCGAGGCGGTCAAGTCGTACCGCTGGATCGTGTCCGAGTACCCGGCCAGCAAGCTCGGCGACCCGGCGCTCTACGCGGTCTACGAACTGAGCCGCGACACTTCGGGTGCCGGCAAGGACAAGACGAGCGAAGCGGCCCGCGCGTATCTCGCCGCTTATCCGCGCGGCACGCACGCCGCCGACCTGCGCGAGGGGATGAAGAAGCGCGCGCCCGAAAAAGTGGCGAGCCTGCCGGCGCCTCCCCCGCCAGGCACCTCGGAAGTCTTCGACCTGCGCCAGTGGGGCGGCGACAACTCGGTGCGCGTGGTCCTCGACCTCGACAAGACGGTGGAGCTGCACCACGCTCGCGGCGGCGACGACGCGAACCGCCTGGTGGTGGGCCTCGCGAACGCGCGCCTGCACCCGAACCTCGCCGACAAGGTCGTGCACCGCGACGACGGCCTGCTGCGCGGCGCGCAGCTGGTGCCGCGCACCGGCAACGACGTGGACCTGGTGCTCGACTTCGCCGACCTGCGCACCTACTCGGTCTTCTACCTGCAGAATCCGCTGCGGCTCGTGATCGACGCGCAGGGCCCGGAACCCGCCGTTGCGAGCGCCGCAGCCGCGCCTGCTTCGTCGCCGCTGCCGGGCACAGCACCGCCTGCAGCGGCGCCTGCTGTTGCCGAAGCTCCTGAGGAGCCCGTGCAAACAGCAGCGGTGACGAACCCTGCCGGCATCACCCCGCCGCCACACGTGCCGCGCGGCATCGACTCCGCCATCGACCAGGCCGCGGCGGCCCCGGCGGGCGCGCTAAAAGAAGCCGACGCCGCAGCCGCCAGCGAGACGGTGATGACCTCCGAAGACCAGCACAAGGCGAAGGCTCCCGAAGAGAGCGCCGTCACGGCGCCGGTGCTCACTGCTCCCCCGGTGGCGTCCGCCGTGGTGCTGGCACCCCTGCCTTCGGTGATCGCGTCGGCCACGCCGAGCGGCGTCCCCGACCGGCGCAAGAACCCGGTGCGCATCAAGAAGGTCGAACCGGAGGCGAAGACCGAAGCCAAAGCCGAAGCGAAGCCTGAAACGAAGCCCGAACCGACGCCCGCAGCGACGCCCGCTCCGGTCGTGGTGCGCGCCATGCCGTCGGCACCGCCGCAGACGAACCGCAGCGGCTCCTACAGCCTCGCCCGGCAGCTCGGCCTCAAGGCGCGCAAGATCGTCATCGATGCCGGCCACGGCGGCCACGACCCGGGCACCATCGGCCATGGCGGCCTGCAGGAGAAGGACCTGGTGCTCGACGTGGCGCTGCGCGTGGCGCAGATGCTGCGCAACGAGCTGGGCGTCGAGGTGGTCATGACCCGCGACAGCGACGTGTTCATCCCGCTCGAGGAGCGCACCGCCATCGCCAACGCCAAGGGCGCCGACCTGTTCCTCTCGATCCACGCCAACAGCAGCCGCAGCCGCAAGGCGCGCGGCATCGAGACCTACTACCTGAACTTCGCCGGCACGCCGCACGCGGAATCGGTGGCGGCGCGCGAGAACGCGGTGTCGTCGGGCACCATGAAGGACCTGCAGGGCCTGGTGAAGACCATCATGCTCAACAGCAAGATTCCCGAGAGCCGCGACTTCGCCTCAGCGGTGCAGGAATCGATGGTGGAGAACGTGCGCTCGATGAACCCGGAGATCCCCGACCGCGGCGTGCACACGGCGCCCTTCTACGTGCTGATCGGCGCCACCATGCCGAGCGTGCTGTCCGAGATCGCGTTCGTGAGCCACCCCGAAGAGGAGTCGCTCCTGAAGAAGGACGGCTACCGCGACACCATTGCCCAGAGCCTGGTCGGCGGCGTGCGCGCGTACCTCGACAGCCTGCCGGCCGGCACCGCCGTGGCCGATACCGGCAATCGCCGGCAGCCCACGGCGCGCGCCCGCGCCAAGCGCTGAACCGGGGGCGCTGCTAGGCTCAACGGCATGGCGCCGTCTCCCCCGCCCACCATCCTCTGGGTCGTGGTGCCGAAGCCGACCTTCGACCTGGTGTCGGTGGTGCTCGGCTCGCTGAAGCTCGCCGGATTCGTCGTGTTGGCCTCGCTCTGCCTGGGGCTCGTCCTCGGCGTGGTGTTCGTGCGCCTCGAGCATCACCGCCGCCAGCGCGCACCGCTGACGATCGAACCCAACCCGCGCTGACGCCCCAGGCGCTTGCTTCCTGTAACGCGCCGCGTCATTCGCTCTTGACAACTATGACGCAGTGCGTTATGGTCGATCCATGCCGCGCAAGGGCAGCATCCCGGCCGAGCGCATCGTGGTCCGCTACGCGAACCGCAAGCTCTACGACCTGCACGAGCGCCGCTACGTCACCCTCGAGGCGCTCAGCGAGCTGGCGGCGCGCGGCGCCGACCTCACGATCCGCGAGCGCAGCAGCAGCGGCCGCGACATCAGCTCGCAGGTGCTGGGCGCGGCGCTCGTCGAGACCCTCAAGCGCCGCACCAACACCCTGCCGAAGCGCATCCTGCAGCGCATCATCACACTGGCGCTGGCTTCCGCCGGCCGTGCCGAGGCGCTGCCGGCGCTGCCCGACGCCGCCGCCCGCGTGGGCCGCGAGGCCGAGCGCATCGCGGGCGACCTCATCACCCGCGGCCGCCTCGGCCTGGAGGACGCGGCGGCATTGCGCGTCGCGATCGTTGCCGCGGCCGGCCGCGCAGTGCACGACGCGCAGCACTCGGTCGAGCGCCGGCTCGGCGAACTCGTCGCCTCGAGCGAAAAGGAGTTCGGTGTGATGCCGTCGCTCACCACCCTCAAGGAGCGCCTCGCCACGCTCGAAACCAGCCTGCCAGCCGCAAAGGCGCGGCGCGGCAGGAAGCGCGTTCCACGCAAGAAGCAATCGCACCCGAAGTAAGGAAGGAAAAAGGAGAAACGTCATGGCAGCACGCAGGAAGTCCGCACGGAAGCAAGCATCGTCGCAGAGCAAGGCCGCCCCGTCTCGGCTCGAGTCGGCCACCCGCACCGCGAAAAATGCCGCGCGTGCCGCGGTGCACACGGCTGAGGGCGCCATCCACCAGCTGCGCAGCAACCTCTCGCACGTGGACGCGCGCAAGGCCATCGCCTCGATCGGCCGCGCCGTGATCGCCGAGCGGCGCAGCGCCCTGAAGCGCATCGACGCCGGCCTCACTCTCATCCAGGAGCGCGTCGAGAAGGAACGCAAGACTGTGTCGCGCGTGGCCGAGGAGACCGCCAGGCGCACGCTCGCGGCGCTCAACATCCCGAGCCGCCGCGAGATCGCGACGCTGACCCGCAAGGTCGACGAGCTCTCGCGCCGCATCGGCGCGCAGAAGAAGACACGGCGGTAGCCTCCTGGGCGTTCGCCGCAGCCGCCCAAGCCGCCCCACCAAGGTCGCCCTCGTCTGTGCGGGCGGCGGCGTCACCGGCGCCGTCTACGAGATCGGTGTGCTGCGGGCGCTCGAGGACCTGCTCGACCGCAGTGTCCTCGACTTCGACATGTACGTTGGTGTCAGCGGCGGGGCGTTCGTCACCTCGCTGCTCGCGAACGGCATCCCGCCTGGCGACCTGTATCACGAGCTCCTGGAGGACAGCAGCCCGCTGTTCGGCGCCCTCGGCAGCCCGCTCTTCCGCCTCGGCACGCGGGAAATCGCCCGGCGCTCGGCACGCGCCCCCGCCCTGCTGCGCGCAACGCTCGCACGCCTCATGCGCGGCGAGGGCGAGAGCGCCTACGACCTGCTGATGCCGTTCTTCGAGCTGCTGCCGTCGGGCCTGCTCGACAACTCCGGCATCGCCGATTTCCTGGCGACCACCTTTCGCGAACGGGCCGGCACCGACCGCTTCTCGCAACTGGCGCGCCAGCTGTTCCTGGTCGCGGTCGACCTCGACAGCGGCGAGGCGGTGGCCTTCGGCGACCGCGGCCGGCGCGACGTGCCCATTTCCAAGGCGGTGCAGGCCTCGACGGCGCTGCCGGGTCTGTACCGTCCGGTGCGCATTGGCGGCCGCGAGTACGTCGACGGCGGTGTGCGCAAGACCGCGCACGTCAACCTCGCGATCGGCCACGGCGCCGACCTGGTCATCTGCATCAACCCGATCGTGCCGATCCGCAACGACGCGCGCCGGCCGCTGCTCGGCGGTCCGCTGAGCCACAAGGGCATCACCTACGTCCTCGACCAGGTGCTGCGCATCTCGCTCCACGGCCGCATGCAATACGGCCTCGAGCGCTACCGCCTCGAGCATCCCGAGGTGGACATCCTGCTGATCGAGCCGCGGCGCGAAGACATGCGCATGTTCGCCCACAACATCATGCGCGTCGCGGCGCGGCGCACGGTGGCGCAGTACGGCTATCGCTCGGCGATGGCGGCGTTCCGCGGCACCGGCCGGCTGGCATTCGCGCGCATGCTGGGCCGCCACGGCATCAAGCTGCGCAACAAGGCGGCGGCGCGCCGCTCGGCCCCTGCGCCAACGCACCACTCCGCCGTGGCCCGCCAACTCGCCGGCGCCCTGCGCACCCTCGAGACGCGGCTCGGCCCGCGCTAACGGCCCTCAGCCGAACCAGACGGAGCGGCGACGCGCGAGCCGGCCGTCGATCATTTCCTGGATGGTCGCGCGCACGGTTTCGGAGAGGCGGTTGACGAGGATCGGGTCGTCGGCGGCGTCCGCCCCGTAGCCGTCGGTGGCGATCGGGTCGGCGAAGTCGATCGACCACTTCGACGGCAGCGGCACCAGGCCGAGCGGGCCGAGCAGCGGAAAGGTCGGCGTCACCGGCACGAACGGCAGGCCCAGCGGCCGGCCGACGAAGCTGATGTCGCCGATCATCGGGTGGATTTCCTCCGCGCCGACGATCGCGCAGGGCACGAGCGGCGCGCCGGTGCGCAGCGCGAGGCGCACGAAGCCGCCGCGACCGAAGCGCGCCAGCTGGTAGCGGCGGCGGAACGGCTTGCCGACACCCTTGACGCCTTCGGGGAACACGCCGACGAGCTCGCCGCCGCGCAGCAGGCGCTCGCCGTTCTCCTGGCTCGCGCGCACCGCGCCCAGTTGCTGCAGCAAGGGCGCGAGGAACGGCAGGAGCGCGAACATGTCGAGCGCCAGCAGGCGGCATTCGCGGCGCGCGGGATGCTGCTGGCGGATCGCGAGGTGCATCATCAGGCCGTCGTACGGAAGCACCCCGGAGTGATTGGCAACGACCAGCGCCGGGCCAGTGGCCGGGACGTTCGCGACGCCCGTGGCCTCGACCCGCCACCACACGTTGTAGAGGAACTCGAGCATCGGACGCACCGAAGCGGCGAACTTCTCGTCGTAGCCGAAGTCGTCCACCGTCTCCGAATGCCAGGTGAAGTACGCCGCCGACAGCCCGCGGGCGAGCTTCTCCCAGCTGCTCGCCGCCGAGCCCTTCTCGACGAGCCGCGCCAGCCGCACGAACAGGCCGTCGCGGGCGAACTCGCGCTCCAGGCCACGGAGCCGCGAGCGCAGCGCCTCCGCCTCGTCGTCGTGCGCTGGCGACCGCAGGGCGCGTGCACGCCGGCCGCCCACAGGCCGAATCGGAACGACCTTGGCCCGGCTTGCGCGGCTCATGCCTCGACCTCGCGCAGCCGCGCTGGCCGCGTGGGATGGCGATAGCCGAGGTACGACTCGAGCGCCGCGCGGCTCGTGTGGCGCGCGGTGAACCCCATCTCTCGCGCGGCCCGCGCGCCGTCGGCCACGAACAGGAAGCGCGCGTAGTCGACGAAACCGCCAGGCGCGGCGGCCAGGCCCGCGCTCCACAGGAGGTCGGCGCCTGCATAGGCGATGCCGTGCGGCACCGGCAGCGGCACCTTCTCGGCCAGCAGTAGCGCCGTCAGGAGCGGCAGCGCGCGGCTCGGCACCACGTTGACGGCGCCGCGCGGGCGGTGCGTGAGCGCGGCCGTGACCGCGCCTTCGGCATCCTCGGGATGCAGCAGCTGCAGCAGCGGGTCGTACCCCATGACGATCGGCACCACCCGCTTGTCGAAGACGCCGGTGTAGAAGGTCTGCACCCCGGGGCCGAAGAGCGGCGCGAAGCGCAGCACCGTCACGTTCAGCTTCGGGTAGCGGCGCGCGCAGGCGGCCGCGTGCTGCTCCGCCTCGAGCTTGTCGCGGAGCCAGGCAAAATCGGACGCCGCCGCCAGGGCTCGCTCCTCGGTGAGGAAGTTCGGGTTCTGGCCGCGCGCGCCGTAGACCGCGGTGAACGAGCGCATCACCACGTGCTCGACGCCGGCGGCGGCCGCCGCTGCGAACACCGAGAGCGTACCGATCGACTCGAGTTCGTGCGAGTACGCCGTGTCGCGGCGCGGGTTGGTGAAGAACGCGAAATGGAGCAAGGTGCCGACGTCCTCGTCGCGCAGCAGCGCCAACAGGTCGTGGCCGGCGTCGGGCCGGGTCAGGTCGAGGCGGCAGTGACGGACATCGTCGAGCGCCGCCGGCGGCGCCGCGATGTCGATCGCCAGCACCTCATCCCGCGCTTCGCGCGCCAGCCGCCTCAGCACGCGGGCGCCGAGGAACGAGGCGCTTCCCAACACCGCGACTCTACGAGTGCGATTGCGTGCCGCGGTCATGCCGAACGCTGCCGCGGCCGCGCCTGTGGCCCGCGCTTTGACCGTCCCGCCCTTTCCGTTGCGGCGGCCGTGAACGTGCGGAGGTCGATCTCGGCCGCGAGCATGCGCGCGAACTCGGGTGCCGGCATGAAGCCCGCCTCGCGGCCGCTGCGATGCTCGACGTGGTCCACGAAAGCGGCCCACAGCGCCTCGCGGCGCGCGATCTCGTCCGGATCCTTGACCTTGCCGTACTCCTGCACGTAGCGGTTGTGACGGCACAGCATGCGAAACGCCGCCTGCGTGTCGGGCCGGTGGATGCCGAGTCCGAGGATGCGCACGTCGTTGCCCACTTCGTGCACCGGCTGGCCCCACTCGTTGTAGCCGCCGAAGATGGTACCGAGCTTCTCGAGCGCGTTCGCGAGCTTCGGCTGGTCCATGCGCAGCAGGATCGCCTTCACCACCGGCAGCGTCAGGTTGCGGTAGAGCGTCGGATCGGCGAGCCGCGTGTTGACGCCCAGCTCGGCACGCGCGATGCGCACGATGTCCGCCGAGCGGATGCGGTTGTCGGTGGCGAGGTGGATGCGACGCCCGATCGCCTCCGGGCGGTGCACCGCCGCCAGGATGCCGGCCACCACCCGGTCCACCGGCACCAGGTTGAGTTCTGCCGATGGGTCGCCGGGAAACGAGTTGGCGACGAGCGCCACGAGCGCCGTACGCAGGCGCTCCGCGGCACCACCGCCCGCGGCGGCGGCATCGACCATCTCCTTGATCCGGCCAAAGGCGTTGATCGGGGCGTTCACCACCTTGGTGTCGCCGCGGTTGTTGCCGGTATGGGCATCGCCGATGACTATCGACGGCAGCAGCTGCGCCACGCGCAGTCCCTCGATCATCGCGCGGTCGGTCTCGATCGACGCGAGCGCCTTCGTCAGCTCGTAGAAGTTGTTGTAGAAGTGCCGCGGAAACGCCAGCGCGCTCTCGGCGGCCATCGAACTCTTGCGCCGCCCGTGGATGTAGGACGTCTCGATCGCGACGTGGTGGACGAACGCCGAGCCGGGTGTGTCCTGCACCGAGCGCGAAAACCGCAGCGCGTTCAGGGAGCCAAGCACGTTGGCGCGGAACGACGCGTCGTATGGAGCGTCGAAGGCGACGCTCGCCGCGCAGTGCACGACGTGCGTGAGGCTCCTGCGCAGGCGCGCGAGCGTCGTGCGCGGCAGGCCGAAGCCGGGTTTCTCGATGTCGCCGGCGACGAACTCGAACCGCCGCGCGGCGCGCGCGTCGATGCCCAGCCGCCGCAACAGCAGGGCGCCGCGCTCCCCGGCCCCGATCACCTTCACCACCGTCCTGGTCCTGGGGTCGCGCAGGGTTTCCGTCCGCACCACTGCGATCACCCGCTCGATGCGCGGGTCGGCCGCCGCCTGCTTCACTATCTCCTTGCCGACGAAGCCGGTGGCGCCGGTGAGCAGCACCTGCAGGCGCGGGTTGCGGCCGCGCCGCTTGAGTGCCGCGGCCGCTCCCCGACGCAGCTCCGCGAGCCGTTCGCGGACCTCGCGCTCGGAGTGATGCGTGGGCTCGCGGAACCGGAAGTAGTGCTCGCGCTGCACGACGCCGAGGATGCGGCGCGCACGGCGCTCGAAGGCAGGGCTGCCGGTGGCGAAGCCGATGCCGCCGGCGAGCGCCTCACCCACCTCGTTCATGAGCCGCATCCCCTGGCGCACGAGAACCTCGTTGCGCGTCATGTCGATGAGGCGGCTGGCCGCAAACTGCATGCCGATCTCGACCGGATGGCGGTCGCGGTGCGCGTGCACCAGCAGCTCTTCCGGATCGATCGCGCCGCCCAGCTCTTCGCCGGTGATGGCATCGACACGCGCAATGTAGCGCTGCGGCGGGAAGTGCTTCGCTGCCATGGATCTCCGGATGTTAACGCTCGGCGCCACCGCGCCCGGCGCTGACCCGCGCCAACAGCAGCCACAGGAAGGCAACGAGCGCCACGTGCAGCAGCGCGGTGACCACTGTGGGGTCGAAGCCGGCCTGGAAGCGCAGGTCCTCGATCCTGCGCAAGTGCGTCACCCGACGGCCGAGGCCGGCGGCGAAGAACAGACTGAGGCCGAGGAATGCCGAGGTTGCGGCAAGCACGGTGCGCGCCCACGGCACCGAGAATAAGAGGAGCGGCGCCAACGCCACGGCGAGGAACGTGTGGTTTTCGTGGACGCTCGTCGAGAGGAGCGCGTAGGTGTGCACCATGACGATAACCGCCAGGGCCAGGGCACCCTCGCCTTCGAGACGGCGGCGATAGCTCCAAAGAAACATCACGAGCGACGCGCCGACGAGCGCGATCCTGGCGACGATGCGCGGATCGACGCCGCTCGCCTGCGTGAACGCGTCGATCGTCCAGATGCGCGCGAGGCCCGAAGTGTCGCCGGCCAGCCGGTCGGCCACGTAGCCCGCCGCCCACCAGACGTTGAGGCCGAGGGGTGCCAGCGTGCCCTGCCCGAAGGGGCGGCGGAAGCCGTCGAGCGCCGAGAACAAGTGGCCGCTGAGCCACCACGGCGAGAGCACCACAGTTGCAGTCGCGGCGCCAGCGGCCAGGGAGCGCCACCAGGCCGCTGCCGAGCCCCGGCGCGCCAGCAGGCCGAAGATCACGGGCGCCAGCAGCACGCCTTGCGGCTTGATGAGAGTCGCGGCCACCCCGAGCGCCGCCGCCAGCGGAAGCGCGCCGCGCGCCAATGCCAGGACCGCGCCGACGCCGAACACCGAGAAGATCGGGTCGGGGTAGCCGAGGAACGGCGCCGCGAATATCGCGGCCGGGTTCAGCCAGTAGCCGGCGGCGCGCGCCGTTTCGATTCCGCGTTGTCCGTTACCGGGCGGCACGCTGAGCCAGAGCAGCCAGGCGATCAGCAGGCTCGCGAGCAGGGGCCCGATGTTGATGACCGTGTTGAAGAGCGCCTTGTTCGGCATCTCCGGGCGCAGCAGCCGGTATGCCTTGCCCTCGAGCGCCAGCACCACGATGCTGCCCGGCGGATAGTCCACAAAGTAGCGCGCCTCGCCCCACAGGAACTCGGTGCGCGGGAAGCGCGCTGCGCCGCTCACGAGCGCCCATGCCCCGCCGTGCGTGCTCGCGTACGCGGCCAGGTCGCGATCCGAGGGGCCGTAGATGTCGGCGAGTCCCTGCGCCGCACGCACCGACCACGCCTTCTGCACCTCGGTGTCGAAGGTGCCCCAGGCGTCCAGGCCGACGATGCGCACCCCGAGGCCGAGCAGGGCGACGGTGAGAAGGACCCACGAGGAAGACGGCGAGCCCCGGCGCATGAGCCCACACGTTATCCTTTCCGTCCGTGAACCTTGACGCCCTGCTCGAGAAGCGACTCGTCATCCTCACCGGCAAGGGCGGAGTCGGCAAGAGCCTGGTGGCGAGCCTCCTCGGGGTGCTCGCCGCGCGCCGCGGCAAGCGCACGCTGCTCGCCGAGGTCGACGCGCCCGTGGAGCTGGCGCGTTACTTCGACGCGCCGCCCGTCGGACACCGCGAAATCGAGGTGGCGCCGTCGATCTTCGCAATGAACATCGATCCCGAAGAGGCGCTCGACGATTACGTGCGCCACGTGGTGAAGTTCTCGATGTTCTCGCGGCGCATCCTGGCCAGCCCGATCTACCGGCGCTTCTTCGCCGCGGCCCCCGGCCTCGACGACCTGATGACGCTCGGCAAGATCATGACGCTGCAGCCGCGCTACGACCTCGTCGTGCTCGATGCGCCGGCCACCGGCCATGGTCTGTACCTGCTGAAGGCGCCGCAGGCCGCGCTGCGCGTGGCGCCCCTCGGCCCCATCGGCAGCAATGCGCGCCGCATCCTGGAGCTGCTGCGCGACCGCAAGCGGACCGCAACAGCCCTGGTCGCGATCCCCGAAGAGATGGCGGCGGTGGAAGCGGTGCAGCTCGCGCGCGACCTCTCGGCGGACCTGCGGATCGAAACGGCGGGCCTGTTCCTCAACGCCTGCCACGAGCGGCGCTTCACGGCCGCCCAGGAAAAGGAAGTGCTGGCGCTGTTCGCCGCCGGCGCTGGTGGCAGCGTCGCTCCCGGCGTGCCCCTTCGAGGCGCCTTGCGCGCCGCCCGCCACAACATCAGGCGGCGGCGCCTCACGCAGTTCTACGACAAGCGGCTGCGCGCCGCCTTCGACGACGTCCTGCGCCTGCCCTACCTCTATGAGATGCCGTCGCGACGCGCGCAGCTCGAGGCGCTCGCCGACCGCTTGTCGGAACAGGGCGGGCTGTGAGCGGCACCGGTTCCGGGCGCACCGCGCTGGCCGCTGCGCTCGACGCGCGCAAGGTGCTCGTCGTGTGCGGCGCCGGCGGCGTCGGCAAGACCACACTAGCCGCTTCGCTCGCGCTGCAGGCGGCTCGCCTGGGGCGCACGGTGCTCGTCTGCACCATCGACCCGTCGCGGCGACTCGCGACGAGCCTCGGCCTCGACCGGCTCGAGGGTGCGCCCCGGCGCCTCGACCTCGGCGGCTTCGGCGCGAAGGGATCGCTCCATGCGATGGCGCTCGACACCCGCCGGACTTTCGACGAGGTGGTCTCGCGCCACGCACCCGATGCCGCGGCGCGCGACCGCATCCTGCGGAACCGTTTCTACGTCGAGGTGTCCTCGGCGCTCGGCGGCAGCCAGGAGTACATGGCCATGGAACGGCTCCTCGCCCTGCGCGCCGAGAAGCGCTTCGACCTGATCGTGCTCGACACGCCGCCGACGCGGCATGCGCTCGACTTCCTCGAGGCGCCCGACCGCATGCTGTCGTTCCTCGATACCGGCATCCTGCGCTTCTTCCTGCGCCCCTACTTCGTCGCCGGCAAGCTCACCTTCAAGGTGGCGACGCGCACCGGAGCCATGGCGCTGCGGCTCGCCGACCGTGCCATCGGCCTCGCCTTCCTGCAGGAGCTGTCCGAGTTCTTCCTGGCGTTCGAGGGCATGTACGATGGATTCAAGGAAAGAGCCGCGCGCGTGTTCGCGCTGCTGCGCGACCCGCAGTCGGGGTTCGTGGTGGTTTGCGGCCCCTCGCCGGCGGCGCTCATGGAGGCGCTCTACTTTCACGAGCGCCTGCGGGAAAAAAAGATGCCCTTCGTGACGTTCGTCGCCAACCGCGTCCACCAGGACCCCGCGAGCGGCGCCGCGCGCGGCCGGGGCACGGCGGCCGCGGTTCTCCCCACAGACCTGCGCGCGCGGCTCGCCGCTGCCTTCCGCGACGAACAGGCGCTCGCAAAGGGCGCCCGCAAGACGCTCGCGCGTCTGTCGGCCGAGGGCGGCGGCCGGGTGGTGGCGGTGGCGGAAGGCGACACCGACATCCACGACCTGCGCGGGCTCGACGCACTGGCGCGCGAGATGTTCCCGGCGGAGCGCCGACGATGACGATGAGGGTCATCCTCTATTCCGGCAAGGGCGGCGTCGGCAAGACCACCTTGTCGGCCGCCACCGCCGTGCGCTCCGCGCGTCTCGGCCACCGCACCCTCGTGGTCTCGACCGATGCGGCCCACAGCCTGGCCGACGCCCTCGGCGTGGCGCTCGGCGCCGAACCGGTGAAAGTCGAGGAGCGGCTCGACGCGGTCGAGATCGACGTCAACGAGGAGCTGGCGAAGCGCTGGGGCACCATCCACGAGTGGCTCACCCGCTTCATGACCTTCCGCGGCATCGCCGACGCGGTCGCCGAGGAGATGGCGATCCTGCCGGGGATGGAGGAGCTGTTCAGCCTGCTGCGGGTACGCGCCTTCGCGACCAGCGGCCGCTACGACGTCATCATCGTCGACTGCGCGCCCACCGGCGAAACCATCCGCCTGCTCGGCGTCCCCGACATCCTCAACTTCTATTTCACGCGCATCTTCCCCATCCAGCGCACGGTGGTGCGCTCGGTGCGGCCAGTGGCGCAGCGCATGACCGACATGCCGATCCCCACCGACGACGTGTTCGGCGCGGTGGCGGCGCTCTACCAGCAGCTCGAGGGCATGGGGCCGATGCTGCAGGATCCCGAGACGAGCTCGATCCGCATCGTCCTCAACCCCGAGGGCATGGTCATCAAGGAATCGCAGCGCCTCTACACCTACCTCAGCCTGTTCGGCTTTCCGGTCGACGCCGTGGTCGCGAACCGCATCCTGCCGGAGGAGGCGCGCTCGCCCTACTTCGACCGCTGGTTCGACATCCAGAAGGGCTACCTCAGCGAGGCGCGCGAGTCGTTCGAGCCGGTGCCGTTCTTCGAGTCGCGCCTCTTCGATCGCGAGATGGTCGGCGTTGCGAACCTCGACGAGATGGCGAAGGCCGTGTTCGGCAAGCGCGACCCGTCGCAATCTTTCTTCAAGGGCCGGCCAATCGAGATCAGGAAGGAGCGCGGCACCTACGTGATGGCAATCCATCTGCCGTTCGCGCAGAAAGACCGGCTCAGCGTGTTCACCAAGGCCGACGACCTGGTGGTGCAGGTGGACAACCAGCGCCGCCACGTGACCCTGCCCCGCTCGATCGCGGGCCGCACGGTGACGAGCGCGGCGCTCGTCGACCAGGTGCTCAGAGTGCGGTTCGGGGGCAAGGAGGCTTGATGGCTGCGAGGCGAGGCAACAGCACCAAGGCGTGCTGCGTCCTGTCGGAGCTGCTCGAAGATGCCGGCATCGACAGGGACAAGCTGCAGGCGCTGCGCAAGCAGGTGCTCGAAGGCATCGTCATGATGTGCCGCTGGCAGCTGGAACGGATGGAACGAGCGGCCCAGGCGGAAGCCGGCCGAACGCCGCGAGCGGCGGCGCGCACAAAGCGCAGCGGCCGCCGCGTCGCCATCGACTAGGACTGGTGTAGGTTCGAAGACATGCGCAAGGGAGCAATCGCGATCCTGACCGCGGCCTTATGCCTCGGCTACATCCAGGACACGACCGCGGGCGACCTGACCGTGTTCGTCGGCGCGCCGCGTCCCGGCGAGAACTGGGGCCGCGCCTACGGCGTCGCGCTCACCTCGAGCCTGGTGCCGGTGGTGAGCTTCGAGGGCGAGGCCTCGCGCGTCAGCGGCGAGTCGCTCGACACCGCCATGACCGCCTTCACCGCGAGCGCCGTGGTGGCGCCGCCCACCGGCATGATCCAGCCCTACGCCGGCGCGGGCGCCGGCGTCTTCCGCCAGAGCGTGCCGGGCGGCATCACCGACAACGGCTTCCTCACCGCGGTGTTCGGCGGCGTCAAGGTGAAGACCGCGAGCATCCTGGTGCTGAAGGCGGAGTACCGGCGGCTGAGCCTCTCGGGCAACCCGCCGATCAAGCTCGACGGCCGCTTCTCGATCGGCGCCGGCGTCAGCTTCTAGACCGCCGCATAACGCGGCTCACACCGCCTTCGCCAAAGCGCGAGCAGCCGCGCTACACTCCGCCTACAACCCAAATGGTGTTCTTCAATTACACGACGATGCAGGCGTCCGCCAAGATCGTGTACTACGGTCCCGGGCTCTGCGGCAAGACCACCAACCTCCTCCACATCCACAAGAAGACGGCGCAGGTGTCGCGCGGCGAGATGGTGAGCCTCGAGACCGACACCGACCGAACGCTGTTTTTCGACCTGCTGCCGCTCGAGGTGGGCAACATCGGCGGCATGCGGGTGCGCATCCAGCTCTACACGGTGCCCGGCCAGGTGTTCTACAACGCCACCCGCAAGCTGGTGCTGCGCGGGGTGGACGGCATCGTGTTCGTCGCCGACTCGCAGGAGGCCGCGCGCGACGCGAACGTCGAATCGCTGCGCAGCCTCGAGGACAACCTGCGCGAGATGGGCATGACGCTCGACTCGGTGCCGCTGGTGTTCCAGTACAACAAGCGCGACCTGCGGACGACGGTGCCGATCGAGAACCTGCAGGAGACCCTGAACCGCTCGGGCCGCAGCTACTTCGAGGCGGCGGCGCTCCATGGGCTCGGCGTCTTCGAGACGCTGAAGGCGATCTCCAAGCTGGCGCTGCAGAAGATCCACGAGAAGATGGCGGCCCCGGACGACGACCTGCCGCCGCCCACGATCCCGATCCCGGCTGGCGCCGCGCCGCTGGAGTTCGCCGAGGCCAGCGAGAGCAGCACGACGCTGAAGCCGGTCACGACCCGCACCCAGCTCGACGTGAACCGGGAGTTGGAAGCGATGCGCGCCGCCGCGCTCGGCGTTGCCATGATGACGACGGCGCCGCTGTCGATCCGCGCCGAAGCGCGCCTCGACGAGGCACTCGCGAACAGCGGCGACGACGGCCGGCTCGAGGTCCGGCGCCGCGCGGTGATCGACGTGCCGCAGGCGCTGCTGGTTGCGGGGGCGGGCCTGCGTCTTTCGATCGTCATCGACGGGCCCGCGGGCCCCGTGACTTCGCCTACCGGCATCGAGGTGCGGCTGCCGGCCGGCAAACGCACGGACCGCGTGGTGCTGCACGCGGTCCTGGAGCTGAAGGCTAAAGGCTAGTTGGTCTTCGGCTTCGCCTTCATGGCCATGGCCATGGGCGGCGTGGCCGCCGCGGCGGCGGCTGCCGGCGCCACGCGCGGCGCGATGGTGACCGGGCCCGCTTCGAGCACGCCGAGGTTCGCCAGGTCGCCGAGCTTGTCGGCCTCGGCCACGTGCAGGTGATAGACCAGCAGGCCCAGTTCGCGGTCGTCGCTGTTGTAGCCGAGCGCCTTGGGCACGAAGCCCTCGCTCATGGTGAGCCGCAGGTCCACCCACTCGTCGGTGCCGAGGTCTTCGCCCTTGACGCGCACCTTCTTCAGGAACACCTCGGAGTTCTCCACCGGGATGATCGCGCCGAACTTGTTGTTGACCGAGACCGTCAGCGTCGGCGGTTTGGTGAACGCCTTGGTGTTGGTGTCGGCCTCGATGTAGATGACGATGTCCTTCTTCGGGTTCTTCATCGAGACGAGCGCATCCTTCTCGGTCCAGGTGCGCTCCAGGCTCGGGTTGTCGGGCGAGGTCTCGGGGCTGTGCCAGCCGTCCTTGTAGACGAGGAAGATGTTCTTGGTGCGGTCGAGGAACTCGAGGCGCCCGGCCTTGTATTCACGCAGGCCGACGTCCTCCCCCTGCAGAGCGACGCGCTCGCCCTTGCCTTCGGGATAGAGGCCGAGGCGGATGTCGACCGGCCCGATGTAGGGGAAGGTCGGCACGAACACGGTGCGCGTGTAGCTGTAGGTCTTGCCCGGTTCCCAATCCTTCGTCGTGGGGTTCGGCAAGTGGTCGGCAGCGAACAACAGGTTGCCCTTCGGGTCGTTGAAGTGCACGAGCGCCCGATAGTCCTTGTCGAGCTTCTTGAACGCGGGACCTGTGGTCCACGTGTAGGTGACTTCGAGGGCGCTTTCGATCGGCACCTGCGGCCGGTTGGCGGTGACGCTGACCGAAAGGTCGTTGACTTCCTTCGCACGGCTGCAGCCTTTGCCACAGCCCGCGGCGGCCAGGGCGAGGGCTGAAACGGCGAGCGGTGCGGCGAACCTGCGACCAACCTTCATCGACTTACCTCTCAATTGATTGAAAAGAATAACGCGAGAAACCTTTGGAATCTTAACATTGGGGGCGATGTTATAGTCCCTCACTCCCGCTTATGTCCTTGAACGATCAGGACCTTCGCTCGGTCCAGCAGGCGCGCGTCCTGGTCGCCGGCGCGCATGCCGCGCAGCGCCTGATGGCCGCTTTTTCGCAGGAGCGGATCGACGCGATCGTAGCCGCCATGGCCGAGGCGGTGGCGCCCCATGCCGAGCCGCTCGCGCGCCTGGCGCAGGAGGAGAGCACCTTCGGCAACGTCGCCGACAAGACCGTCAAGAACCGCTTCGCGGCGGTCACTGTCCACGACTACATCAAGCCGATGCGCACCGTGGGCATCCTGCGCGAGGACCAGGAAAACCGCATCGTCGAGATCGCGGAGCCGATGGGCGTCGTGGCCGCGATCGTGCCGTGCACCAACCCCACCTCGACCGCCATCTACAAGGCGCTCATCGCCGTGAAGGCCGGCGACTCGCTGGTGATGAGCCCGCATCCTTCGGCAACCCGTTGCGTGATGGAAACGGTGCGGATCATGGCCGAAGCCGGCACCCGCGCCGGCCTGCCGGAAGGTGGGCTCGTCTGCATGGACACGGTGAGCCTCGAGGGCACGCAGGAGCTGATGAAGTCGCGGCTCACCGGGGTCATCCTGGCGACCGGCGGCACCGGCCTGGTGCGCGCGGCCTATTCCTCGGGCCGGCCGGCGTATGGCGTTGGTCCGGGCAACGTGCCCGTCTACCTCGACCGCTCCGCCGACACGGCCGCGGCGGTTGCGCAGGTCGTCGCCGGCAAGACCTTCGACTACGGCACGCTGTGCTCTTCGGAGCAGGCGCTCGTCTGCGACCAGGCGGTAGCCGAACAGGCGCTCGCCGAGCTGCGCCGCTGCGGCGCCCATATCCTGAACGAGCAGGAAGCGGCGGCCGTCGCGCGCGTGGTGGTGACCGCCCAGCGCCTCGCCAACCCGGAAATCGTCGGCAAGCCGGCAGCCTTCATCGCCGCCCGCGCCGGAATCGAGGTGTCTGCCGGCACGCGCCTGCTCGTGGCCCGCCTCCAGGGCGTCGGCCGCGACCACCCGCTCTCGATCGAGAAGCTCTGCCCGGTGCTCGCTTTCTACGTGGTACGCGACTGGCGCGAAGGAGTCGAGCGCTGCGTCCAGCTGCTGCGCTTCGGCGGCACCGGCCACACCAGCGGCATTCATTGCAGCGATCCGGCCATCGCCCGCGACTTCGCGGCCGCCATGCCGGCGTCGCGCATCGTCGCCAACACCCAGACCTCCATGGGCGCGACGGGTTACACCACCGCGCTGCCGCCGGCCATGAGCCTCGGCTGCGGCGCCCACGCCGGCAACATCACCTCGGACAACATCACGCCGTTGCATCTCCTGAACGTGAAGCGCCTGGCCTTTGCCAAGGACCGTGACCAGGGCGCGGGCGGCGGCGCCACGACAGCCAAGGCCCCTCCCGCCCCGCCCCCCGCCCGGCCGCTCCTCGATTTCGTCAGCGAAGACGATGTGCGCCAGGCACTTCGGGCTGGCCGCACCCTGCATGTAGGGTCGAGAGCCATCATCACCCCGGCAGCACGCGACGCCGCTTCCGGCAAGCGTGTGTTGTTTGACGAAAAAGGGGTGGATTTGGGGTGATTTCGCTGTGATATAGTTCACCATTCGTTGCAGCGGAGGGCGTAACTACATGCAAATGAACAAGATGGCGGTAAGGGGAACCGCAGTAGCCGTCGCGATTCTCCTGGCCGGCTGCGGGGGGTCGCAAAAGCTCGCCAGGACGAGCCCCACCGCGCCCAAGGCGCCCGCGCCCGCCGTCGCCGCCGCCAGCCGCATCGAAGCCCTCATCGCGGAGGCCGACCGCCACCTCGCGAACGGCATGGACCTGTCGAAAGAGGGCCAGATGGAAGAGGCCCGGTCCGAGTTCGACGCTGCGACCGACCTTTATCTCGCCTTCCCCGGCGGCGCCCTCAGCGACCAGCGCCTCGCCGAATCGTTCCGCCGCACCGTCGAGGCCATCCACGAGCAGGAAGTGGCCGTGGCCGACAACGACAGCGCCCAGGAAGAGGGCACCGAGCCGGCCGCCATCGACGAAGTGGGCCAGATGCCCCTGCCCGAGGGCGGCACCGACGAGGCGACGCGCCGTGCGGCCCAGGATGAACTGGCCGATACCCCCTCAGACTTCCCCGTGCAGCTCAACGAGCGCGTCTACGCCAGCATCGGCCTTTACCAGGGACGGCTCAAGGAGTGGATGCAGGCCGCCCTCACCCGCGGCGCACCCTACATCCCGCACATCCAGTCGGTGTTCCGGGAGAACGGCATTCCGCAGGACCTCGCGTACGTGGCGCTCGTCGAGAGCGCCTTCCACCCGAGCGCCCTGTCGCGCGCCAAGGCGAAGGGCGTCTGGCAGTTCATCGCCGGCACCGGGCGGATGTACGGCCTGAAGCAGGACTACTGGGTGGACGAGCGCAGCGACCCGTTCAAGGCGACCGAGGCGGCGGCGAAGTACCTGAAGACTCTCTACGGCATCTTCGGCGACTGGAACCTGGCGCTCGCGGGCTACAACGCCGGTGAGGGCCGCGTGCTGCGGGCAATGGCGAAGACCGGCACCAGCGACTACTGGTCGCTTACCAGCGGCCGTGCGCTGCGTTCCGAGACCCGCAACTACGTGCCGCTCATCCAGGCCGCCATCCTCATCGGCAAGTCGCCCGAGCGCTACGGCTTCAACTTCGAACCGCAGCCGCTGCCGGCTTTCGAGACGGTGTCGGTGGACGGCTCGTACGAGCTGCGCTTCATCGCCGACTGCGCCGACAGCGACCTCGACACGGTGCGCGGGCTCAACCCGGAACTGCGCCGGATGCTGACGCCGTCCAGCCGCACCTACGACGTGCGCGTGCCGGCGGGCACCACTTCCGCCGTCGGCGACTGCATCGCCTCGGCGCCCAGCCACCGGCGCGTGCAGCTGCGCACCCACGAGGTGACCCGCGGCCAGACGCTCGCAAGCATCGCGCGCCGCTACGGCACCTCGACGCGCGAGCTGGCGGCCGCCAACGGCATCTCGAGCCGCACGCGCCTGCGCGCCGGCACCGACCTCGTCATTCCCGGCACCACCCGCGTGGCGCGCGCGGTGCCCACTTCGCGCCGTACCTCGACCGCGTCTGCTTCGGCGGCGAATGCTTCGGACGAGGGCCGCGCGGTCCGCTACCGCATCAAGCCTGGCGACACGCTCACGAGCATCGCCTCGCAGTACGGCACCAGCGTCGCCCGCATCAAGGACTGGAACAACATCAAGGGCACCCGCATCGCAGCGGGAACGCTCCTCACCATCTACCCCCGCTAGCCTTTCGGACCTCGCCCGGCTGCGGGCTGGGGCACACTGCACTCTCGCGGCCGGCTCTCCCCCGGCTCACGTCTTGTCTCGTTCCCGGGGGGAGAACCTCATGCTGGCTGTTTCGCTCACCGCGGCGCTCGTCGGTGTCGAGGCGCGCATCGTGCGCGTCGAGGCCGACACCGCCACCGGCTTTCCGCAGCTCACCGTCATCGGGCTTCCCGATTCGTCGGTGCGCGAGAGCGCCGGGCGCATCCGCACCGCCATCCGCAACTGCGGGCTGCCGTTTCGCTGGGACCGCCGCATCACCGTCAGCCTCGCGCCCGCCGACCTGCGCAAGGTCGGTTCGTCGTTCGACCTCGCGATAGCGCTGGGGCTGCTCAGTGCCGACGGCACGCTGCCGCTCGCGAACCTCGCCGACGTCCTGCTCGTCGGCGAACTCGGGCTCGACGGTGAGCTGCGGCCGGTGCCCGCAGTGCTGCCTATGGTGCTGGCCGCGCGTGCCGCCGGCATTCGCGACGTCGTGGTGCCGGTTGCCAATGCCGGCGAGGCCGCCATCGTGTCGTCGGCGCGCGTGTTCGCGGCGGGTTCGCTGCTTGCCGCCGCCGACTGGGTCGCCGCTTCGCCGCGACCCGATCCCCCGCCGGTGGCCCGGCTGCCACGGACGATCGCCGCGCCGGCCGACCTTGCCGACGTGCGCGGCCAGGCGCTCGCGCGGCGCGCCATCGAGATCGCCGCCGCCGGCGGGCACAACATCCTGCTCACCGGCCCTCCCGGCACCGGCAAGTCGATGCTCGCGCGGCGCCTGCCGGGGATCCTGCCGCGCCTCAGCGAAGACGAAGCGGTCGAAGCCACTGCCATCCATTCGGCGGGCGGCATTCCCATGAGCGGCGTGCTCGAAGCGCGGCCGTTTCGCAGCCCGCACCACACGGCCAGCGAAATGTCGCTGGTCGGCGGCGGTTCGCTGCCGCGGCCCGGCGAGGTGAGCCTCGCGCACAACGGCGTGCTGTTCCTCGACGAGATGCCCGAGTTCGGCAGGCGTGCGCTCGAGAGCCTGCGCCAGCCCATGGAAGACGGCTTCGTCACCATCTCCAGGGTGCGCGGGCGGCTCACCTTGCCGGCGAGCTTCCAGCTCGTCGGTGCGATGAACCCCTGTCCGTGCGGGCTGCGCGGCAGCGACGGCCAGGGCTGCAGCTGCACGCCGAAGGAGGTCAACGGTTACGCGCGCCGGCTCTCGGGTCCCCTCCTCGACCGCATCGACCTCTGGGCCGAGATGCGCGCGGTGTCCCACGACGAGCTGTGCGGACCGCGCGGCGAGGCGACCGGTTCGGTTGCAAGCCGCGTCCAGGAGGCGCGGCTGCGCCAGGCGGCGCGCGCCGAGGTGCGCGGCACCTCGGTGAACGCGCGTGTGGAAGGCGAGCTCTTGCGCGCGCCCTCGTTTCTCTCTGCCGAAGCGCGTGGCGTGCGCGACCGTGCAGTTGGCAAGCACGACCTGTCGGCCCGCGCCCACGACCGAATGCTGCGCGTCGCGCTCACCATCGCCGACCTCGCGGGTTCGGACGCGGTGCTCGGCGAACACATCCTCGAAGCGCTTCAGTTTCGCTGTGGCCCCGAAGACACAGTGGGCAAGTGTGATACATATCGTTTTGACAACAACGTGGTTGACCCGCCAAAAATCAGCGTGGTAGCCTTCCCTTTCAAGAATTTACAGGCGTAGGGCGCGGTGGGCCATGGGCCGCCACAGAAGTTTCGCGCTGCGTCGCAAAGGGGACCATGGCAAACGAGTTCTATACCCTCATCGTCGTTCCGCACGCCAAGGCTCAATTTCGCAAGTTCCAGATTCCAGTGGGCCTGGTCCGGCGCGCGCGCCTCCTCGGCGGCGTTTGCGGCGCGGTCCTCTTCGGCCTGTTCGCGCACTACGTCTACATGAATTTCCAGGCCCGCGAGATGCGACAGCTGCGCGCCGAGAACCAGAGCCTCGCGACGCGCACCAGTGAGTACCAGAAACTCACCGAAGGACTGAAGGCGCAGCTCTCGCAGTTGCAGACGACGGTCACCAAGCTGGGCGTCATGGCCGGGGTCGAGGTGGAGCAGAACGCGCCCGCGGGCGTCGGCGGCGCCACTTCCCACGACTCGCTGGCGCCCGACCTGAAGAGCTACATCCAGGGCATAGACCAGGAAGTCAGCGACCTCAAGCGGCGCTCGGCCCGTCTCGAGACCTTCCTCACCGACCAGAAGATCATGCTGGCGTCGACGCCGAGCACCTGGCCGGTGCGCGGTTACCTGTCCACCTCGTTCGGCAACCGCCTCGATCCCTTCACCGGCCAGCCCGACTTCCATCCCGGCATCGACATCGCGACCCAGACGGGCACGCCCATCACGGCGCCGGCCGACGGCACGGTGATCTTCACCGGGCCCAAGGCCGCGTACGGCAACGCCATCGTCATCAACCACGGCTACGGCACGGTCACCCAATACGGCCACCTCAGCAGCATCGCGGTGCGGGCCGGCCAGAAGGTGAATCGCGGCGACACCATCGGCTACGTGGGCAACACCGGGCGCTCCACCGGTCCGCACCTGCACTACGAGGTCTGGGTGCGCGACCAGGCCAGGAACCCGATGAACTACATCATCGAGCACAGCCGCTCGCTGGGTTAGCGCAAAGCCGCCCTCCGCACCAGCGCCGGCGTTAGCCCGGCCTGCGCGCGTCTGTTAATCTGTCGTTCCAAGCCCGACACAAAGACGTAAGCCTTTTTCCATCCGCGGCGGCCTTCGGAGGCCTTGTTGCTCAACCTCGTACTGACGAAGATCATCGGCACCCGCAACGAGCGGGAGCTGAAGCGGATCTCCCCCATCGTCAGTCAGATAGCCGCCTTCGAGCCGGCGATGCGCGCGCTCAGCGACGCCCAGCTCGCGGGCAAGACGCCGGAATTCCGCGAGGCGCTCGCGCAGGGGAGGACCCTCGACGACCTGCTGCCGGAGGCGTTCGCCGTGGTGCGCGAGGCCGGCCGCCGGGTCCTCAACATGCGGCACTTCGACGTGCAGCTCATCGGCGGCATGACCCTGCACCGCGGCACCATCGCCGAGATGAAGACGGGCGAAGGCAAGACGCTCGTGGCCACCCTGCCCGCCTACCTGAACGCGCTCGCAGGCAAGGGCGTTCACATCGTCACCGTCAACGACTACCTGGCGAAGCGCGACAGCGAGTGGATGGGCCGCATCTTCCGCTTCCTCGGCCTCAGCGTCGGCGTCATCCAGCACGCCCTCAACGACGCCGAGCGCCAGCAGGCGTACGCCGCCGACATCACCTACGGCACCAACAACGAGCTCGGCTTCGACTACCTGCGCGACAACATGAAGTTCGAGCTGAGCGGCTACGTGCAGCGCGGCCACCACTTCGCGATCGTCGACGAGGTCGACTCGATCCTCATCGACGAGGCGCGCACCCCGCTCATCATCAGCGGCCCGGCCGACGAGTCCACCGACAAGTACTACAAGATCGACCAGATCATCCCGCGCCTCAAGGCCGGCGCGCGCATCGCCGGCGACCGCAAGGCCGAGGAGCGCGCCGAGCTCGAGAAGACCGGCGACTACATCGTCGACGAGAAGGGCAAGAGCGTCACGCTCACCGAGATGGGCATGGCACACGCCGAGCAGCTGCTCGGCATCCAGAACCTGTGGGAACCGCAGAACATGGAGGTCCTGCACCACGTCAACCAGGGCCTGCGCGCCCACACCTTGTTTCAGCGCGACGTCGACTACGTGGTCAAGGACGGCCAGGTCATCATCGTCGACGAGTTCACCGGGCGCCTCATGCCCGGCCGGCGCTGGTCGGACGGCCTGCATCAGGCGGTGGAGGCGAAGGAGAAGGTGAAGATCGAACGCGAGAACCAGACGCTCGCGACCATCACCTTCCAGAACTACTTCCGCATGTACAAGAAGCTCTGCGGCATGACCGGCACGGCCGAGACCGAGGCCGCGGAGTTCGACAAGATCTACAAGCTCGACGTGCTCGTCATCCCCACCAACCGCGCGATGATCCGCGTCGAGCATCCCGACGTGGTGTTCCGCACCGAAACCGAGAAGTTCACCTCGGTGGTGAAGGAGATCGGCGAGCTGCACGCGGCCGGCCGGCCGGTGCTGGTCGGCACCATCTCGATCGAGAAGTCGGAGCACCTCTCGGAGCTGCTGAAGCGCGAGAAGGTCCGCCACGTGGTGCTGAACGCCAAGTATCACGAACGCGAGGCCGAGATCGTGGCGCAGGCCGGACGCTTCGGCGCGGTCACGATCGCAACCAACATGGCGGGTCGCGGCACCGACATCATCCTCGGCGGCGTGCCCGACAACCGCGCCAAGGCCGTGCTCGTGGAACAGGGGCTCGACCCGGAGACGGCGACCGCCGAGGAGCGCGAGGCGGCGCTGGCACAAACGCTCGGCGAGATGGACGGCGAGTTCCGCAAGGAGCTGAAGCGCGTCAACGTCGACGCCGACCGGCCGCTGCTCGCGAAGCGCTACCTGGGTCTGCTTGCGGCCTTCTCCACCGAGCACCCGTCGATCGCGGCGGTGACGGCGCTGGCCGACGGCTGGCCCACTCTGCAGGCGTACCTCGAAGCCATGAAGGGGCTGTCGAAGTCGGTGCGCGAGAAAGTGCCGCGCGGCTTCTACCCGATGATCGAGGAGCCGCAATACGACTTCTTCGGCGACCACCCGCTGCGCACGCAGCTCGACGCCGTCGCGGCCTCAGGCCAGATGGAGCGGGTCATCGCGCTCCTCGACGAGCGCGAGCGCGAGCGCGTGGTGGCGCTCGGCGGGCTGCACATACTCGCGACCGAAAGGCACGAAGCGCGCCGCATCGACAACCAGCTGCGCGGCCGCGCCGGCCGCCAGGGCGACCCGGGCTCGTCGCGCTTCTACCTGTCGCTGCAGGACGACCTGATGCGCATCTTCGGCTCCGACCGCATCAGCGGCCTGTTGCTCAAGATGGGCATGGAAGAGGGCGTGCCCATCGAGCACAAGATGGTGACGCGCTCCATAGCGCGCGCGCAAAAGCAGGTGGAGGCGCAGAACTTCGGCACCCGCAAGCACCTCATCGAATACGACGACGTGATGAACAAGCAGCGCGAGACCATCTACTCGCTGCGCCGCCGCATTCTCGAGGGCAGCAACACCCGCGAGCACATCAACGACCTGTCGAGCGAGATCGTCGACTGGTACGTCGCCGAGGCCGCGCCGGCAGACAAGGACGTCTCGACGTGGGACCTCGAGCGGCTGTCGTCGAGCCTGCGCGAGACCTTCGGCCTCGACGTCCCCGCGGCCGAGCTCGAGAAGCTGCCGCGCGCGAGCATGGCCGAGACGCTCTTCGACGCCGCGCGCCGGCGCTTCGAGGCGAAGGAACAGGAGATGGGCGCCGAGCTCATGTCTTCCTTCCAGCGCTACATGATGCTGCAGGTGGTGGACACGCAGTGGAAGGACCACCTGTACGCGCTCGACCACCTCAAGGAAGGCATCCACTTCCGCGCCTACGGACAGCGCGACCCGCTGGTCGAGTACAAGAAAGAGTCGTACCAGATGTTCGAGGACCTCACCAACCGCATCGACGAGGACATGCTGCGCTGGATCTACCTGGCGCAGCCGGTGGTGCAGGAGCCGCCGCGCCCGGCGCCGCAGCAGCTGCAGACGAACCGCCCCGGTGACGGCGACGAGCCCGAGCTGGTGGGCGCCGGCGCGCGCGCCGCGGTCCCCGCGTTCGCGCAGAAGCGCGCCCAGGCCCCGCTGCAATACAACAACCCCGCGCAGGAGCCGGCCGGTTTCAAGAGCCACGAGCCGCGCGAGGCGCAGGGCGGCATCGACGCCGACGTGCAGACGGTGCGCCGCGACGGCCCGAAGGTGGGCCGCAACGATCCCTGCCCCTGCGGCAGCGGCAAGAAATACAAGAAATGCCACGGAGCGTGACCACGAATGCTTGAGAAGGACCTTCCCGAGGCCCTCACCTTCGACGACGTCCTCCTGGTACCCCAGCGTTCCGAAGTCCTTCCGTCCGAGGTCGACGTCGCCACCCGCCTGACGAAGCGCATCACGCTCAGCATCCCCATCGTCGCCGCCGCAATGGATACGGTGTGCGAGGCGCCGCTCGCCATCGCCCTCGCCCAGGAAGGCGGCATCGGCTTCATCCACAAGAACATGACCGTCGAGGCGCAGGCCGCCGAGGTCGACAAGGTGAAGCGCTCCGAGTCGGGGATGATCGTCGACCCGGTCACGATCTCCCCCGACGCGCGTGTCGCCGACGCGCTCGCGATGATGACGAACTACCGCATCAGCGGCGTGCCGGTCACGAACGGCACCAGGCTCGTCGGCATCCTGACGAACCGCGACGTGCGCTTCGAGACCCGCACTCAGCTCAAGGTTTCGGACCTGATGACGAAGGACAACCTCATCACGGTCCCGGTCGGCACCACGCTCGAGCAGGCGAAGAAGATCCTGCAGCGCCACAAGGTGGAAAAGCTGCTGGTGGTGGACAAAAAGGGCAACCTCAAGGGCCTGATCACGGTCAAGGACATCCAGAAGCAGATCAAGTACCCGAACGCGTGCAAGGACGACCTGGGCCGGCTGCGGGTCGGCGCCGCGGTGGGCGTCTCGGCCGACTTCCTCGACCGCACGGCTGCGCTGGTCGACGCCAAGATCGACGTGATCGCGGTGGACACGGCGCACGGCCACACCACCAAGGTGCTCGAGACGGTCGCCGCCATCCGCAAGCGCTTCCCCGATCTCGACCTCATCGCCGGCAACGTCGGCACGTTCGCAGGCGCCGCCGAGCTGGTGTCGGCGGGCGTCTCTGCCGTGAAGGTCGGCATGGGCCCGGGCTCCATCTGCACGACGCGGGTCGTCTCCGGAGCCGGCATGCCGCAGATCACCGCGGTTGCCGAAGCGGCGCGCGCCTGCGCCAAGGGCGACGTTCCTGTGATTGCCGACGGCGGCATAAAGTTTTCGGGCGACGTGGTGAAGGCGCTGGCCGCCGGCGCGTCGTCGGTGATGATCGGGTCGCTGTTCGCCGGCACCGATGAGAGCCCGGGCGAATTGATCCTGCGCCAGGGCCGTTCGTTCAAGAGCTACCGCGGCATGGGCAGCATCGGCGCGATGAAGGAAGGCTCGAAGGACCGCTACTTCCAGGAGTTCGAGGGCAGCGCCGGCAAGCTGGTGCCCGAAGGCATCGAGGGCATGGTGCCGCACAAGGGCCCGCTCTCGGGCATGGTGCAACAGCTCGTCGGCGGCATCCGTGCCGGCATGGGCTACTGCGGCACGGCCACCATGAAAGAGCTGCGCGAGAAAGCCCGCTTCATCCGCATTTCGTCGGCCGGGCTCAAGGAGAGCCACGTGCACGACGTCATCATCACCAAGGAAGCGCCCAATTACCGGCTCGAGTAGCCGCTTCGCTGCGGCGCTGGTGCTGGGCGCCGCCCTCTGCGCCTTCGCGGCCTGCGGCGGCGGTGCCGTGCCCATGATCACCTACTTCAGCAACGCGCACGCATTGAGCATGCAGTATCCGGCGGGCTGGCGTTCGCAGCAGCAGGAGAAGGACGGCGTCTGGTTCCGCACTTTCACGCCGGCCGCGGACGACGCCGGTGCCGGTGCCGCTTCCGTTTCGGCAACGTTGCTGGTGGCGCCGCCCACGTCCGATCTCGACGCGTACGCGCGGACCTTCGGCGCCGGCGGCACGGGGCTCGACGCGCGCGGCGACGAGCGTCCGGGTTTGCGCGGCCGCAGCTACCGCTTCGAGACGGCCGGCGGAACCCGCCACCTGCTGCTGCTCGCGGCGTCCGCAGGCGATGGCCCGGCGCCCGGGATCTTCGGCTTCCATGCGCAGGGCCTTGGCGCCGCCTTCGACACCCACCGCACGACGCTCGAAGCGATGGCCGCGAGCGTCACCCTGGAGCGCGCGGTCCTTTACCCGGAGGTGAAGAACGCCGCCTTTGCCTTCGCGCTGCGGGTGCCGCCTTCCTGGCGCAGCCAGCGCACCCTGTCGCGCGGCGACAGCTATCTCGGCCAGTGGCAGAGCCCGGCGATCGCAGCCGACGCGAAAGGCAACACCGGCCACGCCTCCCTGACCCTGGCCGTTCAGCCAGGCCCAGGCGACGGCAGTCTCGAGGCGTATTACAACTCGGTGCGCGCCTCCCTCGGCGACTCGTTTCCGGTCCTGTCGCACACCGCCTGGAATGGCGGCTGGGCCGACCTGATGCGCACTGAAACACAAGTCTCCGAATCGCGGATCAAGCGGTACTATCGAGTGGCCGCGGGCAAGGGATACTCCCTCACCTGCGAGGCCGAAGAGGAGCAGTGGAGCCGCATGGACCGTTGGTGCGACATCATCGCGTCGTCGCTGCGCGTCGGCGCCGAGGTGGGCTGGTGAGCGGCCGCCTGTCGCTTGGCGCTTTGCGGCGATCCCTCGGCCGGCTGGTGGAGCCTCAGGCACCGCGCGCCTTCAGCATCACCGTTGGTCCGCAGGGGCCGCAAGGCGACATCGCGGTGCCGAGCGGCGGCGACGGCTGCTGGCAAGTGACGGCGGTCCAAGGCCGGCAATGCCTCGGTCCCGACGACAAGTCACACTACGTCTACTTCGTGCTGCCGGCCGAAGCGCTGGCGCGCGCCTTCGAAAACCAGGGCGGCGGCGGCTTGTGGGTCGAGGTCGAATACTTTGGCGCGCGCTTCGGCGAATTCCGCCTGCAGTACGCCTCGCAGGACCTGAGCGCGGAATTCGGCGGGCTCTACAAGAGCGCCGAACAGCTCTACAACCCCGACGCCACCGGGCTGCGGATGTTTCGCAAGGCGCTCTTCCTGCTGCGCGACTTCGACGCCGCGCGCACCCAGAACCTCGGCGCCTCGTTCCGCCTCGAGTTCCGGCAGGAGCTGCTGGTTGCGTCGCTGCGCGCGGGCACCGGTCCGCATCCCGACCTTGCGGTGTTTCCCGCGACGGCGCCACTCCCCGAGCTGAAGAAGCTGCCGGGTCGCTTCTACCCCATCAACTACCTGTTCATCGAGATCACCAACGCCTGCAACTTCAAGTGCACCTGGTGCCCCGACGAAATCATGGGCCGGCGGCGCGGCTTCATGAAGAAGCAGAAGGTGTTCCGCCTGATCGATGAGGTCGCGCAGAAGCGCGGCTGGCTCGGGCCCATCTATCCGGTGAAGCTCCACCAGATGGGCGAGCCGATGCTGCACCCCGACCTGCCCGAGATCGTGGCGCGCGCCGAGAGCCAGGGCGTGCCGATCGAGCTCAACACCAACTGTGGCCTGATCACCCAGGAGCGGGTGGACGCGCTCTACCAGGCCGGCCTCACCAACATGATCCTTTCGTACCAGACGCCGGACGACACCTCGTTCAAGACCCGCAAGGCGCCGAAGATCGCGTTCGACGACTATCGCGACAAGGTGCGCCTCGCCGTCGAGCGCAAGGTGGCGCTGGGCGGCCGCACCAACATCGAGATCGACATCATGAACACCAAGCACTTCGACGGCTACCAGATCGTGAGCGAGGACCAGCAGGCGCTGCACTTCGTCACCGACTGGATCCTGTTCTGCCAGCAGCTCGAGAAGCGCTACGGCCTAGCGCCGCGCCAACACGACTGGGACAGGATCCGCGGTGCTTCATTCCTCGACACCGACGAGAACGGCAGCCGCTACACGCTGCTCGACGGCGTGCACCTGGTGTGGAAGCGCTGCCACTCGTGGGGCAACGTGGTGGGCGCGCACGAGGTTCACGAGGTGAAGGACACGTACTGCCCGGCGCCCTACGACCAGCTGGTGGTGCAGTGGAACGGCGACGTCACGACCTGCTGCACCGACTACGAGGGGCGCACCAAGACCGCGAACGTCTTCGCCCAGTCGCTCGAGCGCGTATGGAAGAGCGACGTGCTCAAGGAGCGGCGCCAGGACATGCTGGCGGGCACGCTGCTCGACGTCTGTGCCACCTGCATGGGCGTGAAGTAGCCCCGGTCACTCACACTCGGCAACGACGTAGCCGAGCGCGCGCAGCTTTTCGCAGGCTTCGGGGCCCAGCTTGACGTTGCTCTTCGCACCCAGCTGCGGCCGCGTGCGGCTCCACTCGCGGCCCGTGCGCTCGAGGAACAGCTCGAGCTCGCGGCGTTCGGCGCGCAGGGTCCCGGCGGTGCCCGGGTTGCGCGAACTCGCAAGGTCGCGCCCTTCTGCGGGGTCGCGCACGAGGTCGTAGAGGGCAAACGCCGGGCGTGCGTCGCCGGGAGTCAGGACCAGCTTGTGCGCGGCGGTCCAGGTGGCGCTCAGGTTGCGGTCGTTGCCGGCGAAGAGCCGGGTGCGCGCACCGGCCAGGCTCGCGACCCACGGCAGCGCACTCTGCCCGCCGAGTTCGGGCGGATACGACACCTTGACCGCGTCGAGCAGCGTCGGCATGACGTCGAGCGTCGAGACGAACGCCTGCGAGCGCTGCGCGGCGGGCACGCCCGGCCCGGCGACGATCAGCGGGATGCGCAGCGAGGGCTGGAACAGGTCCTCGCCGTGGTCGAAGTAGTAGCCGTGCTCGCCAAGGCTCTCGCCATGGTCGGACGTGAGCAGCACCACCGTGTGCGCCTCGCCGCCCGAAGCGTGCAGCGCCGCGAGCAGCCGGCCGATCTCCGAATCGACCGCAGCAATTTCGCCGTCGTACTGCGCCACGTAGTAGCCGAGCCGGTTCTGGCCCGGCTGTGCCCACTGGCGCGGGATGCCGCCGTGGAAACTCGCGACCACCGGCAGCGCCGGACCGGCGGCGGCGGCCGCATCCGCGAAGCGGCTGTTGAACGGCGACGGCGGGGTGTACGGAGCATGCGGGTTCACGTAGTGCAGCCAGAGGAAGAAAGGCCGCTCGCGCGGGGATTGCAGGTAGCGCAGCGCGCCGTCGGTGATGGCGCGGGTGCGCGCCCACTCGCTGGTGAGCGCAGCGTCGTCCCAGGTCTGCGTGTAGTTCGCGAAACCCTTGGCGTAGCCGTGTTCGCGCGCGACGTTCGGGTTGTCCACGACGGCCGCTGTATCGTAGCCGGCCGCGGCCAGGATGCTCGCGATCGTGGCGTTGAAGCCGGCGACGCCGGGATGACTCTTGCTGTAGCCGTTTTGCGAAGGGCGCCGGCCGGTGAGCATGATCGCGAGGCTGCCGCGGGTCTTCGGCCAGTGCGTGAAAGCGTTCTCGAACAGCGTGCCGCGTGCGGCCAGGGCGTCGATCGCCGGGCTCGTGGCGCGGCCGTAGCCGTAGGCACCGAGATGGTCGGCGCGCAGGGTGTCGATGGTGATGAGCAGGACATTGAAGGCGCTGCCGCCGCGCGGCTGTGCCTTTGCGCTCTGTTCCGCGGCCGGCTGCCTGCCGCTGCCCGGGCAGCCCGAGCACGCGAGGAGTGCGGCTGCCGCCGCTGCGAGTCCGGCGTGTCTTCTCAAGCGCCTCCGCGTCAAGCGGCGCCGCGCCATTCGATGACGATGCGGCGGGCGCTGTCGCCGCAGTGTTCGAGGGTCACGCGGATGGGGTCCGGCCAGGCCGGGGCGCGCAGCCGCTCGGCCCATTCGACCGCGAGCACCCCGTTCCCGCCCGGCAGTTCCTCGAGCCCGAGATCGGCCTCGTCGCCGGCACCGAGCTGCGGCAGGCGGTAGAGGTCTGCGTGGTGCAGCGTCAGCCGTCCCTTGTAGGCCGTGAGCAGCACGAACGTCGGGCTTGCGACGTCTTCCGGGTCGGCGCCCAGTCCCACCGCGAGGCCGCGCACGAACGCGGTTTTGCCGGCGCCCAGCTCGCCATGCAGCAGCAGCACCTCGCCGCCGCGAAAGGCAGACGCGAGCGAGGCGGCGAGCCGCGCCGTCTCGGCTTCGCTGGCCGTGAGATGCTCTGTGACGCGTACGGGAGCGCGCGCCTCGACGCTCAACGCAGCTCGCACAAGTCGCGCACAACCGGCCCGATCTCAGCAGCGATCTCGGAAGCGAGCACGCCTTCCTGGCCGCGGCTGCGCGCGCAGCGGTCGGCCGCCGCACCGTGTGCGTAGACGGCAGCAGTGGCTGCGATCCAGGGGTCGGCGCCGCGTGCCAGCAAGGCACCGGCGACGCCGGCGAGAACGTCGCCACTTCCGCCCTTCGCCATCGCTGGTCCGCCGGTGGGGTTGACCGTGACGCGGCCCTGCGGATCGGCCACGAGCGTGCACTCGCCCTTCAGCACGGTGACGGCGCCCGAGCGGCGGGCGATCTCGCGCACCGCCACCAGCCGCCGCGCCATCACCATCGAGGCCGTCGCCCCGAGCAGCCGGCCGGCCTCCCCCGGGTGCGGCGTCAGTATCCAGGGCCGCGGCTCGCCGATACCGGTTGCGAGGGCGCCGAGCGCATGGAGCGCGTCGGCGTCCACGACCGCCGGCTTCATGGAGGCGCGCAGGAACTCCTGCAGCACGCGCGCGGTTCCGGGATCGCGGCCGCAGCCGGGGCCGATGACGAGCGCATCGCGCTCGTCGGCAAGCTGCAGCGCGGCATCGACAGCCTCCTGCCCGCCGGCGAGCGCATCGTCCCCGCTGAGTGCCGCGGTCATGATCTCCGGTGCGCCCACGGCGATCGTGCCGAGGCACGCGCGCGTGCTGGCGACAGTGACGAGACCTGCGCCGGCGCGCAGCGCGCCCAGCGCGCTCAGCACCGCGGCGCCGGTCTTGCCGAACGAGCCGCCGATGACCAGCAGGTGGCCGAAGTCGCCCTTGTGGGCGTCGCGGGCGCGCGGCGGCCACGCGGCGGCCGCGTCTTTGGGCTCGCTGAGGAAGAGCGCCTCGCCGCTCGTCTGGAACGCGAGCGCCGGGATGCCGATGTCGGCAACCAGCAGCTCTCCCACCTGGCGTGACCCTGGCGGAAACGCGTGCGCGCGCTTGGGGCGCGCGAAGGCTACGGTGATGTCGGCGCGCACCGCCGGACCGTCGATCTCGCCGCTGTCGGCGACGCCCGACGGGATGTCGATCGCCACCACCGCCGGCCGCTCTGGACGCCGCCGGCCCAGGTCCTCGATCATCGCGCCCAGCAGCCCGTCCACGGCGCCGTGGAAACCGGTGCCGAGCAGCGCATCGACCACCACGTCGCAATCGAGCGCCGACGCGCGCAGCTGCAGCCATTCTTCGGCGCCCGCCACTTCGACGACGCCGATGCCGCAGGAATCGAGCCGCGCGGCGTTGATCGCCGCGTCCTTCGACAGCGCATCGCGGCTGGTGCTGAGAAACACCTGCGGCGACAGGTCCGCGAGGTGGCGCGCGACCACCAGCCCGTCGCCGCCGTTGTTGCCCTTGCCGCAGAGGATGGTGATGCGCGGCGCGCCGAAGCGCCGCCGCACCACGGCGGCCGCCGCGGCGCCGGCGTTCTCCATCAGCGTCAGGCTCGATATCCCGAGAACTTCGATGGCGCGGCGGTCGGCGTCGCGCATTTCGTCGGCGGAGAGGACCTCGAGCATGTCCGGAATCTACCGCCTAACGCCGTGCGAACCAGAGGGCCGCCACCGCCGCGGCGAACAGCAGGCGGTAGACCACGAACGGCGTGTAGTCGCGGGTGCGCACGTAAGCCAGCAGGAAGCGGATCGCGGCAAAGCCCACGAGCGCCGCGGCCGCCATGCCTGCGAGCGCCATGCCCCACCCCGGCGCGCCCATCACCTCGGGCAGCTTCTTGAGCAGGGCGCCGAGCGTGATGGGTGTCGCGAGCAGGAAGCTGAAGCGCGCCGCCTCGTCCCGGCGATAGCCGAGGAACAGTGCAGCGCTGATCGTGGAACCCGAGCGCGACACCCCAGGCACCAGCGCGAAAGCCTGAGCGCAGCCGATGAGGAGGGCATGCCCGAGAGAAACGCGGTCGGCGCGCGCGCCGCCGGCGCTGCGGTCGGCAACGAACAGGATGACCCCCAGGACCGCCATGGTGCCGGCGACCAGCAGCGGCGAGCGGAACACGGTCTCTGCCCAATCGTCGAGCAGCGCGCCGGCAATGGCGGCCGGCACCGACGCGAGCGCCAACAGCCCGAGCAGGCGTCCGCCGGGCTCGGCGAACGGCTGCGCTCGCCTCAGCCCCTTGAAGAAGTCGCCGATCATCCACAGCCAGTCGCCGCCGAAGGCGTACAGCACCGCGGCCAGCGTGCCGCCATGGAGCGCCACGTCGAAGGCGAGGCTGTGCTCTGGCCAGCGCAAGAGCCACGGCACCACGATGAGGTGGCCCGAGCTGCTGATCGGCAGGAACTCCCCCAGCCCCTGGAGGATGCCAAGGACGATCGATTGGAACAGGGTCATGGGCTAGATTCTCGCCGATGGGATCCTATTCCGCGGTAAACGACTGGATCGGACCCACCGCAGATGCCCGGGTCAGCGTCCTCGACAACGGCTTCGTATACGGCGACGGCGTCTACGAGACCTTGCGCACCTACGGCGGGCGTCCCTTCCACATCGACCTGCACCTGGCGCGGCTGCGCCGCTCCGCGGCGCGGCTCGCGTTCGGCATTCCCGAGTCCGACGCGGTGCTGAGCGCGCGCCTCGACCAGGTGCTGCGCGCGGCCGGCAACGCCGAGGCGCACATCCGCATCGTCGTGAGCCGGGGCACCGGCGACATCTCGTACCGGTTCGACCGGGTCGCAGGTCCGACGGTGGTGATGATCGTGAAGACCCTGGAAGAGATCCCGGCCGAGCGCTACGACGACGGCGCCGCCGTGAGCATCGTCTCGGTCCGCCGCAACTCGCCCGCGGCGCTCGATCCGGCGATCAAGGCGTGCAACCTCATCAACAACATCCTCGCAATCCGCGAAGCACAGGCGCGCGGCGCGCTCGAGGCGCTGCTCCTGAACGCGGCCGGCCAGCTGGCCGAGGGCGCCAGCTCCAACCTGTTCGTGGTGAACGACGGCCGGCTGCTCACTCCGCCCCTGAGCGCCGGCATCCTCCCGGGGATCACGCGGGAGATCGTGCTGGCGCGGGCCGAAGGCCTCGGCTTCGACGCGCGCGAGATCCCGCTCTCGAGCGACGACCTGCTCTCGGCCGACGAGGCCTTCCTCACGAGCTCCATCAAGGAAGTGATGCCGGTCGTGAGCGTTGACGGCTCGCTCATCGGCGACGGCCGGCCGGGGCCGATCTCGTGGCGGGTGCTCGCCGACTACCGCGAGTACGCGGCCGCCAACAGCCGGTAGCGGCGCCGCGTCAACGGCGCGTCCAGCCGACGCGTTCGAACCAGCGCGTCAATTCGTGGGCCGGCACGCGCACCACCGTCGGCCGGCCGTGCGGGCACAGGGTCGGGTGCGCCGTGCGCGCCAGCGAGTCCACGATCGCCTGCATGGCCGCAGCCGACAGCGTTTCGCCGGCGCGGGCGGCCGAATGGCAAGCGAGCGTGGCCGCGAGCCTCTGCTGCGGGCCGCTCACCTGCCACTCCGAGCGCTCGCGCTCCTGGAAGTCGGCGAGCAGGTTGAGCAGCTGCCGCAGCGGATCCCGGCCGGCGACGAGCTCGGGCACCGCGCCGATGCGCACTGAGCCGCCACCGAAGGGTTCCGCCTCGTAGCCAAGCTGCGCGAGCGCGGCGGCGTGCTCGCCGTCTTCGAGCAGCGGCAGCAGGCCCGGCGCCACCGGGGCAACGAGCGGCGTCAACAGCCGCTGCGACGGCACCCGTCCACGGGCGAGGCTCTCGAGGATCGCCTCGAAGCGCACGCGCTCGTGCGAGGTGTGCTGGTCGTAAAAGAGGATCTCGTCGCCGTCGGTCGCGACGATGTAGGTGCCGCGGTGCTGGCCGAGCACAATGGTCGTTGGCCGCGGAGCATCCGCGACTGCATCGTGCGCGCTGAAGCCGGCAAGCCCCTGCTGCCGTGGCGTCGCGGCCGCGGCGAGATAACCCTCGACCGCCTCGCGCACGCGCCAGTTGCCGTCGCCGTCCGCAGCGGGCGCCACAGGCGCGGCGGCCGCATCGAGCGACACCGTCGGGGCGTTGCCGCGCACGCCCTGGGACAGGCCGTCCCGCACGGCGTGCATCACCGCCTTCCACACGAGCCCGGGGTCGGAGAAGCGGACCTCCGCCTTGGCAGGATGCACGTTCACGTCCACGAGGTGCAGCGGCGCCGCGACGAACAACACAGCCTCGGCGAGCCGCGCGGCGGCGCCCGCGGCGCGGAAGCCCTCTGAAACGGCCTTCGCCAGGCCGCGGTCGCGAATCGCCCGGCCGTTCACGAAGATGCGCAGCCGGGCGCGCGTGCTCACGGGCCCGTCGGGACGCGAGACGAAGCCGCGCACCGAAACCCAGTCGTGACCCGAGTCGACCGGCACGACGCCTGCAAGCCAATCGGCACCGAACAGTTGGAAGGCGCGTTCGCGCAGCGTTGCGACCGCAGGGGCACGGATCAGCTCCCGGCCGGCGCTGTCGAGGAAGAACCCCACATCGGGCCGGCTCAGCGCCAGCAGCGTCACCGCCTCGGCCACATGGCCCGCCTCGGTGGCGGAAGAGCGCAGGAACTTGCGGCGCGCCGGGACCGCGCCGAACAGGTCGCGCACCTCTACCGTGGTGCCGCGCGGATGGCCGGCGTCGCGAACATGCTCGCGCCGGCCATGGCGCACGTCGATCTCGGTGCCGCCTTTGCTCTGCGCCTCGGCGGTGCGCAACAGCAGCTGCGAGACGCTCGCGATCGAGGGCAGCGCCTCGCCGCGGAAGCCGTGGGTAGCGATCGCCTGCAACTCCACGAGCTTCGCGAGCTTCGAGGTGGCGTGCCGCTCGATCGCGAGCTCGGCGTCGGCGCGCCCCATTCCCGACCCGTCGTCCGCGACCTTGATGAGCTTCTTGCCACCGTCGTCGATCGTCACGCTGACGCGCACGGCGCCGGCGTCGAGGGCGTTCTCCACCAGCTCCTTCACCACCGACGCCGGGCGCTCGACCACCTCGCCGGCGGCGATCTTGTTGACCAGGTCGTCGCTGAGCCGCGCGACGCCGCGGGCGCTCAAATCCAGCCCTTGCGCCTGAACCAGTAGTAGAGGCCGAGCGGAATCAGCACCATCAGGAACAGCACCAGGTAGTAGCCGTACCGCCAGTGCAGCTCCGGCAGGTGGTCGAAGTTCATCCCGTAGACGCCGGTCAGCACCGTGAGCGGCGCGATCATGGCGTTGATCACGGTCAGCCGCTTCATGGTCTCGTTCAGCCGGTTGTTGGTGACGCTCAGGTAGGCGTCGAGGCACGACTGGATCATGTCGTTGAAGGCGTACGACGAGTCGACGATCTGCGTCAGGTGGTCGTAGGTGTCGCGGAAGTAGAGCGCCGCCTTCCGGTCGATCACCTTGAAGTCGCCCTGTGCCAGCCGCAAGACGATCTCGCGCTGCGGCATGCACAGCCGGCGCAGCTGCTGGACGTCGTTCTTCAGGGTGAACACCCGGTCGAGGATGGCGGGCACCGGGTTCTTGAAGACCCGTGCCTGCAGACCCTGGATCTGCTCCTCGATCGCGTCGAGGTTCGGAAAGTAGTGCTCGAACAGCTGGTCGAGGATCTGGTGCAGCAGGAACGGCGCACCCTTGGGCAGGAGCGGGGTCGACTCCTTCTCGCACATCGCCTGCGCCGACGCGATCGAGCGCATCGGCCCTTCGTGATGGGTGATCAGGTAGTTGGGACCCAGGAAGATGTCGAGCTCGCGGGTCTCGAACGTGTCGAGCGGCGCGTCGAAGCGCACGCCGTGGACGATCGCGAACAGGTACGTTTCGTAGTCGTCGATCTTCGGCTGGTTGACCTCGAGCAGGCAGTCCTCGATGGCGAGCGGATGGAAGGCGAACGGGTCGCGCAGCAGCTGCGCCTCGGCGTCGGTCGGCGCGTCGAGGTCGATCCAGTGCAGCGCGTCCGGCCCGGCCTGCGTGAAGTACTCCGGGCGAAAGTGGTCGAACTTCTCCGTCCGGCCGCCCTGCCGGCGGAAGTACGTGAGCGGCACTAGTCCGAGACGGGCTTCTCGAGCTGCGCCTGGGCCGCCGCCAGCCGGGCGATCGGCACCCGGTACGGCGAGCACGACACGTAGTCGAGCCCGGCTTCATGAAAGAAGCGAATGGACGAGGGGTCGCCGCCGTGCTCGCCGCACACGCCGATCTTCAGCCCCGGCACCGCGGCGCGGCCCTTTTGCACGCCGATCGTCACGAGCTGGCCGACGCCGGAGCTGTCGATGGTGACGAACGGGTCGCGCTCGAGGATGCCGTTGTCGATGTAGTGCTTCAGGAACTTGCCGGCGTCGTCGCGCGACAGGCCGAAGCCCATCTGCGTGAGGTCGTTGGTGCCGAAGGAGAAGAACTGGGCCTCCTTCGCGATCTCGTCGGCGGTGAGCGCGCCGCGCGGCACCTCGATCATGGTGCCCACCAGGAACTCGACCTTCGACTTGCCGCCGCCGAGCACCGCCTGCGCCTGCTCCAGCACCAGTGCCTTCTGCCGCTTCAACTCTTCGACGTGGCCGACCAGCGGGATCATGATCTCGGGCTTGACGGCCGTGCCCTCTTTCGCCACCTGGGCCGCCGCCTCGAAGATGGCGCGCGCCTGCATCTTGGTGATCTCGGGGTAGGTCACGCCGAGCCGGCAGCCGCGATGCCCGAGCATCGGGTTGAACTCGTGGAGTTCCTCGACCGCGCGCAGCATCTTTTCCTTCGCTGCAATCCTGCGGGCGTTCTTCTTCTCGCCCTTGGCCCGCAGCGTCGCGAGCTCCACCATCAGCTCCTCGCGCTTCGGCAGGAACTCGTGCAGCGGCGGGTCGAGAGTGCGGATGGTGACCGGGGTGCCGTGCATCTCGCGGAACAGCCCTGCAAAGTCCTTGCGCTGCATCGGCAGGAGTTTGGCGAGGGCGCGAGTGTAGGCGGCGATGGCGGCGCCGTGCTCCTTCTTGATCTGCGCGATCTCCTTGCGGGTGGCCGCGGCGTGCGCGCCCTGCTGGTCCTTGTCCTTGAGCTTCGCCTGCGCGGCAGCGAGCGCGTCGAGGCCCGCCTGGCCGCGCGCCGCCGAAAGGATCATCTCGACCACGTACGGCAGCCGTCCCTCGGCGAAGAACATGTGCTCGGTGCGGCACAAGCCGATGCCGCGCGCGCCGAACGCGAAGGCGGTCTTCGCGTCCTTGGGCACGTCGGCGTTGGCGCGAATGCCGAGCCGGCGCACCGAGTCGGCCCAGCCGAGCAGCCTCTCGAACTTGCCGTAGAGCGTCGACGCCGCCGGCTTCAGCTTGCCCTCGACCACGCGGATCACTTCGGAGGGGCTGGTGCGCAGCTCTTGTAGCATCACGTCGCCGGTGGCGCCGTCGATCGCGATCGGGTCGCCCTCGTGCACCACGCGCTTGCCGATCGTCAGGGTCTTGCGCTTGGCATCGATGTGCAGCGCGCCGCAGCCGACGACACACGGCTTGCCCATCTGCCGGCCGACGACCGCGGCGTGCGAAGTCATGCCGCCGGTGGCGGTGAGGATGCCCTGCGCCGTGCTCATGCCGTGGATGTCGTCGGGCACCGTCTCCATGCGCACCAGCACCACACGCTTGCCCTTGGCCGCCCACGCGACCGCGTCGTCGGCAGTGAACACCGTTGCGCCGGTGGCGGCGCCGGGCGATGCGGGCAGGCCTCTCGCGACCACCGGCACGCGGGCGCGCTCCTTCGGGTCGAACACCGGGTGCAGCAGCTGGTCGAGGGCGGCCGGCTCCACCTTCATGAGCGCCTCGGCGGGCGTGAGGATGCCCTCGTCCACCAGGTCCACGGCGATGTGCACAGCCGCGATCCCGGTGCGCTTGCCGTTGCGCGTCTGCAGCATGTAGAGCTTGTTGTCCTCGATCGTGAACTCGAAGTCCTGCACGTCCTTGTAGTGCGCCTCGAGCCGCGCGGTGATCTCGCGCAGCTGCTTGTAGGCGGCGGGCATCACCTTCTCGAGGTCGGTGATGGGATGCGGCGTGCGGATGCCGGCAACCACATCCTCGCCCTGCGCGTTCTGCAGGAACTCGCCGTAGAACTCGCGCGCGCCGGTCGAGGGGTTGCGGGTGAAGCCGACGCCCGTCGCCGAGGTGTCGCCCATGTTGCCGAACACCATGCTCTGGACGTTGACCGCGGTGCCGAGGTTGTGCGGGATGTCATTGAGCTTGCGATAGGTGATGGCGCGCGGATTCATCCACGACTCGAACACGGCGTTGCGCGCGCCGGTGAGCTGTTGCTTCGGATCCTGCGGAAACGCCCGGCCGGTCTGGCGCTGTACCACCTGCTTGAAGCGCGCGATCACCGTGTCGAAGGCCTTCTCGTCGAGGTCGAGATCGGCCTTCACGCCGTTCTTCTTCTTCACCTCGTGCAGTTCGTGCTCGAAGACGTCCTTGTCGATGTTCAGCACCACGTTGCCGTACATCTGGATGAAGCGCCGGTACGAGTCCTTGGCGAAGCGGCCGTTGCCGGTCTTGCGCTTCAGGCCTTCCACCGAAGCGTCGTTGAGACCGAGGTTGAGGATGGTGTCCATCATGCCGGGCATCGAGAACTTGGCGCCGCTGCGCACCGAGACCAGCAGCGGGTCGGCGGCGTCGCCGAGCTTCTTGCCCATGATCCTCTCGAGATTGGCGAGGGCCGAGGCAATCTGCGTGTCGATCTCGGGCGGCAGGTTGCCCTTCTTCTCCTGATAGAGATTGCAGGCGGTCGTCGCGACGGTAAACCCGGGAGGCACCGGCAGGCCGGCGTTCGTCATCTCCGCGAGCCCCGCGCCCTTGCCGCCGAGCAGGTCCTTCATGTCCTTGTTGCCATCGGCCTTGCCGGCCCCGAAGAAATAGACGTACTGCGTCACCCTTGACCTCCAAGTTTCGAAATGTCACCCACGCGGTAGAACGGTTCCACCAGGTCGCCCAGCAGTCCCAGGCGCGCCCGCCGCACCGCCGGGTCGTCGGCCATGACCATCACCTCATCGAAGAACCTGTCGACGTGCGGCCGCAGGCTGGCCAGTATGGCGAGGCTGGCGGCCCGATCGTCGCTGCTCTTGATGTTGTTGGCTGCCGCCGCGAGCGCGGCTGCCAGTGCCTTCTCCGCGGGTTCGGTGAATGCCTTTTCGTAAATCCACGGACGCGCGTAGCCGGCCTGCTTCAGGATGTTGTTGACGCGCTTGAACGCCGCGGCGAGCGCGGTGAAATCGTCGGCGTTGCGGCTGCGCACCGCGTGCAGCGCGAGTAGGCGCGGCAGGCTCACCTGCGGGTCGCCAAGCGCATCCGGCTCGCGGGCGCCGAGCACTGCTTCAACCTCGTCGGCCGACCACTGTCCGTTTTCGGCGCCGCGGTTCGCCAGTACGAAGCGCAGGCGCTCCAGCAGGAACGCCTCCAGGTCCGCCGCGATCTCCGCCGCGGGGCGCTTCGCGAACGCCGCGGCGCCGGTCAGCGCCTTGTTCAACAGGGCACGCAGGTCGAGCCGCCTGCCGCCGTCGGGCCAGGAGAAGAGTGCTGCGCGCACTGCCTCGAGGCCGGCGCGCCGCAGTCCATAGGGGTCGCGGCTGCCGGAGGGAATGTTACCGGCTGCAAAATGGGCCGCCAGCGTGTCGAGCTTGTCGGCGAGCGCCACGGCCGCGGTTACCCGCGGCTGCCCCGGCTCGGCCTCGCCTGGCACCCCGTCGTAGTGCCACCGCACCGCGTGCATGACGGCCGGGTCGGCGCCTTCGGCGGCGAGGTACAAGGCACCCATCGTGCCCTGCAATTCCGGAAACTCACCCACCATGAGCGTCGTCAGGTCGGCCTTGGCCAGGAGCGCCGCGCGCTGCGCCAGCGGTTCCTCAGCCGCGGTGAGCATGCCGAGCTGCGCCATCGCCGCGATCAGCCCCCGCATCCGCTCGGCTTTGTCGGCGTAGCTGCCGAGCCCGTGGAAGAAGGTAACGCCGGACAGCCGCTGCGCCGCATCCGCGAGTTTGTGCTTGCCGTCCTCGGCGAAGAAGAACGCGGCGTCGCGCAGCCGCGCTGTCACCACGCGCTCCATGCCACGGACGATTTCGCCGGCGTTCTGCTTCTCGTTGTTGGTGACCGCGGCAAAGCGCAGCGCGCCCGCGCCATCCGTGAACGGCACGTACTTCTGGTGGTGCGCGAGCACCGTGTCGCGCACCGCGACCGGCAGCGGTGCGAATTCCGCCGGCACCACGCCCGACACGACCGCGGGATGCTCGACGAGATCCGGCCACTCGTCCTGCGCCATGCGAGTGAACCCCGTGATGGTGCCTGTGCCGACTGCCGCGGCGAGCTGATCCTGGATGAGCCGCGAGCGCGCAGCACGGCGCAGCACCACCTTGTTGAGCGCAAGCTTCGCCTCGAGGTCGCCAAAACCCGAGACCGGGACCGCGGCCCCCGCGGCCGGCCCGAGCGAACGATGGCCGCGCGTGGCGTTCCCGCTCTTCACGGAGGCATCGCCCCTGGCGCCGTCAACGGTGGCGAAGATCGTGAACGGGAGCACCGCCCGGCCGAGGAGCGCCACGACCCAGCGGATCGGGCGACCGAAGGCGAAGGCACCCTTGCCGTCGTCGAGCCACGCGTCCCAGTTCATGCGCTTGGGAAAGGCGATTCCGCGGAGAAGCGGCGCCAGGAGTTCAGGCAGCACGGAGGCTGCGTCCTGCCCCGGCACCTTCTGCACGGACAGCAGGTTCAGTTCGCCCGGCTTCGCGGGGTCCTTCGGGCCAATCGCCAGCGCCTCGGGCGCGACACCGTTCTTCCTGGCGAAGCCGAGCGCCGCCGGCGTCCAGTTGCCGGCCGCGTCTTTCGCCTGCTTGAGCGACGGGCCGAACGTCGAGGTTTCGCGGTCCTGCTGTCGAGCCGCGACCTGCGCGCTGACGACGAGCCGACGCGGCGTCGCGGCCGAGACGAGATCCGCCGGTTCGAGGCCGGCACCCTGCAGCGCCTTCAAGGCACCTGCGGCGAACTGCTTTTCGAGGTCGGCAAGCCAGCCCGCGGGTATCTCCTCGCAGCCGATCTCGAGCAGGAACTCAGCCACGGGCGGCGTCCGGTTCCGGCGCCACGTACGCCGCGGCCACCGCGCACGCCAGCTTGCGGATCGAGAGGATCATCGCGGCACGCTGGCTCACCGAGATGGCGCCCCGCGCATCGAGCACGTTGAAGGCGTGCGACGCCTTCAGGCACCAGTCGTAGGCCGGCAGGTACGAATGCCCTCCCGCGCGCCCGAGCGTGCGGGCTCCTTCGACGAGCGCCCTGTCGAAGGTCTGGCGGAAGAGTTCCACGTCCGCGTCCTCGAACGAGTAGCGCGACAGCTGGTACTCCTCTTCGTGGCGCACCTCGCGGTACGTGACGTCCCTGGACCAGCGCAGGTCGTAAACGCTCTCGACATCCTGGAGGTACATCGCGATGCGCTCCAGCCCGTACGTGATCTCCGCGGAGATCGGCGCGAGCTCGATGCCGCCCGCCTGCTGGAAATACGTGAACTGCGTGATCTCCTGGCCGTCGAGCAGCACCTGCCAGCCGATGCCCCACGCGCCGAGCGTCGGCGACTCCCAGTTGTCCTCCTCGAAGCGCACATCGTGGCGCGCCGGATCGATGCCGATCTGCTTGAGGCTGTCGAGGTACACGTCCTGGATGCTCGGCGGCGACGGCTTGAGGATCACCTGCAGTTGATGATGCTTGTAGAGGCGGTTCGGGTTCTCGCCGTAGCGGCCGTCGGCGGGACGCCGCGACGGCTGCACGTACGCGACGCTCCATGGTGTCGAGCGCAGCACGCGGAAGAAAGTCTCCGGGTGCATGGTGCCGGCGCCGACTTCGGCATCCCACGGCTGCTGGATGAGGCAACCGCGCTCGGCCCAGAAGGTGGTGAGCGTGAAGATGAGGTCCTGCAGGCTCAGGCCCTTCACTGCTTCACCGGTGCATCTCGCGCGCCACGTCGCGCAGCACGCGGTACGAGCGCACTTCGCGCTCCAGGTGGCGCGTGATGAGCTTCTGGTGGAATGCCTCGATCGCGGCGAGGTCGGCAACGTCGATCCCGCCGCACTCGGCGGGCGCGGTCGTGAGCAGCTGGCGCAGGCCAAGCCGCGCCTCGAGCCCGAGCATCGGCCCGGACGCGCGGCCGCAGTTGTCGCAAAGGAAGCCGTGCGCACGCTCGTCATAGCGCAGCTCGCCGCCAGCAAGGGCGCTGCTGCAGGTGGCGCAATGCGCGAGTGACGGGTAGATGCCATGAAGCTTCAGGATCCAGGCCTCGGCGTAGCGCGCGAGCGTCGCGGGCGTGGTATCGCCCAGCAGCGCGTCGGCAAGCGTGCGCGCGAGCCGATAGACCGTGTCCTCGGTTTCGCCCTCGACGCTGAACGCATCGACGAGGTCGGCGATATAGGAAAGCGTCATGCCGGCTTCGGGCCCGCGACTGCCGGCCGCGAACGTCGACTTGAGAAGCTCCAGCCCGCCGAGCGTGACGAGTTCGGCGCCTTGCCGTCCGTAGATCGAGACCCGTACCTCGGAGAGCGGCTCCAGGGCCGCGCCCATTTGGCTCCTGGGGCCGCGCGCGCCGCGTACGACACCGCGAACCTTGCCCTTTTCACGGGTCAGGAGCACCACGATCCGGCTTTGCTCACGGAGCGGGTACGAGCGCAAGACGAGGGCGTCGGAGGTCAGGGGAGCCATGCGCCTAAGGCCGGCTAAAGTACCACGATCCGGCGACTTGCGCCATTTCTTGAGGGCCGCGCGCGGCTGTGTTACGGTTCGATCCTGCCGCTCATGAAATTGCGCGCCCCACGCCTCCTGCTCCTGCCGCTCGCCGCGCTCGCCCTGGGTCTCACCTGGAACGCCGCGAGCGGGCGGGGCCTGACCTTGAAGGGCAACGTGCTGGTGAAGCCCGGCGACGAGATCATCGCGGTCGAGGAGGCGAAGAAGCGCTTCGACCAGGGGGCGCTGTTCGTGGACGCACGGCCGCGCGACGTCTACGATTTCGAACGCATCCCCGGCGCCATCTCCGTACCCGACGACGCCTACGACGCGGCCTTCGCCGCCGCCGAAAAGCGCCTGCGGTCGAGCCTCGACATCGTCGTCTACTGCAGCGGCTTCGGCTGCGAGGCGAGCCACAACGTCGCACGCAAGCTGAAGGCCGCCGGCATCCCGGCGGTGGTCGTGCATGACGGCTGGCCGGCATGGACCGACGCCGGCTACCCGATCGACGGGAAAAAGCCCTGAACTTCCTGCGTTCCGCGGCGTTTCGCTATCTGGTCGGCGCCGTGCTGGGCGCAATCTTCGTCTATGCGAGCCTGGACAAGATCTGGAAGCCCGCCGAGTTCGCCCGCATCGTCTATCACTACCAGTTGATCGGCCCGAGCCCGGCCCTGCCGCCGCTCGTTCCCAACGTCTTCGCGGTGGTGCTGCCCTGGCTGGAACTCGTCGCCGGCCTGTGCCTCATCGCGAACGTCTGGCGCCGCGAAGCCGCCGCGGTGCTGGCGGCGCTGCTCGTCATCTTCCTCGCCGCCGTCTCGCACGCGCTCTACCGCGGCATCGACATCGCCAACTGCGGCTGCTTCTCGGTGAGCGAAAGCGGCCGCCACGCGGGCATGCTGCTGCTCGCCCAGGACGCGGCAATGCTACTGGCGGCGCTCTTCGTGGCGTGGTGTGGCGACCGTGCGAAAGGCGCGGTGACAGCTTGATCCGGCGCAACCCGTTCCTCGCCCTGTGCACCGCCGCCTCGGCCTTCGTCGCCGCCGGCTGCGACAGCCCTCCCACCAAGGAACTCGAGATCGCACAGTCGGAATTCCAGCGAGCACTGGACGGCGATGCCGACGTGTTCGCGGCCGCGGCGGTCGACGAAGCAGAAGCGGCGCTCGACACCGCGCGCGAGAAGGTGAAGGTTCGCGACTATCGCCCGGCGCTGTCGGCGGCGCTCGACGCCACCCAGAAGGCCCGCGCTGCCCTCGAAGCGTCGGAAGCCGCGAAGCGCGAGCTGCAGGTGACAGCCTCGGCTGTCGTCAAGGAATCGTCGGAAGCGCTCGCCATCCTCGCCCGCCGCTTTCCCGCAAAGGCGGCAACCCCCGCGCCGACCGTGCCCGCCCCCAACGACTGCCAGAGCCTGCTCGACCAGGCGCAGGACTTCACGCAGACGATGCAGCGCCACCTCGACGAAGCCGACCTGGTGTCGGTCCACGAAGAAGTCCCGGTGGTGAAGGAAGCCGTCGCCCAGGCGAAGGCCGCCTGCGCGCCGCCACGGCGTCCGACGAAGGCTCGCTAGAGAACCGGCAGCCAGTCGCCTTCGAACAGCAGTTCCACCTCGCCCTGCTGGATGAGGTGGCCGCCTTCCGTCCAGGCGCACAGCAGCGAGCCGCCGTCGCACTCGACCGTCACCTCTCGGTCGGAAAGGCCGTTCAGGATGGCCGCGGTGGCGGAGGCGGCGGAGCCGGTGCCCGACGCGAGCGTCACGCCGACGCCGCGCTCCCAGATGCGCATGCGCAGCCGCGTGCGGGAGAGCACGGTGACGAACTCGATGTTGGCGCGCTGCGGGAAGATCGGGTGGCGCTCGAGCGCGTGGCCGAGCAGCCGCAGCCGCTCGTCGCCGATGACCTCGTCCATGAACACGACGCCGTGCGGGTTGGCGAAGCTGACGCCGGTGATCGCGAGGCGCTCGCCTGCGGCTTCGATGGGATGCGCGATGACCGTCGGCGACTCGGGCAGGTCCATCGGGATCTGGTCGCTGCGCAGCCGCGGCGCGCCGAGGTCGGTGCGCACCAGGTAGCGATTGCCCGAGGCCTCAGTCACCTCGACCGCTCGCCGCCCGGTGGCATCCACCTCGTGGCGCGGCGCAGCGATGCCCCGGGCGACTGCAAATGCCGCGAGGCAGCGCACGCCGTTCGCGGAGATCTCGGCTTCGCTGCCGTCGTGGTTGATGAGGCGCATCGAAACGCCGCCGTCGATCGGCGCGTACACCAGGATGCCGTCGCCGCCGATGCCGAAGTGGCGGTCGCAGAGCCGCTGCGCCCACGGCGCCGAATCGTGCGGCACGTTCGCAGCCTCGACCAGGATGAAATCGTTGCCGAGGCCGGTTGCCTTGGCGAACTTCATCGCACGAACAGCGGTAGCAGCTTTCGGCGCGTGGTCTGCAGGTCCTCGGGCAGCACCCGGGTGTTGCCCACCGCGCTCATGAAGTTGGTGTCGCCGCCCCAGCGCGGCACCACGTGCAGGTGCAGGTGGCCTTCGACGCCCGCGCCCGCCACCTTGCCGAGGTTCATGCCGATGTTGAACCCCTGCGCGTCGTAGGTCTCGCGCAGCGCCGCTTCAGCGGTGCGGGCCAGCGTCATCATCTCGGCCAGTTCGGAGGGCGTCGCCTCGGTGAGGCTCGCGACGTGGCGCACGGGCGCCACCATCAGGTGCCCGGAGGTGTACGGGTAGAGGTTGAGGAGCACGAAATTCTCGCGCCCGGTCTGCAGCACGAGGCTCTCTTCCTGGTCGCGCGCCGCGTATGCCTTGCACAGGACGCAGCCGGGTTCGTTGACGCCGCCTTGCACGTACTTCGCCCTCCACGGGGCATAGATGCGCTCCATGCCCGTCAGCTTTCGTCCTCGCCCTTGCCTTCTCTGCTTGAGGCGTCCCCGTCGGCATCGACATTGACGAGGTCGCGCAGTTCCTTGCCGGGCTTGAAGTGCGGCACGCGCTTCGCCTCGACCACGACGTGCGCGCCGGTCTTGGGGTTGCGGCCGCGGCGGCTGCGGCGGCGCCGCAGCCTGAAAGTGCCGAAGCCGCGCAGCTCGACCCGATCACCGCCGCGCAGGGCGCCTATGATCGAGTCGAACACGGCGTCCACCACCACCTCGCACTGCTTGCGAGGCAGCGTGGACTCACGGGCCAGCTCTTCGACGAGCTCGGCTCGCGTCAAGAGCGGCTACTCTTCCTGATCTTCGGCCGACTCCTTCGCCGCTGCGGCGCGGAAGGCGTCGCCGAGTGTCGATCGATGGTCGCCCATGCTCTCGCGGTAGGTCGCGAAGTCGCTCTGGACCTCGTCGCTCTTGACCGCGCGGATCGAAAGGCCGATCTTCTTCTCGCCTTCCTGGATCTTGATGATCTTCATGGGGTGGGTGTCGCCGGCCTTGAACTGCTCCTCGGGCTTGTCGACGCGCTTCTCGTCGAGTTCCGAGACGTGCACCAGGCCCTCGATGCCCTCCGCCAGTTCGACGAACGCGCCGAAGTTGGTGAGGCGTGCGATCTTGCCCTGGACGATGTCGCCGACCTTGTGGTGCGCGAAGAACTCGTCCCAGATGTCGGTGGCGAGTTGCTTGAGGCCCAGCGACAGCCGCTGGTTCTCGGCGTCCACGTTGAGGACGATGGCCTCGACCACGTCGCCCTTCTTCAGGAGCTCCGAAGGGTGCTTGACGCGCTTGGTCCAGCTGAGGTCCGAGATGTGGATGAGCCCGTCGATGCCCTCTTCGACCTCGACGAACGCGCCGAACTCGGTGAGGTTTCTGACCTTGCCGTTGATCTTCGAGCCGACCGGGTACTTCGCGACCAGCTGCTCCCACGGATTCGACTCGGTCTGCTTCAGGCCGAGGCTGATGCGGTGCGCTTCCTGGTCGATGCCGAGCACCGCGCACTCGACCTCCTGGCCGACGGCGAGCACCTTGGACGGATGCTTCACCTTCTTCGACCAGGACATCTCGGAAACGTGGATCAGGCCCTCGACGCCCTCTTCGAGCTCGACGAAGGCGCCGTAGTCGGTGAGGCTAACGACCTTGCCCTTGACGCGGCTGCCGGTCGGGTACTTCGCAGGCGCCGTGCTCCAGGGATCGCCCTTCAACTGCTTCAGGCCGAGCGAGACGCGCTCGGTGTCGCGGTCGAACTTCAGGATCTGCACCTTGATCTCGTCGCCGACGTTCAGGACCTCGCTCGGATGGTTGATGCGGCCCCACGACATGTCGGTGATGTGCAGCAGCCCGTCGATGCCACCGAGGTCGATGAAGGCGCCGTAGTCGGTGATGTTCTTGACCGAGCCGACGACGATGCGGCCCTCCTCGAGGTTCTCGAGGGTGTCGCGCTTGCGTTCGGAGTTCTCCTCTTCGAGGACCGCCTTGCGCGAGAGCACGATGTTGCCGCGCTTCTTGTTGACCTTGATGACGCGCATGCGGAGCTCCTGCCCCTTCAGCGCGTCGAGGTTGCGCACCGGCCGCACGTCCACCTGGCTGCCCGGCAGGAACGCGCGCACGCCGATGTCGACGGCGAGCCCGCCCTTCACTCGTTCGATCACTCGTCCGGTGACCACGCGGCGCTCCTGATAGGCGCGCTCGACGTCGTCCCAGACCTTCATCTTCTCGGCTTTTTCCTTCGACAGGACGATGTAGCCGTCGCGGTCCTCGGTCTTCTCGAGCAGCACCTCGACGATGTCGCCTGCCTTGATCGTGACCTGGCCCGTCTCGTCCTTGAACTCGTCGAGCGAGATGATGCCTTCCGACTTGTAGCCCACGTCGACGATCGCTTCGCCCGAGCCGACGCGCAGCACGACACCGCGCACCACCTCGCCCTCGGCGAAGTTCTTGAAGCTGACGTCGTACATGTCGAGGAGGCGTTCGTACTCCTCGGCGTTGAACATGGGTTTTTCGGACACTTCGGCTGCGTCTGCAGGCGCAGGACTGGCTTTGAGCGTTTCCGACATATACGTTTGGTACTACCCCCTGGGGACTTGGATTTTTTGCGAGCTAAGCCGTCAAGATTAAGTCACTTAGCTGTAGTCAGTCAAGCAAGAGCGGCGTTTCAGGACGGGGCGTCGCCGGGCGTGTCCACGTCGAGAAGCGCTTCCGCGGGCCAGTCCAATACCAGGGCCTCCTGACGGTGCCGCTCCACCAGGGTTCGGCCGCCGTCGTCGCCCTCCCCGTCGAGTTCTGCAAAAAGCACCCGGGAGATGCCTGTCGGCGGCGCCTGCACCGTGCCATAACGCGACAGGACCAGGGGGGCGCCACCTTGCAGGGCGCCTGCGACCGCCGCGACCATCCCGGGGAGCACGAGTGGCATGTCCGCGAGCAGCACCACTGCACCGCCGTTTGTGGCGGGCACCGCGGCGAGACCGGTGCTGAGCGAGGTGCGTGACCCGCGCGACGGGTCGGCATTGGCCACGAGCCGGGCGCTGGTTCCCGCGAGGGCCGCGGCCAGGGCCGCGTCGTCGGGCCTCGACACCACGATCACGGGCTCGAGGCCGGCAGCGAGCGCCGCGGTGACGGCCCGGCGCGCCATGGGCATGCCACCGACCTCGTGGAGGCGCTTGTCGGAGCCGAAGCGCGTGGAGGAGCCGGCGGCCAGGACGATTGCGGCGATCATCGCACCGGCAGCATACCGGCGGCCGGCTTTTCCCCGGCGGTCAGGTACGGCGACAACCTGGCGAAGCTCTTCTCGCCCACGCCGCGGACGTTCATCAGCTGCCGCGTCGTCTTGAAGCCGCCCGCCTTCTGGCGATAGGCGACGATGCGCGCGGCGAGCTTCGGCCCGACGCCGGGAAGCAGGAGGAAGTCGGCGGTGGAAGCGGTGTTGATGTTGATCTTGCCCACCGGCAGCGCCTTCGGCGCGCCGGCGGCAAAGGCCGGACCGGCAGCGATGGCGAGTGCGAGACACGACGCGGCGATGCGGCGCATTGCGTTCATGGAGTCTCCTCAATGGAATTGGAAATGTCGAAGCGCCGTCGTCCCGATGTCTCCGGAGACCGTCTCTCCCATACGTTCCCCGTCGCATCGGAACGACAGGCGCGCGACCCATGCCGTCAGAGCAAGCGTGGTGCCGCGCTGGCCGGTTCGTCGCACATCCCGGAGCTGCCTGCACTTACGCGGCCTGGCCCAGCAGCGGCGCGTGCCCTGCGCCACAGAACTGTTTGCCGCACGAGCGGGTGATGAGCGATTTGTGCGGCGCCTCGGTCAGCGCGGGCCGGTGAACTTCGCGAGCCAGCCCTCGATGTCCGGTTCGGACGAGGGCTTTTCGTCGTCGTCGCTGGCACCGCCGCTGCCCTCGCGGCCGCCCGCGCCGCGCGCCGATTCGCGGGCAAGGTTCTTCCATTCGTGCGACTGCATCGCGCGCGCGCCGCGGGTGCGGCACCACGAGTACAAGCTCTTGTCGGACGTGACCACGATGAAGTCGCCGGGCGCCGCTGCCTCGTCGACGATGCGCCTGATGAGCGTGTCGGCGTCCTGGCCCGCCAGCGGAAAGCGCAGGGTCACCGCGCCGAAGCGCTGCTCCTGCTGGCCGTCGCGCGCGGGCGCGCCGTCGAACACGAGGATCGCGGACGCGCCACGCTCCCGGCAAAATGCAGCGACTCGTTTCAGCACATGGCTCCGCCCGTCGGGCACCCCGGCGGGGCCACCCAGCGATCCCCAGACATTGTTCCCGTCCACCAGGTAGGGCATCGGCGCAACAGACTTATTCTTCAACGTCTTGCGGGCCGATGCTACAATTTCGCAACCATGAACCCTTTCCCCGCCAGCGGGACCATAGCTCCAGGTTCATTTCCGCGGCTCGTGGCCGACCTCCATCGTCACGGCGCCACCGGTTCGTTGCGCGTCGAGGGCACGACCTATCGCAAGGCGCTCTACTTCCGCAATGGCCGCATCCTGTTCGGCTCCTCGAACGATCCGCGTGACCAGCTGGGTGCAATCCTGGTCGCGACCGGCCGCATCTCCGAAGAGGAGGTGGAAAACGAGTCGCAGAAGGTCGGTCCCGGAAAGCCGTTGGCGCGCGTGCTTGCCGACGGCGGCATCGTCGGGCAGAAGGAGCTCGCCGAGGCGGCGCAGCTCAAGGTCGAGCGCATCCTTGCAGACCTGCTGAGCTACTCGGTCGGCATCTTCGAATTCGAGGACGGCGTCCTGCCGAAGGGTGCTGTGGACCTGCGCCTTTCGACCCCGCGCTTGTTCCTGGCGGCCGCCCGCGGCGCCGGCACGGCCCTCACGCCAATGGTCATCGGACCGGGCGAGCAGGTGCTGCGCCGTCGCGAAGGCGGGGATGCGATCCTTTCCGAGCTCGACGCCGAAGTGGCAACGCTGGCGCGCGCCTTCGACGGCATTCGTTCGGTCGGCTCGGTCGGCGCGTCCCTCGGGATGCCCACGCGCGAGTCCGAATCCGCCGCAACCGCGCTCGTGCTCCTGGGTCTCGCCGAGCACATCAATGGGCCGAGCCTCGACGCGACGCCGGAGCCATTCGACCCGTTCACGTTGCTGAGCGACGCCCCGGAAAGCCTCACGCCCAGCCGCGCCCCCCAGCCCATCGGCGCCATCGACCCCGCGAACGAGACGATCATCGCGCGGCCCGCCAGCATGCTTCCCGAGCCGTCGGTGCAAGAGCACAGCGCGCCAGTCTCCGCCGAAGACAAGACCACCATCTTTCCGCCGCCGCCGATGCAGCTCGACTTCGACAGCCCGGCGCCTCCCATCGTGAAGACGCCGGTGGGCGCGTCGACAGCCGACCTGCAGCTCGATCTCAGCCGGGCGCGGCCGCAGCTCGACCTGCCGCTCGCGAAAGAGCCGGAACTGGACATTCGCTTCGACCCCGACCCGGAGCCGCAGCCGCCTGCCCTGGCGGCGAGTGACGTCTCCGAGTCCGCGTCGCCTTCGTTCGCGACACCGCGGCCGAAGGAACCGCCGCCGCAGATCCGCAGCCGTTTCGACGCGGTCACGGAAGAGCGGCACATCCCACTGCGGCCGGACCGCGCGGGGGACGAGCCGCCCGGCGCACTGCCACCGCCGTCGCTGCCCCATCCCACCTTCCACCGCCCGCAGCGCAAGATCCAGACGGCGCACGCGCGCCGGTCGTCCATCCCCGGGCTGCTGGTCGCGCCGCTGCTCCTGGCCGGCGCCGGCGCAGGCTTGTGGCTGTGGCTCAACATCTCGAGCCGCGAGCCCGCGGCCAGTGCGTTGCAGCCTTCGCCCTCGCCAACTCCGCGCGAGATGCTGGGCCGGCCCGCCCCGACTGTTGCGGCTGTTGTGCCGGCAGCGACACCGACGCCAGCCGCGGCGCGAAGCGCCCAGCCGCTGCCGACGCCAACGCCCGCTCCGACGAGGCGCGCGGCCGCGGAGGCGCTGCCGACGCCGCCGCCGCCCGCGGCCCGCGCCACGGTTTCGCCGCGGCCCACTCCGCCGGCCCCGGCACCGCGGTCCGTGGTTGCGACCAGCGCAGCCGCCGCCGAGCTCCTGCGCCAGGGCGACGTCGCCGGCGCGGCCCGCGCCTTTGCTGTCGCCACTCCGCGCGAGGGGTACACGGTCCAATTGCTGGTGGCATGCGCGCCGCAGACAGCGGTGAACGCAGCGCAGCACGCGCCCGCCGGCGAGGTGTTCGTGCTGCCGATCGTGTACGGCGGCCGCGACTGCTTCCGCGTCGCCTACGGGCGTTATGCCAGCGAAACCGCGGCGGCCGCGGCGCTCGCCAGCGCGGTGCCCGACTACTTCAAGGCCGACACCCGGCCGCGCGTCGAAAGCCTGGCGAAGATCGTCCCCTGATTACGAACGATCGCGGTACCACGCGATCGTCGCGCCGAGGCCTTCCGCAAACGTGTGCCGCGGCTTGTAGCCGAGCAGCTTCTTCGCGAGCGCGACGTCCGCGAGGCTGTGCTTGATGTCACCCGCGCGTCCGGGCCGATGTTCAGCCTTCGCCGGCGCGCCGATGATCTTTGCCATGTCCTTGAGGAGGCGCAGCAGGGTGACGCTGCCGCCGGTCGCGAGGTTGACGCTCTGCCCCTTGAGGCCGGGCGCCGTCAACGCCAGCAGGTTGCCCTCGACGACGTTCTTCACATAGGTAAAGTCGCGGCTCTGCTTGCCGTCGCCGTAAATCACCGGCGTGCGCCCGCTAAGCAGCGCCGTGGCGAACAGGCTGATGACCCCGCTGTAAGGCGAGCCCGGGTCCTGCCGCGGTCCGAACACGTTGAAGTAGCGAAGCGTCAGCGTCTCCATGCCGAAGAGGTTGTGAAACACCTTCAGGTATTGCTCGCCCGTGTGCTTGCCGACGGCGTATGGCGAGAGCGGTTGCGGCCGCATGTCTTCGCGCTTGGCGTGACCCTTCTGGTCGCCGTAGACGGAGGACGAGCCCGCGTAGATGAAGCGGCGCACCGAGGCGTCGCGCGCGGCGGTCAGCATCACCACCGTCGCCGTCGAGTTGTTGCGGTCGGAGAGGAGCGGGTTTTCCACCGAACGCGGTACGCTCGGCACCGCGGCCTCGTGATAGATCACCTCGACCCCCGCCACCGCGCGCCGCGCCGCCGCCGGGTCCGCGCAATCGCCGCGCAGGATCTCCACTTCGCGCTTCACCGGCGCGAGGTTCTCCTTGCGACCGGCGAAGAAGCTGTCCATGACCCGCACGCTGTGACCCGACTTCACGAGCGCTTCCGCGATGTGGCTGCCGATGAAGCCGGCGCCGCCGGTGACGAGAACCTTCAAGAGAACCCTCCAGGATATTCGGCAAGCGGAAAAAAGTGTGGAGCTGGACTGTAAGCCGGATTCTGTGACCGCTGCCTTTCGGAAGCGGCCGACGATCATTCCTCTAGCCCCGCGGTTGCCCGCGGGATCGTAGCAACCTACCCGGAGGCTTCGGCCGGGCCAGCCTCAAGCGCCTCCCTATTCGGTCTTGCTCCGTGTGGGGTTTACCCTGCCCGCCGTGTCACCACGCCGGCGGTGCGCTCTTACCGCACCTTTTCACCCTTACCGCCGCGTTGCCCTTACGAGCCGCGCGGTTTGGCGGTTTGTTTTCTGTGGCACTTTCCCTGAAGTCACCTTCGCTGGCCGTTAACCAGCACACTGCCCTGTTGGAGTCCGGACTTTCCTCCCCCGGCCGTACGGGCCCGGCGGCGATCGTCCGTCCAGCTCCACGCCCGTTAGCTTAACAGGCGCGGTCTTTTACCGTCTTTGACGAACGCCCGACCGAGGCACAGACCTTGCACATATCCGGGATGAGTCATTCTTTATAGCGCACCCAAGCCCATTCGTTGGGTTTATAGAAGGAGAGGAATCATGCGAATGCGTTCACGCATTCTGACGTTTGTCCTGATTGCGCTCGGCTGGCTCGTTATCCCGGCCACCGCACAGCCCTACGGCCAGCCGCGTTATCCCGACCGCAATTCGGGAGTCGACGTGGACGTGAGCATTTTCTACAACAGTCTCTCGCCCTACGGCGACTGGGTGGAGATGCCTGAATACGGCTGGGGCTTCGCACCGCGCGTGGAACGTGGCTGGCGTCCTTACACCCGCGGACAGTGGGTGATGACCGACGACGGCTGGTATTGGGATTCGGCCGAAGACTTCGGCTGGGCCGCGTATCACTACGGCCGCTGGATCGATGATCCTTACTACGGCTGGATCTGGGTTCCCGGGAACGAATGGGCGCCCGCCTGGGTTTCGTGGCGCCACGGCGACGGCTACATCGGCTGGGCGCCGCTGCCGCCGCGTGCCGGCTGGAGCGCTCGGGTCGGCCTCAGCATCGGCGGGCTCGACATCGACGCGTTCATCGGCGAACGCGACTACTCCTTCGTGCCGGCGCGCTCGTTCCTCGACCGCGGCGTCTATCAACGCGTGGTGCCGCAGACGCAGAACATCACCATCATCAACCGCACCACCAACATCACCAACTACACGGTCATCAACAACCGCGTGGTGAACCGCGGCGTCGAGGTGAACAACGTGGAGCGGGAAGTCGGCCGCAAGGTGCCTCGCGTGCGTACGGTCGACGTCCGGCAAGTGAACGAAGTGCGCGGCGGTGGCCAGCGCGCTGGCGAAGTCGCCGTGTTCCGCCCGCAGATCAAGGCCGCGCCCGACAAGAAGCCGGCCCAGGGCCGCAGCCTGGTGAAGGGCGAACAGCCGCCACCGCGCCTCGCAGAGCAGCGCAAGGAACGCGAACAGCAGCGCCGGCAGCAGCCCAAGGCCGAGGTCAGCGCCAAGGAAGCCGCGCAGCAGGGCGGCAACGACCGGCCGCGCGCACGCGACCAGGAGCCGCAAACGCCGCGCCGCGACGCTCGCGAGGAGCCACAACGCAACCCGCGTCCTAACGTGCAGAAGACTCCGACCCCGGCGCCGACGCAGCAGCCGGAGCGTGTCAACCGCGAGCGTCGCCCGCAGACGCCGGAGCCGACCGCAAAGCCGGACAACCCCCGCGACCGTGTCGAGCGCGACCGGCGCCAGCCGACCCCCGAGCCGACGCAGCAGCCGGAGCGTGTCAACCGCGAGCGTCGCCCGCAGACGCCGGAGCCGACCGCAAAGCCGGACAACCCCCGCGACCGTGTCGAGCGCGATCGTCGCCCGGCGACGCCGTCACCGAAACCGGAGAACGACCGCGTTCAACGCGACCGGCCAACGCCGCCGCCGCAGCACGATCAGCAGGCCGACCAGGAGCGGGAGCGCGCACGACGCCAACGCGACGCCGATGCCGAGAAGCGTGCCCGCGATGCGCAGTCGGATCAGCGCAACAAGGACCGCCAACAGCCGACTCCGGCCCCCGGCCGCCGGCCGACTCCGGCGCCAACCAAGAAGCCCACACCGCCGCCGTCGCACAAGCCGACTCCGGCCCCGACCGAATCCCCTTCGAAGCACTAGAAGGCGCAGTCCTCTAGCGACCGTAAATAGCTCCGCTCCTGCGGAGCTATTTTTTTGCGCCGCGCAACTTCATGACGTGGGCTGCGCCTTTGTCGGTCAGCGCCGAGAAGCCGAGCGCATTGCCGGTCTGGAGCAGGCGGTCGTTGAAGAGCCCGGCATACACCGTCATCGCGTGATCCTGGGAGATTCCGAACCTCTCGGAAACAAGGGCGACCCACTGAAGCACCGCCAGGTCCTGGCGCTCACCGCGTTCGTTCGCGGCAGGGTTGTGCGCGAGCAGGATGGTGTTGCGGATGGCGTTTTCGGTGTCCGTTCCGTTGCTGGCCATGGCGGTATTTCTCCGACAAGCCCACAATAAAACAGGAAAACGTCAGTCGTCTCTAGCCGTCCTTTTCCTCTGTGATCTCGTACTGCTCGAGCTTCTTGTAGAGGTTGGAGCGCGGCGTATCGATGGCGGTGGCGGTCTGCGAGATGTTCCAGCGGTTCTCGCGCAGCTTCTGCACGATGAACGCCCGCTCGGCAGTTTCCTTGAAGTCCTTGAGGGTGCCGGTGGCGCTTTGCGAAGTTGAGTCCGACGCCGGGGCCACGGCAGCGCCCTGCTCCCTGGAGGGGACATTGTCCTGGGGCGGCTGCGCATGGCGCGGCGGCAGCGCGATGCCGGCGAGGTGCTCGGGGCGGATCTCGTCGCCCTCGCTCATGATCAGCAGGCGTTCGATGGTGTTCTTCAGCTCGCGGATGTTGCCGCGCCACTGCTGGCGGCGCAGGGCATCCATCGCGTCCTTGCTGAAGCTGCGCGGACGCACGTTGTTCTCGCTCGCGAACTGCGCCACGAAGTTGGCGACCAGCGCGTCGATGTCTTCCGGGCGCTCGCGCAGCGGCGGCACGCGCAGCGGAATGACCGACAGCCTGAAGAACAGGTCTTCGCGGAACTCGTTGCGCTGGATGGCTTCCTGCAGGTCCTTGTTGGTCGCGGCGATCACCCGCACGTCCACCTCGATGGTGCGCTGCGAGCCGATGCGCTCGACCTCGCCTTCCTGCAGGACGCGCAGCACCTTGGCCTGCGTCTTCAGGCTCATGTCGCCCACCTCGTCGAGGAAGATCGTGCCCTTGTGGGCCAGCTCGAACTTGCCGATCTGTTTCTCGGTGGCGCCGGTGAACGAGCCCTTCTCGTGGCCGAACAGCTCGCTCTCGATGAGCTCCTCGGGGATCGCCGCGCAGTTGACCTGGACGAACGCCTCGTCGCGGCGCGCGCTGTTGCGGTGGATGGCGCGGGCCACCAGTTCCTTGCCGACGCCGCTCTCGCCGGTGATGAGCACCGTGGCGTTGGTGGGCGAGGCGCGCTTGATGGAATCGAACACACGGTCGAGGGCGGCGCTCTTTCCCACCATGCGGTAGCGGTTGTCGAAGCTGAGCTTGAGCCGGCGGTTCTCCTCGCTCAGCTTGCGTTGCTCCAGGGCGTTGCGCGCCACCAGCAGCAGGCGGTCGGAATCGGGCGGCTTCTCGACGAAGTCGAAGGCGCCGAGCTTGGTCGCTTCCACCGCGGTCTTGACGTTGCCGTGGCCGGAAAGAATGATGACCGGCGGCGCATCGGGGCGCGCCTTCAGCTCGCGCAGCACCTCGAGGCCGTCCATCTGCGCCATCTTGACGTCGAGGATGACGAGGTCCACGTCTTCCACTTCGAGGAGCTTCAGCGCCTGCGGCCCGTTCGTGGCCATGATGCACTGGTAGTCCGCGTACTCGAAGATCATGCTGAGCGAAGAGCGGATCGCCTCCTCGTCGTCCACCAGCAGGACGCGCCCCTTCATTTCCGGCTCGCTGCGGCAGCCGCCTGCGGAACTTCTTCCGGCATCTCCGAATCGAGCCGCGTGAGGAACACGTCGCCGGTGGATGGACGCCGCACCAGCAGCCACGCGACCGAATCGGCATCGAAGGCGCCGATGATCTTCCTGTAGGCCACCGCATCCGGAGTCGGCTGGCGGTTCACGTCGATGATCACGTCGCCGCGCTCCAGCAGGTCGGCGCCCGCGGAGGAACTCTCGATCTCGCGGATCACGACGCCGTGCGGCGCCGGCGGCGCGCCTTTCTTCGGCGGGCGCGCATCGACGACCACCAGCCCGAGCACATCCACCGGTCCGGGCCGCGGCGGCACTGGCGACGGGCTGAGCACACCGAGCGGCGCATCCCGGGGCCGATCGGTGATGACGGCCTTGGCGGTTGCCGCGGTTCCGTCGCGCAGGTAGGCAACGGCAACCTCGGTCCCGGGCGCCAGCGCCGAAACGGCGCGCGTGAAGTCGTCGCTGCGCTCGATCGCCTGGCCCGACACCGCGGTGACCACGTCGTAGCGGCGCAGGCCGGCTTTCTCACCGGCGGATCCCGGCAGCACCTCCACCACCAGGCTGCCCAACTCGGCCGGCGCCTTCACCAGGTCGCGCAGGTCGGGTTCGAGGTCGCGCACGCGGATGCCGAGGTCGCCGCGCGAGACGCGGCCGTTGCGCAGGATCTGCGCCAGGATCTCGCGCGCCACGTTGATGGGCACCGCGAAGCCGATACCCTCGCCTTCGAGGCTGACCGCGGCGTTCATGCCGACCGCCTCGCCCTGCAGGTTCAGGAGCGGTCCGCCGGAATTCCCGGGATTGATGGCGGCGTCCGTCTGGATGTAGTCGTCGAAGGCGTCGTCGAAGATCTTGCGGCCCTTCGACGACACGACGCCGGCGGTGACCGTGTGCTCGAACGAGTACGGGTTGCCGATGGCGCAGACCCAGTCGCCAACGCGCAGTTCGTCGGAGTCGCCGAGCGGTATCGGCTGCAGTTCGGCCGAGTCGACGCGGATCACGGCGACGTCGGTGCTCTCGTCGGCGCCGACCAGCGTCGCCACCAGCTCGCGCTTGTCCGCGAGCCGCACCTTGATGCGGTCGGCGCCGGCCACCAGGTGCTGGTTGGTCAGGATGTGTCCCTGGTCGTCGATGACGAAGCCCGAGCCTTCGTCGCGCACGGTGTCGCCTTCCTCGCCGCTCTCAACCGCCGGCGGCAGGCGCCGGCCGTGCGGCACGCTCACCTGCACCACCGAGTGATTGACCCGCTGCACGATGTCCGCGAATGACGGAGCGCTGAACGGCCGCTCCTGCGGCGGCGCCACCGGATGCCGGGTCTCGGCGCGGCGGGTGCCGACCAGGAAGCCGATGGCTCCGAAGGCTACCGCCACGATGAGGGCGGCCACGGCGAGTGCGGTGCGCGGCATCAGCCCGTGAGTATAGTCGGCGTCATCGACTGGTGCGCAGCACCTCGGAACGGAACGTTTCCTCGTCGATCACGTCCACACCGAGCTCCTCGGCCTTCTTCGCCTTCGACCCGGGATCGGCTCCCGCAACCACCTTCCACGTCTTCTTCGAGACCGAGGTCGTCACCCGTCCGCCGAGCGCTTCGATCGCCGCCTTGGCCTCGTCCCGGGTCATGGTCTCGAGAGTGCCGGTGAGCACCAGCAATTTCCCCGCCAGTTCGTCCGAACCCCCGGCACCGGCGGGTTCGTCGGTGCGCACCCCGGCTTTCTTCAGCCGGCCGACGAGCGCCGCGTTCTGCGGCGCGTCGAACCACTGACGCACCGACTCGGCAACCGCGGGCCCGATCTCGTGGATAGCCTCGATCTCCTCGGCCAAGGCGGCCTGCAGCGGCTCCACTCCGCGGAAGTGGCGCGCCAGGAGCATGGCGGCACGCTCGCCGACGAAGCGGATGCCGAGGCCGAACAACAGGCGCCGCAGCTCGCGGTCCTTGCTCGCTTCGATGCCGTCGAGGACGTTCTGCGCCGAGATCTCGCCCATGCGCTCGAGGCCGGTGAGCTGTTCAAGCGTCAGCTCGTAGAGGTCGGCAAAGTCGTGGACCAGCTTCTGTTCGGTCAGCTGGCGCACGAGCACGTGGCCGAGGCCCTCGATGTCCATGGCATTGCGGCCGGCGAAGTGCTTGAGGCGCTCCTCGATCTGCGCCGGGCAGGAACTGTTCGGACAGCGACGATCCACCTCGTCTTCTGCGCGCACCACCTCGGTGCCGCATACGGGGCAGGTCAGAGGCGGCGTCCATGCCGCCGCGTCCTTCGGCCGCTTCGCGAGCACCACCTCCACGACCTTGGGGATGACGTCGCCGCCTTTCTCGATCACCACGGTGTCGCCGACGCGCACGTCCTTGCGGGCGATTTCTTCCTCGTTGTGCAGCGTCGCGCGCGCCACCGTCGAGCCGGCGATGAACACCGGGTCGAGCCAGGCCACCGGCGTCAGCTTGCCGGTGCGCCCCACCTGCACGCCGATGTTGCGCACCACGGTGGACGCCTGGCGTGCGGGGTACTTGAAGGCGATGGCCCAGCGCGGGAATTTGGCGGTCGCGCCGAGCTCCTGCTGCTGGGCCAGCGAGTTCACCTTCACGACGACACCGTCGATGTCGTACTCGAGCGAGTCGCGCTTGCCCCGCCATTCGTCGCAATAGGCAAGCACGTCGTCGAGCGAGGCACAGAGCCGCGACTCGGGGTTGATCCGCAGTCCCAGGCTCTTCATTTCCGAGAGCGCCTGCCAGTGGCTCGGCGCCGCGCGGCCGCTGCGCTGCGCCACCGAGTAGACGAACGCCTCGAGGCCGCGACTCGCCACCACGCGCGCGTCGAGGCTCTTGATGGTGCCCGCGGCGGTGTTGCGCGGGTTTGCGAACAGCTCCTCGCCCGCCGCCTCCCGCGCCTTGTTCATCGCCTCGAACTTGCTACGCGGGAAGTAGATCTCGCCGCGCACCTCGAGGCTCTTCGGCACGTCCTTGCCGTGCAGTCGCAGCGGCACCGAGCGGATGGTGCGCACGTTCGGCGTGACGTCGTCGCCGCGCGTGCCGTCGCCGCGCGTCACCGCCCGCGTCAGCGCGCCATCGTCATAAAGCAGCGACACCGACAACCCGTCGATCTTGAGTTCGGCCACGTACTCGACGCTGGCGTCGCCCAGCGCGCGCCGCACCCGCGCCTCGAAGGCGCGCAGTTCGTCGGCGCTGTAGGTGTTGTCGAGGCTCAGCATGGGCAGGCGGTGTGCCACGGTCGGAAAGTCGGCGCTCGGCGCCTCGCCAACGCGCTGGGTCGGGCTGTCGGGGGTCACGAGCTCGGGATGCTGCGCCTCGAGGTCGCGCAGTTCACGCTCGAGGCGGTCGTACTCCTCGTCGGAGATCTCGGGCGCGTTCTCGGCGTAGTAGAGGCGCTCGTGACGGCGGATGGCGTCGCGCAGGCGCGCGGCGTGCTGCGACGGCGTCTCCGCCTTCACCGCCGGCGGCGCCGCGGCGATGCCGCTGCCGCAGCCGCGGCGGAGCGCGCTTCGTCCTCGAGGGCCTGCGCCGCCACCAGGTTCCTGCCCGAGCCGAGGCGGCGCCACGAGCCCTGCAGGCTTTCGAGCTGCTGGCGCATCTGGGCCGCCAGCTCCAGCGCCGTCTGCGGATGCTCGGCCAGGTCGCTGCGCACGATCTCGAGGCTGACGCGCGCGACGTCAGCGGACACCGGCAGGGGCGCGGTGCGCTGCAGCGCCGCCACCGCTCGGCGCACGGCCTGCCGCGCTTCGGCGACGCTCACGTCGCGCACCGCCACGTGCCGCACCCAGGCGCGCGACGCGTACGCGTCCACCACCGGCCGTCCGAACCGCAGGAATGCGACCGAGCCCAGGAGCACCAGGATGGTGGCGGCGGTGCCGAGGAATTTCGAGCGAAACAGTTTCAAGGCGCCTCGGGCCGCCCGTCCACGCTCAGCGGTCGCGGGCGAGGATGAAATCGGGAAGCGACGCGAGCGCCTCGCGATACGGCGAGAACTCGAAGACGTCGAGGTCGTGGCGCGCCGCCTCGGCGTACTCCTCGGCCATGCGCCGCGACTCGTCGAGGGCCCCGCACTCGCGCGCCAGCGCCACGATTTCCTCGCGGGTGACGCGCGTGAAGCCGCGGTCGGCCAGCACCTGCGACACCTTGGCGACGCCCGCCGGTCCGCCCGCGCGCAGCGCGAAGATCGCCGGCAGCGTCAGCTTGCCCTCGCGCAGGTCGGAGAGCACAGGCTTGCCGAGCGCCTTTTCGTCCGCGGTGAAGTCGAGCAGGTCGTCCACCATCTGGAAGCACACGCCGAGGTTCGAGCCGTAACGCCCGAGCGCCTCCTCCTTGCGGCGGTCGACACCGCCGAGGATGGCGCCGATGCGGGTGCAGGCCGCAAACAGGTCGGCGGTCTTGCGGTTGATGATGTCGATGTGGTCGGGTTCGGTCGTCTGCAGGTCGCCGTTGCGCTCGATCTCGAGGATCTCGCCCTCGATCATCCGCAGCGTCACGTCGGAGAGCAGGCGCAATACCGGGAGGTTGTCCTGCGACAGCGCCATGGCCATCGACTTGGTGTAGAGGAAGTCGCCGAGCAGGACGGTCATGTCGTTGCCCCAGCGGCTGTTGACGCTGCGCCGGCCGCGGCGCAGGTCGGCCTGGTCGATGATGTCGTCGTGCAGCAGCGTCGCGGTGTGGATGAACTCGACGACTGCCGCCAGCAGGATGGCGCGGTCGCCCTGATAGCCGCAGGCGCGGCACGCGAGCAGCAACAGCGCCGGCCGGATGCGCTTGCCGCCGCCTTCGCGGATGTAGCGGCCGATCTCCGCCACCAGCTTGACGTCGGAGCGGCACTGCTCCTCGAAGAGCGCTTCTACCTTGACGAGGTCGTCCGCCACCAGGCCGAGGATCTCCTTCAGCGGGACGAGAGTCTTGCGGGTAGGGTCTACGGTGGCCACGGCGTTACTTGTAGTTGGTGAACTGCATGTCGATGCCGAGGTCGGCGGCACGCAGCATGGCCATGACCGACTGCAGGTCGTCCCGGCTCTTGCCGGTGACGCGCAGCTGGTCGCCCTGGATCGACGCCTGGACCTTGGTCTTCGAGCCCTTGATGAGCTTGACGATCTCGCGCGCCTTGTCGGACGGGATGCCCTTCTGCAGCGTCACCTTCTGCCGGGCCGAGGCGCCGAGCGCCTTCTCCACTTCACTGTAGGTGAGCGACTTCAGCGGCACGCTGCGCTTTACGAAGCGTTCCTCGAGGACGTCGCGGACCGCCTTCATCTTCGAGTCGTCTGCCGAGCTGATGACGATTTCCTCTCCGGTCAGCTCGATGTTGGCGCGGCTGCCCTTGAGGTCGAAGCGGGTCTGGACCTCCTTCATGGCCTGGGCAATGGCGTTCTTGACCTCCTGGAGGTCCACCTTGCTCACGATGTCGAAAGAACTCTCTGCCATGGGGTTAGAGGGATCCGCGGGGCGACGTAAACGCGCTCAACGTTGCCGGATTCGCGCGGCCTTGTCAAACCCGGGAAGGCACGCGCGGCGCGAGGAAAGCATCGAGATTCCGCCGCGTCGCGGCCGCGATCTCGGAGGTCGTCACACCCCGCAGTTCGGCCAGCGCGCGCGCCACTTCGACGACGTACGCGGGCTCGTTTCGCTTGCCGCGGAAAGGCTTCGGGGCGAGAAACGGTGAGTCGGTCTCGACCAGGATGCGATCGAGCGGCGCCTCGCGGGCGACCTCCCGGATCACGTCGGCCTTCGGAAACGTGAGGATGCCGGAGAAGGACAGGTAGAACCCGAGCGCGAGCGCGCGCTGCGCGAGCGAGTGCCCGCCCGAGAAGCAGTGGATCACGCCGCCCGTTTCTCCTGCGCCTTCTTCCTCGAGGATCGACGCCGTCTCGTCATCGGCCGCGCGCGTATGGACGACGACAGGCACCCCCGCCCGCCGCGCGCGCCGGATCTGGTCGCGGAACACCAACCGCTGAGTATCCGCCGGCGAATGGTTGTAGTGAAAGTCGAGCCCGATTTCGCCAATCGCCCGAATCCGCCCTGCCGCGGCCCAGCCTTCGATCTCGTCGAGCAGAGGCTCGGTCGCCTCCTTGGCATCGTGCGGATGAAACCCCGCCGCCGCCAGCAGCCCGAACTCCTCGGCCACCTCGACCGCGCGCCGATGCCCACCGGCACCCGTAGCACAGCCCACCACCACGATCTTTTCGACCCCAGCCTCCCGCGCCCGCGCCACCGCCTCGCCCCGGTCCGCATCGAACGCATCCATGTCGATATGACAGTGGGAATCGGCAAGGGTGGGTTTCGGGTCAGGAGGCATGAATGATCACGATCTTCTCGATGTTCAATGTATCAGCGCAGTAACCCGGCGAGAAGTACCGGCTCCGTCACCCGCGGGCTGCACACCAGAGCCTCGCCGGCGATCCCAAGTTGGCCGCGTCCGGGAACCGATACAACCTGAGGCAGCTTTGATACTCGGTGTTGACAATTGTTGTCGCCATCGCAGTGTGCGTTCGCGCACGCCTCAGAGGCAACTCGCTCATTCCATTCGTGCGCCGTTCCAGCACACACGACCGCCGACCGCTAGCACGATCCGTGCATTAGAAGCGGGCGGGAGGGGTGGTCATGGGACATCGGTTCCTTGAAAAGACGCCGGCGGAGTTCTTTCGCGATGAACTCATCCGTGCCATGGCGCACCAGAAGGTCTCGGCGTCCACGTTTACCGAGTTCTACCTCGTCAACCTGCTCGCGGGCAGCATGCGCAGCCACGACGTCGCCACGGATGACCCCGGCGCCGCGGACCTGCCGCTTGCGGAGCTCTATGCCCGCGCGATCGCCGCGCCGCGCAACGACCGCGCCCGGCTATTGCGCGCGCTGGGCGATACGGCATTGTTCGTCTCCGGGTTCTTCGCCGACAGCCTCGCCCGCCGCCGCGCCGAAGCCCGTTACTACAGCTCCTTCGGCAGTTTCGCCTACGGCCACCTCAGCCGGCGCGACCAGCTGCTCGGTTTCGGTCCCGAGGTGTACGGCGAGCTGGCCCGCCGATTCCACGAGTTCGCCGATGTGTTAACGGAAGTCGCCGACCATACCCACGCCACGGCATCGGATTCGGTGCCGCAGCTGTACGAGCGCTGGCTCAGGACCGGCAGCGGCGCGGCGGCGGAGAGGCTCCTCGAGCTCGGCGTGATGCCGATGAAGCCGCAGCGTCCCACGCAGCACTGAGCAGCCGCGGCCTCGATCAAGTGTGGACGGCGACGGCCGGGGTCATGCCGCGGGCATCGTCATGGTGCTCGAGGAACCAGGCATAGGCGGTCGCGATGCCGTGGTCGAGGGTGACGCGGTGGCGCCAGCCGAGGGTGTGGAGGCGGCCCACGTCGAGGAGCTTGCGGGGGGAGCCGTCGGGCTTCGAGGCGTCGAAGACGATCTTGGCCTCGGGATAGACCATCGCGCGGACCTTGTCCGCCAGTTCGCGGATCGTCAGGTCCTCGCCGGTGCCGACGTTCATGTGCAGGTCGCCTTCGTAGTTCGCCATCAAGAAGACGCATGCGTCGGCAAGGTCGTCCACGTGCAGGAATTCGCGGCGCGGCGTGCCGGTGCCCCACACCGTCACGTCCGGGCTTTTGGCCAGCTTCGCGTCGTGGAACTTGCGGATCAGCGCCGGCACCACGTGCGAGCTCGCGAGGTCGAAGTTGTCGCCGGGACCGTAGAGGTTCGTCGGCATCGCCGAAATGAAGTTCGAGCCGAACTGGCGGCGGTAAGCCTGGCACAGCTTGATCCCGGCGATCTTGGCGACAGCGTACGGCTCGTTCGTCGGTTCGAGCACTCCCGACAGCAACGCCTCTTCCTTCATCGGCTGCGGCGCGTCGCGGGGGTAGATGCACGAGCTGCCGAGGTACAGCAGCTTCCTGGCGCCGTAGACGTGGGCGGCGTGCACCACGGTCGCGTGGATCATCATGTTGTCGTAGATGAACTCGGCGGGCCGCGTGGAGTTCGCGAGGATCCCGCCGACCGTGCCGGCGACGAGGTACACGTACTCGGGGCGGTTGGCGCGGAACCACGCGTCCACCGCGGCCTGGTCGCGCAGGTCGAGCTCGCCACGGGTGGCGGTGAGGACTTCGCTGAAGCTGTCCTGCGCGAGCTTGCGGACCACCGACGAGCCGACGAGGCCGCGGTGGCCGGCGACGAAGATGCGTGCGTCCTTGCGCAGCTCGCTCACCCTGATGGCGCTAGGCGCCGCCGAGCCGCTCCACCACCCAGGCGTCGAGCGCGTGCAGCAGCTCCTCGCGATTCGAATACGGCCCGGGTGTGTAGCCCTTCGAAGAGATGCCGCGCTGCGCGAGGTCGGACAGCTCCCAGTCCTGCTTGTTGGTGATGTCCCAGAATTCGATCGCGCCCGACGGGTCGAAGCCGGGCTGCGCGACGGCGTCGGGATGGAAGTGCCATTCGCAGACGACGTCGGTGCGGTCGGCCGCCAGCGGCCACAGGGTCAGCGTCATCATGTAGTCGGGGTGCAGGTTGAGGAGCAGGTTCGGCAGCACCGCGTAGTAGTAGACGCGGCGCGCATTCTCCGCGGACAGGCCCGGGAACGGCTTGCGCGTGTCGGTGCCGAGCGAACCCATCGTCGGCACGTTCGGCTGCAGGCTCATGAAGCCGCCCACATACGTGGGCTGCGGCGGGTCGTTCTCGCCGCTCATGTAGTGCGAGAACTCCTTCAGCTGCGGGTGCGCCACGGGACAGTGCAGGCACTCCGAGTAGTTCTGGATGACGAGCTTCCAGTTCGCCTGCAGGTGATAGATCTTGCGCTCCACGAGCTGCAGGCCGGCCATCCCCCACGACGCGAACTTCGACGGCAGATCGGCGAGCTGCTCGAGGAGCGGCAGCGGCTTCTGTGCGAGGTTGATGAAGATGTGACCGTCCCAGATGTCCACCGCGACCGAGTGCAGCGGGTAGTCGGTGTCCCGGAAGCCTTCCACCTTCTCCATGTGCGGCGCGCCCATGAGGCGGCCGTCGAGTCCGTATGTCCAGCCGTGGTACGCGCAGCGGATCTTGCCGGGCAGCTTGCCTTCGAGGCCGTGGCACAGCATGGTGCCGCGGTGCCGGCAGACGTTGTGGAATGCCCGCAGCGTGCCGCCCTGCTCGCGCAGGATGACGATGTTGGCGTTGCCGATCTGGCGGACGAAGTACTGGCCCGGCTCCCTGATCTGCTCTTCGCGTCCGGCGCAGAGCCACATCGCATGGTGGATGCGGTCCATCTCCGCGTTGAAAACCGCGGGGTCGGAATAGTAGCGGCCCGGCAGCGTCATGACACCAGCACTGAGGCCGGGGCGCGTGTTGGTCAGGGTGGCCATGGGCGGTTCCTTTTGCCCGGCAATTTTACTCGCACTTCACCCCGGCGCCGACATAGCCAAGCGCCTTCAGGCTCTCGCACTGCTCCTTCGTCAGCTTGCGCGAGGCTTCGTCGGTGCGCACCGGGGCGAGCCGCGCCACCGCGTTTTCAAGGGCCTGGCGATAGTAGGCGGTGCGGATCGCGTCCGTCCCCGATACGTCTTTCGTTTCCGGCGGATCGGCGGCCAGGTCGTAGAGCTGCAGCGCCCCGGTGCGGGTATTGAGGATCGCCTTGAAGGCGCTGTCGCGAAGCGCATAGACCGGCCGATCCCAGACGGTGCGCGACAGCACGAACTCTTCTCCGGCGCCGTCCGCGAGGCGCTCGAGCAGCGAGCGGCCCGTGAACTCACGGTCGGACCCACCCTTCCCAAGCGCGCCGAACAGGTCGGCAATGGTGGGCGCGATGTCGCGCAGGTCGACGAGGTTTTTCGTGGTGCTTTGCGCCGGGTGCACGCCTTTCGCGAAGCGGATCACGAGCGGCACGTGCGTACTCTCGTCGAACACCTGCGTGTTGTGGCCAATGAAGCCGTGCTCGAACATGCTCTCGCCGTGGTCGGCGGTGACGATGATGGTGGTCGCATCCCAGAGCCCGAGTTTCTCCAGTGCGGCGCGCAGCCGGCCGAACTCCGCGTCGGCCGAAGCGAGGTTGCCTTCGTAGAGCGCGCGCAACGCGTCGATTTCGCCTGTGGCAGGCTGACGCTGGCTCTGGTTCAGCGCCTTCACGCGGGCGTCGAGGTTGCTGCCAGCACGCTCGGCCTGGGGAATGGTGTTTCCCGCCGGAAAGCGCGCGGCGTAAGCCGGCGGCGGGTCGTAAGGCGCGTGCGGTTCGCGGAAATGGACGTAGGCGAAGAAGCGCCGGCCGATCGCCGTGTCGAGCCACGGCACTACCGCGTCAACGAGCGCCGCCGAGCCGCTGCCATGGTCGCGCCAGACGTCCTGGAACTCCGCGAAGCCGCGGTCGAAGCCGTTGAACGAACCAGCCACCTGGTTGGCGACGAAGCCCGCGGTGCGGATGCCCTGCGCGCTCAGGACGTCGGCGAGTGTCAGCTTGTCCTTCGGCAGCTGCGCCGAAAACGAGACGTCGGCGTGATGGCGGTCGGGATACTGGGAGGTCCAGACCGATGACATCGCGGCGAGCGTATAGACCGCCGGCGTGAAGGCACGCTCGAAGACGATTCCCTCGGCGCCGAACCGGTCGATGTTCGGGGTGGTGCCGCCTCCATGGCCGTAGAGCCCGAACGATCGGGCACGGGCCGCGTCGAGGATCACGAGCAGCACGCTGCCGCCCGCGGTGCCTTTCCGGATTTGGTCGGCCGCCGCCTTCGCTTCGGGCGTTCGAGCGGCCGCGGTCGTTGCCGCTGCCGCACCGAGGATCCGTGGCGCGCGCCAGGTCCCCCAGGAGAGTGACGACGCGGTGCCGCCGGCAGCCGGGCCGACGTGCAGGCCGAGGCGCACGAGCGTCCCGGCGTCTACACCGAGCGGCACGCTCACTTCCACAGGCTTGTCGCGGGGCCCGATCACCTTCGACCAGGCCACTCGCTCGTTGCCGGACACGCTTTCCACCGTGACGCGGAAGGAGGCGGACTCGCCCGCCGCCTGTGCCTGCGGATGGACCTGCGGAATGAACCGAAACGCAGCGCCTTTGGGCACTCGCAGCGCGTAGCGGACGACGCTCGGACCGATGAGGGTCAGCGCGGGCACGCCCGAGGCATCGGTCGAGATCGAAAAAGGCGACGGAGCCGCGCGTCCCAGCAGCTCGTCGATGCCCGCGTCTTCGCGCGCTCCGACGACGACGCTGTAAAACGCGGCCGCCAGCCGGCGCTGGTCGCCGGCTGCACCGCCGTTTGCAGCGGGCGACGCGTCGGCGCCGAAGGTGAAGCGCAGGCGATTCTCACCAGGACGTTGCGCCGCCGCCGGGAGGCTCAGCCGGTAGCGATGGCGCGCGTCGTTGAGCCGCAGCGACTCCAGCGGCGTGCCGTTCAACGAGACCTGGGCAGTCTGGTTGTGGACGCCCGAGTAAGGCGCCATCTCCAGGACGGCGGTGCGGTCGGCGGCTGCCGGCCAGGTGAACGACAGTTCGCTTTCGCTCCGCGACCACACGAAGCCGGCGCCGCCCACCGGATTGTTCTCCTGATAGAAACCGTCGGCGAGATGCGGTTCGGCATCGGGCGTGCCGAACAGCACTACCTCGCGCGAGGACCAGCGCTCGGCCGAGGCGAGACGCGCCACGAGGTCGTAGACAACGACCGGCGGCTCGCGGCGGCACTGGGCGCCGGCGACCGCGCTGGCGCACAGGGCCGTGAGGAGCAGCCGCAGCGTCGCTCGCGAGGCAGACACGCGGTTAACTTAGCGTGACGGCCTCGCGAGCCGGTAGCGGGACGACGCCCGCCTAGCTGCGCCCCATGCGGCTCCAGTTGAGGCGGCGCGTCGCGATCATGATGAAGGCCAGGAACCCGAAGAGCGTGAGCGTTCCCATGAGCAAGGCGTAGTCCTCCGACTGCAGCACGCCGTAGAGGAGACCGTAGAGTGCTGCGAGAAACCCGCCGAAACCCCAGCCGGCGGCGGTGGTGCCGAGGACGGCGCTCATGTAGGAGGCGATCAGCACCACGCAGGCCGCGGCCGCCACCACATACGCTGCACCGAAGCCGACATGCTCGGCGAGCGACAGCAGCAGCAGGAAGAAAATGGCAACGGCGAAGCCCGTGAGCACGTACTGCATCGGGTGCACCGTGACGCGCCGCAGCACCTCGATGAAAAAGACCGCCCCGAACACCAGCACCAGGAACACCATCGAGTACTTCATCGCACGGTCGGTCTTGAGGTAGCGATCGACAGGATCGACGAAGCGCACGACGAACGCCGCGTTGTCGAGCGACGCACACGTGGCGCTGGCACCGCACTCGCTCAGCTGCTGCCCGGCCTGGCTCGCGAGCCGTGACACCTTCCAGTGCGCGCGAAACCCGTCTTTCGCTATTTCGTGCGTCACCGGCAGGTAGTTGCCGCCGAAAGCCGGGTGTGGCCAGTCGCTGCGCAGCGCCACGTCGTTGTCGCCGCCGAGCGGCACCACCGCGAGGCTCTCGGTGCCGGTCAGCTCGAGCGCGAGGTCGCACTCGAGCGCGGCCGGCTTCCACAACTCGGGCGGCAGCGAAACGTGCACCGCTTCCCCGAGCCACGGAAGGACGCTTCCAGGTTCGGCTGGAAGCTCGCGGCCGTCGATCCGCACATCCAGCCGCTCGACGCCGCGCGTGTCGCCGAGGCCCATCTCGAGACGCACCGAAGCGACGCGGTACGCGACCAGCTCGCTGCCGAGCGCCGGCGGTGCCGGCATGGCAAGGCGGGCCTGCGCGGTGAGGGTTGCGTGATAGAGCGCAGCCGAGAACAAACCGCGCCTCCGGACCTCGCTCTTGAGCGAGCCCTCCATCTTCAGCATCGCCGGCGCCACCAGGGTGCGCCGCGCCTGCACATGGTCCTTGGTCACGGTGCGGTCTCGCCCCCCCTCGCTCGTCGCTTCGAGGTTGCGATAGGTGAGCTCCTCCTGCACCACCAGGAACGGCCCGGTCAGCTTCTGCGCGCGGCTCGAGGAGCGCGCGATCTCGACCACCGCTTCCGCGGCGCGCGCCTGCCGTTCGCCCACCAGGCTGCGCAGTATCGCGAGCGGGATGGCGAGCACCAGCATCAGCGCGCCGATGAGGAAGCCCTTCAGCCACCACCAGCTGTTGAGGACGGATGGCGTGGCATCGGTGGCGCTCATCGCACCTCTCCCATCGCGACGACCGAGAGCCGCCGCTGCTGCGGACCGTCATGCTCCATGAACAGGATGCGCTGCCAGCGGCCCAGGACCAGGGCGCCTTCGACGACGTTGATCGCCACGGCGCTTGGCAGCAGCGCCGCCCGGCAATGGGCGTGGCCGTTGCGGCGCTCGCGGTCGGTCAGGTTGACGGTGCGCCGGGCAAGGTCATCGTGGTGGTAAGAGCCGGCGCGCGGCGCCAGCCGCTCGAACAGGGCCGAGAGGTCGCCGTGCAGCAGCGGCTCATCCTCATTGACGATGACGCCCGTGGTGGTGTGCAGCGTCTGGACGTTGAGGACGCCGTCCACGAGCCGCAGGACGTCCACCTCGCGGCGCAGGCGGTCGGTGATCTCGATGACCTCGTCGGGACGGGTGCTGGCGACGTCTATGAAGCTGTTCCGCACGGCGAACGCCGTCCGCCGGAACGCGCTGATGACCTGGCTCATGAATCCTCCGTTGGCTGCGGAAGGTGGGCCAAAGCGCCCGAAAAGTCATGAGCGAACGGTGAGCAGGCGGTGAGCAGTCAGCGCGGACGGCGGGTGACGCCGAAAGCGAGGCCGGCGCCGAGCATCAACCCCTCGCCGGTGCTCACCAGCAGGCGGGTCCTGGTTCCGGGTTCGGCCTCGCCGAGCAGCCGCGCCAGTGGTTCGAGCCCTACCTGCGAGCCGGCAAAGGCGTGCGCCAGCAGGTCGAGGCTCATGGCGCCCAGGTACCGGCCGCGAGCCGCCAGCAGGAAGGCGGCGAGGGCGCAGAAGATGCCGGTGACGAGCATGGTGCGCAGGCGGGCGCCGCCGCTTGGCGCGGCCAGACCGCCGCCCGCTCGCGGGGTGCTGAGGGCATAGCCGAAGGCCGCGCCGAGCCCGATGCCAAGGCCCTCGATGCCGCCGCCGACCGGCGAAAGGTCGCGGCCGAAGACTCCCTGCAGGGCGACGAGCGCCACCAGGTGCCCGGCGGCGCCGACGATGCCCCCGCCGAGGCCGCCGAGGATCACCACCGCGAGGCGGCGATTGGAGCGGACGGCTACTTCGGCGGCTTCGATCCCGGCGCCAATTCCGGCGGCGCCCAGGCCGCCGATGAAGGCGCCGATGCAGGCGAGCACCAAAGGCACGCTGGGACCGGCGGTCGATTGCGGTCCCAGCCACAGCAAGGTGCCGCCGATCGCGCCGGAGAGCAAGCCGGCGAGCGCCCCGCCGAGTGCCGCGCTCGCCCACCGCCGGGCCGCCGCTTCGCTCGCTCGCGCCACGCGCAAACGCAGCAGGTGGGCCACCGTTCCCAACATGCCGGGCGTGCCCAAGAGCGGCACGTCGCCGGCGCCGGCCATTTCCCACCGGACGTCGCGCAAGAGCGCACGAGCGCGCTGGTGGCCGGCGCGCGTTCCCAGCCGCGCGAGCGCCTCCAACGTGCCGAGCGCGTGCAGCGTCTCGGCGGCGTCGCGCCGGCGTTCCGCGTCCGATTGGCCGTCGGCCGGAGCCGGCGAGGCGCCCGTGAGGGTCGCGAGCGCCGCCTCGATGCGCGCGGTGCGGTCTGCGGGTTCCGGCGCCGGCCGCGGAGCGGCGGTGACCGCTGCGGGGCCGGCGTCGGCATCATCGTCACCCAGGACGCGAACGTCGGCAAAGACGAACTGGTAACCGTGGCGCGACACCGTGCGAATGTAGGCGGGCTCGCGCGAGACGTCGCCGAGCGCGCGGCGCAGGATGCGAATGCCCTGGCTGAGGGCGCCGTCGGACACCACCACGTCGCTCCACACGATGCGGTGGATGTCGCGGCGGTGGACCGCCTCGTGGCGGCGTGCGATGAGCAGCGCGAGCAGGTCGAAGTAGCGCGGGATGAGCGGCACCGGCAAGCCCGCGAGCGTGAGCGTGCGGCTCCGGAGCGACAGCTCGAAGGAGCCGAAGCGGTACCCCTTCGTCACTTCACCTTGGTGCCGGGAGCCACGTCCTTGTCGAACCCGCAGAGGACCGCCTTGCCGTCCACCGACGCGGCCAGCACCATGCCGTTCGATTCGACACCCATGAGCTTGGCCGGCTTGAGGTTCGCCACCACCATGATGGTGCGGCCGACGAGCGCCTCGGCCTCATAGGCCTCCGCAATGCCGGCCACGATCTGCCGCTGTTCGCTGCCAAGGTCGACCTGCAGCCGCACCAGCTTCTTCGAGCCCGCGATCTTCTCGGCGGCGAGGACCTTAGCCACGCGCAGGTCCACCTTGGTGAAGTCGGTGATGTCGATGCGCCCATCGGTTGCTGCCGGGGCGGCAGGAACTGCGGCAGCGGCGGGCGGCGCGGCTTCGGTCATTTTCTCTAACCTCGGAAAGAGTGGCTGGACTTCGCCCAGTGCGGCGCCCGCAACGAGCCCGCCCCACGGGAGCGTACGCGGCGTCGCGGCGCCGAGCGTCGCCAGGATACGTTCGGACGCGCGCGGCATCACGGGCGACACCAGCAACGCGACCTGGCGCACGCCCTCGAGCAGTTCATAAAGGAGCGCGTCGAGGTCGCCGCGGCGTGCGGCGTCCTTCGCCATCAACCAGGGTTCGCTGGCGACGATGCGCAGGTTGAGCTTCGCGACCGCGGCCCAGACGTCGGTGAGCGCGCCGGAGAAATCGAGCGCTTCGTAGCGGTCGAGGATGGCCTCGGCGTCGAGCGAAGCCTTGGCTGCCCCCTGCACGGGCACGGCGCCGCCGCCGAAGCGGTGCGCCATGGTGACGACACGCGACACCAGGTTGCCGATGTCGTTCGCGAGGTCGGCGTTGAAACGGGTGATGAACGCCTGGTCGGTGAAGTCCCAGTCGTGCCCGTAGGTGCCCTCGCGCATCAGGAAATAGCGCACCGCATCGGGGCCGTACTGGGTGACGAGCGCATCGGGGTCGATGACGTTGCCGGTGGTCTTCGACAGGCGCTTGCCGTTTTTCGTGATGTGTCCCTGCACGAAGATGCGATTCGGCGGTTTCACGCCCGCGGCGTGCAGCACCGCCGGCCAATAGAGGCAATGGAAACGAATGATGTCCTTGCCGACGAGGTGCATGCGCTCGCCGTCGCCATTCCAGTAGCGCTCGTAGAGCGGCGCGTCGTCGGCAAATCCCAGCGCGGTGATGTAGTTCGAGAGCGCGTCGATCCATACATAAAGGACGTGGTCGGGCTGGCCCGGCACCGGGATGCCCCACTTCACGCGCGCGCGGCTGGCGCTGAAGTCGCGCAGCCCCTGGTCGATGAGCGACACCACTTCGTTCCTGCGCACCTGCGGCTCGATGGCGATGCGGCCGGAGACGATTTCGTCGCGCAGCCAGGCGGAGTAGGCCGAGAGGCGGAAGAAGTAGTTCTCCTCCTCGGTCCACTCCACCGGCAGTTCATGGTCGGGGCAGACGTTGCCCGGCTGCTTCAGCTCCTCCTCGTCGTAGAAGGCTTCGCAGCGCGAGCAGTACCAGCCGGAGTACATCGCGGTGTAGATCGCCGGCCGTCCGTCCGGAGTCTTCGCGGCCACCAGCCGGTCCCACAGCTTCAGCACGCCGCGGCGGTGAAGGTCGTCGGTGGTGCGAATGAAGCCGTCGTAGGCGATGTCGTACCGTGCCCAGAGCGCCTTGAACTTCGCCGCGATCTCGTCGCTATGCTGCTGCTCGCTCACGCCGCGCTCGCGCGCCACCCGCTCGATGTTCTGGCCGTGCTCATCGGTGCCCGTCAGCATGAAGGCGTCGATGCCGCGCAGCTTGCGCGCGCGCGTGACCACGTCGGCGGCGATCGTGGTGTACGCGTGGCCGACGTGCGGCACGTCGTTCACGTAGTAGATGGGGGTGGTGATGTACGCGGGAGAGAGCGGCCTCGTCACCGGGAAAGGTTAGCAGCACTCATGTGAAGAAGCCGCCGCGGGCGCGCAGGCTGACGTAGCGTCCGGCGCCGAGGATGAGGTGATCGGCGACCTCGATGCCCATCACTTCGCCGGCCTTGCGCAGGCGCAGCGTGAGCGCTCGGTCTTCGGCGGACGGTTCGGGGTCGCCGGAGGGATGGTTGTGGAACACGATGATGGCGGCGGCGCGCGCCGCCACCGCCTCGCGGAAGACTTCGCGCGGGTGCACCAGGCTGCTGGTGAGCGTGCCCACCGAAACGACGCGCTCGCGCCGCAGTCGCTGGCGCACGTCGAGCGCCAGCATGCCGAAAGTTTCCACCGGCCGCCGTGAATAACGCGGCAGCAGGTAGGCGGCCGCTTCTTCGGGCGTGCGCAGTGTTGGCGACGGGTCGTCGCTGGCGGTGGCGAGGCGCACTCCCAGCTCCATCGCCGCGATCAGGCGGCTCGCCTTGACCGGGCCGATGCCGTGCTCGCGTCGCAGGTCGTCGAGCTCGAGGTCGGCCAGTGCGTGCAGTCCGCGACCGGAGAGTGCGCGGCCCACGTGTTCGGCGGCCTCGGCGCGCGGGCTGCCAAGGATGAGAGCGACCAGGTCGGCGGTGGACAGCGCGTTCGTCCCCAGGCGGCGGAGACGCTGGCGCGGCCTCTCCCTCTCGAGAGCCGGGATGCTCGACATCTTCGAATCCTTCCCGGGAGAGTTGGTTCGGTGCGACGTGGGATAATCGCACCCTGATGAGCCAGACGAGGTCCGACGCGCTTCCCCTCTGGCTCGCCCTGCCGGCGCTCCTCCTCGGGTTCTTCGCCATGGCGGGTGCCGCAGCCGCCGCCGCCGTGCTTCAGGACCAGGGCATCCCGATGGGATTTCGGTCACTCCTCGCCGTCGCCGAACTGCTGCTGGTGCTGCCGTCGCTGCTGTTCGTCGCTTTCGGCCCCGGCCTCGATTCCCTGCGGCTGGGCGGAGCTTCGCGGGGCGTGCTGCTGCTGTCGGTCTTCCTCGGCTGCACGCTGTGGCTCACGAGCGCGGGCCTGCTCGAGCTGCAGTCGGTCGCCTTCCCGCCGTCGCCGGAATTCGTCGAGGCCTTCCGCCAGCTGCACGCGGCGCTGAAACCAGCGGGACCCTGGGACGCAATGCTCTCGATTCTCGCCATCGCTGTCATTCCCGCCGTGTGCGAGGAGCTGATCTTCCGCGGCGTCATCCTGCCGGCGTTTGCACGGCACCTCAAAGCACCGCTGGCGGTGCTCGCATCGGCGCTGGTCTTTGCCTGCATCCATATCGACCGGACGCCGGCGCTGGCCTTCGACCGCGTGCCGTTCGCCCTCGTCATGGGCATCGCCCTCGGCGCCATCCGCATACGCACAGGCTCGCTGCTGCCGCCGGTGCTCGCGCACGCCACGGTCAATACCTTGACTTTCGCGATCGCGCCGCTCGTGGACAAGCCTGAGCAAGCCGTGCCGCAGCCGGAACCGCTCCTGGGGCTCGCATTCCTGGTGGCCGGTGCCATCGGCACGGTCTTGTTGCTGCGCGCCCGCACAGCGCCGCGCGCGGCGCCGTTGACCTGAGCCAGCCCGGCTCCTACACTGGCTGAGATGTCCCGGCGCACCCTGTTCTTCTCCGCCCTGCTCCTGGTCGTGCCGCTCGGCGTATCGTTGCGCCTCCACGGTGCCGAGGCACTCAAGCGGCGTGCGCAGGCCCGGCTCAATGCGGGTGCGCCACGCAACGCGGCGCGCGCCGTGCCCGGGGAACTCATCGTCGAGTTCAAGCGCTCTGCGCAAGTGAGCGAAGCCGAGAACGCCATTCGCGACGTCGGCGCCGTGCGCGCCCGCCGCATCGACGGCGCGCAGCGCTACTGGCTGAAGCTCGACGAAGGCATCCCGGTGGACGGCGCGCTGACGCAGCTGCGCGCCATGCCCGAGGTGGACTACGCCGAAGCCAACGGCGTGATGCACGCCTTCTTCACGCCCAACGATTCCGCCTTCGACGCGCAGTGGAACATGCGCATGGTGAACGCGCCACGCGCCTGGGACATCCAGCAAGGCGATCCTGGCGTGGTGGTGGCGGTGCTCGACACCGGCGTCGCCTACGAAGACTTCGGCCCGTACCGCAAGGCGCCCGACTGGGGCAGCACGCAGTTCGCCGCCGGCTTCAACGTCTTCACCCGCGACGCGCATGCAAACGACGACAACGGCCACGGCACGCACGTGGCGTCGACCATCGCCGAAGGCACCAACAACTCGCTCGGCGTTGCCGGGCTCGCCTTCCGTTGCACGGTGATGCCCGTTAAGGTGCTGGATGCCTCGGGCACCGGCAGCTTCGCGGGCATCGCCGAGGGCATCGACTTCGCGGTGCGCAGCGGCGCCAAGGTCATCAACCTGAGCCTCGGCGGTGACACCGATAGCGAAGCGGTGCGCCGCTCCGTCGACGCCGCCCTCGCTGCAGGTGTAACCGTCGTGGCCGCGGCCGGGAATGAATCGGGCCCGGTCAGCTTCCCCGCCACCCTGCCGAACGTCATCGCCGTGGGCGCTGTGGGCGTGAACAAGGAGATCGCGTCCTTTTCGAACTTCGGGTCGGCGGTGGACCTGGTGGCGCCCGGCGGAGACCTGTGCGGCGACTTCTTCTGCGACCTGAACAATGACGGCGAGCCCGACGGCGTCCTGCAGCAGAGCTTCGATCCCGATACCGCTGCGACGACCGGCCGCTTCGACGACTTCGCGCTCTTCTACTTCGCCGGCACCAGCCAGGCGACGCCGCACGTCGCGGCCGCAGCAGCGCTCCTCTACCAGCAGGGCATCAAGAGCCCCGCGGCGATCCGCGCGGCGCTCGAACAGACCGCCGAAGACCTGGGTCCGGCCGGCCGCGACGACCGCTTCGGGTTCGGGCTGGTGCGCCCCGCGCAAGCGCTGAAGGGACTGGGCCTTGTTCGTTAGCCGCTCCACGCTCGCCGCGGCGGCGCTGCTGATGCTTGGCACGGCGTCCGGAGCCAGCGCCCAGACGTTCTCGATCACGGCGCTCGGCGGCTACGAACGGCTGGCCGCTTCCAAGTCGGCCAAGGCCGTGTTCGATGGGAGCGGGGGCAGCCTTTACGGCGGCGAGCTGACGTTCGACCTCGGCACCAACCTCTACGCCGGCGCCGGCATCCGCACCTTCGCCAAGACCGGCGAACGGGCGTTCGTCGCCGACGCCAATTCCGAACCCTTCCGCCTCGGCCTGCCGCTGCGGCTGCGCGTGACCCCGGTCTACGGCCTCGTGGGCTACCGCTTCGGCGGCGAGCGCGCCTCCCTGCGCGGCTATGTCTCGGGCGGGGCCGGCATCGCTCTCTACCGGGAAAGCAGCGAAATCGCGGGTGTTGAAGAGCGCGACGAACTCAACAAGTTCTGCGCCCTTGGCATGCTGGGGGCCGAGTACGGCAGCGGCATCCTCCGCTTCGGTGTCGAAGGCGCCTATATCGCCGTGCCCGATGCGATGGGCGCCGGCGGGGTGTCCGCGGTCTACGGTGAGAAAAACGCAGGCGGATTCGCGGTCACCGCGCGCGTCCGCCTGCTGCTCGGCAGGTAACGCCGGCCGTTCACCGCGCCGGGCAGGACGCGGTGTGGCGGATGCGCTGCTTCGCGAAGTCGGGCAGCGCCGGGGGCGCGACCGCAAACACGAAGAGGCGCGTCGGGTTGGCGGCGACGAAGTCGTTGTCGGCCGAAACCACCAGCACGTGGCGGCCGTCCGGCAGGTCCGGACCGAACGCCAGCCCCTCGATCTTCTCCGGGAAGGTGGCGCCAGCGAGGCCGAACTCCGGGCTCAGCAGGTTGATGAACAGTTCCTTCGACACCGGGGTGATGTCTGACGGCACGCCCACCTCTGGCAGCGTCGGCACCGCGCGGATGTCGGTCGCCTGCTCGAGGTCGATCTTGACGACGTTCTTGATCGCGGCCGAGGCGCTACACGTCCTGCGCCGAGGCCAGCGCCGCGCTGGAAGCGAACAGGAGCGCGCAGGTGCCGGCCAGTGCCGCGCGCGTCCGCTTCGCCGTCTTGTTCTTCGTCGTCGTCGCCATCGCTATCGCCATCGCCATCGCCATCATCAAGCGCCTCCGTGGAAGGGAATGGCTGGCGACCCTAGCGGGCCACTGCGGCAGGGCCGTGCCGGCGTGGTGACGATTGCGTGACCGGCGCGTAGCAACAAGTTAACGCGCGGCGCACGGAAATTTCGCGTGCGCCAGCCACCATCTCCCACCCGAACCAAAGGAGCCACCTTCATGAACCAGATCGCCGCACGTCGCACCGCCGCCGTCACCGCGCTGAGCGCCGCCTTGCTCGGCCTCGCGTCCATCTCGTCCGCCGCACCGGTCGTGCGCGTCACGCCTCCGGCCGGCGCGCGCTTCGCAGTTGGCCAGCTGTTAGACCTGCGCGTGGAGTTCACGCCGTCCGCCGGCGCCACGCTCACCGACGTCCGCCTGTTCGCCGACGACACGCGCATCCCGCTGCGGCTGACCGATCTCGACGCGTTCGGCGGCTACACGCTGCGCGCCCAGACGTTCACCACGGCCGGCGTCCACAACATCCGCGCCCGTGCCACCGACAGCACCGGCACTACCGTCGCCACCTCGCGCGTCGAGGCGATCAGCCTCGAAGGCGGCACCGGCCGCAAGACCAAAAACGTCATCCTCCTGGTCGGTGACGGCATGGGTGCATCGCACCGCACCGCCGCTCGCCTGGTGCGCTACGGCGCCGCGGGCGGCTACGCGAAGGGCTCGCTCGCCATGGAGACCATGCCCGGCGTCGCCCTGATCAAGACCGCTTCGCTCAATTCGATCATCACCGACTCGGCGCCCGGCATGTCGAACTACGTCACCGGCAACAAGGCGCGCAACAACGAGGAAGGCGTGTTCCCCGACAACACCCCCGACGCCTTCGACAATCCGCGCATCGAGTACCTCTCCGAGTTCCTGCACCGCACGCAGGGCAAGGCCCTCGGCGTCGTTTCGACCGCCGACCTCGAAGACGCCACCCCGGCAGCGAACGCCGTGCACACCTCGAACCGCGGCGCCGGCACCGGCATCATGGACCAGTTCTTCGACGAGCGGCATCGCACCGGCCTCAGCGTGCTGCTCGGCGGCGGCCGCCGCTGGTTCCTGCCCACCGGCACGTTCGGTTCCAGCCGCGCCACCACCAGCGATTACGTGCTGCCGGCCGACATCGCGTCGGCTTACGGCGTCGCCCCCGGCGCCATCGATCCAGGCCGCGACCTGATCGGCGAGTACCAGGCTGCCGGCTTCAGCTACGCCTCGAACCGCACCGAACTGGCGGCCATTCCCAACAACACCAGCAAGCTGCTCGGGCTGTTCGCCTACGGCAACATGAACGTCTCCTTCGACAAGGTCGCGGCGCAGCGCGGCAACCCGTCGGTGGTGAACGCGTATCACGCTCCCGACCAGCCGATGCTCGACGAGATGACGGGCGCGGCGCTCAAGGTCCTGAGCAAGAACCCCCAGGGGTTCGTCCTCATGGTGGAAGGCGCCCACATCGACAAGCAGTCGCACCTGATGGACGCCGACCGCGCCATCTGGGACACGATCGAGTTCGATCGCGCCGTACAGAAGGCGCTCGACTTCGCCCGCCAGGAAGGCAACACCATCGTGCTGGTAACCGCCGACCACGAGTGCGCCGGTTTCAGCATCATCGGCGCTTCGCTAAAGACGATCGCGGAGCTCGAGGACCTGCCGTCGGATGCTGCCCTCACCGGCCCCACCGACCATCCGGCCCGCCAGGCGGCCGTCGGTCCCTATGAAGCCGCCGAGTTCCCGTCCTACGAGATCGCAGCGGACGGCTTCCCGGTCTTCCCCTACCCCGCGACGTTCAAGCCGATCCAGATCGGCTTCGGCGGCGGCGGTGACCACTTCGAGGACTGGCTCAGCAAGCCGCTGCCGGCGATCGACAGCCTGATCCCCGCCGACATTCGCGCCGAGCTGGTGACGGCCGGCTACCCGGTGAACCCCATCGACCGCGAGCCCGAGAGCTCGACCGGTGAGTTCCTCCGCGGCCCGGGTTCGGCCACGCAGGCCGTGCACACCGCGACCGACATCCCGCTGACCTCGTTCAGCAGCGGCTCAGAAGCATGGCGCGACTTCGTCGGCATGCTCGACAACACCGACGTGTTCTTCAAGATCCTGAAGGCGACCGACAAGCGCCAGTAGCACGAGGCTCCTGGCGCGTGACGTTCGGCCGGGCCCAGGGGGCTCGGCCGTTTTTTTGTCAGGCGGTCGACGTGTCCTTCGGACCCTGCAGGCCGTGGTCGATCTGGCGGATTGCGCCGAGGTGGTACGCAAGATGCGCGATGCTGCCCATCACGCCCTTCAGCTCCAGGTCGGAAAGCTCGCGCGGGCTCTGTACCGTGGCGCGCCAGCGCTGCGCCTGTTCCTCGAGCTCGCCCCGCAGCCGCCGCCAGTCGTCTTCCGTCACGGTGGTGCGGCGCCAGCTGGCTCTCCAGTCGGCGCCCGACCACGGATCGGCTTCGCCGCCGCCCCAGCGGTTCATGAGCTCGAAGCCGAAGCGAATGTGATCGACGTGCGCCGCGATCGAGGCGCCGCCGGCCGGGGCCGGGGCCGATGCAGCCGCGGCCGGGAGTCGTGCGAGCGAGGCGAGCAGGCCGGCATCGCCAGGGTTCAGCATGTACGCCTCGCCCGCAGGCGGGCCGTCGACCAGTTCAGCGGCGAGCGTTCCCAGGCACGCGCGCAGGTTCGGCATCAGGACCTCCTCAGGGCGGCGCCGCGTTCACTCAACAGCTCGCGCAGCACCGAACGGTGACAGTGGCTCTCGTTCTCGCAGTAGCACCCGACGGCGAAGTCGGCGGCGTGCGACAGGGCCGCGAGCAGGTCGAGGACGCGCGGCGCCTCGCCCTTCCCCATCTCGGCTCGGTACTTCTTCACGAACGCGGCCCAGGCGCGCGCGTCTCCCGCTGCGAGGGCCTGCTTCACGAGCGCGTCACTCGGCGCCAGCAGCGGCAGCCACACGTCGTAGAAGTCGCGCGTGGCGAATTCCGCCTTCGGCACACCGCGCGGCGGCCGCCGCACCGTGCCAAGCCGCGGCCCCTCCTGCGGCCCGCGCTTCGACCCGAGCCTGACGACGCTGATCGCCATGTCCCGAGAATAACCCGCGGCCTACTGTGTCCGGACACAGTGGATAAGCGCGCGGCGCTTATCGCTGCTGGCTCTTCAGGAGCGCAACGCCGCCGACGATCATCGACAAGGCGAGGATGCGCAGGGCGTCCCGCGGTTCGCCGAACAGCAGCATGCCGCCGACCGCCGCGCCCACCGCGCCAAGGCCGGTCCAGACCGCGTAGGCCGTGCCGATGGGAATGCCGCGGGTGGCCGCGGCGAGGCAGTACATGCTCGCGACCATCGCCGCGATCGTCCCCACCGACGGCCACAGCCGCGTGAACCCATCCGTAGACTTCAACCCGAGGGCCCAGACCACCTCCAGGCTCGCGGCGATCAACAAGAACGTCCAGTGGCTCACAGTCGCAACCTCACAGTGACTACAACCATCGCCTCAAGACGGACGGGAACGCATAGATCAGGCCGAAGCGCAGGGCGCGGCCGATCAGGCTCGTGACGACGAAGCGCGTGAGGCCGAGGCGCAGGGTGCCGGCAAGGATCGGGGTGACGTAGTACGGCGGGACGCCGACGAAGGCGGAGAGGAACAGCAGCGCGTCCTTGCCGAAGCGGAAGTTCTGCATGCGCTCGCGCCAGCGTTCGAGGGCCGCCGCCTGGTTGCGGAACGGCATGCGGATGACGCCGCTGCCCGCGTAGTAGAAGAACGCCTTGGAGACGACCTGCCCCAGGGTGCAGCCGAAGACCACCGGGAACATCATGCCGTGGCCCGCGAGCGCGGAGATCGAGACGAGATACAGCTCGACGCTGAACACCGGCAGGAAGCCGCCGAGAAACGACAGGACGAACGCCGACCCGAGGAGGCCCCACCACGAATGGCTGTAGGCCTCGAGCCATGCCGGCACTGCGCTCAGCGGCTGCTCCGGGTGTCGAGGTCGATCTGCGTCAGCATCCGCGGGTCGTCGCGCCAGCCCTTGCGCACCTTGACGAACAGCTGCAGGTAGACGCGCACGCCGAGGAACTTCTCGATCTCCTGGCGCGCCGCCGTGCCGATCGCCTTCAGCATCGAGCCGCCCTTGCCGATGACGATCGCTTTCTGGCTGTCCTTGTCCACCAGAATCACCGCGTCGATGCGGGTGCGCGCCTCGTCGGCTTCCTCGACGAAGTTCTCGATGAGCACCGCGGTGGCATACGGCAGTTCTTCGCGCGTGTGGTTCAGCACCTGCTCGCGGATACGCTCGGAGACGAAAAAGCGCTCCGGCAGGTCGGTGAGCACGTCCTGCGGATACTGCGGCACTTGCTCCGGCAGGTGCGCCATCAGGCGCGACGCCAGCAGCTCGACGTTCTCACCCTTCAGTGCCGACAGCGGCACCACTTCGGCGAAGTCGATCATGGTGCAGTAGCTCTCGATCATCGGCAGCAGCGTCGGCTTCGCGATGCGGTCGATCTTGTTGAGCGCCAGCACCACCGGCTTGCCGCAGCGGCGCAGCGCTTCGCGCACGTGCCGCTCGGCCACGGAGTACCCTTCGGTCGCATCCACGACCCACATGGCAACATCCACGCTCTTCAGGCTCTCGAGCGCCAGCTCCACCATGTTCTCGTTCATCGCGTGCAGCGGTTTGTGGACGCCCGGGGTGTCGAGCAGGACCATCTGGCCCTCGGGCCGGTTGACGACCGCCAGGATGCGGTTGCGGGTCGTCTGCGGCTTGTCGGAGACGATCGACACCTTCTCGCCGACGAGGGCATTGACCAGCGTCGACTTGCCCACGTTCGGGCGGCCGACGACCGCGACCAGGCCCGAGTGCGGCGCCTGCGGGGCGCTCACGCGGGCTCGGCGACCGGCTTGCGGATGAAGCGCACGCGGTTGACGCGCTTCTTCTCGGCCTCGACCACCTCGACGGTGAAGCGGTCGTAGTCCATGCGCTCGCCGGCCTTGGGGATGCGTCCGAACAGGCTCGTCACCAGGCCGCCGACGGTGCCGACCTCGTTCGACTCGCGCACCTTGATCTCGAGCGCCTGCTCGAGGCGGTCGATGCTGACGCGGCCGGCGAACGAGACCGCGTCATCGCCGTCGATGGTGATGGGCTCGGCCTCGGCGTCGTACTCGTCCTTGATCTCGCCCACCAGCTCCTCGACGATGTCCTCGACGCTGACCAGGCCGGCGGTGCCGCCGTACTCGTCGATGACCACCGCGAAGGTGTTGCGCTGCGCCTGCATGTCCTTCAGCAGCTCGGCGATCTTGCGGGTCTCGGGCACCAGGAACACCGGCCGGCACAGCACCGACGCCGGGTCGTCCGGGCTGCCGTCGAACTCGACCACGTCGCGCACGCTGACCACGCCCACGATGTCGTCGAGGTTCTCGCCGAACACCGGGATGCGGCTGTACTTGGTCTCGCGCATCATCTTCAGCAGCTCGTTCACCGGCGCGGTCGACGGCACCGCGACGATGTCGGGCCGCGGCGTCATCACTTCGCTGACGAGCGTCGCGGAAAAGCGGTTCATCGAGTCGACCAGCCGCGCCTCGTCGGAATCGAGCACCGGCGGCGGCGGCACGTCGATGCCGCTGAGCGTGCCGGCGGGCGCCTGCTTCTGCTTGAGCTCGCCGGCATCGGCGCCGGCGCGCTCGCGCAGCATGCGCACAGCCGGCGCCAGCGAGCGCGCGTAGGCGTTGTAGAAGGGCGCCAGCGCCAGCAGCGAACGCTCCGGGTTGCGGCGCACCAGCGCGTACGGCACCGTGAGGCGGAACACCAGCAGGTACACGAGCATGGTGGTGAAGGCGATGAGCGCCGCCCACGGCCCGATGTAGTCGAGCAGCATGGTGGTGATCATGACCGTCATGCCGACGTGCGCCGTGTAGGTGCCGAGGTGCACCGGCATCAGCAGCGACGGCGGGTCGTCGAGGTAGCGGTTCACGATCTCGGCGCGCGAGTTCTGGTGGGCGAGATGGCCCAGCCGCCGGCGCTTCACCATGTAGAACGCCGCCTCCACCGTGGCGAGCGCGATGGAAAAGGACGCGAGGAAGATGAAAAGTGCGATCTGCAGCGCGGGTATCACGAGGCCCCCAGCAGCTGCCGGCGCAAGCGGCCTTCGATGCGGTCCATGGTGCCGTCGTCTGTCTCGTGGTCGTAGCCGAGCACGTGCAGGAAGCCGTGCAGCACCAACACGTCGAGTTCCTTCGCGAACGGCCGGCGCAGGCGGCGGGCGTTGCGTTCGGCGGCAGTGGACGCTGATCACGATGTCGCCCAGGCCGGCATCGCCGCCTGGACCGGGGAAAGAGAGCACGTCGGTCGGCTGGTCCTTGCCGCGGTAGCGGTTGTTCAGGGTCCTGATCGTGCCGTCGCCGGCAACCAGCAGCGCCACCTCGCCGCGGGCCTTCAAGGAGCGGCCGGCCCGGGCGACGATGCTGCGCAAGCGCGCGCGGTCGATCCGGCGGCGGCGCTGGCGGTTCAGGACCACGAGGGAGGTCGTCATCGTCAAGGGCCTTGCCTGCCCTTGATCAGCGGCCCACGGCGGCAGGAGCGGCGGCCGCGGCGACGGCGGCTCCCCTGGCGTCGTAGGCCTTGATGATGGACTGCACCAGCTTGTGGCGCACCACGTCCTTTTCGTCGAAGTAAACGAACGAAATCCCGTCCACGTCGCCCAGCACCGCGATCGCCTCCACCAGCCCCGAGGTCTTGCCTTGCGGCAGGTCGATCTGGGTGATGTCGCCGGTGATGACCACCTTCGAGCCGAAGCCGACGCGGGTCAGCACCATCTTCATCTGCTCGGTCGTGGTGTTCTGCGCTTCGTCGATGATGATGAAGGCGTCGTTGAGGGTGCGGCCGCGCATGAACGCGAGCGGCGCCACCTCGATGGTGCCACGCTCCAGCAGCTTCGCGACCTTCTCGTACTCGAGCAGGTCGTAGAGCGCGTCGTACAGCGGGCGCAGGTACGGATCGACCTTCTGCTGCAGGTCGCCGGGCAGGAAGCCGAGCTTCTCACCGGCTTCCACCGCGGGACGCGCGAGCACGATGCGCGCGACCTGCTTGCTGAGCAGCGACTGCACTGCCTGTGCCACGGCCAGGTACGTCTTGCCGGTGCCTGCGGGCCCGATGCCGAAGACCATGTCGCTCGTCTCGATCGCCTCGAGGTAGACCCGCTGGTGCAGGCTGCGCGGGATGACCACCTTGCGTCCGCCGTGGATCACCGACTTCAGGAAGAAATCGCGCAGCCGGATCTGCGCATCCTGGCCCAGCAGCTGTGCCGCGGTGCGCACGTCGGCGGCGCTCACGGTGTAGCCCTCTTTCATCAGGGCTGTCAGCTGCTCGAGGACTTCGCCCGCGATGTGCTCGCCCGGCCCTGGACCTTCGACTACCAGGTCGGCACCCTGGTTCTTGATCCGCACGCCGAGGTTCATTTCCAGGAACCGCAGGTTTTCGTCGTGGATGCCAAAGAGCGACTCGGCGCCCCGGTCGGGCAGAGGAATCCGCTTCATCGAAGGGCTAAAAGGCGCCTGGAAGGAGGTTCATGGAAGGGCGCAGTTTACCACAAACAGCACAGTCGAGCGGATCATGGAGGTGCTATAACTATAGATATATCAGCTACTTATAGCGCTACCGAGGAAGCCATGCTCAGCCTTGCGACCGATCGCCTTCCCGAGCGAGTGCGGCGCTTGCGCCGCGACCGAGGGACCTCACTTCCGAGGAACGGCAACGAGCCTCAGGAACGGAAATCGGCGGATGGGACGAAAAGGACCGCCCATCCGCCGATGACGTCCCTCAGGGAAACGTTCTGATGCCCAGGTCGCGGACCTGGTCTTCGTCCACCACCGACGGGGAGCGGCTCATCAGGTCGGTGGCGCTGGCCGTCTTCGGGAAGGCGATGACGTCGCGCAGCGAGGCCTCGCCGGCGGCCAGATCATCGCGAGCCGGTCGAGGCCGAGGGCGATGCCGCCGTGGGGCGGCGTGCCGTACTGCAGCGCCTCGATGAAGAAGCCGAAGCGCTCGTTCGTCTCCTCGTCGCGTCAGCGACAGCAGCTTGAACACTTTCGCCTGCAGCGCCGAGTCGTGGATGCGGAGGCTGCCGCCGCCCACCTCCATGCCGTTCAGGACGATGTCGTAGGCCTTCGCCCGCACCTTTCCCGGATCGGTGTCGAGCAGCGCCACGTCCTCGTCGCGCGGCGCGGTGAACGGGTGGTTGACGCTGTTCCAGCGGCGCGCGCCGGCGTCCCAATCGAACAGCGGGAAGTCGACGATCCACAGGAAGCGCCAGGCGTGCGGCGTCGATGAGCTTCAGCTCCTTGCCCATCTCGAGGCGCAGGATGCCCAGCGCCATCGCCAGCGGCCCTTCCGCGTCGACGCCGATGAGCACGGTGTCCTCGGGCGCGGCGCCGCACTTGCTGAAGAGCGCGCGCGCCACCTCCGCGTTCGCACCCTTCTTGCTCGAGGTTCGCGATCGCCTCGCTCGGTGTTCTTGAGCATGAAGCAGGTTGCGCTTGCTGGCGTGCGCGTCGGGCACGATGCGGCCGAGCCACAGCTCCTCGTTGATCTTGCGCAGCCGTGTGCCCGAGATGCCGCCCGCGGCCGGCAGCACGATGGCCCGCGCCCGCGCGCCCGCATCGATGAGCGCCGGGAACGTTTCGAGCCCCAGCGTCTTCATCTCTTCGGTCACGTCGGTGATCGGCATCGCGAAGCGCAGGTCGGGCTTGTCCGACGCCGTAGCGCTCGAGCGCGTCCTCGTAGGAAAGCCGCGGGAACGGCCGCGCCACGGTGACTCCGAGGAGCTCGAAGCACGCGCTGGTAGAGCGGCTCGATGAGGTCGACGACCGTCTCGACCGTCGGGAACGACATCTCGATGTCCACCTGGGTGAACTCGGGCTGGCGGTCGGCGCGCAGGTCCTCGTCGCGGAAGCAGCGCGCGATCTGGAAGTACTTGTCGAAGCCGGACACCATCAGGATCTGCTTGAAGATCTGCGGCGACTGCGGCAGCGCGTAGAAAGCGCCGTGGTGGACGCGCGACGGCACCAGGTAGTCGCGCGCGCCTTCGGGGGTGGAGCTTGGTGAGCAGCGGCGTCTCGATCTCGAGGAAACCCTGCTCGTCGAGGTAGCGGCGTACCTCGAGCGTCGATCTGGTGGCGCATGCAGGATATTGCGCTGCATCTTCGGGCGGCGCAGGTCGAGGTAGCGGTACTTGAGGCGGATGTCTTCCGCGGTCGTCGACGTCGTCCTCGATCGGAAACGGCGGGGTCTGCGCCTCGGCAAGGATCGCGGATCTCGCTGCGCCAGCTACTTCGACAGCGCCGGTGGCGAGCTTCGGATTCACGGTTTCGTCGGAGCGGCGCGCCACCTTGCCGGTCACCGCCAGCACGTACTCGCCGCGCACGCTTGTCCGCCGTCTGGTGGGCCGTCGGCGGAGATCTCGGGCCGCGCGACCACCTGGCAGAGGCCCTCGCGGTCGCGCAGGTCGATGAAGATGACGCCGCCGAGGTCGCGCCGTGTCGCCGCCCAGCCCATGAGCGTCACTCGTCCTGCCCCACCTGGGCTTCGCGCGAGCGCGCCGCAGTAGTGCGTGCGCTGCAGGTCGCCCAAAACGTCAACCATTCAATTTCCCCTTGATCTCGTCGATGAGGCCGCTCGCGGCCACGTCCTCCTGGTCCGACGTGCGCATGTCGCGCAGCGTCCAGACGCCCTTGGCCTTCTCGTCGTCGCCGCGAATCGCGACGAGGCGCGCGCCCAGCTTGTCGGCGCGCTTCATGCTGCGACTTGAAGCTGCGGCCTTCGTAGTCCATGGCGACGCGGATGCCGGCCTCGCGCAGCGTGCGCTGCAGCCGCGGCGGCTTCGGTCGTCGGCGCCCGCGGCGAGCGGCATGAGGAACACGTCGCAGCGCGCTCTCGTCCGCGAGCGGCGCCAGCAGCATCACGAGCCGCTCCATGCCGAGCGCGAAGCCGATGCCGGGAGCGTCCGGGCCACCCAGTTCCTTGACGAGCCCGTCGTAGCGGCCGCCGCCGAGGACGCTGTTCTGCGCGCCCAGCGCGGCTGCTCGTCACCTCGAACGTGGTGCGCACGTAGTAGTCGAGGCCGCGCACCAGGCGATGGCTCAGCCTGATAGGCGATGCCCGCAGCGTCGAGGCCGGCGGTGACCGCCGCGAAGTGTTCGCGGCACGGTTGGCACAGGTGATCGGCAATCCGCGGCAGCGCGTCGATGATCGGCTGGTCCTGCGGCACCTTGCAGTCGAGGACGCGCAGCGGATTGGTCTACGGCGCGGCGCTGGCAGTCGCCGCACATCGCGGCGGCCTTGTCCTTGAGCGCCGTCGCGCAGCGTCTCGACGTAGGCGGGCCGGCATTTCGCGTCGCCGACCGAGTTCAGCACCAGTTCGTAGCCGGTGACGCCGCAGGCATCCAGGTAGCGCGAGCGACAGCTCGATGACCTCGACGTCGATCGCCGGGCGCCTTCAGCCCGAACGCCTCGACGTCGACCTGGTGGAACTGGCGGAAGCGGCCCTTCTGCGGGCGCTCGCGGCGGAACATGGGACCGAGCGCATACACCTTGACGAGCGGGGTCGGTGTTGATGAGGTTGTGCTCGATGACCGCGCGCACGATGCCGGCGGTGGCCTCGGGACGCAGCGTCAGCGACGACCCGGCCTCCTCGCGGTCGGCGAAGGTGTACATCTCCTTCGCGACGATGTCGGTCTCGCCGCCGATGCCGCGGGCGAAGAGCTGCGTCTCCTCGAAGATCGGCGTGCGGATCTCGCGATAACCCCTAGCGTGCGAAGAGCTCGCGCGCCGCCGCCTCGATGCGATGCCACGCCGCGACCTCGTCGGGCAGGATGTCGTTGGTGCCGCGAACCGCTTTGATCATTGCTTACTCGCCCGCCGCCTGCTGCGCCAGGTAGATTTCCTTGTACTCGTAGATAGTTGTTCGCGTAGCGGCGCAGGCCCTGCGCTCCTCGTCCGTGGTCTGCGCCCGCCGCACCTTCCCCGGCACACCCATCACCAGGCTGCGCGGCGGAATCACAGCGTCTTCCGGGACCAGCGTCCGCGCCGCCACGACGCACTCCTCGCCAATGTGTCGCGCCGTTCAGGATGGTCGCGCCCATGCCGATGAGGCAGTAGTAGCCGATGGGCAGCCGTGCAGCGTCACCGAGTGGCCGACCGTGACGTGGTCGGCCGAGCACCGTCGGGTGCGTGGTCCTTGAACACGTGCACCACGCAGTTGTCCTGGATGTTCGTGTGCGCTGCCGATGCGGATGGAGTTGACGTCGCCGCGCACCACGCTGTTCATCCAGACGCTCGAGTGGTCGCCGAGCGTCCACGTCGCCGATGACCTGCGCGGTGCGGTCCACGTACACCCCCGCCCCGAGCGCCGGCCGCCGTCCCATGAACACCCGCAGCACCGTGGAATCCCCCGCAAAAGGGGCGATTTTAGCAGCCCGCCGTCGTTTCCCCGAACGCCTATGGCTCCAGCGCTTCGGCGTCAGGCAGGTCGGCATCGCCGGCCAGGACCTGCTTCATGCGCGCGGTGTCGAGGGCGCCCTCCCATTTGGCGACGACGACAGTGCCGACGCCGTTGCCGATGAGGTTGGTGATGGCACGGGCTTCCGACATGAAGCGGTCGATGCCGATGATGAGGGCGAGGCCGGCGACTGGCAGCGGCGGCATGGCCGCGAGCGTCGCGGCGAGGGTCACGAAGCCCCCGCCGGTCACCGCGGCAGCGCCTTTCGACGTGAGCAGCAGTATCGCCAGGATCCCGAGCTGGTGGCCCAGCGTGAGCGGCGTGTTGGTGGCCTGCGCGATGAAGATGGCGGCCATCGTCATGTAGATGGACGTGCCGTCCAGGTTGAAGGAGTAGCCGGTGGGGATGACGAGGCCGACCACCGGGCGCGCACAGCCGAGATTCTCGAGCTTCTGCATCATCCTCGGCAGCACCGATTCGGAGGACGAGGTGCCGAGCACGATCAGGATCTCTTCCTTGATGTAAGCGATGAACCGGAGGATGGAGAAGCCGGCCCAGCGCGCCACGCTGCCGAGCACCAGAGCCACGAACAGGATGCAGGTGGCGTAGAAGCTCGCCATCAGCTTGCCGAGCGAGAACAACGTGCCGATGCCGTATTGCCCGATGGTGAAGGCCATCGCGCCGAAAGCCCCGATCGGCGCGAGCCGCATGATGAGCGCCACTACGCGGAAAAGCGCCTGCGTCGCGTCGTCGAGGATCTGCACCAGGTTATGGGCGTGCTCCCCGCCGTGCAGCAAGGCGGTGCCGAAGAGTAGCGCCACGAACAGCACCTGCAGGATCTCGCCCCTGGCGAACGCGTCCACCACGGTTGTCGGGATGATGTTCATTAAGAAGTCGACCGTACCCAGGTGGGTTGCCGACGAGCTGTAGGCCGACACCGCACCGGCGTCGAGCGTGCGCACGTCGACGTTCATGCCGGCGCCCGGCTTGTAGACGTTCACCACGACGAGCCCGATGACGAGCGCCAGCGTCGAGGCGGCCTCGAAGTAGACGAGAGCCTTGACGCCGATTCTGCCCACGTCCCGCATCTCGCCCATCCTCGCGATGCCCACGACGACGGTGCAAAAGACGACGGGAGCGATGATCATCCGCACCAGGCGAATGAACCCGTCGCCGAGCGGCTTCATCGCAGCCCCCGTGGCCGGCCAGAAGTGCCCGAGCAACGCGCCCAGCGTGATGGCGGTGAGGACCTGGAAGTAGAGGTGCCCGTACCAGTGGCCGGGTCGCGGTGCGCTGCCCGCCCGTGCGCTCATTTCAGGGCCCGCGAGTACCTGCCCGCGAGCAGCGACCAGGCGCCGAACACGAGGAGCGCGCCGCACACGCCGACGAGCTGCAGCGCGGCGATGAACAACCCGAAGACGGCCGGGATCGACGGCAGCCGCCAGCTCGAGAACAACCCGGCAACGCCGTAGCCCCAGGCGACGTAGGCGGTGCCGAGCGCCAGCAGCACGGCACCAATGCGCAGCACCGGAACGAACGGGCGGCCGGGAGGCGAGCGCCGGTCCATCAGCAGGACCACCAGCGCAGCCACCAGGCTGGCAGCGAAGCTGTCGATCACGAACGGGCGGAAGAAGGCAGCCACCTGCTCGTCGTGGTTGATCGCGCTCAGCGTCAGGGCCTGGCGAGTGGCGAACAGCAGCACGGTGAAGGCCGCGGCGTAAGCACCGAGGCCGGCGAGCGTCGCCTTCCGCCACGCCGGTCCGCCGCCCAGGCCGAGCGCGGCAATCGCCAGGGCCGTGAACGTGAGCAGGGCGGCTGTTGGCAGGCGGCGCAGGCGTTCGTGCTCGACGATGTCGCTGCGCACCCGCGAGATCGCCGCCTCCGGATCGTCGGGCAGCGTTTGCGGATCGACACCCACGGCGCGCGCGTAGTCGTCGGCGAACACGCGCTGCTGGCCGCGCGACGCGTTTTGCGCCAGTCCGAGCCGGTTGCCGTCGATGTCCAGCAGTTCGGTGAGCACCCGGCCGGAGGCGCCGCCGGGAATGGGAACGCCGAGGAGCGCCGCGAGTGTCGGCGCGAGGTCGATCTGCCGCGCCGGGACGCGCGTGCCGGGCCGGATCATCGCGCCGGCAAGGACCAGCGGCACGCTGCGCACCTCGGGCTCGTCCGACCCGTGTCCGCCGAGGTCGCGATGGCCGTGGTCGGCGGTCACGATGAAGGTGGCGTTGTCGAGGCCCACCTGCGCAACGATGCGACGGATCATCGCGTCGATGCGCTGCGTCTCGTCGAAGTACTCGGGCGACGCGGCCCCGAGATCGTGCGCCGCGGCATCGGTCGCGACGAAATCGACCATGGTGAGGTCGGCCGGCTTCGCGAGGGCGAAGGCGACACCGGCCTCCTCCTCGGCCTCGAGCTTCGGCCGATACGGCCGGAAGAGTCCCGGTCCCTCGTTTTCGGCGAGCGCGCGGGCGGAGCCGCAGAGCGCGATGTCGGCGGCAAACTGCTCGGCCCAGATGCGCGAGCCGGCGATCCGGCAGCTGCGGCCGGTGCGCGCCACGGCGCGAATGATGTTGTCGGAGGGCATCGGCCCCTTGAAGTCGTTGGTGGTGGCGCCGTGGATCTCGGGCCAGGTGCCGGTGGCGATCGTCATCCGGCCGGGACGCGAATAGGACGGCGTACCCACAGCCGCGAGGAGGTCGGCGCCCTTCGCACGCAGCTCGTTGAGGAACGGCATGCGCCGCGAAGCGTCCACCCGCAGCCCGTCCACGATGATGAAGACCACGCGGCCGGCAGGCGCGGGGCTCGGCAGCTGGCGTCCTTCGGCGAAGGAATAGGGCGTCTTGTAACGCACCACCGAACGCCACGCGGCCTGGGCGAACAGCATCGCTCCGCCGGCGACCGCCAGCAGTGCCAGCAGCGCGGCGAGCGCGCGGACGGCCGCGGGCCGGCCCGGTTCCTTCAACATGGTGCCGAAGGTTAACCTTTGGGATCATGAACTCCACCCGCCGCGTTCCACCGCCCAGCAACGAGCCCGTGAAGTCGTACGCACCAGGATCTCCCGAGAAGGCCGAGCTGAAGGCGCGGCTCAAGGCGATGGCCGGCGAGCGCATCGAGATTCCGCTGGTGATCGGCGGCAAGGACGTGAAGGGCAAGGAACGCGGCACCGCGGTGATGCCTCACGACCATCGGCACGTGCTCGCCGACTGGCACAAGGCCGGCACCGCGCAGGTGCAGGCGGCGGTCGCGGCCGCGGCGGCGGCGCGGAAGGACTGGGCGAACTGGCCGTTCGAGGATCGCGCGGCGATCTTCCTCAAGGCGGCGGAGCTGCTCGCGACCACCTGGCGGCAAACGATCAACGCAATCACGATGCTCGGCCAGTCGAAGACGGCGTTCCAGGCCGAGATCGACTCGGCCGTCGAGCTCATCGACTTCTGGCGCTTCAACCCGCACTACGCGCAGGAGCTGTACGCCGAGCAGCCGATCAGCAACCACACGATGTGGAACCAGGCCGAGTACCGGCCGCTCGAGGGTTTTGTCTACGCGGTCACGCCCTTCAACTTCACCTCGATCGCCGGCAACCTGCCCACCTCGCCCGCGCTCATGGGCAACGTCGTGCTGTGGAAGCCGGCCTCCTCGGCGATCCCGAGCGCCTACTACCTGCTGCGCCTGCTCGAGGAAGCCGGCCTGCCGCCCGGCGTCATCAACTTCGTTCCCGGCGATCCGGTCGCCATCTCCGACGTGGTGCTGAACCACGCGGACCTGGCCGGCGTGCACTTCACCGGCAGCACCTCGGTGTTCAACGCGATGTGGCGCACCATCGGCCACAACATGGACCGCTACCGCAGCTATCCACGCATCGTTGGCGAGACCGGCGGCAAGGACTTCATCGTGGCCCACGCCTCCGCGGACGCCGCGGCGCTGGCGGTCGCAATCGTCCGCGGCGGGTTCGAGTACCAGGGACAGAAGTGCTCCGCGGCCAGCCGCATCTACGTGCCGAGGTCGCTGTGGAAGGACGTTTCGGGACGAGTGGCTGCGATGATCGCGGACATCAAGATGGGCGACATCCAGGACTTCCGCAACTTCATGGGTGCGGTGATCGACCAGCGCGCCTTCGACAAGATCTCCGCCTATATAAAGGATGGGGGCCGGAAGGGGCGCATCGTCGCCGGCGGCAGGAGCGACGGCAAGACCGGCTGGTTCATCGAGCCAACGCTGGTCCAGGCCAACGACCCCGACCACAAGTTGATGTGCGAGGAGATCTTCGGCCCGGTCGTCACCGCCTACGTCTATGACGACAACAAGTGGAAGGAGACGCTGCGGCTCGTCGACCGCACCTCGCCTTACGCGCTCACCGGAGCAGTCTTCTCCCAGGACCGTGCCGCGGTGCGCGAAGCGTCGGCAGCTCTCGTCAACGCGGCCGGAAACTTCTACGTCAACGACAAGCCGACGGGTGCCGTGGTTGGCCAGCAGCCGTTCGGCGGCGCCCGCGCCTCGGGCACCAACGACAAGGCCGGTTCCAAGCTCAACCTGGTGCGCTGGGTGAGCGCTCGCTCGATCAAGGAGACGTTCTCGCCACCGCGCGATTACCGCTACCCTTTCATGACGGAGAAATAAATGAAGCCTCTCCTTCCGGTCGCGCTCGCGTTACTGCTGCTGCCGGCAGGCACGTTCCCGTTCCAGGTAGCGACCGCGCCGGCAACTCCCACGGCCGCGGCTGCGGCGGCGGCCCCGTCCACAGCTCCGGCCACGCAGACGCTGCAGTCGCCGAACGGCAGGCTCGTGCTCATCTTCTCGCTGAATGCGCAGGGCACGCCGTCCTACGCGCTCACGCTGGCCGGCAAGCCGGTGATCAATGAGAGCACGCTCGGCCTCGAGCTGCGCGACCAGCCGACACTCGCCAGCGGTTTCAGCGTCGCCGCGGCGGACCAGGCCGACAAGGACGAAACCTGGGATCCCGTCTGGGGCGAAGTGAAGACGATCCGCAACCGCTACAAGGAGCTTGCCGTCACGCTGGCCCAGGCCGCGACGAAGAACCGCCGCATCATCGTGCGCTTCCGCCTGTTCGACGACGGCCTCGGCTTTCGCTACGAGTTCCCGCGCCAGGACGCGCTGGGGTCCTTCATCGTCGCCGACGAAAAGACCCAGTTCAGCCTGACCGGCGACCACAAGACCTTCTGGATTCCCGGCGACTACGACACCAACGAGTATGCCTACACCGTGTCGAAGCTGACCGAGGTCGACTCCTCGAAGGGCAATGCGGCAGCCGAAATCGCGGCGCGCACCGTGATCCCGGGCGACAACGTACAGACGCCGCTGCTGATGAAGACGACGGACGGCCTTTACATCAGCATCCACGAGGCGGCGCTCGTCGACTATCCCGCAATGCAGCTGGCGGTCGACAAGAAGGCGCTGCGTCTCACCGCCCACCTGGTGCCGGACGCCGTCGGCAACAAGGCCTATTTGCAGACGCCGGCGGTCTCGCCGTGGCGCACAGTCATCGTCAGCGACAAGGCGGCCGACATCCTGGCGTCGAAGACGATCCTCAACCTCAACGAGCCGTCGCAGATCAAGGACACGAGCTTCATCAAGCCGCAGAAGTTCGTCGGCGTCTGGTGGGAGATGCACGCCAAGACCGGCACCTGGAGCTTCTCGGACGAAACCGGCCTGCGGCTCGACACCACCGACTGGCAGGCGCTGAAGCCGAGCGGCAAGCACAGCGCCAACACCGCGAACGTGAAGCGCTACATCGACTTCGCTGCCGCCAACGGCATCGGCGGCGTGCTGGTCGAGGGGTGGAACATCGGCTGGGAAGACTGGTTCGGGCAGTGGAAGGAAAACGTCTTCGACTTCGTCACGCCCTATCCCGACTTCGACGTCGCCGAGCTGCACCGCTACAGCGCGCAGAAGGGCGTGAAGCTCATCATGCACCACGAGACCTCGGCCTCGGCCACCAATTACGAGCGCCGCCTCGACGCCGCGTTCCGCTTCATGAAGGACAACGGCTACGACGCGGTCAAGACCGGCTATGTCGGGCGCATCATCCCGCGCGGCGAGCACCATGACGGCCAGTGGATGGTGAACCACTACGCGCGCGTCGCCGCCAAGGCAGCCGGCATGCAGATCATGGTGGACTCGCACGAGCCGGTGCGGCCCACCGGGCTGTCGCGCACCTGGCCCAACTGGATGGCGAGCGAGGCGGCGCGCGGCAACGAGTTCAACGCCTGGAGCGGCGGCAACCCACCCGCGCACGAGACCATCCTGCCGTTCACGCGCCTCATGGGCGGGCCGATGGACTACACGCCGGGGATCTTCGAGATCAAGATGTCGGTCTACGACCCGAAGAACAAGGCGCAGGTGCACACGACGCTCGCCAAGCAGCTGGCGCTCTACGTCACGATGTACAGCCCGCTGCAGATGGCCGCCGACTTCCCGCAGAACTACGAGAAGCACATGGACGCGTTCCAGTTCATCCACGACGTCGCGGTGGACTGGGACGACACCAGGATCCTCGAGGCCGAACCCGGCGACTACGTGACGATCGCCCGCAAGGCCAAGGGCAAGGACGAGTGGTACGTCGGCGCCATCACCAACGAGAACGCGCGCGTCGCGACGCTGCCGGCGGCGTACCTGACGCCGGGCACCACCTACGTCGCCGCCATCTACGCGGATGCCGCCGGCGCCAGCTGGGACAAGAACCCGATGGCCTACAAGATCGACAAGTTCCTGGTCACCGACAAATCGATCCTGAAGGTCGCCCTCGCCCCCGGCGGCGGCGCTGCTGTCAGCTTCCGCCCCGCCTCCGCCGAAGACCGGAAACTGCTGAAGCCGTACCGGTAGGAGGTCGTCTCCGATGCTGGCGCTGTCGCTCGTCCTGCTGCTGGCGGTCGCGCCAGCCTCCCGACCAGTCGCGACACCCACGGCCGTTCCTCCCGGCGGCGCGGGCCTCGCCGTCGAGTGGCTTCGGATCGAGGCGACTGGCACCGGGGCCATGTTGGCCGCGGTCGCGCGGCCTTCGGGGACAGGCCCCTTCCCCGCCGTCATCGTGCTGCACGGTTCTCACGGCTTCGCGCGCGAGTACGTCGAGCTGGCGCAGGGGTTGGCGCGTGAGGGCGTGCTTGCGGTTGCCGCCTGCTGGGCCGCGGGCGGCGGCGGCGCGGGAGCCCGGTTCGTCACGCCGATCGCCTGTCCGGATGCGCACCCGATGGAGCCCGCCGCAGACGCTGCGACCCAGCGTGCCGTAGGCGCGCTGGTTACCGCCGTGCGCCGCCTGCCGGGCGTTCGTGCCGAGCGAATCATCCTGTTCGGCCACTCGCGCGGCGGCGGCGCCGCGCTCCAGTACGTCCTCGGCACGGGCGGTGTGCAGGGAGCGGTGCTCAATTCGGCGGGCTACCCCGACGAGCTGGTGCCGCGCGCCGCGGAGATCAAGGTGCCGTTGCTGATGTTGCACGGCACCGCCGACGGCCAAGGTGAGGGCGGCTCGCCGGTGACCGACCCGCGCCAGGCGCGCGCGTTCGAAGCGGCGCTGCGACGCGCCGGCAAAAGAGTTGACGCGACGTTCTACGACGGCGCCGGGCACAACGGCATATTCGCGAGCAACAACCAGCGCGACGATTCGCTGCGGCGGATCGCCGCCTTCGTCAACTCACTCGCGCGCTGAGCCGCCTCGATAGATGATGGTCCGCAACGGCTCCAGGCCGGTGCGTGCCAGGATCGCGTCGGCTTCGGCCGTGCTGAGGCGCTTCCCCGGCTGGTCGCTGTTCGCGAGCAGGAAGGCGCTCGCGGCCAGCGCCGCTGTGTCGAGGCTCAGGTTCAGGGGAAGCACCTTGTCGAAGGTGTCGGTGACCGCGTGGTGGTGGTTGTCGTAGGCGCCGTCATCCACCCACAGGGAGAACGCTGGCACACCGGCCACGAGGAATGGCGCGTGGTCCATGTCGAACGACGCCTCCACGGAAACGCCGCCGGCACCCAGTGGTGCGAGCGGTGTGATGAGCTTGCGCATCGAGTCGGCGAGGTCAGTTCGGCCGTGCAGCATCAGCCCGCGCGGCGCCCCGGCACCGGAGTCCATGATGACCACGGCCCGGTGGCTGTTCAGCTCGGCCTGGTGCGCTTCCACGTAGGCGCGTGATCCGAGGAGCGCCTGCTCCTCGCCCGTGAAGAAGGCAAAGCGGATCGTGCGGCGCGGCTTCACTCCGGACGCCTTCAGGATCCGCGCCGCTTCGAGCACCGCCGCGACACCCGAGCCATCGTCGTCAGCGCCCTCGGCGAGATCCCACGAATCGAGATGCGCGCCGACAAGGACGATCTCGTCGGCGTTCGTACCGGGCAAGTCGGCGATGACGTTGCGCTCCTTGGCCGGACTGCGGTCGAGCGTGTTGGCGACGTCGAGGCCGACACGCACCGCGCCCCTCGCGAGCAGGCGCCGCAGCAGCAGCGTGTCCTCCTTCGCGATCGACAGCACCGGCAGGGTCGTGCCGGGATACAAACCGAAGGCCGAAGTGAACAGCATGCGGTCGGGCTTGTCGGACGGGATCAGCATGGCAGCGGCGCCAGCGCGGCTCAGCTCTGCTACGAGGGCCGAACGCATCACCTGTGATGGCACGCTGCCAATCGCCTGCGGCTCGACCAGCACCGCGGCGCCGCGCAGCTGCGCTGCCGGTACGGAGAGTTCGTTGGCGCCCGGCTTGCCGAGGTCCACGAGCGGCGCCTCGATCGCCCCCGGCGTGCCCGGAACCCACGCGAACGAGAGCACCGCGAGCTGCCGGTCGATGGGGCTCGCAACCCGCGCCTTCGCTTGTCCCCGCGCCCAGCGGCTCGCGATCGGGTACTCCTCGAAGCGCGCGTTGTCGTAGCCCGCGCTCTTCAGCGTCTTCAGGAGCAGCTCGGACGCGGCCCGCGATTCCGGGCTGCCCGTGACGCGCCCGCCCACCGTGTCGGTCAGCTCCGCCAGGAACCGTGAAGCCCCGCCGCCGGTCATGGCCGCGCCGACGATCCCGGAGACGGCGGCATCATCCGCCTGCGCATGGCATGGCACCACGGCCAGGCCAAGGGCTGCGGCCAGAACGAGCGGCGCTATCGGTTGTCGCATGCTCGCGATGCTACTGCAGGCACCGCGCGCACTGGCTTTGTGCGGCGACCCCCTAGAAGCTCCAGCGTGCGCCGAAGGTGATCTGCCGCGGCGGCGTGATCGAGTCGGGGGCGCCGAACGGGACGTCGTTGCCGTTAATGCCGATCGAGGGTGAGCGGATCTGTACCGAGTCGGCGGTCGAGGCGTTGAACAGGTTGATGAGGTCGGCGTAGATCGCGACGCGGTTGTCGCCAACCGGAAAGATCTTCTCGGCGCGCAGGTCGAGGATCGACTCGCCGTCGAGGCGGCGCGAACCGAGCGGCTCGAGCCACGGCTCGCGGCCAGACGCGGTGTAGTTGATCTCGGACGAGCTGAAGCGCGCGTAAGGCGTGTAGGTGGTACCGCTGATGTAGCGGTAGTAGGCGCCCAGCTGGAAGTCGAGCTTCGGCACGTCGTAGGCCGTGAACACCTTGATCTCGTGGCGGCGGCTCGTCTGGAACTCGCCCTTCGAGTTGACGAGAGCCCGGGTCGGCGTCTCGTAGGTGCCGCCGTAGCCGATGTTTTCCACGGTATTGGGATCGAGTGTGCCGGTGTTCTTCGAGAGCACGTAGGAGATTTGCGCCTGCCAGCGGTTTTTCTGCGGCCGGTTCAGGACGAACATCAGCGCCTTGTAACGAGCGCTGGCGTCGGCGGTGCCGAGCACGTTGCCGGCGGCGTCCTTGTACTGGAATCCCTGCGGGTTGGTGATGAGCAGGTCGTTCTCCGACTCGTCCTCGTTCACCCAGTTGTAGGCGATGAGCGGCTGGCCGTTGAGCGGGTTCTCGAGCGTCACCGGCTCCCAGCGCGCGGACGGACGCACCGAGCTGATGAAGTTCTTGCTGTTGCGGTGGATGCCGGTGATCGCAAGCCGCACGTCGCGGCCCAGCGCCTTCTCGAAGCCCACAACCCATTCGTCCACGCGTGGATGTTTGAGGTTCGGGTCGACTCGGTACGCGGACGTGCCCGGGGTCCGGTCGATCTCGACGGGCGTGTCGCCGGTGACGTCGTACTCGATCGTATCCGAGAATCCTGGCACGACGCGGTAGTAGTAAGTCTCGAAGAGTCCCTCGTAGTACTGGCTATAGGAGCCCTTGAGCACGGCCGAACGATTGCCGGTGAGGTCGAGGGCGAAGCCGAGCCGCGGCGCGAGCCCGCTCGTCTGGAATACCTTCTGCCCGGTCTCGGCGGCGATGCCGCGGTTGCGGTCGTAGCGCACGCCTGGATTGATGGTGAGCCGGCTATTGAGCTTCCACGAATCCTGCACGAAGAACGACTCGCGGTGGTTGTCGGCGCGCTGGTCGTAACTGTAGCTATAAGCGACGTACGGGGCGCCATAGTAGTCGTAGTAGTACAGCCCGTTCACGTAGCTCAAGCGGTCGCGCACGCGGCTGCGTTCGATCTCGACGCCGAACTTCAGGTCGTGGCGGCCGAAGGCCTCGGCATAGTGCGAGACCGCGGCGTTTACCTGGTGGCGCTTGCGGTCGAAGTACGTGCTGTAGCCGCCGCCGCCGTAGCAGGCGCCGGTTTCGTCGCATCGGGTCGGCGCGTTGATCGTCGGGTCGAGGTAGTCGTAGCCGTTCCAGCCGACGTACTTGATCTCGCTGAACGTGTTGGCGCCGAAGATGTGGCGCCACTGCAGGCTCCACAGCTGGTCCTTAGAGTCTTCCTGGCGCGAGGTTTCGTCGGTGGTCGAGAAGCTGCCGGCGAAGCGCGAGTTGGGCCGCTTGTCGCGGTTGTAGTCCTCGGCCTGGAACAGCCCGATGATCGAGTCATTCGAACCGAGGTTCCAGTTGATCTTGGCGTTGAAGCGCGGCGTCACCTCGTTGGCCGCGGTGCGCGGGCCGGGCGGCTCGTAGTCGAGCTTGTAACGCTGCACGCCGGCGAAGAAGAACAGCTTGTCCTTGACGATCGGCCCGCTGAACTGCGCGGTCAGGTCGAATTCCTTGTTGGTGCGTTGCGGCACCTCGAGCGTCGGGTTGAGCGCCACCGCGGATGCGGGCACGTTGTTGCTCGACAATCCGCCGCTCGTGTAGCGGACGTCGAACAGGCTCTCGAACTTGTTCTTGCCCGACTTGGTGATGGTGTTGACGATGGCGCCCGTGAACTGGCCATACTCCGCCGGCGCGCCGAGGCCCTGGACCTGCACTTCCTCGATGACGTTGTAGTTCTGGTAGACGAACGAGCCGCCCCCCGACGGGCTGCGCGTGTCGACGCCGTCAAGCAGCAGGCTGTTGCCCGAGTCATTGCCGCCGCCGTAGCCCGAGTCGTTGTTGACGCCGGGCGCGTAGTTGAGGACGTTGTAGGAAAAGCGGCTCAGCGGGATGTTGAAGAGGATGTCCTGCGACACCGAGTTCTGCGTGGCGCTGCTGGTGACGTCCACCACCGGCGCGCGGTCCACGACTTCGACCGACTCGGCGACGCCCGCGATCTTCAACTGGAAGTCGAAGGTCAGCTGCTTGCCCACCGAGATGCCGATGCTCGTTTCCTGGCGCGACTGGAAGCCGGCAAGTGACGCCTCGAGGCTGTAGGTGCCGGGAGCGACGGCCGGGAACCGGTAAAAGCCTTTGGCGTCCGAAACCGCCGTGGTGCTGCCGGTGGGGCCGATCAGCGTCAGCAAAACACCGGGGAGCGCTCCGCCCTGTTCGTCCACCACCCTGCCGCCGATCGCGCCGGTGAGGCTTTGAGCAAACGACGGAACCGCGATAGCCGCGAGCACCGCGGCGATAACCACAATGCGACCGAGGAGCTTCATCATGATCCCTTGCCTACTCGTTGATCGGCGACTTGATGCGGTCGTGGTAGCGCGAATAGACCGCGTAACCGGTGATCGCAGCCATCAGGACGATGACTGCCTTGCCGCGGCCGGTCTTGAAGAACGGACGGCTGTCGGTAGCCGGTTGCGCGGCGGCGGCTTCCTGTTCGCGAGGATCGGCCGCGGCGCGCACCGCTGCCGCTGCGACAGCGGCGCGCAGCGGCGCGGGGGGCGGCGGCTCCGCGGAGTGTGCCGACACAGCGCCCGAGGTGACGTTGAGCGCTACCAGCAGGACGAAACCAATCGATCGATGCATGACGCCTCCGCGCGGATTCCATGCAGCTTAGCCAACGCGCACCGCCTTGCAACATGTGTTGAACAACGCATTGAATCTCCCCGGATTCCTGCAAGAATCCCGCGCTGCCATGAAACCCTTCTGGAGCGCGCTCGCCGTGGACATTACGCCGCTGCGCGCGTCGCGCGACTATCGCCTGCTGTACACGGGACAGTTCGTCTCGATGTTCGGCACCGCCATCAGCTACGTGGTACTGCCGTTGCAGATGTACCAGCTGACGAAGTCGTCGCTCGCCGTCGGCCTGCTCGGGCTCGCCGAGTTCGTGCCGATGTTCATCGGCGCGATCGTCGGCGGTGCGCTCGCCGACCACGTGGACCGGCGGCGTATGATCGTGGGGTCTGAAACGGCGCTCGCGCTGTGCTGCGCGGTGCTGGCCGCGAATGCGATGCTCGGCGCGCCGCGCGTCTGGGTGCTGTTCGCCGTGGCCGCGGCCTTTGCGCTGCTGAATGGGCTGCACCGGCCCGCGATCGAGGCGCTGACGCCGCGGCTCGTGGCGCCGGAACTGATCCCGTCGGTCGCGGCACTGCAGAGCTTTCGCTACAGCTTCAACTTCATTGTCGGGCCGGCTCTCGCCGGCATCATTGCCGCCGCCTTCGGCACGGCGGTCGCCTTCGCGATCGACGGTGCCACGTTCGTCGTCTCGATCGTGGCACTGCTCGCGCTGCGGCCTGTGCCGAACCCAAAGCAGGCGGAAGGCGAGCGGCCCGACCTGCGGTCGGTGCTCGAAGGCTGGCGCTATGCGCGCAGCCGCCAGGAACTGCTCGGCACCTACCTCATCGACCTGAACGCGATGTTCTTCGGCATGCCGATGGCGCTCTTCCCCGCCATCGCCGCGAGCTTCGGCAATGCTTCGGTGGGCCTCTTCTACTCGATGCCCGCCCTGGGCACGCTCGTCGTCAGCCTCACCTCGGGCTGGGTGACCCGTGTGCACCGGCATGGCCTGGCGGTGTCGATCGCCGCCGCCGTCTGGGGCCTCGGCATCGTCGGCTTCGGGCTGGCGACCAACCTGTGGCTGGCGCTCGGGTGTCTCGCGTTTGCCGGCGCCGCCGACAATGTCAGCGGCCTGTTTCGCCTGACCATCTGGAACCAGACGATTCCCGATCACCTGCGCGGCCGCCTCGCCGGCATCGAGATGATCAGCTACCTCACCGGCCCGTACCTGGGCAATGCCGAAGCCGGGTTGGTCGCAAGCCTCTACGGCCTGCGAACCTCGGTGGTTTCCGGCGGCATCATGTGCATCGCGGGCTCGGTGATCCTCACCGCGCTGCTGCCGCGCTTCTTCCGCTACGACGGCCGCGAAGGCCTCGCGCGCAAGCTGGCGCTCGATGCCGCGCGCGCGTGAGCTCGAGCCTAGAATCGTCGCCGGGAAGGCCTTGACATGAAACCATCGGCTTATGGACGCTGGACGCAACTGCTCGCGGAACTGGAGCAGATGCCCGAGGAGCTGGTGCGAGCGGTGCGCGCCGTGCCGGAGGCGCAGCTGCGCTGGCTGCCGGAAACGCGCGGCGGTTCACCCGGTGAGACGTTCAGCGCGATCGAACACGTCTGCCACCTGCGCGACATCGAAAGCGATGGTTACCACGTGCGCATCCGGCGGATGCTGGAAGAGACCGAACCCTCTCTCGAGTCGCTGAACGGCGACGAGATGGCGCGCGAGCGCGGCTATGCCGACGCCGATCTCAACGAGGCACTCGCGGCGTTCGGCGCGGTGCGCGCCCAGACCGTGGCGCGGTTGCGCGCGGTGACGACGGAACAGCTCGCGCGCACCGGCGTGTTCGCCGAGTACGGGCGCCTCAGCCTGCGCGGGCTCGTTCACTACCTGCGCAGCCACGACCAGCAGCACCTCGCCGGCATCCAGTGGCTGGCCGGCAAGGCAGCGTCGATCGGCTAGAGGCGCGGCAGCGTCAGGTCGGTCTGCGCCTGGTACTTGCCCTTCTTGTCGGCGTAAGACGTCTCGCAGACCTCGTCGCTCTCGAAGAACAGCACCTGTGCAATGCCTTCGCCGGCGTAGATCTTCGCCGGCAGCGGCGTCGTGTTCGACACCTCGAGGGTGACGATGCCTTCCCACTCGGGCTCGAACGGCGTGACGTTGACGATGATCCCGCAGCGCGCATACGTGGATTTGCCCACACAAACGGTGATGACGCTGCGCGGGATGCGGAAGTACTCCACCGTCTTCGCGAGCGCGAACGAGTTGGGCGGAATGGTGCAGGTCGGGCCCTTGAAGTCGACGAACGCGTTCGGGTCGAAGTTCTTGGGGTCGACCACCGACGAGTTGATGTTGGTGAAGATCTTGAACTCGTCGGCGATGCGGATGTCGTAACCGTAGGACGACAGGCCGTACGAGATCACGCCTTCGCGCATCTGCTTCTCGGTGAACGGCTCGATCATCCGGTGCTCGAGGGACATCCTGCGGATCCAGCGGTCGGACTTGACGCTCATGGTTTCCCCGATTGAAGGGCAGCCGTTACTGAAGGGTCTCTACGAGAATTCGATGCCCGCAAAGAAGTAGCCGATCTCGAAGCTGGCGGTCTCCGGCGCGTCCGAGCCGTGGATGGCGTTGGCCTCGATCGACCCGGCGAAATCCTTGCGAATGGTGCCGGCGGCCGCCTTGGCCGGGTCGGTCGCGCCCATCAGCTCGCGCAGCTTCGCGATCGCGCCGTCGCCCTCGAGCACCATCGTGATGCACGGTCCCGACGACATGAACGAGCACAGGCTGGCGAAGAACGGTCGCGCCTTGTGGACGTGGTAGAAGCCCTCGGCCTCGCGCAGCGTCAGGTGCCGCAGCCGCAGGCCGACGACGCGGAAGCCGGACTTCTCGAGGCGCGCCAGGATGTTGCCGGCGTTGCCGGCCTTGACCGCGTCCGGCTTGATGATGGAAAACGTTCTCTCGCTCAAGTTCTCGTCCTAACCCTTCTTCAACAGTTTCGCGATGGCGGCGCCGATGTCGGCCGGCGACTTCACCACGTGGATGCCGGCCGCCTTCATGGCCTTCATCTTTTCCTCGGCCGTGCCCTTGCCGCCGGAGATGATGGCGCCGGCGTGGCCCATGCGGCGGCCCGGCGGCGCGGTCTGCCCGGCGATGAAGCCGACCACCGGCTTCTTCACGTGCTTGCTTGATGTAGGCCGCGGCTTCTTCCTCCGCGGTGCCGCCGATCTCGCCGATCATCACGATCGCTCGCGTGCCGCGGTCCTTGTTGAACAGCTCGATCGCGTCGCGTGTGGTTGGTGCCGATGATGGGGTCGCCGCCGATGCCGATGCAGGTCGATTGGCCGATGCCGAGCGCCGTCAGCTGCGCCACCGCCTCGTACGTCAGGGTGCCGCTGCGGCTGACGACGCCGACCGAGCCGCCCTTGTGGATGTGGCCCGGGCATGATGCCGACCTTGCACTTCTCCGCCGGCGAGATGATGCCGGGGCAGTTCGGGCCGATGAGCCGCGTGCCGCGGCCCCTGCAGGAACGTCGCGCACTTTCACCATGTCGAGCGTCGGCACGCCTTCGGTGATGCAGACGACGAGTGGCGATGCCGGCGTCGGCCGCTTCCATGATCGCGTCGGCCGCGCCTGGCGGCGGTACGAAGACCACCGAGACGTTCGCGCCCGTCTTGCGCACGGCCTGCTCCACCGTGTCGAAGAGCGGAAAGCCCTCGACGATGCTGCCGCCCTTGCCCGGGGTCACGCCGCCAACCACCTTGGTGCCGTAGTCGCGGCAGCCGATGGCGTGGAAGGTGCCGTGCTTGCCCATGCCCTGCACCAGCAGGCGCGTGTTCTTGCCGACCAGCACGCTCATTTCGCCGCCGCCGCGGCCAGCGTCACCACGCGCTTCGCCGCTTCCTTCATGTCGTCCGCCGGCGTGAAGTTGAGCCCCGACGAGCGCAGCATCTGCTTGCCCTTCTCCTCGTTGTTGCCCTTCATGCGCACCACCACCGGCATCTTCACGTTGAGGTCGCGCACCGCGGCGATCACGCCTTCGGCGAGCACGTCGCAGCGCAGGATGCCGCCGAAGATGTTGATGAGCACCGCCTTGACGTCGCCGTCGGCCATCAGGATGCGGAAGGCGCTGCGGATCTGCTCGGCGTTGGCGCCGCCGCCGACGTCGAGGAAGTTGGCCGGCGCGCCGCCGGCCAGCTTGATGATGTCCATGGTCGCCATCGCCAGGCCGGCGCCGTTCACCATGCAGCCGACGTTGCCGCCGTCGAGCTTGATGTAGTTGAGGCTGTACTTCGACGCCTCCACCTCGAGCGGCGATCTCTTCGTCGAGGTCGCGCATGGCGGCGATCTCGGGATGGCGGAAGAGCGCGTTGTCGTCGAAGTTGATCTTGGCGTCGAGGGCGATCGGGTCGCCGCCCGCCGTGATCAGCATCGGGTTGATCTCGAGCAGCGAAGCGTCGGTGCCCTCGAACGCGCGGTAGATCGACTGCATGAAGGCGACCACCTTCGCTATCGACGCCGCGGGGATGCCGATGCCCATGGCGAGCCGGCGCGCCTGGTAGGGACGGAATCCGGCAGCCGGGTGCACCACCTCGCGCAGGATCGCCTTCGGGTTGCTGGCCGCGACTTCCTCGATGTCGACGCCGCCCTCCGCCGAAGCCATCACCACCGGGCTGCCGGAAGCGCGGTCGACGACCACGGCGAAATACATCTGTTTCGCGCCGCTCAGGTTCATGCCCTGTTCGATCAGCAGGCAGCGCACCAGGCGGCCGTCGGGACCGGTCTGGTGCGTGCGCAGGGTTGTCCCCAGCATGCCTTTCGCGATCTCGAACACTTCGGCGCCGGTCTTCGCGAGCTTGACGCCGCCGGCCTTGCCGCGGCCGCCCGCGTGGATCTGCGCCTTCACCACCACCGGCAGCCCCAGGCCCTGCGCCGCCTGCGCCGCTTCCTCGGGGGTGCGCACCGGCGTGCCCTTGGGTGTGGGCACGCCGAAAGACGCCAGGACCTGCTTCGCCTGGTATTCGTGGATGTTCACGGGGTGCTGTGGCTACTTCTTGACGATGGCGAGCAGTTCCACATCGAACACGAGCGTGGCGCCGCCGGGGATCTGCGGACCCGGACCGCTGTCGCCGTACGCAGTGTCAGACGGGCAGACGAGCTGCGCCTTCTCGCCAACCTGCATCTTCTGCACGCCCTCGCCCCAGCACTTCACCACGGCGTTCAGTGCGAACTCGGCGGGCTGGCCGCGTTGCACGGAGCTGTCGAAGACCTTGCCGTCGATCAACTTGCCCGTGTAGTGCACGCGCACCGTGGACGTGGCCCCCGGGTGATCACCGCTGCCCGGGGTCATCGTCTTGTAGACGACGCCCGACGGCAGCACCTGCGCACCGGCTTCCTTGCTCGCGGTCTCGGCGTACGACTTGCCCTTGTCCTTCTCGACCTGCACCGACGCCATCTGGCGCGAGCGCGCGAACTCCTGCACCTTCGGGCCGAAGCTTTCCATGTCGACTTCCGGAGTCTTGCCGGCGATCGCGTCCTTCATGCCCCGCTCGACTGCGTTGACTTCCTCCGGCGTGAGGTGGAACGGCGCGACGTTGCGCCCCACGATGACGCCGAGGGCATAGAGGGTCTTCTGCTCTTCGCTCATTCCAGCTCCCTGGGCTCCCGCCGGCGAGGCCGTGGCGGCCGGCTTGCCCTTGTCGGCGCACGACACGGTGAAAAGGGCCACCGCGGCGCAGGCAAGGACGTTCTTCGTACTCAGCATCAGGACTCCTTAAGTGATTGGACGAATTCGGCTTCGATTGGAAACAGTGATGATAGAAGCCGCTCCGGCGCGAGTCAACGCGAACGCCAGGCGCGGGTTAGCATGCAATATGGCAGCAAGCGACCCGCAAACGCCGGCGAAGCGGCCCGTGATGGGCCCGCTTTTGCTGGGTGCCGCGCTCGGTGCGGTCGCGACCGTCATCTTCCGCGCCATCCACGATGCCCCGGAGGGCGTCGACCCGTTCCTGATCGCTCGCCGGCCCCAGGAAAAGGACCTGCCGCCGGTGGTGGTGGTGCCGGGCGTCTGCGGCAGCGAGCTGGTGCGGCCCGATGGCACCATCGCCTGGCTCAACATGGGTTCGGCCTTCGGCTCCCACGACCTGAGCCTGCCGCTGCGCCTGCCGCTTGGCGACAGCCGCGACGAGCTGCGTCCGGGCGGCCTGCTGGGCGTAGACACCCTGCTGCCGCGGCTTTTCGGCTTCAACGAATACTCCGACCTGCTCGAGCTGCTCGACCGCGCCGGCTTCGTGCGCGACCCGGTGCGCGGCGACCACGGGCCGTCGTACCACGTCTTCACCTACGACTGGCGGCGCGACCTGCACGAGGCGGTGGTGCAGCTCGAAGCGCGGCTCGACGAGCTGGCCGACAAGCGCGGCGATGCGGCGGCGCGCTTCAACGTCATTGGCCAGAGCATGGGCGGCCTGGTCGCGCGCTATTACCTGCGCTACGGCAGTGTGGATCCGGCAAGCAACCCGCCGGTCACCTGGGCGGGCGCGCGGCGCATCTCGAGCCTGCTGCTCGTCGGCACGCCCAACGGCGGCAGCATCCCGTCGCTCGACGCCATCCTCAACGGCAGCCGCATCGGCCTGTCCTCGGCGACCATGGCGGCGCACGTCGTCGCCGGCTGCCCGGCCACCTACATGCTGTTGCCGCCGCACGGTGTCAGCGCGCTCATCGACCATCGCGGCGAGCCGCTCGATGCCGACCTCATGGACATCGGCACCTGGAAGCGCTTCGGCTGGGGGCCGTTCAACCCGCGGCCCGACGGCCTGGCGCTGCGCCACGTCGATGCCCAGCGTGAGTTGCGCGAGGCGTTCCTGAATGCTGCGCTGGAACGCGCCGCACAGTTCCACCGCGGCCTCGCGCGCGATCCGGAGGAAGACTGCCCGGCTCACGTCTATTCGCTCGCCGGCGACTGCCTGCCGACACTCGGCCGGGTGGTGGTGCCCGACCGCCGCGGCGCGTCACCCCTGTTCGCCCCGCGCACCCGCATCGAATCGCGGCTGATGTTCGAGGCGGGCGACGGACGCGTGACGCGCGCCAGCACGCTGGCGGCGCACCTCGCCACCCGGGCGCGCGGCCTGGAAGAGAGCGGCATTCCCGAAATGGAGCACGCCTTCTTCGGCGCCAGCGACCATCACGGTTTCTACAACGAGCCGACCTTCCAGAGCCTGCTGCTGCGCATCCTCTACCGCGGCGACCGGCGGCCGAAGGACAAGGACGTGCTGCCGGCCGCGGCGGCGACGCCCGGCCCGACTCCGCTCGACGCCCCACTCGACGTGCCCGCCGTCGGCTAAAATAAGTGCAAATGAACTCGACTATCGGCCGCAAGGTCGTGATGGCGGTGAGCGGCATCGCCATAGTCGGTTTCGTCGTCGCGCACATGGCCGGCAACCTGCAGGTGTACTTCGGTCCCACGAAGCTCGACGAGTATGGCGCGGCGCTGCGCCGTCTCCCGGCGCTTCTGTGGACAGCGCGGCTCGGCCTGCTGGTTGCTGTCGTCGCGCACGTCTGGGCGGCCTGGTCGATCACTCGCACCGACTGGAGCGCCCGGCCGGTCGGCTACGACCGCACGCAGGCGATCGCGTCCAGCTACGCCTCGCGCACCATGCGCCTCACCGGCGTCTGGCTGCTGCTGTTCATCTTCTATCACCTGCTGCACTTCACCTTCGGCACGGTGCACCCGACGTTCGTCGAAGGCGCCATCACCCACAACTTCGTCGACGCCTTCCGCTCGCTGCCGATTTCCATCGTCTACATCCTCTCGATGCTGGCGCTCGGCCTGCACATGTACCACGGCATCTGGAGCCTGATGCAGACGCTCGGCATCAGCCATCCGCGCTACGACCCGCTGCGCCGCGCAGCCGCCAGCATCATCACGGCCGTGGTGGTGGCAGGAAACATCTCGTTTCCCATCGCGGTCCTGACGGGATACATAAAAGCGCCGCCGGTTTCGGAGATCGCCGGCGCGCCGCAGCACGGCGGCGGGCGCTGACGCGCGTGCAGCTCGACGCGCGCATTCCGCAAGGGCCGATCGAGAAGAAGTGGGAGCGCCGCCGCTTCGAGATGAAGCTGGTGAACCCCGCCAACAAGCGCAAGTACGACGTGATCATGGTGGGCACCGGACTCGCCGGCGCGTCGGGCGCCGCGTCGATGGCGGAGCTCGGCTACAACGTCAAGGCGTTCTGCTACCAGGACAGCCCGCGGCGCGCGCATTCGATCGCGGCGCAGGGCGGCATCAACGCCGCGAAGAACTACCAGAACGACGGCGACAGCGTTTATCGCCTCTTCTACGACACGGTCAAGGGCGGCGACTTCCGCGCCCGCGAAGCCAACGTCTACCGTCTCGCCGAGCTCTCGGTGCGCATCATCGACCAGTGCGTGGCGCAGGGCGTGCCGTTCGCGCGCGAGTACGGCGGACTGCTCGCGAACCGCTCGTTCGGCGGCGCGCAGGTGTCGCGCACCTTCTACGCGCGCGGCCAGACCGGCCAGCAGCTGCTGATCGGCGCCTACCAGGCGCTCGAACGGCAGATCGGCCGCGGCAGCGTCACCATGCACGCGCGCCACGAGATGCTCGATGTCATCGTCGCCAACGGCCGGGCGCGCGGCATCGTCACCCGCGACATGGTCACGGGCGCGATCGAGGCGCACCTTGCCGACGCCGTGGTGCTCGCGACCGGCGGCTACGGCAACGTGTTCTTCCTCTCGACCAACGCCAAGGGCTGCAACGCCACCGCCATCTGGCGCGCCTACAAGAAGGGCGCCGCGTTCGCGAACCCCTGCTACACGCAGATCCACCCCACCTGCATCCCGGTGAGCGGCGACCACCAGAGCAAGCTGACGCTGATGAGCGAGTCGCTGCGCAACGACGGGCGCATCTGGGTGCCGAAGAAGAAGGGCGACACGCGCCGGCCAGGCGAGATTCCCGAAGGCGAGCGCGACTATTATCTCGAGCGCAAGTACCCGAGCTTCGGCAACCTGGTGCCACGCGACGTGGCTTCGCGCAATGCCAAGGCGGTCTGCGACGAGGGTCGCGGTGTCGGACCCGGCGGCTACGGCGTCTATCTCGACTTCGCCGACGCCATTCGCCGCCTCGGCGAGACGCCGGTGCGCGAGAAGTACGGCAACCTGTTCTCGATGTACGAGAGCATCACCGACGAGAACCCCTACAAGGTGCCGATGCGCATCTACCCCGCCATCCACTACACGATGGGCGGGCTGTGGGTCGACTACGACCTCATGAGCAGTGTGCCGGGGCTGTTCGTACTCGGTGAAGCCAACTTCTCCGATCACGGCGCGAACCGGCTCGGTGCCTCGGCGCTGATGCAGGGGCTCGCCGACGGCTACTTCGTCATTCCGTACACGATCGGCGACTACCTCGCCACCCACAAGCACGAAAGGGTCGCCGACGACGACCTGGCGGTGCGCGTGGCTCTCGACGGCGTCGCCGAGCGCACGCAGAAGTTGCTGTCGATCAAGGGCAAGCGCACGGTGGACTCGTTCCACCGCGAGCTCGGCCAGGTCATGTGGGAATACTGCGGCATGGCGCGCACCGAAGCCGGCCTGCGCACGGCGCTCGAGCGCATCCCGGCGCTGCGCGAGGAATTCTGGAGCAACCTCAACGTCCTCGGCGCCGGCGGCGAGATCAACCAGTCGCTCGAGAAGGCCGGGCGCGTCGCCGACTTCATCGAGCTCGGCGAATTGATGTGCCGCGATGCTCTCGAACGGCGCGAGTCGGCCGGCGGCCACTTCCGCGAGGAGTACCAGACGCCGGACGGCGAGGCTCAACGCGACGACGCGAACTTCTGCCACGTGGCGGCGTGGGCGTACGCGGGCGAGGGACAAGCCCCGGTGCGCAACGTCGAGCCGCTCGAGTTCGAGCACGTCCACCTCGCACAGCGCAGCTACAAGTAGTCGCGGGCTACCTCAGCCCCGAAGCATCACGCCCACGAGCCCGGCGGCAAGAATCAAGACCGGCTCCGGGGCCTTCCGCCAGCGCCAGGCCACGCCCAGGACCGACGCGGCGATCACGAAGGTCGGCAGGTCGACGACGGCTCGACGTCCCAGGACGAGGGCCGCGCCTGCGATCGCGCCAGTCGCCGCGGCCGTGACGCCGTCCACGAAGGCCCGGACCGTCGTGTTTCGCGACCAGCGTTGGAAATGGGGAGCGGGTAGGACAGTGAAGACGTAACAGGGCAAGAACGTGCCGAGCGCGGCGACGACGGCGCCCGCGGGGCCTGCCACCAGGTAGCCGATGAAGCCCACGGTGATGACGACCGGACCTGGCGTGATCATGGCCACAGCGACAGCGTCCAGGAACTGCCGCTCGTTGAGCCAGCCGAACTCCTGCACGACGCCCCCGTGCAGAAAGGGGACGATGGCAAGGCCGCTGCCAAAGACAAAGGCGCCTGCTTCGGCGAAATACCAGCCGATCTTCCACACGGTTTCGGTGCTGGAGGGTCCCAGCAGGCCGGTTACGAGTGACGGAGGCAGGACCGCGATCCCGAGCGCGGTACTCGAGGTCCGCGCGAACGGCTTGCCACGGACGAGTGTCGCGAGCGCTCCCGAACCGAGGAACACCCAGACGACCTCCGATTCCGTCCAGGCGGTCACCGCCGCAGCCACGGCGAACAGGCTCCACAGCAGCAAATCACGCCCCAGGGTCAGGCGCGTCAGCTTCACCGCGCTGCGAGCGATGATGGCGATGACGGCGGCCCCGATCCCGTAGAACGCGCCTTGCATCCAGGACAGGCCGCCGAAGCGGAGGTAGCCGACGGCCAGTAGGAGAACCATGACGAACGACGGGACAACGAAGGCAACACCCACCAGGGCCGCCCCGAGTGCGCCACGGCGTGCCCATCCGAGGTACATGGCGAGCTGCGCCGCAAGCGGACCCGGCGCGAGCTGGGCTAGTGCGAGGCCGTCGCGGTATTCCTGCGTCGTGAACCAGCGGCGTTTTTCCACGAGGTCGCGCTGCATGAAGCCCACGAGAGCGATCGGACCGCCGAAACCGGTGGTGCCGAGCCAGAGGAAATAGCGGACCAGCTCCGAGATCGTGCAGGGACCAGAAATCTCTGCGGATGTGGCCGTCGGTCCGGTCATGGCGGTGCCCCGCGTCTCCGCACTCAGCTCCCGAAGGCCACGCCGTGCCCGCGGCCGGAGGCGACTGCTCTCTCGTACACGACTGCGGCGGCCGCCACGTCTTCGATCGCCGTCCCCGTGGAGTCGAACACCGTGATCTCGTCGTCCGATCGGCGCCCCGACTTTCGGCCCGTCACGACGTCCGCCAGCTCCGCATGCACCGTGTCCCGGGTGAGCGCGCCCGCGTCCAGCGCGTGATGGAGGTCCCCGATCGAAGCGCATTGTTCGAGGACATCCACGACAACGAGCGCTTTCGCCATCAACCGCGGATCGAGTTCCTGCTTGTCGGAGCTGTCCGCGCCGACAGCCGCCACGAAGGTGCCGGGCGTCACATGATCCACCAGCAAAAACGCCTTACGCGACGGGGTGCAGGTGACGCACACGTGACTTCCTCGCACGGCGCTCGCGAGGTCGCGAGCGACCACCACCTCGAAGCCCAGCTCCGACGAGAGGTCGCGCGCGAACGCCTCCGCCGTAGCGGCGTTGAGATCGAACGCGTAGGCACGCCGTATGGATCGAACACGGGCGAGCGCACGGAGCTGCTCGCGGCCCTGCAGCCCGCAGCCGCAAATGGTAACGACGCTCGCGTCGCCGCGAGCAAGCCGCTTCGCAGCGACTGCCGTGGCTGCGGCAGTGCGTCTGGCGGTGACCTCCATCGAGTCCATCACCGCCAGCGCGCACCCGTTGTCGGCGTCGCAAAGGACGATGATTCCCTGAATGGCCGGCAGGCCGTGCCTGGCCGGGTTGCCGGGGAAATTCGCGTTCGTCTTCGCTACGAAGTACAGCCGGCCGAGCTGCAAACCGGCGGCCTTGATGTGGAAGCCTCCCTGGGGTGCAGGAACGCCCAGGACTCCTGGCGCCAGGCTCCGACCCTCGGCGTGGAGCCGGAACGCCTGCTCGACACCGGAGATGCACGCGTCCATATCGAGCAGCGCCTGCACGTCGCTCCGCGTCAGGACCAGCGTGTCCATGCCGTCACGCCTTCCGTTTGAAGTACTCGTAGAGCGACGCGAACGCGTGGGCGCCTTCCTCGAGGCGCGCCTCGTCGCTCTCGTGGCGCATCGCAATGCCGACGATCAGCCGATCGATGCCCGCCGCTTCGTGCCGGGCGAACCTGGCGTCCTTGAGGTCGATGTCGTGCACGATCTCGCCGATATGGCGCAGCGCCGCGTCCTCGAGCCGGAACCGGCGCAACAGCACCTCGAACGTGCACAGCTCGCCCTCGTGAGTGAACTCGCCCTCGAACATGTCGAAGCGCAGCTCGTCCTTCTCGGGTTGGTATTCTCCGCGCACGAACTTGAACTTTGCCTCAGCGTCGATGAAGCGCCGGATCAGCCAGACGGAGGCTATGCGGTCGATGTGCACGTCCTTGCGCGTGACCCACGTCCGGCTGCGCACTTCGGCGAGTGGCGTCTCCTTCACCGCCTTCGCATCCGGCGCGGGTCGCAGCGCGGCATCGATCGACGCCAGCAAGCCCTCGACGACGCCGCGGCCGCGGGCTCCGAAGAAGTCGATGCCCGCGACTTCGCCCAGGCGTTTGCGCAGGCGCAGCAGCGCCGCGGCAGCAGGCCCATTGGCCTCGCGCGGACGCTTGCGACGGCCGATCGCTGCCTGAAGCCGGCGCCCCTCCCCGGCCAACGATGCGTAGTCGGCATCGCGAGCGACCATGAACAACGCCTCAACCGCGTCGTCCGAGAGGCCTTCGACGAAGCGCGCCTCGCAAACGGACGCGTCGCCACCACCGTCCACGATTTCGCGCCGTACCCATTGGAAGTCTTCGAGCGCCTGGTCGCCGCGAGGCAGCACGTAGACCGAGTTCTTCACCGCCACGGCGCCCAGCCCGTGCAACCGACGACCGACCTTCACCCGCAGATAACTCGGTTGGGGCGGAATCTGATGGATCAGCAGCAGCCAACGAGGGTTTGCAACATCAGACATGACTACTGTATATCACAACTGCTCTATGTCTTGCTACAGTTGTATTACATCTCGTGAACGGCCCGAAGGCCCGCGAAAAGAGCTTTTCGGTTATTTCAATATGCGCCGGTGATTGCGCTTTCCACTTTTTAGCAACAGCCGGTTCCGTGCGAGCATTGAAGAAGTGCCAGCATCCCGTACGCAATCCTTGCAGAGGAGCTACAAGTGACCCGCGCGGCGATGAAGCTTACGCTCAAGGTCTGGCGCCAGCCGAGCGCGCAGGCGGCGGGCCGCTTCGAGAGCTACGAGGCCCGCGACGTCAGCCCCGACATGTCGTTCCTCGAGATGCTCGACGTGGTGAACGAAGGGCTTACGGCCCGGGGCGTCGACCCGATCGCCTTCGACCACGACTGCCGCGAGGGCATTTGCGGCATGTGCGGCGTGGTGGTGAACGGCGCGCCGCACGGCCCGCGCCGCGCCACCACCACCTGCCAGCTGCACATGCGCAGCTTCGACGACGGCGACACCGTGACGATCGAGCCGTGGCGCGCCAGCGCCTTCCCGGTCATGAAGGACCTGATCGTCGATCGCAAGGCGTTCGACCGCATCATCGCGAAGGGCGGGTTCGTCAGCGCGCCGACCGGCAGCGCGCCCGACGGCAACGCCATCCCGATCCGCAAGGAAAATGCCGACCTCGCGATGGACGCGGCCGCCTGCATCGGCTGTGGCGCCTGCGTCGCCGCCTGCCCCAACGCTTCGGCCATGCTGTTCGTCGCGGCCAAGGTCTCGCACCTGGCCCTCCTGCCCCAGGGCCAGGCGGAGCGCGAGGAGCGCGTGCTCAACATGGTTGCGGCGATGGACGCGGAAGGCTTCGGCGGCTGCAGCAATCATCGCGAGTGCGAGGCCGCGTGCCCGAAGGAGATCCCGATCGACTTCATCGCGCGCCTGAACCGCGAGTGGCTGCGCGCCAGCGCCGCCCACGGGCGGCGCGCGGCCAAGGCGTCGGACGGCGGCGGCGACTAGGAACCAGGCCACGCCTCCTTACGACCTCCTGACGCAACTCGCGTTGTCGGTGCTGCTCAGCGGCATCATCGGCATGGAGCGCGAGCTGAAGGGCAAGCCCGCTGGCCTGCGCACCAACATCCTCATCGGCCTCGGCGCCACCATGTTCACGCGCCTGTCGCTGCACTTCACCGTCATCGGCGGCGATCCTGGCAGAATCGCCGCGCAAATCCTCACCGGCATCGGCTTCATCGGCGCCGGCACCATCCTGCACCACAAGGGCTCGGTCACCGGGCTCACCAGCGCCGCGACCATCTGGGTGGTCACAGCCATCGGCATGGCGGTGGGCTCGGGTCAGTACGCCGAAGCTGCAGGCTCCACGGCCGGCGCCCTGGTCGTGCTCGCCGGCATCGAATGGGCCGAGCGCTGGGTGGAGCGGCGCGTGAAGCACCGCCTCTTCATGGTGCACACCCGCCCGCAAGCGAACGTGGCTGCGAACGTCGCGTCGGTTGCCGCCACCGCCGGCGCCCAGATCGAGCGGCGCGACTCGCGCCAGGAAGGCGACGACCTCGTGCTCGAACTGCACCTGCGCGGCTCCGCCCGCGCCCTGGAGCAGTTTCTCTCCGCCATGTCCGACGACCCCGACGTCATGACCGTCAGCACCCGGACCAGCAAGCTGAGATAGCGGCAGACCCTACCGCCAACTGCGTCCGGACGCAGTTGGCCAGATCGACGCTGTCAATCGTCAGCGGCTAGCCGCCGCGGGCCAGGTCCTTCATCAGGCCGACGATCTGTCGGTAGGCGGGGCCACGCGGAGGAATCTTGACGATCTTGCCGCCGACGATGCCAATGCCACCGGCGCCGCTCACGATTCCCGGTGACAGCAACTGCACGACCAGCGTGTACTTCTTTGGGTTGAGAGCCACGGCGTTTCTCCTTGGGAGGGAGAGCCGATCAACGCGATCAACCTGCGGAGAAGATACGGCGATGCCGCCGCTGCTGTCTTCAGTGCTCGCTCAGGAAACGCTCAAGGTTGCGAGCGGCGCAGCTTGGCGACGCTCGCCTTGGGCGCGATGAGCGAGTAGCTCTCGCGCACCAGCATCTCCACCTGCTTCCAGTCGTCCACCTGGCTCGCGTCCATCGACACCCAGCCGTAGCGGCCGACGTACGGTGCGCGCGTGAAGCGCGGGTCGGAAAGGATCGCCGCGGCGTGCTCCATCTCGAGCTTGAAGCCGATGGTGAGGCGGCCCTTCTCATCGCCGCAGCCGGAGAAGATCTTGTCAGCGACGCGGAAGTGCGGCTGGCCCCAGGTGAGCGTCTCGGTGGTGTCCGGCAGGCTCAGGCAGATCCGGCGCATGGCGACGAGCGCGGTCGAGGCCTTCACTGCCGGTTGCCTCTTCGGCGACGCCTTGGTCGCGGTCCGCTTTTTTGCGGCCTTCTTCTTCGCCGGCGCCATGTCTTGTCTCCTCAGATCTTGAGGATGTCCACCAGTTCCTTCACAGCCGCGGCCGACTTCTGCAGTGCCGCGTTTTCGGTGTCGGTGAGCTTGATCTCCCAGATCTTCTCGACGCCCTTGGCGCCCAGCTGTGCGGGCACGCCGACGTAGAGACCGCTGATGCCGAACTCTCCTTCGAGATAGCAGCAGGACGCCAGGATCTTGTGCTTGTCCTTGAGGATCGCATCGACCATCTCGGCGGTCGAAGACGATGGCGCGTAGTAGGCGGAGCCGGTTTTGAGCAGCGCTACGATCTCCGCGCCGCCGCTCGCGGTGCGCTTGCAGATCGCCTCGACCCGCTCGGCGCTCATGAGTTCGGTGATCGGCACGCCCGCCACCGTCGAGTAGCGCGGCAGCGGCACCATGGTGTCGCCGTGGCCGCCGAGGACGAAGGCGTGGACATTGTCCACCGACACGCCCAGCTCCATGGCGATGAAGGTCCGCATCCGCGCGCTGTCGAGAACGCCGGCCATGCCGATCACGCGTTCCTTCGGCAAGCCCGACACCTTGTAGGCCACCTGCGTCATGGCGTCGAGCGGGTTGCTCACCACCACCAGGATGGCGTTCGGCGAGTGCTTGAGCGCCTGCTCGGTGCACTCCTTGACGATCTTGAAGTTGGTGTTCAGCAGGTCGTCGCGGCTCATCCCGGGCTTGCGCGCGATGCCGGCCGTGATGACCACGACGTCGGAATTGGCGGTGTCCTGGTAGTCGTTGGTGCCCAGCACGCGCGCGTCCGAGCCTTCCACCGGCCCCGCCTCCATGATGTCGAGGCCCTTGCCCTGCGGCATGCCCTCGACGATGTCGATGAGGCAGACGTCGGCGAGTTCGCGGTCGGCGATACGCTGCGCCAGCGTGGCCCCTACGTTGCCGCCGCCCACCACCGTCACTTTGCGGTTCATTTGGTTCCTTCTTCCCTTTCCCTGCTACAGCCGCGCGATGATCGAGTCGGCGAATTGCGAGGTCTTCGCCTCGGTCGCGCCCTCCATCTGGCGAGCGAAATCGTAGGTGACATGCTTGTGGTCGATGGCGCGGCCCATGGCGGCCTCGATGGCGTCGGCGGCCTCGACCCAGCCCATGTAGCGGAGCATCATGCACCCCGAGAGGATCACCGAGCCCGGGTTGACCTTGTCGAGGTCGGCGTACTTCGGCGCGGTGCCGTGGGTCGCCTCGAAGATCGCGTGGCCGGTTTCATAGTTGATGTTGCCGCCCGGTGCGATGCCGATGCCGCCGACCTGCGCGGCCAGCGCATCGGAGAGGTAGTCGCCGTTGAGGTTGGGCGTCGCGATGACGTCGAACTCGGCGGGCCGGGTGAGCACCTGCTGCAAGGTGATGTCGGCGATCGAGTCGCGCACCAGGATCTTCTTCTTCCACTTGCCGTCGCCGTGGCTCGGCCAGAGGGCCATGGCCGCCTCGACATCGCCGCGCACCTGCGCCTGCTGCGCCGCGGTCATCAGGTCGTAACCCGGGTCGATGGCGCGGGCGTTTTCCTCGACGCTGATCGCCCCGTTCTTCTCGCGGTTGGCGAGGATCCAGCTTTCGCGCTCGGTGACGATGTCGGAACGGAACTCGCGCGCGGCCAGAGCGTAACCCCAGTCGCGGAAGGCACCCTCGGTGAACTTCATGATGTTGCCCTTGTGCACCAGCGTGACGCTGCGGCGGCCGAACTGCTTCGCGTACCGGATCGCGGCGCGCACCAGCCGTTCCGTGCCTTCGCTCGACATCGGCTTGATGCCGATGCCGCTGGTCTTCGGGAAGCGGATCTTGTTGACCGCCATCTCGGACTGCAGCCAGGCGATGACCTTGTGCGCGTCGGCGCTGCCCGCGGCCCATTCGACACCCGCGTAGATGTCCTCGGTGTTCTCGCGGAAGATCACCATGTTCACCGCTTCCGGCCGCTTCACCGGGCTCGGCACACCCGCGAAATAACGCACCGGCCGCAGGCAGGTGTAGAGGTCGAGCTCCTGGCGCAGCGCCACGTTCAGCGACCGGATGCCGCCGCCCACCGGCGTCGTCAACGGGCCCTTGATGCCCACCAGGAACTCGCGGAACGCCCGCAGCGTGTCGGCCGGCATCCACTCGCGGGTCTTGTTGAACGCCTTCTCGCCCGCGAGAACCTCGAACCACGCGATCTTGCGCTTGCCAGAGTAGCTCTTCGCGATGGCGGCGTCGAAGACGCGCACCGAGGCGCGCCAGATGTCCCGGCCCGTGCCGTCGCCTTCGACGAACGGGATGACGGGGTTGTCGGGAACGCTGAGCACCCCGTCCTTGACGGTGATGGTGCCACCGTCCGGCGGCGTCAGGCTGTCGTATCCGGGCATGGCGCCGGAGTTTACCCGAGCGCTATGGCGCGAGCGTCGCGCACGCCCGCGACTTTGCGGACTTTGGCAACCGTGTCGTCGCCCACGGCGCTGTCCACCTCGATCAACATCACCGCCCTGCCCGAGCCGGGCTTGCGGCCAACCGTCATGCGGGCGATGTTGACGCCTTCCTCGCCGAGCGCGACACCGATGTGCCCGACGACGCCGGGCGTGTCGTCGTTGCGGACGTAGAGGATGTGGCCGTCGGGGATCGTGTCCACCTCGACGCCGTCTATCTCCACGAGCCGGATGTGGTCGCCGCCGACGATCGCGCCGGCCACCGAGACGTCGTCCTCGGCAGTCTTGACGCGCATCGCGATGAGGCTCGAGAACGCGACCGGCGAGGCCGACGTCGACTGCACCACGGCGATGTGCCGTTCCTGCGCCTTCGCCATCGCGTTCACGTAGGTGATCGAGCCCGGTTCGCGGCCGCGCAGCACGCCCGCGACCGCCGCGGGCAGGATGGGCTTGGGGTCGATGTCGCGCAGCTCGCCGTAGAGGCCGATTTCGATGCGCTGCACCGCGCCGGTCGCCGTTTGCGACAGGAACGAGCCAAGCCGCGAAGCCAGGTCCATCGCCGGCCGCACCTGGTCGTAGAGGTCCCCCGACAGCGAGAAGAAGTTGACCGCCTGCGAGATTACTCCGCCCTTCAGGAAGTCGCGGACCTGGTACGCGATGTCGGTGCCCACCCGCTCCTGCGCTTCCTTCGTCTGCGCGCCGATGTGCGGTGTTGCCACCACCTTCGGGTGCTGTGCCAGGCGCCAGTCGACCGGCGGCTCCTGGCCGTGCACGTCGAGCCCCGCGCCCGCCACCTTGCCGCTGTCGAGCGCTGCCAGCAGCGCCGCTTCGTCGATGAGCTCGCCGCGCGCGGCATTGACGATGCGCGCCCCCGGTTTCAGCTTCGCGAACGCCGCGGCGTCCATCAGGTTCTTCGTCTCCTTCGACATGGTGGTGTGCAGCGTGATGAAGTCGCTGCGCGCGAGCAGCTCGTCGAAGCTGAGCGCGCGCGCGCCCAGCGCCTCGATGGTCGCCGGCAGCACGAACGGATCGAACGCGAACACTTCCATGCCGAACGCCCGGCAGCGGTTCGCGACTTCGCGGCCGATGCGGCCGAAGCCGATGACGCCGATGTTCTTGCCCGACAGCTCCGCGCCGGCGAACGCCTTGCGGTCCCATTTCCCGGCCTTGAGCGACGCGTCCGCCTGCGCGATGTTGCGCGCCACCGCCAGCAGCAGCGCGAAGGTCAGCTCCGCGGTCGAGGCGAGGTTCCCCATCGGCGAGTTCATCACCACGATGCCGTGGCGGGTGGCCGCTTCGACGTCCACGTTGTCGACGCCGACGCCGGGACGGCCGATGACCCGCAGGTTCTTCGCCGCGGCCGTCACCGCTTCGTTGATGTTGCTGCCGCTACGGATCGTCAGGGCATGGAACGGCTCGATGATGGCGGCGATCTCGGCCGCCGGCATCGCCTTGCGCTGGTCGACCTCCCAGCCTTCCGCCTTCAGCACCTCGAGCCCCCGCTCGGTGATGCCCTCGAGGACCAGGATCTTGTAGGTCATGCCTTGGGCCGGCGCTTCAGGTATGCGCCAACGGCTGCCGCGGATCCGGCACCCAGAGCCATCTTGTGGCCCAGTCGGTGCAGGACGATCTCGAGCGTGCCGATGAGGCCGAGGATGTCCGTGACGTCGTAGTAGCCGAGGTGCGCGACTCGGATGATCTCGCCCTTCAGCTTGCCCTGGCCGCCGGCGACCGTCGAGCGGAACTCCGCTTTCAGCCCTTTCACGATGGCCGAGGCGTCGATGCCCGGTGGCGGCCGCAGCGCGCTCAAGGCATCGCCGTGCGCGGTGGGCGAAAGCAGCGGCATGCCTAGCGCCGCGGCGGCGGCGCGCATCATGGCCGCCAAGGTGGCTGCGTTCTCGACGAGCGCGTCGACTCCGCCCAGCTTGTCGACGTTGTCGAGAGCGGCGCCGAGCGCCACGATGATGGAAATCGCGGGCGTGAACGAGGATTCGCCGGTCGGCTGGACCTTGAATTCGCGGCGCAGGTCGAAATAGAAGCGCGGCGAGGTGCTTTGGTCGATTCGCTTCCAGGCATCCGGACTGACGGCCAGGAAGACCAGGCCGGGCGGCAGCGCGAGCGACTTCTGGCTGCCGACGACCGCGATGTCCACACCCCAGGCGTCGGTGTCGAGCGCCATCGCGCCCGCGCCGGAGATGGCGTCCACCACCAGCAGCGTGTCGGGCCGCCCCTTGACCACGGCGCCGATGCCTTCGATGTCGTGCTTTGCCCCGGTAGACGACTCGTTCAGCTGCACGAACACGCCGCGGATCGACGGATTGGCATCGAGAGCGGCCTTGACGGCCGCGGGAGCGACCGCCTCGCCCCACTCGGCGTCGATCGTCACGACGTTCATGCCGTGCGCCTTGCCGATCGCCGCCCAGCGCTCGCCGAAGCTGCCGGCGACCAGCGCCAGCATGGTGTCGCCCGGCGACATCGTGTTGACGACGGCCGCTTCCATCGCGCCGCTGCCGGACGCGGCGAGCAGCAGCACGTCGTGCTTCGTCTTCAGGAACGATTGCAGCCGCGCCGCGGCGTCGCGGAAGATCTTGCGGAACTCGTCGGTGCGGTGATGGACGATCGGGCGCGCCATCGCCAGCTGGACTTCCGGCGACAAAGGCGTCGGGCCGGGAGTGAAGAGCCTTTCCTTCTTGAGCATGGAGTGAGCAGGCGCCTTTCTGAACCGTCGCTGGGAGATTTTGTGAGCTTCCACAGTTTCTGTGGAAAAGCCTGTGCAAAGTCGCCCGATCGTGTTGCTAAGTTGTTGCTTGCCGACGACTTCTTGCTGTTTGCACTCTGTAACAGCAGCATGACGGCGGCATGCGATTTGCGTTTCTGAGGTTCGTGGGTCCGTCATTATACTTTGGCCGTCTGCGCGGCACTTCATCATTGCTTGTGCCAGCGCTCACACGCGCTGCTTCGGCAGCGAACAACGCGCGGGCTGGCGCGTAGATTGTCAGAGAGAGGTTTTCGCCATGAGACTGACGCTGCTTGCGACGTTGCTTCTTGCCGCACCGCCGGTCTTCGCGGGCGAAACTCAGGCGCAGGTTCAGCCTCAGGAAGCCGCGGCCGAAGAAGCGGCGCCCAGGCCTCACGTTCGCGTGCTGCGCGATCCCTACGAGATTTCTTCTTACTACCGTGCCGACGGCGCGGGCCCCGCGGCGCCGCGCTTCGAGGACGAGGACGGACGGGTCACGATCGACCCGCGTTCGATCTCGTCGTTCTATCGCAGCAGCGAACCGAGCGGCCCAGCGCACGGCTACGGATACGGCTATTACGGCTACGGTTTTCAGTCGGGCTACGGCTACGCGCCGCGGCCATCCCAGTTTCGTTCGTTCCACGGCGTCCGCGGCGTTGTCGGCAACCGCGCGTTCGCGCCGCGCTGCCGCTAGGCCCTCTCCGCCGTCGTCGCCGTCGCCCAGCGCGCCCGCAGCGCGGTGTACGCCATGCCGACGCCGAGCGGCGTCGCAATCAGCCTGGTCAAAACGCCGACGAACGGCATCTGCAGCGCGATCGTCAACAGCACCAGGCCGGCGACGAGCCCCAGCGCGTAGCGGGCGTTGAGGCCGGCCGGAGCCCCCAGCAGCTTGCGGCCGATGGCGCCCGCGAGCACGATGGGCCCGGTATAGAGCGCGAAGACGAAGACCGCCAGCGACGCGAGGCCGAGCGGCAGGCCCACGAGGGTCACGCACAGCACAATGGTCGCGGCGATCAACACGAACAGCACGATCGCGCCGCGCCCCCATGCCTGGCCCAGGACGCGCAGCGTGTCGACCGGGCCGGTGGTGGTGGCGGGCGCCAGCCACGCAAGGAAGAGACCGGTGAAGAGCGCCGCTCCCAGGCCGACCAGGCGCCATAGCCACACCTTCTTGCGGCTCTTCGGCTCGGGCAGCTCGGCACTCACCTTCCCGCCAATGGAAGCCCCCTGGTCGACGACCACGCGGTCGGTGGCCGGGACGATCGCCGACACGTCGCCGGCGACCTTCGCCGTGCCGAGGAGGTGCAGCCGCCTGGTCTTTGCCCTGACGTTGCGGCCGACTTCGCCCGACACCGTCGGCGTTTCCGACATCGCCCACAAGTCGCGGCCCACACGGCCGTCGACCGCGAGATCCTGCACCCAGCTGATGAGGTCGCCGTCCACGCGGCCGCCGGGCGGGAGCGTCGCCGTCTGCGCGAACGTGAACGCGTTCCTGCCGACCCCGCCGGCCAGGGCGACTTGCTGCGCGCCGGCGAACACCGTGCCGGACACGGTGCCGTCGAGCTGCAGGCGCTGGGTCCAGGCCACCAGGTTGCCGGTGATCGTGCCCTTCACCACCACACGCCCCGCGAACACCACCACGTCGCCTTCGACGATGCCGTCGATGCGCACCACCTCGCCGGCGGCGATCAGCGAATCGTGCAGCGTCTCCCCTGCCGGCACGGTGACGTCCTCGCCCTTGCGCACCGTCATGGCCGCGGCGGGCGCGGCTGTGACCAAGAGACACGCGAGCGAAAATGCGAACGCTGCGGCCACCCGCGGCAGCCGCGTGCGCCGCAGCGACCACAGCAACAGGCCCACGATCGACGCGCCGGCAAGCACCGACGCCACCGGCAGCAGGTAGGAACTCAACCAGTCCATGGCTTCCCTCGTCACAAAGAACAAAGCGCTGTAGAGCGCATTTCCGGCCATCTGCGAACCACGCGGATCGAACCACTGCAGGTTGAGCGCGCCGAGCGCCTCGTCCCAGGTGTCGTCGAGGAGTTGCAGTCCGAGCCGGCCCGCGAGCAGCACGCCAAGCGCCGCCGCCCACGGCCCGAAGCGCTGCAGGAAGGACACGCGGCGCACCGTACCCGCGAGTGCCTCGGCCAGCACCGCGTCTTCTGCGGCCAGCTCCGCAAGCCGGCGGGTGCACCGCCCGCAGTGCTGCACATGCGACTTGATGCGCCACGCCTCCTCGCCGGTGAGCGCACCTTCGGCATGCAGGCTCAGCGTCAGGTCGTCGCGGCAGGTGACGATCGATTCGATGCTCATCGCCGCCCCAGCGTTTCGCCGAGAGCGGCGCGCAGCCGCAGCTTGACCCGGTGGATGATGACGCCGACGTTCGCCGGCGTGAGCGAGACGGCGCGGCCGATCTCGTCGTAGCTCATCTCAGCCTCGTAGCGCAGGGTCATCAGAGCCCGCTCCCGATCGGGTAGCGCGTCGAGGGCGCGGCGCAGCAGTTCCCGCTCTTCCGCTGCGAGTGCCTGCGACAGCGGCGAAGCGCTGGCGCCCCCGCCGTCGGCGAGTTCCCGACCTTCGCGGTCGGCGTCGATCGGTGCGAAGAGCTGCGCGTCGCGCTTGCGGCGGCGCAGCTCGTCGAGGCAGACGTTGGCCGCGATGCGCAGCACCCAGGGTGCGAACGGCCGCTCCGGCTCGTAGCTTTCGAAGCCGCGCCCGGCGCGCAGGAAGGTCTCGTGGGCGGCGTCTTCGGCGCCGGTTCCGGGGCCGAGGAGGCGGCGGCAAGCCGCGAGCACCCGCGTGGCGTGCCCCCCGTAAAGCTCGTCAAATTCATGGTTACGGCTCTTGCCCATGGCCGCCCGGAATGGGCGCTCCTGCCTGTAACTACGAACGGGACCGGCGGTTTCTTACAAGGCCGCTCAGGATTTCTTCAACTTGCCCGCAAGCGCCGCGGCGACCCCCGGCGGCACCAAACCGCTGACGTCGCCGCCGAGCTGCGCCACTTCCTTGACGAGCCGCGAGGACAGGTACGAGTACTGCTCGGCCGGCATCATGAACACGGTCTCGATCGCCGGGTCGAGGCGGCGGTTCATGAGCGCCATCTGGAACTCGTACTCGAAGTCGGAGACGGCGCGCAGGCCGCGCACGATCACCGAGGCGGACGCCTTGCGCGCGTAGTCGACGAGCAGCCCGGAGAAGCTCGCGACCCGCAGGCGCGACTCGCCCGAGAAAGCGTCCTCGATGATCGCGACGCGCTCCTCGACCGTGAACAGCGGCGTCTTTTCGGTGTTCACCAGGATCGCGACGATGACCTCGTCGAACACCGTGAGGCCGCGGCCGATGATGTCCACATGGCCGTTGGTGATGGGATCGAAAGAGCCTGGAAAGAGGGCGATCCGCTTGTTGGTCATGGCACCTCGTAGAACGACAGCACGTGATCCGAAACCTTCACCTGGCGGGTGCGCGCGAGCCCGCCTATTGTCTCCGGCAGCGCCCGCTTGTGGAAGTGTTCCGCGATCAGCAGCCCGCCCGCGGCCAGCAGCTCGCCTCGGCCGGCCCGCTCGAGCACCGGCTCGTAGAGCGCGCTCTCGTAAGGCGGGTCGAAGAACACGATGTCGAACCGTTCGCCGGCGCTTGCCAATGTCTTCAGTGCGGCGAGCGCGTCCGCCCGGATTACCGTGCCGCGCGGCGCCACCTCGCCACTCAGGCGCAGGTTCTTTGCGACGAGCGCCGCGGCGGAGCCTGCCTTGTCCACGAACACGGCGCGTGCCGCGCCGCGCGACAGCGCTTCGAGGCCGATGGCACCGCTGCCGGCGCACAGATCGAGGAACGCGGCGCCCGGCAGGCGCGCCGCGAGGATGTCGAAGAGGCTCTGCCGCACGCGCGCGCCGGTGGGACGCACCGCCGCACCGCGCGGCGAACCGAGGCGCCGCCCGCGTCCGCTGCCGCCCAGGATCCGCGGCATCGCCTACCCGACCACGGCCAGTCCGAAACGCCGCGCCCAGCCGCCGTCCTCGAGAAATTTCCGCAGCGGCGCCCACTCGCCCACGCCGGCGGCCGCCTGCGGGTAGAGCGCCTGCGCGTGCGCGCGCGCCTGCTCCAGCAGGTCGCGGTCGCGCAGCAGGTTGGTGGCGCGGAACTGCGGCATGCCCCACTGGCGCGTGCCGAAGAAGTCGCCCGGCCCGCGGATCAACAGGTCGGCCTCGGCGATGGCGAAGCCGTCGGTGCTGGCGCAGAGCGTGTCGAGCCGCTGGCGCGCGATCTCCGACAACCGGCCGTGGGTCACGAGCAGGCAGCGCGAGCGCGCCGCGCCGCGGCCGACGCGACCGCGCAGCTGGTGGAGCTGGGCCAGGCCAAAGCGTTCGGCATGTTCGATGACCATGAGCGTCGCCTCGGGAACGTCCACCCCCACCTCGATGACGCTGGTCGCGACCAGCACCTGCGCACGGCCGGCGGCGAAGTCGGCCATCACCGCTTCCTTGTCGGCACTCTTCATGCGGCCGTGCAGCAGCGCCACGGTGTTCCCGGGGAGCAGGCGCTGCCACTCGACGGCCATGGCGGTGGCCGCGTTCACGTCCTCGAGCTTTTCCGACTCGGCGACCAGCGGGTACACGATGTAGGCGCGGCGCCCGGCGCCGAGTTCCTCGCGCACGGCGGCCACCACCCGCGCGCGCTCTCCGGCCGGGTGCTGGCTGGTGACGATCGGCGTGCGGCCGGGCGGCTTCTCGTCGAGCACCGAGATGTCGAGATCGCCGTAGGCCGTGAGCGAGAGCGTGCGCGGGATCGGCGTCGCCGTCATGATGAGGACGTCCACGTCGTAGCCCTTCTTCTGCAGCTCGTCGCGCTGCAGCACGCCGAAGCGGTGCTGCTCGTCCACCACGGCGAGGCCGAGACGCTGGAAGCGCACGCTCTCCTGGATGAGCGCATGCGTCCCCACGACGATGCGCGCCGCCCCTGCGGCGATGCGCTCGAGGAGCGCGCCGCGCTCTTTCTTCGTGAGGCCGCCGGTCAGCGCCTCGGCGGCATAGGGGCGGCGGCGCAGCAGCCGCTTGAAGTTCAGGAAGTGCTGCTCGGCCAGTATCTCGGTCGGCGCCATGAAGGCGGCCTGGTAGCCGTTCTCGACCGCGATCACCATCGCCAGCAGCGCGACGATCGTCTTGCCGGAGCCGACGTCGCCCTGCACCAGGCGGTGCATCGGGTGCGGCGACTTCATGTCGTCGGCGATCTCCTGCAGCACGCGCCGTTGCGCGCCGGTCAGGTGGAACGGCAGGATCGCCTTGACCGCTTCGCGCGTGGCGTCGGTGATGGCGAAGGCGATGCCCTTCGGCGAATGCTTCACCGCCGAGCGCCGCGCCGCGAGGCCGAGCTGGAACAAGAACAGCTCCTCGAGGATGAGGCGCAGGTGGCCCGGCCCGCGGAAGCGGTTGAGGAGCGCCAGGTCCGCATCGTCCGGCGGCCGGTGCACCGCGCGAAACGCGGCGGCGAGCGGCTCTGTGCCGAGCGCTCGCCGCGCTTCCTGCGGCAGCGAGTCGGGCAGCTCGTCGGGCAGCCCCGCGATCACCGCCGCGAGCAGCCGGCGCACCTGCCGGCCGCCGAGCCCCGCGAAGCGCTCGTAGATCGGCACGATGCGGCCGACGTGCACCGATGCCGGCTCGTCCGCGTCGTCGACGATCTCGAACTCCGGCGACGAGAGCATCAGCGAGCCGCCGCGAGTGTCGCGCTCGACGGCGCCGTAGAGCACCAGGTTCGTGCCGCGCTCGATGCTGTCGGCGAGATAGGGCTGGTTGAACCAGAGCACCTTGAGGCGATCGCCGGCCGCGTCCTCGATGCGCGCCTCGAACAGGCTCAGGCGCCGGATCCGCCGCAGGCCGCACACGGCGACCCGTCCGGCGACGAGCGCCTTTTCGCCGGCGCGCAGCGCCCGCACCGGCACGAAGCGGCTGCGGTCTTCGTAGCGAAACGGCAGCCGCCACAGCAGGTCGGAGACGGTGTGGATGCCCTCCTTGGCGAGCGCGGCAGCGCGCTGCGGGCCGACTCCCTTGACGAACTGGACCGGCGTGTCGAGTGCGGTCGTGTCGAGGGCCAGGCCCGGCCTCGATCCTGCCCTTACGGCTCCACCACGGCGCGGTACGCCTCGAGCCGAAGGCTCCTGACGCCGTAAGGCAAGCGGAACGGCGCCATCAAATCGACACCTTGCGGCATGCTCGGGCTCTTGGTGGAGGATGCGACCAGCTGCGCCACGACGCTCGGCGGCAGCATCACCGGCCCGAGCCGCACTTCCTCGATCTCCGCCTGGCCGAAGCGGTTGGCGCTCTTGAACTTGCCCTTCAACTCGAAGGGCATCAGCCCGCCAAGCAGCCACAAAGGATTGGTGGCGCTCTTCGAAGCCGGCACTTTCGCCTTCAGGGCGTCGAGGTCCACCATGCCCTTGGCTTCGAGGCGATCGCGGCGCAGGCTCACGGTGAAGGACTTGATGCCAACCGGCAGGACGGCGCCGCCGAGCGCGAGGTACGAGTTCACCTCCTGCTCCGAGAAGGCGACCGGCTCAGCGGGTGTTGTCGCCTTGGCCTTGAAGCGGCGATCGAGCGCGTCGATCTTCGCGCGGCACGTGTCGGCAGCCGCCTTGGTGAGTGCGAGCGGATTGCCGGCTGCTTGCGCCGCGAGTGCCGCGGCCAGGAGGAGGGTGATCATGTCGCTGCTTGCCGTCCATTATAGCGACCCGTTTGGCGCGAGCTTGCGGGCCGCCTCGTTGCCGGGATCGGCCTTGAGGATGCGGCGCGCTTCGCTCTCGGCCTCGGCGCGGCGGCCGAGCTCGGCGAACAGGTTCATGAGCTCGACGCGGACCGCGGTGCTCTCGGCGCACCACAGCGACGTGCGCAGCTCGGCGGCGGCGTTTTCGCGGTCGCCGCGCCGCACGTGCACCTGCGCCAATGAACGATGCACCGAGGCTTCGTAGGGGTTGAGGTACGCGGCGCGCGACAGCTCGCGAAACGCGGTGTCGAGGTCGCCCGCCAGGAGCGCGCGCTCGCCGTGGTCGCGCAGCCCCGCGGCATCGGCCGAGTCGCCGCGGCGGTTCGGGTCGAGGACGAACGGGTTTTCCGTCGACAACACGCGCTCGAGCCGGCGCGCGGGGTCCGGCGCCGCCATGCCCGAGAGCGAGCGCGAATGGCTGACGAGCGCCTGCCACGTGGCGTCGGCTTCGGCGGTGCGGCCGGCGCGGCGCAGCGCCCAGGCGAGCACGACGCGCGCGTCGTTGTCCTCGGGGTCGAGCTCCTGCAGGCCGCGCAACCAGAAGATCGCGGCGTCGTCATCGCCTTCGACAAAGAGCGCGAAGCCGAGGTCGAAGGTGACTTCGGTGGACCCCGGCAGGAGCGCGTTCGCCTGGCGCAGCAAATCCGAGGCGCGCGCCGAGCCGGCGCGCAGGGCCGCAGGCCGAGGCGAGCGCAGCACCGCGAGCGCGCGGTTCGCGAGCACCGCCGCCGTTTCGTTCGCAGCCGACAGCCGCTGGTAGAGCGCGTCCGCCTCGTCGCAACGGCCGAGGCCGAAGAGCACAGCACCTTGCAGGAAGTCGGCCTCGCGCCGGGTCGCGGCGGGCGCGCCTGGAGCAATGCGCCGCACCTCCTCGAGCGCCGCGGCGAAGTCGCGGGCATCGAGACGCGCGCGCACCAGGTCGAGGCGCGCCGCATCGAAGTCGGGCGCCAGGGAAACGGCCTCGGCGAGCATCTTCAGGCGGCGCGCCAGGTCGCCGGCGACGAGCGCCTCGCCGTAGGCGCGCAGCACCGTGTAGTGGCGGCGCACCCGCTCGCGCGCGGTTTCGACGCGGGTGCGGGCTGGTCCCGGCGAGCCGGCCAGCGCGACGTCCCAGGCGAGCGAGAAGGCGACATCGGTGAGCGTCTCGAGGCTGCCCGAGGCGCGCAGCGGCGCCGACAGCGAGCCGCGCGAAACGTCGAGGATGCGCGCCTCGAGCGTCACGCCGGACGTGTCGAACGTGCCGCTGCCGATGACGACGCGGTCGGCCGCGAGCGCCTCGGCCATGCGGATGGCGGTGGCGCGCGAGAGCGGCGCCTGCGCCAGGCCGAAGGCGTCGTGGGCGGCCGTGCGCATCGGTCGCGGCACCGCGGCGACGCCGGCGAGCGCCAGGGTACGCGGCATGTCGTCGGCGAGGTACTCGCCCACCCAGGCCGCAGAGGCGGGCTGCATGACGAACGGCACCACCATCACGCGCGGCTGCGGCTCGGCGTTCGCTGCAGCGCTGGCGACGAGCAGCGCCGCGAGGCCCGCAAGGGTCATGCGGGCGCTTGCCACGCGTGCGCCTTGAAGAGGCGCCGCGGCGCGAAGCCGAGGTCGCGGTAGAGGGCGTAGGCGCGCGCGTTCGCGACCGTCGCGCTGAGCGTCGCCTGCCGCAGGCCGCGCGCGCGGAACACGCCGAGCGCGTGGCTCACGAGCGCGCGGCCGAGACCCTTGCGCTGCGCCTGCGGCACCACCGACACCTGGCAGATGTGGCCGTTGTCTCGCGACAGGCGGCTCGCGAGCAGCACAGCGACCGGACCTGTGCCGGGCGCGCCTTCGACGAACAGCGAAGCCTCGGCGTCGAATTCGCCGCAGCCCGAACGCAGGATCAACGTCTCGAGGAAAGTGCGGCAATGGTTCTCGGTCTTGTAGGTGGTGTTCATCTCGGCGTCCACGGTGCCCTGATGGCTGCTGTGGATGACGGCGGCCGCCTGCGGGATGTCGCCAAGCGTCAGGCCGCGCGCGCCGGCGATCGCCGGCGCGGCGAGCACCTCTCCCGCCAGCAGCGATGCGGCGAGATAGTGCCGGTCGTGGCTCGTGAAGCCGAGCGCGCGGAACCGCTCGTCCACCGCCTGGTCGCTGGTGAAAAGCGTCTGGCACTCGATGCGGCGGCCGTGCGCGGCGCCGCGCGCGTCGGCCACCAGGGCGTCCACGAGTGTCGCCTCGTAGCCGCGCCCGCGATGGGCGGCCGAGGCGAACAGCGACCCCAGCACCGCCCGCCGGCCGTCGAGCAGGTAGTAACCGTAGGCGACCACCCTGCCCGAGTCCTCGAAGCCGAAGCCGCGCAGCGAGCCGTTCTCGAGCCCGGCGAGGAGTGCCCGGGCCACGTCGGCATAGTCCCAGTCGAGATCGGCCGCCCAGGCCTGCGACTCCTCCTCGATGAGCGGCCGCAAGGCGCGGGGATCCCTCGGAAGCCGCGCCAGCTGCGCATTTGGGACAATGGTGGCGATTCGCAACCATACAATGGGCCCGGCGGCGGATCCAGCGCACATCGGCTTCGCGAAAGCATTGCCGGGTCCGAAATTCGTGTCCTATAATTCGCAGGCCACAAAGGATTTAGGAGTCCGTGAACACAGGCGAGCCGCTGCTGCGCGCGCTCGAGCGCGAAACCGAGGTCATTGCCGATCCGGTGGCCAAGCTGCGCCACCTGCGCGGGTCGATCTCCCGCTACCGCCGCACCGACCGCCTGCTGCGCCTCATCCCCATCCCCGGCGTGCACCGCATGGCGCAGCGCATGCTCGGCTACGACTCGGTGGATCCGTTGCTCGGCCACTCCAGCCTGAGCCGCGCGGTCGCCAGGAAGACGAAGCGGCACCGTCCCGCCTGGCTCGGCTTCGCCGTGGTCGGCGCGCTGCTCGCGGCTTCCTTGTTCGCGGCGGCCCGCTGGAGCACGCGCGACGCGCGCGCGGCCCGCGCCGCGGCGCCCGTGCTGGCAGGCGCGCCGCGTCTCGATCCTGTCGCCGAACCGATGCCGGCCTCGTCCGCGCCCGCGCCGAAGAGCATCTGGCTGGTGGAGCGCGGCGCGAACTTCGAGCAGTACAGCAACGGCCTGCGCATCGAGACCAATTTCGCCGTGGCCGGCCCCGAGCGCCGATACCGCGTGTTCCGCCGCACCGGGATGCAGCGCGAGACCTACACCAGGCCTGTCGGCATCCTGTTTCACACCTCGGAAAGCGACATCTGGCCGCTCGAGGAATCGTTCAACGACAACCTCAAGAAGAGCTCGCACGGCCTGATGAAGTACATCGCCAGGCGCCGGCTCTACAACTACGTCATCGACCGCTTCGGCCGCGTCTACCGCATCGTCGAGGAGAACGGCCGCGCCAACCACGCGGGCTTTTCCGTGTGGAAGGACGGCGACACCACTTTCCTCAACCTCAACAGCGCCTTCATCGGCGTGTGCTTCGAGACGCGCTGGGAGGGCGGGCGCGCGCTGCCCATCACCCAGGCCCAGCTTGCATCGGGACTCGCTCTCACGGAGCATCTGCGCTTGCGCTACGAGATCGCGCCGCAGATGTGCGTCACGCACGGCCTGACGAGCGTCAACTCGCGTGAGCACCTCATCGGCCACCACGTCGACTGGGCGCGCGGCTTTCCGTTCGGCGCGTTCGGCCTGCCGAACGCCTACGACGTGCCGTCGCCGGCGGTGCTGGAGTTCGGCTTCCACTACGACGACGAGTTCCTGGCGAAGATGCAGGGCGAGCCGTGGCCGGGCGTCGCGAGCGCCGAGCAGGCGCTGGTCGCGGAAGCCCGCCAGACGGGCGAGAGCATCGAGGCGCTGCGCCTGCGCAAGCGCGCGATGTACGACCGGTGGATTCTGGAGCAGACGAAGGCCGGAGCGCAGGAAGTCTCGGCCCGGAAGGACGAGGTTGACGTCGCCAGCGGAGGCTAGGCCCTAGATAATGGAAGAACGCAAGGATCAGTTGTGGAAGGTGCAACCCGATGCGGAGGAGCGGATGAACGAGGAAGCCCAGAAGGGTAGCAGTCCCCAAGGCGTCGATGTCGGAACGAGCCGCATCGTCGCCGCCCGCAAGCGCGGCAACGGGGTCGAGACGGTGGCGCAATTGAACGCGTTCATCCAGGTGCCGTATTCGCGCTTCACCGAGACGATCCTCGGCCAGCAGAACATTCCCTACTACCGCGACGGCGAGGAGATCGTCGTCTACGGCGACGCCACCGACAAGTTCGCCAACATGTTCGGCGCGGAGAGCCGCCGGCCCATGGCCTTCGGCCTGCTGAACGCGCGCGAGAAGTCGGCGATGCAGGTGCTCGACGTGATCGTGCAGAACGTGGTGCCGAAGGCCAAGGGCCAGGGCGACGTGCTGGCGTTCTCGGTGCCCGCGGCGCCCGACGGCCGTGAGAGCGAGCTCACCTACCACGAGGCCACGCTGCGCAAGTACTTCGACGGCCTCGGTTACCGCGCGGTTGCGGTCAACGAGGGCCTGGCAGTCGTCTTCAGCGAACTCGAGGACAACAACTTCAGCGGCATCGGCATCTCCTGCGGCGGTGGCATGTGCAACGTCGCCCTCGCCTTCCTGTCGATCCCGGCCATCATGTACAGCCTCCAGAAGGGCGGCGATTCGATCGACGCCTCGGTGGGTGCGGTGGTTGCCGAGTCGGCGACGCGGGTGAAGATGGCGAAGGAAGAGGGGCTCGACCTCGGCCGTCCCGGCAAGGACAAGATCGAGAAGGCCCTCAACATCTACTACGAGGATCTGGTCGACGCGCTGGTCGACTCGCTGCGCAAGTCGCTGGCCGCGACCGACAAGCTGCCGCGCACCGACCGGCCGCTGCCGATCGTGCTTTCCGGCGGCACCGCCAAGGCCAAGGGCTTCAAGGAGCTGTTCGAGCGCACCATGAAGGCCAGGCCGCTGCCCATCGAGATCGCCGGCGTGCGTCTCGCCAAGGATCCCCTCACCGCCACCGCGCGCGGGGCCCTGATTGCCGCGATGTACGAGAAGTAGCACGGGCGGCAGCGCAGGGGCGTAAGGTCCGCAGCATGCCGTCCGGACGTATTGTCGCCGCCTGCCTCCTGGTCGCCACCCACCTCGGCCTGCGCGCCGTCCCGGCGCGCGCGGCCGACGAGTGGTACGTCTACTACCAGCGCGCCATCGACGACCGCGGCCGCAACTTCCGCGCCGGCCAGTGCACCCCCGCGGCGCTCGCCGACCTGCAGAAGGCCGTGGAACTGCGGCCGCGCTCGGAGCTGAGCGTGCGCACCTACGGCGTCGACTTCGTCGACTACACGCCCTACTACTACCTCGGCCTTTGCTACCTGGAGCGCGGCGACAACGACCGCGCGGTGGCGATGTTCGGCTCCGAGGAAACACAGGGCATCATCAAGAAGCGCGCCGAGTTGTGGCAGAAGCTGCAGGCGCGCCAGGCCGAGGTGAAGTCGCAAAGCGAGCAGAACCAGATCCGCGCCGCGCGCGACGAAGCCGAGCGCTTCCTGAAGGAAGGCGACGACAAGCGCCGCGCCGGCCGCGACGACGAGGCGCTCGCCGCCTGGACCAAGGCGGAGTCGATCTACCAGAAGATCAACCCCGCGCTCATCCCGTCGATCGAGAAGCGCAAGAACGACCTGCTCGAGGAGCGCCGCATGGCCGCTGAGCGTCAGACCCGCGCGCGGCGCCTGCAGACGGCGCTCGACGAGGCGAAGGCGGCGGTGCGCGCCGGCAACGAGACCGACGCCATCCTCAAGTTCACCGAGGTGCTGTCGCTCGACGCCGTCAACCGCGAGGCGCAGGAAGGCATCGCCGCCGCGCAGGAGCAGCTGCGGCAAACCACTTCGAAGGCGGAGCTCGCCGGCAAGTTCGAGGAAGGCAAGCGCCTGTTCGCCGCGGGGCAGTTCGCCGACGCGCTGCGCCCGCTCACCGAGGCGGCCGCCGATCCCGGGAACGCCGAAGCGCGCCGCCTGCGCGCCCAGGCCGAGGACCGGGTCAACAGCCTGCGCGTCGAGACCGATCGCCGCGCGGAGATCAGCCGTCTCGAGTCGGAAGCGGATGCCCTGTTCACGAGCGGCAGGCATCCCGAGGCCGAGCTGCGCTACGAGGAAATCCTGCGCCTCGACCCGCAGAACGCACGCGCCGCGCAGCGCCGCGAGCGCTCGCTGGAGCTGACGGCGGCCTCGCTGCTGGCGCGCTTCTTCCCCAACCGCATGCCGCTCATCGTCATGATGGCGCCGTCGGTGCCGCAGCCGAAGGTGGACCAGCCGACGGTCAAGGTGGAGGCGGTGGTCAGCGACGAGCGGCAACTCTCGCGCGTCGAGATCTACCTCAACCAGGCGCTGGTCGCCGACCTGCGGCCGACCGCGGTCGAAGACGGCGAGCCGGCCCGCACCCAGGCGATCAACAGCACCTTCCCGCTGGCGCCCGGCGCCAACGAGTTGCTGATCGTCGCGACCGACGCCCAGGGGCTGCGCGCCTCGCAGCCGTTCACCATCACGCGGCAGCTGCGCTTTTACGAGACGCGCGCCTTCCTGCCGGCGGCGGCGCTCACCGCCCTCGGTCTCGTCGGCGCCGGCTTCGCGATGCAGCGCGTGCGACGGCGGCGCGCGGTCAACCGGCGCTTCAACCCCTACATCGCCGGCGCGCCGGTGCTCGCCGACGACATGTTCTTCGGCCGGCAGAAGCTGCTGACACGGATCCTCAACGTCCTGCACCACAACAGCCTGATGATCACGGGCGAGCGACGCATCGGCAAGACCAGCCTGCTGCACCACCTGAAGAAGGCGCTCGAGAAGGACGACCGCGACGACTACCGCTTCTTCCCGGTCGCCTCCGACCTGCAGGGCGTTCCCGAAGCCGCGTTCTTCCACACCGTGATGGCCGACGTGGTCGAGACCACGGTGCCCTCGCCCGAGGCCATGGCGGCGCTGCAAGTTCGGCCCCGACGACGACGACTACGACGGCCGCGACTTCTGCGCACGACCTGCAGCGCGTCATCGAGGACCTGAAGGGACGCACCGCCAAGAAGGTCAAGCTGGCGCTGCTCATCGACGAGGTGGACGTGCTGAACGAGTACTCCGACCGCGTCAACCAGCGGCTGCGCAGCATCTTCATGAAGACCTTCTCCGAGCACCTGGTGGCGGTGATGAGCGGCGTCGGCATCCGCCGCAACTGGAAGAGCGAAGGCAGCCCCTGGTACAACTTCTTCGACGAGATCGAGCTGAAGGAGTTCTCGCGCGAAGAGGCCGAGGGGCTGATCCGCGAGCCGGTCCAGGGCATCTTCCGCTACCAGGGCGACGCGGTGGAGGCGGTGCTGCGGATCAGCGGCATGAAGCCGTACGCGATCCAGCGGCTGTGCATCCATGCGGTCAACCGCATGCTCGAGGAGGGCCGCTCGACCGTCACCGCGGCCGACATCGCAGCGGCCGGCGAAGCCTTCGTCTACGAAGAGGGGCGCGAAGGCGATGCCCCCGACGAAGCGGGGGGCAGCGCCGCACAAGCGGTCTCCTGAGAGAATGGGCAGCGTGGTGAGCGAAGCGCGCAATCCGTACGTCGCCGGCAGCTGGGTGCGCGGCGAGAACTTCTTCGGCCGCGGCTCCCTGGTGCGCCAGATCCTCGACGGCGAACGCGACTCGCTGTGGGTGGTGGGTGCACGCCGCCTCGGCAAGACCAGCCTCCTGAAGGAGCTCGAGTACCGGGTGCTGCAGAATCCGCAGACCCCCTACGCGCCGCTCTACTGGGACCTGCAGGGCAGCGGCGACGCCCGCGGGCTGGCCGACAGCCTGCTGGAGAGCGTCGAGGACAGCGACCCGTTCCGCCGCGCCACCGACGTCGAGATCGACCAGCTCGAGGGCCTCACGGTGCCCGACATGCTCACGACGCTGGCGCGCCGCACCGTCAAGAGCGGCTGGCGCATGCTGCTGCTGGTGGACGAGGCGGAGGAGCTGCTGACGGTCGCCGAACAGGCGCCGGTGGTGCTGGCGCGGCTGCGGCGCATCCTGCAAAAGGGCCCCGACCTGCGCTCGGTGCTCACCTCCACCAAGAGGCTCGCGATGATCGACGAGACCACGAGCTTCGCCACTTCCCCGTTCCTGCAAGGCTTCATCCCGCCCGTCTACCTGACGCCGCTTGACCCCCGAGGAGACCGGCGAGCTGCTGGCGCGCGGCAACTTCACCGGCGACGAGCGCGCCACCATCATCGACCGCACCGGCTGCAACCCGTTCCTGGTGCAGCTCATCGCGAGCCGCCTGTTCGAGAGCCGCGACCTCGGCGCGACCCTGTCGCAGGTGGCCGCCGACGAAATGGTCGCGAACTTCTTCGCGGTCGACTTCCAGACGCTCGGCAAGGACGAGCGCGAGATGCTGCTGACGATCGCGCGCGAGGGCGAGGTGACGATCACGACCCTCACCAGCAGCCTCGGCGGTCCGGAGCGCATCGACTCGCTCCTCTATGGCCTCGAGCGCATGGGCTACATCGTCACGGCGCTCGGCAAGTGCCGCATCGGCAACTGGTTCTTCGACCGGTGGCTGCGGCGCGCCGCGACCGCCGTGCCCGGCCGCGCCTGACGCGTTCGCATCAAATCCTGACCGAAGTGTGAAGACTCGAACCGCTCCGAGTGGGTAGTTTGCGCACATCCCGACGCTTGGAGGTTTCGAAATGGTGTCTCGAAGGTTCACACGCCGCCTTGCCGCGGCAGTTTCACTAGCCCTCCTCCTTCTCACGATCCTGCCGTGTCCCGCGGCTGCGCAAGGAGTGCAACCGGCGCAGGACATGCGCATCGTGCTGGAAACCGGCGCGTTCGATCCGCTGCGCGGGCCCGCCCGCGTCGCGGAAGGACTGCGCGTCGCCGATTCTGCAACCGAACATTTCCTGGTGCAGGTGAAGGCGCCGCTGACGCGCGCACAGCGCGCCGCCCTGACGAAGGAGTTCGGCCTCGCGCTCGACCGCTACATCCCGAACCTTGCGTACCTGGAGCGCGTGCCGCAGGCGCAGCTCGCCGCGCTGCGCCGCTCGCCGCTGGTGCGCGCAGTGGCTGCCTGGCAGCCGGCTTACAAGATCTCGCCGCGCATCGGCCGCGTGCCGCTGCGCAGCCCCGAGCGGCGCGCCGCCCCTGGCCTGCTGCTGCGCGCGATCCTGTTCGCCGATGCCGATCCCGCGCCCGTGGCAGCCGCGATCCGTGCGTTGCCCGGCGCCAGCGAAGTGCAGGCCTGGGACCTGCGCCAGCAGCACGGCGCGCCGCGCGTCGAGTTCCACCTGGCCACGCGCGAGTCGCTGCCGGCGGTGGCGCGCCTCGAGGCAGTGCGCTTCATCGAGGAGGTCGCCGAGCGCATCGAGGACAACGGCAACACTGCCGGCACCATCCAGTCGGGCACCCCGGGCACCACGCCCGTCTGGAACCGCGGGCTGCATGGCGAAGGCCAGGTGGCCGCGGTGATCGACGGCGGCCCGGTGGACATCGCGCACTGCATGTTCAACGACCCGGCGAACCCGGCGGCCGGCCCGCTGCACCGCAAGATGCTGGCGGTCGCCGGCGGCACCGCCACCGCGCATGCCACCTTCGTCGCGGGAATACTTGCCGGCGACGACTTCAACAATCCCGGCACCGGCCTGAACCGCGGCAACGCCTGGGCCGCGCGCCTGGTCTCGGCTACCAACGGCGGCGTGCTGCTCAACACCCTCAACAACAATGCCGGCCTCGGCGCACGCATCCACTCGAACAGCTGGCACGACAACACCGCCGGCGCCGGCAACCCGGCGACCTACAACCAGACCGCCGAAGACGTGGACACCTTCATGTGGAACAACGAGGACCACCTGGTGCTCGGCTCCATGGGCAACAACGGCGAGGAGCAGGGACCGCCCGGCACTGCGAAGGACTCGGTCGGCGTGAACGCTTCGCTGCGCGATCCCAACGAAGGCACGGTGGGCGACGGCAATCCCGGGCCCACCGCCGACGGCCGCCGCAAGCCCGACGTGGTCACTCCGGGCTGCGCCATCACCTCGGCGATCGCCGCCAGCGGCTGCGGCGTACAGACGTGGCCCGGCAGCCCCAACGTGTGTGCGACCAGCTGGGCGACGCCGGCCGCCTCGGCGACCGTGGCGCTGATCCGTCAGTACTACACCGAAGGCTGGTACCCCACCGGCACGGCGCGGCCGCAGGATGCGCGCACCCCCACCGGGGCCCTGCTGAAGGCGACGCTGCTGAACGGCACCCTCGACATGGCCGGCGAGACCGGCTATCCAAGCGTCACCGAAGGCTGGGGCATCGCGCGGCTCAACAACGTGCTGTTCTTCTCCGGCGCGCCGCGGCGCCTGCGTTCGTGGGACGTGCGCAACGCCGACGGCGTCGCCACCGGCGAGTTCCAGGCGTTCACGATCGAGGTGGCGGCGAGCACCGAGCCACTGCGGATAACGCTCGCGTGGAGCGACCCGCCGGGCACCGCCGGCGCCGCGGCGCCGCGTGTCAACGATCTCGACCTCACGGTGACGGCACCCGATGCGACGACGTTCCGCGGCAACGCGTTCGCCGCCGGCCAGTCGACTCCGGGCGGCGCGCCGGACAACCTGAACAACGTCGAGCAGGTGGTGGTGAACGCTCCGCAGACCGGCACCTGGACGATCCGCGTGGGCGGCGCGGCCGTGAACGTCGGCGCACCGGGACAGGGTTTCGCGGTGGTGGCGACCGCGCGCGTGTCGGCGCCTGCCATCCAGGTGCCGGGGGGTGTCGCCTTCGCGCCGCAATGCCTTGCGAGCAGCGCGCTGGCCGACCTCAACGTTTGCAACACCGGCTCGGCCGACCTCATCGTCAGCGGCATCGCCTCGTCGAACCCGCAGTTCTCCGTGCTGGCGCCGTCGGCGGGATATCCCGTAACTGTCGCTCCCAGCGCCTGCTTCCCGTTCAAGGCGTCATTCGCGCCGACGGCGCAGGGCCCGCAAACCGCAACCCTCACGATCTCGAGCAACGATCCCGAGACGCCGGCCGTCGCGGTCACCGCGAGCGGCAGCGGCACCGAGAAGGACATCGCAGTCACCGGATCAACTGCGTTCGGCGTGGTGTCGGCATGGAGCCCCGGCGAGCGCACGGTCACCGCGTGCAACGTGGGCCAGTGCCCGCTCACCGTCACCAGCGCAGCCATCGACTGCGCCGACTTCACGCTCAGCGGCAATCCACTGCCGAAGACGCTGGCGCCGGCCGCCTGCACCGACCTGACGATCGAGTTCACCCCGCAGCTTCCCGGGCCGAAGTCGTGCCAACTTCAGGTGGCGAGCAACGACCCCGACACTCCGCTCGTGACGCGCACCCTGACCGCGCGCACGCCACCGGCATTCAGCATCCACGCGGGGCTCGTCGACGCCCACGGCGCGTTCGGCAACGTTGCCGGCACCGGCTCGACGCTCGACCTCGACTTCGTCAACAACGTCTCTGCCAAGCTCGCCTTCGACCTGCGGCTCGGCCGCGCGCGCTTCGACGGCGTCAACTCGGCCGCCGACTTCAAGGTGTGGCGCCTCGGCGCGAACGCGAAGTACACGTTCAACCCCGGCGACCCGTTGCGGCTGTTCGTGAACCTCGGCCCCGACCTCTACCACTTCGACCCCGGCAGCTTCGAGGCCGGCTTCAACGTCGGCGTGGGCGTCAACCTGCCGGCCGGCAAGCGCTTCTCGTTCGAGGCCGCCTACGACTACAACCGGGCGATCACCGCCTCGCCCGACCTCGCGTTCAGCAAGTTCATGCTCGGCCTGCTGATCAGCTTCTAGCGGCTCCCGTAAGCGCCAGCCCGCGTGCGCCTCGTGTGCGCGCGCGGGCCAGCCTTCCTCACGATCTCCGCGGCGAGCTGCGCCAGGCGCTCGCGCAGCGCCCTGGGCGCCTCCACCTCGACCTGTGGCCCGATGCCGAGCAGCAGGAGGGCCGCGTCCTCGACGTTCTCGATCGGCAGTCGCACCCGCATCAGCCCGCGCGCGCCGCGCAGAGGCGATGCCGCCTTCACGGCCGCCGCAGCCCAGGCACCGAGGCGCGCGAGGCGCACGCGGCCCTGCGGCGATGCGCGCAGGACCGCGACCTCCGGGCGCAGCGCGGCCTCGAACTGCCGCAGCGACTCGGCCCAGTGCACGGCGAGGTCGAAGCCGGCCGGGCGCACGAACGCCTGGGTGGCGCCGAGCACGGCGAGCTTGCGGATGTTCGCCACCTTGTAGGTGCGGACCGAAGCGCCGCTGCCGGCGACGAGGTACCAGGCACCGGCCTTCAGCACCAGGCCGAGCGGCTCGACCACCCGCAGCCTCTGCCCCCTCCAGCTCTCGTACGAGAAGCGGATGCGCCGCTCATCGAGCACCGCGCGCGCCACGCGCGGCAGGTGCCCGGCCGCCTCCGCGGCGCGGTACCAGTCGACGGGGTCGAGGTGGAAGCGCGCCGCGATGCGCAGGGCGCCGCCGGTCCACGCCTGGGGCAGCGCCGCGAGCAGCTTGTTGCGCGCCGCGGCCGCCGCCGAACCGAGGCCGAGGGCCGCGGCCGGCCCCGGCATGCCGATCATGAAGAGCGCCTCCGCCTCGTCGCGCGCCAGGCCGGTGAGGCGGGTCTGCCATCCGTCGAGCAGCTGGAAGCCGCCGCCCGGGCCGCGGTCTCCGTAGACCGGGATTCCGGCTGCGCCGAGCTCCTCGATGTCGCGGTAGATGGTGCGCACCGAAACCTCGAACTCCGCGGCGAGGGCCTCGGCCGTCAACCGCGCCCGCAGCTGCAGGAGCACCAGTATCGAGAGCAGCCGGCTCGCGCGCATGCGCTCAGAGCGCCGCCGAGATCCTGACGGACGTTGTCAGGAATGGCCCTTTACCCTTGCCGTTCACGGCTTGTTCCAACACAAGGGAGATTATTCATGACAAAGGGCCCGACCGACAGCGAGCGCCGTACCCTCCTCAAGTGCGCCGCAGCTTCTCTCACCTTCGCCGCTGCCGGACTGCCGGCTGCGGCGCATCCGGCACCGGCCGCGCCACAGGGCGTGGGCAAGCCGGGCGACTTCGATTTCCTCGCAGGTAAATGGAAGATCAGCCACCGCCAGGCGAAGAAGTCGGGCGAGTGGGACACCTTCGCGGGCGAGGCCACCTGCTTCACCATCCTCGGCGGCGTCGGCAGCATCGAGGAGTTGCGCGTCCCGGCGCGCGACTTCATGGGCTCGGGCATCCGCCTTCTCGACCTCGAGAAGCAGGTGTGGAACGACTACTGGGTGAACGCGAAATCGGGGGTGCTGGGCTGCCCGGACGGCTTGCGCGGCGCCTTCGTCGACGGCGTCGGCACGTTTACGGCGAGCGAGGAGGAGAACGGCCAGACGCTGATCTCGCGCGGCGTGTGGGACCGGATCACGCCCACGTCCTGCCGCTGGCGCCAGGGGCTGTCGAAGGACGGCGGCAAGACCTGGCAGGAAGACTGGTTCATGGACTGGAACCGCGTCTCCTGAGCGCTGACGTCGGGACGAGCTAGCGGCCGCGCCCGCGGCGCCGGCTGCTGCCGCCGCCACCGCCGCCGTAGCGCCGGCGCGGTCCGCCCGCCTGGTCGCCCGCGCGGTAGGGCGGCTCCTCGTCGGCCGGCTCTTCCGGTTCGGGCGGCGGCGCGTTCGCCGCCAGGTATTTCGCGAGCAGCAGCACGACCACCCGGTCGCGGTCCTCGCGTGCCGCCAGCAGGCGCGCGGCCCCCGACAGCTCGAAGAAGGTCTCGAGCGGCAGCGTCGCTGCGTCCACGGCGATGTCGTCGACGATGCGCTGCGCCTTGCGCGCGCGCACCTCGTCGTCGGAGGGTGCCTGCAGTTCCTGCACCTCGATGCGGTAGCGGCGCACCTGGCGGTTGAAGTTCATCAGGTCGTGGGCCGAGACCAGGCTGATGGCGCGCCCCGACTTCCCCACCCGCCCGGTGCGGCCGGCGCGGTGAATGTACTGTTCGGGCGAATCGGGCGTCGAGAAGATGAAGACGTGGCTCAGGTCCTCGATGTCGATGCCGCGCGAGGCGACGTCGGTGGTGACGAGGTGATGCACCTTGCCGTTGCGGAACGCGAGCAGCACCGATTCGCGCTTCTTCTGCGTCAGGTCCGACGAGAGCATGGCGGCGCGGTGGCCGCGGCCGGCGAGGAACGCCGAGACGTTGCGCGTCTCCTCCTTGGTGTTGCAGAAGATCATCGAGGCGGCCGGCTTCTCGTACTCGAGGATGCGCTCGAGCGTCGCCTCCTTGTGCAGGCGTGAGGTCAGCACGTAGAGGTGCTCGACCTCGCGCACGTACACCTGGTCGGTCGAGAGCAGCACCCACTCGGGGTCGGTGAGGTAGTGGTAGATGAGCCCGCGGATGCTCACCGGCACCGTCGCCGAGAACAGCAGCGTCTGCCGCTCCGCCGGCAGGTACTCCATGATCTGGCTCATCTCCTGCGCGAAGCCCATGTCGAGCATGCGGTCGGCTTCGTCGAGCACCAGCATGCGCAGGCCCTTCAACACCAGCGTGCCCCGGCGCAGGTGGTCGAGGACGCGGCCGGGGGTGCCGACGATGACCTGCGCCCCCGCCTTGATGCCTTCGATCTGGCGGTCGAGCGAATCGCCGCCGTAGACCGCCTCCACCTTGATCTTGCCCGCGCGCCCCAGCTCGGTCACTTCCTGCGCCACCTGCACGGCGAGCTCGCGCGTCGGTGCCAGCACCAGCGCCTGCGGCTCGGCCTTCGCGAGGTCCACCTTCTCGACGATCGGGATGCCGAAGGCGGCGGTCTTGCCGGTGCCGGTGCGCGACTGCACCACCAGGTCGATGCCGGCGATTGCCTTCGGGATGGTCTCGAACTGCACGTCGGTGGGGGTCTTGTAACCCTTGGCTTCGAGGCTTTGGAGGGTGGCGTCCTTAAGGCCGAGGCCGGCAAACGACTTTTCAACGGTGACCGATGACATTGGGGGACATTATCCCGGCGCAACGGCCGCCCCTGCAAGGAACCGGGCCGGATCGCCTAAAATAGGGGGTTCGAGCTCTTGCACACACCATGATCCACGTCGAAGGCCTCACCAAACGGTACGGCGAACGCGTGCTCCTCCAGGACGTGTCCTGGCACGTGAAGAAGCGCGATCGCATCGGCCTGTCCGGCCCGAACGGCTCGGGCAAGACGACACTGCTGCGCATGCTCGCGGGCCTCGAAGAGCCGGACGCGGGCCAGATTCGCATGGCATCGGACACCACCATCGGCTACCTGCCGCAGGACGGCATCGTCCACAAGGGACGCACCGTGCACGCCGAGGTGATGCTCGCGTTCGCGGAGCTGCTGGCGCTGAAGGCGGAGCAGCACGAGATCGAGGACAAGCTGGCGGTCGAGGATGCCGAGGGAGCGCACGAAAAGCTGCTCGAGCGCTATGCCGACATCACCGAGCGCTTCAAGCACCTCGGTGGCTACGAGATGGATGCGCGCATCGCCGACGTCCTGAAGGGGCTCGGCTTCACGCTCGCCGACCAGGAGCGCAAGACCGAGGAGTTCTCCGGCGGCTGGCAGATGCGCATCGCTCTCGCCAAGCTGCTGCTGGCGCGCCCCAACCTGCTGCTGATGGACGAGCCGACCAACCATCTCGACCTGCCCGCGCGCAACTGGCTCGAGGACTACCTCAACGAATACCCGGGCTCGGTGGTGCTGGTGTCGCACGACCGCTACTTCCTGGACGCGACCGTCAAGCGCGTCACGGAGGTGGGCCTGAAGACGCTGACCGACTATCACGGCAACTACTCGAAGTACGTGGTCGAGCACGCCGCGCGCATGGAGCGCCTGCTCGAGTCGCACCGCCGCCAGTCGGAGGAGATCGAGAAGACCGAGGCGTTCATCAACCGCTTCCGCTACCAGGCGACCAAGGCGAAGCAGGTGCAGAGCCGCATCAAGCAGCTCGACAAGGTGGAGCGCATCGAGATCCCGCCGCAGCGCAAGAAGATCCGCTTCAAGTTTCCCGAGGCGCCGCGTCCGGGGCGCATCGTCCTCGAGGCCAAGGCGCGTGGGCCGCACGTACGGCGCCAACGTGGTGCTGCGCAGCGTGGACCTGCTGGTGGAGCGCGGCGAGCGCGTGGCGCTCGTCGGGCCGAACGGCGCCGGCAAGTCGACCCTGATGCGCATCCTCGCGGGTGTGGACCAGCCGGATGCGGGCGTGCGCATCGTCGGCCACCAGGTGCTGCTCGACTACTTCGCGCAGAACCAGGCCGAGATCCTGAACCCGGCGCGCACGGTGTACGAGGAGATGTCGTCGGCCAGCCCGTCGACGATGGTGCCGATGATCCGCCACATCCTCGGCGGCTTCCTGTTCTCGGGCGACGACGTTTACAAGAAAACGAACGTGCTCTCGGGCGGCGAGCGCAACCGCCTGGCGCTCGCCAAGATGCTGCTGACCGCGAGCAACCTGCTGGTGCTCGACGAGCCGACCAACCATCTCGACCTCGACTCGAAGGAGATCCTGCTCGAGGCGCTGCTCGACTATGCCGGCACGCTGATCTTCGTTTCGCACGACCGCTATTTCGTGGACAAGCTCGCGAACCGCGTGGTCGAGGTGGGCGGGGGCGAGGCGTTCTCCTACAGCGGCGGCTACGAAGATTTCCTCGCCTGGAAGAAGGCGCGCGAACTGGGCGCCGCCCTGCCGCCGCTCGCTGCCGCGAAGCCGGCCGTGGTTGCCGCGCCCGCGGCGCGGCCGCAGGCGCCGGCGCGCGTGCAGAAGCGGGAGCGGCCGAGGCAGCACGCGGTTGCGCCGCAGGCGGAAGCGGCGCCCGCTGCTGCCCCCGCCGCGAACGCCAACCCGCTGGCGCCGCGGCTGCGCGGCGCGATCTCGCATGCCGAGAAGCAGGCGCAGGAGCGCGAAGCGCGCAAACGTGCGACGCGGCTCAAGGAACTTGAGCAGCAGATCGCTGTGCAGGAACAGGCGGTCCGCGACCTCGAGTCGTTGATGGCTTCGGCGGGCTTTTACGACGACCGCGCCCGCGCCGACCAGGCGGTGTCCGACCGCCAGAAACACCTCGCCGGCATCGACGACCTGATGGCGCAGTGGGAAGCGCTGCAGGCGGAGGCGGCGGCTTTTACAGTCCCTTCGCGCTGAGCCAGTCCGAGACGGCCGCGGCGCATTCGGCCTCGACCGCGGCAGCTGTGCGCCCGGTCTTCTTCGGCACCGCGAACGAATGGTCGCCGCCCTCGACCTTGTGGAGCGTCGCTTTCGGCAGGCGCGCCAGCACCGGCTCGAGCCGGTCCCACGAAGCGAAGGCGTCGCGGGTTCCCTGCAGGAACAGCATCGGCACCGGGATCCCCCCGAGGTGTGCATCGCGCAGCTTGTCCGGCTGTCCCGGCGGGTGCAGCGGATAGCCGAGGAACACGAGCGCGTCGCAGCGCAGGCCCTTGGCGACGGCCTGCGAGGCGATGCGGCCACCCATCGACTTGCCGCCGAGCGCCAACTTCTCCGCGCCGAGTGTGCTGCGGCACCACTCTGCGGCGGCGGCAATCGCGGCTTCGAGCACGTCGGGCTTGTCGGGCACCTTCCGACCGGCTTCGGTGTAGGGAAAGTTGTAAAGGACGACGCGCCGGCCGCGACCGCCGAGCGTTTCGGCCATGCGCACGAGCCAGGGGGTCCTGCGGTTGCCGCCGGCGCCGTGGCCGAGCACCAGGACGGGTCCGCCGCTGCCGAACACCGCGAGCGAAAAGGGCGCCTTGCCCCCACCACCGGCGTCGATCGTCGCTTCCATGGCCGCCAAAGCTTCGATGCTACACTCCGAAACGGTCAACGATCTCCATGTACGAGTCGTTTTACGGCTTCACCGAGAAGCCATTCAACCTCACGCCGGACCCGAAATACCTGTACCTGTCCGGCCGTCACGCCGAGGCCTTCGCGCACCTCGAGTTCGGTTTCCAGGAACGGGGCGGCTTCGTGGTCGTCACCGGCGAAGTGGGCATGGGCAAGACCACACTCGCCCGCTACTTTCTGTCGCAGCTCGAGCCGGGCACCGCGACCGCGGTGGTGCTGTATCCGTCGGTGAGCGCCGGCGAGCTGCTGGAGACGGTGCTGAACGAACTGCACGTCCCGACGCCACGCGACACCGAGCGCGGAGCGACCAAGCCGTACATGGACGCCCTGCACGGGTACCTCCTCGACGCGCGCGCCCGCGCCCAGCGCGTGGTGCTGGTGGTCGATGAGGCTCAGGGCCTGACCCGCGACGTGCTGGAGCAGGTGCGGCTCATCTCGAACCTCGAGACCGACACCGAGAAGCTCATCCAGATCGTCCTCATCGGCCAGACCGAGCTGAAGGAGATGCTCGCGCGGCGCGACCTGCGGCAGCTGGCGCAGCGCGTCACCGCGCGCTACCACCTGGCGCCTTTCGACCTCGCCGACACGTCGGCGTACGTGAAGCATCGGCTGGCGGTTGCCGGCGGCGAAGGCAAAGTCGCGTTCACGACCGGCGCGCTGCGCGCCGTGCAGCGCCGCTCCGGCGGCATTCCCCGCCTCATCAACCTGGTGTGCGACCGGGCGCTTCTCGCCGGCTACGTCGGCGGCACCCGCGAGATCGACCGCGGCATGGTCGATCGTTCCGCGCAGGAGGTGTTCGGCGGCGCCGGGCCGTGGATGCCGAAGCGCGCGCTGCCGTGGGCGGTGGGCGCCGGCGCCATCGCGCTGCTGGCGATCGCCGCCTACCTGTGGCTGCCCGCCGGGCGCCTGCAGGCGCGCGAACGCCTCGAAGCTACTGCCGCCACGCCGGCCCCGGCGCCTTCGGTGCCCACTCCCGTGCCGACACCGCCGCTCGACGCGTTTCTCGCCTCGGCGCAGCGCGAAGCGTCGTGGAGCAGCGCCGTCAACAGCGTGCGCTCCGCCTGGACGCCGGGACCGCCGCTGCGCTCTTTGACCATGCTGAGCCGGCTGGACCAGGTGCGCCGCCTCGACGTGCCCGCGATCCTCGAACTGGCGCCGCCCAACGCCGAGACCACCTGCTTCGTGCCGCTGGTGGCGCTCGATGGAGGTTCCGCAACGCTGCGCCTCGAGTCGGGCGACCTGCGCGTGCCGCTGGGCGTGCTGGAGCGGTACTGGACGGGACAGACGACCTTTCTCTGGCGCGACTTCGACGGCGTCGCCGACGACTCCACGCGCTCCTATCCCTGGGCGTCGAGCGCCCTGGCGCGGCTCGGGCGGCGCGGCACCGGCCTGCTGGCCGACGACGTGGCGAACTTCCAGCGCGACACCGCGCTCGTGGCCGACGGCATTCCCGGCCAGCGCACGTTGATGGCGCTCTACAGCGGGCTCGACTACCCGCGGCCGAGACTTGGAGGAGCGCGCCCGTGAGCCTCATCCTGGAAGCCCTGAAGAAGCTGGAGCGCGAGCAGGCCCGCGCCGCGGCGCCGATCATCACCGCCGGTGAAGCGCCGTGGCGCGACGGCAGGCGGGCGGTGCCGGTGTGGCTGCTGGCGATCGGCGCACTGGCGCTGGTGGCGCTCGGCGGGCTCGGCACGACGTTCCTGACGTCGAGGAACTCGGTGCCACCGGCGAGGCAAGCCGCCGCCCCGCCGCCCGCCGCGGCACAGCCGCCGGTGGTTGCGGCGCCCGTAGTCGCGCCGGCCGAGCCGCCCCCGGTTGCACCCAGCACGTTCCGCACCGCGGCGCCGGCCGCCGCCAACGTTCCCGAGTCACCGCGTGAAGTGCAGCCGCGCTCCGCGGCGCCGGCGGTACGACCCGAACCGCTCCCGCAACGCACTGCGGAAGCCGCGGCGCCGGCGGACAGCGGATCGGGCGCTGCGAACGAACCCCGTGCGTCAGGGCCGGGGAGCATGAAGGGCGAGCCGCACCTCCAGGCGATCAGCTCCCGCGACGGCAAGCCGATCGCGCTCATCGACGACAGGATCTTCTTCGAGGGCGACGAGATCGGCGACGTCAAGGTGCTGCGCATCGGCACCGGCGAGGTCGAGATCGAGTGGCGCAAGCAGCGCCACACCCTGCGCTTCTGAGCGGCTAAGGCCGGATCACGGCCTTCACCACGCGCAGGTTGGCCATGTCGTCGAGCGCCTCGTTGGCGCGCTCGAGGCGATAGTCGGCGCTCACCAGCGAACCCCAGTCGAAGCGTTGCGCGTGGCGCGCCATCATCCGCAGGCATCGGTGCAGGTGCGTGAACTCGTATCCCCAGCAGCCGAGGATGGTCGCGTGCCTGCGGTTGATGTGCGCGTGCGGGTTGAGGCTGACGTCGCCCGCGTCGGTGTATTGCCCAACGACCACGTAGCGACCGGCGTCGCGCAGCATCTCGAGGCCCTCGCGGACCGCCGCCGGATTGCCAGACGCCTCGATGACAACGTCGGCGCCGCGGCCTGAAGTGCGTTCGCGAACCCACGCGGCGCGCTCGCCACTCGACGCCGTCGCGATGTCGAGCGTTTCGGCGGCGCCGAGCCGCCCTGCCGCCGCGAGCCGCAGCTGCGGCGAGCCGATCACCAGCACGCGATCGGCGCCGGCCAGCTGGGCGAACACCGCGGCGCTCAACCCCACCGGCCCCGAGCCCTGCACCACCACCGTGTCGCCCATGCGAATGCCGGCTCGCTCGACGGCGTGGAAACCCGTGGGCGCGCCGCAACCGCCGCCGAGGAAAGCGAGATCGTCGAGCTCGTCGGGAATTCGCAGGAGCCGCACGCCAGGCAGGATCTCGATGCGCTCCGACCAGCCGCCGAGCAGTCCATCCGCGGCCGAGGTGGTGATGCCGTAGACGCGGCGCTGCGGGCAGCGCGTCCCGGCCTTCGCGACCAGGCAATGCCAGCACTCGCCGCAGATGCCGAAGACGTCGTAGTAGGTCACCCGCTCGCCGGTGCGGAAGGCGCGGCCGTCGACGTCGCGGAGCTCGCCGCGCAGCTCACGGATGGTGCCGAGGCTGACGTGTCCGGGAACGATCGGGTACGGCACCCCCGCGAGCCGGCCGTGGTGCAGGTGGACGTCGGTGCCGCACACTTCGCTCGCGATCGTGTCGAGCACCGCGCCGCCGTCGGCGGCGTGCGGCTCGGCGAACTCGCGCATCACCACGGCGGTGTGCGGCGCTGTCATCACCATGGCACGGACTCCCACGCTCGCTCACCTCCCGCTGACGGTGCCGGTAAGCTACATCGCCAATGACCTCCCTCGAAATCGATTCCGTGGACACGCCCGCCGTCGTCGTCGACCTCGACGTGGCGGAGCGCAACATCGCGAGCATGGCGGCCGCGGCGGCCGCCGCCTCGGTGTCGCTGCGCCCGCACGCGAAAACCCACAAGTCGGAGCGCATCGCGCAGCTGCAACTGGACGCCGGCGCGCGCGGACTGTCGCTCGCGAAGACCGGTGAAGCCGAGGTGTTCGCGGCGCGCGGCTTCACCGACCTGTTCCTCGCCTATCCGGTCATCGGTGCCGCGAAGGCGCGGCGGCTGCTGGACGTGGCGGAGCGGGCGACGCTCTCGGTGGGCGTCGACTCGGTGGCCGGGGCCGAGAGCCTGGCGGCGACGTTCGCAGCCGCCAACCGCGTTCTCGACGTCGTCATCAAGGTCGATTGCGGCTACCACCGCGTCGGCGTCCAGCCGCGCGACGTGCTGGCACTGGCGCGCGCGCTCGGCAGGATGCGCGGCCTGCGCCTCAAGGGAATCTTCACCCACGCCGGTCACGGCTACTCCGGCGAGACCCCGGCGGACGTGGCGCGGGTGGGAGCGGAGGAAGGCGGCGTGATGGCGAAGGCGGCGGCCGAGCTGCGCGCCGACGGCATCGAGGTCGGGACCGTGTCGGTTGGCTCGACGCCGACCGCGCGTGCCGCGATGCGCGCCGGCGGCTTCGACGAATGCCGTCCCGGCAACTACGTCTACCACGACGCCTCGCAGGTGGCGCTCGGCACCTGCGGCCTCGAAGACTGCGCGATGACGGTGATCGCAACGGTGATCAGCACCTCGGGTGCAGCCAACCAGGCCGTGGTGGATGCCGGCAGCAAGACGCTCTCGAGCGATCCGCTGCGACCGCGCGGCGGCGGCCACGGCCTGGTGCTCGGCACCAACAGCCGCATTGCGCGCCTCTCCGAAGAACACGGTGTCATCGAGGCGGCGCCAGGCGACAGCTTCAGCGTCGGCCAGCGCGTGCGCATCCTGCCCAACCACGCCTGCGTCGTCAGCAACCTGCACGATCGCCTGCTCGGGGTGCGCGGCGGCCGCGTGGTGGAAGACATCGAGATCGTCGCGCGCGGCCGGGTCCGGTAGCCGCAGTTACGTGCGGTGACCCGCGGATACATGACGCAACAACCTTTTGCTTGATACGTCAAGCATTCTGCCCTAACTTCAGCGGCAGCATGGGCAGGATGCAGGAGGAGCTGCAGCAGACGCGGCCGTTTGCGAGCGTCGCCGAAGAGGCGGCGCTGGCGCTGTTTCGCACCGCCGACGTGGTCCGCGCGCGGGTCACGGCTGTGGTCGAGCCGGCCGGGATCACCCCGCAGCAGTACAACGTGCTGCGCATCCTGCGCGGCGCCGGCGACGCCGGGCTGCCGACGCTCGAGATCGGCGGCCGCATGGTGGAACGAACTCCGGGCATCACCCGGCTACTCGACAGGCTCGAAGCCAAGGGGCTCGTCACGCGCCGCCGCTGCGACGCGGACAAGCGCCAGGTCCTCGCCTGGATCACCCCGCAAGGCCTGCGCATTCTCGCCGCACTCGACCGCCCCGTGCGTGCCGCCAACAAGCGCGCGCTGGCGGCGCTCGGCAAGGCCGACCTCGCCCGTCTCGTCCGTCTTCTCGATGCCGTGCGTTCGTCGCTCGTCAGCGGCGCGCATCCCGGTCCAGTAATTTCCTGAAGCAGCAACCGTTTTCCCCAACACACAGGAGGTCGCACTCATGAAGGGTCTCATCCTCACCGCCGCAGCCGTCCTTGCCCTCGCCGCAGCGCCGGGCATGGCCGCGTCCACCGCGTACCAGATCGACAAGGCACACTCCGAGGCGAGCTTCAAGATCCGCCACCTCACCGGCAACGTGCGCGGCCGCTTCAACGAATTCGCCGGCACCGTCGCGGCCGACCCCGCGAAGCCCGAGGGCGGCTCGGTCGAGTTCACGATCAAGGCGGCGAGCATCGACACCGGTGTCCCCGACCGCGACAACCACCTGAAGAGCGCGGACTTCTTCGATGTCGCGCAGTTCCCGGAGATCACCTTCAAGAGCAGCAGGATCACCGCCAAGGGCAACAACCTGTTCGAAGTCGCCGGCACGCTCACGATCCGCGGTGTCGCCAAGGAAGTGGTCCTGCCGGTCACCCTGCTCGGCACCGGCAAGGATCCGCGCGGCAACGACATCGCGAGCTTCGAGCTGGAGACCAGGGTGAACCGCAAGGACTACGGCGTCTCCTGGAACCGCGCGCTCGATGCCGGCTTCATCCTCGGCGACGAAGTCACGATCGAGATCAACCTCGAGACGAACGCGAAGAACGCGCCAGCAGCCGCGAAGTAAGACGGCGTAAGCTCAGCGGTCATGCGCCAGTCACCGCCACGAGCCGTCGCCGCCGCGGCCCTTGCCGTGTGCCTCGCCGTCCCCGCCTGGGCCGGCGAGGCGCGGCTTGCGGTCCCTACGGAAGTGTTCCGGCTGCAGAACGGGCTCACCGTGCTGGTGCACGAAGACCATTCGGCGCCGGTGGTCAGCGTCAACACCTTCTACTGGGTGGGCTCGGGCCGCGAGAAGCCGGGACGCACCGGCTTCGCGCACCTTTTCGAGCACATCCTTTTCGAGGGCTCGAAGAACGTGCCCGAGGGAGCGTTCGACGCGTGGCTCGAACAAGCCGGCGGGCGCAACAACGGCACCACCGACAACGACCGCACCATGTACTTCGAGGATGCGCCGAGCAACGCCGTGGAGCTGCCGATGTTCCTCGAGTCCGACCGCATGGGCTTCCTGCTCGACGCGATGTCGCCCGCCAAGGTGGACGGCCAGCGCGATGTCGTGAAGAACGAGCGCCGCCAGTCTTACGAGAACCGCCCTTACGGGATGGCCGAGCTGAACCTCATCGAGATGATCTTTCCGAAGGACCACCCGTACTCGTGGCCGACCATAGGCTCGATGACCGACCTGGGCGCGGCCGGCTACCAGGACGTGGTCGACTTCTTCAAGACGTACTACGGGCCGGCGAACGCGAGCGTGTCGATTGCCGGCGACGTCGACACCGCGCAGGTCCGCACGCTCGCCGAGAAGTGGTTTGGCGACGTGCCGAAGAGCGAGCCGCTCGAGCCGCTAGTGCCGCGGCCGGTGACGCTCACGAGCGAGAAGCGGCGCGTGATCGAGGATCAGGTGCAGGTGCCGCGCCTCTACATCGTCTGGCCGACGCCGCCGGCATTCTCGCCCGCCGAGGCGCCGCTCGACACGCTCGCCGGCGTGCTCGCGAACGGCAAGAACTCGCGGCTCTACAAGCGGCTCGTGTACGACCTCAAGGCGGCGCAGGATGTCGCCGCCTTCCAGCAGCCGGGCGGCATGGCCTCCACCTTCGTCATCGTCGTCACCGCCCGCGCCGGCAAAGACCTGGGCTCGATTCTGAAGCTGGTGGACGAAGAGATCGCGAAGCTGCAGGCGGAAGCACCGGCCGAGCGGGAAGTCGCGCGCTTCCGCAATCGCACCGAGGCCTCGTTCTACGACGGCCTCGAGTCGGTGGGCTCGTTCGACGGCAAGGCCGACAGCCTCAACCGCTACTTCTTCTATACCGGTATCCCCGACTATTTCGGCGCCGACCTGGCGCGCTACATGGCGGTGAAGCCTGCGGACGTGCGCGCCGCCGCCACCCGCTTCCTCGGCCCCGGCCGCGCGGTGCTGTCGGTGGTGCCGCAAGGTGCCAGGCAGCTCGGCGTCGCCGCCGCGCAGGCTGGCCAATGAACCGCGCCCTCGGCAGCCTCGCAGCGCTCACCCTTGCCGCAGCCGGCGCAACGGCGCCCGCGGCCGACCGCAGCAAGCCGCCGGCCCCCGGCCCGGTGCGGCCGCTGAAGCTGCCGGCCGTCGTCAGCCGCACGCTTGCGAACGGCATTCCGGTGATGGTCGCGACCATGGACGAGGTGCCGGTTGTCGACATCTCGGTGGTGGTGCGCGCGGGCGCCGCGACCGATCCTGCCGGAAAGCCGGGGCTGGCACTCCTCACCGCCGACATGCTGGACGAAGGCGCCGGTGGCAAGGACGCACTGCAAGTGGAAGACAGCCTCGACTTCCTCGGCGCGGAGGTGACTGCCGGTGCCGCGTGGGACCACGCCGCAGTGGTGCTGCACGTGCCCGTAGCGCGGCTCGAGCAGGCGCTGCCGGTGCTCGCCGAGATCGTCCTGCGGCCCGACTTCCCAGCCGCCGACCTGGAGCGCGTGCGCGCCGACCGGCTCGCCGAGTTCCTGCAGTCGCGCGATGAATCCCAGGACATCGCCTCCGCGGCACTCGCACGGGCGGTGTTCGGCGCCGCGCATCGCTACGGCACGCCGATCCGCGGCACTGCCGCCGCCGTCGCGGGATTGACGCGGGCCGACCTGCAGGCGTTCCACGCCGCGCGCTACACGGCCGACCGCGCCGCCATCGTGGTGACCGGCGCGACTTCAGCGGACGCGGTGCTGCCGCTGCTCGAAAAGGCATTCGGTGCGTGGGCCAAAGGCAGCGCTGCCGCCGCCGAGTTGCCAATACCGGCGCCGCTTCGCCGCCTGGCGATCGTCCTCGTCGACAAGCCGGACGCGGCCCAATCCGTGATCCGCTTCGGCGCCGTCGGTCCGTCGCGCCGCACCCCCGACTTCGCGACTCTCGAGGTGCTCAACACGCTCCTCGGCGGCTCGTTCTCGTCGCGCCTCAATTCCAACATCCGCGAGCGCAACGGCTACGGATATAGCGCCAGCTCGCGCTTCGACTATCGCGGCGCGGGCGGCTCGTTCGTGGCCGCCGCCGACGTGCAGACCGACAAGACGGCGCCGGCGGTGTCCGAGTTCATGAACGAGCTGCGCCGCATCCGCACCCTGCCGACGGCCGCGGAAGCCGAGCGCACCCGCAACTACAAGGCGCTGGGGTACGGCGCCACACTGGAAACGACGCGTCAGCTCGGCGCGAAGCTCGCGGCCGCCTGGGTTTACGGCCTGCCCGTGGACGGGATTGCGGCGTTCGTCCCCGACGCGCTCGCCGTGGACCCGCCGCGCATGCAGAAGGCGGCTGCGACGTGGATCGACCCGGCGAGGATGGCGCTGGTGGTGGTCGGCGACCGCAAGACGGTGGAAGCGCCGCTGCGGGCACTGAATCTCGGCACCGTGAGCGTGCGCAGCATCGACGAAGTGCTCGGTCCCGCCCCGCGCGCCCAGTGAACGCGCGCATCCACGAGACGGCAGTCGTCAGCGCCGATGCGGTGCTCGGCGACGGCGTCGTGATCGGCGCGTGGTGCGTGGTCGAGGCGCACACCGTGCTGGGCGACGGTACGGTGCTGCACCCGCGGGTCTCGATCAAGAGCCACACGACCCTGGGCAAGGGCAACGTCGTCCACGAGGGCGCGGTGCTGGGCGGCGAACCACAGCACGTCGGTTTCAAGGACGCTGTGTCGCACCTCGTCATCGGCGACAACAACCGCATTCGCGAGAACGTCACCGCGCACCGCAGCACGGTACTCGGCGGCACGACGCGCATCGGCTCGCACTGCTTCCTTATGGTGAACGCGCACGTCGCGCACGACGACACCATCGGCGACTCCGTGGTGATAGCCAACAACGTCGCGCTCGCGGGCCATGTGGAGGTCGGCGACCGCGCGTTCCTTGGCGGGATCTGCGGCGTGCACCAGTTCTGCCGTATCGGGCGTCTGGCGATGGTCGGCGGCCTCGCCAAGATCGTGCAGGATTGCCTGCCGTTCACCGTCACCGACGGCAACCCGGGACACGCTCGCGGCCTCAACACGGTCGGCCTGCGCCGCGCCGGGGTCTCTGCGGAGAGCCGCCAGGCCCTGAAGGAGGCCTATCGCCTGCTGGCGCGCACCGGCCTGCCGCTGGCCGAGGCGCTGGCCAGGGTCGCGGCGCTCGGCGAGCCGCTGGCGCAGGAAATGGGTGCTTTCGCCGCCGCCTCGCGGCGAGGTTTCCACCGCGAACAGGAATAACCGGGCGTTCGGCCGCGTATCCAGGCTGAACGAGGGACAAACCATGAACCCGAGAATCCTGGCTCTTCTTGCCGTTTCGATCCCCGCCGCAGCCGTGCCGGCCGCCGCGCACGAGGTCCTGTCCCGCGGACGATGGCCGCTGGTCGCGGTCGAGATCCGCATCGACGGGGCCACGACACCCCTCTACGACGCCGTCGATGCCTCGGGCCGTTCCTACTTCGAGGCCCGCGCCGGCGCGCCGTACGAAATCGTGTTGCGCAACCGGACCGGCGGCCGCATCGGCGTCGACCTCGACGTCGACGGCCTCAACGTCATCAGCGGAGAACGCGACCACGCCGGGAGCCCGGGGCGCATGTACATCCTCGACCCGTGGCAGGAGGCGACCATCCGCGGCTGGCGCAGTTCGCTCGCGGAAGTGCGCCGCTTCACCTTCATCGACGAGCGCCGCTCGTATGCCGCGCGTTCCGGCAAGGCCAACGAAAAGATGGGCTGGGTGGAAGTCGCCGCGTATCGCGAGCGCCGTCCGCTGCGCGCCATGGCGCAGCTCGAACGCAGCGAAGCCGGCCCGGAAGCCGAGACGGACTCAGGCGCCCGCGCTCGCAGTGACCAGAGCGCCGACGCCGCTCCGGCCGCGGCCGCGCCCGAGGCGAAAGCGGCGGCAGGCGCCGCGCGCGAAAGCCGACGCAGCTACCCCGGCACCGGCTGGGGCGAGCGCACCGACGACCGTGTGCAGCTCGTCGACTTCGACTACGAGCCCGTGGCGGCGCAAAACGTCACCCTGCGCTACGAGTACGCCTCCGGCCTGCGCGCCCTCGGCATCATCCCCGATGCGCCCTACGGCCGCGACCGCCTGCACGACCGCGACCGCGGCCGCGACACGTTGGGCTTCGCCAAAGCCCCAGCGAACTAGCTGCGACTCGCACTGTGTTCCCGAAGGGCTGGCGCGCTATGCGCTGGCCCCGTTTTCCCGAGGGCGTTCAACGCTTGCGCTGGCCCCGTTTTCCCGAGGGCGTTCAACGCTTGCGCTGCGCCCGAGGGATCCCCGTTGCAACCCAACTGCGTCCGGACGCAGTAGCGCGAGAAGCTACTCGAGGTCACTGTGTCCGGACACAGTATTTAGACAAAGGAACGGACGCTGACGCAAGCGCCTGGGTAACGAAAGAACGAACGAACGAAAATCGACGGATTGGATGGGGACGGAGAGCCAATCCGTCGATGACGGCTACTCGCCTGCCAGGAGCAGCAGCTCGGCGAGTTCCAACGCGTCGGTTGGCCACAGGGCGGGCGGGCGCGGGCGGGCAGTGCGCAGGCTGTGGGCGCGGCAGCTCAGGACCATCAGGCGCCACTGGTCGGGGACGCCTTCGCGGCCGTGCATCGCGCCGGCCAGGCCGCCGGTTACCGCTGCGTTGGTGTCGGTGTGCATGCCGCGGGCGATGACGCTGCGGACCGCGGCGGGCAGCGAGTCTTCCGTGAGGCTTGCGTGAAAGGCGGCGTGCAGCGCGGTCAGCACCGAGCCGGCGGCTTCGTCCACGGCCGGCGGCTCGCGCTGCGCCCGGCGCAGGGTGTTGCGCACAGAAGCCACGGCTTCGCGTTCGGCCCAGCGCAGCGCCGCGGCGTAGGCCGCCTCGGCGCCCTCTCCCGTGCGCACCTGATGCGCCAACGCGATGACGTACGCCGCCACCGAGTCGCCGCACATGCGGCCCGGATGGGTCGAGGCGCTTTCCTCGCGGGCCAGGCGCGCGAGCGCCGCCGGCCGCAGCCGCCAGCCGAAGATGCCGAGTGGGGCCGCGCGCATCAGTGAGCCGTTCGAGTCGACCGGCTGGTCGTCGCCCAGGCGCCCCTCGACGGCGGCACGGGTGCGCGAGCCGAGCGACAGCGGCGGCGTGCGCAGCCACTCGCGATAGGCGCGGCGCGCGGCGCGCGGGTCGTACTCGCCGTTCGTCACCAGCAGCCGCGCCAGGACGAGAGCCATCTCCGTGTCGTCCGACGGCTGGCCCGCGAGCAGGCCGTAGCGGCCGCCGTCCTGCAGTTCCGCGAAGCTGCCGGCACCGATGAGCGGTGCGATGTGCGCGGCAGTCGAGCCCTCGACCGAGGCACCGAGGTTGTCGGCGGCGATCGCCGCGAGCAGGCTGCCCTGCGCCCGCGACAGCACTTCCGATTCGGTGATGGCGCGGCCGCGTTCGAGGCGGAACGGCACCACGGCCGCTGGCGGTGGTGAGGCGCGCCGCGCCCAGCGGCGTCCGGCCAGCAGCTTCGCGATCGGCTCCGAGCCCGCGAAGGCGAAGCCGGTGGCGCTCCAGCCGGCATCGTCGTACACGACCTCGGTGCGCGTCTGGTCGAGCAGCGTGCGCCCGGCGCCGCGCAGCAATGCGTGGCCCGCCGCAAAGTCCCAGGACACCGGGCCGAAGATGGACGAGGTCGCCGCCGCCTCGCCCGCGGCAACGAGCGCCAGGCGGTGCGCGATGCTCGGCACCGTGCGAAAGCGCGCCGGTTCCGAGCACCGCAGGTTGGTGAGCGGGTCGTTGGCGCCGCTCGCCGACACCAGCACCGTGTCCTGCGCGCCGAGCGACACACCCGGGTGCGGGCGGATACGCACTCCGTTTCGTTCCAGCCGGCCGCCCTCCTCCGACCATGTGAAAAGGTCGCCGCGCCCGTCCGGATAGGCGAATGCGAACACCACGCCGAGCACCGGCCGGCCGCGCCAGACGAGCGCTATCGAGACGCTGCTGCCGCGCGCGCCCTTCAGGTAATCGCGGGTGCCGTCGTTCGGGTCGACCACCCACACCCGGCTGCCTGGCTTCCCCGCCACGCGGCCGGTTTCCTCCCCGAGGTAGCCGTCTCCGGGAAACGCCTGCAGCAGCCGCGTGCGGATGTGGTTCTCCGCTTCGAGGTCGGCGTCGGCCTTGTCGCCCCTGCCGCGAGCGCCACCGTGGCGATGGAAGTCCGCGCGCAGCATGTCGCCCGCTTCCCGCGCCGCCGCGATCGCAACCTCGAGCCGATTCAACGGCGGCCAGTCTATCAAGGCGGCCGCGGCGCGCTCAGGTGGCGGAAGCGGCCGGGACGAACACGGGGCAGGAGCTGACCGGCTGCGGCGGGTAGGCATTCAGGATTGGGCAACGGATGAAGACGCTGCCCTTGTCGCTCGTCACGTAGCGCGGCGGCGCGGCGCAGCTGTGACAGAGGCTCGTGGGATAAGGAAGCGGCGCGGGCGGCGGCTGCGGCGTGCTCAGGAGCTGCGGCGCGGCGGCCGCAGCTCGCTGCGGTGGCGGTCGCGGTTGCCGAGGACCTCCTCCGCGCTGCGCAGGGTGCCGCTGTCCTCGTCCTGCAGGCCGTACGCGCGCCCGATTTCGTCGACCTCGTTCTGGTCGGGGGTCGGCGCGCTGCCGCCGGGAGTTTCGTCGCCCACGTACTCGTTGGCCATCGCGTCGTCGTCGGGATCGCCGACACGCATGCGTTCGGTGTCGCTGTTGCCGTTCAGCACGCGGCGGTCCACCGTGCCCGGCCGGTCGGGCAGCACGCCGCGGCGCAGCGCCTCGGCGGCGATTGCGGTGCCCGACTTGAGATGCGGCCCTTCGGGAGCTTCCTTCTCTCGTGCCGGCCGCGCTTTTGCCTTCTTCATCGCTGGAGTCGAGCCTCGCCGATCGCGTGCCGGCAAGTCAAGGACCGATTGGAATTGGCACGCTCAGTACGCGCCGATCAGCTCGTGAAACGCGTCGCGCGCCGGCACGCGTCGGGTCTGTGCGGCTGCTGCCGCCGCGGCTCTGGCCGTGCTCGCAGTACCGCAGGAGCGCGAGTTCACGAAGCGCAGCGCGGTCTCGAGCGACGCCTCGTTGGTGTCGCCGATCTGGTGCGTGACGTCGTCAGCGGCGGAGCAGTCGGGCGGAAAGCCGCCGAAGTAGTTGCCTTCGCCGCGGGCGTTCACGGTGGCGAAGGAAACGGGGTGCAGCACCTTGTCGCAGAAGTCGAAGCTGTACTGCCCCACCGGCTTGCCGTAGGTGCGCGCGCCGACGATGGTGACCGGGATGAACGGCCGCAGCGCGTTCACGATCAGCTCGCTCGCCGACGCCGAGGCGCCGGTGGTGATGACCACCAGCGAGCCGAGGTTCAGGGAACCGGCGATGTCCTGGAACTTCGTCTGGGTGTTGCGGTCGGTGTGCTTGTCGTTGTGCGTGTAGGCGACGAACACCTGGTCGGCGGTGCGGGTGCCGCCGATGAGCGACGCCAGCTGCTGCGCCACCGAGATGAGCCCGCCGCCGTTGTAGCGCAGGTCGAGGATGAGGTCCGTGGCTCCCGCTTGTTTCAACTGCGCGAACGCGGTGGTCAGCGCCGGGCCGGACGGCTCCACGAAGTTGCGGAAGAACACGTAGCCGATCTTGCGCGGCCCGGCCTGGAACACTTGGGTATCGGAGACGGTCGGGATGGTCACCAGCCGCTTCACCAGGTGCACCGGGCGCTCGGCGCCTTGCGGCGTGCGCACCACGGCATCGATCGCAACCCCGACTTCGTCACCGCCGAAGGCGTCGTTGAAGGTGTTGCTCGTGAGCAACTCCTCGATGGCCTTGCCGCCGATCGAGACGAAGCGGTCGCCGCGCGCAAGGTGCGCTTCGGATGCCGGCGAGCCGGGGTACGCCTCCGACACGTAGAGATCGCGGCCCACGAACAGGATGCCGACGCCGAAGCCGATGAACTGGCTGTCCGAGAAGAACGCGTTGTCGGCGGCCTTGCCGGCGATGAAGCTGAAGGTCTCGTCGATGGGCCGGAAGCGCACAGCCTCGAGGTAGGCCTCGGGCGATGCGTAGCTCGCCGGGTTGACGTCGGGCAGGTCGTGGTACCAGAAGTACCAGTCCTTCATGGTGTTGGCGACGAGCGTGTTCGCCTGCACCACCGTGCACGAGGCGGTCCCGGGATCGCCGCCGGCGCTCGACGGCAGGTCGCCGCACGCGGCGAAAAGCAATGAGCAGAAGGCGAGGATCGGGATTGCGCGCTTCATCCCCGCAGCTTAGCCTGCGCGCATCTTGTCCAGTGCCAGCATTCCGCTGCCGGTGCTCGCCGATGGCACGCTTCTCGGCGACCAGGACCTGTACCTGTTCGCCGAGGGCTCGCACGTCCGGCTGCACGAGAAGCTCGGCGCGCACCGGGTGAGCAGCGGCGGCCGTGACGGCACCTTCTTCGCGGTGTGGGCGCCGAACGCGCGCTCGGTGAGCGTCGCGGGCGATTTCAACGGCTGGGACGTGAAGCGGCACCCGATGGTCCAGCGCAGCGGCTCGGGCGTCTGGGAAGCGTTCGTCCCCGGCGTTGCGGCCGGCGCCTTGTACAAGTACCACCTCGTCTCCACACAGGGCGGGTACACGGTGGACAAGGCCGACCCGCTCGCGCTGCGCTGCGAGACGCCGCCGCAAACCGCTTCGGTCGTGTGGGACCTCGCGTACGACTGGCAGGACGAGTCGTGGCTGCGCTCGCGCGCGGAGCGCAACGCGCTCGGGGCACCGATCTCGATCTACGAGATGCACCTCGGCTCGTGGCGGCGGGATCCGGCGCAGCCGCAGCAGCTGCCGACCTACCGGGGCCTGGCCGAAACGCTGCCGGCCTATCTCAACGAGATGGGCTTCACCCACGTCGAGTTCCTGCCGGTCATGGAGCATCCCTACTACGCGTCGTGGGGCTACCAGACAACCGGCTACTTCGCGCCCTCGAGCCGCTACGGCACACCCCAGGACTTCATGTTCCTGGTGGACACGCTGCACCGCGCCGGCATCGGCGTGCTGCTCGACTGGGTGCCCTCGCATTTCCCCACCGACGAACACGGCCTCGGCTACTTCGACGGCACGCACCTCTACGAGCACGCCGACCCGCGACAGGGCCATCATCCCGACTGGCACAGCTCGATCTTCAACTACGGCCGCGGCGAGGTGTGCAGCTTCCTGCTCTCGAGCGCGCTCTTCTGGCTCGAGCACTATCACGCCGACGGCTTCCGCGTCGACGCGGTCGCGTCCATGCTCTACCTCGACTTCTCGCGCAAGGCCGGCGAGTGGCTGCCGAACCGGCACGGCGGCCGCGAGAACATCGAGGCGGTCGCGTTCCTGCGGCGCTTCAACGCCGAAGTGTTCAAGGCGTTCCCCGACGTGCAGACGGTCGCGGAGGAATCGACCGACTGGCCGATGGTGACGCGGCCGGTGGACATCGGCGGCCTCGGCTTCACGATGAAGTGGGACCTGGGCTGGATGCACGACACGCTCAAGTACCTGAAGTGGGACGCGTTCTTCCGCTCGCACCACCACGACGACCTCACCTTCCGCATGATGTACGCCTACAACGAGAACTTCGTGCTGCCGCTCTCGCACGACGAGGTGGTGCACGGCAAGAGCCCTCTGGTCGGCAAGATGCCGGGCGACGAGTGGCAGAAGTTCGCCAACGTGCGCCTGCTGTTCGCGTACATGTGGGCGCTGCCGGGCAAGAAGCTGCTGTTCATGGGCAGCGAATTCGGCTCCTGGAAGGAGTGGAGCCACGACCGCGGCCTCGAGTGGGAGGTGCTCGAGTTCCCGAGCCACCGCGGCCTGCGCGACTTCGTGGCGTCGCTCAACCGGCTGTACCGGCGCGAACCGGCGCTGAGCGTCCTCGACTTCGACCCGAAGGGCTTCCAGTGGCTCGAGTGCGACGACTCGCCGCTGAGCGTCCTCAGCGTGGTGCGCCGTGGCAAGAAACCGGGCGACATGATCATCGCCGTCTTCAATTTCACCCCGGTGGCGCGCTACGACTACCACGTGGGTGTGCCGAAGAAGGGTTACTGGCGCGAGGTGCTGAACAGCGACGCCGCGGAATACGACGGCAGCGGAGTCGGCAACCTCGGCGGCGCCACGGCGACCGCGCAGTCGCATCGCGACTGGCCGGCAAGGCTGTCGCTCACCCTGCCGCCGCTCGGCGCCGTCTTCCTCAAGCCGGGCCGCCAGCCTCGCAAGGCCGCTCGTTGAAGCGCGCCGCCACGCGCCTCGTGGCCATTCACGGGCACTTCTACCAGCCGCCGCGCGAGAACCCGTGGACCGGCGAGGTGGACGCCGAGAAATCGGCGGCGCCCTTCCACGACTGGAACGAGCGCATCGCCAGCGAGTGCTACGAGCCGAATGCCCACGCCCGCATCCTCGGGCCGGGCGGTACGGTCGCCGAGGAAGTGAACAACTACGCGCGCATCAGCTGGAACTTCGGGCCGACGCTCCTCGACTGGCTGGAGCGCAAGGCGCCCGCGACCCATGCGGCGATCGTCGCGGCCGACGGCGAGAGCGCCCTGCGGTTCTCGGGCCACGGCTCGGCGATGGCGCAGGCCTATTCGCATGCCATCCTGCCGCTGGCGTCGGCGGCCGACCAGGACCTGCAGGTCGTCTGGGGTTTGCGCGACTTCCACTCGCGCTTCGGCCGCTCCGCCGACGGCATGTGGCTCGCCGAGACCGCCGTGGACGTGGCTAGCCTCGAGGCGCTGGCGCGCCACTCGGTGCGATTCACGATCCTGGCGCCGCACCAGGCGCGGCGGGTGCAGCCGCAGGGCAAGGGCGCCTTCACCGCGGTTCCAAACGCCTCGATCGACACCACCCGCGCCTACCGTTGCCCGCTGCCTTCGGGTCGCGAGATCGCGATCTTCTTCTACGACGGCCCGACGTCGCGGGCGATCGCGTTCGAGAAGCTGCTGGCTGACGGCGCCGCCTTCGCCGCACGCCTCACCACGCCCCTGCAAGGCCCGGCGCGCGGCACGCGCCTCTCGCACGTGGCAACCGACGGCGAGACCTACGGCCACCACCACAAGTTCGGCGACATGGGCCTCGCGCTATGCCACGCGCCTCATCGAGCAGTCCGGGTCGTTCGCCCTCACCAACTACGCCGAGTTCCTCAGCCGGCATCCGCCGAAAGACGTGGTCGAGATCGAGCCCAACACGTCGTGGAGCTGCGTGCACGGAGTCGAGCGCTGGCGCAGCAACTGCGGCTGCAGCACCGGCCGCGCGGGCTGGCAGCAGCAGTGGCGCGTGGGCCTGCGCTCGGCGGTCGATTTCGCCGCGGCGCAGGTCGCGGCGTTCTATGCCACGGCAGCCGCCGCGGTGCTGAAGGACCCGGCGCAGGCGCTCATCGAATCCGTCGATCTGGCGCGGCCGGTGGACGGCAACGCGTACGAGGCCTTCTACTCGCGCCATCTGGCCCGCCGCAATGCGGAGGTGCGCGAACGCGCCCTGGCGCTGCTTGAAGCGCGCCGCCAGGCGGTGCTGATGCTCGCGAGCTGCGGCTTCTTCTTCGACGACATCGCCGGGCTCGAACCGGTCCAGGTGCTCGGCCACGCCGCCCGGGCGATCGAGCTCGTCAAGGATCTCGGCGGCCCCGCGCTCGAGCCCGAGTTCCTGGCCCTCCTGCAGCAGGCGCCGGGGAACCGCCCTCAGTACCCGGACGGGCGGGCGGTCTACGAGGGGCTCGTCAAGCCAAAGGCGCGCCGCCGTCATTGAACGGCGGCTCGCCCGGTCCTACAATCCGGCCAACCGTTGTGTCCGCCATCCCACAAGTCGAGCCCGCAACGCCGCTCTCCGCCGAGGCGCAGTCGGCCATCATCAATTGCGCGGCCTATGCCGACGGCGTGCGCGTCGGCGAGGTGCCGCTCGAGCGCATAGACGAGTACCTCGCCAGGGACGGCGCCTTCATCTGGCTCGGCCTGTATGAGCCGAGCGAGGAGCTCCTGAAGGAGGTCCAGCGCCGCTTCGGCCTGCACGACCTCGCGATCGAGGATGCGCACCTCGCCCACCAGCGCGCCAAGCTCGAGCAGTACGGCGACGGCCTGTTCACGGTGCTGCGCACCGCCAGCCTTGCGGCCGACTGCCACGTCGAGTTCGGCGAGACCCACATCTTCGTCGGGCGCAACTACGTGGTCACCGTGCGCCACGGCTCGATGAAGTCGCACGTCGGCCTGCGCGCGCGCTGCGAGGCCTCGCCGGCGCTGCTCACCAAGGGGCCCGCGTACGTGCTGTACGCGCTCATGGACTTCGTCGTCGACCAGTACTTCCCCATCGCGCACGCGCTCGAGGAAGAGCTCGAATCGCTCGAGGAGCAGATCTTCGGCGAGACCAAGGACCGCCACATCACCAGCCGCATCTACACGCTGAAGCGCGACCTGATCTCGCTGAAGCGCGCGGTCTCGCCGCTGATCGAGGTGGCGAACCGGCTGATGCGCTGGGACAACCCGACGATCCCCGAGGCGACCCGCGTCTACTTCCGCGACATCTACGACCACGTCCTCAAGATCAACGAGACCATCGACTCGCAGCGCGAGCTGCTCAACACCGCGCTCGAGGCCAACCTCTCGCTGATCGCCGTGTCGCAGAACGACGACACCAAGCGCCTGGCCGCCTGGGCCGCCATCATCGCGGTGCCCACCATGATCGCCGGCATCTACGGCATGAACTTCGCCAACATGCCCGAGATTCGCTCGCCGTGGGGATATCCGTTCTCGCTGACCCTGATGGCGGTCATTTGCGTGGTGCTCTACTGGCGGTTCAAGCGCGCCGGCTGGCTGTGAAAGCCTCTTGAGGATCCGCGTCCTCAGCTACAACATCCATCGCGCGATTGGGCTCGACCGGCGCTTCCGGCCGATGCGCATCGCCTCGATCGTGGCGCACCACGACCCCGACATCGTGTTGCTGCAGGAGGTGGACGAAGGCGTGCCGCGCTCACGGGGGATGGACCTCGCGCACGAACTCGCCGACGCCCTCGCCTTCCCGCACGTCGCGGTGTCGCACAACGTCACGTTGTGGCGCGGCCGTTACGGCAACGCCACGCTCAGCCGCTTCCCGATCGTGAAGAAGACCCACATCGACCTGACCGTCGGCAGGCGCAAGCGCCGCGGCTGCCAGCACACGCGGCTGGCCATCAAGCCGGGTGCGGGGGCCGATGCGCGCAAGCTCGACATCTTCAACCTGCACCTGGGACTGTCGGCGCGCGAGCGCGAGCTGCAGGTGGAGCTATTGCGCGACAGCGCGGTGTTCGAGTCGCTGGGCGAAGACCAGCCGTGCCTGGTGGCAGGCGACTTCAACGACTGGCGGTCGCTCCTGATGGGCCCGCTCACCGAACTGGGCTTCCGCCGGGCCGGCCGCACGGCCAGGGGCAACGAGCGGCGCTCGCGTGCCACCTTCCCGTCGTTCTTCCCCCAGGGCGAGCTCGACCGGATGTACTACCGGGGACCCATCCGCTCCGTCCGCTTCCGTCCCTGCGAACTGCGCGTCAGCCGCATCGCCAGCGATCACCTGCCGATCGTGGCTGATTTCGACCTGCGCTAACCCCCGGCTACAATCGAAAGCCAGCGCATGGACTTCATTGTCGGGAAACTACTGGCCTTTTTTCGCACCATAGCCCGGGTGGCTCTCGGCACCGCCCGACATGCCGCAGGTCTATGGAGCCTGTTCAGCCAGATCGTGGTCGCCACCGTCCGCGGCAAGGTGGCGTGGCGCGACATCTTCACGGAAATGCACGAAACCGGGGTGCGCAGCGCGCCGCTCGTGTTCCTCACTGCGGTGCTTTCGGGCATCGTCATGTCGATGCAGGGCGGCTACCAGTTCACCGGCAACATCCCGCTCTACATCCTCGGCAGCGTGGTCGCGAACAGCGTGGTGCTCGAACTCGGCCCGGTTATGACCGCGTTCGTGGTCATCGGCCGGGTGGGTGCGCGCAACACCGCGCAGATCGGCACCATGCAGGTCTCGGAGCAGATCGACGCGCTCTACTCGCTCGGCCGCGACCCGGTGGCGGCGCTGGCGGCGCCGCGCCTCATCGCCGGCATCATCTGCATGCCGCTCCTGGTCGGCTTCGCGAACGGCGTCGGGCTGTTCGCCGGCCAGGTGTCGGCCCAGGCCACAGTCGGCCTCGGCAGCGAGGCGTTCTTCTACGGCGCACGCCTCTTCTGGCACAACTGGGACTTCTTCTACTCGCTGCTGAAGGCATTCGCCTTCGGCTTCATCATCCCGATGATCTCCTGCCACATGGGACTGCTCACCCGTGGCGGCGCCGAGGGGGTGGGCCGCAACACCACGACCTCGGTGGTGTTCATGATCCTCGCCACCCTGCTGGTCGACGCCACTTTCCCGCCCCTGTTCCTCAATTGATCGAATACATCGATCTCTACAAGAAGTTCGACGTCCCGGTGCTCGCCGGGGTGAACCTCACCATCGCCGACGGCGAAACCCTGGGCGTCGTCGGCCCGTCGGGCACCGGCAAGAGCGTGCTGCTGAAGACGACGATCGGCCTCATCAAGCCCGACAGCGGCGACGTCAAGGTGGACGGCGTGTCGGTGCTGGCGGACGCGAAGGTGCTGGAGCAGATCCGCCAGAAGGTGGGTTACGTCTTCCAGTACGCGGCGCTCTTCGACTCGATGACGGTGTTCCAGAACGTCGCCCAGGGGCTGCGCGACGACCTGCAGAAGGAGGTCGGCCAGCAGGAAGTGCTGAAGCGGGTGTGCGGCGCGCTCGACGACGTCAACCTCGACCCGTTCGTGGTGCTGAACAAGCTGCCCGCCGAGCTGTCGGGCGGCATGCGCAAGCGCGTGGGCCTGGCGCGCGCCATCGTCGGCCAGCCGCGCATCCTGCTCTATGACGAGCCGGTCACCGGCCTCGACCCGGTCAATACCGCCACGGTCGAACACCTGATCAGCGACATCCGCGAAAAGATGCACGTCACCTCGATCGTCGTCACCCATGACATCGAGGGCGCCCTCCATATCTGCGACCGCATCGCCCTGCTCGACCACGGCCGCATCCGCTTCGTCGGCACTCCCGATGAGTTCCGCCGCAGCGCCGAGCCGCTGGTGAAGGCATTCGCCGACCGCAAGGAGGCCGCCGCCGCGGCCCTTGCCATCATGGAAGACTAGCGGCGAGGAAAGAAAAAGGACATGAGCCAGACGACCGAAAAGCCCAACCCACGCAAGCCCGGAAGCAGCAACGAGGAGCTGCCGCCGCTGCCCAAGACCCGCGCCTTCGACCGCGAGGCCAAGGTGGGGCTGTTCGTCATCGGCAGCGTCGCCGGCATCCTGATAGCGCTCTTCACGCTCACCGACGCCTCGATGTTCCGCGGCCGCTACATCCTGCACACCCGCGTCGACGACGCGCGCGGCGTGCGCAAGGGCGACCCCATCGTGCTGCGCGGCGTCAACATCGGCCGGGTGCAGAAGTTCGACATCGACAAGAGCGGCGCCAACCAGACTGCAGTCAACATCTTCATGGAGATCGAGGGCGAGTACAAAGTGCCGAAGGACTCGTTCGTCGAGATCCGCTCGGCGAGCCTCATCCAGGGGATGGTGGTCGCGATCGATCCGGGCACCTCCAATGAGGCGGCCAAGCAGGGCGACGAACTGCAGCACCGCGTCGCCAGCGCGCCGAACCTCATGGACCAGGCGTCGGCGGTGGCTGTGAAGGCCGAAGACACGCTGAAACGGGTGGACCGGCTTATGTCCGACACCACCATCACCAACGTCGAGACCGGCACCACCGAGCTGAACGCGGCACTGCGCACCCTCAATGCCACGATCGTCGAGCAGCGCAAGAGCTTCGCCAACCTCACGGCCAGCCTGCAGCGCTCCGCGGACAGCGCCGAGAAGCTGGTGGCGAGGCCCGAGCTCGACCGCGCCATCACCCGGCTCGACACGGTCACGGCGCAGATGGAGGAGCTGACGCAGTCGTTCAAGCGCACCTCCGCCACCATGGAGAGCTTCGTCACGCGCATCGACAAGGGCGAGGGCACGATCGGCAAGCTGTCGAAGGACGAGGAGCTGTACACGAACCTCAATTCCTCGATCAAGAGCCTCAACTCGACGGCCACCGAGCTGTCGCAGCTCTCCGCCGACATCCGCAAGAACCCGAAGAAGTACTTCAAGTTCTCGGTCTTCTGAGGCCCGCGACGCCGGCCACGGCGTAACATCGCGACGTGTTTGGCCGAGCCGCAGCACTGCTGGCAAGCGTGGCCGTCGCACCGGCCGCGGCCAACGCCCAGGTCCCGACCTTTGAAGCCGCGACCGACCTGGTGCACGTGTGGGTGAGCGTGCGCGACGGCGACGGCAAGGTGGCGCGCGGCCTGCCGCAGGAGGCGTTTACCTTGCAGGAAGAAGGCAAGGAGCGGCCGATCGTCCTCTTCGGGTTCTCGAGCGACTCCGATGAGCTCGGCCGGGTGGCGACCCTGCTGCTGCTCGACACCAGCGCACGGATGGCGCTCGACATCGACAAGGCCCGCGAGGCAGCGCTTGGCTTCATCGACAAGATGCCAACCACCTTCGCCCTTTACAACGATACGCGCGTCGATTCCGGCGCGGCCGCGGCGCAGGCCGCGAGCACGCGCGAATGGCTGGAGCAGGCAACGGTCGGCGGCGCCAGCGCCTTCTGCGCCGGCATCGTCCAGGCGACCGCGCGGCTGCGGCCATCGCCACAACGCCGGGTCGTGGTGGCGCTGACGGACGGGTTCGACCAGGTGAGCCCGCACCGCTGCCATGAGGCGGCGCAGCGCATGCAAACGCTGGGCGTGACCTTCTACGCGCTGCAATTCCGCGCGCGTCTCGATGCGCGGCCAATGGTCGAGCAAGCCTCGGCACGCATGCGGCTCAACGAACTGGCGGACGCCACCGGCGGCCTGGTGTTGACGGCGCGCGGTTCGGCGCCGGACATGCTCGACGCGGTGATCGACGACCTGACCACGCAGTACGTCCTGGGCTTCGCGCCGGGCGGCGGCAGCGGGGTGCGCCGCCTGCGGGTGCGCGTCGACCGGAAGGGTCTGAAGGCGCGCCATCGTCCGGCCTACTGGGCGGACGGTCGATGATCGCAGCGCTGTTCCTGGCGCTGGCCGCGCAGGTGCCGACGTTCGAGGCCGCGAGCGAGGTGGTGAACCTGTGGGTCAACGTGCGCGATCACAGCGGCGCCGCCGTCACCGACCTGCGCAAGGAAGACTTCGTGCTGCTGCAGGACGGCGCCAGCGTGCCGATCGAGCTGTTCGGGCGGCAGGGCGAGGCCGGCGACGACAGCCTGTACAGCCTCAACCTCGGGCTGTTGTTCGACGTGAGCGCGAGCATGGTGCCCGCCATCGCCGCGTCACGCGCGTCGGCCCTCGCATTTCTCGACAGCGTGCCGAACGCACAGGATATGACGGTGACGATGTTCGACCACATGGCGCAGTCGATGCGCTACCGGCCGGAAGACAAGGAGCGCGTGCGCCGCTGGGTGGAGAAAGCACCAGCCGGTGGCGGTTCCGCGGTCTACGCCGGCGTCGACTATGCGCTCAACGCGATGGCGCCGAGCGGCAAGCGGCGCGTCCTGGTTGTGCTCACCGACGGCCTGGACGAGAGCAGCGCACTCAGCCTCGACGCGCTCAACCGCCGCCTGCTGGCGGCGGGCGCGACCGTCTACGTGGTGCAGTTCCGCGACGGGCTAGCCTACAGCGGCGTGCCCAACGCGCGCCCGCTGTCGGCCCTCGCGATGATGAAGCTCACCACCGTCACCGGCGGCTTGCTGATGGTGGGCGACCGCGTCGACCCGGCAACGGTATTTGCGCGGATCCGTGCCGACATCATGTCGCAGTACGTCCTCGGTTTCACGCCGCAGCCGGGCAAGTCGTTCCGCAAGCTGCAGGTGCTGGTGCGCCGCAAGGGGGCTGATGCGCGCCATCGCAGCGGCTACTACCCGCCGGGGTCGCAGCCGAAATGAGCGCTACCTCTAGCCGAGGCCCAGCGCCTCGCGCACCCGAGGCTCCACCACTTCCCCGCCGCGCGTCAGGAGGCTCCCGGCGATGATCGGGTCCTCGGTGTCGATGAAGGGCGCGTCCTGGTCCTTGCGGACGATGAGCGCGAGGAAGCTCGCGAGGTTGCGCGACCACAGGAAGCTCGCGTGCGCCGGGATGGTGGAAGCAAGGTTCAGCGGGCCGAGGATGGTGACTCCGTTTCGCACCACCCGTTCTCCGGGGCGGGTGGCCTCGCAGTTGCCGCCCTGCTCGGCGGCGACGTCCACGATCACCGAGCCCGGCTGCATGCCGTCCACCATCGCGGCGGTGATGAGTATCGGCGCTTTCTTGCCGGGAACAGCGGCGGTCGTCACCACGATGTCGCTCTGCGCCACGGTGCGGCCGAGCAGCTCGCGCTGCTTCTGGTAGAAGGCTTCGTCCATCGCCTTCGCATACCCGCCGGCGTCCTGGGTTTCGCCCGCTTCGAGCGGCAGCTCGACGAACTTCGCGCCGAGGCTCTCCACCTGCTCCTTCACCGCCGGGCGGATGTCGTAGCCGGAAACCACCGCACCGAGGCGGCGGGCGGTGGCGATCGCCTGCAGGCCCGCGACCCCGCCGCCGATGATGAAGGCGCGCGCGGGAGTGAGGGTACCTCCGGCGGTCGTCATCATGGGGATGAGGCGCGGCGACTCCGTGGCGGCCAGCAGCACGGCTTTGTAGCCGGCCACCATCGCCATCGACGACAGCACGTCCATGGCCTGCGCGCGGGTGATGCGCGGCACGAGCTCCAGCGAGAAGCTGGTGGCGCCGGTGGCGGCGATGCTGCGCGCGCCCTCCGGGCTGGCCAGCGGCTCGAGCATGGCGACGAGCGTGTGGCGGCTGCCGAGGCCGCTGAGATCCGGCGCGGCGCTGGCGGCGAACGAGCGCACCGAAAAGACGATATCGGACTGCGCGAGGACCTCCGCCGCGGTGGGCAGGACTGTCGCGCCCTTCTCCACATACTGCGCATCCGGGAACCCGGCTGCGAAGCCTGCCGAGGCTTCGACGACGACGGCCAGCCCCATCTTCAGGAGGGCGGGCACGACGGCCGGGACCATCGCCACCCGGCGCTCTCCGGCGAACGTTTCCTTGAGGATTCCTGCCTTCATGTGGCGAGAATGCTAAGCGACCTCGGCGAGCCGCAGAAACTGGAACCCCCCGGTCACCGGGCGCGTTTGGAACAAGTAAGGAGGCCGCATGGCCCTGTCTTTTCCCCGTTTCGCCCTTTTCCTCGTTGCCGGTGCCGCCCTTACAGTCGCCTGCCGGCCTCATGGCAGCCGCGAGGCGAGCGTAGACGATCCCACCCCGCGCCATGCCGGCATGGCGTCGAACGTGGCGCTCGACGAGCCTTTCGCGGCCCAAAGCCTCAACCTTGACGTGCGTTCGGGCGATGTCACGATCCAGGGCGGCGCGGACGGCCGGCTGCTCGTGGAGTGCGGCGGGCGCTACGCACAGCGCTGTTCCGAACTGAGCGCGGCGCTGCACGGCAGCAACCTCGAGATCAAGGGCGGCCCCCGCAACCACTTCGCGCTGCGGATCTCGGTGCCTGCGCAGCTGCACCTGCGGGTGCGCATGCCCGCCGGAGAACTGAGCATCAGCGGCATCCACGGCGACAAGGACGTACGCCTCAACGCCGGCGAGCTCAACATCGCCGTGAGCGACCCCGACGAATACGGTCCGGTGAAGGCAAGCGTCATGGCCGGCGAGATCTCCGCAGCGCCTTTCGGCCGCTCCGCCGACGGCATCTTCCGCAGCCTCGACCACCACGGCATCGGCCGCTATCGCCTCTCCGCCCGCCTCATGGCCGGCGAAATCTCCATCCGCTAGCCCGTTTTTCCCGAGGGCGCCCGTCGCCTGCGCTGCGCCCGAGGGATCCCCCCGCCATCGACGGATTGGCATCCGTGCCGTCCAATCCGTCGATCTCCTTTGGTCCGTTGTTCGTTCCCTTGGCGCTTCGCGTCAGCGTTCGTTCCGTTCATTTGTGCAACGCGCCTCGTTATAGGACGATCCCGCACTCACTCCAAGGGGGTCGCCACTGTGAACGCGCAAACCCGCGTCATCCTCGCGCTGGCCGCCGCCATCGTCGCTGGCGGCGCCATCGCCGCCAGCGGGAGCGAACGGGCGCTGCAGTTCGCCGACGCCATCGCGCCGCTCGGCACCCTCTGGATCAACGCCATCCGCATGACCGTGATTCCGCTGGTGCTGGCGCTGGTCGTCACCGGCATTGCTTCGGCGTCCGAGGTGCAGGCCATCGGCCGCCTCGGCGTGCGCACGCTCGGCGTGTTCCTGGGGCTGCTCGTCGCCACCGCGGTCGTGATGGTGCCGCTGTCGCAGTTCATCCTCAGCCAGTTTCCCGACGGCGTGCGGCCGGCCCTGCCGCCGGGTGCCGCCGAGGCCGCGAGCGCCGTGGCGGCGAGCGGCGTCGCGACGTCCTTCTCTACGTGGTTCGCGTCGCTGCTGCCGGCCAACCCCATAGCCGCGGCAGCCAACGGCGCAATGGTGCCCTATGTCCTGTTCGCGCTGGTGCTGGCGGTGGCGATCGCGAACACCGCTTCCGAATCGCGTGCCACCCTGCTGGCTTTCTTTCGCGCGCTCGGCGACGCGATGATGACGCTGGTGCGCGGCGTCATCTGGCTGGCGCCGCTCGGCGTGTTCGCACTGCTACTGCCGTTTGCAGCGCACGCGGGCGCATCGCTCGCCGGCGCGATCGGCGCCTACATCGTCATCTATTCGCTGGCGGCGATCGCCTGCACGCTGCTCCTCTATCCGGCGGTGCGCCTGGCCGCGGCGATTCCGATGTCGCGCTTCGCGCGCGCGGCGCTGCCCACGCAGCTCATCGCCTTCAGTTCCAGTTCGTCCATCGCCTCGCTGCCCGCGCTCGTCGAGTCCGCCGAGGTTGGCCTGGCGCTGCCCAAGAAGGTGACCGGCTTCGTCGTGCCGCTCGCGACCGCAGTGTTCAAGATCGCCGCACCCGTCTCGTGGACGATCGGACCAATGTTCGTCGCCTGGTTCTACAACCTGCCGCTGCCCGCGCCACAGGTTGCGATCGTCGCGTTCGCCGCGGTGTTCCTCGGATTTGCCGCGCCCGGCATTCCCAACGGCGGCTTCATCATGCTCGCCCCGCTGCTGGTGACGGTCGGCCTGCCCGCCGAGGGCGTCGGCCTCCTGATCGCACTCGACGCCATCCCCGACCGATTCATCACCATCCATAACGTCACCGGCAACCTCGCCGCCACCGCCATCGTCGCGCGGCTGTCACCGGAGCGTTGAGGCATCGGGCCACCCGGCAAATCTCTTTGCATGTTCGCGGTGAAAGCCGGTGCTACGGTTGAAGCTCAACAAGCATTGGACCGAGGAGAGTGGCAATGTCCCAGAACCCGGTGGGCTGGTTCGAGATCTACGTCGCCGACATGAATCGCGCAAGGGCCTTCTACGAAAAGTGCTTCGCACTGAAGCTCGACAAGATGGACTCGCCCGACAAGACGATGGAAATGTGGACCTTCCCCATGACCAGGGATGCGGCCGGTGCAGCGGGCTCGCTGATCAAGATGGAGGGCGGCCCCACCGGCGGTGGCACGAGCACCATCGTGTACTTCGTTTCGGACGACTGCTCAGTGGAGGCAGGACGCGCGGCCGGAGCCGGCGGCAAGGTCATGAAGGAGAAGTTCCCGATCGGCGAATGGGGCTTCATCGCCCTCATAACCGACACCGAGAACAACGTGGTCGGCATCCACTCCATGAAGTAGGCAATCGTTTTCCCGAGGCGGCCCATCGCTTGCGCTGCCGCCGATGGATCTCCCAATCGCACACCAAGTCTGATGTGCGTGTCGAAAGAACTGGTGGACTGCGTCCGGACGCAGTTCGTTACCGAACGACACACGCGCACACACGGCAACGACTGCTTCCATGAAAGCTCGGCGGGTCCTTCGGGCCAGCGCAAGCGATGAAGCCGTCAGGACTTCAGGGGATGCGTCAGGCCAGCAGGTCCTCGATCTTTACCGGCAGTTCGCGCACGCGCACGCCGGTGGCGTGGTGGACCGCGGCGGTGATGGCAGCGGCCACACCAGCCAGGCCGATCTCGCCAATGCCGCGGGCGCCGAGCTCGTTCAGCTCCTTGTCGGGATAGTCGAGGAAGTGCACGTCGATCGGCGGCACGTCGGCGTTCACGGCCACCACGTAGTCGGCCAGGTTGCTGTTGATCGGCGCGCCGTTCTGCGGGTCGTACGACACGTGCTCGAGCAGCGCCATGCCGATGCCCATCACCACGGCGCCGACGATCTGGTTGCGGCCCGCCAGCGGGTTGAGGATATGGCCGGCATCGATGACCGTCACCACGCGGCTGACGCGCAGCCGGGCGGTTTCCGGCTGCCATGTCGACCTCGACGAAGTGACAGCCGTAGGAGTGCACCGAGAACTTCGGACTGGGATCGCCGAACGTCGCCGCCGACTTGCCGCTGCCCGCGGCCTGGCGCAGGTTGGCCTTGCGCAGTATGTCGGCGAACGGCACGCCGGCCGCGGCGCCATCGGCCTTTACGAAGACTCGCCCGCCTTCGAAGGCGAGTTCGCTGGCCGGGCGTGCCGCGAATGGCGATCCCTGCGTGGTCGCGGCAATGCCGAGCAGCGCCTTGATGGCATTGTCCGCCGCGGCAAAAACGGCCGGGATCACCGATGAGGTCGCCATCGAACCGCCCGAGATCGGCCCTTCGGGAAGCGTCGTATCACCGAGCGCGACCTCGACCTTCGCGAGTGGCACGCCGGTCTTGTGGGCGGCGAGCTGCGCAAGGTTCGTGTAGGTGCCCGTACCGATGTCCTGGGTGCCGCACGCGACCCGAACGGTGCCATCGTCGCGCAGCTCGATGCTGGCGGCTGCGTCGAAGCGCGCGGCGATCCACGCGGCCCCCGCCATGCCCCAGCCGAGAGTCAGGCCATCGCGCTTCATCGAACCGACCGCGGGAGTGCGCGACGACCAGCCGAACGTCTTCGCACCGCGCTCGAGGCACTCGAGCACATGGCGTGACGAGAACGGAATGCCCAGCGACTCGTCGATCTTCGGCTCGTTCATGACGCGCAGCTTCACCGGGTCGACCTTGAGCTGGTCGGCCAGTTCATTCAGCGCCGACTCGGTCGCGTAGAGCCCGGGCACGGCGCCGGGACCGCGCATGTCCGCGGTCGCGCCGATGTGCCGCTTGGCGCGCCCGAACGACACCCGCAGGTTGGGCACGCTGTAGTGGAACGGCGTCGCTTCGCCGCAGTCCTCGTGATGGGCATCGAGCATCGACCGTTCATAGACGTAGTCGTGCTGCAGCGAGACCAGCCGGCCTTCGGGCGTGGCGCCCAGGCGCACGCGCTGCTGTGTGCGCGGGCGGTGCCCCACCGACTGGAACATCATCTTGCGGCTCACCACCAGTTTCACGGGCTTGCCAACTTGCCGCGCTGCGGCCGCAGCCAGTGAGCACTGGGTCCACGGGAACAGCTTGCCGCCGAATCCCGAACCGACGTACTTCGCGATGACGCGGACATTCTCCTTTTGCATGCCGAACATCTGCGCGATCACGCCCCTCAGGTTGAACACTCCCTGCGCCGTCTCGTAGAGCGTCAACGCCGGCCCGTCCCAGATCGCGGTGGTCGCGTGCAGCTCAATCGGGTTGTGCGCCTCGGAGGGAGTGACGTACGTCTGGTCGAGCTTGACCGGGGACGTGGCAAAGGCGGCGGCAGCGTCGCCACGCACGCCGTCGACGCGCTTGCGGTCACCGAACGACGTGGCGACCACCTCGGGGTCGTCGTCGGCCGTCAGCTCGGTGGCGACGTTCGGCTTTTCGGCGGCGTAGGTGACGCGCACGGCGTCCGCAGCGGCCTTGGCGGCCTCAAACCGGTCCGCCACCGCCACCGCAACGTACTGGCCGTAATAGCGGACCACGTCGTCCTCGAACGGCGGGCGCCGTTCCTCGCAGATGCCCTCGAATCCCGGTCCCGCGACGGAACGGAAGATCTTGCCGATGTTCTCGCGGTGCAGGATCGCCCGCACGCCGGGCATCTTCTCCGCCGCCGCCGTGTCGAGCTTGACGATACGGCCGTTGGCGATCGTCGCCTCGACAGGAACCGCGTAGAGAAGCCCCGGAAAATGGAAATCGGAAGTGTATTGGGCGGTCCCGCTGACCTTGTGTGGCCCGTCCACGCGCGGCGTGTCACGGCCGATCGGAGAAGCGCTCGCGCTGTCTGGCATTGTCGACATGTTCGCTCCTTCGCTCGATTCAGCTCGTGGTGGCGACCTGTAGCGCGTGCGACAGGCAGCGCTTGGCAAGCTCGACCTTGAACCTGTTCTCGCTCTGCGGACGCGCGTCGCGCATGGCCGCTTCGGCAGCCTCACGGAAGTGCGCCGCGTCCGCTGGTTTCCCTATGAGCGCGGCCTCCGCTTCGGGCGATCGCCACGGCTTGGTGCCGACGCCGCCAAGCGCAACCCGCGCATGCGCTATGGTGCCGCCCGACATCGTGATCACCACGGCGGCCGAGGCCAGCGCGAACTCGTACGAAACGCGGTCGCGCAGCTTGAGATACGCCTGCTTGCTCCCCGCCACGGGCGGCGGCAGCGTGACGTGGACGACGAGGTCGCCGGGTTCGAGCACGGTCTCGCGGTTCGGCGTGCTGCCCGGCAGCAGGTGAAAGTCGGCGAAGGGGATGGCGCGCACGCCCTTCGCTCCCTGCACGTGGACCGTCGCTTCCAGCGCGGCCAGCGCCACGTTCATGTCGGACGGATTGGTGGCGATGCAGTGTTCGCTCGTTCCTAAAATCGCCAGGGTCCGGTTGCTCCCGGTGATGGCAGGACAGCCGCTGCCGGGCTCGCGTTTGTTGCAGGCCATCGCGGTGTCGCGGAAGTAGGCGCACCGCGTTCGCTGCAAGAGGTTGCCGCCGGTCGTTGCCATGTTGCGGAGCTGCGCCGACGCGCCAGCGAGCAGCGCCTGCGACAACACCGGATAGTCCCGCTTCACGGCGGGATGGTTGGCGAGATCGGAATTGCGGACGGTCGCGCCGATCTTCAGCCCGCCGTCCGGCATCGCTTCCACCCTGCCAAGGGGCAGCCGGTTGATGTCGAGCAGCCGCACGGGCGTTTCGACGTTCAGCTTCATCAAGTCGACCAGCGTCGTTCCACCGGCGACGAAACGCACGTCGGCGCCCTGCTGCGCGGTCTTCGACTGAGCTGCCGCCGTCACCGCCGCCGTCAGGCTTGCAGGCCGGACGAATTCGAAAGTCTTCATGGAGTCGCTCCGTGCCCCGCTAGGCGTTCTTACGAACGGTCTGGATCGCCATCACGATGTTGCCGTACGCGCCGCAGCGGCAGATGTTCCCGCTCATCAGCTCCTTCACCGCGGCATCGTCGGGACCGCACGGCTCCTTGAGCAGGGCCACCGCCGACATGATCTGTCCGGAAGTGCAGTATCCGCACTGGTATGCGTCGCAGGCGACGAAGGACGATTGCATCGGATGCATCGCATCCGGCGTGCCAATGCCCTCGATGGTGGTGATCTCGTCGCCGTCGTGCATGAGCGCCAGGCTGAGGCACGAATTGACGCGACGGCCGTTGACGTGAACGGTGCACGCGCCGCACTGGCCGTGGTCGCACCCCTTCTTCGTTCCCGTCAGCGCAACCGTCTCGCGCAGACAATCGAGAAGTGTCGTCCGCGGATCGACCCGCAACGCCCGGTCCTTGCCGTTGACGCGCAACGTGACCTGGACGGCGCCCTCTGCATCCGGCCCGGCGGCGCCACTCGCCTGCCCCGGAACGACGCCTACTATCGCCGCAGCGGCAGCGCCTCCGCCGGTAGCGCGAAGAAACTCACGGCGCGTCGAATCCAGCAGCCCCGGTTTTGGGTCGTCCGACATGGCCGCCTCCAGTGTTTGGCAGCTTAAGCGAATCAAAATCTCGAACGAAAGCGTTTTGGCAATTACCAGCTTGCCGCGTTCGGCGACTACCCTTGAACGCAGGGGGTGAGCATGATCAGGGTGCTTGCATTAGCCACGGCAGCGTTGGCAATAGGCCTCGCAGGTTGCGGGAACGACACGCCTTCCGGTCCCGCCGGCGAATTCTCAGTGAGCATTACACCGGATCCGATCGGCAGGTTGACGTTCCTCTTCGGGCACGGCCACTTCACCTTGTGGGCCGATTTCACAACCAACATCACCTCGGGGAACGTGCCGGGCACGATCGTGGCCCTCGATACGACGGTTACCGACCGCACCGGCGACGTCTTGTACCATTCCACGTTTTCCGGCCAACAACTGAGCGCCCACGTTTGTTCGCCCGGCTACCTGTCAACCTGCGAGATTCCGACAAGGCAGAACATCGAGATTCCGGCAACTTCGGTCGTCTCGATAAAGCAGAATCCTTCCCTTCCCGAGACGTTCGCAGTATTGCTGGCAGTGGTTCGGGTGACGATTCGCGACGCGAACGGCCACGAGTCTGTCCATGAGGCGAAATCTTCGGCGCCACAGCAGTAAGTAGTGCCGGGGGTGGGGGTATCTAGCTCACGCCGGGAACAGTCAAGGAAAGACCGGGCTCAAGTCCTCTGACGCCGACGCCGTGCACACCGGTCCGTGGGCGCTATCGAGCCTGCAGACTCCGCTTGAGCTCCTGCATACGCTGACCCATCTCCTGCAGCTCGGCGCGGGAGAAGGCCTTGCGGATCTCCTTGAACATTTCCGTTTCTTCTTCCTCGACGTGGTGCTCGACGGCCCCCTTCAGCCCGGCGACGGTAGCGTCAAATTCACCAGAGTCCGGGTCGAGTGAGGCACCCTCGCCCATCAACTTCTTGACGATGGCGTGCTCCCCGTGGGCCTCTTTAAGCTGTTTCTGCAGTTCACGCCCCGCCTCGCTCTCGGCTTCCTTGTAGAAGATCTGCTCTTCGATGCGCGCATGGACTTCTAGCGCCGACTTGATGCTGCTAAAGATCTTGGCCTTGCGGCTAGGTTCCTTAGCTTTGTCGAATTGTTCGAACAGGCCCGCAACCGTCTCGTGGTCCTTCTTTAGGAGCGCGAGCGCGTGCTTTCCAGTCCCGCGTTGCGACTTGCTAGCGTTCGATGTCTTAGCCGGCATTGCTCCTCCCTTTATCGGTTAGAGGTGGGCGTGGGGGTGGGCGTCGGGCTGACCGATGGCGAGGGCGAGGGCGAGGGGGGGAGAAGGAACGTTCCCTGCTGGCGTCGTGCCAGGCGCGGGCGGATTGCTGGCGCAGCCGATTAGCCCGAGGGCCAGCGCTGTAATTAACAGGAGTTGTTTCGTCAATTTGCTTTCCTCTTATTTCATTTGGCGTGGTGCTACTCCACGCCTTTCTTGGTTTCTGTCGTTCCCGATTCGTCCTCGTCCTGATCTTCATCATCGTCTTCATCGTCGTCGACGTCAGCCTCGAGACGCTCATCCACGTTGTTGGTGTTGCCGGGATTGACGCCGCCATGCTTGGGCTGCTTGTCGTCGAAGGGAACGGGTTCTGCGTCGGGATCTGATGTGCGAGGTTCCATAACACTCCTTTTGGGTTTACCTTCGTGCAGCACTGCATGTTGGATGCCACCAGGAGTTGGTTGGCGCACCTGCGCGGCGTGGAGCAATGGTGAGCCACGACAAACCCGGCGGCCGCACCAAGGACAAAAGAATAAAAGGCTGGCGCAGCGTGACTCGTGATAAGGCGACGCAAAGAATGCCCGGTCCGTAGCGAGAGCATTCTCTAGGGACCGAGCATTCGGTGGCCGGCCCCTTCAGCAGGCAGCCACCGCCCGCACTCTGGATGGCGGTCTAGATGTAGTCAACAAAAAATCGGCGACATCAACCGATCGTGCTACGCCATTTCAAAATACGGGTAACGGGCTCGGCGGTTGGACGGGGCCCACGTACCGCCACAGGAGCGGGGTAAAACAGATCTGTTGGCTCTCCCAAATCGACAGGTTCATCGGCTTCGAAAAGAACTTCACTATCGGCGCCAGCAAAGTTGCTAGTCAAGAGATGAGAGCGTTCACCTCTTCAACATCTCGGCGTAGCACAGTAACCCGTGTTCCATCATGCTCCAAGAACAGCGGATCCTCTGGCAACTCCGCACCTCGATAGGTCAGTACATCCCTGACAACGCATATCGTGCCCTTCACCAACGGTGCGACGCCGACCAACAGCTTGACGTGTTCGCCTACGAGCCTGTCCATTTCACCGGCCCGATGGCGGCGTGGGTGTCGGTGTTGGCTTTGGCGAAGGCGATGGCGATGGGAGGTTGTCTCCCGGCGGTGTTGGGGGCACCGGCGGATCACTGGCGCAACCCGCCAGCCCAAGGGCTAGCGCTGTAACCAACAGCCATTTCGTCAATTTTCTTCCCTCTTGTTCATTCTGCGCGGGCAAATACTCGACGCCTTTCCTGGTTTCTTACGCTCCCAGTTCCGCCTCGCCCGGATCTTCGTCATTGTCTTCATCGTCGTCGACGTCATCCGAGAAACGCTCATCGACGTTGTTGGTGTTGCCGGGATTGACGCCGCCGTACTTCGGCTGCTTGTCGTCGAGGGGAACGGGTTCTGCATCGGGATCTGAAGTGCGAGGTTCCATGAACGCCCCTTTTAGGATTCTCATGGGTCAGCACTGCAGGTTGGATGCCACGGACGAGGCGCCGCTGGACGGACCTTGGTGAAAATTCCTCTCAGGTCTAAGCGGCAGGGCGGGCAAAGTAGTGTGTGCGGTCCTGAAGAGTCTTGCGTAGCGTCAAATCCCCCCGTAGAAGATGCGGGTATGGGACGTGGGCCGCAGGCAGTTAACCTCGGTGAGTTTCTGGGCTGGAAGAGGTGCACTGAGTGTGGCGGCAAGGCTCAGCGCCTGGCGGACACGGCTGATGTGGAGACTGTTCAATGCCTGCGGGTCAAGGAACATACCTACAAACGGCCCCGCCAACCCAAGCAAGCACCCAAGTCCAAGCCTAGTGATTAGCGTACCCCGCCCCGTCACTCTGCTTCGGTGATCTCCTTGCGCTCAGCCACCACGATGTTGTCGTGGCAGTCCATGACAAGGAATAAGTCGTGAGGAAGCTCTTTCATGTCTCCGTCCGGAGACGAAATCAGCGTTCAGGTTTCGCCGGCGGCTATGAACCGCAAGGTGCGAACCCCATCGGTGAGGAATCTGACTTTGGTACCTTTTGGCGGATAGCCCTTCAGCATGTTCACTCCTCAAAAGGCGATGCCTTCAGATGAGAAGCTCGGTATGGGATGGCTCAGGAGAGACGGTGGGGACTGTACACCCCGGCGTCAACGGTCACGACAAGTTCTCGGTGAAAATGCCTGGCCGCCGGGCCAACCCCAGGAGGCCTTAACGCTTCGCGGTCTCCGAAGGAACAAACTCAAATTCTTTGCGGAACGCTTTGATTGTTGTTCCGTCGTACACGAGTTGGAAAACATCTTCTCGACTCTGCCGACCCGAATAGGTGAACTCGCTCTTTACGACACACACAGCGCCTAACGGTGCTGGAGTCAAGGCAACTAGTAGCTTTACTCTGCGACCCCGGGAGGGCACGCCGTCCATTGCATACGCCTAGGTTTCGAGGAGGACAATTTTCAACCTACTTGCCGTTCTGTCGTATGGCAAGAGCGTCTGTCCCGCGGATCGACCTAGCAAACGCCCGCCCCGAGCTTCATGCCCTTTCGTTCCGCTGACCGGGTGCGGGATTTCCCTGATTGCTCCATTTTCGCGGGTGTGACTATATTCGTTGCTTGACGGGCTAGAACAGGGTGAGTGTCCTGAGCACGAAACCCCGTTTTGGCCCGTCGCTTAGGTTCACCCCCCAACCTAACCCGGAGCTTCCTCGATGAAACACAATCCGCTTGTGGGATTACGTGTCGAGTTTCTTCGTGACTCACCTCCCGTTGCTCGCGGCGATTGCGGGAAGGTTGTTAGCGTCAGGTACCTGCCAGATGGACAGGAAATTGTTGTTGTGGAGTCGCAAGGTAAGTTCGTCGCGGCCTTTAAGTTTGAGATCCGCCTAGTAGAGGATCCCACCACAGCGACTATGCGACTATCTCGCGCCCAGGATGCTGCGAAGCAAAGCCCGACTATGGAAGGCGCGGCCGCTCCGATCACAGCGGACTAGTACGCTTTCTGTTGAAGGGTACTGGGCGGTGTTCCTTGGGGAGCACTATGACGCCTTCGCTCTTCCCGGCCCATGCGTTTGTCTGCGCCGGGCTATCTAGCCCGGACTGGTGTGAGCCAAGAAGAGACTCGAGTCAGCAATTAGGGCGCAAGCGTGCAAAGGAATGTCGTCTGTAGAAAAACGCTCTGGCAGACTGCCGCTCCACCGCCGCGGGTTCGCTCGCAGACGTACTCCTTGGCTCGATTGTTGCTCATTGCTCCGGGGGTCGTCATTCGAGTTAGGCGACTCACAGCCAGCATCACACGTTGCTGGAAGGAATGAGGAGCGACATAGATGAAATATACGTTCGGACAAACTGCCTGCGCCGTAGTCATTGGCGTTTTTGCTATCGGCTTGGTTTCAGCGTTTTCACAGGAAAACGCTAGGGCCGCGCAGGATCCCGCAAGCACTACCCAAGCGCCCGCTGCAGACAATACGAAGGTGAACCAGCGCGACCGCAAAGCCGGTGAGCCGACAGCGAGCGACCAGTTGAACAATCGTTCTGATCTCAAGATTGCACGGCAAATTCGCCAATCAGTCGTGAAGGATAAATCCCTGTCCACATACGCACACAACGTCAAGGTCGTTTCCCAGGACGGGATCGTAACCCTCAAAGGGCCGGTTAGGTCAGATGCCGAAAAACTCTCGATCGAAGCGAAGGCCGCGGAGGTAGTTGGGAAGGACAAAGTCGTTAGCGAACTGGAAGTTCAACCAAAAAAGTAGTTGAGAGAGAGAAGAGGCATCCAAATGTCAGTTACCAAAACGGCCGTGTTCGGCATCTATTCCGACCAGTCCAGTGTAGAAAATGCGGTGGAAGCGTTGAAGATGGGGCGCTTTTCCAACGAAGACATCTCCGTCCTGTTCCCACACAGCGAAGGGACTAAGGATTTCGCTCACGAAAAGAACACCAAGGCGCCCGAAGGTGCCTCGACTGGCGCAGGCGCGGGCGCCGTATTGGGGGGCGGGCTCGGGTGGTTGGCGGGTATCGGCGCATTGGCGATCCCCGGACTTGGTCCCTTCATCGCCGCCGGTCCCATCATGGCTGCACTCGCAGGAGCGGGAGTCGGTGGCGCGGTCGGCGGGCTCACGGGTGCGCTCATTGGAATGGGAATCCCCGAGTACGAAGCCAAACGTTATGAGGGTCGGGTCAAGGACGGCGGGATTCTTCTTTCGGTCCACGCTGACAGCTCTACCGAGAGAGAACGTGCAAAGGACATTCTTGAGCAGACCGGTGCCCAGGATGTTTCCTCTACCGGTGAAGCATCGGTGAAGGAGACGACCGCCACAATCTCATAGCGCGACTCGTCTTGCGGCTCCCCCGACGCTACGGGATAACCGCCCGACACTTGGAAGCGAATGGCGGCGGCAGCCGCCATTCGCTCACCATCGCAGTGGAACCCATACCGCAAAAGAAAAAGTGAGGCTCACGAGTATGTGGATGACGCTCTTTGTCGTTCTCTTAGTTGCATGGATAGGCGGCTTTACCGTGTTTCACGTCGCGAGCGGACTGATCCACATCCTATTGCTCGTGGCTCTCGTCTCTCTCGCAATGCACTTTGTCGGCGGAAGGACCGTCAGATAGGACTTGGGGAAGGTAGCTGCGAGGACTGTCGCACGATTGAGGGGTATCACCCAGACGCGCTGCCGGGAATTTCGGCTAGTTCGCTCCTGCAGAAAATGACCAATATTAGAAACTGGCGAAGAGGTCACAACCACACATCTCACCAACGCAGGCGCGATACGAGCAGTGAATATCACGCGTGGTATATATTGTGGGAGAAAGAACACTAGTACGCCGTCGCGCATCCAGATAACGACGGACACGCTGCTGCGCATCGCCCTCGTCGCAGTGGGCCTCTGGTTAGTAGTACAGCTAGTGCCAGTCTTCCTCATCATCATCGTGGGATTGATGATCATGGGGATGCTGAACCCGATGATCAAGTGGCTTGAGCGTCGGCAGATTCCACGTGGCTTCGGGATTGCCATCGTTTTTGGCGGCGTGGCTCTGGCATCTCTCCTCATAATCGCCATAACGATTCCGCGCCTTCTTTCTCAGCTATCGGACATCCTGGTTCAACTTCCGAAGGCGCAGGCAGCATTGACTGCCTATCTCGAGAGTCACCGTTGGTCAGCACCACTCGCGCAGGCTGTTCGAAGCATGCGCGTGACAGAAGTTCTGTCGAATGGTGCCCGAGCCGCATTGACGTACTCGCCGCAGATCCTCGAGATAGTCGGCGGCGCTGTTACTGCCGCCTTTTTCGCGCTCTATCTGTTGATTGATCGCGATCGCATGCGGGGTGGTCTGTTCGCCTTGGTTCCCCGCACTTACCATGTGCGGCTCTCACGGGTTTTGCTGGGTCTGGAAACGATCGTGGGCGGGTACATGCGTGGGCAGATGATCACGTCGCTCCTCATGGCAGCCTTTACGTTCGTCGTGCTGCGGGTCGCACACGTCCCCAATGCGCTTCCGCTCGCGGTTTTTGCTGGCGTTGCGGATGTGTTGCCTTACATCGGGGGCGCGTTAGCAGCGGGGCCGGCCGTCCTATCCGCGTTGGTACATGGCCCGACGGTGGCACTGGTGGTGCTGGCTGTGCTGCTCCTCTATCAGGAGTTTGAAAATCGATTTCTGGTCCCGCGCATTTACGGCAACGCGCTGCGTCTCCCCTCAGCCGTCGTGATCATCGCCTTGGTCGTTGGGGGCAAGTTACTGGGAATCCTCGGTGCTTTGTTGGCCCTGCCTGTCGCCTCGGGGGTCCGGATGATTGTCGAGGAACTAAGAGTCGAACTGCCTGGTGATGTGGCCGACGATCCTTCGCTGAAGAAGCGCGATCGGCGCGGTGAGGCCGAGTATCAGGCCAGGGCAGACGGAGTCGGAGCAGTTGAGGCGGCCGCGATAGCCACGGAGATTGCGGCGACTCAGGTGGAGCTAGACGCGGCGGCCCTGCTTAAAGCGGATAGTGCGGCAGCGGGAAAAACGCAGTTAACCGATTGAGGCGGAATTGCCGTAAGTGGTGCCGGGGGTGGGAGTTGAACCCACAAACCGCTTTCGCGGCACAGGATTTTAAGTCCCGCGCGTTTACCAGCTTCGCCACCCCGGCAGCGTGATTGTTGCCGGCGAGGCTACATCAAGCCGCTGGTCTCGAACGCCTGTTCGCGGGCTGCTTCGGCGCGGTCGGAACGGATCTCGTCCATCATCGCGCCGTGCAGGATGCCGTTCGATGCGAGCGTCTCGGACCCGTCGAGTCCCAGGGGCGAACCGTCGAAGCGCGTGATGCGGCCGCCGGCTTCTTCAACCATCAGGCCGCCGGCGAGGACATCCCACGGCTTGAGGTTCTCCTCCCAGAAAGCATCGACGCGGCCGGCGGCGAGAAAGCTGAGGTCGAGGGCCGCCGCGCCGTCGCGGCGCATGCCGCGCGCCTTGCCGACGAGGCGGTTGAAGATGCGCATGCGCGCGGCGAGGTGCTGGTGGACGTCGTAGGGGAAGCCGGTGACGAGCAGGGCGTCGGCAATGCGCGCCTTCTGCGAGACGCGCATCGGGTGGCCGTTGCGGGTGGCGCCGCCGCCCCGGCCTGCGGTGAACAGCTGCTGGCCGAGTGGATCGTAGACGGCGCCCGCGACCACGACGCCGTCCTGGGCGAGCGCCACCGAAGCGCAGAAACACGGGTAGCCGTGCGCGAAGTTGGTGGTGCCGTCGAGTGGATCGACGAACCAGACGCGCGACTTCCCGGTGCGCGGGATGTCGGTCTCCTCGGTGACGATGTCCGAGTCGGGCATGCGCGCGCGCAGCAGGCGGACGATCGCGGTTTCGCACTCCTTGTCGACTTCGGTGACGAGGTCGATCTCGCCCTTCTGCGCCACCGCGAAGTCGGTGCCGTACTTCGCCTTCTGGATGACGCCGGCTGCCAGCACGGCTTCAGCGGCGATGCTGCGCGAGCGCTCGTGCGCGCTTTGTTGCCCCATGGAAAGCCCGGATTGTAGGCTGGCGCTCCCATGCCACCAACTTCGGCGCCCGCCGGCGACGCGCTTCCCCCGGTCGGCACCGCGCTGCTGCTGGCGCTGGCGCTCGCGATCTTCAGCGTGTCGCTGGGGCGGCTGCCGCTCATCGGGCCCGACGAGCCGCGCTACTCGCGCGTTGCGATCGAGATGCAGCGCGCCTCGGAATGGGTGACCCCGACTCTGCAGGGCGAGCCGTGGCTCGAAAAGCCTCCCCTCTTCTACTGGCTCGCCGGCGCCGCGACACGGCTCTTCGGCGAACGCGAGATCGCGTTCCGCCTGCCGTCGGTGCTGGCGGCGGTGCTCCTCGTTGGCGCCACCGCCCTCTTCGGCGCGCGCCTCTACGGCGCGGCGGCGGGATTACACGCTGGCTTCGTCCTGGCGACTGGCCTGCTCTATTTCGCTTACGCGCACGCTGCGTCGATGGACATGCTGCTCGCGGCGACGGTGACGCTCGGCGTGGGTTTCATCGCACTGCGGGTGCTTGGCGCCGCTGGCCGTGGTGCGTTGGTTGCGGCAGGCGTCGCCATCGGGCTTGCAACGCTCGCGAAGGGTCCCCTCGGCCTGCTCATCCCCGTGCTGGTGGTGGGCAGTTACTCGCTGTTCGTTCGCAGCGCCACGCCGCTGCGGCGCTCGCTCTCCGTTGTCAGGGATCGCCGCACTGCTGGTGGTTGCAGCACCGTGGTACGCGGCCATCCTTCGCGACCAGGGCCGCCACTTCGTGGACGTGTTCCTGCTCAACCACAACCTCGAGCGCTTCACATCCGAGATCCACCGCCATCCCGGCGGACCGCTCTACTACGTCATCGTGCTGGCGGCCGGCCTGCTGCCGTGGACCGGGCTGCTGCTCCCAACCATCGGCTTCACGCACCCGCGCCGCAACGCCATCGACCTGTTCGTGGTCGTCTGGGTCGTGGCACCGCTGGTCTTCTTCAGCCTCGCCGGATCGAAACTGCCCGGCTACATACTGCCGTGCCTGCCGCCGCTCGCCATCCTCATGGGACGGGCCGCGGCGGAGCTCGTCAGCGGCGCGCGGCCACGCACGGGGCTCGGTCTACGCGCGATGGCGGTCGTCACGTTGATGCTGTGCACTGCTGCCGCTGCCCTGCTGCCCGCTGGGCTGCGGTTCGTGGGCGAACCGCGCTGGCCCACCGTGCTGCCGCTGGCCGCCTGGCTCCTGGTCACTGGCTGGACGTTCTCACGGCGCGCCGTCCAGCAGCCCGAACAGGCGCTGCGCGGGTTGCGTGTGGGCGCCTGCGGCGTGACGGTCCTTGCCGCACTGGCTGCGCCGCCCATTCTCGCGGCGCGTGAATCAGGCCAGGCGTTCTTCGCCGCCGCCGGCGGGCGCGAGGTGCTGGTGTACAACGCGTGGCGCACCGCGTGGATGGCGGGCTACTTCTATAACGATGGCAAGGTGCGCCCGGCGTCGTTCGCCGACGTCATCGAAACGGTCCGCGCCGACGGCGAGGCGCTGGTCTTGTGCGGCGCCGTCGAAGCTCGCGACCTGAAACGCGCGCTCGGGTTCACGGTCGAACCGCTGGCACTCGGGCCGCGCGGCAACGAGCTGCTGCGCGTGCGCGCCGACTAGGCTGCTTTCGCCGGCACCTTCTTCACCAACCGCACGATGGTGCCGCCGCCCGGCGGAAAGCCGTAGGTGATGCGGTCCATGAACGACCGCATGAAGAAGATGCCGCGGCCTTCGGTACGCATCAGGTTCTCCTCGGCGAGCGGGTCGGCGACCGCACGCGGGTCGAAGCCGCGGCCTTCGTCGCGCACCTTCACCATGAACGCGCGCCCGCCGATGACGAAGTCCACGTGCACGCGCTTGGCGCCATCCTCGCGGTTGCCGTGCTTGATCGCGTTCACCACCGACTCGCGCACCGCCACGCTGATGAAGTGCGCGGCGTCGTCATCGAAGCCGGCGAGGCCCGAGAAGTGCATGAGCACCGTGTGCACCAACTCGATGAGGTCGAAGCGGCTCGCCATGTCCAATGTGACGCACTGAGCGCGGGTGGACCTCATGTGTGTTTGGAGTCGCAGGACCGTAACATGCCCCAAGAGAGAGGGTCAAGGCGCTGCAACTCGGTCGAGCCGAACGCTTCCAGGGACGCTTCACAGTCGGCGGCGACAAGTCCATCAGCCACCGCCTCGCCATCCTGGGCGCGCTGGCGGAGGGCGAAACACGGATTGCCGGTTACTCCCCTGCCGCCGACTGCCAGTCGACGCTCGACTGCCTGGCGCAGCTCGGCGCCGGCATCCGCCGCGATGGAGGCTGCGTCGTCATCACGGGCCGGCCGCTGCGTTCGCCGAGCGCGGTGCTCGACGCCGGCAACTCCGGCTCCACCATCCGCATGCTGATGGGAGCGCTCGCCGGCCAGCCGCTCACGGCAACGCTCACCGGCGATGCTTCCCTGCGCAACCGGCCGATGGAGCGGGTGGCCAGGCCGCTGCGGCAGATGGGCGCAACGGTTACGACCACCGAAGGCAGGCCGCCGCTGACGGTTGCGGGCGGGGCGTTGCGCGGCATCACGCTGCAACTCGAGGTGGCGAGCGCACAGGTGAAGACCGCGGTGCTGCTAGCCGGGCTCGCCGCCGACGGCGCAACGGAGGTGAGTGAACCCGCCGGCAGCCGCGACCACACCGAACGGTTTTTGCCCGCCTTCGGCGCCAGCATCGCCGCCGGCAGTGCGCCATTCTCGGTGCGCCTCAGTCCCGGTGCGCGCCTGCGCGGCATCGCGGCAACCGTACCCGGCGATCCGTCGAGTGCCGCGTTCCTGCTGGTGGCGGCGCTCATCGGCCGCGATTCTGACGTGCGCTGCGATGCTGTCGGACTCAACCCACGGCGCATCGGCTTCGTCGCCGCGCTGCGGCGCATGGGAGCTGACATCGAGGAGCAGGTCGAGGCGCAGTCTCCCGAACCGATCGGCGTGCTGCGTGCGCGCTCGTCGCACCTGCACGGCATCACCATCGAAGCAGACGAGATCCCCGCGCTGGTAGACGAGGTGCCAATACTCGCAGTGGCGGCGGCATGCGCTGAGGGCGAAACGATCTTTCGCGCCATCGGCGAGCTGCGCATCAAGGAAAGCGACCGCGTCGCGGCCATGGTGGAGGGGCTGCAGGCGCTCGGCGCCGATGCTCAGGCCGTTGGCGACGACCTCATCGTGCGCGGCGGGGCGACGCTGCGCGGCGCTTCCCTCCGCAGCCACGGCGATCACCGCATCGCCATGGCGCTAGGCATCGCGGCGCTCGCCGCCGACGGTCCAAGCCGGCTCGACGATGCGGAGTGCGTCGCCGTTTCCTTTCCCGACTTCTGGGAGGTGCTGCGGTCGGGTGCTTCGTCGTGACTGCGGACGTGGAACCACAGCGCATCGTGCTGGTCGGCTTCATGGCGAGCGGCAAGTCCACCGTCGGCCGCCATCTCGCGAAGCGGCTCGGCTGGCGCTTCAGCGACATGGACGAGTCGATCGCGGCCAGCGCCGGGCGCACCATCGGCGAGTTGTTCGAGACCGAGGGCGAAGCGGCGTTTCGCGTGCGCGAGGCGAACGAAGCGCAGCGCCTGCTGGGCGAGCGGCAGGTGGTGGTGGCGTCGGGCGGCGGCGCCTTCGCCGAAGCGCGCACCCGTGAGTTGTTGCGCACCGGCGCCTTCACCGTTTACCTGCAGTGCGCGCTCGCCGAGATCGAGCGGCGCATCGGCGACGGCGCGCGCCGCCCGCTGGCGCGGAACCGTGGGATAATCCCTGACCTCCTCAAAGCGCGTGAGGACGCCTATGCCATGGCCGACTGGCGCATCGACACCACGAGCGTCGATGCGGCGACCGTGGCGCGGCGCATCGCCGAGACTGTCCAGCGCGCGACCGGAAACCGATGAAATACTTGATCGTCTCGGACATTCACTCCAATCGCGAGGCGTTCACCACGGTCCTCAACTTCATGAAGCGCAAGTCCTGGGACAAGACCGTGTTCCTCGGCGACCTCGTGGGTTATGGCGCCGACCCGAACGAAGCCGTCGACATGCTGCGGCGGCTGAAGCCGCTGGTGGCGGTGCGCGGCAACCACGACAAGGTCTGCTCCGGGCTCGAGGATGGCCGTCTTTTCAACCCCATCGCGCTGAATGCGGCGCAATGGACGCAGTCGCGGCTCACGGCGGCCAACCGCCGCTTCCTGCAGGCGCTGCCGCAGGGTCCGCGTGTGGTGGACAAGACGTTTGCCATTTCCCATGGCACGCCGGTCGATGAGGACGCCTACATCTTCGGCGAGATCGACGCATTGAACGTGTTCCGCCAGACCGACTACGAGCTCTGCTTCTTCGGTCACTCGCATTTTCCGGTGGTGTTCTCGCTGACGCCCGAGGCGGTCACGGGCTATCCGGCGCTCACCCACACCTTCAAGATGAAGCTGAAGAAGGGTGCTCGCTACCTGGTCAACCCCGGTTCGGTCGGCCAGCCGCGCGACGGCAGCCCGCTCGCGTCGTTTGCGCTCTACGACAGCGAGAAGCGCGCGCTCACCATCCATCGTCTCGCGTATCCGGTGGTGCGAGCGCAGAAGAAGATCTACAAGGCCGGCCTGCCCAAGCCGCTCGGCGATCGGCTGTCGCTCGGCCGCTAGCGCGGCAAGGGGCCGATGCTCGTCCTCGCTTCGGGTTCGCCGCGCCGTGCCGCGCTGTTGCGCGCCGCCGGCGTCTCCTTCCGCGTCATCATCCCGAGCGTTGACGAGTCGCTGCTGCCCGGCGAACCGGGCGACCGTGCCGCCGAGCGGCTGGCGCGCGCCAAGGCGCTCGCGGTGGACGGCGGCGGCCATCCGGTGCTGGCGGCCGATACGCTGGTGCTTTGCGACGGCCATATCCTCGGCAAGCCGGGCAATGACGAGGAAGCGCGCGCCATGCTCGCGATGCTGGCGAACCGCGAGCACGAGGTGGTCACCGGAGTGTGCATGGTGGCCGGCGGCGACCGGCGCTCGGCGCTCGAACGCACGCTGGTGCGGTTCGCGGCGCTCACCCCGGCGCAGATCGCGACTTACGTTGCGAGCGGCGAGCCGCGCGACCGTGCGGGTGCCTACCACATCGACGGCCGCTGCTCGTTCTTCATCGAGGGCGTTACGGGCTCGTCTTCGAACGTCGCCGGCCTGCCGATGCGCGCCGTCCACCGGCTGGCGGTCGAACTGGGCGTGACCGCCGCGCTCGAATCGACCGGAACACCGCGGCCGTCGCCCGTGGCATTCTGATCCGAGTATGAGCGACCTGCGCGCTCCCGAAGCACCCGCGTTCCTCCGTGAGATGCTCGGCGCCGATCCTTCGCGCATGACCGCGTTCGTCGCGGCGTTCTGGCCGCACCTCACCGGCGGCGAGCTGGCGGCGCGCACACGCGTCATCAAGGTGGAGGACGGCGTCCTCATCGTCCAGGTGCCCGACGCGCGCTGGCGCAAGGAGCTCTACAAGATGCAGGTGCCGCTGCTCATCCGCCTGCGCGAGCTGCTGGGCGCCGCGGCTCCACGCCGGCTTGGTTTCATGGAGGCGCGCGGCGGCCTCGTCACGCCGAATGCGCCGCGGCGGCCACCGGCCGCGCCGGTGATGGCGCAAGCGCCGCGTCCTGCGATACTGGAAGCGGCAGCGGCGATAGAGGACGAAGCGCTGCGCGCCGCATTCATCGGCGCCGCCACTCGCTACCTTTCGACATTCGACGGAGGCAAGGCTTGAAACAGGCAGTCATCCTGTCCGCGGTGCGCGTGCCCACGGGCAAGTTTCTCGGCACGCTGAAGGGCTTGCGCGCGCCCGATCTCGGCGCCCTGGTGGTGCGCGAGGCGGTGGCGCGCGCCGGGGTCGCGCCCGAGTCGGTGGACGAGGTCATCATGGGCAACGTGGTTTCCGCCGGCCTCGGCCAGGCGCCCGCGCGTCAGGCCGCGCTGCGCGCCGGGCTGCCGCCATCGGTCGCCGCGCTCACCATCAACAAGGTGTGCGGCTCCGGCCTGAAGGCCGTGATGCTCGCAGCCCAGGGCATCGCCGCGGGCGATTCGGACGTGGTGGTTGCGGGCGGAATGGAGTCGATGTCGAACTGCCCCTACATGCTGCCGGGCGCGCGCGAGGGCATGCGCCTTGGCAACGGCAAGCTCGTCGACTCGATGATCTTCGACGGCCTGTGGGACCCGTACGAGGACTATCACATGGGATGCACCGGGGAGCTCGTCGCATCGAAGTATGAGGTCAGCCGCGAACAGCAGGACCGCTTCGCCTTCGAGAGCCACCAGAAGGCGGTCGCAGCAATCGCGGCAGGCGCCTTCAAGGACGAAATCCTGCCGGTGTCGATTCCGCAGAAGAAGGGCGACGCACTCGTCTTCGCCGCCGACGAAACGCCTCGCGCCGACACGTCGATGGAAGCGCTCGCGGCACTGAAGCCGGCGTTCCAGAAGGACGGCACCGTCACCGCCGGCAATGCGCCGGGCGTGAACGACGGCGCCGCCGCACTTGTGGTGTGCTCCGAGGAGACGGCGAAGGCGCTCGGCCGCAAGCCGCTGGCGCGCATCGTCGGCCAGGCGGTCGCCGGCCTCGAACCGTCGATGGTGATGATGACGCCGGTGCCGGCGGTGCGGAAGCTGTGGCAGAAAACCGGCTGGGACGCTGCGAGCGCCGACCTTTACGAACTGAACGAGGCGTTCGCCGTGCAGGGCGTCGCCGTGGTGCGCGAACTCGGCATCGACCCGCAGCGCGTCAACGTCAACGGCGGCGCCGTCGCCCTCGGCCACGCTATCGGCGCGAGCGGCGCCCGCATCCTCACCACCCTGCTCTACGCCCTGCGCGCCCGCGGCAAGTCCCGCGGCATCGCGACGCTGTGCCTGGGCGGCGGCAACGGCGTCGCCCTGGCCGTGGAGCTGATGTAATCGACGGATTGGCTTCCCGTCTCCGTCCAATCCGTCGATTTCCGTTGATCCGTTCTTTCGTTACCCAGGCGCTTGCGTCAACATCCGTTCCATTGCTGAGTCCGTTCCTTCGGTCGTTTTCCCGAGGGCGTCCATCGCTTGCCGCTGCGCCCGAGGGATCTCCGTGTCCGTTGTCCCATCCGGACCTCATCCGCCGAAGTGATCGGCGATCTCAACCAAGCAGCCCGCAGAGAGCACCAGATCAAAGGCTGGAGCCGCATCAAGAAGAATCGCCTGGTCGAAGCCTCCAACAGCCAGTGGATCGATCTGTGGCCACAGTTAGTGGGAGCGGACGCGTCTCGGCCGTAGTTCTGAGATCCCTCGGGGGCAGCGCAAGCGATGGACCCCCTCGGGAAAACGGATAGGGTGCTTCGTGGTGAACAGCGGGTTTTCGTATCGCGAAGTGATTGACGCGGGTGGGGCCGGGGTGACGGCGCTGTCGTATCTGGCACGGCGGTACGGACACTCGTCGCTCGTCGAATGGGGCGTGCGGTTCGAGCGCAGTGAAGTGTTACTTGAGGGCGTGCCTACGGCGGGGGACCAGATTTTGCGCGCGGGTCAAACGCTCGTCTGGAACCGGCCTCCATGGGACGAGGGCGAAGCGCCGCTGCATTTCGAAGTGGTGCATGAGGACGAAGCGCTTCTCGCGGTGAGCAAGCCGGCGGGCCTGCCAACCCTGCCGGCAGGCGGCTACCTCGACAACACCTTGCTCACGCTCGTGCAGCGCCAGTATCCGGGTGCCGACCCCGTGCATCGCCTCGGCCGCTACACGTCTGGGCTCGTGCTCTTTGGGCGCACAGAGGAAGCGCGCGCGTCTCTGACGAGAGCCTTGCGCGAGCGGCGCGTGCGGAAGAGTTATCGCGCGCTCGCCACCGGCGTGCCGGAGTGGCATCGCCTTGAGATTCGCGCACCGATCGGCCTCGTGCCGCATCCACGGCTCGGCACCGTCTACGGCGCAGTGGGTGACGGGCGGGGAAAACCGTCGCTTTCGACGGTGGAGCTGGTCGCGGAGCGCGGCGACGCCAGCCTTCTCGACGTTGTCATCGCTACCGGGCGGCCGCACCAGATACGCATCCACCTCGCCTTCGCCGGCCATCCGCTCGTTGGCGACCGGCTCTACGGCGCCAGAGGTCTGCCGCTCGCCGCCGACCCGGGGCTGCCTGGCGAAGGCGGCTATTTGCTGCACGCAGCGGAGCTGGAGTTCGCGCATCCGGCCACTGGCGCGGAGGTGAGGCTCCAGGCTGAGTTGCCGGAGGCGTTGCGGTAGCGACGCTGACGCAAGCGCCTGGGGAACGAAACAGAACGGAAATCGACGAATTGGACGGACGTAGCCAATCCGTCGATGACGTTGAGATCCCTCGCGCGCAGCGCAAGCGATGGACGCGCTCGGGAAAACGGCGCAAAACGGACGATGACGCAAGCGCCTGGGGAACGGAACGAAACCAACGGAAATCGACGAATTGGGGGGACGGGAGCCAATTCGTCGATTAGCGGATCCGGGCTTGGGCTAGCAGGAACCAGGTGCGGGGGTGGCGAGCGCCGTAGTCGGGGGAGATGAACTCGGGGACGAGGCCGAGGCTTGCGGCGGCGCCGAGGCGCCAGCCGATGGGGCCGCGCAGCGGCAGTTCCCACAAGTAGCCGAGGGTGGCGCTGCCGACGGGAAAGACGCGCGGATGGAACGGGTCGGGGCCTGGGAACAGTTCGTCCTTCTCCACGCGTTCGGCGCGGGCGAAGAACGTGTGGCGGGCGCCGAGGGCGAGATTCGCTTCGACGAGCGCCGCGTCCTGGGTGCGGTTCGGCGGATACGGCACCACTGCCGTGCCGGCGGAGAAGCAGCCCGCGGAGATGAAGCAGTTGGGCAGGTCGGCGCTGCGGCGCTTGCGGCCCACGGCAGCGCTCAGGTCGACGCGCCGTGACGGCGGACCGGCGCTCCACGAGAGCGACGCGGTGTAGCGCCGTTCGTCGATTCCCGGGTGCAGAACCTCGGGGGCGCTCAGGAAGCCGGCACTGACCTGCATCGACAGGCCGGCGCCCGGATTCCAGGTGATGCGCGCGGCCTGCGAGTCGAGCCGCGGCGCGTCGAAGTTCCAGCGAGCGCTGTCGGGTTCGCGGCCATTGAAGAGCGACGCATCGACCTTGAACGGGCCGGCGGTGACCCCGCCCGTGACGACGCCGAAGGCGATGTGGGTGGAGTCGAGCCAGTGATGGCTGAGCGGCGCGAGCGGATTCCCAGCGGCCGAGCGGCGGTGCATGAACGCGGGCGGCCCGAGCGCCGGTTCTCCCGGGTAGCCCAGATAGAGGAACGCCGCGGACTTCTCTCCCAGCGGCTGGCTGATGCTCGCCGACAATTCCATGAACAGGTCGTGCGGATGCTGGCGGTCGATGAGGTGGCTGATGCCGTCGCCGCTCTCGCCCGTCTGGAGCAGCAGCCGGTATCCCTTCCCGCCCAGGAGCGGCTCGAGCGACACCATCGCCCGCAGTCCCAGCGTGCCGCCGCCCGCCGGCCGCGTCGCGCCGAGCATCATCATGTTGGTGAAGAACGCCTGGCGTCCCCCGCGCGGCAGCGCCGCGTCTTCATAGATGCCGAAGACGAACCCGTGCAGCATCGCGTGCCATGCACCCAGGTTCAGGTGCCGGCCTTCCATCCCGCCGGCGTCCGTCTGCCAACTCGTGCCCGACGCCTCGCGCGCCATCGGGTACGAGCCAAACGCTGCTTCCTGGGCGGCCACGGACACTGGCGGCAGCGCGCACGCGAGCAGCGCCGCCGCCGCAACCAATGCCATCGAAGAAGGCGCCCGCGCAGCGCTCGGGCGCGGCTTCACGGGCCGGTGTACTCGAGGACGAACAGGCCGCCGGTGATGTCGCTGGCGAAGATCAGGTTGCTGCCCGGAAAGATGTAGGCGCCCCAGTCGCCGAAGGTGCCGGTCACTGTACCGGGATACGTGTCGTACGAGCCGAGCGTCGCCGGATTCTGGGGAACCCGAATGTCGACGAGGAAGACGCCGTCGTCGTAATGCGAGACCAGCAGCCGGTTGCCATCCACCAGCACGTTGTGCGGAATGCCGCCGGTTCGGCCGATCCACTCGCCCACCTTGACCGCCGCCGCCGGGTTGCCGATGTCCCACACTTCCACCGGCCGCGCGCGCCGCTCGTCGGTGGTGAACAGGAAGCGGCCGTCGAGGGTGGTCCACGAGTTGTGGGTGAACCGGCCGCCGGTGAAGAAGCGGCTGACCTCGCGGATGCTGTCGAGCCGCGCGATGTCGAGGATCGCCTCGAAGCCGTCGAAGATCGCGGATGCGTAGAGGGTGTTGCCGCGGGTGAACGAGTCGTGGATGTAGAAGCCGTTGAAGACACCCACTTCCACCGGCTCGCGCGGCCGGTCGAGCCGCAGGATGTGCATGCCGGTGTCGGTGCCGTTCGCAAACAACAGCTTGCGCGCGTTGTCGATCCACAGCGAGTGCGCCGAGGTGAAGGTCTTGTTCCAGGTCTGCACCTTCACCGGCCGTTCGGGATCGATGAGGTCGATGATGTCGAGCCCGGTCTTCGCCTCGGTGGTGACGTAGGCGTACTCGCCGAACGTGCGGATCTCGCGCCAGGTGCTGAGCTCGCCCGTTATGAAGCCAGTGAGCCGCGGCGCGCGCGGGTTGCTGAGGTTCACGACCGAGGTGCCGAGGGTCGTGCCGACGAGCGCGTAGCGGCGGCCGTCGGGCGCCGTGTAGCCGAAGCAGCCGGCGGTGTTGACCGCGGCGCCACCCGAGAGCGCGGGCCCTTCGAGGTGCGCGAGCAGCGTCATGTTGTTGGCCACCGACGGCGAGGCCGACGGCGACGCGGCGACGGAGGGAGCGCTTCCGTCGCTGTCGCCGCCGCACGCAGTGAGGGCCGCGAGTGCCAAGGCACCCGCGATCCGTCGCAACTGTCCCGAAGTCATGGCCAAGAGTAGCCCAAGCGGCTGGCTTAGACTGCGCCCCATGAGCGAATCGGCAGCGACGCAGCCGGCAACTGTGGCCGTCATCGGCGCCGGCACCATGGGAAACGGCATCGCCCAGGTGTTCGCGCAGCATGGCCACACGGTGATCCTTCGCGACCTCGAGGCTGGCTACGTCGAGCGCGGCCTCGCCACCATCCGCAAGAGCCTTGGCAGGCTCGCGGAAAAGGGCAAGATCGCCACCGGCGACGTCGAAGCGGCGCTCGGCCGCATCAAGCCGACGACGCTCCTCGAAGACGCCGCCGCCGCCAGCCTGGTGGTGGAGGCGGCGATCGAGAACCTCGCGGCCAAGACCGCTATCTTCCGCGACCTCGACCGCATCGCGGCGCCCGGTGCGATCCTGGCGTCGAACACTTCGTCCATCTCCATCACCCGCCTCGGCGCCGTCACCGCGCGTCCCGACAAGGTCGTCGGCATGCACTTCATGAACCCGGTGCCGCTGATGCCGCTCGTCGAGGTGATCCGCGGCCAGGCGACCTCCGACGAAACCACCGCCGCGGTGGTGGCGCTGTCGCGTGCGCTCGGCAAGACGCCGGTGGAGGTGAACGACTTCCCCGGCTTCGTCGCGAACCGCGTGCTGATGCCGATGATCAACGAGGCGATCTTCTGCGTGCACGAGGGGGTCGCCACACCGCAGGCGATCGACGAGGTCATGAAGCTCGGCATGAACCACCCCATGGGGCCGCTGACGCTCGCCGACTTCATCGGGCTCGACGTCTGCCTCGCGATCCTCGAAGTGCTGCACGACGGCTTTGGGGATTCGAAGTACCGGCCGTGCCCGCTGCTGCGGCGCATGGTCGATGCCGGCTGGCTGGGGCGCAAGACCGGCCGCGGCTTCTTCACCTATTGAGAAACCCGTTGCGAAAGACGAAAGGAAGACCGATGCGCTCTTTCTGGCTGGCCTTGATCGCCGCCTACCCGCTGCTCGGCGGTACCGCGCGCGCCGAAACGCTTGCCCACTATCAGTCCGACTTTCCACCCGAGGAGTTCAAGGCGCGCTGGACTCAGGTGTTCGCGGCGCTGCCGCCGAACGCAGTCGCCGTGGTGCAGGGCGCGCCGCTGACGAACGGATTCATCTTTCCGCGCCAGTCGAACGAGTTCTATTACTTGTCCGGCATCGAGACCCCCGGCTCTTACGTGTTGCTCGACGCACGCGACAAGACCGTCACCTTGTACCTGCCGCCACGCAACGAACGCCTCGAGCGCTCCGAGGGCAAGGTGCTGAACGCGGGCGACGCCGAAAGAATCCGCGCGCTGACCGGCGCCGACACCGTGCAGAGCACCGAGAAGATGCAGGGCGACTGGCTCGCGGGCCTGGCAGGCGGCGTGCCGGCGATCGTCTACACGCCGTTCACGCCCGCCGAGGGCCAGGGCCAAAGCCGCCACGAGCTGCAGGCGGCGAACGCCGCGATCGCAGCCGATCCGTGGGACGGGCGCGAGTCGCGCGAGGCGCGCTTCGTGGCGCTGCTGCGCACCCGCTACCCGCGCGCCGAGATCCGCGACTTCACCGACATCCTCGACACGCTGCGCAGCGTCAAGAGCCCGCGCGAAGTGGCGCTGCTGCGCCGCGCGTCCCAGCTTGCCGGCTACGGCGTCATCGAGGCGATCAAGAGCACGCGCGCCGGCGTTTACGAATACCAGCTCGACGCCGCGGCGCGCTACGTGTTCCTGGTGAACGACGCGCGCCAGGAGGCCTACCGCTCCATCACCGCGTCGGGCACCGACAACATCTGGAACGCGCACTACTTCCGCAACGCGCGCAAGCTCGCGGCCGGCGACGTGGTGCTCATGGACTACGCCCCCGACTACCGCTATTACGTCAGCGACATCGGCCGCATGTGGGCGGTGGGCGGCAGGTACCCGGCCGTGCAGCGCGAGCTGCAGCAGTTCGTGCTTTCCTTCCGCAACGAGATCATGAAGCGCATCCGGCCCGGTGTGACGACTCAGCAGATCCACGACGAGGCGAAGGCGGCGATGGCGCCGGTGTTCGCGCGCACGCGCTTCTCGAAGCCGGCTTACGAAGAGGCGGCGAAGAAGCTGATAGAGACGGGCGGCGGAGTGTTCTCGCATCCCGTCGGCCTGGCGGTGCACGACGACGGCCTCTACAACAACGCGCCGCTCAAGCCGGGCCAGGTGTTCTCGGTGGATCCGCAGTTGTGGGTGCCGTCCGAGAACCTGTACGTGCGCTACGAGGACACGGTGGCGGTCACCGAGACTGGCGTGGAGAACTTCACCGACTTCCTGCCCGCCGAACTCGCCGATCTCGAGGCGCTCGTCGGCAAGGGCGGCGTGGTGCAGGCGACACCGGCCCGCCCTCAGCCCTGAAGCTTCCGAAGCTCCGCGTCGAGCGACGCAATGGTGCGCTGCAGCATGTCCTTGTAAGACCCAGTCGCGCGCCGCAGCCTGCGCTCGGCATCGAACTTCGCGAGCTCGAGGCGGTGCCGCGTAGCCGCTGTCGCCGGGTCGGCAGCGGCCTTCTCCTTCGGCAGCGTGCCGAAAACCTCGGCCTGCTGGCTCTCGACCGACTTGCTGTCGAACCCGCGGGCCATCTCGGCGCTCAGGCCTCGCGGCGTGTCGACGCCGACCAGCGAAACGCGAGCCAGGTGAAAGGCGCCAGCAGCACCACCTCCAGCGCGGCGGCGCGGGCGTTGCTCACCACCGTGCTCCAGCGCAGCGAACGCCCGATGTCGAGGAACACCGGCGGGAGCTTGTAGAAGCCGCCGTCGAACGGCCACAGGGCACGCAGGCCGATGGGCGGATGGGTGTCGCGGCCAAGCAGGTCGAGCAGCACATGGGAAGCATACGCTGCTGCGACCACCGCGGCGGCGCGCCACGGCGCAAAGCCGCTCACCTTGGCGAAGGCGAAGGCCGCCGCGCCCGCGAGCAGGGCGAAGCCGATGCTGTGCGTCATCCCCTGGTGATGCGAGCGGCCGTCGATGTAGGTGAACAACAAGTCCACGTCGGGCAGGCACGCGACGGCGACGAGTGCCGCAAGCCGCCGCGGATCCCTGCGTTCCGTGGCGTTCGAAGCAGTGAGGGCGTGGATGGTCGCGGCGGCGAGACCGTGTCCCAGCGGCGAGGGCACGGCGCCGGCCTAGATCTTGCGCTCGAAGATCTTGAAGTCGCTCTTCTCGGCTTCGACGATGTCGTCGAGCAGCGCGTAGACCGCGGCGATCTTGCGGTCCTTGTGAAACTTGTCGTCGAACGCGGTGAACTCGGCTTCGTCCTTGAAGCGGAACACTTCCATGAAGTAGTTCGGGCGGCTGCGATCCTCGAACACCATGCAGTCGTTGCCGCCGATGGTCGAGAGCAGCGGCTTCAGCTCGCGCATCAAGGCGAAGAAATCGTTGCGGCGGCCTTCACGAATGGAATAGGTGATGGCCAGCAGCACGCCCTCTTCGGTGGTCTCAGGGGTTCCCATGAGGCGCACCGGGGTAATCATGGGCTTGCGGTAGTCGCGGGCGGCAGGCGGCATGGAGCGCGCGGGCATGATCACCGCAGCGCGTGGCGGAGCGACATGGCGGGTGGCGAGCGGAGAAGGAATGGCGACGCGCTTGCGCTTCAGCCCATGGCTCGAGCGCGCCGGGGTGGTGGCGCGAACGGCCCTGGCTTTGGCCTTCGCCTTCGCCTTGGTGGGCTTGCTGCGGGCGAGCACGGTTCTGCGAGCCGGCGCAGCTGACGGACGAGCCTTGTGCGACCTACGCGGAGTTGCGCTCCGACGCGCTTTTGGCCGACGACTCTTCAAGTTATTTCTCCTCGATGTCCAACTCCGCCAGGTGGGTGACTTCTTGGAGTTTTTGGACGCGATGATGGTAGCAAAACCGACGCCACCGACGCCAGAGTTTTTTGGCTTCGCGAGGGGACAGGCGCCCGAAATCATACTCATAAGTCGCTCTTTTTCAATCGCTTGCAAACTGCGACGACTGGGCGTGCCATGCCAGACACACCCTTACTTGTGCAGGCCACTTTTACAAAATGAACCTATGCATGTGTACAAACAGTGCGACAAACGTTTCGTCGATCTTTTCTTTCGGTGCGGCGGGCGGCTGGACCTGTCGCGGAAGGGGGCTCGGATACGATTCGTTTGGTCGGGGACCGGCCCCAACATCAAGTGGGCTGGCAGTAGACCCACACAAGGAGATTTGAATGCCCGAGGATTCGAAGAACGAGCGCTCCAAGGCCATTGAGGCCGCCCTCTCCCAGATCGACAAGCAGTTCGGCAAGGGTTCCATCATGCGCCTTGGATCCCGGGAGAAGGTGGAGATACCGGCCATTCCAACCGGCTCGCTCTCCCTCGACGCGGCGCTCGGTGTCGGCGGCATGCCGCGCGGCCGGGTCATCGAGATCTTCGGGCCGGAATCGTCGGGCAAGACCACACTGGCTCTCCACGTCATCTCCGAGGCGCAGCGCCGCGGCGGCATGGCCGCCTTCATCGACGCCGAGCACGCGCTCGACGCCACCTACGCGGGCAAGCTGGGCGTAGACACCGACAACCTGCTGGTTTCGCAGCCCGACAGCGGCGAGCAGGCCCTTGAAATCGCCGAGGTCCTCATCCGCTCGGGCGCCGTGGACGTCCTCGTCATCGACTCGGTGGCGGCGCTGGTGCCGCGCGCCGAGCTCGAAGGCGAAATGGGCGACGCGCAGATGGGCATGCAGGCGCGGCTCATGAGCCAGGCGCTGCGCAAGCTCACCTCCATCGTCGCCAAGAGCCACACCAGCCTCATCTTCATCAACCAGCTGCGCGAGAAGATCGGCGTCATGTTCGGCAGTCCCGAAACGACCACCGGGCGGCCGGGCGCTCAAGTTCTACGCTTCGATCCGCTGCGACATCCGCCGCATCGCCTCGCTGAAGGAAGGCGACGTGGTCATCGGCAGCCGCGCCAAGGTGAAGGTGGTGAAGAACAAGGTGGCGGCGCCGTTCCGCGAGGCCGAGTTCGACATCCTCTACGGCGAGGGCATCAGCAAGGAAGGCGACCTCCTCGACCTCGGCGTAGACCAGAAGATCGTCGAGAAGTCGGGCTCCTGGTACTCGTTCGACGGCGAGCGCATTGGCCAGGGACGGGAGACGGCGCGCAACTTCCTGCGTGACAACCCCGACATCCGCAACGAGATCGACTCGCGCCTGCGCAAGGGCATGGGCCTGCCCGACATCGAGTTCCCCACTCGCGACAAGGGCGAAGTGGTGCTGCAGATGCCGGAGAAGAAGAAGGCCTAGTCTTTCCGGAAGGCGCCGCTGTCCACGTCGCGCAAAAACGCGATGACGCCGTCCATGTACGTCTGCTGGTCGTCGTAGAGCGCCATGTGGCCGCCGTTGGGGCAAAGTAGATAACGTCCCTGCGGCAGAGACTTCGCCATCCGCTCCATGTAGGCCGGGTCCATCGTGTCGTGGGCGCCGGCCACCACCAGTGTGGGCACCTTGATCTTCGGCAGGTCGGCGGTGCGGTCCCAGTTCACCAGCAGGCCGGCGGCGCCCATCTCGCTCGGCCCCTGCATCGGCACGTAGACCTTGCGGTTGATGTGCGCGAACGAACGCACCACCGGCTCCGGCCACTCGGCCGCCGGCATCCGCAGGATGTGCTGCTCGTAATAGTTCGGCGTCAGCAGTCCCATGTAGCGCGGCGACTCGGTCTTCCCCGCCTTCTCCATGCTCAGGATCTCGGCCAGAACCTTCTGGTCCATCGCTGGCATCAGCACGGTCTTCGCGTAGGTGTTGTAGGCCGGCACGCTCGACATCATGTTGGACACGATCAGGCCGCGCAGTTGGTCCTGATGGGCCAGCGCGTATTCGATCGCGAGCAGCCCGCCCCAGGAATGGCCAAGCAGGTAGAAGTTGCTGCGATCGAGGTTCAGCGCCTGGCGCACCTGCTCGACCTCGTCCACGAAGCGGTTGACGTCGAGGAGCGACGGATCGTCGGGCGCATCGCTGTTACCGGAGCCGAGCTGGTCGTAGAAGTAGTACTCGATCGAAGCGCCGGGGAAGAACGAGTCGAACGCCTCGAAGTAGGCGTGGGTGGCGCCCGGGCCGCCGTGCAGCAGCAGCACCTTCACAGTGGGGTTGTTGCCGGTGCGCTTGGTCCATACCCGGAAGGTGCCTTTGGGCGTGTTCACGGGAATCATGCGCACGCCACCCGACAAGACGTCCTTGCGGCCGGCCTGGTCGAAATAGCCGGCATGCGCGGCGGCCGGCGCGGGCGACGTGGTTTCGCTCGGTGCCAGCGCCGGGCGGCTGCAGGCGGAGGTTGCGACGAGGGCGGCGAGCGCCGACATCGTCTTCCTCATCATCGTGCCGTCCGCTGTTGGTACTTCCAGTTGCGCGGCTTGCCCTCGCCCATCCAGGTCACCGCCTGCGCAAGCCGCTGCTTGCGTGTCGCCTCGCGCTTCGCCTCCATCAGCCACTCGTGGTACTCGCGCTTGTGGCTGGGCGCGAACGCGTCGTAGGTGGCGCGCGCCTTCTTGTTCTTCGCGAGCGCTATCTGCAGGTCCTTCGGCGTCTTCAGCGGCACCGCCGGCTTCTTCGTCTTGTCACGCGGCGCCTTCACGCCGGCATCGCGCAGCGCCATCGCCTTCTTCACCTGCGCTGCCAGCACCCGCGCCGACGGCAGGTCGGACACCTTCGTCAGGCAGCCGTACTGCCCCATCGCGCTGCCGGCCTTTGGATCGTCCACCACCAGCCGCCCCTGCCAGAAGCCGAACGCGACGTGGTTCTTGAACGCCGCCATGCCGCACAAGATCGCGCCGCGGTACATGAAGTGCGGCATGCGCCACTTGAGCGTCTCGACCGCTTCGGGGCACGCCGCGTGCACGACCTTGCGGATTTGCTCGAGGATCGGCCGCGCGAACGGCGCGGCATCGAGGATAGCTTCGTCGACGCGCGGATCTTTGGTGACCATGCCGGGATTGTAGCGCCGCCCGCTCGGGGCTATCCTCGCAACAGTCAGCCACTCTCGGTATTCAGGCCCCTGAGGAGGCGTCATGCTCGTGGCCGGTTCGTTCGTCAGCATCCTCTCGATCGCGGCGGCGCTGAGCCAGGCGCCCGCGCGCGCGAATGCAACGGGCGCCCCCAGGAAAGTGACACCGTCCCCGTCGCCGTCAAGCATCCTCGAAGGCTCTGTCGTCGGACCTGACAGCAAGCCGATCAAGGACGCGCTCGTTGTCGCCGAAGGAACTTCGAGCACCGCCCTGCCGCAGGCCACGCGCACCGACGCCGAGGGCCGCTTCCGCTTTGCCGAGATCCGCGGCCAGGAATTCATGGTCGGCGTCGATGCCGATGGCTTCGCCGCCGCGGTCCTCGAAAGAGTCGATCGCCGCGCGCCCATTCGCGTGCGTCTCGAGAAAGGCGGCGCCATCGACGGCACCGTGCGCGACGGCAGCGGCGGTGGCATCGCGGCCGGCGCCCGCATCGAAGCTCGTTCCACGCGCGCCGCGATGTTCACGAGCACGGCGGCGCCGCAGTTCGGCATGCGCACGGCGATTGCCGACGCCCGGGGCAACTACAAAGTCGCAGGCCTCGGTCCCGGCGGCTACCGGGTCACCGCCTGGCTGCGCGGCACCGGCTACGCTGTGCAGGACGACGTCGTTGCCGGCGGCCGCGCCGACCTGGTGCTGCTGCCACGGGCGGCGCTCCTCGGCATGGTTGCAGACGACGCCGGCCGGCCGGTCGAAGGCGCGACGATCGAATTCCAGGCCGCATTCCCTTCCTGGCAACTCCGCCAGCCGCGCCTCGTGAGCGCTAACGACGGCACCTTCATCGCGCGGAACGTCGCTCCGGCACAGTACACGCTGGTGGTGCGCAAGACGGGGCGGGCGTTGACCCTTGCCGAAGTGACCGTCAGCGGCAACGAAGAAACGAGCATCGACATTCGCATGGCTCGAGGCACGACGGTCACCGGACGGCTCGTGGGCGAGAAAGGAGTTCCGGTCGCGGGCCTGGTCATGGTCGTCGAAGTGGACGGTGCCGCATTGAGCAACAGTTATCGGTGGTCGGTGCCGGACGCGGAGACGAGCGCATCCGGCACTTTCGTGCTCGACGGCGCTCCGGCCGGCGCTTCGGTGCTCGAGATCAAAGCGCCGGGCTATGGAAACAAGCGCATCGAAGTCACCGGCGATGCGCGCACCCGCCGGGTCGATCTCGGCGACATCACGCTCGAGACCGGGCTCGCGATCCGCGGCCGCGTGCGCTCCGGAAAGCTCGGCGTCGCCGGCGCGGAAGTGACGGCTTTCCACGAAGGACCGGGCGCCGGTGGTGTGCAGTCGACGGTTGCCGAAGCGGACGGCGGGTTTACGCTCGGCGGCTGCGAACCCGGGAAGTATCGAATGTGGGTGGATGCCGACGGCTACGCACGGGGCACCATGAACGCTGAAGCCGGCGCGGAGAACGTCGATATCGTGGTCGAGCCGGCCGGATCGATCACGGGCCTCGTCGCGGACCGCGGCGGCGCGGCGATAACCGCCTACAACGCGACGGCGAGCGCGCGGGCCAGGGATTCGGACGAGCCGGTCATCCGCCAGGATGACTCCCCGGACCCCGAAGGCAGGTTCCTGATCGAACGGCTTGCCGCTGGCACCTATTCGGTCGCCGTGGATGCTCGCGGATTCGCGCGCGGCATCGTGAAGGAGGTGAAGGTCGCCGCGGGACGCACCACCGATGCCGGACGAATTCGCCTGGGTCCGGGCGGCCGCGTGTCCGGCACCGTCACGAGCATGACCGGCGAGCCACTGCCAGGCGCCACGGTCGCGGTGCTCACTGAGGGCGACGACTATCTCGCCGGCGACGGCCCCTCGGCCGCGGCCGACGTTGCCGGTGCCTTCGAACTGCGCGGCCTCGAGAACGGCCCGACCATGCTGGTCGCTCGACATCCCGATTACCGCAGCGGCAAGACGAGCATCGAGATCGACGCGGCACGGTCGGTGACGGACGCCCGCCTGGTGCTGACGCCGGGCGGCCGCATCGCGGGCATGGTGAGGCGGCGCGACGGCATGCCACCGGTGGGGATGTTCGTTCGCGTAGACGGCGCTGCGCAGGACGACTCCTACACAGGCCGCCTGATGACGCAGGTCTCGAACGACGGCTCCTTCACGATCGAGCACGCCGCGCCTGGTAACGCACGGCTCAAGCTTCTCAGCGGCAGCCGCGGCGCCTACTCGTCCGGGCAAGAGAAGGACGTCGAGGTGCGGGACGGGGAAACGTCCACGGTCGAGTTCCTGCTCCGGGACATTCTGGTGAGTGGAACCGTGACCCACCAGGGAGCGCCGGCGGCCGGGTACAGGTTGCAGTTCACCGGCCACGGCGCTGGCTACTCGATGGTCTTCGCCGGCGCCACGGCGGCGGCCGGCCCACAGCGCTACATGGCGAGAACGCGCGAAGACGGTTCGTACGAGGCCATTCTCGACGAGCCCGGTTCCTACGGAGTCATGATCTTTGGCACGGACAGCCGCATGGTCCCCGAGAAAAAGGCCGAGATTCCGGATGCCGACACGTTCGTCTTCGACATCGCGCTCACGGGCGCGACCATTCACGGGACAGTGACCGACAAGGAAACCGGTGCGCCGCTGGGCAAGGCGTCGGTCCAGGCAATGCCCGACGATTCGAAGGGCCAGGCTGGCTATGGCTCCTCCCTACAGACCGGGGCGGATGGGCGCTTCCAGATCGACCTCAATCCCGGCCGGTACATGCTGTCAGCCTCACACGAGCTCTATACGGCCGACCCGGTCCCGCTGAACGTCGCCGAATCGGGCAATGCGGACGTCGAGATCGCGATGACGAAAGGCCTGCGCATCTCCGGCCGCGTCGTCAACGCGAGCGGAATGGGCGTTCCCGGCCTGGACCTCACCGCGACGGGTCCGGACAGGTCCGCGAAATACGGCCAATCGCTCATCGACGGCTCCTTCGTCATCGGCGGCCTGAAGGCAGGCGCCTACAACATTGCCGCCCAGGCGCGCGCAGGAGGCGCCTATGGCTTGCAAGCGCGCGTCGCGGCCGGCGCTGAGGACGTCACCATTGGCCCGACGCCGCGCGGCCGCATAGCGGTGCTGGTCGCCGCCGTAGATGGGTCTCCCGCATCTCACGCCGCGATCTACTGGGCGAAGTGGCAGGGCGAGTCGTTCGAAGTCTGGGGCCAGGAGGTGAGTACGGACGCCACGGGCCGCGGCGAAATCGAAGTTCCGGCCGGCCAGGTGGAACTAAACGTCTTCAAGGATCAGGGCGGTAGCGCAACCGTGCTCATCGAAGTACCGCCGGGAGGCACCGCGGCCGCGACAGTCCGCCTCGCAGCTCCCGAGCAGTCGCAGTAGTTCAAGCCGCGGGGGCGGCGATTCGTATCCCGGCGCGCTCCAGTGCGGCACGCACGGCCATGGCGAAGCCGAGCGCATCGGGTCGATCGCCGTGCAGGCACAGCGTGTCGGCGCGGACCGCCACTCGCTCCCCAGTGCGTGCCGTGACCGCACCCTCGGTTGCGAGCCGCAGCGCCTGCGCCACCGCCTCGCCCACCGTCTCGAGGACGGCGCCCGGCTGCGAGCGCGGCGTCAGCGAACCGTCGGCTTCGTAACTCCGCTCGGCGAACACCTCGTGCAACACGCGCAGCCCCGCCGCCTCACCCGCTGCGGTCATGGCGCTGCCGGAGAGTCCGAACAGCCGCAGCGTCGGCGACGCCGCGTACACGGCGCGCGCGATGGCTTCGGCCAACTCGGGGCGGCGCACTGCCATGTTGTAGAGCGCGCCGTGTGGCTTGACGTGGCGCAGCGGCGCGCCCTCGACACGGCAGATCGCAGCAAGGTCCGCCGTCTGTTCCGCCACCAGGTCGAACGCTTCCGCCGCGGTGATGGGCTTCTCGGCACGCCCAAAGCCTTCGCGGTCGCGCAGCGACGGATGCGCGCCCACGGCAACACCCGCGTCGCGGCACAGGGTCACAGTGCGGCGCATGGTTTCGACGTCGCCAGCATGGCCGCCGCAGGCGATGCTCGCGGAGCTGATCCAGCGGACAAGCGACGCATCGTCGCCGCAGCCTTCACCCATGTCGCAGTTGAAGTCGATGACCCTAGGTTCCAAGGAGTCGCTCACCAATCGCCCCCGCCAGTCGGGCAAGGCGCTCGCGCCTTTCGCAAGCGGCGGCGGCCGCCGCGGCCGCGTCGACACGGTGGAACCGCAGCACGTCGCCGGGCCGCGCCTGCCCGAGGCGCGGCAGGTCGGTCGACTGCACGTGGCCAATGCGCGGGTAGCCGCCAACGGTCTGCGCGTCGGCGAGTAGGACGATCGGCAGCCCGGTCGGGGGCATCTGCACGGTACCGGGAACAACCGGTTCCGAGACGCGCTCGCCGGGCACCTGCAGCGTGAGCGGCGGACCGACGAGCCGCAGCGCCTGGCGGTTGCTGTCAACCGACACGTTCCACTCTGCTGCGTTCAGCGCGTCGGGCTCCGTAAGCTCGTCCGCTGCGCTCAACACGCCGATCGCTATCGGCCCGTCCAGGACCAGGTCGGGCCGCGGATCCACGTACCAAGGCACAGATTGCATCTGGTCGGCGGCCACATCCGTCCGCCTTCCGCCAAGCGCAAGCTCCGCGCCGGCAGACAACGCGCGCCCGTCCGCGCCGCCGAAGCCGCCCCGCAGGTCGGTGGCCGAGCTGCCCATCACGCTCTTCACCGTTATGCCTCCGTCGATCGCGAGGTACGCGCGCGCGCCGCGCTCGAGGGCACCGATCCTGATCTCCGCGCCGCGCGGCAGGTCCACCGGCCGCCACCATGGCAGGCGCGCCCCAGCAACTTCCGCGTCCGCGTCAGCGCCGCAGAGCGCGACACGCACCGGGCGATCGAAACGCACCGTCGGCCCGAGCATCGTCATCTCCAGGGCCGCGGCGCCGGGCGGGTTGCCCACCAGCAGGTTAGCGAGCACGAACGACACCTCGTCTACGGCCCCTCCCGAAGGCACACCGTAGTGGCGAAACCCATGACGGCCGAGGTCCTGCACCGTCGTCAGCATCCCCGGCTTGACGATGGTGAGCGTCATTCCGCCACGAACCGCACGCCGTCGCCGGGCGCCAGCAGCGCCGGCGGCTCGCGCGAAGCGTCGAACAGCACCAGCGACGTGCGCCCGATGATTCGCCAACCGCCCGGGCTGTCGCGCGGATAGATGCCGGTCTGCGCGCCGCCGATGCCGACGCTGCCGCCGGGCACCAGCACCCGTGGCTGCGCGAGGCGCGGCAGGGCGATCGCCGGATCGAGGCCCATCAGGAACGGGAACCCCGGCGAGAAGCCGATCATCGCCACGCGGTACTGCCCGGCGACGTGGCGCGCGATCACTTCTTCCTGAGTCATGCCGAGTTCCAAAGCCGCGGCTTCGAGGTCCGGCCCGAACTCCCCGCCGTATCGGACCGCCACCGAAAACTCTTTTGCGGCCTCGAGCGGCATGCGCGCATCGGTCTCGGCAAGCCAGTTCGCAAGCCACGCGTGCACGAGGTGCAGCGGCTCGCTGCCCAGTCGTGGATCCGCGGAATCGACGATGACGGCGAGGGTCGCGTACGCGGGCACGATGTCGCGCACCCACGGCGGCGGCGCCTTCGACAAGCGCCGCGAGAGACGATGCACGCGCGCGTTCAGCGCCGCATCGACGGCGCTGCCAAAACGCACCAGCAGGGCCGAATCGCCTAGTGTTTCGATGCTCGCGCGGGCATCGCTCATGCGTCGCGTAGGTTACAATACCGCTCCCGCCACCGTTCATCGGCCAGGTAGCTCAGTTGGTAGAGCAGAGGACTGAAAATCCTCGTGTCGGGGGTTCAATTCCCTCCCTGGCCACCACTCCAAGTTCATGAACCCATCCGGCTTAGACGACCATAGACATGCCCGCTATATCTATGCCTAGGACTCGGAGGAGCGCCAGATCGAGCGCAGCGGCCAGAACGAGTATGTGGCAGTGGCGCGGCCGCCCTCGACAAACAGTTCGACACGGCGATGGCCGCCCCGTGGATACACCTGCGCCGTGATCGCTCGCGTTCCGCGCGCGCCAAACAGTTCGATCGACGACCGGTCGACGAAGACGCGCAGCGTCGCTGGCACCTCGCCGGGACCGACGGGTGCTTTCAAAACGGTCGGGAAACGGCGCGCGAAGCCAACGACGCCGGAACGGGTGCGGTCAATGTAGAGCATGTGCGCTCGCGTGTCGTAGCCGAGTTCCGTGACCTCGCCAGGTGCTCCGTGAATCAACACTCCGAACCGGGCGGCGCGACTACGAAACCGGATCTCGAGCTCGAAGCAATCGAACGCGGCTGGCGGCGCGGGCAGGGCGGTTGGTTCGGCCTCGATTCTCAAGTTGACGGCGCGCAAGCGGGGGCCGCGCAGGACGCGCAACGCCCGGATCGGTGCTTGTGACAGCATCGTTCCCGAACGAGTCTTGACCAGTCGCAGCTCGCGCGGCACGGTCAGCGGGCCGCCGGTGAACGCGCCTGTGGTCGGGATACGGGCGGCGTAGTTCCAGTCGCTCATCCACGCAATCACGATTGGTGGTCCGGCAACATGCGACCACACGAGCGGCGCATAGACGTCGGCGCCGAAGTCGAAAACCCTTCCCTTATCCTCATGGTGCAGCGGAACGAAACGTGTGCCGTCGAAGGCCCCGACCAGATAGCGTGTGCCCGTCCAACCGGCGCGGGTTCGATCGACGACGCTCCAGATCAGGACCCAGTGACGGCGGCCGCCAACCCGCATGGGCACGAGTACAGGTACCTCCCAGACCTCGCTGCGCCGCCCGAATGGGCCGATCTGGCCGACACGCTCCCAGTGCAGTAGGTTCCTCGACCGGTAGATCGAGAAACGACCGGGCGGTCCGGTCAGCCCGCCAAGGCGCTCACCGACGAGCATTCGATAGTCGCCATCGCCTGGAAAACGAAACACATAGGGTGCGTCGAAGACGTGCCGGCCTGGATCGGCCAGCGGGTTACTTCCATAGCGCTGCCAGTGCCAGCCGCCGTCGGTGCTGAAGGCCAGGTCAACGGTCTGGTGCTGCGCGCGCGTGCGGCTGCGCCGGCTGTTTGTGAAAAATGCCAGGCACGGCGGCTGGTTGCCCTTCTGCAGGCCGCTTCGGTTTTCGCGATCGACCAAAGCATTGCCCGAATAGACCCAGTCAGAAGTGGTTCGGCGGATGGCTACCGGCAAATGGCGCCAATGCACCATGTCCCAACTGGTCGCGTGGCCCCACGAGATCGCGCGATGGGTCGGTGCTTCGGCGCTGTATTGGTAAAACAAATGGAACACCCCTTGGTGCTGGAAGCAGCCGTTGGGGTCGTTCATCCAGTTGCGCAGCGGTGTGAAATGGAATTGTGGCCGCCACGGTTCACGCCGTAGTCGACGGTGAACGTTCATGCAGGCGGGAAGAACTCGTAGTGATCGATCGCTTCCAGGATTCCCCAGGCGTAGGAGCCTTTGGAAAACAGCACCTGATGGCCGCCGCGCAACCGGTCGAGCTCCGGGCTGTGATTTCCGACCACGACGCCGAGCGTGTCGCCGCGCAACATCTCCTCGTCGTTTCCCGAATCGCCAGCCACGAGGATGTGATCGAGCGGAAAACCCCAGCGGTATGACAAGTATCGGATGGCGCGGCCCTTCGAGGCACGGAGCGGTAGAAAGTCCAGGTGGCGGTCCCTGGAAAATATGATCGTCGCCTTGAGGCCCGCGCGCCGCAGCGCCCGGCGAATCTCGACAAGAGTCGGCATCGTCCGCGGATCCACGGTATAGCTGAGCTTCAAGTCGCGCTGGTTCTGTTTCGGCTGCAACCGCATCCCCGGCAATTCTTCGAGCGCGACCGCCACTGCTTCTCGACGCCAGTCGGCTCGGATATGACGAGCCCAGGCTTCGTCCTTCGCAAGCTCACGTCCGTAGTAGATCTCGCTGCCGACAGCCGCGATCAGCACGTCTGGAGGCGGCACGCCGTGGTCGCGTATCAGGCGCATCGCCGAGCCGGGTGCGCGACCGGTGGCGATTCCGAACGCCGTGCCCACACGATTGGCGGCAAGATGGTCTACGAAGGCGCCCAGGCCGGCGGAATCGCCCAGCAGCGTGTCGTCGAGATCTGCGACCAGCAGCCGATCCACCGTCGGCAGGCGTGAGCGGGTGGGCGCGGCGACATCGTTCAGCCAGCGGCGCCGCCGCTTGCGGTGGCGGCGCAGGACGCGCCGCACCTCGCGCAGGTAGCGCTGCGCGTGCGCGGGCCACGTGTAGTGGCGCGCGACGCCGCGAATCCCGTTGACCGACCAGCGCTTCCAGTCGTCCCGCGAGCGCAGGGCGTGCAAAAGGGCCGCGACGATTTCGTCCGCATTGTGAGGATCCACCAACAGGCCGTTGCGGCAATTGGCGACGATGTCCGGCGGCCCGCCGTGGCGGGTGGCGACGACTGGCAGGCCCGAGGCCGCCGCTTCGATGAGCGTCAGGCCGAACAGTTCTGACGTGCTCGTGTTGACTAGCACGCCGCGGCGCTTGAAGGCGAGCCGGTAGATTTCGGGAACGTCTTCGGTGCCGTGCCGTTTGGGCATGGAAACCTTGCCGTAGAGATCGAGGCGATCGATCGCGAGCAGAAGACTGGTGAAGACGTCGCGCGGGTTGTCTTCCATAGCGGAGATGTCGTCCCGGCTGCCGAGTATGAGGACGAGGTTCGAGGCGTCGCGCAGCTCCTTGCTGCCGCCGTAGGCCTCGAGCAGCCCGACCACGTTCTTTCCCTTCGCGGGGCGCGAGATCGCAAGGATCAACGGCTTCGCCGGCTTGGTCAGAAACCGGTCGATCTCGGCGCGGATCGCCGGCGCCCGCCACTCGCGGCGCGGCGGGTGAAAACGTTCGGTATCTGTCCCTGGCGGAATCTGAACCAGCGACGCGTGCCGGGCGTTGTCGTAGTGGGTCACGTGGTCGTCGTACTCGCTGCGCGTACCGACGACCACGAGCGAGCTGTCGCGCAGCACGACCTCTTCGACCCCGACTCGCCGCACCATGTTGAACTGCCGTTCGATCGAGTCGGGCCGCATGCCTGTGTCGAGCAGCCGCGACCTCTTTAGCCGACCGAGCGCGTGGCTGGTGTGGATCTGTGGCACACCCAGCAGCCGGGACAGCTCGCGCGCCACGTAGCCCGCGTCCGCATAGTGACCATGGACCAGATCCGGGATTCGCCGCTGTTGATGGAAGAACTGAAGCAGGCGGTCGACGGCGACGTCGAGATGCGGCCAGAGCACTTCCTTGCGCAGATAGCGCGGTGGGCCGAACCGCAGCCGGACGATTTCGGCGCCCGGCACGAGCGGTTCGCGCTCGACCGCGTAGTCTGGCGAGACCGCTGAGTCTTCGATCAAACGGGTCACGAGATCGACCCGCGACACCTCTGGTAGCACGGCCAGCGCCCGGGTCTCCTCCAGCACATAGAGGACCTGACCGCCGGTGTCCGCGTCGCGACCGAGTTCAGGTTCGCGGCCGCGTACCAAACCGTGCAGACTCAGCATGCAGACGTAGAGCGGCCGGTCCTTTCCAGCATCTCTCGAGAAAGCCACAGCACCTCCCTTCGAAGCTGCAAACTGCGCGCTCCCAACGACACGACGCACTGCACCATCAGACAACCGTCTCAGGCGATCGCCGGTTACACTGACGCGTCGGGCTCACTCGGAGGCACCGAATCCGCTACCAATCCAAATGAAACCTGCGGGCTGACTCAGCCCTTCAACGGCTACAGCCATAGCGTAGCCGCAGCCCAGAACCTGCCCAAGGATTCTCTGCCCGCGAATTTTCGAGTTGTTGTCCGGCGTTAATTCTCACCGCCTTGACGAATGGGGTAGCACAACTCGTGCCCGACACTCGCCTGGGGCATCAACAAGAGTCACGCCGGCACCCATCAAGAGACCGCTTACACTTGGCTCGTGGACGCGGGGCTGCGGCGCATCGTTCTCTCCCGACTCGACGCCGATGAGGTGCGCGATGCGCCCTGGGCGCCGCTGGTATTCGCGGCGCTCGCCGGGCGCCCGCAACTCGAAGAGCAGCTGCAGGGCGACGCCGCAGGGGCAAAGCCGGACAAGGGCACGCCGACTCATGCGGCCGCCGGCGGCGCGTTCCTGCGCTCCATCACGGTCGAAGGCTTTCGCGGTATCGGTCCGCGGCAGACCCTCGAGGTGACGCCGGGGCCGGGCCTGACGCTGGTCGTCGGCCGCAACGGCTCGGGGAAATCCAGCTTCGCCGAAGCCCTCGAGGTGCTGCTCACCGGCGACAGCATGCGCTGGAAGGAACGCGCTGCCGTCTGGCGCGACGGCTGGCGCAACCTCCACCAGCCGACGGCGCTGGTTCAGGGCGTGTTCGTGATCGAAGGCGCGGCGGCTCCTTGCGTGGTGGCCCGCCGCTGGGAGGACGGCGCCGAGTTCAGCGCCAATGTCGCGGCGGTGGCCGTCGAGCTCAACGGCAGCGGTGTCTCCGACCTCGATTCCCTCGGCTGGACCTCGGCGCTGAGAACGCACCGGCCATTCCTCTCCTACAACGAACTCGGTTCGCTCCTCGACGAGGGCCCGTCGAAGCTCTACGACGCGCTTTCCGCAATCCTCGGCCTCGAGGAACTCGTGCAGGCGCAAGGGGCATTCCAGGACGCCCGGCGCGAGCGCGAGAAGGCGCTGAAAGACGTGATGGACGCGCGGGTGCCGCTGCTCGAAGCGTTGCGCGCCGTGAACGACGACCGCGCGCGGCGGGTCGTCGGCGCAATCGAGGGCAAGGAGTGGGATCTCGCCGCCGTCGGCGACATCCTCGCCGGCGCACCTGCCACGGGCGGGGGTACGGCACCCACCGATACCTTCCTGATGATCGCCAGCCTCGAGCCGCCCGATCCGGCGCATGTCGCGACGGCGGTGGCCGAGATGCGCGCCGCCGCCGCCGACCTGAAGGCGGCCGCGCGCACCGAGGCGGCGCGTTCGCGCGATGCCGCGCAAATCCTGGAGCTGGCGCTCGCGTTCCATGCGGCGCACGGCGACGGCGACTGCCCGGTCTGCGGCGAGAAGAAGGCCCTCGACCGCGCCTGGGCAAAGAAGCAGCAAGGCTCGGTGGGCAAGCTGCGCGGCGCCGCGGTGGTGGCGGATGCGGCACACGAACGCGCTGCGTCGGCGCGCCGACTCTGGGAGGGGCTCGTCGTTCTGAAGCCGGAGCCCCTGCAGCGGGCCATCGAAATCGGCTTCGACCTCACAGCGTTCGTCGCCGCGCTCGGTGTTTGGAACGAGGGCGCGGCGATCACCGACCTGGAACGCCTGGCGAAACACGTCGAGCAGGCTCGAGAGCCGTTGGCGGATGCCCTGGTCAAGCTGCGCGACGAGGCGCGGAAGGAGCTGGGCCGCCGCGAAGATGCCTGGCGGCCGGTGGCGTTGCTCGTCTCGGGCTGGCTCGCGCAAGCGGTGGACGCGACGCGCGGCAAGGCGGATCTCGACCGGCTCAAGCCCGCGGAGACGTGGCTCAAGAAAGCCGCCGCCGGCATCCGCGACGATCGCTTCGGACCCATCGCCGATCGGGCCGCCGGCCATTGGGCTCACCTTCGGCAGCAGAGCCACGTCGAGCTTGGCCGCATTCAACTGACCGGCGATGGCACCAGGCGGCGGGTGGTCCTCGACGTCACGGTGGACGGCGTCCCCGGCGCGGCGCTTGGCGTGATGAGCCAGGGCGAGCTGCACTCGCTGGCGCTCAGTCTCTTCGTACCGCGCGCCACGCTGCCCGAGAGCCCATTCCGTTTCATCGTCATCGACGACCCGGTGCAGTCCATGGATCCGGCGCGCGTGGACGGTCTGGCCCGCGTGCTCGAGAGCGCCTCCGCCGACCGCCAGGTGCTGGTCTTCACCCACGACGACCGGTTGCCCGAAGCCGTGCGCCGTCTCGACATCGCCGCCGACATCATCGAGGTGACGCGCCGCGATCGCTCACTGGTCGAGACGCGGCGCTGTCTCGACCCAGTCGGTCGTTATCTTGAGGATGCGTTGGCCGTGGCCGGCACCGCAGAGCTGCCGGCGACGGCCGCGGCGGAGGTGGTTCCTGGCCTGTGCCGGCTCGCGCTGGAAGCTGCCTGCATGGAAGTGGTGCGCCGCCGCCGCTTGTCGCGCGGCGAAGCCCACGCCGAAGTGGAGCGCTCGTTGAGCGACGCAGGCGAGCTGCGCCGGCTCGCCGCCCTCGCCTTGTTCGACGATGCCGAGCGTGGCCAGGACGTCTTGCAGCACGTGCGGGACGGTACGTCGGCGCAGCACGCGGTGGCTTACGAGCGCTGCGAGGCCGAGGCCGACGTTGACATCCCCGCCGGGCAGGCCCTGGAACTCGTTCGTCTCACCAGCAAGCTCGCCGCCTGGTTGCGAGGCACGGCATGAGCGCGGCGCGTGAGCCGCGGGCGTTGCTCACGGCGGCACGGGAGTTCCTGGAACGCGACGATGCCGAGGCGATCGGCCTGTGGCCGCGCACGTCGGCACTTCTCGGTCGCCGTGCCCTGGAGGCGACCGTCGGCGACATGTGGCGGCGCCGTGACCTCGACCTGCGCCGCTGTCCGATGCGTGTCCAGCTCATCTACCTGCGCCGGCGGCTTGGCGATCGGGACCTGGCCGCGCAGACCAGCCACGCGTGGTCCGCTCTCAGCCGCGCCTGCCACCATCATCCCTACGAACTGGCGCCGACGGCCGACGAACTCGCGCGCTGGCTCGGCGTCGTCGACGAGATCGTCGCCGCGGTCGAATCCACCCGTTAGGGTCGTCTGGCCGCCGACCCAGACGTTCTGAACTGAACCGGTTGAAAGCCGGTCATATGATGGGTTGATGGGACGGGTTGACGACGTCTGGGCGCGCATTGGCCAATTCCTGAACGCAGGGATCGCCGGCAGCCAGTTCACGCCGTGGAAGGTGCTGACCGTCATCACCTTCACGGCCGCGCTCGTGTGGGTAACGCGGCGGGCGACGCGCTTTCTCGTCGAGCATGTCCTGGCGCACCGCGGGTTCGACGTTGGCATGCGCGAGGCGCTCGGCGCGATCGTGCGCTACGTCGTCATCACTCTCGGCACCATCGTCATCCTGCAAAGCGCCGGCATCGACCTCACTTCCCTGAACGTGCTGGTTGGAGCGATTGGCGTGGGCCTCGGCTTCGGCCTGCAGAACATCACCAGCAACTTCTTCAGCGGCCTGATCCTGCTGTTCGAACGGCCCATCAAGATCGGCGACCGCGTGGAAATCGCGGGCGCCATCGGCGAAGTGCGCAGCATCGGCGCGCGCGCCACCACCATCCTCACCGACGACCGCGTCGCGATCATCGTTCCCAACTCGCAATTCGTGTCGGAGCGGGTCATGAACTGGAACCGGCCCGACCGGCTCACGGCGTACACCGTCACTGTCCACGTGGCGCACGCCTCCGATCCGGAGCTGGTCCGCAAGGTGCTGCTCGCTGCCGCAGCGAGCCGCACCGACGTGCGCACCGACCCGCCGCCTGCGGTCGAGTTCATGGAAGTGGGCCTCGCCGCGCTGCGCTTCCAGCTGCAGGTCTGGAGCACCGAACACCTGCAGACCGCGGGCACCCTCAAGAGTGAACTCAACTTCGAGTTGTGGCGGCAACTGGCCGCGGCCGGAGTGACGATCCCCGCGGCGCAGGGAGCGGCGACGCTGGGCCTGCAGCTTCTGCACTCGCCCGAGAAGCCGCGGTAAGCCACGCGTGACTCGTCATTTTTGGAGGGAAAGCTGAGAAATCGGAACACAGCCCGGTTCCGCTGTGGGCTGACTCACCGGGCAGGCGCACGAAGTGCCCTAATCTCGCGAGAATCAGCCTTTCGCGAAGAGGCAACAGGCAGCGGTTTCAGCGCGCGACTACGGCGAGAGAGCGAGTCCGATCCATTGACCGGTTCCGACCCGACTGTTAATCTCCGCGCACTCATTCCTCCCCGTCGGCGCGACGCGTAACAAGAGCGGAACCGCACACTTCAGGCATGCGACCCTTCTATTTCGGCACCAACCAAAGGCCGCTCTTTGGCGCTTACGAGCCTGCGGCAAGCGGGCGCGGCGCCCGCGGTGCCGTGCTCCTTTGCTACCCGTTCGGCGCCGAATACATGCGCTCGCACCGCGCATTTCGCGAGTTGAGCCACCGCCTCAGCGAGGCGGGAGTGCACGCGCTGCGCTTCGACTTCTATGGCTGCGGCGATTCCTCGGGCGATGCCGCGGACGGACGCATCGACCTGTGGCTCGAAGACGTGAAGCTGGCTTACGAGGAACTGCGCGAGGCCAGCGGCATCGCGCGCCCGTCGATCCTCGGCCTGCGCCTCGGCGCCAGCATCGCGGCCATTGCCACAAGCCGCGGGCTGAACGCCGACAAGCTGCTGCTCTGGGACCCGATCGTGAACGGCCGCGAGTTCGTCGCGGAGCTCGCGGCGCGGCACGAAGCGCTTGTGAAGGCGCGGCCGCGGCCGCGCGGGTACGTGCCCGACAATCCGCCGAGCGAGGTCCTTGGCGCGCCGCTGCCTGCCGAGCTGCGCGCTCAGCTGGAGGCGCTCGACCTCACGACGCTGCCGGCGTGCGCCGCGCAGCGCGTGCTGTTGCTCGGCAGCCACCAGCCGGCGCACGCCGCCGCCCTGCAGGCGCGTTTCGAAACCCTGCGAGTCCCGGTGGAGCTGGCGGGAGCCGCGGCACTGCCGGTTTGGCTGAAGCGTGACGACATGGACCGCACCCTGGTGCCTCTCGAGATCCTCGAACTGTTCGTCACCCGGCTGCGGGAGCGCGCAGCATGAACGAGAGCGCCTTCGTTTTCGGACCGCGCAAGTCGCTGGTGGGCATCCTCACCGAGCCGCCGGCCGGCGCGCACCGCGAGAACCTGGGCGTCGTCCTGTTCAACGCTGGCGTCCTGCACCGCACCGGGCCGGCACGCATCCACGTCGCGCTGGCTCGCGAGCTGGCGGCGCTCGGCGTCACCGTGCTGCGCTTCGACTTTTCCGGCATCGGCGACAGCCCGCGCGCCGAAGGTGCGATGCTGTCGTTCGTCGAGCAGGCGCTGGCGGACGCCGGCGAAGCCCTCGACCACCTGTCCTCGCGCGGCATCGATCGCTTCGTGACCTTCGGCATCTGCTCCGGCGCGGACATGGCCATTCGCACCGCCAGCCGCGACGCGCGCATCGTCGGCGTCGCCACGGTCGACGGCTACAACATACCGACGCCCTGGTCCATGCTGCTCAACGCGCGCCGCCAGGTTTTCAAGCTGCGCAGCTGGGTGCGGCTGCTTTCCGGTCGCAGCCTCGTCCTGACGGCCGTGAAGGCCACTGCCATGACCCAGCAATCGGCCGAGACGTCCATCTTTCCGAGTTACCGCGCGTTCGTGGCCGCGCTGCGCACGCTGGTCGAACGGCGCAGCCCGGTGCTGCTCGGCTTCAGCGGCGGTAGCTCATCCTGGCACCACTTCAACCACGGCTTGCGTGGCAAGGTGCCGTTCTGGCCCAACGGCAAGCACATCCAGGCCGTGCACCTGCACGACACCGACCACACTTTCACGCTGCTCAACAACCAGCGCCGCTTCGTGTCGCTGGTGCGCGACTGGGTAGTCGACTCGGTCCTGGCATCGACGCGCGCGACAGTGCCCAGGAGCGCCGCCGTGATCGACATCAAGTCGCGGTCGATACCGCACGCGACGCGAGGCTAGGCGAGCCCCGGCTCAGGCTTCCCTGCGCTGCGCCACGGCAGGCGCGGCGCGCGGCACCGCCCGCCAGAGGCAGACTGCCAGCAGCACCACCCCGAATAGCGAGGCGGCGCCGGGCCTGCCGCCGTCGCGGATCTCCAGGACCGCGGCCGCGGCCGGCGTGATGAGCAGGTAGGGACTCACTAGGGCAGCAGGCACCGCGTCGAGGGCAAGATCGAGCAAGTACAGGCACGCCAGCCCGAACACGGCAATGAAGAGGAACACCAGCCAGTCGTGGCCGGACGGCAGCAGGTAGCGGGGCGCCACGAACGGCGTCAGCACCACGAACACGCCAAGCGCCGTATAGAAGAGCCGGGAGAAGGCAGTCTCAGCGCGCAGCACGTGCGTGAGCGCCAGGTAACCGGCAAAGGACGCGCCCATCGCCAGGCCCGGCGCCAGTGTCGGCCAGCGGAGCGCGTGCAGCGGCTGTACCACCAGCCACATGCCGGCAAGCGCTCCCAGGTGCAGCGCCCCTCGCCGCCATACATCGGCGCCGCGCCATTGCGATTCGGGCCAGGCCGACAACAGCAGGGTGATCCAGAAGAGCGACCACACCCCGGGCGCGGGTGCGTAATGCGCGCCGATCAGGAAGCAGCCCGGCATCGCGACCATCAGCATGCTGCGCAACACCTGCAGGCCCGGCCGGCCGGTGCGCAGCGGATTCACGCCGCGCGCGGCTGCCGCGGCACCGATGAGGGCGAGGTGCACTCCGTAGCGAGTCCATATCACCTGCCAGGCGCTGTAGTCCCGTTGAAAATGCTCGGCGGCCCATTCCACCGCGCCAAAACAAAGGCCGGCGCCTAGCGCCGCGAACGCGGCATGCCGTGCGTTCATCGCTTGCCGCCCGCGGCACCGGGCCGCAAGCGGCGCAGCAAGCCGCGCAGCTTGCCGTCGGTGTCCGCCGCAGGCTCGCCCAGCGGCGGCTCGCTCACCCGGGCAGCGCAGGCTTTTGCCAGCTGTTCAAGGTTCTGGAAGATGATGTCGCGCGGGTGCAGCCTGGTGCCGGTGAGTTTTTCGATCTCGGCAAGCACCCGCATCGCCAGCAGCGAATGGCCGCCGAGGTCGAAGAAATTGTCCTGCAGCCCGACCAACGGCACCTTGAGGGCGTCTCGCCACACCTGCGCCACCAACAGCTCGGCCGGCGTCCGCGGCGGCAGCGGCTCGCCGCGAACCGCACGGGCGGACTCGATTCCAATCAGTGCCTTGCGGTCGATCTTGCCGTTGGCAGTCAGCGGCAGGCGGTCGAGCGTGACGAATGCCGACGGCACCATGTAGGCCGGCAGCGTCTTCCGCAAGTGCGCACGCAACTCGGTGACGTTCGCCGGCCGTCCGGAAACCTCGGTGAGGTAGGCGATCAGGCGGTCGTCGCCGCCGTCGCCTTTCTGCGCAACCACGACCGACTGGTCGACATCCGGATGAGCGCGCAGCGCGATCTCGATCTCTTCCAGCTCGATGCGGTAGCCGCGCACCTTCACCTGATGATCGAGACGGCCCAGGCACTCGACGCGGCCGTCCGGCAGCCAGCGCGCCTGGTCGCCCGTCTTGTAGAGCTTTCCCGGCTGTCCGCTCACCTGGTCGGGAATGAAGCGCTCGGCGGTGAGGTCATCGCGCCGCCAATAGCCGTGCGCGAGGCCCATGCCGGCGATGTGCAGTTCTCCAGGGACGCCGACGGGTGCGAGTCCGCCTGAGCGATCGAGGATCAGCAGGCTGGTGTTGGCGATGGGCCGGCCGATGGCGATGGGTCCCGGTGCAACCCTCACGCGCTCGCACGACGACCAGATGGTGGTCTCGGTCGGGCCGTAGACGTTCCACAGTTCCTTGACGCGCGGCGCCAGCGCATCCGCGAGGTCGCGCGGCAACGCTTCACCGCCGCACAGGACTTTCAGCCCTGGACTTCCCTTCCAGTCGGCTTCCAGCATCAGCCGCCAGGTGGCGGGCGTCGCCTGCATGACCGTGGCTCGCGACGCTTCCAGGCGTTCGACGAGGGCGTTGCCGTCGGCAACGTCGTCGCGGCTCGCAAGCACGATGCGTCCGCCCGCGATCAGCGGCAGGTACAGCTCCAGCCCGGCGATGTCGAAGGAAAGCGTCGTCACCGCGAACAGGCTGTCGGCTGCAGTGAAGCCGGGCTCTTCCTGCATCGACGCCAGGAGATTCACCAGCGAACGGTGGCCGATGGCGACGCCCTTCGGCTTGCCCGTCGAGCCCGACGTATAGATGACGTAGGCGAGATCGTCGAGTGTCGCCGCCACAGGCACAGCCACCGGGTCGCCGTCCGCGAACCGCTCGAGCACGAGAACCCTCGCGTCCGTTGCGATGCTGCCGGCTAGCGACTCCTGCGTCAGCAGTACGCTCGCCCCGGAATCCTCCAGCATGTAGGCGAGGCGATCCGATGGGAACGCGGGATCCATGGGTACGTAGCCGGCGCCCGCTTTCAACACACCGAGGACCCCCGCGACCATGTCCGGGCCGCGTTCCAGCAGGACGCCGACCAGTCTTCCGGGCCGCACCCCGAGCGCTGCGAGGCGGCCGGCGATTGCCGCCGCACGCGTCTCGAGCTCGGAGTACGTGAGCGACGCATCGCCGAAAACGAGCCCGGTCGCATCTGGCTGTCGCGCCGCGGTCGCGGCAACGAGATCGTGCACGCAAGCCGTCGGCTCCGGGCGCGCCGTCCGATTCCACGACGCTACGTTCCCGTGTTCGGTTTCGGTCAGCATGTCCAGTTCGCCAAGGCGTGCGGCCGGCCATGCGACCACCGCGCGGGCGAGCTGCTCGAAATGCCCGGTCATCCGCGCGATGCGGTCGGCGTCGAAGAGGTCGGTCGCGTATTCCACGAAACCGGACAAGCCCTCGGCGGTCTCCACCATGTAGAGCGTCAGGTCGAGCTGCGCGGCGCCGCGATCGACATCGAGCGCGCGCAGCTGCAGGCCCGGGAGGTCGACGGGGCGCTGCGGCATGTTCTGCAGTACGAACATCACCTGGAACAGCGGATTGCGCCCCAGGTCCCGCTCCGGGCGCAGTGCCTGGACCAGCCGTTCGAACGGCACCTGCTCGTCGCCCAGCGCGTCGAGGGTGGTGTCGCGAACCCGCCCGAGCGCCTCCGCGAAGGTCAGCGACGGTTCGAGCCGAGTCCGCAGCAGGAGCGTGTTGACGAACACACCGACGAGCGATTCGAGCTCGACCCGCGGGCGGTTCGCGACCGGCGTGCCGACGACGAGATCCTGCTGGCCCGTGTATTTCCACAACAACGTGTCGAAGAGCGCCAGCAAGGTCATGAACAGGGTCGCGCCCTGCCGGCGGCTCAGGGTGCGCAGGCCCTCGGCAAGCTCCATCGGCAGGCGGAACGGCAGCGTTGCACCGCGATGGCTTTCCGCAGGCGGCCGCGGCCGGTCCGACGGCAATTCCAGTTCGCGCGGCGCGCCGTCCAGGCGTGCCACCCAGCGCGCCAGGGCGCCGCCGTAGTCACCGTCGCCGGCCTGCTCACGCTGCCACCGCGCATAGTCGCGGTACTGGAGCAGCGGGGCCGGCAGCGACGACGGCTTGCCGAGGACCGTGTCGGTGTAGAGCGTGGCCAATTCGCGCAGCAGGACGCCGATCGACCAGCCGTCGGCGATGATGTGATGCAGAATCAGCAGCAGGTAGTGCCGGTCTGGCGCCGTCCGGTAGAGCACGCAGCGAAACAGCGGCCCGCTTTGGAGGTCGAATATCCGCGTCGCGGCGCTCTTCATCCGCGAACGCAAGGCCTCCTCCGACGGCACGTCCTCCATTTCGAGGACGAAATGGCCGGCAGGCTGAATCACCTGTACCGGATCGCCGCCAGGTGCGCGGAAGATCGTGCGCAGCGACTCGTGGCGTACGACGAGTTGCGCGAGCGCGCCTTCGAGCGCCGTCCGGTCCAGGCTTCCCGCAAGCTCGATGGCGCCCACCATCGCGTATTCGGCCGTGTCGCCGCCGAGTTCGTTGAGGAACCAGAGCCGCTGCTGCACGGAAGACAGCGGGGTCTCGCCCGTGTCGGCATCGGACGCCGGGCCGGCGCTCGAGTCGCGCTCCTTGCTTTCGGTGCGCGTCGCGTCAATGCGCGCCGCGAGCGCTGCCAGGTCACGCGCCGCGAACACTTCGCGGAAGGGAATGGTCGTGCCCAAGGCCTTGCGCAAACGCGCCGCGACCTGCGCAACGCTCAGCGAGTGGCCGCCAAGGGCGAAGAAATCGGCGGCCGCGGACGTGACCGGCGTGCCCAGGACTTCCGACCAGATGCCCGCGACGATCTCCTCCGTCCTGGTAGTGAGCGGCACCTCGGGGACGTCAGCCGCCGGACCCGCGACGTCCATGGCCATCAGCGCCTTGCGGTCGGCCTTGCCGCTTGCGGTGAGCGGTAGTGAGTCGAGGACCACGAACGCTGTGGGCACCATGTACGTTGGCAGCGTCTCGAGCAGGTGACTCTTGAGAGCGGTCACGTCGACGGCCTGGTTCGCCCCCCCGGTGACGAATGCGACCAGCCGGCGGTCAGCGTTACCAAAGTCACGCGCGACCACCACCGCCTGTTCGACATGGGTGTGGGCGAGAAGGCGCTCCTCGATCTCACCAAGCTCGATGCGGAAGCCGCGAATCTTGACCTGGTGGTCGGTGCGACCGAGGTACTCGATTTCGCCGCCCGACCGATAGCGCGCAAGGTCGCCGGTGCGGTACATACGAGCGTCTGGCTGATCGCGGAACGGGTCGGGAACGAAGCGCTCCTCCGTCAGTTCGTTGCGGTTGCAGTATCCAAGGCCCACTTGAACGCCGCCAATCCACAGTTCTCCCGGCACCCCCACCGGCACCTGCTGGCCGTGCGCGTCGAGAAGATGGATCTGGGTGTTGGCGACGGGACGGCCGATCGGGACGCTGCTGCGGCCATCGTTACGCTGGCACGCCCAATAGGTCACGTCCACCGCCGCTTCCGTTGGACCGTAGAGATTGTGCAGTTCGCACGCGGGCAAGACGTCGAAGAATCGCTCCTGCAGGTCGTGAGGCAGCGCCTCGCCGCTGCAGATCACGCGCTTCACCGAGCTGCACGACCGGGCGGTTTCCTCCTCGACGAACGCCTGCAGCATCGAGGGCACGAAGTGCAGCGTCGTCACCCCTTCGTCGCGGATCAGCTGGGCGAGATAGGCCGGATCCTTGTGGCCGTCTGGACGCGCGATGACGAGCGTCGCGCCTTCGCGCAGCGGCCAGAAAAATTCCCACACCGAGACGTCGAAGCTGTAGGGAGTCTTCTGCAGCACACGGTCCGCGGGCTGCAGGCGATACTCCTCCTGCATCCACGAGAGCCGGTTGAGGATCCCCCGGTGCGCATTCATCGCCCCCTTGGGCCGGCCGGTCGAGCCGGAGGTGAAGATGACATAGGCGAGGCTGTCCAGCGACTCGTCGCCGGGCGGCGCCTCATCAGCGCCGTCCTCGGCAGCGAGCTCGAGAACTCGCGCGGCGTGCGCCGGCAGCGCACCCTCGAGTCTCGGCTGCACCAGGATCACTTGCGCCTGCGTGTCCTCGAACATGAAGCCAAGCCGATCGGGCGGATACGTCGGGTCGAACGGCACATAGGCGCCGCCGGCCTTCAGGATCGCAAGCAGGCCGACGACCATCTCGAACGATCGCTCGGCGACGATGCCGACGAGAACGCCCGCGCCGACACCGGCGGCGCGCAGCCGGAGGGCCAGGCCGTTTGCCTGTCGGTCGAGCTGCGAATAGGTCAGCGACTGCCCCTCGAACCGCAAGGCCACCGCGTCCGGCGCGGCACGCGCCTGGTCCTCGATACCCCTGTGAATCGGGCGCTCGTCCGGATAAACCCGCGCCGTGGAATTGAACCCGCGGATCGCCTGCTCTTCTGCCGCGGTCAACATCCGCAGCTGCGAGATTTGCCGGTCGGGCGCTTCCAGCACCGAAGTGACCAGCTGTTTCAGGTGACCAGCGATGCGTTCGACCGTGGCCGGTTCGAACAAATCGGAGGCGTATTTCAGGTTGGCGGCGAGTTCACGGCCGTTGTCCATGATCTCGAATCCAAGATCGAACTGGCCCTGCTGCTGCGGGATGCTGAAGCTCTCGAGAACCAGGCGCCCGAAGGTCGGCTGCGCGAGCGAACCACCCTGCGCGGCTCCGCCGCCATCGGGTCCCAGCTGGATGGCTCGCAGCATGTTGAAGTCCACCTGGAAGAGCGGCGAACGGCTCGGGTCGCGTTCGGGGTTCAGCTTCTGCACCAGCAGGGGAAACGGCAGGTCGGCGTTGCGCAGCGCCTCGACGACGCGTTCGCGCACCTGCGCGAGATATGCGGCGAAGCTCGGTACGCCGGCGGTGGACAACCGCAGCACCACCGGGTTCACGAGATAGCCGACGATGCCCTCGAAATCGGTGCGGCTGCGGCCCGCTGTCGGCGAGCCGATGAGCACCTCTTCCTGGCCGGTGTAGCGGTGCAGCAGCACGCCGAAAACCGCCAGCACCGTCATGAACAAGGTTGCGCCCTGGTCGCGCGCCAGCTGTCGCAGGCGCTGCGTCTCCTCCTCGCCGAGCAGGAACGAAACCTTGCCGCCCGCATAGCTCGGCTCCGGGGGCCGCGCATGGTCGGTCGGCAGGGCCAGGACCGGCAGCGACCCGCCGAGCCGCTCTTTCCAGTATTCCCACATCCGCTGCCCGGCAGGGCCGTCCACCAGCTCGCGCTGCCACGCCGCGTAGCTTGCAAAGTTCGCCGGCGCCGGCGGCAGCACCGCGGCCGCGCCGGACACTTCCGCGCCATAGAGCGCCATCAGGTCGGGCACGGCGATGGCGACCGACCAGCCGTCGAATGCGATGTGATGCACGCTCAACTGGACGACGTGTTCCGCCGCGCCGAGGTGCCAGACGTCGGCGCGAAACACGGGTCCGTTGACGAGGTCGAACGGCTGGTCGTTGGCGGCCACCAGGAGCTTTTCCAGCTGTTCGCGGTTCAGTCCCCTGGCGTCGTGCTCCCCGATCACCGGATCGTCCGGCCGCGCGAAGCGCTGCATGGGCTCGCCGTTGCGCGTCGTAAAGCGCGCCCGCAGCATCTCGTGGCGCTCGCTGAGCCGGCGCAGCGCGCGCGACAACGCGGCGACGTCCAGCGGCGAACGCACCCAGGCGGTCCAGGCAACGTTGTACGCGCTGCTGCGCGGCGCCAGCTGGTGCAGGAACCACAGGGCCTTCTGCCCCGCGGAGAGCGGCTGGGCGCCCGCTTCGTCCTTCAGCAGGCGCTCGAGCAGCGCGCGCTTCTGCGCCGCTGTCAATCCTTCCGTGCCCGTTCCGCTCATTCCTCGCGCGCGGCCATCAGCTTGCTCAGCATCGCGCTGACCTCGTCGTCCGACAGCTTCTCGACCTGTTGCTCGATGGCGGCCGCGGGCGGGACGCTGGCCGGCGGCGCTTCCTCGCGCAGCGAGGCCGCGAGAAACGCGGCCAGCGCATCTATCGTGGGATGGTCGAAGGCGAGCGTCGTCGGCAGGCTTTTACCGGAACCCGCCTGCAGGCGGTTGCGCAGTTCCACCGACATGAGCGAGTCCAGACCGAAATCCGCGAGCGGCTGCTGGCGATCGAGCGGCTGGCCCGGATCGATGCCGAAGACCCGGGCGACCTGCTCGGCGACGAAGGCCGTGATGAGCGCAAGCACCTCCTCCGGCGCCGCGGCCTGCAGCCGCTGGCGCAGGTTGCGCTCGCTCGCCGGAGCCTGCGCCGCCTGCGCCGGCTGTGCGGTCAGTTCCGCAAAGAACGCGGGCACGGCGTCGCCCAGGCGCTGCCGGAACGCCGGCCAGTCGATGGGCAGCACGGCAACCTGCGCCGCGTCGCCCGCAAGGGCGTGCGCAAACGCGCGCATGCCGCGCTCCGGAGTGATCAGGTCGATGCCCGCCTGCTCCCGCTGGCGATGGTCGCGTGCCGCGAGCCGCGCGGCCATCCCGACCTCGGCCCAGCCGCCCCAGTTGATGCTGAGCGCACACCGGCCGGCCGCCCTGCGCGCGTGCGCAAGCGCATCCATGAAGGCGTTGGCAGCGGCGTAGTTGCCTTGTCCGGGAGCGCCGAACACGGCGGCGACCGAGGAAAACATCACGAAGAAATCGAGCGGCAGGCCGCGTGTCTCGTGGTCGAGGTGTGAGGCGCCGTCGACCTTGGTCGCCATGACGGTCGCGAAGCGCTCCGCGGTCTGCTGGCGCAGGGTGCCGTCGTCGAGCACCCCGGCGGAGTGCACCACCCCACGCAGCGGGGGCATCGCGGCCGCCGCCTCCGCAAAGACCCGTGCGACTTCGGTTGCCGACGAGATATCCGCGGCAAACACATGCACGTTCGCGCCGGCCGCACGCATCTGCGCCAGTGGCTCCTGCGCGGCCGCGCCCGGCGCGCTGCGTGCGACGAGCGCAACGTGCCGCGCACCCTCCGCGACCAGCCAGGCGGCCGTCTCCAGGCCCAGGCCGCTCAGCCCTCCGGTCACCAGGTAGCCCGCGTCCGGGCGGACCAGGGGGCCGATGGCGCGATGGCTGACGACCACCTTGCCGATGTGCTTCGCCTGCGCCATGAAACGAAACGCGTCGACGATGGCGGCGGCCGGGAACGCCGTCACCGGCAGAGGCTGCAGCGCGCCGCTTTCCAGGTCGGCAAGCACCGACTCGAGCATTGCGCGCCACAGGGGCACGTCGTTGCTCAAGACCTCGGAAAGGTCATAGGGAAAGTATCGTGCATTCGGGCGCACGGCCCGGACCTGTTCCGCGCTCCAGATGCCACGCTTGCCGATCTCGAGGAAACAGCCGTCCGCCGCGAGCGCCGACAGGCTCTTCGGGATGAAGTCGTCCGCCAGCGCATTGAGGACGATGTCGACGCCGGCGCCGCCGGTGAGCGCCAGCACCTCGTCGGCGAAGTCGAGCGTGCGCGAGCTCATGACGTGCTGCACGCCGAGGTCCTTGAGGTAGGCGTGTTTTTCTGCGGAGCCTGCGGTCGCGAAGATCTCCGCACCGTGCTTGCGCGCGATCTGCACGGCAGCCAGGCCGACGCCGCCGGCGGCCGCGTGGATCAGCACACGCGCGCCGGGCTTGAGGCCGGCGAGATTCTGCAACCCGTAGAGCGCCGTCAGGAACGCGATCGGCACGCCCGCCGCCTCGGCGAACGTCAGGCCGTCCGGCTTGCGCACCAGCAGCTCGGCACGCGCCAGCGCGTGCGAGTCGAAGGCGTGGGCCGCTATGCCCATGACGCTGTCCCCCGGTTGCAGGACGCTGACGCCCTCGCCCACCGCGGACACCACCCCTGCGCATTCGGTGCCGGGCGCACCGGGATCGCCCGGATACATGCCGAGCACGTTGAGGACGTCGCGGAAGTTGAGCGCGGAGGCCTGCACCTCCACCTCGACCTCGCCCGGGGCGAGCGCGGTGCGCACCAGCGGCCGCAAGACCAGGTTGTCGAGCACGCCGCGGCTCGTGATCTCGGCACGGTACGGTTCCAGAGGCGCATTTCTCTGGCTGCGGCTGCGCACCAGGCGCGCCACCAGGCGTTCGCCGCGGCGCAGCGCCACCTGCGATTCGCCGCTGCCCGCCGTCAACTCCGCGGCCAGGGACGCGGCGTCGCCCGGCTCCGCAGCCGGGTCGAGGTCGAAGAGCACCGTGTGCAGCTCTGGATGCTCCTGCGCCGCGACCCGGCCAAGTCCCCACACCGGCGCCTGTGCGAGCGACGCGGCCCCGCCGGCTGCGGGCTGGGCGCCGCGCGTCACGATGAAGAGGCGCGTCTGCGGAGCTCCGGCCGTGGTCAACGCCTGCACGACGTCGAGCGCCGCGACCGAAGCCGCAAGCGGCGTATCGGCATCGAGGCTTCGCAGCGAAACCACCCGCAGCGGCTCGGTGCCGCGCTGCGCGGCAGCCAGCGCGGCTGCGACATCGTCGCCACGGGCGACCCGCGCACAGCGAACACCGGAACCCTCCAGCAACTCGGCCACCTGTTCGCCGAGGCCGCGTTCATCGAGAAGCAACAGGCAGGATCCGGCCGGCGCCGGGGCTTCCGCAGCGAGTGCCTGCGCACGCCATGCCTGCTCATAGAACCAGTCCTGCTCGCCGTGCTGCAGCGCCGCCAGCAGCGCCTTGCGCGAGGCGCGCTTCAGGCTGACCGATTGCACCAGCGCCAGCGGTGCGCCGCTCGTGTCGAACAGCGCGAGTTCGGCACTCAACGTCTCGCCGCCCGGCGCGGCCACGACGGTGCCATAGACCTGGAACTGCCGCGGCAACGGCGCCAGTGCGACGAGCCGCCGCATGTCCACCGGCATGAACACCGCGTCTCCCAGGGCGGCCTCTATCGCCGGCGGCAGCGCCGCGCCGATCACCTGGAAGGCCGCATCGAGCGCCGCCGGGTGCAGCAGGTAGGCGCCGGGCTCGCCGGCCTCCGCGGGCAATTCAATCCTGGCCCAGGCCTCGCCGTCACCCCGCGCCAGCTGCGCGATGCCGCGAAAGGCCGGGCCGTAGGTGGCGCCGCGCTCGCGCAGCAGCTCGTAGTACTCGTCGGCCGCGCGTGCCGTGCCGGCGCGCCACTCGGCCGGCGCCGGCGGCGCTGCCTGCGCCCGGTCGAGGCAGCGCAAGGTGCCGGTTGCGTGCAAGGTCCAGGGCGCGTCCTTGTCCCCGCCCGGCGCACTCAGGATCCGAAACGCCGTCGCGCCGCCGGCAGCGGCAGCGGCGACGAGTTGCACAGCCACGGCGTCCTGCGAACGCTCGGGCAGGATGAGCGGTGCGTGAATCGAGAACGATTCGAGCGCATGCGGGCCGGCGCCGAGCTGGCGGGCCGCCGCGAGAGCCATCTCGATGTAGCCGGTCGCCGGATAGATCACGTTGTCGAGGATGAGGTGGTCGCGCAGGAATGCCGGCCACTCGGCGCTGAGCGACGTCTCGAAAACCGTGTCGGCGAGCGCCGCGGAGCGGATTCGCTTTGTCAGCAGCGGGTGAAGCGCACCGGCTTCGGTGCGCGGCCGCGACGGCGGCAAGGTGAACCAGTAGCGGGTGCGCTGGAACGGATAGGTCGGCAAGGCGATGCGACGGCCGTGTTCGCTGCCGGCGACCGCAGCCCAGTCGACGCTGGCGCCTTGCACATAGGCCGCAGCAAGGCTTTCCATCACCTGCTGGGAGTCGTTGCGTCCGGTGCGCAACGAAGGCAGCCAGGACGCGGCTGGTCCGTCGGCGGGCCAGCATTGGCGCGCCATGCCCGCGAGCGTCGGTTTCGGTCCGATCTCCAGGAATTGCCGATAACCCTGCTCGCGCAGGGCGACGATGGAATCGGCGAAGCGCACCGCGCCGCGGACGTGGCGCCGCCAGTAGCCGGCGGTCTGCAGGTCGCCGCCGGCCGCCGGCGCTCCGGTGGCGTTCGCGATCACCACCATGCGCGGGGCCGAGTAGGCGACGCGCGCCGCGACCTTCTCGAACTCGTCGAGCATCGGTTCCATGAGCGGCGAGTGGAAAGCGTGCGACACCACGAGCGGCTTGGTCTCGATGCCGCGCGTCGCGAGCGCCTGCGCGATCTCCTGAACCGGGCCGGCGGCACCCGCGATCACGGTGTTCGCGGGCCCGTTGAGGGCGGCTATCGACACCGACGCAGCATGCGCCGCGATGGCCGCCGCGACCGTGGCTTCGTCCGACATCACGGCCAGCATGGTGCCGCCCGGGGGCAGCGCCTGCATCAGGCGGCCGCGCGCCGCGATCAGCCGCAGGCCGTCTTCAAGGCTGAACACCGAGGCCACACACGCGGCGACGTACTCGCCGACGCTGTGTCCCACGAGCGCGCCAGGCTCGATCCCCCACGAACGCCACATGGCGGCGAGCGAGTATTCGAGGGCGAAGAGCGCGGGCTGGGTGAAGGCGGTCTGGTTGAGGGCTGTGCCGTCGTCGAAGAGGAGCGGCAGCAGCGGCCGCCCGAGTTCCTCGTCGAGCACGGCCGCGCAGCGGTCGAGCGCCTCGCGAAAGGCCGGCTGGGACGCATACAGGCCGCGGCCCATACCGGCGTATTGCGAGCCCTGGCCGGTGAAGAGGAACGCGATCCGCGGTTTCTTCGGCGGTGCATGGCCATGCACGACGCCGGGCGCCTGCTGGCCGGCGGCGAAAGCGGCGAGCCTTTGCGCGAGTTCGGCGGGAGTCGCGGCACTGACGGCAAGCCGGTGCGCGAATTGCGCGCGGCCGGTGTTGGCCGTGAAACAGACGTCGGCCAGGGACGGCGCAGGATCGGACTGCACTGCGGCGGCGAAGCGGCCGGCAAGCTCGCGTAGCGCCGTCTGGTCGCGGGCCGAGAGCGTCAGCAGCTGGGGGTGCGCGGCATCCGCCGCAGGCCGGACGGCGGCCGCAGGCACTATCGCGCGCGCCGGCGCCTCCTCGACCACCATGTGTGCGTTGGTGCCGCTGAAGCCGAAGGCGCTGATGCCGGCGATGCGCGGCGCAGCGCCGCGTACCCAGGGCAGCACCTGCGTCGGAACCCGGATCGGCAGCTCAGCCCACGGTATCAGCGGGTTCGGGTTGCGGAAGTTGAGGTTCGGCGGAACCTCGCCGTGTTGCAGCATCAGCAGCACCTTCGCGAGCCCGGCGGCGCCGGCGGCGGCTTCGAGGTGGCCGATGTTGCTCTTGGACCCGCCCACGATCAGCGGCTGCGCCGCCGAGTGCGAAGGGCCGAAGACGGCGCCGAGCGCCTTGACCTCGATCGGGTCGCCGAGCGAGGTACCGGTGCCGTGCGCCTCGACGTAGCTCACCTCCCCGGGGGTGACGCCGGCGTCATCGAGGGCGGCGCGAATCACCGCCTCCTGCGAGGGGCCATGCGGCGCCGTGAGCCCGGCGCTGCGGCCGTCCTGGTTGATCGCCGAGCCACGAATCACGGCGCGGATGTCGTCCCCGGCGGCCAGCGCGTCGCTGAGCCGCTTCAGCACCACCAATCCGCAGCCCTCGCCGCGGACATAGCCGTCGGCGGCGGCGTCGAAAGTCTTGCAATGGCCGTCCACCGAGAGCATCCGGGCACGCGAGGTGAGGATTGCGCCCTCGGGGCCCAGGACCAGGTTGATGCCGCCGGCAATCGCGAGGCCGGTGGTGCCGGCGCGCAGGTTCTGGACCGCGAGATGGATCGCGACCATCGCCGACGAGCACGCTGTGTCTACCGCGAGGCAGGGTCCCTGCAAACCGAGCGTGTACGAGATCCGGCCCGCGGCGATGGCGTGAGCAACGCCCGAGGCGTGATACGTGTCCAGCATCTCGACGCCGCCGATGCGCCCCTGCATCGCCGCGTAGTCGATGGAGGCGATGCCGAGGAAGACCGAGGCATCGGTGCCGGCCAGGTCTGTGGGTGCTATGCCCGCGTTCTCGAGCGACTCCCAGGCGACTTCGAGCAACAGCCGGTGCTGGGGATCCATGCCGCTCGCCTCCCGCGGGCTGATGCCGAAGAAGGCTGCGTCGAAGCGGTCCGGCATGTGGTCGAGGAAGGCGCTGAAGCGTGTGTACGTCTTGCCCGGCGCATCCGGGTCGGGATCGTAGAACTCGTCGAGGCTCCAGCGCTCGGGCGGCACCTCGCTCACGCCGTCGACGCCGTCGCGCAGCACCTGCCAGAACGCAGCCGGATCGTTGCCGCCCGCCGGGAAGCGGCAGCCGAGGCCGACGATCGCGATCGGTTCGCGGCGGCTGCGTTCGCTGGCAGCCAGCTTGCCCTGCAGCTCGTCGAGGCGGGCAAGCGCCTCCTGCAACAGCGCGCGCCGCGCCGCCGATCCTGTCTCGTCGCTCATGCTGCGCTCTCCCTTCGCATCAGGCCTGCTTCAATTTCTCGGCGAGCAGCCGCGCCAGGGCGTCCTCGGAAAGATCGTCGAGGTCGATGCTCGCTGCGGCGTTTGCTCCGCGTACCTGCGGCCGCGCGGCTGCCGACGGCGCCGGGGGCGCCGCTTCGGCGTCCAGTGCCAGGGCGCGGCCGAGGAAGCCGGTGAGCGCGCCGACCGAAGGCTGGTCGAACAGCAGAGTGATTGGCAGCTGCTGTTCCGTGCTGTCGCTCAGGTGGTTGCGCAGTTCGACGGCCATCAGCGAGTCGAGCCCAAGTTGCTGCAGGGGCTGCGCCTCGTCGAGATCGGCGCCGTCGAGGCCCAGCACCAGGCCGACCTCGCGGCGGATGTGCTCGTTGAGCAGCGTGCGCCGCTCCCCCGACGGCGCCGCAGCCAGGCGGTCTCTCAGCGGCCGCTGCGCCGGCGCCGGAGCTGCCGTTTGCGCAAGCGGCGCTGCCGAAGCCGGAGCCGCCGCCGGCGCTTCGCCCGCCAGGCGCTTGAGAAAAGCCGGCACCCGCCCCGCCGGGAACTGCCTGATGAGCGTCGGCCAATCGACCGGCACCACCGCAACCTGCGGCCGCGAGTCGCCGAGCAGGCGGTCGAGGATGTCGAGCCCCGCCGCGACCGGTATGAGGCCGAGTCCTTGCACCGCGACCCGCGCGCCGACGCCGTGGGACACCACCGAACCAACGTCGGCCCAGGCGCCCCAGTTGATGCTGAGGGCCGGAAGTCCGCTGGCGCGCCGATCGTGTGCGAGCGCATCGAGGAAGGCGTTGGCGGCCGCATGGTTGCTCTGACCCATGGTGCCGAGCAGCGATCCGCCCGAAGAGAACAGGACGAAATGTTCGAGCGGCAGGTGCCGGGTGCACCGATGAAGGTTCCATGCGCCATCGACCTTCGCCGCCATCACCGTGCGGAAGCGCTGCCAGTCCTGGTGCACGATCATGCCGTCGTCGAGCACGCCCGCGCAGTGGAAGATGCCGCCGAGCGGCGGGCCGGTGCGTTCGATGCCGGCCACAAGCGCCGCGACCCCGGCCGTCTCGGCTACGTCGAGCGCGTGCACGTCAATGCGCGCGCCTGCAGCGGCCATGCGCGCGAGCGCCGCCGCCGATTGCTGCGAGGCGCCGCGGCGCGACACCAGCGTGAGGCTGCGGGCGCCGTGCGCTACCAGCCACTCCGCCGTCAGCAGCCCGAGGCCGCTCAATCCGCCGGTAATGAGGTAGGTGGCATCCGCGCGAAACGCGGTACGCGCCTGCCGCGACGGCGCAGCGACGCGCCGCAACCGCCGTGCGTAGCGGCGCCCGCCGCGGCACGCCACCTGGTCCTCGTCACCGCGGCCTTGCCGCAGTTCCTCGAGCAGCGCTCCTGCCGCGTGCGCCGCCGTTTCCTGCGGAGCGAGGTCGACACGGCTGCACGAGAGTTCCGGCAGCTCGAGCGCCACCACGCTGCCGAGCCCCCAGAGCGACGACTGCTCGACCGCCACGCGCTCGCCGTCGGCCGCCGGCTGCGCGCCGCGCGTGGCGAGCCACAACTGGGTGCGGGGCGCCGGGGCCACGGCGGCCAGCGCCTGCACGAGGTGCAAGGCGCTCGCCGTGCCGCGCGCCTGGGCCTGCGCCACCTGCTCAGCCGTCGGGTCGTCGCCTGCAAGCGAGTCGGCGGCCCAGAGGTGCAGCACGCCGAGATGCGCGGGCCGGCGCGCGGCCCCGACATCGGCGACCAGCGCGCGCAGGCCCGCGGGTGCACCCAGGTCGAGCCGTGTGCCGTCTGCCGCTTGATAAGGGTCACCGCGCAGGACGAGCGTCGCATCCGCGTCGAGACCCGCAGCGACCGCCGCGCCGATGCCGCCTTCGTCGGCAAGGATCAGCCAGTGATCGGGCCGCGCCGCGGCGGCCAATGCGGCCGGCCGGCGGGCGAGGAAAATCGATTGCTGCGACAGCAGGCCAGTGGCCTGTGCACCCTGCGGTGTCGCGACCGCGTCGGTGAAGCCCGCTTCCGCGAGCAACGAGAACCAGCGCGCCTGGGGCAGCAAGGCGTAGTCGCGCAGGTCGGTGTCGGTGAACGACCACCAGCCTTCGGTGAGGCCGACCGTCAGGTCGCCGAAGCGCTGCGGTGAAGTGCCTTCGAGCAGGACCATCAGGCCGCCCGGCGCCAGCAGCTCGCGCACGTGCGCGAGCGTGCGTCGCAGGTCGGCGGTGGCGTGCAGGACGTTGGCCGCGATCACAATGTCGAACTCGCCCGCCGCGAAACCCTGCGCTTCGGGTGCCGCGCCGATGTCGAGGGTGCGGTAGCGGGCGAACGGGAACGCCGCGAACTTGCGCTGCGCCTGGCGCAGGAAGTGCGCTGAGACGTCGGTGAAGGTGTACTCCGTCTGTCCGGCCGGCAGGTGCGGCAGGACGTAGGACGTGGTGCCGCCGGTGCCGCCGCCAATCTCCAGGATCCGCAGCCGCTCGCCGGCAGTGCGGCCGGCGACTGCCTGGCCCAGGATCGTCTGCACGAGCGTGTTGTAGAAGCGCGACGACGGCGCGTTCTGGTACAGATCCTCGGCTTCGCTGAGCGATCCGCCCGGGAACAGCAGCTGCAGCGGATCGACCCTGCCGCGCAGCACGCCCGCGAGCTGCTCGGCGCAGCGGCGCGTCAGCACCAGTTCGGCGCGGTGCGCTTCGAACCGTTCGAATAGCTGCTGCGCCAATGCCGCGGCGTCGGCGAGCGGCGGCGGTGCGGCGGCCGCGCGCCAGCCGCCATCGCTGCGCGACAGCACCCCGTCTTCGCCGAGCATCTGCAGCATGCGCTCGACCAGGCGCGCGTGACGCCCGGCGATGCCGAGCTGCTGCATCAACGGCGCCGCGGCCACCGCCTCGCCCGCGCGCGGCGACCAGCCGAGCTCCGCGAGCCCTTGCAGGACGTATGCCGTGCACATGGCGTTGAGCCCGGGCTGGAACGTGTCGTACGCCGAAACCGCGAAGCGTTCGGCAAGCGCCGGCACCTCGGCCGCCGCGCTCGCGACGAGCGGTCCGGTCGCAAATGCGGCGGCGGCTTCGCCGGCGCGCGGCAGCGGTTCCCAATCGACGTCGTAGAGCCAGTCTGCGAATGGCTGTGCAGCGGCCGCCGGCGCGCGCCGCGCCTGCTCGATCCAGAAATGCTGGCGCTGGAACGGGTAGCTCGGCAGGGCCACCCGACTGCCGGTGCCGCCGCGCTCGCGCGCGAAGCGTTCCCAGTCGAGATCGGCGCCGGCGGCATAAAGCGCGGCGGCGCTGTCGAGAAACTGCTGCCAGTCGCCACGCCCCGGCTGCAGGCTCGGCAGCCAGCGGCCTCGTTGTTCCGCGAGGCAGGCGCGCCCGAGAGCGAGCAGCACGGGCGCCGGTCCAATCTCGATCCAGGTGTCGATGCCCAGGCCGCAGGCCGCGCCCACGGCGCGCTCGAATTGCACGGCCGCCCGAACGTGCCTGGTCCAGTACGCCGCATCCGGAGCTTCGGTCATCAGCTCGCCCGTGACGTTCGCGACGATACGGATCTGCGGCGTGTGGAACGCCTTGCCGCCGGCCGCAACCGTGAATGCCGGCAGCATCGGCTCCATCAGCGGCGAGTGAAATGCGTGCGACACCTGCAGCGCGCGGGCCTTGACGCCGGCCGCCTCCATCCGCGCCACGAGTGCGGCGACCGCCGCTGTGTCGCCCGAAACCACGACGTGCCGCGGGCCATTGTGCGCGGCGATCGCGATTCGACCCTGTTGGCTGCTCACCGCGGCGGCCACGTCCACAGCACCCGCGAAGATCGCGGCCATGGCGCCGTCCCGAGGCAGCTGACCCATCAGCCGGCCGCGCTCCGCGACCAGCTCGAGCCCGTCTTCGAGGCTCATCACCGAGGCAACACAGGCCGCCGCCAGCTCGCCGACGCTGTGTCCGAGCAGCACGGCGGGCACGACGCCGAGCGAGCGCCACAAGGCCGCGAGCGCGTACTCGAGCGCGAACAGCGCGGGCTGGGCGTAGGTGGTGTCGTCGAGGGCCGCCTGGTCGCCGCCGAACATCACCTCGAGCAGCGGCCGCGGCAGGCGCGCAGAGAGCAGGCGCTGGCACTCGTCCAGCAGTCGCCGCACCAGGGGGTGGCTGTCGTAGAGCTCGCGGCCCATACCGACGCGCTGCGCGCCCTGCCCGGTGAACAGGAATCCGATCTCGGGCACATAGCCCTCGGCGACGACACCGCGCACGACGCCGGGGCCATCGGCGAGCCGCTGCCGCAGCTGCCCCGCGTCGGTGGCGACCACGGCGGCGCGGTGATGGAAATGCGCGCGGCCGGCGGCTGTCGTGTGCGCGATGTCGGCGAGTGCCAGCGCTGCGCCGGCGGGGCTCTCGAGGTGTGCCGCGTAGCGCGCCAGCAGCGCGGTCAGAGCGGGCGCCGTCTTCGCACTGAGCGGCACGAGCTGTGGCACGCGCGCCACGGCAGTGGGGGCAGGCTGCGGCGCGGGCGCTTCCGCCTCCGCTTCTTCGAGGATGAGGTGCGCATTGGTGCCGCTGAAGCCGAAGGAGCTGACGCCGGCCCGGCGCGGTCGGCTTGCGGCGGGCCACTCGATCGTCGCGGTCGGGATCGACACCGGCAGCCGCTCCCATTCGATATGCGGGTTGAGCTTGTCGAGCAGCGGATGCCCGGGTATCGAGCGGTGCTGCAGCGCCAGCACCACCTTGATGAACGCGGCCACGCCGGCCGCGGCTTCGAGGTGCCCGATGTTTGCTTTCACAGAGCCCAGCAGCAGCGGGCGTGCTGGGTCGCGTCCCGGGCCGAGCGCGGCCGCGAGCGCCCGCACCTCGATCGGGTCGCCGAGCGAGGTGCCAGTGCCGTGCGCCTCGACGTACGAGACCTGCGCGGGTTCGAGGGCGGCGTTCGCGAGCGCGGCGCGAATCACCGCCTCCTGGGCGACGCCGTTCGGCGCGGTCAGGCCGTTGCTGCGGCCGTCCTGCCCAATGGCGGTGCCGCGCACCACTGCGAGGATGCGGTCGCCAGCGGCACGTGCGTCGCTGAGCCGCTTCAGCACGACGATGCCGCAGCCCTCGCCGCGCACGAAGCCATCGGCGCGCGCGTCGAACGTCTTGCAACGCCCGTCCGGCGCCATCATGTGCGCCTTGGACAGCGCGATCGTCACTTCCGGCGCGAGGATCAGGTTGACGCCGCCGGCCAGCGCCGCGCTGCATTCGCCAAGGCGCAGGCTCTGGCAGGCGTAGTGCAATGCGACCAGCGACGACGAGCACGCGGTGTCGATCGAGACGCTCGGCCCGTGCAATCCCAGGGCATAGGACACGCGGCCGGCGGCGATGCTGTGGGCGGTGCCCGAAGCGAGGTACGCGTCGATGGCGCGCTCGCCGCGCTCCATCATCAGCTGGCCGTAGTCGCCGCCGCAGAGGCCGACGAACACGCCGGTGGTCGAACCGGCAAGGCGGTCGGCCGAAAGGCCGGCGTGCTCCAGCGCCTCCCACGAGGTCTCGAGCAACAGCCGGTGCTGCGGGTCCATGCTGACGGCCTCTCGCGGCGAGATGCCGAAGAAGTGCGCGTCGAAGCGTCCGACGTCTTCGATGAACCCGCCGAAACGCGTGGACATCTTCCCGGGGGCGTCCGGATCGGGATCGTAGTAAGCATCGACATCCCAGCGCTCCGCCGGCACCTCCGAGATCGCGTCGACGCGCTCCGCCAGCAGCCGCCAGTACTCCTCGAGCCCGGTGACCCCGCCGGGGAGGCGACAGGCCATCCCGACGACAGCAATGGGCTCGGCCTGGCGGCGTTCGAGCTGTGCGACCCGGTCCTGGAGCTCGGCGGCGAGCAGAGCCAGGCGCTTGGGCGAGAGCTTCGCGAGCCGTTCGAGCGAGTCGCTCATGCCCCCGACCTCGTTGCCTTCAGGCGCTCCTCGAAGAGGCGGTCTACTTCCTCGCTCGACAGGTCCTCGATCGCGTCGAGGACATCGGCGGCGGCCGGCGCAGCGGCCACAGCGGGTGCGGCAGCCGGCTGTGGCGCCAGCTCCGCTGCCAGGTAATCGGCAAGCGCAACCACTGTTGGATGGTCGAACACCAGCGTCGCCGGCAGGCTGCGCGGCAGCGCCAGGCCCGCGGCAAGCAGGTTGCGCAGCTCGACGGCCATAAGCGAATCGAGGCCGAGCTCGTTCAGGGGCCGGCGATGGTTCAGTGCCTCCGAGGCATCGCGGCGCAGCACCCGCGCGACCTGCAGCGCAACGAAGTTGACGATGAGGCGCCGGCGCTGCGCCTGGGGCGCGGCCGCGATCTCGGCCGCGAGCTTGGCGGCACCGTCGATGCGCGCAGTTGCCGCGGGTGCCGCCGGTGCCGCAGCGGCAGCGGCGTCCGCGATCTCGGCGAGCCAGGCCGGCTCGTCCTGTGCCGCGAACTGGCCGCGAAACACGCGCCAGTTGACCGGCAGCACGGCGACTTGCGCGGCCTCCTGCCGCATCAGGCGGCCGAGTGTCGCGAGGCCGGCGCGCGGCTCGATGAGCCCGAGTCCGCGCGCCGCGATCCCCTCGCCCACCGCGCGGCCGACGACCGAACCGACTTTCGCCCAGCCGCCCCAATTGATGGTGAGGGCACAGAGGCCGAGGGCGCGGCGCTGGTGCGCCAGCGCGTCCATCCAGGCGTTGGCGGCCGCATGATTGCTCTGGCCGCGCGAGCCGAGCAGCGCCGCCACCGATGAATAGAGGACGAAGAAGTCGAGCGCAGCGCCCTTCGTGAGCTCGTGCAGCAGCGCGGTACCCGTCACCTTGGGCGCCAGCACCGTCGCGAACCGCTGCAGGTCCTGGTGCAACAGCATGCCGTCGTCGAGCACGCCGGCGGAGTGCACGATGCCGCGCAGCGGCGCCTCGCCGGCCGCGATGCCGGCGAGCACGCGTTCGAGATCGGAGCGCACCGAGACGTCGGCGCGCGCCGGCGTGACCCGCACGCCGTTGCCGCGCAGGCGCTCGATCGCGGCCTGCGCTTCCGCGGACGGCGCGCCGCGGCCCATGAGAACCAGGTGGCTGGCACCTTGCTCGGCCAGCCATTCGGCGGTCAGGAGACCGAGCCCGCGCAGGCCGCCCGTCACCAGGTAGGTCGCGTCCTTGCGGACGAGCGCCGCGCCGCGGCCCACGCCGGCCGCGCGGGACACGACCACCTTGCCGAGGTGTCGCGCCTGCGCCATGTAGCGAAACGCATCGGCGATCCGTGCCAGTGGAAACACCTGCGCCGGCAGCGGCAACAGCCGCCCGGCCTCGGCGTCGTCGAGGAGCCGTGCCCAGGCGCCGCGGAACCACTCGCTGTTGCTCGTCACTTCGGGAGTGAGGTCCACCGCGTGGTAAGCGGCGTGCGGCGCGAGGCGCGCGGCCTCTGCCGGCATCAACAGCTCGCGTTTGCCGATTTCCAGGAAGCGCCCCCCGGGGCCGAGCAGCGCCAGGCCCCGCGGGATGAACTCTCCGGTGAGCGAGTTCAGCACCATGTCGATGTCGCCGCCGGCGGCCGCGCGCACTTCCGTGGCGAAAGACAAGCTGCGCGAGTCGAAGACGTGCCGGACGCCGAGCGCGCGCAGGAAGTCGCGCTTCTGCGCCGAGCCGGCAGTGGCGAAGACCACCGCACCGCTGCGCTGCGCCAGTTGCAGGGCGGCCAGGCCGACGCCACCGGCGGCGGCATGGACGAGGATGCGCTCGCCGCGGCGCAACTGGCCGACGCGCATCAGCGCGTACTCCGCCGTGAGGAACGCGAGGCTCAGCGTCGCGGCTTCGGCGTGGGTCAGGTTCCGCGGCTTGCGCGCGACGTGGCGAGCGGCGGCGACCACATGGGTGCCGAAGCTGCCCGGGGCGATGGCGACGACCTGGTCGCCGCACGCCAGCGCGGAGACGCCGCTGCCGACCGCAACCACCTCGCCGCTGCATTCGCTGCCGAGCGGGTCGCTGTCGGCGCGCATCGCGAGCGCGTTCAGCACGTCGCGGAAATTGAGGCCGGCCGCGCGCACCTCGATCTCCACCTCGCCCGGACCCGGCGCACGCCGCACCGCCGGCACCAGCCGCAGGTCGTCGAGCGAGCCCGATGCCGACCCGGCGAGCTTCACGACCTCGGCCTCGCGCGTGCCGGAGTCGAGGCGCGCGAGGCGAGCCACGAAGCGAGCACCATGACGCAGGGCAACCTGCTCCTCGCGCCGTACACCACCCGCCGTCAGCTCGCGGGCCAGGTCGGAGGCTTCAAGAGCCGACGGCGACGGCCCGAGGTCGATGCAGGTGCAACGCAGTTCCGGAAATTCGAGGCCGATGGTGCGCGCCAGCCCCCAGACGCCCGCCTGTTCCGGCGCCACCCGTTCCCCGGAAGCCAGGGCCTGCGCACCGCGCGTCACGAGCCACAGCCGCGGTGCCGTCCCCGAAGCGCCGCGGGCCAGCGCCTGGGACAACAGCAGTGCGGTGCCAAGGGCGTCTTCGTCCTTCGCGAAGTTCCACAAGAGCGCGACATTGCGCCAGCCGCCGGGCGGCGCGTGTGCCGCGAGCCTCGCCTCGAAACCGGCGGCGGTGTCGCCGGCGAATTCGGCGCCGCGCGCGGCCAGCACGGCCCGTTCTCCGCGTGCCGCGAGCGCGTCGACGAGGTTCTGCGCGAAAGCGCCCGCCTCGCCGAGCAGCAGCCAGCCGGGTGCTTGCTGCGCATCGCGACGGGCGAGGAGCAGCGCGTTGTGCGAGAGCGGATCGGCGGCACCGCTGAAATCGGGGAGGGCGGCCGGTTCGGCGAAACCGTCGGCCGCGAGCAGCGCCAACCACTGCTCACGCGACAGCAGTGGGTATTCGGCGCGCAGGCCGTGGTCGGTGAAATGCCACCAGCCGTCGGTCAGGCCGAAGGTGAGGTCGATCCAGCGCTGCCTGGCGGTCACCTCGACGAGCAGCAGCAGGCCCTGCGGAGCCAGCAGGCGGTGCAGCCGCGCAAGCGTCTGCCGCAGGTCGCGCGTCGCGTGCACTACGTTTGCCGCAACGATCATGTCGAAGGACCCCGCGGCGAGCCCTTGCGCCTCGCCGTCCTGTTCGAGGTCTAGCGGTTGGCAGCGCAGGCGCGTGTGGCTCGCGAACCGCTGCTGCGCCTGGGCCGTGAATAAGGGGGACACGTCGGTGAACGTGTAGTCGAGTGCCGCGCCCGACCGCGCGAGGATCGAGGCGGTGGTGCCGCCGGTGCCGCCGCCAACTTCGAGGACGCGCAGGCGGCGACCGGCCGGCAGCGCGGCGGCCGCGCCCGCGACCAGCTCGGCCGCGAGGCCGTTGCAGACCCGCGCGAGCGGCGCTTCGAGGTAGAGCCGCTGCGCGTCTTCGAGCGATCCGCCGGGAAACAGGAGCTCCAACGGATCGGCGGCGCCGCGCAGCACGGCAGCGAGCCGCGGGCCGCAGCGAGCGAGAAGCACCGCCGCCGCGCTGGCCGCGGCCGGCGGCGCGCCGGCGAGAGGCTCCAGGGCGCGACGCACCTCCCACCCGGAAGGAACGCGTGCCAGGAAGCCGCCTTCGCCGAGGATTTCGAGAAGCCGTTCGAACAGGCGGTGGTAGCGAGGTACGACACCAAGTTCGGCCGCCAACGCCGCCCCCTCGATGTGGACGCCCGCTGGTGCCGCCCAGCCGAGGTCGAGCAGCGCCGCAACGACGTGGGCAAGCCCGGCGGCTTCGAGCCGGGCGAATTCGTCCTGCCACTGCGCGAGACCGTGGCGGCGTGCGAGCTGTGCAGCGTGCTGCGCTGCGGCTGCGGCAAGCGCCGCTGGCGCCGGCAGATGCCCCGCGAACCCGGCGCCGTCGTCGTCGTCGTTGTGCGCCTGCGCTCGCCACTCGAGTGTGTATTGCGAGTCTTCGAGTGCCGGCCCTCCGGCGGACAGCGCCGCCTGCAGGGCCGCCTTCTCGACGCTGCGGAAGTGCACCGCCTGCAGCCGCACCAGGCAGGCGCCGCGCTCGTCATGAACGCTGACGTCCCCGGTCATGCCGTCCTCGCCGACGCCGCGCAGCAGCACATGGCTGAAGACACGCGTCCCGGGACGTTCGAACCACTCAATGCTGCCGATGTTGAGGGGCAGGTAGAGGCGGCCGTCGGGTCCGCACGCCGCGGCGACCACCTGCAGGCATGCGTCGAGAAGCGCCGGATTGACGGCGAACGTGGGATCGTCGGCAAGCGGCAGCTCGATGGTGCCAAGCGCCTCGCCTTCGCTCCCGGAACGGCGTCTTGCGATCTCGCGCACGCCGCGCAGGCTGGGTCCGAAGTCGAGCCCCAGCTGCTGCAGCGATTCGTTGTGCGCCGCGGCCGTCACCGCATCGTGGCAGCGGGCGCGAATCGCGGCCAGGTCAGCGGGCGCGGGACGCGCGGACGCCGCGCGCACCCGGCAGGTCGCGTGCTGTGTCCAGGCGTCGGCGCCGGCTTCCACACTGCCGCCGCCGGCGGGGGCGCTCGCCACCAGCACCTGGCCGTCCTTCTCCAGGATGAGCTGCACCGTGCGCGCCTCGCCGTCGCGCACCACGAGCGGCTCGCGAATCGTGAGGTCCTCGATGGCCGCAGCGGCCAGGCCGCGCGCGCTGCGGCCTGCCGCCAGGGCCATCTCGACGTACGCGGTCCCCGGCAGCACCGCCGCGCCGTGAATGCGGTGGTCGTCGAGCAGGCTGAGCTCAGAGGAGCGGAGAGTGTTCTCGAAAACCGCGGACGGCAGCGGCGAGCGCAGCCGCACGCCGAGCAGCGGATGGCCCGCGCCGCGGGCGGCGCTCGCACTGCTGCCGGGCCGCGCCGCTTCGAGCCAGTGGCGGCGCCGCTCGAACGGATACGTGGGCAGGGCGAGCCGCGCTCGGCGGTACGGGCGGTCGAACCCGTTCCAGTCGACCGGAGCGCCGCCGACGTAGAGGGCCGCAAGCGCCGCAATCACCTCCGGCCACTCGGCGCGGTTGGCACGCAGCGAAGACACCCACAGCGGCTTCGCAGCATCCCCTTCCCCGCCGCCGCACCGCTGGCCCAGGGCAGTGAGGGTGCCGCCCGGACCGAGTTCGAGGAAGATCGAGGCGCCGAGCTTGAGGGCGCTCGCGATCGAGTCGGCGAAGCGCACCGGCTCGCGCACGTGGCGCCGCCAGTAGCCGGCGTCGCCAAGAAGGGCGGGCGCCGCGGGTTGTCCGGTCAGGTTGGAGATCAGCCGCACCTGCGGCGCGTGCCACTCGACCCGTCCCGCCAGGCGCTCGAACTCGTCGAGCATGGGCTCCATCAGCGGCGAGTGGAAAGCGTGCGAGACGCGCAGCGGCGTGGTCCGGATCCCGTCCTTCGCGAGCTGGTCCGCGATCGTGCGCAGCGCCGCGCTGTCGCCCGAGATCACCACCTCGGAGGGCGCGTTGAGCGCGGCTATCGAAACCACCGCGGCGTGCGGCAGGAGCGCCGCGCGCACGGCGGCCTCGTCGCACCGAAGCGACAGCATCGCACCGCCCGCTGGCAGCGCCTGCATCAGCCGGCCGCGCGCCGCAATGAGGCGCAGGCCGTCCTCGAGGCTCATCACGCCCGCGACGCAGGCGGCTGTGTACTCGCCGACACTGTGGCCGAGGACCAGCGACGGCACGATGCCCCACGAGCTCCACATCTGCGCGAGCGCATATTCCAGGGCAAAGAGCGCCGGCTGCGTCCAAGCGGTCTGGTTCAGGTCCTCGCCGTCCCCGAACATCAGCGGCAGCAGCGGCCGGCCGAGTTCGGCGTCGAGGACCGCCGCGCAGCGATCGAGCGCTTCGCGAAACACCGGCTGTGTCTCGTACAAGCCGCGGCCCATGCCGGCGTACTGCGCGCCCTGGCCGGTGAACAGGAACGCGATGCGCGGCCGGTCCACGTTCGTGACCTCGCCGTGGACGACATCGGTGGCGGGCTCGGCAGCGGCAAAGGCGGCGAGCGATTGCGCCGCGCCGGCGGCGCTCGTTGCCGGCAGCGCCAGCCGGTTCACGAAATGGCTGCGGCCGGTGTTGGCGGTGAAGGCGTAGTCGGCCAGCTGCGCGTCGCCGAGCGCACCGAGCCGTGCCGCATGGCGGGCAGCGAGCGAGCGCAAGGCGGGCTCGCTCTGCGCGGAGAGCGTCAGCAGGTGCAGCGGCCGCTCCACCGCCGCGACCGCCGGCGCAGGGTGCGCGCCCGGCGCGCTGCCCAGCACGATGTGCGCGTTGGTGCCGCTGAAGCCGAACGAGCTGACCCCCGCGAAGCGCGGCCCTGAGCCCGCCGGCCACGGCGTCAGCTGCGTGACCACGCGCGCGTTGATCTGGTCCCAGGGGATCATCGGGTTGGGCGTCTCGAAGTGCAGTTGCGGCGGCACCGCGCCCTCGTCCAGGATGAGGGCCGCCTTGATGAGGCCGGCGATTCCGGCTGCCGCCTCGAGATGGCCGATGCTCGCCTTGGCCGCGCCCAGGAGGAACGGCCGGTCGGCCGCGCGTCCCTCGCCAAGCACCGCGCCGAGGGCCTGCACCTCGATGGGATCGCCGAGCGAAGTGCCGGTGCCGTGCGCCTCGATGTAGCCGACGTCGTGCGGCGCCACCGAGGCATTGCGCAGCGCCTCGCGGATGAGCGCTTCCTGGGCCGGCCCGTTCGGCACCGTGAGTCCGCTGCTGGCGCCGTCCTGGTTGATCGCCGAGCCGCGAATGACCGCGAGCACGTGGTCGCGGTTCGCGAGCGCGTCGGCGAGCCGCTTCAGCACCACGATGCCGCAGCCTTCGCCGTCCGCGAAGCCGTCCGCGCGGGCGTCGAAAGTCTTGCAGCGCCCGTCGGGCGCCAGCATGCGCGCCTTGGCGAAGGCGATCATGTTCTCCGGGCCGAGAATCAGGTTGACGCCGCCGGCGAGCGCCAGGGTGCACTCCCCGCTGCGCAGGCTCTGCACTGCGAGGTGCACGGCGACCAGCGACGAGGAGCAGGCCGTGTCGAGCGACACGCACGGGCCTTGCAGGCCGAGCAGGTAGGAAATCCGTCCGGCGGCGATGCTGTGGGCGATGCCGGATGCATAGTAGAGGTCGAGCTGTTCGCGGTCGTTGCGCTGGCTCTGCAGCGCGGCGTAATCGTTGCTCGCGATGCCGATGAAGACCGCCGTGCGGCTGCCCTTCAGGGCCGAGGGCGCCTGGCCCGCGTGCTCGAGGGCTTCCCACGTGACCTCCAGCAGCAGGCGCTGCTGCGGGTCGAGGCCGCTCGCCTCGCGCGGCGCGATGCCGAAGAACGAGGCATCGAAGGCATCGACCGGTTCCTTCAGGAACCCGGCGCGCCGGGTGTACGCCTTGCCGGGCACTTCGGGATCGGGATCGTAGACCGAGTCCGCATCCCAGCGCTCCGCCGGCACCTCGCGTGTCGCATCGACGCTGTCGCACAGCAGGCGCCAGTAGGCGGCCGGCGAATCGGCGCCGCCCGGCAGCCGGCAGCCGACGCCGACGATCGCAATCGGCTCGCTGCGGGCCTGTTCCACGGCAGCGAGCTTCGCCTGCAGGATCTCGAGCGCGGCGTATGCCTGCTTCAGCGGCGACGGCTTGACGGTGTCGTTCATGGCTTCGACGGCCCCGAAAGCGCCGCCAGTTTCTGCAGCATGAGGCGCTCCACCTCGTCCTCGGACAGCGCAGCCAGGTCGACCTCGCCACCCGTGGCGGGATTGCGACCCGCCGCGGCGGGAGCGGCAGCCGGCGGCGCCGCGAACAGCTCGCGCAGCAAGTAGCCGGCGATCGCGCCGATCGACGGGTAGTCGAACATGAGCGTGGCAGGCAGCTTGCGCGGCAGGCGCAAACGCGTCGCGATGTCGTTGCGCAGCTGCACAGCCATCAGAGAATCGAGGCCCAGATCCGTGAGCCGTGCGTCGTACGAAGGACGCTGCGCCGCGGAGAAGCGCAACAGCCGCATCACGCGCTCGCGCACGAACGCAGCCAGGCGCTCCTCGCGGTCCGTCAGCGGCAACCCCTGCAGTTCGGCCGCGAGGTCCTCCGCCGCTTCCGCGGGTTCGGCAACGGCTGCCTTCGCAGCAGCCGGCGCGGCAGCCGTTGCGGCGCCCGCCAGCGCCGCGCCCGGACGGCCGGCGACAATCACGTGGTTGCCGAGCGCCGCCGCGACGCTGTCCTCGCCGGGGAACGCCTGGGCGTCCACGAAGCCGTTCCCTTGCAGCAGCTCGAGCCAGGCCGGCGCCGCGATCAGCGGGTTGTCCTGCCGCGCCTTGTCTGCGAACACGTGCCATCCCTCGATGAGCCCGGTGGTGATGTCGAAGACCGTGGGATGCGCGGTGGTCTCGTTCAGCAGCAATACGCCGCCCTCGCCCAGCAGGCGCGCGACTCGCCCGAGGGTGGCCGCCAGGTCGCGCGTCGCGTGCAGCACGTTGGCAGCGATCACCACGTCATAGCTGCCCGGCGTGTAACCCTGAGCTTCGGGCTCCTGGTCGATGTCGAGTCGCGAGTACCGCACGAACGGCAACGCACCGAGGCGCTGTCGCGCGCGGTCGAAGAAAAAGTCGGAAACATCGGTGAAGGTGTACTCGGCGTGCGCCGCGTCCAATGCTCCGACAACTGCGGCAGTGGTGCCACCGGTGCCGGCGCCGATCTCGAGGATCCGCAGCCGCCTGCCGGGCGGCACTGCGGCCGCCGCTGCGACCAGCGCGGCGCGCACCATCGAGTTCAGGTAGCGCGCGACCGCGGAGTGGTGGTAAAGCCCGTCCGCGATCTCGAACGAGCCGTCCGGAAAGAGCGTGTCGAGCGGGCTGACCGCGCCCTTCAGCACCTCCGGCAGGCGCGGACCGCAGCTCGCGACGTAGGCGAGCATCTCGGGGTAGTCCGACACGGCGACCGCCGCGAGTTCGCGCGCCGCCTCGAGGCCGGCCGGCGGCAGCGGCGCCGGAGCACGGAAGCCGTCCGCTTCGCGAGCGAGGAGGCCCGCTTGCGCCAGGTGTGCGAGCCAGCGGTCCATGAGTTTCGCGTGCGCCGCGGCGAGGCCGTAGCTCGCGCACAGGCTGGTGGCGGTGTGCTTCTCGTTGGCCGCGGCGAAGGCGCCGAGACGCCGCAGCGTCTCGACCTGGTACGCAAGCGTGAGTTTCGCAAGGGCCTGCCACTTGGCCGCGAAGCTCGCGGGTGCCAGGTCGAACGGCCCCTGCTCCGAGTGGCTGGCCGCGGCTGCCGCGGCCAGTTCGAAAGCGTTAGCCACTGATGCCTGGCCGCTGGTACCGGCCGCAGGCTCGGCGTCGAACCAGTAGCGAGAGCGCTCGAAGATGGTCGCCGCGAGGCTCACCGGCCGCGCGTTCTGGCTGCTCGCCAGCTCGCGCCAGTCGAGCGTGACGCCGCGGAGGTGCAGCCGGGCGGCCGCGGTGAGCAGCGGGCGCGCGTCGGCCGTGGCCGGGTCGAGCGAGGCGAGCCACTCGCGGCCCGCGCCCATCTCGAACTCCGCACCGAGGGCGCTCAGCACGTTGGCGGGACCGATCTCGAGGAACACCGGGTAGGTCGCCGCCAGCAGCGAGTTGAGGCCGTCCGCGAAACGCACCGGCTCGCGCGCATGCCGCCGCCAGTAGCCGGCGTCGAGGCGCTGCGCGCCGAGGCGACCGCCGCTGACGTTGGAGATGTAGTCGACTTCCGGCGGCTGCGGTGCGGCACAGCCACGGGCAATGTCCTCGAACGCATCGAGCATCGGGTCGAGCTGCGAGGAATGAAAACCCTGCGGGATCGCGAGCCGTCGCACCTTGGCACCGCGCGCGGCCAGCCGCGCAAGCACAGGGTCGAGGGCGCTCACCGGCCCCGAGACGACCAGATTGCCCGGGCCGTTGTAAGCCGCAATCGCCACCGCGGTGCCGGCAATCTCTTTCTCCACGAGCGCCGTGTCGGCCAGCAGCGCATACATCGCGCCATCGGCGCCGCGCAGCTCGTGCACCAGCCGCCCGCGCGCCGCGATCAGGCGCAGCGCGTCCTCGAGGGTGATGGCGCCGGCGATGCATGCGGCTGCGAACTCGCCGGCGCTGTGGCCGAGGACTGCAGCGGGCTGGACGCCGAAAGCCTGCCACTGCCGGGCCAGCGCGTATTCGAGCGCGAACAACGCCGGCTGCGCGTAGACGCTGTGGCCGAGAGTCTTTTCGTCACCGCCGAACATGACCTCGAGCAAGGGCCGCTCGAGCACCGGCTGCAGCAGCGCCGCGCAGCGGTCGAGCTCCTCGCGAAACACCCGGCCCCACGAGTAGAGGTCGCGCCCCATGCCGACGTGGACCGAACCGTGTCCGGAAAAGAGGAAGGCAACGTCGGGCGCCGTGGCCGCCGCCGTGCGCGGGCCGACGAGCGAGACGTGCTCGCCGCCGCGGCCCAGCGCGTCCAGCGTCTCGCGCAGTTCGTCGCGCGTCGCGACCACCGCCGCCGCGCGCACCAATTGGTGGGTCCTGCCGGCGTTCGCGGTGAGCGCGATATCGGCGAGCCGCGACTCGGGGCGAGCCGCGAGCGAGCGAGACAGTGCCTGCGCCTGGGTGCGGAGCCCGGTTGCCGTGCGCGCCGAGAGGCACACGGCTTCCATCGCGCGCGCGGGCGGCTGCGCGGGCGGCATGGCAGGCGCCTCCTCCAGCACCACGTGGGCGTTGGTGCCGCTGAACCCGAACGAGCTGACTCCGGCGAGCCGCGGCTTCGGGCCGCGCGGCCAGTCTGCTGCCGTGCGCAGCACCTCGATGGGCAGCGCCTGCCAGTCGATGTGCGGGCTCGGCGTGTCGAAGTGCAGGTGCATAGGCAGGCGCTCGTGCTCGAGCGCCAGCACCGTCTTCATGAGTCCCGCGACACCGGAGGCGGCCTCGATGTGCCCGAGGTTGGTCTTGACCGAACCGAGCCGCAGCGGCCGCTCGCGGCCGCGGCCGGCGCACAGCACGGCGCCGAGCGCCTGCACCTCGATCGGGTCGCCGAGCGGCGTGCCGGTGCCATGCGCCTCGACATAGTCGACATCCAGCGGGTCCACCTGCCCGTCGGCCAGCGCCGCCCGGATCACGTCCTCCTGCGACGGACCGTTGGGCGCGGTGAGGCCGCTGCTGCGGCCGTCCTGATTGGTGGCGCTGCCGCGGATGACGGCGTGGATCCTGTCGCCCGCCGACAGCGCATCCGCGAGCCGCTTGAGGACGAGCACGCCGCAGCCTTCGCCGCGCACGTAGCCGTCCGCCGCGGCGTCGAACGTCTTGCAGCGCCCGTCGGTCGCCAGCATGCGTGCGTGCGAGAAGTTGATGAAGTAGTCGGGAGCCAGCAGCGCCGCAACGCCGGCGGCGATCGCCAGCGAGCACTCGCGCGCGCGCAGGCTCTGCACCGCAAGGTGCACGGCAACCAGAGACGACGAGCAGGCGGTGTCGACCGCGTAGCTCGGCCCGCGCAGCCCAAGGACGTACGACAGCCGGCCCGAGGCGACGCTGTGCGACGTGCCGAGCGCGAGGTGCGCGTCGACCGCGGTCAGCGGCTGGTGGCGCGCGCGCAGCAACGCGTAATCGGAGGAGCCGATGCCGACGAACACCCCCGCCGCCGAGCCGTGGATGCTGGCGGGTGCGATCCCCGCGTCTTCGAGCGCATGCCACGCGCCCTCGAGCAGCAGCCGCTGCTGCGGGTCCATGGCCTCAGCCTCGAGCGGCGAGATCGCGAAGAACTGCGGGTCGAAGCCGGCGATGTCGCGCAGGAACCCGCCGTGGCGGACGGTGGTGCGCCCAGCCGCATCCGGGTCGGCGTCGTACAAGGCGTCGACGTCGAAGCGCTCGGCCGGCAGCGCGCCCACCATGTTCCGGCCTGCGGCAAGCACTTCCCAGAAGCTGTCGAGGTCCTCGGCGTCGCCCGGAAAGCGGCAGGCCATGCCCACGACAGCAATCGCTTCGTGGCTCTGGCCATGGGCCTGCGCCAGGCGGCCGCGCAGGTCGCGGATCTGTTCGAGCGCCTCGCGCATCAACTGCTGGCGGTCGTCGCTCATCGCCCCGCCGGCCGCGAACTGCGCAGCGCCGACAGCTCGGCGCGCAGCGCGTCTTCGAGTTCGGCCGCGCCGCCGGTGGCGGCGCCGCTGCCAGGCGGTGCCGCGACGTCGGCGCCGCCTTCAGGGCGTGCCAGCAGCTCGCCGAGGTGGCGCGCCAGGTCCTCGACCGTCGGATAGTCGAAGAGGAGCGTCGCGGCGAGGTTGGTGCCGGCCATTTGCTGCAGGGCGTTCCGCAGCTCCACAGCCATCAGCGAATCGAGGCCGACGTCGCGCAGCCCGCGGCGCGCGTCGAGCGGGAAGTCCGCAGGCAGGCCGAGCGTGCGCAGCGCCTGGGCGCGAACGCGAGCGGCGACGAGCGCCTGGCGGCGCGCCCGCGGCGCAGCCAGGAGCTCCTCGCGCAGGCTTCCGGCACTCGGTTGTTGCACGCCGGCTGCGGCGGCTTCGCTCGTCACCTCTGCGAGGAACGGCCGCGCCGCGCCGCTGCCGCGCAACGCCCGGAAGTCGACGAGCATGGGCGCAAGGTAAGCATCGTCGAACCCGGCGGCGGCCGCGAGCGCGGCCATGCCGGCGGTGGCGGCAAACGGAATCATGCCCCTTTGCCGCATCCGCTCCTGCTGTTCGGCGCCGAGCGACGCCGCCATGCCCGCATCCTTCCAGGCCCCCCAGCCGAGGCTCTGTGCCGGCAGCCCCGCGGCCTGGCGGTGCCGCGCAAGGCTGTCGAGAAAAGCGTTGGCAGCCGCGTAGCCGCCCTGCCCAGGCCAGCCGAGGAGCGCCGACGCGGACGAGAAGAGCGTGAAGAAGTCGAGCTTGCGGTCCTGCGACCAGCGATGCAGGTGCCACGCCCCGAGTACCTTTGGCGCCAGCACCGCCGCGAAGCGCGGCCAGTCCTGGCCGCCGATCGGCCCGTCGTCGAGGACACCGGCCGCGTGCACGAGGCCGCGCACCGGTCCACCGTCCCGCTCCAGTGAATCGAGTGCCGCATGCAGGCCAGCCGCGTCCACGACGTCGACCGCAGCGGCAGTCACCTCGGCACCACCGGCGGCGAGTTCCGCGATCACGGCGCGTGCCGCAGCCCCCGGCGGGTTGCGACCAAAGAGCGCCACGCGGCGCGCGCCGCGCGCCACCAGGTCGCGCGCCACCGCGAGGCCGAGCCCGCCCAGCCCGCCGGTCACCACATAAGCGCCGTCCGCATGCACCGCCGCGCTGTTGCCGCGGCGCGCGAACTCGAGCACCAGCTTGCCGATGTGCCGCGCCTGCGCCATGAAGCGCAGCGCTTCGTGCGCTTCGTCGGCGCGAAAGGTGCGCACCGGCACCGCGCCCAATTGACCCGCCGACAATTGCGCCGTCAAAGCCGCAAGCCGCGCGTGCACTGCGTCGGGCTCGCTGAGGCACGCCTCGCCAAGGAAGAAGGTGCTGTAGCGGACATCGGGCCGGGCAGCCTGCGCCTCGGCCTCGCTCCAGATGCCGCGCTTGCCGATCTCGACGAAGCGGCCGCCCGGAGCGAGCGCCTCGAAGCCGCGGGCGATGGCCGGGCCGGTGAGCGAGTTGAGGACGATGTCGACGCCGCGCCCGCCGCTCGCTTGCAGCACGCCCGCGGCGAACTGCCCGGTTCGTGAATCGAACACGTGCTCGATGCCGCGGGCACGCAGGTACGCGCGCTTCGCTTCGCTGCCTGCGGTCGCGAACACGGTCGCGCCCGCCGCGCGCGCAACCTCGAGCGCCGCGAGGCCGACGCCGCCGGTGGCCGAATGGATGAGCACCGAGTCGCCGGCGCGCATCGCGCCGAGCCGGTGCAGCGCGTAGTCGGCGGTGAGAAAAGCGATGGGTGCGGCCGCCGCATCCACCACGCTCATCGTTGCCGGCTTGCGCACCATGAGCCGCGCGTCCACCAGCACGTGCGATGCGAGGCTGCCGATGGCGACGCCCATCACCACGTCCCCCGCGGCTATCCCTTTGACCGCACCGCCGACGGCGGTGACGACACCGGCGCATTCGTTCCCCAGCGGCACCGGCTCGCCCGGATAGAGGCCAAGCACGTTGAGGACGTCGCGGAAGTTGAGCCCGGCGGCGAGCACCTCCACCTCGATCTCGCCGGCCGCGGGCGGACGGCGCTCGAGCGAGGCAAAGCGCACCGAGTCGATGATGGCCGGCTCGCCCTTGACGAGCTGCCGTGGCTGCGGCGGCGCCTCGAGTTGTCCCGCGGAGCGCAGGCGGGCGACGTAGCGGCGGTCCGCCCGCAGCGCGACCGCCTCCTCACCGTGGTCGTCGTTGAGTTCGGCTTCGAGCGCGGCCGCCGGAATAGCGGCCGACGGGTCCAGATCGATCGTGACCAACCGCAGGTCCGGATGCTCCACCGCAGCGACCTGCGCGAGGCCGAGCAGCGGCGCCGTTGCCAGGTCCGGGCTCTCTCCAGGCCACACTGCGCGTGCGCCGCGTGTCACAAGCACGAGACGCGGGACCGCGGGACGCGCCGCCAGCTCCTGGATCAGGGCGAGGAATGCCGCCGTGTCCGCGGCGACGTCTGGTGCCCCGGTCGTCACGTCGGCGCCCGCGGCGCCGGCCCGGTACACGACGAGCCGCGCATCGGCGGGCGGGATGGGAGTGCCGCGCCCGGCGCTCATGGCAGCGTGTTTCGGTGCCGCAACGGGCGCGATGCGCGGTTGTTCGATCCACTCGAGCCGGTAGAACGGCACGGGCGCGACAGGGCCATGCGACGCCTCCGCCGACCACGAACGGAAGCGCACACCGTCGATGCACAGGATCTCCGTGCCCGCGGAATCGCGCGCGCGGATGTCGACGCTCTGCGCCTCGCCTTCACGGCGGAACGCCCGCACGCTGATCCGTTCCGGCAGCTCAGCCTGCAGAGCGAAGCGCGCGAAGCTGAACGGCACGGAAAGGCTCGTGCCTTGATGACCGGCGCCAAGCAGTGCGGCAGCCACTTGCAAGGCGCCGTCGACGAGCGCTGGTGTGCGCTGCGCCGCGGCGACGCCGGACGCCGCTTCCAGTTCGCCGCTTGCGGCCCGGCCATCCTTGTCCATCACCAGGCTCGCCACGGTCCGGTAGCCCGGGCCGAACGCGGCGCCGAGCGTGCGCATTTCCTCGTAGCGCGCCGCGACGGCGAGCGGCGTGCCGATGCCGCCACCCGGTGCGGAAGGCTCGGATCGAGGCGCCGGCGCCCGGACGAGGCGGGCCGATGCGTGCTGCGTCCAACGTGCAACGTCACCGCTGTCGCTGCGCCCGTGCGCGCGGAACAGGGCCACATCCGCCGTCTCGCGCACGCAGGCGACCTGCAGGCGGTGGGCGATGCCGGCGGCGAGCCGCAGCGGCTCTTCGATCACCAGGTCCTCGACGACATGCGCACCGGCGCCGAACAGGCGCGCTGCGGCTTCCGCGGCCAGCACCGCGAAGCCGGCGCCGGGCAGTGTGACTGCGCCATGGATGACGTGATCCGCGAACCAGGTGGGCTCGTCGGCGGCGAAGCGGCTCTCGAAAGTGTCGACCGCGGTTGGCAACTGGACGCCGAGGTGCCCTGCGACAGGCGCACCCGTGGGAGCCGGCGCCACTGCCGCGAAAGGCTGCAGCGGAAATTTCTCGCACTGCCACGGATAGGATGGAAGGCTCACCACACGGCCCGCGGGAGCCACGCGTTCCCAGTCCACCTCGCGGCCGAGGAGCGCCGCCGCGCCCGCGCTCGCCAGCGGGCCGCCGAGGTCCTGGTCGCCGCGCTGCAAGGTGCCGAGCACGGCGCCCTCGGCAGCGCGGTCGCGCAGCGTCTGCCGCAGCGCCCGCGCGAGCACGGTGTGCGGACCGATCTCGATGAAGTGCACGATGCCAGCGTCCTGCGCCCGGCGCACGGCCGCGTCGAACAGCACCGGCTGGCGCACGTTGCGTCCCCAGTACTCGGCGTTCGCGAGCGGCGCGCCGGCGTCGCCGCCGACGGTCGAGAAGAAACTGACACGCGCCGCGGCGGGCTGCAAGCCGCCGAGCGCCGCCACGACCTGGTCGGCGATGGGCGCCATTTGCGGGCTGTGAAAGGCGTAGTCCACCGGCAGCCGCTTGCAGGACAAGCCGCGCGCCTCGAGTGCCGCCTGGGCCGCCGCAATCGTGGCCGGCGGGCCGGCGAGGACCCGCGAGCCCGGCGCGTTCCACGCGGCCCACGCGACACCGCCGGCGGTGTCCACGTCGAACCCGTCGAGCGCATCGGCGGCGCCCTCGACGGCGAGCATGCCGCCGCCTCCGGTCGCGGCCTGCATGCGGCGCGCGCGCTGCACTACCACGTGCACCGCCTGGCGCAGGTCGAGAATGCCGGCGGCGTGCGCCGCCGCGATCTCGCCGACACTATGGCCAATGACCGCGTCGGGGCGCAGCGAGCGCGCCTCGAACCAGCGCACCAGGGCAAGCTGCACCGCGAATATCGCCGGCTGCGCGAACTCGGTCTGGTCGAGCCGCGAGCTGGCGGCCGGCCGGCGTAACTCCTCCGCCAGCGACCAGCCTGCCTCCTCGCGGATTGCGGCTTCGCATTCGCCGAGGGCCGCGGCGCAATCCGCGTCGGCGAACAGTGCGCTTGCCATCTCCGGCCACTGCGATCCCTGCCCGGAAAACACGAAGGCGATGCGGCCCGGCCGTCCCGGCGGCCGGCTCACCACCGCGGTTCGAGGCGGCACCGCGCCCGCGGCAACGGCGCGCAGGCCGTCTGCGAGCGCCGCGCGAGTGGCGCCCACTACGGCGGCGCCATGCTCGAACAGCGAGCGCCGCCGCGCGCAGGTGAATGCCACGTCCGTGAGCGGCAGCCCTGCCCCGGCGCCACCGTCAGCGACGAAGTCGGCGAGGCGACGCGCCCGCTCGGCGAGCGCCGGCCGGGTGCGTGCCGAGACGACCAGCAGGTGTTGCCCGGTTGCCGCCGCTGGCGTGGCGGTTTCCTCGAGGGGCGCTTCCTCTAGGACGGCGTGCGCGTTGCTGCCGCCGAAGCCGAAGGCGCTGACACCGGCGCGGCGTGGTGTCGAGCCACGCCGCCAAGGCATTGCGGCACGCGGAAAGACGAAGCGCGTCCCGCCGGCCGGGATGTGCGGGTTGAGGCTTTCGAAGTGCACGAGCGCCGGCCAGCTCTCGCGCGCCATGCAGACGACCAGTTTGATCAGGCCTGCGATGCCGGCCGCAGCCTCCAGGTGGCCGATGTTGGTCTTGACCGAGCCGAGGAGGCACGGATTCTTCGCCGGATCGCCCTGGCCGAGGACCTCGGCAAGCGCCTCCACCTCGATCGGGTCGCCGAGGATGGTGCCCGTGCCGTGCGCCTCCACGGCGGAGATCTCGCTGCCGCGCACGCCGGCGTTGGCGAGCGCCGCGCGCAGCATCGCCTGCTGCGACAGTCCGTTGGGCGCGGTGATGCCGTTGGTGCGGCCGTCCTGGTTGGTCGCGGTGCCGCGAATCACCGCCCAGATGCGGTCGCCATGCGCGCGCGCGTCGCTGAGGCGCTTGAGCGCGATCACACCGCAACCCTCGCCGCGCACGATGCCATCGGCGCTCGCGTCGAAGGCCCGGCAGCGTCCGCGCGGCGAGAGCATGCCGAGCCCCGAGATCGCGACCGTCCAGAGCGGCGACAGGATCAGGTTGACGCCGGCCGCGAGCGCCAGGTCGGCTTCGCCGCTGCGCAATCCCTGACACGCCTGGTGCACGGCGACGAGCGACGCGGAGCACGCCGTGTCGATGGCCAGACTCGGGCCGCGCAAGTCCCAGAGATAGGACAAGCGATTCGCCAGGATGCTGTGCGCGCTGCCGGTGCTGGCATAGGCATCGAGCCCGGCCACATCGGCGAACAGACGCCATGCATGGTCGTTGCCCTGGGCACCGACGTAGACGCCGGTGCGGCTGCCGGCCAGGCCCTCGAGGCTCAGCCCAGCATCCTCCAGCGCTTCGAACGCGACCTCCAGCAACACCCGCTGCTGGGGATCCATGCGCGCCGCTTCACGCGGCGCGATGCCGAAAAAGGCTGCGTCGAATTCGTCGAGGCGCTCGAGCCAGGAGCCCCAGCGGCTCGTGGACGTACCGGGGCGGGCCTGCGTCGGGTCGAAAAAGGCCTCCGGTTCCCAGCGCGCGCCGGGCACGGCCGTGACGGTGTCGCCGCGCCGCTCGAGCAGCGTCCAGAGCTGGTCGGCGGAGGCGACGCCGCCCGGCAGGCGCATTCCCAACCCGATCACCGCGAGCGGCTCGCCGCCGGGCACGGCGTCCGCGCCGCCTTTGAGGCGCTGCTCGAGCAGTGCGCGCTTCTCCGGCGACAAGGCGGCGATGCGCTGCGACAGGCCGCTCACCGCGCGCCCTTGCCCGCCGCCTTCAGCCGCGCATCGTCCTCGGACATGCCTTCGAGCTCGGCGAGCATCCCTTCGAGCTCGGCGTTCTCGGCCGCCGCGTCAATGGCTTCACCGGCAGCCGCGACGGCGATTCCTGCGCGGCGCGCGAGCTCGGGCGCGAGCGCGCGCACGCTCGGGAAGTTGAAGGTGAGCGTCGCGGGGAACGCGACTCCGAAAACGGCGGCGAGGCGGTTGCGCAGTTCCAGGCCCATGAGCGAGTCGACACCGAGGGCCCGGAACGGCTTGTCGCGGTCGAGCTGGTTCGCGCCACGGCGCACGACCGCCGCCAGGATGTCGCAGACCCGGTCTTCGAGAAATTCGAGGCGCGCGGCGCCGGGCGCAAGCGCTTCGACCTGTGCCCTGAGCGCAGCGGCGGACGCGGCCGGCGCTGCCGCTGCGCGCTGCGGCTCGCCCGCGGCCACGACGTCGGTGAAGATCGGCCACGCTGCAGCGTCGCGGAAGGTTGCCGCGAACAAACGCCAATCCACCTCGACAGCGGCGGCATACACGAGGTTCATGCGCAGCAGGCGGCCCAGGAGATCCAGCCCGCCGGCCTCGGTGAGGCCGCGCAGGCCGAATGCGGCGAGACGGTTTCCACCCGCCACGGCAAAACCGACTCCGTGCCACGGCCCCCACGCGATGACCGCGGCAGCCAGGCCGCGGGCGCGCCGATGCGTGGCCAGGCCGTCGAGGAACGTGTTGGCCGCACCGTAGTTGCCGTGCATCGTCACGCCGAGCAGCGGCGTCACCGACGAGTACATGAGGAAGACGTCGAGCGGACGCCCTGCCGTGAGTTCATGGAGGTGCCAGGCGCCGAGCGCCTTCGCCGCGGCCACCTGGCGCAGCGAGTCGTCGCTGGTCGCGGCGAGCATCCTGTTGTCGAGGATCGCTGCCGCGTGGATCACGCCGGTGAGCGGTGGCCCTTCGGCGTCGATCGCGGTGAGCAGCGAGGCCACGGCAGCGCGATCGGCGACGTCGGCCGAAAACGTCCGGACGCGCGCACCAGCGTCCTCGAGACGCGCGATTTCGGCACGGGCGGCATCATCGGGGCGCCGTCGACCCGCGAGCGCGAGACTGCGGACACCCTCGGCGAGGACCAGGTGCCGCGCCGTCAGGAGGCCCACGCCGCTGAGCCCGCCGGTAATCAGGAAGGTGCCGTCGCGTCCGGGTATCACCCCGACCGGCGCCGGCGCCGGCGTGCGAACCAGCCGCTTCACGGCGGTGACGCCGCCGGTGACCCGCACCTGATTGTCGAACGCGACGCCGCCTTCCGCGCCAATCGACCGTGCGACTGCCTGGGCGTCGGCGAGCCCCGGCGTCCCGCCGAGGAAGAAACTGCGCACCCGCAACGCGGGGTGCTCGGCATCGATGGCCCGGGCCAGTCCGTCGTTGAGCGCCGCCGCACGAGCGAACACGGCCGCGTCAGCCGCACGGCCCAGGACGACGAGACGGGCGTGGCTTTCGCGGCTCGACGCGACGACCGCCTGCATGAGGTGCAGCAGGCTGAGCGGCCCCTGTGCCAGCGTTTCCTCCCAGTCGCCGGCGGCGTCGAGGCCGCCGCTGTGTACGAGATGAGTGACGACTCCCGGTGTCATCACCCTCGCGAGCGTTTCGCGCGCAGCCGCCTCGGACGCCAGCGCCTCGCCGCCTGCCGTCAACATCTCGACGCTGGCACCAAGGCGCGTCAGCGCCTCCGCGAGCAGGCCGCAGAACACCGACTGGCCGGCGAAGATGACGACACGCTGGCCCGCAGGGGCGGTGGCCCCGGCCAGGGCCTGTTCGCGCCACTCGGTCGTGTGGACGACGCCCGCCGCTGGCGCCGGCGCCGATGCGGGCTGGGCGTTGTTCTCGATCCAGAAGCGCTCGCGCTGCCACGGATATGCCGGCAGGACAGTGTGGCGGCCGCGCGGCTGCAGGCGGCTCCAGTCGACCTGCGCTCCTGCGGCGTACAAGGCGCCGTAGCTCTCGAGCAGCGTTTCGCTCTCGTTCTCCTCGCGGCGCGCCGACGGCACCGCCGAGATCGCGGGCGGCGCCGCTCCGGCGCGCAGCGCGTGCAGCAGCACCGGGTGCGGCCCGATCTCGACGAAGGCATCGATGCCGAGCGCGCGCACGCTGCGCACGGCATCGGCGAAGCGCACCGGCTCGCGCAGGTTGCGGCCCCAATAGTCGGCGTCCGCCGGCATCTCGAGCACGCTGCCCGTGACCGTCGAGACGAACGGCACCGCGGGTGCCAGCGCACCGAGGCCGGCCAGCCCGGCGACGAGCTGCGGGCGTAGCGGGTCCATCTGCGCGCTGTGCGCCGCGACCGTCACGTTCACGCGGCGGCAGAAGACACCGGCCGCTTCGAGCCGCGCGATCAGGGCATCGACGGCTTCCGGATCGCCGGACAGCACCGTCGATTGCTCGGAGTTGCTGACCGCCACGGAGAGCCGGCCGTTTGCCGCCCGTGCCGCCTCCCCTGCCTCCGCAAACGGCAGCTCGACCACGGCCATGGCGCCGCGCCCACTGACCGTCTGCAGCAGGCGGCTGCGGTCCACGATCACCGCGGCGGCGTCCTGCAGCGACAGCATGCCCGCGATGTGCGCCGCTGCCACTTCCCCCATGCTGTGGCCGACCACCGCGGCGGGCGTGACGCCGAGCGCCATCCACAGCCGCGCCAGCGCAACCTGGACGGCGAACAGCACCGGCTGCACCACGTCCATGCGCTCGAAGCGCGCCGCGGCATCGGCGGCTGCCAGGGTTTCGAGCACGGCGGGGCCGCCGCGCGCGACAATCGCCGCATCGCATTCGGCGAGCGCCGCCGCGAACACCGGCTCGGCGCCGGCGAGTTGCCGCGCCATCCCGGGCCATTGTCCGCCCTGCCCCGGGAAGACGAAGGCCACGCCGCCGGGCGCGCCTGGCGCGGCCGATCCCGACACGACGCCGCGGCGCTCTTCGTGAGCCGCGTACGCGTCGCAGCCCTCGGCCAGCGCTTTGGCATCGGCGCCGACCACCGCAAGGCGATGCTCGAGGTGGCTGCGCCGGCTGCCGGAGGTGTGCACCACGTCTTCCAGAGGTGCAGTTCCCGAACGCAGGTGCGCTGCCATCCGCTGCGCGGCCGCGCGCAACGCCCCGGGGCTTGCCGCGCTCAGCGGCAGGACCAGCGGTCGCTGCGCCGCGCCCAGGTCCGCAGCGGCTTCGGGACGCGCCGGCGCTTGCTCGAGAACCACGTGTGCGTTGGTGCCGGCGATCCCGAACGAGCTGACGCCGGCGATGCGCCCCGGCCGTTCCGCCGTGACCTCTTCACGCGCCACCGCCACGCGCAGGCTGTCCCACGGGATCTCGGGGTTGAGCGAGACGAGATTGAGGCTGCGCGGAATGACGCCGCTCTGCACCGCCAGCGCCGCCTTGATCAATCCGGCGACCCCGGCAGCGCCTTCCGTGTGGCCGATGTTGGTCTTCACCGAACCGACGTGGAGCGGGTTGGCGGCGGCGCGGCCGGCGCCGAGCACGGCGCCGAGCGCCCCGATCTCGACCGGATCGCCGGCGCGGGTACCGGTGCCGTGCGCCTCCACGTACCAGACAGCGGCCGGATCCACGGCGGCATTGCTGTAGGCCTTGCGCAGCATGTCTTCCTGGCCGGCGCGGCCGGGCGTGCCGAACGAGCCGCTGCTGTCGCCGTCGTTGTTGACCGCGCTGCCGCGGATCACCGCGATCACCGGGTCGCCCGCCGCCTGCGCGTCCGCGAACCGCTTCAACACCACGACGCCGGCGCCGTCGCTGCGCACGTAGCCGTCCGCCCGGGCATCGCCGAACTTGCAGCGGCCGTCGGGCGCCATCATGCGCGACTGCGAATACGCGATGGTGATGCTCGGCTCGAGGATGACGTTGGCGCCGCCGGCGAGCGCCATCTCGGACTCGCCGAGGCGCAAACTCTGGCAAGCCAGGTGGATGGCGACGAGCGACGATGAACAGGCGCAGTCGACCGTCATGCTCGGTCCGGTCCAGCCGAACTGGTTCGACAGGCGGCCGGACGCCGAATAGCGGCCCGTGCCAGTCGTCATGTAGAACTCGATGTCCTCGTTGCGCCGGAACATGCGCGCTTCGTATTCGTTCAGCCACATGCCGACGAAGACACCCACCGAACGGCCGTGCCAGCGGTGCAGTGGCTGGCCGCCGTCCTCGAGCGCCTCGAACGCGACCTCGAGCAGCAGGCGCTGCTGCGGGTCGAGCGACGCCGCCTCGCGCGGCGACATGTGGAAGAAGTCGATGTCGAAGTCCTCGACGCCCGCGAGGAAGCCGCCGAAGCGCGACATCACGCGGCCCGGCGTCGCCGGCTGTGCGTCGTAGAGCGCGCTGAGGTCGAACCGCTCGCGCGGCACTTCGCCGATCGCGTCGACGCCGCCGCGCATCAGATCCCAGAATTCCCGGGGCGAGGAAGCGCCGCCCGGAAAACGGCAGCCGATGCCGACGATGGCGATGGGCTCCGGCGCGGCGCGGCTCACGAAACGATCTCGGCGACCCGGAGCGCAGCAAGCCTGCCGGCGAACCACGCGAGCACCGGCTGCTCGGCGGCCGGCGAGGCGAAGTAGAAGTGTCCGCCCGGCATCGTCTCCTGGTGGAAGGCGCCGCGCGTCTCGTCGCGCCACGGCGTGCGCAGCGCGAGCGTGGCGCGCGCGTCGGTTTCGCCGGCGATGGTGGTGATGGCACAGTCGAGCGGCGGCGCGGCGGCGTACTGGTAGGTCTCGAGCGCCTCGAAGTCGGCGCGCAGCGCCGGCAGCAGCAGTTCCATCAATTCGGGCTCGCGCGCCACCTCGGCGGGGATCGCCGCGTAGCGCTTCTGCACCTCGGCGACGAACTGCGCGTCGTCGAGGGCGGCCATTGGCGGGTCGAGCTCGGCGATGCGCGGTCCGCGGCGCGCCGAGACGAAAAGGTGCGCCGGCGAGCGGGCGCCGCGGGCGCGCAAGGCGCGCGCCGTCTCGAAGGCGACGAGCGCGCCCATGCTGTTGCCGAAGAAAACATAGGGCTCGTGGGTCAGCGGCAGCAGCGCGTCGGCGATCGACTCGGCCGAGTCGCCAATGCGGCGCAGCGGATCCTCGCCAAGGCGCGACGCCCGGCCCGGCGGGTGGAGCGCCAGCACCCGCGCCTTGCCGGCGAGGTGCCGCGGCCAGGTGCGAAACGCGGCTCCGCCGCCGCCCGCGTGCGGGAAACAGATGAGGAGGGGGCCGCTCGAGGCCTCACCGGGCGTCGGCTTGAACCACGGCGAATTCAAAGGAGAAGACCTCCGGCAGGTCGCAATGGCGAGGGAAACTTGGCGGCAGTCTAGCCAAGGTCCTTGCGCCTGCCAAAACCATGGTGTCGAGCATCACGGGTCGCGCAATAACGGCGCGTTATTCGACCGGGAACTCGAAAATCGAGCGCGTCGGGCACGGGATGTAGTAGGGCGTCCCCGCGGGCTTCAGGGAGGCCTTGAGGCGCTTGACGAAGCCCTGGATGTCGATCGCCTGGAACATGCTGGCCGACGGAATCTGGTGGAATTCCCCGGAGAGCCGGGCAAGATCCTGGCTGAAAAAGAAGTCTTCCCAATGTCCCACCAGGACCGCCTTGGGCTTGAGCACCGAGAGGATGTCCTCGCTCGGCTTGCCGGACATGGCGGCGGCGTCGCCGTCGAGCGCCAGGATCGCAAGGTCCACCGGCTTCTCCGCGAGCAGCTCGGCGGGCAGCGAGCGCACCGCGGTGCTGGTGCCGGTGTCCTCGTAGTAGATGCGATAGGCGGGCTTGCCGGCGCTGTCGAGGAAGTCGATGACGAACTTGAAGACCGGGCCCTGCACGAAGTCGATGATGCCCTTCGGCAGCTCCTTCGCATCCTCGCTGAGGCTGCCGCCGCGCAGCAGGTAGAACGGCAGCTCGATGCCTTTCTGGAATGGCGGATTGATCTTGAGTGTGAAGAACGGCGCGTGCTCGCTGCGCAGCGCCATGAAGCGCACGCCGCTGCCGACGCTCACCCAGCGCCCGGGCGAGCGCTCGTCGCCCGCGCCGAGGTCGAGGCTCACGAGCCTGGTCGGCGGGGTCTTCGCCTTGAGCTCGGCGGCGATCGGCGCCAGCATGCGCGCGGTGTTGGTGCTGCCGTAGATGTCCGCGGCCTTCGCCCGGTTGAGGGCGATGTACGGCACGTCCATCAGGTGGTCGTAGTGCGAGTGGCCGACGAGGATCGCGCGCGCGTTCTCGCCGTCCTGGGGAAACAGCTGGTTGATGAGGTCGGCGTTCGGCCGCAGCTCGCGGCTCAGGAACATCTCGAGCACGCCGGGCGCCGTGTACAGCGGCGCGGTCATGATGACGTCGTCGCCGCGCTTGAAAAGGAAGCCGCCGACGCCCAGGTACTGGACGCGCACCTTTTCGTCCGCCGGCTTGGGCAGCGTCTGCACCGGGCAGGCGCTGAGCGGCACGCGGATGAACTTCGGCGCGCAGGCGGAGAGAGGCAGGGCGCACGCCAGCAGGATCGCGGCTTCGAGGCGGGTCATGGTGAGGCGAGTGTACGCGCGGCGAGGGCGCAAGGGCCCTCAGTTTTTCCTCAGGGACGGGTAATGAGCAGGACCGACGCGGCCGCGAGCACCATGCCCGCCTGCTGCCAGCGGGTCAGCCGCTCCGCAAGGAAGACGCGCGCGAGGAACACGGTGACCGCCGGATAGAGGCACACGAGCGTCACCACCATCGCGAGCGAGCCGCGGCGCACCGCCAGCAGGTAGGCGGCGCCGGCGAACGCGTCGAACACGCCCGACACGACCACCTGCGGCACCTGGCTCACCTGCTTTCTCCAGTTGGCGAGCTGGCGAAGCAGCACTCCACCCAGGAACATGAGCGACACGCCTGTGCAGCGCGCGGCCACCATCGGCCAGAGGCCGGAGCCGGCGCTGGTGCGCTGCAGGGCGACGTAGAAGAGTCCGCCGGCGAAGCCCGAGCCGACCGCGAGCCAGAAGGGCGCCATCAGGGCCGAGGTGCGCGCCGAGAGCGGCGCCTCTGTCGGCGCCACCAGGCCGAGGAACACCACTGACGCGGCCGCGACCGCGACACCGAGCAGCACCATGGCGGTCGGCTGCTGGCCCAGCGCAACAGCACCGAAGGCGACGGGAAAGGCGATGGAGACGACACCCGTCACCGGCGCCACCACGCTGATGTAGCCGTCAGCCAGGCCACGGTAGAGAAGGATGAGCGAGATCGGGCCGACGACGCCCGCGCATGCGCCCCACAAAAGGTCGGCACGCGCCGGCGTCCCGGTGGAGGTAAACGCTGCGAGCATGACCAGCACGAGCATGCCGACGCCCTGCGAGAAAAGCGCCATGCCGATGGCGGAACGGCCCTTGGTCGCGAGGGCGGCGATGAAGTCGGCTACCCCGTAGAGGCCGGCTGCCCCCAGGGCCAACATGGCGGCGAACATGCCCGGCTAGCGCCGTGCCGCTTTCTTCGGCGCCTTGCGCGGCGCCCGCTTCGGCTTCGACTCCTTCAAGGGCGTCGCGGCCCTGGGCTTTGCGTCGCGCCACTCGAACACGGTTTGTGCGGTACCGCTGCGCAGCGCCGCCACGGCACCGGCGTCGCACAGGCGCGCCAGCGCCTCGGCGAACCAGGCCTGGAACGGCTCGCGCGAAGTGGCGACGGCGCTGCGCCACGAGGCGGCGTCTTTGCACCAGGTGACGAGCACCAGCACCGTGCCGGCGCGGCTGCGCTGCAGCTGCCACGACTCCGAGACGACGCCGGAGCGGCGGAACAAGGCGTCGGTGTCGCGCTTGCGCCGCTTCAGCAGCTCGTCGGCGAAGGCCTGCACGTCGGCTGTGCGCGACTCGGGAATCGGGAAGGCGCGGACCAGGAGCTCCATCGGCCTAGCGCGGGCAGTTCGCCATGCGCTCGTGGATGACCGCGAGCGCCTGCGCGCGTTCGGCGCCGCTCAGTTCGAGCCGCGGCGGACGCACGCGCTCCGAACCCATGCCGGCTTCCTGTTGGGCGAGCTTGATGAGGTGCACGAACTTTGGCCCGGTGTCGAGGCGCAGCAGCGGCAGGAACCATTCGTAGAGCGAGCGCGCGTCGTCGTGGCGCCCGGCCCGCACCAGGTCGAAGAGCCGCACCGACTCGCGCGGGAAGGCATTCACGAGCCCGGCGATCCAGCCGACGGCGCCGACGCCCATGGCCTCGAGGATCAGGTCGTCCACGCCCGCGAACAGCGCGAGGCGTTCGCCTGAGGTCGCGCGGATCGCGGTGATACGGCGAACGTCGGCACTCGACTCCTTCACCGCGTGCAGGTTCTGTACTGTGGCCGCGAGGTGTGCGAGCTGCTCGGGCAGAACGTCGGTGCCATAGGCGAGCGGGTTGTTGTAGAGCATGCACGAGAGCGGTGTCGCCGCCATCACCGTGCGGAAAAAAACCTCGTTCTCGCGCCAGTCGCCCTTGTAGACGTAGGGCGGCAGCACCATCAGGCCGTCGCAGCCGACCGACGCCGCCGCCTTCGCCAGGTCGCACGCATCGGCGGTGCTGAGCGCGGCGATGCCGGCCACGAGCGCCGCGCGGCCCTGCAACGTCTCGCGGCAGACCGCGAGCACCGCCAGCTTCTCTTCGGTGCGCAGCGTCTGCCCCTCGCCCAGCGAGCCGAGTGCCACGACGCCCGTGGCCCCGGCCTCGACCATGCGGTCCACGTGGACGCGCAACGCGTCGAAATCGATCGTCAGGTCCGGCTTGAAGGGTGTGGTGATCGCGGGCATGACGCCGAACCATTTCATGCCGCTATTCTAGGAGCGTTGCCACCTTCACGGGCCTCTGCGGCGGCCGTTCTTCGCTTGCCGACCCTGCCTCGATCCCGCCGATGACGTCGAGCGCGGCGCCGCAGATGCGGCCCTGGCAGGCACCCATGCCGGCGCGGGTGTAGAGCTTTGCCTGGCGGCGGCTCCAGGCGGGATCGACGCGGCCGAACGCCACGTCCTCGCAGCGGCACAGGATGGTGTCCGGCTGCGCCAGGCCGCGCAGTTCGCCGCGCAGCGCAAAGGCGCGCCGCAGCCTTGCTGCGAATTCCTGTTCCGCGGCATGGCGCGCGCGCAGCGCCGCGGGCACTTCGCGGTTGACAGCGGCGAGCCCGGCGATCTCACCTTCGAGGAGCGAGCGCTCGACACCGCCGATGCCGGTCGTCTCCCCCGCCGCCCATACGGACCCCGCGCTCGTCGCCTGCCGCGCGTCGACGCGCACGAACCCCGACGCGATTGCGCAACCTAGCGCACGGGGCAGCTCGAGGTTCGGTACCAGGCCGTAGGCGCACGCGAGGACATCGCACTCTTCGCTCCAGGAGCTGCGGCCGTTGGTGAGGCGCACGCTCGCGACACGCCCGCTGCCCGTGGCGGCCGCCACCCAGGTGCCGGTGCGGTAACGCGCCGCGGCGAACGCCGCACGATAGCGAACCGCCTGCGACGCCTTCGACGGACGCCGCCACAGCGATGCACCGAAGGCGGCGACCGAACCGAGGCCCGCCTGCTCCGCGACCACGCGGATGCGCGCGCCGGCGTGCGCCAGCGATGCCGCGACCGGGAGCAGCAGCGGGCCGGTGCCCGCGACCACGACGCGCAGTCCCGCGAACGAAGCACCCGACTTCAGCAGCGCCTGCGCGCCGCCGACGCCGAGCACGGCCGGCAGCGTCCAGCCCGGAAACGGCAGGAACAGCTCGCGCGCGCCGGTGGCGACGATCGTCCTGGGGGCCGACAGCAAGAACGCTTCGCCGGCACGCTCGGCGAGATAGCGGCCCGGTTCGCGCACCGCGACGACGGCAACCCCGGACAGGTGCGGCACCGCCGAAGCGCGCAGCCGCGCGAACCACGCGGCGGCCTGCACATCCGGAGCCGCGCCACCAGCACCGCGCCAGATCTGCCCGCCAGCATGCTGCCCCTCGTCCGCCAGCACGACCTTCGCACCAGCCGCCGCTGCGGTGACGGCGGCTGCGATCCCGGCCGGTCCTGCGCCGACGACGAGGACGTCTGCCTCGACGATGCCGGCAGCGCCGCTCATGGCTCGCTCTCGCCGGCCCCGGTTTCGATGACCATGCCTTCGCGAACCAACTCCATGCACGCGCGCTGGTGCCGCACACCGTCGATGCGCACCCGGCACTCGAAGCACACGCCCATGGCGCACCAGGCGCCGCGCGGCTCGCCGGCCACGGCTTGCCGCAGGCTCACGACGCCGGCGTTCCACGCCGCAGCCGCGACGCTCGTCCCGGCGGCTGCTTCCACCGCGCGGCCGTCGATGGTCACGCGGACCGTCATTGGCCGTCCAGTGCGCGCCGCGGCGCGAACGGCGCCGGATCGATCGCCGGCGCGCGGCCCGCCACCAGGTCGGCGATGAGGCCGCCCGTGCCCAACGCAGTGGCGATGCCGAGCCCCTCGTGGCCGGCGGCGACGAAGACACCTTCTTCCCACGCGCCGATGAACGGCAGCTTGTCCGGCGTTGCCGGCCGAAACCCGGTCCAGACGCGCAGCGCCGACAAGCCCGTGAGCATCGGCAGGTAGTCCGCCGCGCGCGCCAGCATCCGCCGCAACACCTCGGTGTTGATGCCGCCGCGCATGCCGACGAACTCGCGCGACGAGCCGATGAGCAGCTGCCCGGTCTTGCGCGGCTGCACGTTGAAGGCGACCGAGTCGCTGTCGCCGAGCGTGTGCGCGCTCTTCAGGTAGCCCAGCTCCACCAGCTGCCGCCGCACCGTGCGCGGATAGCGGTCGGTGATGACGAGGTGGCCCTTGCGCGGCGCGATGCGAAGTCCCGGGCTGAGGCTCGGCGCGTCGACGCCGGCTGCGTTCACCACCACGTCCGCCTGCAGCGTTTCGCCGCCCTCGAGCGTCACCGTGCCGCCGGCCGCGATGCGGCTCACGCGCGCTCCTTCACGCAGGCGCGCGCCCCGTGTCAGCGCTGCACCGCACAGCCAGCGTGCGGCATTGGGAGGATAGATGACGCGGTCGCCCGGCACGTGGAAGCCGCCGGCGAGGCCGGGCCGCAGGCTCGGCTCGTTGCGCAGCAGCGTCTTCGCGTCCCAGATCTCGGCGGCGATGCCACGATCGCGGTAATAGGCGGCCTTTTGCGGCAGGAACGACATCTCCTCGTCGTCCGCGGCAACCCAGACCGTGCCGCACGGGTCATCCTCGCAATCGGCGGGCATCGCAGCGGCGCGCTCCCGCCACAAGTCGCACGAGTAGCGCGACAACGCGAACTCGGCGTCCGAGTCGTCCATCACCACCAGGTGCCCCATGCCGGCCGCGGTCGCGCCACAGGCGGCGAAGCCGCCCTCGAGGATCAGGACCTCGCGGCCGTCCGCCGCAAGCGCCTCGGCACAGGCGGCGCCGACGATGCCGGCGCCGACGACGATGACGTCCCGGCTCACAGCCCGTCGCGGAACGGATCGTCCGGGGCGAACTCGAAGCGCGCACGGCCGGTGACGAACGCGCGGCCCTCGATGTGCGGGACGAGCGCGCCGTCCTGCTCGCTGAGCCAGCCCGTGAACAGGCTGCCGGTGATGCTCTCCTGGCGCCAGCGCTGGCCAAGCGCCAGCTTGCCGCGCGCGAAAAGCGCCGCCATCTTCGCCGAGGTGCCGGTGCCGCACGGCGAGCGATCGTAGGCGCCGCCCGGGCACATGACGAAGTTGCGCGAGTCGGCGTCGGCGCGCCGCGGCGCCGCGAACAATTCGACGTGGTCGATGCGCCGGCCGTCGGCGCCGCCGATGGCCTGCTGCGCGAGCGCCGCCATGATCGCGACGCTCACCCGCGACAGCTCGTCCACGTTCTGCATCTCGAGCTCGGCGCCGGGCAGTTCGGTGAGGAAGAACCAGTTGCCGCCCCAGGCGATGTCGCCGCGAAAACGGCCGTAGGGCGGCACGTCGACTTCGACATCCTGCGCGTGCGCATACGCCGGCACGTTGGTGATGGCGACGGCGCCTTCGCCCAGGAAGCTGGCGGCGACCGGACCGACGGGCGTGTCGAGGCGCACCTCGCCGCGCGCTTCGCGGCCCATTGCGGCGAGCGTCGCCGCGACGCCGATCAGGCCGTGGCCGCACATGTTGAGATAGCCGACGTTGTTGAAGAACACGACGCCGGCCTCGGCGCCGGGGCTGACCGGTTCCGTCAGCAACGCGCCGACGATTGCGGCGTGTCCGCGCGGCTCGAGGATGATGGCGCGGCGCAGCTCGTCCTGGTGGGCGCTCATGAAGTCGCGCCGTGCCGCCATGGTCGCGCCTTGCGGCGCCGGCCATCCGGCGACCACCACCCGCGTCGGTTCGCCTTCGGTGTGCGAGTCGATCACCTCGATCGGCGCGCGCGGCGAGCCACTCACGCCGGTTCCCTGGTGAGCGCGCCGTCCACGAGGCGGAAGATGCCGCGCTCGTTGGCGCGCCGCAGCTCGACCGGCAGCGCCGCGTCGGGAAAGCCCTGGTAGCAGACCGGCCGTGCGAAGCGCGCGATCGCGGCGGTGCCCACCGAGGTGGCGCGCGGGTCGGTGGCCGCGGGATACGGGCCGCCGTGGTGCATCGCGGGCGACACCTCGACGCCGGTGGGAAAACCGTTCACCACCAGCCGCCCCACCTTGGTGCGCAGGATTTCGATGAGATCGGCATGCCGCGCGAGATCGTCGCCATCGGCATGCACGGTGGCCGTCAGGTGGCCGGTCAGCGAGCGGGCGATGTCGAGGAGCTGCGCGCGGTCGGCGCAGCGCACGGCAACAGTGGCCGGACCGTAGATCTCGGCGGCCAGCCGCTCGTGGCGCAGATATGCGGACCCGTCGGCGACGAAGAGTGCGGTGCGCGCCGCCGCGGTGCGCGGGTCCGCGGCCGGACTGCCCTGGGCGGCAAGGGCCACGCCGTCGAGCGCCGCGACCTTCGCCACGTCCGCGTCGAACGCCGCGCGGATGCCGTCGTGCACCATGGTCCCGGCTGGTGCTGCCGCGATCAGTTCGCAGACGCGCTGCACGAACGCGTCCGAAGCGCTCGAGCCGTCGAGGAACGCGAGCCCCGGGTTGGTGCAGAACTGTCCCGAGCCGAGGGTCACCGACGCCACCAGGCCGGCGGCGATCTGGGCGCCACGCGCCGCCATCGCCGCAGGCAGGATGAAGACCGGATTCGCCGAGCCGAGCTCGCCGTAGAACGGCACCGGGCTGGGACGGCGCGCCGCGAGGTCGAAGAGCGCGCGGCCGCCGCGCAGCGAGCCGGTGAATGCGACGGCACGAATCGCCGGATGCTCCACCAGCGCGCCGCCAACGTCGGCGCCGGCGCCTTGCACCATGCCAAAGACGCCCTCGGGCATCTGCGTGGCCGCGCACGCCGCACGAATCGCCTCTGCCGCCAGATCGCTCGTGCCGGGATGCGCGGGATGCGCCTTCACCACCACCGGACATCCGGCCGCGAGCGCCGAAGCGGTGTCGCCGCCCGCCACCGAGAACGCCAGCGGAAAGTTCGAGGCGCCGAACACGGCCACCGGGCCGAGCGGGTGCAGCATGCGGCGGATGTCGGGACGCTCCGGCTTGCGCTCGGGCAGCGCGCGGTCGATGCGCGCCTCCACCCAAGTGCCTTCGTCCACGACCTCGGCGAACAGACGCAACTGGGCCGTGGTGCGGCCGCGTTCGCCCTCGAGCCGCGGCAGTGGCAGGCCGGTCTCGGCGCGGGCGCGTTCGAGGAGCGCCGCACCCTGCGCCTCGAGCGCATCGGCGGTCGCGCGCAGGAGCTGCGCGCGGCGCGCGGCCGGGAGCGCCGCGTAGGCGGCTGCCGCATCCTCGGCGCGGCGGCAGGCGGCGTCGATATCGTCGAGCGTGGCGTCGGTGTACGGCGGCTCGAGTGCCGCGCCTGTGACCGGGTCGCGGCCGTGGAACGTCACGGCCGTTCGGCTGCGATGAACGCGTCGATACGCTGCTCGAGGACGTCGAGCGGCAGCGTGCCGTTCGCGAGCACCGCATCGTGGAACCGGCGCACGTCGAAGCGGGTGCCCAGCGCCTGCTCGGCGCGCGCGCGGAGCTCGCGGATCTTCAGCTCGCCCATCTTGTAGGCGAGCGCCTGCGCCGGCCAGGAGATGTAGCGGTCGATCTCGGTGCGCACCTCATGGCGGGACAGCGCGGTGTTCGAGCCGAGGTACTCGAGCGCCTGTTCGCGAGTCCAGCCCTTCCAGTGGATCCCGGTGTCCACCACCAGCCGGCACGCACGCCACATCTCGTAGGTGAGCCGGCCGAAATCGCTGTACGGATCTTCGTAGATGCCCATCTCCAGGCCGAGCCGCTCCGAATAGAGCCCCCAGCCCTCGCCGAAGGCGTCGACGTAGGCCACGCGGCGGAACGGCGGGACGCCGGTGAGCTCCTGGCTGAGCGCCCCCTGCAGGTGATGGCCCGGCACCGCCTCGTGCAGCGTCAACGACGGCAGCACGTAGAGCGGCCGGCTCGGCAGCGAGTAAGTATTCACCCAGTAGATGCCGCCATGCTGGCCGCCAATCGGCGCGTCCACGTAGCGGCCGCCGGTGAACTTCGGCGCGATCGCGTCAGGGACCGGTTCGACGCTGTACGGCAGGCGCGGCAGCTTGCCGAACAGGCTCGGCAGCCGGCCGTCGATCTTCTTCGCGATGAAGCACGCCTCGCGCAGCAGCTCGCCCGGTGTCTTCGCGTAGAACCGCGGGTCGGTGCGCAGGAACTCGATGAACGCCGCCAGGTCGCCCTTGAAGCCCGCCTTCTCCTTGACCGCCTCCATTTCCGCGTGGATGCGCGCCACTTCCTTGAGGCCGATCGCGTGCACTTCGTCGGGAGTGATGTCGAGCGTGGTGAACCATTTCACCTGCGCCGCGTAGAACTTGCGCCCGTCCGGCATCTCCGATGCGCCAATCGTCTTGCGCGCACCGGGCCGGTACTCGTCGACGAAGAACTTCAGGAACCTGCGATAAGCAGGGATGACCGCGTCGGCGACCGCGGCGCGCCCGGCCGCGCGCAGCCGCGCGTGTTCGGCCGCGGGCACGCCAGCCGGAAACTCGCCAAACGGCGCGAACATCGCGGACTTCTCCGGGTCGTCGCTCACCTGGCCGGTGATGCCCGTCTCGTAGCCCTCGAGGACCACCGCCGGCACCGTGAACCCGGTGCGCACGCCCTCCTTCATCCACGCGATCTCCTGGTCGAAGAACGCGGGGATCGCCTTCAGCCGGGCGATGTAGTTCTCGTAGTCCTTGGTGGTGACGAACTGCGTCTCGCGCGGCAACTGGGCGATGTCGAGGTGAAATCCCCAGTCGGCGTTGATCGGCATGCGCTGCACGCCGAAGTCGTAGTCGGCGACGCGGTGGCGCACCTCGCGCAGCAACATACGGCGGCTGATCGCGTCGGTCACCGACAGGCCGTTCTCGTCGAGCTTTTCGAGGCGCGCCGCGAGACTGCGGTCGGCGGCCGCGCGGCGTTCGAGGTCGGCAGGCGTTATCGACTGAAGCCGGTCGTCGTAGCGATGGTCGCCGGCGGCGCTGGCCGCGCGCGGATAGTCCTTGAGCCGCGCCTCCCACTCCTCGGCGAGCAGTGCCGCGAGCGGCGCCGACTCTGCCGGCGGCGCAGGCGCCGGTTGCGCAGCGGCGCCGAGCGCCGCCAGGAACACGTAAGTGAACAAGAGCCCTCCTGCCTGCGGTGGCTAAGACTTGCTGCCCTTGCCGCCCCTGGCACCCTTGAGGATACCGAGTGCCGTGCCTTCGAGCGCGGCGTCGATCTCGAGGAGCGCCGCCTGCTTGGCCGCCGCCGCCTTGGCCGAACCGCGCACCACGTCGCGCGCCGCGCCCGCCTTGGCGGCGCTGTCCGCCTCGAGATACGCCGCGGCGACCGCACCAATGCCCCTGCCGGACGCGGCCATCGCCCGCCCGAAGAAGGTCATGCCGGCGTTGTTGACGACGTAGTTGACGGCGCCGGTCGCGATGATCTCGCGCTTCAGCGCGTGCCCCTCGAAATGTTCGGCGAAACTGTCGCGCAGGCGCTTTGGAAAGTAAGCGGCCAGCAGCGGCTTGCCGAGCGGGCCGTCGGGGAAATCGCTCTTCAACAGCTCGTCGAACGCCCACATCTTGGTGTGGCCGAGCAGCACGCACAGCAGTGGCCGCGGCAGGCCGCGCGTGCGATCGGCCGCGAGCAGCTCGGCGCGTGCCGGCACCGCGTCGTCTTCGCGCCGCAGGCCACCGGCGGCCACCAGGTCGTCGATGAGCGTCGCGAACTCCTCGTAGCGGGCGGCCGAGCGGGCGGAGTCGAGGGTGAGCGCCCAGGCCTGGTTGAAGTTGTCGGCGAGGCACAGCTCCGAGACCTCGTCGGTCATCGCCTTCAGGATCTCGTTGCGCTCGGCCTTGCTCTTGACGGCACCCTTGCGCACCAGCAGGTTCATCAGGATCTTGATGTTGACCTCGTGGTCCGACATGTCGACGCCGCCCGAATTGTCGACCGCATCGGTGTTGATGGCGCCCTGCCGCTGCCAGAACTCGAGGCGCGCGCGCTGCGTCAGGCCGAGGTTGCCGCCCTCGCCGACCACCCGCGCCCGCACCTCGCTGGCGTCGACGCGCACCCTGTCGTTGGCGCGGTCGCCGACGTCGGCATCCTCCTCGGCCGCCGCCTTCACGTAGGTGCCGATGCCGCCGTTATAAAGGAGGTCGACTCTGGCCCGCAGGATGTGGCGGATCACTTCCTCGCCCGAGGCGCTCTTCGCTTCGATGTCGAGGAGCTTGCGCATCTCGGGCGAAACCGCGATCGCTTTCGCGGAGCGGTCGAAGATGCCGCCGCCCTTGCTGATGAGCGCCGCGTCGTAGTCGCGCCACGACGAGCGCGGCAGGTTGAAGAGCCGCTGGCGTTCCTTGAGAGATGCCGCCACCGGCGGATCGGGGTCGATGAAGATGTGCGCGTGGTTGAAGGCGGCCTGGAGCTTCGTCACCGGGCTAAGCAGCATGCCGTTGCCGAACACGTCGCCGCCCATGTCGCCGATGCCGACGCAGGTGAACGGCTCTTTCTGGATGTCGCTGCCCAGCACCTCGAAGTGGTGCTTGACGCATTCCCAGGCGCCGCGCGCGGTGATGCCTTCCTTCTTGTGGTCGTAGCCGACGCTGCCGCCGGAGGCGAACGCGTCGCCGAGCCAGAAGCCGTACTGCGCCGAGACGCTGTTGGCGGTGTCGGAGAGGTGCGCAGTGCCCTTGTCGGCCGCGACCACCAGGTACGGGTCGTCGCCGTCGCGGCGGATCACTTCGGGCGGATGCAGGATCGCGCCGTCGACGATGTTGTCGGTGACGTCGAGCAGGCCCGAGACGAACTCGCGGTAGCGGTCGATGAGGTACTGGTCGAGCGCCGGCCGCGGCGGCACGTTGCCCTTCAGCACGAAGCCGCCCTTCGAGCCGACCGGCACGATGATGACGTTCTTCACCATCTGCGTCTTCATCAGGCCGAGGATCTCGGTGCGGAAGTCGTCGTGGCGGTCGCTCCAGCGGATGCCGCCGCGCGCCACCTTGCCGCCGCGCAGGTGGATGCCTTCCAGCCAGCGCGAGTGCACGTAGATCTCGTAGAGCGGTCGCGGCGACGGCATGCCCTCGACCTTGCCGCTCTCCACCTTGATCGCGATCACCGGACGCTCCGGGCGCTGGTAGAAGTTGGTGCGCAGGCTGGCGCGCACCAGGTTGTCGAGGCCGCGCAACACCTCGTCCTCGGCCAGGCTCTTCACCGAGTCGAGGGCGGCGGTGACCGCTTCGCCGGCCGCGGCGATCTGCGCGTCGCGGTCGCCTTCGAGGTTCGGGTCGAAGCGCGCCGCGAACGAGCGCAGCAGCGCGCCGGCCACGGCGGCGTTGCGCTGCAGCACGCCGTTGACCGTCTCCGAGTTGTAGTGCGGGCGCACCTGCAGCAGGTGGTTGCGCAGCGTGCGCAGCACTTCCACCTCGCGCCAGTCGAGGTTGGCGTCGAGCACCAGCGCGTTCACCGCATCGTCGGTGGCGCGGGCCTCGTCGAGGGCGCGCACGGCGTCGATGAAGCGGCCGGCGCGCGCGCCGTCGCTGACCGCGGCGATGCGCGCCGGCGGCGCCTCCAGCTCGAAGCGGTACAGGAAGCTGCGCCGGCCGTCGGGCAGGACCAGCGGCACGCGCAGCTCCTCGGTGACTGTGACGCCGAGGTTCTGCAGCGTGCGCAGGCTCTCGGTGAGCGCCAGCGGCTTCACCGAGTAGAGCTTCAGGGTTGCGGAGTCCGCGGTGCGCGGCACGATCGCGATCTCGATCTGCCCCTCGAGGCTGTCGAGGCGCTGCACGTCTTCGGGCACTTCCTCGGGTGCGGTCGCCTCGCGGTACATGCCACTGCGGCTGTCGGGCGTGATGTAGCGGCGGAACAGCTTCAGGCCGTCGCGCTCGCCGAAGGTGTGGACGAGTGCCGCAAGCGTGCGGTCTTCCCAGGTGGTGACCAGCGGCGTCGCCACGGCGCGCGCACGGTCCTCGTCCACCGGATGCTCGAGCCGCACCGAGTCGAAGTAGAAGAGCAGCAGGTAGATGGCGCCGCAGTCGGCGGCCGCGGTGTAGGAGCTGGGGCCGAACTCGTCCTCGAAGGCGCGGCGGATCTGGTCCTCGAGGCTCACGGAGTAGCGCAGCCGCGAGATCGCCAGATACAAGGTGTCGTAGCCGGCGCCGCGGCGGTGGAACACGGCGATCTCGTCGTCGCCGGTGAGGAACACCATGCGCTCCAGCAGCGTCTTCAGCGAAGCCGGGTCGGCGTAGAACAGCTCGCGGGTCGGGATCTTGTTGAACAGCGCGCGGAACTCGCGGTAATCGTGCGACTTCGGCATGGCGCCGCTGTTCTCGAGGATCCAGTTGCGCTTTTCGCGCAGCAACGGGATCTCCTCGGCGCGGAACGAGAACGCCGACTTGGCGAAGCGCCCGAGGATGACGGTCGCCTCCTGCAGCTTGCCGTCCTCGCCCCACTGGCGCACCACGATGTCGTCGACTGGATCGAGTTGGTGGACGGCCGAGGCGTTGTTCGCATAGTCGATGTCGAGCACCCGCTCGTCGGCGTCGCGCGGCACGATCTTCGACTCGATCTCCTCGATGAGCCCCGGGAACACGACCGGCAGCAGGTTCGGGTCGGTGAAGACGCCGTTGGCGGTCTCGTGGACGCGGTCGGGAAGGCCGTCGGCGCCGACGCGATACTTGACGGTGCCGGAGAAGACGTAGTTGTCGGCCAGGATCCACTCGAGGAACGCCTTCGCGGGAGCGGCGTCGTTGCCGCCGGCCTTGCGCGGCCGCAGGCGCAGCGACAGGTCGCGCACCTGCTGCTGCATGTCGCTGAAGTCCTCGACCGCGGTGAACACCGTCTTCAGCACCGAATAGATCTCGTGCTCCATGTGATGGAGCCGTTCCTTCGAGTCGATGCGTTCGATCTGGAAGTAGGTGTAAACCTCCTTCGAGCCCTCGTCGTGGACGTCGCCGATGCCGACGATCTTTTCCCACTGGCGGCGGACGGTGAAGATCGGGTGCGCCGCGGTGAACACGCGGATGCCGGCTTTGCGGAAGTAGTTCTTGAGGCTCTCGTAGATGAACGGCACGTCCGGCGTGTGTGTCTGCACCACCGTGATCTCGTGCGGAATTCCGTTCGCAGGCCCCTTGCGCACCCACTCGCCCTCGTCGGGGTTGCGCACCACCACGTGCAGTCCGGGCAGGCCCTTGTAGAGCTGGTGCGACGACGGCATCTCGCGCACCACGAAGCGGAACTGGTCGGTGATGCGCGCGGCCATGGCGTCGGCGCTCAGGCCGAAGACGATGCGGTCGGGGGTGGCGGCGTGCATCACCGGGGCGAAGGCCAGCAGCAACTCGCGGTCGGCGGGCGGCGCGGCCTTCAGCACGGCTTCGACCTCAACCAGCCGGGCGGCGCGCTTCTCGGGATCCTGGGTGATCATGCGTGGCGGATCTTAATCCTGCGCCAGCGGCCAAGTCGAGGACGCTCTTGCTACAATTTCGCCGCTTGAAACTCCAGGTGACCTATCCGGACGGCGTCCATCACGTCATCGAGCTGACGAACGACGTCAACACCCTCGGCCGCGACCCGGCGAGCGACCTGGTTCTTTACGACACGCAGTGTTCGCGGCGCCACGCGGTGCTCGAGACGACCAGCCAGGGCGTGTTCGTGCGCGACGCCGGCAGCGCCAACGGCACCTACGTCAACGGCCGCCGCACCGAGCGCAAGCAGCTCGTGGTCGGCGACGTCCTGCGGCTCGGCGATATCGCGCTGAAGCTGTTGCCGGGCGACACGCCGCTGACGATCGCCGGCGACGCTGCGGTGCCGCCGCCCGCCGACTACGAGCCGTCAACCTCCGACACCGACCAGCGCGTCGCGCTGCGCGAAGCGCCGCGGCTCGCGGCGCGCGTCCTCGGGCTGGGCTGGCTTGCCTTCGCCGCGGTCTTCGCCGGCCTCGGCGCCGCAGCGGCGCTGCTGGCGCCGGTGCCGCAGACACGCTACGGCTTGTTGTTCGCCGGGCTCGCGTTCGCGATCTGGGCGCTCGTCCTGGGCTTCGGCTGGCTGCGTGGCGCCAGCTGGGCGCGGCCGGCGCAATGCGCGAGCTCCGTGCTCGGAGTGTTCTTCTGTCCGCTGTCGCTCGCTGCCCTGCTGGGTTTCGCGTTCGCGATGCGCGCCGACACGGCGCGCATGCTGCGCGGCGAGTATGTGCCGGGCCCCGACTTTGCGGCCAGCGAGGCGTCCGACCGCAGGTGGGCGCTCGGCCTCGGCGCGGCCCTGCTGGCCTGCGGCCTCGCCCTGTGCGTCGGCGCTGTCTACGCGCTGATGCACGCCGCCACCCTTCTCGATGGCTGAGGTTCGTTGACCTCGGCGTGACCCCTAAGGGAGACTGGCCCTCAAAGACATGAACCGCGACGACGCCCTCTCCCTCTACCGCTCGATGCTGCTGATCCGGCGCTTCGAAGAACGCTGCGCCCAGGTCTACGTCGAAGGCAAGATCGGCGGCTTCCTTCATCTTTATATCGGCCAGGAGGCGGTCGGCGTCGGCGCCATGAGCCTTTTGCGCAAGGACGACTACTTCGTCACCTCCTACCGCGACCACGGCTATGCGCTGGCCCGCGGCACCGATCCGCGGCCGCTGATGGCCGAGTTGTGGGGCCGCATCGGCGGCATCAGCCGCGGCAAGGGCGGCAGCATGCACTTCTACGACGTGCCGCTCGGCAACTACGGCGGCGACGGCATCGTCGGCGGCCACCTGCCGATCGCGGCCGGCATGGGCTACGCGATCCGGCTGCGCAAGACCGACCAGGTGTGCCTGTGTTTCTTCGGCGACGGCGCCGTCAACGAGGGGGCGTTCCACGAGGCGCTCAACGTGAGCGCGCTGTGGGACCTGCCGGTCGTCTACATCATCGAGAACAACCGCTACGGCATGGGCACCTCGCTCGACCGCGCCTCGTCGGTGAAGGACCTCTACCAGCGCGCCTCCGCCTACGGAATGCCGCGCCGCGAGGTCAACGGCATGGACCTGCTGGCCGTGCGCGAAGTGCTGGGCGAGGCGATCGACCGCGCCCGCACCGAGAAGCGTCCGACGCTCATCGAAGCCGAGACCTACCGCTACCGCGGCCACTCGATGTCGGACCCGGGCAAGTACCGCACCAAGGAAGAAGTCGAGCAGATGATGCAGGTGGACCCGATCTTCCAGTTCGGCCGCCGCCTGACCGAACAGGAGCGCGTCAGCCAGGCCGAGCTCGACGCGCTCGACAAGGAAGTGATCGCCCTGGTGGACGAGTCCGTGAAGTTCGCCGAAGCGAGCCCATGGCCGTCGAACGAAACGCTCTACGAGGACGTCTACGTGCACTCGCCCTACATCAACCACAAGTCGGCCGACGCCGATCCGGCGTGGCGCGCCGCCGAACGCACCGACCGCGTGCCGGAGAAGTTCGCACCGACGGCCGCGGCCGTCCCCGCCGAGGCCGCGGTGAAGGCGGGGAGCTGACGCCATGGCGATCCTGACAATGCGCGAGGCTCTCAACCAGGCGATGCGCGAAGAGATGTCGCGCGACCCGAACGTGTTCCTGCTGGGCGAGGAGGTGGGCGCCTACCAGGGCGCCTACAAGGTCACCTCGGGCCTGCTCGCGAGCTTCGACGAGTGGCGCGTGCGCGACACGCCGATCGCCGAGGAGGCGATTGCCGGCATCGCGGTCGGCGCCGCCTTCGTCGGCATGCGGCCGATCGCCGAGATGATGACCTTCAACTTCTCGATCCTGGCGCTCGACATGATCGTGAACCACGCGGCCAAGTACCGCTACATGTCGGGCGGGCAGGTGCGCTGCCCGATGGTGCTGCGCGGCCCCTCCGGCGCCGCGGCCCAGGTGGCGGCGCAGCACTCGCAGTCGTTCGAGTCGTGGTTCGCGCACGTCCCGGGGCTGGTGGTCGTGATGCCGTCGACGCCGAAGGATGCGAAGGGCCTGCTGAAGGCCGCGATCCGCGACGACAACCCGGTGGTCTTCATGGAGAACGAGGTGCTCTACAACCTCAAGGGCGAAGTGCCCGACGAGGAGTACCACATCCCGCTCGGCCTCTCGGAGGTGAAGCGCACGGGCAAGGACGTCACCATCGTCGCGTGGAGCCGTTCGGTGGTGACCTCGCTGGCCGCCGCGGAGCTACTGGCCAAGGAAGGCATCGAGGCGGAGGTGGTCGATCCGCGCACGCTGCGGCCGCTCGACGACGAGCCGATCTTCAACTCGGTGCGCAAGACCAATCGCTGCATCGTGGTGGAGGAAGGCTGGCCGGTGGCGGGCTTTGGCGCCGAGATCTCCGACCGCGTGCAGCGCAACTGCTTCGACGCGCTCGACGCGCCGGTCATCCGCGTCACCGCGGCCGACGTGCCGATGCCCTACTCGAAGATGCTCGAGAAGGCGTACCTGCCGCAGCCGGAGAAGGTCGTGGACGCGGTCAGGAAGGCGTTGTACCGCTCATGATCTCGAAGGTGGTGCTCGCCAAGCTGTCGCCGACGATGGAGGAAGGCACCATCGTCAAGTGGTCGAAGAACGAGGGCGACGCGGTCAAGGTCGGCGACGTGCTTGCCGAGATCGAGACCGACAAGGCCAACATGGAGATGGAAGCCATGGGCGCCGGCATCCTGCGCAAGATCCTGGTGGCGGCCGGCGGCAAGGCGCCGGTGGGTGCGCTCATCGGCGTGATCGCCGACGCTGACGAGGACATCGCGGCGATGGTCGCGTCTGCCGCCGCGGCGCCGGTGCCGGCCACGGCGGAGGCAGCCGCTCCGCCTTCCGACTCCCAGCCGCCCGCGGCCGCACCCTTGCCTGAAAAGCCCGCCGTTCCCGCGCAAGGCGAAGTGGCAACTGCCGCGCCGCGCCCGCAACCGGCGCCTCAGGCTGGCACGCCCGCGGCGCCCGCTCCACCGCCGGCACAGGCGCCGCCGCGTGCGGCAGGCGAACGGGTGAAAGCGAGCCCGCTGGCGCGCGCGATCGCCGCCGAGCGCAACCTGGCGCTCGACCGCATCAATGGCAGCGGTCCGGGCGGCCGCATCACGAAAAAGGACGTCGAGGCGTTCGCTGCCGCGCCGCGCGCAAGCACCGCGGCAGCGCCCGCGGGAGCTGGCGCGCAGGCCGCGAAGCCGGCGCCGCGGCCGGCCGCGCCCACCATCGTTCCGGGAACCGCGATCCCCCACACCAGCATGCGCAAGACGATCGCCCGGCGGCTGGCGGAGAGCGCCTTCACGGCACCGCACTTCTACGTCACGGTCGACATCGACATGGACGCCGCGGTCAGCCTGCGCGAGCAGCTGGCGCGCGCCGAGGACTTGAAGCTTGCCTACGACGCGCTCATCGTGCGCGCCTGCGCGCTGGCGCTGCGCAGCTTTCCCCTGGTCAACGCCTCATGGAGCGACGAACAGATCGTCACCGCGGCGCAGGCTGACATCGGTGTCGCGGTGTCGCTGCCCGACGGCCTCATCACGCCGGTGATCCGCGCGGCCGACACCAAGAGTGTCCTCGACATTTCCACCGAGATCCGCGCGCTCGCCGGCCGCGCCCGCGACAAGAAGCTGAAGCCCGAGGACTACACCGGCGCGACCTTCACCATTTCCAACCTCGGCATGTACGACGTCGCCGAGTTCACCGCGATCATCAACCCGCCGGGCAGCGCCATCCTCGCGATCGGCGGCATCCGCCGCGTGCCGGTGGTGGACCGGGACACGGACCAGGTCCGCCCCGGCAGCCGCATGAAGGTGACGCTCAGCTCCGATCACCGCGTCATCGACGGCGCGCTCGCGGCGGAGTTCCTGCGCGAGGTCCGCCGCCTGCTGGAAAACCCGATCAGCCTGTTCGTCTGAGCGACCGGAAAGCGGCGCGGGGCGCCGGCCGTTATTCGACGGCGCTCAGGTTCTGCTCGACGAAGCGCGCCAGCAGGGCGCTCTCCTCGAGGCTCGAGCCGACGAATTGCAGGCCGAACCCCGGCGGCGCATCGGGGCCACCGGCGGTATCGGTCTTCACCCACATGACGATCGCCGACAGCGTCATGTCCGACTCGCCGTCGGGCAGCCGGAAGCGCAGCGCGACGCGCTCGCCGAGAGTCGGCGCATTGGTGCCCGCGACGTAGGCGCCGATCATGTTGAGGTTCACGAGCGACAGCTCGCGCGTCGTGCCGTTCGGCAGCGTGACGCTGCAAGGCGCCGGGAACGGGATGCGGGTCGAGGGGATGCGCCGGTCGGACCGTGCCCTCGCCATCAGTCCACCAAACCCGCGCCAAGCACGAAGCGCTCGGCGCCGACCCGCCGAGTCACGCGCTCGCGGTCGAGGAACTCGAGGAGCGGGATCGCGTACTTGCGGCTCAGTCCAGTCATTTCTTTTAGCTCCGCCACGTCCAGCTTCCCACCCACGCGAACATTCCGCCTGACGGCGGCCTTCAGCGATTCGAGCGGCGCGCAGTGCACCAGCGCGTCGTTGCCGACAGGACGAAGCGTACCCTTAACGCGCATCGCCTGCGATACCCGTTCTACGGCGGTGTGATCTGGATCCACCGCCAGGAGCTCCGCCCGGGTGATCCCGCGCAGCCCGGCGGCGGTGGCCGCCGCCTCGATGAGCCCGCGGAGGCGCTCCTCCGGCGCCGAAAACCGCACCGAGTGGCCGGCAAGGCGCAGGCGTTCGCCCTCCTTCGCCACCACCCCGGCGGCATCGAGAGCCGCGAGTACGGCCGCAAACACCTCCCCGTCCGCGGGCAGTTGCACGGCGCGCGCCAGCTCCCTGCGCGGCATGCCGGCGGCGAGCGGCGACGACGCGTGGAACGCCTCGAGGGCTGCGGTCGCCCTGGCGGTCACGGCTGCGAAGGCGGTCGCGGCGACCAGGCGGCGGCCGGCGCGAACCACCTCCGCCCGGTTCGCGGTCATGGTTTCGAGCCCCGCGACCGGGCGTCCGGTGGCCGCCGCCAGGTCGTCCAGCGGCCGCCCGGCGCCGCCCGCCTCCTCGAGCATCAGGCAAACCGCACCCGCGACGTCATCCTCGGCGAGCGCCGCGGCGCGCACCAGCCACGGCCTGTCGCGCGCACTGCGTTTCGGGGGCAGCGGGTCGAGCACTCTCGCACCCGCGATCGTCGCTGCCGGCGAGTAGCGGCGCATCACCAGCCGATCGCCGCGCGCCATCACCGCCGGCAGCTCGAGGCGCAACTGCGCCACCCCGCTTTCGCCCGCCCCGATGCTCTCGGCCCCAAGCAGGCGCACGCGCGCCAGTCGCTCGGCGCTGCCGGCATGCACCCGCACGCGTTCGTCGGCTCGAAGCGGTGCCGCGTCGCCCAGAACGCTCACCAGCACGTCGCACATCGACGTCGCCACCAGCGCTCCCGCGGAGCCGAGCACCTGGCCACGCGCCAGTTCGTCCACGGCGAGGTCGGTCAGGTTGACCGCAACGCGCGTGCCAGCCGCCGCCTCCGCCACCGGCCCGCCATGCACCTCGAGGCCGCGCACCCGCGAAGTGCGCCCGCCCGGCAGCGCCGTAATCGTGTCGCCGACGCGCAGCGTGCCGCCGCGCAGGGTGCCGGTGACGACCGTGCCGAAGCCACGAATCGAGAACACCCTGTCGATCGGCAGTCGCAGCAGGCCGCCGGCATCGCGTTCCGGAAGCGCCTCGGCCAAAAGGTCGAGCGCGCCGCGCAGCTCGTCGAGCCCGGAGCCGCTGCGCGCGGAGACCGCCACCACCGGTGCGACCGCCAACGCTGTGCCTGCCACGAGCTCCGCAACCGCCGCTGCCGTGATGCGCAGCGTGTCCGCGTCCGCCAGGTCGGCCTTGGTGAGCACCACGACACCGCGTTCGATGCCGAGCAGCGTGCAGATCGCGAGGTGCTCGCGGGTCTGCGGCATCACTCCCTCGTCGGCGGCCACGATCAGCGCCACCGCGTCGATGCCGTGGGCGCCCGCGAGCATGTGCCGGACGAACCGCTCATGACCCGGCACGTCGATGAAGGAAGCCAACCGGCCCGAGGGCAGGACGCCGTGGGCGAACCCGAGGTCGGTGGTGATGCCGCGCTCTTTCTCTTCCTTGAGCCGGTCGGGGTCGGTACCCGTGAGCGCGGCAACCAGGGCGGTCTTGCCGTGGTCGATGTGGCCTGCCGTGCCGACGATTACGGGACGGGAACGAATCTGCGGCTAGTCCTCGCGGCGGCTGGCCGAGGGCGGCGGGGTCGGCGGCGTGCCGGTGCCGCCGAACACCTGCTCGGCGGTCTTGTGGAGCTTGGCGGCGAGCGCCAGCCGCGCTTCCTTCTCGGCGCGCACCACGAACGAGTAGTTCTCGCGCGCCACCTTGATGAGGAAGAGCAGCTCGTCGCGCGTCAGGTTGAGGACGATGCGGTTCTCGCGCTGGTCGAAGAAGCCCTCTTGCAGCTTGTCGCGGATGCGCAGGCGCGCTTCCTGCTCCTCGTCGGTGATGAAGTGATATTCCTGCCGGGTGACTTTCTGAAGGAAGATGAGTTCCCGGCTCATCAGGTTCAAAGTCACGCTGCGCACGTCGGTCATTAGCTGCCTTCCTCGCGGGAGGAAAAAGGGGTCTTGCTGCACCGGCGGAATGAGTGAAGCGGATCGTACCTCAGGAGAGCGCCGGGACGAAGCAGCGCGGCGCGCGCTGTTCTGCGAACGATTCTCACCGCCGGCCGCGGCCACGTTGGCGATCGCGGCTCTTCTCCCGGCCCTGGTGGCCACCGCCCTTGCGGGCCCGTGCGGGCTCGCGCTTGCGCCCGCGCGGCGCTTCGCCGCGGTGCCTCGAGACAGCCGCCGCTGGCGCGGACGCGCCCTGGCGCTTGCGCCCGGCAGCCGCCTGGCGACCGGGCGCAGGCATTCCGACCAGCATGAAATCGATCTGCCGCCGGTCCTGGTCCACCCGCGCCACCTGGATGAGGGTGCGGTCGCCCATGCGGTACGTGGCGCCGCGGTTGCCGCCGCGCAACAGGTGCGCGCGCTCGTCGAATTGGTAGAAGTCGTCGCTCATGGTCGAGACGTGCACGAGGCCCTGCACGTAGAACTCGTCGAGCTCGACGAACAGGCCGAACGACTGCACGCCGGTGATGACACCGTGGAAGCGCTCGCCCACCTTGCCGGCCATGAAGCGCACTTTCTTCCACTCGATCAGCTCGCGCTCGGCATCGGTCGCCAGGCGTTCGCGCTCCGAGAGGTGCAGCCCCATTTCCGCCATGGGCAGTGCCGCCGGCGCGCGCTTCCCGCCGTGGCGCAAGGCGCGCAGCGCGCGGTGCACGACGAGGTCGGGATAGCGCCGGATCGGGCTCGTGAAGTGCGCATAGTTCTCGGTCGCCAGGCCGAAGTGCCCCTGGTTCTTCTCGTCGTACCGTGCGAGCTTCATTGTGCGCAGCAGCAGGTACGAGATGAGCTTGTGCTCGGGCTTGCCCTCGGCCTGGCGCAACACCTTCTGGAAATCCTCGGGGGTCATCTGCTCGATCTTCGGCGGCAGCTTGTAGCCGAACGACGCCACCAGGTCGGCGAACTCCTCCACGCGCTCGGGATCGGGCCGCTCGTGAATGCGGTAGAGCGCCGGCGCATGGGCCTTGTCGAGCTTCTCGGCGACCGCCTCGTTCGCCGCCAGCATGAACTCCTCGATCACGCGCATGCTGTCGAGGCGCTCGAGCGCGACGATGCCGGTCATCTCTCCGCCCGCGTCGAGCACGAGCTTCGGCTCGGGCACGTCGAAGTCGAGCGAGCCGCGGTCGTGGCGTCGCCGGCGCAGGATTTTGGCGAGTTCGTCCATCAGCAGGAACAAATCGGCCTGTCCGCTGTAACGCTCGCGCAGCGTGGCGTCGCCGTCGACGATCGCCTGCACCTGCTGGTAGCTCATGCGCGCGGCACTGCGGATGACCCCGTCGTGGAATTCGGTGCGCTGCACAGCACCCGCCGCATCGAGGTGCAGCACCACGGTCTGCGTGAGGCGGTCCTCGCCTTCCACCAGGCTGCAGATGCGGCTCGAGAGCGGGTGCGGCAGCATCGGCACCACCAGGTCCGGAAAGTAGACCGAGGTGCCGCGCTGGTACGCTTCGCGGTCGATCGCGCTGCCGGGGCGCACGTAGTGGGCGACGTCGGCGATGTGCACCGCCAGCAGGTACCCGCCGCCAGGCAGGCGTGCGAGGCTGATGGCGTCGTCGTGGTCGCGCGCGGTTTCCGGGTCGACCGTAACTGTCGTCCACGGCCGGAAGTCGGTGCGGCTCGCGGCTTCTGCGGCGCTCACCGCGGTGGGCACCGAGGCCGCTTCGCGCTCGACGTCCTGCGGGAACGCGGGTGCCAGCTGGTACTTCGCCAGGATCACCTTGACGTCGACGCCCTTGTCCTCGAGCCGGCCGAGGACCTCGAGGACCCGGCCCGCCGGGTTGCGGTGTGCCGACGGCGGCCGGGTGATCTCGGCCAGGACCATCAGTCCATGCTCCGCTCCGCCGACGTCGCCCGAGGCAATTTCGACGTTGTGCAGGATGCGCGTGTCGAAGGGCACGACGTGCCCGCGCGCGCTGCCGTCTTTCTCGAAGCGGCCGACGATGCGCGTCGTGGCCCGTTCGACGACCCTCTCGATGCGGCCTTCTAGCCCTTTGTCGGTGCGGCGCTCGACGCGCGCCACCACGCGGTCGCCGTGCAGCGCCTCGCCCATGTTGGCGGCGGTGACATAGACGTTGTTGTTGCGGTCGGTTGCGGCGTCCGGCTGGACGAAACCGTAGCCGGCGGGATTGCATGAAAGCCGTCCAGTGACGACGTTCACGCGGTTTGTGTTCTTTTCAGTCATTTCGAAAAACAGTTGAGGCGCGCCGGCGTCAAGCGACGTCCGGCCGCGCGGCACCCCGATCGGGGGTGCGTCAGTGAGCAATACTCGTGACCGTTAGTTGGTGCCGGAGGTGGGACTTGAACCCACACTCGCCGAAGCGAACACGGCCCTGAACCGTGCGCGTCTGCCAATTCCGCCACTCCGGCGCTTCAAAAAGGGGCGAGGACGTGATGTTAACAGCCGTGTCCTGAGGGGACAACCTGGACCCCTTTGCGGACAGGCGGGCGCGTCGGTGGGTCCGCGTATCCTGCTGATTGCAGCCGACTAACGGGGTGAGCGCCGGGGGCACGATCCTTGCTCAACTCAAGACTAAAGAATGGGAGTCTCGGCCATGAAGACGACGACCCTGATCCTCGGCGCAGCCATCCTGGCCGCGGCGGTCGTGCCAGCGCTTGCCCAGCAGCAGGACGACCCTGCCGCTTATGGCGAGCAGCAGAACGACCAGCAGTACGACGACCGCGCACCCGCGCGGCTGCGCTACCTGGAAGGCAGCGTCGTCCTGCAGCGCGCCAGCGACACCGGCTCCGAGGAGGCGCGCGCCAACAGCCCGTTCCTGCCCGGCGACCGGCTATGGACGCAGGCCAGCGGGCGCGTCGAAGTGCAGTTCTCCGATGGCAGCATCCTGCGCCTCGACAGCCGTTCCAAGCTCGATTACGACAACATCGAAGGCAGCCGGGTCGTCCTCAAGATGTGGTCCGGCGGCGCCATCCTGCGCCGCACCCGCGGCGACTCGCTGCAGTTCACGATCACCACTCCCGACGGCATCGCCGACGTGGCGCAGGACGGCCGCTACCGCTTCGTCATCGACGCCAACGAGACGCGCGTCGACGTCATCGACGGCGACGCGAGCTTCGACTCCGGCGGCCGCAGGCTTTCGCTCACCGCCGGCGAGCGCATCACGGTGCGCGACGGCCAGGTCGGCGAGGTGCAGACGGCGTATGCCGACAGCGAGTTCGACTACTGGAGCGAAGACCGCGACCGCGCCACCGTGACGAACGGCGCGAGCCGCGATTACCTGCCCGAGGAGGTCCAGCCCTACGAGGACGACTTCGACCGCAACGGCAGCTGGGAGTACGCCGACGCCGAGGTGGGCCATGTGTGGCGGCCGCGCGTCGGCGGCGAATGGACGCCCTACAACGACGGCGGCTGGGTGTGGACCGACTACGGCTGGACCTGGGTGCCGAACGAGTCGTGGGGCTGGCCCGCTTTCCACTATGGCCGCTGGGGCCGCTCGGTGCGCCTCGGCTGGTACTGGATTCCGGGGCGGCGCTTCTCCCCCGCCTGGGTTTCGTGGGCGGTGAACGACCGCTACGTCGGCTGGTGCGCGCTCGGCTTCCGCGACCGCCCGCTGTACGTGAACGTCAACATCAACAACGGCCGCGACCGCTTCCGCGGGCATGCGACGCCGCGCTCCAACTGGACCTACGCCAATCGCGGCGACCTCGGCCGTCAGCGCCGCGGACGCGCCGGCTGGGTGCGCCCGGACAACGTCGCGGACCTCAAGGTGTTCGATTCGCCGGCGGTGCGCCTCGACCGCAAGCTCGAGCCGACGCGCACCATCGCGCGCATCAACCGCGGCCCGGGCGACGTCGTCCCCGAGCTGCGCAACGACCCGAAGTATCTTCACATCAACCCGCGCGCATCGGTCATCGGCACGGCCGGAAACCGCGACGGGCGCTCGCGAAACGACAACGCGTCGGCCAACGCCGGCGGCCGCAGCGGCGCTGTTCCCGAGCGCGCCCGCGCGGTGGACCCGAACGCAGGGCGCGTCTGGCGGACTCGTCCGGAGGCGCGCCAGGAAACGGGGCGCGCGAACGACCGCGAGCCGCAGAGGCCGCAGGCGCAGCGTCCAGAGGCGCAGCGCCCGCAGGCTCAGCGTCCCGAGACGCAGCGTCCGGACGTGCGCGTTCCCGAGAGCGGGCGTGTCTGGCGGAGCCGTCCGGTAGAGCAGCGAGGCGCGGCCGACACTCCGGAAGCGCGCCGCGGCACTCCGCGCGTCCCGCAAGAGCCGGTGCGGAGCCGCGAGCAGACTGACGACGCGTCACGCGAGGCGATGCGCCGCTTCTTCCGTCCGGCCGAAGAGGGCCGCAACCGTGGCGGCGGCAGCTTCGGCGGCGACACCCAGGCCAGCCGCGAGGGGTCGCGCGGGCGCGGCAGCGCGCACGAAACCGAGGCACGCCAGCGCCCGCCGCAGAACCAGCCGCGGCCGGCCGTGCAGGCACCGCCGCAGCGTCAGGCCCCGCCGCCGCCCCGCCAGGCGCCGCGCACCGAGCGCGCCGCGCCGCGCGAGCGTCCCCGCAACAACCAGCACTGAACCGGGGTCCCCGCTAGCATGGGGCGATGGACCGCAACGCCGCCAGGCGCTGGCTGATCACCGGGTCGTTCGCGTTCGCGATCCTGTTCGGCGCGCTGTGCGGCGCTCTCTTCGTCTACCGCGGCGACCTGCCGCAGGTCTCCGACCTCGAGAAGTACCAGCCGAACATCATCACCCAGGTGTTCGCGGCCGACGGCACGAAGATCGGCGACTTCGCGATCGAGCGCCGCGTGATCGTGCCGTTCGCCGACATCCCGCCGCTGTTGCGCAACGCGATCGTCGCGGTCGAGGACACCGACTTCTGGAAGCACATGGGCATCAACGTGTGGCGCGTGCCGGCGGCGGCCATCGCCAACCTGCGCTCTGGCCGGCGCTCGCAGGGTTCGTCCACCCTGACGATGCAGCTTTCCCGGCTCCTGTTCCTGACCCCCGAGAAGACCTACGAGCGCAAGATCAAGGAGGTGATCCTCGCCTTCGACATCGAGAAGAACTTCACCAAGGAGGAGATCTTCGCGCTCTACAGCAACCAGGTGTACTTCGGCCACGGCGCCTACGGCGTCGAGGCCGCAAGCGAGCTGTTCTTCGCGCGCACCGTGAAGGAGCTGACGCTGGCGCAGGCGGCGACCCTCGCCGGCATCATCCAGAGCCCCGGCCGGCTCTCCCCGATCGAGCATCCCGAGAGCTCCGTGCAGCGCCGCAACCACGTGCTCGCTCGCATGGAGGCGGAGAAGTACGTCTCGTCCGACGAGGCGGCGCGCGCCCGCGCCGAACCGCTGGGGTTGCACCTGCGGCGGGATTCGCCGTCGATCGCCCCGTACTTCCTCGAAGAGGTGCGCAAGCACCTCGAGCGCGAGTACGGCAGCCAGCGGATCTACCAGGGCGGCTTGCAGGTGTTTACGACGCTCGACCCGAGGATGCAGGCAGCGGCGAACCGCGCGTTCTCGAAGGGGCTGCGCGCGGTCGACCGGCGCGCGCGCGGCTTCGACCCGCGTTCGATCGGCCGCGTCGCGGCCGGCGAGGACCCGAAGACGGCCGTGCTCGACGACTGGACCGCCCGGCCGCTCGCGGCCGGCGACGCAATCCGCGGCGTGGTGCTCGAGTCGAGCGCCGCGCGGGCCGTGGTGCGCATCCGCGACTATCGCGCGGTGCTCACGCCGAAGGATGTCGAGTGGACGCGGCGCAAGGACCTCGCCGTGCTGCTGCCGCCCGGCGCCACCGCGCTGTTCGAGGTGAAAAGCGTCGACGACACCGCCAACCCGCCGCTGCTGCGCGTGGCGCTCGACCAGGAGCCCGCGGTCGAGGGCGCGCTGCTGGCACTCGATCCGCGCTCGGGAGCGGTGCGTGCCCTCTGCGGCGGATGGAGCTTCGAGCGCAGCAAGTTCGACCGTGCGGTGCAGGCGAACCGCCAGCTCGGCTCGGCGTTCAAGCCGATCGTATACGCAACGGCGCTCGAGCGGCTGTCGATGACGCCGGCCTCGATCATCGACGACACGCCGGTGTCCTATCCAGGGGCGACGCCGCAGAACACCTGGCAGCCGCAGAACTACGACTTCCGCTTCGAAGGCCCGATCACGCTGCGGCGCGCGGTGGAGCAAAGCCGCAACATCCCGGCGGTGCGCACGCTCGAGGCGGTCGGCATCGAGCCGACGATCGAGTACGCGCACCGCCTCGGCATCGCCGGCGACCTGCCGCGCTACCTGCCGCTGGCCCTCGGCGCCGGTGAGGGCACACTCATGGAGATCACCTCTGCCTTCGGCGCGTTCGGCAACCAGGGGCTGCGCATGACGCCGTCCTTCATCACGAAGATCACCGACCGCGACGGCAACGTGCTGGAGGAATCACGCCCCGAGGCGACCGACGCGCTGCGCGCGGACACCGCCTACATCGTCACGCAGCTGCTGCGCGGCGTGGTGCTGCGGGGCACCGCCGGCGCGGCAGCGCGGCTGGAACGGCCGATCGCCGGCAAGACCGGCACCACCAACGACTTCACCGACGCCTGGTTCGTCGGCTACGAGCCGGCGCTGGCTGCCGGTGTCTGGATCGGCTACGACGACAAGCGCCGTTCGCTCGGCAAGGGCGAGACCGGCGGCCGCGGCGCGCTGCCGGTGTGGATCGACTTCTGGCGCGAGGCCATGAAGGACGCGCCGATCGTCGACTTCGAACCGCCGCCCAACGTGGTGTTGGTGCCGATCGACGAGCAGGGCCGGCGCGGCACCGCCGGGGCGCCCGGCATCGTGATGGAAGCGTTCGTCGAAGGCACCGAGCCGGCGCCGCTCACCGCGGCACCGCTCATCAGCGTGCCGCCGCCGCTGCCTGTCGCCGTGCCGCTGCCGACTCAGCGGCCGTCCGCGCCGTCGCCGCCGCCGCCAGGGCGATAGTCGGGCGCCCCGGCGGGGCCCTTGCCGAAGGTCATCTGCCACGACTTGCCGTCACGAAGCCGCAGGCGATAGACCTGCGCGGTGCCGGACACGGTCGAACTGAAGGCGATCTCGGTGCCGTCCGGCGAGAGCACCGGCCCGTAGTTGAGGCCGGGCCAGTCGACGAGCACCTGCTCCTCGTGGCTGCGCAGGTCGTGCCGCACGAGTCGCGAGGTCGGCCGCCGGTGTCCGCGGCTCACGTAGAGCACCGAGCGGCCATCGGCGTTGAAGCGCGGCTCGCAGCCGCCCTTGATCAGCGGCGACAGGCGCTCGACCTTGCCGTCGGCGACGTTCACCAGGTAGATCTGGTGGCCGATCCGGTAGTTCGACGAGAACACGATGCGCGTGCCATCCGGGCTCCAGCTGGGATTGCCCAGGACCGCGCGGCCATGGTCCACCAGCTGCCGCGCCTTGCCGTTCGGCCAGTCCATGAGCCACAGCCCCTCGCGCCCCGAGGCGTTGGAGAGGAACGCCAGCTGCCTGCCGTCGGGCGACAGCGCAATCTGGAATTCGGTGAAGGCGTTGGCGCGCACCCGGCGCTCGGGTCCGCCGCGCACCGAGACCTCGAAGATCTGCCAGGTGCCGGTGCGCTTCGAGGCGAACAGCACCGAGCGGCCGTCGGGCGTGAAGCGCGGCAGCATGTCTTCCGCGGGGTCATCGGTGAGGCGCCGCTCCGCGCCACCCGGCAGCTTCAAGTAGATGTCCTGGTTGCCGCCCTCGGTGCGCTGGTAGACAAGCGCCACCGGCAGGTCGCCTTCGGCCGGCACGCCTGGCTGTGCGCAGAGCACCGCGGCGGCAGCTAACAGCGAGCGGGTGCCGCGGCTAGTCGTCGTTCGCCACACCGGCTTTGCCCAACGTTCCCTTGGCCCGCGCCACCAGGGCTGCCTTGATGAACTCGTCGAGATCGCCGTTCATCACTGCGTCCACGTCGCCGACCTCGAAACGCGTGCGGTGGTCCTTCACCATGCGGTACGGGTGCATGACGTAAGAACGAATCTGGCTGCCGAAGGCGATGTCTTTCTTCGCCGCCTCGACGGCGTCGAGCTTGTCGCGCTGCTTCTGCAGCTCGAGGTCGTAGAGGCGCGACTTCAGCACCTTCATCGCCACTTCGCGGTTGCGGATCTGGCTGCGCTCGTTCTGGCACGAGACCACGATGCCGGTCGGCAGGTGCGTGATGCGTACCGCCGAGTCGGTGACGTTGATGTGCTGGCCGCCGGCGCCGCTCGAGCGATAGGTGTCGATGCGCAGGTCCTTGTCGTTGATCTCGATCTTGATGTCTTCGTCGATCTGCGGCCAGGCGAACACCGAGGCGAACGAGGTGTGGCGGCGCGCGGCGGAATCGAACGGGCTGATGCGCACCAGGCGGTGCACGCCCACCTCCACGGCAAGGAACCCGTACGCGTATTCGCCAGCCACCAGCACGGTGGCGCTCTTGATGCCCGCCTCTTCACCCGCCTGGGTTTCGGTGACCGAACACTTGTAGCCCTTCTTCTCGCACCAGCGCAGGTACATGCGCAGCAGCATCTCCGCCCAGTCCTGGCTCTCGGTGCCGCCGGCGCCGGCGTTGATGGAAAGGATGGCGCTCGCCGGGTCGTGCTCGCCGCCCAGCAGCTTCTGGAACTCGGCCTCTTCGACGAGGGCCGCCAGCGAATCGAGCGACGCGGCGAGGTCGCCTTCGACCTTCTCGCCCGCCTCCGCCCACTCGATGAGCACCCGGGTGTCGTCTTCGAGGCTGCGCAGCTTCTGCAGCGTGCCGAGGTCGAGGTCGACGCGCTTCCTGCGCTTGAGCGCCGCCTGCGCCGCTTCCTGCTGGTTCCAGAAGTCGGGGGCGGTCATCCGCTCCTCGAGCTGGCCCAGCTCCTTCGTCAGTGCCGCGCCGTCAAAGATAGCCGCGGATGTCCGCGGCCCTCGCGACGAGGTCATCGTATTTCTGCTGCAGGTCGTGCAACGAGGCCTCCGTACTCATTGTAAGGGGCGGCCGGCGGCACGCGGGCCGGCGAACGAGGCAAGGAGCGCCGCGGCGAAAAGCCCGCCGCACGTCCACGCGAGGACGTCGCCGTGGCGCGTGTAAAAGGTGGTGGCGCTGACGAACGGCACGTCGCGCACCAACGCCGCCGGCACGAACAGGCTGGTGCGTTCGAGCACGCGGCCGCGCGGATCGACCACGGCGGTGATCCCGGTGTTGGCGGCGCGCACCAGGTAGCGGCCCGTCTCCACCGCGCGCAGCGACGCCATCGCGAAGTGCTGGTGCGGCGCAGAAGTGGTGCCGTACCAGGCGTCGTTGGTGATGTTCACGAGCAGCTCGGCGCCCTTGCCCGCGAAGCCGGAGATGAGGTCGGGATAGATCGCCTCGTAGCAGATGAAGGCGCCGAAGCGGTGCCCGCCAGGCAGCTCGCCGAGCACGAGATCCTCGCCGGGCGTGAAATCGGAGACGTTCTCGGTGAGACGCGCGGCATAGCGGCCGCCGAGCGTCAGCACCGAGTGGAATGGGACGTACTCGCCAAATGGCACCAGGTTGATCTTGTGATAGCGGTAGCGGAGCACGCCGTCCGCTCCCACCATCTTCGCGCCGACGTAGTACTTCTCGCCGTCAGGCGCCGCGATGCGGTCGTCGTTGCCGAACAAGACAGACGCGCTGCCGCGCGACGCGACACCGCCGAGCGTTTCGCTCAGGTACTCCGACTCGTCGTAGAAGCCGGGCACCGACGACTCCGGCCAGACAACGAATCGAGCGCCGCGCGCGAGCGCCTGGCCGGTGAGCGCCAGGTGCTTCTGGAAGTTGGCCGCGGCGTACGCCGGGTCCCACTTCACGTCCTGCGGGATGTTCGCCTGGATCAGGCCCACGCGGATGCTGCCCGTCTCAGGACTCGCCGCGGCCAGCTGGCGCCGCCCATCCCAGTACGCAGCCGACGCCACGAACACGAACCCGACCAGCACGCGGCTGGTGGCGCGGCCGCCTCTCTCCGCGATTGCGTACGCGAGCGCAGCGGCGCCGCCAACCAGCAGGAACGAGATGCCGTAAACGCCGAAGAGCCGTGCCAGTTGGGCGTACGGCAGGTTCACGGCCTGGCTGTAGCCGAGCAGGCACCACGCGAAGCGCAACATGGTGCGGCTGCGGAACAGTTCGAGCGCGACCCACGCGACCGGGGCCAGGGCGTACGCAGCAGTGCCGAAGCGCGCCAGGAACCGGCTCATGGCCCAGCCGAACACCGCCGGCAGAAGCGCGATGACGAGACACAGCAGGCTCATGAGCGGCACGGTGACGAGGTATGAGAGGCCCCCGTACTGGCTCATCACGATCGCGATCCAGTAGTAGATCCCGAGGTTCCCGACGAAGCCCGCCGTGAGGCCGAGCAAGAAGCCCCGGCGGCCGCGCGCGCGATGCAGCGCGACCAGCAAGGGCGCCAGTGCCAGCCACGCGAACGCCGGCGATCCGAACTTCGGGAACGACAGGAACAGCAGCACGCCCGACAGTGTTGCCAGCAGCCAGGACACGAGCATCCCGGTCAGTTCGTGATGATGAAGGGCGAAAGCTTCTCGGCGTTCTTCAGCCGGTCGCGCGCGCGCTCGGCTTCGGGACGGGCGCGATAGGTGCCGACCCGGACGTTCCACAAACCGGCGACGCCGCCGGGCGAGACGAACGCGGGGAAACCACGTCCCTTGAGGCGTCCAGCCACCGACTCGGCCGTGCCGCGGTCCTGGAAGGCGCCGACTTGCACGGAAAAGGTGCCCTTGGCGGCGGCGGTCGCAATCGGCGCCGCGGCCGCTGGCCGCGCCGTCGGCGTTGGCCTGGCCCGCGGCGACGCCGTTGGTTTTGCCGCCGGGGTCGGGCGCGGGCGCGCCACCGCCGGGCGGTCGAGCGTGTCGTCGACGCGCGCCGACTCGAGGCGCTCGGTATAGGTCAGGTCTTCGGGAGAGGCGCTCGGGCTCGGCGCGATCATCGCTGCGGCCGCTCCATCGACAGAAGGCTCGGCGACGATGCGCTCTTCCGCGCGTGCGGCTTCGGCCACGGTGTTGCGCGGCCCATCGGCGCCGCGGCCGACCATGACGCCGGCGAGGAAGCTCAGCACCAGCGCCAGCGCGCCGGCGGCGAAATAGAAGATGAGCTTCTTGTTGGTCAGCTCGATCTGGTAGTAGTACTCGTCCTCGCCGGGCGCCACGGCGTTCATTGTCGCACGAAGCCTTGCCTTGAAAGCCCGCCAATAAGAGGCGACACTTGCGCGCCCATGTGGAAGCGGCTCTCCTCTCCGCGGCGCACTTTCGTGAGCGGCCTGCTGCTCATCCTGCCGCTCGTCATCACCATCTGGCTGATCGGTTTCATCTTCCGTCTGCTCGACGGCCTCGGCGTCTCGACCCTGATCGAGGCAGTGGCGGGGCGCAAGATCCCGGGGCTCGGCACCGCGATCACCATCGCCGTCATCTACCTCATCGGCCTGGCCGCCGGCAGCATCGTCGGCGCGCGCATCCTGCGCGCCGTCGAGACGGTATTCCTGCGCCTGCCGTTCGTGCGTTCGATCTACGGGCCGGCGCGGCAGCTTTTTTCGGTGCTCGGCCGCGACCAGGGCTCGAGCCAGGAAGTGGTGCTCGTGGAGTATCCGCGCAAGGGCCTCTACATGATGGGTTTCGTCACCGACCGCGACATTCGCTCCGTGTCGGTTTTCCTGCCGACGACCCCCAACCCCACCTCGGGGTTCCTGGTGCTGTGCGATCCAGGCGAGGTCACGCCGCTCGCAGTCACCTTCCCCGAGGCCATGAACTTCATCGTTTCGGGCGGCGTCGTGAAGCCGGGACAGCCGCTGTTTCCTGGACATCCGAATAGCCCGGCGTTTCCGGACCCCGGTGCTAAGATCGAACCCGGGTCATAAATCCATGTTCGGCAGCCTCGGCGGGTCCGAGATCGTCCTCATCCTCATCATCGGCCTCATCGTCTTCGGGCCGCGCAAGCTGCCTGAGATCGGCAAGAGCATGGGCAAGATGCTCGCCGAGTTCCGCAAGGCGTCCGCGGACTTCAAGCAGACGATCGAGAATGAGGTCGAGGCCGAGAAGATCCGCGACCTGACGCTCGCGACCGCGCCCGGCCCCGCATCCCAGCCCGCGGCGCATGTCGAAGTCGCAGCCGAGCCGGCACCGGAAACAGCGCAGCCCGCGGCCGCCGCAGAGATTGCGGCACCCGCAGCCGAGACAGACGCGGCGCCCGCCGTCGAGCTGAAAAGGCCCGAAGGCGAGACCGTGAGCCGCGGCTAGCCCCCCGCATTCGTGGCGCTTCGCAACCTCCCCACCCCGGACAAGATGTCTTTCCTCCAGCACCTGGAGGAGTTGCGCATCCGGCTGGTGCGCGCGATGGTCTCGCTGGTCGTGGGCTTCGGCGTCTGCTGGGCGTTCAGCGAGCGGATCTTCCACTTCATCACCGGGCCGCTGCGCGTCGCCTACCCGACGGTGCAGTTCATCGCCACCTCGCCCACCGAGACCTTCATGCTGTTCATCAAGATGTCGTTCTTCGTCGGCATCTTCGTGGTCTCGCCCTACGTCCTGTGGCAGATCTGGGCGTTCATCGCCCCCGGCCTCTACCAGCACGAGCGCAAGTACGCGTGGCCCTTCATCGGCTTCGGCGCGCTGTTCTTCATCCTGGGCGGCGCGTTCGGCCACTACATCCTGTTCCCGATGACGTTCAGCTACCTCGCGACGGTCGCGAAGAACGACGTCACCTTCATGCCCAAGGTGAGCGAGTACTTCACCTTCTATTCGTGGTTCCTGCTGGGCATCGGCGCGGTGTTCCAGCTGCCGGTCATCATCTTCGTGCTGGCGCGCATCGGTTTCGTCACCGCCGGCTTCCTGCTGCGCCAGAGCAAGTACGCGGTGCTCGGCGCCTTCGTCCTGTCGGCGGTGATCACGCCCTCGGGCGACGTGGTGACGCAGACGGCGCTCGCTGTCCCCATCATCGGCCTCTACTTCCTCGGGGTGCTGGTCGCGTGGCTCTTCGGCAAGCCGCGGCGCGCGGCGGCCGCTAGCGAGCCGGAGGCTCCAAGGTAAAGGCGAACGCCGCGCCGATCACGGCCTTTTCCTTCGCGGCCTGGCGGGCGTTCATCTCGACGACGTAGCTCGCCTTCTGCTGCGGCAGGTACACCGGGCACGGGTCCTTCTTGCAGGGCGGCACCGCCTCGGCGACGTGCACCACCTTGCGGTTCTCGTCGAGCCAGACGATGTCGATCGGGAACCTGCAGTTCTTCATCCAGATGCCGTGGAAGTCGGAGCCCTCGAAGATGAAGAGGAGGGCATGGCTCGCTGCCAGCGAAGGCCGAAACATCAGGCCCATCTGCCGGTCCTGGTCGTCGACCATGAGCTCGGTCTGGTAGACGCTGCCGGAAGGCAGCGTCACCGGGATGACCCGTGGCTCCGCGGTCGCGAGCGCACCGATGGCGAGTGCCGCTGCCGCCACCGAGAGACGAAGAAGGAAGTGCCGCGCCATCGCTTGACACGATAGTAGCATCGCGGTTGCGCCGCGGCGGCCCTAGCCGCGGATGGCGCCGGTCATCGGCACGAAGCGGACGGGCAGGATGTTCTCTTCGCTGAAGCCGCCGCTCTCGAGACGCCGCACCACCAGCAGTTCCTGGGCTTCGTCGCTCAGGCCCACCGGCACCACCAGCCGCCCGCCCACCCGCAGTTGCTCTTTCAGCGGCTCGGGAACCCGCGGTGCCGCGGCGGTCACCATGATGGCGTCGAACGGCGCCTCTTCGGGCCAGCCGGAATAGCCGTCGCCGGCGCGCAGCGTGACGTTTTCGACGCCGCAGCGCGCCAGGGCGCTCGCCGCCTGGGCCAGGAGCGGCGCGACGATCTCGAGCGAGTACACGCGCTTCGCGATTTGCGCGAGCACCGCCGCCTGGTAGCCCGAGCCGGTGCCGACCTCGAGCACCTTCTCGCCACCGCGCAGAGAGAGCGCCTGCGTCATGAGCGCGACCACATAGGGCTGGGAGATCGTCTGGCCGTGACCGATCGCGAGCGGATGGTCCTCGTGGGCCTCTTCCTCCTGGTCGGAGGGCACGAACAGGTGCCGTTGCACGGCGCGCACCGCGGCGAGCGTCAGGCGGTCGCGAATGCCGCGGCCGGCGATCTGTTCGGCGACCATGCGCCGCAGCGCGGCCTCGTTGCCGTTGCCGATGCCGCGGCCGCCGCCGCCGTCAGTACGCCTGCGCGTAGTAGACCTCGCGCTCGGAGGGCTTGCCGCAGCGCACGCACGAGCCGCCCACCGCTTCGCTGAACACCGGAATCACGCGAATGGTGGCGCGCGTCTCCGCCTTCACCGCGGCCTCGCATGCGGCGTCGCCGCACCAGCCGGCGACGATGAAGCCGCGCTTGCCGGCCATGACTTCCTTGAACTCGTCGTAGCTCGAGACGTGCGTGGTGTTGTCCTTCACGAACTGCCGGGCCTTGGCAAGCAGGTCCGACTGGATGGCCGCGAGCAGTTCGGCGATGCGGGCGTCGAGCCCGGCGAGCGGCGTGAACAGCTTCTCGCCGGTGTCGCGGCGCACCAGGACGCACTGGTCCTTCTCGAGGTCCTTCGGCCCGAGCTCGAGCCGCAGCGGCACGCCGCGCATCTCCCAGTCGGCGTACTTGAAGCCGGGCGCCTGGGTGTCGCGGTCGTCGAGGTGCACGCGGATCGCTGCCGCGCGCAGCATCTTCTGCAGCTCGCGCGCCTTCGGCAGCACGGCTTCGTTGATGTCGCCCTTGCGCGGCGGGATCGGCACGATCACCACCTGGTAGGGCGCCACCTTCGGCGGCAGGATCAGCCCGTTGTCGTCGCCGTGGGTCATGATGAGGCCGCCGATGAGGCGCGTCGAAGCGCCCCACGAGGTGGACCACGGCAGCGCCTGCTGCTGGTTCTGGTCGAGGAACGAGATGCCGTACGCGGTCGCGAAATGCTGGCCGAGGTTGTGGCTGGTGCCGGCCTGCAGCGCGCGCCCGTCGCCCATCAGCGCCTCGATCGAGTAGGTGCGCAGCGCGCCGGCGAACTTCTCGCTCTCGGTCTTGAGCCCGGAGACGACCGGCATCGCCAGCACCTCCTCGACCGATGCCGTGTAGACCTCGTGCAGGATCTTGAGGGTTTCCTCCTGCGCCTCGGCTTCGGTCGCGTGCAGCGTGTGGCCTTCCTGCCAGAGGAACTCGGTGGTGCGCAGGAACGGCCTCGTGACTTTCTCCCAGCGCAGCACGTTCGCCCACTGGTTGATGAGGATCGGCAGGTCTCGCCACGAGCGCACCCACTTCGCGTACATCGAGCAGATGAGCGCCTCAGAGGTCGGCCGGATGGCGAGCGGCTCCTCCAGCTCCTGGCCGCCGCCAATCGTCACCCAGGCGCACTCGGGCGAGAAACCGGCGACGTGCTCCTTCTCCTTCTCGAGGAAGCTCTTCGGGATGAGCAGCGGGAAATAGGCGTTGACGTGCCCCGTCTCCTTGATGCGGCGGTCGAGGTCTGCCTGCAGGGCCTCCCAGATGGCGTAGCCGTAGGGCTTGATCACCATGCAGCCCTTCACCGGGCCGTAGTCTGCGAGGTCGGCCTTCAGGACGACGTCCAGGTACCACTGCGAGTAGTCCTGGCTCTTCGGCGTGATCTCTTTCACTCTTTTCCTTCCGTCCTCTTCGGGAACAGCAGCGACGCGGCGATGGCCGCCGCCAGCACGCCGACAATGATGCCGAGCGACCAGCTGATGGGGAAATGTCCGCCGAACAATTCGTTGAGGCCGACCATCTTCGCGCCCACGAACACGAGAATGATGCCGAGGCCGTACTTCAGCAGGTGGAACTTGTCCACCGCGCCCGCCAGCATGAAGTACAGGTTTCTCAAGCCGAGGATGGCGAAGATGTTCGAGGTGAATACTATGAGCGGCTCGCGCGTCAGCGCGAAGATCGCGGGCACGCTGTCCACCGCGAACACGATGTCGGTCATCTCGAGCGTCAGCAGCGTGATGAACAGCGGCGTCGCATGCGTCCGGCCGAGGTGCTTGACGAAGAAGTGACCCTCGACGTGGTTCTCGGTCACCGGCACGAAGCGGCGGAAGAAGCGCACCAGCGCGTTGTCGCTCGGATCCTTGTCGCCGCCTTCGTTCGCGAGCATCACGCGGATGCCGGTGATCACCAGGAAGATGCCGAACAGGATCTCGATCCACTGCAGGCGCAGCAGCCACGAGCCGAGGCCGATGAAGATCGCGCGGAACACCAGCGCGCCGAGGATGCCGAAGAACAGCACCCGGTGCTGCAGGTGCTTCGGCACCGCGAAGTAGCCCATGATGACGACGAACACGAAGATGTTGTCGATCGAGAGCGAGTACTCGACGACGTAGCCGGCCAGGAACTCGAGCGCCGTACGCTTGGCGGCCGCAGCCGCGTCGAAACCGGGAATCGCGGCGAGGCGCGGGTCTTCCGGGAAGCGCACCAGCATGTAGCGGTAGAGGCCGTAGTTGAAGGCGAGCGCGAGGCTCACCCACACGGCGCTCCAGAGGGACGCCTCCTTGACGCTGACCGAGTGCGCCCTGCGGTGGAATACACCAAGATCGAGCAGCAGCAGCCCGAGGACCATGGCCGTAAAAACGGCGTAGAACCACCAGTATTCGACGAACGGAAAGAGTTCGGGGCCTTGCAAGATCGGCCGATTTTAGCAGAGCGTCCGCGCTCGCCCCCGGCGCGGCGCCCTACGCTCAGCCGTTCAGGACGCTCAGGATGTTGCCGTCGGGGTCCTTGAACCACGCGACGCGCATGTCGCCGAACACGTGGATATCGCCGTCGAGGACCGCGCCGGGCATGTCCTTGTAGTGTTCGAACGCAACACCCTTGCGGCCCAGGTCCGCCACCACCTTGCCGATCTTGTCGCCCACCGGCCAGCTGACGTTCGTGGCCTTGTTGGTGCCGGCGTAGGCGGAGCGGTACACGTAGAGCTTGTTGCCGCCGCTTTGGAAGACGACCACTTCGTCACTCTCGGTGCCCACGACTTTCAGTCCAAGCGTGCCCTCGTAGAACTTGCGCGCTTTCTTGACGTCCTTGACCGCCACATTCGGGACGGCGTCGATGTTCTCGAGCATTGTTCTTTTCCTCCTCCGCCATGGTCGCCCGAGGAAGACACGCGAGCTGTCAAGCTTTGTGGAAACACGGCCGGGGAAGTAACCTGAACGGCTTGACCACGCGTGTTCGCCGCATAAACGTCGCCACAAACGAGCACCCCTACCCTGTTTTCGTCGGCAGCGGCCATGGCGCCCGGACCCTGCGCCGGCTGCTCCGGGCCCAGCGCCCGGGCGGGTTCGCGCTCGTCACCTCGCGGCGGGTCTGGACCCATGTCGGCAAGGCGCTGGGCGCCGCCATGCGCAAAGCGACGCCCATCGAGCTGCCCGATCGCGAGGCCGCCAAGACCTGGCGGCAGGTGGGCCGGCTGCACGACGTGCTGCTCGCGCGGGGCACGCGGCGCGGCGCGGCGCTGGTGGCGATCGGCGGCGGCAGCGTCGGCGACACCGCCGGCTTCGCGGCCGCGACCTACATGCGCGGCATCGACTGGATCGGCGTGCCGACGACGCTCCTCGCCATGGTGGACAGCGCCATCGGCGGCAAGGTCGGCGTCAACCACGACCGCGCCAAGAACCTGCTCGGCGCCTTTCACCAGCCGCGCGCCGTGGTCGCCGACCTGGCGCTGCTTCGCACCCTGCCCCGCCGCGAGCTGCGCGGCGGCTCGCACGAGATCCTGAAGTGCGCGCTCATCGGCGACGCGTCGCTGTTCGCGGCGCTGGCGCGCGGCGGACCGGCCGACACCTGGTCCGAACCACTCCTGCGCCGCGCCGTGCTGGCCGCGATCGCCCTCAAGGCGAAGGTGGTTGCCGCGGACGAACGCGAGGGCGGCCTGCGCGCCGTCCTCAACCTCGGCCACACCTTTGGCCACGCGCTCGAGGCAGTCACCCGCTTCGCGCGCTTCAACCACGGCGAGGCCGTGGGCCACGGCATGGTGGCGGCGGCGCACATCGCCCGCGGCCGCGGGCTCCTCGGTGCGGACGACTTCCGCCGCCTGTGCGCGGCTGTGGATGCGCTCGGCCCGCGTCCGCAGGTTGCCGATCTCGACTACCGCGCGGTGCGGACCGCCATGGCCAGCGACAAGAAAGCCCTCTCGTCACGCCCCACATTCATCCTGCCGCACGGCATCGGGCGGGTGGCGATCCGCCACGACGTCACCGAAGCCGAGTTGCGTGCGGCCTTCGTTTTCCTGAAAGCTCAATGAACTACAGAAACGTCGCCATCATCGCCCACGTCGACCACGGCAAGACCACGCTGGTCGACGCCATGCTGCACCAGTCCGGAGTCTTCCGCGCCAACCAGGACGTGGCCGAACGCGTCATGGACTCGAACGACCTCGAGCGCGAGCGCGGCATCACCATCCTCGCGAAGAACACCGCCATCCACTACGGCGACACCAAGATCAACATCGTCGACACGCCCGGCCACAGCGACTTCGGCGGCGAGGTGGAACGCGCGCTCAAGATGGTGGACGGCGTCATGCTGCTGGTGGACGCCTCCGAGGGCCCGTTGCCGCAGACCCGCTACGTGCTGCGCAAGGCGCTCGAGCAGAAGCTGCCGACGGTTGTCGTCATCAACAAGATCGACCGCCCCGACGCCCGCCCGGCCGAGGTGCTGAACGAGCTCTACGACCTCTTCATCGACCTCGACGCGACCGACGACCAGCTCGAGTTCCCGGTGCTCTACGCGAGCGCCCGCGCCGGCTACGCGCGCACCAGGGCGGACGGCGACGAGCCGAACCTGCGGGCGTTGTTCGAGGCGCTGGTGGCGCACATACCGGCGCCCTCGGGCGATCCCGACGGCGTCCTGCAGCTGCTGATCGCGAACCTCGACTACAGCGATTACCTCGGACGCCTCGGCATCGGCCGCATCTTCCAGGGCACCGTACGAGTGGGCGATGCGGTCGCGGTCGCGAAGCGCGACGGCAGCCTGATGAACGCCAAGGTCACCAAGCTCTTCACCTTCGACGGGCTGAAGCGCATCGATGCCGAGTCGGCGCCGTCCGGCGAGATCGTTGCGCTCGCCGGCTTCGAGGGCCTGACGATCGGCGAGACCGTCACCTCGGCGACGTCACCCGCGCCGCTGCCGACGCTGGGGATCGACGAGCCGACGCTGTCGATGATCTTCTCGGTCAACAACGCGCCGTTCGCCGGCCGCGAAGGCAAGTGGGTGACGTCGCGCAACATCAAGGACCGGCTCGAGAAGGAGCTGCTCACGAACGTCTCGATCCGTGTCGAGCCGACCGAATCCGCAGAGGCCTTCAAGGTGTTCGGCCGCGGCGAGCTGCAGCTCGCGGTGCTCATCGAGATGATGCGCCGCGAGGGCTTCGAGCTGACGATCTCGAACCCCGAGGTGGTCACGAAGGACGAGGACGGCAAGCGCATGGAGCCGCTCGAGCTGCTGGTGCTCGACGTGCCGGAGAACTTCATGGGCGTCATCCTCGAGAAGATGGCAATGCGCAAGGGCAAGCTCGCGAAGATGGTGAACCACGGCACCGGCCGTGTGCGCCTCGAGTTCCTGGTGCCGACCCGCGGCCTGCTGGGAGTGCGCAGCGAGATCCTCACCGACACGCGCGGCACCGCCGTACTGAACCGCCTGCTCGAGGGTTACATCGAATGGCAGGGAGCGGTCGAGCGCCGCACCACGGGTGTGCTCGTCTCCGACCGCCAGGGCGACACCACCGCCTACGCGCTCGCGCACCTCGAGGACCGCGGCGAGCTGTTCGTCGGCCCGACGACCGCCGTCTACGAAGGCATGATCGTCGGCGAGAACGCGCGCTCCGCCGACATGGACGTGAACGTCACCAAGGGCAAGAAGCTCACCAACATGCGCGCCTCGACCGCCGACGAGGCGGTGCGCCTCACGCCGCACCGCGTGCTGAACCTCGAACAGGCACTCGAGTTCATCGCCGCCGACGAACTGGTGGAAGTGACCCCGGGTTCGATCCGCCTCCGCAAGCGCATCCTCGCCGCGAACATGCGGCCAAAGCGCAACAAGGAGTAGTCAGCGCAGCATCACCACGATGTTGCTGTCGTTCCTGCCGATGCGCGAGTAGAGCACGCGCCGGCCGTCGGCGGACACCTCGACGCCGGCCCACGCCATGCCCGGCAAGTCGGTGAGAACGGCGGCGGGCTGCGCACCGGACCGCGTCATGATCCGAGCGGGTGTCGTGTCGGTGGACGGCGACACCCAGTAGTGGCGGCCGTCCGCGAGCACACCGAAGTTGGCGCTGTCCCCCGCCGGCAGCGCACCTTCGACCAGCTCGCTCGATTCGGCCGGGGGCGCTGAAAGCCGCCGCCGCCACAGGCCGCCGCGGTCGCTGCGGCTGTGATAGATGTAGCCGCCGCTCTCGATCGCGGCGTACCCGCCCGCCGCCGTCACCGCGCGCGCGGCGCCGCCGCCACGCGGCACCGCGTGAACCTGCCAGTCCGCGGTGCGCCGCGACGCGAAATACACGGTGTCGCCGTCGACCGAGAAAGAAGGCGCGAGGTCGTCGGCCGGGTCGTCGCTGAGGCGGCGCGGCGTGCCGCCCGCGACATCCACGATGTAAATGTCGGCCTGCCCTTGCGGGCGTGCCACGAACACGACGCTGCGGCCGTCCGGCGAGAAGCGCGGCGCGCCGACGTAGGCTCCGCCGAAATTCGTCAGCCGCACCGGGTTCGCGCCCTCCGCGGTCGCGGTCCAGATCTCGTACGACCCTGAGCGGGTCGAGGTGAAGGCGATGCTCGAACCGTCGCGTGAGAGGCGCGGCTCGAACGTCCACTCATCGGTGGCGGTTGCCAGCGGCTGCGGCGCACCCGCGGGAAAAGGCGCGTGCAGCGCCGCCAGGTTCATGTCGTAGTTCCAGCCTTCGTAGGCGACCACCCGGCCGTCGCGCGATACCGACGGGTGCTTGATCTTGCGGCCGCCGCCGGCGACAAGCGTGGGCTGGCCGCCGTCAACGGCGACGCTCCAGAGGCTGTACATCCCGGCGCGGTTCGACGAGAACAGGATGCTGCCGCTGCCCGCCCAGCTGAAGCCCATGGTGTCGGCGTTGTCGGTGGTGAGCCGCCGCGCGCTGCCGCCTGCTGCCGGCACGACGTAGAGATCGCCGACGCTATCGGTGAGCCACCGAGTGAAGGCGATGAAGCGCCCGTCCGGCGAGAAGGCCGGCGCCGCATCGACGAACTCGCCCTGGTCGTCGCCCGGCTGGAGGGTCACGAGCGGCCGCTCGCCAGATCCGTCGCGAGAGCTCACGAACAGCCGGCCTTGCCAACCCACCGCCGCAGCTTTGGTCGCGACCACCTGCGCGCCGTCGGGCGAAACGGCGAAACGCGCGCGGGGTTTGGCACAGGGCGCGACCAGGCGCGGCGAGCCGCCGAGCGCCGACACCGTCTGCGCCGTGCAGTCGGCGCCGGCGATCCTCAAGTACGTGACCTGCGTGCCGTCGGGCGACCAGGCGAGCGGGTACTCCTCGGCCGCGTCGTTCGTGAGGCGCAGCATGCCGTCGCCGCCGAGGAGCTTCAGGTACAGGTCGCGCGGCTCGCCGGGTTTCGGCATCCAGCCGAAGACCACGCGCGTACCGTCGGGAGACACCAACGGAACGTATTCGTTGCCGTCCAGCGTCGTGAACGGCAGGAAGCGCGCGCTGCCGGCCGCGGCGCCGGCGCGGCCAGCGTCGCGGCCGTGCAGCCAGGCGAAGGCGAGGATGCCGCCGGCGCAAGCTCCGGCGAACGCGAGCCACAGTCCGCGCGCGGCACTCCGCGGCGGCGCGCCGGATGCTACGGCTGGCGGAGCGACGGCAAACGCTCGCGCGGGTTCGACGGCCGGCAGGTCGTAGACAACCGGGGCCAGCAGCCGGTAGCCACGCTTGCGTATCGTCTCTATGACCGCTGGCGCGTCGCTGCCGTCCCCGTCTTCGAGAACCTTGCGCAGCTCGCCGATCGCCCGCACCAGGACGTCGTCGCTGACGAACACGCCTTCCCAGACCCGGCCGATGAGCTCGTCCTTCGTCACCACGTCGGAGCCGCCGGCGACGAGCGCTTCCAGCACCTGCATCACCTTGGGCTCGACCTGGAGCACGGCCCCGTCGCGCGTGATGCGGTTGAGGCCGGGTTCGACCAGGCGGCCGGCAAGGCGGTAGGACCGCGCCTTGCGTGCGCCGGCCGGGGATTGCGGGAAGGGTTCGGACATCGGCGCTTCTTCGTCGGAGTATAGGGGTTCCATCGGGATCGCCGCCGCAGCCTCGGCCAAACCTCGGACAAACATCGCTTGTTCATCCGGACGCGCGCGCGCCGGCGGCGTACATTCGTTCCGAGCCATCGCAAAGGAGGCCCGGTTGTCGCGATTCAACATGTTGGTCAATGGCACGCGCCGCGAGGTGAGCGTCGAACCGGACACGCCTCTCCTCTGGGTGCTGCGCGACGCGCTGGGCCTGACCGGCTCGAAGTACGGCTGCGGCGTGGGCCTGTGCGGCGCCTGCACGGTGCACATAGACGGCGAGGCGACCCGCAGCTGCCTGCTGGCGGCGCGCGACGTCGGCAGCCGGGCGGTCACGACCATCGAGGGGCTGGGTAGCGAGGCCGCCCTGCACCCGTGCCAGCAGGCGTGGCTCGACGAGGATGTCGCCCAGTGCGGCTACTGCCAGGCCGGCATGCTCATGACCTGCGCCGCCAGCCTGCGGCGCGCGCCGGCGGACGCCGGTGCCGCGCTCGCCGCACTCGACCAGCACGTCTGCCGCTGCGGCACCTACAACCGCATCCGCCGCGCGGTGAACCGCCTCACGGCGGGCAAGGCGGCGGGCCGATGACCGCCGCAGCGTCGCGCCGCGGCTTTCTCAAGGCGTCGGCCAGCGCCGCCGCGGTCCTCGTCATTCCGTTTCGCGCCTCGTGGTCACCGACCGCGGACGCCGCGGCCCCGGCCGCCCTGTTGAAAAACCTCTGGATGAAGATGGATGCCAGCGGCACCGTCACTGTTTTCCTGCCGCGCGTCGAGTTCGGCCAGGGCATCCGCACCGCTATGCCGATGATCCTCGCCGACGAGCTCGACGTCGATCCCGCACACATCCGCCTCGACTACGCGCGCCCCGGTCCGGACTACGACGACCTCGGCACCGGCGGCAGCGACAGCATGCGGTATGCCTGGCGGATGTTCCGGCCCGCGGGTGCCGCTGCGCGCCAGATGCTGCGCGAGGCGGCCGCGGCACAGTGGCGCGTGAGCGCAGACACCTGCACCACAGCCGACGGGGCGGTGCTGCACGCGGCGTCGGGCCGCAGCCTGCCGTACGCAGGCCTGGTGGCGGCAGCCGCACAGCAGCGCGTGCCGGCTAAACCGGTGATGAAGACGCTCGCGGAACGCCGCATCGTCGGTACACCGACCCGGCGCATCGATGGCCCCGATATCGTCCGCGGCGCAGCGCTCTACGGCATCGACCTGCAAATGTCCGGGCTGAAGAGCGCCTGCCTGGCACGGCCGCCGCGCCTGGGCGCCACGGTGAAGAGTTTCGACGCCAAGCCCGCCAGGGCGGTGCCGGGAGTTGTGGCGGTGACGCAGGTTTCCCAGGGCGTGGCGGTGGTGGCCGATTCCACGTGGGCCGCACTGCGCGGCGTCGAAGCTCTCCAGGTGGACTGGAGCGACGGGCCCGGGTCGTCCTTCTCGACGGCGCAGGCCTGGACCGACCTCGAGAAGGGCGTCGCCAGCAAGGGCGTCGAGACGAGGCGCGATGGCGATCCGGAAGCTGCACTCGCCGCGGCAGCCAGGAAGCTCAAGGCGACGTACCACTTCCCCATCTACGCGCACGCCGCGATGGAGCCGCTGAGCTACATCGCCGACGTGCGCGACGGCAAGGCGCTCATGATGGGCGCGACGCAGAACCTGCTGCGTGTCCAGGCGGCGGTGGCGGCGACGTTGAAGGTGCCGCCCGCGAACGTGGACGTTTCGCAAGCCCTGATGGGCGGCGGTTTCGGCCGCAGGCTGCGCGCCGACTATGCCGAGGAGGCAGCGGAGATCTCGCGGGCGGCAGGCGTGCCGGTGAAGGTGCTCTGGACGCGCCGCGACGACCTGCGCCACGGCCATTTCCAGCCGGCGTCGGTGCACGCGATGGCCGCGACGATCGATGCCGCCGGCAAGCCGGGTCTCTGGTTCCATCGCCAGGCCTCGGCGGGCCACACGCCGCCCGAGCCGACCGCCGAGGAGCGCAAGAGCGCCGAGTTCTTCCGCGACATTGGCTGGGCGCACCACGACAACCCCTACGCATTTCCGTCGCAGCTCATCGAGTACAGCTACGTCGCCTCGCCCGTGACCCACGGGCCGTGGCGGGCGGTGTTCGCTCCGCCGGCGGCGTTCGCGCGCGAGTCGTTCCTCGACGAGATCGCGCACGCGCTCGGCAAGGATCCGCTCGCCTTGCGCCTCGAGATGCTGCCGCCCGGAACCGCGATGACCTCGGGATCGGTGACGATCGAGCGCGACCGACTGCGCCGCGTGTTGCAGCTTGCCGCCGAGAAGGCCGGATGGGGCGCGCCGCTGCCGAAGGCGGCGGGCCGGCGTTACGGCCGCGGCATCGCCGCGAACGCGTTCCACGGCCAGACGCACGTGGCGATGGTCGCCGAGGTGTCGGTGGGCGCCAACCGCGACCTGCGCGTGCACCGCATCGTCTGCGCCGTCGACTGCGGCCTTGCCATCAACCCGCTGGGCGTCGAGGGTCAAATCGAGAGTGGCGTGACGTGGGCGCTCTCCGCCGTGCTCGGCGGCGAGATCACTTTCGAGGGTGGCAGCGTGCAGCAGTCGCACTTCGGCGACTACCCCGTGTTGCGCCTGTCGCAGGCGCCGGACGTCGAGGCGCACATCGTTCCCGGCGGCACCGCTCCACTGGGCCTGGGCGAACCGCCGGTGCCGCCGGTGGCACCCGCCGTCTGCAACGCGGTGTTCGCGGCTATCGGGACGCGGGTGCGGCGCCTGCCGCTGCGTCTCGAGCAGCAGCAGGCGTGAAGCGGTAGACGCGGTCGCCGTCGGTCGTCTCCGTGAGCAGCGTGAAGAGCGCCGGCGTGGCGTCGATGTTGCGGCGCATCGCGGGCGGCGCGGCGCGGCGCAGCACGACGTAGTCGACCGGGAAGCGGTTCGCGAGCAGGGTGGTGGAGCGTCGCCCGGCGAGGGAGCCGGTGGCAGGGTCGTTCCACTCACGGCGCAGCAGGCGGTAGAGGTCGCCGTAGCGGCGCGCGTCCCAGCCTCCTTCGCCATTCACCGTCGGCATGCCGTGGAGCGTTGCCCACCACGTGTAGTTCTCAGAGTCGTTCATCGGCAGCGAAAGGTGAGCCCCCGGCGGCTGTTGCTGCAGGAATGTGTAGGCGGCCGGAAGCGGCGGTCGCGGCGCGCGCGGCGGCCAGCCGCCGAAACTCTCCACGGCTGCGAACAGCAGGACCGTGGCGAGTACCCACGGTCGCCGGCCAAGCGAAAGCCGCGCAGCGCCGAAGCAAGCCAGGAGGCCGATGCCGAACATCGCAGGAACACTGAAGGTCTTCGGGTGCCGGATGGCGTCGAAGAACGGCAGTGTCTCCATCAGCCACTTGAGCGGCAGCGGCATGAGGATCTCGCCGCGATACTTGAGCCAGGGACCGAACGACAGCGTGCCGAAAACGACGGCTATGGCGATGAGAAACGCGCGATACCGCGAACGGGTTGCAACCCCGACGACCGCCAGCACGAGGACGGTGACGCCTGGGAAGACACCGAGCGCACCCTCGCGCAACAGTCCGGTGCCTGCCCAGAAGACCGAGGTCGTCTTCAACAGGTCGAGCCCGAGGTCGAGCGAATACGGTAGCGCCATGCGCGCACCGCGAGTCATCCCTTCCCCGCTCGTCAAGTCATGGAAACGAAAGATGTAGGGCGAGAGGAGAGCGGCCGCGGCGAGCGCGGCAGCCGCGGTCCATAGAAACACCTTGGGCCTGCGCAGGTCGCGCCAGCGCCAGGTGGCGAAGATGAGTGCGAGGAGAGCACCGCTGATCGCGTGATAGCCGCTGGTGCCCGCCTGGAACACGTACGCGAATGCCGCCAGCAGCGCGGGCCACGGTCCCGGCTTCACGAAGAGTCTCAGCAGCCCGAGGACCATGAACGGGAACCCGGCGATGGTGATGAGGTTGATGTGCACCAGGTGGCGCAGTTGCTGCGGCGCGTACGGCACCACGACACCGGCGAGGAGCGCCGCGCCGCGGTCGCCGGTCATCGTGCAGGCCAGGCGGTACATGCCGTAGCTCGCGAGTGCCATGACCAGGATGTTGCATGCGTTGTAGATCAGGATCGGGTTCGCTGTGAAGAGGCGCAGCGGCACAGCCAGCGCCGCGGGCCCCAACAACGGCTCGACGAACAGCACCGAATGTGGCGAGGGATAGAAGATGTTGCCGTCGAACATCCGCGCGCTGAGGAAGTGCTTCGACACCCAGTCGAGCGCCCACATCATGGCGGTGGTGTCGGGCCCCGCGTAGGCGAGCGTCCCGAGGCTGCCGACGAGGCCCGTCTGCAGCAGCGCGAGGAGCAGGAAGCCGCAGGCGATGAGCGCTTCCGCCCGCCAGACCCTGCCCTTCAGCGCGGCTCCCGCTCGGCCTGCGCCTTGAGCCGCCGCCCGAGCGTCGAGGCGCTGATGCCGAGGCGCTGCGCCGCCTGGTCCTTGTCGCCGTCCGCCGCCGCCAGCGCCAGCGCGATCGTTTCGGCTTCGATGCGCTCCTGCGCGCGCGCCTGCACCTCGTCGAGCGTGCCGGTGAGGTTCAGGACATCGCCGAGTGCCGGGCCGTCGCGGCGATCGCCGGCGATGCGCAGGTCCTCGGGCTCAATCGAAGCGCCGTTCGCGAGGATCACCGCGCGTTCGATGGCGTTTTGCAGCTCGCGGACGTTGCCCGGCCACGCGTGCTCGACGAGCGCCTGGCGCGACGCATCGCTGAACTTCAGGTTCTTGCGCCCCATCTCGCGCGCGTAGCGCTCGAGGAAGGCGTCGGCCAGGATCGTGATGTCGGTGCGCCGGCGGCGCAGCGGCGGGATCTCGACGGGCAGCACCGAGAGCCGGAAGTAAAGGTCTTCGCGGAACTCCTTGTTCGCGACCGCCTGCCGCAGGTCGCGGTTGGTCGCAGCCACAACCCGCACGTCAACGCTGATCGTCTGCACGCCGCCGACCCGCTCGAACTGACGCTCCTGCACCAGCCGCAATATCTTCGCCTGCACGCCGATCGGCATGTCGCCGATCTCGTCGAGGAAGAGCGTGCCCTGGTGGGCCATCTCCACCTTCCCCACCTTGCGCCCGGTGGCGCCGGTGAAGGCGCCCTTCTCGTGGCCGAACAGTTCGTTCTCGAGCAGCGTCTCCGGGATGGCCGCGCAGTTGAGGGCGACGAACGGCCCCTTGGCGCGGTTCGACAGCTGGTGCAGCGACCGCGCCATCAGCTCCTTGCCGGTGCCGCTTTCGCCAAGCACCAGCACGGTCGCATCGGTGGGCGCGGCGCGCTGGATGGCCAGCATCGTCTCCTTCAACGCCGGGTGCTCGCCGAGCACACGCGGCAGGCCGAAGCGCCGCTGGTGCTCTTCCTTCAGCAGCACGTACTCGGTCATCAGGCGGCGCTGGTCGAGCGCGCGGCTCACCAGCAGCAGCAGGTGATCGGTGTCCACTGGCTTGGTGAGGAACTCGGCGGCGCCGTCCTTCATCGCCTGCACCGCCTCCTCGACCGTGCCGTAGGCGGTCATGACGATGACCACCACCTGCGGGTCGGCCTCCTTGGCGCTGCGCAGCACCTCGAGACCGCTGCCCGCGGGCAGGCGCAGGTCGGTGAGGACGATGAGGAAGCGGTTGCTGGCGAGCCGGCGCTTTGCTTCGTAGGCGTCGGGCGCCTCCTCGACGGTATATCCCTGCGCGAGGAGCGTGCGCCGCAGCATCTCGCGCAGCGAATCCTTGTCCTCGACGAGAAGGATGTCGGTCAAGCGGCGATCTTACGACGGCGGCTGCGGGGACGCGGGCGGCTGCGCCGCTGCCTTCTTCTCGAGCAGGTCGGCGCGCCGCGCGATCTCGGCGGCATCGCCGGCGTTCGGCGCAAGGCGCAGGTAGGCGCGGTACGACTCGGCAGCGTCGCGGGAGCGGTCGGTGTGCTCCAGCGCGAAGCCGAGGTCGCGGTGCAGCCGCGGCACGTTGGGCGTGTGCGCGAGCCCCTGGCCGAGGACGGCGATCGCCTCCTCCGTGTGCCCGTCCTTCACCAGCACCTCGGCAAGGCGCGAGCGGGTCACGTCGGCTTCGGGAAACTTCGCGATCACGTCGCGGTAGGTGGCGGCCGCGGCGTCGCGGTCGCCGGTGCGCTCCTGCACCCAGCCGATTTCCTGGACGATCTCGAGGTCGTCGGGCTTGCCGGCAGCGGCGGCCTGCAGGTACGGCAGCGCCCCGGCCGGCGAGGAGGATGCAGAGAGGAGCGTACCCAGCTGGCGGTTGGCATCGAGGCGGTTGGGGTCGGCCGCAAGCACGGCCTCGTATTCGCGGCGCGCGTCGTCGAGGTTGCCGTCGCCACGCAGCGCATCCCCGAGTCGCACGCGGTAGAGGGCGTTTCCCGGTTCCGCGTCCACCGCGCGGCGCAGGAAGCCGACGGCGCCCGCGAAGTTGCCGGCGCGCAGCTGCTTCTCGCCTTCGCGGTAATCGGCGTTCCGCGCGGCGGCGGCCGGGTCTACCTCCTGGCGCCCACCGACAGACGTCGCATCGGCCCCTGGAGCGTTGAACAGGCTCGAGTCGGGCTTTGGCTCCGGCTGCGTCCGGCGCACGGCGTACCAGCCGACGGCAAGAGCCAGGAACGCGGCCACGGCGAACCCCAGCCACTTGAAGGACGCCTGGCCCGGTTCGGCGTCGCTGCGGGAGCCGGCGGCGGCACTGACGGTGCGCCGCAGCAGCTCGCCGCAGCGAGCGCAGCGGGCGCGCTGCGGGGTGTTGCGGGCACCGCAGGCTTCGCAGGGGACGAACACCGGACCCGCCATATCGCGAAAGGGTACACCGCTCCGAGGCGCCGGTGAAGCCCGCCGCGCCCCGAATGGGCGCGGCGAGTGACCGGCGTTACGTCACTGGCAGATGGTCGACGCGCTGAACGCCCCTTCGGTGGAGACGCGCGCGACGTTGATGGGCTGGATGCCCTTGGGGGCCGGCGCCTTGACGATCGGCTCGCCCGTGGCGTCGGTCTTCACCAGCCCCTCGTCGAGGCGCACGGTGGTGGCGCTCGCGTTGGTGCTGCGCACGTCTGGTGCCAGCTGCACACCGAGCAGGCGGCTGTCCTTGAAGACGACGTACTGGTCGTTCGAGCCGCCGTTCGGCACCGCGCTCAGGTCGAAGGCCGCGACACCGGTCTCGGCGCCGACCACGTAGACGACGCTGTCGAAGCTCGAACGGCACGGGAACGGATCCGGCGCCTCGGGGCTGCCCGGCGGGTTGAAGCGCGTGCCGGTGAAGAACACGCGGCCCAGGCCGGTGACCGTGTTGTTCGGGTCGCGCTCGAACACGGTCGTCGGCTGTGCCGTGCCGCGGAACGGCGGAATCTTCGAGTTCTGCCCGGAGGGGTCGAAGTTGATCGGGAAGCCCGGCAGGATGTCGCTGTCGGGCGTGCTGCTGGTATCCGACACCTGGTTGTCCACGATGCCGAACATCTGGAACTTGTTGGTCGGCACGACCGGGTTGCCAAGCTTCAGGTTGCCCGACTCGAAGTAGATGTGCGGCCGCGGGCTCGAGGAACCGGTCGCAGGCAGGTTGATCAGGGCGGCGCCGGTCGTGACCGGCTGCGGCTGGTTCGAAAGGCCGGCCCCCGACTGCAGGTCTTCGAGAAGGATAAGGGTGCCCGGGTTCGCGGAGTTCACCTTCCAGGTGAAGCCGTGCAGGTCGCCGAAGTAGACCCGCGTGACCATGCCCTTCGACGGATGTCCGCCGTCCTCTGCCGCCGAGAAGCTGGTGGTGTCGACGCTGAAGGCCGAAGGCGGCGCGACGATCGCGTTCTGGTAGGCGCTGATGCCGCCGCGCGTGGTCACGTCGGCCGTGGCCGCCACCACGTCGCCGGTGAGCGCGTCGAGCGTGTAGAGGGCCTTGCCTTCCGAACACGAGCCCACCGAGGGCGCCGGGCAGGTGTCGCTGAAGCCCGAACCGACGTAGGCGACGAAGTCGAATTCGCCGACGCGCGGGGTCACGTTGTAAGCGCGGTCGGTCCAGGCGATCGACGGTACCGACCAGGTCTGTCCCATCCGCAGGTAGGCGTTGTAGTCGGCGTTGTTGTTGTTCTTCGTGCCGCCGACAGTACCGTCGTTGGTGTCGGGATTGCCGCGGCTCCACAGCGTGATGGGGCCGTTGGTGGTGAGTGCTTTCTTCGTGAACGGCCCAGTGGCCGTCACGTCCAGTGCCGTGAGGGACCTGCCGGCCGCGCCGCGGCCGAAGTAGAGCACCTTGCGCCAGACGCCGGTGCCGGCGAAGGTGACGCCGCCGATCGACTTGCTGAAGTTGCCGGGGACGAACACGTCGGCGAACCGTATCGAGGAGGCGATCATGTAGGTGTGCGGATCGCGCGTCACGGGAATCAGGAGGTCCTTCACCTTGGCGAGCTGGTCGTAGGGCACGAAACCCCACAACTCTTCGCCGCCCAGTTCGCTGCAGCCGGCCGGCATGGTCGGCTGCACGGCATTCAGGTCAACCGACGCCGAGGCGTCGATCAACCCGCCAGCCGCGCAGTTGGGGCCGGCGCGGAAGGCGTGCAGCATGTCGTTGGCCCCAACGAAAACGGTTGTCATGGGGGGCTTCTGCGTCGCCCGGGTGTCGACGCCATGCGTGGTGCTGCCGGCCGGAATCGTGGCCGTCGAGTCGCGGTCGGGGTTGCGCAGGCCAAATCCCTGCTCGACGGCGTCGGCGAGGTTCTGGGTCACGGTGTTCTTGGCGCCATCGCGGAACAGCGTGTATTCGGCCACTGCCAGGCCCGGCTCGGCGAGCAGCGGCGGCGCGACTACGGCCGGTGTAGACAAGGTCGACTCGTTCAATGGCCACGAACGCACCTTGTAGCGAATGTCGCTGACCGCCTGGCCCGCGGCCGCGACGGTGATGCGCAGCGGGAACCCGACGTTGTCGCGCTCGACCTCGGCGCCCGCGAGGTACGCGAGGATCATCTCGCGCGCTTCCTTCCGCGCCGCGGTCAGCTTGGTCGCTGCCGTGCCGCTGCCGCAGCCCGCTGCCAGTAGCGGCGTACCCTGGCAGGCGAAGTAGGGTGTCGCCTGCAACTGGGTGATCGTCAGGCTGGCGATGCCGAGCGGACCGTCGAGCGAACCGGCGGTTACGAAGGCCTCCGGCGGCCACAGCGTCCGGCGCCTGTCGGTCGCCGTTTGGCCGGTGCCGCGCACGAAGTTGACGTCGGTGAGGTTGTCGACGGTCGTGGTGAACACGCCGTTGCGGCCTGTCGTGTAGATCCGGCGCTTGATGGCCGCGCTCGAGGTCGAGACGTTGACGTCGGTGGCGCCCGCGTGCAACTGCGGATAGGTGCACGTGCCGGTTTGTGCCGCGGTGCAGGTCTTCATACCGGCGATGATGTTGCGCTTCAGCTTGCGGCCGGCGTCCCAGCGAGTGACGCCCGTCAAGCCGTCGTCGCTCGCGGTGATGGCGCGGAGGTGGCCTTCGAAGCCCGGCAGCGTGAAGCTGCTCTCGAAGCGCACCGGCACGACGCCCTGGAAGCGGTTGTCGGGGTTGCGCGGATCGAGCGCGTCCTGGTTGGCAGGCTTCGTCACTTCGTCGACGTACTCGAACACGGAGTCGGCGACCGACTGCTGCGCCGCGAACGCGCCCTGCTTCGCGCCCTGGTTGATGATCGAGAAGAGCACGGCCTTGAGAGAGTCGGCGTCGGGTGCCACCAGGGCGTCCCGACACGTCACACAGCCGCCGGCGATCGCCGACGCGGGTGCGCTCTGCCAGCGAGTCACGGTGTCGGTCGGTACGCGGTTGTAGTGATTCTGCGTGGTCGTGGGTCGCTGCATGCCGCTGCCGCCCCACGCGATCCAGTTGAGGCGTGTCACCGAGGCGCCGCTGCCAAAGCCGATGACGTAAGTGGTGACCGATGACGCCGTATCGGTGTTGGCGGCGTACTGACCGTTGGCCTGCAACGAGCCGACAATTGGCGTGTAAAGACGCTGAGCCTGCCAGGCGGCCGCCAGCGCGTTGTTGTTAGTCGACCCGGACTCGATGGCGCAGGTGTCGTCGCCGTCCGTCACGAAGATGACGATGGTCGGCTCCTTCGGATTGTTGTGCGTGCTGATTGCGTCGATGTCGTAGCGTGAGGCTGGCGCGGGAACCACCAGCGTGTCGGTCGGGAGCTGCAGCGTTCCCGGCGTCTGGTCGTTAGCCCACATCACATCAAAGCGATCCTTGAGGCGCTTCAACGACCCGGCAATAGGGGTGTTGCCCTGGGCGGGAATTCCGCCCACGGTCGGGGCTGTGATGCCCATATAGACGCCGTCGTTGGATTCGCTATAGCCGGCGATGCTGCTGCCACTCAACACCAGCTCGGGACGCAGCGAGGTCTGGACCGCGGCGAGTTGCAGCGTGGTGTCCGGGTCGTCACAACGGTTGAGGTGCACGTCCAGCTGGTCCGCATTGTCCGCGGCGTTGTCGACGCACTGCTGGTTGCCCGTGAAGTTGCCGCCAGCGTAGTAGAACGTCACCGGCGCTCCCACGGTGGCGCCGCCACACGCGGCCACCTGCTGCAGCCGGACGAAGGGCACTGTCGGCGCGCTAGCAGGTCCCGGGAGGTTGGAGATTCCGCAAACCAGCCCCGTCGTCGCCACCACCGAAACGGTCTGCCCGTTCCACAGGCGATTGGCGCGCAGGAGGTAGTGGCGCACGTCGCGCGACGGGCTCGCGCCCGCCGCACCGTCCGGATCGTACGTCTGGATGAAAGAGTCGGCGCTCGCCCGGGTCAGCAGCATGATCCGGGCATCGGCTGTCACGAAGGGACCGTTGCCAAGACCCTGGTCCACGAACACCTGAGCGGCCGGCGGGTTGGGGTTCGTGTTCCAGGCCGGCGCGGGCGCATTGCTGGGCGCGCGCAGGACCGCGCGGATCGTCGAGAGCGCGGACGACCACACCAGCCGGAATTGCCTGGTCCCGCAGGTGGCAGGCGAGCACGAAGCCGTCGCTCGCGCGAAAGAAAAGGTGCTGCCCGTGTAGGTGACGTTATAGGTATTCGCGCGCGTGCCACCTGTGCAAGTTGCCGCGTTCATCGCGGTCTGGATAGCAGTCGCGAGCAGGGTGCCTGTCTGGGGGTAGAAGCCTGTCGCAACGGTGGCCGTGCAGGTGACGGTCGTCCCGCCGTTGTTCTCCTGGTAGCGCAGGGTGTTCCACCCGGCCTGGATGTTCTGAAATGCGTACAAGGGACTGACCGTCAGGTCGGTGGTCGCCATCGACTGGCCGGGTCCCTGCGGCAACGCCGCGCCGGCCCAGCTCTCGGTCGTGTACGTGAAACGGTTGGCCGTTGTGCTGTTTATAACAGGTGCCTGTTCCGTCAAGCGGCTGCCCGACTGCTTGTATTGGGCGAGCATGAAGCTGGCGCTATCGATATTGGCGGCAATGACCTGGTTCAGAACATCCTTCGCCAGAAACATCTTCGACCGCTGATAGTCGCCGGCGATCTGTCCCGACAGCACAGGCGTGCTGTAGGGCGTCTCGGTCATCGATCCCGAGCTATCGAGAACGATGAGCACGTTCGGCTTGATCTGCAGGTCGAGAACCTCGAGCGGGTCGATGCCAACGTTTGCCGGCAGCGCGCGCAGCGGGCGGTCGCCGCAGACGAGCGCCAACGCCCCCAGGACGGCCACTCCACCGAAGAACCGTGCCCGACGTGTCGCATTCATGGCTTTTTCCACCTGAAGTCCTGTTACCCGTTACCGTGCTGCCACGCCGAAACCGGCGGGACCGTTGACACCGCCGCCAAACTCGTCGGCGAGCGCGCTGCTCGTGAGCAGCGAGCACGGGCTGAAGCCTGATCCCGTAGACGACATGCCGATCTGGCCGCGCTGCGCCTCGCACGGCGGCTCCGCCAGGATGCTCAGCTTTGCCTGCAGCACGCGCACCGCACGGTTGCGCAGTGCAAATGCAGACCCCGCGGATGCCCCGGAATACGGCGCCACCCCCTCGGATGTGACGAGAGCCTCGGTGTTGCTGGTGTCATCGCTGACGCTGCCGTCGGGGTTGATGACCGGCGCACGGCGCACCCAGACCGTGAACGCTCCCTGCAGAGGCAGGTCGCCGACCTGCGTGACGTACTGCAGCGGCGCGCCGCCGGCATCGAGGTTGACATCGACGCTTGGCCGCGCCACGAGGATGGTGCCATAGCCGACGTTGCCGCCAAGCGTGTCGCAGGTGCTGTTCTCCCAGTTTCGCAGCGGCAGGCCCCACGAATCGGTGGTATCGGACCAGCCGTTCGGGTGCGCCGGCAGCGCCACGGTGGTGAGGGGATTCGGCACCCAGGCCCCGCGAGCATTCGGCAGCAACGGGATGAGATCGAGCGACCCCGTGTAGTTCTTGAGCGCGATCTTGGCGGCTTCGATGCCGGCTTCGGCGTTGTAGTAGGCCTGCGCCGCCCAGCGCTGGTTGGACGCGATCTGCAATTCGGACGAAGTGGTGGCCGCGAGCGTCAACCCCAGGAATGTCAGCAGCATCAGCGTGAGAAGCGCGAGGATCAAAGCGAACCCGTGTTCGCCGCGGCGGTTATCGAAGCGCATCGGTTGCCTCCAGGGCGAATACGATCTGTCGCGGCGTCACGATCGAGGTGAGCTGCCCGCGCTTGATGTCATCGGTGGCGAGCGGCACCGCGGCGTTGCCGCTGCCGCGCCCAAGTCCGCCCTGCCCCATCGTTGCCGCGCGCGCGGAAAGCGAGACCCGAATGCGGCGCGTCAGGCTCTGTCCGTTGCCGGCGAGAATCGGCGTCGGCTCGTGTCCCCATACAGGCGGGTCGGGGTCGACGATCGGCCCGGACATGTACTGAACCTGCAGGTCCTCGACCCCCTCAGCGACGATCTGCCAGGTGGCATCCAGCCCCGGCGCCACGGACGTGGCGTAGTTGCTGGCCGCCGTGCGACCGCCGGTCACGCTGCGCCAGAGCTTCGGAAGGCCGTTCGCTTCCGCCGGATCCATCGCGATCTGATACTTGACCGCGCGCACCGGCAAGACCATGTAGCGCGTGATCCCACCGAGGCCGGGGTGCCAGGCGGCTGGGCCCTGATTCTTGAAAAGGGTGAACTGGGCGGCCCCGACACAGGCGGCGGGTGCCGCAGCGAGCGCCACGCGGCTGGCACTGCCCACGATGAGGCTCGCGTCGATGCCGGGTACCGGCTTCCTGACATCGTTGACGCTCGTCATCAGGAGCAGTCCCGGCGCTCCGGCACGTGGCAGGCAGACGGAATCGACCGGCACTTTGAGGGCCATCGGATCGGGAGCGGTGTCGAACGCGCACAGCGGTATTGCTGGACAGTTCCAGTCGCCAGCAAGGAACTCGAGCCCATCCGTACGTTCGCCGGGCGTGATGATCGAAGGCAGTGTCGTTGCGAGATTGTCCAGGCCGGCGGTGAACACCTGCGTGAATGCCGGCATGCCGAAGCCGGCGGTGCGCAGGTCTTCCTCGATCATCGACATTGCGTTGCGAATGTTCTGTTGGCGGTCGATCAGCTCGGGTTCGCGGCGGAAGGCGCTCTGCCCTCCCGCCATCAAGCCGTACATGGCACCGGTGACGATGGTGGTGACGACCAGAGCGATCATCAGCTCGACCATCGAGAAACCCGACTCCCCTGCCGTGCTCTTCATTGCCGTCCTCATTGAACCGGACACGTTGCGGGAAACCGATCCGCCTGATAGTTGGTGCACGAGCGGATGGTGGTGAATTGAGCGCGCGAGCGCGGGCCGGTGAGCGGAGAGTTGCCCTGCGCGCTGACGGTGATGCGCATCGCCGTAGGCTGCCCGTCGAGCCCAGGCAGCATGCCGTCGATCGCCCAGCGCACGTGGATCTGGCCGACGCCGGGGACGTCGTGGTTGCAGTTGTAGATGCCGTCCGCCGGGTCGGAGTCGAAGTCGCACGCAAGCGTCGCACCGACGTCGGCTGTGGTGCTGCCGCCTTCGCCCTCGACCAGCTTTTCGTACGTCGTGCTCTTCAGCATGTCGAGACGCTCGACAGCCGCTGCGGTTGCCGCCGACGAAAAATTGGCAGCGACGTTCGAGGATGCCGCGACCAGCATGAGGTTGCTCACTGCCATCAAGCCGACCGCGAAGATGAGGATGGCAACGAGCGCCTCGACCAGGGTGAATCCGCTTTCGTCGCGCATCAGGCGCCTCCAATCGGCCGCGAGGTGACGCGGCCGCTCTGGCTGATAGTCAGCAGCCGACGTAGTCCCGTGCGCGTGTGGCGCAAACAGATGTTGAAACCCGCTGCCGCGGAGTTGATGAACGGGTCCGGCGCGGCTGCGCCGCCGGGAACCGCGCAACCGGTGGCTCCGATGGCACACGCACTGCCGAGCCGGTTGAAACGAAGGCCGTACCGATCTGCCGCACCGATCGCCTGGCATTCGTCTGGAGGGTCGAACACAACCGCGGTCGGCAGGCTCAAGAGCGTCGGCGACTGTCCGCCGGCGGGCAGGAACAAGTCGGCCTCGTCCGCGACAGTGGTCCAGTTCGGCACGGTCACCGTGTCGAAGTCGTCCTCGACTACCCACCCGTAGTTGCGGTCGTCGCGCACCTCAAACATGACGCCGAGGTTGACGTTCTTGGCGACCGCCTTCATGCGCGCCGTCTGGATGCTCGACGCCACTTCCTGGGCGGCCGCCTGGATCTCGTAGTTGCGCATGTAGGTGAGAATCTGCGGAACCATGACCCCGGCGACGATGCAAATGATCGAGACGACGACGATGAGCTCGACGAGGGAGAACCCGCGTTCGGGGACAGCGCTGCGGCCTTTCGTCAGGTGCATGGCTGCTGTAATAGCAACACCTGTGCCGCCAACCGATCGCTGGCTAAGCCGATTGTTACCTGTTACTTAAAGTGTTCTACTGCGCTCAGCCGCAGGCTACTGGTGATACCTTAGGTAACAACACGGTCAATCGGAAGCGGTAGCCGGACACGCGCTACCGCCCCACGAGTATCCTCCCGCTTCGCGAGACTGAGCGTGCCGCCGTGGAGCTGGATGATCTTTATGGCGGTCGGCAGGCCCAGGCCGAGCCCGCCGGGTTTGGTGGTGACGAAGGGGCGTCCGAGGTCGCTCGTTACGGGCGACGGCCCCGGTCCTTCGTCCTTTACGTCGACGATGACGTAGGTCTCGTCCTGCGTCGCATGGACCTCGACCTGCCCGCTTCCGGATCCCGCCTCGCGAGCGTTGCGAACCAGGTTCTCGAAGGCGCGCTCGAGGAGCCCTTCGTCCGCGAGCAGGACGCCGGGGGCCACCGCGGCATGAACCGCGATCGCGGGCCCCTCGCGGACACGCTGCTCGCGGGCGGCCACCCGCCGCAGCAGGCGCTCCAGGTCCAACGGCAGGAACTCGGGTTTCTCCTGGCGTATGAAATCGACGAACGACTTGATGGACGACTGCAGCTGGTCGCACTCGGCGAGGATCGCAGCCACCGACTCCTGCGCCCCTGCCGCCGCTGCACCCGGCTGCAACAGGCGCGCGTTGCCCTGGATCGTGCTGAGCGAGTTGCGCACCTCATGCGCCATGCCCGCAGTGAGCTCGCCGGCGCGAGCCATGGTCTCCTTGTCGGCGAGCGTTTCCATGAAGCGCCGCATCTCGCCTTCATGCAGTGCGTCCTCCCGGGCGCGCTGGTCGCGCATCCGTTCCATGGCTTCTTCGTACGCATCCAGCGCGGTTTGCGAGGCCTCCGGGCCGGCGGCGGTAGTGCCGCGGCCGAAGGCGAAGACCGCGACTGCCAGTCCCCCGGCGATGAGGAGTCCTTCCAGCATCAGGGTGGTGCGCATTGACAGCGCGTCCGCCTCGACTGCGCGGTCGAGCCTGGCAAGAGCGCCAGCAGGCAGCTGCCGGCGGATTTCCGACGACGAGGCCGTCTGGCGGATCTGCGCATGGCGTTTGAGGGACGACCAGAGCGACAAAACGCCCGTGCCAACGAGCAGCGCTACCAGCAGAGTGATCAGCGATCGCCGTTCGCTGTGCATGGCTTCAGTCCAGGAGACCGCTGTACCATGCGAGGAACTGCTGACCTGCGAAAATGGCGGCCACACCGCCGAGCGCCAGGAACGTGCCGAAGGGCAGTGCATACTGCGAGCCGCGGCGAGACAGCGCGATGAACAGCCCGCCGATCACGCTGCCAAGTACGGCTCCGGCAAATACCGCGAACAAGGCGCCTTGCCATCCAAGAAACGCGCCGAGCATGGCGGCCATCTTCCAATCGCCCTGCCCCAGACCGTCGATGCCACGCGCCTTCTTGTAGGCCGACGCGATAAACGCGAAGACGACATACAGCGCCGCCGCCGACAACCCAGACTCCAGCGGCCCCGGAGGCGGCACGAGCACCGCGGCGGCGATGCCAACGGCGATCATCGGCAGCGTGATGAGGTCTGGCAGGAGTCGGTGATCGAGATCGATGAGCGCCAGGATGATGAGCACTGTGACCAACAACATCTCGAAGGCGCTGCGTGCGTTGACACCGTGGACCGCGGCGAGCAGGCCGTAGAGCGCCCCGTTGGCAGCTTCGACCATGGGATAGCGGCCCGCGATCGGTTCGCGGCAGCGCCGGCAACGGCCGGCAAGCAGCAACCAGCTCACCACCGGGACGTTGTCCCATCCGGCGATCGGCTGGCTGCAGCGCGGGCAGCGCGACCGCGGCGTCACCACCGACTGACCGAGCGGAATCCGGTGTATGCAGACGTTCGCAAAGCTGCCAATGAGCACGCCGAGCAGCAACGAGCAACTCACCGCGAACATGGGCGATGCGCCCATCGGCTACGGCCGTTCGTACTGAGAACGATAGAGCCTGGAGTCGTGTGCGAGGTGGACTCGACCCGACCCTGCATCGTACGCGTACGGTATCCCGGACGGATCGACCGGGACGGTGCGAATGACACGCTCGCGCACGAGTTCGTCAAGCGACGACGGCCGCCGACCGAACGTGGACTCGAACCTGTTCACGTGAGCCTGGAGAGAGTCCCTTAGATCGAGCGCGGCGAGGATATCCAGGTTCATCCTGGCATTCTCCTGGATTGGACCGGGTTCAGATTGCGCTGCCATGGCTTGCCACATCGAGCGCGCCGCATCCCGTTCCCCACCCTGGGCCGCAAGCTGGGCGGCGAGTGTCCGCAGCCAGTACGGCGCACCGCTTATTTCGGCCGCTTCGTTCAATATCCGGGCAGCTCCCGCGCCGTCGTGCAGATAGAGGAAATGGAAGAAGCCCAGGTCTTGTCGCAATCGCCAGTCCACCGGGTTTGCGGCCACTCCCTTCTCGAGAAGGGCGATGCCGCCTGGTGCGTCGCCAGCACCGATGGGCCTGGGCTCGGCAAGGAAGACCGCGCCGTACTTATAGGCGATGCCCAACCGTGGATCCAGCGTTGTGGTGATATCCACGAGCGGGCGAAGGAGCTCGAACGACCTGCCCTCGGCATATGCTCGTTGGCCGCCGAAGTACTGAACCGTACGCAACCAATAGACGTCGGCCAGGATGTCCTCAAAGCCAGGCGCCAACCGCTTGATCTGCTCACCCGACCAGAGATAGAGCGATTCGTGCTGGGCGCGAAATCCACCGAGATCTCGGTCCACAGCCTGCTGCGACAATACGACGAGCGGAGCCAACAGGGCGATCAAGGGCTTTTCCCAGTTCACCGGAACTCCTTGCGCCTGAAGAGAGCCACACCGGCCGCCAGCGCCAGGAGGACGTAGACCAGTCCATAGAGAACAACGGCAGCGACGGCGGTCCACGGCACGATGTCGCCGTGGGCGACGCGGCTCTTGAAGTCGAAGTTCGCGAAGTTCGGCAGCGCGAAATAGAGAGCCCGCGTGATCCATCCGGGGGCACCGGGCAGGACTTCCTGCATGTTCCTTATGATGTCGGAGTACCGGCCGGCGATCACCAGACACGTCGTGAAGACGACAGTCAGTACCATCGAGGTGATCGTGGAGAAGAACAGAGTAAGGGCGACGATGAGCAACAGCCCGACATAGAGGGGAACGATTGCCTTCAACAGTTCCAGGTCGAACGCGTGACCCGTGATGCGCAATGTAGCGAACAGGCCCAGGGTCATCGCGGCAAGGTTGACGAGTATGGTGAACGCGAGGCCGGTGAATTTGCCCAAAAAGAACTCACCGCGGCTGAGCGGCTTCGCCAGCAGCGGATAGAGAGAACGGCGATCGACTTCCTTGGATACGAGGCCGGCTCCCATCAAGAGCGCGATCACGATCCCGAAGAGTTCCATGGCGGCGAGACCGATGTCCTTGACGATCTTCTCGTCCTGGCGGATCGACAACTCCTTCATGAGGAGCCCGGACAACGTCATGAGGACAGCGAACAAAACCAGGTTGTAGAGAACCCGCTCACGAACGGTTTCGCGGAAGGTATTCGCAGCGACTGCCAGGAAGCGATTCAGTCTGCCGTCCACGTTGGCTCCGCTCCCTCGTAGTCACGCACCTGGTCGACGAAATAGTCCTCGAGCGACTGTCGTACTGGATTGACCGCCAGAACGCGTCCTCCAAGCTTGTCGACGACTCGCAGAACGACGGGCAGGTCCTGTTCCGGAACGGCGATCTCGCAGCGATCAGCCATCGTTCGCACGCGGGCACTGGCCGGGAGTTCTCCTGGGGCGTTCCCCGCAAGTCCGCTGGTCAGGACTTCAAAATGTGAAATGTCGAGTTTCACGATCTCGTCGATTCGCCCGGCTCGCAGCAGTCGCCCCGCCGCAAGGACGGCAACGCTGTCGCAGAGGTTCTCAGCGTCGGAGAGGATGTGGGTTGAAAAGAAGACCGTCTTGCCCGACGACCGCAGCTCGAGAAGGATGTTTCGCATCAAACGTCGGCCAATCGGATCGAGGCCGGACATTGGTTCGTCCAGAAACACGATGTCGGGATCGTTCATCAGCGCCTGGGCGATGCCGGCACGCTGCAGCATTCCTTTCGAGAAACGACCAAGAGGCGCTTTCGCCCATGGCCCCAAGCCCACAAGATCCAGCAGGCGGCCAGATCGTTCACGCCTGGTGGACGCAGCGAGACCGAAGAGCCGGCCCACGTAGTCCAGGTACTCCGTTGGCGTGAGGTAGTCGTAGAGATAGGGATTCTCCGGCATGTATCCAGCGCGGGCGCGCCAACTGGGGTCCTGGAAGGGGACGCCGAGCACGCGGATCGTGCCGGCGTCAGCACGGATCAGGCTCATGATCAGTTTGAGCGTGGTCGTCTTGCCGGAGCCATTGGGCCCAAGGTATCCGAAGATTTCACCCGATGGGACGGCGAGACTCAGATCCTGCAGCACAGCGCGTCGCTTGGAACCAAAGGTGCCAACTCGATAGGACTTCGAGAGGCCTGCGATCTCAATGGCGTTCATCGGTGATTTTGGATCTTAGCGGCCTTGAACGGCGGAACAAAGTCCGCGAAGCGCAGCCAGTTTCCTCGTGCGACTGTCTCGCGAACGCTTCGAGGAGCAGCAAAAGAAAAGGGGGGCCGAAGCCCCCCAACACTGCGACGATCGGCGACTACAGACTACGGAAGCACCGTGCAGGCGGCGGGCAGACCGGTAGCAGGAACGCAGCCAATGGCCGCGCCAGCGGGGTCGAAGCAAATCTTTCCCGAAGCGTCGGTGCTGAAGGAGCGCACGCCCGTGCTGTTCTGCGCGACCGCAGTCGAATCGTAGCAGTACATACCGGTGCTCGTGGGGGAGTTGACAAGGACGTTGAGGCCCGCGGCCGTGGCGTCGCCCGTGAACACCCGCGTGTAACCAGACTTCGCAAGCGGGCTGGCCGTAAGCGAGGTGTCGAGGAACGTCGGGGCGGTAGCCGGATAGCTCGGGATGCAACCGGTCGGCGCGGACAAACAGGTGAACACGTTGTCGAAAAACCCGCCGTTGGCCGAGCTGTAGGCGACCATGGCCGACGAAACCGTTCGGTTGTCGCCGATGGTGCCTGCCTCGTTGGCGGACACGCGGGCGCGGAGAAGGCTGGGGATCGCGATCGCGGCGATGATCCCGATGATCACGATAACGATCAGCAGCTCGATGAGCGAAAAGCCCTTTTGGTTCTTCATGGTTAGAGTCTCCTTTGACTCCGTCTTGGGCCGCTCAATCGGCGGCACGGGGACCTATAGAGCAAGGCAGATGCCAAGGTTTGTGTAACGTTTAAAGCCTTTAAACACATATACTTACACCATCTTGATGAACGGTCACCGGCGCGACAAATATTGTCGCACGCCGACAATTGACGTCACGACCCTTCGGTTTCCGGATGTTTTGAAATGAGATAACGCAGTCCCCGGGCGTTCACACCAAGCAAGCGCGCTGCCGCAGCACGGTCGCCAGCGGACTGCTCCAGTGCTCGCCTGAGGAGTCGCGCCTCCTCCGATGCAAGGTATCCATCGAGACTGAAGCCTTCCGAGATTGCGGGCTGAAGGGACGACTCTGGCGGCGATGCTCGCGCGGGCTGAGCTTCTTCGAGGAGCACTGCTGGCGAGACTTCCAGCGCGAGGGCGCGTTCCAGCAGGTTTTCGAGTTCCCGCACGTTCCCCGGCCAGTCGTGCCTCTGCAGGGTGCCGAGCTCCGACGGCGCCATGACCGGCGCGGTCTTCTCCATACGGACTGCCAACAGCCGCAGGAAATGGTCGACGAGCAGTGGAATATCTTCCTTGCGTTCGCGCAGCGGCGGGATCGGCAGCGGTATGACGTTGAGGCGATAGTAAAGGTCGCTGCGGAACGTGCCGTCGCGCACCATCTTCTCGAGCGCACGGTTGGTGGCGGCGATCACCCGCACATCCACGGGAATCTCGACCTGGTCGCCAACCCGGCGGATGGTGCGTTCCTGCAGCACGCGCAGCAGCTTCACCTGCATGGCGAACGGCATCTCACCCACCTCGTCGAGAAAAATCGTCCCCAGGTGTGCGGCCTCGAACAAGCCCTTCTTGTTCTGGTGCGCGTCGGTGAACGCTCCCTTGACATGGCCAAACAGCTCGCTTTCGAGCAGGCTCTCGGGCAAGGCCCCGCAATTTATCGAAACGAACGGTTTCTCCCGCCGCGGCGAAGCAAGGTGAATCGCCTTCGCCAGCACTTCCTTGCCGGTGCCGCTCTCCCCCGTCAGCAGTATCGTGGAACTGGTAGACGCCACCGCCCGCGCGATCTCGATCACCCGAGCCATGACGGCCGAGCGGCCGATGACACGTTGGAAGTCGGCGCGAGCCTTGAGCTGGTCGCGCAGCGTCAAGACCTGCGACTTGAGCTCCTGGCGCTCGAATGCGTTGCCAACGACGATCTGCAGCTCATCGATGTCGAACGGCTTGATCAGGTAGTCGTAGGCTCCGAGCTTCAACGCAGCAACCGCATTCTCGGTGGATCCGAAAGCCGTCATGACGATGACGACGGTGTCAGGTGACGCCGACTTGACGTGCCGCAAGATCTCGATGCCGTCGCCGTCCGGAAGCCGCACGTCGGTGAGCACGAGGTCCACGGGACCGGCCGCGAGCGCTTTCGCGGCGCTCTCCCGGCTGCTGGCTGTCTGCACCGTGTAGCCTTGTTTGCGCAGCGCAATGCCGAGGACATCGCGCAGCGACGCCTCGTCGTCGACGACCAGCACGTTTCTCATATGGCTCGTTCCGTGGTCACGATTGTCACGGCCCTCAGGCGCGGACTCAACTGGCTGGTCCGGGCAGTCGCACGTCCACCTCCGCGCCTCCGCGATCGAGGTTACGAATGGTGATGCGGCCACGATGCTCCTTGACGATCGCATAGACAATCGCCAGGCCGATTCCGGTGCCTCCCTTCGAGCCTGTGTGGAACGGCTCGAACAGCCGATGCGCGGTCGCAGCGTCGATGCCCCGGCCCTGGTCCGCGACCTTGAACGTCACTTCGTCCGGGCTCGATGCGACGCTTACCCTGAGGCAACCCCCTGCGGGCATCGCCTCGATTCCGTTGCGCGCCAGGTTCCACGCCACCTGCTTGATGCTGTCGGCATCTGCGAGGCAGATGTGAGGCCCCGGAGCGATGTCGGACTGGATCGAGTGGCTGGGCAGAAGTTCAGGGCTGTTTCGCAGCAGGGCGACTGTCTCCTCGACGACGGGTCCGAGGTCGATCGGCTGAAACGAAGATCCAGCAGGCCGCGCGCCCCGCAAGAACTGGTTGAGGGCGTCCGAGAGGCGCTTCGATTCGGTCCGGATGATGTTCAAGAGTTCAGCCTGCTCCTCGCCAACGCCATCTTCGCGAAGCAGCACCTGCGCGGAACCACTGATCGCACCTAACGGATTGCGAATCTCATGAGCCAGCTGAGCCGCCATCTCGCCAATGGCAGCCAGCTTCTCATTGATGCGCGACTCATTCTCCAGTTTCTTGATGTCGGTGAGGTCCTGAAAGGTGACGAGATAGCGGCCAAGCGCCGGGTCGCCGGCTGTCAACGGAGCGACCGACAACCCGAGCACCAGCGTGCCTCGCTCCGCCAGTCCAACCGCCACCTCTGTTCTGTCTCGTCCGAGTCGCTGCTCAACTCGCGCCTCGAGCAGGGCGGGTTCGAAATGGGGAGATTTCAGCACCACGGCAAGCAAGCTGCCGCGCAGGCTCCTGCGGTCGGCTTCGAGGATTGCAGCGCCCCGGTCGTTGACGTACAGGATGCGTCCTTCGGCATCCACCGTCATCAGGCCGCTGTGGATGCTCGCGACGATGGCCTGGTTCAGTTCCCGTAGGCTCGAGACCTGGTCGGTTGCGAGTTCAAGGCTCGCGCCGGCGGCGCGTAGCCGTTCCATGAGATATCCACCTATCCATGCGACGCCGACACAGGACACCGCCAGGATGATGGTCGAGTAGAGAAGGACGCGGGTGCCCGGAAAGCGACCGCCGGTGGAACCGCCATAACCGGGCAGGTAGCCCGCACCGAGCGACACGTAGAGTGCTACAAAAGCCACCACTGCTGCTATTGCGATGGTGATGGCAGCCCGCGGCGGCATCAGCGTTGCTGCCGCCAGCACGGCGAGCGGGTAGAGGACGATGAATCCCGACCGTGGCTCCGACACGCCGGCCAGATAAACGAGGCTCGTGACGAAGAACAGGTCGAACGTGGCCTGGACGAACGCGATTGTCGCTGGCGCCGCACCCAGGCGCAGCAGCATCACCGCACCGAGCGTCACCAGGTAGGTGGCGATAATGAGCAGGTAGAACGGGTTGAAGGCGCGAACCGGCTCCCACGTCGACTCGATGTAAATGGCGCTCGCGAGCAGGGTGGTGACGACCACCACCCTGAGCAGCATCACCTGCTTCAGCCGATGCTCCGCGGACAGGGTATCCGCGGAGATCGGCAGGCCGACGGGCCGGGAAAGCAGCGGCCTAGCCGGAGAGCTTGTTGATCATTTCGAACAGCGGCAAGTACATGCTGATGACGATGCCGCCGATGATGACGCCAAGGAACATGATCATGAGCGGTTCCATCAGGGTCAGCAGGTTGGCCACGGTCTGGTCGACTTCGTCTTCGTAGAAGTCGGCGATCTTCGCCAAGCATCGCGTCGAGGGCGCCGGTCTGCTCGCCGACGCCGACCATCTGCACCACCATAGTCGGGAAACACCTTGCTCTCCCGCAGCGGCACAGCCACCGTGGTTCCGCCTTCAACCGCCTTGCGCACCACCATGATGGCATCCTCGACGATGGCGTTGCCCGGCGGTACGGGCGGTGATCTCGAGGCCGTCGAGGATCGGCACGCCCGACGAAATCAGGGTCGACAGCGTTCGGGAGAACCGTGCCACCGCGATCTTGCTGCGACAACTGGCCAATCACGGGCAGCTGCAGGACCATGCGGTCGATCACGCGGCGGCCGCCGTGAGTGGCGTAGTAGCGCGCGGAACGCGAAGGTCGCCGACGATGCCCAGGAGGACCATGAAGGGACAGCAGCCGTCCCGATCCAGTAGGACATCGCGATGACGATGCGGGTGGGCAGCGGCAGCTGCGCGCCCAGGCCCTCGAACATCGCCGCGAACATCGGGATGACCTTCCACAGGATGATCGTGACCACGATGGCGGCGATGCCGAGACCACGATCGGATACACCATCGCGCCCTTGATCTGCGACTTCAGCTTGACCGCCTTCTCGATGTAGGTGCGCGAGGCGCTTCAGGATCGTGTCCAGGATACCGCCCGCCTCGCCGGCCGCGATCATGTTCGTATGAAGAGCTCGTCGAAGAGCCTTCGGATGCTTGCGCATCGCGTCGGCGAGGGTGGCGCCACCTTCGACGTCGCATGCGCGTCTGCTGCAGGACCGTCGCGAATTTCTTGTTGTCCTGCTGGCCGCCAAGGATCTCCAGGCACTGCACGAGCGGCAGGCCGGCGTCGATCATGACCGAGAACTGCCGCGTGAAGACCGCGAGGTCCTTGGCGGTGACGCCGCCGCCGAGCTTCGGCATCGCGAACTCCTTGCCCTTCTCCTTCACCGAGGACGACTAGGATCTGCTCGCGGCGCAGCAGGGCCATCACGGCCTCCTTGTTGTCCGCCGACCCGCTCGCCCGACGACGGAGCGGCCATCCCTGGCTTCCCCTTCCAGACGAAGGCTGGCATTGCGATCCCCTCTCCCTGACCTGTCTATCGAACGCCGGCGCGCGGCTGCGCCGGCCGGGTCTGGCCCGCCTGCGCCGTCGTCAGGCCAGCGCCGCGGTTGATCATGTCCTGCAGCTCGTCGGGCATGCGAGCTCATGCCGAGCGCCGTCTGCAGCGAGATCTGCTTGTTGTGGAACAGCGTTGCCAGGGACTGGTTGAACGTCTGCATCCCGTACTTCTCCTGGCCGGTCTGCATCGACGAGTAGATCTGGTGGATCTTGTCCTCGCGGATCAGGTTCCGGATGGCCGGCGTTCGGCACCATGATCTCCATCGCCAGCGCGCGGCCGCTGCCGCTCGCCTTGGGCAGCAGCGCCTGGCACATGATGCCTTCGAGCACCAGCGACAGCTGGGCGCGGATCTGCGACTGCTGGTGGGCCGGGAACACGTCGATGATGCGGTTGATGGTCTGGGCCGCCGAGTTGGTGTGCAGCGTGCGCGAAGGTCAAGTGGCCCGTCTCGGCGATGCGCAGCGCCGACTCGATCGTCTCCAGGTCGCGCATTTCGCCGATGAGGACGACGTCGGGGTCCTCGCGCAGGGCGGCGCGCAGCGCGTTGGCGAAGGAGTGCGTGTCGGCGTGCAGCTCGCGCTGGTTGACCACGCACTTCTTGTGCCCGTGCAGGTACTCGATCGGGTCCTCGATCGTGATCATGTGCTCGTGCGCGCTCGCTGTTGATCTTGTCGAGCATCGCCGCGAGTGTCGTCGACTTGCCGGAACCGGTCGGCCCGGTCACCAGCACCAGGCCGCGCGGCTTGTCGCAGATGCTGGCGAAACCACCGGCGGCAGGCCCAGCTCCTTGAAGCTGCGGATCTCGTAGGGGATCGTGCGGTAGACGGCGGCCACCGCGCCGCGCTGCATGAAGACGTTGGAGCGGAAGCGCGCCAGGCCCTTGATGCCGAAGCTGAAGTCGAGCTCGAGGTTCTCCTCGAAGCGGTGCTTCTGCGCGTCGGTCAGCACGCTGTAGGCGAGCTGCTTGGTGTCGACGCGGTCAGCGGCGGGCAGGTCGAGCGGCGCGCAGCTTGCCGTCGACGCGGATCTGCGGCGCGCGAGTTGGTGGTGACGTGGAGGTCGGTGCCCGCCCATCTCGGTCATCGTCTTCAGCAGCTGATGCAGTGCTGGCGCTCACTATTGAACCAACCCTCCCTAGAGAACGGTCTCGCGCAGGACTTCCTCGATCGTCGTGATGCCGTGCTTGATCTTCTCGAGGCCGCTCATGCGCAGAGTGAGCATGCCCTCCTCGAGCGCCTTGCCGCTTGATCTCCACCGCGGTGGCGCCCACCATGATCAGGTCGCGGATGCCCTCGGAGATCTCCATGACCTCGTAGAGCCCGACGCGGCCCTTGTAGCCGGTGCCGTTGCAGCGTCCGGCAGCCGCGGCCCTGGAACAGCTTCATGCCGGCGGTGGCCGTCGGGCGCGAAGCCGATCTCGATCAGGGTCTTCGCGGGCACGTCCGTCGACTTCTTCCTTGCAGTTGGTGCAGACGCGGCGGATGAGGCGCTGGGCCTGGATGAGGTTGATGGCTGTGCCGACCAGGAACGGCTCGATGCCCATGTTGACCAGGCGCGAGACGGTCGAGGGCGCGTCGTTCGTGTGCAGTGTCGAGAGCACGAGGTGGCCGGTCAGCGCGGCCTTGACCGCGATCTCGGCCGTCTCGTAGTCGCGGATCTCGCCGACCAGGATGATGTTCGGGTCCTGGCGCAGGAACGAGCGCAGCGCGGTCGCGAAGTTCAGGCCGATCTGCGTCCTTGATCTGCACCTGGTTGATGCCGGGCGAGGTTGAACTCGACCGGATCCTCGGCGGTCATGATGTTGGTGTCGGGCTTGTTGAGCTGCGCGATCGCCGAGTAGAGCGTGTTGGTCTTGCCCGAACCAGTGGGGCCGGTGACCAGCACGATGCCGTACGGCTTCGCGATCGCGCTTCTGGAAGCGGTCGAGCGAGTCCAGCTCGAAGCCGAGCTTGGTCATGTCGAGCATCAGCTTCGTCTTGTCGAGCAGCCGCAGGACGATCTTCTCGCCCCACAGCGTGGGCAAGGACGAGACGCGGAAGTCCATCTCGCGGCTGCGGTCCTCGATCTTCAGGCGGATCTTGATGCGGCCGTCCTGCGGCAGGCGCTTCTCGGAGATGTCGAGCTTCGCCATGATCTTGAGGCGCGAGGTGAGCGGGTCGCTTGCAGCTTCATCGGCAGCGCCATGACGTTGTAGAGCATGCCGTCGATGCGGAAGCGGACGCGGAACTCCTTCTCGTACGGCTCGATATGGATGTCGGAGGCGCCGCGCTTCAAGGCGTCGATGAGCAGCACGTTCGAGAGCTTGATGACGGGCGCCGCTTCCGACGAGCTTGCGTCAGCTGCGCCGAGGTCGATCTCGTCGTCGTCGGTGCTTGATCGTCTCGACGTTCGCCTTCCTCGACGCCGAGGCTGTCGACGTCCACCTCGTGCAGGCCGACCGAGGCCATGTCGTCGAACGACAGCGACGGCCCCTCGATCACTTCCTTGAGGAGCGGGATGCCGCCGGTGCCGCCACCGAACGCGCTGCCGGGACCGAACGTCTGCGAGAACGGAGCCATCCCCTTCTCGCCACGCGCGCCGTCTCGCAGCTGCAGGACCGCGGTTGACTGCCGTAGTAGCTTCTCGATCGCCTCGTCGAGCGAGCGTCTCCGATGCCACTACCGGCTCGACGTTGTAGCCGGTCATGAACTTGATGTCGTCCATGGCGAACACGTTCGTGGGGTCGGCCATGGCGATTGTGAGCGTTGCGCCCGAACGGCGACAGCGGCAGGATCTGGTACTTGCGCGCCGTCTCCGGCGGGAATCATCTTGATGACGCCGGCGTCGACCTCGAAGTGCTCGAGGTTGATCGAGGGCACCCCGTACTGGCGGGACAGCAGGCTGGTGATCTCGTCGTCCCGGACGAAGCCCATGGTCACCAGGACGCGCCCCAGCTTCGCCCCGGAGGACTTCTGCTGGCTGAGGGCTTCCTGGAGCTGGGTTTGGTTGACGAGGTTTTCCTTGAGCAGCAGCTCGCCGATTTTTATGGGCACGCCGGCCAGACCATTAAAAATGTCGCCTTTTTCAATAGTTACGGGGCAAATCCTATGCCGACGTCGAGGAAGGTGTCAAGGATGCGGCGCACAAGTTGACTTCAATGGAACCACCCACTTAGCATCACTCGCGATTTGACGATCGTCGGCATACTTCCCGCCCGATACGGAGCCACACGGTTGCCTGGGAAGCCTCTCGCCCAGATCGCCGGCCGACCGCTCATTCAACACGTTTTCGATCGGGCAAAATGTGTCCGGGCTCTCGCCCGTGTCGTGGTGGCTACAGACGACCTCCGTATCTTCAATGTTGTCAATGGCTTCGGTGGCGTTGCGGTCATGACGTCGCAGGCTCCGGCGACCGGTTCAGACCGGGTCGCCGAGGCCGCCGCGACGATGGCCGACGCGGACATCATCGTCAACCTCCAGGGCGACGAACCGTTCCTCGATCCGGCGGCCGTCGACGCCACGATCGATGCGTTGCAGACCGCTCCACATGCGGACATCGCAACCCCCGCAGTGTTTATTGATGATCCACTCGAGCTTCTTTCACCGCATGTGGTGAAGGTAGTGGCTGGAACGAATGGCCAGGCACTCTGGTTTTCGCGCGCGCCGATCCCCCACGTGCGGCAAACGCCGGCCGACGCGATGGTGTCGGCGCAGCATGCCGTTGCGCAGCGACTCGCGCGACGCCACATCGGCGTCTATGCGTTCCGGCGCGCAGCGCTGCTGCGTTTCGCGCAGTGGCCGCAGTCGCCGATGGAAGTTGCGGAGGGCCTCGAGCAGCTGCGCGCCCTCGAGAACGGGCAGCGGATCCTCGTCGTCGACGTGGTTTCGTCGGCGGGCCCGGCGGTCGACACTCCCGAAGACCTCGAGCGCGTGCGCGGCCTGTTCGCTCGCAATGAGACAATGCCATCGAAGGAGCAGAGGTGACGACCAAGTACATTTTTGTGACCGGCGGTGTGGTCTCGTCCCTGGGCAAGGGGCTGGCCTCCGCCTCGATCGGATGCCTCCTCGAGGGCCACGGCTTCAAGGTCGCGATGATGAAGTGCGATCCCTACATCAACGTCGACCCCGGCACGATGAGCCCGTATCAGCACGGCGAGGTGTACGTCACCGACGACGGCGCCGAGACCGACCTCGACCTCGGCCACTACGAGCGCTTCACCCACACGGTCACGTCCAAGGCCTCGAACATCACCACCGGCAAGATCTACGGCTCCGTCATCGCCAAGGAGCGGCGCGGCGACTACCTCGGGCGCACCGTGCAGGTGATCCCGCACATCACCGACGAGATCAAGGCCTCGATCCGCGCGGTCGGCCGCGACGACGCCGTGGACGTGGTCATCGTGGAGATCGGCGGCACGGTCGGCGACATCGAGAGCCTGCCGTTCCTCGAGGCGGTGCGCCAGTTCCGCCAGGACGTCGGCCGCGAGAACGCCATCTTCGTCCACCTGGCCCTGGTGCCGTACATCGCGACCGCGCACGAGCTGAAGACCAAGCCGATGCAGCACAGCGTCCGCGAGCTGCGCGCCATCGGCATCCACCCGCACATCCTGCTGTGCCGCACCGACCGCTTCCTCTCGCCCGACATCAAGGCCAAGCTGGCGCTCTACTGCGACGTCCCCGAAGAGGCGGTCATCACCGCCAAGGACGTCGAGTCGATCTACGAAGTCCCGCTGGTGCTCTCCGGCGAGGGGCTCGACGACATCGTGCTGAAGTCGCTGGGCCTGCGCAGCACGCGCGCGCGACATGAGCGCGTGGGAGACGCTCGTAGACCGGGTGAAGAACCCGAAGGGCGAGGTGAACGATCGCGATCGTCGGCAAGTACGTGTCGTTCGAGGATTCGTACAAGAGCCTCAACGAGGCGCTCACGCACGGCGGCATCGCCAACCAGGTGAAGGTGAACCGCAAGTGGGTGGAGGCGGAAGAACTGGAGAGCGGCGACGTCGACTCCATGCTGAGGGGCTTCGACGCGATCCTCGTTCCCGGCGGCTTCGGCGCGCGCGGCACCGGCGGCATGGCGGCGGCGGCCGGCTACGCCCGCCGCACCGGCACGCCCTACTTCGGCATCTGCTACGGCTTCCAGTGGGCGGTCACCGAGTATGCCCGCAACGTTGCCGGGCTCGCCGGCGCCAACTCCACCGAGGTGGACGAGAACGCCGAGCACCGCGTCATCTACAAGCTGCAGGACCTGCTGGGCGTCGACGACATGGGCGGCACCATGCGCCTCGGCTCGTATCCGTGCGAGCTGGCCCCGGGTTCGCGCGCGGCGCAGATCTACGGCACGACGCTCATTCACGAGCGCCACCGCCACCGCTACGAGTTCAACAAGGCCTACGCCGGCTGCCTGAAGGATGCGGGCCTCGTCATCAGCGGCCTTACGCCCGACGGCAAGTTCGCGGAAGTCGCCGAGATACCGGGCCATCCGCACTTCATCGCGGTGCAGTACCACCCCGAGTTCAAGTCGACGCCGCTGCAGCCGCATCCGCTGTTCGCCTCGTTCGTGCGCGCCGGCATGGAGCGCCGCCAGGCGCTTGCCGAGGGGCAGCAGCAGCCTCTGCAAGCCGCGCGTTCGTGAGCAAGCGCGAGTTCCGCATCGGCGCCCGCCGCTTCGGCGGCGGCAAGCTGTTCCTGATGGCCGGGCCGTGTGTCATCGAGAACGACAAGCATCCGTCGTTCATGGCGGGCCGCATTGCCGAGATCACCGGCGAGCTGGGCATCCCCTACATCTTCAAGGCGAGCTACGACAAGGCGAACCGCAGCAGCGGCAAGTCGTACCGCGGCCCCGGCATCGAGCGGGGCCTCGAGATCCTGGCGAGCGTGCGGGCGAAGCACAACCTGCCGATCGTCACCGACGTGCACGAGGTGGAGCAGGTCGAGCGCGTGGCGCAGGTCGCGGATGTGTTGCAGATCCCGGCCTTCCTCTGCCGGCAGACCGACCTGGTGGTGGAAGCGGCGCGCACCGGCAAGCCCGTGAACATCAAGAAGGGCCAGTTCATGGCGCCGTGGGACATGAAGCCGATCCTCGACAAGGCGGCAGCCACCGGTAACAGGAACGTGCTGGTCACCGAGCGCGGCTTCACCTTCGGCTACAACAACCTGGTGGTCGATCCGCGCTCGTTCCCCGTGCTGCGTGCCTTCGGCTTCCCCGTCGTGTTCGACGCGACCCACAGCGTGCAGCGTCCCGGGGGCCTGGGCGACCGCTCGGGCGGCGACTCGAACTTCATCGATACCCTGGCGCCCGCGGCGGTGGCCGCCGGCATCGACGGCCTCTTCATGGAGGTGCACGAGAACCCGGCTCGCGCGCTTTCCGACGGCCCCAACTCGTACAAGCTCTCGGGCCTGAGCCGTCTGCTGAAGCGGCTGCTCGCGATCCACGCCATCACGGTTCGCGCATAACATCGTTCCCAATGTCCCGCGAGACGGCGCGCCGCGTCCTCGAGATAGAAGCCAGGGCCATCGCCGACCTGGTGCCGCGCATCGACGCTTCCTTCGACCGCGCCGTGGACATCCTCTTCAACTGCGCCGGCCGCGTGGTGGTGACCGGCATCGGCAAGAGCGGCATCATCGCGCAGAAGATTTCGGCCACCCTCGCGTCCACCGGCACGCCTTCCCTGTTCCTGCACACGGCCGAGGCACTGCACGGCGACCTCGGCCGCATCGTCAAGGGCGATGCCGTGCTGGCACTCTCGAACAGCGGCGACACGCCGGAGATCGTGATGCTCGCTTCGCTGGTGAAGCGCCTCGAGTGCCCGCTGATCGCCATGAGCGGCAATGACAAGTCCGGCCTGGCCGGCGTCGCCGACGTCCATATCGATGTCTCGATCTCGGAAGAGGCGTGCCCGCTGGGCCTGGCGCCGACAGCCTCCACCACTGCCGCCGTCGCCATGGGCGATGCGCTTGCCATGTCGCTGCTGGAGCGCCGCGGGTTCACCGTGGACGATTTCGCCACGCTCCATCCCGGCGGCCGCCTCGGCAAGAAACTGCTGCGTGTCGAGGACGTGATGCACTCGGGCGACCAGTTGCCAAAGGTCAACCCGCAGACGTCGATGCGCGACGTGCTCTTCGAGATGACGCGCAAGCGCATGGGAATGACCACTGTCGTCGATAGCAACGACCGGCTGCTTGGCGTCATCTCCGATGGCGACGTCCGCCGCCACGTCGAGGGCCAAGGCGACCGTTTCCTTGCCGCCACCGCCGAGGAGTGCATGACCAAGGAGCCGGTGGTGATCCGCCGCCGCGAGATGGCGACCGCCGCCCTCGCGGTGATGGAAGAGCGCCGCATCACGTCGGTCGTCGTGGCCGACGCTGAGCGCCGCGTCGAAGGACTCGTCCATCTCCACGACCTGTGGAAGACGGAGCTCATTTGAAGGAGGCGGCGGTTGCCGTGCGGTCCCGCGACCTGCGGCTCATCCTCACCGACGTGGACGGCGTGCTCACCGACGGCACGCTGTGGTTCTCGGCCGACGGCGCCGAGAGCAAGGGCTTTCATGCGCGCGACGGCCTGGCCGCCAAGCTGGCGATTTCTTCCGGGCTCGAGCTGGGCATGATCTCGGGCCGCAGCAGCGATGTCGTGGCGCGGCGCGCGCGCGAGCTGGGCATCGAGATCGTGCTGCAAGGCATCAAAGACAAGAAGGCGCGGGTGGACCAGTTGCTTGCCGAGCGCGGCCTCGCGTGGACGAACGTTGCCTACATGGGCGACGACGTCGTCGACACTGCCTGCATGAACGCCGCGGCCCTCAGCGCGGCGCCCGCGGACGCGCCGCTCGACATCCGCGCCCAGGCCTTCATGGTCACCGATGCCACCGGCGGCCACGGCGCCTTTCGCGAGTTCGTGGAAGCGATACTCCGGGCGCGTGGCGACTGGGAGCGCGTCATCGCACCATACGGCGCCACGGCGCTCTAGGGACGAGAGCCGTTGGCCGATACTGCCCTCGTCGCCGTCGTGCTGGCCGCCGCGGTCGGCCTGCTGGCCGGCCGCGCCTGGAGCGCCGCAGCCCGCCGCGAGAGCCGCGCGCGTCTTGCCTTCCGTGGCTCGCCGCACTATCAGCTGGGACTGCACGCCCTGGCTGAAGGCCGCAACGACAAGGCCATCGCGGAATTGAGCCGTGTGGCGCGTGAGGACCCCGGCGCGATCGAGGTGCAGCTGATCCTCGGCAACCTGCTGCGCGAGGCCGGCCAGGTGGAAAAGGCGATCCAGGTGCACCAGGGCGTGATGGCGCGGATCGATCTCACGCGGGTCGAACGCCGCTACGCTCAAGCCTGCCTCGGATCCGACTTCCGCAAGGCCGGTTTCCTGGACCGTGCGACAGAGGCCTTCGAGGAAGTGCTCGAGACCGACCCGCGCGACCTGCAGGCGCTCGAGGAGCTGGAGCGCGTGCTCGAAGACCAGCGCCGCTTCCGCGACGCTTTCGACGTGCAGTCGCGCATCTCGCGCCTGCGCAAGAGTGACGACAACCTGGTGCTCGGCTACCTGCAGGCCGAAGTGGGCCGCGAAGCCCTCGACCACAGCAGAAAGGACGAGGCGCGCGAAGCCTTCGACAACGCGCTGAGGCTCGACCGCCGCGTCTTCCCCGCCTATCTCGGCATCGCCGACCTGGCCATGCCAGGCGATGCAAAGAAAGCCGTCGAAACACTGGAGTCGGCGATTACGCTGATGCCGGAGCGCGCGTACCTGGCATTCACGCGCCTCGCCGAGGCCTATCGCGCGAGCGGCGAACCGACCAGGCTCGAGGAGCTCTGCGAGCGGCTCATCGCCCGAGACCCGCAAGACTGGCGCGCCCGCCTTAGCCTGGCCCAGCACCTAAACGCGGCCGGCCGCCACGACGAAGCGTACGGCCTGCTGGTGCGCGCGCTCGAAGTGAACCCCCAGGCGCTCTCGGTACAGGTGACGCTGCTCGAAACGCTGCGGCTCCTCGGCGTGCGCTCGGACAAGCAGGACGAGGTGATCGCCGCCATGCGCTCGTCGTTCTACACCGACCCGCACCTGTGCTCGTCGTGCCGCTACCGCGCCGACGCGATGCTGTGGCGCTGTCCGCAGTGCCACCGTTGGGGCACCTTCGCCGAGGAGCGGGTCGCGAGGGAAAACTAGCCGGCGAGCCGCACCGCAATGCGCGCCGCGGCAGAAACGGTGTCGCCAGTATCGGCCGCGACCAGCCGCGCCAGCGAAATCGCAGCACCGCGGATGTAGTCCTCGTCGCGGCCACAACGCTCAAGCGCCCAGCGAACTACCGGAACGAGTATCGGTTCCACCGGCTCACGTATGGCGCCGTCACGAGCGGCCTCGTACCACGGGCGCTTCGTCGGCGGATTGAGTAGCCCGGCCAACCCCTCCATCTCCATCCCACCGTCCTCGGCGATTCGCTCAGCAACGCCCGGCGCCGTCAGCCCGCGCGGCCCATCCACCCCGAACTTCGCAGCAAGAGAAGCAGCACGAGACTCCTCCACCGACAAGGGCGAACGTGGCACAAGTGACAGCTCCTTCAGCAGGGCAGCCGCCTGATCAGCGCGGGCGTCAGTGTCCTCGAGCGTCCCGTTCGTCTCGACGCCAAGATGCGCAAACCCGACTTTGTCGTCGATCGGCATCTGCGCCGCTATCCGTCGAGAAGCAGCAGCTTCATCGATACGATCCCGGGCCATCAGCCGCCGCAGCTGTTCCCCGGGCGAACAGTAGGCAACGACCAACCGGTCGAAGCGAAGATGAATCCCCGATTCAACGAGCAACGCCGCATCCGTCACGACAATGCTCGACGAATCGCCCATCCCTTGAATCCGCTGCGCCTCGGCATCGCGCACGCGCGGATGAACCAGGCCGTTGAGCCTCCGCCGCGCCTCGTCATCCGCGAAAACAATCTCACCCAGCCGCCGCCGATCGATCGTCTCATCGGCCCCGAGTATCGACTCGCCAAAAGTCGAAACCACATCGGCATAAGCCGGTCCGCCCGGCGCCATCACCTCATGGGCAACCTGATCGAGATCGATCGTCTGAAACCCGGCCGCCGCAAACCTCTGCAGCACCCGCGACTTCCCCGAAGCAATCCCCCCAGTCAACCCAACCCGAAACACCATCCCTGAGATGTTACCGTCCCGTTGGTTCGGTCTCGTAAGAGGCCGAGGGGGTGAGCGCCGGGCTCGCCACACGAGCGCTCGCGCGCCGCCCGATCTATTCCTGCCCTCAGTGTTAACCGCCAGCTTCCGCAGGGGCGGTCAACACGCCGATCGCCCAAATAAATGCGGACGCGTATCCGCCAGCGGCCAGAATGCTGTTGGTCCATGCGTACGGCGGCACGGGGCCGGAAAAACCCAGAAGTGAAACCAACCAGGAAGTCACTGACATGACTGGCCCGAGTGCCAATGGCGCCGCGATTCCGACCAGCACCGCCTGATTAAGCCGACCGATTGGAATCACGAAAACACGCGCCAGCAAGAGCGTGACGATCAGGAGAGCGAGGACGGGGTAATGGCAATTGGAAACGATCGCGACGGTGAGTGACGTGCTCGAGGGGCGCGAGTTCAACAGAATGGCAATCGTCAACCCGATTCCGCTTGTGCAGAACCAGAAGATCCGACGCGTCTTTCGAGTGCTACCCAGGATGGCTTGGCCAAGCTGCAACACAACGGCGACTTCCAAAACCTGGAGTGCCAACTCGGTTGCCATCCAAGTGTCTTTATTGAGTAAGCGGCCATCCATGACGATCAGCCCATGGGCGAGCAGCACCGCCAGGTAGGCCGTGAATGCGAACAAGGTAAGGGCCATGCCGCGAACGAACAATCCGACAAGGGTGAATGCGTACAGTGCCACGACTACTTCAAGCAGGTGGCTCACGGTCGTCGCCCTTCGGGGTCAGTGAGCCGGTGACATACGCGCATTTTGACCTCCTGAGCTTCAGGCGGAGTCTAGCGCCCACGCGCATTGGAACGGATGGTCGTGGCTTTGGCGTCGATCAACCCACTACGATGGGCACTTCCCGGAGGACTCGATGCGACGACTTGCGGTGGGGCTACTGCTGTTGCCTTCGGTTGTGAGTGGTGCGGGTCCGGACAAGGTCGTCGCTGTCACCAAAGAACAAATTGCATGGCAGGCGACGCCCGGGATGGCGGGTGGGCCGATGACGGCCATTGAATGGGGTGATCCCACGGCGGGTGCCTATGAGGCGCTTTTCAAGTTTGCCGCCGGCTATCAGTTGCCGGCGCACTTTCACCAGTTCGACGAAGTCGTGACCGTGGTTTCCGGTTCTGTCCTCGTTGGCGGGGGCGATTCCGTCGACGAAGCAAAAGGCGTCGCGGTAGGGCCCGGTGGCTCCTTCACGATCCCGGCGAAGACCGCGCACTGGGCGAGGACCCTGGCGGAAACCGTGATTCTCCGGTACTCGCCTGGGCCCCGCGAGATGACCATCCTCAAGGACGGGGAGAAGGCGCCTGGAAATGCGTCGATCACAGTCGTGCAGGCGAAGGACGTGGTGTGGGAGAACGGACAGGGCCTGGTTTCAGGGGTTGAAACGTCGCTTCAATATGGCGATCCGAAGACAGGGCCCTACCTCATCCTGCTGAAGCTTCCCCGCGGTCTCGTCAATCCTCCTCACTGGCACGGAGCGGGCGAAGTGGTGACGGTGCTGTCCGGCACGATGATCACCGGTGAAGGCGAAACGGTGGACGACCACACCGGCAAGAGCGTGCCTGCAGGCGGTTACTTCGTCATCCCGGCGAAGACCGCTCACTGGGGCAAGGCAGCCGAGGATGTGGTTCTCGCTCGTCTCGGCGACGGACCGCAGGACATCAACTACTTCAAGAAGTAGAACTGGTCGCACCGTTTCCCGCTGGCGCCCGATCGTCGCCACGCCGCTTTTCTGTTTTTCGGTGGGCATTTGTCATAAGTCACGCGTGTTCCATCAGCGGCTCCAGCGGAGTCCTACTTTCAATGGGCGCCGCTTTCGGAATCGACCCGAAACCCGGTCGCTCTTCGAAGGAGCCGCGAAATGAAATTGCATTGGTCGTCGGCCTTGATTGTCATCGCCTTGTCCGCTGTCATCGGCGCCGGCGCTTGTTCGGATGATTCAGACTCACCCTCGTCGCCTTCCTCACCGTCGCCTGGTCCCACTCCGACTCCTACTCCCACCCCGACTCCGACTCCTACTCCCACCCCCACTCCAACTCCCGGGGCCACGGCGGACGTGGTCATCAACATCCTGGGAATCAGTGGCGGAATGTCGTTCTCACCTGCTGGCGCAACGCTGCGCGTCGGCCAGACGGTGGCGTGGCATAACAGCGACTCGGTCGTTCATGCGGTGGTGCCAGATGCGGGATCGGCGTTCAACACCGGCAACATCGCGCCGAACACCACAAGCGCTCCTGTGACGATCGGCGCTGCCGGGGCCATCCCCTATCACTGCTCGATACATCCGAGCATGGTCGGTCAAGTCACGGCGAACTAGTTCTGCCTAGTGCCGGCTTGCGGCGGCGACGGTGTTTTTCATGAGCAGCGCGATCGTCAGCGGGCCGACGCCGCCGGGGACCGGGGTGATCGCCGAGGCCACTTCCCTGACTTGAGGGAAGTGGACGTCGCCGACGAGGGCGGTGCCCTTGGTCGCGAACGCTGCGAGTCGCTCGGGGTCCAGAAGGTCGCGGGCGACCGCGGCGTCGGTGATTCGATTGATGCCGACGTCGATGACGACTGCGCCAGGTTTCACGTGTTCACCGCGGATGGCGCCGGGACGGCCGATGGCGGCGACCAGTATGTCGGCCTGGCGGGTGACGCTCGCAAGGTCGGTGGTGCGCGAGTGGCAGATGGTGACCGTTGCGTCCTTGTGCAGCAGCAGGAGCGCCATCGGCTTGCCGACGATGTCGCTGCGGCCGACGACCACCGCGTGCCTGCCGGAAATGGCTGTGGCGCTCGCCTTCAGCAGCTCCATCACTCCGGCGGGCGTGCAGGCGATGAAGCGCGCCCGCTTCTGGACCAGGCGTCCGACGTTTTCCGGGTGGAAGCCGTCCACGTCCTTCTGCGGCAGCACCGCGTCGAGCACCGCCTGCGCGTCGACGCCCTTTGGCAGCGGCAACTGCACCAGGATGCCGTGGATGTCGTCGCGTTCGTTGAATTCACGGACACGCGCCAGCACTTCCGCCGTGGTCGCCGTAGCCGGCAACGTGATGGTGTCGTGGTGGATGCCGAGTTCGGCGCACGCCTTGGTTTTGTTGCGGACGTAGACGGCGGAGGCTGGATCGTCGCCCGCGAGGATGACGCCCAGGCCGGGCCGGCGGTTGTTTGCGATGAGCGCGTCCACTTCCGGCTTGAGGTTGTCGCGGATGGTGCGCGCCAGCGAAGCACCATCGAGCAGCGTCGCCGTCACTGCGTGCCCGCGGGCTTGCGGCGCTTCTGGTAGCGCTCCATGAAGCGCGTGTCGAGTCGGCCCGCCAGGAAGTCGGGGTCGTCCATGATCTTGCGGTGCATCGGGATCGTGGTCTTGATGCCTTCCACCACCATCAGGTCGAGGCAGCGGCGCATGCGCGCGATCGCCTCGCCGCGGTCGCGGCCATGCGTCATCAGCTTGGCGATGAGGCTGTCGTACCAGGGTGAGATCTCGCAGCCGTCATGGGCGAAGGTGTCCATGCGGACGCCGGGACCGCCCGGCGGATGGAAGTGGCGGATGAGCCCGGGCGACGGTGTGAACGTGTCGGGATCCTCGGCGTTGATGCGGCACTCGATGGCGTGGCCCGTCCAGGTGATGTCCTTCTGCGCGAACGACAGGCTCTCGCCCGTCGCGACCAGGATCTGCTCCTTCACCAGGTCGCGGCCGGTCACGAGCTCGGTGACACCGTGTTCCACCTGGATGCGGGTGTTCATCTCCATGAAGTAGAAGTTGCCGTCCGGGTCCACCAGGAACTCGATGGTGCCGGCGTTCTTGTAACTCACCGCGGTCGCCGCCTCGACGGCCGTATGCCCCATCTCGCGGCGCAGCTTCTCGGTGACGAACGGCGACGGCGCCTCCTCGAGCAGCTTCTGGTGGCGGCGCTGGATCGAGCACTCGCGCTCGCCGAGGTGCACCACGTTGCCCTTGCCGTCGGCCATCACCTGGATCTCGATGTGGCGCGGCGCCTCGATGTACTTCTCGATGTAGACGTCGGGCACGCCGAAGGCAGCCGACGCCTCGGCCTGCGCCGCCTGGAACGCCGGCAGCAGGCCCTCGGGGCTGCGTGACGATGCGCATGCCGCGCCCGCCGCCGCCGGCCGACGCCTTCAGGATCACCGGGAACTTCGACTTCGGCGGCCACCTTCTGCGCCTGCGCCTCGTCCTCGAGGATGCCCGTCGAGCCCGGCAGCACCGGCACGCCGGCCTTGATCATCGCCTTCTTGGCGCGGCTCTTGTCGCCCATCATGCGGATCGCCTGCGGCCCGGGCCCGATGAAGTTGATCTTGCACGCCTCGCAGATCTCGGCGAGGTAAGCCGACTCGGAGAGGAAGCCGTAGCCCGGGTGGATCGCGTCGGCGCCGGTGATTTCGGCGGCGCTGATGATCGCCGGGATGTTCAGGTACGAGTCGATGCTGCGCGGCGGGCCGATGCACACCGCCTGGTCGGCGAAGCGCACGTGCAGGCTGCCCTGGTCGGCTTCGGAATAGACGGCGACCGTCTTGATGCCGAGTTCCTTGCAGGCCCAGATGCACGCGCAGCGCGATCTCGCCGCGGTTCGCAATCAGGACCTTCTTGAACAAGGGCGGCGGCCTTTCGCCGCGCTCAGGCCCGCTTCAGGGCGAAGAGCGGCTCGCCGAACTGCACCGGCTGCCCGTTCTGCGGGAAGACCTTGGCAATCTCGCCGGCCACTTCGGCTTCGATCTCGTTCATCAGCTTCATCGCCTCGATGATGCAGAGGACCTGGCCCGGCTTCACCTGGTCGCCGACGTTCACGAACGGCGCGGCGTTGGGGTCGGACGAGCGGTAGAAGGTGCCGACGATGGGGCTCTTGACCAGGATCTGGTCGGCCGGCGGCTCGGCAGGCGCCGGTGCAGGAGGTGCGGCGACTGGCGCGGGATGGGCGGCTGCGACAGGCGCGTGGGGTGCTGTTACCGGTTGGTGGGTGGCGGCTGCTGCGACCGGGCCGACAACCTGTCCTCTTATGATCCTGATGCGCCTACCGTCTTCGTCGAGCTCGAATTCAGCGATTCCGCGCTGCTCCAGAAAGTCGACAATCTCGCGCAAGTCCTTGATGTTCAATCCGCTGCGCTCCCATACGGGACTCTACTGGAACTCAGGACGCAGTGCTATACCGGCGAGGCGCAGGGCGTAGCGGGCGCGGCCGATGATGGCGCCGTTGGCCAGCACCGCGAACAGCGCGTAGTCGTTGGTGATGGCGTGCAGCAGCGCCGTGGAGCGCTCGCCCACCACCGTCAGGTCCTGCAGCTGCCCATGGCCCGCGGCGTCGGCTGCCGAGACGCTGGAGCGCAAGAGGTTCGCGTAGAGGGCGGCGACGTCATCGAGCTCCGCCTGCGGCTTCGTGGTGATCGTTTCCACCGGAATGCCGTCCTTGGCGACGATCATCACCACTTCTGCTTCCGGGACGCGGGCGACGACTGCCTGCAACTGATCTCTGAAGGACACGGCCTAGACCCTCCTCAGCGACTGTGCGGCCCGGAGCCATTGCTCGAGCCGTGCGATCTGCGCGTGGATCAGGACCGGTTCAGCCGCCATGCTGTCGAGCCCGGCGAGCGCCCGCGGGTTCTCCGGTTCGCGGTCGAGCACAGCGCGAAAGGCGTCCGCCGCTTCCGCCGGCGCGCCCTGCTGCAGGTAGAGGTGGCCGAGCGTCGGTGTGGCGAACTCCGCGGCCGCGGCCGGCGCCGGCTCGGGTGCCGCCAGGCTCTCGAAGTCGGGCAGTATGAAGGTCGCAGGCGCATCGAAATGTTCGGTGGGCGCGTCTTTGGCGTTCCTGCCCCAGGCGCCGTGTGGCGCCTCAAGTGCCGGTGGCGGCAGCGCAATGGCTTCCGCAGCTTTCGGCGTCACCGCTGAATGCACGGGCGCGCGCGCTTCTGTCTCCTGCAGCCGCTTCGCCAGGTCGGCGATCCGCACGCCGATCGTCGGCTCCTTGACGGTGTAGCGCTGAGCCTTTTCGAGGCACGACTTCGCCTCCTCGAACCGGCCTTCCTTCTCGTAGATATCGGCCAGCAGGCGGCTCGCGAGCAGGTTGTCGGGAGCGACCGAGAGCACCGACTCGAACGCCGCGGTCGCACCAGCGTCGTCGCCGGAAGCCGACAATGCGCGCCCCAGAGTCATGTGGCCCGACAGGAAGCCGGGATGGCGGTCGAGGCCCGCGCGGCAGATTCTGATGGCTTCTTCCAGGTTGCCCTGTCGCCGCAACTCCTCGGCGAGCGGGCCAAAGGCTGGAGACTCGGGGTCCGTCTCCAGCCTTCGCCGTAACTCCGTTACTCGTGCCGACTCAGCCATCCGTGCTCAGGTCACATCCCGGGAGATGTGGTGGCTAGTTGACGGTGATGGTCTTCGTACAGGTCGACTGCAAGCCGCCGCTGTCGGTCACTGCGTGGGTCACCGTGTAGGAGCCCGCCACCTTGTACACGTGGGCGGCGTCGGGAGCGTCGTCATAGTTCTTGTTGCCGGTGTCGCCGAAGAACCACTCGAAGCGGACGATCTCGCCAGTGTCGTCGTGGGCCGCGGTGAAGAAGCTGACCACGTCGAAGGCGTCGACTATCAGGGTCGCCGGTCGCACCGAAAACTCGCACGTGGGTGCGACGTTGTCGGGGATCGGCGGGAACGTGCGCGGTTCGGCGGAAATCAGCTTGATCCCGACGCTCGACTCCCAGATGCCGTTGGCGTCGCCGTCGACCACGTGTCCGCTGATCTGGATCACCTGCGTGGCGGTCGCGTCAGGACGCGGCGGCGCCTTGTAGGTGACACGAGCGATGCCGCTTCCGTCGGTGACGGCGGTGGCGCTGATGGGGTTGTCGTTGAGGGTGCCGTCCGACGAGCCAGCGACGGTGAACAGCACCTGCTGCCCCGAGACCGGCTGGCCATTCGGGCCGAGGACGCGTCCCTGAATCGTGGACTTGTCCTTGCCGTTGGCGGTGACGGTGTCCGGGCTCGCGGTCATCTTCAGCTGGATGCCGCGCGCCGCCGGCCCGGTGATGGCGCCCGGATCGTTGACCTCGTCGAGGCCGCAACTCATGAGGAAACCAAGCGTCAAGACAGCGAGCGTCGCTGTCGCGAACGGCTTCTGTTTGAGAATTGTGGACCACATGGCTGCTAGTTCCCCTCGTCGGCGAAGTCGGCAAAAACAATCTGAAGTCTGCCGGTGGCCTGGACGCGTTGCCCGGCAGTGGTTCGGCCGTAGACGGTGATCTCGGCGTAGACGGTCAAGATGCTTTCGCCGCCAAGCCCGCTCTCGTTCGCGCGCAGGTTGCGGAGCGGCGGCTCGGTCTTCGCCTGGTGGCGCACGGCGATGATCGCGGCCTCAGCACCGGAGGTGCCGGCGTCGCTAGCCGGAACCAGCAGATTCATCCCCGAGCTGATCGAGAACGGGACATCGACGCCCTGGGTGTTGAGCCCGTCGCTGCGCTTGTAGACGATGTCGTAGCGGTCGAGCAGAACATCGGAAGGCGTCGCTGAGCCGAGGGCTGGGTTCTTGAGCAAGGCCTGCACCGTCAGCACCGCGTTGTCGTTGAAGATGCTGCCCTCGGTGCTGACGTCCGAGGTCATGAACGCGGAGTCGTCCTCCCCGTTGGCAGTGGCGGTGATGTTGGTGATCCTCAGGATCACCTGCGACTCGTCCTGCTGGACGTAGTCGGGGCTGATGCCACAAGAAACCGTCGTGGCTGCGGTGAGCGCCACCAGGGCGACTCTCGCGAACGCAGGGCGCATGGCGAAACTCCTCCTCACTTCCCTTACCCCTTGATGATTCTGGGCGTGATGAACAGCAACAGCTCGTTGTTGCGGTTCTCGGACGCCCGGTTGCGGAACAAAGCTCCCAGGATCGGCAGCTTGCCGAAGAACGGAGTCGAGTTCAGCGTCGACTGCTCGCTGCTCTGGTAGATGCCGCCGATGACCGTGGTGGCGCCGTCGCGCACCAGCACGATGGTCTTCGCGGACTGCGTGTTGATCGGCGGGATGCCGTTCACCCGGTTCGCGAAGTCGGGCGAGTTGTTCTCCACCTCGAGCTTGAGGATGACGGTGCCGGCGTCGGTGATCTGCGGCGTCACCTTCAGGATCAGGAACGCATCCTTGAACTGGACGTTGGTGGCCGCGAAGCTGGCACCACCGCTCGCCTGCTGGATGGCGATCGGAATCTGCACGCCCTGCTTGATCTCGGCTTCCTGGTTGTTCTGCGTCGTCACCTTCGGCGTCGACAGGATGCGGCCGCGGCCCTGACGCTCGAGCGCCGTGAGCGCCGCATCGATGTTGAAGCTGCCGAGGATGTTGCCGAGCGAGATGCCGATGCCCGAAGTGAACGACGCCGCCGGCAGGTTGACGGCATAGCCGCGCGGTGTTGGCCCGATACCCTGACTGTCGGGGTTGAAGGCCAGCTGCGGGTTGATGCCCTGGCTCGGCGCGGATGCCGCGCCGTTCAGGATGATCGAGTTCGGGAACGCGCGGCCGGTGGTGTTGCCGTACTGCGGGGTCTGCTTGTTGAGGAAGCCCCACTGCACGCCCACGTCGCGCGTGAAGTTGCGGCTCGTCACCACGATACGCGCCTCGATCTCCACCTGCGGCGTCTGGCGGTCGAGGTCGAGAATCAGGGCCTGCACGTCGGTGACGTTCTTCTGCAGGTCGGTGATGATGATGGTGTTGGTGCGGGTGTCGAGGGTGATGGTGCCGCGCGGCGACAGCGCCACCTTCTTGATCGTGTCCTCGATGTCCGCGACCTTCGCGTAGCTGAGGCTCTTGCGATAGGGAATCAGATCGCCGGCGAGCGCCTGGTTTTCCTTCAGCTTGCGGATCTCGTCTTCCTCTCGCTGCAGCGCCGAGAGCGGCGCCACGCGGATGACGTTGTCTTCGGTGACCTGTCCCAGGCCCTGGCTCTTGAGGATGATGTCGAGCGCCTGATCCCAGGGAACCTCGTTGAGCTTCACCGTAACCTTGCCGGCGACGCCGGGGTTCACGATGATGTTGAGGCCGCTGATATCCGCGAACAACCGCAGGATGTCCTGCAGGTCGCCCTCGCGGAAGTCGAGCGAGATCGGGTGCCCGGTGTAGACCTTGCGCATCGACACCATGCCGCCGGGCGAGTTCGCGTACCCGGGCAGAGTGGTGCTGATGACCGGCGGTGTCACTGGCGTCGTCTGCGCGCGAACCGATGCGGGCACGATGACCGTGGCCGGCTGCGACGTCACCACTGGCCGGCTCAGAACCACCGGCGCGGGCGCCGGTGTGGGCATGACCTGGGGTGCGGGCTCCTGCGCGCGGTTGGAAACGACCGGCTCGGGATCGGCGCTCGTCTTCAGCGAGACCTTGGCTTGTTCAACGGGCGTCTCGGTGCTGAGCACCGCGGGCTGGAACACCGGCGTCACCGTGCTCGCGTGTGCCGTCCGCGGCTCGGTGAAGACGATGCGCATGCCGTCGGCGAGGTCGGTGATCTCGTAGGGCGTGTGCGCCGCGAGGTCGAATACCAGCCGGCCCACTTTGGGGTCGGGACTGTACTGCGCAAGGCGCACGCGCCGCACCGAGTTCTGGTTGATCGGCACGCTGCGCTGCGCGACTGCGACGTTGACGATGTCGATCACGAGGCGCGCCGGCGGATCGGGAACGAAAAAGTCCTCGTAACCCAGCGTACCGTCGGCCTTCACCGTGACTTCAACGCTGCCGTTCGTCATCCGGTGCGTCACGCCGACGATGCGCGTGGCGGTTCCGGCGACAGGGGCCTTGGGCGCGGGCTCGGGCGTGGCGGCCGGCGTCGGGCTGCGGCGTGCGGCTGCGACCGTCTGCTCGGGCAGCACGGTCGGCTGCTTCGCAGGCGGGGTCTCGATGAGCTTCGGCTCCAGCTCGAGGTTCGTCGGCTTGTCGGCCGCCGCGGCGGCGGCGCCGCGGTCGAACACCAGGTTCAGCGTCTTGCCTTCGCTGAAGATCTGGTACTGCACCGCCTTGGCGAGCTTCACCTCGAGGCGGGACAGGCTGTGGCCGTCGGGGCGGCTGACGGTCGAGCTCGTGACGTTCACGACCTCGGGGCTCGACACCGAGTAGAGCGGCGGCAGCTTCGCGCCGTCGGCATCGGGAATGTCGACCACCAGGGTGAGCGGATCGGGGGTGTAATAGGTGTACACCAGCGGGCCACTGGACTCGAGGACGACCCGCGTCGCGCTGCTTGTCTGGTCTGACGTCAGACCCAGCAAGACGGGGTTGTTCTCATCGGCCAGGGCAAACGCCCCGAACAGCACGCAAACGCATAGGAGAGCGCGCGCGGGCAGACGTCTCATTGACGGGCCTCCTCGGACGGATACAAGCTCTTCGTGATATCGCGGCTTCGCGCCGACGCCAGGGGATCGTCGATCTGTTGCCGGAAAGTTGCTGTCGTTGCGTCGATCGCCACCAGCCTCGCGTCGTGCAGGCGCTGGCCTACTCTTGCGAAATACGTCCTGTTGTCAGGCGCCTGGAGCAGCGCGATGAATTCCCTGCCGCTGCGGACGACGCCTCTAAGGGCCACTTCTGCGACCTGGAAGCCCTCGATGCCGGGCTTGCGCGCGCCGGTTGAGTTCACCGGACCCACCGGGCGGACCAGGCTGATGAACGGGTCGCGACGGCCCTGTGAGCTGTAGATGAGCCCACCTTCGGGCACCGGCAGGAGGCTCATGTCGAGCGGCGGCGCCACGGGCTCTTGCACAGTGTCGCCGGTCGCCGGCGCGACCACTTCACCTTGCTCCGGCATTTCCTGCGCCAACCCGGCTGCCGGGGCGAACAGGACCAGCGCGGCTGCGCCCAGTCCGATCGGGAGGAACTGCATCTTCTTCACTTCGCACCCCCCGTAGCCGGCGGCGCGGGACGGCGCGTGGCCTTGCCCCCTGCTGCGGCGGGCGGCGTCGTCGGGTTGTCCACGTAGACGTAGGTGGTGGCCACGCACGACGCGCTGATGGTGCGCGACAGGTTGCCGGTTCCCGGGCGGTTCGTGCGCGCCGCAAGCTTCAGGTTGCCGAAGTTCACGAGGCGCGACAGCGTCCGCACCCGGTCGAAGAACACGCCGAGGTTGTGGTACGCGCCGTCAACCTCCATGTTGATGGGCCACTCCTGGTAGAAGTCCTTGCTCACGGTCGCGGCCGGCGTGAACTTGCGGATGCCAAGGTTCGCCTGCGCCGCGATCGACTGCACCTTGCGCATCAGGTCGGCGGTCTCCTTCTGCGGCGGCAGGATCTGCTTCAGCGCCTCGAGCTTCGATTCGAGCACCGAGACTTCTCGGGTGAACTCGGGCAGCTTGGCAGCGGTGATGCGCAGTCCCTGGACGCTGCGCGACAGCGAGTCGCGGGTTGCGGTCTTGGCAGCGATCTCTTCGGCGCTCGAAGAGTAGGAGAAGAAGTAGAAGAGGCCCAGGATCGCCATGAACACGAGCAGTGCGTAAACCAGCGACCGGCCCATGGTGGAGGGAGTGCCGTCAGCCATGATGTTCGTGCCTCAGGACTTTCTCGCGCCGCGGGCCGCGGGCGACGGGCTGGGTTCCGGGGGCGTCTTGGCCGCCACCTCGGGATTCAGGAACGGGGCGCGCAGCACGAACTTCACGATGGGCACCTGCTGGGTGCCGCCCGCGCGCGCGTCCTGCTGGTCGCTCGACACCAGTTCGACGGACGAGAACCAGCCGGAACGCTGCAGGTTGGTGATGAAGTCGGCGACCGAAGTGAAGCTGCTGCTCTCGCCGGTCAGCTTGACGTCGGCGCCGGTCTGGTCGAGGTTGGTGAGCCAGACGAGGTCGGGCAGCGCCTTCGAGATCTCGTCGAGGAGGTGGACGGGGCTCGTCTGCTCGGCCTTGAGCCGCTCGATCAGGGTGACCTTGTCGCTCAGCGTCTTTTTCTTCTGCTCGAACGCCTCGACCTGGGCCTTCACCGCCTGGAGCTTGGTTTCCTCGGCCTTGAGCGTCGTGATCTCGGCATCGATCGCCTTGATCCGGCTCTGCTGCCAGAGGTAGAGGGCGCCGGCGGTGAGCAGCCCGACGAGGGCAGCGGCGCCAAGCATTAGATAAAGAGGCGAGACGCCCGGCCCGGAGGGGGCGGCGGAAGCGGCGGCGGCGGCTTCGGCAGCCTTCTCGACCCGTTTCTCGGTGGCCAGCAGGTTGATGCGAATCATCGGTCGCCCACCTTACGCAGAGCCAGGCCCACCGCTATCGCGACCGAAGGCGCCAGGTCGTTGAGAAGCGCGGGGTCGAACTCCTTGGTGCTGTACGATGATGTTGTTGAAGGGGTTGAGCGCCTCGACACTCGTCTCGAGCCGATCCGACAGCAGGCCGCGCAGGCCGGGCGCCTTGGAAGCGCCGCCCGCGATGTAGACCGCGTCGATATGGTCCTCGGAGGTCGTCGCCTTGAAGAAGTCGAAGGTCTTCTGGATCTCGGTGGCGAGGTTGTCGGAGATGTGCTGGATGACGCCGTTCAGCGTGTCGGGAGCCTGCATGCCGCCGCGCTTCCAGCTCTCGGCCTGGTCGATGCGTGACGTGCAGCTCCTTCTGTATGGCGTCGGTCACTGTGTTGCCGCCGATCGCGATGTCGCGGGTGAACACCGACAGTGCCGCCCTTCAGCATGTTGATGTTCATGGTCGAGGCGCCGACGTTGAGGAGCGCCACCACCCGGCCGGCGTCGATCCCGTAGTTCACCTCGTAGCAGTTCTGCAAGGCGAACACGTCCACGTCCACGATCTGCGGGTTCTTGCCCGCCTGGTTGAGGGCCGACGTGTACTCGCCGATCTTGTCCTTCTTGGCCGCCACCAGCAGGACGTCCATGTTGCCGCCGGCGATGCTCTCGCCGACCACCTCGTAGTCGAGGGCAACGTCCTGGATGTCGAAGGGGATGTACTGCTCGGCCTCCCAGTGGATCGACTCGGCGAGTTCCTCGCCGCTCATCGAGGGCAGGCTGATCTTCTTGACGATGACCGCGCTGCCGGAGACGCCGGTCGCGACCGCCGTGCTGGATCTGCGCGCGCTCGTGAAGAGGCGCTGGACGCCGTCCACCACGGCGCCGGATCCATGATGGCGCCGTCGACGATCGCTTCGGGGGGCAGGGTCTCGAGCCCAACACTGACGAGTTGGTAGTCACCTTTGCCACCGCCTCGCAGCTCCACGGCCTTGATGGCCGATGAGCCGATGTCCACACCCACGAGGCCCTTCTTTTTCCCGAACAGAGCCACGGCCACCCCTATTGGTTCGACGACTAGTTACAACGCAAAGTTAAAGTGTCGCGTGAAGCTAACAAGCATATGAAAGCTTGTCAAGGATCCCATCAACAAGACACTCACCCTGTGTGCGCTAACTCACCGTCCGGATTGGGTAAACCCACAACTCCGAGGCTCTTCAGAACCGGATCTTGATGTCCGGGCCGTCCTTCGCATGGATCGTGTCAATGAAACGGATCTGGTGCGGGATCGTGGTCATTACTAATACATGTGTACGGATACCGTCTCCGAAGAACCTTACGCCTCGAAGCAGGGTGCCGTCTGTGACGCCGGCAGCAGCGAAGATGACGTTTTTGCCCGGCGCCAGGTCGTCGGTGCCGTAGACCCGGTCGAGGTCGTTGATCCCCATTTTCGCAAGGCGCTCGCGATCGGAGGGCTTGGTGAGCACCAGCTTCGCCTGGATCTCGCCGTTGAGGCAGCGCATCGCTGCCGCCGTGAGCACGCCTTCCGGCGCGCCGCCGATGCCCATCACGGCGTGCGATCCCGGTGCCCGCGACCGCGGCGGTGATGCCGGCCGAGAGATCGCCGTCGCCGATGAGGCGGATGCGCGAACCGGCCTTGCGGATGTCGGCGATGAGCCGCTCGTGGCGCGGCCGGTCGAGGACCACGACGGTGAGGTCGTGGACTTCGCGGTTCAAGCGCCTTCGCGATGGCCTTGAGGTTGTCCTCGACGGGCGCGTTGATGTCCACCTTGCCCTTCGACGACGGACCGACGACCAGCTTGTCCATGTAGATGTCGGGGGCGTTCAGGAGGCCGCCCTTTTCGGCCGCGGCCAGCACGGCGATCGCGTTGCCGGCGCCGGTGGCGCACAGGTTCGTGCCCTCGAGCGGGTCGACGGCGATGTCCACCGGCCTCGCCGCCCTTCCCCACCTTCTCGCCGATGTAGAGCATCGGCGCCTCGTCGCGCTCGCCCTCGCCGATGACGATGGTGCCGTCGATGTCGAGGCTCTCCATCTCCGAGCGCATGGCCTCGACAGCCACCTGGTCGGAATACTTGCGGTCGCCCTGGCCCATGGTGCGGGCGGAATGCGACGGCGGCCCGCTCGACGACGCGGACGAACTCGAGCGGCAGGTCGTGTCGGTGCATTTTCTCTCCCTGACTGTTTCGCGCTAGCTGCGCTTGTAGGCCGGCAGCTCGACGCGGCGCGGCTTGTCCTGGCGATTGCCGAGGGCGTAGTCGGCCTGCATCAGCTTGTGGATCTCGCGCGTGCCTTCGTAGATCACCGCTGCCTTGCAGTTGCGGTAGAAGCGGCCGGCCGGATACTCGTCCGAGTAGCCGTTGCCGCCGTGGATCTGCACGCAGTCGGACGCGGCGCGCTCCGAGGCCACGGTGGAAAACCACTTGGCGAGAGAGGTCTCGCGGGTGTTGCGCCGGCCCATGTTCTTGAGCCAGCCGGCGCGCTGCCACAGGAGCCGTGAGGCGTCGTAGTCGGAGACCATCTGCGCGATCATCTCCTTCACCAGCTGGTGGTCGCCGATCGGCACGCCGAAGGTCTTGCGGCTCTTCGCGTAGCTGAGCGAAGCGTCGAGGCAGGCGCGGATCAGGCCGGTGGCTCCGGCGGCCACCGTGTAGCGGCCGTTTTCGAGCGCGAACATTGCCACCTTGAAGCCTTCACCCTCGGCGCCGACGCGGTTCGCCTCGGGCACCTCCACGTCCTGCATCGAGAAGCCCGCCGGTGTTGCCGGCAAGGATCCCCCACTTCTCCTTCATCGTGTAGGAGCTGAAGCCCTTGAAGGCACGCTCGACGATGAAGGCCGACAGGCCGCTGTGGTCGCGGTTCTTCTTCTTCTCCTGGTCGGTCCAGGCGATCACCAGGAAGTTGTCGGCGACGTCGGCCAGGCTGATCCAGATCTTCTCGCCGTTCAGGATGTAGCGGTCGCCCTTCTTCACCGCGGTCGACTGGATGCCGACGGCATCCGAGCCCGCGTTCGGCTCGGTGAGGCCGTAGGTCGCGATCTTCTCGCCCTTCGCCTGCGGCACCAGGTACTTCTGCTTCTGCTCCTCGGTGCCCCAGCACCAGAGCGTCATGCAGTTGAGGCCCACGTGCACCGACATGATGACGCGCAGGTGCGTGTCGGCATATTCGAGCTCTTCGGAGACGATGCCGAGGCTCAGGTAGTCGAGGCCGGCGCCGCCGTACTCTTCCGGGATGCAGATGCCGAGCAGGTGCATCGCCGCCATGTCCTTCAGGAATTTCTTCTCGAAGCGGTGCTCGCGGTCGAGGTCGTGGATCTTCGGCGCGACTTCTTTTGCCGCCCATTCGCGCACCGTGTTCTCGACGGCGACGTGCTCTTCGGAGAGTTCGAAATCGATCATGGCGATGGTTTTCTTTCCTTAAATCAGTTCGTAGGCGGCGGCGAGCCCCATGCCGCCGCTGATGCACAGGGTCGCGAGTCCGAGCGGCGCCTGGCGGCGCGCCATCTCATGGAGCAAGGTGACGCTGATGCGCACGCCGGTGCAACCGATCGGATGGCCGATGGCGATGGCGCCGCCGTTGACGTTGAGGCGCTCCGCGTCGAAGCCGAGGTCGCGGTCGCAGGCGAGCACCTGCGCGGCGAACGCCTCGTTGACCTCGACCAGGTCGAAGTTCGCGAGCGTCATGCCGAGCTTCGCCAGCAGCTTGCGCACCGCCGGTACCACGCCGAAGCCCATGATCTTCGGATCGACGCCGGACGCGGCGATGCCGAGGATGCGCGCGATCGGCTTGATGCCCAGCTCTTTCGCGCGCGCGGCAGAAAGCACCACCATGGCCGCGGCGCCGTCGGTGATGCCCGCGGAGTTGCCGGCCGTGACCGTGCCGCCTTCGGCCTTGAACACCGGCGCCAGTTTGGCGAGGGCGGCGGCCGTGGTGTCGGCGCGCGGATGCTCATCGGCCTCGAACGAAACCTCGCCCTTCCTCCCCGGCACCTTCACCGCGAAGGTCTCGGCTTCGAAGCGGCCGGCCGCGATCGCAGCAGCGGCCTTGCGCTGGCTGGAAAGCGCGAACGCATCCTGCTCTTCACGGCCGATTGTGTGCAGCTCGGCGAGCCGCTCGGCGGTTTCGCCCATGATCATCTCGGCGAGAGGACAGAGGAAGCCGTCCTGGTACATGGCGTCAACCGCCGACTGGTTACCCATGCGATAGCCCCAACGAGCGCCGGTGAGCAGGTAGGGCACGCGGCTCATCGCCTCCGTACCGCCGACCAGGACCGCCTGGGAATCGCCGTCGCGGACGCTGCGAAACGCAAGGTCTATCGACTTCAGGCCCGAGCCGCAAGCCATGTTGACGGTGAAAGCCGGCCGGTCTTCGGGCAGCCCGGCGCGAAACGCGACCTGGCGCCCGACATTGGGCCCGCCCCCTGCCTGGCGCGCGCAGCCGACAACAGCCTCGTCCACGTCGGTGGGCGCGATGCCGGCCCGGCGCATCGACTCGACCGCTGCGGCGGTGCCGAGATCGGCGGCCGAAAGGCTGGCGAGGCCGCCTCCGAACCGGCCGATTGGCGTTCGCACGGCCCCGGCGATGACGGCCTCAACCAAGGAGTTTCTCGCTTCGTTCCATTCGCAGCGGGCAGGATCTTACCACGCGGGATTCAGTGGTTTAGCGCCGTCGCCGCCGTACAATCGTGGCATGCGGCGGATCTACCTCGACCACAACGCGACGACTCCAGTCGATCCATCGGTGGTGGCGGCGATGCTTGGGCCGCTGCAGGACGGCTTCGGCAACCCGTCGAGCCTGCACTGGTTCGGACAGGGCGCGCGCGCCGCCGTGGAAGAGGCGCGCAGCGGCGTCGCGGCGCTCATCGGCGCCGCCAATTCGGAGGTGGTCTTCACGGGCAGCGGCACCGAGGCGGACAACATGGCGCTGCGCGGGCTGGCGACCGCCGCGGCCGGTGCCCGCACCGGGCCGCGGCGCAAGGTCGTCATCACGACGCTCGAGCATCACGCGGTCCTCAACACGGCGAAGGCGATGGCTGAAGAAGGCTTCGAGGTGGCTGCCATCCGCAGCACCGGCGACGGTGTCATCGACCTCGACGACGCGCGCGGCAAGATCGACGACCAGACCGCGCTCGTTGCCGTGATGCTGGCGAACAACGAGACCGGTGTGGTGCAGCCGGTCGCCGAGATCGTTCGGCTGGCGCGCGCGGCCGGCGCCGCGGTGCACTGCGATGCGGTGCAGGCGGCCGGCAAGATCAGGGTGGACGTGGCAGCCCTCGACGTCGACACGCTGGCACTCTCCGCGCACAAGTTCTACGGCCCGAAGGGGGTCGGCATCCTCTATGTGCGCCGCGGCGTCGCAATGACCGCCCTGCTGCGCGGCGGCTCCCAGGAACGCAATCGGCGCGCCGGCACCGAGAACGTCGCCTCGATGGTCGGCATGGGCCGGGCCGCGCAAATCGCGGCGCAAGCGCTCGACGAAGACGCGAGGCGCCTGGCCGCGCTGCGCGACGTCCTCGAGAGCCAGTTGCTCGCGCTGCCGGGAGCAGTGCGCAATGGCGGCAGCGCGCGCGTGCCCAACACCAGCAACATTTCTTTCCAGGGCAAAGACGCGGAAAGCCTGCTGCTCGCTCTGGACCTCGCCGGCGTCGCGGTTTCGACCGGCGCCGCCTGCGCCGCGGGCGCAATCGAACCCTCGCACGTGCTGCGCGCCATGGGCTTGTCGCAGGCGCGCATGCAGGGCTCGGTGCGCTTCTCGCTGGGACGCGGCACCACTGCCGCGGACATCGACGACGCGGTGGCGGCGGTCAACGCCGCGCTCAGCCTTCAGGCGAGCGTGGCGCGCAGGGGCTGAGACGCCGCGGCCACCTGCTCCTCGGCGTGGTACGAGGAGCGCACCAGCGGTCCCGACTCGACGTGGCTGAAGCCGAGCGTCTTCGCGAAGGCGCCGATCTCGGCGAATTCCGCGGGCGTGTAGTAGCGCACCAGCGGCAGGTGCTTGAGCGACGGCCGCAGGTACTGCCCCACGGTGAGGATGTCGGTGCCGGCCGAGCGGATCGCGGCGATGCACTCGCGCACTTCTTCGATCTCCTCGCCGAGGCCGAGCATGATGCCGCTCTTGGTGACGAGCCCGGCGTCCTTCGCGCGGCGCAGCAGTTCGAGGGAGCGGCTGAAGCGGGCCCCCGGGCGCACCGTGCGGTAGAGGCGCGGCACCGTTTCGGTGTTGTGGTTGAGGATGTCGGGGCGGGCGTCGAGGACGATGCCCAGAACCCGGGCGTCGCCCTTGAAGTCCGGGATCAGCACCTCGACCGTGCAGCCGGGGATGCGCTCGCGGATCTGCGCGATGCACGCCGCGAACACCGGCGCGCCGCCGTCCTTCTGGTCGTCGCGGTTCACCGAGGTGATGACCGCATGGCGCAGCCCCATGGCCGCGACGGCCGCCGCGACGCGGGTCGCCTCGAACGGGTCGATGGGCCCGCCGATGCCGGTCTTGACCGCGCAGAAGCCGCAGGCACGGGTGCAGGTGTCGCCCAGGATCATGAAGGTGGCGGTGCCACGGTTCCAGCAGTCGCCGATGTTCGGGCAGCGTGCCTCCTCGCACACGGTGTGCAGGTCGAGGCCGCGCATCAAGCTGGTGAGGCGGTCGTATTTCTCGCCCATCGGCGCCCGCGCCTTGATCCAGGCGGGGCGGATGAGCGGCACGGGGTCAGAGGCCAAGGCGGCTACTCTTCTTCCTCCTCGTCCTCGTCGGTCTCCTCGTCGTCGTCGTCCTCGTCGCCCTCGATCTCGTCCCAGGCGGCGTCTTCCTCATCGTCATCGTCGTCATCGTCGTCATCATCGTCCTCGTCGTCGTCGTCATCCTCGTCTTCGTCGAGGTCGTCGTCGTCGTCGAATTCGTCGTCGTCTTCGGAGTCCTCGTCGTCGTCATCGTCGTCGTCAAGGTCTTCGGCCAGTTCGTCGGTATCGTCGGCCAGTTCGTCGCTGACCTCGTCCTCGTCCGTCCACTCGTCGTCGTCATCGTCCGTGCTGGGCATGGCGAGGAACTCGTCTTCAAACATCGATCTTCCTCCAAAGAAGATTTATCACTCCAGCATACTGCACTCCAAAGCGCGGCGGAACGCCACAATAGCGGCCAGTGGCGCGGGGAATGAGAGAATGCGGCATGGCCGGCACAGGCGACGTCGCGATCGACGAGTTCGAGGGCGCCGCGCGCCGTGCCCTCGCCTGGACCGCCGATTTCCTGCGCGAACCCGAGCGCTTCGCGGTGCTCTCGCGCGCCCGGCCGGGTGACGTCGCGCGGGCATTGCCGCGACATGCGCCTGCCGAAGGCGAGCCGCTGGCCGCGCTGCTCGACGATTTCGAGAACATCATCGTCCCAGGCATCACCCACTGGAACCATCCGGGCTTTTTCGCCTATTTCGCAAACTCGTCGCCGGCGCCGGCGATCCTCGGCGAGCTGCTCACCGCCGCGCTCAACCCGAACGGCATGCTGTGGAAGACCTCGCCCGCCGCGACCGAGCTCGAGCTGGTGGTGCTCGGCTGGCTGCGGGAAATGCTGGGTCTGCCCGAAGGCCTCTTCGGCGTCATCCAGGACACAGCCTCGGCTTCGACGCTGGTCGCGATAGCGGCGGCTCGTGAAGCGGTGCCCGGCCTCGAGGCGCGCAAGCGCGGCCTGGTCGGCCAGGCGCGGTTGCGCCTCTACGCCTCTGAGCAGGCGCACTCGTCGATCGAGAAGGCCGGCATCGTGCTCGGCATCGGCCAGGACGGATGCCGCGCGATCGAAACCGATGAGCAGTTCGCGATGCGGCCCGAAGCCCTTGCGGCCGCGATCGCGGAAGACCGTGCCGCCGGCGTGACGCCGTTCGCGGTGGTCGCCACGGTGGGCACGACCTCCACGACCAGCGTCGACCCGGTCGCCGCCATCGCCGACATCTGCGACCGCGAGCGGCTCTGGTTGCACGTGGACGCGGCGTACGGCGGCTCGGCGGCCGTGCTGCCCGAGATGCGGCACCTGTTCGCCGGCTGGGAGCGCGCCGATTCCATCGTCGTCAACCCGCACAAGTGGATGTTCGTGACCATGGACCTGTCGGTGCTCTACACCCGCCGGCCCGAGGTGGTGCGCGACGCCTTCAGCCTGGTGCCCGAGTACCTGCGGACCGCGGAAGAGGACGCGGCGCCCAACCTCATGGACTACGGCGTCAGCCTCGGACGCCGCTTCCGCGCGCTGAAGCTCTGGTTCGTGCTGCGCGCCTTCGGCAGCGACGGCATCGCGGCGCGCATCCGCGAGCACATCCGCCTCGCTGCGCTGTTGCGCGGCTGGCTCGAGGCCGATCCCCTCTTCGCGGTGAACGCTCCGGCGCAGTTCTCGAACGTCTGCTTCCGCATCCGCTTCCCCGGCGTGCCGGACGCCGATGCGGACGCACGCCTCGAGGCGGTGATGGATGCGGTCAACGCTTCCGGCGAGGCGTACCTCTCGCACACGAAGCTGCATGGCCGCTCGACCCTGCGGCTCGCCATCGGCAACATTCGCACCGAGGAGCGCCACGTGCGCCGCGCCTTCGACCTGGTCCGCGAGCACGCGCTCGCAAGGGGCGCGGCCTGATGCGCGTCGTGGTCGCGATGTCGGGCGGCGTCGACTCGTCCGTGGCGGCGGCCCTGATGCAGCACGCCGGCCACGACGTGGTGGGCATTTCGATGCAGTTGCACGACCAGACGCACGGCTCCGGATCGTCCTTCGGCCGCTGCTGCGCGCTCGAGGACCTGCACGACGCGAAGGCAGTGGCGCAGAGGCTCGGCATCCCCCACTATGTGCTGAACCTCGAGCGCTCTTTCCAGGCCGGCGTGATCGCGCCGTTCGTCCAGGACTACCTCGAAGGCAGGACGCCGATTCCCTGCTCGCGCTGCAACACCGACGTGAAGTTCGACAGCCTGCTGCAGAAGACGCGCGACCTCGGCATCGCGCACGTGGCGACCGGCCACTACGCGCGCAAGGACGAAGACCCGGCGAGCGGCCGCCAGCGCCTCTTCAAGGGGCGCGATCCCGAGAAGGACCAGTCGTATTTCCTCTGGGGGCTCACCCAGGAGCAGCTTCGCTCAGCGCTCTTCCCCGTGGGGGAACTCACCAAGGCGGAGGTGCGGCGCATCGCCGCGGAGCAAAGCCTGCCGACCGCGCAGAAGGCGGAGAGCCAGGAGATCTGCTTCGTCCCCGACGGCGACTACGCGCGTTTCGTCGAGAGGCACAAGGGCGACGCGGCGCTGATGCCCGGCGCGATCGTGACGACCTCCGGCGCGACCGTCGGCAGCCACGACGGCATCCACCACTTCACCGTCGGCCAGCGGCGCGGCCTGGGCGTCGCCGACGGCCGGCGCCACTACGTCCTGCGGATCGAACCGAAGACCGCCACGGTGGTGGTCGGCGACGACGAGGAGCTGCGCACATCCACGCTGCGTGCGGCATCGGTCAACTGGCTCTCGATCGCGGAGCCGCAGGCGCCCCTGCGCGCCCAGGTGCGCATCCGCCATCGCCACGAACCGGCCGCCGCCACCATCACGCCCGTTGCCGGCGGCCGCGCCGCGGTTGCGTTCGACGCGCCGCAGCGCGCGGTCACGCCCGGCCAGTCGGCGGTTTTTTACGACGACGACATGTGCCTTGGCGGCGGCGTCATCGAGTAGCGCGAGTGGCGTAGGCCGCGAGCGCTTTCTGCGCGGCGGCCTGCTGCGCCTGCTTCTTGGTGCGGCCCTCGCCTTTCGCCGCGGTCTTGCCGTCGATGACGCACGCCACCTCGAAGGTGCGCGCGTGCGGCGGGCCTTCCTCGCTGAGCACCCGATACACGGGCGCGGGTTGGCCGCGGCCCTGCAGCAGCTCCTGCAGTTCGGTCTTGAAGTCGCGCGCCAGCTCCAGGGCGCTGCCCGCGAGTTGCGCCACGCCGAACTGTCGCTCTACGAAGGCACGCGCGGCGTCGATGCCGGCGTCGAGGTGGATCGCGGCGAGCACGGCCTCGAACGCGTCCGACCAGAGGGCCTGCTTGCGCCGGCCGCCGGTGCGCTCCTCGTTGCGGTCGAGGCGCAGGAAGGCCGGCAGGCCGAGAGCCTCTGCGCGCTGCGCGAGGCTCGTAGCACGCACCAACGCCGCCCGTCGGCGGCTCTTGCCGCCCTCGCTGCCGTCGGGGTCGGCGCGGTGCAGCATCTCGGCAACGAGAAAGCCGAGGATCGCGTCGCCCAGGAACTCGAACGCCTCGTTGTCACGGATGCGCGGGTCCTTGCGCTCGTTGGCGTAGCTCGAATGCGTGAGTGCCCGCTCCAGCAGCGCGCGGTCGCGAAAGCTGTGGCCGAGGGCCTGCTCGAGGTCGCCCCAGGGCTGCGGCGCAGGCTTCATTTGCGTTCGTAGACGACCCGGCCTCCGACGATCGTCAGGTCGACCGGGGTATCGAGAAGCTGGCGCGGCGGCTGCGCGAAGATATCGGCGCCGAACACCACCAGGTCGGCGAGCATGCCCGCCGCAAGCGTGCCCTTGCTGTCTTCAGCAAACTCGGCGAACGCCGAACCGCGCGTGTAGGCGTCGAGCGCGTCCTCGAGGCTGATTTTTTCGTCCGGATGCCAGCCGCCCGCGGGCCCGCCGCCGACGAACTCGCGGGTCACTGCGGCGTACAGGCCGAGACGCGGGTCGAGCGGTTCGACGAACCAGTCGGTGCCGAAGGCCATCGGCACGCCCGCTTTCGCGAACGCGCCGATCTTGTACGCATCGTGCGAACGGGCCTCGCCGATGCGGCGCTCGGCCCAGCGCATGTCGTCGATGCAGTGCGACGGCTGGATCGAGGCGATCACCCCGAGCTGCTTGTAGCGAGCGACGTCGGCCGCGGCCACCACCTGCGAGTGTTCGATGCGCAAGCGCCGCTCGCGCGCGCCGTTGCGCTCGACCGCCTTCTGGAATGCGTCGAGCACCAGGCTGTTGGCGCGATCGCCGATCGCGTGCACCGCGAGCTGGAAGCCCGCGGCATCCGCCTCCACGATCATGCGCTCCAGCTCCGCCACGGGAAACAGCAGCAGGCCGCTGGTCGCGGGATCGTCGGCATAGGGCTTGAAGAACGCGGCCGTACCAGCGCCCATCGAGCCGTCGCAGAGGATCTTGAGCGCGCCGAGACGCACCCAGTCGTCGCCGAGGCCGGTGCGCACGCCGGCCGCGAGCAGCGGTGCCAGCGAAGTGGAGGCGTAGCGCCACACGGAGAAGCGCGCGGTCAGCTCGCCGCGCTTCTGCATTTCGAGGTAAGTGGGCAGCGCGTCGATCGAGGAGTTGTCCTGGATGGTGGTGACGCCGCGGCGCGCCGCCTCGGCCAGGCCCGCGCGCGCCGCGCGCAGGTTCTGCGCGCGCGTCGGCTCCGGGATCGCGCGGCTCACGAGATCCTGCGCGTTGTCCTTGAGGACGCCGGTCGGTTCGCCTGCGGCATCGCGCACGATGGTGCCACCGTCCGGATCGGCAGTGTCGCGGGTGATGCCCGCGAGCTTCAGGGCGAGCGAATTGACGAGCACCTGGTGGCCGTCGAGGCGCGTGACCGACACCGGGTTCTTCGCGGTGACCGCGTCGATCATCTGCCGGGTCGGCAGCTCCTGCGACGGCCAGCTCTCGTGGTCCCAGTTGCCCTGCAGGATCCACTCGCCCGCCGGGATGGTGGCGGCGTAGTCGCCGATGCGCTTCGCGAATTCCTGCTCGTCCTGCGCGTCGCGCAGGTCGACGGACAGCAGTCCGAACGAGCCGTCGAGGAAATGGACGTGGGCGTCGTTGAATCCCGGCACCACGGCGCGGCCCTTCAGTTCGACGACGCGCGTCCCGGTGCCGGCCAGTGCGCGCACTTGGGCATCGCTGCCCACCGCCAGCACGCGTTCGCCGCGCAGCGCGACCGCGGTTGCCGCCGGCAGGCCCTTGCCCGCCCACACGCGTCCGCCCACAAGCACCAGGTCGGCCATGACTTCACGCCACCTTCAATACGACCATGGTCATGTCGTCGTGCTGCGCGGCGTCGCCGACGAAGGCGCGGATGTCTTCGAGGATGCGGTCCTTCAGGGCGTCCTCGTCGAGCCCGTGCGCGCGCTGCGACTCGAGCACGTCGCGCAGCCGCTGCTCGCCGTACAGCTCGGAGCTTTCGTTCATCGCCTCGGAGAGGCCGTCGGTGAACAGCAGGAAGACGTCGCCCTGCACCAGCGGCACGGAACGCTCCTCGATGATCGCGTCGAAGCGCTCGCCGCTGTCGAGGCCGAGGCCGAGGCCGTTCGACATCAGCACGTGGGTGGCGCCGGTGGCCCGCTCGTAGTGCAGGATCGGGTTGTGCCCGGCGCGCGCATAGCGCATGAGCCCAGCCGGCACGTCCACCACCGCGTACGTCATGGTGACGAACGAGCGCGAGTCGAGGGTGGTGGCGAGGATGCGGTTCGCTTCCGACAGCAGCCGCGCCGGCGATTCGTAGATACGCGACAGCGACAGCACCAGCCCTTTCAGCTCCGCCATGTAGAGCGCCGCCGAAGTGCCCTTGCCCGAAACGTCGGCGACCAGCACGCCCATCCGGTCGCCGCCGAGGTGCAGCAGGTCGTAGTAGTCGCCGCCCACTTCGGTCGCGGGCAGGCAGAGCGCGGCGATGCGCACGCCGGCGAGCTGCAGGAAGCCGGCGGCCGGCAGCAGGCTCATCTGGATGCGGCGCGCGATGCGCAGCTCCTCCTCGAGGCGCTCCTTCTCGGCCTGCTGGCGCAGCAGGTCCTCGATGCCCGCGGCCATCAGGTTGAACGACTCGGCCAGGTCGCCGAGCTGGTCGTGGCTCGTGACCCGGATCGGCGTGGTGAAGTCGCCGGCGCGCAGCCGTTCGGTGCCCTGCGAGAGCGAATAGACGTTCTTGGTGATCGAGCGCGCGAGCAACCAGCCGAGCAGCAGCGCGACGCCGTACATCGCGAGGAAGAACACGCCGACGGCGATCAGCACGTAGCGGACGATGTCGGGCGTGCGGAAGCTCTTGGTCGAGAGATAGCTCATCAACGCGCGCGGGTCCATCCAGAACACGATGGCCTGGTACGCGGTGCGGCCGGTCTGCCATTCGGTGCCGTCGGGCAGGACGCCGAGCGGGATGCCGCCGAGCGCGCCCTGCGCGCGATAGGTCAGCCGCGGCCGGGTGTCGCCGCCTTCGCGATCGTCGTCATCCACCTGCACGGCGATGTCGTGGTCGTCGCGGCTGTCGCCGTCGCGCGGCATCCGCCCCGCAACCTGCTGAAACGTGAGGCCGCGCGCGGGCAGTGCCGCGAACAGAGTGGCGTCCACCGGCGCGTCGATGACGACGAAGGCGTCGCCCTCGCGCGCCGCCGCGCGCAGCACCAGGCGCGTGACGCCCTCCACTTCCTCGGCGACGAGGCTCACGCGCCGCTTCTCGGTCCACCATGCGGGCAATTCGGTCGGCGCCGTCCCCGACGACGCCACCACGCGCCGGCCGCTGACCGCGGCGTACGCGATGTCCGGATGCACGGCTCGCGACGGTGCGATCGCGTCCTCGAGCTCCGCCTTCGACAGGCCGCGGGTGCGCTCCACCACCAGCGCCGTGTCGGCGAACGACTGCAGCTTGGCGCCCGCCGTCTCCAGCTCGGCGCTGACCACGTGCGTGCCGACGGCATAGAGAACGATCACCGCCTGCAGCACGAAGAAGATGGTCAGCAGGAAAATCGGCACCAGCGCGATGAAGAGATAGGAAACGATGAGCTTGGTGCGGATCTTGTAGAAAAGCCGCCCCGCGAACAGGCGCAGCACGAACCAGCAGCCGAAGGCGACCGCGAGCGTGAGGAGCAGCAGGCGGTGGAACCCGTCGAACGCCCGCACGCCGAGCGCTTCGAGGACGAGCAGCGGCACCGCGAGCAGCAGCAGCCGGCCGGCCCAGCGGCGCAGGAAAAAGTCGCGCAGCCGCGAGCGCAGCGGTCCGCCGCCCGGCGCCTCCGGCCGGGGGCCCGCGGACAATCGGAAGGATCGGCTGGGAGTGTTGGCCGGCGGTCGGGGCAAGGCGTGAGATTAACACCGCGCCCGGGCGCTTCGTTGACACCGCGACGAGGCGTGGAGTACCGTGACCACGGGTCATGTTGGGCGCACTTTCCGGCGTTCTCGTCGCTGCCGCGGTCGCCATTCCTGGCGACCTGGCGCTGCTCGGCATGGTGCAGCACACGGATCCCGCTCGCAGTTCCGCGGTGCTGCGTTCGGCCGGCCGCGAGCGCGTGCTCGGCGTCGGCGATTCGGCGTTCGGCGGCACTCTCACTGCCGTCAGCGAAGGCTCGGTCACCCTCAAGTTCGGCGACGAGACAATCGAGGTGCGGCTGCCCCAAACGGCGGGCGTGCCCCCCGCGCCGCGTTTTCCCGCCGCGGCCGCGGTGCCGGCGCCCGCACGCGGCGGCCGGGTCATGATGCGCGCCGAGGTCGAGAAGCGCCTCGGCCAGGAAATCCCGCGCATCCTCGCCGAGACGACACTGGTACCGGCGCGCGAGCCTGGCGGCAAGATCGCCGGCTTCACCTTGTCGCGCATCGCCGACCAGACGCTGCTCACCGACGCCGGGTTGCGCCCCGGCGACGTCCTCACCGAGATCAACGGCACGCCCATCGACAGCGTCGCCACACTCGCGGCCCTCTACTCCCGGCTCGCGGGTGAAGGCGAGATCCGTGCTGTCGTGCTGCGCGACGGCCAGTCCGTGCCACTGACGATCACGCTTCGCTAACGCGCGCCACCCGGATAGCGGTTCGAAGTCAGGCAATGCGGTCGGCAACCTCAGCCAGCCTTCTCGTGCGCGTCCTGACGGGTGCCTGCGCCTGCCTGCTCACGCTCACGGCACCACGCGCGGCGCACGCCTGGGGTTTTGCCGCGCATCGCCTCAGCGAGCAGCGCGCCATCGCGGGGCTGCCGCCCGGACCGCTCAAGGACCTGCTGACGGCAAACGCCGACTGGGTTGTGGAGCACGCAGTCGACCCCGATCTGTGGCGCACCACCGGCGTGCCGCCGAACGAATTCCCCGGCCACTTCCTCGACATGGACGCGTTCGGCCGCTATCCCTTCAATGACATTCCGGACGACGAGGCCGAGCACCTGCGCAGGCACGGCGCCAACGCCGCCGAGAAGGGCCGCCTGCCGTGGCGCCTCGCCGAAGCGTACGACGATCTCGTGGACGCCCTGCGCGCCCGCGATGCCGAACGCGTGCTGCGTGCGGCAAGCACCGTCGGGCACTATCTCGGCGACGCGCACGTGCCGCTGCACGCGGTTACCAATTACGACGGCCAGCTCACCGGCCAGGTTGGCGTGCACGCGCGCTGGGAGGACGACCTCATCGACCGCAACGCTTCAGACCTGCGCTTGCGGCTGCGGCCGGTGCGCGTCACCCAGCCGCCCGCGCCGGCGGTATTCGCCCTCAGGACCTTGCGCGCCTCATTCCTCGCGGCGGCGCCGCTGTTGGCTGCCGACAAGGCCTGCCGCGGAACACCGGGCGCCGCAGGCGGCGAGCCCCGCTACGACGGCGCGTACTTCACTTGTTTCTACCGGCGCGAGCGCAATTCGCTCGTCACCCGGCTCAGCGACACATCGTCGACCATCGCTTCCTTCTGGCAGGCGGCGTGGCTCGCGGCGGGCAGCCCGGCGCTCGACCCCCGCCTGCGCCACCTCTACGTGCGCGGCCAGTCGAAGGCGATCCTCGCCACCATCGACGGCGCGCCCGGACCACTGATCGACGCCGCGGTGCGGCGCGGCGTCATGCCCAACCTCGCCGCGCTGCGCGCGCGCGGCGTGCGCTCCAGCCAGGTGCGCGTTTCGCAGCCGGCAAAGACGGCTCCCGGCCACGCCTCGCTCTACACCGGCGCCTGGCCGGACGAGCACGGCATCAAAGGCAATGAGTTCGTGCCAGCCGGAGCCGCGCTCGACGAGAGCATCTCGGGCTTCGCCTCGACCGGCCTGCGGGCGGAGCCGCTTTGGGTAACGGCAGCGGGCCAGGGCCTGCGGGTCACGGTGGCCCAGGCGACGCAGGTCAGCCCGTTCGCGCCGTACTTCGACGACAAGCGCTTCGGCGGCAACTTCAGCCGCAACCTCACGCTCATCGACGGCTTCCAGGCGTTCGACGCGCCCGATGCCCTGTTGCGCGGCCGCGACACCGACTGCGGCGCGGCGGACCGCTCGTGGACCAACGTGCCGCCGCATGCCGGCGCGCTGCGCGAGTGCCGCCTCCCCGCCGGCGGCGCCACCGTCTTCGCACTTCTCTACGACGACCCGAAGCGTGCCGGCCGCGGCTACGACAGCATGCTGCTAAGCGCCGATCGCAACGCCCGCGGACGCTCCGTCATCCACGCCGAGCCCCTGCAGAAGGACGCGTCTGCGTTCGGCCAGGTGCCGATCACGGTTGCGAGCGGACCGGCTGGCGCCTTTTTCCGCCTTTACGAAATCGCGAAGGACGGCTCCGACTTCCTTCTCTACCGCGCCCGCATCCGCATGCTGAAGGCGTCCCGGCCGCGGCTCGACGCGGCGGCGCTCCGGGCGACCGGCGGCACCAGCGGCAATGGCGCCATCGAGCTGTACCGCACCGGCGCCCTGGGCACGCTGCTCTGGGACGGCGGCGACGGCACCGCCGAGAATCGCTATCTCGAGACGGTTGCTCTCACCGCCCGCCAGTCGCAGCGCGTCGCAAACTTCGCCGCGCATCAGGCGCCGTGGGACCTGCTCATCACCTACCTCGCCTACCCCGACGAGGCGCTGCACCTCTGGCTCGGCCGCATGGACAAGGACCTCGCGCATCACGACCCGGTGCTGGCTGCGCGGCTCGCGCCATATGTCGACCAGGCGCTGCGCGTCGTCGACGGGTACGTGGGCGAGCTGCTGACGGAGGCCGACGCCAAGACGATCGTCGCGATCGCGACCGACCACGGCCTTGCGGGCTTCGACCGGATCTTCCGCCCCAACGTGGCGCTGGCGGCGGCCGGACTGCTGGCCGTGGACAAAGCCGGCGCGCTCGACCTCGCCAGGACCCGGGCGGTTTATTCGCCGAGCAACAGCGGCTACGTCTCGCTCAACCGTGTGTCGCGTCCGAAGGGCATCGTTGCCGATGCGGACGCGGCGCAGGTCGTTGCCGACGTCGGCAAGGCGCTGGCACAGGCACGCGACGACGCCGGCCGGCCACTGGTCGTAAAGACCTGGGTCGCGGGCGACGACGTTTATCTCGACATGGCGCCGGGCGTGCAGACGTCTGGCGCGCTGAGCGGCGCGTTGTTCGAGAACGCGGCGCCTTTCGGCGATCATCTTTATGGTCCCGAGCGTCCGGAGATGCACGGCGCCTTCTCGATGGCGGGGCCCGGCGTGCCCGCCGGGGACGATCTCGGGCCGCTGCGCCAGGTGGACGTGGCGCCGACACTGTGCCACCTTCTCGGCCTCGACCCGCCGAAAAACGCCGTTGGCGCGGTGGTCGAGGCAGCGTTGAGCCGCAAAGAGGTCAAGCCATAGGAGCCTAGCAACCACATGGGTTTTGCCACCGACTGCATTCACGCCGGCCAGGAGCCGGACCCGACCACCGGCGCCATCGTCACGCCGATCTACCAGACCTCGACGTACGTGCAGCAGGGCATCGGCGAGCACAAGGGCTACGAGTACGCGCGCACCCACAACCTCACCCGCCGCACCCTCGAGAAGAACCTCGCCGCGCTCGAGCGCGGCGTGGACGCCTACTGCTTCGCCTCGGGCATGGCGGCGACCAACGCCGTGCTGACGCTCGTCAAGCAGGGCGAGCGCGTCGTGGTGGGCGACAACGTCTACGGCGGCACCCACAGGCTGTTCACGAAGATCCTGTCGCAGTACGGGGTGACGTTCGATTTCGTCGATGCCACCGACGACAAAGCCTTCGCGCGCACCGCCGGCGACTTCAAGATGTTGTGGATCGAGTCGCCCACCAACCCGATGATGAAGATCGTGGACATCCGCGCCCTGGCGAAGATCGCACACGACCGCGGCGCGCTGCTGGTCGTGGACAACACCTTCCTCAGCCCTTTCTTCCAGCGGCCGCTCGGCCTCGGCGCCGACATCGTGGTGCACTCCACCACCAAGTTCCTGAACGGCCACTCGGACAGCGTCGGCGGCGCGGCCATCGTGCGCGACGAGGCGCATGGCCGGTGGCTGCAGTACGTGCAGAACGCGGCCGGCGCGATCCTCTCACCCTTCGATTCCTGGCTGGTGCTGCGGGGCACCAAGACGCTTGCGCTGCGCATGCCGCGCCATGAAGAGAACGCGCGCGCGGTGGCGCACTTCCTGCGCGGCCACCGCAAGGTGCAGAAGGTGTTCTGGCCCGGCTTCCCCGACCATCCGGGACACGAGCTGCACAAGAGCCAGGCGACCGGCTTCGGCGCGCTCATCTCGTTCGACATGGGCAGCCGCGAGGCGGCCGACGCGCTGCTGCGCGCGCGTGCGCTTGTGCTCGCTTGGCGAGAGCCTCGGCGGCATCGAGACGCTGATCTCGCATCCCGCCACCATGACCCACGCCGGCTACACGCAGCCCGAGCGCGATGCGCTCGGCATCGTCGACGGGCTGGTGCGCATCAGCGTCGGCTGCGAGGACGCGGACGACCTGCTCACCGACCTGGAGCGGGGCCTGGGCGACTAGCCGCTAGCGCTCACCCGCATTCAGGACGGCGGCCCACTGGGCCTTCGTCAGCGGCACGACCGACAGCCGGCCCTGGCGCGCCAGCGGGCTGTCCTTGAACACGCTCATCGCCTTCATCTCGGCGAGCGTCACCGGCCGCGCCAGCTTGCGCACCGCCTTGATGTCGATGGCGACGATGCGCTCGTCGCCGGCCTGCGGATCGGGATAGGCCGCCTTCTCGACTTCGGCGACCCCCACCACCGCCTTCTCGCCGCCGGTGTGATACACGAAGCACTCGTCGCCCTTGCGCATCTCGCGCATGTTGCGCAGCGCCACCGGGTTCGTCACCCCGTTCCACATGGTGCGCCGCTCGCGCTCGAGATCGTCGTAACCGTAGTCGCCCGGCTCGGTCTTCAGCAGCCACATGCCAACACTTTAGAAGCGCAGAACGCGGTTGACAAGGCGCTGCCGCATGAATAGTCTTACAGCGTTTTAAATACATTTCACTGTAAGACAGGAAATGACAACCAGCGACGCCCTGCGGCAGAAGGTATCGGTCAAGCTCGCCGAACAGCGGGCGCTGGTGCGCGCCCTGCTGCGCCTGCGCGAGCAGCTCTCGGGGTCGCTGTTCTCGCGCTACGGGGCCTGCGGCAAGCAGGCTTGCGCCTGCCAGCGCGGCGCCCTGCACGGCCCCTACTACGTCCTCTCCGGAGCCTCGACGGGCCGCAGCGGCTTCTCCTACCTCGACGCACGGCGGCTGCCGCAGGCGCGCGAGCTGGTCGCCCGCTACAAGGAGTTCCGCCTCGGCATGCGCCGCCTGAAGAAGGTGAACACCGAGCTCGTCGAGCTGCTCAAGCGCTACCAGCGCAGCACGACGCGGCGAGGCGTGGCACGATTGGGGCTCGCATCATGACCGCCACCTCCGTCAGGCCCCGGAACGAGACCCTGCGGCGCAAAGCCATGGCGCTCACCGCTTTCGTGGTGTTCGCCTGCCTGACGCTCGGCGCCCTCTTCGGCGACCGCGGCTTCCTGCACCTGCGCCAGGAACAGGCGCGCTCCTCGGCCCTCGCGCGCGACATAGAGGCGCTGCGCGCGGAGAACGAGGCGCTCGCCGCACAGATCCAGGCGCTGCGCAGCGACCCGCGGACGATCGAGAAGATCGCGCGCGAGGAACTCGGCCTCGCGCAGCCGAGCGAGATCATCTACCTCGTTCCCGACGGCCAGTAGCGCGCCCCGGACGCGTGCGCGGCAGTGCGGATCTCCTTGACAGCAGCCAGCGAACCGCATGTACAATGGCCGGTCTTTTTAAAACGCAAAACGCAGTTTCTCGAACGGGCCGAACAGTCCCTGGAGGTTTGAATCGATGGCGAAGCAGATGACCAAGGCGAAGATCGTGGCAGCGTTGGCGGAAAAGGTGGACGTTCCCAAGAAGACGTCCGCTGGTTTCTTCGAGGCGCTCGCTGCGCTGGCCTACAAGGAGGCCAAGAACGGCTTCGTGATCCCGGGCATCGGCAAGCTCGTGGTCCGTCAGTACAAGGCGCGCATGGGCCGCAACCCGCAGACTGGCGAAGCCATCAAGATCCCGGCCCGCCGCCGCCTGAAGTTCGTGGTGGCGAAGGCCGCGAAGGACGCCGTCCTCTAGTCCGAGAGTCCGAGGACGCACAGAACAGTTTTTCGTCCCTTGACGGTGACGGGGCGCGAACCACGGGGCCTGACGGCCGCCGCGGGCCGCGCCCCTGATTTTTTGGCGCCTACGGGGTGGCGAGCAACCGCTGCAGCTCGGCCTCCAGCACCACGAGCCAGCCGTCGAGGTCGTCCTGCTGCTCCACCACGATCTCGAACTTGCCGTTCGGCATGCGCCTGACACGGCCTGGATGCCGCGGGCCGAGCGGAATCGCCACCGATTCGCGGTGAATCCCCAGCCGGTCGGTAATTTCGAGGACGCGCTCGATCTCGCGGCGCGTCACGACTTGCAGCACGGGTAGCATTCTCCCATGGCGGACGCCCTGACCAGGGTCATGGACATCGTCGCGGCGCTGTCACGCGAGACCACCGGCGTGCGCGCTCCCGACATCCGCCCGGAGATCTCGCTCGAGCGCGAGCTGGGCCTCGGCAGCCTCGAGCGCGCCGAGCTCCTGTCGCGGCTCGAAGGCGCTTTCGAACGCCGGCTCGACGAGTCGCTGCTGCGCGCCGACACGCCGCGCGAGCTGGCCGACGCGCTCGACGCGAGCCCGGTCGATGACGCCGGCGCTGCCGCTGCCGGCGGCACCGGCCCGGGCCAGGCAGCACCGGTCGCAGGCGTGGGCCCTGCGACCGAGATGACCGGCTTCACCTCCATTTGCGACGCGCTGCAGCGCCGTGCGGAAGCGACACCGGACCGGCCGCACGTCTACATGCGCGAGGACGACGGTCCCGAGAAGACGCTCACCTACCTCGACTTGCTGAACCTCGCCCGCAACATCGGCGGCGGCCTGCGCGAGCGCGGCGTGCGGCGCGGCGACACCGTGGCGCTCATGCTGCCCACCGGCAGCGCGTTCCTCGGCGCCTTCCAGGGAATCCTGGCGGCCGGCGCCGTGCCGGTGCCCATCTATCCGCCGGCGCGGCTCGACCGTCTGCGCGAGTACCTCGAGCGGCAGTCGGCGATCCTGGCCGACGCTTCGGCCGCGGTGCTCATCACGGTGGCGCGCGCGGTGCCGGTGGCCGAGGTACTGCGCTCGCGGGTCGCGAGCCTGCGCCACATCGTCACCGTCGAGCAGCTGGCAGCCACGGCCCGCCCGCTGGAGTCGTTCGACGCCAGGGGCGGCGACGACGCGTTCATCCAGTACACCTCCGGCAGCACCGGCGCGCCCAAGGGGGTGCTGCTCAGTCACGACAACCTGCTCGCGAACATCCGCGGCATCGGTAAGGCACTTCGGGCGCGGCCCGACGACGTCGGCGTCAGTTGGCTGCCGCTCTATCACGACATGGGCCTGATCGGCTCGTGGCTCTTCTGCATGTGCCGCGGGCTGCCCATCGACATCCAGTCGCCACTGTCCTTCCTGGTGCGGCCGGAGCGCTGGCTGTGGGCTATCCACCGCCGGCGCGGCACGCTTTCGGCGGCGCCCAACTTCGCCTACGAGCTGTGCCTGCGCAAGATCCGTGACGCCGACATCGAGGGGCTCGACCTCAGCTCCTGGCGCTGCGCGCTGAACGGCGCCGAGCCCGTGAGCCCGGGCACGCTCGAGCGCTTCGCCGCGCGCTTCGCCGCCTACGGCTTTCGCCGCGAGGCGCTGCTGCCGGTCTACGGCCTGGCCGAGAACTCGGTGGCGCTCAGCATCCCGCCGCCCGGCCGCGGCGCCCGCATCGACCGCATCGCGCGCGCGCCGTTCGTGGCGGAGGGCCGCGCGGTGCCGGCCGCGGACGGCGACGCCCGCGCGCTGCAGTTCGCGTCCGAAGGCGCGCCGATTCCCGAGCACGAAGTGCTGGTGGTGGACGACGCGGGCGAGCCGCTCGCCGAGCGCCGCCTCGGCCGGCTTTTGTTCCGCGGCCCGTCGATGACCGCCGGCTACTACAAGAAGCCCGAAGCGACCCAGGCGATCAGCCTGCCGGGCGGCTGGCTCGACAGCGGCGACCTCGCCTACATGGCGGATGGCGAGATCCATATCGCCGGACGCCGCAAGGACCTCATCATCAAGGGTGGACGCAATGTGGTGCCGCACGAGGTCGAGGAGGCGGCCGGCAACGCGGCGGGTGTGCGCCGCGGCTGCGTGGTTGCGTTCGGCGTCGCGAACGAACAGCAGGGCACCGAGTCGCTGGTGGTGGTCGCGGAGAGCCGCGAGCTGCGCGCGGGCGACGACGCGCGCCAGCGGATCGAGGCGGCGGTGCGCGAGCAGGTGGATCTCGTCGTCGGCTTCCCTCCCGACGTCGTGCTGCTGGTGCCGCCGGGCGCCGTGCCCAAGACCTCGAGCGGCAAGATCCGGCGCGCCGCAACCCGCGACCTGTACGAGGCCGGCACGCTCGGCCGCAGCGAGCGGCTTGGCGCGGGCGACCGGTTGCGGCTGGGGCTCGGCGCGGCGCGCGCGGCGGTGCGTGTCCGTTGGGCGCTGTTCGCCGACGCCGCCTACACCACCTATCTCGCACTCGCCTTCGCGCTCGTGGCGCTCGTCATCTGGCCGCTCGTGGTGCTCGTGCCGAGCAGGCGCTTCGCGCAGTGGATGGAGCGGGCGGCCTTGCGGTACGCGGTTTTCATGTCGGGAGTGCCTGTCCGCGCAGAAGGGCTCGAGCACCTGCGCGGCAGCGGGCCGTTGATGCTCGCGAGCAATCACACCTCGTACGTGGACATCCCGCTGCTGCGTGCCCTGATACCGCAGCCGTTCGTGTTCCTCGCCAAGCGCGAGGTGCTCGGCTACCCGCTCGTGGGGCGGTTCCTGCGCCGTGCCGGCCACCTCACCGTCGATCGCGGCGACGCCGCGCAGGGCGTGGCGGCGGCGGCGCGCGTGGGCGAGGCGCTGGCCGCGGGCGAGCGGGTGCTGCTGTTTCCCGAGGCGACCTTCACCGCCGCCGAGGGCCTGCGTCCGTTCAGGCTCGGCGCCTTCAAGATCGCCGCCGAGCGCGGCATCAGTGTGGTTCCCATCGCGCTGCGCGGCTCGCGCTCGGTGCTGCGCGACGGCAGCATCTTCCTGAAGCGCAGGCCGGTTAGCCTGTGGGTCGGGGCGCCGATCGCTCCCGGCGGGACGGCTTTTTCCGATGTCGTGACCCTGCGCGACCGGGTGGCCGACGCGATCGCCGCGCATTGCGGCGAGCCGCGGGTCGATTCGGTGGTCGCCGGCGCGCCGCAGGATGCTTGACGACAAGGACGGTGACGTGACCACGAACCTCGCTTTTTCGTTTGACGACGTGCTGCGGGCCGCGCGCACGCTGGCGCCGCACCTGCAGAAGACGCCGCTGCGCCCGGCGCGCAGCGCCGGCAAGGGAACGGTGCTCCTGAAGCTCGAATGCTGGCAGCCGACCGGCTCCTTCAAGGTGCGCGGCGCCCTCAACCTGATCGCCTCGCTGTCCGCGGCGGAGCTGCAGCGCGGCCTGGTCGCCGCCTCGGCCGGCAATCACGCGCTCGGCGTCGCGAATGCCGTGGCGTCGCTGCGGCTCGCGGTCGAGGCGACGCTGTTCGTGCCGCGCTCGGCGCCCCAGTCCAAGGTGGAGCGCCTGCGCGCCTATCCCGTGCAGATCGAGCTGATAGACGGCACGTACGAGGAGACGCAGGCGCAGGCGCTCGCCTTCTGCGCGCAGCACGGCGCCACCTTCGTGCACGCCTACGACGACGCGCGCACGGCGGCCGGCGCCGGCACTGCCGGCCTCGAGGTCATGCTCGAGCGGCCGGATGTCGACACGCTGGTGGTGGCGGTCGGCGGCGGCGGCCTGATTGCCGGAGTTGCCACAGCGGCCAAGGCGATCCGTCCCGATGTGCGCATCGTCGCGGTGCAGGCCGAGGCTTCGCCGTCGCTGCGCGAATCCCTGCGCCAGGGCCGCGCGCTCCTCGAGTACCCGGCGGGACCGACGATCGCGGACGGCGTCGCCGGCGGCATCGGACTGATGGCGTTCACGCACCGCCACCTCATCGACGAGGAGGTCATCGTCAGCGAGGCCGAGCTCGAAGATGCGGTGATGGCGCTGCTGATGGAGGATCACGTGGTGGCCGAAGGTGCTGGTGCGCTGGGAATCGCCGCGATCCGCGCCGGCCGGGTGGCGCTGCGCGGAACCACGGCGGCGATCGTCTCAGGCGGTAACATCGGCTCCCCGGTGCTGGCGCGAATCGCCGGGCTCTACCAGTGAGCCCGAGGTGAAGGTCCGGCGGCGGCTGCGCGATCGCCTGGCCGCGGCGGTCGGCGCGCACGCGAAAGACAATGACAGGCCGCCCGAGGCGAACCCCGGTGCGCGGCGCTGGCTGCTGGGCGGCTACCATCACTATCGCCGCCTGAGCCCGGCCCTGCGCGAGCGCTTCGACCGCGACGTCGCGGTCTTCCTCGTGCAGAAGCGCATCAGCGGCATCTCCTTCGAGCTCGACGACGTGGTGCGGCTCCAGGTCGCCGCCTCCGCGGTCTCGCTGAGCCTCATGTGGCCCGACTACGAGTGGCGCCAGCTCACCGAAGTGCTGGTCTACGCCGACGACTTCGGCCGCGATTACCGCAGCGACTACCCGGAGTTCGCCGGCCTCGCGCATCCGTGGGGCACGGTCCTGCTGTCGGCGCCGTCCCTGGCCCACAGCTTCGCCTGCCCCGAGGACGGCTTCCACGTCGGCCTGCACGAGTTCGCGCACCTGCTGAACCTCGACACGGACGGCATCCGCAGCGTGCCCGGCGGCGCCATCGCCGCGAGCGCGCGCGAGTGGCAGCGGCTGGCCGACGAGGAGACGCGCCGGCTCGACCGCGAGGACTCGGTGCTCGACCCGTACGCGGGCGACGACCCGGCAGAGTTCTTCCCGGTGGCGGTGGAGGCGTTCTTCGAGCGGCCCATCGCCCTGCGCCGCAGCAGCGCCGCGCTCTACTCCCTGCTCGCGACCTACTTCGGCCAGGATCCGGCTGCCTGGGACGAGAGTCTCGGCGTCACCGGGGTGAACTATCACGAGCCACCCGAAGGCGAAGCCGCGCGCCGCCCGCGCACGGCAACTCGCAGGGCGCGATGAGGCGGCTCGACGTGGCCCTCATCGCCCGCAATCCCGGGCTCTCGCGCCGCAAGGCGCAGGACGCAATCACCAAGGGCCAGGTGAGCGTCTCTGGCAGCACCGTCGACGAGCCGGGTGCCATGGTGGCGGACGACGCCAACGTGACGTGGGACGTGAACCGCAAGGCAGCCGTGAAGCGCCGCATCAGCCTGCCGGTCCTCTACCGCGACGAGCACCTGCTGGTGGTGGACAAGCCGGCGGGGTTGTTGTCGGTGCCGACGGACCCGGATGCCGTCAACGAAGACTCGGTCCTGCGCCGGCTGCTGCGCGACCTCGGCAATCCCGGCCGCAGGCCGCCGTTCGTCGGCGCGGTGCACCGCATCGACCGCGGCACCTCGGGCGCGCTGGTGTTTGCGCTCGACGCGCCGACCCGCACCGGCCTGCGCTCGCTGTTCCGCGCCCATCGCATCGTGCGCCACTACGGCGCCATCGTCGTGGGCGCACCGGGCGCCCTGTCGGGCGTCGTCAACAAGCCGATCCGCGATGCCTACATCTCCGGGCGCCGCGCCGTGGCGCGCGACGGGGAGGCTGCGCGCGACGCGATCACTCAATGGCGCGTGGTCGAGGACCTGGGCGCCGCCAGCCTGCTGGACGTGACGCTTGCCACCGGCCGCCAGCACCAGATCCGCATCCACCTCGCCCACATCGGCCTGCCGGTCGCCGGCGACAACGTCTATGGCCGCGATGCGGCGGGCCTGCCGGGCATCAAGGTGGCCCGGCCGATGCTGCACGCGCACACGCTCGGCTTCCGCCACCCGGCGACCGGCGCCGAACTGCTGCTCGAAAGCCCCTGGCCCGCCGATTTCGTCAAGCTGCTGCGGCGACTGCGCTCGGGAACCACGAGGGGACCGTTATAATGCGCGGCCCCCTGCATGCCGACCTTCACGAACGCCGCACTGGCACTGGCCGCCGTCGCTTCCCTGCAGGCGCCCGTGGCGCCGCCGCCGGGGGCGGCAACCCCGCCCGTTGAACGGCCGATAGCCCGGGCGGTGCGCGCCCAGGCGCCGCCGGCGATCGACGGCAACGTCCTCGACGACCCGGCCTGGGCCGTCGCGCCAGTACTCTCCGATTTCTGGCAGACAGCGCCAGAGGAAGGCCGTCCGGCGTCCGAGAAGACCGATGTCCGCATCCTCTACACAGCCGACACGCTTTACGTCGGCGTCGTCTGCCACGATCGCGAGCCGGAGCGCATCGTGGTCGCGCAGAGCCGCCGCGACGCGCCACTCGACGACGGCGACAGCTTCCAGATGGTCCTCGACACTTATCACGACGGCCAGAACGGGTTCGTCTTCGCCACCAACCCGAACGCGCTCGAGCACGACGGCCAGTTGACCCGCGAGGGGCAGCAAGCACCCAACAGCACGTTCCAGCAGACGGGTGCCGGCGGCGGCTACAACCTCAACTGGGATGCGGCCTGGCAGGTGAAGGCGCTGCGCGGCGAGTTCGGCTGGAGCGCGGAGTTCGCAATTCCCTTCCGCACGCTGCGCTATGCCGGTGGCGGCACGCAGGCGTGGGGCCTCAATTTCCAGCGTAACATCCGCCGCCGCAACGAGACCGCGTACTGGGCGCCGCTCACTCGCCAATACAACCTCTACCGGGTTTCGCAGGCGGGCGTGCTGCAGGGCCTCGAACTCGAGCCGCAGAAAAACCTGAAGGTTTCGCCTTACGCTCTCGGCCGCGCGACGCGCGATTACCAGAGCGGCGGACGGCGCGCCGAGACCGGCGACGTCGGCGGCGACCTCAAGTATTCGCTCACGCCGAGCCTCACGCTCGACGCGACCGTGAACACCGACTTCGCGCAGGTCGAGGTGGACGAAGAGCAGGTGAACCTCAACCGCTTCAACCTGTTCTTCCCGGAGAAGCGGCCGTTCTTCCTCGAGAACGCCGGGCTGTTCGCCGCCGGTACGCCCACCGAGGTCGAACTGTTCTTCTCGCGGCGCATCGGCATCGGGCCGGGCGGCGAGGTGGTGCCGATCCGCGGCGGCGCGCGGCTCTCCGGCCGGATCGCCGGCTTCAACGTCGGGCTCCTCAACATGCAGACGAGCGATGTCCGCGGCGGCGGCACCGCCTTGCCAGCCAACAACTTCACGGTCGCCCGCTTCGGCAGGGAGCTCGAGAACCGCTCTGGCTTTGGCGCGTTGTTCGTGAACCGCCAGGCCACGGGCAGCCTTGCGGGCGACGACAACTGGAACCGAACCTTCGCCGTGGACGGGCGCGTCGGCATCGGCCGCTACACGCTGGCCGACGGCTGGGCGGCCATCACCCGCACACCCGGCGTCGCGGGCGGCCAGGGTGCCTATTATGCCGGCGTCGAGTACCTGAGCCCCGGGTGGGACATCTTCGCCAGGTACGCGCAGGTGGAAGAGCACTTCAATCCCGAGGCCGGTTTCCTGAGCCGCGCCGGCTACCGCAAGCCTTCGTTCCTCGTGTTCCGTCAGAAGCGATTGACGAACGGCCCCCTGGGCTTGTTCGAAATCCGGCCGCATGTCTCCTACACCGGGTACTTCAAGCCGGGCGGCTACTACGAAAGCGGGTTCGCGCACGTTGACAACCACTTCGCCTGGAGCAATGGCGCCGAGATCCACACGGCCATGAACGTCACCCACGAAGGGGTGCAAACACCGTTCGAGATCCATCCCGGCATCGTCGTGCCCGTCGGCCGATACGACCACAAGGAGTTCCAGCTATACGCCTTCACCGATCAGGGCAAGCCACTAAGCGCCAGCGAGTTCTTCGTGTCCGGCGGCTTCTTCGGCGGGCACAACAACTCGCTCACGACCACCGGCAAGGCGCGGCTCGGCAAGGACCTGAGCCTCGACGTCAGCCACACCCTGAACGATGTCTCGCTGCCGGCGGGCGACTTCACCGTGAACCTGCTGCGCACCCGGGTTTCCTACTCGTTCTCGCCGCGGGTGTTCGTGCAGGCGCTGATCCAGTACAACGACGTGGACGACCGCTTCTCCACCAACCTGCGGTTCGGCTGGCTGCAGAGCGCGAATACCGGCCTGTTCGTCGTCTACAACGAGTCGCGCGACAGCTTCACGAGCCGCTGGCCGGTACAGGACCGGGTGGTGACCGTCAAGTTCTCCCGCCTCTTCGACCTCCTCAACTGAGCTGTGTTATCGTCCTGCGTCGTGTCCGCGTACAGCGCTCGCGCCCTCGCCGTCTCCTCGCTCCTCCTGCTGCCCGCATGCTCCAGCGGAGGCGGCGCGCCCACCGTCCCGACCCCGCCCCCGCCGCCCACCTACACGGTCAACGCGCTCGTCTTCTATGACGAAAACGGCAACGGGACGCTGGACGGCGACGAGTTCATCCGCGTCCCGGGCGTCAAGATCGTCTCCGGTTCGGCTTCGGGCGTGACGATCGCCGGCGGCATCACCCAGGTGACCGGCAACCTGGCGGGCACCCAGAACTTCATCGCCGACGTCGAGACGCTGCCCCCCGGCTTCGTGCCCGGCGCACCCGTGCCCGTGGTGGTCCCGCCGACGAGCGACGTGCCGGTGCCGGTGCCGATCACCTTGCCGATCGGCGACAACAGCCCCAACCGTTACATGGGCTACGGCGACAGCATCACCATCGGCCGGGACGGCTCGAGCGACGGCCTCGGCTATCGCGCGAAGCTCGAGGACCGGCTCAATTTCTTCTGGGGCGGCGAACACGAAGTCGTGAGCCGCGGCGTGGACGGTTCCAAGAGCAACTCGGGCGTGGGACGCATCGACTTCTCGCTGAACCGTGAGCGGCCTGCCTACGCGCTCATACACTACGGCACCAACGACTGGAACGACCGCGACTGCCGGGTGGTCGGGCCGCCGTGCTTCACCATCCCGAGCCTGACCGCGATCATCCAGACAGCCAAGGGGCGGCAGACGATTCCGGTGCTCGCCACCATCATCCCGGTGAACGTAAACTTCGACGCGCGCGTGCCGCAGTCGCGCCAGGACTGGGTGCACGGCATGGACGAGGAAATCCGCGCCCTGGCCGAGCGCGAGGGCGCCATCCTCGCCGACATGGAGCCGGCGTTCCTTGCCGACCCCGACCTGCGCAGTCTCTTCTACGACCACGTGCACCCGAACGACAAGGGTTACGGCTTGATGGCGGACGTGTGGTTCCGCGCCATCACCAACCCGCGGAACACGCCGGCGCCGAGCGCCGCCAACATGTTCGCGCGCCTCGGCCTGTTCTCGCCGCCCGGCGGGACGGCCCGCGGCCGGTGAAGACCGGCCGCCTCCTCAAGTTCGTCCGGCCGGCCGCCGAGATCCAGGCGTACATCTATCGCGGCGAACGCGGCGTCGTGCACGGTGTCGTCTACGTGGTGGTTCCGGGCACGGCGGAAATGACTGCGAAGCAGGAAATTCGCGGCGCCGACGAGGATGCGGTGGAGCGCGAAGTGCGCGCCTGGATCGACAGCAACTACCCGCGTCGTTCCCCCTGAGGCGCTGTGGCCGGCCGCCGCGGCCCCGGCGTAAGCTAGCGTGACCCGTGTTCACCGCCCTCATCACCCTGCTGCTGCTTGACGCCGCGCCGCGCACACCGGCGAGTGCGCCTCCGCCTGTAAAGCGTTCGTCGGTGCTGCGCGGCTTGAGCGACGACGTGCAGCTGCTGGCCGAGACCGTGCGGCCCTCGGTGGCGCTCATCGTGGTCGCCGGCTACGCGCCCGTACCGACCGGTCCGCTGCTCGCACGGCAGGAGAGTGGCGGCTCCGGCGTGGTCGTCGATCCCGAGGGATATCTGGTCACCAACCTGCACGTGGTCGACGGCGCGCAGCGCATCGAAGTGGTGTTGCCGCCCTCGCTGGGGCCGCCGGAGGGCAACCGCTCGGTGCTGAAGAGCCTCGGCCGCACCTACAGCGCCACTGTCGTCGGCGTCGACCGCGAGACCGACATCGCGGTGCTGAAGATTCCCGAGAAGGGGCTGCCCGCGGTCGCGTTCGGCGACTCCGAAGCGCTGCGCCCCGGGCAGTTCGTGGCCGCGTTCGGTTCGCCGCTCGGCCTCGAGGGTTCGGTGAGCGTCGGCGTCGTCAGCGCCGTCGCGCGCCAGCTCGAGCCCGAGAGCCCGATGATCTACGTGCAGACGGACGCAAGCATCAACCCCGGCAACAGCGGCGGTCCGCTCCTCGACCTCGACGGCCGCCTGGTCGGGATCAACACCCTCATCTACTCGCAGTCGGGCGGCAGCGAGGGCATCGGTTTCGCGGCGCCCGCGAACATCGTCAAGACGGTGTTCGAGCAGATCCGCCAGAACGGCCGGGTGCGCCGCGGCGACATCGGCGCGCGCGCGCAGACGATCACCTCGGAGCTCGCCGCCGGACTGTCGCTTTATCGCAACTGGGGCGTGATGATCACCGACGTCTTCCCCGACGGGCCCGCGCAGCGCGCCGGCCTGCAGCTCGGCGACGTGGTGCTCTCGATCGACGGCAAGCCGATGGAGAACGCCCGGCAGTTCAACGTCAACCTCTACCAGCGGCCGGCCGGCGCGCTGGTGGCCCTGGCGATCGAGCGCGGCAGCGAGCGCCTCACGGTGCCGGTGCTCGTAAAAGAGCGGGCCGGCGACCCGTCACGCCTCGCGGACCTGGTGAGCCAGGAGCGGAACGTCGTCGAGCCGCTCGGCATCCTGGCGCTCGATCTCGCCGACCCGCGGGTTGCGCCGCTGCTGCCGACGCTGCGGGCACGCGGCGGTGTGATCGTGGCCGCCGCGGCGCGCGACCGTCCGCCGTGGCGCGACGCTCTGCAGCCGGGCGACGCCATCTATTCGCTCGACGGCGGCCTGGTGCTCGGTCTCGATGCGCTGCGCGCCGCCCTCGAGAAGGCCAGGGGCCGCCGCACCGTGGTGCTGCAGGTCGAGCGCGACTCGGTGCTGCGCTACGTCACGGTGCCGATCGACTAGACGGCGCCGTAGCGCCCGGCCCCGTCTAGCGTGCGAGCGCGGCGTCGAGGCTCTCGCGCAGCAGCGCCACGGCGATGTCGGCGTCCACTTCGTCGATGATGAGCGGCGGCGCGAGGCGGATGGTGCTGGGGCCGCAGCCGAGCGTGAGCAAGCCGCGCTTGTAAGCCTCCTGCTGCGTCGCTTCACGCAGGTCGTGGTCGGTCTCGCGCGAGCCGCGGTCCTTGACGAGGTCGACGCCCACCATCAGCCCAAGGCCGCGGATGTCGCCGACGCGCGGATGCTCGCCGAGCACTTCACGCAGCCGCTTCTGCAGGTGCGCGCCGACGCGCGCGGCATTCGCAATGAGCCCGCCTTCGAGGAGCCGCAGGGTCGCGAGCGCCGCCGCCACCGCCACCGGGTTGCCGCCGAAGGTGGAGCCGTGGCCGCCGTTCGACCATTGCATCACGTCGTCCTTCGCGAGGATTGCGCCGAGCGGCAGGCCGGACGCGATGCCCTTGGCGAGGATCAGGATGTCCGGGCTCGAGGCCGAAATGCTCGCACGCGTACATCGTGCCGGTGCGGCCCATGCCCGACTGCACTTCGTCGGCGATCAGCAGGATGCCGTGCTCGCGGGTGATGGCGCGCAGCTTCGCCAGGAACTGCGGATGCGGCACGATGTAGCCGCCTTCGCCCTGTACCGGCTCGACGATCACCGCCGCCACTTCTTTCGGGTCGATGGTGGTGTGGAACATGGTCTCGGTGAGCAGGTCGAGGCACTGGACCTGGCAGGTGCGCGGATCGCGGTTCACCGGGCAGCGATAGCAGTTCGCGTAGTGCGTGTGCACGATCTCCGGGACGAACGGCCCGTAACCGCGGCGCTGCACCGGCTTGCTCGCGGTGAGGCTCATGGCGCCGAAGGTGCGGCCGTGGAAGGCGCCGTAGAACGCGACGATCTTCTGCCGGCCGGTCTTGAGGCGCGCGAGCTTGATCGCGCCCTCGACCACCTCGGCGCCCGAGTTCGCGAAGAACACGCGCCACGGTCCCTTGCCGGGCGCGTGCCGGGCGAGTCCCTCGGCGAGCGTCACCACGTTCTCGTAGAAGAAGTCGGTGGCGCAGAGGTGCAGGAACTTCTCCGCCTGGTCCTTGATCGCCTGCACCACTTCCGGGTGGCAGTGGCCGGTGGAGCACACCGCGATGCCCGCGGCGAAGTCGAGATACAGGTTGCCGTCGGTGTCTTCCACCACCTGGCCGTACGCCTTTTCGGCGACCAGAGGATAGTCCTTGGCGTAATTCTGCGACATCACCGCGTCGTCGCGCTCGATCACCGAACGCGCCTTTGGCCCTGGCGGCGGCGTCTTGATGCGCGGGTAGTTCCTCTGCGGCGTCGGCGTCGGCGTCGTCATGGTCGGACCTCCTCGAGAACGTCATCCAGGATCGCGACGGCTTCGTCCAGCTCGGATTCGGCGATGACGAACGGCGGCGCCAGCAGCAAGGCGTCGCCGTCGCAGCCGTTGGCGACGCCGGTTCCGCTGTAGGTGACGAGCCCGCGCGCGAACGCCTTGCGCTGCACTTCCTCCACCAGCTTGCGCGCCCGCGGGAATGGCACGGCACCGGCGCGCTCGGCGACCAGCTCGATGCCGCGCAGCAGGCCGCGGCCGCGCAGGTCGCCGACGACCTCGTGGCGGCGCAGCGTCTCGAGGCGCGCGGCGAGCCGTTCGCCCATCTCCTCGGCGCGGGCGACGAGCCCCTCGCGCTCGAGGATGTCGAGGGTCGCGCTGGCCGCGGCAGCCATCACCGGGTTGTGCGAGAAGGTGAAGCCGTGGACGAAGCCGCCCGCGTCCTTGACCGCAGCAACGATCGCTTCGCTCGCGAGCACGCCGCCGGCCGCGACGTACCCGCCCGCCATGCCCTTGCCGCAGGTGACGATGTCGGGCTCGAGACCCGACCACTCGGCCGCGAAAAAGCGGCCGGTGCGGCCGAACCCCGTCATCACCTCGTCGTCGATGTAGACGATGCCGTGCCGCCGGCAGGTTTCGCGCGCGCGGCGGTTGTACTCGTCTGGCGGCACCGCGGCGCCAGCCGAGGCACCGATGACCGGCTCTGCGATGTAAGCGGCGATCGTGCCCGGCCCTTCGCGCAAGACGATGCGCTCGAACTCGGTTTCGCAGGCGATGCCGCAGCCGGGAAAGGTCAAGGACAGCGGGCAGTGATAGCAGAAAGGCGCGGGCGTCGAGACGGTCGGGCCAAGCAGCGGCTTGTAGGGCGCGCGCAGCGCGTCGCGCCCCGACGCCGAGAGCGTCGCGACGGTGTTGCCGTGGTACGAGATCGAGCGGCGCACCACCTTGCTGCGCGCGTCCTCGCCGCGCGCCACGTGGTACGCGCGTGCCAGCTTGATTGCCGTCTCGTTCGCCTCGGAGCCGCCCGAAACCGGATAGAGCCGGCGCGCGCCGCCGGGCGCATACGCCGCGAGCCGCTCCGCGTAGCTGTCGAGCACCGCCGTCGAAAACTGCGTGCCGTGCACGTACGCGACGGCGCTCGCCTGCCGCGCCATCGCCTCGGCCACCTCGCGCCGCCCGTGGCCTATGTTCACCACCACGGCGCCACCGGAGCCGTCGATGTAGCGCTTGCCGTCCGAATCGAAGAGCAGCGCCCCCTCGCCGCGGACGATCCGTGGCAGCTCCCGTCCGAAGACGCGCGGAAACACCGAGGCCATGCTGTGCTACTCGACGATGGTCCGGCTTTGTTCCCGCATGAATTGCTGAACGTAGTAGAGCCCGCCCGAAGCCTTGCCCGACGAGCCGCTCGCCTTCCAGCCGCCGAACGGCTGCACTCCCGGCCAGGCGCCGGTGGTGGCGCCGGCGCGGCGGTTGATGTAGACGACTCCGGCCTCGATGCGCTCGAGGAAGGTGTCGATTTCCTGCTGCTGCGCGCTAAAAAAGCCGGCGGTCAGACCGTACTCGGTGCGGTTCGCAAGGTCGATCGCTTCGCCCAGCGAGCTCACGGGCGCAATCGCCACGAACGGCACGAACAGCTCGTCGCGGAAGAGGCGATGTTCCTTGGGCAGGCCGGCGACGATCGTCGGCGCGACGAAATGGCCGTGCGCCTTGTCGCCGTCGCGCAATACTTCGCCGCCGGCGAGCACCTTGCCGTCGCGCCGCGCCTCGTCTGCGGCGCGCGCATAGGTGTCCACGGCGCGGCTGTGGATCACCGGTCCGAGAAACGAAGCGCTGCGCGCCGGGTCGCCGATGGTGAGCTTTGCCGTCTTCTCGACCAGCCGCTTCGTGAACTCTGCTTCGACTTCACGGTGCACGTAGACGCGCGAACAAGCGCTGCACTTCTGCCCCTGCAGCCCGAACGCGGAACGCATCACCCCGTCGCTCGCGGCGTCGAGGTCGGCGCTCGGCATGACGATCGCCGGGTTCTTGCCGCCCATCTCGACGATGCAGGGCTTCGGGTAGTCGCGGCTGAAGTGCGCGAGGAGCGGCAGTCCCACTTCCTTCGAGCCGGTGAAGAGCAAGCCGTCGAGGCCCGGATGGTTGGCGAGAAGGGCACCGGTTGCGCCGGGCCCGAACACCAGCTGCAGCGCGTCGCCGGGCACGCCCGCCTCGCGGAAGATCGAATAGAAGCGAAGCCCTGCGAGCGGCGCCTCGGCGCTCGGCTTCAGCACCACGGTGTTGCCAGCGACGAGCGCGCCCGACGCCGGCCCGCCGAGGAGGGCAGCCGGGAAATTGAAGGGAGCGATGATGCCGAAGACCCCGTACGGCCGCAGCACCGAGAAGGTCTTCTCCTGCGGCGTGAATTGCCCCATCGGACGGGCGAAGCCCTGGTTCGCCTCGACCTGGTCGCAGTAGTAGCGGATGAGGTCGGCGGTTTCGGTGACGTCGCCCATCGCCTCGAGCCGGTTCTTGCCGACCTCGACGCTGAGGAGCGCAGACAGCTCGAAGCCGCGCGTGTCGATCAGGTCCGCGGCGCGGCGCAGCACCGCGCAGCGTTCCGCCCACGGCCTTGCGCTCCAGGGCGCGAACCCGCGGCGTGCGGCAGCGACCGCTGCATCCACCGCGCTCTTGTCGCCCACCGCGAAACTGCCGAGGACGATGCGTGTGTCGGAAGGGCTGCGGTCGTCCAGGCTTTCGGCGACCGCAACCTCGCGGCCGTCGATGACGTGGCCGTGGCTTGCGCCTTGCTGCGCCAACACCGCAGCCGCCGCCTCATCGTAGCGGCGGCCGAAGTCTTCGGTCTGGCCGGCGGCAAGCGTCGCGTAGGTGACGCGTTCCGCGGCCACGCCTCAGAAGCCCGCTGGCCAGCAGGAAACGCGATAGGCGCCGCGCCCGCGGCGCAGCGTGTTGTTGGCGAGCAGGATGTCGTAGTTCTCGGAGAACTCGTTGTCCAGCTTGACGCTCACTTCCTCGAAGTTGGTCTTGGCGCAGAAGCCGGCCGCCTTCAGCGCATCGACGACATCGGTCTGGTAGAGGTGGCCGTCGATGACGTGCTGGTCGCGGTAGTTCGTGGGACGCAGGGCGAGCGCATGGTTGATCGCCGCCTCGATCGGATCGAGCATCACGGCGCCGTCGTCGTCGCGCCCGCAGACCTTTTCGCGGCTGGCGCCGGGGAGGCAGCCGCCCACCGGGAAGATCGGCTCCTGGGGCAGCGGAAACTGCGCAGGCGTGCAGCGCACGCGGAAGGAGCCCGTGCCACGGCGAATGAAGCCGCTCGCCAGCACGATGTCGTAATTTTCCTGGAAATCGTTGTTGCGCTTGATGTTCAGTTCTTCACCGTCGTAATCGACGCAATAGCCGGCGTCCTCGAGGTGCCCGAGCACTGCCAGCACGTACTTGCCCGTGCTCGTGATCTTGTTGCCGGCGGTGCCGGTGCCGGTGGCGATCGCAAAATCGATCGCATCCTCGACCGCCTTCGAGTAGACCGGCCCGTGGGCGTCGCTGCAGCCGCCGCCGCCGCTCACGATCGTGGCACCGCAAGCGAACTCGGCGCCGGGCGTCGGCGTCGGAGTCGGCGTGGGCGTCGGCACCGGGGTCGGCGTCGGTGTGGGCGAGGCGCTGGAGCCGGTGGGGCTCTTCTTGTCGTCACCGCACGACGCGGCAAAGGCGAGAGCCGCAACAATCAGGAAAGCGGCCGCTGGCCGCAACATGGTTTTCACACCGATCTCCTCAAGGCATATGGTCCGTCGTGACACCACCGGCGGTGGCGGCCAAGAATACTACGCGGCCGTGCTCGAGCGCTTCCGCCAATAGTGGTATGCCGGGATGCCGGCGGCAACGAGGAGCAGCCCCATCCACGACTCCATCGGCTTCTCGAGCAGCGTGTTGACGCCGAGCACCGCCGACGAAAGGACGAAGAGAGCCGGCACCCAGGGGTAGCCCCAGCAGCGATACGGGCGGGGTGTGCCGGGCTGGGTGCGGCGCAGCACGAACACCGCGACGCCGGTGGCGGTGAGGAACAGGGTCGAAGCGAACACCACATAGGTGTAGAGCTGCGCGTAGCTGCCGGAGAAAGTGAGCACGGTGGCCCACACGCCCTGCGCGACGATGCTGGCGCCGGGCGTGCGGTATTTCGGGTGGATCACCGCCAGCCTGCGGAAGAACAGGCCGTCCTCGGCCATCGCCAGGTAGATGCGCGTGCAGTAAAGGATGGTCGAGGAGATGCAGCCGAAGGTGGAGATGAGCACCGCGAGCGAGACGAGCCGCGCGCTGCCGAGGCCGAACAGCGACGATGCCGCCGCCTCGCCGATGCGCTGCGACTCCGCCATCTGAGCGATCGGCAGGGCGCGCGTGTAGACGATGTTGACGAGCACGTAGATGACCGTCACGGCGAGTGTGCCGAGGACGATGCTGCGCGGCAGGTCGCGCTCTGGCTTGCGCATCTCGCCGGCGAGTGCCGTGATGCCGTACCAGCCGTCGAACGTCCAGAGCACCGAGATCATGCTGACCCCGATGGCCGTAAGCAGCCCCGGACCGACGGGCAGCGGCGCGAAGTAATCGGGGGTCACCGGCGCCGAGGCGAACAGGCCGAAGATGACGAGCGCCGCGAGCGAGCCCACCTTCAGCAAGGTAACGGCGTTCTGGAAGAAGGTGCTCTCGCGCAGGCCGTAGTAGTTGATTGCCGACAGCATCACCATCGCCAGCGCACCTGCGAGCTGTCCGCCGTTGATCTGGAAGTTCCAGGAGCCGAGCGGCAGGCTCAACAGGATGTGCTGCGTCGAGAAGAACGGGATGAACGAGCCGAGATACTCGCCGAAGCCGACCGCGAGCGTCGCCAGGCCGCCCGACATGATGACGAGGAAGCACGCCCATCCGAACAGGAACCCCCACAGCGGGCCGTAGGCATGCGTCAGGTAGTGATACTGCCCGCCGGCCTTCGGGTACATGGCGCCGAGCTCCGCGTAGCTGAGAGCGCCCGCCAGCGTCAGCAGCCCGCCCACCGCCCACACCAGCACGAGCAGCCCCGGATGCGGCAGGACCCGGGCGATGTCGGATGTGGTGAGGAAGATCCCGGTGCCGAGGATGGAGCCGATGGTGATGAGGGCGCCGTCCCACATCGACAGCCCCCGCAGAAGCGTGGCGCGTTGCGGCTCTGCCGTCGTTGTTGCCATGGCGCCGCAGTCTAGCCCCGGCGGCGCAAACCTGCGTGTTACACTCGCGGCCCATGCAAGAAGACGTACGAATTCGTATGGCCGAAGGCCGCGCCGACTTCGATGCCTGCGTGGAGCTGCAGCGCATCGTCTGGGGACTGCCCGACCTCGAGATCATCCCCGCGCTGCAGTTCATCGCGGCCCAGCACGCGGGCGGCATGGTGCACCTCGCCGAGACGGTGCCCGGCGGCCGCATCATCGGCTTCGGCTACGCCTTCCCCGCCCTGCACTCGGGCCACGGCTTCATGCACTCCGACATGGTTGCCGTGGTGCCCGAATACCAGAAGCGCGGCGTCGGCATCCGCATCAAGTGGGCGCAGCGCGAGGCGGCGCTGGGGCGCGGCATCGACCTGATCACCTGGACGTTCGACCCGATGCAGTCGCGCAACGCGCACCTCAACCTGCGGCGCCTCGGCGCCATCTCGCGCGAGTTCCTCGAGAACTTCTACGGCGTCACGTCGTCGGTGCTGCATCACGGCATGCCGACCCACCGCCTGCTGGTGCGCTGGGAGCTCAACAGCCAGCGCGTGCAGGAACGCGCCGCCAACACGCCACTGCCGCCGCAAACCGTGGCCCCCGACCTGCCGCGCATCAACGAAGTGAAATGGCAAGGCGGCTGGCCGGTTTCATCCGAGCCAGTGCTCGACCTGAACGATCCGCAGGTGTTGCTCGAGATCCCGCCCGAATGGGACGTGCTGAGCCGCGCCGCTCCCAAGGTGGCGGAGAGCTGGCAGGCGCGGATCGCAGCCGGGCTCAAGACCTATCTCGGACGCGGCTACGTCGCCTCCAACTTCATCCCGGTCGAGGAACTCGGGCGCCGCCGCCCGTTCTACGTCCTCAGCAAGTAGGGCTCACTCGCCGCCGCTCGCCACCGGCATCCGCGGATCGGAACTCCATTCGCTCCACGAACCCGGGTAGAGAATGCCGGGCAGTCCGGCGAGTTCGAGCGCCAGCATCGTATGGCATGAAGTGACGCCCGAGCCGCAATAGACGACGGCCTCGCGGTCCGCGGCGCCTTGCGACCGATAGAGCTCGCGCAGCTCCTCGGGGCTGCGCATCACCGGCACCGCTCCACCGGTCAGGTTGCTCGCGTAAGGAATGTTGACGGCGCCCGGAATGTGGCCGGCGCGGGTGTCGATCGGCTCCTGTTCGCCGCGGTAGCGCTCCCCCGCGCGCACGTCGATGACGAGCGCGGACCGCTCGAGCGCCGCGACTTCTTCCTTCGTCACGATCCGCTGCGGCACCGGACGCGCGATGAAGCGCTTTGGTTCGACCGCCGGCAGGTCGGTTGCGAGCGGCCGTCGTTCGGCAATCCACTTGGCGATGCCGCCGTCGAGCACCGCAACGTTCTGGTGGCCGTACGCGCGCAGCACGTACCAGAGGCGCGCCGCGATGGCGCCCGCCTGGTCGTCGTAGGCGACGACCAGGCTCGTTTCGTCGATGCCGTGGCGGCCCATAACCGCCTCCACCTGTTCGGGCGGCGGCCAGGGATGGCGGCCCAGCAGGCCGCCGCGCTTCCCTCCCGGCGCCGCCAGCTCGCTGTCGAGGTCCATGAAGATGGCGCCGGGGATGTGGCCCGCGTCGTACGCGTCCTGGCCGCGCCTGTCGGGGTCGAGATACCAGCGCGAATCGACGATGACGACGCCGCGGTCGCGCGCGTGCGCGGCGAGCCAATCGGTCGAGACGAGCGGTGCGGCGGCCACGGTTGGTTATACTCGGGCATCATTTGTTGCGGCACAAGGGGGAAGGGCCAAAAAAAGATGTCACTGCTGATGGCCGCACTGCTCGCGACCCAGATCGACCCCGCGGTCGCGAAAGATCCCCTGTGGGCGAAGGCGCTCGCGATCCACAAGCAGGCGATCGTGGTGGACACGCACTCCGACACCACCTCGCCGATGACCGACGAGGGCCTCGACTTCGGCAGCCGCTCCGAAAAAACCCACATGGACCTGCCGAGGATGCGCGAAGGCGGCCTCGACGCGGAGTTCTTCGCGATCTACGTCGCGGGCAAGTACGCGAAGGAAGGCGGCTCGGCACGGCGCGCGCTCGACATGATCGACTCGGTGCGGCGCGCTGTGGAGCGCTATCCCGAGAAGATGGGCCTCGCGACCACCGCGGCGGACGTGCGCCGCCTGAAGGCCGAGGGCAAGGTGGCGGCGCTCATGGGCATCGAGGGCGGGCACGCCATCGAGAACAGCATTCCCGCGCTGCGCTCCTTCTTCGACCTGGGCGTGCGCTACATGACCCTCACCCACTCGAACACCAACGACTGGGCCGACTCCTCGGGCGACAAGCCGCGCTGGAGCGGCCTCAACGTCCTCGGCCGCAGGGTAGTGGCCGAGATGAACCGCATCGGCATGATCGTCGACATCTCGCACGTCTCCGACGACACCTTCCAGAACGTCATCGAGGTGGCGACGGCACCGCCGTTCGCCTCGCATTCCTCGTGCCGCGCCATCTGCAACGCGCCGCGCAACATGACGGACGACATGATCCGCGCTCTGGCGAAGAAGGGCGGCGTCATCCAGATCAACTTCGCCTCGGGGTTCCTCGACGAGGACTTCCGCCTCAAGCGCCAGGCGCGCGCCGACCAGATCAAGGCGGAGATGGAGGCGAAGTATCCCGGTGACGAGGCGAAGCAGGCGGACGAGGGTATGAAGGCCGCCAAGGCGCTGCCGCCAATCCCGCCGCCGGGCCTCGCGAAGCTGATGGAGCACTTCGAGCACGCGATCAAGGTGGGCGGCGTCGATGCGGTGGGCCTCGGCTCCGACTTCGACGGCGTCGACTCGCTGCCCGTGGGCATGGAGAACGTCACCAAGCTGCCCATGATCACCTACGAACTGCTGAAGCGCGGCCATTCGGAAGCGGACATCGTCAAGATCCTCGGCGGCAACACCCTGCGCGTCATGGAAGCCGTCGAAGCCGAGGCCAAGCGCCTCCAGTCCATCAGATAGGAGCCATCATGAACCTGCGCCGCATGGTCCTCGCCGCGAGCCTCGTCCCCGCCGCCCTTCTCGCGGCATGCGCGCCAAAACAAGAGGCGCCCCGGGAGAAGACGAGCACCCTCATCACCGGTGCCACGCTCATCGACGGCACCGGCCAGCCGGGCCGCGCTGCGAACGTGCGCATCAAGGCCGACCGCATCGCCGAGGTCGGCGACCTGAAGCCGACCGATGACGACAACATCGTAGACGCCACCGGCATGGTGCTCGCCCCCGGTTTCATCGACACTCACAGCCATCACAGCCGCGGGCTCGACAAGGAACGCGGCGCGCTCGCGGTCGTCAGCCAGGGAATCACCACCATCGTCGTCGGCCAGGACGGCGGCTCGGAGATTCCGCTTGCCCCTTATCTCGACGGCTTCGCCAAGAATCCGCCGGCCATCAATCTGGCGAGCTATGTCGGCCACGGATCGGTGCGCGACAAGGTGATGGGCGAGGACTTCAAGCGCAAGGCGACCCCGGCCGAAGTGGACAAGATGAAGGCGCTGGTGGACGAAGGCATGAATGCCGGCGCCATCGGCCTCTCGAGCGGCCTCGAGTACGACCCCGGCATCTTCTCGGCGCCTTCGGAGGTGATCGATCTCGCGAAGGTGGCGGCATCCTACGGCGGCCGTTATATCAGCCACATCCGCAGCGAGGACCGCTACTTCTGGAAGGCGGTGGACGAGATCGTCAACATCGGCCGCGAGGCGAAGCTGCCGGTGCAGGTGTCGCACGTGAAGCTGGCGCAGCACAGCCTCTGGGGACAGGCCGACAAGCTCATCGCGATCCTCGACAAGGCGCGTGCCGAGGGCATCGAGATCACGGCCGACATCTATCCCTACACTTACTGGCAGTCGACGCTGCAGGTGCTGTTCCCCGCGCGCGACTTCACCAACAAGAAGTCGGCGCAGTACGCGGTGAGCGAGGTTTCCACTCCCGAGGGCCTGCTGCTTTCGGCGTTCGGCCCCGAGCCGAGCTACACGGGCAAGACGATCGCGGAGATCGCGAAACTGCGCAACAAGGACGCCGCGCAGACCCTGATGGACCTGATCGCCGAGTCTTCAGCCTGGGAAAAGCAACATCCGAACGAGGACGCCGAAGGCGTCATCGGCACCAGCATGGACGAACGCGACATCGAGAAGCTGCTGCAGTGGCCACATTCGAACATCTGCACCGACGGCGAGCTGCGCGGCCGCCATCCGCGCGGCTTCGGCGCGTTCCCGCGCGTGCTCGGCACCTACGTGCGCGACCGCAAGGTGCTGACGCTCGAGCAGGCCGTGGAGCGCATGAGCTCGCTGGGCGCTGCCCACATGGGCTTCAAGGACCGCGGCACTGTGGTGCAGGGCGCCTTCGCCGACCTCGTCATCTTCGACCCGAACACGGTTGCCGACCGAGCGACGACAACTGACGCGCAGGTCACCTCGGCCGGCATCAAGAACGTGTGGGTGAACGGCGAGCTCGTCTACGACGGCACGAAGGTCACCGGCAAGACGCCCGGCCGGGTGCTGCGCCGCGCCGCAATCGCGAAGTAGCGAGCGCCGCGCCTACAATCGGAAGACATGCCGAAACCCGTACGACAGGTGCTCGTCTGCCTCAACGAACGTCCGCCCGGAAGCCGCAAGGGTTGCTGCTTCGAGAAGGACGCGGAGGCGGTCTACGACTCGCTCAAGGACCGCGTGAGAGACCTGGGCCTGCGCCAGTCCGTGATGGTGACCCGCACCGGCTGCCTGAAGCACTGCAGCCAGGGCGTGACAGTCGCAGTGCAACCGGACAACGTTTGGTACGCCCACGTCACCCTCGCCGACCTCGACGAGATCTGCACGAGCCACCTGCAACAGGGCATCCCGGTAGCCCGCCTCCTCATGCCAGATATTCCTTGGGAGTAGTCTAGTCATCGACGGATTGGCTCCCGTCCCCGTCCAATCCGTCGATTTCCTTTCTTGTCGTTCCCCAGGCGCTTGCGTCCGCGTCCGTTCCTTTGGCCATGTCCTGAGGGCTACTTGCGCTTGCGCTGGTTCGAAGGACCCGCAGCAAGCGTTGAGCTCCTCTGGAAAACGAATGGGCCGTCCAACACACACGGGAGATCCCTCGGTCGCAGCGCAAGGGCTGCACTCCTCGGGAAAACGCAGTTAGCGCGGCAGGCGGATGCGGAAGCGGGCGCCTTCAGGGGCTTCGCTCGCGACGTCGGCGGTGCCGCCGTGGGCGGCGACGATGGCGCGCACCAGGCTGAGGCCGATGCCGAGGCCGCGCTCCGAGCGGCTGCGATCGCCGCGATAGAGGCGCTCCCAGATCCGCTCGCGGTCGGCGGCAGCGATTCCCGGCCCGGTGTCTGCCACCTCGACCATAGCCGTGTCACCGTCGGCGCGACCTTCGATCGTGATGCGCCCGCCCCGCGGTGTGTACTTCACCGCGTTGTCCACCAGGTTCGCGAACACCTGCCGCAGCCGGCGACGATCCCCCGGCACCGCCAGCCCGTCTGCAATCGAAACGGCGATGGCGACACCTTTCTCCTCGGCGAGGTCGGCGTAGAGCTCGACCGCATCGGCGACGACGGCGGCGAGGGTGACCGGTGCATCATCCTGTATCTCGAGCCGCATCGCGCCCGCCTCCGCCTCCGACAAGTCGAGCAACGCGTTGAGGGTGCCGGTCACCCGCTCGGTTTCCTCCAGCGCGTCGGCGATCGAGTCGCGCGAGCGGCCCGGCTCCGCCTTCTGCAGCGCGTCCTCGAGGATCACCTGCAGGCGCGTCAGCGGCGTGCGCAGGTCGTGAGCCACGTTGTCGAGCGATTCGCGCATGCCGGTGACCAGGCGTTCGATGCGCGAGAGCATGGTGTTGACGTGGCCGGCGAGCGTGTCGATGGGGTCGCTGCGGCCGCCCGCGCGCACGCGCTGCGAGAGGCTGCCGGTGGCCACGATGCCGCTCACCACGCGGGTCAGCTCGCGCACCGGCCGCAGCGCCGAATGCGTGAAGAGCGTGCCGCCGGCGAGGCCGGTGACCAGCACCAGCGCCAGCATCCACGCGAGTACGCCGCGGAAGCGGGCCAGCACCTCGGTGCGGCGCTCCGTGCCGCGGCCCACCTGGAACAAGGTGCCGTCGGTGAGGCGCAGCGACGCGATCTCGAGCGCGTCGCCAGGCGAGCGGCCGGGAACCGCGGACCATTCGAGGATGCCGGCGCCGCGGCCGCCAGAGAACGCATCGGCACGCAGCTCCGCCCAGCCGCGCGGCAGGCTGAGGAACACGGTTTCCTGGGCCGGACCGACGATGCGCACGTAGAGGTCGGACGAACCGCCGGCGCCCTGGCGTGCATCGAGAACCAGGCGCAGCGACTCGAGGCCGCCAGCCTCGTATTGCGACGAGTACTCGGCAAGCGTGGCGCGGATGAGGTCGTGATCGCCCGCTTCGAGCGAGCGCCGTAGCAGGTGGTAGCTCAGGGCGAACAGCGCCAGCGCGCTGACGATGAAGACGGCGGCGTACCAGAGCGCGATGCGGAAGGTCAGCGCCGGCCGCAGCCGCTCAAGCCAGCCGGAGGGCATACCCGGCGCCGCGCACCGTCTGGATCAGCTTCACGTCGAAGTCGCGGTCGAGCTTGTCGCGCAGCCGGTGGACCAGCACGTCCACGACGTTGGTGCGCGGGTCGAAGCCGTAGTCGAAGACGTGCGAGAGGATCGCCGTCTTCGAGACGACGCGGCCGGGGTTGCGCAGCAGGTACTCGAGGAGCGCGAACTCCCGCGGCCGCAGGTCGAGCTTGCGGCCGGCGCGGCGCACCTCGCGGGTGAGGAGGTCGAGCCGCACGTCGGCGAACTCGAGGCTCGTGGGCTCCGAGGCGCCGGTGGCGCGGCGGATGAGCGCCTGCACCCGCGCGAGGAGTTCCGGGAATGCGAACGGCTTGGTGAGATAGTCGTCGCCGCCCGACTCGAGCCCCTTGACGCGGTCCTGCACCTCGCGGCGGGCGCTCAGGATGAGCACCGGCGTCGCCCGCCGACGGCGCCGCAGCTCGCCGATGAGCCCCAGCCCGTCGCGCGACGGCAGCATGACGTCGACGACCGCGGCGTCGTAGTCGTGGTCGAGCGCCAGCCGCAAGCCGTCGTCACCGTCATGCGCGGAGTCCACGACGAAACCCGCTTCGCGCAGGCCGCGCGCCACGAACTCCGCGATCGTGGTGTCGTCTTCCACCACCAGTACCCTCATCGCGAGCAGCGCACAGCGATCATCGTTCGCAACGAGGGTCATTATCTCACCCGGTCCCGCAACCGGACGGCGCTCAGCCGCGCGGGTCGAGCGTGAGGAACAAGTTGCCGCCGTCGCGCGCCACGAGCACCAGCGCGGGCCGCGTCTTCGCTGCCCCCACCGCCGCGCGCAGCGACGCCGCGTCGGCCACCGGCTTGCCGTCCACCGTGCGGATGATGTCGCCCGGCTGGAAGCCGCTCTGCGCCGCCGGCCCCTCGGGATCGACGCCCGCGATCTCGAGCCCCTGGTCTTTCGCGAGCCCGAGCCGCCGCGCCGCCTCCGGAGACAGCGGCCTGACGGTGAGGCCGAGCCGCGGGCCGTTGGCGGTGCCGCCGGCCGTGTCGTCGTCGGCATCCTCGGCGCGCGCCTGCAGCTGGCCGAGGTTGACGCCGATCGTCTGCTCGCGGCCATCGCGCAGCACGCTCAGCTCCACGTGCGAACCCGGCTTCGTGCCGGAAATGCGGTTGCGAAGGCTGTTGCTGTCATCGATGGGCGTGCCGTCCACCTTCAGGATGACGTCGCCCTGTTTGATGCCGGCCTTCGCCGCCGGACTGCCGGCCGTGACCGTGCCGACGAGTGCGCCGCGCACTTCGCTCATGCCGAGGCTCTGCGCGACGTCGGAAGTGATGGTCTGCGCGGTGACTCCGAGCTGCCCGCGCGCCACGCGCCCGCCGTTGCGCAACTGCTGCATCACGTTGCTTGCCATCGCCGACGGGATGGCGAAGCCGATGCCGATGTTGCCGCCCGACGGCGACACGATCTGCGAGTTGATGCCGACCAGCTCGCCGCGCAGGTTGACGAGCGCGCCGCCCGAGTTGCCCTGGTTGATGGGCGCGTCCGTCTGGATGAAGTCCTCGAAGCTGCCGTCGCCCGCGCCGGTGGCGCGACCCTTGGCGCTGATGATGCCCATCGTCACCGTCTGACCGATGCCGAGCGGGTTGCCGAACGCGAGCACCACGTCGCCCACCCGCGAGTGCGCGGAGTCGCCCATCGGCAGCGCCGGCAGGTCCTTCGCGTCAATCTTGAGGACCGCGAGGTCGCTGGGCGCATCGGAGCCGACGAGCCGGGCGGTGAGCGTGCGATGGTCGGAGAGATCGACGTTGATCTTCTGCGCGCCATCGACCACATGATGGTTGGTGAGGATGTAGCCGTCGGCCGAGACGATGACGCCGGAGCCGAGCGCCCCTTGCCGGCGCGGCGCGGATGGGCCCGAGCCCGGGCCGTCGCCGAAGAACGGCCGCAGCTCTTCTGGAATGTCGAACTGCTGGCTCGCAGCCCGCACCATCCGCTGGCTGCGCACAGTGACGACCGAAGGCGAAACACGGCTCACCAGGTCGGCGTAGGAGGCGGTGTCCCGTGGCACACCGGCCACCGAAGAGGCCGGCGCGGCAGCAGTCGCCACTTCGGCGCGCACCGCTGGAGTTTTCACATTCATTCCGATGAAGGCGGCCGACAGCATCACCGCCGCCGCGGCCAGACCGAGCCGGAAACGAGTTTTCATATCGATGGACCTCGAGAGGGGCCAGTTTGCAAACGCCGCCACGGCCGCCCCGGGGGTCGTGACACCTATATAGACGCAGCAGCAGGTGGCGGGCGGCTTTCCGGCGCATTACAAGCGTGAAAGGAAGCAACCTCGTCCGGCACACCCGAGTCAGATCAGTAGTGACCATTGCCCGCGACCCGCGGTTTCGGCCGGCAATCCTCTCCCTCGCCGCCGGCGCCATCACCTTCGTGCTCGGCGCCGTCATCGAAAGGGCGGTGGTCGCCGCGGTGCACGCCGATCCCACCGACCTGGGCTGGATCAGCGACGTCATCCTCACGCTCGGGCTGACCGCGGTTTCGTATCTCTGGCTGCACCTGCGCGCGACCGAGCGGCGGCTCAGCGACCTGGAACGAGCACGCATCGGCATGGATACGCAGATGCGGCTCGCCGCCGAGATCCAGCGCAACCTGCTGCCGGAGCTGCCCGAACGCACCGGCAACTACCGCTGGGCGGCGCGGCTGCTCCCCACCTGGGCGGTGGGCGGCGACTTCTACGACCTCGTCGCACGCCCGGACGGAGCGTCGATGCTGATCGTCGGCGACATCTCCGGCAAGGGCGTGCCGGCAGCTCTGCTGCACGCGTCGCTCAGAGCGATGTTCCGCAGCGCCGCGCGCGGCTCGAGCGACCCCGCGGCAATCGCGGCGCGACTCTCCGAAGCGCTCTACGCGGACAACGCCGGCGTGCCGTACGCCACCGCGTTCATCGGCCGGCTGGATGCCGAGCCGCCGCGGCTCACGTACGTGAACGCCGGCCATCCGGCGGCGGTGCTGTTGCGCGGCGGCCGCGGCCGCGCGCTCGGTTCCACCTCGCCGCCGCTCGGCCTCCTGCCCGGGACCGCCTTCGCGCCGAGCGAGATCGACCTCGAACCGGGCGACGTGGGCGTCGTCGTCACTGACGGGGTCACCGATGCGCTCGAGGGCTCGAGCGACACCGTGACCGGCGTGCTGGACGGAGGCGGCGGCTCGATGCTGACGCCGGCAAGCGCCTGCGACCTGCTGATCGAGGCCGCTGCCGCGGGGCCAGGCCCCGTGGGCGTAAGCGGCTGGCACGACGACAGCACCGTCGTCGCGTTCGAGCTCGTGGCCTGACGCTCGCCTTAGCGGCGGCGGGCCTTCTTCTCCGTCTTCGACCAGAGGCGCGGGTTGAGGCGCTTGGCTTCGCGCACCAGTGAGCGCGGGTCGATCTCGGCGTCGCGCACGAACTGGTTCACCTCGCGGGCGAACGCGGTCACCACTTCGGCCGCCTTCGACGGCGAGCGGTGGATGACCGTGCGATTGCGCAGCCGGCCGTCGGCGATCAGCTCGCGCACCAGCTTCACCCGCGACGCGCTCCACAGCCGATAGCGGCGCGAATCGCGCGGCGGCTCGGGGACCTTGCCCTGGTAGAGCCAGTTGAGAAGCGTCTGCTTGCTGACGGCCAGCTCGCGAGCGACCTCGGCCGTCGTCATGTATCTCATGTGGCGCCGCCATTCTAGTCGGCCCGCAAAGGCGCGTGACGCAGGCCGTTTGCTTCTGTGGTACCGCGACATACCATGGAGCCGCTTGAGCGACCGAGCCCGATTCCAGGCCGAAGCACTGCCCCACCGCCGCGAGCTGTTCGGCACGGCGTGCCGCCTCGTCGGCCCTGGCGACAAGGCGGAGAACCTCGTGCACGACACGTTCGTGCGTGCGTACAAGCAGTTCGCCGGCTACGAGCCGGGCACCGGCATCCGGCTGTGGCTCTACAAGGTGCTGCACCAGGTGCGCGCCGACATGTTCCGGCGCGAGGCGCGTGCGGCGCTCATCGAAGGACCGGTGGTGTTCGAGTCGACCACACCGATGCCGCAGGCGGCGCTCGAGCAGGACGACGAGGCAACCTGGCGCGCGGTGGCGCAGGTGCCGGAGCCGTATCGCACAGCCGTGGTGCTGCGCGACGTGCAGGACTTTTCGTACGCCGAGATCGCCGCCGTCACCCTGGTGCCGGAAGCTACCGTGATGTCGCGGATCCATCGCGGCCGCTCGGTGCTGCGCCGCCTGCTGGAAGACGTGCGGCCATGACCATGACGCTCAACTGCCGCTCCGAGCTCGTCACCGGTTATCTCGACGATGCCCTCGACCTCCCCGACCGTCACGGTGTGGAGGCGCACCTGGGCGAGTGCGCCCCGTGCCGGGTGCAGCTCGCGGGCGAACAGCACGTGCGCCAGCTGCTGCGCCGCGCCGAAAGCGAGGACCTGCCGCGCGGCCTGGAACGGCGTCTCCAGGAGGCGCTGCAGCCGCGCCGCCTGAGCTGGCTGCAGGTGCTGGTGCCATTCGGGGCCGTGCTCCTCTTTGGCGTGCTCATCGGCCGCGGCGAGCCGTGGTTCGTGGCGCGCGAGCTCGTGGCCGACCACAAGAAATGCTTCAACCGCAAGAACATCCCCGCGAAGGTGTGGAGCGAGGACATGAACCTGGTGGCGCGCTGGTTCTACCGCCAGGGCACGCCGCTTCCCTACCTGCCCGAGAGGAACGGCGACCTCGCGCTTCTCGGCGGCCGCTTCTGCCCGCTCGCCGACTTGTCGCTCACCCCGCATCTTTATTATGAGGATGACGAGACCGGCAAGCAGGTGTCGATCTTCGTGATGAACCACGACGTGCGGTTCTCGCCGCACTACCGCGCGCGCGTCCTGGGGACCGTTGTCGGCATGGTGCGCGTGGGACCGACCGTCATCGGTGTTGTCGGCAGCGACGAGGAAACGGTGCAGGCGTTCGAAGGCGCCATCCTCCGCGCGACCGCATACGCCAGCCGCTAGCCGGCGCTCCGTGCCAGCGGCTTCGCCACCACCTTGCGCACCGCCGCAAACGAGCCATTGGGCTGGCTGGAGATGACGCCCAGCACCTGGTTGCGTTCGCCAAGCCTGAACTCCAGCCGATAGCCCGGCATGTCCCGCAGCGTGAACGCCAGCTCGCCGTCCGGCAGGAGCTCCGAAGGAGCGCGGCCGGGAACCGACGCCGTCAGCACCCCGTCAGGGCGCAGCGCAATCACGGCATCGAACGTTCCGGACGTATAAGTGCCGGACAAAGAGGACAAGGAGCGAGTAGCGACAGAGGTGTGGTCGGCCTTGCGCACCGCCGCATAGCTGCCGCTCGGCTTGTGCAGGATCAGCCCCACCATGGCGCGGTGCTCATCACGAAGAAACTCGAGCCGGTAGCCAGGAACGTGTTGCAGCGTGAACTGGTCGAGCCCCGCAGCCACCAGCACGTTCCCGGGAAACCCGCGAGCAGAAGAGGTCAGCACCCCATCGGCCCGCAGCACAATGGTGACGTCGAGAAAGCCCGCGTTGTAAACACCGGCATAGCGCGCGAGCGGCGGCGCCACACCGTAATTCTGTGGCGCCATGGCGGGCTCGAACGCCAGGAGCGTGAGGAAACCGAGCCCGCCCGCGGCAAAGGTCGAGAACACTCGCAGGGTTCTCATGCAAACTCCACGGAGGGATCCGGGAGCTACTGGAACCAATATACTCCGAAGAGGCGAATGAAAGAACCGCTGCGCGCCCTGCTCCTGGAAGCGATCGCCCACGCCGAAAAAGGCGATTGGGAAAAGGCCCACGTCATCGTCCAGGAGCACGAAGACGAACCCGTGGCCAACTGGATCCACGCCGTCGCCCACCGCATGGAAGGGGACGAAGCGAACGCCCGCTACTGGTACGCCAGGATCGATCGCAAGTACCGCCCGACCTTGCCCACAGCGCAGGAACTGGCGGAGATCCGTGCTAGCATTTCCGCGTAGTTTTCGTTCCTACCCTGGGGCTGTGGCGCAGCTGGGAGCGCGCGTGAATGGCATTCACGAGGTCAGGGGTTCGATCCCCCTCAGCTCCACCAACTCCAGCAACAAGTTAGCGGGACGGCCTCGGCGCCGAGCGCGATTCGTGTCTTGACGAAATCGGAGAATCTTCGTCCGCGCGACTGGGCCGATAGCGACTTCGTGTGGTTCCCGCGGCGCCAAAGTCCTGCCTACTACGACCGCCTCATGCCGGCGTGCATCCGGGTCGCCGCTTGGCGAGATTCGTTGCTGAGGTGCTGCAACTGCACTGTCATCTTACCTTGACGACGACCTTACCTCTTGCGCGTCCTGCTTCGACGTAGGCCATGGCGTCCCTCGTCGATTCGAAGGGGAAGACCCGATCCACGACTGGGCGGACGATTCCGGACTCGATGAGGGAAGTGATCTCCGTCAACTGATCGCCGTTCGCTCTCATGAAAAGAAAGGAGTAGTCGATCTGGTGGCGCCTTGCTTTTGCTCTAACCCCGTAACTCAAGAAGCGCATGATCTGCCTCAGGCTCCAAGACGCTCCGATATCTCGCGCAAAGTCAGGATCCGGCGGGCCTGAAATTGAGATGAGCCGTCCGCCAGGCTTGAGCACTCGCAGAGACTGGGCGAGCGTCACCTTGTCCAGGCTGTTCAAAACAACGTCATAGTCACTGAGGACTTTCCCGAAGTCCTCATTCTTGTAGTCGATGACGATGTCGGCCCCAAGGCTTCTGACGAAATCCACGTTGTCCGTGCTCGTTGTCGTCGCCACCATCGCACCGACGTACTTGGCCAGCTGAATGGCAAACGTACCCACACCGCCCGAGCCCGCCTGGATGAAGACCTTCTGTCCCTTCCTCAGACTCGCTTTCTCGATCAGCGCTTGCCAGGCAGTCAGTCCAACCAGAGGGATGGCGGACGCCTCTTCCATGGTGAGGTTCTTGGGTTTCTTCGCTACCGACGTTTCTTTGATCGCGATCAGCTCGGCGAACGTACCGATTCGATCCTGATCTGGCCGCGCGTAGACCTCGTCACCGGGTTTGAATCGTCGCACACGAGATCCGACCCTGAGCACGACCCCGGCCACGTCATTCCCCAAGATGAGGGGCAGGCGATAAGGCAATAGGAGCTTGAACTCTCCGGACCTGATTTTGGAATCCAGAAGGTTCACGCCAGCGGCGTGGATCTGAACCAATACGTCATCCTCACGCATCTCCGGGTCTGGCATTTCGCCAGCGCGTACCCTCTGGCCGCGTCCATAACGATCGATGATGAATGCCTTCATCGCTGGGCCAGGACCGCGGGTCGGCGGCGCGAACCGGTCGCCGTGTCGAGCCGCAGGTCCTTTCGAATTCCGGCATCCACGAGTCTCGCGGGGGCGAGTCGGCGAAGCCATCGCAGGCGGCTCGCGAGCCCACCGGCGGTGTAGCGGACTCTCGGGCGAGCCGCACTGGCCGCCTCCAGCACGACGTCGGCCACGACGTCCGGCTCGTCGGCGCCCGCCATCACCTCCCTCAGCACCTCGCCCAGGGCCGCGCGGGCCTCGCGATACTCGTCGAGCTTGGCGTCGGGTTCGAGGAAGTTCGCGTCGAACTGAGTCTTCGTGTAGGCAGGCTCGATGACCGAGACCCGGATCCCCCGAGTGCGCAGCTCGTGATCGAGCGATTCCGAATACCCTTCGATCGCGTGCTTGGTTGCGGCATAGAGCGCCCCATACGGCATCGGCAGTAAGCCGAGCACGGAGCCGATGTTGATGATGCGCCCACTCCCTTGGCGCCGCATGTGGGGCACGACGGCGCGTGTCATCCTAACGACCCCGAAAAAGTTCGTGTCGAAGATCGACTGGGCCTGAGCGATCGAGCTCTCTTCCGCTCCGGCGGGGGCGACACCGAAGCCGGCATTGTTCACGAGCAGGTCGATGCGGCCCTCCCTCCGCGTCACTTCGCTGACGGCGGCTTCTACCGATGCATCGCTCGTCACGTCGAGGGGCAGCATGTGGAACGAGCGGGCGCCCACTGCGGCTCCTCGCCTGCTGGTCCCGTAGACCGTGTAGCCAGCCTTGGCGAGCCGTTCCGCCGTGGCTTCCCCGATGCCCGAGGAGGCGCCTGTCACAATCGCTATCGTCATGATCTCGTTCCCTTCTTGCACTGATCGTCGTTCGGGTTGCCCGAGCGTCCAAGCCATCCGCAGAGTGGTCCAAATATGATGCTAATCATATTCCACGACGCAATCGGTGCCGCCAAGGTTCCATTTGGGTTAGCTGGCGTTGAGGCTGAAGTGTTTCAGCGCCGCCTCACGGAGCGCGTCGGAAAGCGGCGCATCGTCCACGGCGCGTGCCAGGACGAGTGCGCCGACCATCGTGGCCACGATGGCGAGCGCACGCTCGTGCGCGCTCGGCTGTCCCCAGTCGGGCGACTGTCGGGCGACGAGGTCGATCATCTCCTTGATGCGACGCGTGACGGCCCGCCGCACCTCAGGGGCCTGGCGCGGCGTTTCCGAACAGAGGGCCGCCACCCCGCAGCCCGTCTCCACGGCTTCGGCATGCGCTTTCGAGAGGTAACCCCGCAACATCGCCTGCAGAGCCTGCTGCGGCGGGGCCGCGGCAGCGATCCGCATCACGGCCGCCATGCCCTCGGCGCCAGCGCGGTCGGCTGCCTCGGCGAGCATCGACTCGCGCGACGCAAAGTGGGCGTAGAAGCCGCCGTGCGTCAAGCCCGCGTCCTTCATGATGTCGGCGACGCCTATGCCGCTGTAGCCGCTGCGCCGGATGGCGCGCGCGGCGGCCTCGACGATGCGTTCGTGTGTGGCTTCCTTGCGTCTGGAAACGGGTCGTTTCATGGCTCTGACCATATATGATGATTATCATACGTCCATACCATCGAGGAACGCAAGCGAGCGCAGCCCGGAGGCCAAAGCACTGGCATTCACGAGGTCAGGGGGTTCGATCCCCCCTCAGCTCCACCAATTCCGGCAACAAACAAGTCATTTCCACGCGGTTCGAGTTGGGGGTTCACCGTTCGACTCCACGATGACCTCCCACAGACTGTTAAACCTTCCGGGCCTCGATTGCCTTGACCGTCTTTGCGAACGCCGATCCCAGGACGCTCTTGCCGAAGATAGAGAGCACGAGCCCGAGCGCTCGTCCCTTGAAATTCTTGCCCTCTCGAATGACCACCGCGTCGAGGTCGGTCTTGCCGTCGGGCCGCGGCGTGAAGGTGTAGGTGTGCCCGGACGCGCCGCCCCACAGGTTGGAATCGGTGGTGGTCATGACGACACGGTTGGGATTGGACCAGTTGTAGCGCAAGCGTTCCCAGATGCCGTTCGAACCCTCCGTGACGTCGGCCTCTTTGGCGCCCTGGCTATGCACCTTCATGTAATCGTCGGTGCTGTTGCCGAACCCTTCACCGCACCGAAACGTCCCTAACCCGTCCTCTTTGATGCCGCCTCTTCCCGCTGGATATGATGAGGACAAGGTGTCTCGATGAGCGTAGTCAGGACTTTTGCCGTGGCGGGCACAGTGGCCGGTGCTCTGGTCGTCGGCGCGTGCGGAACCGATTCACCGGCTGCTCCGTCATCGAAGGCAATAGTCACGTTCGCAGTTCAGGATGAGACGTTCCGCGTATCGCTCACGAGCGCAGACCAACTGGCCGCTGCGCGCGCCGCCCAGGGGGGCGGCCCTGCACGGATCCCGACCGGCCGCATCGTCGCGGGCACACAGGCCAACACGGGCTGGAACTGGCATCTCGAGGACCTCACCTTCGCCGAGGCGACGATCGAGGTCTGCGACGGGCGGCCATCCGACGTGGAGCGTGAAGGGTTCGGGTTCGGAGCGGGCCGCTTTTGTCCGTGGACCGCGGTCATCGTTCGCATCGACGAATGATCACGCGTGGACGAGGGATGCCAGTTATGAGATCCCTTTCGAACAGCGCAAGCGATGAACTCGCTTCGGGAAAACGGCGGTGTCAGGCGGATAGGGCCATCATGGACGGGCGGCGGTCCGCGGGTCTCGTCAAATAGGAGACGATCAGGATGGCCAGCAGCGCGAGCGGCACGAACGCGACTGGGCCGTCGCCGGCCTGGTGATGCGCGATGAATGCCATCGACCATGCGAAGGACGCTCCCGCGTAGGCCCACTCCTTGAGCAGGCCAAGTCCCGGCAGCAGCAAAACGACGCCGGCGGCGGGCTTGGCCACCCCGAGCACAACTCTCAGGTGTTGCGGGTACCCGACGTGGCTGAAGCCGGCGACCGCTTCCGGGTTGGTGAAATAGGTAACCGCCATCCCGAGCATCGCGGCGGCGATGATCGTGGTGAGCCAGTACGTGATCTTCTGCGCCATCTCGTCCTCCTGTCCTGGGCACTCAACAACGTCTACTCTTTGTACTCACATCGTAGAGGAGCTACTGAACTATGAACAGGTCGCTCGTCCTTCTATGCGCGCTGGTTCCGGCGATCGCGACGGCACAGACGCCGTCCCCCGTCGTTGGCACGTGGACGCTGACCGCGGCGGACGTCATCAAGACCGACGGTACGCGCACGGCCGACTATGGTCCCAACCCCCGCGGCCAGGCCATCTTCACCGCGGACGGGCATTTCTCCATCAACGTCTTCCGTGCCGACCGGCTGAAATTCGCGTCGCAAGACAGGCTGCGCGGCACGCCTGAAGAGTATCGGGAAGCGGTCGTCACGATGAGCACGCTCTTCGGCACCTACACCGTCGACGCGGCGAAGAGCACCATCACGCTCCAGATCGTCGGCGCCTCGTACCCCAACTTCGACGACACGACGCAGCTGCGCGTCTATACGCTCGTGGGCGACGACCTCGAGTGGCGGGTCCCGCCGCGTCCGGACGGCTCGGTGCCTGTCTCCGCCTTCAAGCGAGTGCGTTGAGCTAGTCGTCGGCAATCAGTTCCCTGCCCCAGCGCTCGATCGCTGCCGCGACGTGCTGGAAAGCGCGGCCTTTGGATGTCAGCGCGTACTGCACGCGCACCGGAGGCCCCGCCTCCACGTGACGCGCGATCACTTTTCGGGCTTCAAGTTCCTTGAGGCGCGCGGACAGGGTCTTGGCGCCGACGCCGCGGGTTCCCTCTTCGAGCTCGCTGAACCGTAGCGGACCCTCCTGAAGCAGGCTCAGGATGAGCCCGGTCCACGGGCGCGCGATCAGGTCGACCGCGTTCTGGTACGCCCGGCAATGGGGATCGAGTGTTTTGCCCATCCTGAAAAGGATTGTACTCCGTCTGCTTTCCAATAGATAGCTACTTGACATGAGATACCATTCGGCCTACATTGCTTTCGTTGGGGAAGTGACTCCCCTGACGAAAGCCTGGAGGCTGACATGGACACTGGTTTGTTGATCTTGCGCCTGGTGGTGGGACTGACCCTGGCGGCGCATGGCGCGCAAAAGCTGTTCGGCTGGTTCGGCGGGTACGGCCTGAGCGGCACGGGGCAGTTCCTCGAGCAATTGGGCTTCCGGCCCGGACGCATTTATGCGGCCCAGGCCGGCGCGGCCGAGTTCTTCGGCGGGCTGGCCCTTGCTGCCGGGCTTGCGACGCCCGCGGCTGCGGCGGCGATCATTGGCGTGATGCTGGTGGCGGCCGTGACCGTCCACCTCAAGAACGGGTTCTTCGCTCCGAGCGGCGGCTACGAGTACCTGCTGGTCCTTTCTACTGCGGCCCTCGCGCTGGCCCTCACCGGCGCCGGTTCGTTCTCCCTCGACGCCCTGCTTGGCATCTCGCGACCCGGCTTGACCTGGGGTGTTCTCGCACTTGGCGCGGGTCTGGCAGGCGGCATCGTCCCTTTGGTGACTCGCGACACCACCGAATCGAGCGCCACAGCCGAGAAGACTGCCTGAGTGTAGATAGAACAAAGTGGACCGCCAAACGGGTCGTTACGCGCCGGAGAACCGGCGTCCTGAGGCTTCGGTCGAACCGGCACATGCCTTGCAGGTTCGGGCGTAGTGATGCCAAGTCTGCGCGTCGTTCGGGCTCGCCGGCGCTCGATCGTCGCAGCTCCGACCGCCTTCGTCCGGGCGCCGCGCGGCTTGCGCTACGTAATCCTGGGCGCGCCCGGCATCTCACGCGTGCGTTCGGGCCGCGGCTTCCGCTACACGAACGCGCATCACGCGCCGGTGCGCGACGCGAAGACATTGGGACGCATCCGCAGCCTTGCGATCCCGCCAGCGTGGAAGGACGTGTGGATCAGCGCCGATGAGCGCGGGCACATCCAGGCCGTAGGTCGCGACGCGAAGGGGCGCAAGCAATACCGTTATCACGCGCTGTGGCGGGCCGCTCGCGACGAAGCGAAGTACGAACGCCTCCGCGATTTTGCGAAGCGGCTGCCCAACCTTCGGGCGCGCACGGCGCGCGACCTGCGCAGGCCTGCGCTCGATGGGCCGAAGGTTGCGGCGGCAGTCGTGCGGCTGCTCGAAGCGACCCTGATTCGCGTCGGCAACGAAGAGTACGCGCGGCAGAACAGCTCCTATGGGCTCACCACCCTGCGCGACCGGCACGTCAGCGTTTCGGGCAAGCGGCTCGAGTTTCGTTTTCGCGGCAAGAGCAAGCGCGACCACGTCGTCGTGCTGGAAGACCGGCGGCTCGGCAAGATCGTGAAGGCATGCCAGGAACTTCCCGGCCGCACGCTGTTCCAGTACCTCGACGAGACCGGCCGCCGCCGCGTGCTCACCTCCGCCGACGTGAACGCGTACCTGCGCGACGCCACGGCCGAGGACTTCAGCGCGAAAGATTTCCGCACCTGGGCTGCCAGCGTGCTCGCCGCGTGCCTGCTGCGCCAGGCAGAACCGGCAGCGAGCGAGCGCCACGGCGCGCAGCAGGTGAAGAAGGCAATCGAGTCGGTCTCCTCGCGGCTCGGCAACACTGCCGCGATCTGCCGGCGCTCGTACGTGCACCCCGCAGTGATCGAAGGGTACCTGGACGGCACGCTGCCCGGCGCGCCCGGCGAGCAGGCGCCGATCCGCTCCCGCCTCAAGGGCGACGAGCGGGCGCTCTTCTCCTTCCTGCAATCCCGCTCGAAGTAGCCAAAAAACGTCGCCTCGCCGGAGCCGGTTCGACGCTACAGTTGTCGACACTTACCCCGGAGAATCCATGAGCACGGAGTTTCAGGTCACCGGAGCGAATTCAAAGGCGCCCTTCACACTCAAGGTGCATCGCGGCGACGGCATGGCCCTGCTGGCGATGAACTGGCGCGACGGCAAGCCGCCGCGCAACTTCGTCGGCTTCGCGATCGAGTTCCGAGAGCCCGGACGCGACCAGTTCTGGGCCGTTCGGAACCGCATCGGCTTTCCTGGGCAGCGCAAGAAATTCACGGATCCGACCCTGCAGAGCACGGTGGCGCCGATCCAGTATTTTCGCTGGGTGCATTTTCCGAACGATCCCGGCCTGCAAGGCAAATACACCTACCGCGTGACGCCGATGTTCATGGACGAAAGCGGCGCGTTGGGCCGCGGCGAGCCGCAGAGCGCTGCAATCGCGTTGCTGCGGGAGACACAACCCGGCCAGATCAACATCGCATTCACACGTGGCTTCGTCTCCTCGCAAGCCTTCGTCAAGAGATTCGAGCCCGACGGGGCAATCACCACCCTGGTGCCGGCGAACGCGAAGAACGGACTCGAGTTCGAGCCGACGCACAAGCGAGCCGCGGAAGCCTACGAATGGATGGGTTTCGAAGCGCGCTCGGCAATCCTCGAACTCCTGGACGAAGCCATCAAGAAGAAGGCGAGCGTCCGGATGATCGCCTACGACCTCAACCTCCCGGAGATCGTGACGCGCCTGGAGCGGCTCAAGTCCCGGCTCAAGATCATCATCGACGACTCCGCGGAGCACAAGCCGTTGGCAGCGCCGGAAAGCAAGGCCGCCGAGCGGCTGCGGACGAGCGCGGGAGCCGGCAACGTCAAGCGCCAGCACATGGCGAACCTCCAGCACCACAAGTCGATCGCCGTCAGTGGGACGGGCATTCACAAGGTGGTGTTCGGGTCGACCAACTACACGTGGCGAGGCTTCTACGTGCAGTCGAACAATGCCGCCATCGTGAACAGCAAGAAAGCCGTCGACGACTATGTCGAGGCGTTCGACAGCTACTTCGCGGCGGCGGCCGCCAAAGACTTTCGGGCCGCGAAGTCCTCGGCCGGTTGGCACAAGCTCGGCCTGACCGGGATCACCGCACAGGTCGGCTATTCGCCCCACACCGAGGAAACCGGTTTGCTCGCGGATGTGGGCGCCGACATCGGCAAGGCAAAGTCTTCGGTTCTGTTCTCGCTGGCGTTTCTCGGCCAGATGACGAAGGGCCCGATCGGCCCCGCCCTCGGCAAGCAGATCAGGAGCAAGAAGGTGTTCACTCTCGGAATCGCCGATGCCAACGTCAAGGCTGGCAATCTCGGCGTCACCGTCATCAGTCCGGATGAGAAGCGCCGGGTCGTGCGTTCGTCGGCTCTCACTGCGGGTGTACCGGCACCATTCGCCACCGAGCCCTCGGGGCTGGCCGGCGAACACGGCACCGAACGCGGAACGCGAATGCATCACAAGTTCGTCGTGATCGACTTCGGCACGCCCGATGCGAGGGTCTACTTCGGCTCCTACAACTTCTCCGAACCGGCCGACCAGGAGAACGGCGAGAACCTGGTGTTCGTGAAGGACCGGACCATCGCGACGACCTACATGATCGAGGCGCTACGCCTCTACGATCACTACCGCTTCCGCACCGCGCAGGAAAATGCCAAGGGCAAGGGCTTGAAGGTGATCACGCTCAGGCTGCCGCCGAAAAAAGCTTCCGACAAGCCGTGGTGGCAGGCGTTCTGGGACGACCCGATCAAGACGCAGGATCGCCAGATGTTCGCCTGACCGCGATTCGACTGCCAGTCGATCCCTCAGGCCTTCGGGATCTTGGCGCCGAAGCTCCTGGCTCTTGCCTGGAGTTCGCGGTGCCAACGGATCTCGAGTTCGCAACCCGTCTTGAATAAGGCGAGCCACGCCTTCGGCATCCCTGCCCAGTCGATCTTGTGGCGGCCCCAGTCCGGGCGGCGGCCGTCGTAGTCGGTGAACTTGTACTGGCGCGCGAGCTCCCACGAGCTCCAGAGCATTCCCGTCCGCTCGAGCACCTTCGGATCGGCGGCGAGCGCTGCGACGGCGCGCCCGACGTAGAGCGGCGACTCCGACACCAGGAAGTTCTGGTCCTTCTTACCCGCGTCACGCCAGTTCGCCTCGGTGACCCCGAAGTGCTGGAGCATCGACTCCGAGCGGAGGAACCCCGGCGTCACCGACAGGACGGCGATGCCGTGCGGCTTGAGTTGCGCGGCCCATTCGAGAGGCAGCGCCTTCTGCGCAACCTTCACGACGTGCGCCAACGGGCTGGCCGCGACGCCGAGGAGGTCGTTCTCGGTGATCTCGACGATCAGGCCGCGCCTGGCGCGCATCATCGCGAGCGCCGCGTGCTTGGCCGTGACGATGCGGGTGGTCAGCGCCTGGCGAAGGATCTCGTCGGCGTGGGTCAGGTCGCTCGTCCACATCGACCCCCACTGCTTCATCAACGGCAACTCGCCGGCCACGCTGTCCACCAGGATGTCGAGCCGCTTGTGCGCGCGGACGATCCGGCTGAAGAGCGCCTTCACTTCGGATTCGATGCTGTGGTCCACTCGAACGGCGATCGCCTTGCCGCCCGAGTCGTTGATCATCGCGGCGGTCTCATCGATCGTTTCGGGCCGCTTGTAGGCCGAGGGCCGGCCTTTCACGCTGCGGCCGGTGCAGTAAACGATCGCGCCTGCCTCGCCGAGCGCGCGCGCGACGCCGCGGCCGGCGCCGCGTGTGGCCCCCGCGACGAGAGCGACCCGTCCGGCTAGTGGTAGCGCAGCTTTCCGGGCCAACGCTTTTCCCTCAGGAACGCTTCCCCAATGCGGCGAGGACCGCCGCCGTGTCGAGAACGGTCGCGAACTCGCCGTGGAGGTCGCTGAGAGCGATCGCGTGGATGTCCTCGGCGCGATGCGCGACGCCATCGGGGCCGACACGATCGAACGTTGCGGTCGCGTCCGACACGACCGACGTCGCGAAACCCAGGTTGCCCGCCATGCGCGCGGTGGTCGAGATGCAGTGGTTGGTGGTGAGCCCGACGATCGTCAACGCCTCGCAACCCGCAGCCCGCAGGTCGTCGAGAAGCGGCGTGCCGATGAAGGCGCTGTTGACCTGCTTCTCGATCACCGGTTCTCCTGCGAGCGGAACCATGGCGGGCATGAACTCGTTTCCGGGCTGGCCGGGCCGGAGGGGTGAGTCCGGCTCGGTGGACATGTGGCGCACGTGCACCACGGCGCGCCCGGCCGTGCGCCACGCACGCAGCAGCTCGGCGGCTCGAGCTTCCATGTTGGGGTTGTTGCGTCGGCCCCAACGCGGCGCGTCGAAACCGCGCTGCATGTCGATGACCAGCAGGGTGCCTGGCTGAGGATGAGCGTTGCGCGAGTCCATCGGTCGCGCCGATGGTATGGTCGCCACCATGAAAAAGGCAAGCTGGATCCTGCTCACTCTCCTGGGCATCGCAATCACGCTGATCTCCCTCGTTTCCGCCAGCCGCGCTTACAACCGGGCCGATGACTACGGAAGCAGCGGTATCCGCGTCAGCGAGATCGCCGGAGGCCGCGAGGACGTGACGACCGCGCTGCGCGGTATCCGCGGCACCGCCGCGGCGATGGCCACGGCCTACGGGGTCCTGTTCCTCACGATCGTGCTCGTGCCTTATCGGCGCGGCGATGTGTGGGCGTGGTGGGCGCTCCTCGCCGGCAGCTCGACGATGCTGGCTGTCGTCCTCGCCCGCGTTCCGTTCCTCGGCACTACGGCAGGCGTCGGAGCGGCGGTCACTCCATTCACTTTGACAATCCTGGGTCTTTTGCTCGACGTCCGCCGGCTGAAGAAATAGCCGACGCTTCGCCGACTCGCGCCCCGTCATAAGATGGGCGACAGGTTGTTAACTTACGGCCACTCAGCAGGAGAAGGTTAGTCAATGCCCGACAAGGAACACTCGAAGAGCGCCAGCGAGAGCGAGAACCCCGCAATTGCAGCCCCCACTCCCAAGGGCAGCGGGCAGCCGCGGACCAACAAGGACTGGTGGCCGAACCAGCTCGACCTGTCGATACTCCATCACCACTCGCACCTGTCGAACCCGATGGAAGACGACTTCAACTACGGAGAAGCGTTCAAGTCGCTCGACGTCGCCGCGTTGAAGGCCGACCTCGTCAAGGCGATGACGACGTCGCAGGACTGGTGGCCGGCCGACTACGGCCACTACGGACCGCTCTTCATCCGCATGACGTGGCACGCGGCCGGCACCTACCGCATCGCCGACGGACGCGGCGGCGGCGGCGAAGGCCAGCAGCGCTTTGCGCCGCTCAACAGCTGGCCCGACAACGCCAACCTCGACAAAGCGCGGCGGCTGCTCTGGCCGCTCAAGAAGAAGTACGGACAGAAGATTTCCTGGGCCGACCTCCTGGTGCTCGCCGGCAACGTGGCGATGGAGTCGATGGGCTTCAAGACCTTCGGCTTCGGCTTCGGCCGGCCCGACGTGTGGGAACCCGAGGACATCTTCTGGGGTCCTGAAGACACCTGGCTCGGCGACGCGCGCTACAGCGGCGAACGCGACCTGGCGCACCCGCTCGGCGCCGTGCAGATGGGCCTCATCTACGTGAACCCCGAAGGCCCCGGCGGCAAGCCCGACCCGCTCGCGGCGGCTCGCGATATCCGCGAGACCTTCGCGCGCATGGCGATGAACGACGAAGAAACGGTGGCGCTCATCGTCGGCGGCCATTCGTTCGGCAAGACACATGGCGCCGCACCCGGCTCGAACGTCGGTCCGGAACCGGAAGCTGTCGGTCTCGAAGCTCAAGGCCTCGGCTGGCACAACAAGTACGGCACCGGCAAGGGCGGCGATTCCATCACCAGCGGCCTCGAAGGCGCCTGGACCGACAACCCGACGAAGTGGGACAACGGGTTCCTCGAGAATCTCTATAAGTACGAGTGGGAGCTGACGGAGAGCCCGGCCGGCGCCAAGCAGTGGAAGCCGAAGAATCCCGAGGCAGCGGGCACTGTGCCCGATGCGCACGACGCGAAGAAGCGGCACGCGCCGATGATGCTGACGACGGACCTGGCCCTGAAGGTCGATCCGATCTATGCGCCGATCACCAAGCGCTTCTACGAGAATCCAGCCGAGCTCGCCGACGCCTTCGCGCGCGCCTGGTTCAAGCTGCTGCACCGCGACATGGGCCCGCTCCCCCGCTACCTGGGGCCGTCGATCCCCGAGCCGCAGTTGTGGCAAGACCCGGTGCCTGCGGTCGATCACGAACTCGTCGGCGAGGCCGACATCGCGGCCCTCAAGCGCAAGATCCTCGACTCGGGCCTGTCCATTCCCGACCTCGTGTCGACGGCGTGGAACGCGGCCGCGAGCTTCCGCGGCACCGACAAGCGCGGCGGCGCCAACGGCGCGCGCATCCGCCTCGAGCCGCAGAAGCACTGGGAGGCCAACGAACCGGCCCGGCTGGCGAAGGTGCTGAAGTCGCTTGAGCAGATCCAGCAGGACTTCAACAAGTCGCAGAAGGGCGGCAGGAAGATCTCGCTGGCCGACCTCATCGTCCTCGGCGGCACAGCTGCGGTCGAGGAAGCGGCACGCAAGGGCGGGACGAGCGTCACGGTTTCGTTCGCGCCGGGACGCACTGACGCGACGCAGGAGCAGACCTCCGCGAACACGTTCGACGTGCTCGAGCCTCACGGCGACGGCTTCCGCAACTACCTGCGCTCGGGCGATCCGCTGTCGCCGGAAACCCGGCTGCTCGATCGCGCCAACCTGCTGCGGCTGACAGCGCCTGAGATGACGGTGCTGGTCGGCGGCATGCGTGCGCTGAACGCGAACCATGGCGAGTCGAAGCATGGCGTCTTCACCGACAAGCCCGGAACGCTGACCAACGACTTCTTCGTCAACCTCCTCGATGTCGGCGTCACGTGGCGGCCGTCCGCATCGGCCGACAAGGTCTACGAAGGCAGCGATCGCACTTCGGGCAAGGCCAAGTGGACCGCCACGGCAGCCGATCTTGTGTTCGGCGGCCACTCGCAGCTGCGGGCGCTGGCCGAGGTCTATGCCTCCGACGACGCGAAGGAAAAGTTCGTGCGCGACTTCGCGGCGGCCTGGACCAAGGTCATGAACCTCGACCGGTACGATCTGCTGGCCAAGGCGCGGGCAGGCCGTTAGCCGCGGCGTATTGTTGCGCGGGCGTCCCTCGAAGGGCCGCCCGCGCTTGTCGTTTATCGGACGACGCCAAACCGGATGAGGCTCTCGGCCGTGGCCACGAGCGCGTCCTCGCGCGGCCGCGGCTTCCAGCCGAGAACACGCTCGGCCTTCGCGCTCGTCGCGTTGCGCACCTTGCCGAGCATCGGCAGCAGGTTGCGCATTGGCGGGTCGAAGAGCGCGGCGACGCGGACCAGCCAGTCCGGAAGCTGGCGTGTCTGCACCTTCTTCGCGTCGGCGCCCAGCCGTGCCTTCAACACCTTCGCGATGTCCTGCATCGACATCGCGTTGCCGGAGACGGCGATGAAGCGCTCGCCCTTCGCCGCCGGGTGGGTCATCGCGCGCAGGTGCAGGTCGGCTACGTCGCGCACGTCCACGACGCCGAAATAGAGCCGCGGACAGCCGGGCCCGCCGCTCAACAGGCGCTTGATGATTTCTATCGACGACGAGAAATCCGCACCCAGCACCGGCCCGAAGATGCCGGACGGGTTGACTACCGACAGCTCGAGCGATCCGCCCTGCTCCGCCATGAAGTCCCACGCCGCGCGCTCGGCGATCGCCTTCGACTTCACGTAGGCGCTCATTTCACCGTCGAGGTTGGTCCAGCTCGTCTCGTCGAACGGCTCGGCCTGGGGCGGGTGACCATAGTAGATCGCACCGCACGTCGACGTGAACACCACGCGCTTCATCTCGGCATCGCGCGCCGCCTTCAGCACCCGCAGCACGCCGTCGCGCGCGGGCACGATCAATTCGTCCTCCGTCTTCGGCGCCGCAATAGGCAGTGGCGACGCCACGTGGATCACGTAATCGCAGCCGGCGACAGCAGCGGCCCAGCCGTCGTCACGCTCGAGATCGGCCGCGAAAAAGGACAGGGCCGCGTCGTTGGCTGCGGCGGCTCGCAGCATCGCGCGCACGTCCGGCGCGCGCTTCAGCGAACGCACGGTGGTACGAACGACGTGACCGGCTTGCAGCAGCTGCAGGATGACGTGGCTGCCCACGAAGCCGGATCCGCCCGTGACCAAAACGGTGTTCATCGACGTATTCTGGACCAGGAGGAAGCGACATGAAGAAGCGAATGCTCGGCCGCAGCAACCTCGAGGTTTCGGCGCTCGGCTTCGGCTGCATGGGGTTGAGCTTTGCCTACGGGCCCGCGATGGAGAAGCAGGCAGCGATGGCGCTGCTGCGCGCGGCGTTCGAGAACGGCGTGACGTTCTTCGACACCGCCGAGGCCTATGGCCCGTTCGAGAACGAGGAGCTGGTCGGCGAGGCATTGGCGCCGATGCGCGACTCGGTCGTGATCGCGACCAAGTTCGGATTCAAGGACGGCAATGCCAGGTTGGGCATGGACAGCCGGCCAGAACGGATTCGCGCCGTCGCCGATGCCTCCTTGAAGCGGCTTGGCACTGACCACATCGACCTCTTCTACCAGCACCGTGTCGATCCCAACGTCCCAATGGAAGATGTCGCCGGCACCGTGAAGGACCTGATCAGCGAGGGCAAAGTGCGGCACTTCGGCCTGTCCGAGGCTGGCGTGCAGTCGATCCGGCGCGCACATGCGGTGCAGCCGGTGACCGCACTGCAGAGCGAGTACTCGCTGTGGTGGCGTGAGCCAGAAGCCGAGACGCTATCGGTGTGCGAGGAACTGGGCATCGGCTTCGTGCCCTTCAGCCCGCTGGGCCGGGGCTTCCTCACCGGCACGATCGATCAGAACACCTCGTTCACCAAGGACGATTTCCGCAACGTCGTCCCGCGCTTCACTCCGGAAGCGCGACAGGCAAACCAGGCGCTCGTCGACCAGCTCGCGGCCATCGCCGCGGCCAGGAAGGCGACCCCGGCGCAGATCGCGCTGGCGTGGCTCCTCGCCCGCAAGCCGTGGATCGTGCCGATTCCGGGTACGACCAAGCTGCATCGTCTCCAGGAAAACCTGGCCGCAGCCGCGATCGACCTGGGCCCGGACGACTTGCGCAAGATCGAGGCGAGCCTCGCGCAGGTGAAGGTGCACGGCGACCGTTACCCCGCTCACCTGGCCGCGGTCGTCGGCAAGTAGTGAACGTCGTCGACTGGCTGCTCGACTCGGATCCCGCAATCCGCTGGCAGGTGATGCGCGATCTTCTCGATGAGCCCGCGGATGTCGTTGCCGCGGAGCGCGCGCGGGTGGCCACGGAAGGCTGGGGCGCGCGGCTGCTGGCACTTCAAGGCGCCGACGGTCAGTGGGCTGGCGGCACGCTCTTCCCCCTCTGGACCGGGACGACCTACACGCTCGTGCTGTTGCGCGAAATGGGACTCGATCCGGCAAGCGAGCAAGCGCGCCGCGCGGTGGCTCCAGTTCGCGCGAACAGCCGCTGGGAGGAGGGCAATCAGCTCTTCTTTGAAGGCGAAGTGGAGCCGTGCATCAACGGCAAGGCCGTGGCGATCGGCGCCTATTTCGGTGAGGACGTGCAGGCGATCGTCGACAGGCTCGTCGGCGAGCAGCTCCAGGACGGCGGGTGGAACTGCGAAGCGGAACGAGGCTCGACGCGCTCGTCGTTTCACACGACCATCGCCGTGCTCGAAGGACTGCTGGAGCACGAGCGCGCGACGGGCGGCTCGGACGCGGTGAAGGCGGCGCGCCTGCGCGGCCAGGAGTATCTGCTGGAGCGCCAGCTTCTGCGCCGCCTCTCTACCGGCGAGGTCGTGAAGCCAGCTTTCCTTCTCTTCTCCTTTCCCACCGGCTGGCACTACGACGTCCTTCGCGCGCTCGACTACCTGCGGCGCGCGGACCTGGTACCGGATGAGCGGTGTACAGAGGCCATCGCCCTTGTGAACATGCGGCGCTGCGCCGATGGCCGCTGGCTGCTGCAGAACACTCACCCTGGCGAGGTCCACTTCCAGATGGAAGAAGGCGACGACAAGCCCAGCCGCTGGAACACCCTGCGGGCGCTGCGCGTCCTGCGCTGGTGGGAGCAAAGGTAGCGCGCGGCCTCATCTTTACGCAGCTTTTACGCCTGTTTCCCTAGTCTCCCTGGGCAGGAGGCACAATCGTGAAGTCCTGCTCAACGCTATTCCGCGCCAGCCTGTTCGTCCTTCTTTGTTCGGGTATCGGCGCTGCCGACGAGCCCAAGGCGACGCCGAGTTCCGAGGCGACGCCGGATCCCCAGCCATCCCAATCGCCCGACCCGGCCGCCGCAGCTTCCGAGGAGGCGAAGCCCGCAGAGCCGTTCGCATTCGCCGATTTCTCGTGGCTACCCGGCAACTACGGTGCCGCCGAGCGTCCTCTGGCCACCAAGGCGTTCACCGGCGAGTTCCGCGTCGATACCGCCTATCACTACAGCTTCAACAGGCCCCAGGACAACACGATCGGGGGATCGAGCGAGGTGTTCCGCCACAACGAGTTCCAGCTCACCCAGCTCGGCATCGGCGGCGACTTCAACTACAAGAACGTGCAAGGGCGGCTGATGACGCAGTTCGGGATGTACTCGTCCACGACACCGCGCAACGACGCGAGCCCCGGGCGCGGCCAGTGGCAACTCGACAATGCGTATCGCTATGTCTCCGAGGCGTACGGCGGCTATCACATCAACAAGTGGAACGGCATCAACATCCAGGCCGGCATCTTCATGTCGTACGTCGGTCTGTGGAGCTACTACAACTTCGACAACTGGACGTACCAGCCGTCCTACGTGTCGTCGAATACGCCGTGGTTCTTCAACGGCGTGCGCGTGCAGATCTTCCCGAGCGACAAGCTGAAGATCGAGCCCTGGTTCATCAACGGCTGGCAGTCGTACGGCAAGTTCAACAAGACCCCCGGCCTCGGCGTGCAGATCTTGTGGCGGCCGACCGGCAGCTTCTCGATCCTGGGGAACCAGTACTACGGCGCGGATACCCTTGGCAATCCGGGCCGCAAGCGCATCCATAGCGACAACAGCGTGATGCTCAAGTACTACGACAAGGGCGGAGTGAAGGCAGCCGCTTCGCTCACGTTGGACGCCGGCTGCGAGTACGGCGGCGGCGTGAGCTGCAACGGCGGCAGCGCCGAGAGCCCTTCGCAGTACTTCCTCGGGTTCATGGTCTATCAGCGGCTCTGGCTCGATCACGGCCGCCTTGGCTTCACCGTGGGCGGCGGCGCCATCAAGAATCCCGGCCGCTACCTCGTGCTCATGCCGCCGATCAACGGCGCCACCGCGTTTTCGGGGACGCCCTACTTCACCTACAACCCCGGCGATCCCTACAAGGCCTGGGACATGCAACTCACCGGCGACTACATGCCGAGCCCGTTCGTGACCTTCCGCCTCGAGTACAACCACCGCTACGCCAACGTGCCGTACTTCACGGGCAAGGGCGGCGTCACACCGGCCGGCGGCAATCAGGGGTCGCCGGGCTCGGTCGTTCCGGGCTTCACGCCGGACCTCGTCAAGACGGAAAATCGCCTGACGTTCGCGTTCCTCCTGAAGCTTTAGACTCGGAGGCATGAAGCAATTCGACGCGATCGTGATCGGCGGCGGCCAGGCGGCGCCGCCCTTGACGGGCCGGCTGACCAAGGCCGGCATGACCGTCGCATTGGTCGAGAGAAAGCTGCTCGGCGGCACCTGCGTCAACACCGGGTGCACGCCCACCAAGACGCTGGTTGCGAGCGCGTACATCGCGCACGCCGCGCGGCGCGCCGCGGAGTACGGCGTCGTCATCGGCGGCGACGTGCGCGTGGACATGGCAAAGGCGAAAGCCCGCGCCGATGCCGTGGTCGCGGCGTCGCGTGGCGGCCTCGAGAAGTGGCTGCGCGGCATGCAGGGCTGCACGTTCATCGAGGGCCACGCGCGCTTCGAGGCTGCGGACCGCGTGCGGGTGGGCGACGAGGTGCTGCAGGCGCCGCGCATCTTCATCAATGTCGGCGGACGCGCTTCGGTGCCGCCGCTGCCGGGCGTCAACGACGTGCCGTTCCTCAACAATCGCAGCATCCTCGAGCTCGACCGCGTGCCCGAGCACCTGCTGGTGGTCGGCGGCAGCTACATCGGGCTCGAGTTCGCACAGATGTACCGCCGCTTCGGCGCGCGCGTGACGATCGTCGAGAAGCTTCCCCACCTGATCTCGCGCGAGGACCCTGAGATATCCGAGGCGATTCGCGAGATCTTCACCGCCGAGGGCATCACCGTGCGCACCGGCGCCGAATGCATCCGCCTGGCGCGCCGCGAGCAGGACATATCGATAGGCGTCGATTGCCAAGAGGGTGCGCCGCTCATCGTCGGTTCGCATGTGCTGCTGGCGCTCGGCCGCCAGCCGAACACCGACGACCTCGGCCTCGACAAGGCCGGCGTCGCAACCGACACGCGCGGCTACATCACCGTGGACGATTCGCTGGCCACGAACGTGCCCGGCATCTGGGCGCTTGGCGACTGCAACGGCCGCGGCGCCTTCACCCACACCTCCTGGAACGACTATGAAATCGTCGCCGCCAACCTGCTCGACGGCGAACGGCGCAGCGTCGCCGACCGCATCCCGGCATACGGGCTCTTCATCGACCCGCCGCTCGGGCGCGTCGGCCAGACGGAGGCGCAGGCGCGCGCCACCGGACGCAAGCTTCTTGTCGGCCGGCGTCCCATGACCAAAGTATCCCGCGCCATCGAGAAGGGCGAGACCCAGGGCCTGATGAACGTTGTGGTGGACGCCGAGACCCGTAAGATCCTCGGCGCCGCGATTCTCGGCACCGGCGGCGACGAAGCGATCCATGCGATCCTCGAAATCATGAACGCCGGCGCGCCTTACGACGTGCTGCAGCGCGCCGTGGCCATCCACCCGACGGTCTCGGAGCTGATCCCGACGATGCTCAGCGAGATGAAGCCCGCGGACTCCTGAGGAAGCCGGCGACAAGCGCGGCGATGTCGTCCGCCGCCGTGTCGAGTGCAAAGTGGCCGCCATCGACGATGTGCACTTCGGCGCTCGGCACGTCGCGCCGATACGCCTCCGGCTCCGACGCATCGAACGACAGCTCGTACTTGCCCCAGATCACGAGCAGCCGCGGCTGCGTCTTGCGCAGCCACTCCTGCCACCGCGGATACGCCTCGACGTTGGTGCGGTAGTCGTAGAAGAGGTCGCTCTGGATGTCGGCCTGGCCGGGTCGGTTGAGGAAAGCGAATTCGTCCATCCACAGGTCCGGGTCGTAGCGTTCCACGTCGGGATCGTTTCCGACGTGGCGCGTGCGCGTGGTCTGCAAGGAAAGGAGATTGGCCCGCAACGTCGCTTCATTGGCGGCGCGATCCGTCCAGAAGGCGCGCCTGACCTTCCAGTTGACACCCAGGCCTTCGTTGTGAGCCACCGCGTCCTGCACGATGAGCGCCTCGACCCGCTCCGGATGAGCGAGCGCCATGCGGAACCCCACCGGGCCCCCGTAGTCCTGCATGTACAACGTGTAGCGGGTGAGCTTGAGACTTTCGGCAAAGTGCGACATCACCTCGGCGTAGCGATCGAATGTGTACCTGAACTGCTTCGAGTCCGGCCAGTCGCTGTGCCCGAAGCCGGGATAGTCGGGCGCGACCAGGTGATAGCTGTCGGCGAGACGTGCGAAGAGCGGCTCGAACATGCGCGATGACGACGGAAGCCCATGCAACAGCAGGATCGTCGGCGCGCCCCTGGGGCCGGCCTCCCTGTAGAAGATCGAGAGCCCGTCGACCTGCGTGGTGAGATAGCGAGTTCGATACTCGACAGGGCGCGCCTTTGGCTGGGCTGTTGCCACCGCCGGCAACGACGCGAGCAGGAGAGAAACCATCCAGACCATTCGCGGCATCGTATGTTCCTTCTTCAGGTACGAAGTTGGGCGCTCCAACGCGCGACCGGGCCGGCAACCTCGGACACCTCTTCGACCAACGTTCCGAGGAACGCCGCAGCGTCGGTCCAGGTCGAGAGAGACGCGCCCTGTCCCGCCCACATGGGCAGGAGGTCCGGGCGGCCCGCCGCCTCCGCAGCTGTCGCGACGTTTTTCACCAGGGCGCGTTGCAGGGGATAAGGCAGGATCGGCACTCCCGGCCGGTTCAGTTCTTCCATCAAACGATTCTCGATTCCGCGGGCGAGCCGACCGGTGAAGCCTTTGGTTAGTGCGGTGCGGCCGGCCTTTTTCTCGAGCAGCGCCGCGCGGTGCAACGGGCTGGCGCCCGACTCTTCGCAGCCAAGAAACGCTGTGCCGATCTGCACGCCTTCCGCCCCGAGTGCCAGCGCCGCCACGACCCCGCGGGCGTCGGCGATACCGCCGGCCGCAATTACCGGCAAGGCGACGCGATCGACGAGCTGCGGCACGAGCGCCAACGTGCCGGTCAACGAGTCTTCGGCGGCACGAAGGAACGAACCGCGATGACCTCCAGCTTCGAAACCGGACGCGGCGATCGCATCGACACCCGCTTCCTCGAGAGCTGACGCCTCGTCGGGTGTGGTCGCTGCGCCGATGGTGGCAATACCCTTCGTCCGGCATTCCTGCAGGATCTCCTTCGGCGGAATCCCGAAGACGAAGCTCATCACCGGCACAGCCGCATCCAGCAGCGCGCGCGCCTGGTCTTCGAACCGGACAGGCGCGTATGTCTTGAACGCGGGCGGCGGTGCGCCCAGAGCGGCGAGTTGGTCGGCAAGCGCCGCGGCGCTGCGAGCGAACTCCCGCTCGCCGACGGCCCGCGCCCCGTCGTCTTCCATCGAGACCCACAGGTTCATCGCGAACGGCGCGGATGTCAGAGCGCGGATCTCCGCGACCACGTCCTTGATCGCGTCCGGTTCGAGTCCAAGCGCCCCAAACGACCCCAGCCCGCCAAAGCTGGAGACCGCGGCGGTCAACCGCTGCGACGCCAGTCCGCCGAGCGGACCCTGGACGATGGGATAGTCGATCCCAAGCATCTGGGTGAGCCGGTTTTCGTTCCAGCGATCGCTCACGCGCCCATCAAGCCCCACATCCATGCTGCCAGACTCAGTGCCCTCGAGCCACCTGCACGTCCGTCACGTCCATGGTGATCGCCGCAAACCCCTGGTCGCCGTGGTGGGACGCCTGACGCCTTCAGTATTGGACGGAGGGCAGGCGCTATAATCCGCGCCGAAGTCCAGGAATGAAAGCGATCGTCTATCGCAGCTATGGCTCGGCTGACGTTCTCCGTTGTGAGGACGTGGATGAGCCTCAGCCCGGCGACGACGATGCGCTGATTCGGGTGCGCGCCGCGTCGGTGAATCCCCGCGACCGGCACCTCATGCACGGCAAGCCGCGGCTCATGCGGCTCGGCACCGGACTGAGCCGGCCCAGGCACACGCGCTTCGGCGCCGACTTCGCCGGCGAGGTCGCGGCCGTCGGGCGCAACGTGACGAAGTGGCGGCCGGGCGACGCCGTCTTCGGCTCCTGCATGAGCGCCCTGGCCGAGTACACCAGCGTGCCGGCCGCGTCGCTGGCGGCGAAGCCGCCGAACATGAGCTTCGAACAGGCAGCGAGCGTGCCGGTCGCCGGCTACAGCGCGTTGCAGGCGCTGCGCGACGGCGGACGCCTGCAAACGGGCCAAAGCGTGCTGATCAACGGCGCCTCGGGCGGTGTCGGCACGTTCGCGGTGCAGATCGCGAAGGCCCTTGGCGCGCATGTGGCCGGCGTGTGCAGCACGCGCAACGTCGACCTGGTGCGCGGCATCGGCGCCGACCGGGTCATCGACTACACGCGTGAAGACTTCACAGCACGCTCCGAGCGCTACGATGTCTTCATCGACAACATGTCCAACCACTCGCTGCTCGCCTGTCGGCGCGTCCTCACACCCCGCGGCCGCTACGTCATGGTTGGCGGTCCCACCGGCGGCTGGATCAACCCCCTGCCGCGCGCGCTCGCGGCACTCGTGGTCTCGAGTTTCGCAAGCCAGAAGCTGTCCATGTTCCTCGCCCGCCCCAGCGTCAGGGACCTGGAGGGACTGGGCACGCTGATGGCGGATGGCAGGCTGGTGCCCGTCATCGATCGCAGGTACAGCCTGAGCCAGGTACCGGCGGCGATCCGCTACCTTGAAGAAGGCCACGTCCGCGGCAAGGTGGTCATCACGGTGTGAACCCCGGGCGTAGGCAAGGCGCCCGGGGTGTTCGTGTCGGTTACCGAATTCAACGGGGCGTGCAGTTCCCCGGGTCGGGAGCGTCGATGCGGCGGTCGGCCGCCGACGATGAACCGTCGGGATGCGCGGGAATGAGCTGCACCGCCACGGTGCGCGCCTCGACCGTGCCTTCGTTGCGCAGGTCGTGCACGTGGTCGCCGCCCGGGTCAACGAAGCCCATCCCCGTCGTGTAAACGTGCGGCCGGCAGTGGCGGTCGTCGCCTTCGTACGCGGTCACGGCGCCCGCGGTGACGACGATCAGGCTGTGCCCGGGATGGGAGTGCCAGCCGGTGCTGCCGCCGGGCTGCCATACGTTGCTCTGCACGTACAGGTCGGACGTGCCGTGCGTCTTCTGCCATGACAGCCAGATGTTGCCAAAGCGCTTGTGGTCGTTGTTCGGCAGGACCGCGTGGTTGAAGACATTGATTTCGCCGATGCGGCCGGTGGCGAGAGTGGTGCCGACGAATCCCGCCGCTGGTGTCGCCTGGACCTTCTTTGCCTGGAGCACCGCCGCCATTGCCAGCGCAGCACTGAACAACAGCACCCAGGTCATTTTCTTGCGCATGCTGACTCCTCGTTTCCTTCGTTCGTTGAGCGTGCCCTCATGGCAACGCGTGGACACAATCGGGCGCCGCACGGGAATCGGGCAAGCAGCAAGGAACGGAAGTGGCGCCAGTGCTTCGACTTGCCGTCCAATGCCGCGATTTGCCGTGCCGCGGCTCGCCCCGCGGGCTACAATCAAGCCCCCGCCCCGGCAACAACTGCGAGGCCAATCGAGCGCGATGGGCGAACCGGACCGGCTGGATTCCTGGAAGGAAATCGCCGCGTTTCTCGGCCGCGATGTCACCACGGTCCAGCGCTGGGAACGTCGTGAGGGGATGCCGGTGCATCGCCACCAGCATGACCGGATGGGCTCGGTCTACGCGTCACGAGCGGAGCTCGAGCAATGGGTGCGCAGCCGCAACCTGCGCGGCCCCGCCGAAGACGGAACGCCGCCCGCTTCGGCCCTGCAATCGTCAACGGCGTGGAACTTCGTTTGGCCGGTGGCTGCCCTGGTCGCCGTCCTCGCGCTTGGCGCCGCGCTCTGGCTGCGAAAGACCGAGTACTTCTGGCGCAGCCCAATCGCCGACGCGCGCTTCCAGACCGTCACCGACTTCGATGGCGTGGCGGAGGCAGCCGCGATTTCACGCGACGGGAAGTTCGTCGCCTTCCTGTCCGATCACGACGGGCCGATTGACGTATGGGTCACGCAGCTCGGCTCCGGACAGTTCCACAACCTCACGCACGGGGGCGCTCCGGAACTCGTCAACCCGTCGGTGCGCACGCTCGGGTTCTCACCTGATGGCTCGCTGGTCACGTTCTGGGTGCGCCGCCGGAGCGACAAGGGCGGCGGGAACGGCGATATCGGTGTGTGGGCCGTGCCCACGCTCGGCGGCCAGGCGAAGCCGTATCTCGAAGGCGTCGCCGAGTTCGACTGGTCGCACGACGGCTCCCGGCTTGCGTATCACACGCCCGGACCGGGCGACCCGTTGTTCGTGTCCGATGGCGGTATTCGCCCGGGAGCAACCCCAATCTTCTCCGCGCCGGCCGGGCTGCATTCGCATTTCCCCTTGTGGGCGCCCGACGGGGCATTCATCTATTTCATCCAGGGGACACTGCCCGACACGCTCGACGTCTGGCGCGTCCGGCCCGGCGGCGGCGCGCCTGAACGCCTCACGTCGCACAACGGCCGCGTGACGCACCCGGTGCTGCTCGACGGGCACACGCTGCTCTATCTTGCGAGCGACCCGGACGGATCGGGCCCCTGGCTGTACAGCATGGACGTCGGGCGCCGCATCCCCCACCGCCTGACATCCGGCCTCGACCGGTACACGTCGCTCGCGGCGAGCGCCGACAGCCGCCGACTGGTGGTGACGCTCGCAGACCCGAAGCGAACACTGTGGCGGCTGCCCCTCGCCGACGCACCCGCCGACGATTCCGCGGCCACTCGAATTCCACTCACGACGAGGACCGGCTTCGCGCCACGTCTTGGGACCGGCTACGTGCTGCACGTTTCCGCGACGGCCACCGGCGACGGACTCTGGAAGTTCGCCGACGGCACCGATACGGAACTATGGAGCAGCGGCGATGCGCGCATCGCCGGCGGCCCGGCAATCTCACCCGACGGCCGACAGATTGCGCTCTGCATCCGTCAACGGGGGCAGTCGTTTCTCTACACGATGCAGTCGGACGGCACGGACGCGCGCATCGTCACCGACGCGCTCGACCTGCAGGGTGCCCCGGCGTGGGCGCCAGACGGCCAGTCGCTCACGGTCGCCGCCGATGATCATGGCGTCCCGCATCTCTATCGGCTGCCGCTCGAGGGCGGGGCACCGGTACCGCTTGTCCGGGACTACTCGGTCGATCCGCTGTGGACACCTGACGGCAGCGTCGTCTTCTATTCAGGACCGGATATCGGCACCACGTTCGCGGTGAAAGCCGCGACGGCTGCAGGCGCACCGCACCCGTTGCAGCCGCTGACGTTGACCCGCGGCGCACGCCGCCTCGCGCTCCTGCCGGGAGGACCGGCGCTCGTGTTCCTGCGCGGCGCGATCGAGCACAAGAACCTCTGGCTCCTCGACCTCGCCACGGGCGCCGAGCGGCAGCTGACAAATCTCGGCCCCGACTTCGACGTTCGCGACTTCGACATCTCCCCCGACGGCAAAGAAGCAGTTCTCGAACGGGAACAGCAGCACTCGGACGTCATGCTGCTCGACCTCACACCGCGCTGAAGTTCCGCGCACTCAGCTTCATTCGAACTCCTATCCGTACGATTCCTTCACCAGGCGGTCCTTGGTGATGCCCAGGGCTTCGAGGGCGTCGAGGACCGTTTCCAGGAAGCGCGGGGCCGGGGTTTCGCCTTTTTCGCGGGCGGCGGCTTTTTCGAAGGTGGACAATCCCGGGCCGCAGGTGACGGCGATGGCGGCGCTCGGGTCGGGGGTGACTTCCTGGAGGAGGGTGAGGTCGACGCGGCCGGTGCGGACATCGGCGCCGAAGCGGTCGAGGGTTTTCTCGCGCGTCAGCGTGTGGACGATGCGCAGGCGGTCGGGGTGCTGAGCGGCCAGTGCCGTGAGCGCGTCGCGGTAAATGATGTCGTCCCAGGTGCGGTTCGAGTACACGAGCGTGTGGCGGATCTTCGGATGCTCTCGCAGTGAGTACTTGATGATGGAGTAGTTCGGGACGATGCCCGAGCCAGCGCAGACGTGGAGGACGTGGTCGGTGCGCGACTCGACGTCGCGCGGCAGGGTGTAGGGGCCGGTGAAGCCGGTGAAAACCATCGGTGTTCCCGCTGTCATCCGCACCAGCAGCGGCGAGAGCAGCGGCGGGTACTTGGTGGAGCCCGAGACGTAGAGCTCCTCCTTCACCGTAAAGGCGACATACTTCTCGTGCGGCGCCGAGCACATCGAATAGGCGCGCGGCGGCTCCTTGCGTTTCTTCTGGTCTTCGAGGAACGCGGTGTAGCCGGCGAGGATCGGGTACTGATGCGGATCGACGGTGAGGAAGTGCCCCGCTTCGTACTCGTGCGGTTCCTTGCCGGTTTCCAGAACCAGCGTCACCGTATCCGGGGTTTCGCGGATCACTTCGGAAACGACGCCGTCGTACTTCTGGATCTTCGGGCGCTTCACCGCCGGCCGCGCTGCCGGGGCCGGCGGCGGGTCTGCTTCAAGTTGGTCTTGCGGATTCCCCTGTTCCATCAGGCGTCGTCGTCCTCCAACCGCTGAGGGCACCCTACCATTGGCCGGGCCGCTTGAAGGGGTCAGCATGGATCAGGTCCCCACCCTCGCTTTTCGCAAACAATTGTGCGGCTTTGTGCCGGGCCGCAAGCAGGGTGCCGGCAAGCTCTTGAGATCCGATCGGCATGCCGGCAGCGTACAACGAAGGGGCGGTAGAGTGGTTGAGAGGGAGACTGAGATGATGATGACCAGGCGCGCATTCGTGGCCTTCGGCGCGGCCGGCCTGGCCGCCGCCTGCAGTTCCACGTCGCGCGCGGCGTCGTCGAAGAAGTTCGAGGTGACCCACACGGAAGAGGAGTGGCGCAAGCAGCTCACTCCCGCCCAGTTCGACGTGCTCCGGCGCGAGGGCACCGAGCGTGCCTACACCTCGCCGCTGCTGCATGAGGAGCGGCGCGGCAACTTCATCTGCGCAGGCTGCGACCTCGATCTCTTTTCTTCCACGACCAAGTACGACAGCGGCACGGGCTGGCCAAGTTTCTGGGCACCACTCGAGAACGCCGTCGGCACCACGCGCGACGTGACGCTCGGAATGGTCCGCGAGGCCGTGCACTGCCGCCGCTGCGGCGGACACCTGGGCCACGTGTTCGACGATGGTCCGAAGCCCACCGGCCTGCGTTACTGCATGAACGGCGTGGCGATGAAGTTCAAGCCGCTCACCGCCTGAAGCCGGAGCCTCCACAAAATGTTGCTCTTCGTCCTCGCCTACTTCGGTGGTGTGCTCACCATCATCAGTCCCTGCATCCTGCCGGTGCTGCCGTTCGTGTTCGCGCGCGCAGATCGGCCGTTCCTGCGCAGCGGGCTGCCGATCCTCGTGGGAATGGCGGCGACCTTCGCCCTGGTGGCGACTCTCGCGGCGGTCGGCGGCGGCTGGGCGGTGCAGGCGAACCAGTACGGCCGAACCGCGGCGCTCGTGCTGCTCGCGCTCTTCGGGCTCACGCTGCTCTTCCCTGATCTCGCCACGCGGCTGACGCAGCCGCTCGTGGCGCTCGGCGGCCGTCTGTCGGGCAGCGCAGACAGCAGCGGCTCGCCGGTGTTGCCGTCGTTCCTTCTCGGCATCGCGACCGGTCTGCTTTGGGCGCCCTGCGCCGGCCCGATTCTCGGCCTGATCCTCACGGGCGCCGCGCTGCAGGGCGCCAACGCCGGCACTTCGCTGCTGCTGCTGGCCTACGCCGCCGGCGCCGCCACCTCGCTGGGGCTCGCGCTGCTGGTGGGCGGACGCGTGTTCGCCGCGATGAAGCGCTCGCTCGACGCTGGCGAATGGCTGCGGCGCGGCCTTGGTGCGCTGGTACTGGTGGCCGTGGTCGCGATTGCGCTCGGCGCCGACACCGGCTTCCTGACGCGCATCTCGCTAGCCAGCACCTCCGCCATCGAACAGAAGCTGCTGTCACGCTTCCATCCTGGTCCCTCACCCGACGCGGCAATGGCGATGAGCGGTCGGAGCGAGGCGATGGCTGGCGGGCGCGCTGATGATGAGCGGTAAGCCGCACGCTGCGACACTTGGTATCGAAGGCGCGTTCCCTTCGCTCGACGGCGCCACGCAGTGGCTGAACACGCAGCCGCTGACCACCGCTGGCCTCAAGGGCAAGGTGGTGGTCATCGACTTCTGGACGTACTCCTGCATCAACTGCCTGCGCGCCATTCCCTATGTGCGCGCCTGGGCCGACAAGTACAAGGATCAGGGCCTGGTGGTGATCGGCGTACACGCGCCGGAGTTCGCGTTCGAGAAGAACCTCGACAACGTGAAGAAGGCGGTCGCCGACCTGCGCATCGCGTATCCGGTGGCGGTAGACAACGACTACGCCATCTGGCGCGCGTTCAACAACCAATATTGGCCGGCGCACTACTTCGTCGATGCGAACGGGCAGGTTCGCTACCACCATTTCGGCGAGGGCAGCTACGAGGATTCGGAGCGTGTCATTCAGCAGCTGCTTGCCGAAGCCGGAGAGGCAGCGGCAGCGAGCGCGGGCTTCGTTGCGGTCACCGCGTCAGGGGCAGAGGCGCCCCCGGCCATGGCCGACGTGCTGTCGCCCGAGACGTATCTGGGCTATGAGCGCGCGGAGCACTTCGTCTCTCCCGGCGGTGCCGCGCATGACAAGCGCAAGACCTACACCCAGGGCAAGCCGCGGCTCAACGAGTGGGGGCTCGACGGTGAGTGGACGGTGACCGCGGAGCACGCGGCGCTTGGCGTGGCCAACGGCGCGATCGCCTTCCGCTTCCACGCGCGCGACCTGCACCTGGTGCTCGGTCCCGGCAAGGGCGGCAAGCCGGTGCGTTTTCGCGTGACCATCGATGGCGCCGCCCCGGGCAACGACCACGGCATGGACGCCGACGCCGCTGGCAATGGCGTTGTGAAGGAAGAGCGCCTCTACCAGCTCATTCGCCAGAAGGGCGAGGTCGAGGACCGCACCTTCGAGATCCGTTTCCTCGACGCCGGTGCCGAGGCGTTCGCATTTACGTTCGGTTGACCCAATGGAGCTGACGATGCGCAAGACCATGACAACCATGCTGGCCGCGTCCCTTTTCGCTGGCGCACTGTTCCTCGCGTGCGGCGGGGCCTCGGGCACGGCCTTCTCCGCCGAGAAGGCGCGTGTCGTACCGCCGCCGAAGGTAGACGAGCCGGCGGCGACCACAGCCACCGAAACGGCGGTGCTTGCAGGCGGCTGCTTCTGGGGAGTGCAGGGCGTTTACCAGCACGTCGACGGCGTGAAGAGCGCTATTTCCGGTTACACCGGTGGCTCCAAACGAACGGCCGTCTACGAGATCGTCGGCAGCGGCGTCACCGGCCATGCCGAATCGGTGCAGGTGACCTACGATCCGCGCAAGATCACGTACGGCCAGCTGCTGCAGATCTTCTTCTCCGTGGTGCACGACCCGACGCAGCTGAACCGCCAGGGGCCAGACACGGGCACCCAGTACCGCTCTGCCGTCTTCCCAATGAACGAGCGACAGGCCGCCGTGGCCAAGGCGTATGTGGCGCAGCTCGACGAGGCGCACATCTTCAAGGCGGCGCTGGTGACCAAGATCGAACCCGGACAGTCCTTTTATCCGGCCGAGGCCTACCACCAGGACTTCCTGACGCTGCATCCCACCTATCCGTACATCGCGGTCAACGACATGCCGAAGGTCGCTGCCCTCAAGCAGATCTTTCCCACGGTCTACCGCGACAAGCCGGTCCTGGTCGGCGCCGCGAAATAGGCGCGCGCCACCGCTCAGCCGGTGGGCATGTCGATGAGCATGCAGCTCGTGGTGCCGGTCGCGTACAGCTTGCCTGCTTCGTCCACCACGCGGCCCTCGGCGGTTGCCGTCCTGGTGCCGACGTGGACAGCGGCTCCGTGGCACAGCACGCGGCCGCTTTGCCGCGTCAGCGGCCGCACATAGCGCACCTGGATGTCGAGCGTGGTGTAAGCGCGCCCGGCCGGCACCAGCGACTGCAAGGCGCAGCCCATGGCGGTGTCGAGCAGCGCCGCCGCTACGCCGCCGTGGACGATGCGCATCGGGTTGTAGTGATACTCCTCGGGAAGCATGGCGAAAGCTCGCGCGTCCTTCGGCGACGTCTACGATCGTGATCCCCATGAGCACCATGATCGGCGCCGGCGGAAACTCGCCGCGGCGCAGGGCCTCGAGGTACTGCAGGCCGTTCAGCTCACGGCGCTTGGCCGCCATCGCAAGCGGATCCTGCCACTCGATGGTGCGCGTCCGCCGTGCCGCGTCGTCGCTCAGTTGAAGACCATTCCGCCGAGCGACCAGTAACCATTTGCTGGCGGCGCCGGGTACTTCTCGCCGACGGCGGCGGTGCGGACACACGCGGACAAGTCGTTCTCAGGCTCGACCATGCCCTTGACGACGCTGCCGTCGGCGGCAATCTTCAGTGCGAGCTCGAAGTTCTCGGGCGGCGGCTGGGTGCCGGTCGCGGCCGCCGTACAGTCGTTGATCCAGGCTGCGAAATGTTCCTGAAACACCTGCGCCATCGCCGCGTCGTACTTCTTGCCGGCATCCGTGCGTTGGTTGAGGCCCGCTTGCTTGCGGGCGTCATCGAAACGTTCATCGTCGGCGCCGGCAGCCGGCGGCGCTGCCGCTGCGCCAACAACAAGGATCGTCGCCCACAGCGAGATTCGCATTTCGACCTACAGTACACCGGCATTGCACTGCGAAGCACATTTTCACTTGACGTCCGAGCGTGTTCCAGCCCCTACACTCCGAACATGAGACAAACTATGTCGGTGACGTTGCGAACCTGTGTTGCCAGCGTCGTATTCGTGGGAGCTGCCGCTGTGGCGCCCGCGCAGGAGCATGCGGACTGCCCCATGCACCAGGCGCAGGTCGAGCACCGTCACTCGGGAGTGACCGGAATTCCTGCCGAGGCGGCGGAACACCATTTCCTGACTGCGCCTGACGGTGGCTCGATTCGGCTCGAGATGAAGAGTTCGGCGTCTGATAGCGACATCGAGCGCATCCGTGTACACCTGCAGGCGATAGCAAAAGCCTTTGCGGTCGGGGACTTCGCGATGCCCGTTGCCATCCACCAAAAGACTCCTCCAGGCGTTCCGGTCATGCAGGAACGCGCATCCGCCATCAAGTACGTGTACTCGAGCACGGCGCGCGGCGGCGTCGTCACCATATCCACCACCGACCCGGTGGCGCTTGGCGCAGTGCACGAGTTCCTGCAGTTCCAGGTGGACGACCACGGCACGGGGGATCCGCGTCGCTGAATACGCTCCGCCCCGCCGAACTCGCGCGACAGTGCCGGGTGAGCACTGACACCCTGCGCCTCTATGAAAAGAAGGGGCTGCTGCCGAAGGCGCGCCGCTCCGCCAATGGCTATCGGGAGTACAGCGAGGACGCTCGCCAGCGTGTCCGGCTGGTTCGGCAGGCGGTTGCGATCGGCTTCACGCTTGCGGAGCTCGCTCAGATTCTGAGGGTTCGCGACCAGGGCGGCATCCCTTGCCGCGACGTCCGCGCCCTCGGCGGGCGCAAGCTCGAAGCGTTGGACGAGCGTCTCGAAACACTGGCGCGAGCGCGCGAACGTCTGCGCGTCGTGCTGGCGCATTGGGACGAAGTTCTGGCGCGCACACCTTCGGGTGCACGCGCCGCGCTTCTCGATGCGCTCGACGGCCTGGTGGAAGCCGGTGATCCTTCGCCGTTCGTGCCGCGCGGCTTGCGCCGCTAGAGCATTCCACGGCGCCAGCTTGCCTGCCTTGTGTTCGCCTCCTTGAACTCGCGCTGATGACGCCGATGCGGCGCGGAACTATTGCTTTCCCATAGGTGGCGGCGCTAGCATTTCCTCTGGCCAAGCCATAGGAGATGACGATGGGCGACAAGACCGACGTCTGGCAGGGAACGCTGGCGTTGATGGTGCTGAAGACGCTGGCGACGCTGGGACCGCTGCACGGCTACGGCATCGCGCGGCGCATCGAGCAGACGAGCGGCGACCTTTTGGCGCTCAACTACGGCACGCTCTATCCGGCGCTGCTGAAGCTCGAGCAGGAGGGCTCGGTCAGCTCCGAATGGGGCGTCTCGGAAAACAATCGCAAGGCGAAGTTCTACAGGATCACTCGTGCCGGCAGGCGGCAGCTGAGCCGCGAGGAGAGCAGCTGGGAGCAGGCGAACGCGATTCTCGCGCGGTTCCTGACGCCGTCCGGAGAGAAAGCGTGAGCGCCTTGCGAGGTTTGCTGGCACGCGCGCTCGGCCTGCTGCGACGGACACGCCGCGAACGGGAGCTTGCCGATGAGTTCGAGAGCCACATGCAGCTCCAGGTCGACGCCAACCTGCGCGCTGGCCTCGGTGCCGAGGAGGCGCGCCGCGCCGCGCTGGTGAAGCTTGGCGGTGTGGAATCGGCGAAGGAGGCGTATCGCGACCAGGCCGGGGTACCGATTGTCGAGCATGCGGCGCAGGATATGCGCTTCGCGCTGCGCCAACTCGCCAGGAATCCCGGCTTCACGCTCACGGCCATCTGCGTCCTGGGCCTTGGCATCGGCGCCAGCGCCGCGCTCTTCGCCTTCGTCGACGCGGCCCTCATCCAGCCCCTTCCCTACCGCGACCCGGCGCGGCTCGTCAGCATCACCGAGTCGGCCGGCGAGTTGAGCCCGCGCACGCCCCTGTCCTTCGCCGACTATCTCGACTGGAAGCGCATGACGCGCACCGTCGAATCGCTCGAGCTCTACACGAGCACTTCGCACCTCATGCCCGGGCCTTCCGGCACCGAGCCCGTGCCCGCCGCGCGCGTCACCGCGGGTTTCTTTCGCGCGCTCGGCGTGGCCCCTGCACTCGGCCGCGACTTCCTTCCCGGTGAGGACGCGCCGGAGGGTGCGCGCATTGCGCTCCTCAGCCACGGCACCTGGCTGCGGCGCTTCGGCGGCGACCCCGGGATCGTCGGCCGCACCGTCGCGCTCAGCGACGTGCCGCATACCGTCGTCGGCGTGCTGCCCGCGTCCTTCCACTTCGGGCCCACTGCGCGGGCCGAATTCTGGACCCTGGTGCGCGGTACGTCATCTTGCGAGCAGCGCCGCAGCTGTCACAACCTCGACGGCGTGGCCCGCCTGCGAAGCGGCGTGAGCGTGGCGGCGGCCGACGCCGACATGCGCACGATCGCGAGCGCGCTCGAACAGCAGTATCCCGACTCGAACCGGGGCCAGGGTGCGAGCGTCATCCCGCTCACCGAGGCGATCAACGGCAGGATCCGCCCGATCCTGCTCCTGCTGCTTGGCGGCGCGTCGCTGCTGCTGGTCATCGCCACGGTCAACGTCGCGAGCCTCCTGCTGGTGCGCGCGGAGCGCCGCCGGCCCGAAATCTCCGTGCGCCGCGCGCTCGGCGCCGACCGCGGGCGGTTGGTGCGCCAGTTCCTCGCCGAGGGCTCAGTGCTCGTCATCGGCGGCACGCTCCTCGGCGTCGGCCTCGCCGCCGGCGCGATGCGCCTGCTGCGCAGCCTCATCCCCGCCACCATGGCGGCAAACATGCCCTTCCTTCGCGACCTTGCGCTGAACAGCCACGTCCTCTGGTTCATGGCGGCAGTTGCGGCCGCGGCGGCGCTCCTCTTCGGTCTGGCGCCGGTGCTGCGGGCGCAACTTGGCGAAATGCACGGCGGCCTTGCCGCGGGCTCGCGCACCCAGTCGGGAACGGTTTGGCGGCGCTTTGCCGCGAACCTGGTGGTCGTGGAGCTGGCGGTCGCGGTGGTGCTGCTGGTGGGCGCGGGGCTGCTTGGCAAGAGCCTCGATCGGCTGCTCGAAGTGGACATCGGGTTCGACGCGCGCGGCCTCGCGACCGTGGACGTGGCCGTGCCGATCACACGCTACAAGACGGATCCGGAGATCGTGGCGATGGCGCGCGAACTGCACGGGCGGCTCGAGGCGCTGCCCGGAGTGGCAGGCGTGGGCTTCACGACGCAGCTGCCGATCACGTACAACGGCAACACCATGTGGATCCGCTTCGTCGGCCGGCCCTACAACGGCGAGCACAATGAAGTGAACCAGCGGATGGTGAGCGCTTCCTACCTCAAGACGCTGTCCGCGCGCCTCATCGCCGGCCGGTATTTCAAGGATGATGAGGACGCCACGAAGCGCGGCGTGGTGGTGATCAACAAGAGCCTGGCGAATACCTACTTTCCCGGCGAGGACCCGATCGGCAAGCAGTTCGGCAACACCGACCTGGCGAAGGACACCATCCAGGAGATCGTCGGCATCGTTGACGACGTGCGTGAGGCCGACCTCGATTCACCCACGTGGCCGACGGTCTACTATCCCTACAACCAGACTCCCGACTCGTACTTCTCGGTGGTGGTGCGCACGGCGCAAGCCCCCGCGGCCGCGCTGCCGGCGATGATCGCTGCAATCCGCGGCCTCGACCCGAACCTCGGCGTCTACGACGAGCGCACCATGGCCGACCGCATCGACGATTCGCCGGCTACCTACCTGCGCCGCTCGGCCAGCTTCCTTATCGGCGGATTCGCGGCGGTGGCGCTGCTGCTCAGCATCGTCGGCCTGTACGGCCTCGTCGCCTACTCGGTGAGCCAGCGCTTCCGCGAGATCGGCCTGCGCATGGCTCTCGGCGCCTCGCGCGCCGGCGTCTATCGCCTGGTGCTCGCCGAAGCGGTGCGTCTGGCGGCACTGGGCGTGGCGCTCGGCCTTGCCGGCGCGCTGGCACTCGCGGTGCCGTTGCGGCAGCTGCTGTTCGAGACCTCGGCGTTCGACGCCGCCACCCTCGGTGCGGTCGCGACGACGGTTGCGGTCCTCGCAGTCGTCGCGAGCTACGTCCCCGCGCATCGCGCGGCATCGGTCGATCCGACGGTGGCCCTGCACGCCGAATAGCGCGCGCGGCGGCGTGCGGTAGGCTCGGCTCATGCCGAAGCTGCGCCGGCTGCGGCGCCCGGAATTGCCGACGGACACCGTTGCGCTGGCGCTCTACCTGCTTGGCAAGTACGTCGTGCGCCAGACTGGAGCCGTGCGCCGCATCGGGCGCATCGTCGAGACCGAGGCGTACCCGGTTGGCGACCCCGCGGCGCACTCGTTCATCGGCCCGACGCGGCGCAACCGCACGCTGTTCCTGAAGCGCGGTCACGCCTACGTTTATTTCGCCTATGGCTCGGCGATGATGCTGAACGTCTCGAGCGAGACCCCCGGCGTCGGCGCGGGCGTGCTGATTCGGGCGCTCGATCCGGTGGCGGGCATCGAGCAGATGCGCAAGGCGCGCGGCGTTACGAAGCTGCGCGACCTGACCCGCGGGCCGGGACGCCTCGCGCAGGCGCTCGATGTGGACCTGCGCCTCGACGGCGTCGACTTGTGCGCGCCGGGCGAACTATGGCTCGCCACCGCCAGCGTCGACCGCTGCGACATCGGCCGCAGCACGCGCGTCGGCATCACCCGCAACGCGAACGCGGTGCTGCGCTTCTTCGAGCGCGGCAACGCCCACGTCAGCGGGCCGCGCAGCCTGAACTGCGGCTAGACCGGCACGCCTTCGGTGCCGTCCACGAGCACCATGCGGCTGTGGGTGGCGCCGGTGCGCAGCGCCTTCACCGGATGGTACGAGTCCGAGGCCCACCAGGTCTTGGCGCTCTGACGGTCCTTGAAGCGCAGGATCACCACGCGGCTCGGCTTCCAGTCGCCCTCGAGCACTTCAGGGTCGCCGCCGCGCACGAGGTAGGTTCCGCCGCCCGCCTTCACCTCCGCGGGCGCCTTGTCGCGATATGCCGCGTAGGTGTCGGGATCCTTGACGTCGACGATTTCGATGATGAGATACGCCGTCACTTTCGTTCCTCCACGGCTTCGCGCAGCGAGGCGAGCGCGTCGTCCGTCGTCCAGTCGTTGTCTTCGTAGACTTTCAGCAAGGTGCCGCCGGGCCCAACGATACCGGTTCTGAGCGAATGGGCGATGTCCTTGCCCTCGCCCCAGTACGAGAGGCCGAAGAACTCCGCCACGTCCTTCACCTGCTGCTTCGTGCCGGTGGCGAGCTCCCAGTGCGCGAAGCGGTTGGCGCCGCGCGCCCGCACGAACGGCTCCGCGTAGCGGCGCAGCACCTCGGGCGTGTCGTGCTCCGGGTCGAAGCTGACCGTGAGCAGGTGCGTGTTCTTCCAGAGCTGCGGGTCCGTCGCAATGGCGGCCTCGAGCTGGCTGAACGCGCGCATCAGGTACGGGCAGAACTCCGGGATCGGACAGCGCGTATAGACGAAGGTCACGGCCAGCGCCCGGCCGCGGTATTGCTTCATCGATATCCTGCCGCCGTCCTGGTTGGTGAGCGAAAAGTCGGGCACCGGCGCGCCGATTTGCGCCGGCGGCCCGGCGTGCTGCGGCGCCGCGACGGCAAGCCCGCGTTGTTTCACCACCACGTGCTCGAGCTTGCTATCGGTGTCGCGCACGACCAGGACTGCCTCGATCAGGTCGCCCGGACGCAGGTCGCTGGCGCCTCCCGCGACCGTGAAAGGCATGATCATCGCCGGCATGAAGCCCGGGATGTCGCCGTGGCTCACCACTACCTTGCCCGTTTCCGGCTGCAGCTCCTGGACGACGCCCATCAACGGATAGCGGCGCTCGGTGGAACGGCCGCACGCGGCTTCACCCAGTGCCAGGGCGACTGCCAACAGAAGGCACGAGCTCGTTGTCATCCTTCCTATTGTCCCAGCAATGCGGGACTCGTGAGCGAAGGGCTGGCTACGGCTTTGGTTCGGTCGCGCTCACTTCGCCGATGTAGGCGACCGGCTCGCCCTTGCTGAGCGGCGGGGTGCCGATGACGTAGAGCACTTCGCCGGCGAACGGCGCCTTCACCTCCGCGAGCAGCGAGCCGTAGGGATCGTAGATGCGGCCGAGGATCGCGCCGGCCGCCACCGGCTTCGCCTTCTCTACCGCCGCGACGAACACGCCGGTGACCGGCGCCGTCACGATCTCGGACTTGTCGATCCACATCGGCTTGCCGGTGCGCGCCGAGGGACCGGCCTGGATGCCAAGGTGCGCGGCCACGCTGAGGGCGCCCGCAACCTGCGCCGCGACCGACTGCTCGTCGGTCAGCCCCATGCCGCCCGATTCCGCGGTCATCGCGGGCTTGCCGCGCATCAGCGCGGTGTTGTCGGTGTAGAGGCTCTTCGCCGGATCCTTGGTGCGGTCGCGGGTCACCACGATGTAGGGCAGGCCGAAGGCGATGTTCATCTGGCGCGTGGCTTCGTCGAGCTTGGGATCGCCGATGACCGCCCAATACGAATAGGGCCGCAGGGATTCGTTGCCGTCGCCGCAGTGCATGTCGACAACGTGGGTTGCCTTGTCGATCACCTCGGCCGTCAGCCGCTCGGCGATGCGGTCGCTGATCGTGCCGGCCTTGTCGCCCGGATAGACGCGGTTCTGGTTCTTGCCGTCGGGACCGCGGTAGATCAGGCGGCCGTAGAAGGTCACCGGCGACACCATGTGCACCAGGATAACGGCGCCCTTCATCTTCGCCGGATCGAGCTGCGCCGCGACCTTAGGCAGCGCCATGATCGAGGTGTACTCGTAGCCGTGCGTGCCCGCGAAGAGCGCCAGCACCGGCCCCGGCTGCGCGCCGTTCACGACGGTGATCGGAATGCTGGTGCCGGCGTCCGAGCCGGCGGGCACCTCGATGACGCCGGTCTTCTTCTCACCCGGCGCGGCGGTGACGCTGCCGACCGTGAGCGGTCCGTCGGCGGCGGCGGATGCGGTGGCGGCGAGTGACCCGGAGACGACCAAGGCAACGGCCCACGCGATGCGGCCCATGCGCTCCTCCTCTTTCTGGCGAAGAAATCGTGCGGCGAGTCTAACGCCGCAGCGCTTCCGCGGGATCGACGCGCGACGCGCGCCAGGCGGGTCCGAGGCAGGCGAGGATCGCAACGGCGAGGACCGCGGCAGGTGCGCCGAGGTGCACGGCGAGGCTCGCGGGACGCACGTCGTAGAGTTGGCTCGCCACGAGCTGGCCCGCGCCGAGCGCCGCCAGGACGCCGGCGCAGGCGCCCACCGCCACCGGCCGAACGCCTTCCGTGAGCGCAAACGCGATGAGCCGCCTCGGCGAGGAGCCGAGCGCGAGCCGCACGGCGAGTTCGGGGCGCCGCCGCGCCATGGTGTCGGCGAGGGCTGCCGAAACGCCGAGCGCGGCAAGGCCCAGCGCGGCGAGCGCAAACCCGGCTGCCAGGATCGCGTTGAGCCGCCGGCGCGACAGGGCGCGGTCGACCACCTGCGCGATGGTTGCCGACTCGGCTACCGGCTGCTGCGGGTCGAGCGCGTGCACGATGCGCGTCACCGCCGGCAGCAGCGCCGCGGCGTCGCCGCTCGAGCGCACCAGCAGGCTCATCTCGTGCTGCGGCGTCTGACGGTACGGCAGGTAGAACGCAGGATCGGGTTCGGCGTCGATGCCCGCGATGCGCTCGTTTTCGGCGATGCCAACGACGGTGAACACCCGCGGCAGGACATCGCCCCACTGCCACTGCGTCGTGGTCAGACTGACCTGCTGTCCGAGCGCCGGAACGGCACCGAGAAACTGGCGCGCAAACGCGTCGTTGACGACGATGGCGCCGGGGGCTCCCACGTCATCGGCGTCCGTGAACCCGCGGCCCGCCAGGATGCCGACGCCCGCGGCGCGAAAGTATCCTGGGGTGACGGTGCGGAAAAGCGCTCCCGTCTCGGCGGCCGGAGTGGACAAGACCCTGCCGAGCACCTCGAAAGACTGGTACCAGTTGGAGCGCAGCGGTGGATCGTACGAAGCACCCACCGCCAAAACGCCAGGAAGGTCACCTGCCTCGCGCTCGAGCCGGTCGTAGAACTCGACCAGTTGGTGGCGCTCGTTGTAGCGCGCCGGCGACTGGCGCAGCCCGACGAGCAGTACCTCGCCGCGATCGAATCCGGTGTCCACCTGGCGTAGTCGCGCGAAGGTGGCGCCGAGCAAGGCAGCGCTCGCGAGCAGCGTGACTGCCAACGCCGCCTGACCAGCCATCAGGATGCCGCGCACCCCGCCGATGGTGCCACCGGGGACAACGGCGCGCGCGCCCTGGCGCAGCGATTCGACGGGATCCCGGCGCGCGGCGCGCCAGGCGGCCACCAGCCCGACGGCGCACCCGGCGCCGAGCGACAGTGCCACAGCGACCGCCAGCGCACGCCCATCAACTGCCGCGGCACCGATCCGCGGCAGGTCGGTCGGCAGGAACGACGACGCCAGGCGCAGCGCGGCGAACGCGGCGGTGGTGCCGAGCGCGCCGCCGGCTGCCGCGATCGCCAGGCCCGACACGACGAAAGGCCTGGCCACCTGCAGCGGGCTCGCCCCAAGCGAGGCGCGCACCGCGCTCGCGTGCTCCCGGTCGAGGACCGCGGTGAGCTGGATCTGCGCGACGTTGAGGCAGGCGACGGCGAGCAGCGCGAGCGCAGCGGCCAGGAGCGCGCCGAGGCTGCGGCGCGCGCTGCCGGCGATCTCGTCGGCCAGCGGGAAGACACGCACTGCGGCGTTGCGGTGCGAATCGGGCTCGGCGGCCGCGAGGCGGTCGGCGATGTTGCCGAGGTCGGCGCGCGCTGCCGCGATCGCAACGTCCTTACGCAGGCGTCCGAGCACGCCGAACACGTGACCGCGGTTCTGCGGCAGCGGCGCAAGCGGCACGTACACGTCCTCCGCGTCGTCGTCGAAGATGAAGCGGCCGGCACCGGCGAGCCCTGCCGGCAGCAGCACCGGCGGCAGGACGCCGACCACCGTCATGGGCTCGCCGCCGAACGACACGTTGCTGCCGACGACGCCGGGCAAACCCGAAAAGCGCTTTATCCAGAGCGCGTACGACAGCACCATGACGCGCGGTGCCGCGCCTTCGCAGTCGCCTTTGAGCAGGCCGCGGCCGAGCGCCGCGGGAACGCCGAGCAACGCGAAGGTGTTGCAGGTGACGCGCATGCCATCGACCTCGAACGGTTCGCCCAAGCCGACCACCGCACCGGAGGTGGTGCCAAGTAGCGCCATCGAATCGAAGGAATGGGCCTCCTCGACGAAGCGCCGGTAGTTGAAGGCGGAGACGCGCGAACGCTCGATGCCGGCGGCTGGCGCCGCGTCCCACACCGCCACCAGCCGGTCGGAAGCGGCGAAAGGGAACGGCCGCAGCAGCACCGCGTCCACGATGCCGAAGAGCGCGACGCTGCTGCCGATACCGAGCGCCAGCGTCGCGACGGCGAGCACCGTCGACAGCGGCCGTCCGCCAGACAAACGCATGGTTGCGGCTGAGACGCCCACCGGTGCCTCAGGGTTGCAGGCGGCTCAGCGCTGCGCGTGGATGTCCACGGCCACCTCGAAGTGCTCGACCCGCGGCTCGAGCTCGAGCAGGAATTCCCGGTCCTTCGGGTAGTAGACCGCGGTCTCGGGTGTGTCGCCGGCAAAGCGCCGGATCGCGTCCCAGGATTCCCACAGGGAGACGAAGAGGAACTCAGCGGCGCCGCCTTCGGTGCGGGTCAGGATGCGGACGCCCAGGTTGCCGGGCGTCTTGCGGCACTCGGCGACGCCCGTTTCCTGCAGGTACTCGAGGTACTCAGCCGCCCGCTCCGGCCTGGTTCGGCCCTTCCATTGGCGCGCGATCATGCTTTCGTCTCCTTTGCTGCCGGCTTGCGCGTGCTCACTATGATAGCGACACCCGCCACGATGATGAAGGTCGCGAGCAGCGTGCGCGCGGTGAGCGGCTCTCCGGCGAATGCCCAGCCGACGAACAGCGCCACCACCGGGTTGACGAAGGCGTAGGTGCCGACGAGCGTCGGCGTCGAGACCCGCAGCAGCCACATGTAGGCGGTGAAGCCGATCAGCGACGAGAACACGATCATGTACGCGAAGCCCAGGATGCCGCGGAGCGCGAAGCTCGCGGCGTGCACGCTCTCCGGTTCGCCGATCGCCATGCCGAAGGCCACCAGCGACACGCCGCCCGCGAGCAGCTGCATGCCGCTCGACAGGACCAGGTTCTCGGGCACCGACACCCGGCGCGAGAGGATGGAGCCGGCCGCCCAGCAGAAGGCGCTCAGCATCAGCACCAGCGTCCCGGCGAGCGGCAGGGCGAGGCCGCCGGCCGCGGGCGAGCGCGCGGAGACCAGCACCGCCAACCCCGCAAACCCGAGCACCAGCCCGAGCATCGCCTGCCAGGCCGGCCGCACGCCACCGCTCGCCCAGTCGAGGATCGTCAGCCACACGGGAATGGTGGCGAGCACCAGCGCGGCGATGCCCGACGGCACCGTCTGTTCGGCCCACGCCAGCAGGCCGTGGCATCCGAGGAACAGCAGCGTGCCGACCGACCACGCCGGCCGCCACTGCCCCGGCTGCGCCCGCGCGCCTTCCTTGAAGCGTGCCCATGCGTACAGGATCGAGCCGGCGATCAAACAGCGGACGCCCATCATCAGGAAGGGCGGCATCGCTTCCGCCGCGTAGCGGATGGCGAGGAAGTTCGAGCCCCAGAGGAAGTAGATCGCCGCGAAAGCGGCGAGGAGCTTCATCGTCGCAGGCGCAGGCGCAGGACCGCTCACTTCATTGCCATGAGGTTGCTGGCGGCCGGAGGCTGCGGCGCGTCAGCCGGACTTGCGCTGGAAGTTCTTCTTCTGGAAGCCGCGCGTGTCGGCGCGGCCCTGCCATGGCTGGAAGCTCTGCTTCTTCGGCGCCGGGCCGGTCTTCTTGTCTTCCTCGGCTGCCTCGGGCTCGGCGGCAGCCGCTGCCGAAGCCGCCGCGGCGCGCGCCTTGCGGGCCGCTTCTTCGTCCTTCGCGAGGTGGCACTGCTTGTACTTTTTCTTCGAGCCGCAGTGGCAGGGATCGTTGCGGCCGAGTTCTTTCGGATCGCCAACAGGTTGTGTCATGACCCTTCTAGGCTACACCGGCCGGCGGTTTGACCCCGCGACCGTGCCGCCAGTACCCTTGATGCCCATGAACGAACCGACCATCGGGCAGGATGCCCCCGACTTCACGGCGAAGTCGACATCCGGCGAGACCGTCAGCCTCAGCCAGTTCAAGGGCAGCAAGAACGTGCTGCTCGCCTTCTTCCCGCTGGCCTTCACCTCAACCTGCACGGCCCAGAACAACTCTTTCTCGGACGAGTACTCGCGGTTCGAGAACGCGAGCACCGTCGTGATTCCGATCAGCGTCGACTCGGTGCCATCGCTCAAGGAATGGAAGGCGAAGCACCGCATGTCGCACGAGCTGGCGTCCGATTTCAAGCGCGATGTCGGCCGTGCCTACGGCGTCCTCGACGAGGATGCTTTCTTCACCAAGCGCGCCTACTTCCTCATCGACAAGCAGGGCAAGATCGCCTGGACGCATGTCGAGGACCAGCTCGGCGACAGCCGCAGCAACGACGAACTGCTGGCGCAGATCGCCAGGCTCTCCTAGGGCGCGGCCTGCTTCGTTGGAACTGATCCAGTCGTTCTTCCGCACCATCTACAACGTCCCGGAGCTGATCCGCTTCGGCGGCATGCTCGGCCTCATCCTCATCGTGTTCGCCGAAACCGGGCTGATGGTGGGCTTCTTCCTGCCGGGCGACTCGCTGCTCATCACCGCCGGCATCTTCGCCGCGCGCGGCGCGCTCAACATCTGGTGGCTCAACGCCGCGCTGATCGCGGCCGCCATCGTCGGCGACGCGACCGGCTACTGGATCGGGTTTCGCACCGGCAAGGCGCTGTTCAACCGCCCGAATTCGTTCTTCTTCCGCCGCGAGCACCTGGTGAAGACCCACGAGTTCTACGAGAAGCACGGCGGCAAGACCATCATCATCGCGCGCTTCATGCCGATCGTGCGCACCTTCGCGCCGGTGGTTGCCGGGATCGGCACCATGACCTATCGCAGGTTCGCGCTCTACAACATCACCGGCGCGGTGCTTTGGGTGATGAGCATGACGCTCACCGGCTTTTTCCTCGGCCACGCGATCCCCGACATCGAGAAGAACATCCACCTGGTCGTGGCCATCGTCGTCGGCCTGTCCCTGGTGCCGGGCTTCATCATGTGGCTCAAGGACCGCCACTCCGCAAAGGGCGCCGCCTCCGCCTGAGGGCTGCCGACAAGTGAACGAACCGGCGGCCGTCGAGCTGCGGAGCGTCACCAGGACGTTCGCCGGCGGCAGGCGGGCACTGGACGACGTCTCCTTCAGCGTCGCCGAGGGCGCGCTGCTTGCCCTCGTCGGCACCAGCGGCTCGGGCAAGACCACGGCGCTGCGCTCGATCAACCGGCTGGTGACGCCCGACAGCGGCACGGTGCTGGTGGGCGGTGTCGACGTCTCGACCATCGACCCTGTCAAGCTGCGCCGCGGCATCGGCTACGTCATCCAGGATGTCGGCCTGCTGCCGCACCTGAGCGTTGGCGACAACGTGGACCTGGTGCCGAGCCTCCTGGATTGGCCGCTCGAGAAGCGGCGCGCGCGACGCCGCGAGCTGCTCGACCTCGTGGGCCTGCCGGCAGCCGAGTTCGAGACGCGACGGCCCGCCGAACTTTCGGGCGGACAGCGCCAGCGCGTCGGCATCGCGCGCGCCCTGGGCGCCGATCCACCGCTGGTGCTGATGGACGAGCCGTTCTCCGCGGTGGACGCGCTCACCCGCCGTCGCCTGCAGGACGAATTCGCCGCGCTGCGCCGGCGGCTGCGCAAGACGGTGGTGCTCGTGACCCACGACCTGCCGGAAGCCTTCCGGCTCGCCGACCTGGTTGCGGTGATGGACGCAGGGCGGCTGCTGCAGCTGGGAACACCGCAGGAGGTGCGTGAGCGACCCGCCCCCGGCTTCGTCGCCGACCTCGTGAACGCCGCGCTGGACCGTTCATGAACTCACTGCGCGCCTTCGCCTCGTTCCTTGCCGAGCGCCGCACCGAACTCGCATACCTCGCCGCGCAGCACCTCGGGCTGGTGGTGCTCGCGGTGGGCGCAGCCGCGGCCATCGCCATCCCGCTCGGCGTGCTGATGACGCGCCGGCCGTCGCTGCCTCGCCCGATGCTGGCGCTCGCCAACATCTTCCAGACGATCCCGAGCCTGGCGCTCTTCGGCTTCCTCATCCCGCTGCCGTTCCTGGGCGGCATCGGCGCACGCACTGCCGTGGTGGCGCTGGTGCTCTACAGCCTGCTGCCGATCCTGCGCAACACCTACACCGGCATCCGCGGCGTGGACCGCGCGGTGGTGGAAGCGGCGACGGCGCTGGGTATGACCGACATGCAGCGCCTGTTCCGGGTGGAGCTGCCGCTGGCGGCGCCGTTCATCGTGGCCGGCCTGCGACTCGCCACGGTGGCGGCGGTCGGCACCGCCACCATCGCCGCGGCAATTGGCGCGGGCGGCCTGGGCACCTACATCTTCCGCGGCATCGCCACGGTGGACGCGCGGCTCATCCTTGCCGGCGCCATCCCGTCAGCACTCATGGCGATCGGGCTCGACGCACTCCTCGGCCGCGGCGAGAAGCGGCCGCGGGCAACGCTGCTCGCCGTGCTGGGCGTCATTGCCGTCAGCCTGGCCTGGTGGGGCATCGCGCGCGAACGTGCCCACGACGAGCGGCCGAAGGTGGTGGTCGGCACCAAGAACTTCACCGAGCAGGTGATCCTCGGCGAGCTCGCGTCCACCCTGCTCGAGAGCCGCGGCTTTCGCGTCGACCGGCGGCTCAACCTCGGCGGCACCAGCCTGTGCCACCAGGCGGTGCGCACCGGGCAGATCGACGTGTACTACGAGTACACCGGCACCGCGCTCAAGGACGTCTTGAAGAGGCCGACGCTCTCCGACCGGGCCGCCGTTCTCGACGTGGTGCGCGACGGCTATGCGCCGCTCGGCCTCGAGGTCGGCGCGCCGCTCGGATTCAACAACACCTTCGCGCTCGTTACCCGCCCCGACACCGGGCTGCGCCGCATCTCCGACCTGGCTGCAAAGGCGGCGACCTTGCGCGTCGGCCTGTTCGGCGAGTTCCTCGAACGCGACGACGGCATGAACGGCCTGCTGCGCCACTACGGCTTCCGCTTCGGCACGGCGCCGCGCGAGATGGACCTCGGCCTCCTGTATCGCTCGCTCGCGGAGCGGCAGGTGGACGTGGTGGTGGGCAGCGCCACCGACGGCCTGATCGATGCGCTGGGGCTGGTGGTGCTCGCCGACGACCGCGGCTACTTCCCGCCCTACGACGCGGTCGCAATCTTCAACCACGCGCGCAGCATGCAGCAGCCGGGGGTGCGCGAGGTGCTCGCGAGTCTCGAGGGCCGCATCGACGACGCCGCGATGCGCCGGCTGAACCTTGCCGTAGACCGCGACCACCGTTCGCCGCACGAAGTGGCGCAGGCGTTCCTGCTCGAGCACGGCCTCAGCCGCTAGACGATGGCGATGAGCCAGGAGTCGGCGCGGCAGCCGCGGGCGGGACTGCTCGAGCGGCTGCAGCTGCACCGCACGGAGCTGCGCGCCTGGGCGATGTACGACTGGGCCAACTCCGTCTACTACACGACCGTGCTGCAGATCTTCCCCATCTACTTCGTCAAGGTCGCCGCTTCCGGCCGGCCGCCGGGCGAGGCGACGAGCCTCTATGCCTGGACCACCGCCGCCGCCGCGCTGGTCGTTGCGATCCTGGCGCCGCTGCTCGGCGCGCTTGCCGACCACGCGGGCTGGAAGAAGCGTTTCTTCGCCCTCTTCCTGGCGCTGGGCGTGATCCCCACGGCGCTGCTCGTCACGGTTTCCACTGGCGACTGGCTGTGGGGCGCTTGCCTGCTGCTGCTGGCAAACGCCGGGGTAACCGGCACGCTGGTCTTCTACGAGTCGTTCCTGCCGCACCTCGCCCAGGGCGAGCGCGGCGACCAGCTCGCCACCACGGGGTTCGCGCTCGGCTACATTTCCGGCGGCCTGCTGCTGGCGCTCAACCTCGCCTGGATCAGTGCGCCGCAGCGCTTCGGCATCGCCAGCGTCGAGATGGCAACGCGCCTCTCGTTCCTGTCGGCCGCGGTCTGGTGGGCGCTCTTCGCCATTCCCTTCCTGCGGCGCATCGAGGAACCGCTGCGCAGAATGATCCCTGGCGAGTCGCCGGCCGAGCCGGCGCTGCGCGCCGCGTTCCTGCGCCTGCGCACCACCTTCCACGAGATCCGCCGCTACCGCCAGGCGCTGCTGGTGCTGCTGGCGGTAGTCCTCTACAACGACGGCATCAGCACCATCATCCGCCTTGGCACGACCTACGGTTCGGAGCTTGGCATTCCCACCTCGTCACTGATCGGTGCGGTGCTGCTGGTGCAGGTGATCGGCGTGCCCTGCTCGCTGCTCTTTGGCGCCCTCGCGCGGCGCGTCGGCGCGAAGCGCGCGATCTTCGTCGGGCTCTTTGGCTACACCGCCATTGCGTTCGTCGGTTATGGCATGCAGAACGCGCGCGACTTCTACCTGCTCGCGGTGCTGCTCGGCATGGTGCAGGGCGGCACCCAGGCGCTCAGCCGGTCGCTGTTCGCGTCGCTCACCCCACCGCACCGCTCGTCCGAATTCTTCGGCTTCTACGGTGTCTTCGACCGGGTCTCGGGGATCCTCGGCCCGGCGATGTTCGCGCTCGCTACCACCGTCACCGGCTCGGGGCGGCTTGCGATCCTGGCGCTCGTCGGCTTCTTCGTCGCCGGCGGCGCGCTCCTTGCGAAGGTGGACGTGGCGGCCGGCCGTGAGGCGGCCGCCACAGCACCCTAGTTGTCGGCGTGCTTCGGCGACAGCGTCTGCAACTGTTCGACGAGGGCCTGAGCCGGCGCCGGCACCAGCTGCCCGGCGCGCATCAACAGGTCCTTCGGGTCCACCCTGGCGCCGTACAGCTCGACGTTCGCATCGACATCCTGCTTCACCACCGCGCCCTCGAGCGAGATGCCCGCGAAGATGCCGCGGCTGCGCGAGTACGTGAGGATCTCGGCGTGCATCTGGATGTCGGTCGCCGCTTCGAGCGTCCGCCCCTTCGGGCCCGCCGCCACCGACGCATCGGCTCCGAGCGTGAACTGGCTTTCAATGAGCTTGTCGATGCCCTTCGGGTTCATGATCAGGAACACCACGTCTGACGACTGGCCGCCGATCTGGAAGCCGAAGCTGCCGCCGCCGATGCTGATCATGAGCGGCGCTCCCCACGCGCCGGTGCCGCCATCGGTGCGGCACACCGCGGCGCCGCGCCCCCAGCGTCCGCCGATGCCGAACGCCGCCTTGATGACGCCGGGAATGACTGCCACGCACTCGGCCTTGTCGAGCAGGTCGCGCGGCACGTTCTCGGGGATGCCCATCACTTCCTTCACAACCAGCGCGCTGTTTTCCAGCCGCTTCGCGACTTTTTCTTCCTGGTCGTCGGCAACGGCGCTCATCGGCGCAACTGCGCCCAGCAGCAGCGTCGCGGCGAGCGCGAGCCCCGCGGATTTCACTTTACGGGTACGCGTGACAGCTCGTCGTACATATGAATGGCGGAATCGATACATTTTTTCCAGTCTCCCAAATGAAGGCTCTCGTTCTCCGAATGTGCGTTGCACGCCGGATCCTCGACGCCCATGAGCAGGCACGGCGCCCCGCCGAGCATGTCGGAGAAGGGCTGCACGAACCCGATCGAACCCCCCGCTCCGATCATGGCGGTTTCCTTGCCGAACCCGGCCTTGAGAGCGCGTCGCGCCGCCTCGAAGGCCGGCCCTTCGGGGTCGGTCGTCCACCAGGGCGTCGACCCGTTCACCACCGCCGTGACGGTTGCGCCGTACGGCGGGTTCTTCGTCAGCTTCTTCACCAGAAGCGCGCCGGCGGCGGGCCCGTCCATGTTGGGCACCGTGCGCAGCGACAGGCGCGCGCGCGCCGAATCGACGATCTGGTTCGACGAGCCGGCGAACTCGTGCGACTCGCTCGCGATCACCGTGAGGGACGGGCGCGTCCAGATCTTCTCGTACGTGGAATAGCCCTTCTCGCCGGCGAGCTTCATGCCCTTTTGCATGCCCGCTTCCTTCTTGAACTTGTCTTCCTTGAAGGGCAGCTTGCGGATGCGCGCCGTCTGCTTCTTCGACGGCTTCGCCACCTGCTTGTAGATCCCGGGGATGTTGAGCGAGCCGTCCTTCGCGGTGAGGTCCGCGATGAGCTTGGCCATGATCTGCACCGGGTCGGGCACCGGGCCGCCCCACATGCCGCTGTGCACCGGCTGGTTCAGCACCTTCACCTCGAGGTCCACCTGCACGATGCCGCGCAGTTGATAAGTGAGCGCGGGAATGCCGGTGTCGAAGTTGGCGGTGTCGGAGAGCACGATGAAGTCGGCCGCCATCATGCCGCGATACTTCGCGAGGAAGCGGCTCAGGTTCTCCGAGCCGATCTCTTCCTCGCCCTCGATCACGAACTTCACGTTGCACGGCAGCGTGCCGCCCGACTTCAGGTACGAGGCGACCGCCGCGACGTGCAGCATGACGCCGCCCTTGTCGTCGGCGGTGCCGCGGCCATAGAGGCGGCCGTTGCGTTCGGTGGGTTCGTAGGGCGGCGACAGCCACTTCTCGGGACGGCCGGGCGGCTGGATGTCGTGATGTCCGTAGAGGAGGAGCGTCGGTTTGCCGGGGGCATGCAGCCAGTCGCCATATACATAAGGATGGGCGTCGGGGATCTCGAGGACGTCCACGTTCTCGATGCCGATGTCGCGCAGCGCCCTGGCGATGCCTTCCGCCGAACGCTTCACCTCGGCCGGCGGGAAGCCTTCCGCCGACACGCTCGGGATGCGGCTCAGCTCGACGAGCGTGCGCTTGAAGTCTTCGTAGTGCGCCCTCGCGTAGCCAAGCGCCTCAGCGACGTGACCGTTCGACTCCGGCTTCGCCATCCGTCCTCCTCCTTCGCCAATTCCTACAGTAACAGTAACATTCGGCAGTGAACATTCCCGTTCTCGACAAGTACACTGGCGAGGAAATCGGCAGCGTTCCTGGCTGTTCCGCTGCCGACGTTCCCGCCGCAACTCGCCGCGCCAAAGACGCATTTGTCGCCTGGTCCGGGACGCCCGCGCACCGCCGCGCCGCCGTCCTGCTCGCGACCGCGCGCGCCATCGAAGCCGACAAGGATTCGCTCGCGAAGACGATCGCGCGCGAGTCGGGCAAGGCGCTCAAGTTCGCCGCCGCGGAAGTGGCGCGCGGCATCGAGACGTTCACGTTCTCGGCCGAGGAAGCGAAGCGCATCCACGGCGAGACCATCCCGCTCGACGCATCGAACGCAGGCGAGAACCGCATGGGTTTCTACCTGCGCACTCCGGTGGGAGTGGTCGCCGCCATCACGCCCTTCAACTTTCCGCTGAACCTCGTCGCCCACAAGCTGGGTCCGGCGCTCGCAGCAGGCAACACCGTGGTGCTGAAACCAGCCGAGCGCACGCCGCTGACGGCCGTGCGCCTCGCGGAACTGCTCGCCGACTCCGGGCTGCCCGACGGCGTGCTCACGCTGCTGCACGGCGCCGGCGCCGAGGTCGGCGAGGCGCTGGTGCGCGACAAGGTGCCGGCCCGCGTCTCGTTCACCGGCTCGCCGGTGGTCGGCGAGCGCATCCTCGGCATCGCCGGCCTCAAGAAGGTGAGCCTCGAACTCGGCAACAACTCGGGCACCATCATCGAAGCCGATGCCGACCTCGCGAAGGCGATCCCGCGCTGCGTGACGTCGGCTTTCGGCCAGTCGGGCCAGTCCTGCATCAGCGTGCAGCGGTTGTACGTCCACGAAGCGGTCGCGGCGCAATTCCTCGACGGGCTGGTGGCGCAGACGAGGAAGCTCGTGGTCGGCAATCCCGCGGAGGCGTCGACCGACGTCGGCCCGATGATCAGCAAGGAAGCCGCTAAACGCGCCCACGAGTGGATCGGTGAAGCAGAGAAGGCCGGCGCGACGGTGGCGCTCGGCGGCAAGCTCGAAGGCGCCGTGCTGCACCCGACGATCCTCACGCACACGACCGCCGCGATGAAGGTCGTCTGCGACGAGGTGTTCGCGCCGATCGTCTCGGTGATGACCTACAGCGACTTCGACGAGGCGCTGCGCCTCATGGGCGACACCGCGTACGGCCTGCAGGCGGGCATCTACACGCGCGACATCGACAAGGCGTGGAAGGCGATCCGCAGGCTGGACATGGGCGGCGTGATGGTCAACGAAACCTCCACCTGGCGCGCCGACCACATGCCGTACGGCGGCAACGGCATCAGCGGCATCGGCCGCGAAGGCGTCCGCTTCGCCGTCGAAGAAATGACCAACCTCCGCATGGTGATGTTCAACCTGGGCTAACCCGAGCGCGCGCAGCGCGCGAGTTCCGTTGGCGGAGGCTTGCTCTTCGGCGGCTCGTTCCTTGGCCGCTCATCGCGGCGGCTCGTTGCCGTTTCTCCGAAGGGCGCCGATGTTGTTGGCTGCGCCCGAGGAGCCTCAGCGTAATCCCACTGTGTCCGGACACAGTGGGACGAGCATCGTGATCAACGCTGTCAGCGGCGTGGCTGGCTATTCGACCGGCGGGCCCTTCGCCACGCGTCCAACGACGGGCACGAGTCAGGGCTTCGGGGCTACGACTGGCGCAGGGCGCGCTGGGGATCGACGCGGGCGGCGCGTTCGGCGGGCACGGCGCAGGCGAGAAGCGCTACCGCACCCAGAAACGACGCGGCGAGGGCATACGTCGCGATGTCGAGGGGGGCGACGGCGTAGAGCATCGAGCGCGCGCTCCAGCTGAGGGCGGCGGCGGCCAGCGCGCCGACCGCGATGCTGCCGGCGACGATGCGGGCGGCGCCGCCGAGGACCAGGCGCCTGATGGCGCCGCGCTGCGCGCCCATCGCGAGGCGCACCGCGATCTCGTAGGTGCGCTGGCCCATGGCGAAGGCAAAGACGCCATAGATGCCGACCGCGGCCAGCACCAGCGAGATGCCGCCGAACGCGATCATCAGGCCCATCGCCAGGCGGGTCGGGCCGCTGGCGGCGCCGACCACGCTGCGCAGCGGGCGCACCTCGCCCACCGCGATGCCGGGGTTGATCGCGGCAAGTTCGCGGCGCAGGTCGGCGGCGAGCGCCTGCGTGTCGCCGCTGCGCGGCCGCGCCACCAGCGTGAAGCGCGGCCACAGGCCGGGAAAATAGATCTGCGGCAGCAGCGGCCGGGTGATGTCGTGCAGGCGCGTGTGACCGACGACGCCCACGACCTCGAAGAAGCTCTCGGGCTTGCCCTCGGGTTCGATCTGCAGCGCCTTGCCCACCGCCGCCGCTTCGCTGCCGAAGGCGCGGCGCGCCAGGCTGTCGTCGATCATCAGCACGCGCCGTTCGCCGCGGTCGTCCGCCGTGAAGTCGCGTCCCGCGAGCAAGGTGGCACCAAGCGCCTCGAGGTAGCCGGGGCTGACACGCAGCTCGTCGGCCGACACGCTCTCCCAGTTGCTTGCGGTCTCGGCGTTGTAAGCGTAGGGCTGCGCGGGGCCACGGCCGGTGAACGGGAGCAGCGACGTCTGGCCAACCGCGCCCACCGACGGAAGAGCGTGCAGGCGGGTGATGAGGTTTTGGTTGAACGCATCGGCGCCGGCGCGATCCGTGTAGGTGCCGCGCGGCACCGTCACTTCCATGCTGATGGCGCCGTCGGGTTCGAAGCCGGGACGTGCGCTCGCCATGGCCGCGAAGCTGCGGACCAGCAGTCCGGCGCCCACTATGAGGACCAGCGAGAGCGCGATCTGCCCGGCGGCCAGCACGTCGTGGAGCCGGCGGTGCGCGCCGCCGGCGTAGGCACCGGCACGCAGGCCGGTGGCGATCTGAATGCCCGAAGCGCGCAGCGCCGGGGCGGCGGCGAAGACGCAGGCGGCGACGAGGGAAGCAGCCACCGCAAAACCGACAGCGCCCAGGTCGATCGTGGCGGTGCCGAGCCGCGGCACGCTGTCGGCGGCGAGCGCCTTGACGAGCGCCAGGCCGCGATCGGCGATGACGAGACCTACGAGAGCGCCGAGCAGGCCGATCGTCACCGCCTCGGCGAGCACCAGGCGCGCCAGCGAGAACCGTCCCGCGCCCACCGAGACCCGCACCAGCATCTCGCGGGTGCGCCCGTGGCCGCGCGTCAGCAGCAGCAGGGCGACATTGGCACAGGCGATGATGAGCACCAGCGCGACCGCCGCCAGCAGAAGCAGCAGCGGTTGCTCCGCACCCTTCACCACGTCCTGCTGGAACGGAACGACGCGCACCTTCAACTGCGACGCCTTGTGCACCGGCTGCTCGGCGCGGATCTGCGCCGCGATGTTGCTGAGGTCGTCCTGCGCCGCGGCGAAGGTGGCGCCCGGGCGCAGACGCCCGAACGCCGTGTAGGCGGTGTAGTTGCGCGGTGGCAGGCGCGTGTAGTCGATCTGCATCGGCCGCCAGACGTCGGCGTCGCGCAGCCCGAAGGCTTCGGCGGGCAGGAACATGCGGAAGTCCTCCGGCAGGACGCCGATGATCTCGTGCGGCTCGCCGAAGAGCGGCACCGCGCGGCCGATGACCCCGGGATCGCCCGCATAGCGGCGCACCCAGACGCGGTGGGTCAGCATCAACACCTTCGGGCCGCCGGGCACGTCGTCCGCAGCGCGGAAACTGCGCCCGAGGATGGGCTCGACGCCGAAGAACGGGAAGAAGTTCGCGGCCACCTGGCCGACGTCGACCGCTTCCGGGTCGGTGGCGTCGCCGAGGATGTCCTGCGCGCCGCGCGCGATCGTCATCTCCTCGAAGACCTTGTTGCGCTCGTTGTAGTCGCGCACGTCCAGCGGATGGACGGCAGGGAGGTTCTGCGCCCCTTGCCCGAATTCGTGCCAGAGAATCGCGATGCGCGCCGCCGCGCGATAAGGCAGCGGGCGCATCAGCACGCCGTCGACGACGCTGAAGAGCGTGGCCGCCGCGCCAATGCCCAGGCCGCAGGTGATGACAGCCGTCAGCAGGAAACCAGGCCGCTTCAGCAGCGACCGGACAGCAAACCGCAGGTCATTCCACATCGATTCGCGACTCCCTGGAACCCGGAGTGAGGTTCGTGCGTTCTCGAGGATTATGGCCCAACTCTCCTCCGACCTTCGCCAGGCAATTCGCTCAGCGCGTTCGCGACCTTCCGCAACCGCGCTCATCGTCGGCACGCTGGCGGTCGGCCTGGCCGTGAACGGCGCCATATTCAACTTCCTGGATGCGCTCGTGCTGCGCTCTTACGAGTTTCCCAACGTGCCGAAGCTGGTGCGTGTCTGGGAACAGGGACGCGACTTCAACGAGCTCGCCCGCGACAACGTGGCGCCCGCGAACTTCGCCGACATCGCGCGGCAGGCGCAGGCACTCACCGATTTCGTGGCGGCGGACGACTGGGACGCCAACATTCGCGGCGCGGGCGGTTCGGAGCGGGTGCCCGGCGCTTCGGTGTCCCCCGATTTTTTCGCGGCGCTCGGCGTGCAGCCCGTGGCGGGTCGTGGGTTCGTGGCCGAGGAAGGCAAGGAAGGCCAGAACCGCCGGGTTGTCCTCGGCAACGCGCTCTGGCACCGCATGTACGGCGGCGAGCCGATGCTCGGGCGCACCATCGTCATGGACAACGTCCCGTACGAGGTGGTCGGCGTGGCGCCGCCCGGCTTCCAGTTTCCCGAAGCGGCAGAGTTCTGGGCGCCGCTGGCGATGCCGGTCGAGGGCTCGGCCGGGCTACCGCGCGACAAGCACTACCTGTCGGTCTTTGCCCGGCTCGCTCCGGGCCGCTCGGTCAGCGACGCGCGCGCCGACCTCGCCGTCATCGGGCGGCGGCTCGCCGCCGACCATCCCGTCACCAACACCGATCGCAGTCTCAACGCTGATTCCTTCGCCAAGGCGTTCGCCGACCCCATTACCAACCGCATCCTCGGTGTGTGGCAGGCCGCCGCGTTGCTGGTGCTGCTCATCGCCTGCGTCAACGTCGCCAACATGCTGATGGCGCGCGGCGCCGAGCGGCAGCGCGAGCTGTCGGTGCGCCTGGCGCTCGGTGCGAGCCGCCGCCAGATCATCCGCCAGCTGGTCACCGAAGGCGCGCTGCTGGCGCTGGCCGCTTCGATTCTGTCGATGCCGCTGATGGCGCTCGGCGCGCGCGTCATGCGCGACAACATGCCGGCCGAGATCGTGCGCTACATCCCGGGATGGCAGCACCTCGGCGCCGACTGGCGCGCGTTCGGCTTCAGCGTCGCGCTCGCGGCAATCGCGACGGCTCTCGTCAGCGCCTATCCCGCGTGGCGAGCCACGCGCGCCGAAGTGACGAGCGCTCTGCGCGACGGCGGCCGCTCGGTGACTGCTGGCGCCGCCCGGCAGCGTGGACGCAACGTGCTGGTGGTGGCGCAACTGAGCGCGGCGCTGGCGCTGATGGCCACCGCCGGACTGTCTCTGCGCGGCGCCCTCGACCTGCTGCACGGGCCGCAGGGCTACGACACGCACAACCTGCTCACCTTCGCCGTGAGCCTGCCCGAGAACCGCTTCGAGGATCCGCAGAAGCGGCGGCAGTTCAAGGAAGATACGCTCGCGCGGCTGCGCCAGCTTCCCGGCGTCACCGCGGCCACCGTGGCGAACGTGTTCCCGGCGCGCACCATGAACGTCTCGCGCAGCGTCGAGATCGAGGGCCAACCGCTACCGAAGAATGTGGAAGGGCCTGCCGTCAACAGCCGCTGGGTGGAGCCTGGGTATTTCGAAGTGCTGGGGTTGCCGATCACGAGCGGCCGGCCGCTCCTCGACACCGACCTGCCCGACGGCCAGCCGGTGGCCGTGATCAGCCGCTCGATGGCCGCGCGGTTCTGGCCGGGACAGGACGCGGTTGGCAAGCGCTTTCGCGCTGGGGCGCCCACGGGCGACGCGCCGTGGCTCACCGTCGTCGGCGTCTGCGGCGACGTGATCCACCAGTGGGTGGCGCAGCGCAACTCGCCCACCTGGTACCGTTCGCTGCGCCAGGAGACGCGCCTCGAGATGGTGTTCGCGGCACGCACCAGCGGCGACCCGGAGGCGCTCAGCCGCGAAGTGCCGAGGCTGCTCGCCGCGATCGATCCCGACGTGCCCGGCGACCGCATCCAGTCGCAGGAGCGCACGATCAAGAGCGCCACCATCGGCATGCAGTACATCGCCGGCATCATGGGCGTGTTCGGCGCCATCGCCGTGGTGCTCGCGCTCACCGGCGTCTACGGCGTGCTGTCGTACCGGGTGAGCCTGCGGACGCTGGAGTTCGGAATTCGCATGGCGCTCGGCGCCTCGAACCGCGACGTACTGCGCCTGACCCTCGGCCAGGCCAGCCGGCTGGCCGCCGCCGGGCTGGCGGTCGGCGCCTTCTTTGCGTTTGCACTCGGCCGGCTGCTCGCCTCGGTGTTGCAGGGCGCGATCGCGGCCGATGCCGGCACGCTCGCCGCGGCCACTCTCGCGCTGGGCGCGGCCGCGATGATCGCCGCGTTCATTCCGGCGCGCCGCGCGCTTTCGCTCAGCCCGTCGCGGGCGCTGCGCGCCGACTAGTGGTTCTCCCCGCCGCGCCGGCAGATGGCCCTGTCGTGCGCGTGCGTCGCTGATCTATCCTTCCCCCATGGACACACCGGGACACGCACCTGCGCACGCTCCGCTCGGCCGCCCAGCGGCAGGCGAAGCGATCGAGTACTACTTTCGCTACATCGGCGAGGTGGACGGCGACGACGTCATCTCGGCGCTCTCCCACCAGCTGACGAGCGTGCCGGCGTTCTACGAGGCGATCACCGAACCGCAGTCGCTGCGCACGTATGGCGAAGGCAAGTGGAGCGTGCGCGACGTGGTGGGCCACGTGACCGACGTCGAGCGCCTGTTCGTCGGGCGCGCGCTTTGGTTTGCCCGTGGGTTCACGGCGCCACTGCCGAGCTTCGACCAGGAGGCCGCGGTGGCCGCTGCGCAAGCCGACCGCTTGCCGCTGGCCGCGCACGTCGCCGACTTCGCGCGGGTGCGCAATGCAACGCTCAGCCTGTTCCGGTCGTTCTCGCCGGAAGACTGGAAGCGCACCGGCGTCGCCAGCGACAACCCGTTCAGCGTGCGCGCCATCGCCTTCATCATTGCCGGGCACACGGCGTACCACGAGAAGATCGTGCGCGAACGCTACTTGCCGGTGCTGGGAGCGCCCTGACGCAAGAGCTGCTAGCTAGGAACCCGTAGCTGGCGGACCGGCCGCACCTCGACGCTGCCCACGCGCGCGGGCGGGATGCGCGCCGCGATCTCGGTGGCCGCCTTCAGGTCGCCCGCCTCGATGAGGTAGAAGCCCGCGAGCTGTTCCTTCGCCTCGGCGAACGGGCCGTCGATCGTCTGCACGCGGCCGTCGCGGACGCGCACCACCGCCGCCGTGTCGGTGGGCTCGAGCGCCTCGGAAGCGAGGCACACGCCGCGGGCCTTGAGGTCGTCGTCGAGGGCCTTGCATTCCTCGTCGCCGAAGGCCGCAAAGCCGTCGATGCCGGGCCGGAACAGGTTCTCGTCAGCGTAGATCAGGCACAAGTACTTCAATGCGGGCCTCCCCGGGGAACTATCTCGACTATACAAGTATGGCCGCTGGTCCTGACCCGCCCCGGGCACGCGGGAGAATGAGCCCGACATGCGCATGATCAAGGATCCGGAGGGGCCCGGCGCCGAGCTGCAGCTCTTCCCCACCGACCTCGCTTCCTTCCTCGGCTGCCGCCACCGCACCGGGCTCGACCTGGCGGCGGCCGCCGGCCGCCTTCAGCCGCCGCAGTGGACGGACGCCATGGCCGAAGCTCTCAAGGAGCGCGGCGCGCAGCACGAGCGCGGCTACGTCGACTCGCTGAAACAGCAGGGGCTCGCAGTCTTCGAGGCGCGCATCCAACCCGATCCCGAGGCTGCGACGGAGCGCGCCATGCGCGACGGCGCCGAGGTCATCGTGCAGGCTGCCCTGGGCAGCGCTCCGTGGTTTGGCTACGCCGACGTGCTGCGCCGCGTCGCGGCGCCCAGCAGGCTCGGGGCGTGGTCATACGAGGTCGTCGACACCAAGCTCGCGCGCACCACCGCCGGCCGCACCATCCTGCAGCTCGCTCTCTACTCCGAGCTCGTCGCGGGCGTTCAGGGGCGCGAACCCGAGAGCTTTCACGTCATCACGCCCGACCCGCAACGTGCCCAGCAATCGTTTCGCTACGCGGAGCACGCCGCGTACTACCGGCTGGTGAAACGACGATTTCTCGAGGCGGTCGCCGGCGGCGGCGATGCGCTCGTCGCGGAAGACTATCCCGACCCGGTCGGCGAGTGCGAGATGTGCCGCTGGTGGCCACGCTGCGATACACGGCGCCGGGCCGACGACCATCTGGGTTTCATCGCCGGCATCGGCCGCATCCAGCGCGTCGAGCTCGTCGGCCAGGGAATCGCCACGCTCGACGCAGCAGCGGGGCTGGCGCTGCCGGTGCCGTTCGAGCCGCGGCGCGGCGCGCGCGAGACCTACACGCGTATCCGCGAACAGGCGCGCCTGCAGCGCGAACAGCGTGTCCTGGGCAAGCCTGTTTACGAGCTGCTAGAAGTGGCGCCAGGCCTTGGCCTCGCGTCGTTGCCCGCGCCGTCGCGCGGCGACCTGTTCCTCGATCTCGAGGGCGCGCACTTCGCGCGCGAGGGCGGCCGCGAATACCTCTTTGGTGTGTGGCGCGACGGCGGCTACGAGGCGTGGTGGGCTCGCGACGACGCCGGCGAGAAGGCGGCGTTCGCGGCGTTCATCGATTGCGCCATCGAGCGCTTCCGCGACGACCCGGCGATGCACATCTACCACTACGGCCAGTACGAGCCCACCGCGCTGAAACGGCTGATGGGCCGCCATGCGACGCGCTGCGAGGAACTCGACCACCTGCTGCGCAACGACCGCTTCGTCGACTTGTTCGCGGTGGTCCACCACGGCGTGCGCGCCGGCGTCGAGAGCTACTCGATCAAGACGCTCGAGCAGTTCTACGGCTTCCGGCGCGAGGTCGCGCTCGGCGATGCCAATGTCAACCTGCGGCTGGTCGAGCTGGCGATCGAGTCCGGTCCGGGTGCCGAGCTGCCCGCGGGGGCCGCCGCCGCCGTAGAGGGGTACAACCGCGACGATTGCCGCTCGACCGAAGCGCTGCGCGGCTGGCTGGAAACGCTGCGGCTCGAGTTGCTGCAGCGAGGCATCGAGGTGCCGCGGCCCGCGCCAAAAGCCGAGGCGCCGCCGGAAGCGGTGAGGGCGCTCGACGCCGAAGTGGAGGCGCTGCGCGCCCGGATACTGAAGGACTTGCCCGACTCCGCGAGCGATCCGCAGCATCAACAGCATCCATGTTGGCTGCTCGCCTATCTCATCGACTGGCACCGGCGCGAGGCGAAGGCGGCCTGGTGGGAGTACTTCCGCGTGCGCGGTCTCGACGATGCCGAGCTCGAGTTCGAGCCGCAGGCGATCGTCGGTGCGCGCTTCGTCGAACGCTCGGCGATGACGAACACTAAGACCGGCAAGCCCACCGGCTCTTTCATCGATCGCTACCAGTACCCGCGCCAGGAGATCGAGCTCTCGCCCGGCAGCGAGCTCACGCGCCGCGACGAATCGCGGCTTGGCAAGGTCGAGGCGTACGACCGCGCCGCGCGCACCATCGACGTGAAGCACAAATCGCCGGCCATCGACCGGGATCCGGGGCCGCTCTTTGCGATGCAGGTGTTCAACACCGACGTTGCGCAGCGCGTGGTGATGGCGATCGCGAACCATCCCGACCCGTGGACCTGCGGCGTCCAGCTGCTGCTGCGCGAGAAGCCGCGCCTGCTGTCGCGCGCGCCGTTCGCGCGCTCGGTGTTCGACGCGACCGTGGACGATTTCGCGGTGCGAGTCGCGTCCGACCTCGACCGCAGCGTGCTCGCAGTGCAGGGGCCGCCGGGTTCCGGCAAGACGACGCTCGGCGCGCGGATGATCCTGTCGCTGCTGCACGCGGGCAAGCGGGTCGGAGTCACGGCAGTGAGCCACAAGGTCGTCCGCAACCTGCTCGATGCCGTTGCGAAGCTGGCGCGTGAGAGCGGCATGTCTGTGGAGCTTGGCCATAAGAACGGGGACAAGGACGGTGCGGTGCCGGCAGCGGCGACCGGCACAGTGGCAAGAAACGGCGCGGCGCAAGCCACCGCAAGTGGCGTTGCGAACAATGCCAGCGGAGACGGTCGGGTTGCTCGCGCGGTGCAATTGTTCGATGACAATCGCAAGGCGCTCGAGTGGCTCGCGGCCGGGCCGCGCGCGCTGGGCGGAACCGTGTGGCTGTGGTCGAGCGATGCGGCACGCGCCACCGTAGACGTGTTGTTCGTGGACGAAGCCGGACAGATGTCGCTCGCCAACGTGCTGGCGGCTTCGCGCGCCGCCGACAGCCTGGTGCTGCTGGGCGACCCGAACCAACTGGAGCAGCCGCAAAAAGGCACCCATCCCGACGGCGTCGGGGTCTCGGCGCTCGAACACATCCTCGGCAGAGCGCGCACCATGCCGCCCGACCACGGCATCTTCCTGCCCACGACGTACCGCCTGGCGCCGGACCTGTGCCGCTTCACCTCAGAGGCGTTCTACGACGGCAAGCTCCACCCCGAGCCTGGCCGCGAACGCCAGCAGCTCGTCGGCACACGCGGCTTCGACGGTTCAGGCTTGTGGATGGCGCCGATCCCCCACGACCACAACAAGAACTGGTCGACGGAAGAGGTGGAGGCGGTGTCGGCCATAGTCGACCGGCTGCTGGCGAATGAGTACGCGCCAACGTCGGGCGAGCGATCATCCGCCGCGAGTGAACGCGCATTCGGGGTGAGTGAGAGCACGTCCGGGGTGAGTGAGAGCGCGTCCGGGGTGAGTGAGAGCGCGTCCGTGACGAGTGAAAGCGCGTCCGTGGCGGAGGAAGGCTCAGCCCTGAAGGGTCGTCCGCACTGGGTCGATCATCACGGCGCGAGTCATCCGCTGACCGGAGCCGACATCCTGGTTGTTGCCCCGTACAACGCGCAGGTGAACCGGCTGACCGAGCGGCTTCGCGACCGCGGCGTTTCCGTGGGCACCGTCGACAAGTTCCAGGGCCAGGAAGCGCCGGTCGTCATCTATTCCATGGCCACCTCGCGCGCCGAAGACGCGCCGCGCGGCATGGAGTTCCTCTACAGCCTCAACCGCCTCAACGTTGCCACCTCGCGAGCGCGATGCGCCGCCATCGTCGTGGCGTCGCCGCTTCTCTTCCAACCCGATTGCCAGACCCCGCGCCAGATCCAGCTTGCAAACGCACTGTGCCGGTTCGCCGAGTTGGCGCGCGAAGCGAATCACGAGCTCGAGCTGCAAAACCGAGCCGCAGGCGGCGGTTGAGTGACGTGACGACGGACAGGACGTCGGGGGTGGGGTCGCGGGCGGCAGGGCCTCCGGGAGCCGTGACGGGCGCCGGGCGACGCCGCGACGCCAATTCGACGAAAGGGTGGAGAACGTGCAGAATTGGGCCGACTGAAAGAGGCCCAAAAACACTAGTAAAAGGTGCCGGCTAGCCTGGACGCACAAGATATTGACTTGACAAAGGGCGCCAAGCCCCGTATCTAACTGGTCACGAATGCTTTATTCGGGCCGTATTTCGAACAACGCGATCTTCTACGCGATTCCTTGAGACGGTGGCGGTTTCGTACTCACGCGGTATACGACGCAGAGCGGTTTCGACATTGAACGAGGAGACTCAAATGGTTTCTCGGCGCAGCAGGTTGGCGATGGTCGTGGCATGGATGCTGGTGGTGTGCGGCCTCGGCGTTTCGGCCCATGCCCAGTCTCAGGACGGACACATTTCCGGCACCGTGCGCGACAGCACGGGTGCCACGGTCCCCGGGGTCAGCGTGACGGCCACTAACCAGGCCGGCGGCGCCACCAAGTCGGCGGTCACGGCTGCCGACGGCACCTACACGATCAACGTCCCCACCGGCACCTACACCCTGAGCGCCGCGCTGCGCGGCTTCGGCCGGCAGTCGGTCAAGGACATCGCCGTCGCCGCCGGCGGCACGGCCAGCGCCGACTTCTCGCTCGCGGCGCGCGCCGAGGATGAAGTCACGGTCACCGCGATGCTGCGTGAAGGCACGGTTCAGGACACGCCCTTTTCGGTCGCAGCACCCACCGAGGAAGTCATGCACGCGCGCGGCATCGACAGCCTCGAGGCGGTGGCAGCGAACGTCGCTGGCTTCACGGTGCAGAACCTCGGCCCGGGACAGAGCACCGTTGCGATGCGCGGCGTTTCGGCCGGTCAGATCGTCCGCGACCAGCCGGGCGTGAAGGAGCAGGTCGGCTCGTACCTCGACGACTCCGTGATCTCGCTTTCGCTCTTCACGCCCGACGTCGACCTGTTCGACGTCAACCGTGTCGAAGTGCTGCGCGGCCCTCAGGGCACGCTGTTCGGCTCGGGCTCGCTCTCGGGCACCGTCCGCTACATCACCAACCAACCGGAACTGGGCGTCACCAAGTACTTCGGCGAGTTCGGCGGCAACGCCACCAGCGGCAGCCTCGGCGGCGACCTCAAGGCCGGCGCCAACTTCCCGCTCGGCGACTTCGCGGCGGCGCGCATCGTCGGCTACTACACGCGCACCCCGGGGTTCATCGACGCCGTGCAGCCGGGCAACACGGTGAACGAGAACGTCAACTCCGGCAACCGCACCGGCTTCCGTGCCGCCGTGAAGATCGCGCCGAACGACAACTTCTCGATCACGCCGCGCTTCATCTTCCAGCGCGTGGACACCAATGGCTGGAACCGCGCCGACGCCTTCAACATCCTCGCCAACCCCTTCACCACCACGCGGCCCGCCATCAGCCTCGGCGAGCGCGAACAGTTCACCCAGCTGGTGGAGCCGTTCACCGACGACTTCTTCCTCGGCGACGTCAACCTCAAGTACCGCTTCGGCAGCGTCGAGATGACCTCGATCACGTCGTACACCAACCGCGACATCCTCGCGGTGCGCGACGCGACGGCGCTGACCGGCAGCATCACCGGCGGCTCGATCGGCCTGCCCGAGAACGTCTACAGCATCGGCTCGCCGCTCGACGACGCCACCAAGGCGACCGCGTGGACCCAGGAGGTGCGCTTCACCGGCGGCAAGGACGAACTGCGCTGGGTGGCCGGAGGCTTCTACGGTTCGTCGAAGCGCCATTACAACCAGAGCCTGCTGGTCGCCGGGTTCGAGTCGATCACCGGCATCCCCACCGCCGGCAACTTCGGCGCGGGCCGCGACATCCTGTTCTTCTCCGACCTCGACTACGACTACAGCCAGCTGGCGGTGTTCGGCGAGGCGACCTACGCGCTCACCCCGCAGTTGAGCCTCACCGGCGGCCTGCGCTACTACAACTTCAACGAGGATCGCGTGCAGATCTTCGACGGCATCTTCGCGGCCCCCGGGCGCAGCGCCGGTTCGGTCGACGCCAGCGGCTTCGCGCCGCGCCTCATCGCCGACTACAAGCTGAAGGAGGGCGTCAACCTCAACGCCCAGGTTTCGAAGGGCTTCCGGCTCGGCGGCATCAACGACCCGCTGAACCTGCCGCTTTGCACCCCGGCCGACCTCGCGACCTTCGGCGGCCAGGACAACTGGAAGGACGAGAAGGCGTGGAACTATGAAGTCGGCGCGAAGTCGCGCGTGCTGCAGGGCAAGGGCACGCTCAACGCCTCGCTCTTCTACATGGACATCCACGACCTGCAGGCAACCGTCACCGCCGGCTCGTGCTCGTCGCGCGTCATCTTCAACGTGCCCAAGTCGCGCAGCTCCGGCGTCGAGATCGAGTTCGCGGCGACGCCTTCGAACAACTTCGACTTCGCGGTCTCGGCCAGCATCCTCGACTCGGTGCTGAAGTCGACGCTCACCTCGACCGACCCGGCCGGCGTCACCACCATCATCGCCGGCATCAAGGACGGCAACCGCCTGCCCGCGGTGCCGAAGTTCCAGCTGGCGGCCGCGGCCACCTACCAGTGGCCGGTCATGCAGAATGCGATGGCCTACGTGACCGGGACCTTCCAGCACCAGGGCTCGCGCTTCACGCAGATCGGCGACCAGGACCCGGCCTTTGGCACGGTCAACCTGAATTCCTTCGCGCCGAACAACATCGGCGGCCCGTTCACCCAGCCGACCTTCACCTTCAACCCCGAGCTGCCCGCCTACAGCATCGCCAACGTGCGCTTCGGCGTACGCCGCGGCATGTGGGACGTGGCCTTGTTCGTCAACAACATCACCGACGAACGCGCGCTGCTCTCCCTCGACCAGGAGCGCGGCTCCCGCGCCCGCGTGTCGTACTTCATCAACCAGCCCCGCACCTTCGGCTTCAACACGCGGGTGACCTTCTAAACCCCGCCACCGTCACGGCGCCCGCCACGGCGCCAGCGCAGCTTCCAGCGCTGGCGCCGTTTTTCCGTTGCCCGTTTTTCCGTTGCCGTTTTTTCCGTTGCCTTTTTCCGTTGCCGCTTTCCGCTGCCCGTTTTCCGTTCCGTTTTCCGTTCCTGGCCCCGTTTTCCGTTCCTAGCCGTTCTCCGATCCCAGCCGTTCTCCGATCCCAGCCGTTCTCCGATCCTGGCCGGTTTCCGATCCTGGCCGGTTTCCGATCCCGGCCGTTTTCCGTTTCAAGGCTGTTTCCGTTCCTCGCCGTTCCGTTCCTTGCTGGTTCCGTTCCGCGCACTATTCCGTTCCTGTTAGGTTTCCGTCCGCACCCGTAGCGTCCCGACCCTCTGCCACCGGCCAGCCCCGTTCCGTCCAGGCCACTGCCTTCCAGCCATTTCCCTGTTCAACCGTATCCCGCGGTTCAATACCCCAGAAGTTTCCCGGCGCGAACTCCAGGATGTTGCCCGGCGCGTCCGTATTCAGCGTTTTTCACTGCAAGCCTCCCCTTATACTTCGGGGCATGGCTCCAGATACCTTCAATGCCTTTGCCGCGTCGCTGGTCTCGTCATCGTCAAGGCGGCTTGCATCCACGCTCGTCGCCCTGGTGGCGCTCGCAACACCCGCGCTTGCAACTTCTCCCGTCGCCACGGCGGCTGCCACCGACGCCGCGACCAAGGAGCTCTACGCGGCGCAATGCCAGGCCTGCCACATGTCGGACGGCAAGGCGGCGATTCCCGAGATGAACCTCGCGGACGGCAAGTGGCTGCACGGCACCACGGTCGCCGCGCTCACCAAGGTGATCAGCGACGGCGTCCCCGGCAAGGCGATGCTGCCCTTCAAGGACCGCCTCACGCCGCAGCAGATCGACGCCCTGGCCCGCTACGTCCGCACCTTCGACAAGACGTTGAAGCCAGCTCCCAAGGCCGCGCCGAAGGCCGGCGCCAAGACCGCAACACCCGCACCGAAGACCCAGGCCAAGACGTCGGCTCCCGGCGCTACAGTGCCGGCTGCCTACGACGGATCCAGGTAACCGAGGCAAACGCCATGGCCCGCCGGGACGCTGGCCGCGAGGTGCGTGTCGCCCTCATCGGCACCAAGTTCATGGGCCGCGCGCACAGCAACGGCTACCGGCAGGTGGCGCCATTCCTGGCGCCGCGGCTCACTCCGCGCATGCAGGTGCTGTGCGGACGCGACCAGGCGGCAACCGCCGAAGCCGCGCGTGAACTGGGATGGGCGGAAGCCGCAACCGATTGGCGCGAAGTGGTGCACCGCGAGGACATCGACCTCGTCGACGTCGCCACCCCCGGCGACAGCCACGCCGAGATCGCGATCGCCGCGGCACGCGCCGGCAAGGCCGTGCTGTGCGAGAAGCCGCTCGCCAACACCGTGGCGCAGGCGCGGGCCATGACGGCGGCCGTGAACAAGGCCGGCGTCGTCAACATGGTCTGCCACAACTACCGGCGGATCCCGGCCGTGATGCTGGCCAAGCAGATCCTCGAGTCGGGCGAGATCGGCGAGGTCTACCACTACCGCGGCACCTACCTGCAGGACTGGATCATCGACCCGAGGCTGCCGCTCCTCTGGCGCTTCGACCGCAAGCAGGCGGGCTCGGGCGCGCTCGGCGACATCGGCTCGCATTCGCTCGACCTCGGCCGCTACCTGGTCGGCGAGATAACGGAAATTGCCGCGAGCCTCGCGACCTTCATCAAGAAGCGGCCGCTGCTCGACAATCCGCGCCGCAAGGGACGAGTCACCGTGGACGACGCAGCCGCTGCCCTGGTGCGCTTCGACAACGGCGCGCTGGGCACGATCGAAGGCTCGCGGGTGGCTGCCGGCCGCAGGAACTGGAACCGCTTCGAGATCAACGGCAGCAAGGGCACGATCGCCTTCGACCTCGAGCGGATGAACGAGCTGCAACTGTTCCTGCGCTCCGACCCCGCGCGCAGCCAGGGCTTCCGCACCATCCTGGTCACGGAAGCCGTGCACCCGTTCGTCGGCAAGTGGTGGCCGCCCGGCCACATCATCGGCTACGAGCACACCTTCACCCACACGATCTACGACCTCCTCGAAGGCATAGCCAAGGGCCGCTCCCCCAAGCCCGACTTCGAGGATGGCCTCCGTAACCAGATCGTCCTCGCCACCTGGGAAAAAGCCGCCCGCACCCGGCGCTGGGAAAAAATCCCGGAATAGAGTCTCGCGAACACACCAGTCCCGAACCGGGCATCCCGAACGAACCAGCCCTGTCGCTCGGCCTGGCAGTGGACAACCTGATCGCCCACTGCGCCGGCCTTTCTGGTCAGTTCGCCCGCGGCGACAACCCCTGTGCGCCGAACGCACTGCCTTACCTGCCAGCCTGACCTGCGGACAACCGAGTCGCCCATGGCACCAGCCTTACTGACCAGCGCGCCCGCGCTGACGACCCGCCTCCCGAACCCGCCGGCCCTTCTGGCCAGCCTGGCTGGAACCATCCCTACCGCATGATCCGTCAGCCTTAGCGGCGAGCCCCCGTGCCTGGCATACGCAAGTCGCGGGAAGGCAGATGCGTTCCCGCCAGCAGGGCCTGAGCACACCCTGGTCGCCCGATGTGCCAGCCTGCCTGGCCCGCTCGCCCGTTCGGCGCAAAACTTCGTTGACCGAACCCGACAACCGCTATGGGCCAGCCCTCGACTTTGAAGTTGCACCGGTAACGGGCGGAGATCCACGGCTTGGATTGGCGGCAACGCCGTGCGCACCGTTCGCGGGTACACCTGAAGCACCTGGACGCGACTCGTTCCGGAACGAGTTGCCGCCGCCGGCCGTGGCGCCGAAGACGAGCTGCGACTCGAAGCCGTTGTGCTGCCGGCAGCGCAGCTGGATGTTCGCCACCGTGGCTTCACCGCCGATGGCATAGGGCTCGTCGTGGTGGAACTCGAGGAACGCGCGTTCGCTGCAACGGCGGCCTTCGGCCGACGTGAAGGCACACCGCCCCAGGTCGCGCTGCCACACGGCGCGGCGGACTTCGGCCGGCACATGGCGTGAGCCTGACGTTGCCGGCGCGGTGGCCGGCCGGGGTTTTTCGGTGGCGGCGAACTTCTTGCGCGCAAGCTCGGACAACAGCACCGTCAGTGCGCGGTCGAAGATGGCCGCCTGGTCGCCGGACGGAATGGCGTGGCGCAGCATGTCCTGGGCGAGGCGCATCTTCTCGAGGGTCTGCACTCCGATCGTGAACTGCACCTTGAACCGTTCCGGCGACAACGGAATCACACCGGGCGCGGGTGGCGAACCGTACGGAGGCTGGCCGCTACTCGTTATGCCGGCTCCGCTCGTTGTGCCGGCTCCGCTCGTTGTGCTGGCCCCACCCACCGTGCCGGCTCCGCCCGCTGGGGCAGCGCCACTCCCTCGCCAAACCCACGTGCCTTCCTCTCCCGAGCCGCCCGCAGTTCCGGCCGCACTTCCACCCGCACTTCCGGCATTTCCGCCAGCACTTGCGGCCGCAGTTCCGCCCGCAGTACCTGCTCCCGCCACTCCGAAGGCGCCGACGCGCCCAGATACTTCCCCTGACGCCACATCGAGCCGGCCTGTAGCTCGTGGCGGGATGAACTCCCATTGACCAGGCAGCGACCCGTGCCCGTCTTGATCCGTGCCAGGACCGGACGACGAGGAGCGCGCACCGACTGTCTGCGCGTCCTCACCTGGCACCGACCACGGCGCTTGTGAAGCGGCCCCGCCGCCGACTCCGTCAGCGCCGCTTCCAAGATAAGCGCCAAAGCCACGCGGCGGCGGCAGCTTGCGCACGGTGTCGGGGACGTCGGGCCGCGGCCAGAGCGCCACCATGATCTCCTCGATCTCGGCCTTCTTCTTGCCGCGCGCCGACTCGAGCACCTGGCGGTGGTTCTCATCGGTGAGATGACGGCCCAGGAGGCGGACGGTGGTGAGGTTGATGGCGCCGTCTTGCATGAGCTCGAGGATGACCGGAAACCGGCGGGCGGCACGCGCCGCCTCGATGCGGTTGTAGGCCTCGGCCTCGGACAGGCGTAAAGCATCGCGGCAATAGACGAACAGCGAGCCGTAACCGTCGCGCAGGTGCAGCTTGCGGACTTCAAGCTCGGCAACGTGGGCAACGACTTCCGCAGTGGCCTCGCGCTCGCGGCCTGCCCACGAGCCGACGCGAGCCAGGAGCTCGGAATCGGAAAGGGCACGCGCCGTTGCGAGAAGGTCGGTCGTCACTCCGAATTAATAGCAGGGGCGAAATGACAGGGGGGGACCGAACGCGGGAAAGAAACGGAAAGACCCTTCGCAGCGACCAGGAACGGCCTACGCTGCTCTGGGAAACGGGAGAACAGCAGCCAACAGCAGACCGGGAGATCCTTCGCAGCGATCAGAAAGGACTACGCTGCTCAGGAAAACGGACTGGCGTGCCGCGCGCTTAACCCAGTGGCCGCAACCAGATGTTGCGGTAGCGCACCGGGTGGTCGTGGTCCTGCAGCGACAGCGGCAGTTTCTCGGCGTGCGCCTCATACGGGGGCCGTGCCTTGTGCGCCGTCGGTCCGGTGAGCGCCTGGTTGTCCTGCACCAGCACGCCGTTCAGGAACACCGTGAGCGTTGCCGGCCGCGTCACCTTGCCTCCCGCATCGAAGCGCGGCCCGTGGTAGACGATGTCGTACGTCTGCCACTCGCCCGGCGCCCGCGTCGCATTCACGAGCGGCGGGTACTGCCCGTACAACGCGCCCGCCTGGCCGTCGGCGTAGGTAACGTTGTTATAAGAGTCGAGCACCTGCACCTCGTAACGCCCGCCGCCGAAGAAGACGCCGCTGTTGCCGCGGTCCTGGTCCTGGCCCACCGCCGGCGACGGCGTTGCCCACTCGAGGTGCAGCTGGCAATCGCCGAACGAATCGACCGTCTCGATCCAGCCCGAACCCTTCACCACCTCGAAGTAACCGCCCTCCACCTTCCACGGCGCAGGGCCGCCGCCCTTCTGCGCGTGCCACTTCGACAGGTCCTTGCCGTCGAACAACACGACGGCATCCGCGGGCGGCCTGCCGCCGCCGCCCGGGTCGACGATGCGCGGCACCGGCCGCGAGCGATCGTGAACCGGGCCGAGGTCGGCGCCGGTCTGCGCCGTCAAAGGAACGGCAGCGAGCAACGCGAAAACCGCCAGGAGTGAAGTGTGCATGGGCCGAGCCTATACCGACTCGCGCGCAACAGGTCGGAAGAAAAGGAACAGCGCGAGCGCTGCGACCATGGCGATGCCAGCCGGCCAGAGGAACAGCGTGCGATAGTCAACGCCGCCGTCGGCGAGCCGCAGCGTGTCGCCCAGCTGGCCCCACAGCAAGCTGCCGAGGAACGGCCCGAGCCCGAGGATGAGCAGGTTGAAGAGGCCCTGCGTGCTGGCGCGCGAATCGCGCGGCGAGTACTCGTCGATGAAGATGTAGACCGTGGCGAAGAAGAACGCGTAGCACAGGCCGTGCACCACGTTCACCGCCACCATCAGCCACACGGGGTCGCCGATGGCGAAGATCAGGAAGCGGGCCGCGTGGCCGAGGACGCCGACGATCATCGTCTTGCGCCAGCCGAGGCGGGCCAGGAAGAAGCCGAGCGCCGCCATGGTGGAGATCTCCGCGATCTGGCCAACGCTCATCGCCGGCATGATCCAGTTCTCGGCGAGCCCCGCGTGTTTCAGGAACGGGCTCGTCCACTGGAAGTAACACTGGTGCACGATGGCGTCGAGAAGCGTCACGAAGAAGAGCACGGCGAACGCCGGGATCGCCAGCAGCTTCAGCGCCTCGAGTGGTGCGTTGCCGCCCGCCGTCTTGCTCGGCGGAGTCGCAGGCAGGCTGAACGAGAAGGCCGCGAGCGCGAACGACGCGACCGCCGCAATGGTGAAGATGGCGCCGCGCGCCGCCTCGAGGTCGGCGCCCGTGCGCCCCGCGAGGATGAAGACGAACGGCCAGCTGGCGGCGATCCAGCCGATCGTCCCCCAGAGACGCACGCGGCCGAACTCGCGCTCGCGGCCCTCCAGGTTGTGGAACGCGATCGCGTTCGTCACCGACAGTGTCGGCACATACACCAGCTGGTACACGAGCATGATCAGGAAGAACGGCCAGAACTCGGTTTGCCGCCCAAGCGCCAGCAGCGCGATGCCGCCGATGAGGTGGCTGAGCGCCAGCATCTTCTCGCCGGAGAGGTAACGGTCGGCGATCTGGCCACCGACGAACAGCGCCCAGAGCGACGCGATCGCGGGCGTCGCGAACACCAGGCCGATCTGGCGGCTCGTGAAGTGCAGCGAGTCGCCAAGATACAAGGCGAGGAGCGGCAGCCACGACCCCCAGATCACGTATTCGAGGAACATCATCACGCTGAGGCGGAACGACACACCGCTTGTCATGAGCCCTCCGGGAAATGTCTCAAGCGGCCGCGCCGCTGCCGTTGCGGCGGGCGACCACGCCGCGAATGTACGCGAGATTCAGGGCCATGTCCGCTTCCACCCCCGCCGGGGTGTCGGTTTCGAGCTGCGCCCAGTGGTCGAAGCCGATGTCGGCGAGGGCATCGACCACGGCCACGAAGTCGATGCTGCCCTTGCCGAGATAGTGCGGGTTGTCCTTGAGGTGGACCTCGCAGATGCGGTCGGCGCCCAGCCAGCGGATCTCGTCGACCGCGTTGAAACCGGCCCTGGTCGAGTTGCCGACGTCGTAATAGGTGACGACCGCGGGCGAGCGGCTGCGGTCGGCGATGCGCACGTTGTCGCGCGCGGAAATCGTGTCTTCGAGGCCGAGAACGATGCTCGCCTTCTCGGCCTGCGACGCCACCTCGCGAAGCGCGTCGCCGACGTAGTCCATCTCGGCCGTGGTGGTGAGGGCGCCCTTGCCGAAGAACGGCAGCAGCACCACGTCAACGCCCAGCGCCTGCGCAATCGCCACGGAGTCGGAAACGAAGCCAGACGCGAGCGGGTCCGACTTGAGCGGATGCGAGTGCAGCACTTCGAGGCAGATGGACGCGATCGGCAGGCGATGTTCTTTCGCCGCCGCGAGGTAGGTCGCCTGCAGCGCCGGGTCGCTGAGCGGCAGCCGTCCCGGAGCGTCGCTCTTGCCGCAGCTCACCTGCACGCCGTCGAACCCGAGCTTTTTCGCCAACCCGACCGCTTCGGGCCTGCCCTCGAGACCGAGGTTCCAATCGGTGGCGCCCACCTTGAAGAGGGCCCTGGCGCGCTGCTGCGCGAACGCCGGCAATCCCTGATGCCAAAAGGCTGCCGCGGCCACGCCGCCGCCCAGACGCCGCAGCCCTTCACGCCTCGTCAGGGTCATGGGATCCCTTTCACTAAAACGTTTCGCATGATATCAATCGCGACTAGTATTGCGACCGAACTTCGGTAAGGAGGCCGCTTTTGGCACAGGCGACGAAAGACGCGTCGGTTTCCCGGCGCATGGCCCTCAAGACCCTCGGCACCAGCGCCGGGGCGCTGGCCTTTTTCCCCTGGCTGTCCGACGAAGGCGCCGCCGCGTTCGACGCCATCACCACCCATGGCGCGAAGCCGGCGCTCAAGGTGCTGAGCCCCGCGCAGTACGCAACCACGGAGGCCTTCGTCGAAGCCATCATCCCCGCCGACGAGCATTCGCCCGGCGCGAAGGAAGCCCGGGTCGCCGATTACATCGACCTGCTGCTGAGCGAATCGGAAGCCGAACCGCGCAAGGAGTGGCTCGCCGGGCTGGAGGCGGTCGAGGCCGAATGCACCACGCGGTTCAAGACCACCTTCGCGAAGCTCACACCCGAGCAAACCGAGGCGCTGCTCACCGACATCAGCGCGTTCGAGGCGAAGCCGTCGACGCCCAACACCGCCGAGCCGCCGCTGACGCGGCCGGTGGCCGACATCTTCGGCGGCGTCTACCGCCCCGGGCCCGACGACCCCGCGACGGCGCTCGAGCGATTCTTCGCCGTTACCAAGCGCGCCACGATCAGCGGCTACTACACCTCCGAGATCGGCATCCACAAGGAACTGCGGTACAAGGGCAACCAGATGCAGGCCGAGTTCGTCGGTTGCCTCACCGAGGACGGCAAGGATTGCCCGCACTGCGGGCAGAAGGCGGAGGCCTGAACCATGGCGATCGAGATGCCCGACAAGACGCTCGACCTGCAGTTGGGCGGCGTCGTCGCCGAATCGAAGCGCATGGCCGCGTCGATCACCCCGAAGAACGGACCCTGGGACGCAATCGTCGTGGGCAGCGGCGCGGCCGGCGGCATGGCGTCGTTTCAGATGGCGATGAACGGCCTCAAGGTGCTGTGCCTCGAAGCCGGCCGCATGATCGACCATCGCCGCGAGTACCGCACGATGGAGTGGTCCTACTCGTCGAAGCGCCGCTCGCGCCTGCCCCCCGACATGCGCGCGTTGAACGTGGCCGAGTACAACTTCCTCGACCGGCCCTACGCCAATGACGCGTCGTTCGCGGCGAAGAAGAAGGTGTCGTCGTACGCCGGCAACACCTTCACCCGCAACTGGGTGGTGAACGAGAAAGAGCATCCCACCACCGGCACGCCCTACTCCTGGGTGCGCGCGCGCATCCTCGGCGGCAAGACCAACTTCTGGGGACGCGTCGCCATCCGTTACGGACCGCTGCAGTTCCAGGCAGCGAGCCGCGACGGTTTCGACATCGACTGGCCGATCGGCTACGAGGACGTTTCGCCCTACTACGACAAGGTGGACCGCCTGCTCGGCGTGTCGGGCACCCGCGAAGGCCTGATGGCGGTGCCCGACGGCATCTACCAGCGCGCCATCAAGATGAACTGCGTCGAGACCACGTTCAAGCGCGCCGTCGAGGCGAAGTATCCCGACCGCAAGTACATCGCCGGCCGCGCCGGCGTCACCACCGACGGCATCCTCAACCACAAGTACCGCGCCCGCTGCCTGGGCCGCGGCGGCTGTGGCCGCGGCTGCGACGTGCACGCGTCGTTCAACTCGCCCACCGCGCTGCTGTTCCCCGCGCGCGACAGCGGCAACCTCACCATTCGCCCCTACTCGATTTGCTCGGAAGTGATCCTCGACCCGCAGACCGGCCTCGCCGCCGGCGTGCGCGTCATCGACGCGAATACCAAAGAGGTGATGGACTTCAAGTCGAAGGTGGTTGTGCTCGGCGCCGGCTGCGTCGACAGCACCCGCATCCTCCTCAATTCGAAGTCGGCGGCACATCCAAACGGCATGGGCAACTCGTCGGGCATCCTCGGTTGCTACCTGAGCGAACACCACATGGGACCGGGAGCCACCGGCTTCATCCCGACGCGCATCGGCACGGAGCCCACCAACGACGACGGCCGGCCCACCGGCCCGTACCTGCCGCGTTTCCGCAACGTCACCGACAAGCACCCCGACTTCATCCGCGGCTACCACTTCCAGGGCGGCGGCGGCGCCGGCGACTTTCCCGGACGCGCGGCCGAGGCGCGCGGCTTCGGCAAGGGGTTCAAGAGTTCGGTGCGCAAGTACTATCCCGCGACCTTCGGCCTCGGCGGGTTTGGTGAGGTGCTGCCGCGCAAGGAGAACCGCATCGCGCTCGACGACACCGTGAAGGACGCCTGGGGGATCCCGGTCATCCGCTTCAACTATCGCTTCTCGGACAACGAGATCAAGATGGCGAAGGACATGGCCGATACGGCGGAAGAGATGCTGCGCACCGCGGGCGCCGAGGACATCAAGGTCAACCGCGAGATGCTCACGCCCGGCTGGTCGATCCACGAGATCGGCACCGCGCGCATGGGCGACGACCCGAAGACCTCGGTCACCGACAAGTGGTGCCGCCTGCACGACGTGAAGAACGTCTACCTGGCCGACGCCGCCCCATTCGTGTCGGGCGGCACGCAGAACACCACCTGGTCCATCCTCGCCATGTGCTGGCGAACCATGGACAAGCTTCAGGAAGACCTGAAGTCATAGCTCCGCGCCTGTCCTGAACGCCAGTCCGGACGCATCAAAGCCGTTCACGGCGACAGAGCTCCTGCTCGTCACCGCGGCGCTCGTCGCGGTGACGATCCTGTTCCTCGCTCCGCTGTCGCTGCACCCCGGAACGTCGGTGGTGCAGAACGCCGACGTGTACGGCAACGCCTGGACGCTGGCTTTCGTGGTGCACCGCGCGGTCACCGATCCGCTGCGCCTCTTCGAGGCGAACATCTACCACCCGATACCGGGCGCGCTGGGCCTCACCGAGACCCAGTTCCCGCAGGCGCTGCTGGCGGCGCCGTGGCTGCTGAGCGGCGGCAGCGCGATCCTTGCTCACAACATGGTCGTGGTGCTGAGCTTCATTCTCTGCGGGCTCGCGATGTACGTGCTGGCGCGCGACCTCACCGGCTCGAAAGCCGGCGCCGCCATCGCGGCGGTGAGCTACGCCTTCTGCGCGTACCGCCTGCACCATCTGGTCCATGTGCAGAGCCTCGCGATGCAGTGGCTGCCCGCTGCGCTGTTCGCAATACGACGCGCAGTCCACGAGAAGTCGCTGCGCTGGTCGATTGCCGCCTCATGCCTGTTCCTGTTCGCGCTCCTGGGCAGCGGCTACTACGTGCTCATCACCGTCTTCGCAGTCGCCATCCTCTTGTTGAAGGAACGTGGGTGGCGCAGGCCGCCGCCGCATCTCGTGGCCGGCCTCGCGATCGCGCTGGGGATCGCCTTGCTCGCGTACTTGCCGATGCGCGCGGCATTGCAGCGCGAATCCGCGGCGCGCGGCGCGCCGATCGCGCGGACCGAAGCAGAGACGCGCCACTGGAGCGCCCGTTGGTCGAGCTATTTCGACCCCGGGGGTTACGTCGCGTTGCCCCACCAGGCCTGGCTCGCCGGCAAGGTCGCCTCGAACGAGCCGCTGTTCCCGACAACCATCGTGCTGGCGCTCACGATCGTTGGCGCGCCGCTCTGGCTTCGCAATCGCCGCGTCCGCTGGGCCGCCGTCCTGCTCGCCGCCGGCATCCTGCTCTCGCTCGGTCCGAGCGTCAGCATCGGCGGCGCTACTGTTCCCGGCCCGTTCAACCTCCTGCGGCTGCTACCCGGCGGAGCGCTGTTGCGCACGCCCTCACGGCTCGGTGTCCTGGCGCTGCTGGGGTTCGCTCTGCTCGCGGCCGCCTCCTGGGCTGCGCTCGAACGGCGCATTCCGCGGGCGCAGCTCTGGTCCGCACTGGCCATCGCTGCCGTCATCGCCGAAACGTATCCCGTGGGCCTGGCCCGCAGCGTGGCTTCGCTCGCGCAACCGCCGCCCACAGCCCAGTGGCTCGCCGCCGCTCCCATCGGCCCGGTCCTCGAATTGCCATGGGACCACGAGACGGCCGACTACGGCGCGACCTACATCTACTGGTCCACGTATCACTGGCAGCCGATGGTGAACGGCTGGGGCGCCTTCGAACCGCGCGGTCCGTTCGGCTACGGCGTTCTCGGCAAGCTCTTCCCCAGCGACTTCACCGCCCGCGAGTTTCGCCGCGGCGGCATCCGCTACGTCGTCGTCCACACCGACCTCATCCCGCCCGACCGGCCCGGCCGACTCATGCGCGCGACCGGCACTGTCCGGTTGCCGCCTGGCGTGCGCCTGGCCGCCTCGATGGGCCCGCATCGCATCTACGAGCTCGACCCTCCCAACTGAACCCGCGTGCTCTCCGCAAGGCACCGATAGAGTAGGCCGGTGAGCCGAGCGAAGGTGGATGGGTGGCGCGGCGTTTCCGCAGCGTTGGCCCTCGTCCTCAGCCTCCTGGCGCTCATCCTGTTCGTTCTCGAGAATCGGTCCCAGGGTCTCCTCTTCGAATCCAGCGCCACGCCCGAACGGGTTGTTGGCGGCGTCGACTTGTGGCGTGTTCCGCCGGGCGCGACCGCGCGATGGACGGGATATCTGCTCGTTGATGACAGTGGTCGCTACGAATTTGGCGCGGACACGGCCGGTCCCTTCGAGCTGCGACTGGACAACGTGGTCGCCCTGACAACCTCCGGTGGCCAGGTGCAGCAGCAGCTGAACCTGGAGGCCGGGCTTCACGCCTTGTCGGCGCGCTACGGACCAGCCACGAGCGTGGGGCGATGTTGGTGGAGCCGGGCGGGTTCGCAACCACGCCGGATTGCAGGGGATGTACTGCGACGCACCGGATCCTCTGCGACATCGACATGGGCGAGAACCCTGGCCCCGTGGTTCACGCGCGGGGCAACCGCAGCGTGGCTGCTGTTCGGCGCTCTCATGGTCGCGTGGTTCCGGCGGCAGCCGGGTGCGGATCGTGATCGTTGGATTGCGCGGGCTCGTCGCTGGCGCGGCCCCGCAGCCGTCACTTGCGTCGCCGCTGTCGTCCTGCTGGGCGGCCTGCTGCGCTTCGAGGCGCTGGTCGGAAGGTACTGGGAGAAACCGCCGCCCTGGGCCGATAGCCTGCGCGACTTCGCCGAAACCCAGCTCCACGACCCCGCCTATCGCTGGAAGCTGAACGACCATCCCTATCTAGGCGATCCCACCACGTACCTCCATTTTGCGCGTGAGAAGCGCGGCTTCTACGAGGCCCACGTTCGCGAGCCCTTCTTCATCGCGGCGACCAGAGTGGGCCTGTGGCTCACGAGTGGGTCCGACCGCGGCATCAACTGGGTCTCGGCGCTCTTCTCGACACTCGCAATCCTCGCGACCTATCTGGCCGGCGCCAGGGCGTTCTCGAGCGTGGTCGGACTTCTGGCGGCCTACCTGTTCGCGGTCGAACGAACCGTGATCGCCTGGTCGGTCGAGGGATGGCGCGACGACACCTTCTGGGTGGGGGCGTTCCTGGGAATGCTCGGTGGCCCGTGGAAACTGCTCGACACGAGCATCACCGGGTTGCTCCAGCTTCCCTTCGAGAACAAGTGGCAGGGCTTCGAATACGTCGTTCCAGGCGTGGGCGTCTGGCTGTCGCGGCTGTCTGTCGTTGGACTGGTGATGTTCCTGTTCTCCGGGGCTGGTCGGATCCTTTTGGTGGGACTGCTCGCGGTATTGCTCCCGTATTCGTTCACCTTCGGCATTCTCGGCGGCGGTGAGTGGCGGTTCACGATGCCGGCCTACCCCTTCTATCTGATCGCGGTGGGCGCGGCTGCAGCGAGCGTGCCGTTGCTGTTCCGTCTGGAGCGACGCCACTTCACATGCATCCTCGCGGCCATCGGCGTCCTGCTGGCGCTCTGGCTCGCCGCCTGCGCGATTCACTACGCTCGAGTGGCGGAGGACCTGCGGTCGCGCTCGGCGCGCATCTCGGCAGGCTTGACCGATTGGTTCCTGTTCGGACCGGGATGGGGGCCGCCACATGCGCGAGGCAACATCACTGTTCGATCGAGTCGGAGCCGCCAGACGACGGTCTACGTGCCCGTGGACGAGCCCGCGACCCTGACGCTGCGGTTCCGCATCGACCCAGTGAGAACCGACGCCGAACCAGTTGTCGATGTGAAGGCGAACGGAGTACCGATCGCGAGGTTGCGTCTCCGGTTGGACCCCAACCGGATCGGAACCCACGACGCGTGCGTTCCAGGCGCCGCCCTCCATAAGGGCCGCAACAGAATCGAACTGGTCAGCGCAGACCAGGGACCCGAGTCGTCGCTTCTGTTCTGGGAGGTTGCCGTCAACTCGGACCCGGCCGTTTCTTCCTGCCCAACGGGTTGAGGTCGCGCCGGCGATACTGACGATTGCCAGAGTACGATTGGCCGCACATGGCCGCCGGCGCCCCAGACCGCGGACCAAAATCCGTCGCGCGACCAGGCGCGCTTGCCCTGGTCGCCGGAGTTGTCGCCTCGTTCCTGACATTCATCGACCCACACGCCGCGACCGCGGTCGTTGCAGCCATTTGCCTCGGGATTGCCGCGCTGCTGCGACCGTCTTCCCGGTTCGACTCCGCCCCGCTGGCGGCGTTTTGCTGCGGCGCGGCGATGCTGGCCGGCTCGTGGTTTCAGCCGGAACTGAAACGCGCCGACGCCACCAACTACTTCGCCTATCTGCATTCGCTCGCGTTCGACCGCGATCTCGATTTTGCGAACGAGCGGCAGCGCTGGGGCCATGAACCGGGCGCAATTACTGCAACCGGCATGCGCGGCAACTCCCAGGGAATCGGCCCGGCCATCGTTTGGGCGCCGTTCTATGCGACCGCGCACGTCTACGTCCGTGTGGCAAACGGCCTGGGCCGTAAGCGCTTTGCCGATGACGGCTTCAGCGCGCCTTACTGGCGGGCGTGCGCCGCTGGCACGTTGTGCTGGGCGGTTCTTGGGGCTCTCCTACTGGCCCGGATGATCGCAGCCCGAGCCGGATACCCAGTGGCAGCAGGAGCCGTACTCGCGACGGTGGGTGCTTCGAGCGTTGCTTACTATGTCCTCGTACTGCCCACGATGGCCCATGGGTTGGCTTTTGCCGCGGCGGCCGCTGCAGTGTGGGCCCTCGATCGTGCGGAGCGCACGCCGGCGTTGTGCAGCTGGCTGATGCTTGGCGGAGCAACGGGTCTGCTCGCCCTGGTGCGTTGGCAGGCGGTGCTGTTTGCGATGCTCCCGGCGGCGCTCGCCGTCATGCAACTGTCCCGGTCGCGAACCCGTGTCGGATGGGTTGCCGGCGCGGCCGTGGTCGCGCTCTTGATGTTCGCGCCACAAGCTGCCGCGTGGCGCGTGCTCTACGGTCATGCGATCACCATGCCGCAAGGGTCCGGGTTCATCGATTGGAGTTCTCCGCACCTGCGCGACGTCCTGCTCTCGGCGGATCACGGCCTGTTCACGTGGACGCCGATCGCGGCCGCCGGCATCGTCGGCCTCGTGTTGCTCGCTCCGGCGCACCCGCTTCTGGGTATCGGCGGACTGCTCGTCTGGTTCGCGAACGCCTGGTTGAACGGCGGAGTGCAGGACTGGGCTGCATCCGATGCGTTCGGAGCGCGCCGCTTCGACTTCGTGATGCCGTTGATCGCGGTCGGTGTCGCTGAAATTGCGCTGCGACTGTCGCGCGCTGTGCGTGCGCGTCCCATGCTCGCACCGCTCACGATCGGCCTGCTGCTCGTCGGCTGGAATCTCGGCTTCATCAGGGGATTCGAGGAGCACCTCTTCCCCACGACGGCGCCGCTCGCGAAAGTAGCCGTGCTGCAGGCTCGCAATGTCCAGGACGCTCTCGATGCGGGGCTCGGCGCCGTGGCGGGGAAAGCGGGCCGTGCGCTGGCGTACAACATCGGCGTCGGCGAGTACTTCTACACCAACGTCAATCCTTCCGGCAGCATCGAGGTGGGAGCGGTCGAGAGCCCCTATCTCGCCGAGGGGTGGTCGAGAGCGCGGCTGCGCGAGGGCTGGCCGCAGTTCCGCTGGGCGCACTCTCCAAGGGCTTGCGTCCGCGTTCCCTTGCGCCAGCCATTCGACATGCGGGGCATCATCGCTGCCCGCGCCGCCCCTGGCGAAGGCACCGTCCGGGTGTCCGTCAGCGTCAACGGCGTCGAGGCCGCGCTCGGCGCGCTCGACGAAGGGTGGGCGAATCTCCCGTTCGTCGCGTCACGGCAGGCACTGGTCGAGGGCGATAATCGGATCTGCCTCGTGTTCGCGGACGCCCAAGGGGACGGTCCGCCCCGTGCCCTGGCTGCAGTTTCCGTGATCCAGCTGCCCTGACAGCCCCTGGCAGCCGCGGTGACGGCTGCCATTGTGGTGCCGCCTCGAGAGGCGTAGCGTTCGGCCCCTCGTATGAAACGCGGTCCCGGGAGCCAGCTGCTGACGGTCCTCCGCCTGGCGGGCGTGAACTGCCTGGTGCTGGGGCTGCTGGTCCTCGGAGCGGAAGCCGGGCTGCGCATCGCCCGCATCCACTACCCGGCGATTGCGGACGCCGAAGACGACGACCGCGGGGTCTGGACCTACGACGCCACCAAGGGCTGGATCGGGCGGCGGCTCTCGCAAGGATCGACCCATATCGAGGGCGGCGCCGACCGCGCCGCAGTACGCATCAATTCCCTGGGTGTGCGCGGCGCCGAAATCGCGGCGGCCACACCGGGAGGCTTTGGCCGGGTGCTGGTGCTCGGCGACTCGTTCGGCTTCGGCGTCGGCCTCGACGAGGATCACACCGTCGCCGCGTTCCTGCAGCACCAGTTCGCCATCGACCACGTCAAAGCCGATGTCACCAGCATGAGCCTGAGCGGCTACTCGACCGACCAGGAGCTGATCCTGTTCAAGGAAGCCGGCGCGCGGCTCTCGCCAAAGATCGTGTTGCTGCTGATGTGCGACAACGATTTCGAGGAGAACACCCGCGACTTCGAGTACCTCTCCTACTACAAGCCGTATTTCACGCTCGCCGGCGCGTCACTGGTCGCGCACAACTCGCCGGTGCCCGTGCTCACCGCCTGGCAGCGCGTGCGTCTGCGGCTGGGTCAGGACTCGGAGCTTTGGAACTTCGCGCGCAGCCGCGAGTCGGCAACCCCTGCGTTCCAGGCCGTGCTGAACCTGTTCGAGGTCGCCATCCCGCGCACCACTGCCGACGATCCATATGCGTTGACGGCTGCGTTGCTGCGCGAACTACGCCACGAGGTCGAGTTGGCCGGCGGGCGGCTCTTGATCGTGAACGCCGCGCAGCGTGGCGAGCACATCGAGCGCTTCGTGCGTCTGCGCCGCCACTACCTGCGCCCGGAAGGCTTCGACTTCATGCGCATGGAGGACACGCTCGAGCCGGCGCGCCTCGCGGAGCCGACAAAGCGCTGGGACTTCCCGAAGGACCGCCACTGGGATGCCGACGCGAGCGCGCTGGCTGCGGCAGCGATCTACGAGCACCTCGGTGCGAGCGGTCTGCTGCCGGCCGGCGCTCAGTCGGTGCGCAGCGCCTCGACCGGGTCGATGGACGCGATGCGGCGTGCGGGGACCAGCCCGGCGCAGACACTGACGAGCACCAGCACCGCCACCGACAAGGCGAAAGTGGCGCTGTCGAAAGTGCCGATGCCGTAGACCATGCCGCCCATGGAACGGCCGGCGGCGTAGGCGCCGAGGCCGCCGGCGGCGATGCCGGCGGCGATCGGCGACAGCCCGCCGCGCAACAGCAAGCGCGCGGTCGAGCCGCGCGATGCGCCGAGTGCCAGACGCAGGCCCATCTCGGAAGTGCGGCGCACCGCGGCGTGCGACAGCAAGGCGAACAGGCCGAGGCTCGTCAGCAGGAGCGCACTCGTCGAGAACACGGTCACCAGGATCGTGTAGAAACGCGTCGGCGCGTACTCGGCGGCGATCTCCTCCGGCATGGTGCCGACCCAGTGGATGGCCGAAGCCGGCGCGATCGCGGCGATGCGGGCACGCAGCGGCGCAATGAGCGCCGCCGGGTCACCGCTGGTCGCGGCGCCGATCGACACCACCGGCGACGGAAAGCGCTGCAGCGACACATAAACGTCGAAGCGGCTGGCGCGCGCGTCGCCGCCCGCGCCACCGCGAACGAAGCGGCGCGTGTCCTGCTCGACGAGGCCGTCGTAAGCCATGTCCTCGGCGACGCCGACCACGCGGAAAGGCCCGGTGGGCATGCCGGGGTCGTCGGGGCCGAAGGTCACGGTGCGGCCCAACGCCTTTTCTGGTCCCCCCATCAACCTGGCAAGCGAGCGGCTGATCACCACCAACGACGCGGCGTCGGCGCGCGCGTCGCCCGGGTCGAGGTTGCGGCCCGCGACGATGCCGCCGCCGAGCATCGGCAACAGGCCGCCGTCGGCAAGATGCGTGCTGACGACGATGCCCTCGTCCACACCACCCCCGGCGGCGGGCAGGTCGACGCCCTCGGGATGCACGCGCGACTGCAACCCGTCCCACGGCGGCAGCGTGGGGCTGACGAGGCCGATGGCGCGCACGCCGGGGACATTCGCCAGCTCGCGCTGCAGACGCTCGTACACCTGCGGCAGGCGCTCCGCCTCGCCGTAGTCGGAACGGCTCAGCGTCACGGCAAGCCGTGCGATCCGGTCGCGCTCGAAGCCGGTGTCGATGTTGGTGAGCCGTTCGTACGAGCGCACCAGCAGTCCGCCGGTGACCAGCAGCACCAGCGTCAGCGCGGTCTCACACGCGATGAGCGCGGCGCCCCAGCCCTTCTCGGCGCCGCGGCCAAGGTGGCCGCGGCCGCCGTCGCGCAGCACGTCCGCCGGCTGCACGCGCCGGCCCAGCAGCGTCGGCACCGTGCCGGCGAGCAGGCCGGCGACGGCAAGCGTGCCGATGGCGATGGCGAGCGCCGTCGCGTCCGGCTCGAGGCGCAGGTAGCGCGGCAGCGACAACCGGTCGAGTGGCGCCACCGCCAGGAACCCGTCGAGCAGGCGCGGTCCCAGCAGCGCGCCGAGGGCGCCGCCTGCGACCACCAGCACCAGCGCCTCGGTGAAGAGCTGCAGCGCAATGCGCCGGGTGCCGGCGCCCAGCGCGGCGCGGATGGCGAGCTCGCGCCGGCGGTCGAGAACGCGCGCGAGCAGCAGGCAGCCGACGTTGATGGCGGCGATCATCAGCAGCAGCGCCGCCGCCGCGAACAGCACGGCACCGCTGCCGCGCAGCCGTTCGCGCCAGCTCTCGCCGAACGGCTCCACACGCATCTGCCAGCGGCGGTAGATGTCGGGATGCGCGGCCGCGAGCGCCTGGTAGACGCGCTCGGCCTCGGCCTGCGCCGCGCCGATCGATGCTCCCGGGCGCAGCCGCCCGATCGCCCACGACGGCCGGGCGTTGCGGTCGGTGCGCAGCGCGCGGGGTTCGTACTGCTCGAGCGGGATGAAGAACTCGACGACGTCGTCTTCCACCGTCCCCTCGAAGCCGCGCTGCGCCACGCCGACGATCGTGTAGGCGGCGTGCGGCGTGCGAAACGGTCGCCCGACAACAGCGGCATCGCCACCGAAGTGGCGCAGCCAGGTGTCGTGGCTCAGCACCACCACCGCCGGCGCATCGGCCGTGTGATCGGCCGGTTGCAGCACCCGGCCCAGCGCGGGGCGGATGCCGAGCGTCTCGAAATATCCGCGCGACACTCCCTCGCCGCGCAAGCGCTCGGCGCCGCTGTCGAAGAGCACCGTGGAGCGCACCCGCGCGGTGCCCAGGAATGCGTCGAACGCCGTCATCGCGCCGAAGTCTGCGATCTCCGGGATCGACAGCGAGATGCGGGAGTTGACCTGCGGTTCGTCGAACCACACACGCACCAGGCGCTCGGGTGCTGGAAAAGGCACAGGCCGGATCAGCGTTGCGCTCACCAGCGTCGCAACGGTGGTGGTGGCGGCGGTGCCAAGCGCGATGCAAAGGATGGCAGCAAGGGCGAGCCCCGGCGCGTGCCGCAGGCTGCGAACGGCATGGGTGATCGTCGCAATCAATGCAGTCGGCAAGGGCCCCCCCGCCGCTGCTAAAGCGATCTTTGTGCCGCCCCGCCGACGGGGAACGAAATCGATACGGTGCCGTCCGTTGCGGGCGAATTCGTTGCGTTGAACGAGGCCTTGGCTGTCCGATTGCGGACGGCCGGTTGCGACAACGGACACGACCAGCCGGTCGAGAGGCTACTCGCCGAGCTTCTTCATCACTTCCGGCGGCGGGCCCGTCCAGTTGAAGGCGGTGTTGCCGATGTAGCCGAGGTCGGCGACGCCCATCCTGCTGCTGAAGAAGCCCGACGCCGTGAGGTCGCGGAACGAGTTGAAGAACGCGGGGCCGTGGGCCATGGGCAGGACCCGCTTGTCGGTCGGGTGGTCCTCGTATTCCTCCGGGTCATCGCCCTTCCAGTAGGCGACGGCATCGAGGAGCTGGATGCGCTCCGCGTCGGTCGCAGCCACGAACGTCTTGCCGCTGCGCTCGCGGCTCTGGTTGTCGAGCCACGCGAGGCCGCCGCGCATCGACACCTGGCGCGCTTCGCGCGAGCGATCGTCCACCGCCGGGTCGGTCATGATGAAGTCCATGAACTCGGGCACGCCGGCGTCGGTGGCGCTGCCGGAGCGCTCGTCTTTCGGCAGGATCAGGTCGGTGAGCATGCGCACCGTTTGCCACTCGTGCGCGGTGAAGAACTTCGGCTGGTACGCCTTGCCGGCCGCCGCAGCGCCGACGGACGCAGCCGCGTGCGCGCCGGCAGCAGACGCCCCCTCAACCGTCAGGCCGGCCACGAGTGGCGCGGTGCCGAGGAACTGCAGCAGCGAACGGCGCTTGGCGCTCGTTGGCATCGTCATCAGAGGCCCCCCTTGGCGCGCTCGGCAGCGATGTTCTCGGCGGTGCGCATCGACAGCGCGAGGATGGTCCAGGTCATGTTCTTGTGCGAGTTGGTGACGAACGGGCCGCTGTCGGCGACGAACAGGTTGCGGCAGTCGTGGGCGCGGCACCACATGTCGACCACCGAAGTGCGCGGGCTGTCGCCCATGCGCGTGGTGCCCGCCTCGTGGATGATCTCGCCGCCGGCCTCGAGGCCGTACAGCTTGTCGCGCCCCGGCAGCGGGCCGATGACCTTGCCGCCCATGGCGTCGATGATCTCGACGAACGTCTGCTGCATGTGGCGCGCCTGGTTGATCTCGAACTCGGACCAGCGCCAATGGAAGCGCAGCACCGGGATGCCCCAGCGGTCGACCACATGCGGGTCGATCTCGCAGAACGAGTGTTCGTTCGGCACCATCTCGCCGCGGCCGGCGAAGCCGACGAACGAGCCGTACAACCGGCGGTAGTCGTCCTTCAGCTTCTTGCCGTAACCGCCGCCCTGGATCTTCTGAATGCCGCCCATGAAACCGTAGCCCGGCATGCCGCGCCCGCCGCCCGGCTCGATGTGGTAGCCGCGTGGGAAGTCGACCTTCGTGTTGTCGATCCACCACGGCATGTAGATGTGCTGGCTGCCGGTGCCGTCTTCATTGTGGGGCGGCAGCGCTTCGAGCGCCGGCACCTGCCCGCCGACGCTGGCGCCGGTGGAATCGGTGAGGTAGCGGCCCACAGCCCCGCTCGAATTCGCGAGGCCGTTCGGGTGGCGCGGCGATTTCGAGTTGAGCATCAGCCGCGCGGTCTCGCAGGCGCTGGCCGCCAGCACCACGATCCGGGCACGCACCTGCTGTTCCTCACCGGTCCTGGTGTCGACGTAGGAGACGCCCGTGGCGAGCCCCTCGCTGTCGGTCAGCACCTCGCGCGCCATCGCGCCTGTGACGATCGTGAGCTTGCCGGTGGCGAGCGCCGGCGGCAGCAGCACCGACGGCGTCGAGAAGTTGGAGTCCGTGGCGCAGCCGCGCCCGCAGTTGCCGCAGTAGTGGCAGGCCGGCCGGCCATTGTGCGGCTGGGTGAGCACCGAAGCGCGCCCCGGAATGCAGGTGATCTTCAGCTTGCCGGCGGCGCGCTTGATGAGGATGTCGGAGGCGCGCGGCGCCGGCGGCGGCAGGAAGATGCCGTCGGGGTCGTTCGGCAGCCCCTCCATCGAGCCGTGCAAACCCACCAGGCGGTCGAGCTTGTCGTAGTACGGCTTGATGTCGTCGTAGCCGATGGGCCAGTCGTCGCCGAGGCCGTCGCGGCTGCGTGCCTTGAAGTCCCACGGACCGGCGCGCAGCGAGATGCGGCCCCAGTGATTGGTGCGCCCGCCGAGCATGCGCGCCCGGAACCACAGGAACTCCTCGCCCTTCGCAACCGTGTACGGCTCGCCTTCGATGTCCCAGCCGCCGATGCAGCCGTCATACTCGCCGAACGGCCGCAGCCGGGTGCCGGCACCGCGGCGCGGCGAGTCGTAGTTCCAGCCGAACATCTTGCCGTCCCTGGCCGCCGACCACGTCTGGCCGGCCTCGAGCAGCACGCACTCTGCGCCGGCTTCGGCAAGCACCTTCGCCGCCATGCCGCCGCCCGCGCCCGACCCGACGATCGCCACGTCGTACTGTTTCATTCGGTCAGCTCCTGTAGGCCTGACGGCCGAAACCCTGGATCGGGATGCCCTGGTCGGCGAGCACCTCGTGCTGCAGCGCGTACATGCACGCCGCGGCTTCGTCGATGCGCCGCGTGTAGGCGATCGACCCCTCGAGGATCGGCGCCAGCTTGTCCTTGTCCTGGATGCGCGCCTTGGGGTACTCGTGCTCCACCACCAGGTGCGTGTTCGCGACGTCGAGGTCGAGCAGCTCGCGCGCGGCCAGTTGGTGGTCGAGCCAGTCGACGGTGCGGTTCTGCAAGTACCCGAGCGGATCGTGTCGCGCGGTGCCCGGCAGCTCGTGCTCGCTGAAGACCGTGTGCTTCTTCCACGCGTTGCCCTGGTCCTTCGGGTCGGGCGACGGCTTGCCGTCTTTCCAGTCGCCACGCTCCACGGTCTGCCCGCCGTAGCCCCAGGCCGAGATCCCCTTCGCGTCGATCACCTGGCCCTTCACGTGGAAGCCGCCGATGAGGAACGCGTAGCCGGTGTCGCGCAGGTACTGGAACAACGAGCGCGTGTCCTGGCCCATGAGGATGGCGTGCGAGGGGTCGTAGTGGATGCGGAAGGCGTCGCCGACGCCGTGGCGCGCGGCGATGCGATGCAGGGCGATCCAGGTGCCCGGCGTGTAGGCGATCTGGTTGTGCCAGTTGTCGCCGGTGGTCCAGCCCGGCATCGGGCACTGCTCGATGCGGTAGGTCAGGCCGCGGTCGGCGGCGTAGCGCAGCAGCGGCACGAAGCCGGTCTCGAAGTCGCCGAGGTTCTGGTCCATCGACAGCAGCTGGTTGCGGCCGACGAAACCGCAGACCGCGTCGACGCCCAGCAGCACTGCGGCGTCCATCACCCGCTTCATGAAGTCGTGCTTGCGCGCGCGCACCGCGGCGTCGTCGTGCAGCATGTTGTCGAAGTAGCCGATGTCCGAGAGCCCGAGGTCGTGGGCGTCGAGCGCACGACGGACGCGCGCGGCACGGTCCTTGTCGAAGGGTTCGCGCAAGTCGAGGGTGTTCGCCACCGGGTCGAGGAGCGCCTCGGCCGGGACGTCGGCGACCGACGGGTGCAGGGCGGCCGAGAGCTGCATGTAGTCGGCGCCGACCTGACGGGCGAAGGCGGCCCATTCCTCAACGGCGCGGTCGGGATCCTGGTCGCGCACGGTGCGCGGGGTCAGCTCCTGCAGGGCAGCCGTCAGCACGCCGATCTTCATGAACCGTGGCTCGAACGCCCTGGCCATAGCCACCCCGCATCCTTGAGAGAGGAACTCCGCTGCTTGACGAGCGACTGTATCATCCGCCCATGGTCACGATCACCCGTCGCGAGTTCACCGCAGGCGTCGGCGCCGCCGTCGCCGGCATGGCCCTCACCCGCTCCGCCGCCGCCGCCGCGCACAGTCTCGAAATCGGCGTGCAGAGCTATTCATTCCGCGCCTTCAGCGTCGAGCGCATGATCGAGGCGATGACGTCGATCGGCCTCAAGAGCGTCGAGCTGTGGGACGGCCACCTCGATCCCGCCAAGGCGAACGAGGCCGATTTCAAGGCGACCCGCGACAAGTTCGCCGCCGCCGGGATCACGATCAACGCCTACTGCGTCAACTTCGCGCCCGAGGCGAGCGACGAGCTCCTCGACAAGAGCTTCCGCGGCGCGGGCCTGCTGGGGACGAAGGTCATGACGACCTCCACGGAAAAGGCGATCGTCCCGCGGCTCGACCAGTACGCGACGAAATACGACGTCACCATCGGCCTGCACAACCACTGGTTCGGCGAGAGCTGGTTCAAGGGCGACCGCGCCAAGAATTTCGAGAGCCCCGAGGACTGGGCCGAAGCCATGAAGGGCCGCTCCGAGCACATCGCGATCAACCTCGACATCGGCCATTTCTCGGCCGCGGGCCACGACCCGGTCGCGTTCTTCCGCGAGCACCACAAGCGCATCGTCAGCGTGCACGTGAAAGACACGGTGCGCGACCCGGACAACACCTTCACGCAGTTCGGCGAGGGCAAGACGCCGATCGCAGCGTTCCTGAAGGTGGCGCAGGAACTGAAATACCCCTACGCGCTCAACGTCGAATACGAACTCGACGAGAAGGCGCCGACCGAGGGCGTGCGCCGCTCGTATGAATACGTGAAGAAGCTGCTCGCCAGCGCCTAGCCGCGTGCGGCGCCTGCGCCCCATCACGACCACGGTAGATCTCTCCGAACTGCGTGGTTCGGTCGAGGTACGCAGCCGTGTGTCGCGCCCCGGGCGCGACCTGTTCGTCGTGGACATCTACTCGCACCTGCAGGAGAGCCACCCGCAGACGCATCCGGGGTACTGGGTGTTCGCGATGCCGGCCGCGCGTACGTTCACGGTGCACCTCGACCTGCGGGCCATCGGCCCGGACTCGGTGTGGATCGAGACGAAGGAGGGGCGCATTGCGCCAGCCGACTCGTGGACCAACCCCGCGTACGACTGGGATCCGGTGGTCGGCATCCAGCTGGTGCGCCGGCGCCGTAGCGACAACTCCGTGGTGGAGAGCCACGTGGTCACCGGCAAGGTGGCGACCCCGGCCATCCTCAAGCACTTCTACCAGCACGTGCACGCGGACCACGGCTACACGCCCGCGGTCCACGAGCCGTTCTTGTGGAAGCTGCACGAGCGCGTGCTCCAGAAGCTGGAAGCGGTGTTCCTCGCGCGCATCCCGCCCAATGCCCTGGTCCTCGATGCGGGCTGCGGGCGCAGTCTGTTCACCGAGATCCGCCCGAAGTGGCCGTTTCGCATCGTGGCCGCCGACGTGGACGAGGGCGCCATCCGCAGCCGCCGCGGCGAGTTCCCGCAGCTTCACTGGGCGGTTTCGTTCGCCGATCCCCTGCCCTTTCGCGCGGGCGTCTTCGACGCGCTGTTCGCGGGCGAGCTGATCGAGCACCTCACCAACCCCGCGACGGCCATGGCCGAGTTTCGCCGCGTCCTGAAGCCGGGCGGCGTCCTCATCCTCACCACGCCCAACCGCCGCAGGCTTGCAAACATCGCGGATGGCTCCGACCGTCCCATCAGCCCCGATCACCTCAGCGAGTTGTCCTATGACGAACTGGGCGAGCTGATGCGCCGCGAAGGGTTCAAGGTGCTGTCGCGTGGCGGCCTGCACCTCGAGCTGCTCATCAACTGGACTTCCAGCCAGCCGAAACTGGACCGGCTGCAGCGAGCGTGGAACCGTAAGTGGGCAATACCACTCATGAAAGCGATGTTCAGGGCGGGAGAGCTGCTGCCGAGGTATTCGCTCGACCTGTTGTTCGTGGCGCGCGCGGAATAGCTAAGGGTTTTCCCCTAAAGGGCGTAGAGTGGTCCCCTCCAAGAGGTGCGATTGAAGCGTTTGCGTGTGGGCGTCCTCGACCTGGTGCAGAACGGGCCTTCGGGCAACCTGTGGAACCGGATCATGCAGCCGAACTTCGCGAGCATCATGCCGCAGGTGATCGGCGTGTGGTGCGAGGAAGCCGGGCACGAGGTGGTGTTCGTCTGCTACACCGGCTTCGAGGACCTCGGGAAAGAGCTGCCGCCCGACATCGACATCCTTTTCATAGGAGCCTTCACCGCCGCCGCGCACACCGCCGCGGCCATCAGCAACCAGTACCGGCAGCGCGGCGTCGTCACGGTGCTCGGCGGGCCGCATGCGCGCTGCTATCCGGAAGACGCGGCACGCTATTTCGATTACGTGCTCGGCTTCACCGATCGCTCGGTGGTGCGCGAGGTGCTGGCCGACTGCGCGCCGCATCGTCCCGAGGGCCTGCGGCTGGGCGCCAAGAAGCAGCCGCTGCAGCTTCCCGGCATCAAGGAGCGGTGGAAGTTCATCGCGCCGACGATCGCCAAGGCGCCGACGGTGAAGATCGTGCCGATGATCGGCAGCCTCGGCTGCCCGTACACCTGCAGCTTCTGTATCGACGCCAACGTCGACTACCAGCCGCTCGCGCACGACCAGATCCAGGAAGACCTGCGCTTCCTGCTCGCCAAGCTGAAGCGGCCGCGTATCGGCTGGCACGACCCGAACTTCGGCGTGCGCTTCGACGAGACCATGTCGGCGATCGAGGAAGCGGTGCCTGCCGGCGCCATCGACTTCGCTGCCGAGAGCAGCTTGTCGCTCCTTTCCGAGCCGCACCTGAAGCGGCTGGCGAAGAACGGTTTCAAGGCGATCCTCCCGGGCATCGAGTCGTGGTATGACATGGGGAACAAGTCGAAGACCGGCAAGAACACCGGCCTCGGAAAGGTGCAGCAGGTCTCCGACCACGTCAACACCATCCTGCGCTACATCCCGTACGTCCAGACCAACTTCGTCCTGGGCCTCGACTGCGACATGGGCGATGAGCCCTTCGAGCTCACCAAGCGCTTCGTCGACAAGACGCCGGGCGCCTTCCCCGCCTACTCATTGTTCTCGGCGTTCGGCCAGGCGGCGCCGCTCAACCTCGAGCTACAGCGCAGCGGCCGCGTGCTGCCGTTCCCGTTCCACTTCCTCGACAACAACCACGCGATGAACGTGCAGCCCAAGAACTACAGCTGGTCGGCCCTCTACGACCGGATCATCGACCTGCGCAAGTACACGTTTTCGGCGCGCGCGATCGGCCGCCGGCTCGCGGCCAACAACGGCTTCCTCACGCGCTCGCTCAACCTGGTGCGCGCCATCTCGTCGGAAGGCCATGGCCGCATCCGCCACGACTCCACGGTGCGCGGCCTGCTCGACACCGACCGCTCGGTGCGCAGCTTCTTCGACGGCGAAACCGCAACGGTCCCGGCGTTCTACCGCAGCCGCGTCAAGAGCGCGCTCGGCGCGCTGTGGGATTCGCTGCCCGAAGGCGGCGTCGAGCACGACCCCAACGCATACCTGAAGGCGGCAACCGCACCGTCACCGCTGGCGGTCCACAGCTAGCTCCTTGCCGCGGGCCCCGCGCTCTCCGGCACTCGTCGTCGTCATGGTCGTCATGGTCACGGCGGCGTTCGTGAGCGCGGGTTGCCGCCAGGCACCGCAGCCGCGTCGCGGCGGGCCGAACGTCCTGCTCATCTCGATCGACACGCTGCGCGCCGACCGCCTCAACGCCTACGGCTACCGCGCGCGCGTCACGAGCCCCAACCTCGACGCGCTCGCGCGCGACGCGGTGCTGTTCGAACATCACATCACGGCTGCGCCATGGACGACGCCGAGCCACATGAGCCTGTTCACCGGCCTGTTGCCGTCGGCGCACGGCGTCACCCGTTCCTTCAAGGAGCTGACGGGAGCGCTGCTCGCGAGCGCCGGCTTCGAGCGGCTCGGCGACGAACACCGCACGCTGCCCGAGCTCCTTTCCGCGCACGGCTACCGCTCGGTGGCGTTCACGGGCGGCGCGACCATGGATCCGCGCGTCGGCTTCGACCGCGGCTTCGTCCGCTACCAGACCTTCATGGGCAAGCTCGACGAGCGCAACCTCGGGCGGCTGCTGAACGCCGTCGCGCGCCGGCAGGAAGCGCCGTTCTTCATCTTCTGGCACACCTTCGAGGTGCACGCGCCCTACCTGCACGGCGAGTTCCTGGAGTCGGTGCTGCCGGCGAACCGCGCGGCGGCGCTGCGCACTGCCCTCGACGAACTCGCCGAGAGCCGGGAAGGTCGTGCGGTGGCGCGCCTCGAGTCGGCCGAGCTGCGGGACCGCGGCGCCTTTTCGGCGGAGGTCGTTTCGGCACTGTACGACGGCGGCGTGTTGTCGGCCGACAAGGCACTCGGCCGCGTGGTGGCGCAGCTGAAGACCAGCGGACAGTACGACAACACGCTCATCGTCTTCACCAGCGACCACGGCGAGCAGCTCGGCGAACGCGACGACCGCTTCTTCGACATCCACGGCAACACCCTGCACGAGGAGCTGATACACGTTCCGCTGATCCTGAAACTGCCCGCGTCCGCGGCCGCCGGCCGCCGCGTCGCCGCGGTGACGCGTGCGATCGACGTGATGCCCACCATCCTCGACGTCACGGGCACCGAGGTGCCGGCCGAGGTGCAAGGTCAATCCCTGAGGGAGTTCTGGGAGCAGCGGGGAGCTCGGTCGCGGCCAGCGGTGAGCGAGTCGCTGTCGCGCGATGACGAGGCCAAGAGCCTGCGGACCGATCGGCTGAAGTACGTCCTGTGGATGAGCACCCAGCAGGTGCGCGCCGCGGGCCGTGCGCGGCTGCCGGCCGTTCCCCTGCAAACAGAGCTGTACGATCTCGTGGCCGACCCGGGCGAGGCGACGAACCTTGCGCAGAAGGCCGACTCGCGCGCGCTTGCGGCGCCGTTGGATGCGGCGCTTCGCAAGCTGGTCGCCGCCAGGACCGGCAAGGCGAAGGCCGCGCCGATGAGCCAGGAGTCGCTCGAGGAGTTGCGCGCGCTCGGTTACGTCCAGTAGCACTGGCTATACTCCGCTCACCATGCCATCACTGCTCTTCGCCCTGCTTCTCGCCGCGGCGCCGGCGCTCGCCGAAGCGCCGGTGCAAACCGAATCGGACGAATACACGCGCTACGAACTGCTCGCACCCGGGACGGCCAGGTTCCGCATCACCTACGAAGTCACCGCAACGACGGCAGGGGCGCGCTTCTACTTCAACCCGATCCGCAAGGGCAGTGCCGCGAGCGACGAAGCGGTGTACGACCGCATGGACGGACAGAAGCTGCCGTTCGAGGTGGTCGGCGGCGCCGCGGCGCGCGCTGGCGGCGTGGCGGAAGCCGTGGACGACGAGCAGTACATCAAGGTCACGCTGCCGCGCCCCGTGCCGAAAGACGGCCAGGTGCGACTGCTCATCGACAAGACCTATGCCGACGCGAAGAGCTACCGCCAGGAAGGCGACCACATCGTCTTCGAGCGCTCGCTCGGCATCAAGCGCAACTCGGTGGTCTTGCCGAAGGGCTACGACCTCTTCGCCTGTTCCTTTCCGTCGCAGATGGCTCTTGAGGCGGATGGCCGGGTGCGAGTCAGCTTCATGAACACGGGACCCGATGCCGTCAGCTACAAGGTCACCGCGGCGAAGGCGCGCGCAGTAGCCGCACCGGCAACGGCTGCGGGCGCGCTGCCTGCAGAGGAGATCGCCCGCCGAACCGATGAGCGGGCGCACCAGGACCGCGACATCGTGTACTTCCTCAACCCGCCCGAGACGCATTCGTTCGACCTGTACCACGACTACACGGAGTCGCGCGAAGGCATCGACAAGTATCTCAACGTGGTGCGCGCGGGCAGCAAGGCCTCGCAGCCCTCGGCCCGCATCCTCGACACGGGCGAGGCGTTGAAGGTCGAGACCCTGCGCGGCACGGCGATCACCGAAGCAAAGCTCGACCTTGGTGAGGAAGGTCCCGTGAAGGCGGATACCGAGGTGGTCGTCATCCGGTTCCCTGCCGTCACGAAGGGCCGCTCGCTGCGCCTGCGGATCTCGGAAACCTATACCGATGCGAAGAGCTACCGCGTCGAAGGCGACGGCTTCGTCTTCGACCGAACGCTCGGCAGGCCGAGGAACGCGGTGGTGCTGCCGAAGGGCTACCTGCTCAGTGGTTCATCGGTGCCAGCGGTTGTCAGTCAAACGGCCGACGGCCGCATCCGCCTCGACCTTCACAACGCCCGGACCGACGAGATCGCAGTGCTGATCAGCGGCCGGAAAGCCGGGTCGCCCTAGTTCCTGTTCGGTCGCTCCAGCGCCGCTCAGGGCCTGCGCCCTGTGCCCTGCGCTCCTCGGCGGAGCGCAGGACCGCAACCGCGATTGGCCAAAGGACCGTGCCCACGCGCACTGCACCGCGGGCGAGCCCCACGACAGCCGCAGCGGGACTCGGGCGCAACAGGCGGCGCATCGCAAAGAGCAGCACGGCCGCTCCTGCCGCGGCGGCGACGGCGGCCGTGCCCCTGTGCCGCGAAACCTCTGGATGTTTGTGGAAAGTGCTCGTTCGCCGCATCCCGCCTTATGAATGGTTACTGCACTGGTCGACCAGTACTGAATTAATGACGTGAGAACAGTGCAGGATTCGTGCCCACGTACCCGGCCTGGACGAGCAAGCCGTTCACACCCGGCGCCCCTGTCGATGCTGCCCCTGACGGCGCTGCGCAACGGCCTGCGTCAGCTCGGCGCCGAAGAAGAAGATCTGCGCCGCGTAGTACACCCAGATCATCAGCACCACCAGCGAGCCGGCGGCCCCGTAGATCGAGGTGAAGCTGGTGTGGCCCAGGTAAAGGCCGAGGAGTGCCTTGCCGATGGTGAACAGTACCGACGTCAGCGCCGCGCCGACCCACACGTCGCGCCACGCTATGCGCACGTCGGGCAGGTACTTGAACATCAAGGCGAAGATGGCGGTCACGACTGTGAGCGAGAGCGCCGTGTTGAGGATGTGCAGCGGCAGCGTCCATCCGGTCAGGTAGCGGTGCAGTGCACCGTCGGCCGCCGCCAGGCCCGCGCTCACCACCAGGGACACGAGCAGCACGAAACCGATGGCGAGCACCATCGCGAAGGAGAGGACGCGTTCGCGAAGCAGGTTGCGGCCCAACGCGAGGAAGCCGTTTTTAGCTTCCGGCGCCGGCACGTCCCAAACGACGTTGAGCGCTGCTTTCAGCTCGCCGAACACCCCGCTGGCGCCGATCAGCAGCGTCACGACCGCGATGGCGCTCGCCATGATGCCGGTGCCGGCCTTGCGGCTGCTCTCGATCATCGCCTCGATCGCGAGCGCGCCGGCCTCGCCCACCAGGCCGCGCAGTTCGCCGACGATGCGCCCCTGTGCCGCTTCCGCGCCGAAGAAGAAGCCGCAGATGCCGATGCAGACGACCAGCAGGGGCGCGACCGAGAAGAGCGTGTAGTAGGCGAGCGCCGCTCCCATCCGCGCCGAGTTGTCGCTCCACCATTCGTCCCACGCCTGGCTCAGCAGGGGGCGCACCGCCTTCAGCATTGCCCGGATGGACAGCACGCCGTGTGCCATCTCCCGCCGCCGGACGACACCGCCCTGCGCTCCCCAAAGTGCTGGCACTTTCTACATTCCAGCCCGGCAGGGCGCGGCGGTTGCGGGGTGTAAGCTATCGGTCACCCCACTCTTCGTCGGCACAGCGAAGGGCGAGCGTCAACGCGTGCGCCGAGGAGAGCAATGACGACAGCGTTCGAGTACCACGGTTTTCGCAACCTTCCGGACCGCCGCGAATACAGTGTCTCGGTCCGCAACGGCGCGGAGTCGCGGCAGTACACCGTCTGGATTCCGATCGAGGCGTTCGCCGCTCACAAGGCGCAGATGCAGGACGGCCCCGACATCTGCTTCCGCAAGATCCAGCAGCTGCAGGCGGAGTTCGGGGACCATTTCGATGAGTACATCGGGGTGAGCGCAGCCGACCTGCAAAGCTACAAGGAGGCGCACACCGTCACCCCGCGCCGCAAGCCGGTCGCCCCGAAGCTGCCGAACGCCTCCTAGCCCGAGCCCTTGCCGGCCGCCTACATCCTGCGCTGCCGCGACGGCTCGCTCTATGCCGGCGCCGCACAGGACCTGGCGAGGCGGCTCGCCGCGCACGCCGCTGGCACCGCGTCCCGCTACACCCGCAGCCGCCTCCCCGTGGAACTCGCCTGGTCGCAGCGCGTCCTCACCTGGTCGCGCGCCCTGCGCCTCGAGGCGCGCATCAAGAGCCTGACGCGTGAGCAGAAGCTGTGCCTCGTCGCCACCGCCGGCCGGGTGCGGCTACGATAGGCGCCATGAAGATCACCGCAGTTCGCGCGTATCAAGTGGCGCTGCCGCTGGGCGAAGGCAGCTACAAGTGGTCGGGCGGCAAGTCGGTGGACGTCTTCGACAGCACGGTGGTCGAGGTCGCGACCGATTCCGGCATCACCGGCTGGGGCGAGGTCTGCCCGCTCGGCCCCTTTTACCTCGCGGCCTACGGGCCGGGGGCGCGCACCGGCATCGGCGAGCTGGCTCCGCACCTCATCGGTGAAGATCCGCGCGAACTCGAGCGGCTCAACGTGACGATGGACATGGCACTCAAGGGCCATCCGTACGTGAAGTCGGCAATCGACATGGCGTGCTGGGACATCCTGGGCAAGGCGGCGGGCCTGCCGGTGTGCACGCTGCTCGGCGGCCGCTACGGGAACGCGATCGACCTGTACCGTGCCATCTCGCAGGAGTCCGCGGCGAAGATGGCGGCGAAGGTCGCGGGCTACCGCGCGGAGGGCTACCGCAAGTTCCAGCTGAAGGTGGGCGGCGACCCCGACGAAGACATCGCCCGCATCCGCGCCGCGCGCGGCCGGCTTAAGGACGGCGACGTGCTGGTAGCCGACGCCAACACCGGCTGGCTGATGCACGACGCCGCGCGCGTGGTGCGTGCCGTGCGCGAGATTGACGTCTATATCGAGCAGCCGTGCCTCAGCTACGAGGAGTGCCTTGCCATCCGCCGCCGCACCGACCACCCGTTCGTCCTCGACGAGGTGATCGATTCGGTTGCCGTGCTGCTGCGCGCGCACCAGGACGGCGCGATGGACGTCATCAACCTGAAGATCTCCAAGGTCGGCGGCCTCACGCGTGCGCGCCAGATCCGCGACCTGTGCGTGTCGCTCGGCATCGCCATGACCATCGAAGACTCGTGGGGCGGCGACATCACCACCGCCGCCATCGCCCACCTTGCGCATTCGACGCCGGAACGCTTCCGCTTCAGCGCCACCGACTTCAACAGCTACGTCACGGTGAGCACCGCGACAGGTGCCCCGCAGCGGAAGAACGGCCGGATGGCGGCGTCAACGGCACCCGGCCTCGGCATCACGCCGCGGATGAAGGTCCTCGGAAAGCCGGTCCTCTCGGTTCCCTAGCTGCGCAGCGGCAGCAACGCGCGCAGCCCCGGTTCGCGCAGGTAGCTGTCTCCTCGATTGCGGCCATGATAGCCGCTTCCAACAGCACGTCGATCAGCCGGGCACCGGATCGACACTCTCGCCGCCGACCATGAAAGCCGCAAGGACTGCACCGAGCAGGGCCATCGCGGCCGAGGCCAGCAGGATGACGCGAAACCCGGCGACGAAAGACTCCGCCACCGCCTGGCGCACGGCGAGCGCTTGCGCAGGGGTTGCCGAGGGCGGCGGCTGGATTTCGGCGAGCATGATGCGCTGCTGCAGCACCTCGGCGGCGACCGGCGCGGGAACCCCGTGCGCCGGCAGCCGGCGAACCAGCTGGGCGCTGAACACGGCCAGCATCGGCACGCCCATGAGGGCGATCGTGAGCAGTCCCGCGGCTCGCGTGACGGCATTGTTGATGCCCGAGGCCGTGCCCGCGTGCGCTACGTCAACGGCATCCATCACGGTTGTGGTGAGTGCCGGAACCGTGATCGCCATCCCCAGCCCGAGGACCACCATCGGCGGGAAGAAAGTCGCCCAGTAGCTGCCGCCCACGCCGGGCAGCGCCATGAGCGCCATGCCGGCGGCGGCCACCGCGGGCCCGATGACGAGCGGCAGCCGCGGGCCGACCCTTTCGGCAAGGCCGCCTGTCCATCGCGACAGCAGGAAGATGATGAGGATCAGCGGCAGCAGCGAGGCGCCGGCCGCGGTCGCCGAGTAGCGCTGCACCTGGATGAGGTTCAGCGGCAGGAGGAACATCGTGGCGGTCAAGGCGCCGTAGAGACCGGCGGTGAGCAGGTTGGCGCCCGCGAAGCGCTGCGACTTGAAGAGCCCGAGCGGAAGCATGGGCGCCTTGCTGCGCGATTCGACGATGAAGAATGCCGCGAGACCGGCAAAACCAAGCCCGATCGCCCCAACGATGGCCCTGTGCCCCCAGCCGAGACGCGCGGCTTCGATGAGCCCGTACACGATGCCGCCAAGGCCGGTCGCGGCCAGGGACGCGCCCAGCCAGTCGAAGTGCCGCGCGGCCGACCGGTCGCGGCTCTCCTCGACCCGCCAGAACAGGATGGCCAGCGTCACGAGCGCCACCGGCAGGTTGAGAAAAAAGGCGTAGCGCCAGCCCGCGGTGTCCACCAGCCAGCCGCCGAGCACCGGCCCGAGTGCCGTGGCGATGGCGCTGAACGCCGACCACGTGCCGATGGCCTTGCCGCGCTCATGACCGGTGGTGAAGGACGCCGCGATCAGGGCCAGGCTGCCGGGCACGAGCAGCGCGGCGCCGATGCCCTGCAGCGCGCGCGCCGCGATCAGCAGCGTGACGCTCGGAGCCAGGCCGCACAGCATCGACGCGCCGGTGAACGTGACGATGCCGAGCGCGTAGACGCGGCGCCGCCCGAAGCGGTCGCCGAGCGAACCGCCGACGAGCAGCAGCGCCGAGAACAAGAGCGCGTATGCCTCGACCACCCACTGCACGTCGGCGGCTGCGGCATCGAAGTCGCGCTGCAGGGCCGGCAGTGCGACGGTCACGACGGTGCCATCGACGAACGCCAGGCTCGAACCCAGGATCGTGGCGACGAGCGTCCAGAGCGGCGCGGCCTTTTGCGCCGTCACTTCACCCGCACGTCGAAGATGTCGGGCCGATGGTAGTGCCCGGCCGTGTCGAGCGTCAGGCTTTCCTTGTCGATGCGACCCAGGTCGAGGTCGGCAACGACGATCGTTTCCTCGCCATACACCGGCCCGGCAAGGATGGCGCCGTCGGGGCCGATGATGGCGGTGCCGCCGTTCAGCACCAGCGCATCGGGCCTGCCGATGAGCGAAGGCATCGGCGTCAGTTCGGCGGGCAGGTCCGACGCCTTCATGATCGCGCCACAGGCGATGACGAAGCAGCGGCCCTCGAAAGCGTAGCTGCGGCTGGCCACCAGGTTCATCTCCTTCACCTGCGGCCAGGCGGCAACGTGCACGTCCTCGCCCGACGCGTGCAACACGTGCCGCGCGAGCGGCATCCAGTGCTCCCAGCAAATGAGCCCGCCGACGCGGGCGCGGCCCGTGTCGACCGCATGCAGGCTGCGGCCATCGCCCGCTCCCCAGATGAGCTTCTCGCTGAACGTCGGCATGATCTTGCGATGGCGGTGCAGCAGGACGCCGTCGGCGCCGAACGTGAGCATCGTGTTGTAGAGGGTGCCGCGGCCGGGTCCTTCCGCCACGCGCTCGTGCACGCTGATGTTGAGCACCACGTCATGCTCGAGCGCCAACGCACCGAGCGCCTCGGTGACGGGCCCCGGCACCAGCACGCTGTTCTCGCGCAGGCGCGCGAACACCTGCTTCATCGGCTCGTGGTCCCACAGAGCGACGTCGGTGCAACAGTCGAGCCACGCGGGATAACCCGGCAGCCAGGTCTCCGGAAACACGACCAGGTTCGCGCCTTGCGCCGCCGCAGCCGCCACGAGTGCCTTCGCCTTGGCGAAGGACGCCGCAAGGTCGAGAGGCACCGCGGCGGCCTGCACGGCCGCCACACGCAGGGTCGAAGACGCCATCAGCGCCAGACTCTACGCATCCACGGCCTTCCCCGCTCGCGCGCAACCCCGTCCATAATCAAGGCAGCCTTGAATATAGATCCCGAGCAACATCCTCATGTTGGGCAGCCTTGAACAAGGCGGCGCCGCTTTTCGCCCTGCTCCCGCCCCAGGACGCCGACAGCAGCGAGCTGCTCGGCCGGTTTCTCGAATATGTCGAGTCGCGCGGCCTCAGCCTGTACGCGGCCCAGGAGGAAGCGGTCCTCGAGTTGTTCGAGGGGCGCAACGTCATTCTCAACACGCCCACGGGCTCCGGCAAGTCGCTGGTCGCGTCGGCATTGCACTTCGCGTCGATGTCCGAGGGTCGCCGCTCTGTCTACACCTGCCCCATCAAGGCGCTGGTCAACGAGAAGTGGATGGCTCTTTGCCGCGAGTTCGGCGCCGACAACGTCGGGCTCTCCACTGGCGATGCCACGGTCAATCGCGATGCGCCGATCCTGTGCTGCACTGCCGAGGTGCTCGCCAACATGGCGCTGCGCGAAGGGGCCGACTCGACGGTGGACGACGTGGTGATGGACGAGTTCCATTGGTACGCCGATCGCGACCGCGGCGTCGCCTGGCAACTGCCGCTGCTGGCGCTGCCCAACACGCGCTTCCTGCTGATGTCGGCGACGCTCGGCGATGTTGCTTTTTTCGCGGAAGGGCTGACCCGCCTCAACGGCTGGCCGACGGCCGTGGTGAAGTCGGAATTGCGTCCCGTGCCGCTCGACTACGCGTACTCGGAGATCGCGCTGTCGCAGACGCTCGACAAGCTGGTGTCGGAGAAGAAGGCGCCGGTCTACGTCGTGCACTTCACGCAGAAGGAGGCGGCCGACAGCGCGCAGGACTTCACGAGCCTCAACCTCGCAACCCGCGATGAGAAGAACGCGGTGGCGGAGGCGATCGAGGGGTTCCGCTTCAGCAGCCCGTACGGCCCGGTGATTCGCAAGTGGTTGAAACAGGGTATCGCCGTGCATCACGCGGGCCTGCTGCCCAAGTACCGCGTGCTGGTCGAACAGCTCGCGCAGAAGGGGTTGCTGAAGGTCATCTGCGGCACCGACACGCTCGGCGTCGGCATCAACGTGCCGATCCGCACGGTGTTGTTCACGCGCCTCTGCAAGTTCGACGGGCTGAAGACCGCGGTGTTGAGCGCGCGCGACTTTCACCAGATCGCCGGCCGCGCCGGGCGCAAGGGCTTCGACGACCAGGGCTACGTGGTGGCGCAGGCGCCCGAGCACGTCATCGAGAACCTGCGCCTCGAGGAGAAGGCGAAGGACGGCAAGAAGTTCGTGCGCCGCAAGCCGCCTGAGCGCAACTACGCGCACTGGGACCTGCAGACCTTCAAGCGCCTGATCGGTGCGCAGCCGGAGAAGCTCGCCTCGCGCTTCCAGGTGACGCACGGCATGCTGCTCAACGTGCTGTCGCGCCAGGGCGATGGCTGCCGCGCGATGCAGCACCTCATCCACGACAGCCACGACCCGGAGCGCAACAAGCCGGCGCACTTCCGCCGCGCCTGGCAGCTGTTCCGCTCGCTGGTGGCGCGCCGCATCATCGAGATCGTGCCTGCCGCCGAGCGCAGCGGTTCGAAAGTGCGCGTCAACGTCGAGCTGCAGGACGACTTCTCGATGAACCAGACGCTGTCCTTGTACCTGCTCGAGACGATCCACCACCTCGAGCCGGAGTCGGAGACCTACGCGCTCGACGTGCTGACGCTCGTCGAAAGCATCCTGGAAGACCCGGACCTCATCCTGCGCAAGCAGCTCGACAAGGTGAAAGGCGAAGCCATCGCGGCGATGAAGGCCGAGGGCCTCGACTACGACCAGCGCATGGAGAAGCTCGAGAAGCTCGAGTACCCCAAGCCGCTGCGCGAGTTCGTCTACATGACGTTCAACGCCTTCGCCGATGCGCACCCGTGGGTTGGCGAGGAGAACATTCGCCCCAAGTCGATCGCGCGCGAAATGTTCGAAGGCTTCCGCACCTTTCCCGACTACGTCCAGGAGTACGACCTGGAGCGCGCCGAAGGGTTGTTGCTGCGCCACCTCAACAGCGTCTACAAGGTGCTGGCGCAGACGGTGCCGGACGGCATCAAGACCGGGATGCTCCTCGAGATGGAGCTCTACCTGCGCGACATGATCCGCGCCGTCGACTCCAGCCTGCTGGAGGAGTGGGACCGCATGCGCACCGGCGTCGAGGGGAGTGCTTCGGCACCGGCGCAGCCTGCCCCGCTCGATGCCGGTCCGATCGACGTCACTGCCAACGCCAAGGCGTTCACCGCCGCCATCCGCGCCCGCATCTTCGCGTTCCTCAAGAACTGGTCGATCGGCCAGGACGAGGCGGCCCTGGAGGTGCTCGACGCGAAGATCGACGCGGCCGGGGTCGAGTGGAGTGTCGACGTCCTGAAGGCGCTGCGCGACGCGCACCGGCAGGAACACGGCACGCTGCGCCTCGACCCCGAGGCGCGCAACCTGAAGCACACCAGCGTGGACACGGAATCGGCAAGCGGTTCTTGGCGCGTCCAGCAGATGCTGGTCGACACGCAGGACCTCAACGACTGGCTCGCCGAATTCGAGGTCGACCTGCACTCGTCGCGTGCGGCCGGCGAGCCGGTGCTGCAGTTGCTGAGGATCGGCAGCCTTACTTAGCTTCGGTCAACCGCCCGTGGGCCCGCAGCACGGCGCGCAACGGCTCGTGCGGTATCGCGTGGACCCGAATGTAGTCGGAGCCCGTCATGGTCTCGGCGGCAACCATCGCGTTGACAACCGCCTCCTCGGTGGCTTCGACGGTGGCGAGAAACAGCGGATCCATGCCGGCCGCACGCAGTCGTGTGATCGTCGCCGGACCCTTGCCGGTCTCGCTGTTGCCGGCATCGGCGCCGGAGTTCGCCGTGGAGAAGGCGATGAAGATGTCGCCGGAGCCGTTGCCGTGGGTCGATCCCAGGCGTCCCAGGCCAAGGCTCACCCGCCTCACGACGCGCTTCAGCTGGTCGGGTGAAAGCGGCGCGTCGGTCGCGATCACGACGATGATCGATCCCTGCTCCACTTCCGTACCCTCGCCTTCGGCCAGCGTCGAAACCGAGGCGCCGTCGGGCCCGCAGACCGGAAACGGATCGCCGTTGCCGCGGCGCACTGGCGGTTCGATCTTCTGCGCGACGCACGGCTGGTAGCCCTTGATCTCGCGGCCAACCGGAATGCCGGCGATCCGCAGGTCGGAGCGCAGGCCGTAGTTGCACTGCACCAGGGCGCCGATGGTGTAGCCGCCGGCCTCGGCTGCGAGCCGCCGCGAAGCCGTGCCGGTGCCGCCCTTGAATCCGTTGCACAACATGCCGGTGCCGCCACCAACATTGCCCTCAGCGATGGCTCCGCCGCGCGCCGCTTCGAGCGCCGCAAGCGCATGCTCGGCCTTCACGTGCTGGCCCTTCTGGTCGTTCAACCAGCCGTCGGATGTTTCCGCGACCACCGGATACCAGAAGGTCGCCGGCGCATCGCGCTTCACGAGCCACGACACCGCGGCGTCGCGCACCACCCCGACGCTCAGGGTGTTGGTGATGAGGATCGGCGTCTCGAGCACGCCGTTCTCCTCGATCCAGTGCGTGCCGGTCATGTCGCCGTTGCCGTTACCGATGGTGAACGCGGCGAACACCGGTGCCAGCGACTCGCGGCCGCGCGGCAGTATCGCGGTCACGCCGGTGCGCACCGGCCCCTTGCCGGTCTCGCGCTTGCCTTCGCCCGAAACGAGCGTCGTGTAGCCGACCTCGACACCCTGCACATCGGTGATCGCATTGGCTGACCCCGGTGTCCCGTCAAATGGAACGCCGAGGTCGCGCGCCCGTGGCTTTGCGCCTGGCTGTGGGGCGCCGGCAGCCGACATGCCGGGATGAGCAAGGCCATCCCCAGGACGATGCGTGCCGTGTGCGTCTTGATCATTGAAGGCCCCCAATAGTGTCCGCAGAGCATAGTCGGAGCTGCGTCGCTTTTGCTTGCAATCGGCGTCTAGGCGCCGGTAGCCTGCGCCCACCTCTTCCCAAAGCGCCGTTCGGGACATCGTGATTGTCACTTCAACGTCGCCTGCGTGGCTGCTTTTTTCAGCAGCGCTGGTGCTGATCCTCGACCAGGCCACGAAGCATTTCGCGCTGTCGCACCTGCCGGCGAGCAGTGCGGCTTCGGCACGCCGTGCGCTGCTGCGCGTGGGCCTCAATCCTCGCGGCGCCGGCGGGCGTGCCGCCCGAGGCGGCCGCGCCCTCGTCGTGCTGCTCGCCCTCGAGGCGGCGGCCCTCATGCTGCTGGTGAGCGCAACGCCCTTCTTCGCCACGCTCACCGCCCGCGTTGCACTGGGCGCGGCGCTCGGCGGCGCCGCGAGCAATCTCGCCGACCGGCTGGCGCGCGGCGGCGTCGTCGACTTCATCGACCTGCGCTTCTGGCCGGCGTGGAATCTCGCCGATGCCGCGATCGTCGCCGGGGCGCTGGTTGCGGCTGCTTCAGGACTGCGGGGCTGACCCAATGCGCCGCGTGCTGCTGCAATGGAATGGGCTGCGGATCCACAGCTATCCGGCGATGCTCGCCACCGGTATCGTCGCCGGCATGTTCGTGCAGCAGTCGGTGGCGGCGCGTATGCACCTCGTTGTCGGCCAGGTCTCGCTCGCGACGCTGCTGCTGCTGATCCCGGCGCTTCTCGGCTCGCGGCTGCTGTTCGTCCTCAGTCACTGGTCCGCATACCGCAGCAACCGCGCGGCGATGTACGCGCGCAACGAAGGCGGCGGTGCGCTCTATGGCGGCCTGCTGCTTGCCGTGCCGGTGTCGGTCCCGCTGCTCGCGGCGCTCGCAGTTCCGTTCTGGCGCTTCTGGGACAGCGCTTCCTTCACGATGCTGGCCGGCATGGCGATCACGCGCGCGGGCTGCTTCCTGAACGGCTGCTGCGCGGGCAGGCCGACGAACAGCCGGTTCGGCATGTACCTGCCGAACCACCTGGGCGTGTGGGCGCGCCGCGTGCCGAACCAGCTGCTCGAGGCTGCCAGCGCGGCCTTGCTGCTGGCCGCGGTCTTTGCGCTTCAGCGCACTAGCCCAGCCGCTGGCGTCGTCTTTCTCGCCACGGTGTGCGGCTACGGCGCGGTTCGCGCCCTCCTCGAAGCAGCGCGCGAAACCCAAGACCGCGCCTTCGGCTTGCGCCTGCAGCGCGCGTTATCCCTGGGGCTCGTCTCCCTGTCCCTTGCCGTCCTCATCACTGCGTGGAGGAACTAGATGGCTGACTGGTTGTACCTGCTGCTGCCCCTGCTGGCGCTGCCCATCGTCGTGCTGTTCCGCTTCGTCGGCTGCAGCAGCTTCGGCGTCGGTGCGACCCCCTCCGAGGCCGAGCCGAGCGCCGAGACACCGCCTTCCAAAGTCGACCCTTCCAAGCCGCCCACGGAAAAGCCGAAGCCGCCGCGCTACCGCGACTACATCATGGGCGTGCCGAACAATCCCGGGACCGTACCCAACCCCGAGATCGTGCCGGACCCCAATGCCGTGGTCGGCTACTGGCGCCTCGTCGATGCGCCGACCTCCAACGTGGCGCACGACGAGAAAGGCTTCCAGGACGGCGAATACGTCTCGCCCGGGCTGCTGCCCGATAACCAGGGCGACGCCACCGAGGGAGCCGCCGGCACGTTCGTCGTCAACCAGGCGAGCCTCATCGTCACCGACCCTTCCGTGAAGGCACGCCATTTCGGAGGCGGGTTCGTGCGCATCCCGTGGAAAGCCGGCCTGCATCCCACCGATTTCACGCTCGAAGCGTGGATCACGCCCGCGTGGACCAAGGTCGCGAACTACGAACACACGCTGTGGAGCGCGGCCGGCCTCTACGCCGAGCCGGCGCCGCCACCGAGCGGACACGGGTTCCAGCTTCTGGCCAGCATCCAGAACGCGTGGGCCGTAGGCCTTGCTCCAGCCGGCGCGGTGCCGCTCACCAGCGCGCCGGTCGCGATGCTCGCTGCCATTCACATCGCGATGACCGTGGAAAAGGTGGGCACGCAGCACCGCGTGCGCCTGTTCATCAACGGCAGCCAGGTGGCCGAGGCAGCGGTCGCCGCGTACGCGCCGCCGGTGGGCTTGCCGCTCTACATCGGCATCGAGAACGGCCAGCTCAACCCGGCGCAGCCGGAGACCGTCCACCAGCCGATCCTGAGCGTCATCCAGGAGGTGGTGCTGCACAGCAAGGCGCTGACCGCGAAAGAACTCGAGAACCACTTCGCCATCAACAAGTGACCGCGAGCGCGCGGTCGGAAAGCGAACCTGAATCATGCCGAACCCGTTGACCGGTGACTTCGATGCTGTCTTGCAGGTGAGCGGCAAGACCATCAACCGCCTGATGGCGAGCCTCCACCAGAACGCGTTCACCAATCCCGACACGCCGAGCTTTCCGCACAGCGTGCAGCTGCGCCTCGGCCAGGTCCACAAGGTCGACGGCGTCCTCGGCACGGTCAAGGCGCAGGTGGGCGCGCCGCGCGTCTCGCTCATCGGCGGCTCCACCGACCGCTTCTGGATCGAAGTGCCGGTGCGCGCCCGCTACCTGCCGGATGCCGGCACCAAACCGCTGCCCCAGTACATGAACGGCACAGTGCGCGCGCAGTACCACATCGCCGACATCGATCCGAAGTGCCTGGGCTGGTCGAAGAAGGCCGCGGACCACGTGTGGGTGCGCGTGGTGCCGGAGACCGTGCATTTCGCCGGAACCGCTGAGGACGAGATCAATTTCACCGGCATGTACACACCGGGCGGCGCCGTCGAAGACCATGCGCAGGTCGAGGAGCGCATCAGCCGGCAGGTCGCGGTGGCGCTGCTGACCGAGTTCCAGGCGACGCCGCACCCGGTGTCGAAGCGCTTCCGGCGCGGTTCGCTGCGCAGCCTCGACGCGAACGGCGAGACTGCAGTCGTGGCGCCGGTGCCGGTCAATGGCGATCCGGCCGGCAACATCGCGAGCGTCAACTGGCTGTTCCTGCAAGGCGCCGACTTCGGCATCGCGGTGAGCACCGCCACGGTCATGGCGCTGGCCGAGCCTGCGCTGGCACCCATCCGCGACTTCCACCCGACGATCAAGGTGCACGTCGGCACGCCGTGGCCCGCGCCCGACATCGACACCGTTTACCGCGTGTGGACCAACCCGCCGGTCGTCGAGTGGCATCCCTACGGCGGCTTCGCCGTGATCAAGATCAAGGTCAGCGGCGGCGCCAACACCGACTCGATCCTTCCCAACGCCACCTTCGACATCGACCAGGACATCACAGTCAACTTCGACAGCGGCTCGGAGCGGTTGTGGCTGGGCGTCGGCTCGCGCAAGGTCAACGCCCACGTGGGTGGGCCGTTCGGCGGCATCGTCGAGGGCACGGTGAAGAGCACCATCGACGGCATCGTGAAGCCGATGATCGAGAACGCCTGCGCCGCCGCGCAACCGGATGTCGATGCCATCCTCGGCCGCAAGGCGGAGCTCGTGACCCAGCTGCGCACGCTCGACGCCGGCGCCGGCGCGCGCGTTGAAGGCGCGGAGTTCCTCGGCGACGGCATGATCCTGCGCGGGCGCATCTCGGTGTCGCGCCGCCAGCGGCCCGTGGTGATGTTCGAGAAGACCGGCGAAGGCGACGCGCTGACCGCCGTGAAGGCGTGGATCCCGGGCGGCCGCATCGACAAGTTTTCCTGGTCGTGGACCACCTATGGCTCGCAGGCCACCGGCGCGAAAACCTGGGCCGACCGCTTCGTGCTGCGCCGGCCGCGGGCCGGCAAGGGCCGCTGGGGCATCGACATCGCGTTCGAGGGCACCGAGCCGCTGCCGGGAGTCGACGTCTCGGGTCGTGTGTGCTTGTGGATCCAGGGGGCACAGGTGAACGCTGTCACCGGCGACCTCGAGCGCGTCACCAGCAAGACCGAGTGCAATCACTTCGGGTTCAACATCTACGCCGGGCTCCAAGTCGATCCCGGCCCGCTGTTCGGCCACGACTTCACCGACGTTCCGGAGCTGTCGCAGGACGTTCCGTTCCCGCAGCTGGCGCGCGTGGACCTCGCCGTGACGAACCGCGCTGCTAGCGGCGCACAACACGCTCATCGTGCACGCCGGCGAATCCCTGAGCCATGAGGCCGCGGCCGCGATCGGCGCCGCGCTCGCCTCGAGCCACCGCCGCGATGCCGGCCTGGCGCTGCTGGCACTCGTCCCCGAAGGCCAGCGCCTCGACCGGCGTGACGGACCGGTCACCGCACTGCAGCGTGTGGGTGCGGAGATGGGCCTCGCGACGGTCGTGGCCGAGGACGTCGGCGGCCGCTGGTCGCGCGCATTTCGCCTCGAAGACGGCAGCGCCCGCCTGGTGGGCCCCGCCGGCGACGTGACGTGGTCGCACGAAGGCGAGCTGGACGCGCGCCAGCTGACGCACGCGCTCGACAGCCGTCTTGTCACCAGCCCGTCGCCGAACCTCGACGTGATCGGCGCGGCCTGGGGCGTCGACAAGCTGTTTCCCATCGGCGACTTGTTGTGGCCCATCGACTACTCGGCGCTGCAGGATCCCTGTCCGCCGTTTCCGTGGAGCCGCGGCAGCTACGGCACGGTCGTGACTTTCGTGCCCGCTGTGACCGATGCGACCATGGCGCACCTGCGCAATCTCGCCGCGCGCTACGACGCCGCGGAAGAGCGCGGCGTCAACCTCGTCGTGGTGCTCGGCGGCGCTGGCGGCCGCGAGTCAGAAGTGGTGGCCGGACATCTCGGCGAGCGGTTCACCACGGTGCCGGACAGCGACCTGCGCATCGCCCGTCGCGCCGGCATCCGCGTGTGGCCGACCACGATGACTCTCGACCGCCAGGGCCGTATCGGCGCCCTCGAAACCGGCCTAGAGCGGGGCCCGGCGGGCACGCACGACGAGCTGCAAGGGGACGACCGCCCCGAAGCCGACGGAACTCAATTGCAGTAGTCGAGCAACGCCGACCAATGCTGACGATTCGGCCGCTGATACCGGAGCTATCGACGTCAGTACGTTCCGCCGCGCCGGGTTCGAGACTGTCGCCCGGCCGACGAAAGCGCGCCCGACCATGCGCCTCGAGCTGAAAAAGTCCTAGCATGCGGCGTATGGCAGTGATGCCCTGGCTCGCAGCAGCACTCGCGGTGGCCACCGCGACCGCAAGCGAAACACGCACCGTGCAGGAGCGGCTCGGCTACCCCGCCGAATCGCGCCTGCTGATCATTCATGCCGACGACCTCGGCATGTCCCACTCGGTCAACCGCGCCACGTTCAAAGCGCTCGAAAACGGCTGGGTCACGTCGGCCAGTATCCTGGTCCCGTGCCCGTGGTTTCCCGAGGTCGTGAGCTTCGCCGCGGCTCATCCGGACGCGGACCTTGGCATCCACCTGGCGCTCAACAGCGAGTGGACGCCGTTTCGCTGGCGGCCGGTGAGCCCGGTGGACAAGGTGCCGAGCCTCATGGACGCCCAGGGCTACCTGCCGCTGAACGAGGAACTGGTCGTGCCGCGCGCGGTGCCGGCGGAAGTCGAGGTGGAGCTGAAGGCACAGGTGGAACGGGCACGCTCGGCGGGCATTCGCCTGTCGCACATCGACTCGCACATGGCGATGCTGTTCCGCTCCGAGCCGCTGTTCGAGACGTATCGCCGCGTCGGCGAGGCCGTGAACCTGCCGCGACTGCTGGAACGCAGTGGCTCGCGCAACGCACCGGCCACCGCGGCGCGCGACGAAGCCTTCGTCGACCGCGTCGTCTCCATCGGTCCCGGCGTCACGCGCGACCAGTGGTTCGCCGCTTACAGGGACATCCTCACGCCGCTGCCGCCGGGCGTTTACCAGCTGATCGTCCACCTTGGCTATGACGACGAGGAGATGCGCGGCGCGACCGCGGACCATCCCGACTGGGGCGCCGCCTGGCGCGAATGGGACCTCAACCTCGTGAGCAGCCCCGCGTTCCGCAACTACCTCCGCGAGCAGGGCTTCATCCTCATCAACTGGAAGCAACTAGCCGCCTTACGGTAGCCGTTCCCCGATCGCTCCCGTTTTCCCGAGGGCTCCTTGCGCTTGCGCTGGCCCGAGGGATCTCCCGTTACCTACCCCCCAGCGCCGCCCGTTCGAACAACGCCGCCATCTCCTCCTCCGACCTTGGGTTGAGCACCGCGTTCGCGGCGAACTCCGCCTGTGGGTAGGCGGTCGCCCGAATCCGTGCGGCGGCATCCGCCAGATCGTAGTCCGTGTGTTGAAACTCGATCGCGGGCCCAATCAGCAGCCAGTCGGCGCCGGTCCTGCCAAAGGGCATCCCGACGCTGCCGGCGTTGACGACGCGCACGCTTCCCACCTGCCGGTCGAACTGCATGTGTGTATGACCGCACACGACGACATCCGCTCCGGTCGCTGAAAAGATCGGCAGCAGCCTCTCGGTCGGGGTCAGCTTGGTGAACAGTTCGTTGTCGCCGCGCGGCGTTGCATGGCAGAAGAGCACCGTGCCCAGGCCTGGGACCTCGACGCGCGCCGTGAGCGGCCACGACTCGACCATCGACGTCTCCGCCTCCGACAACCCGGCCGCGTTCCATTCGATCGCATCGCGAAAGTTCGCGGGAACGCGAGTCAGTTCGCGGCCCGCACGAGCCGCAAGGATCTCGGTCTCGCCGTTGCCGTGGATGAACACGCAAGGCGCACCAGCGCTGCGCAGCAACGCGAGCGTCTCCCGTACCATGGGCCCGGGAACCACGTCGCCGCCCACCACGATCAGGTTGATGCCAACGCCTCGCATCCGCGCGATCACAGCCTCGAGCGCCGGCAGGTTCGCATGAATGTCGAAGAGCGCCGCGACGCGCATCGCCTAGCCTTCGACGAGCTCGAACTTCTCGTGCGGTGCTGTCGCCATTTCGGCGCGGTCCAGCTCGGCTTCGAGCTCGTGGAAGACCTCGTCGTCGATGTGCCCGTCGCGCCGCAGCTCGGAGAGGCGCTCACGCTCCGCGGCAAGCGTCTTGCGCAGCAGCCGCAGGTGCTGGAGATCGTTCGGGTCGAGACCATCGACAGTGAGCGCGTGACGTGTCGTGTATTTCCTGCAAAGCGACACCGCGTCCGGATTCTCGTCGCCAGCGAGCTTGTCGATGGCCGCGCCGAAGAGAGCCAGGCGCGCTGTTGCCACCTCACGCTGCAGCGAATCATCGGGTGGAAAGCGCAGCACGCGAATCAGCGGGCCGAGAGTCAGTCCTTGCAGCACCAGCGTGCCCAGCACTACTGCGACAGCGCTCAGCACGATGAGATCGCGGCCTGGAAAGGTCGCCGGCAGCGCGAGCGCGGTTGCCAGGGTGACCAGCCCGCGCATCCCGCACCAGGAGACCAGAATTCCCTGCGCCACGGTTGGCGGCGTGCGGCCGAGCCAGCGATAGACCGGCTGGATCGCCCGGTTGTAGATCATGACCAGCACGATTCTGATGACGACCACGAGCACAAAGATGCCGCCCGCGAAGCGCAGGGCGGCGAACAGTTCCGCATCCGCGAAGCCGTTGAGGATGGTGCGCGCCTGCAGCCCCAGCAGCAGGAACGCGACGACGTTGAGCAGGAACACCGCAAAGCCCCACACCGCGTAGATGTGCATCCGGTCGCGCGCCGCGACGAAGTGAGGGCCGTGGCGCGCAACCGTCATCCCGTACGCAACGATCGCGAGGATCGGCGAGACGTGCAGTTGTTCGGCGATGAGCCAGGTGCCGTAGGTGGAGACGAAGGTCATCACCACGAGACCCACGGTACCGGCGAGGTGCGGCGTGACGCGCGCCTGGACCCATCCGAGCGCGTAGCCGACGAGCACTCCGCCCGGCGCCGCCAGCGCGAGCTGGGGCAGGCGCGCCGTGATCGATGTCCCGCTGGTCATCGCCCCAACCGCCGCGCCGAAGATCAGGAGCGCGACAGCGTCGTTGAGTAGGCTCTCGCCTTTCAGCACGGTGACAGTGGCTCGCGGCAGGGCCAGCCGCCCGAGCATTGCCGTAGCGGCCGCCGCATCCGGCGGCGACACGATCGCCCCGAGTGCTATCCCCGCGTAAAGCGGCAGGCCCGCCCACGTCACGCTGGCCCACGCCACCGCAGCGGTCGTCACCACCACCGCCACCGCGGCGAGCAGCACCAGCGGAATCCAATGCCGCCACAACGCCGAGCGCGGAAAGTCGTACGCCGCATCGAGCAGCGCCGGCGCAATGAAGAGCGCCAAGGCCAGGTGCGGCTCGATGCCGATGGTCGGCGCTCCCGGCAGCGCGGCCACCCCCACGCCGGCCATGGCCAGGATGGTGGGATAGGGAATCGCGAACCGCCGCGACACCTGGAGCAGAGCTATCGCAATGACAAGGAGGATCAGTGTGCTTTGGAACAGAGCCATCGTCGTGCGCGAGTCTACTTAAGGTTCTGGGGCGCCTGGCATCGCCAGGCTTCGTAGAGGATCTTCTTCAGCTGCGGTTTCGTGACCGCGGCGAGGCGCACGAGCACTGCCGGGTAACCGTTGTAATGAGGTTCGGTGAAGAAGACGTCGGGATCGCCGGCCAGGAGCGCCGCCTTCTCGGCCTGGTCGCGCACCCGTACGGCGATGACCTTGGAGCTCGGCACGCGCGCCTTCTTCGGGTGGATGCGTTCCAGCCAGGACCACGCAAAGCCCTTCTGCTTCCCTTTCTTGTCGGCGACGGCGAAGGCGAACCGGCCCTCCGTGTTTTCAACAGCGCCGGGCAGTGCGAGAGCAATGCGACGCACGTCCGCTTGAGTCGCCATCGAACAGCATCCTAGGCCGAAAACGAGGCCGCCACGAGCTACTTGTCGGGTGTCGAGACCAGGTCGAGATGCCAGCCGGGGTGCCACCACTTGCCGTCGCGCCGCACGAACGTTTCCGTGAGGCGGCCGCGCATCGTGGCCTGCTTGCCGCCCGACTCGATCACCGCCTCGAAGCGTCCATAGAGGAAGATTGTGTCGCCGTAGCGCTGCTGACGCGTCTCGGGAAACGAGAGGCTCACCAACCGGCCGCCGCGCTCATGGAATGCCTGCGAGTCGGCAAGGGTCGTGGCGCGATCGCCGAACGGTCCGTCGTTCATGCCGATGCCAATGAACTCTGGCGGCAGCAGGTCGCCCAGGGTCTTCACGTCACCGGCGAAGTACGAACGCCACGCCGTTTCACGCGCGATCAGCACGTTCGCGTCCACCGCCGCATCGGCCTGAAGTACGGCCACGCCAACCGCCAGGGCCAGAGTCTGGACAATCGTCATCAACACCTCCGGCTCACAATCTAGGCTGGAGCCGCCCGCCCGACTTGCGGTTTCTTGCGAATCGCGAGGGCGCCAAAGTCGTGCCATCATGGTTTCGATGAACCGTGTTGCGCGCCTGCTGCAAACGGATGCCGTCGCGCTGGAGCGCTTCGATCACGTTCCCGGTTTGGCGCATCGCGACCCCAGGCGCGAGCACGCCAGGACACACGCCATCAACCTGGTCGAGGCTGGCTCGTTTCGGGTTCGCACCACCGGCAGGTGGCATACGATGACCGCCGGTTCGGTGCTCGTGACGACGCCGGGCCTCGAGTTCTCGTGCGCGCACGACGAAGACCTTCCGAGCGACTCATGTCTTTCCGTGAGGTACTCGGACGAGGCGATTGAGAGCGCGCGCTCCGTGGCGATGACGGCGCCCGCGTCAACCCCGTCTCTTGTTCGCCCGCTTACCAATCGCCAGGCGTTCCTGCAGCACGGCCTCCTGGAGTGCGTTGCGGGAGACGAAGGGCGCCTCGAAGCTCTCGCCGACGCGCTGCTTGCGTCGCTCTCAGCGAGCAGAAAGAAGCAACCGCTGTTCCGCGCCGTCCGCCTGTCGTGGTACGCAGGCCGCGTCGAGCGCGCGAAAGCGATGATTGCAGCGCGCTACGCCGAGCGGCTGTCACTTTCCATGCTGGCTCGCGACGCCGGAATGAGCATCTTCCACTTCGCGCGTGTCTTCGCCGAGCTCGAAGGCCAGCCGCCCCACCGCTATCTGCGCGATGTGAGGCTCGCTCACGCCCGCACCAGGCTCCGCGACGGCGCCGGCGTCACCGAAACCTGCTTCGCCGTAGGCTTCGGCTCACTCAGCCATTTCGCGACGACGTTTCGCCGCCGCTACGGCACCCGGCCGTCGGAACTCAGCGCCCCAGCTGGCGCGCGTAGTCGGCTTCGTCGTAGTGCCCGAGAGACTGCGCGATGAGGCCGTCGGCGCCGAGAGTCCACTCCTCGTAGCCGCTCATTCGCACGGCCTTACCCGTGCCACCCGGGCCCGTGTTGGTACCGGTCAGCGTCCAGCGAAAGATCATCTGACCGTTCTCGATGCCGACGGAATCCATCGCAACAACCATGTCGGGAAAGGCACGCATGAACCCCTGCGCCGACGCCGTGATCGCGTCATGCCCGACGGCAGGCTCGCCGGCGTTGATCTTGAGCGAGCCTTTCTCCGAGTAGAAGGAAGCAACCCGCGCCGGATCCTGGCTGCACCACGCACTGGTGTAGCGAGTCGCGAAGTCTTTGACCTTATCGGCGTCCATCGCTCCCCCCATCGCATCCGCAACCGCTGTCGCCGGGTGATCCGGCCCCCACGAATCCCGCGCCACCCGCCACTTGCCGTCCTTGTCGTGATGGTAGATCGCGAGTCCCCATCCGGTATCGCTCACGGCGCCACCACCGCCGACGGGCGTGTCCGTCGACTTGTACGAGTAGCGCTCAAACGCCCATTCGCTGTCCATAACGACAAACTCCTGCACCGGCTTCTCCCAGTGCGTCTTGAACGCCTTGAAATAGCCGTCAACCCACGGCTTCACCGCGGCCTTCCCCACCATGGGCGCCTCATGCGCTGCCATATACACAACGTCCTCGGTGAGCATGCCGAGCAGCGTGTCGAGGTTGTTCGAATTGATGGCGGCGACATACTCCTCATGCGCTTTGTGCGCAGCGTTGTCCTTGGCAGGAGGCGCCGCCGCCGCAGTGGCGGTAGCACAGAACGCTACGAGCGGAAGAATCCGAAGTGTTTTCTGCATGTGCGGAGCTTAGCTCCTCACGCCTTTCACGCTCGATACATTGGGCGGTCACTGGCCAACGTCACCCTTTTCACTTACGCTCCACTCTTCGACGCACAAGGCGATTTGCGTGAAACATGGGGGAGTGTCAGATGCCGACATTTGCATTCGCAGGCGTTTTCCGCCGCAGACTCTTGCTTGGCTGTGCGGCCGCGGCCGCGGCCGCGGCCACGGCCATGGTGGCGCCCAGGGTCGCCTTTGCGGCGGATGATCTTGCGGATGTGAAGGCGGCTCTTGCCAAGAACCACGCCGCGGCGGTGAAGCGATTGCAGGACTGGATTGCCCTGCCCTCGGTCGCAGCGGAGAACCGCGCGCCGAAGGAAGGCGCCGAGCACATGGCGCAGCTCGCGCGCGATGCGGGGTTCCAGAAGGTCGAAGTGGTGCCGACGACTGGCATGCCCGGCGTGTTCGCGACGCTCGATGCCGGCGCGCCCAAGACCTTGGGCGTCTACTTCATGTACGACGTGAAACAGTTCGACCCCAAGGAGTGGTCGTCACCTCCGCTGGAGGCGCGGCTGATCGACAAGCCCGGCATGGGCAAGATCGTCATGGGGCGCGGCGCGGTGAACCAGAAGGGGCCGGAGGCCACGTTGCTCGCCGCGCTGCATGCGATGCAGGATGCCGGACGCAAGCTGCCGGTCAATCTGGTGCTGGTGGCGGAAGGAGAGGAAGAAATCGGCTCGCCGCATTTCGGCGAGATCGTCAATCGCGCGAACATTCTCGCGGCACTGAAGAAGACCGTGGGCATCATGCTGCCCTCCGCCAGCCAGGACACGACCGGTGGCGTGAGCGTCGAGCTTGGCGCGAAGGGCATTGCGGAGCTGGAGCTGGTCTCGAGCGGCGCCAAGTGGGGCCGCGGGCCGCGCCAGGACCTGCACTCGAGTTTGAAGGCGGCCGTGGATAGCCCGGTCTGGCGCCTGGTCGCAGCGCTGCAGACGCTGGTGACGCCGGACGGCAACAAACCGGCGGTGGACGGCTGGTACGAGCACGTAGCGCCGCTGACGGCGAGGCAGAAGGAGCTGATCGCGCAATCCGTCGGTGTCCGGAATGAGGCGGCGGAGATGAAGGAGATGGGCATCTCCCATTGGATCGACGACCTGCCGTTCGGCAAGGCAATGGAGCGGCTGGCGGCGGAGCCGACGATCAACATCGAAGGGCTCGTCGCTGGCTATACCGGACCGGGCGGCAAGACGATCCTGCCGGGCCGCGCGGTGGCGAAGATCGACTGTCGCCTGGTGCCGAACATGACGATCGAAGAAGCGAAGCGCAAACTGCGGGCGCATCTCGACAAGCGCGGCTTTACTGACATCGAGATCAACGTGACGGGCGGTTACGACCCTACGGAAACCGAGGAGAACAGCAAGCTGGTCCAGGCACAGATCGCCACATACAAGGACCTGGGAATCGTCACGTCGATCAATCCCCGGATGGCGGGATCCTGGCCGGGTGTGCGCTTCACCGGACCGCCGCTGAATCTACCGGCGGGCGGCTTCGGCTTGGGCTACGGCACCGGCGCGCATGCACCGGACGAATTCTTCCTGATCGAGAGCAGCGATCCGAAGATCGCCGGCATGGACGATGCCGCGCTGTCGTTTGTGCGGTTTCTCTATCAGCTCGCAAATTGACGTCCTGCTGCGCTCGTCGCCACCACCGACGCGCGCAATCCGCGACGTAGGCTCGCATTCGTGGCCTGAGTGCTGATCGGACGCGGTCAGTAGACCCAGACCGCGTCGTAGCGAAGCAATTTGACGGACGGTGCCATCGTCTTTTCTTCGAAGCGCGACGGATCGGATGCGGATCCCGTCGCCAACTGAGCTTCCAGGTCTTTGATTTCTGCCTGCAGGCCTTCGACCTGCGCTTCGGCCGTGTTCTCCATCCGGTTCTTGGTCATGGCCGTGTTTGCGCCGCCCAGGGTGATGGAGCGCTTGCGGCCAAACAGGATGCCGACGTTCGACAAGACGGCACCGCCGATGGCCATCCACTTTTCGCTCTTGCGGCCCTGGACCTCCTGCTGTTTCTGGGCGAGATCGGCCTTCTTCTTTTCCAGCTTGTCGCGGAGAGCCTGGGTCTTGGCTCCCCCACCTGTGCTGGCAATGGCGGCGGCGAACATTTCGCGGGTTTCGCCTGGCGCAGAGGTTGTCTTGGTGACCGGGTCGTAGAAGACCGTCACGCTCAGTTTGTCGTCGAGGCGGTCGCGAAGGGCCTTCTCGATTGCGCGCGCGCCGCCTTCGGAGACGTACGGCGGCAAATCGGAGAAACGCAAACCAGACGGCATGGTGGCCGACAGCTTTGCTTCGTCGATATCCAGCGGCGTGCCTTCGAGCATCTCCATGGGCGATGCCCCGGTGAGGGGGTACGCGCGGCACGCGACGATCTCCGGCACTCCTTTGTAGACGGCGGCGTACTTTACAAAGAGGTGCGGGTCGGCGACTTGGCCGCCGTATTTGGAGTAGTAGGAGTGGGTGAAGGGGGACGGGAGGATGGGGGGGCCGGAGGCGAGGTCCTTCGGCGCCGCAGAACGACCGGGACCCTCGGGAACACGCGGGGGGATCGCCTGCGTCAGCACTCGGATCTCGTCGCGGGTCAACGGGCCGCGGAGGTAGGACATTGCAAAGCGTGAGTTGAGGAGGCACGTTGCCTTGCGATGCACGTCGTGCAGGAAGAAGACTCGCTTCTTTGTCGCGTCGAGTTGCTTGTCCAACGAGGCGGCGGTGACGCCGGCGCCGAGCAAGCCTTCGCGCAAGCGGGCGCGGTCCTGCTCCGTCTGCAGCGTGCCCACCATCCACGTGCCCATGTTCGACAGGCCCTTGTAATCGATGTCCACCGGGTTCTGCGTTGCGAGCACGATGCCCACGCCCTGCGCGCGCGCCTGCTTCAGCAGCGTCAACAGCGGCCGCTTGGTGGGCGGGTTCGCTGGGTGCGGCGGGAAGTAGCCGAAGATCTCGTCCATGTAGACGAGGGCGCGCAGTTCGCTGGTGCCGCCCTGGCGGCGCATCCACGTCTTCACCTTGTCGAGCAGCAGCGCCGTCACGAACAGGCGCTCCTCGTCCGAGAGGTGAGCGGTGTACACGACCGACAAGCGCGTCTTGTCGCCACCCAGCATCCGCTCCATGTCCAGCGGCTCGCCGGTGCGCCACACCTCGAAGCTTGGCGCCGCAAGCAGGTTGTTGAGCGAGGTCATCAGCGCCTGGCGGTCCTTGCGCTTGAACACCGACTCGAGCGGCAGTGCGCCGACCTTGTCGAAAGGCGGATCGGCGACCGCGGTGATGAGCCCCTCGAGGCTCAAGCCCTGGCCCTTGCGCCATGCGTTCTCGATGATGTTCGAGAGAAGGATGTACTCCCTGCTCTGCAGCGGATCGGCGTCGATCTTCAACAGGCCGAGAATGCCGCTGACGATGCCGGCGATCTCGTCGCGCAGATCTTCCGCCGCATCCTCGAACTTCGTCGCCGGTGCGTCGAGTGATTGGAGGATGTTGAGCGGCACGCCCGCGGTCGAGCCGGGCGTGTAGATGGTGGCTTCGTGGCTAGCCTTCAGCTTGGCGATGTCGTCCTTGCCGAGGCCCCAGTCGGCGAGGCCCTTGGTCCAGGTGGCGGCCGCTTCCTCCGCGGCCTGGTCCTTGGTCTGCCCCGCACGCTTCGCGGTCTCCTCGTCGATCCAGGGCGCGAACTCTTCCTTGCTCAGGCCGGGAAACTGCAGCAGGAGGTTGCCAAGGTCGCCCTTCGGGTCGATGGCAAGGACGCTGATGCCCTGGCGCAGCACCTCTTCTATAAGGGCGATGGCGAGGCCGGTCTTGCCCGAGCCGGTCATGCCGACGATCAGCCCGTGCGTCAGCAGGTCAGCCGGGTCCAGCTCCACCTTGTCGCCAAGCGCCTTGGTGGCGGGGTCGTATTCCTTGCCGAGGTAGAGCCCCTGAGTCATCGAGGGGCAGTATACGGCGTGTTTTTGGGCATCGGCACGCGTGCTGCCCGTACCGGGCTATCCTTGACTGGCTCCAAGGGGTGCCCAATCAATGACCAACGGTGAAAGTCTCGAGCTTGGTCCGGGGATCCTCGTCACCAATCCCCGCATGCCGTCCTGGGGTCCCGGGAAAATCCTGAAGCGTGACGGGCCGTATGCCACGGTCTTGTTTCGCGATCTTCCGGAGCTTGAAGCGACCAAGAGGATGTCCGTGGCGACCGCCGGCCTGGTGGCGCTTGAGGACCAGGCCGACCGCATTCTCGAAGCCCGCACCGCACGTGCGGGACGTCGGGCCCGCAAGGCAGGAACGGCCGAAGGTGCCGACGCGACGTCGGCGCTGCCCTTCGACCAGGCGCTCACCATCTTCACGCACGAGTACCCGGCGCTCTTCGCCGACAAGAAGTATCTCGAGGAGGAGCGCGCCTACAAAGACAAGGCGCACGCGCTGTATGTCGAACTGCTCGGCGACGGCAAGGGCGCTTCGCTGCTGAAAGCCGGCAAGACCGATGTGCTGGCCGAGCACCTTGGCGAAATCGCCGGCAGCATCAACCTTGCGACGTGGATCGAGCTGGCGGCGTTCAACGACGGCTTGACCGATGGTCCTTCGACCGGCCACTACGCCGAGGCGCTCTTCGCGTTCATCGACTCCGATCCCGATGAAGGCTTGTTCGACGACCTGTCTGACGCGGTTGCGAGCCTCCCCACCGCCAAGGGCAAGAGCGCAGTCGACAAGTGGACGATCACCACACTCGTTCCGTTCATCGCCGCACCGACGCGGGTGATGTTCCTCAAGCCGATGGCAACGCAGGCGATCGCCGCCGGCCTCAACTATGACCTGCTCTACGAGACTCGGCCGCAGTGGCAGACGTACGAACGCCTGATGACTCTGGGCAACGACCTGCTCACCCGGCTTCGCCCCCATGGAGCCGTCGACTTCATCGACGTGCAGACGTTCATCTGGAGAAGCCACAAGCTCTGGATGCAGTAGATGATGGGCGTGGACGCGTGCCGCCCAGCAGTTCTGTGGCGTCGGTCGAGGCGCCGCGGTGCGCGAATCGAGCGAGAATAGCCCGTAATCAACTGAAACCAGGACGCTTACCCACGCCCTTATCCAGGCGCGCTCGCAGACGACTGCGCGGCACGTGGCTTGCGATCGTTACGTGCTTACAATAGGCGCGGTTTTGGCGACCCAGACGAAATCTGGGAGTCCCGGATGGAAGGCAGGCGAAAAATGGCTCAGGAGCTCAGACGCTGTGCGTTCGTGTGGCTTGTCGGGTTTGCATTGGCGACCGCATTCGCCTGTGGCGGTGGCGCGACACTGCCGACCGGGCCAGCGGGAAATCGTTCACCGGCCATTCAGGGTGTCAGTGTCGAGCCCAATGCAATAACCCCCGGGGGATCGGCGATGGTAGTGGTGACCGCGCGAGATCCTGAAGACGATCGTCTCTTCTATACGTTCCACGCGACGCACGGCGTATTCGCAATCCCCGATTCGAGCCAGCCGGGCCGCGCGCAGTACCTGAACAACGGCACGGCCGGCACCGACACCATCAGCGTGATCGTCAGTGACACGAAGAACGCGACCGTGACGGGTACAGCAAAGATCAGCGTCGACCGAACTACGGGCGGCAAGCCGCCGACCCCCAAGCCCACGCCAGAGCCCACGGCCGCGCCTACGCACAATGAAGCACCCAAAGTCGAGATCAATTCCAGCGAAGTCGCTTGCCACCCAACACCAACCAGCCCGTGCACCCTCGCAATCAGTGCCAGTGCGAGCGATCCAGATCGAGATCCCATCGCTTACCGCTGGCTCGGCTGCGCTTCAGGGGCTGATCAAACATCAACGTGTATTGTTACCACGCTTGGAACTTACTCGGCACAGGTGACCGTTACTGACTCACACGGCGCGGCTGCGTCGGCAAGCAAGGATTTCACGGGCGTCAATAGTGCTCCCGTCTGCAAAGTAGGCCAGGGGTCGGGACTAGTGTGCTCCGCCCCTCACTGCCGCGTAATCCTCGGCGTTACTGGTTCGGACGCCGACGGCGACGGAATAGGCATTGAATGCGATGAAACCGGCATATTAGTCGCACCTGGAAAGTGTTCATATCGCGGTTTCGGATCGGGTACCGAACAGCCCAGGAAGGCGTGGGCCACCGATCCGTGGAACGCGCGCGCTGCATGCACGCCCCAGCAAGTTCGGTGGCACGGCAGCTGTTCTAGGTGCGATGCTCCCAACTAAGGCTGGCCTAGCCGAGAACGACAGTAGGCGCACGAGGTGGCTTCGTCGGGTTTTGTACTTCTTCTTGGCAGCAGGCTTGGGAACGATGTTGGTTCGTGCGCAGTTTCTCGTCACACCGATGGACGTTCAAGTATTTCGCCACAGCCAAGTCATGAAAGGCAAGGCACCGAACCCTTGGCGCTACAGGGTGCTTTCGGAATGGGTCGCTTCCGGAGCCGTCAGGGTCTCGCGTGACGTGATTGGTGCGAAGGACCCCTACGTCACGGGCTTCTGGGGAGTTCGCGTGGTTCAAAACATCGCAATATTTTTGTTGGCCACCGCTTGGTACCGGCGGCTTGGATTGTCCGACTCGCGGATCTTGCTCGCCTTGAGTTGCCTCGCATGGTCGATGGGACAAATGTTCTACAACAGCGACCTGTCCTTCAACACTTATGGAGATGCGATCGTCTACCTAACGGCCGGTTTGCTCCTCGTGGACGGTTGGTATCTCGCGATAATCCCACTGTCAATTCTTGGAGCCTTAAACCGTGAAACCAGCATTCTGGTGCCCGCGTTTCTGTGCGTGTTCGGACTAGTCTCGGTGCGGGAGCATCGCCGTCGAGCGATAGTTGTCGGTTTCGTTGCTCTGCTCCTGCACATCGCGATCCTGCTGACCCTTCGCTGGTATCTAGGCTACGGTGGCCCTCATACCGCATCCGGCTCCGCATTGGGGTGGGTTGCGCTCCGCGACAACCTCACGATGCCCCGCACGTGGTGGCGTTTCATAGCAACCTTCACCGTGATGCCGGTGCTTGCAATCATGAGCTGGCGCCGCTGGCCCTTCGAGTTGAAACTCCTTGGAGCAACCATGGTGCCGATATGGACCCTGACCCAGTTCCTGATCTCGACTCCGGCGGAGACGCGTCATTTTCTGGTGCCACTGTCGCTGATCATTATTCCTGGCGCGATGTACGCCGTCGTCGGAGAGAACTCACGCCGGCTCCAATCTCACTCTCCCCCGTCACCACTTTTTTCCCGTCGCCACCGGGCTTAATAGTGTGACGTCAGCGAGTTCTAGCGAGGACGCCAGCAAATGTGCTTCAAGGGTCTGGCCACACTTGCAATTCACGAAGTCGAACGGAACGCTGGCGCTCAACCTCATGCCCCGCCGCTGACGTAACTGGACCGAACGTTCCGAGCGGCGCAGGGAGCTATAGTCTGGCGGCAGAGAGCTCTCGGAAATGGAAGTTCAGGCGAGTCAGTACCGGCCGGCGTCCATCACGCTGGTTCGCCATGGCCAGTCGGAATCGAACCTGCATGATCCCGAATCTGTGCATGCCGTTCCGGCTTCTTTACGCGGAACACCCAACCACAAGGTGCCGCTGACTGAGCTTGGACGTCGTCAGGCACGCGCGACCGGAACCGCCCTGGCGCAACGGATTCCAGGCGGTTTTGACTATGCGTACTTCAGTCCCTACAAGCGAACCGTTGAAACCAAGGAGGGCCTGATCTCGGGGTTTCCACCGGCTTGGCGGGAGCGGCTGGGCGAGCCAGAAGGGCGGCGCGACATCCTACTGCGCGAGCAGGACTTCGGCTACGCCGACGTCGTCAACGCGCTCGACGAAACGGCCCCGCACTTCGAGGCGGCGACCGCGCGCTTCGAGGCGCATCGCAAGAACTCCGGCAAGTTCTATACACGCCCCGACAATGGCGACAGCTGGGCGGACGTTTGCCAGCGCACCTACATGTTTCTCGGCAAGCTGTTCCAGCCGAATCGCCACGGAGCGCACGTCCTGATCGTGTCGCACGCCGTGACGATCGTGACGTTCGCGTTTCACCTGCAGCGGCTTGACGAGGACGGCGTCGTCGAGCTCTACAAGTCCGAGAAGATCCGAAATTGCGCTGTCGGCCGATTCGAATACCAGCCAGCCTCATACCCGCGCTGGAAGCGCGTGCTGTGGAATGAGGTCATGCACAATGAGGCATAGCGCGGGTCAAGTAGCGAGGGAGACTTCATGAAGACAGCTGCTAGCCGCGTGTGGGTGGTCGCGTTCGTCGGGCTGGCGTTTCCGCAAGCGGCGGTGTGCGAGCAACACACCTTCAAGGCGACAGCCGGTGTGCAGACGTTCACCGTGCGTGAGCCCGTGTTGCGCGTGAAGCCGGGAGATACCGTGGTGACGCAGACCTTCTCCAAGGCTGGCGACTACTACGACGCCGACACGGCCGGACCGTGGCCGGGCGAGGTGGGTCCCTTCTTCATCGAGGGCGCGGCACCTGGAGACACTCTGGTGGTGCGCATTCTCAAGCTGGCGCCGAATCGGGACACTGCTATCTCGAATGTCACGCCCAATGGCATCAGCGGCGTGGCGGCCGACAACCGCACTCGTATGCTCAATGATCCACTGCCGGCGCGACGCTTCGTCTGGAAACTCGACCGCCAGCGGATGGTCGGCATCCTCGAAACGCCGAAGTCCGCCATCAAGCGCGTCGAGCTGCCGCTCCACGGGATGCTCGGACGCGTGGCGGTGGCGCCGGCCGGTGAGGAAGCCTGGGGCGGGCTGTGGCCCGGTGATTTCGGCGGCAACCTCGACGCCTCCGACGTTTGCGAAGGCGCTACGGTGTACCTGCCCGTGTTTCACGATGGCGGCCTCTTCTACTTTGGCGACTTTCATGCTCTGCAAGGCGACGGCGAAATTGTCGGCTCGGGCCTCGAATCGACCGCCGACGTCACGTTTCAGTTCGAGCTGCAGAAAGGCCGGAAGATCCGCTGGCCGCGGATCGAGAACAACGACTACATGATGGTCGCCGCAAGCATCCGGCCCACGCTCGACGCGCTACGCATCGCGTACGTCGAACTCATCGAGTGGCTGGTCGCCGATTACGGCTTCGACAAGATGGAGGCGTACCAGGTCGTGTCGCAGGCCGGCGTGGTGCGCGTCGCCAACGTCGTCGATCCCAACCACACGGTCGTCGCCAAGTTCCCGAAGAGGGTGTTGAACAAGTAGGCGGGCGTTACTGTGTCCGGACACAGTAGGGGAAACGAGGATCCTTCGCGCCAGCGCCGCGTTGGCAGCGTTCGGGAGCCGGTGCTTTCGCGCAAGCGGTGACAGCGCTCGGGAACGCTGCAACTTTTGACAGGGAACTTGTGGGCGGGGGCACGTAACGCAAGTGGGAGGAGCACGGTGTTCATAGTTGACCGCTTGGGGATCCACGAGGACGTCCGGGAAATCGGGCTCGACCTGAATCGCAGCGACGCGTGGAGCACGCGTGAACGCGACCTGTTCGCGGTCGCCGTGGGACGGATCGTGTCCCAGCGGGCCACTGCCGCCCTCGACGCGCTGCCGCCGTCGGCGCAGGACACCGACGAAGCGAGGCGCCGCCGCAAGGAACTGGTGACACTCGAGGCGGCGGTGGCCGACGAGGTGAAGCGGGCGCTCGCGACCGGCGTTGCGACCGAGATGCGCTCGCACGAGCTCACGGATCCGGGCCTCAGCCGCTGGCGCGTCCAGGACGCCGGCTAACCGCCCCGCTTTCTAGAGCAGGTTGGCGAGCAGCCGCGCAGCCTTGGCGGCGCCGTCCGTTGCCACCGGGCGGTAGTCGACGGTGCGGTCGATCTCGGCCGTGATCGCGGCGGCCAGGGCATCGGGTTCGCTCGCTTCCTCGTACGGCATGTGGCGGCCGGCGCCATAGCGGTTGAGGCGGTGGCGGACGTGGAAGTTCTGCTCGAAGTGGTGGCGCAGCGGCACGTAGATGAAGGGGCGGCGGTTGGCGGTCAGTTCCATGCAGGTAGTCAGGCCGCCCTGAACCACCGCCAGGTCGCAGGCCGCGAGGTGCTTGTAGAGCTGCGGTACGTACTGCTTGTAGACGACGCCCTCGCACGCCGGCAACGACGCCGGATCGATGCGCGGACCGCAGACGACCACGAAGCACAACCCCGGCACGGCGCGCCGCGCCAGCGGCACAGCATCGATTGCGCGCTTCAGCAGCGACGCGCCGACGCCTGACCCGCCGACAGTGACGATGCAGACGCGCGCGTCCGGGCGGTAGCCGAGTTCGGCGCGCAGTGCCTCGCGGTCGGCAAAGGCCGCGGGATCGAAGCCCGTGACGTAGCCGGCGAAATCGAAATTCTTCTCGGTCCAGTCGCGGATCGCGGGCAGGCCGGCGCCGAAGGCGTCGGGCACGATGTCGTCGGCGTCACCAACGAACACCGACGCGTCGCGCAGCCGCTTGAAGCGCGCGCGCTGCTCGATCATCTCGGCGTTGTAGTCGGCGGCCAGCGCCGCCTCGCGCGCGCCACCGTCGGGCATCGGCAGCCAGCCCACGAAGTCGGTCATCCACGCGAACGCGAAGCGCTTGAGCTCGGGGTTCTCGTGCAGGAAGTAGTCGACGTCCCAGGCTTCGTCGCCGATCACCAGGTCGTACGGTTCGGCGGCCACTACGTCGTGAAACACCATGAAGTTGCTGACCAGGATCTCGTCCATGCGGCGGATGGCCTGGAACGCATGCAGGTCGTGCTCGTGCGACTCGTCCTCGATGTGCGCCGATTCGTTGACGAGCCAGCGAGAAGCCGGGTGGATTCGCTCCCCCACCCGCTCGAGCACCGTGGTTACCGGGTGCTGCGCGAGCCAGTCGATCTGAAGGGCGGGTGCAAGCTTCTTCAACTCCGCCGCAATGGCTACGTCGCGCTGCGCATGGCCGAGGCCGATCGGCGAGGAAATGTAGAGCGCCTTCCTCGGACGACGCACGGCGCGAGTCCAGGCGGTGCCCGGCGCCTTCACGGCGGCGCCCGAGCGGTGCGCGTCGATACCGTCGACGAACTCCTTGATCAGCAGGTTGATGAGCACCGGATCCTTCGCGGTGGTCCCGTGTCCGCCGCCAGCCACCGTGACGAGACGGCCGCCCGTGACCTTCGCGAGCGCCGCGCCCTGCGCATGCGGACGGATCCGGTCCTCGTCGCCGTGGATCACGAGCACCGGCGCGCGCACGCGCTCGCACACCGCGCGGAAGCTTTCGATGGTGCAGGCCCCGCCCATGCCCTCGTCGGTGGCCACGAGGGTTTGCGGATCGATCTCATGCGCCCACCCCATCAGGTCCTCGATCTGCTTGGTCGAGTGCGGCTCGTGGATCACCTGGTGGAAGAAGTACTCGAGGAAGTCGCTGTACCCGCCTTCGGTCCAGTAGTGCTTGTTGTATTTGGCCCAGCCCTCGGTGGTGTCGAGGCGCGCGTCGAAAGCGTGGACCTGCCGCTCGGGCAGGCCCGGTGCCAGCGGCACGGCCGGCCCGATGGCGACGAGGCCGAGGACCCGCTCCGGATGGTCGGCCGCCGCCTGCACGCTCCACAACGCACCGCACGAAAAGGCGCAGATCACCGCCTGCTTCGTGAGCGTGGCATCGAGGACCGCGATCAGGTCGTCGGCGAACTCCAGGTGGGTGTAGGCAGCGCTGTCTTGCGGCCGGTCGGACTGCCCACAGCCGCGGCCGTCGAAAGTGACGACCCGGAAGTGGCGCGCGAGATACGGGACCTGGCCCTTCCACATGCGCGAATGGACGATCGACCATGTCGGCGCCAACAGCACGGTCGTGCGTCCGGGCCTGTCGCCGAAGACCTCGTAGGCGATGCGCACGCCGTTGCGCTCGGCGAAGCCGGCGCGGTCGGGCTCAAGCGCCCGCACTAGCCGCCTTCCTCGGCCGCTCTTCCTTGCGGGCCGCGTCTTCGAACTGGCGGATGAGCGTGCCGACGCGCCGCAGCGACGCGCGGATGGGCACCTGCTGGCGTTCGTGGCCGACGAGCAGCAGCGCCTCGGCGCCGATGAAGGAGCAGGCGACGAGCGCCGCGATCTCCTCCGGCTCGAACGGGCCGAGGCTGCCAAACCGCTGCGAGGCCTCGCGCGCCACCTCCACCAACAGGTCGAACCACCCCTTCAGTATCGTTCGCGCCTGCGCCCCGATCTCCGGCGTCGACCAGCCGGCAGCGATCATCTCCTGCAGCACGCGCACATACCCCGACTCGAGATCGTCCTCGAAATAGTCGCAGGCCTGCTCCCAGCGCTTCCACAGCGGCGTGTCCTGCGCGTACATCGTCGTCTGCCGAGCGAGCCGCCGGCGGTTCTCGTTCTCGAGAAGCGCCAGCACCATGCCGCCCTTCGAGCCAAAGTGGTAGTGAACCTGCGACAGCGGAACCCCCGCCTCCTGCGCGACCTTGCGCGTCGAAAGGCGCGCGTAGCCGTCGGCGAGCAAGCGAGTGCGCGCTGCCGCGAGTATGGCCGCCGGAGTGTCCGTTTCTTTGCCGTTAATCGTCAAACTACCTCTTTCGGTCGTACGACCGATTCCGACTTTCTCGCGTCCGAAAACCATTGTCAAGAGATCCATGAGGATTATCTGAGGATGTTGACCATTTTGGTTCTTGACAATCAGCCGGCCAGGGCTGATATTGCGTCTTGTCGGTCGAGCGACCGAATTACATCAGACCCGGGGAGAGTCTCCCCGCCAGGAGCCAAACGATGTCGACTCAAGCCACACAGCCCGCTGCTGCTTTCGATCCCGCGAAGTTCGATACCTTCCTGAACCGTTTCGTCGGCGACCTCGGCGCCACGGTCAACGCCGGCCTCGTGGTGCTGGGCGCGCGCCTTGGCCTCTACAAGGCCCTGGCCGATGCCGCCGAACCGCTCAGCGCCGCCGAGCTCGCGGCGCGCACCAAAACCACCGAGCGCTACGTGCGCGAGTGGGCGTCGGCGCAGTCCGCGAGCGGCTACATCGCGTATCACGCCGACAGCGACCGTTTCAGCATTTCGCCCGAGCAGGCTTTTGCACTCACCGATCCGCAGGCCATCGCCTACTTCCCCGGCGCCTTCCAGCTGGCGCTCGGCTCGCTCGACGCCGTGCCGCAGATCGAAGAGTGCTTTCGCACCGGCAAGGGCTTCGGCTGGCACGAGCACGACCACAACGTCTTCGAAGGCTGCGAGCGCTTCTTCCGGCCCAACTACCTCGCGAACCTGCTGACCTCCTGGCTGCCGGCGCTTTCCGGCGTCACCGGGAAGCTCGAGCGCGGCGCGCGCGTCGCCGACGTCGGCTGCGGGCTAGGCGCCTCCACCATCCTCATGGCGAAGGCGTTCCCGAACACCACCTTCAAGGGCTTCGACTATCACCAGGGCTCTCTAGACATGGCGCGCGACAACGCGGCCGCTGCTGGCCTCGGTACCCGCGTCTCGTTCCAGCGTGCGGCGGCGGCCGAGTTCCCCGGCGCCGGCTACGACCTCGTCACGTTCTTCGACTGCCTGCACGACATGGGTGACCCGGTCGGCGCGGCGCGCCACGTGCGCCAGTCGCTGGCACCAGACGGCGTGTGGATGATCGTCGAGCCGATGGCGGCCGACGACCTCGTCGGAAACCTCAACCCCGTCGGCAGCGTCTACTACGGTTTCTCGACCCTGCTTTGCACGCCGAACTCGCTGTCACAGGATGTCGGCGCCGCGCTTGGTGCGCAGGCTGGTGAGGCACGGCTTCGCAAGGTCGCGCAAGACGCCGGCTTCAGTAGCGTGAAGCGCGTTGCCGCGACTCCATTCAATATGGTGCTCGAAGCACGTCCGTAGGCATCACGCGCGCTGTCCTCCACAGCGGACGGCCACCCCGTCCGCTGTAATTTCTTCGGTATTTGTTGGGTTTTTGCGCAGGCATGGCCGTTGCAATTCCACTCCCCGACTCGGCAAGCGCCGATCAAAGGAGACAAGGTCATGAAGGCGACACTGTTGGCAGCGGGGGTTTTCGTCGCGGCTTCGGCGATCGCCCCCACACCCGTGATGGCAGCCGACGTCGGCATTCGCATCGTGCTCGGCGGCGATCGGCACTACGACAACCGCTACGGTTACGGCGGCTACGGCGGATATGGAAATGGCTACGGTTCCTACAGCTCCTACGCTTACCAGGCCGGTTACGAACGCGGCCGCAGCGAAGGCCTGAAGCAGGGCGACCGCGACGACAACCGCGACCGCCGCTACGAGTACCGCGACGAGAAGACGTATCGCAACGCCGACAAGGGCTACAAGCGCGAGTTCGGTCCTCGCGACGCCTACCAGGCCGGCTTCCGCCGCGGCTACGTCCAGGGCTACGACCAGGGCTACCGCGACCGCTGGGGCGATCGCGACTACGCGCGGCCGCGACCCGGCTATTCCGACCGCCGCTGGTAACTGCCTGGGCGGTAACGCGTCCCACCGGGGCCCCGGATCCTTTCTCGGGGCCCCGCGCCTGTCTTGACCGCTGTTACCAACCTATTACCAGCCCTGCTTTACCCCCCTGTTAATATGGGTTCGTGAGCAAGTCGAACCACTACTGGACGGCGATTGCCCAGTTCAAGACCCGCCTCCGCGAGGCGATTCCTGTGGAAGAACTGCGCGAGCTGCACGTCAACAAGCCGGCGATGCACCTCGCGTACGCGTTCCGCCAGTTCGCGATCATCGGGCTGTGCGGCTGGGGTCTGTGGCACTTCACCAACCCGCTCATCTGGGTGCCGCTGGCCATCGTCCAGGGCTTCACCTTCTTCAACATGACCACGCTGCTCCACGAGGTGGTCCACCAGTCGGTGTTCCGCCACGGACGGCCCGGCTGGGAGCGTGTCCTCGGCATCGTCTACGCCAGCACCAGCGGCATCTCGGCGAGCCAGTTCACCAAGTGGCACCTCGACCACCACGACAACCTGGGTTCCGACGAGGACGACCCGAAGCGGCATTGGCTCTCGCCCAAGCGCAACGCCCGCTGGTACAAGCTCCTCTACGCGACGCCGCTGCTCATCCCCATCTATTTCCGCGCGGCTGCGAGCGAAGTGGCCACCTATCCGGCGGCGCTGCGCCGCCGCATCGCGTTCGAGCGACTCGGCACCATGGCGCTGCAGTTCGGCGTGATGGGCGCGCTCTACTACTTCGGCGGCCTCGGTGTGCTGCTGCGCGTGCAGCTGATCCCGTACTTCTTCGTCTTCCCGGTGGCGTTCTGCCTCAACCGGCTCGGGCAGCACTACAACATCGACCCGACGCATCCGCTCAAGTGGGCGACGCTGATGAAGGCCAGCCGGTTCTGGGACTTCCTGTTCGTCTACTCGAACTACCACCTCGAGCATCACTACTTTCCGCGCGTGCCGTTCTACAACCTGCGCAAGCTGCACATGCGGCTGCGCCCGCTGTACGCCGAGCTGGAGCTGAAGCCGCACACCTATCGGCAGATCGTCTGGCAATGGTTCGTGCTGAACCGCGCGCCGCACACCAACTGGGAACTGGCCGAGGGCACCCCGACCGACCGCGGCACCGCGGCGGCCACGCAAGCGCCCGCCCGCTAACTACTGCGCCGGGAAGGTCTCCTTGACCTTGCCTTGGAAATTGGCAAGCGCCCTGGCGGCGGAGACCCACGCGGTGAACACCGCGCCGCGTTCGAAGTCGACCACCTGCGACACCACCGAGAGATCCTTTTCCTGCCAGGTGATGAAAACGACGCGCGGCCGGATCTCGATCATGCTGGTCGCCTCGATGCCGCTCGAGCCGGCGGCCGGCCCCTTCACTTGCTTCCACAGCAGGCGGTCGGCCGCCTGGTAGCGCACCTCGATCAGCAGCGCACCGTAGTCGAACTCGAACGTCTTGCCGATGTGGTCCAGCGCTTCACCTCTCGTCCCTTCGGTGCTTGCAGTCTACTGGCTGGCGGCGCAGCGCACCCAATGGACACGGCGGCTCGACGCCCTTGCCCGCCTGCTGGAGGCCGAGGAGAACCTAGGCGCGCAGCGGCTTCACGAAGTACGCGAGCACCAGGCCGCCTGCCGCCGCCATCAGCGTGCGGTCGAGGAGCACGGCGAGGGTGTAACCCGTCGGGAACGAATACCAGTTCCAGTACGGGAAGTCGACGAAGAAGCTGGCCAGGACGCCCAGCGAGGCGACGAAGCACACGCGGCTCCAGTAGGCGGGCCGCTGCGCAGCCGCGAATCCAAGCAGCCACATGGCGATGAAGGCGACGGCTGCGTTGAAGAGGAACTGCCTGGCGAGCATCAGCGGGAAGCTCGGCGTGCCGCCGGTCGGCTCGTAGATCAGGATGCCGCGCGGGCCGGCCGAGTAGGCCCGGTTGTACTCGATCATCGCCGACTGCTGCAGCTCGGGCGGCGCGTCCATGGCGATCGACGGATAGAGGTAGAGGCCGCGGCCCGGCACCGTGGTGCGGAGGCCTTCGATCACCGCCGCCTCGTTGGGGAAGGTCTTCAGGTGGCGGTCGGTGAGCCCGAGCGCCATGTGCGAAATCATGCCGTAGACGAACATCGCAAGGGCCGCCAGGAAACCGGCCAGAATCTTTCGTCCCATCGTATGACCTCCTGCCCGCAGGCGCGGGAAGTGTGCCACAACGGGAGATCCCTCGGGGCAGTAACAACCCGAACCCCTCGGGAAAACGGCGATGGGTCGGGGGAAAAGACCTATGCCAGGACCTGGCGCAAGGTGGCGGCGTCGATGTTGCCGCCGGAGAAGATGAAGGCGACGGTCTTGCCCGCGAGGCGCTCGCGCAACTGGAGGATGCCGGCAAGCGGCACCGCCGCTGAAGCCTCGGGCAGGTTGTGGGTGGTGCGCAGCAAGTCGCGAACGCCCGCCGCGATCTGGTCTTCGCTCACCAGGACGAAGTCGGCAAGGCCGCTGCGCAGCGCGTCGAACGTCATGGGCTGCGGAACGCGCGTCGCAAGGCCGTCGGCGATGGTCGCGGGCGGCGGGCCTTCCAGCACCGTACCCGCCTTCCAGGACTGCTGCAGCCCCGGGGCGCCGGCTGCCTGCACGCCGAACACCTCGAGCGACGGCTTCAGCGCGCGCGCCACCGTGATGGCGCCGACTGCCTGCGAACCGCCGCCGACGCCGACCACGATGGCGTCCACCTCGGGCGCATCCTCGAGGATCTCGAGGCTGATGGTGGCGGCGCCGGCGAGCACGCCGAGGTTGTTGGTGGAATGCACGAGCGTCAGGCCCTCGGCGCGCGTCAGGCGGTCGGCCACCTTCACCGCGGCGTCGTAGTCGGCGCCGTCCTCGATGAGGCGCGCTCCGTAGCCGCGCATCGAATCGTTCTTGTCGGGGTTGTTGCCGAACGGCACGCACACCGTGACCTTGACGCCGAGCTTCTCTCCCGCCCACGCGAGACCCTGGCCGTGGTTGCCGCGGGTCGCGCCGATGACGCCGCGCGCGCGCTGTTCGTCGCTCAGCATCAGCAGCGCGGACAGCGCGTTCCGCGCCTTGAAGGCGCCAGTGGGGTTGTGGTTCTCGTGCTTCACGAGAACGCGGATGCCGCTGCCGACGAGAGCGTCGAGTCCGGCGTAGCTGCGCAATGGCGTGCGCTGAATGTGCGCCGCAATCCGTTGGCGCGCCTCGAGGACGTCGCGCAGGGTGATCGGCCACGCCGGCTGCTGCTGCGGCGCTGGCGGCGCGGTCAGGATGCCTTCGGCTCCCGGGCCGCGAGCGGCTTGTAGTCGCGCGGCGCCGAACCCAGGTAGATCTGGCGTGGGCGCGCGATCTTCTGGTCCTTGTCGGCGAGCATCTCGTCCCACTGAGCAAGCCAGCCGGAGACCCGCGGGATGGCGAACAGCACCGGGAACATGTCGACCGGGAAGCCCATCGCCTGGTAGATGAGGCCCGAGTAGAAGTCGACGTTCGGGTAGAGCTTGCGCTTCACGAAGTACTCGTCGGAGAGCGCGATGCGCTCCAGCTCGAGCGCGATCTCCAGCAGCGGGTTGGTGTTCGTGACCTTGAAGACCTCGTCGGCCATCTTCTTGATGTACTTGGCGCGCGGGTCGTAGTTCTTGTAGACGCGGTGGCCGAAGCCCATGAGGCGCACGTCGCCGCCGCTCTCCTTCACTTCCTTGATGAACTCGGGCACCTTCGACTTCGAGCCGATCTCCTCCAGCATGCGCAGCACCTGCTCGTTGGCGCCGCCGTGCAGCGGCCCGTAGAGCGCCGCGATCGCGGCCGCGGTGGAGGAATACGGGTCGGATTCGGCCGAGCCGACGCCGCGCATCGCCGAGGTCGAGCAGTTCTGCTCGTGGTCGGCGTGCAGGATGAAGAGCACCTCCATCGCCTTTTCCAGCACCGGGTTCGGCTGGTACTTGCCGCTCACCCAGAACATCATGCGCAGGAAGTTGCCGACGTAGCTCATGTCGTTGTCGGGATAGACGAACGGCAAGCCGACGGAATGGCGGTAGGCGAAGGCCGCGAGCGTCGGCATCTTGGCGATTAGCCGGAAAATCTGCCTGCGGCGGTTGCCCGCGTCGCGGACGTGCTTGGCCTCGGGATAGAACGTGGAGAGCGCCGCAACCGTCGACGCCAGCATCCCCATCGGGTGCGCGTCGTAGCGGAAGCCGTTCATCAGCTCGCGGATGTTCTCGTGCACCATCGTGTGGTGCGTGATGTTGTAGAGCCACTCGTCGTGCTCGGCCCGGGTCGGCAGCTCGCCGTTCAGGATGAGGTACGAAGTTTCGAGATAGGTGCTGCGCTCGGCCAGCTGCTCGATCGGGTAGCCGCGGTAATTGAGGATGCCCTTGTCGCCGTCGATGAAGGTGATGCGGCTCTTGCAAGCCGCCGTGTTGGTGTACGCGGGGTCGTACGTCATCATGCCGAAGTCGTCGGCGGAGGCCTTGATCTGGCGCAGGTCGATGGCCTTGATGGTGCCGTTCTCGATGGGCAGCTCGTACGTCTTCCCGGTGCGGTTGTCCGTGATCGAGAGGGTGTCCTTGGCCATCGGTTCCTGGTCTTGAGAAGCTCGGTTTTTGCGAGGAAAAACGGGAGAAATGGACCGGATGAGGCTAACACGTTTCTCGCCTAAGCTTCGCCTCCGATGACTCCGCTCGAGCCCGATGATGCCGCGATGCTGCGCCTTGGCGAGGCGGTGTTCGCGTTCGCGCGCGAGCACGTTGGCACGCTCGCGACGCAACCGTCACACGACGTCGAAAACGCGGCACCGCTCACCGCCAGCGTTTCGCGAACCGCTGCCGCGCAGCGGTGTTGCGCTCGAGTCGCTGCTCGCGCGTCTCGCGCCGGCCTTCGCCAAATCGTTCAACACCGCCGGCCCCGGCTACCTCGCCTACATTCCGGGCGGCGGCATCTATTCGGCCGCGCTCGCCGACTTCATGGCGGCCGCATGCAACCGTTATGTCGGTGTCGATGCCGCGGCGCCGGTCCTGGCGCAGGTGGAGCGCACCGCGGTCGCGTGGCTGTGCGCGATGATGGGCTACCCCGCTTCGGCCGGCGGCATACTCACCTCGGGCGGCTCGCTCTCGAACCTCTCCGCCGTGCTGACCGCGCGTGACAAGCAGCTGGGCCGCGAGTTCGCGCGCGGCGTCGTTTACCACTCCGCCGAGGCGCACCATTCGGTGGCCAAGGCGGCGCGCATCGTCGGCATCGATGCCGACAACCTGCGCGCTGTGCCGGTGGACTCGCGGCTGCGGATGCGCGTCGATGCGCTCGCCGACGATGGTCGCCGCCGACCGCGGCCGCGGCCTCTCGCCATTCCTGGTCGTCGGCAGCGCCGGCACCACCAACACCGGCGCCGTAGACCCGTTTCCCGAACTGGCCGCGGTCTGCCGCGCGCAGTCGCTGTGGCTCCACGCCGACGCCGCTTACGGCGGCTTCTTCCGCCTGGCCGACCCGGCCCTGCTGCCCGGCGTCGAGTTCGCCGATTCCATCACCATCGACCCGCACAAGGGCCTGTTCCTGCCCTACGGCACCGGCGCACTGCTGGTGCGTGACGTCGCGGCGTTGCGGGCCGCGCATCGCGGCAGCGCCGACTACCTGCAGGACCTGACGCAGGCCGGCGCCGACGAGGAGGTCGGCCATGGCTTTGCCGACATGTCGCCCGAGCTGTCGCGCGACTTTCGCGGCCTGCGCATCTGGCTGCCGCTGCAGCTGCACGGCGCGGACGCCTTCCGCGATGCGCTCGTCGAAAAGCGCGCGCTCGCCCTCTTCGCCTACCGCGAACTCGCGAATGACGGCCGTTTCGAGTTCACCGATGCGCCGCAGCTGTCGATCGTGGCTTTCCGGCTCGCGGGACGCTCGGACGCGGACAACGCCGAGCTGCTGCGCCGCATCAACTCACGCAAGCGCGTCTTCATCTCGAGCACGCGGGTGAACGGCCGCTACTACCTGCGCTTCTGCATCCTCAGCGTCCGCACCCACGAGGACCGGGTGCGCGAAGCGATCGACGCGGCGCGCGCCGAAGCCGGTTCGTTGTAGCCGGCATCAGAGGTCGCGCGACGGCAGCCCGGCGAGTTCGCGCAGGGCGCGGGCCGCTTCGATCCGCACCATCTGCTTGCGCCAGTGGTAGACGAGGTCGGCGTTGTCGAGCGGCTTCGCCGGCTTGTAGGCGATGCCGGCCGCCATCTCGATCGACTCAGCGTTCAGGACGCGCCCGCGCAGGAACTCCTCGGCGGCAGTGGCCCGCACCGGTGCCACGTGCACGGCGCCGAGCACGATGCGCACGTCCGCGACGACGTCGCCGGCGTCGAGCTTCAAGGCCGCGGCCACACCGACGATCGGGAAGTCGATCGAGCCGCGGCGGCGCAGCTTGCGATAGGTGGTGCGCCAGCCGGCCCGGTCGGGAACATGGACCGCCGTGAGGATCTCTTCGGGCCGCTTGGCGAGATACGCGATGCCGTCGCTGCCATAGAGGGCGGCCACCGGGATGCGCCGCTGCGAGGCTGCGCCCACCAGGTCGACCTCGGCATCGAGGCTGATCATCACCGGCGCGGTGTCGGACGACGACAGCGCCCAACAGGTGTCGGACCCTGGCGCGACCAGGCAGATGCTGCCATCCTTCTTCATGCAGTAGCCGATCGACTGCCGCCAGAATTCGGTCTGGTTGTAGTAGTTGCAGCGCGTGTCGACGCAGAGGTTGCCGCCGATGGTGCCGGCGTTGCGCAGCGGCGGCGACGACACCAGGCCCGCGGCACGCGCCACCGAGTGCCAGCGCGCGACCACTTCGGGATGCGCGGCGACTTCGCTCAGCGTCGCGAGCCCGCCGAGTGTCAGGCTGCCGTTCGCAACGATCGCGCGCGCGCGGCCGCCGTCTTCCGCGGCGATGCCGCGCAGGCCGACCAGCACCTTCGGCGTGAATTGCCGGCGCTTCATGTTGGGATAGAGGTCGGTGCCGCCGGCCACGGGCATGGCGTCGGCGCCTTCCGCTACCAGGATGGCCGCGGCCTCGCGAGCGGTCGCGGGCGCGACATAGCGAAACGGCGGCAGCCGCAGCATCAGCGCTTTCCCGCCAGCACGGGCCGCGTGTCGGGATCGAGCAGCGGCACGCTCATGGTCTCGGGATACTCGAACGCCGGCATCGCCGGTTTCTTGTAGCGGCCGGCGAGCGCCGCCATGATCTTTTCCGGCGTCACCGGCACTTCGTCGATGCGCACGCCGAGCGCGTCGTAGACGGCGCACGCCACCGCCGGCATGATCGGCAGCAGCGGCCCCTGCCCCACTTCCTTGGCGCCGTACGGGCCTTCGGGATCGAGCGTCTCGACGATGATCGATTCCACCGGCGGCATCTCGAAGGTCGTGAGGCTCTTGTAGTCGAGCATCGACGGGATCTTGTGCAGGCCCTTGCGGAACACCTGCTCTTCCATCAGTGCCTCGCCGAGGCCCATGTAGACCGAGCCCTCGACCTGGCCCAGCACCAGCATCGGGTTGAGCGAGCGGCCGATGTCGTGCGCGATCCAGACCCTGTCGATACGGATGATGCCGGTCTCGGGGTCGCATCGCAGTTCCAGCGCACAGGCGGAATAGGAATAGGTCGGTGACGGGCCGACGCCCCCGCCCTTCCACCGCGCGAGGCTACGGGGCGGTGTGTACGAGCCGACCGCGCCGATGGTGCCGTCTGCGGCTTCGGCGAGCATCGCGGCCTCGGCGAAGCTGAGCGAACGCCCGTGAGCGTCGGCGACGAAGATGCGGCCGCCGGCTGCCGCCAGCGCTTCGGGCTCGGCCTCGAGCTTGCGCGCCGCGGCGGCGAAGATCTGCTCGCGCACCCGCGACGCGGCCTGGATGGCGGCGTTGCCGGTCATCAGCGTCACCCGCGACGAGTACGACCCCAGGTCCACTGGAGTCAGGTCGGTGTCGCCGGTGACGACGCGGATGTCCTTGGGTGCGATGCCGAGTTCCTCGGCGACGATGTACGCGAGCACCGAGTCGGATCCCTGGCCAATGTCTGTGGAGCCGCAGAAGACCGTGACGCCACCGCCGCGGTCCACCTTGACCTGCACGCCCGAGTGCGGCATCTGGTTCCAGTAAATCGGCAGGCCGGCGCCGGAAAGGTATGAGCTCGCGGCGATGGCGATGCCGCGGCCCGGCACCCTGGCAGCGCGCTTCTCGCGATAGCCGCTGCGCTCGATCACCCGCTCCAGGCACTTGCGCAGGCCGATGGTGCGCACGTACATGTGGTTGGCGGTCACGCTGTACGCGGGCAGGGTGTTGTCGATGCGCCACTGCGCTGCGTCTATCCCAAGCTCCTCGCAGAATTTGTCGATGTGGCACTCGAGCGCGAAGCGCGGCTGCGGCGTGCCATGGCCGCGCTTCGGCCCGCACGGCGGCTTGTTGGTGAAGACGCGCACGCCCTCGAACTTGTAGCGCGGTATTTTGTAGGTGACCGTCTGCAGTGCGCCGGTGTAGTAGAGGCTCGCGACGCCGTAGCTGCCGTAGGCTCCGCCGTCGAGCGCGGTGCGGAAATGCATGGCGGTGATCGTGCCGTCCTTGCGCAGCCCGGTCTTCACCTGCATCGTCACCGGGTGGCGGCCGCGGTGGCAGTAGAACACTTCCTCGCGGGTCAGCGTCACCTTCACAGGCCGGCCGCACTTGCGCGACAGCGCCGCCACCACGATCTCGTGGCTGAACGGGTCGCTCTTGCCGCCGAAGCCGCCGCCGTTCGGGCAGGCGATGACGCGGATGTGCGCCGGCGGCATTTCCAGCACCTTGGCGAGCGCGCGATGCACGTAGTGCGGCGTCTGCGTCGCGGACCAGAGTGCCAGCTTGCCGTCCGGACCGAAGTGCCCGACGGCGGCGTGCTGCTCCATCGGCAGGTGGGTGTTGCCCTCGAAGAAGAAGGTGTCCTCACGGACGTGCTCGGCCTCGGCGAAGCCGGCCGCGACGTCGCCGAAGTCGTACGACACTTCCTTGTGGACGTTGCCGTGCGGCCCGTATTCGTGGATGCGGTGCTGCGGCGCGCGCAACGCCTCGTCGACGGACATGAGCGCCGGCAGCACCTCGTAGTCAACCGCGATGAGGCGCAGTGCGGCTTCCGCGGTTTCTTCGTCAACCGCGGCCACCGCGGCCACCGGGTCGCCGACGAAGCGCACCTTGTCGATGCAGAGCGCATGCTCGTCCTGGCTCACCGGCAGGATGCCGAAGGGTATCGGTAGCTCCGTGCCGACGAGTGTCGCGAAGACGCCGGGCAGCGCCGCGGCGCGCGACGCGTCGACGCTGCGGATGCGCGCGTGCGGATGCGGCGAACGCAGCAGCTTGGCGAAGGCCATGCGCGGCAACACCAGGTCGTCCGCGAACACGGTCTGGCCGCTGACCTTGGCGGCCGCGTCCACCTTGGCAAGCGGTTCGCCGATGACACCGGCGTTGCGCGTTCCGGTCACGGCAGCCGGCCCGAGTCGTCGGCGAGCACTTCCGCCGCCACCGGCAGCGCGGGCGATTCGCCGCGCATGCGCGCCGCGGCCAGCTCCACCGCCTCGAAGATCTTGAGGTAGCCGGTGCAGCGGCACAGGTTGCCGGCGAGCGCCGCGACGATGGTGTCGCGCGCCGGAGCCGGATCGGAGGCAAGGAGCGACTCGGCGCAAAGCAGGAAGCCCGGCGTGCAATAGCCGCACTGCGCGGCGCCGGTGTCGATGAAGGCCTGCTGCAGCGGGTGCAGGTTGGCACCCTCGGCCATGGCTTCGACGGTGCGGATCGCGCGGCCCGCGCATTCGACGGGCAGCACCAGGCACGAGAGCACAGGCTGGCCATCGAGCAGCACGGTGCAAGTGCCGCACTCGCCCAGTTCGCAGCCGTGCTTGGTGCCGGGCAGCGCCAGCTCCTCGCGCAGCACCTCGAGCAGCGAATGGTGGACGGGCGCCACCACCTCGCGGGGCTCGCCGTTCACCAGCAGCGAGAGCTGTGCCTTCGCCTGTGCCGTTGCTATCGTCATTCGACCCAGTCGGCGACGAACAGGTTGGTCTCGCCGCGCACCTTGCCGTTGCGGTTGCTGGCGAACACCAGGCGCTTGCCGTCGGGCGAGAACATCGGGAAGCCGTCGAAGCTCGGGTCGGTCGTGACTTGCTCGAGCCCGGAGCCGTCGGCGCCGATCATGTACAGGTCGAAGTTGCGGCCGCGCGGATCGGGATGGTTGCTCGAGAACACGATGCGCTTGCCGTCCGGGTGGAAGTAGGGCGCGAACGAGGCCGCGCCGAGGTGCGTCACCTGTGTCTTGTTGGCGCCGTCCCGGTCCATCGTCCAGATCTCGAGGTTGCCGGGCGCATACAGGCCGCGCGCCAGGCGCTCCTTGAACTTCGCTGCCGCCGGCTCGTCGCGAAGCGCCTCGCGGCGATAGACAATGCGCTTGCCGTCCGGTGAAAAGAAGGCGCCGCCGTCGTAGCCCGCTTCGTGCGTCAGGCGCTTCACGTTCCTGCCGTCGATATCCATCGTGTAGATCTCGAGGTCGCCGTCGCGCACCGAGGTGAACACGATCGCCTTGCCGTCCGGCGAGACGGTCGCTTCCGCGTCGTAGCCGGGCGTGTCCGTCAGCCTGGCGATGCCGCTGCCGTCCGCCTTGGCCGTGACGACGTCGAAGTCCTGATACATGGGCCATACGTATCCTTGCGAAAAGTCGGGCGGCGGCGGGCAGGCCGGCGCGACAAGTCCTGTCGTTGCATACAGGATGCGCTTCCCGCCATCGTAGAAGTAGCCGCATGTCGTCTTGCCGCGGCCGTCCGAGACACGCCGCGACTTGCCGCTCTCGACGTCGATCACGAACTCCTGATCGCACGGCACGCCTTCGCCGGACGACTGGTAGACGAGCGACTTGCCGTCCGGGCTCCAGTACGCCTCGGCGTTCTGGCCGCCGAAGGTGAGCTGGCGGATGTTACGCAGGTGGCGCTCTCCGGCAGCCGGCGGCGCGCCCGGCGCCTGCGCCAGGACAGCGGCGGCACAGGCAAGGTACGCTCCCCGTCTCACCCCTCGACCTGCTGTGCGAGGTAGTTGTCGAGACCCATGTCCTGGATCTGCTTGATCTGGCCCTCGAGCCAGTCGATGTGGTCCTCTTCCTGGCTCAGCAGCTTCTCGAGGATGGCACGGGTGCCGTTGTCGCCCTTCTCGCGCGCCAGTTCAATGCCGCGGTTGTAGCGTTCGACGGCGCCGCGCTCCAGGTCGAGGTCGAAGTCGAACTGTTCGGGGATGGTCTTGCCGACGTTCACCTTCATGTACTTCTGCATGTTGGGCACGCCGTCGAGGTAGAGGATGCGGTCGATGATGACCTGCGCGTGCTCCATCTCCTCGATCGATTCCTTGCGGCCGATCTCGGCGAGCTTCTTGTAGTGCCAGTTCTTGCACATCATGCCGTGGATGAAGTACTGGTTGATCGCGGTCAACTCCGCGCACAGCACTTCGTTCAGCAGCGCCATGACTTCTTGATTGCCCTTCATGAATGCCTGCGCCTCCGCTAAAGGCGCGATTCTACCGCCGCCGCTCCCGGCTTTTAGCGGCGATGGTCGAGCAGGTAGCGCTCGAGATCGGGCCAGCAGGCGGTGCAGGTCTGGCCGCAGCCGGTGGCGCGCGCCGCGGCGTCGAGGTGCTCGCCCTCGTCGATGCGCGCCGCCATCTCCGCGAACGAGACATCGGCGCACTCGCAGCGCGTCATCGCGCGCACCCGCAGCTGCTTGGTGCGGCGATTCGAGGAGCCGGGCGCCTCGACCGGCGTGGTGGCCATGGCTGAAACGATACTGAAAACCGTTTTCAACTTCAACTCTTTTCCCGGCAGTGGTGAGAACCCGCACTGCTAACATCGAAAGCCATGCCGGAAGCCTTGGATGTTATCTGCCCCTGCTGCCAGGCGTCGCTCAAAATCGACGCCGAAACCGGCGCCGTCGTCTGGGTCGAGGAGAAAAAAGGCCCGGCGCACGACCTCGACGACCTGGTGGACCGCGTGCGCAATTCAAGGGGCGCCCTCGAGGACAAGTTCGCACGCTCCATGAACCAGACCCGCAATAGCAAGGACATCCTGGACAAGAAGTTCGAAGAGGCCCGCAGGCGCGCCGCCGCCGACCCGAACAAGAAACCAGTCAACCCCTTCGACATGGAATAGCGCCGCGCTGGACTGCGCGCGCGCTTTGCACCTTTTTGCTAGCAGGCGCTGCTGTGCGCGGCCGGTTCCGTTCTACGATGCTCGCATCGTTTCAAGAGCATCCCGAGGAGGGGTCATTGATGAAATCCACCATTCTGCTGCTGGCAGTCGCGGGCGCGGGCGCCGCATTCGCCCTGGCGCAGGCGCCGGCCAGCCAGCCGGCTCCGGCGGCTCCTGCCGCACCGGCAGCCCCAGCCGCGCCGGCCGAGCATCCGGCGGCAGGCGCCCCGCGCGGCGAGGCGAAGGTCACGGTCGCCGGCAAGACGGTGTCGATCGATTACGGCCGTCCAGCTCTCCAGGGCCGCGATCCCCTGAAGCTCGCCGAGGTCGGCAAGCCGTGGCGCATGGGCAAGGACGGCGCCACCACGCTCAACACCCAGGCCGAACTGACGTTCGGCACGGTCACGGTCCCCGCCGGCACCTACATCCTCACTGCCACCCGCGTGGCCGAAGACAAGTGGTCGCTGAACTTCAACGACAAGGACCGCAAGAAGGTCGCTGAGGCGCCGCTCACCGAAGCACCGGTCAGCCCGGCGGCCGAGCTGTTCACGATCGACCTCAAGGAAGCAGCCGGCGGCGGAACGTTCCGGATGAGCTGGGGCCCCACTTCCCTGTCCACCAACTTCACCGCGAAGTAGCAGCCGCAGAGGGAATCCCCCTCGACAAAGTCGAAGGCCGCCGGCGCCCCGCGGGGAAACGGCGGCCTTTCTTTTTTTGCGGACCGTCCCCTACTTCTTGCGGGCGGCCGCCTTCTTCTTTGCTGCGGTCGCCTTCCGGGACTTCTTCGAGGTCTCGCTGCCGGCGCTGCGCGCCAGGTCGCCGCGCATCGCGCGCTCGTAGGTCTGGATGTCCTTGAAGCGTCCCTTGCTGTCCCGCACCGCGTAAAGCTTCTTGCCGGAGCGGCTCCTGTGAGTCGTGCGCCGCGCTTTCGCCATGCTTCACCCTTTCTCTGACGGCCCCTTGGCGAACGTTGGGTTCGACCGTTGCGGATCGTAGGCCACGCACCATGCCCGCGCAAGTGACCGCTCGCATAGTCCCGCCGAAAAGGATCGTTGCCATGCGAAGGACACCGGCGTCGCGGTTGACGGCGACGTGATCGCAGTCGGCGCGCCGCGCGCGCTTATTTCGGGCATCACCCGGCCGGGTGCCATATTCGTCTACACGAAGCCGAGCGGCGGCTGGGCGCAGGCGACAGCCGAGAGCGCCGTGCTGGTCGCTTCGCTGCCGCCCTCGGCCCAAGGCGCACGCTGATCTTCGCAGCACGGGCGCAAAGGCGATCGACAGCGACGGCGCGACCACGGCGGTCGCGGTCCCGGGCACGGTCTCGTCGGTGAAAAACGGCAAGGTCTACGTGTTCCAGCGCTAGTGCTTGGCCGCAAAGACGAAAGCCCCGGCCGCTGTGGCCGGGGCTTGTTGCACGACGAATTGACCGCTCGCTAGCGGACGAACAGCGGCGCCAGCACCAGCGTGATCGTAGACAGCAGCTTGATGAGCACGTGCAGCGAGGGGCCGGCGGTGTCCTTGAACGGGTCGCCGACGGTGTCGCCGACGACGGCGGCCTTGTGCGGCTCCGACTTCTTCCCCACCACCACGCCGTCGACCTTGAACTCGCCAGACTCGACGTACTTCTTGGCGTTGTCCCAGGCGCCGCCGGCGTTGTTCAGCACCGTTGCCATGAGGATGCCGGCGATGGTGCCGACCATCAGCATGGCGGCGACGGCTTCGGCGCCAATCTGGTCGCCTGCGCTGCCGAAGTTGCGGAAGAAGAGGCCGACGGCAACCGGCGCCAGCACCGCGAGCAGGCCGGGCAGCACCATCTGCTTGAGCGCGGCGCGGGTGACGATGTCGACGCAGGCGGCGTAGTCGGGCTTCTCGGTGCCGGCCATGATGCCGGGCCGCTCGCGGAACTGGCGGCGCACCTCCTGGATGACGACCTGCGCCGCGCTGCCCACGGCCTTGATGGCGAGCGAGCTGAACACGAACACCAGCGTCGCGCCCAGCAGGCCGCCGACGAACACCGGCACCTTGGTGATGTCCACCGCCATGTGGATGCCGGTGATCTTGTGGATCTCGTCGAGGTAGGCGCTGAACAGCAGGAAGGCCGCGAGCGCCGCCGAACCGATGGCGTAGCCCTTGGTGAGCGCCTTGGTGGTGTTGCCCACCGAGTCGAGGCGGTCGGTCTTCTGGCGGATCTCCTCCGGCTGGCGCGACATCTCGATGATGCCGCCGGCGTTGTCGGTGATGGGACCGAACGTGTCCATCGCCAGGATGTAGGCGCAGGGCGCCAGCATGCCCATGGTCGCGATCGCGGTGCCGTAGAGGCCGGCTCCGGCGATGCCACCGAGCGCCTGCTCGCCGCACCAGAAGGAGAGCAGCAGCGCGGCGGAGATTACGAGCACCGGCAGGCCGGTGCACTCGAGGCCGACGGCGAAGCCGCTGATGATGTTGGTGGCCGGACCGGTCTTCGAGGCTTCGGCGATCGAGCGCACCGGCCGGTATTTGTATTCCGTGTAGTACTGCGTGATCCACACGAACGCGTAGGCGGTGAGGATGCCGATGACGCCGGCCGCGATCAGGTAGCCCTGGCTGACCACCACCGTTGAGCCCTCGACCGGCTTCAGCAGCAGGTAGACAGTGGCGGCGAACCCGGCCATGGCCAGGACCGTGGTCACGAAGTAGCCGCGGTTGAGGGCGTTCATCGGGTCCTCGTCCTCACGGCACTTCACCGTGAACACGCCGATGATCGTGGCGATGAGGCCGAAGGCGCGCGCCAGCAGCGGGAACAGGATGCCGCCCATGCCGAACACCGGATAGAGCGCGATGCCGAGGATCATGGCGCCGACGTTCTCGGCGGCGGTCGACTCGAACAGGTCGGCGCCGCGGCCCGCGCAGTCGCCGACGTTGTCGCCCACCAGGTCGGCAATGACGGCGGGGTTTCTCGGGTCGTCTTCGGGAATGCCGGCCTCGACCTTGCCGACGAGGTCGGCGCCGACGTCGGCCGCCTTGGTGTAGATCCCGCCGCCGAGTTGCGCGAACAGCGCGACGAAGCTGGCGCCGAAGCCGAAGCCGACGATCTGCAGCGGCACGTGCTGATAGTCGGTGAGGCCGCCGAACGCCCAGAACAGGCCGCCGACGCCGAGCAGGCTCATCGAGACGACCGCCAGCCCGCTGACGGCCCCCGCGCGCAGCGCCGTCTGCAGCGCCTTGTTGAGGCTCGTCATGGCCGCGGCCGCGGTGCGGATGTTGGCGCGGATGGAGACGAACATGCCGAGATAGCCGGCGATCGCCGAGCAAAGCGCCCCGGTGACGAAGCTGATGGTCACGCGAAAGGCGGTGCCCTGTCCCATCTCGGCGATGTTCTTGACGTCGCGGTTCAGGAAGTAGAAGGCGAAGATCGCGGCCGCCGCCACCACGGCGAGCATGGCGATCGTCTTGTTCTGGCGGCGCAGGAACGCCTCGGCGCCTTCGCGAATGGCATCCGAGATGGCGCGCATCTCGGGCTTGCCGGTGTCGGCCGAAAGGACCTGGCGGGCCAGCAGCGCGGCCACCACCAGGGATAAGACGCTGATTGCCAGAACGACGAGCAGAACGGTTTCGACAGACATCGTGGCCGGTTTCTCCTGTGGTTGGTCGGGGCTACGGACGGGACCGGGCAGAGTACCTAACCTCGGTTTGATCCGTCAACTGAAACGCCCCTGGGGGTTTGCCCCAGGGGCGCTTTACTCCTTGCTACGAAACGGTTAGGGGCCTACGGAATGCTGTTGGCCGTAGTCCCGTTGACGCACGCCGTCGACGTCCCGAAGATGCCGGCGGCGGTCATTTCCGCGCAGGTCTTCCAGGGGCCGAAGTAAGCGCCGGCCGCGGTGTAGCTGAACGTCAGCGAGCCGCCGGCCTGGGCCGGAGTGCTGGTCACGTTCAGTTCGGTCGCCGCGGTCGGCAACGAACCGGTGCCGTTGTAGTACCAGTTGGCGCCGCTGGTGCCGCCGGCGTTTTCCGCGCCGACGGTGAGGGCACCGCCTTCGCCGTTGGTGATGACGTCGTATACGAAGCTGACGTCCTGAACGCCGTTGTACCCGATCCAGATCTGGAACGAGTTCTTCTGGGCGGCGTTGCTGAAGTTGGGCACGTTCTGAAAGTCGACGACGATCCAGTTGTTCACGCCGTCGGTCAGCGTGCTGACGCGCACGCCGTCGCCGGCCGCGGCGGCGGCCGGGTTGAGGTCGCTCCAGAACGGTGCGAGGACGTTGTTCGGGACGGCGCCGTTGGGCAGGCTCTGGTTGTTGAAGTTGACGTCGGCGCCGGCGCCGCCGCCAACCACCACGTAGCCGTTGCTGACGACGCCGATCCTGGTGTAGGTGGTGCCTGCGTACTGGAATGCCGGCACGTTGAAGTTGACGATGGTCTCGTCACCGATCCCGCCGGTCACGGGAACGCCGAACAGCGCGAGCGGCAAGTAGCCAGCGGGGCTGGTGCCGCTGACGACGTTGACACCCGGCGGCAGCGATGCCGAGAGGGTGGCTGCGCCGCGCACCGTGTTGCCCGTGCGCGTGCCACCGCTGACCGACTTGACCTTCAGCTGGCCGGGAACCTTGTCGACAATCTGCACCGCCTGCGCGGTGGCCAGGTTGTTGACCGCCGTCACCGTGCAGACCGTGTTCGTCGGTCCGCCCGCGGCGCCGGCGGCGAGCACGGTGGTCGGCGTGCAGCTCTGGGTGAGGTTGATGCCCGCCTGCTTGCGGACCACCGTGACCGGGAAGCGCAACCCGATCTTGCTGACGCCCTTGACGCTCTCCATGCGCACCGTCGCGAAGCGGGTCTCGCCGAGCGGCACGTCGCTGGCGTCGATGCCGATCGAGATCGTCTTCGACGCTCCGCCGGCGATCGTCACGGAGCCTGGCACCGAGACGAACAGGCCGTCGCTCGACTCCACCCAGATGCTCCACTTGCGCGAAGCAGCTTCGACGCTCTTCAGCGTGCGCTGCACGGTGACCTTGCCGGCCATTGTCGGCACGTACAGGCTCGGGTAGTTGGCAACCGAGAGGTTGTCCTGCAGCAGCACGTAGTTGTCGCCGGAGTCGGCGATTGTGACGCCCGGGCGGTCGGCGTAGAAGGCCGTGATGCGGCCGGTGCCGGCGTCGAAGTTGTTGGTGGCCGTGCCGGTGTCGTTCATGATGTTGTCGACGTTCGCCGTCATCATGAGCGCCGACTTGATCTGGCCGGGCGTCCAGTCGGGATGGCTCTGCTTCAGCAGCGCCGCGGTGCCCGCGACGTGCGGGCTCGCCATCGACGTGCCGCTGATGATCTGGAACAGCTGGCCGTTGACGAGGCCGGCGGTGGTGACCGCCGCGAGCAGCGGCGTCTGGGCGGCGAGGATGTCGACGCCGGGAGCGCCGACGTCCGGCTTGCTGATGCCGAGCTGCTGCGCGGAGCCGCCGCGCGAGCTGAAGCCCGCCACCTGGTCGCGGATGCCGGTGAGGTCGTCCGCGCCGCCAATGATGTTGCTGGTGGCGGCCGGATTCGCGGTCAAGAACGCGACCAGCGCCGCGCCCTGGACGTTGTCGATGTGCAGCGCGGGCAGCGCGTGCGAATCGGCGTTCAGGGTGTTCGGCGCGGGGTTGTAGAGGATCATGCCAACCGCACCGCCAGCGAGGACGTTGACGCCCTTGGAGACGCGCGCGTTGGTGCCGCGCTTGCACGCGACGATCTTGCCGGTGAGGCTGCCAGCAGGAGCCGCGTTGAGGCAGAGGTCGTCGTTGTAGCCGGCGGCGGTCGCCGACAGGACGATGGGCGCGGCGGAATTGACGTTGCCGGTGGACGACTTGCCGGTGACGGTCAGCGAGGCGCCGGTGGCCGCGAGGTCGGCAGAGCCGTTGAAGCCCTTGTCGGTGGTGGTCGCGGCAACGGTGGTGACCCACGGCTCGCGGTGGCCGACCGTGTTGGCGCCGGGACCGTCGTTGCCGGCCGAGGTCGCGACGAAGACGCCGGCGTCATAGGCATCGAGGAACGCGAGCGAGACCACGTCGGAGTACGGGCTGTTGCCGCCGCCGATCGAGAAGTTGATGACGTCGACGCCGTCGGCTATCGCCTGTTCGATGGCCGCGGCGGAGTCGGACGAATAGCACGAGCCGCGGCTGTCGGGGACCGTGAAGCAGACCTTGTAGGCCGCGAGATGCGCCTTCGGGGCCATGCCGCTCACGACCTGGCCGCCGGGGGTGACGACATTGGCGTTGCCGGCGGCAGTGGTGGCGGTGTGCGAGCCGTGGCCGTTGTTGTCGCGCGCGGAGAGGAACTCGCCGGGAAGGGGCGTGCCCGCGCCGCCGCCGAAAGCGTCGAACGTGGCCATGAAGCGCTGCGCGCCGATCAGCTTGTTGTTGCAGGCGAAGGCCGCGTCGCCGGGGATGGCCGAGCCGAATTCGCAGTGCGTGCCGTGCCACTTGGCCGGCGGCGCCGGCATGCCGGCGGGAGCGACCGACGGATGCTCGGGCCAGATGCCGGTGTCGACGATGCCGACGATGATGCCGCGGCCGCTGCGATTCTGGCCGCCGAGCTTGTTCCAGAGCGCCGGGACGTCTATGTTCACCGGGCTGCGGTTGGTGTCGAGCGCCAGTATGGTGTCGGGATAGACGGCCTCGACTCCGGGCAGGCGCGAGAGTTCCTTCACCCGGTCCTTGGGCAGCACCACCGACACGCCGCCGATGATGTTGCGGAAGCGGTGGACGAGGCGTGCGCCGGGAATGCGCGCCTTCATGGCGCCCTCGAAATTCTTTTCCTTGTCGGCCAGGAATTTGCTGTATGCCCTGGCTCCGGGCGAACTGGGATCGAGGCGCTTTCCGCCTTGCGCGCTCGTCGCCGACAGCCCGGCAATGCCACCCTTGTACGCCGCCAGCGACGGCGACGCCCACTTCACGATGACGCTCACCTCGCCTTTCGCAGACTTGGGAAGCGAGACGGCCGCGCCGCCCTCAAGAGGGGTTGCACGGAACTGGCCGCTGTCCGCGGCAAGACCCATGGTTCCGGCAAGGCACAGGCCGAGGGCCAGTCCTGACAGACCGAGTGCTCGATTCATCCAATTCTCCAGTTTCTTGGCGGCGCCGAGGGAGGGACCCAAAGCTGGCCTATCTGACGATAAACAGCTCGAGCGAGACGCCTTGTGCGGGCGGTTCTACTGGAAATGTCAGGGAACGTCAAGATGAATGGATTCAGCCGGCTGACGCGCCACCGATGGCGGCGGCCGCCGCAGAAGCCGAGCCGGGCGCCCCAGCCGAGCGCATAGAATGCCCGCCGTGCGGCATGCGGTGGTGACGGGCGGCGGGCGCGGCATCGGCAAGGCCGTGGCAGTGACGCTGGCCCGGACCGGGCACGCGGTGTCGGTCATTGCCCGCACCGGCGCCGACCTCGACTCAGTGGTTGCAGCGATTCGTGCCGGCGGCGGGGCCGCGACGGCGATCGCAGCCGACATCGCGCGCGACGACGAGGTGGCGCGCGCTTTCGACGCGGCGCGTGCGGCACATGGCCCGATTGCAGTGCTGGTGCCGTCGGCCGGCATGGCGCCCTCGGCGCTCGTCCACAAGACAACCGATGAGCAATGGCACGGCGCGCTGCAGCTCAACCTGACGGCGAGCTTTTACGCCATCCGCAACGCGCTGCCCGACATGCTGGCGGCGTCCTGGGGCCGCATCGTCACCATGGCGTCGATCGCCGGCAAGTCGGGATCGCCGTATATCGCCGCCTACGCCGCGAGCAAGCATGGACTGCTCGGGCTCACGAAGTGCGTCGCGCTGGAAGTGGCCGCCAAAGGGATCACGGTGAACGCGGTGTGCCCCGGCTATGTCGACACGCCGATGACCGATGCCGGCATCGAGCGCATGACCGGCAAGACCGGCAAGTCGGCGGACGAGATCCGCCGGCACCTCGCAGCGCTGAGCCCGCAGAACCGCCTGATCGCTCCGCAGGAAGTCGCGGACCTCGTGGCGTACCTGTGCAGCGACGCCGCCCACGGCATCACCGGCCAGTCCCTCACGATCGACGGCGGCAAGGTCCAGTGAGCCTGCGCGCCGTCAACCCGAGGGAGCTTGCGGCGCCGCGCGGGTTCAGCCACGGCATGCAGGGGCGCGGCGCGCTGCTGTTCGTCGCCGGTCAGGTTGGTTGGGACGCGGACGGGCAATTTGCCTCCGACGCGTTCCCCGCGCAGTTCGCGCAGGCGCTCGACAACGTGCTGGCGGTGGTGCGCGCGGCCGGCGGCGCGCCCGACTGCATCGGCCGGCTCACGATCTTCGTGGTCGACAAGGCGGAGTACCTGCGCTCGCTGCAGGAAGTCGGCGCGCTCTACCGCGAACGGATGGGCCGCCACTATCCGGCGATGACGCTCGTCGAGGTGAAGTCGCTGCTCGAGGAGCGGGCACGGGTCGAGATCGAGGCAACCGCGGTGGTGCCAGCGCCGGAGCCTGCGCCGCGATGAGCGCTTCGCCGCGCAGCTTCGCCTGCGTCGAGAAAGGCGGCATCGCGCGCCTCACGTTCACCCGTCCCGACTCGCTCAACAGCCTGACGTTCGAGGTGTACTCGGAACTGACCGCGTACTTCGCCGCACTGCCCGCGCGCCGCGACCTGCGCTGCGTCACCCTCACCGGCAGCGGCCGCGCTTTCTGCACCGGCGGCGACGTGCGCGAGATCATCGGTCCGCTTCTTGGCCGCGGCCAGGACGAGCTGCAGGAGTTCACCCGCATGACCTGCGCGCTGATCGCGGCGATGCGCGCGGCGCCGCAGCCGGTGGTGGCGGTGCTGAACGGCGTCGTTGCCGGCGCCGGTGCCGCGATCGCGGTGGCGGCGGACATCCGGCTCGCGAGCGAGGCGGCGCGCATCGGCTTCGTGTTCGTGAAGGTGGGCCTGGCGGGCGCCGACATGGGGATGTGCCTGCTGCTGCCGCGGCTCGTCGGCCTCGGCCGCGCCAGCGAACTGCTGATGACCGGCGACTTCATCGAAGCTCAGGAGGCGCTGCGCATCGGCCTCTATAACAAGGTGGTGCCGGCGGACGCGCTCGCCGGCGCTGCCGAGGCACTGGCGCAGGCGCTTGGCCGAGGCCCGGCACGCGGCCTCGCCGCGACCAAGCGAGCGCTCGACGATGAAGCGGCGATGAGCCTGGCGCAGGCGCTCGAGTACGAGGCGCGCGTGCAGGGCGAGCTGATGAGCGGGCCCGACTTCGCCGAAGGGCATCGCGCGTTCCTCGAGAAGCGCAAGCCGCGCTTCGAGGGCGCGCCGGAGTAGCGCGCGTGCGTCCCGACGATCTCTCGCCGAACGCCGCGCTGCGCGCCGAGGCGCGGCAGTTTGGCGCGGCGCGCATCCGCCCGCTGACGCTCGCGGAGGGCGAGGGCGATCCCGGCGGCACGACGCGGCGGTTCGTTTCACTGCTGGGCAGTGCAGGTTATCTCGCGTACACCGTGCCGGCGCCGCACGGCCGCCATTCGCTGCGCGACATGGCGACGCTGCGCGAGGCGTTCGCCTACGAGTCGTCGCTTGCCGACACCGCGTTCGTGATGCAGGGCCTCGGCTCGCACGCCGTGGCGCTCGCCGGCTCAGCTGCGCAGAGGGACACGTGGCTGCCCCGGGTTGCGGGCGGCAGTGCGATCGCTGCGTTTGCCGTCACGGAGCCCGAGGCCGGTTCGGACCTCGGCGCGGTCGCGACGCGCGCTGCGGCTGACGGCGACGCCTTCCGCCTCGATGGCGAAAAGGTGTTCATCTCGAACGCCGGCATCGCCGACTTCTACACGGTGCTGGCGCGCACCAGCGACGACGGCTCGCGCGGTTTGTCGATGTTCCTGGTGGAGGCGGCGGCCGCCGGCCTGCGCGTCGAACCGCTCGAGATGCTGGCGCCGCACCCGCTCGGCCGCATCTCGTTCGCGGGAGTGCGTGCGGCGCTGGTTGGCACGGCCGGCGCCGGCTACCAGCTGGCGCTCGAGACTCTCGCGGCGTTCCGGCCCACGGTCGGCGCCGCCGCTTGCGGTCTTGCGATGCGGGCGCTCGACGAAGCGCTCACGTGGACCGCCACGCGCCGCCAGTTCGGCAAGGCGCTCGCCGAGTTCCAGGCGACGCAATCCGCGCTCGCCGAGATGAGCGTCGACCTCGACGCGGCGCGGGCGCTGGTGCTGCGGGCGGTCGCGGCCGCGGAGGGCGGCGGGGGTGCGGCGCTGGCGGGGTCCACCGCCAAGCTGTTCGCAACCGAGGCCGCGCAGCGGATCGTGGACCGCGCCGTGCAGCTGCACGGCGGGGCCGGGGTCGTGCGAGGATCGACGGTGGAGCGGCTGTACCGCGAAGTGCGCGCGCTGCGCATCTACGAAGGCACGAGCGAGATCCAGAAGCTGATCATCGCGCGCGAGTTGCTGCGCGCACCACAGGGGTAGACGACATGGACCGGAGTTCCTGAAATGGGCCGCTTCATCGACTTGTGTGCCGAGGTGGCGAGCGAAGCCGACGAGGGCGAGGAAGGCCTGATTCTCTCGCCCGATGCCTGGGACCGTTTTCGCGAGGACTTCAACGACGAAGACATCGAGGACGCGCTCAAGATCGTCCAGGAGAACCTGATCCAGGAAGAGCTGGTGAACGCCGCCGACAGCCTGAGCGCTTACCTGGTGGACGTGCTCGGCGTCTACGGCAGCGAGAAGGGATTTGCCGAGGCGGCCACGGACGGCGCGGTGCTGACGCTCGGCGAGATCGCCGGGCTGGTGCGGCGCACGAGCCGGCTCGAGGACATCCTCACCGGGTATCGCGAGGGTTCGCCGCTCGATCGTTCGCGGCTCGACTCGCTGGCGCGGCGCCTGCTGGACCGCGATGCCGAGGTTGGCGGCGGCTATGACGACGGGCACGGCAACCGCGATGAAGTTGGCGGAGACGCCGACGATGAAGACGGCGGCGACGAGGCCACCGGGCGGCCGAGCATGAAGCGGAAGCGCACCTTCGACGAGTCTTGACGGCTGCGCCTTTGCCGCGCGCCGGGTCGCGGCTTTTCACCCCCATGCCGCTCGGTCGCGGCGGGCTGACATTGCCCAACCGCATCTGGCTGCCCGCCATGGTCACCTGGCGCGGCAGCGAAGACGGCTACGTGACCGATTCGGTGCGCGAGATCTATGCGCGCTATGCGGCCGGCGGCGCGGGCATGATGGTGCTCGAGGCGATCGGCGTCCGCGACGTGAAGAGCGGCCCGCTGCTGCGCCTCGGCGACGACCGCTTCATCCCGGGGTTGCGCTCCCTGGTCGGCGAGATGCGTGCGCTGAACGGTCGCTCGCTGATCGTGCCGCAGCTCATCGACTTCCTCAAGATCGCGACGCGCAAGGCGACCCGCGACTATCTCGAGGCGAGCGTCGCGCGCGGGTCGCTGGCTGCCGCGGTGCTCGCGCTCAGCGATGCCGAGTTCGAGGCGCGGGCCGCGGAATTCCTGGCGCCGCGCGCGCTGCACGATTTCCGCTACGGCTATCGGCAGACGATCGAGGATCTCGACATTGCGGAGATTCGCAGGCTCCCCGACTTGTTCGCCGCCGCGGCGCGGCGCGCACAGCAGTGCGGCTTCGACGGCGTCGAGCTGCATTTTGCGCACGCGTACACGATGGCGCAGTTCCTCTCGGTGCTGAACGGCCGGCGCGACGCGTACGGCGGCAGCTTCGAGAACCGCATGCGGCTGCCGCGCGAGGTGATCGCGGCGGTGCGCGCCGCCGTCGGCCCCGGGTTCGTGGTGGGCTGCCGCTACCTCGGCTCCGAAGACATCCTGGCGGAGGACGGCACCATTGTCGGCAACACAATGGAAGATGCGGCGCAGATCGGCGTCGCGCTCTGCGCGGCGGGGCTCGACTTCCTCTCGATCTCGCGCGGCGGCAAGTTCGAGGACGCGCGCCAGCCGGAGGTTGGCACCGCGATGTACCCGTACACCGGCAACAGCGGCCATTGCTGTATCCCCCGGCGCAAGGGCGAACCCTGGGGCGTGAACGTGCCGCTGGCGACGCGGGTGCGCGCCGCCGTGCGCGCGGCGGGCTATGAGGTGCCGGTGGTCGCGTCGGGCCGCATCTGGACGTTCGCGCAGGCGGAGTCCGTGCTGGCCGAGTCGCGCGCGGACCTGGTGGGCATGGCGCGCGCGATCCTGGCGGATCCGGACCTGCCGCGGAAGTGGCTCGCGGGCGAGGACGCGGCAATGCGCGAGTGCGTGTTCTGTCCTTACTGCGAGCGCGAGGACGAAGCGCATCGCACGGTGACGTGCACGCTGTGGCCAAAGGACCCGGCGAACCCGCGCTTGCGCATCACCCCGCCGGAGTGGCGAGAGCCGCATCTCTGAGGGCGGCAGTACGTCAGCTTCCGCCCGAAGAGTCTCTACTGTGTCCGGACACAGTAGATGAATGCCCCTGAGGTGAGAGTTTGGGCGGGCAGCTTCAGGGAACGCGAAGCACTTCAAGCGAACGAACTTGTCGTTGGGAGCGCCCCGCACGCGAGGGTGCGCGCGAGGAGACGGATGTACACTCTGCTACTTCGAAAAAGGAGATCCATGGCTTTTCGCAGGATGATGGTGGCGCGCGGTCTCTTCTCCTCGGCACTGCTTCTCGCGGCCGGCTCGGCGTCGCTTCCCGCCGGTGACTTCACCGGTTTTTCGGCGGCCTCGAAGGCAGAGGCGGCGCGCATCGAGAAGGTCTTTTACGACACGCCGACGCCCGACAACGCGCGCAAGTGGCTGTTCGCCCTCACTGAGGACGGCCACGTCGCCGGCACGCCCGCCGAGAAGAAAGTCGCGGAGTACGTGCGCGACCGGTTCAAGGAGTTCGGCCTCGAGGTCGAGATGGTGAAGTACGACGTGTTCCTCAACCATCCGAAGAGCCAGAGCCTGCGGCTGACGGCGCCGGTCCAGGCCGAGCTGTCGCTGATGGAAGAGTCGTACGACGTCGACAAGGACTCGGGCAAGGAAGGTGTGTTCCCCGCGTTCCACGGTTACGGCGCTTCCGGCAAGGCCGAAGGCCAGGTGGTCTACGTCAACTACGGGCGCCGCGCCGATTTCGAGCAGCTCGATTCGATGGGCATCAGCGTCGCCGGCAAGATCGCGCTGGTGCGCTACGGCGACATCTTCCGCGGCCTCAAGGTGAAGGAAGCGCAGGATCACGGCGCGCTCGGCGTCCTCATCTTCAGCGATCCAGCCGACGACGGCTACATGCGCGGCGACGTCTATCCCGACGGCCCGATGCGCCCGCCGTCCGGCATCCAGCGCGGCTCGGTGCAATTCCTGTCACTCGGACCCGGCGATCCGTCGACGCCCGGCGGCATTGCCTCCACTGCCGGCGCCAAGCGCCTGACACGCGACAAGATGACGAACGTCCCGAAGATCCCGTCGCTGCCCATCAGCTACGCCGAGGCCGAGAAGATCCTGCGCCACATGGGCGGCCCGCGCGTTCCGGACGAGTGGCAGGGCGGGCTGCCTTTCGCTTACCACGTCGGTCCGGGCGGATCTTCGGTGGCGATGGAAGTCGAGATGGACGAGGGTCTGAAGCCCATCTACAACGTGATCGCGCGCATCCCCGGCACCACCGAACCCGATGCGCTGGTGATTCTCGGCAACCACCGCGACGCGTGGACGCATGGCGCGGTCGACCCAAACTCCGGCACCGCGGCGATGCTCGAGACAGCGCGCGGGCTGGCGGCGGCGCTCAAGGCCGGCTGGAAGCCGAGGCGCACCATCCTGCTCGCGGTCTGGGACGCGGAAGAGTACGGCCTCGTCGGCTCGACCGAATGGGCGGAAGACCAGCAGGCCAGGCTCGGCAAGGCCGTCGCGTACGTCAACCTCGACGCCGCAACCACCGGCCGCAACCTCGATGTCGGCGGCGTGCCGTCATTGCGCGACGTGGTGCGCGAGGCAGCCGCGGCCGTGGGCGAACCCAAGGGCGGCGGGTCGCTGCTCGACGCCTGGGAGAAGCACGAGAAGGAGTCGTGGTCGCAGGCGGCGCCCATCAGCCTCGACGCCGCCGACAAGCCGTTCGACCTGCGGCTCGATCCGCTCGGCTCCGGCTCCGACTACACCGCATTCCTCGACCACCTAGGCGTGCCGTCGATGGACATGAGTTTCAACGGCCCCTACGGCGTCTATCACGCGGTCTACGACAACTTCCGCTGGATGGACAAGTTTGGCGATCCCGGGTTCTTCTACCACACAGCCGCGGCGCGCCTTTACGGCATCCTGGCGCTGCGCCTGTCGAGCGCCGATGCGGTGCCGCTGCGCTTTTCGAACTACGGCTCGTCGCTGCGGGTCGACCTCGACGCGCTGCGCCGCCAGGTGATCCGCAAGAACCGCACCGCCGAGGCGAAGGACGTGCTCGACCTCGACTTCGCGCCGGTCGTTGCGGCGCTCGCGGCGTTCGAGGCGGCCGGCGCCGCTGCCGACAAGTCGGTCGATGCCGCGGTTGCGGCCGGGCGCGTGTCGGTGGCCCTCAACGAGGCGCTCGCTTCGGTGGAGCGCGCCTTCCTCGATCCCGACGGCCTGCCGAAGCGCGGCTGGTTCAAGCACGTGCTGTTTGCGCCGGGCACCACCACCGGCTATGCCGCGTGGCCGTTCCCCGGCCTGCAGGAGGCTGTGTCAAACAAGGACAAGGCGCTGTTCGACAGCGAACGCAGCCGGGTGGTCGCAGCGCTCTCGCGCGCGACCGAGAAGCTGAAGGCGATCGCCGCAGGCGCGCTGTGAATCGCCGCGCTGCCGCCGCCTGCATGCTGCTTCTCGCCGCTGCCTTGTTCTCGGCGCTGGCGCCGTCGCCAACCTCCAGCGCGAACCTGACCGCCAAAGGTCTGCCGCCGATGCCGGACCCGAACGATCCAGCGCTGCCGCCTCTGCCCACACAGTCGGAACGAAACGCGAACTACACCATCGCGGCGCGCCTCGATCCCGACAAGCACACGATCGACGGCAGCCTGGTGCTCGAGTGGCGCAACACTTCGGGCGTCGCGCTCGACCGCTTCCCTTTCCATCTCTATTGGAACGCGTTCGCCAACAACCTCTCGACGTCGGCGCGCGGCGAAGGCCGGCGCTCGCCGCGCAACGACGGCACGGGCGAGCTACGCACCCGCGCCTACGGGTTCACTCGCGTTACCAGGGCTGCGCTGCTGGACGGCGTGGGCGAAACCGACCTCACGCCGACGCTGCGCTATATCCATCCAGACGGCGGCCCGGCCGAGGACCGCACCGTCATGGAGCTGCGCACGCCTACGCCTGTCGCCCCGGGTGCCGCGGCGCGCTTCCGTATCGAATGGAACTCGCGCGTCCCCTACGGCGACGTCGGCCGCGCCGGCTGGGTGCACGACTACAACTTCATCGTGCAGTGGTTCCCCAAGATCGGCGTCTTCTGGAAGGGCGACTGGAACGCGCACGAATTCCATCCATTCAGCGAGTTCTTCGCCGACTACGGCGTCTACGACGTGACCCTGACGGTGCCGCAGGGCTTCGTGGTCGGCGCCACCGGCGCGCTGCAGGAACAGAAGGATGCGGCGGACGGCACACAGACGCTGCGCTTCAAGCAGGCCGACGTCCACGACTTCGCCTGGACCGCGAGCCGCCGCTACCTCGACCGGCACGCGAAGTTCGACGATCCGGGCTACCCGCCTGTCGACATGCGCCTGCTGCTGCAGCCCGAGCACGCGTTTCTCGAAGCGCGCTACTTCGAGTCGGTGCGCATCGCGCTGCGCAGTTACGGCACGTGGGGCGCGCCGTACCCCTACCCCAACATCACCGTGATCGATCCGGCGTGGCGCTCGGCGTCGGGCGGCATGGAGTATCCGACGCTGCTGACCGGCGGCGCCTACCTGTTCGCACCGCCGGCCCTCATGAGTCCGGAGAGCGTCACCGTGCACGAAGCCGGCCATCAATTCTGGTACGGGCTCGTTGGCAACAACGAGTTCGAGGAAGCGTGGCTCGACGAGGGCTTCAACAGCTACCACGACGAGAAGTCGCAGCGCATCGCGCTCGGTCCGGAAGGCTGGGGCACCCGCTATTTCGGTGTCAACGTGCCGGGCCGCGGCCAGCGCAGCGGCATTGCCGTGGTGGCGCCGGGGGTGCGCATTGCCCGCGGCGAGAACGACATCGGCAACCTGCGCCGCAACGGCGAGGTGGATGTGATGGCGCGCCGTTCGTGGGACTACCGCACGGTCGGCGCCTACACGCTCAACTCCTACGGCAAGCCGGCGATCACGCTGCAGACGCTCGAAAACCTGGTGGGCGACGAAACCATGACGCGCATCCTGCGCACCTACGCGCGGCGCTGGCGCTTCAAGCACCCGACCACCGCCGACTTCATCGCCACGGTCAACGAGGTCACCGGCTCCGACTACAGCTGGTACTTCGCCGAGACCTGGTACAGCAGCTCGCTGCTCGACTACAAGGTGAGCGCGAAGAACACGGCCAGCCGCCAGCTCGAGGGATTTGCCGACATCGGCGCGCCGGAACCAACGGTGACGATCCCGCCGAAGCGCGACGACAAGGCGAAGACGTGGGATGCCGAGGTCACCGTGCAGCGGCTTGGCGACGTGCGCATGCCGGCCGGGGTCCTCATCGAGTTCGCCGATGGCTCGCGCAAGCTCGAGCACTGGGACGGCAAGGACCGCTGGACGCGGTTCCGCTATCCCGGCGGACCAAAGGTGGTGCGTGCGGTGATCGATCCCGAACGCAAGCTCATGATCGACGTCGATCCCGCCAACAACACCTGGATCGAAGAGAAGGGCACGGCGCGCCGCGCGGCGACCAAGTGGGGCGCCAAGTACCTGCTGTGGCTCCAGAACCTGCTCGAATTGCACGTGGTGCTGGGATGAAGATGCCAAACGGACTGACCGCGAAGGATGCCCTCGCCGAAGGCATTGCCGCCGTGCGCCGCAACCCGGGCCTGGTGGCGCTGCTGCTCGTCATCAATATCGCGATGGCGGCAATGCTGGCGGCGCCGCTCACCACCGCTCTCGAAAGCTCGTTCCGCAACCGCGGTTCGGGAGAGACGATGATGTACGGGTTCGACTTCCCGTGGTGGGACCATTTCAAGGACCAAGAGGCGCGGGGCGCCGAGAAGTCGTTCACGCCCGCGATCTTCGGGCGCGGCTTCGCCTTCAAGAACCTCAACCACCTGCTGCGCGGCGACCTGCCGGCGGGGTTCCTGCATTTCCGCGGCGGGCAGGACGGCGCCGACGACGAGGACGACGACGCGCTCGACGGCAGCATCCTCGCGCTCGGCCTCGCCTACATGGTGCTCCAGGTGTTCCTCGCCGGCGGCATCTACGCGTCGCTGCGCCGGCCGCGCTCGCACTGGACCATGCGGTCTCTCTTCCACGGCTCCGGCTTCTACTTCGGCCGCTTCGCGCGCATCGCGCTCATAGCACTCGCCCTCGACTGGGTGCTGTTCGCGCTCAACGTGCCGTTCGGCCGCTTCGCCGACTCGATGGCGCGGGAAGCGGTGTCGGAACGCACCGCGCTCGCCTGGTCGTTCGGCCGCTATGCGGTCCTGCTGGCCCTCGTGCTGCTGGTGCACATGGTGGCGGGTTATGCACGCGCCATCACGGTGCTCGAGGAGCGCTCGAGCGCGGTGCTCGCGTGGGCCTCCGCGTGGTCTTTCTGCGTGTCGCGGCTGGTGCGGGTCGTGTCACACTACGGGGCGATCCTGCTCTGCGGCGGCCTGTTGCTCGCGCTCTGGAGCGTCATCGACAACCGATGGGAAGTCACCGGGTACAAGACGCAGCTCGTCGCACTGGCCCTGGCGCAATTGCTGGTGTTCGCAAGGATCGCGCTGCGCGTGGGGATGGCGTCGGGCCAGCTCGCGCTCTACCGCGGCCGGGGCGAGGCCTGAAGCCAGGCGGCGCGGACAGCAAGCCGGTGGTCGGCGCCGCGGCGTTTCGCCACGCCCTCGGCCAGTTCGCCTCGGGAGTCGCCGTCGTCACCACTGCAGATGCCGAGGGCGATGGCGCCGGCCTCACGGTCAGCGCCTTCGCGGCGGTCAGCCTAGAGCCGCCGCTGGTGCTCGTCTGCGTCGGCAACGCAGCTGATGCGGCCGCCGTGCTCGGACATTCCGGAGTGTTCGCGGCCAGCATCCTTGCCGAAGGCCAGGAGGAATGGTCGCGGCGCTTCGCCGAGGCCGGCGACGCCGGGCGCATCGCGACCCGCGGGCTGCCGCGCGGGCAGCTCGGCTGTCCGCTGGTGCCGGGAGCGGTGGCCCACATCGAGTGCCGCGTGGTCGGCCAGTATCCAAGCGGCGACCATTCGGTGTTCGTCGGCGAAGTCGCGCACGTCACCGTAGACGGCGGCCGCCCGCTGCTGCACCATCACGGGCTCTATCGGCGGCTGGATGACGATGAGGATGTGGATGAGGCACGCAAGCAATGAGGTCCCTCGCGAGCGGCGCAAGCGATGGACTCGCTCGGGAAAACTGGCGGCGTAAGTGAACACGCTCCGGCCAGCGGCCATGGAGTTTCCCGAGGGGTTCAACATGGCGTGGTACTTCCTCGATCGTAATGTCGAGGAAGGGCGCGGCGACAAGGCTTGCCTCTACTTTGAGGACCAGAGCTACACGTACCGCGACGTGCAGGAGCGCGCCAACCGTTTTGCCGCGGCCTTGAAGCGCCTCGGCCTGCGCCACGAGGACCGGGTGCTGATGGTGCTTCCCGACCGGCCCGAGTTCGCCTTCGCGTGGTTCGGGATCGCCAAGGCCGGCGGGGTCATCGCCATGGTCAACCCGCTGCTGCCGGCCGCCGACTACGAGCACTACTTCGCCTACAGCCGGGCGCGGGTCGCGGTGATCGACGCCTCGGTGCTCGACCGACTCGAGCCCCTGCGCGACAGCTTCACCCACCTCGAGCACCTGGTGGTCGTCGGCGGCGACCCGGGGCGCCACCTCGGCTTCGACGCGCTGCTGCGCGCCGAGTCCGGGAGCTTCGAGAACGCGCCGACGCATCGCGACGACCCGGCGATCTGGCTGTTCACGAGCGGCTCCACCGGCAAGCCCAAGGCAGCGGTGCACCGCCAGCAGGACCTGCCGTGGAACACCGAGCGCTACGCGAAACAGGTGCTCGGGATCCGCGAGAACGACCTGACGGTGTCGGTGGCGAAGCTTTTCTTCGGCTACGCGACCGGCACCAACCTGCTGTTCCCGTTCGCGGTGGGCGGCGCCACCGCGCTCTTCAAGGAGAAGAGCGATCCCGGGAAGCTGTTCGCCATGATCGAACGCTTTCGCCCCACCATCCTGACCTCGGTGCCGACGATGATCGGCGGCATGCTCAACCACCCCGACGGCCCGCAGCGCGACCTGGGCTCGCTGCGCTTCTGCCTGTCGGCCGGCGAAGCGCTGCCCGAAGAGCTGTACCGCCGCTTCAAGGAGACCTTCGGCGTAGAGATCCTCGACGGCATCGGTTCGGCAGAAATGTTCCACATCTACATCTCGAACTATCCAGGCGACGTGGTCCCGGGCAGCCTCGGCCGCCTGGTGCCCGGGTACGAGGCGCGCATCGCGGCCCCCGACGGCAGCCCCCTGAAGGACGGCGAGGCCGGCACCTTGTGGGTGAGCGGCGACTCGGCGGCGCTCGGCTACTTCCAGGCCAAGGACAAGTCGGACGAGGTTTTCAGGGGGAAGTGGACGGTCACGGGCGACCACATGCGCCGCGACCCGGGCGGTTATTACTGGTACGAGGGGCGCAGCGACGAGATGCTCAAGGTGGGCGGCATCTTCGTCAGCCCGGCCGAGGTGGAGAACTGCCTCCTGGCCCATCCCGAAGTGGCGGAATGCGCCGTGATCGGGTATAAAGACGCTGATCAGCTCATCAAGCCGAAGGCGCTCGTGGTTCTCCGTGGTGGAGAAGGCACGGACGCCAAGGCCGCCGAGCTCCAGAACTTCGTGAAGAGCCGACTCGCCCATTTCAAGTTCCCGCGACGCGTGGAGTTCCTGGCATCACTGCCCAGGAACGACCGGGGAAAGATCGACCGCAAGCAACTGCGCTAGGGCGCCCCACCGCCGATCCCGATAAATCAGAAGAACGAATCAGCGTTTCCAGAGGAACGAAGAACCGAGGCATGGCCGAAAAGATCGTCGTTGCCGACATGACGTGGACCGAGGTGAAGGACGCGCTCGCCGAGCGCCCTGTGGCGCTGATACCGGTGGGCGCAACCGAGGCGCATGGCCCGCACCTGCCGATCGCGACCGACACCGTGATCGCGCAGGAGATGGCGCGCCGCGGCGCGCTGCGGCTCAAGACCAACGGCGTCAACTGCCTGATCCTGCCGAGCGTCTCGTTCACCGTCGCCGACTTTGCGCGCGATTTCGCCGGCACGCTCAGCCTGCCTGCCGAAACCGCGACCGCGCTGCTGCGCGACCTCGCGGTGGCCGCGGGCAAGCAGTACCGTGCGGTGATCTTCGTCAACATCCATTTCGACCCGAAGCACGTCGAGTGCCTGAAGAAGGCGGTCGAGGAGGCGAAGGCCGCGGGTGCCTCGGTCGGCTACTGCGACCTGCAGAAGAAGCGCTGGGCCGAGAAGCTCGGGCCGGTGTTCCAGCTCGGCGACCACGCCGGCGCGTGGGAGTCGTCGCTGATGCTTGCAGTGGCGCCCGACACGGTGCGCGAACGCGAGCGCATCAGCCTGCCGCCGATGGAAGGCCTGATGCCGGCGCTGCAGCGCGGCGCCACCAGCTTCCTCGAGGCGGGCGGCGAGGATGCCTACTTCGGCGACCCGACCGCCGCGAGCCGCGAGGACGGCGAGGCCGCCTTCCGCGCCCTGGCCGAGACCCTCACGGTTACCGTCATGGAGCATTTAGGGGGTAGTAAGTAGGGGTGTTCCAGACCTCGATCCTGGTCCGCTTCGGCGACCTCGACGCCGCCGGCATCGCGTACTACCCGAACCTGGTCAACTTCCTGCACGAGTCTTTCGAGGACTTCTTCACCGGCCACATCGGCCGTCCGTACCCGGAGGTTTATCGCGAGGGCATCGGCTTCCCCACCGTCAAGGTGGAGATGGACTTCATAGCGCCGGTCAAATACGGCGACGCGGTGGACGTGGCGGTGGTGGTGGAGAAGCTCGGACGCTCGTCGGTGCAGATCCGCTACGAGGGCTCGGTGCGCGGCCGGCCGGTGTTCAAGGCGCGCAACATCGCGGTCACCGTGGACATGAAGACCTTCAAGGCGATGGCGATCCCCGACTGGCTGCGCGCGCGCTTCGCGGCGGCGCTCGAAACCAAGGCGCCCGCGCCAGCGGCGCCATGAGCGCAGTGACGCCTCACATCCCTATGGCCGACCTGCGGGCGCAATACGCCTCCATCCGCAGCGAGGTGGACGCGGCCGTTTCGCGGGTGCTCGAGTCGGCGCACTACATAAAGGGCGAGGACTGCGCCGCTTTCGAGGCCGAGTTCGCCGCCTACTGCGGCGCTTCCTACTGCGCCGGCGTCGCCAACGGCACGGATGCGCTGATCGTCGCGCTGCGCGCCTATGGCGTCGGCGCGGGCGACGAAGTGGTGACGGTGGCGAACACCTTCATCGCCACCGGCGAGGCCATCCTCCTCAACGGGGCGCGGCCGGTGTTCGTGGACGTCGACGCCTTGACCTGCACCATGGACCCTGCGCTGCTGGAGCGCGCGATCGGGCCGAAGGCGAAGGTGATCGTGCCGGTGCACCTCTACGGCCACCCGGCGCCGATGGCGCCCATCCTCGAGATCGCCGCGCGCAAGGGCCTGCCAGTGCTCGAGGACGCGGCCCAGGCCCACGGCGCCTCACAGGACGGCAAGCGCGCGGGTGCGTGGGGCCACGCGGCCTGCTTCAGCTTCTATCCGGGCAAGAACCTTGGCGCCTTCGGCGATGCCGGCGCCATCGTCTCGAGCGACCGCGTGTTCATCGAAAGCGCGCGCCAGATCGCGAACCATGGCGGGGGCGCCAATCGTTACGACAACCTGGTGCTCGGCACCAACAGCCGCCTCGACAGCCTGCAGGCCGCGGTGCTGCGCGTGAAGCTGCGACGGCTCGACTCCTGGAACGCCGAGCGCCGCCGTCTGGTGGCGCTCTACGACGAGCTGCTCGCCGGGCTTCCGGGCCTGGTCCTGCCGCGGGAAGCCGCGGGCGCGCGCTCTGCCTGGCACCTCTATACCGTCCAGGCCGAGAAGCGCGACGCGCTGCAGCAGCATCTCGCGGCCCAAGGCATCGCAAGCGCCGTGCACTACCCGCGCCCCATCCACCTGCAGCCGGCGATGGCGGCCGCTGGCGGCAAGCCTGGCGACCTGCCGGTGTCCGAGGAGCTGTCGCGGCGGGTGCTGTCGCTGCCCCTCTACGCCGAGATGGGCGAGGCCGCGGTGCGCCACGTCTGCGCCGAAGTGCGCGGCTTCATCGCCCCCTAGCTCTCGGCGTTCAGCACGCCGAGGTGCAGCGCGTAGCGCGCGTGGCACTCGGTGCAGGTGGCTGACGTCTCCACCGCACGCAGCCGGACGCCGCAGCGGCAGATCCAGCCGGCGATCCGCGCCGGGCTGCCGAACACCAGCGCGAAGTCGGGAATGTCGCGCGTCACCACCGCGCCCGCGCCGACGAACGCATAGGCGCCGACGGTGTTGCCGCACAGGATGGTGGCGTTGGCACCGATCGAGGCGCCGGTGCGGATCACGGTTTTCAGCAAGGCGTCCTTGCTCGCGATCTCGCTGCGCGGGTTCATGACGTTGGTGAACACCATCGACGGCCCGCAGAAGACGTTGTCCTCCAGCTCGACGCCGTTGTACAGGCTGACGTTGTTCTGGATCTTGCAGTGGTTGCCGATGCGCACGCCGGCATCGATGAACACGTTCTGGCCGATGACGCAGTCGCTGCCGATGACGGCGCCGCCCATGACGTGCGAGAAATGCCAGATGCTGGTGCCGGCGCCGACCTCCGCGGGTGCGTCGACGAAGCTCGACTCGTGGACGAAGTAGTCGCGGTCCATCTGCCGCGAGTCTAGCCGAGGGCTCCCGGCGCGGCGCCGCAGCGCGCCGCGTCAGTAGAGCTTCAGGTCCATGTTGTCGGCGGCGATGTCGGTGAGGTCGACGATGGCCGCGGCGTTGACGCCGATCGCGATCGCGATCGTCTCCGAGATCTCCTCGCGGCTCGCGCCGAACTTCAGCGCCTTCTTGATGTGGCCCTCGAGGCAGCCCTGGCACTTGGCGGCGAGGCTCGCGGAGATCGCGATCAGCTCCTTGGTCTTGCGGTCGATGACCGAGGGCTTGTAGGTCTCCTTGTAGAACTGGTAGTAGATGGAGCGGAAGCGCGGGTCGACCATGGTGTACGAATTCGACTGTTCGGCCGGTACCGCAGAGCCATCGTCCTCGGGGAACGGGATGTGGTGGGGCTTTTTCGCTTCGCTCAAGCTTGCCTCCGGTTCAAGGGTTCGGCGCCGCCGCCTGCAGCACCTTGGCGGCCGCCGCTTCGTAAGCGGCGGTGCCGTCGCGCCACGCGCCGCCGTGGCTCTCGCCCTCGACGATCAACAGCGAAGCGCTCGGCCCCGCGGCACGCGCCAGGTCTTCGGCGATCTCCTTCGGCATGCGGCGGTCGTGCGAGTTCGCGACGAACAGCGCCGGCCGCCCGCGCAAGCCGCGGCCGACGGCCGCCTCGATGTCGACGCTGTCGGGATCGAAGCCGCCGCGCCGCCCGAGCCAATAGGTCGTCTCGTCGGCGACCGGCCAGGTGGGCACGATGCGCAGGAACCACGCGAAGCGCCGGAAGAGGCCGAGATGGTGGTGCACGGTGTCGCGCAGGCTGCGGTAGGTGCTGTCGCAGATGAGGCCCGCGATCGTCGGGTCGGCATCGAGCGCCAGCACCGAGGCCGCGGCGCCGAGCGACACCCCCCACACGACCACGGGATGCGAGTCCTTCGCGCGGGCGAACGCGACCGCGGCGAGCACGTCGTCCTTCTCGCGCGCGCCGAACGTGGAGACGGTGCCGCCGCTCTCGCCGTGATGGCGCAGGTCGACGAGCAGCGCATTCCAGCCGCTGCGGTTGACGAACGGCGCCTTCTTCACCATCTCGATGCGCGAACGGTTGAGGCCGTGCACCAGGATGACGGTGCCCTTCGCCGACGCCGCCGGCACCCACCATGCCGAGAGCGCGGTGCCGTCGCCGCTGTGGAAGGCGACCTCTTCAAACGGCAGCTGGAACGACGCGGGCGTCAGCCCGGCGTTCTCCTTGTCGTTGTAGCGGAAGCGGCCCGAGGTGAACTGGCCGCCCATCCACCAGGGCAGGAACGCGAACGCGCCGAGGACGTACACAGCGAGAAGGAGGACGAGGATGATACGCGCCGCCTTCTTCAGCATCAGCGGCGAGGATGTTATCAAACGGCCGTCGGCGCCTGTTTCTACCGCTGTGAAACGATGTCATCATCGTCACACTCATTCATTCCGATGGAACAGCCCCCCTCCCTGCAGCCGCAATTCGGTGTGATTGGCGCCACCGCGCTCGTCGCGAGCGCAACCATCGGCGTCGGCATCTTCCTGACGCCGGCGTCCATGGCCAGGGCCGCTGGTGCGCCGGGCGTGCTGTTCGCGGTCTGGTTGGCGCTCGGGCTCATGGCGCTCGCCGGCGCGCTGTGCCTCGGTGAGCTCGCGAGCCGCCTGCCGCACGCGGGCGGCGGCTACGTGTACCTGCGCGCCGCGTTCGGCCCGCAGGTCGCGTTTCTCTACGGATGGAAGTGCCTGATCGTGATGGACCCGGGCCTGACGGCAGCGCTCGCCACCGGCGTCGGCCTTTACACCGCGGCGTTGTGGCCGGCCGCCGATCCGAAGGCGGTGGCCGTCGCTGCGATCGTGGTCACGGCGCTCGCCAACGCTGCCGGTATCCGCTGGGCCGCACCCATCGCGCAGGGCCTCGGTTTCGCCAAGATCGCGGCGCTGGTGCTGGTGATCGTAGCCGGGCTCGCGTCCACGGCCGGCAGCGGGGCAAATTTCGCGCAGCCGTGGGTGCGGCACGCGGGCTCGCCACCGCTGTTCGCGGGCATCGCCGCCGCGGTCGCTGCCGGGTTCTTCTCCTTCGGCGGCTGGTGGGAGGCCGCAAAGCTCGGCGGCGAGATGCGCGACGCCGCGCGCACGCTGCCGCGCGCGCTGTGTTTCGGCGTGCTGCTCGTCACCGGCGTCTACGTGGCGACGAGCGCCGTGTTCCTCTACCTCGTGCCGCTCGAGCAGGTGAACACCGCCGAGGCGTTCGCCGCGCAGGTGGGACGCGTGCTGTTCGGGCCGCGCGGCGGCGCGGCGCTGGCGGCGATCGTCCTGCTCTCGGTCTTTTCCAGTATGGTCGCGTTCATGACGATGGTGCCCCGCCTCTACTACGCGATGGCGCGGGACGGCGCCGCGCCGCGCTGGCTGGGTGACATCGATCCGGCGACGCACGCCCCGCGGCGCGCGATCCTGCTGCAGACGGCGCTGGCGCTCGTGGTCACGCTGGCCGGCAGCTTCGACGCAATCGTCGCCTACTTCGTGTTCGCGACCGTCGCGTTTCTCGGCCTGACCGTCGCCGGCCTGTTCCGGCTGCGGCGGCGCGGGCCACAGGCCCCGGCGCCCGCACCCTTCTATCCGCTGACGCCGCTCGTCTTCCTCGCCGGCATCGCGGTGATCCTGGCGCTGTTCGCCGCGGGTCGGCCGCTGGAATCGGCGCTCGGCGCGCTGGCGGTGGCGCTCGGGCTGCCGGTCTACCGCGTGTTCGTGCAACGGAGCGAGCGTTGAAGCCCTCGCCGCCCGCGTTCCGCTGGGACGAGTGGTATGCGCAGGTCGGCGGCCGCTCGATCCAGATCGCCGACGTCGACGCGCTCCTGGCCCGCATCCGCGACGAGCAGTATCCCCGCTTCGACGGCGAGGTGGCCGCGGAGCGCCGCGAGTTTGCCTCGCCGGCCGCGGCGGCGGCGCACGTGAAGGAGCAGGCGCTCGCCTGCGGCGCCGACATCGTCGGCATCTGCGAGATCGAAGCGAGCGACGTCTACCGCGGCCGCACCGTCCCCGAGAAGTACGCGATCGCGGTGGGCCAGCGGATGCTGTGGCGCGAATTCCAGGTGGTGCCGTCGCAGCGCTCGGCGATCGAGTGCCTGCGCGTCTACTTCACGCTCGGCGAAGCCGTCATCCGCCTCGCCGACCACGTGCGCTCGCTCGGCTGGGCGTGCCGGGTCGAGCACCCGATCGGCGACAGCGACCTGCTGCACGTGCCGATCGGCCTCAAGGCCGGCTTCGGCGAACTGGGCCGCCACGGCTCGATCATCCATCCGCGGCTCGGCCCCCTGTTCCGCATGGGCAGCGTCATCACCTCGATGCCGCTCGCCATCGACCATCCGATCGACGCCGGCATCGCCAAGTTCTGCGACACCTGCCGCGCCTGCCGCAAGTACTGCCCGCCGGGTGCCATCCCCGACGAGCGCAGCGCGGCGGCCGGCAAGGATCACCTCGGCAACGACCGCTACCAGGTGGACACCGGCCGCTGCTTCCCGTATTTCGCGAAGCACCAGTACTGCTCCATCTGCCTGCCGGTCTGCGTCTACAACCACAAGGAGTGGGCGCGCGACTTCGAGGGCCATGAAACCGGCCTGTTCCCGCAGGTGGTGTTCGCCGCACCGCCGCCGCCCGTCGACCTCCCCGCCGGCGAGCGCCACGGGTACGAGAAGCTGAACCGGGACTGACGGCCAGGCGCTCGCTCAGCGCGCCGGCGCCTCGCACAACGCGCCTGCCGTCAGCGCGTCGTACTGCGCAGCGCACGCGCGCCGGTTTGCCGACGACTCGACCTCTCTGCCGCCATGGGCAGGCCGAGGCGGCGGCAGTACCGCAAGGCCGGCAATCGCGGGCAGCCAGCGAGCGTCCGTGTCGCGAGCTCCTTCCGCGGCGCAGACGATGTCGAACGGGCCGAGGCTGCGGCGCGCGAACCCCGCGATGCCCAGGAAGCGCGATGCGAACGCAGGCTCGGTGAACCGCGCGGTCGCCACCAGCGTCAGGATGAGCGCGGCGTTCACGGCCACTGTCGGAAGCGGCGGCAACCTCGCGGTTACCCGCGCCACGCCGGTCGCCAGCACCGCCGCTGCGACAGCCACCGCCGCGGACGCGGCCAGCGCGCGCACCGACGGCGCCACGGCCAGGGCCGACACGGCGAAGAACCATCCCGCCACGCTCGCCGCACGCCGCGTGCGCTTCACCAGCAACGCCGCCGCGAACAACAGGAACGCCGCCTGCAACTCGGTGGCGCCGCCGGCCGCGACGAGCGCGCGCAACACCCATGCGGCCACGGCGACCGCCGCAAGCGCGCCGCGAGCGGCTGCGGCCGGCGGCGTGCCGGCCACGCGCTGCAAGGCGAAGAACAATGACAACAACAACAGTGCGCGTCCGGCCAGGTGGACGGCGAACACCGCGCGGTGCGGCGCCAGGCGCGCGAGGGCGATGAAGTCGGCTGCGAAGGACGAGAAGCCGGGGGCGTCGCTCGCAAACGAGGCGCCCGGGATCAGTGGCTCGAAGGTCGCGGGCATGCCGTCATGCCAGGCGACGACCCGCGCGGCGGCCGCGTCGAAGCTGAGGTCGGGCGCTCGCGGCACGGGCACAACGAAGAACGGCAGCAGCGCCAGTAGTGCGCCGGCGCCGGCAAGCAAGTCGGCATTGCGCGGCCGCTGCCACAATCGCGGCTGCGCCACGCGCAGCAGCGCGAGCAGCGCGAACCCGCCGAGCGCCGCTTGCACGAACATCGCGCGGCCGGTGCCGTGGCCGGGAAGCAGAGGCCAGGTCAGCAGCCAGAACCCGATGGAGAGAGCAGGCACCGCCGGCCACGGCGCGCGCACCAGCACCAGGCCCGGCAGCAGCAGGAGGATGGGTGCCAGCACACAAGCGCGCCACGCGTCGGCCAGCACGGACGCATTGTATCGGGATACCATTGTGAGCCCCATGGACGGCTCCCTGCCGGTTTACTTCCTGACGGGCGCCGCCACCGGCCTCGTCGGGTCGCTGCTCGGCATCGGCGGCGGTGTCTTCCTGGTGCCGCTCCTCACCCTCGCCTTCGGGCTGCCCATCCGCTCCGCCGTGGCTGCCAGTCTCATCTGCGTCATCGCCACCGCCACCGCCTCGGCCACCGCCGGCCTGCGCCGCGGCCTCGTCAACATCCGCCTGGGCCTGTTCCTCGAACTGGCGACGAGCATCGGCGGCATCTCGGGCGGCCTGCTCGCCGCGTCGCTCTCGAGCCGCACGCTCCACATCCTGTTCTCCGCGACGCTCTTCCTGATGGGCGTGGTGGTCGCGCTGCGCTCGCGCCGCCGCAACGTGCTCGACGCCAACCAGGATCCCGGCGTCCTCGGCGGGCGGCTGCTCGAGGGCGAGAACACTTTCGTCTACCGGCCGAAGCGGCTTGGCCTGGGCCTGGTGGCGTCGCTCTTCGCGGGCGCCATCTCCGGCCTGCTCGGTCTCGGTGGCGGCATCATCAAGGTGCCGGTCCTGAACGCCTTCTGCGGCATCCCCATCAGGGTCGCGACCGCCACCAGCACCTTCATGATCGGTGTCACAGCCTCGGCGTCGGCATTCCTCTACCTCGCGCGCGGCGACGTGCTGCTGCCGGCGACCGCTGCCGTGGCGCTGGGCGCGCTGCCGGCGAGCATCGCCGGCGCGCACCTCGCGCACAAGTCGGAGCCGCAGGCGCTCAAGATCCTGATGGCCGTTGTGCTGCTTGGGGTTGCGGTGCAGATGGCGATGCGGATCCCGGCGCGATGAAGGTCGGCGGCCGGCTCGAAGCCTTCGTCGAACGCCTGCTCACCACCGGCCTGGTGGCGAGTGCGATCCTGCTCACGGCCGGGCTTCTGTCGAGCATCGTGCCGTTGCTCTATGCCGGTATCCTGCTGTTGATGGTCACCCCCGGAGTGCGCGTCCTTGTGCTGACGATCGGCCTGCTGCACCGCCGAGACTACGTGTTCGCGGCGCTGTCTCTCGGCGCCTTGCTGGTGCTCGCCCTGAGCGCCACGCTCGCCTTCCACCGATGAAGTTCCGCGCTCTCCTCTTCGACTGGGACGGCACGCTGCTCGATTCGGCGGAGGCCTGCTACCGGGTCTACGAACGCATGTTCGCGGAGCGCGGCATCCCGTTCGACCGCGGCGTCCACGAGCTGACGTACTCTCCCAACTGGGAACGCACGTACACGGCGCTGGGCCTGCACCGCGATCACTGGCACAGCACCGACCAGCGCTACCTCGAACTGTGGGCGAGCGAAACCATCTGCCTGCGGCCGGGGGCCCTGTCGCTCATCGAAGGCTTCGACGCGGCCGGCGCGAGCCTGGGCCTCGTGACGAGCGGCGAGCGCGTGCGCGTCGAGCCCGAGCTGGCGCGCCACCGCCTCGACACCCGCTTCGACGCGCTGGTGTGCGGCGACGACATCACGCGCAAGAAGCCCGATCCCGAAGGGCTGCGCCTGGCACTCGAGCAACTCAAGGTCCGGCCGGCCGAGGCCGCGTACGTCGGCGACAGCCCCGAGGACATCGAGATGGCGCGCGGCGCCGGAGTGTTCGCGGTCGGCATCGACGGCGGCTTCCCGAACCGCGGCTCGCTGCGCGCGGCGCGGCCCGATGTGCTGGCGGCGTCGCTCGACGAGCTGCGCACGATCACCGGCCTGCACTGACCTTCGCGTAACATACCGCCGTGACGACCCCCACGTGGCTCGTGACCGGGGGCGCCGGCTTCATCGGCTCCAACTTCGTGCGGCTGGCGCGTGCCTCAGGCTGGGCCCGCATAGTCAACCTCGACCTGCTCACCTACGCCGGCCGCCTCGAAAACCTGAGCGAACTGGGTGCCGATCCGGAGCATGCGTTCGTGCACGGCGACATCGGCGACGCGGCGCTCGTCGGCGCCCTGCTGGCCCACCACCGCCCCGATGCAATCGTCAACTTCGCCGCCGAGTCGCACGTCGACCGTTCCATCCTCGGCCCCGCGGTGTTCGTCGCGACCAACGTGGTCGGCACGCACGGCCTGCTGCGCGCGGCGCTCGAGCATTGGCGCAAGCTCGGCGCCCTCGAGCAGCAGCGATTCCGCTTCCTGCACGTGTCGACCGACGAGGTCTACGGCAGCCTCGGGCCCGGCGATCCGGCTTTCACCGAGGAGACGCCGTACCGTCCCAACTCGCCTTACGCGGCGAGCAAGGCGTCCGCCGATCACCTGGTGCGCGCCTACCATCACACGTTCGCGCTGCCGACACTCACCACGAACTGCTCGAACAACTACGGCCCTCGGCAGCATCCGGAAAAGCTGATCCCGCTGATGACGCTGCAAGGCGCCGCCTCCAGGCCGCTGCCGGTCTACGGCGACGGCGGCCAGGTGCGCGACTGGCTGTACGTCGAGGACCACTGCCATGCGATCGTGGCGGTGCTGCGCTCGGGCCGTCCCGGCGAGACCTACAACGTCGGCGGCGACTCGGAGAAGACGAACGCCGAAGTGGTGAATGCCATCTGCGCCATCCTCGACGAGGTGCGACCCAACGGCGCGCCGCACGCCGGGCTCATCGAGCACGTCGTCGACCGTCCCGGGCACGACCGCCGCTACGCGATCGACGCCGCCAAGATCGCCCGCGAGCTGGGCTTCCGGCCAAAGACGCCGTTCCTCGAGGGCCTGCGGCGCACGGTCGCGTGGTATCTCGAGAACGACGCCTGGGTGCAAGGCGCCACGCGCGCCGGCTCCGGGTACGCCGCGTGGGTCGAGGCGAATTACGCAAACCGCAAGGCGCAGCCATGAAGGGCATCGTGCTCGCCGGCGGCTCCGGCACCCGCCTCGCGCCACTCACCAACGTGGTCAGCAAGCAGCTGCTGCCCGTGTACGACAAGCCGATGATCTACTACCCGCTGTCGACGCTGATGCTCGCGGGCATCCGCGAGATCCTGGTGATCTCGACGCCGCGCGACCTGCCGCGCTTCCACGAGCTGCTCGGCGACGGCTCGCGCGTCGGCATCGCGCTGCGCTACGCGGAACAGCCGAAGCCGCAGGGCATCGCCCAGGCGTTCCTGATCGCGCGCGAGTTCCTGGCCGGCTCGGGCTGCGCGCTGGTGCTCGGCGACAACATCTTCTACGGCGAGGGCATGGTGGAGCAGCTGCAGGCCGCGGCGCGGCGCACCCGCGGCGCCACCGTGTTCGCCTATCGCGTCAAGGACCCGGAGCGCTACGGAGTCCTCGAGTTCGACGCCGCGGGGCGCGCCGTCGGCATCGAGGAGAAGCCGCGGCTCGCCAAGTCGCGCTATGCCGTCACCGGCCTCTATTTCTACGACGGCACGGTGTGCGACGAAGCCGCCCGCCTCTCGCCCTCGGCGCGCGGCGAGCTCGAGATCACCGACCTCAACCGCGCCTACCTGCAGCGGCGCGAGCTGGCGGTCGAGAAGCTCGGCCGCGGCGTGGCCTGGCTCGACACCGGCACGCAGCAGTCGCTGGTGCAGGCTTCCAACTACATCCAGGCGATCGAGGAACGCCAGGGGCTCAAGGTCGCGTGCATCGAGGAAGTCGCCTACCAGATGGGCTTCATCGGCCGCGACCACCTGCGCGCCCTCACCGACAACATGGAGAACGACTACGGCCAGTACCTGCGCGACCTGCTCGACGCGGGCGGCGAGCCGGAATGAGCCTGCAGGCCGAATCGACGCCGATCGCCGGCTTGCGCATCCTGACGCCGCGGGTCTTCGCCGATGACCGGGGCAGCTTCCTCGAGCTCGCCAACAGCGAGAGCCTGGCGGCGGTGGGCATCGCGGCTGGTTTCGTACAGACGAATGTCTCGCGTTCGCGCGGCGGCGTGCTGCGCGGGCTGCACTACCAGCACCCCGGCTGGCAGGGCAAGCTGGTCTCGGTGCTCGAAGGCGAGGTGTTCGACGTGGCCGTGGACCTGCGGCGCGAATCGGCCACCTTCGGCAAGTGGCACGGCGAGCGCCTCAGCGCCGAGAACCACCGCCAGATGTGGATACCCGAAGGCTTCGCGCACGGCTTCGCCGTCCTCAGCGAGACCGCGCTCGTCCACTACGGCTGCACGCGGCCGTACGCGGCCGCGGAGGACCGCACGCTGCTGTGGAACGACCCGCGCATCGGCATCGCGTGGCCGCTGCGGGCGCCAATCCTTTCCGCGAAGGACATTGCCGGCCAGCCGCTCGACCAGGCCGAGCCGGCGCTGCGCCGCTAGAAAAAAACCACAGCCGTTCAGCCGGCGAGCGCCGCGGCGATGCGGCCGCGCACGACTTGCGCCAGCGCCTCGCGATCGTCATAGCTCGAGTCGGCGGCGCTCACGTCCTCGAGCACCACCGCGCGGACGGTGCCGGGCGTGACGCTGAAGCTGTCGCTCGGCATCAGCTTGCGCACGCCGACCAGCGCTATCGGCAGGATCCGGCTGCGCGCTTCGCTCGCCACCACGAAGCCGCCCTTCTTGAACGGCCCGAGTTCGCCGGTGCGCGTGCGCGTGCCCTCGGGAAAGATGATGAAGCACTGCCCCGAGCGCAGCGCCGCTGAGGCACGCGTCATCGCCTGCGTCGCCTGACGGCGGTCCTTGCGGTCCACCTCGATGAAGCCGGCGTAGCGCAGGCACGCGCCGAAGAACGGAAAGCGGAACAGCTCCTTCTTCACCACCGCCTTGAAGTCGACGGGCAGGACGAGCGCCATGATGACGGCGTCCACCAGGCTCTCGTGGTTCGCCATCACCACCGTGTTGCGCAGGTCGCCGAGCTTTTCCTTGCCATGCACCTCGAGCCTCATGCCGGTGAGCCACAGAGCCAGGCGCCCGCCGCAGCGGCCGAACGCGTAGAGAAGGTGCGGCGAGCGGAAGAGCCGCGCCAGCAGGTAGCCGATGCAGCCGCCGACGAGCATGTAAAGGCCGACGATCACGACGGCGAGGAGTCCCCGGATCATCGGCGGCAGTCGCGGCCCGCTAGGGCGCGCGCGGCGCTAGACGTCGCCCGCGGTGCCGGTGGCCGCGGCAACCGGCTCTGCGGCCGGGGCGCTCTCGTTGAGCAAAGCCTTCAACTCCTTGCCCATCTTGAAGTACGGGATGCGCTTGGGCGGCACGTCGACCTTCTCGCCGGTCTTGGGGTTGCGGCCCTTGCGCGGCGCGCGGTTGCGGAAACGGAAGCTGCCGAAGCCCCGGATCTCGACCTCGTCGCCGCGCTGCAGCGCCTGCACGATGCTGCGCAGCGCCGCCTCGACGATGATGCCGGACTGCACCTGGGTGATGTCGAGGCGCTTGGCGACCACATTGATGAGGTCAGCCTTGGTCATAGCGCCGATGATTTTTTCCGGGTCGAGGGCAGGGTCCATAGCGCTTGAAATTCGAGGCATTGTAGGCCCCGGATTCCCCCGAAGTCAAGGTAGCTACAAGAGATGCGCCGATTGGCGCACGTTCGCTCAGGCGTCGGAGCGGCGGGAGCTGAAGACGGGCCGCTGGCGCGGCTTCGGTGCGTCGCTATTGGGCGAGGTGGGGCCAAAAGCGCGCGTGAGGGCCTTTTCGACGCGCTCTTCGACGCTTTGCACGCTGCGGGCGTCGGCTTCTGCTATCTCACTGACCACAAGGAACTTGGCCCGCTCCAGCATGCGCTTCTCGCGAAACGACAGCCCCTTGCTGCGGACCAGGTAACTGAGGCCCTTCAGCACCTCGGCAACCTCCAGCAGGCTGCCGGTGCGCATCTTGTCCGAGTTCTCCTTGAAACGGCCCTTCCAGTTGCTGCTCTGGTCTACCGCCGACCCGCTCAGCAGGTCGAAGATCTGCCGGACTTCGCGGTTGTTGGCGATGGGACGCAGCCCTATGTCGGCGGCGCCCTTCTGCGGCACCCAGACGCGCGAGTCGTTGGCCAGGATGCGCAGGCCGTATCCGTCGATCTTGCCGGTGGGCGTGGGGCGGCTCTCTATCGCCTCGACGACGCCGAGACCATGGTTCGGATAGACGACTTTTTCTCCGACCTGGAAACTCACTTGGGGGGTGCTCTTCGCCTAGCTTACACCCGCGGCGCCGCCATTTGACGCCACGAAACGAGCGCCGCGACGCACGCGTCGATGTCGGATCCGTCGTTGTAGAAGTGCGTCGCGATGCGCACGCCTTCGGGCTTCGGCGACACGAGCACGCGCCGGCTGCGCAGGTGGCGCACCGCCTGCTCGGAGTCGGCAACGCGCACGAGCGTGGCCCCCGAGCGATGCGCGCCGCCTGGCGACAGCACCTCGAAGCCGTTCTTCTGCAGTGCCGTCGTCAGCGCTTCGTTCAGCGCCAGGATGCGCGCCGCGATCGCCTCGATGCCGATGCCGGCGAGGTAAGCGGCGGCGGCGCCGAGCGCGAAAATCGACGGAAACGCCGGACATCCGAGTTCGGAACGCTGGTTGGTCGGCAGCAGGTCGATGTGGCGCGGGTCGAAGCCGAACGGGTTGGCCCCGCTCATCCAGCCGATGGCCCGCGGCGGCCGGCGCGCGAGGATCTCCTTCGAGATGTACGCAAAGCCGGTGCCGTAGCCGGCGCACATCCACTTGTGGCCGCCGACCGCGAGCGCATCGATGCCGAAAGCGCGCACGTCGATGGGCAGCGCACCCGCCGACTGGCTCGCGGAAACGACCAGCGAACGCCCATCCTTTATGGCGGCGAACGACGGCAAGTCGACGCGGTAGCCGTTCGCGAACTGCACGTGGCTGACGGCAATGGTGGCGGCCTCCGGCGCCGCCGCGCGCGTGAAGTCATCCGCGATTACGGCACCGTCCCGCGGCTCGACGAAGCGTACCGGAACGCCCCTGTGTAACCACGGCAGCGTCACCGTCGGGAACTCGCGGCTGCTCGCGACCACCGGCCCGTCCTCGGCCAGCACGTCCACGATCAGGTTGATGCCCGCCGAGGTGTTGGCGGTGAACGCGATCTCGTCCGCGGTGGCGCCGATGAAGCGAGCGATCCGCTCGCGAATCGCCTCACGCTCGGCGAGCCAGCCGTTCCAGGGCAGGTCGCCGTGCTGCGCGAGGTCGGCGTAGAAGCGCGCCACCGCCTCCCCCACCGCAACCGGAGTCGGCGCCGCCGCCGACGCATCGAGGTAGTGATACTTCGCAAGCACCGGAAAGTCGCGCCGCACCGCCGCCCAGTCGGTCATGTCCACTGCAATTCTCTCCGATGCCGAAGCCCCCTAGAATCAAGTCTCCGGCCGGAGTGGCGAAACTGGCAGACGCGCGGGACTCAAAATCCCGAGACTCGCAAGGGTCGTGTGGGTTCGATTCCCACCTCCGGCACCACCGAAGTCATTATGGCGCCAAGTACGTAGACCCAACCGGTGTTCGGCGGCGCCATTCGACCATTGGTCATACCCTGCTCTGTTCGAGCAAAGCGCAGCGGCAATTTCATGCGACTAGTGAGACCGGCTACCGAATCGGGTAAATCCCAGGGTCGTGGGTGGTCGACTCAGCCAACTCGTTGCGGTTCACCACTCGGCCCGCCCGTCGTGGCACCAGGGTTCTGGTCCTTGTCCGGATTTTTCCGGTTCATCGGAAAATAACTGCGCAACGCGTAGGCCTTGTTATGTTCCCAAGACCAGTGAAGCTGCATGAAGGCGACTACGCCGTCCACGTCTCGTTGCTGAAACAGGTTGACCAACCGCTTGTGTTCTGTGAGCAGCTGGGTTTCCCATTCGGTGACGAATGCGATGCGATGAGGCGAGTCGTAGAAGCGCCTCTTAAGCTGTCGAATGGTCTGAACCAGCAGGCCATTAGGGCAGCGCGAGAGATGAACGTCGTGGAAGTCTTCCATCGCTCGATTGAGGCTCTGCAGGTCGCGGCGGCCGATTAGTGCCTCCATCGTTGCAAGGTAATTCTCGAGCTTGACCAGGTCAGCCTCGGTGAGCAGGGGCACGGCGAGGCGCGCTGCGGCCACCTCCAAGATGCCAATAGTGGCGAATAACTCCTCAACGTCACGCTCCGTGAGGGCGTTGATGACGATTCCCTTGCGCGGCAGAAACGACACAAGTCCCACGGGCTCGAGCTGTAGGAGTGCCTCACGCACCGGTGTGCGGCTCACGCCGAGCTGTTCGCAAATTTCCCTTTCGTTGATTCTCTGGCGGGGTTGCAATCGTCCCGAGCGCACCGACTCGACCAGGTAGTCGTGGACGATTTCCTTCAGGGACTTGTAACCCACTGGTCGGCGCTTGATCATGCTGCGGTTTGTCTGCCGGCTGGTCGCGCGCCAAAGCGGTCCGGGCTCAACTTATCGATAGGAAAGTCCGTCGCTTCGTCGCCAGTCAATTGACTAACGAGCTTTCCGGTGATGGGAGCGAGTGACACGCCGAGCATGGCATGGCCCGTGGCAATCGTCAGATTGGAAACGCGTCGCGAGCGGCCAACCAGGGGCAGACCGTCCGGTGTGCACGGCCGCAGGCCGCTCCAGACGATCGTTTGGTCCGTGGCGGTCGGCACATCCTCGAGCCAGCAGGCAGCGGCGCTAAGTTGTGCAAGTGCTCGGCGGCGGTCGATCGACAAGTTCTGGGCGCCGAGCTCGAGAGTTCCGCACACGCGGAGCCGGTCGCCCATCGGAGTGATCGCCAGCCGGTCTTCGGCGAGCACGAGAGGCACATTGAGACGCGTGGAAGTGCGGTCGAATGTGATGCTGTACCCCTTGCCCGCCTCGATTGGAAGTCGCAGCTCGACAGCTCGTGCCAACGCTGCCGACTGTGTGCCTGCTGCCAGGATGAACTGATCCGCGTTGAAATCGCCGGCCGATGTCTGTACCGACCGGATCGCCTCGCCATGCAACTTGAACCCCCCGACCTCGACAGACGGGATAGTCTTCACGCCGTCCTCTGCAGCCCGTTGTGCCAATCCCTTCACAAACTGGTCCGGCACAATTTGCGCGTCGTCAGGAAAATAGACCGAACCGGCGACCGAATGGCGCAAGCTGGGCTCGCGTTTCACGGTGGCGTGGCGATCCAGGGTTTCCGCGGCCACCCCGTGCGCCCGCAAGAGCTGGGCCTCGCGTGCTCCGGCCTCCAAGCCTGACGTTGTGCGGTAGGCCATCAGTACGCCGTCCTGTCGGTAGCCAAAGTCGAACCCAGGCAGGGCTGCCAATTCACGCCAGAGCCGTAAGCTGGCGTAGCTGAGTTCGCGCAACAATGGCAATGAACGCAGAACGTGCCGCTCCGTGGACGCGCGGACAAAGTTCCACAGCCAACGTGCTAAGTCGACATCGAATCGGGGCTGAAACCGGAACGGAGCATCCGGACGCAGCATCCATGAGAGGCCTTGTTGCCACACGCCAGGCGCAGCCAAAGGCACCGAATGGCTAGGTACTATCAGGCCAGCATTTCCGAACGAGCATCCCTCCCCGACTTGCGCGCGCTCAAGCAGGGTAACTCGCCAGCCCGACCGCGATAGATACCATGCGGAGCAGACTCCAATGGCCCCGCCGCCGACCACCAAAGCATGGCGCACGCTCAAGGCTCGTCCATCACGTGCAACACGAGATGCGACGGATAGGCTCGCTCGTGAAACACGGTTTGAGTTGCCTTTAGCGGTGATCCGGGTTGACCGCCGCGATTGGTATTCCTTTCATAGCGGGGGAAGTCAGCCGAAGCGATTTCGAGCCGAATCCGGTGGCCTTTCCGGAACAGGTTGGCGGTTGCCCACATGTCGATGTCGTATGGATACACTCGCCCGGGCTCGATTAGCGAAGGATCTTCTCCTCGATTGCGGAAGCGCGCCCGCACAATCCCGCTTTGCAGGACTAAAGCACGGCCGTCCGGGAAGACATCAGTGAGCTTTGCGGTCCAGTCGGTGTCGACGGCGGATGAGCTCGCGTGAATGAGTGCGTGCACCGGGCCGACGACCCCGAGATCGCTCTCGAGCGGAGCCGTTGTGTACACGAGCACGTCCTCTCGTTCCTGCGTCTCACTTTGATCGAGCGAGCCTGACGGGACAAGAGCGGAGACGATGCTGCCCCCGCGAGTCGGCGGCGGGTGCTCGGGATCGTATGTGAATCGGTCGGGCTGCCCGTCGCCCACGTGTTCCCGCCTTAAGATTCCGGATCCGTGCACTCCGCTCGCACTACCGCCGGAGTCGAGGAAAAAGCGGGTCGGCCGAGCACTTCGTGGCGGCCACGCATCGGCTCCGCGCCACTGATTGGCCCCCATCATGTAATACGTCACACGCGAAAGGCCTTCAACGGCGTCCGGACGATTCTTGAGCCAGCGATCGTACCAACGAACTATCAACTCCAGGTTGTCGAGGCCTCGATAGCGGTACCGCAGGGCCGGCGTCACATCTGCTCCCTCGTTATAGCCAACGCTATTGTGCGCACTTGGTGTGATCACCATGACGGCGTTGTCACGAACGTGCGGATTTGAAAATTCTTCGATGAGTGCCCACGTCTCGAGCGTCAAATCGAGCCCCCAGTCATACCAGCCGTTCAACATCAACGGCGGCGCAGCGATACTCCGATACACATCCGCCAGGGAGGGAGCAACATACTTGAAGGCGGGGCCGCCACCGTCTGGGCCGAAGATTGCCGGCAGATTGCCCAGGTTGGCGTAGTTCACTTCGGACGCACCGAGAAGATTGCGCACAAGGGCGGTGCGCTCCGCGGGCGGAAGTTCAGCCCAGATTTGGAGCAGCCGTTCGGCGCGTGCGGCGGGGGCCAATGCTCGCAACACGGGAAAGCGTTCCAACATCCGCTCCGGATAGGGGCCATTAAGGGGGTCGTTGAAATACCCCGTGCTTAGTGTTTCGGCTTCCATCTGCCGCTCAATTTCATCCAACGAAACTGATGCCTTGGCGCGGCCTCCAGACTTGCCGATGGTCCGCGCATAGGCGTTCACCATCATATGCAGCCGGACCCCCGGCGACGATCCGTCACCGAGTCCGGCAACCTCGGGCAGGATCGCCGTCATTCCCTTGTTGGATGCCATGAACCATTGGGTTTCGCCAACATAGGAGCCGCCGACGCCGCCGACTTTGCCGTTCGACCAAGACTGCGCCTCTACCCAATTGAGAAGGTCCTGACCGTCCTCCTTCTCATACATGTACATGTCCCATTGGCCCGGTTCGCTCGCGCCTGTGCCGCGACAGTCTTGTGCCACAACCGCGTAGCCATAGCGCGCCACCTCGCGTAACAACGGCTCTGAACCCTCCTTGCCATACGGGGTGCGCATAATGATGGTGGGCAACTTGCCTCCGCCCGGCGGAAGATAAAGGTCCGTTGCAAGCCTGATCCCGTCTCTGGCGACGACCATCAGGCCACGTTGAACGCCAATGTCGCCTGCGGAGTATTCAGCCGGCCTCAACACCCCACTGAAGAATGAGTACGGTCGCTCTTCTGGAATCAACACCGCGGCATTGACTGCGGCCAGTATCGTCGCCAACAAGAACAACTCTCAAGCCTTCCACACGGCTTTAAAGACGCGGATGAAGTTCCCCCCGAGGATCTTTCGCACGTCCTCGTCGCTGTAGCCGCGCTTCTTCAACCCCGCCGTAAAGTTGGGGAGTAGGGAGACGTCCTGGACGCCAGTCGGATACTTCCATGGAGGCATCGGGTATGTCTCGATGTCGTAATTCCAGCGCTTGTAGTCCTCTGGAGTGGACTGCGAGTAGTCCAACCCAAGCCCGAGATGGTCGGGGCCGACAAGTTTTGCGATGTAGTCGACGTGGTCCAGAAGTTGGTCGAGCGTGGCGGGATGGTCCCTATGAACGAAGCCTGGGAACCCATTCATGCCAATTACCCCACCGCTCTTCGCCAGGGCCTTGATCTGGTCATCCTGAATGTTGCGCTTGCTCCGGTGAATGGTCCAGGCATTGGAGTGACTGAATACGACCGGAGCCCTGGAAGCTTCCATCGCTTCCATGGTGGTACGGTGGCCGACGTGGCTCAGGTCGACCACCACGCCCAAGCGGTTCATTTCTTCGATGAGGCGCAGACCGAACTTGGAGAGCCCAGCATCAGTGCGCTCGGTAGCGCCGTCACCGACCTGGTTTTTCTCGTTGTAAGTGAGCTGCATGACGCGCAGTCCGAGGCGATGGAAGAGGACTAGGTTCTCCAAGTCGTATTCGATAGCGCGCGAATTCTGGAAATGGAATCCCACGCCCAGCCTGCCCTCGGACTTCGCGCGCTCGATGTCGGCCACGGTCGTAACGTGGATGAGCGTTGGGTCCTTCGCAAAGCGCACCATCCATGCGTTCATCAGTCCGAGAGCCGCGCGAAAGTCGTGGTTGCTAGCCAGAGTCGCCATCGCAACCGTGGTCCCGCCTGCGCGGGTCTTCGCGAGATAATCGTCGTCGTCGGGAACGAGAAGTGGACACGCGTGGTCGATGACGATCGAGGCAGCGTGTAGCGCCTGAGCATCGGCGCCAACGTCAGCGCGCACCCGAAAGGGCCTCAGCGCTAGCGGAGCCACCGTGAGTGCCGTGAGGAAACCGCGCCGAGAGTTGTGCGGCCCCACTTAAAACTCGAATCTCGCCGAAACTTGCAAACTACGAGGCGCCGCAGCGCTCGTAGCTCGCTGATAAGTTTCGGTATCCACGAGGTTGCCGTATTCCGTCTCGTTGAGGCGATCGAGAGCATTGAACGCTTCCAGGCGGAGGTTGAGCTTGCACTGCCCTGCAAGGCGAAACTCCTTGTTCACGAAAAGATCCAACTTGGCGAATGCCTTGCCGGTGAGAGTGCCCTTGCCGACACCCTGAGGGCGGTCGTTGTTGGTGCCGTCACCGTTGAAGTCGTAGCCAAGTTGTGCCGTGTAGGGTCGCCCCGAATATGCGAGGAAAATGCCACCCGCGGTGAACCCCAGGGGCAGCTCAGCCACTGCGTTCGCAGCGATGGTGTGGCGGATGTCGTTAAGGGCCGGTCCCCACTCGGCGTCCATGTCGAGGCTATCGTTGGCTCGGCTGTTGTAGTCGCCGCCCACGGGCAGGTCATCCTTCGCGCTCGCCAAAGTGTAGGAAAGCTGAAACGTATTTCGCCGCAGCCTCTTTGTGAGGTTCATGTAGACCGCCTTGTACTCGCTGCGTCCCGAGGATTCGATCTGGTCCACGCGCCGGAAGCCGTTGCTTGCCGGAATGGTGGGCCGGTTGAGGTTCGCGAACGCCACCTCCTGACCCGCGGGGTAGGGGCCGGTAAACCGAGGAGCATTGAGGTCACGCAGTCGCAACAGATCCGCACCGCGGATGAACACTCCGTCCATGCTGAACGCCAGATCACGGCCGATCTCGCGCTGGAAGCCAAGCGACGCCTGCCATGTGTGCGCCGTGCGGATATCATCACCGAGCGCGTAGATGTCGCGCGCAGGGATGGGCCGGCCCGTCGGCAAACTGGTGATGCTGCCCCAGTTCTGAGGATAAAGGGGATCGTTCGGAGCAAAAGTTAGGTTATAGGCGCCCTGCGGTCCTCCCCATTGCGCCACTTGGACCAGTTGAGTAAACGCCAGGTCGTGATACAGCCCAACTCCACCACGTACGCTAGTGCGCCTGTCATGAGTGGCGTCCCACGCGAACCCGATCCGCGGCGCAATGTTGTTGTGGTCATTAGGGGTGAACGTGTTGTAGTCGTACCGCGCGCCCACGTTCAGCGTGACATGCTCGCTTAGCCGCCAATCATCCTGCGCATAGAGGCCGTACACCTCCTCGTTGAAGATGAAGTGCGTGGGGCCAAAAGCCTGGCGAAAATATAACGGCGCGCCGTACCAGATGACGTAAAAGCCAGTCGATGTGTACCGCGTATCGTGGTCGCCGCGTAACAATTGAAGATCGCCGCCAAACTTGAGATTGTGCCGCGCTAAGTTCAGGTTGTAGTCGTTCTTGACCTGTACTCGCCTCGTCCGGTTGAGTTGGTCCACGCTTGGATGCGATCCGCAGCATGTGATGACGCCGAAGTCCGTGTACTGATAGACGGAAGGATTGCGGTCGTTGGGGATCCAGTCGTTCCGACGCGTCCCGAACTGCACGCGCAACTGGTTAACGGCCCGGTTCGACACCGTCCAGGTATCGCCCAAGAGAAATAGGTTCTCCGCGAATTGAGTTTGGGCGCCAAAACTTGCTGTTGAAAAGCCTCCAACGAATACGTTGGTGTCGTTGCTGGTCTTGCGTGTGAAGGACGCTTCGAGCACGTGCCGCGCGGTCGCCTTGTGGTTGATCTTGACGAACATCTGGTTATCTGTCGTGCTTTGCGGAAAGTTTCCGACTTCGCGAGAGATGTCGAGGCCGCCGAACGACCACCCTGGATCTGCTGTTACGAAAGCGGTTTGGTCGTGGTCACCGTGTTCGTAGTTGACGAAGAAGTGAGTCCTGTCCTTCACGATCGGGCCGCCGAAACTGGCACCGAGCTGGCGCTGTGAGAACTGATCCTTTTCGTCTTCGCGTTTGAAGCCAAGGGTTTCAGTATCAAAGACGAAATGTCTGGCATCGAGAGCTTCGTCGCGCCCATAGGCGTATGCAGTGCCGTGAAATTCGTTCGTTCCAGACTTAGTCACCGCGTTGATCACGCCAGATAGCGAGCGGCCGTACTCGGCGGAAAACCGATTGGTGATGACCTGAAATTCGCGGATCGGCTCGGATGTGAAGTAGCCGTACGCGCCGCGCGCAACGACGTCCGTGACATCCAGCCCGTCGAGGTTGATCGCTACATTTCGAAAGGACGAACCGCTAATGCTCGTCAGCCCGCCACCAAAGCCAGTTGACGGAGCGACGCCAGGTGCGAGCTCCGCGAGTTCGAGAAAGTCGCGACCATCGAGTGGCAGTTGCTTGATCCGCTCCCCCTCCACGACTTGCGCGATCTCAGAGCGCGTGGTCGCAATCAGGGGGGTGTCCGCCTCGATCGTCATTTCGTCTGCGAGCCCGGCGACGGCCATCACAATGGCGATTTCGAGCGTTTGTCCTACGTAAACGCGCACCGGCTCGCGGGTAAATGTGGCGAAACCGGCCAGTTCTCCCGTCAGGCGATAGACCCCCGGAGGCACCGCGGCCAAACGATAAGTGCCTTCGATCGTGGTCACGTTGCGGGCGTCTTGGCCTGTCTCGAGATTGTGCGCGGTGATGGCAACGCCGCCGAGAGCTGCGGCGCTGGAATCCTTGACCGTTCCTTCAATCGTTCCAGTGGACGCGTGGGCCAGTGCGGTAAATGTGGCGAGGAACGCGACGACGAGGAGTGTGGTCTTAGACATCACTAACCTCCGAACTGACTGATGGTTGGGGATTTACGCTGTGATATGTGATATATCACGCCTTTTAGCACCGCTCGTCGCGTAATGTCAATAGTTGTATTGGCTACGGTCCAGGCCTTCTAATCGACACTTGTGTAGCAGCCCAAAGGCAATGCCTCGCCCCACCGATGCAACGGTCAGGAATACGCTTACGCAGATGGCGGTTCGTTCGCACCAGCGCGACTGACCGAAGCGCTGGACTTCGGAGTCCGGGCGCTCAGCGCCAGGACAAGCCGAAGGACATTCCTGTGGCCTGGGGGCTGCCGCCGATGCCGACGCTCCAGGCGCGGCGGTCGCTGCCGAATTGGGCGAGGGGCGCGGCAGTGAACGCGGTGGCAGCGCGGTAGTTGACGACCGGATCCTCGGTTGTCCTGTGCCACATCAGCTTTGGCACCAGGATGCCGGCGGCGACGCCGACGGCGGCGCCCACCGCCACGTCCGTGACGTAGTGCTTGCGGGCGACGACACGCAGAGCGCCGGTGACACCGGCCGAGACGAGCGCGACGTCTGCCATGGCGCCGCCGCCTTCACGGCCCGAAAGGCTCCGCATCTTGCGTGCGGCCACCGCGCCTGCCACCGACAATGCGGTGTGGCCGGAGAAGAACGACTTGTTGTCGTCGGGGTCGTTGTCGGGGTGGCTGCGCGCGTACGGGCGCTGGCGCCGGATCAGCTGCTTGCTGAGCTGCAGCGTGAACACGGAAGCGCCCATGGTCGTCACCCACACGCCCAGTTCGCCGCCGCTGCGGTTGCCGTCGAAGGCGCCGCTCGCGACCAGCGACGAGGCGAGCGACCCCGCCAGCAGGAAGTCGCTCACGCGCCGCGCGTTCTTGCGCGGCCGCGTGTCGCCGCCGATGAACCAGTCGTCGAAGGAGTTGGTCTTGCACCAGCGGCACGGACCCGGGGCCCAGATCTTCTGGTCGAAGGCGCTGATGCCCACGGCGGCCCCGTTTATGACGGCTGCGGTCTTGCCGAACTCGAACGAGTCGGCGCCGGCGTCGCGCACCAGCAGCGCCGCCAGTGCCGTGGCGATCACGACCCGGCGTGTTGCGCTCAAAGCTCGATGGTTCCTTCGAGGTACGGGCGCACCGAGCCGCCGATGCGCACGCGCTCGCCACGCAGCTCACAGCGCAGCTCGCCGATGCGCTCCGAGACCTGGCGCGCCTCGAGGCGGTCCTTGCCGAGGCGCTTCGCCCAGTACGGGATGAGCGTGCAGTGCGCGGAGCCGGTGACCGGGTCTTCGTCGATGCCGCTCGTCGGCGCGAAGAAGCGCGAGACGAAGTCCACGGAACGTCCGGGCGCCGTGACGATCACCATCCGCTCCCAGCGGGCCAGGATCCGGAAGTCGGGGCGCAGCGCGGCAACTTCCTCCTCGCTGCCGAACACGAACAGGTAGTCGCGAGCGGCGAGCGTTTCCTGCGGCTGCGCGCCGAGGCCGGCCGACAAGTTGGCCGGCGGCTGCGCGCTCTGCGGCGGCCGCGACGGAAAGTCGAGCCACAGCGTGTCGCCTTCGCCATCGACGGTGAGCGTGCCGCTGCGGGTCTTGAAGCTGGCGTGCGTGAGACCGGTCTCGAGGCGGTTGAAGATGACGTAAGCGGTGCCAAGCGTGGCGTGGCCGCACAGGTCGATCTCGAGGCGTGGCGTGAACCAGCGCAGCTGGTACTCGCCGCCGCGGCCCATGACGAACGCAGTCTCCGAGAGGTTGTTCTCCGCGGCGATCGACTGCAGCGTGGCGTCATCGAGCCAGGTGTCGCCCTCGAGCGGGCAGACCGCGGCCGGGTTGCCACCGAACGGCCGCGAGGTGAACGCGTCGACGTGAAAGAGGGGCAGCTTCAAAGCGGCAATTCCATGTACCTGGCTCCCGGGACCGGATTGAAAGTGTAAGGCGCGATGTCGCGAAACCCCAGCGCCTCGTAGAGGTGTATGGCGCGGCCCATGGCTGCGATCGGCAGCGTGTCGAGCCGCAGCCGGTCGTAACCGTGGCGCCGGGCCCGGTCGATGATTGCGAGCGCCAGGGCGCGGCCGAGTCCGGTGCCGCGGCTGCGCGGACGGACGAACAGCCGCTTCATCTCGCCGATGCCGGGCGACTGCTCGCGCAGCGCCGCGCAGCCGACGGCGCCCTGCGCGTCGGCCGCGAGCAGCAGGGCACCGCCGGCGGCGCCGTAGCGGCCGGGCAGCGACGCCACCTCGGCGTCGAACCCCTGGAAGCACAGGTCGACGCCGATGGCAGCCGCGTACTCGAGGAACAACTCGCGCACGGTGGCGACCGCGAGCGGGTCGCGCACGTCGATGTCGACAACCGAAAATGGCGGCGGCGCGTTCGGGTCCAGATGAAAACGTTAGCAGCGGCCCGTTCGCCGCGCGACCCTGAACCCCTAGAATCGCTGCGATGGAGATCTCGACCGACGAAAACGCCGGTGAAGCGTTCGCGGCGCTGTGCGCGCTGATCGCGCGGCTGCGCGCGCCGGGCGGGTGTCCCTGGGACCGCGAACAGACCCACGAGAGCCTGAAGACCAACACCATCGAGGAGGCCTATGAGGTGGTGGAGGCGATCGACGGCAGCGACGACGAACTGAGCGCGGAGCTCGGCGACCTGCTGCTGCAGGTCGTCTATCACGCACAGATCGCCGCCGAGGGCGGCCGCTTCACCGCCGCCGACGTCGCCCGCAAGGTCACCGACAAGATGGTGCGCCGCCATCCGCACGTGTTCGGCGACGTCGCAGCGAGTTCGCCCGGTGAGGTGCTGCGCAACTGGGAAGCACAGAAAGTGGAGGAGCGCGCTGCTGCCGGGAAAAGCAGTGACGAATCGCTGCTCGCCGGCGTCTCGACCGCCCAGCCGGCGCTGATGGAGGCGTACCAGGTCACGACCAAGGCGGGCCGGGTGGGCTTCGACTGGAAATCGGCCGGCGATGCCCTGCACAAGATCGACGAAGAGGCCCGCGAACTGAAGGTGGCGCTCGCCGCGGCGCCGCCCGTGCACCTGCGGGTGCAGGAGGAAGTCGGCGACCTGCTGTTCACGCTCGTCAACGTCGCCCGGCTCACCGGCATCGACCCCGAGAGCGCGCTGAAGTCGGCCAATCGCAAGTTCCGCCGCCGCTTCGCATTCGTCGAGGATGCCCTGCGCGAGCGCGGCTCGTCCCCGGCCCGGTCCACGATCGAGGAGATGGAAACGCTATGGCAGGAAGCAAAGTCGCGCGAAGTCGGGCCGCACGCGCCGCCCTCATCGTCCTCGCAGGGCTGAGCCTCGCGGCGCCACGCCGCGCGTCCGCCCAGGAGTCGCGGCGCCGCTGGGACACGCTGTGCCAGATCCGCAAGGACAAGTTCGACCTGATCCTGCCCGAGGCGATGCGCGAGAACGGCATCGACATGTGGATCGTGATGATGAAGGAAGGCGATCCCGACCCGCTCTATGAAGACCTCGGCCGCGGCTATCCGGGGCGGGTCGCCTTCTACATATTCACCGACCGCGGCGGCGAGCGCGTCGAGCGCGCGGCGCTCGGCGTGGGCGGCTACATGCTCGAGGAGTGCCCGGTCTACGACATCGTGGAGGAAGGCGCCTACGACCTGCGCAAGTTCGTCGCCGAGCGCAACCCGAAGAAGATCGGCCTCAACATGTCGGAGGAAATCGGCGCGGCAGACGGGCTGTCGCACGCCGCCTTCCTCGAGCTCGGCAAGACGCTCGGACCCGACTACGCGGCGCGCTTCGTCTCGGCCGAGAAGCTCGTCTCCGATTTCCGCGCGCGGCGCGTGGGCACCGAGATCGCGGCGTTCGCCGCCGCCGGCGAGCTGTCGCGCAACATCGCCGAGCGCGCGCTGTCGAACGAGGTCATCACGCCGGGGGTGACGGCGCTCGAGGACGTGGCTTGGTGGATGCAGGACCGGCTGCTCGAACAGGGCCTGTCTTCGTCCTTCGACATGCCATCCGTCTACGTCACCGGCCCGAAGGGCATCGAGGACACGTCGAACCAGCGCATCGTCCAGCGCGGCGACCTGCTGATCATCGACTGGGGTGTGTGCCGCCTCAATTTCTGCACCGACGTGAAGCGCATGGCCTACGTGCTGAAGCCCGGCGAGAAGGCGGTGCCGAAGGGCCTGCAGAACGCGTTCGACCAGGCGGTGAAGCTGCGCGAGATCATCCGCAGGAACATCAAGCCGGGCCGGCGCGCCGACGAGACGCTCGCGGCGCTCAACCAGCGCGCGAGCGAAGCGGGCTTCGAGGTGATGAAGGAGTTCAACAAGCCGACGAGCGGGCCGAAGACCGACGTCATCATCGGCTGCCACTCGGTCGGCAACATGGGCCACGACATCGGACCATCGGTCGCGTGGTTCCATCCGCTGCGCCTCACCTACACTTTGAAGCCGAGCAACCTGCTGTCGATCGAGTTCTTTGCCTACACCGCGGCGCCAGAATTCGGCGGCGCCAAGGTGCGCATCCCGCTCGAGGACGACGGACTCGTCACGGAGCGCGGCATCGAGTGGCTGTACCCGGTCAATAACCGCATCCTGCTGGTGCGCTAGGGCCACACGAGGGTGACCACCCGCCGCCGCAAGTTCATGGTCGCAGTCGGCGTCGTCGTGCTGGCGCTCGCGGCGTGGGCCTTGCGCATCGCGACCTGGCGGCCGGCGGCGCTCACCGGGCCCGCCGTTGCCGACGGCCGTACACGCGTTGGCGGCGTCATTCACGTCCACACGACTTTCTCGGACGGGGGCGGCACGCCGCAGGAAGTGGTCGCGGCGGCGCGCGCGTCCGGCGCGCGCTACGTCGTCATCACCGACCACAACAATCTCGACGCGCTGCCTTTCGCCGGCTATCGCGACGGCGTGCTGGTCATCGTCGGCACCGAAGTGTCTACGAATTCCGGCCATGTCCTCGGCCTCGGCGTTGCAGACCCGGCTTACCGCTTCTCCGGCGATGCCAAAGACGCGCTCGAAGACATCCGCGATCTCGGCGGCACGGCGTGGGCAGCGCATCCCTTTTCGCGCCGCGCCGATTTCGCCTGGACCGCCTGGGACCTGCCCGGGCTCACCGGTTTCGAGCTGCTGAACGGCGACAGCCTCTCGCGTTCGGCCGGCGTCCTGCGGCTGCTGCGCACCGCATTCGCGTACCGCTTCAACCGCGAGTACGCGCTCCTTTCCAGCATGACGCCGCCCGATGCCGCAATCGCGCATTGGGACGCGGCGCTCCGCAGCCACGACACCGCCGTCATTGCGGGCGCCGACGCGCACGAGCGGCTGCAATTGCGCAAGAACTGGGCGCTGCGGTTTCCGTCCTACCAGTCGGTGTTCGCGCTGCTGCGCAACTACGTGGTGCTCGATGCCCCGCTGTCGGGCGACGTCGAGCGCGACACGGCCGCGATCCTGGCGGCACTGGCGGCCGGGCGCAGCTACATCGGTGTCGATGCGCTGGCGCCGGCGAGCGAGTTTTCCTTCGAGATCGTGCCCCGCGCCGGCGCTGCAACCACGATGGGCGGTGTGGTGGCTCCGGCTTCCGGCCTGCGTGCGGTGGTGCGCGGCTCGTTCCCCGCGGACGCACGCGCCGTGATCCTGCGCGACGGACAGGTCGTGGCCGAGGGCACAAGCCCGCTCGAGGCGCCGGCCGAGGGCCAGGGCGTGTGGCGTGCCGAGGTGCGCCTGCCCGGCTTCGGGACGCCGTGGATCCTCAGCAACGCGATCTACGTGCAGGACCAAACGAACCGCAGCGCACGCGCCGCTGCGGCCGCGTGGCCCACGCCGGAAGCGCCGCCTCCGGTGCGCAAGGCGATCGACGCGTTCGATGCACCGTCCACGACGCTCTCGGCCGAACACGACCCGCAGTCGCAGATGCCGGGCGCCGGCTTCGTCGCGGGCGGCGGTGACGGCGGCAGCGGCGCGCTCGCGTTCCCTTGCGACCTGGCTGTGCCGAGCACTGCGAACCCAGACGTTTTCTGCGCTCTCATCACGCGGCAGCCACCCGACCTCGCGCCTTACGCCGGCCTGCTGCTGCGGGTGCGCGCCACGAGCGACAGCCGCGCCTGGGTCCAGCTGCGCGACACCAACCCCGCGTCGGCCGACGGGGGCCTCGAGCACTGGTACGCATCCTTTCGCGCGACGCCGCAGTGGCGGACCATCGCTCTGCCCTGGAAACGTTTCCATTCGTTCAATCCGCGCAGCGACGGCAGCCTCGACCTGAAGCAGGTGCGCGAGTTCGCCATCATTGTCGACAAGGGCACGATGAAACCGGGCGCTTCGGTGCGCATGGCGATCGACGAGCTGGCGCTCTACTGAGCGCAGGCGCCGCGCGGGCGGGCGCATCACTTGCTGCGCTAGAATCCGCGGGCAATGTCCAAAGCGTACGACGCGATCATCATCGGCGGCGGCCACAACGGGCTGGTGAATGCCGCCTACCTCGCCCGCGCTGGCAAGAGTGTCCTGGTCCTGGAGAAGCGCCACGTGCTGGGCGGCGCCGCGGTGACAGAGGAGATCTTCCCCGGCTTCAAGTTTTCGCAGTTCTCGTACGTGGTGTCGCTGCTGCGCCCCGAGATCATCCGCGAGCTGGACCTGCCGCGCCACGGCCTCGAAATCCTGCCGCTCGACGGCACCTTCACGCCGATGCCCGACGGCAACCACCTGTGGCGCATGAGCGATCACGCGCTCACCCGCCGCGAGATCTACCGCCACTCGCCGGTCGATGCCGAGGCCTACGACGACTACGCGCTCGCGATGGTGGACATGGCGCGCTTCGTCAAGCCGATCCTGTCGATGGTGCCGCCCGACCCCTACGCGCCTGACGCGCGCGCGATCAGGGACCTGGCGGCGATGTCGCGCCGCTTCCAGAAGCTGACGAAGAAGGACCAGCACAACATCATCCAGCTCATGACCATGAGCGCCGCCGATTTCCTCGACCAGTGGTTCGAGACCGACGTCCTGAAGGCAACGATGTCGGCCAGCGGCATCATCGGCACGTTCCTCGGCGTGCGCTCGCCGGGTACGGCGTACGTCCTGCTGCACCACTACATGGGCGAGATCGACGGCGCCTTCCGCGCGTGGGGCCTGCCGCGCGGCGGCACCGGCGCCATCAGCTACGCGATCGCCGGCGCCGCGCTCGAGGCGGGCGTCGAGATCCGCACCGAAGCCTCGATCCAGACGATCAAGGTGAAGAACGGCAAGACCACAGGTGTCGTGCTCGAGAACGGCGAGGAGATCAACGCCACGATTGTGGTCTCGAGCCTCGACACCAACCAGACCTTCGTGCGCCTGCTCGAGAAGGGCGGCGTGGACGATACGTTCCTCGCCGACGTGAAGCGCTACAAGTACCGCGGCTCCTCGGGCAAGGTGAACCTGGCGCTCTCCGGACTGCCCGACTTCAGGAGCCTGCCGGGCAAGGGCGCGCACCTGCGCGGCGCGATCTCGATCTCGCCGAGCCTCGACTACATGGAGCGCGCCTACGACGACGCCAAGTACGGCGACTTCTCGCGGCGGCCCTATTGCGACGTCGTCATCCCGTCGCTCACCGACCCTTCGGTGGCACCTCCCGGCAAGCACACCATGTCCTGTTTCGTGCAGTACGCGCCCTACAAGCTGCGCGAGGGCACCTGGGACGAGAAGCGCGAGGCGTTCGGCGACGCCGTCATCGATGCGATCAGCGAGCACGCCCCCAACCTCAAGAGCCTGATCCTGCACCGCCAAGTGCTGACGCCGCTCGACATCGAGCGCATGATCGGCCTCACCGAAGGCAACATCTTCCAGGGCGAGCTGTCGCTCGAGCAGCTCTTCTTCCTGCGGCCGGTCGCCGGCTGGGCGCGCTACCGCACGCCGGTGAAGAACCTCTACCTCTGCGGCGCTGCCACCCATCCGGGCGGCGGCATCATGGGCGCATCGGGCCGGATCGCGGCCCTCGAGATCCTGAGCGATTGGAAGTCACGGAGGGTCCGGTGAGCCGCGTGGACGTCATTGTCGTCGGCGGCGGCCACAACGGCCTGGTGGCAGCAACGCTGCTGGCGCGTGGCGGCAAGAGCGTCGTGGTGGTGGAGAAGCGCGCCAAGGTGGGCGGCGCGGCCACCACCGACGAGTTCCATCCGGGGTTCAAGGTCTCGTCGGTCGCGCACACCGCGGGGCCGCTGCATCCCGTCGTCGTGAAGGAGCTGGGCATCGAGGGCGCCATCGAGTGGATCCGCTCCGAGCCGTCGCTCACCGTGCTGAACCCGAGCGGCGAGCCGCTCAGCATCTACGGCGACGCCAAGCGCACCGTGGACGGCCTGGCGGTGTTCTCGCCGCGCGACGCGCAGCGCTGGCCCGAGTTCGAGAAGGCCGTGGGCCGCATCTGCGCCATCCTCGAGAAGGCGTCGCTCGCCACTCCGCCCGACGTCAACGCCATCCGGATGCGCGAGCTGCTGCCGATGGCGGGGCTCGGCCTGTCGTTTCGGCGGCTCGGCCGCGTGGACGGCCAGAACGCGCTGCGCTGGCTGCCGATGGCGGTCGCCGACTTCGCGCAGGAATGGTTCGAGACGCCGCTGCTCACCGCGGCGATCGCCGCGCGCGGCATCACCGGCGTCGCGGCCGGCCCATGGTCTGCGGGCACCACCGCCAACCTGCTGTTCCGGTCGTCGTGGGCGGGCGGCCGGGCGCTCAGCGCACCCGCACTCGTGCGCGGCGGACTGGGAGCGGTGGCCGACGCCCTGGCGGCCGCAGCCACCGGCGCCGGCGTCACCATCCGCACCGGTGCGGGCGTGGCCCGGATCGTCGTGGCGAACGGCCGGGCACGCGGTGTCGTGCTCGACAACGGCGAACAGCTCGAGAGCCTTGCGGTCGTTTCCGGGGCCGACCCGAAGCGCACCATGCTCGACCTGATCGAGCCGGCGCTCCTCGATCCCGAAGAGCATCACCAGATCTCCTGCTACCGCGCGAGCGGCATGGCTTCGAAGGTGCACCTCGCGCTGCGCGACCTGCCGCGCTTCAGCGGCGTTGCCGAAGCGGCCGCCCTGCGCGGCCGGGTGCAGGCGGGCCACGAGATCGACTACCTGGAGCGCGCCTACGACGCCTGGAAGTACGGCGCCGACAGCGAGTCGCCGTATGTCGAGTTCACCATCCCGACGCTCAGCGATCCGTCGCTGGCGCCGGCCGGCGCGCACGTGCTCTCGGCGTACGTGCAGTACACACCGCGCAAGCTGCGCGCCACGGTGCCGGCCGCGGAGCGGCGCGCCGCGATCGCCGAGCGCACGTTGCGGGTCCTCGAGGCGCACGCTCCCGGGCTGCGCAGCCTCGTCGAGCATGTCGAGGTGCTGACTCCGGAAGACTTCGAGACGCAATACGGGCTCACCGGCGGCCATCCCGACCACGGCGAGCACGCTCTCGACCAGCTCTTCACCATGCGTCCGCTCTGGGGCTGGCCGGCCTATCGCACGCCTATCGAGGGCCTGTTCCTGAGCAGCGCCGGCACGCATCCGGGCGGCGGCATCACCGGCCTGCCCGGCCGCAACGCCGCACGCGTCATCGCCAAGGAACTCGCGAGCCTGAAGGCCTGAAGTAGCGCCCTGGCTACTTGCGAACGATCGCGACCGCGGCGCCGCGCGCGACCTGAAGCGCTTTCACCAGGTCGCCTTCGCGCAGCGCGACGCCGATGAAGCCCTGATCTTCGGGATAGACCACGAGTTCGCCAACCGCCACCTCGCCAAAGGTGCGCGCGAAGCGGCCGTCCTGGGTGCGCCCGCCGATCGTGACCGAAACCGCGTCGCCCGGGTGGAAGCCGGCCGACTCGGCGAAGCCCGCCGGGATGTTCGTGGCGATGTTGCCGAAGGCGAGGTCGAGGAGCGTCGCCTCGCCGCGCAGCTTCCCGGGCTGCTGTTCGGCCGGGGCCTGTGGCAGCTTCACCCATTCGGCCGCCACCGGCCCGACCGATGCGAACGCCTCGCCGCGCGCGAGGTGCGCAGCGACTGGGGAGAACACGTCGCGGCCATGGAAGATGCCGGACACCGGGTCGAGCCGGTTGAAGAGCGCGCGGTTCGTCAGCTCGCGAACCTCAATCGCACCTTCCTTCGCCAGCGCCAGCGACAACACGCCGTTGTCGGGCCCGACCAGGACGTGGCCGGCGCGCGTGCGCGCCGCGATCGCGCGGCGGCTGGTGCCGACGCCGGGGTCGACCACCGCCACGAACACCGTGCCGCGCGGAAAATACTTGACGGTGCGCTCGAGCAGCACGGCGCCGGTGGCGATGTCGAACGGCGGCACTTCGTGCGTGACGTCCACGATCGTGAGCGACGGCGCGATGCCGAGCATCACCGCCTTGCAGGTCGCGACCGATTCGCTGCGCACCCCGAAGTCGGTCAGGAACGCGACCGTCGGATGCCCCGGCACGGCCGCAAGCGCGGCAGCAACAAGCAGTGAAAGCATTGAGGGGTTCTACCAGAGATCCCTCGGGGCCAGCGCAAGCGACGCAGTCCCTCGGGAAAACGATTCAGAAGCGGGGTGGTGCCGGAGGCGGGACTCGAACCCGCATGGGTTTCCCCACACGCCCCTCAAACGTGCGTGTCTGCCAATTCCACCACTCCGGCTCTGGGCGGGGACGCATAGTGTACCAGCAGCAGGAGGAGCGGCGCGAACGCGTACATCGGCGTTGCGCCGGGCGCCGCGAGTGCGGCGAGCCACAAAACCGCGGCGGTCAACGTCACGACGCGCGGGCGCGCCCAAGCCGCCGGCCGGAGCCACAGCCAGATGCTGCCGAACGCGGCGAGCAGGCCCACTGCGCTCATCAGGGCGGTGGCGAGGACCAGCGTGGCCGTCTGCCAGTCGGCGCGTGCGCGATAGGCGTAGAGCGCTGCGAAACCTGTCTCCGGACGTGCCAGCGGCAGCTGTTGAACCTGATGCAGAAAACCGGCGACGAGCAGCAGCGGTGCGATGCGTGGCGGCACCACGAACAGCGTCAACAGCACCGCTGCTATCACCAGCCACTCGCCCGAACCGAACGGCACGCCCAGCGCAGTGAACGGCGCCAACAGCGCGAAGCCGAGCACCAGCGGCTGCTGCGCGGGCGGGGTTGCGCGCACCAGGAACACGACACCGAGCGCAAGCGCCGCGAGCAGCAGGGGGCGCGAATCGACGACCGGCGAGCTGCGCATCACGCGCGCCGCGGAGCGCAGCCAGGCGTCGAGCACCGAGCCGTTCGCCGCCGGGTCCTCGCCGGACGCGAGCATCTCGCCCGGCGGATCGCGCTGGAAGCTGCGGCTCCAGGCCTCGCGCGTCGTTGTGTCGCGAGCGGCAACGCTGGCCGTCCAGCCATACTCCGCGCGTACGATTCCGGATGCGCGTGCCGTGCGCTCGAGCAGCAGGGTCGGCAGCACCACCACCGCGAGCGAAGCGGCGCCAATGATCGCGAGGCGAGTACGCCGCGGCAGTCCGGACGCGGCGGCGACCAGGTAGACGAGGGCGGCCCCGGCGGCGAGCGCGGCAACGCCAAGGCCGATCGGGTCGAGCGTGAGCTTCGGCCCCGCGCGCGGCAGCAGCGCGCCGACAACACCGGTGGTCCATTGCGGCAGGCGGGACGCGACCGCGTCGCCCCAGCTCGCTTCGTAGACCTGGCCGCCGATGATCGCCACCGCGGTGGCGAGGAGCGCAAGCGGTACGACGGCCGTGTCGGCACTGAAGCGGCGTCCCGCCAGCACTCCGACGGGCAGCGCGCCGGCGACGAGCACGAGGTAGTTGGGGTGGGCCACGCGCGAGAAGTAGATGGATGCGAGGAGCGCGGCACTCCCCCACACGAGCGCCGCGGCGGGGACATTGTGCCGCCATTGGCGTGTCACGAGGAACAGGCCCAGCGGTATGAACAACAAATAGAAGATGCCGAACGGAAAGTAGTCGGTCAGGCTCGAGACAGCGCCGAAGTAAATGAGGAAGTTGGCGAAGCCGAAGCCCGGAGTGCCGCCGAGCGGATAACTGCCGGCGCCGCGCAGCCCGACGTTGTAACCGAAAACGTCCATCCAGAAGGCGCCCGGATCGAGCGCCACGACCGGCGCCACCACTGCGATGAAGACCCCGCCGGCGTAAGCAAGGATTCTGAAGAGGCGCGCACGGCCCGCCGGCGACCGCAGCTGGATCAGGGAATCGACCTCCGCCAGCGACAGGACCAGGAACGGCGCGAACGGCCAGGCCAGCTGCTTGGTGGCACACGCGAGTCCCAGCAACGTCGCGGCACCCACCCGACGGCCCTGTCCGCCGAGCGCGACCGCGCCGAGGAGCAGCGCCAGCACCAGCACGTCGTTGGCTCCGAACACCTGATGCCAGTAGATGAGCGGGTTGAGGGCGACGCAGGCGGCGGCGGCGAGGCGCGACGGCGGGTCGCGCGGAATCATCGCGGCGGCAAACACCGCCAGGATGAATGCCAATAGCGTCACCACGCGCGGATCGAAGGGAGCGCCCGTAGCCCGGCCCAGGAGATACCAGGGGGCCATCAGGATGTGCGTGCCCGGCAGGTACGCGTGATGATGCAGGATCGGGTTCTCGCCGAACTGCGCCCAGAATCCGGACGCGCGCGCTTCCTTGCCGAGGATCGAGTCGGAATAGTCGGCGCCGTAAGGCGACTGCCCCGCCATGAGCTTGTCCATCGCGAGCGGCAGCTGCACGACGCCGCCGTCCTGGCCGTAGGGACGTTGCGTGATCCATCCCATCTCGATGAGCGCGAGCGTCGGCAGCACCACCAGCAGCGCCGCGGCCAGGGCAATGAGCAGCGCCCGCCAGCGCGGCGGGGCGCCGGCGCGGCCCAGGGCGAAGTAGGCGAAGCCGATCGACAGCATCAGCAGCGCCAGCACCGCGGCGACAGGATCGCGGTCCCAGCCCGGCAGCGGCGCGGGTGCCAGTGCTCGCAGGAACCTCGGCAGGGCAAGGGCCAGCCGTTCGTCGTGCAGCCAGCGCCAGGCGATGACACGAATCGGGTCGAACAGGAACAGGTCGTGCGCGATCAGGGCCAGCAGGCCCGGCACGACAAGCGCATCGAGTGGCAGGCTGCGGCGGCCGCTCACTCTACTTCGCCGAGGTTCCCCCGGGGTTTATGCGCGCGCCGCACGAGCAGACGATGCTCCGCGTCGGCCAGTCGATCCGCAGCAGCCTGCCACACGAACCGCATCGCAGGTACGTTCCCGGTGCATACGTGCCCGCTTGAGGCTGCTGCCTGGGAGATCGTCCGCGGTTGGTGGTGAGGCCGTCGGCCATGGGAGAGGCAGCATACTACAGCCGGCGAAAGGCGTTTCCCTTCCAGAACACAATCGCGGAAAAGATCGCGAGGCAGGCGCCGAACCCCGCCAGCACCGGTGCGACGCCAAAGGCCTTGACGAGAAACCCGGCCGCCAGGCTGCCAACCGGGCCGCCACCGCGGAACGCGAGGCCGAAGATTGCGAGCACCCGTCCGCGGAAGGCATCGGGCGCGTTCTCCTGCACCAGCGAGTTGACCGTCGAGAGCGCAACCACCATCGAAAAACCGGTGAGCGGCAGCAGGCAGGCGGTGAGCCATGCCCACGGGCTTGCGGCGGCTCCTGCCGCGCCTGCCCCGCAGCACGCAAAGGCGATGAGCGTGCGGATGCCGCGGCCCGGCTTCGGGCCCTGCTGCGCGGTCACGACGGCGCCAACGATGGCGCCGGCGCCGAAGCTCGCCATCAGCAGGCCGAACCCGGCGGCGCCCTCGCCGAGGCGGGTGGCGACGACCGGCAGGTAGGTGATGAATGGGAAACCGAGCAGGCTGCCGGCAGCGCCGAGCAGCACCAGCACCCGCAGCTGCGGCGAGAGCGCCACCTGGTCCCAGGCGAGCGAGAGGCTCTTCAGCACGCTCTCGGCCGGCGCGACCGGCGCCTTCGGCAGGTCGAGGCCGGCGATGGCGATGATGACCGCGACGAACGACAGCGCATTCACGCCGAAGCAAACGCCCGCGCCGGCCGAGGCCAGCAGCACCGCGGCGACCGCCGGACCGAGCGCGCGCGACAGGTTGAACTGCAGCGAGTTCAGTCCGACGGCGCTCTGGATGTGCGCGCGCGGCACCAGGCTCGTGAGCGTCGCCTGGTAGGTCGGCGCCGACTGCGACTGCGCCAGCCCGGCGAGCACAGCGAGCACCAGGATGGCGGCGATGCTCAGGGTGTCGGTCGCGTACATCGCCGCGAGCGCCACAGCGCATGCCATCTGCGCCACCTGCGAGCCCAGCAGTATCTTCTTGCGGTCGCCGCGATCGGCGCGCGCGCCGCCCAGCAGCATGAAGGCGAGCAGCGGCGCCTCGGCGGCGAACGAGCGGTACCCGAGGTAGCGCGGGTCGCCGAAGCGCTGGTGGACGAGCCAGGCGAGCGCCACGTCCTGGGTCCAGGTGCCGACGCTGCTGAGGAACGCCCCGATCCACAGGCGCCTGAAGCCCGGGGCGCGGAAGGCGGCCGCGAACGCGGGCAGTTGCAAGCGGCTTCCTGGGCCTTTGACGGCTAGCGCTTGGCTGCTGGCTTCTTGGCGGCGGCGGCCCGGGCCTCCCGGCGCCTGGCCTTCAGGGCCTTCTCGCGGCGCTGGCGGCGGCGGCGGATCTCTTGCATTCTCTGGCTCATGGCCTCTCGCTGTTTGGTGATCTCTCGCAACCTCTGCCGCCGCCGGGTTTGGCGGGGCTCGGCGAGGTCGGTATTATCGCACCGCCAAAGCCCACGACGCCGCCAACACCATGACACGCGAGCCCTTCCCGCCGTTTCACGAGGTTCTGCCGCAGATCGCGGCGGATTTCGCGGAGCGTGGCAGCATCGGCCTGGTGGTCACCGACTTCTCGCCGTTCGCCGCCATCCAGGACGAATACGGCACCCAGGCCTACGACGAAGTGCGCCAGCGCATGTTCACGATCCTCAAGGAGCAGAACGGCAAGGACTACCGGCTCGACGACATCGTCTGTCTCGACCAGCCGCGCGGCCTGCGCCTGATGATCTTCATGGGGCCGAAGCGCCGCAAGGCGCTGGCGCTGACGCCGGCCGATGCGCGCGCCGCGCGCACCCGCTTCGCCACCGGCCTGATCGCAACCATCGAGCGCGCCGCGTTCCCCTACCTGCACTCCTCGCGACACGTGAACACCGGCTACGCGGTCGCGATGTACAACCCGCTGGTGCACATCGAGCACATCGTGAGCCGCGCCTTTCGCCAGGCGCTGCACACCGCCACGCACCTGCGCACTGCCGACGACCTGCTGGCGCAGGAAAAGGTCTACGACCTGCTGGCGCGCGAGCGCATCGTCACCGCCTACCAGCCGATCTACAGGCTTGCCGACCGCTCCCTGCTCGGCTATGAGGCGCTGTCGCGCGGCAGCCGCGGCACCGGCCTCGAGTCGGCCGACACGCTGTTCGGCACGGCGGGGCGCTTCAGCCTGTCGTCCGAGCTCGACCGGCTTTGCCGCAAGCAGGCGCTGCTCTCCTCCTCGCGCATTCCCTCCAACTGCAAGATCTTCATCAACGCGCTGCCGTCGACCATTCGCGAGCCGGACTTCCGCGGCAAGCCGCTGATCGACTTCCTGGAGAAGGCGCAGGTGGCTCCCGACCGCATCGTGATCGAGATCACGGAGAAGCTGGTGATCGAGAACTACAGCCTGTTCCGCGAGGCGATGGACTACTACTCCGACCTCGGCATGTCGTTCGCGGTCGACGACGTCGGCGCCGGCTACTCCGGCCTCGAGTCGATCTCGCGCCTCAAGCCGTCGTTCCTCAAGATCGACATCTCGCTGGTGCGCGACATCCATTCGACCGCCGTCAACCGTGAGATGGTGAAGGCCATCATCGCCATGGGCGAAGGCATCGGCGCACGCATCATCGCCGAGGGCATCACCAGTGAGGACGAGCTCCAGGCACTCACCGCCTTGAACGTCGAGCACGGCCAGGGCTTCCTTCTCGGCCGGCCCGAGATGCCGCGCGAGTAGTGTTCCAGCGCACCATCGTCATCGGCGGCTCTTCGGGCATCGGGGAAGCGCTTTGCCGCCGGCTCGCCGCCAGTGGCTGCGACGTGGCCGCCGTGGGCCGCAGCGCAGAGCGGCTGGCGGCGCTGCAGGAGGCCGCCGCGGGCGCGGGCCGGGTGCGCGCCTACAGCCACGACGTCGCGGACACCGCGGCGGTGCCGGCGCTCTTCCAGGCGATCTGCCGCGACCTGGGCGGGCTCGATACCGTGGTGTATGCCGCCGGGGTGATGCCGCGCATCGGCTCGACCGACTACGAGTTCGTGAAAGACAGCGAGATCATCGCGGTCAACGTGAGCGGCGCCGTCGCCTGGCTCAACGAGGCCGCGCAGCGCTTCGCGGCGGCCGGGGCCGGCACCATCATCGGCATCGGTTCGGTCGCCGGCGACCGCGGCCGGCGCGGCCAGCCGGTCTACGGGGCGTCCAAGGCGGCGCTCGCGCACTATCTCGAAGCGCTGCGCAACCGCTTGCGCCAGCGCGGGGTGCGCGTGCTGACGGTGAAGCCGGGCCCGGTGGCGACACCGATGACCGCCGGCCTCGCGAGGCTGCCGATGGTGATTTCGGCCGAGCGCGCCGCGGCGCTCATCCTGAAGGCGGCGCGCGGCCGGCGGCAGACGGCCTACGTGCCGGAGCGCTGGCGGCTGGTCATGGCGATCCTGCGCGCCATCCCGTCGAGCATCTTTTCCCGGCTCGAGATCTAGTGTTGGCGGTGACTGCGCGCGCCGCTCTCGAGGCGCGCCGCCTCGAGCCGGTGTCGTCCTGGGGCGGTTCCGCCCGCGCCATGAGCTACGTCTACCGGCCCGCGTCGGTCGACGAGATCGGCGCGGTATTCGCCGCCGCTCGCGATGCCGGCGTCAGCGTCGGCCTGCGCGGCACCGGCTGCAGCTACGGCGATGCCGCGATGAACGCCGAGGGCATCGCGCTCGACACCACGCATCTCGACCGCATCCTCGACTTCGACCGGCACACCGGCATCGCGCGCGTGGAACCGGGAGTCACGATCGAGAAGTTGTGGAAGCACTGCCTGCCGCTCGGCTACTGGCCCGCTGTCGTCCCCGGCACCATGTTCCCGACCATCGGCGGCTGCGCCGCGATGAACATCCACGGCAAGAACAATTTCGGCGTCGGCACGATCGGCGACCAGATCGACGCGCTGCGCGTGGCGCTGCCGAACGGCGAAAGCCGGCGCCTCAGCCGCGGCGAGGACAGCTCGCTGTTCCATGCAGTCATCGGCGGCTTCGGCGTGCTGGCGGTGATCACCGAAGTGACGCTGCGCCTCAAGCGCGTGCACTCGGGCTTGCTGGAAGTGGAGCCGGTGCCCACCCGCGACCTCGACGAGATGTTCGCGGCGTTCGCGGCGCGCGCGGCGAGCGCCGACTACCTCGTCGGCTGGGTGGACGGCTTCGCCACCGGCAAGGGCTGCGGCCGCGGGCTGGTGCACGCCGCGCGCTACCTGCGGGACGGCGAGGATCCGCAGCCGCAGCAAACCAGCGAACCGCAGAGCCAGGCGCTGCCGGCACGGCTCTTCGGCGTGCTGCCGATGGACCAGGTCTGGCGGCTGATGGCGCCGTTCGCGAACGATCCCGGCTGGCAGCTCGTGAATCTCGTCAAGTACCTGCAGGGGCGGGCCGCGGGTTCGGGCAAGTACCGCCAGTCGCTCGCGGCGTTCTCGTTCCTGCTCGACTTCGTGCCGGGGTGGAAGCGAGCGTACGGTCCCGGCGGCCTCATCCAGTACCAGAGCTTCATCCCCGCCGCGACGGCGCCGCAGGTGCTGCGCCGCCAGCTCGAGACCTGCCGCCGCCACGGGCTGCCGCCCTATCTCGCGGTCTTCAAGCAGCACCGCGCCGACCCGTTCCTGATGACACACGGGCTCGACGGCTACTCGCTCGCGCTCGACTTCAAGTGGCAGCCGGAGCGCGCCGCGCGGCTCCTGGCGCTTTGCGCGGAGCTCGATCGCGAAGTGCTCGCCGCCGGCGGCCGCTTCTACTTCGCCAAGGACAGCCTGTTGTCGCCCGCGGCGCGCACCGCGCTCGCCGCCGAGCCGCGCACCGCACGCTTCCTCGAGCTGAAGCGCGCGCTCGATCCCGAGGGCCTGCTGCGCACCGACCTCTTCCGGCGGGTGTTCGCAGGCGCCTGAGGCGCGCCGTTCGCCGGCGCTAGCTGCGGAAGACGCAGCGCGCGCGCGCGAAGCGCAGTTCGTCGCCGTCGCGGAGCCGCTGCTCCTTCACGAGCTTGCCGTTGACACGGGTGCCGTTGGTGGAGCCAAGGTCTTTCACCACCCACTCGGCACCAGCCAGCTCGATGCGCGCATGGCCGCGCGACACCAGCACCTCGTCGAGGAACACCTCGGCCATCTGGTCGCGGCCGACGGTGGCGCCGCCGCTGCCGATCGGGAAGGTCGCCTCGGCGCCGTCGGGCCTCGTCCAGATGAGGCGCGGGCCTGGCGGTTCCGGTGCGCCGCTCACGACTGGAACTGCACCAGCACCACGGTGACGTTGTCTTCGCCGCCCGACTCGTTGGCGGCATCGACCAGGCGGCGCGCGGTCTCGGCGAGATCGCCGGCCTCGACCTGGAGGATCGAGGCGATCTCGTCGTCGGTGACCATGGTGGTGAGCCCATCCGAGCACAGCAGCAGGATGTCGCCGGCGCGCACCTCGAGCGAGCTGACGTCGACCGCCAGGTCGGCGTGGCCGCCCAGCGCGCGCGTCACCACGTTGCGCAGCGGATGGATGCGCGCCTGCTCGTTGGTGAGGATGCCGCTCTCGACCTGCTCGTTGACCCAGGAATGGTCGCGGGTCATCTGCTTCATGCTCGCGCCGCGCAGCAGGTAGACGCGGCTGTCGCCGACGTGCGCGAGGTGCGCGGTGGCGCCTTCCACCAGCACCGCCGCGACCGTCGTCGCCATGCCTTCGTACTCGCTGCGCTCGCGGGTGGCGTCGAACACCATGCCGTTCGAATAGACGATGGCCTTGCGGATGCGGTCGGGCTCGGAAGCGACCCGCGCCTCGACGCCGGACGTCAGGGCCAGCGGCTCGCCGTCGCGGGTGTTGGCGACGAACTCGTCGATCGCGTCCACCGCGATGCGCGAGGCCACTTCGCCCGCGGCATGGCCGCCCATGCCGTCGGCGACCACGAACAGCCGCTGGTCCGGGTTCACCAGGAAATGGTCCTCGTTGCCCTTGCGTTTCCGGCCAACGTCGCTGATGGCCTGGTAGCTGATCCTCATGTTGTCACTTCTTCCCCTTGAACCTTCCGAACAGGCCGCCGAGCCCCTTGGGCGCCGCGGTGCTGCCCGAGCTGGCGCCGCCCGTGGGGCGCCGCGTCCCGGGGGAGTTGCTGCTCGGCAGGCGCTTGCGCACGATCTCGCGCAGCCGCTCGGCGCGCAGGTGCAGCCCCTGGCGCTCCAGCAGGTCGGCGAGCTCGGCGGTCGCGAGCGTGTCGTCCGGGCGCAGCTTGAGCGCCACTTCGTAGGCCTCGACCGAGCGGCGGATCCAGCGCGGGTTCTTGGCGAGCGCGCGCGCCAGGGCGACGTGATAGCGCGATTGCTGCGGGTCCTGCGCCACCGCCAGGCGGAAGTGCTCGACCGCCTCGTGGAAGTCGCGGTGCTCGAACTTGACGAGCCCCTCGCCGTAGGCCAGGCGCGCGAGGTCGGCGGGCGCGCCGCCCTCCTCGGCGCGATCGAGGCCCTCGTCGTAGAGGGCGCGGGCGCGGTCGTTGCTGAGCGTGTTGAAGGCGGAGGTCGCTTCGGTGAAGGCGATCGAGGCCTTCTCCTTTTCCTCGGGATCGGGGAAGCGGTCGGGATGCTGCTCGCGCGCGATCCGCGCGTACGCCGAGCGGATCTCGTCGTGTGTGGCCGACGGCTCGACGCCGAGGATCGCGTAGTAGTTGGTCAAGTCAGTGTTTCTTGGCGCCGCCGGAAGTGTCGGTCTGCTTGATGAAGCGCATCGCGCCCTTGCGGATGACGTCGGCGACGTTGCGGTCGGTGGACAGCGACTTCATGTCGCGCGGGTTGAGGCGCGCCACCAGGCCGAGGCCGATGCCGGCCGGGGTGCGCGGGTTCTTGACCACGTTCACGAGCACCGGATAGCGCTTCATCCACTCGCGGTTGCTGCCGACGCGGCGCAGCACGTCCTCCGAGACGTTCTTCATCGCGGCGAACGCCTCGATCTCGGCGTCGGTGAGGCGCGGGCTGCCGAGGACGGCCGAAGCCACCAGTCGATTGGGGTCACGAATGAGGATGTTCCGCTCCTCGCGCGTTCCTTTCAAGGCCAGGATCACCTTTTCCGCCACGGTCATGCGGTAAATCCGCTGGACGGTGCTGATCTTGTCGGTCTCGCCGCGCTCTTCATCGGTGAGGTAATGGGCGACGGCCTCGTCCGCGTCGAGGATCGGGGGCGGCTCCGGCTCGGGCGGCAGCTGCAGCGGTGGCGCGGGCGCCTGCACGGGCGCCGCAGGCGGCTGGGTCGGCGTCTGGCCGATGCGGAAGCTCTCGCGCAGCTCGCGCAGGCGGCGCTTCTGGTCGTTGCTGAGGTTCGGGTTCGACTCGGTGGCTTCTAGCAGCGTGGTCGCGCGCAGCAGCCGCACCTGGTTGATGACCACCAGTTCGACGAGCGCCTCGGAGAGGCCCCCCGCCACCGCGCGGATGGCGTCGTCCGGCGTCGCCATGTTCTGCAGCAGGCCGGCGAGCAGTTCCGGTTCGGCGCGCAGCGCCAGCGCCCAGGAGAGGATCGCCGGCTGCGTGTCGCGGTCGCGCAACACCGGCAGCGCTTCGGCCAGCGGGATCTTGCGCATCGTTTCCCCGGCGGGGCCGGAGATCGCGGCGTCGGGATCGTGGCTCAGGTGCTCGAGCAGTTCGAGCAGGTCGGCGACCTTGAGCGGCAGGGCCCCCTGTGCCGCGAGCAGGCGCAGGTCGCGGGGCACCTGCCCCTTCAGGAACTGTTCGACGAGTGGGTTGGTGGCGCGGACGGCCTCGCTCATGCGCGAGACGAGCGGCCTAGTCCCGCTGGGCGAGCCGCAGCGCCCCGGACTGGTCCTGGACGAAGGCGCTGGCGCTTTGCTGCGTGATCTGGATGTTGCGCCGCACTTCTCCGGTCCGGCCGAGCGATTTTCCCGGTTGTTCGTTGAGCGTGAGCGACACCCCGCCGGCATTGCCCACCGACAGCAGGATCTCGGCCCGCCCCTCGAAGGCCTGCGCCTCGCCGGCGGCGAAGATGCGATCGACGACGCTCTGGCCGTCGACCGTCACCGCGACCCAGCTGGTGGCGCGCGCGGTGAGCGCCAGGCGCAGGCCGCTGGTGGCGGCGGGCGAAGCGGGCGACTCCGCGTAGACGCGTTCGCGCGGTGCGGTGCGCGTGATGGGCCGCGCGCTCGGCGCGGTCTTCACCACCGGGAACGCATCGGCGGCGCCGCGTTCCGCGCGCACCTTCAGGAATGTCATGGCGCCGACCAGCAGCACGATCACCGCCACGGTGAGGTTGGCGCGATGCTCGCGCACGAAGCGCCCCGCCGAGAAGCCGCGCACCAGCGGCGCTTCCGGCTCGGCGCAGAGGCCGCCGAATTGCTCGAGCAGCCGCGCGGTGTCGAGGCCGAGATACTCGCTGTACTGGCGCAGGAACGAACGCGGGAAGACGCCGCCCGGCAGGATGTGCAGCCGCCCCTGTTCGAGAGCGTCGAGGAAGCGCTTCGAGATCTTGGTCTCGTCCGCGATCACGCGCAGCTCGATGCCGCGGACTTCGCGCTCCCGGCGCAGCCACTCTCCAAACGCCCGGGCATCGCGACTTTCTTCGACTGACAACGCTCTAGTCCTTCCTCGATCGTCCCTGAATCGGCACGGCCATGATTGCGCGAGTGCGATTGTGCAACGGCTGATGCAATAAAAACGTGCGGAAGATTACCGAACTGTGTCCGAACCTGTCAACTCTTTGTGGCTCAATGACCTCGGGTCACCAGGATGCGCCTCGCCACCAACCCCAGCAGCGGCCGCGGCGGCGACTCGGCGAGGCTGCGCAGATCGGAGTCGTTGAGCGCGGTCATGTGCGAGAGGGAGGTCGCGATCGGGGTGCGCGGCTGGCGGACGAGCGCCGCGCGCACCCGGTAGTCCTCGCGCCAGCGCGAGCAATCGATCACGTCGAACAGTTTCTCCGGCGCCTGCTCCGAGCCGATCGCGGCCACGAGTTCGCCGGCGCCAAGGCGCGGGTTCGACATGGCGGCGCTCAGCACGCGCGCGTCCTTCTCCCGGAGGATCACCGGCAGCAGCCGCCGCGAAGCGAGCTTCGCGAGCGTGATGCGGTCGCCGAGGCGCATGCCGGGCAGGCGGTCGCGCAGCTGGCCATCGGCGCGCGTGCGCACCGCAACCGGCACCACCGGGCTGACGCTGAGCGGCGCCAGCTCGCCCCAGCGCAGCGCGAGCAGCCATCTCTGCAGGTCGTCGGGGCGCCGCGCCAGCTCCCTGGCCCGCTCCGCGAGCTCGGCGAGGTTACGAGCGGCCGGGGTCTTGCCGGTTTCCGCGGAGCTCATTGGCGGCGAGCACCAGGTTGACGAGGCCGAGCCCACTGACGGCACCGCGCGTGAACGCCGACAGCAGCACGCTGCGCAGCGCCGAGTCGTACGCGACCAGCGCGTTCGTGCTCCACAGGTCGGTCCAGGGAGCAATGACCAGAACGATGCCCACGAGCAGCGAGCTGAGCACGGAGATGAACGTCGCCAAACGCGCCTACGAGACTTCGGCCTTGAGCTTGCGCAGCCTCGCGGCGACGTCGCGGAAGGCGCCCTTGGCGGCGAGGCGCGAGAACTGCTCGAACGCCTTCTGCTTCTCGCCGCTCGCCTCGTACGCGACCGCGAGGTCGTATTCGAGGCCGCGATACTCCTCGGGCGTCCGGCCCTTCTGCGCCAGCCCGTTCTCGAACCAGCGCGCCGCTTCCGCGGGCGCGCCCTTTTCCATGAAGCACAGGCCGATCATGCTCATGCACTCGAGGGCGCGCTGCGGGTCCTCGGCCGCGAGCGTGAACTCGCCGATGGCTTCGTCGAGCAGCCCCATTTCCTTGTAGGCGATGCCGAGGTTGTAGCGGGTATCGTGATCCTCGCTGCCCAGCTGTTCGTCGACGCCCTTGCGGAACTCACGGAACATGTCGGCGAGCCCCGCGTCGCCGATCTCCGGCGCCGCGGCGCGGCCGCCGAAGACCTGGCTCATGTCGTCTTCGACCGTCAGCTGCGGCGCTGCCGCAGCGGCGGCCGGCGTTTCGGTTTCGGGCGGCGCCGGCGTCGCAACCACGGCTGGCTCGAGCAGGGCGGCGCTGTATTCGATCTCGAGGTCGTCGAGCTCACGCGCGCTCACCGGGCTGTTGGCGACGCTGCCGGGCAGTGCCAGCGGCACCGGGGTCAGGAGCGAAGCAAGCGCGGAGTCGGTGTCGCCGAAGCTGAAGGGCTGGTCGGCGTCGACGGCGATTGCCGGCGGCTCGACTTGCAGCACCGGCGACTCACCGAGCGCCGTGTCGTCGATGACGACGGCGACGGCGCCTGGCAGCGCCACGGCGCGGCCCTCGGCCTCGTGCGCCGCGGCCGCCGCGGAATCGCCGCTGAGGCGCGAGATCTCCGCGAGCGCCAGGCTCTGGTCGGCGGCGCGGTCGCGGTCGCCCTGCTGCGAGTAGATGTCGCGCAGCTCCACGCGCGCCGCGACGTTGTCGGGAAAACGCGTCACGATCTCCTGCAGCTGGCCGATCGCCTTTTCGAGCAGGCCGTACTTGCGGAACACGCGGCCCTCGCCCAGGTGCTCCTCGATGAACTCCTTGTCGGCGTCGCTGAGGCCGCGGCTCTGACGGATGGCGGGACGCGCCTCCGGGGTGATGGCGCCGGTCGCGGGCGTGAGGCGCCCCGTAGAGGCCTTGCCGTGGCCTGCCGCCCGCCGCAGGCCGGTCAGGCGCTCGCGAAACTCCTCGATCGCCGGCTCGCGGCCCACCAGCGCGTCCAGCACTTCGATCGCCTTGTCCTTTTCGCCGGCCGCCTCGTAGGCGTGCGCCAGCCGGTCGCACGCCGAGGTCAGCTCGGCTGCGCGGTGCGTCTGGCGGTAGACCTCCACCAGGCGCTCGAGCGTTGCGATGTGCGACTTGCTGCGTGCGGCCAGGTTCTCGAGGAGGGCTGCAGCCAGGCCGCCGGTGCGCTGCTCGAGGAGGTGCTCGACCACTGGCAGCGCCAGGGCGCAGGCATCGTCGGCGCGCCCCGCGGCTGCCACCACCCTGGCGAGTTGCGCATGGTTGTCGAGGTCGTCGGGCTGCAGCAGCTGCAGCTTGCGCAGCGCGTCTTCCGCTTCGGCGAAGCGCTCGAGACGCATGTAGCCGTCAGCGAGCCCCTTCAGGATCTCGGCGTCGCCCGCGGACGACTCGGCGGCGGCGTCGAAGATCTTGCCGGCGGCCGCGCTCTCGCCGAGGTCCATCCGGATCTGGCCGAGCAGCAGGCGCAGGCGCGGGCTCTGCGGCTCGTCGGTGAGCGCGCGCTCGATCACGTCCGCCGCCTCGGTGGCGCGGCCGCGGCTGCGCAGATCCTGGCCGAGCGCCAGCGCCTCGTCCACCGCTTCCTCGGGCCGGCCCTCGCTGCGCAGCAACTTCACCAGGCGGTTGCGCACCTCGAGGTCCACGGGGTTGATCGCGACCAGCTTGCGCAGGACCTCGACCGCCTCCTTCATCCGCTTCTTCTGGATGCGGTCCTCGATGACGTGCAGGTAGTTGTTGCGCGCGTCCACCAGCAAGCCCTGTTTCACATACAGGGCCGCGAGGTGCTGGTACGGCTCGAGCGCCGCGGGATCGATCTTGTTGATCTTCTTCCAGATCGCGATCGCCTTGAGGTGAAAGCCCTCGGCGGCGAGGTGCTCGGCCACGCGGCTCCAGCAGACGGCCGCTTCCTTGGTGTTGCCAAGGCGGGCGTGCAGGTCGCCAATCTTGTTGGTGATGCTCCAGTCGGAACGGTTTTCCTCGGCCAGGCGCGTGTAGGCGGCGATCGCCGGCTCGAACTTGCCCGCGCGCTCGGCCTTCTCAGCGTCCTGCCTCAGCTTGACGGGGTTGATGTTTGCCAATCCAGGTTTGCTCCGCGAGGAAACGTATTCAGAATAGCCAACGCTGCGTGCCGTGGAACGTGCGCCGGTGCACGTCGGACGGACCCATCCTGCGCAGGGCCTCCCGATGGTCCCGGCTGCCATAGCCCATGTTCCTGGCCAGGCCATAGCCGGGATATTCTCCGTCGATTTCCGTCATCATGGCGTCGCGCGTGACCTTCGCCACTATCGAGGCCGCGGCGATCGACACCGACTGGGCGTCGCCGCGCACGATCGGCCGCTGCCGCGCGGTGATGCGCGGAATGGTCAGCGCGTCGATCAGGATCAGTTCCGGAGGCGCCGCGAGCTGCTCCAGAGCGCGCCGCATGGCCAGGAAAGTGGCCTGCAGGATGTTGTAGCGGTCGATTTCCGCGACCGAAGCGCTGCCCACCGCCCAGGCGGCCGCGCGCTCGCGCACCCGCGCCGCCAGCGACTCGCGCTGCGCGCGGCTCAGCTTCTTGGAATCGTCGAGCCCCTCGGTGTCGAAGCCGTCGCCGAGAATCACTGCGCCCGCGACCACGGGCCCGCACAGCGCCCCGCGGCCGACCTCGTCGACGCCGGCAACCACCAGGTAGCCTTCGGCCCGCGCTTCCTCCTCGAAGCGCGTGCCGCAGCACAAGGCTTCCGGTTCGCCGGCGGAAGGGCGCCGTCGCACCTACGCCTCGTTGCGCTTTTCCTTCATGCGGCTGGCGCGGCCCTTGCGCTCGCGCAGGTAGTAGAGCTTGGCGCGGCGCACGCGGTGGCGCTTCACCACCTCGATGCGGTCGACGCTCTTCGAGTGCAACGGAAAGATGCGCTCGACGCCGGTGCCGAACGAGACCTTGCGCACCGTGACGGTGGCGCGGGTGCCGTCGCCGCGGATGCCGATGACGATGCCCTCGAACACCTGCACGCGTTCGCGCTCGGTCTCCTTGGCCTTCTTGCCCTTTTCCTCGGACACCGACGTTTCCTTGACCTTGACGTGCACCCTGACGGTGTCGCCTGCCTCGATCTGCGGCAGGCCGGCCTTCAGGTGGTTCCCCTCGATCTTTGCGATGGCGTTCATGGCTCTCTTTCTCTCGCTGCTTAGTGGGCCAGGGCCTTTTCTACCCCGGCCGATCCGTTCTTCGAAGCTTCTTCTGCGATTTCCTCGGCCAGCTTGCGGTCGGCATCCGACAGTGCCGTGCCCTGCAGCAGGTCGGGGCGGCGCTCGATGGTGGCGCGCAGCGCCTCCTTGCGGCGCCAGCGGCGCACCGTTTCGTGGTTGCCCGACATCAGCGCGTCCGGCACCGTGCGGCCCTCGAAGTCGGCGGGACGCGTGTAGTGCGGGTGGTCGAGCAAGCCGTCGGCGAAGCTGTCGGCAACCGCCGATTCGGAATCGCCGAGTGCCCCCGGCAGCAGGCGCACCACCGCCTCGATCATCGCCAGCGCCGCCACCTCCCCGCCGGTCAGCACGAAGTCGCCGAGGCTCGCTTCTTCGCTGCACAGGCCCGCGGCGACGCGCTCGTCGATGCCTTCGTAGCGCCCGCACAGGAACACGAGCTGCGGCGCGAGGCTCCAGCGTTCCGCGGTGCGCTGGTCGAAGCGCCGTCCGCGCGGCGAAAGCATGACGACGGGCGTGGCGGGCAGAAGCGTGCCGAGCGACTTCATCGCCGCATAGAAGGGCTCCGCCTTCATCACCATGCCGGGGCCGCCGCCAAACGGCGCGTCGTCCACGGTGCGGTGGCGGTCGCTTGCGAACTGCCTCAGGTCGTGTGCGGTGACCGACGCCAGGCCGCGTTCGATGGCGCGGTGCACGATGCCCTCGCCGAGCGGCGCCTCGATCAGCCGCGGGAAGATGGTGAGGACGTCAACGCGCAGCATCGTCCGCCATCCGGGGAAAGCGCATCACCGCGCGGCCCGCCTCGAGGTCGACGCTCAGCAGGAACTGGGCGGCAAGCGGCACCAGCACCTCGCCCTGCGGCGTTGCCACCGAGGCCACGTCGGTGCCGCCGGTTTCGATGATGCGGGCGATGCGCCCGTGCTCGCTGCCGGCCTCGTCCACCACCAGCAGTCCTTCGAGCTGGTGCAGGTAATAGCTGCCCTCCGGCAGCGCGCCGAGCTCCGCTTCGGGCAGCCGCAGGTCGACGCCGCGAAATCCCTCGGCGGCCTCGATCGAGTCGACGCCCTCGAGCTTCACCACCACCTGCCCCTTGTGCGGCCAGGTGGAGGTGACGGCGATCTCGCGCGCCTTGCCGGCCGGGCCCGGGACGAACACGCGGGTGAGCGTGTCGAAGCGGTCGGGCCGGTCGCTGAGGGGCACCGCCAGCAGCTCGCCCTTGCGCCCTTGCGGCCGCAGCACGTGCGCGATGGTGACGAGGTCGGCGTACACGACGTCCTTCACTCCACCACGCGAACGTCGTAGCTGAGCCCCTTGCGGCGCGCCACCGCGTCGACCAGCACGCGCAGCGCGTCCACGGTGCGGCCGCGGCGGCCGATGACCAGGCCGCGGTCCTCCGGGGCGACATCGAGCTCGAGCACCGTGGCATCGCCCTCGTCGACTTCCGCGACCGAGACGGAGTCGGGGCGTTCGACCAGCTGGCGGGCCAGCACTTCGAGCAGTTCCTTCACGGCGGTGCGCCTCGCTCGTCCTAGGAAGCCGCCGGGGCGGCGGCTTCGGCCGTCGTCTTCAGCAGGCTCCTGACGGTGTCGGAGGGGCGCGCGCCCTTCGCGATCCACTGCTGCGCCTTCTCGGTGTCGATCTTCACGATCGCGGGGTTCTTGCGCGGATCGTAATGGCCGAGGATCTCGACGAAGGCACCGTCGCGCCACGAGCGCGAATCGGCGACGACCACGCGGTAATAGGGCCGCTTCGTCGACCCGGTGCGCCTCAATCTTATGGACAGCATTGCGTTCCTTGTTTCCTTTTCGTTTGCTTGTTTGCGCTCTACTGCGGTCTGCCGAACTGGCCCATCTGCGCCGCCATGCGGCGCATGGCCTTGGCGCCGCCGCCCATCGACTTCATCATCTTGCGCGCCTGCACGAACTGCTTGAGCAGGCGGTTCACGTCCTCGACGCCGGCGCCGGCGCCTTTGGCGACGCGCTTCTTGCGACTGCCGTTCAACACCGAAGGCTCGCGGCGCTCGCGCGGCGTCATCGAATCGATGATGGCGGCGGTGCGTTTCATCTCGCGCTCGCCGGCGGCGATGTCCACGTCCTTCATGTGTCCCGACATGCCCGGCAGCATGCCGAGGATCTGCTCGAGCGGCCCCATCTTTTTTATCTGCGCCATCTGGTCGCGGAAGTCCTCGAGCGTGAACTCGCTGCGCCGCAGGCGCTCCATCATCTTCTCGGCCGACTCGCGGTCGACCACCTGCTCGGCGCGCTCGATCAGGCCGAGCACGTCGCCCATGCCGAGGATGCGGCCCACCATGCGCTCGGCCGCGAACAGCTCGAACTCGTCCACCTTTTCGCCGACGCCGGCGAACTTGACCGGCTTGCCGGTGACGCTGGCCGCCGAAAGCGCGGCGCCGCCGCGCGCGTCGCCGTCGAGCTTGCTCAGTACCAGTCCGGTGATGCCGATGCGCCGCTGGAACTCGGCGGCGCTCCTGACCGCGTCCTGCCCGGTCATGGCGTCGGCGACGTACAGGATCTCGGCCGGCGCCGCGGCGTCGCGCAGCGCCTCGAGCTCGCTCATCATCTCGTCGTCGATGTGCAGGCGGCCGGCGGTGTCCACGAGCACCACGTCGTGGCCGGTGCTGCGCGCCGCCGCCAGCGCGCCGCGCAACAGCTCGAGCGGCGCCGCCGCTCCCTCGGGATGGTGGATGGGCAGGCCGTGAGCCTGCGCCAGCGTGCGCAGCTGCTCGCGCGCCGCCGGCCGGTACACGTCGGTCGAGACCAGCAGCGGATGGTGTCCGCCCTTGACCAGCCACTTCGCGAGCTTGGCGGACGTGGTGGTCTTGCCCGAGCCTTGCAGCCCGGTCATCAGCACCACGGCCGGCACCTTCGACCCGAACTCGAGCCGCGCCGGCGCGTCGCCGCCGAGGAGTTCGAGCATCTCGTCGCGCACGATGCGGATGACGGCCTGGTCGGGAGTCAGGCTGCGCAGCACCTCGGCGCCGATCGCCTTCGTCCGCACCCGTTCGACGAAGTCCTTGGCCACCTTGAAGTTGACGTCGGCCTCGAGCAGCGCCATGCGAATTTCGCGCAGCGCCTTGTCCACCGACTCTTCGGACAAGGTCCCCCCGCGAAGCGAGCGGAATGCGCCTTGGAGCTTGTCGGTAAGGGTGTCGAACATGGCAGGTGCGAAACACGTGATCTTAAGGGACCGGGCACCCCTCTGTCAAAACCGTAACCCATGGTGCGGCCAAGAGTTAGGTGCGCTTCACCAGAACCCGAGCGCCTTCCACCAGGCGAGCCCGACCGTCAGCCAGATGGCGAGGTTCGCGAGCGACACGATGAAGCCGGTGCGCCACCAGTCGCGCAGGGACACGTAGCCGAGGCCGAACAGCATCGGGGCGCTGGTGGTTCCGTAGTGGGTCAGGCCGGCGGTGAGGTTCGCAAGGCAAAGCAAGCTGAAGGCCGCGAGCTTCGGCGGCGCGCCGATGCTGACCAGCAGGATCACGAACGGCGGGAACATCGCGAGCAGGTGCGCGGTGATGCTGGCGAAGAAATAGTGCGAGTAGTAGTAGACGAGCAGGATCGCGATGAGCACCGCGAACCACGGAATGCCGGTGAAGGCCGAGCCGATCGCGGTGGCGAACGCCTGGGTGACGCCGGTCGAGTTCAGCATCTCGCCCATGCGCAGCAGGCCGCCGTACCAGATGAACATGTTCCACGCTGGCGCTTCCGAGACGCACTCCTGCCAGGTCATGGTGCCGGTGGCGAGCAGCACGCAGAGGCCGAGGAGCGCGACGAACGCGACATCGAGCCCATGCCATGCGGACGTGAACCACAAGCTGCCGACGCCCGTGAACACGGCGAGCGTTATTCCCTGCGCGCGGGTCAGCGGCCCCATGGCGGCCAGCTCGCTGCGCGCGAACGACGCGGCTTCCGGGGTGCTGCGAATCTCAGGCGTCAGCAGCCGGTAGACGACCCACGGCACCACCGCGCAGCCGACGAGCCCCGGCACGCTGGCAGCGACCAGCCAGTCTAACCACGAGATCGAGACGCCGGCGAGCTTCAGGGCCAGCGCCGCGCCGAGGACGTTGCTCGCCTGGCCGGTGAGGAACATGGCGCACGCGACCGCCGAGGCCTGGTACATCGCGGCGATCAGGAACGTGCCGAGGCGCCTGGCGGTGGGGCCGGGGCGCGAGTCGAACAGCTCCGCGATACTCACCGGAACCGGCAGCACCATGCAGCCGCTGCGCGCGGCGATCGAGGGCACGCCGCCGGCGAGCACCACGTCGGTCGCGACCAGCGAGTACGAGATGCCGAGCGAGCTGCGGCCGAAGGCGCGCAGGAAGAGCAGCGCGATGCGCCGCCCGAGGCCCGCCTTCAGCATGGCGCGCGCCACCAGCATCGCCACCAGCACCAGCCACACCGCGGACTCGGCGAAGCCTGCGAACGCCTCGCGCAGCGGCGCGCCGTTGGCCACCATGGCGACGAGTCCCATCAGCACCAGTGCCGCCGCGGGCAGCGGCTCGAGAATCATCCCGGCAATGGTGGTGACGAAGATCGCGAGCTGCCGCCAGCCTTGCGCGCTGACCGAATCGGGGTGTGGAACGAGGTATGCGATGACCGCGAACAGCAGGAGCAGCGCTGCCAGGCCGCGGGCGCGGGACATGGGCGAGGGCTACACCTTGCGCAGCAGGTGGCCGAGCTTTTCCTTCTTGGTCTTGAGGTAGACGACGTTGGCGGCGGACGGCGCGACCTCGATGGGCACCCGGCCGGCGATGCGCAGGCCGTAGCCCTCGAGGCCGACGAACTTGCGCGGGTTGTTGGTCATCAGCCGGATGTCGCGCAGGCCGAGCTCGGCGAGGATCTGCGCGCCGATGCCGTAATCGCGCTGGTCGGCCTTGAAGCCGAGGTCTTCGTTCGCCTGCACCGTGTCGCGGCCCTGGTCCTGCAGCTGGTACGCCATGATCTTGTGCAGCAGGCCGATGCCGCGGCCTTCCTGGCGCAGGTACAGGAGCACGCCCTGGCCGCGCTTGCCGATCGCTTCGAGCGCCGTGTGCAGCTGCGCGCCGCAGTCGCAGCGCGACGACGCGAAGATGTCGCCGGTGAGGCACTGCGAGTGCACGCGCACCAGCACCTCGTCGCCCGGCTCGATCTTGCCCATCACCAGCGCCACGTGGTGTTCCTTGTCGATCAGGCTCTCGAACGCGTGGATGCGGAAGTCGCCGTAGTCGGTCGGCAGGCTGGCCTCGGCGATCTTGCGCACCAGCCGCTCGTTGCGCATGCGGTACTGGATCAGGTCCTTGATCGTGATCATGCGCAGGCCGTGCTCGGCGCAGAACGCCTCGAGCTGCGGCACGCGAGCCATGGTGCCGTCCTCGTTCATGATTTCGCAGATGACGCCGGCCGGGTTGAGGCCGGCGAGGCGCGCGAGGTCCACCGCCGCCTCGGTCTGGCCGGCCCGCACCAGCACCCCGCCGGTCTCGGCGCGCAGCGGGAACATGTGGCCGGGACGCGCCAGGTCGCCCGGCTGCGAGGCCGGGTCGACCGCGGTGAGGATGGTGCGGGCGCGGTCGCTCGCCGAGATGCCGGTGGTGGTGCCCTTCTTGGCCTCGATCGGCACGCAGAAGGCGGTGCCGAACTTGGCGTCGTTCTGCTCGTCGCGCACCATCAGCGGGATGCGCAGCTCGTCGAGGCGCTGCGCCGTCATCGGCATGCAGATGAGGCCGCGGCCGTGGCGCGCCATGAAATTGATGATCTCGGGCGTGACCTTCTCGGCCGCGAGCGTCAGGTCGCCCTCGTTCTCGCGCTCCTCGTCGTCAATGACGATCACCATCCGCCCGAGGCGAATGTCGTCGATCGCGTCCTCGATGCGTGCGAAGGGCATGTGCGGTCTATCGCTCCTGCGAACTTCGCCCGCCGAGGCGCTCGACGTAACGCGCGAGGATGTCGGTCTCGAGGTTGACGGGATCGCCGGGCCGCGCCGAGGCGAGGTTCGTATGGTCCAGTGTATAGGGGATGAGGGCGGCGCCGAAGCGGCCCCGATCGAGGCTCGCGACCGTCAGCGAGATGCCGTCCACCGCGACCGAACCCTTGAGGGCGAGGTAACGCTGGAGCTCCGCAGGCGCGTCCACGGCGAGCAGCGCGGAGCCGGCGGCGGAGCGTTCGAGCGCGGCAATCGTGCCGACGCCGTCCACGTGGCCCTGGACGATGTGGCCCTCGAGCCGGCCGTCCGCGCGCAGCGCGCGCTCGAGGTTGACCGCGGTGCCCGGCACCAGCCGCGTGTTGAAACGCGTGCGCAGCACGGTCTCTTCGCTGAGCGCGCAGGTGAAGACGCTGCCCGCGAGCGTCTCCACCGTCAGGCAGCAGCCGTTGACGGCAATGGACGAGCCGGGCCGCAGGCCGGCGGCGAGGGCCGCGGCGTCGATCGCAACGCGCAGCACTTCGGCATCGCGCCGCGCGCTCCTGACCGTGCCGAGACCCTCCACGATGCCGGTGAACATGTCAGCCGACGAACCAGCGTTCGGCGAGCGGCGGCTCGTCGTCCAGGGGCGGCCGGGCGCGCCGCATCGCGAGCGCCGACTTGAGCGAGCGCGGCTCTGGTCCGCCGAAGGCGGGGCGGCTGTTGCGGCCGCCAAGCAGCAGCGCGGCGCGATAGAAGACGGCCTCGTCGAAGAGCCGCGCGGCGAGGAAGGCGCCGAGGATCTCGCTGCCGCCCTCCACCATCAGCACCATGAGGCCGGCGCTGCGCAGGCGGCGCAGGCCGGCGGCAAGGTCGAGGCGGCCGTCCTTCGCGGGGATCGGCCAGACCTGCACCGCGCGGCGTTCGAGGAGGTGGCGGCGATCGGCGTCGGCATCGCGGCTGCAAAGCACCACGAGCGGCTGGTCGGCCGCGGTTCGCACCAGCTGCGACTCCAGCGGAATCCGCAGGTTGCTGTCGACGACCACGCGCGGGAACGGCCGGCGCACCCGCGGCGCCGGCAGCAGCAGCGGATCGTCGGCGAGCACCGTGCCGATGCCCACGAGGATGCCGTCGTGCACGCGCCGCAGCGCGCGTGCCGAGCGCCTCTGCGCCGCGGAGGTCAGCCATTTCGATTGGCCGCTGGCGGTGGCGATGCGGCCGTCGAGTGTCATCGCAGCCTTGAGCGTGACGTACGGCCGCTTGCCCACGACACCTTGCAGAAACCGGTTATTGAGGCGGCGGGCCTCGCTCGCGAGCACGCCGAGGGTCACCGCCACCCCGGCCTTGCGCAGCTGCGTGAGCCCCTTGCCGGCGACCGCGGGGTTGGCATCGCGCACCGCGGCCACCACCCGCGCAATACCCGCTGCCGCAACGGCCGGCGCGCACGGCGGCGTGCGGCCCTGGTGCGCGCACGGCTCGAGGTTCACGTAGAGCGTCGCGCCGCGCGCTTCGCCTCCGGCACGCGCCAGCGCCGCCGTTTCGGCGTGCGCTCCACCGGCGCGGGCATGAAAGCCCTCGCCGACGATCCGCCCGTCCTTCACGACCACGCAGCCGACCAGCGGGTTGGGGTTCGTTTCGCCCTTGCCCTTCCGCGCAAGCGCCAGCGCGCGCGCCATGAAGGCCGCGTCGTCGTCCCCGCTCAAGACGACATCCCGAGAAGTCCCGAGGCGAACGCCGCGGCGTCGAACGGCAGCAGGTCGTCGACCTGTTCGCCGACGCCCACGTAGCGGATCGGCACCTGCAGGTCGCGCACCACCGCCACCGCGACGCCGCCCTTCGCGGTGCCGTCGAGCTTGGTGAGGACGATGCCGGTCACGGCCGCGGCCTTCGCGAACTCGCGTCCCTGGGCGAGGCCGTTGGCCCCGGTGGTGGCGTCGAGCACCAGCAGCGTCTCGTGCGGCGCGCCCGCGGCTTCGCGCCCGGCGACGCGCGCCATCTTCGCCAGTTCCGCCATCAGGTTGCCCTTGGTGTGCAGGCGCCCCGCGGTGTCCACGAGCACCGCGTCGAGTCCGCGCGCCCGCGCCATGCGGATCGCATCGGTCACCACCGCCGCCGGGTCGGCGCCTTCGGCGCCGCGATGGAAGGCAGCGCCGCTGCGCTGCGCCCAGACCTCCAGCTGCTCCGCGGCAGCGGCGCGAAAGGTGTCCGCGGCGCAGATGAGCGAGCGCCGTCCTTCCCCTTGCAGGGTCTTGGCCAGCTTGCCGATGGTCGTGGTCTTGCCTGCGCCGTTGACGCCGACCACGAAAACCACCCACGGCGTGGCGGTGAAGAGCGCCGGCGCCGCCGGTGTCGTCAGGGCGCGCGCGATCTCCGAGTGCAGCACGCCGCGCATGCCGTCCTTGCCCGCATGCGCGATGTCGCGGCTGCGCTCGCGCAGGACTTCAATCGCGTCCGCAACCGCGGCTGGTCCCATGTCGGCCGCGAGCAGCGCCTCCTCGATCGCCTCGAGGTCGGCGGCTTCGAGCGGCCGCTCGCCGCGCACCAGGTCCTCGACCGGCATCTCGAGGAGCGCACGGGTGCGCGAGAGAGACTGCTTCAGCCGCTCGAAGAACCGCGGCTTGACGGGTGCGCCGGTCGTCACGGCGTCTACTGACCGAGGGTCTTCAGCAGTTCGCTCGCGCGCTGGCCCGCGGGTCCGCCCGGATCCTGGCGCACCGCCTTTTCGAGCGCGGCGCGCGCCTCGGCGAGCTTGCCGTTGCGCTGGTAGATCTCGGCGAGCGCCACCAATACCTCGGCGCTGTCGCCGGTGGGCCGCAGCGCCGCTTCCAGCACCACCAGCGCCTCGCCGTTGCGCTTCAGCGCCAGCAGCGCCTCGGCCAGCCCCAGCTGGCCGTCGGCGTAGCCGTCGTTCTTCTCGATGGCGCTGCGATACCAGATGAGCGCGTTCGCGTAGTCCTTCTCGTCCACGTACGACTGCGCGATATTGCGCGCGGTGATCTCCGGAGTCGGGTTCATCGGGTCGGTGAAGACGCGCACCAGTTCGCCGCGGCCCTCCTCGCGCTTGCCCGAGACGATCAGGACCGTGCCGAGGTCGTTGCGCACGTCCACGTAGTAAGGGCTCAGCTCGAGCGCCTTGCGCAGCTCGGCGACCGCCTCGGTGTAGTTCTGCTGGCGCGCCAGCGACAGGCCGAGCGCCTTGCGGAAATAGGGATTCTTCTGGTCGGCCTTGACGGCGCGGCGAAACTCTTCGACCGCGAGGTCCACGCGCCCGCCAGAGAGGTGCGCGATGCCGGTGTTGAAGTTCGCCTCGCCCTGCGACTGGCCCGGGCCCTTTTCCTGCGCCGCCGCCGGCGCGGCGGCAGCCAGCGCCAGCGCCAGTGTCGCGAGCAATGCGCCCTTACGTATCAGCCGTTCCGCCATAACGTTCGCTTCCTTCCTTCTTTACGCCTTACGTGCGCCGGGCCACGACCGCGGCCACCCGCGCCTTCGCCGATGACAATGCGCCATCTGCGATCGCCTTGGCAAGCGCCGCGACGCAGCGTTCGTCGAATTTCTTGCCCACCAGCGCCTGCAGCCGCTCGACCGCCTTCGCATCGGGCCAGGCCGCCGAGTACGGCCGGTCGGTGGTCATCGCGTCGAAGGCGTCGGCCACGCTCACGATGCGGCCGAGCAGCGGGATCTGCTCGGCGCTGAGGCCGTCCGGATAGCCGCTGCCGTCGAGGTTCTCGTGGTGCAGCAGGCCGTCACCCGCCAGCTCCATGAGCCGCGGCACCGCCTTCAGGATGTTCTCGCCGCGGCGCGGGTGCTCCTTCATGATCTCGTACTCGTCGTCGGTGAGCGCCGCCGGCTTGCGCAGGATGCGGTCGTCGATGCCGATCTTGCCGACGTCGTGGAGGATGCCGGCGAGGTAGGCGCGCTCGACCTCCGCGGCGTCCATGCCCATGAACCGCGCCAGCTCCTGCGAGTAGTGGCCGACGCGCTCGGAATGGCCGCGCGTGTACACGTCTTTCTCGTCGATGGCGTTCGCCAGCATCTTGATGGCGCCGAAGAACAGCTCCTTGTTGGTGGCCGCGGCGCGCCGGATCTCGTCGATATGGCTCTCGATCTGGTCGCCCATGTGGTTGAAGGCGCCGGCGAGGATGCCGATCTCGTTGCGCGACTTCACGGCGACGCGCGTGTGGTACTGGCCCGCGGCCAGCTGCTGCGCGCCTTTCGCGAGGTCCTGGATGGGGCGGCTGATGCCCTGTGCGAACGCGGCGGCGGCAGCCGCGGCGAGCAGCGCCACCGACGCCACCAGCCAGCGCGAGAAGCGCCACATCTCGTCGGCGTCGTGGTACGCCTTGCTCTCGCTGACCTGCGCGACCACACCCCATCCCGAGTCGTTCGGCACCGGCGTGAAAGTGCCGAGCATGCGCTGCGGGCCGCCGGGCCCGGCGAGCGTGAACGGCATCGTCTGCGAGGTGCGCGAGGCGGCCTGCTGGCTGGCGATGAAACGCTTGACGATCTCGACGTCCGACACGTCCTGCGGCCCCGCCTGTGCGGCGCCCGGATCGGAATGGGCGATCAGCCGGCCGCGACGGTCCACCACGTAGACGTCGGCAGTGCCCCCCGCCATCTCCTGGGTCATGCGCCACACCGGGCCGAGACCGGCAACCGCGACCACCGCGCCCAGCACCGGCCCGTTGCCGTCGCGAATGGGCTCGGCGATGATCATCACCGGCTCCTTCACGGAAGCGGCGAGGATCGGCGGGCTGGCCTCGGCCGCGCCTTGCAGCGCGACCTGGCAGCCCTGGTCCATCATGGCGCGCACCTGCTGGTCGGGGAAGCGCATGCCCCATTCGGCGCCCGTGCAGTCGGCGTGGCGCACACCGATGACGTAGAAGTGCGATGAGGCGCTCATGTAGGCATTGAGGCTGCCCTGCTTCTCGAGGCGCGCGGTGACCGCGGCCATGCCCGACGCGGCGGCCTCCGGGCCGAACGAACGCGCCATGCCGGCGGCGTCCTCGCGAATGCCGCCGACGTACAGGGCGATCTGCTCGGAGAGGCCGCGCGCCTTGTCGAGCTGGCTCGACTTCTGGTCGAGCTCGAGGATGTCGCGGCTGCGCCGGAACAGGCTCCACGAGGTCCAGAGCAGCGGCGCGACGCTGATCACCCCCATCATCAGCAGCAGCGTGACGAGGATGCGGCCGCGCGGGCGCGGCAGGGGCGCGGCCAAGGGCTTGCCTCAGGCTCCGGCGGCGGCCGCGCGGCGCACGCCGCGCACCTCGAAGGCCGAGATCGCCTGGGTGCGGCCCTTCAGCGCCATCGCGCCGAGCGCGCCGAAGTCGAACTCGGCGCCGACCGCGTGGTAGGTGTTCTCGCCCACCACGATCATGCCGGGCTGCGCCACCGAGCTTTCGAGGCGGCTCGCGATGTTGACGGTGTCGCCGAGCACCGTGTACTCCTTCTTGTTGATGGAGCCGATCTCGCCCGCAACCGCCTTGCCGCTGTTGATGCCGATGCGCACCGCGATGCGCGGCTGGTCGCCGTGCCGCTCCGCGTTGAACTCGTCGAGGCGCTCGCGCATCTCGAGCGCGGTGCGGATGGCGCGCGCGGCGTGGTCGTGCATGTCGATGGGCGCGCCGAACACCGCCATGATCGCGTCGCCGATGTACTTGTCGAGCGTGCCCTCGTACTTGAAGATCACCTCGGTCATGCGCGACAGGTAGTCGTTCAGCATCAGCGCCACCGCCGCCGGGCTCATGCTCTCGGACATCGAGGTGAAGCCGACGATGTCGGCGAACAGCACGCTCACGTCCTTCACCTCCGGCGCGCCGAGCGGCGCGTTGACCGTGTCGGAGCTGGCGAGGATGCGGTTCGTGACCTGCGGCGAGAGGAAGCGGCCGAGGCGCTCCTTCTTCTTCTCCTCGGCGAGCACCTGCTCGTTGAGGCTGGCGCGGTCGATGCCGATGGCGGCGTAGGTGGCGAGCGCCGACAGCAGGTCGAGGTCGTCGAGCGTGAAGCAGTTGGTGCTCATCGGCGAGTCGACGTGGATGATGCCGATGACCTCGTCCTTGGCGGTGAGCGGCGCGCACATGGCGCTGCGGATGCCGTGGAAGCGGATCGAGTCGCCGGCGCCGAAGCGCGGGTCCACCTGCGCGTCTGAGGTGAGGATCGAGACCTTGTCCGCGAGCACCCGGTCGGCGATCGTTTTCGAGATGGTGATGCGCCCGTGGTCGGCCTCGTTCTCGGAGCTGCGGTACTTGACCACCATCGGCACCAGCTTGCTCGTGTGCCGGTCGCGCAGCATCAGGAAGCCGCGGTCGGCGCCCGGCAACTGCTCGAACAGGATCGCCATGACCTTCTGCAGCACGTCCTCGACCGGGCCGACGGCGATCAGGGTGCGCGCCACCTGGGTGAGGACCTTGAGGATGCGGTTCGACTTCTCGATCTCGCCGATGTCGGTGACCAGCGGCTTCTCGACCAGCCGCCCCGACTCGTTGCCGGGCTCGGCCAGCAGCCGGCGGACGTCGCCGAGACTGCGGATGATGGTGCCCGACTCCTGCGGGAACGTCTTGCGCTCGTCGAGCACCACCTTGCCGTCGAGGCTCTTGCGGAAGAAGATCGGGAACTTGCCGAGCAGGATCTTGTCGCCGTCGCGCAGGCGCGCCTCGACCACCAGCACGTCGTTGATCTGCGTGCCGTTCTTGGAGGCGAGGTCCATGACCCGCACGCCCTCGGCGTCCACCACGAGGCGGGCGTGGTGGCGGGAGATGCCGTAGTCCTTGAGGGCGACCTGGCAGTCCGGCGAGCGGCCGATCAGCACTTCGCCGCTCTCGAAAACGTGCTCCGCAGGCCCGTGGTCGCCTTGGTAGATGAGCCGGTATCGATCCGCCAAGCCTTCGCTTTCCCCCTCCGCGCGGACGCGGATTTTACCGCCTAGTCATTGGAGCGTAGGGACTTACTCTACTCCCTTTTCAAAGGGCGCGTCATCAGTTCGGCCACCGCTTCGCGCACGTTGCGAGCGCCGTGGAGAACTCCCTTCATCTGCTCCGCGATGGGCATCTCGACGCCGTGTGCGGCCGCCAGCTGGCACGCCGCCAGGGTGGTGCGGACGCCTTCGGCCACCATCGGCGTCGCCGCCACCGCCTCGGGAAGCGAACGGCCGCGGCCCAGCTCCTCGCCGAGGCGCCGGTTGCGCGACAGGCTGCCGGTGCAGGTGAGCACCAGGTCGCCCAGGCCCGCAAGTCCCGAGAGCGTCTCTTCCTGCCCGCCCATGGCGCGCGCCAGCCGCGAGATCTCGACGAGCCCGCGGGTGATCAGGGCGGCGACCGCGTTGTCGCCGAGCTCGAGGCCGGTGACGATGCCGGCCGCGATCGCGATGACGTTCTTGAGCGCGCCCGCGACCTCGACGCCGATCACGTCGCCGCTCGCGTAGGCGCGGAATACCCGCGTCGCAAGGGCACGCTGCAGCTCCTCGCTGGTCGCGATAGCGGACGACGCCACCACCACCGCGGTCGGCAGGCCGCGCGCCACTTCGAGCGCAAACGACGGACCGGACAGGGCGGCGATCCTGCGCCCCGGCAGCTCCTGCGCGGCCACCTCGCTCATCCGCAGCAGCGAGGACAGCTCGAAGCCCTTGGTGGCCGACAGCACGTAGGCGGCGGTGCCGAGGTGCGGGGCCAGCTGCCGGTAAACGCCGCGGCAGTATTCGGACGGCACCGCGACCACGGCGAGTTGCGCGCCGTGCGCCGCGGCCGCCAGGTCGGCGGTGATCCGTACCTCGGCCGGCAGCGCGATGCCCGGAAGATACGGGTCGCAGCGCCGCGTCCTCGCGACCTCCTGCGCGTGGTCGCCGCGGCGCATCCACAGGGAAACCGCGTGGCCCGCCGCGTGCAGCTCGATCGCCAGTGCACTGCCCCACGAGCCGCCGCCGAAGACAGCTGCCTTCACGAACCGCCGCTCCCCAGCCTGTGCTCCTCGCCGCGGGCGATGCGCCCGAGGTTGCCCCTGTGCTTCCAGATGATGAGCGCGGCGAGCGCTGCCGCGGTGAAGCTTTCGGCGCCCGGGCCGCGCAGCAGGAACATCGCCGCGGCCAGCACCAGGCAGCCGGCGACCGAGCCGAGCGACACCATGCGCGTCACCGCGAGCGCCGCCGCGAAGACCGCGAGCGCCGCCGCCACCGCCCACGGCGCTATCGGCAGGAAGACGCCGGCGCCGGTCGCGACACCCTTGCCGCCCTTCCCTCCGAGCCACGGCGGGAACATGTGGCCGAGCACCGCGAGCGCGCCGGCGAACACCGGCCATGGCGATCCCGCGAAGCGCGCCGCGAGTGCGACCGCCGCGGCGCCCTTGCCCGCGTCGAGGAGGAAGGCCACGAGGCCCGGCCCCTTGCCCGCGGTGCGCGCGACATTGGTGGCGCCGACGTTGCCGCTGCCCACCTTGCGCACGTCCGCGACACCGAACAGGCGCGCGACCAGGAAACTGAACGGGATCGACCCGAGCAGGTAGCCGCCGGCGAGCACCAGCAGCGGGCTCACACTCACGCGCTCACCACGGCGCGAGGCCGAGCAAGGTGCGGCGCAGCATCTCGAGCGCCGCCTGCGATGCCTGCCGGCGCACGCGGATGCGGTCGCCGATGAAGCGTACCTTGCGGGTACGTGTGGCGCGCGGGCCGGCGAGCGCCAGGAACGTCAGGCCGACGGGCTTGTCGTCGCTGCCGCCGTCGGGCCCGGCGATTCCGGTGACGGACAGCGCGAAGGTGGTGCGGGCGCGCTTGCGGGCACCCGACGCCATCGCCTCGGCGACCGCTTCGGAAACGGCGCCGGCCGAAGCGATGAGCCCCGCGTCGACGCCGAGCATTTCCGACTTCGATGCGTTCGAGTAGGTGACGAAGCCGCGCTCGAACCAGGCGCTCGATCCCGGCACGTCGGTGAGCCGCTTGGCGATGAGGCCGCCGGTGCACGACTCGGCCACCGCCAGCGTCGCCTGGTTCGCGAGCAGCAGCCCGCCGACGACCTCCGGCAGCTCCTGGCCGTCCTCGCTGTAGAAGCGGTCGGGCAGCGCCGCGCGCAGCGCCCCGGCCAGGGCCTCGAGCCGCTCCTCGGCTGCCGCGGGCGTGTCGCCGTCGGCCACCAGCTGCAGCTCGACCTGTCCCGCGCCGCCGAGGATGGTGGTGCGCGGGTTGTCGTACGTCTTGTAGATCGGCGCCAGCACCTGCTCGGCGTCGCTCTCGCCCATCGAGGCGATACGCATGATCCGCCGGCGCAGCACGCGCGAGCCGCCGCGCGCGCGCAGCGGCGGAATCACCTGCTCCAGGACCATCGGCCGCATCTCCTGCGGCGGCCCGGGCAAAAGCACCACGATGCGGTCGCCGTGCTCGAGCCACTGGCCGGGCGCCGAGCCGTTCGCGTTCTGCAGCAGGCGGCCGCCTTCGATGACGTCGGCCTGTTGCGCGTTGACCTCTGCCATCACCCGGCCGAAGCGTGCGAAGCGCTCCTCGAGGTCGCGCAGCGCCTGCGGGTCCCGGTACAGGTTGCGGCCGAGCGCCGCCGCCGCCGCCTCACGCGTGAGGTCGTCCGCGGTCGGGCCCAGGCCTCCGGTCGAGATCACCACCTCGGCGCGGCGCAGCGCCGTGGCGAACGCGGCCGTGACCGCCACGGCGTCGTCGGCCACCACGCTGCGCGCGACCACGTCGATGCCGATTTCGAGCAGCGCCTGGGTGATCTCGCCGGCATTCGTCTCGATGCGCCCCGGCGCCAGCAGCTCGCTGCCAATCGCCAGGATCTCCGCCCTCATCGCGCCGCGGCCGCCAGCACCAGCAGCGCGACGCGCAGGGCGAGGTTGGCGTAGACGCCGGCCATGACGTCGTCGCAAACGATGCCGTGGCCCTCCGGCAGGTGCTCGAGCGCGCGGCACGGCGGCGGCTTCAGCACGTCGAACAGCCGGAACAGGAAGAACGCGGCCACGATGTTGGCCACGGTCAGGGGCAGGGCCAGCACGCTGATCCACATGCCGAGCACCTCGTCGATGACGACGAGGCCGGGATCCTTGCGGCCGCTCAGCCGCGCGACGACGCCGGCGGACCACACGGCAACCGGGTAGAGCAGCACGCAGGCGAGGCCGAGCGTCCAGGTGGGGCGGCCGGCGAACCCCAGCCAGAGGATGAGCGCGCCCAGCGCCGAACCGGCGGTGCCGGGGGCGAACCGCGAGTACCCGGAGCCGAGGCCGGTGCCGATGAGTTGCGCCAGGCGCTGCACGCCCGGAATGTTATCTTGTCCCCGCCATGATCCCGCCTCGCAATGCCGGCGGCGGATTCCCCGCGACCCGCGGCTCGATGATCGCCGCGGCCCGCGACGGCGACGACGCCGCGCGCCGCATCGCGTTCGAAGCGATCGTTGGTTCCTACTGGAAGCCGGCATACAAGTACGTGCGCCTGCAGTGGCACGCCGCCGAGGAGGAGGCAGAGGATCTGGTGCAGGGCTTCTTCGCCGCGGCATTCGAGAAGAGCTTCTTCGCACGCTACGACCAGGACCGCGCGCGCTTCCGCACCTACCTGCGCACCTGCATCGACGGCTTCGTGCAGAACGCGCGCAAGGCACAGCTGCGCTTGAAGCGCGGCGGCGGCGCGTTGCTGCTGCCGCTCGACTTCGCGACCGCGGAGGGCGAACTGCGCGGCCGCGAGCCGGCAGCGGCCGACGCGGACGTCGAGGAGCTGTTCCGCCGCGAATGGGTGCGCCACCTGTTTGCCGAAGCGGTGGGTCGCCTGCGCAGCGAGTGCGCGGCGCGCGGCAAGGACGTGCAGTTCGCGATCTTCGAGGCGTACGACCTCGAACCCGAGGACAACGCCGCGCGCCCCAGCTACGCCGTGCTCGCCGCGCGCCACGGGATCGCCGTGACCCAGGTGACGAACCACCTCGCGTGGTGCCGCGCGCGCTTCCGCCAGGCCGTGCTCGCGACGCTCGCTTCCATCACCGGCAGCGAGGCCGAGTACCGGGCCGAGGCGCGAGCCATCCTCGGCATCGAGGTGTCGTGAAGTGACGCTGCCAAAGGCGCCGCTCAGCGATGCCGCGGTGGCGCGGCTGCGGCAGGTTGCCGACCTGCCCGATGTCGGCGCCACGCGCTACGAGATCCTCGGCACGCTCGGCCGCGGCGGCATGGCCACCGTCTACCTTGCGCACGACCGCGAGCTCGACCGCGAGGTGGCGCTCAAGGTCGTGGACACCGTGGACAGCTCGGCCGCGGCGCGCAGCCGCATGCAGCGCGAAGCGCGCACCATCGCGGCGCTCGAGCACCCGGGCATCGTGCCGGTGCACGACGTCGGCACGCTCCAGGACGGCCGGGTGTTCTACGCGATGCAACGCGTCAGCGGCCGGCGCCTCGACCAGCTCGAGCCCGCCACACCCCTCGCCGAGCGCCTGCGCATCTTCGTGCGCGTCTGCGAGGCGGTCGCCTTCTGCCATGCCCACGGCGTGCTGCATCTCGACCTCAAGCCGCAGAACGTGATGACGGGCGCTTTCGGCGAAGTGCTGGTCATGGACTGGGGCCTGGCGCGCCGGCGCGACGCGCCGGCCGGGGCGCGCTCGGGCGCCTTCGGCACGCCCGGGTACATGGCGCCCGAACAGGCGCAGGCGCAGCCCGACGCGCCCGCCATCGACGAACGCGCCGACGTCTATGCGCTGGGCGGCATCCTGGCGCACCTGCTCGCGGGCGGCGAGGTGCCGAAGCGGCTGCGGGCGATCGCCGGCAAGGCCGCGGCCGAGGCGCCGGCCGAGCGCTACCCTTCGGCGGCGGCGCTGCTTCGCGACGTGTCGCTGTTCGACGCCGGCGAGGCGGTTTCGGCGTACCGCGAAAACCCGGCCGAGCGCGCGCTGCGCTGGCTGGCGAGGTATCGTCTCGCGGTCGGGCTCATCGCCGCGTACCTGATCGTGCGCCTGCTCTTCCTGGTGTTCATGCGGCCGGCGTAGGCGGGTTTTTAAAGGACCGGGGCGCTGCGGTTAACAGAGGGACATGGGAATGAACAAGCTGCTCTTCGGCCTGGTGCTCGGCGCCGTTCTCGGCGCCCTCGACGGTCTCACCGCGCTCGTCTCCGCTCCGGAGGTGAAGCCGCAGATCCTGACCATCGTGGTCGGTTCAACCTTCAAGGGGCTGGTGGCCGGCGCCATCATCGGCTGGTTCGCGCGCAAGGTGAATTCGCTGCCGCTCGGCATCCTCGCCGGGCTGGTGGTGGGCGCGGCGCTCGCGTATCCGATCGCGATCGCGGCCGACCCCGCGACTGGCAAGGTGTACTTCTGGGAAATCATGATCCCGGGAGCGCTCGTCGGCATGATCGTCGGCTTCGCCACGCAGCGGTACCGCGCGTCCGCGGTGCGCGCGCTCGGGGCGCTGCTGGCACTGACGGCCTGCGCGACCGTTTACGCGGCCGACGACCAGGCATCCGCGACGCCGCAGCAGGCGTTCGAGCAGCTGAAGAGCCTGCAGGGCGACTGGCTCAGCCCCGACGGGGTCACAGTCTCGGTCCGCACCACCGGCGGCGGCAGCGCCGTCACCGAGACGCTCTTTCCCGGCACGCCCGACGAAATGATGAGCGTCTACCACATGGACGGCGCCAACCTGGTCCTCACCCATTACTGCTCGGGCGGCAACCAGCCGCGCATGATGCTCGAGGACACGAAGGGCGGCAGGCTCACGTTCGGCTACGCCGGCGGCAGCAACATCGGCGCCGCCACCAGCCACATCCATCAGGGCTGGATCGCCGTGAAGGATGCCGACCACTACGACGCGGAATGGACCAGCTTCTCCGGCGGCAAGCCGGACGGCGACAGCCGGATGTTCAGGATGACGCGGAAGAAGTAATCCGCTTCACGATCGCCTCGCCGTGGAACCGGCCGTTCTCTATGAAGATGCGGCCGGTCTCCCGGCCCGAAACCGCCGAGCCCGCGACGAAAAGGCCCGGCACATCGGTCTCGAAGGTGGCGGGGTCGAGGCGCGGCTTGAGCGTGTCGGGATCGATCGCGGCGCCGGCGCAGGTCAGGAGCCTCGTGTCGGGGTGATAGCCGGTCATGAGCAGCACCGCGTCGGCCGGAATTTCGGTCTCGCTGCCGAATTCGCCGGCGACCAGGACGCTGCGCTCGCCGATCGAGGTGAGCCGGGACGAGAAGCGCGCCGCAATCGCGCCCTCCCTGATGCGGTTCTCGATGTCGGGGCGGATCCAGTACTTGATCGACGCGGCGAGCGCCGGCCGGCGATGCACGAGCGTGACACGCGCGCCGGCGCGCGACAGCTCGAGCGCCGCGATCGCGGCCGAGTTCTTGCCACCGACGACCACCACGTCGCGGCGGTAGTGGCCGTGCGGCTCGGTGTAGTAGTGGCTCACGTGCGGCAGGTCCTCGCCGGCGATGTCGAGGCGGTTCGGATGGTCGTAGTAACCCGTCGCGACCACGACGTTCCTGGCGCGGAGCGTTTCTTCCTCACCGTTGCGGCGCACGCCCAATGAGAAGCCCGGCGTGTCCGGCTCGACCGAACCCACGGCGACCCTCAGCTCGACGTTGACGCCGCAGGTGTCGGTGACACGCCGGTAGTAGCGCAGCGCCTCGGCCTGGGTCGGCTTCTCGTAGGGCGTCACGAACGGCAGGCCGCCGATCTCCAGCAGGTCGGGCGTCGTGAAGAACGTCATGTGGCGCGGGAAATTGAAGATCGAGTTGACCAGCACGCCCTTCTCGAGCACCACGTGCTCGAGACAAGCGTTGCGCGCGGCGATCCCGACCGCGAGGCCGGCCGGCCCCGCGCCGATGATCGCCAGGTCGATTGCGCGCCGTGCCGGCATTTACTTCGACTCTAACGGCAATCGCCGCGGCACCGCTGCTACTGGCTGCACGGCACGCGCGGCTAGAGTTGTCGTCAAGGATGCTCGCGCGCTTGCGGTCGGTGTCGCTGCGGCTTCGCTCCCGCTCGCGCCGCGACCTCTTCGCCGCGGCGCTCGTGGTTCTGTGCGCAGCCGCGGGCCTCACGGCGCTCGGCTGGTTCGCGCGCTACGCGCTCGCCGTGCACCGCCTCGCGCGCGGCGTCGGCGACACCGTGTTCCTCTCTGCCGACGGACAGCCGTGGTTCCGGCTCGACGACCATCGCCGCGACGTGCCGCTCGCGCAGATGGCGCCGGTGCTGCGCGACGCGGTCGTGGCCGTCGAGGACCATCGCTTCCGCCGGCACCCCGGCCTCGACCCGATCGCGTTCGCGCGCGCCGTCTGGCGCAACGCCAGGGCCGGCCGGATGGTGGAGGGCGGCAGCACCCTCACCCAGCAGCTGGCGCGCAGCCTGTTCCTCTCCAACCGCCGCACCGTCGGACGCAAGGCGAAGGAAGCGGTGCTCGCGCTGATGCTCGAGAGCGAACTCAGCAAGGACCAGATCCTCGAGCTGTACATGAACCGCGCCTATCTTGGCTCGGGGCGCTACGGCTTCGAGGCCATGTCGCAGGCGGTGTTCGCGAAGCCGGCGGCGAGCGTGACGCTTGCCGAGGCGGCGCTCCTCGCCGGGCTCCTCAAGTCGCCGACGGCGCTTTCGCCATGGTCGAACTTCAGCGCCGCGCGCGCGCGCAGCTTCGTGGTGCTGGACCGGCTGCAGGCCGAGGGCTACGTCACCCCGCGCGCCGCGGCGCTTGCGCACCTGGCGCGCCTGCGCCTCGCGCCGCCACCGGCCTCGGTGAGCCCGCGCGGCGGCTATGCCAAGGAATTCCTGCGCGCCGAGTTTCGCCGCCAGTTCGGCGACGACGCGCCGCCCGACTGGCAGGTGGAGACGACGTTCGTGCCGGCGCTCCAGGATGCCGCCGAACGCGCGCTCGCCGACGGCCTGCGGCGCCTCGGCCGCCGCGACCTGCAGGCGGCGCTGGTCGCACTCGATCCGCAGACGGGCGATGTGCTCGCGATCGTCGGCGGCCGCGACGTCAACCGCTTTCCGTTCAACCGCGCCTCGCAGGCGCTGCGCCAGCCGGGCTCCGCCTTCAAGCCGATCGTGTACGCCGCGGCTCTCGAGCACGGCCTGACGCCGGTGAGCATGCTGGGCGGCTTGCGCGACATCGCCATTCCCGGCGAGCCGGGCGAGGAAGAGTGGACGCCCGGCGGCGAACACGCGGAAGCCGCCGAGCTGACCGCGCGCGAGGGCTTCATCCAGTCGAACAACGCCGCCGCCGTGGTGGTGCAGCAGCGCGCCGGCACGGGCGCGGTGCTGCGGCTCGCCGACCGGCTCGGCGTGCGCGACCAGCCCGACGTACCGTCGCTGGCGCTCGGCACCGGCCTGACCTCGCCGCTCCTGCTGAGCGCCGCCTACGCCGCGTTCGCGAACGGCGGCCTGAGCGTGAGGCCGCGCGGCATCGTGCGCATCGTGGACGGCGACGGCGCCGAGACGTACGCCCGAGCACCGGTGCGCGAGCGCGCGCTCTCCGAGGAGACCGCCTACCAGATGGTGTCGCTGCTGCGCGATGCGGTGGCGCGCGGCACCGGCACGCCCGCGCTGCGCTTCGCTCTCGGCCCGGTGGGCGGCAAGACCGGCACCACCAACGATTTCAAGGATGCGTGGTTCGTCGGCTTCTCGTCGAGCCTGGTGGCCGCGGTGTGGGTGGGCTACGACCAGCCGGCCACGATCGCCGAGCGCGCCTATGGCGCGCGAGCGGCGCTGCCGATCTGGGCCGACTTCATGAAGCGCTCGGCGCGCATCCGCCCGTTCAAGGCGTTTGCGCCGCCGCCGCCGGGGCTGGTGCCGGCCGAACTGTGCAGCGTGACCTATCGGCGGCCCGTGAACGGCTGCCCCACCTACGTCGAGTACTTCAAGGAAGGCGACGAGCGTCCCACCGCGATGTGCCAGCTGCACGAGGGCACCTTCAAGCAGGAGTTGCAGCGCGCCGTGGTCTCGGCGCTCGACAAGCTGCGCCGCCGCATCTTCAAATGGTTTCGCGAATGAAGTGATAGCGTCGCGCCCATGCGACCCATGACCAGCGCTTTTCCAGCTCCCCTGGCTTTCGCCGCCACCCTCCTGTTCGCCGCCGCCTCGGGCGCGCAGGCCGAAGTGAGCGCGGTGCGCTGCGGCAAGCTCTTCGACCCGCTGTCGGGCACGACCCGCAGCGACGTCACCATCGTCATAGATGGCGAGAAGATCGTGAGCGTGGGCGCCGCGGCGCCCGCGGGCGCGCCGCTCGTCGACCTCGCGAAGCGCACGTGCCTCCCCGGCCTCATCGACAACCACACACACGTGCTGCTGCAGGGCGACATCACCTCGCAGGAATACGACGACCAGATCCTGAAGGAGTCGATTCCGTATCGTGCCATTCGCGCGACCGCTGCCGCGCGCATCGCGCTGCTGAACGGCTTCACCACCATCCGCGACCTCGAGACCGAAGGCGCGATGTACGCGGACGTCGACGTCAAGACCGCCATCAACCGCGGTGTGATCCCCGGCCCGCGCATGTTCGTCTCGACCCGCGCGTTTGCCCCCACCGGCATGTACGGCCCGCTCGGCTACTCGTGGGAGCTGTCGGTGCCGACCGGCGTGCAGATCATCGACGGGGCCGACAGCATCCGCCGCGCGGTGCGCGAGCAGGTGCGCTTCGGCGCCGACTGGATCAAGTACTACTCCGACCGGCGCTACTACGTGAAGGACGACCAGTTGCGCTCGTGGGTCAACTTCACCGACGAGGAAGCGAAGGCGCTGGTGGACGAGGCGCATCGCCTGGGCCACAAGGTCGCTGCCCACGCCATGGGCCGCGACGGCATCGCCGCGGCGCTGCGCGCCGGCGCCGACACCATCGAGCACGGCTACGGGCTGGACGACGCGCTGATGGACGAGATGGTCAAAAAGGGCGTCTTCTGGTGCCCCACGATGTACGTCGGCGTCTGGGTCGCCGAGGGCCGCGCCGCGGCCGGCGCGCCGATCTGGATCGCGATGCGCGACCGCATGCCCGCGGTGTTCGCGCGGGCAGTGAAGAAGGGCGTGAAGATCAGCTACGGCACCGACGCGGGCGGCTATCCCTGGACCGAGAACCAGGCGAAGGAGCTGTCCCTCATGGTGAAGTTCGGCATGACACCGGCGCAGGCGATCGCTTCCGCCACCAGCGTCGCCGCGGCGCTCCTCGACCAGCAGGCGGAACTGGGCGCTGTGGCGCCCGGGCATTTCGCCGATATCGTCGCGGTTGCTGGCGACCCGCTCGCCGACATCGCCGAGCTGAGCAGGGTGCGGTTCGTGATGAAGGGCGGCGTCGTCTACAAGAACGAATGAAGGGGCGCGGCCGGTCGGGCGCGCTAAGCTTTGGCATGCCCACACCGCGCGGTTTCGGCTTCGGTTTCGTTCGGGCGAGCGGCCTCGCCGCGGCCCTGGTTGCGGCAGGTTGCCATGCGCAATCGACCGGCAGCAGCCGCACCCCTGCCGCGCCGCGCAAGCGCCCGCCGGTATCGCAGCCGGCGCCGCCGCCGGTCATCGAGCCGCTGCCGGGGACGGGCGGCACGGCACCCGCGGGAACCGCGGTCATGCCCGACTCGGTGCACTGGGTGCGCAACTCCGCCGAATACGAGGCGGCGGTCCTGCAGGCCTACCGGCTCGCCACCGACCGCCTCGACAAGCTGCGCGCCGGCCGCGCCAGCGGCTCCTGGGCGGTGGTCGCGGACGCCGACGAAACGCTCCTCGGCAATTCGCAGTACCAGAAGGAGCGCGCCGCCGCGGGCGCGGGGTTCAGCGCCGAGAGCTGGTCGGCCTGGGTCGCGCAGCGCAAGGCGCCCGCGCTGCCGGGCGCCGTCGACTTCAGCAAGCGCGTCCGCGACCTCGGCGGCAGGTTCTTCGTGGTCACGAACCGCGACCAGGGCGATTGCCCGGCTACAGAAGCCAACCTGCGCGCCGACGGCTTCGCGGTGACCGCCGTCCTGTGCCGCCCGGAAGGCGCGCCCGGCTCGAAGCAGCCGCGCTTCGACGCCATCGGCCAGGGCAAGGTGCCCGGACAAGGCGCCGTGGAAGTGGTGATGTGGATCGGCGACAACATCCAGGACTTTCCCGGCCTGTCGCAGGAGTCGCGCGGCGCCCCCGCGGCGCTCGCCGCCTTCGGCTCGCGCTACATCCTCATTCCCAACCCCATGTACGGGTCGTGGGAGCGCGTGCCCCGCAACTGACTGCGACAAGGTTTAACAGCTCCGCTTGAATCCAACGGAACCACAGGCGGGCCTGCTGCGTCTCAACCCCAATAACGGCCGTTGATCGCAGATCACAGGAGCCTTGCATGTTCGATTCCGTCGTGGCGACTCCCGAGCGCAGCCTGAAGGAGATGGTGGACGACTACGAGCGGCGCCTCATCGCCGAGGCGCTGCAAGCCTCCGTGGGCAACCAGCGTCGCGCGGCCCGTTCGCTCGGCGTGCTGCCCACCACGCTCAACGAGAAGATCAAGCGGCTTGGTTTGCGGACGCACCAGGTCGTGCCGCAGGAGTATCAGTACTAGGCCGGAGCGAAGCGCCGGCGTGCTAGCGTCGGCGCCGTGAAGGTTACCGACGCGCATATCCACATCCAGCCGTGGTGGCACATGCGCGCCGAGATGCTCGACGTGTTCGTCAAGGGCCGCACCGACCTCGACGAGCTGCAGAAGATCATGAAGTCGCCCGAACATCTGCTGCGGCGGCTCGACCAGGACGGCATCGAGCGCGCCGTGCTGGTCAACTACCCGAGCCAGGACCTGATGGGCTTCGACCATCGGGTGAACGAATACGTCGCCCGCTACTGCGACGCCGCCCCCGACCGGCTGTTTCCCATGGGCGGCGTGCACCCGCGCTTCACCGACGACGCGGCCGCGGAGGTGCGCCGCGCCGCTGAGCTCGGCGTGCGCGCACTCAAGATCCACCCGCCGCACATGCAGATCGAGCCCAACGCCTACCTGCACGGGTGCGAGCCGTTGCGCGCCATTTACGAGGAGGCGCAGCGCCTGCGCCTGCCGGTGCTCATCCATACCGGCACCTCGATCTTTCCCGGCGCGCGCAGCCGCACCGGCGAGCCGATCGCGGTCGACGACGTCGCCGTGGACTTTCCCGACCTCACCATCGTGCTGGCACACGGCGGCCGGCCGCTGTGGATGGAGCAGGCGTTCTTCCTGGTGCGCCGTTTCCCGAACGTGCACCTCGAGCTTTCCGGCATCCCGCCGAAGGCGATGCTGCGCTATTTTCCACGCCTCGCCGAGATCGCCGACAAGGCGATCTACGGCAGCGACTGGCCGTCGCCGGGCGTCTCGAGCATGGCCGCGAACCTGCGCGACTTTCGCTCGCTCGGCCTCGGCGAGGACGTGCTCGAGAAGATCCTGTGGGCTAACGCCGCCCGCGTCTACGCGCAGCCCGCCCGCCAGGATCCCCGGCCGTGACAACAGGAACCTACGAGAACCTGAGGCTCGCCGTCGACGACGATCGTCGCATCGCGCTCCTCACCGTCAACCGTCCGCAGGTCCGCAACGCCCTCGACACGCAGACGGTGGCGGAGTTTCACGCGGCACTGGAAGCGGTCGGCGCCGCGGGCGCGCCGGTGCTCATCATCACCGGCGCCGGCGACAAGGCGTTCGTCTCCGGCGCCGACATCCGCGCGATCCAGCAGCGGCGCCGCAACGACGCGTTCGCGTCCATCAACTCGCGGCTGATGAGCGCGGTCGAGGGTCACGCCGCGGTGGTGATCGCCGCGGTCAACGGCGTTGCGCTCGGCGGCGGCTGCGAGCTGGCGCTTGCGTGCGACCTGCGGATCGCCGCGGAGCATGCTGTCTTCGGCCTGCCCGAACCATCGCTCGGCATTATCCCGGGGGCCGGCGGCACCCAGCGCCTGCCGCGCATCGTCGGCCTGGGCCGGGCGAAGGAAATGATCCTCACCGGCGCGCGCTGGGATGCGCAGACGGCGCTCGCCGCCGGCCTCGTGAGCCAGGTGGTCCCCGCCGCGGAACTGCTCGAGGCGGCTCGTGCGCTGGCCGAAAAGGTGCTGAAACTGGGTCCTTTGGCGCTGCGCCTCGCGAAAATGGCGCTCAATGCGTCATCTCACATGCCGCTCGGCGCGGGTCTGGTATATGAATCGACGGCCCAGGCCATCACGTTCGAGTCGCGGGACAAGGCAGAAGGCACCCAGGCCTTCCTGGAAAAGAGGGCGCCGCGTTTTTCGGGAGAGTGAGCATGCGCAGTTTCGGTGGGATCTGCATTCTGCTCGGCGTCGCTGGCTTCTTGTATTGCTCGTCGGTCGGATCGGGCGCCGGTGAGATGCCCGACGGCTTGTCGGTGATGCAGTCGCTCGACTACACCGCCGGCCGCGCCGAGCTCGGCAAGTACGTCTGCGCCATCGTCGCCGCGAGCGGCGTGTTGTTGGCGCTGTTCCCCCGCGGCCGATAACAGCGCAGCAAGCCGAGGCCCGCCCACAAGTGGCGGAAGTCGTCGGCATCCTGCGCCAGGCCGTCGATGAGGAGCGCCACGACCGAGATGGCGATGCTCGCGTCGAGCGAACCCGCGCCCAGGCGTCCGCGGCGCCACGCGAGCGCCACCACCGCCGCGAATGCAGCGAGGCCGAAGAGGCCGAGCGTCGCGGCTACCTGCAGCGGCGTGCAATGCGCATCGAACGGATGGGCGCCGCCGAGCAGGCCCGGCGAAGTTCCCGGCCCGCTGCCGAGGAGAGGGTGCGCCGTGAATGTGGCCCATGAAGTGCGCAGCAGCACCAGGCGGTCGCTGTCGAAGGGTGAGACGGACGCCGCGAAGGGCACGAGGCGCACGCGCAGGTTCACGAAGTTGAGTGCCAGCAGCGCCACGGCACTCGCCACCGCGAGCGCCGCGCGCCAGCGCGGCTTGCGGTGCGCGAGCCACGCCGCAGCGAACACCAGCGCGCCGCGGCCGAAGCTCAGGAGCGCTGCGGCGGCAAGGCACGGCATCGCGAGCCGGCGCAATGGCGCCGGCAGGCGCGCGCGTTCGCTGCGCACGACGCCGGAAGCGAAGATCGCGTAGCTCGCCAGCAGGTTCGGGCTGAAGAGCGTCGCGCGCATGCGCGCGTAGCCGCCGGGCAGCAAGTCGCCGAAGCCGCCGGCGAGCGGCGTCTGCCGGCCGAGAAGTGCCGCGAGTTCGCCGCCCACGGCGAGCACGCCGGTTGCGATCGACACCGCCGCCACCACGCGCGCGAGGCGGGCGAACGCCGCGTCGTCGATAGCGACGCGCGCCGCCAGCAGGTACCCGCCGAGGAGCGCGGCGCCCGCGATGCGCCGCGGCTCGCCCAGGCCGGTGCCGAACAAGACCGATGCGGCGTTGGCCGCGCAATAGAAAACAGCCGACATCGCAACCGGCAGCGCCGAGCGCCAGCGCTCCCGGATTGCGGCGGACGCAGCCGCGGCGGCGAGCGACGCGGGGAGGAACAACAGCAACAGCGCGTCGCTCCACTGGGCGTGCTCGTGGAGCCACGGAAACGGCGGCCACCAGCCAAGTGCCAGCAGACCGATGGCTGCGATGGCCGGCGCCGCCTGCAGCTCGCTCTTGCCCACGGCTAGTTGCCGATGACGCTCCGCCAGTGCAGCAGCAGCGTCACCGGCGCCGCCACTGTCTCGGCCGACGACGACACCAGCACCTGCGTGCCGTCGGGCGACAGGTCGTGGCCGCGGGTGAACGCCTCGGCCGCGGCCAGCAGCGGTTCGGGATTGTCGACGCCGAGCGAATCCCGGCCGCCGTGCAGCGCGACGCTGAAGAACCGGCCGCGCAGGTCGCGGTAGACGAGCGCCCTGCCGTCGCGCTGCCACATCAGCCACGAGGCGCCGCTCGTCGAAACCTGCGCACGCACCCGCCGGTCGGGGTACGACACCAGCGTCAGCTCCTGCCGGCCGCTTTCGTTCGTGAGGTAGGCGAGGTAGCGGCCGTCGGGCGAAAAGCGCGGTTCCAGCTGGCGCGCGTCACCGGTGGCGAACGGCGTCACGGTGCGCGACTTGTCGAGCGCCAGGATCCACACGTCCCAGTTCTCGCGCTCGCGCGCGCTGAAGCGAGTCAGCGCCAGCGCGCTGCCGTCGGGCGCGAAGTCGCCCGGAAAGTCGGAGACGCCGGGCGGCGACTCCAGCAGCACTTCGTCGTCGGCGGTGCCGCCGAGCGCACGGCGGTACACGACGAAGCTGCCGCTGCGGTCGGAGTCGAAGGCGATCGCGCGCCCGTCGGGGGTGAACACCGGGCTGCGGTCGCGCGCCGGCCCGGTGGTGAAGCGCGTCCAGATGTCGCGCGGCAGGTCGAAGAGCCAGATGTCCACGTTGCCGGTGCGCGGGTCGCCGCGCTCCATCGCAATCGACTGCCCGTCCGGCGAGAGCCGCCCGAGGCCGAGGTTGCCGGGCGGCCCGAGCATGCGCAGCGGCTTGCCGGCGCGGTCGAGCCACTGCAGCTGGAAGCGCTCCTCGGGATCGCCTTCCTGGTAGGCGACGACGCTGTCGGTCGCGGAGAAGGCCTGCACCGGTTCGGCGAGCGGCACCGGATCGCCGCTCAGGGTCAGGCTCACCGGGTCGAAGCGCTGTGCCACGAGCGCGGCCTGCGGGCGGAACAGCAGGTGGCCGCCGGCGTAGAGCACCATGCGGTCCCACGCGCGGAATCCCTTGTCGCGCGCGAAGAACAGGCGCTTCGGATCGCCGCCGTCAAGACTGCCGACGAACACGGCGTTCGCGTCGGCGTCCACCGGCTGCAGCGGCCCGCCGGCGGTGTACAGGAAGTGCTTGCCGTCGGGCAGGAACTGCGGCCACAAGTGCTGCGCCTCGCCCTGGTCGCGGCGCACTTTGGTCACCGGCGTCGGCGCGCCGCCGTTCGCGGCAATGCGATGGATGCCACCGAGGCCGGACGCGAACACGATGACGTTGTCGGCGTTCCACGAGCCGCCGCGCGCCTGCGGCGCGTCGCACAGTGTCGTGACCGAGCCGCCGATCACCGGGATGCGCTTGAGGGAGCCGAGCGCGAAGTACGCGAGCGAGTTGCCGTCGGGCGACCAGAACGGATAGAGCGCGCCGTCGGTGCCGGCGAGCGGCTGCGCGCTCATGGTGTCGAGCGAGCGCACCCACAGCTGCGCGGTGCCGCCGAGCGACACCACGAACGCGAGGCGGCGGCCGTCGGGCGAGAGCGCCGGCGGCACCAGGTACGTGGGCCAGACGGGACCGGCGCCCTGCGGCAGCAGGATGGTCGAACGGATCGGCGGCGGCGGCGCCGTGTCCGGGTTGCCGCGGCCGGCAAGGAAGCCGGCGGCTGCCGCTGCCGCGCACAGTGCCAAAGCGAGCAGCGGCGCGGCCCACTTGCGGCGCGGCGGCACGGTCGCGACCGGTCCGGTGCCGGAGGCGCCCGAGGCGATCCAGCGCAGCTCGGCCACCAGGTCGTGGGCGCTCTGCCAGCGGTCGGCGGGATCCTTCTCGAGGCACATGCGCACCACGCGGTCGAGCGCCGGGGTCGCGAGCGGCTGCAGGCTCGAGACCGGCGGCGGCGACGAGGTGAGGGTGGCGGCGATGAGCCCGGCGTTGCTGTCGGCGGAAAAAGCACGGCGGCCGGTGAGCATCTGGTAGAGCACGAGGCCGAAGGCGAAGATGTCGGTGCGTGCGTCGGCGGCGCGGCCCTCGAGCTGTTCCGGGGCCATGTACGGCAGCGTGCCGAGCAGCGAGCCCACCTCGCTCGTCGACTCGCCGCCGCTCGCAGTGGCGGCTTCGAGGACGGGGCCGCCACCGGGCGCCGGCACCAGCTTGGCCAGGCCGAAGTCGAGCAGCTTCGCGCCGGTGCGGGTCAGGATGATGTTCGAGGGCTTGAGGTCGCGGTGCACGATGCCCTCGCGGTGGGCGCGGCCCAGCGCGTCGCCGATCTCGACCGCGTGGCGCAGAGCCTGCTCGAGCGGCAGCGGTCCGCGGCCGACGCGCTCGGCGAGCGTCTCGCCCTGCAGCAGCTCCATCACGAGATAGCTGGTGCCGGAGTCGTGGCCGACGTCGAACAGCGAGCAGATGTTGGGATGGTGCAGGCCCGCGACCACGCGTGCCTCGCGCTCGAAGCGCTGGCGGCGTTCCGGGTCGTCGGCAAAGCGCGCCGGCAGCACCTTGATCGCGACGGTGCGCTCGAGGCGCGTGTCGGTGGCGCGATAGACGTCGCCCATGCCGCCCGAGCCGATGTGGCCGGTGACGCGGTACGGGCCGAGCGCGGTGCCGCTCGCGAGCAGCACGCCCCGAGGTGCCGTGGTCATGACAGCATCCGCAGCCTAGCCACGATAGACGTCATCCTGCTCGATCTTCGACAGCACCCAGTCGAAGTCGCCGCTCGTGACCAGGCTGCCGCAGTAGGCGCAATTGCCGGCCATGTTCACGTTGAGCGGCGCCGCGCACGCCGGGCACACCTTCTGCGCAACCGGCGCGCGCCGCACCGCGGCCGAACGCACCAGGGTCCAGTATTCCGAGTAGCGCCGGTCGCGCGCCGGGTCGCCACCGGCGACCTGGCTGGTCGCGGTCACCACGGTGTAGTCGCGGCCGTGGGCGAAGACGCGGAAGGTGAGCGCGTCGAAGTTGTGGTCGCGCACCACCTTGACGCGCTCCAGCCGGTCGATGGCGGAGCGTTCGACGACGTTGCGCAGCCCCTGCTCGCGGTACGCCTCGGTCCAGAACTGCAGGTAGCCGAACAGGCTGTCGGTGACGAACGGCCGCACGCCGCCCAGCTCCATCGCCGACCACGCGACCTGCAGCTCGCCGAAGATCAGGCCGATCCGGCCGGCGAGCGCGGCGTCGGTGAGCTTCGGGTCGGAAGCGGCGAGTTCCTGCCAGGCACCGGCGGCGGCGGGGTCGGCGACCGTTGGCAGGTCGGTGCCGTATTCCTCGTCGCTGCCGGCGAGCGACGGCGGCGCGCTCTCGATCGAGCCGACGTCGATCTGGTCGACACTCCAGTCGAAGGCGCCGCCTGAGACCATCTGGCCGCAGGACGAGCATTTGGTGCCGGTGGCGCGAAACGGCGCGCCGCAGCTGGGGCAGCCGAAGGTGCGCGCGCCCTTCCATGGCCGCGTCGGCACGCCGACGGTGCGCACGAAATGCCACGACTCGATGACGTACTGCGAGGCCGTGCGGTACGCCTCGTCCACATGCAGCTTCGACTCGAAGCCAACAGTGATGCGCACGTGCGCCTTGCGCTCGCCCGCCGCCGGCAGCGCGGCGATGGCGCGGACGCGCAGCGAGCCCACCACCACCGCCCGCACCCGGCCGCCGACCGGGCGCCGCTGCGTGAGGTGCGCGCGGGTCGCGCTCGAGAGATAGGGCGAGAGGCTGTCGAGCGCCGCTGGATCGGCGCGCGCGAGCTGCGCGGCGGCGTACAGCTGGTTGGCGAAATCCTCGAACAGCACCAGCGAGAACTCGGGATCCTGCCGTGCCAGCGCCGCCGCGTCCACGAGGCCGGCGGCGAAGGCGCGCTGCGCCTGCCGCCGTTCCTGCGCGGCCGCCGGCGAAGTGACCGGTGGCGGCGGCAGGCTCGGCGGCAGCGTCGGCAGCGGCACGGCGATGGGCTGCGTGCCGGGCGCCGGCGTCGTCGTGGTCTTCGCGGACGGCGCTTTCGTCGGTGGCAGGCTCAGCGGCGGCTGGTTGCGGCCGAAGCGCGCGCCGCGCACGTCCCAGTTGCCGCTCTCGCGGGACCGCGCCACCTGGTACGCGATCCAGCAGCCGACGATCACCAGCGGGATGCCGACGAGCGGATGGCCCAGCACCAGCCAGAAGACGAAGTCGATGAGACCGGAGAAATCCTGGCCGCCGGCAAAATCGCCGCCCCCGCCGCCACCGCCGCGTGAGTAGGTGTGGCCGCCGCCGGGACGGGCCAGGGCGAGCGCAGCCTGCACGGCATAGGACGCTGCCGCAGCACAAACGGTCATAGGAAGACGACTTCCTCGGGGACCTCGTCGACGTCGTCCTGGCGGCGGCTCACTGCGGCCATGACGTGGCCCAGTTCGCTGATGCGGCCGGCGACCTCGCGCGCCGAGGTCTCCTCCTCCGCCATCGCGTCGATGATGGCGAGCACCGCCGCCGTCCAGCGCTCACGGTCGACCACCGCAAGGATGCCGTGGTCGGCGATCACCACCGCGCCACGCTCGCGCACCCCGAGGTAGACGAGCAGGCCGGTGCGGTCGCGGGTGCGGTGCAGACCCTTCTTCACGAAGGTGTGGGCAGCTGCCTGCGCCACTGCGGCAAGACGCTCTTTCTGCGTCGTGAACAGGCGCTCGAACTTCGACACCCGCCAGGTGAGCCCGGCACCCAGCAGGCCGAAGACCACCGGATCGATGAAGAACCAGGCCGCCCGAAAGTGCCAGGGGCTGAAGACGAGCACCGCCAGCACCAGGGCCGCAGAGGCGATGGCGGCCCGGGTGGCGGCCAGCGGTTCGATCCCGGATCGCTCGCGGATCGCCACCAGCACCTCGGCCCCGGTGCGCATCTCGAGCGAGCGGACGGCTCCCTGAAAAGCCTTCCTGGTGTCGTCATCGCTGAAGAGGGCCGGCATGCGCGCAAATCCTAGCGCCCGTTGGGCTTCCGCGCCATGTGAGCGAGCACGCGCACAGGCGTCCTGTGGCCCCGGTGGGCGCTGCGCTAGCATGGGTTACTCCTATGAGCCAGTGGAAGCGCGACACGGACCCGGGCGAGGCGCCGGCAACCATCATCCAGCGGTCCGCGGACACCATGATCGCAGCGTCGCCTTCCACGTTCCTCATGAAGGGCGCGATCCCGGAAGACCTGGCGCTCGCCGCGCGCATCGGCCCGGTGAAACTGCGCCAGATCTACCGCGCGCTGCTGCTGCCGCGGATCATCGAAGAAAAGGCGCTGCTGCTGCTGCGCCAGGGCCGCCTCTCGAAGTGGTTCTCGGGCATGGGCCAGGAGGCGATCGCGGTGGGCGTGGCGTCGGCGCTCGAGCCCTCCGACTGGATCCTGCCGATGCACCGGAACCTCGGGGTCTTCACCACCCGCGGGGTCGACCTCGCGCAGCTCTTTCGCCAGCTGTTCGGCCGCGACGGCGGCTTCACCAAGGGCCGCGACCGCACCTTCCATTTCGCCGTGCCGGAAAAGCGCATCGTCGGCATGATCAGCCACCTCGCCGCGATGCTGCCGGTGGCCGACGGCCTGGCGCTGGCCGCGCGCCTCAAGGGCACGAAGCAGGTGGCCGCGGCCTTCTGCGGCGAAGGTGCCACGAGCGAAGGCGACTTCCACGAGGCGGTCAACCTGGCGGCGGTGTGGAAGCTGCCGGTGCTGTTCGTGGTCGAGAACAACCAGTACGCGCTGTCGACGCCGACGTCGGAGCAGTTCGCCTGCCGCAACCTCGCCGACAAGGCGGCCGGCTACGGCATGCAGGGCGCGGTGGTGGACGGCAACAACGTGATCGCGGTGTACCACGCGGTGGCCGATGCCGCCGAGCGCGCGCGCCGCGGCGAGGGGCCGACACTCCTCGAGTTCAAGACCTTCCGCATGCGCGGCCACGAGGAGGCATCGGGCACCGACTACGTCCCGGACCAGCTGATCGCGGAGTGGGGCCAGAAGGACCCGGTGGTGCGCCTCGAGCGGCTGCTGCTCGAGCAGGGCGTGATGCCGCCGAACGAGCACCTCGCGGTGCGCGCCGAGATCAAGGCGAAGGTGGACGCGCTGGTGGACGAGGCGCTCGCGGCGCCGCAGCCGCAGTCGACCGCTGCCGCCGAGCTGGCCGACGTGTACGCCGCAGCGCCGCCGCCCGTGGATCCGACCCCCGAGGCGACCGTGGCGGGCAGGGACATGCGCTTCGTGGACGCGGTGCAGGACGGACTCGCCGAAGCGATGGAGCGCGACCAGAAGACCGTGCTCATCGGCCAGGACATCGCCGACTACGGCGGCGTCTTCAAGGTCACCGAGGGCTTCCTCGAAAAGTACGGCAAGGCGCGGGTGCGCAACACGCCGATCATCGAGTCGGGCGCGCTCGGCTGCGCGCTGGGGCTGGCGCTCGACGGCTTCAAGCCGATGGTCGAAATGCAGTTCGGCGACTTCATCTCCTGCGGGTTCAACCAGATCGTCAACAACCTCGCGAAGACGCGCTATCGCTGGGCCGCCGACGTGCCGGTGGTGATCCGCGCCCCGATCGGCGGCGGCGTGGGCGCCGGCCCGTTCCATTCGCAAAACGTCGAGTCGTGGTTCACGAGCGTCGCCGGGCTCAAGGTGGTGGAGCCGTCGACACCCTACGACGCCAAGGGGCTGCTGCTCGCCGCGTTCGCCGACGGCAACCCGGTGCTGTATCTCGAACACAAGTTCCTGTACCGCCAGGTGAAGGGCCCGGTGCCGGCCGGCTACTACACCGTGCCGATCGGTCGCGGACGCATGGTGCGGGTGGGCAGCGATGCGACCATCGTCACCTACGGCGCCGGCGTCCTGTGGGCCGACGCCGCGGTCGACCGCTTCGCCGCCCAGGACCGCAAGATCGAGCTCATCGACCTGCGCTCGCTGCTGCCGTGGGACGTCGAGATGGTGGTCGCGTCGGTGAAGCGCACCGGCCGCTGCCTGGTGCTGCACGAGGCGCCGGTCACCGGCGGCTTCGGCGGCGAGATCGCGGCCACCATCGGCCGCGAGGCCTTCACCTGGCTCGACGCGCCGGTGATGCGGCTCGGCGCGCTCGACACGCCGGTGCCGTTCAGCAAGGCACTCGAGGAAGTGTTCTCGCCCAGGGGCCGCGTCGACGAGGCCCTCGAGCGGCTGCTCGCCTACTGAGCGCCTGCGGGCGCGCGTTTGATACGCTGATTCCGTGGCGGCATCTCGCCGAATGACGACGACGCCGGGCGACCAGCTCCTTTCGCAGCGCTACCAGCGCGTGCACCTGCCCGAACCCGACTATTCGCGGCCGCTCCTCACCGTCTCCGCCGAGCACAAGGAGCGCATCTGCAGCCGTCTCACCGCGATCTACGGCGCGGCGCGCGCCAACGCATGCTATCCGGAGCTGGAACGGCTGATGCGCGTCTATCACGCGCACCGCACGGAAGAGATGGTGGCCGAGGCCGCCACCTTCGACCCGCGCGAGCGCTTCACCGAGAAGGACGTCATCCTCATCACCTACGGCGACCTGCTCACCTCGCCGGGACGCCTGCCCCTGCAGGCGCTCGCGGCGTTCCTCGACACCTTCATGCGCGGCGCCATCAACATCGTGCACATCCTGCCGTTCTTCCCCTACTCGTCCGACCGCGGCTTCTCCATCACCGACTATGAGGAAGTGGACCCGCGCCTCGGCAGCTGGGCGCAGATCGAGGACCTCGGCCTGCGCTACCGGCTGATGTTCGACGGCGTCTTCAACCACGCCTCGGCCAAGAGCCAGTGGTTCCAGGCGTTCCTCAACGGCGCGCCCGGCTACGAGGACTTCTTCGTCGCCTTCAACACCCGCGACGCCATCGACCGCGACCACCTGCGGCTCATCATGCGGCCGCGCACCACCGACCTGCTGTCGCCGTTCCGCTCCATCAACGGCGCGAAGTTCGTCTGGACCACCTTCAGCCCCGACCAGGTGGACCTCAACTTCCGCAACGAGCGCGTGCTGCTGCGCGTGATGGAGATCCTCCTCTACTACGTGCGCCGCGGCGCCGACATCGTGCGCCTCGACGCCGTCACCTACATCTGGCGCGAGCTCGGCACGCGCTGCGCGCACCTCAAGGAGACCCACGCCCTGGTGCAGCTGTTCCGCACGGTGCTCGACGTGGTGGCGCCGCAGGTGGCGCTGGTCACCGAGACCAACGTGCCGCACGCCGACAACGTCAGTTATTTCGGCGACGGCAGCGGCGAGGCGCAGATGGTCTACAACTTCGCGCTGCCGCCCCTGGTGCTGCACACGTTCCACGCCGGCGACTGCGCGCGGCTGCGGCAGTGGGCCGCGAACCTGCAGAAGGTGTCGGACACCGCCACCTACTTCAACTTCCTCGACTCGCACGACGGCATCGGGCTGCTCGGCGCGCAGGGCATCCTGACGCCCGCGGAAATCGCGGCGCTGGTCGAGCGCGTGCAGGCGCACGGCGGCCTGGTCTCGTATCGCACGATGGGCGACGGCTCGCAGAGCCCCTACGAGCTGAACGTCACCTGGTACAGCGCGCTCAACCGCGAGGGCGCCGAAGAATCGCAGGACACGCAGGTGGACCGCTTCATCGCCTCGCGCGCCATTGCGCTGGCGCTGCGCGGCGTGCCCGGCGTGTATTTCCCGAGCGCCTTCGGCGCGAAGAACGACACCGGCGCGGTGCTCGAGGGCCGCGAGGCGCGCAGCATCAACCGCAAGACCATCGACGAGCAGGCGCTGTTCACGGCGCTCGGCGACAGCAGCAGCTGGGTGCACGAAGTGGCGACGCGCTTCCGCCGCCTGGTGCGCCGCCGCATCGCGGTGCCGGCGTTCCACCCGAACGCCGCGCAGGAGATCCTCACGCTCAGCGACGCGATCTTCGCGCTGCGCCGCGGCAGCGCCGACGGCGCGAGCCTGGTGGTGGCGCTCGTCAACGTCACGGCCGAGGAACAGCCGGCGGCGTTGTCGCGCGCGCAGCTGGGAGCGCTGCGCTCCGAATGGCGCGACCTCGTCTCGGGCCGGGTGTTCGCGGCGCGCGGCGGCCAGCTGGCGCTGCGGCTCGCCGCTTATGAGGTGCTGTGGCTGGTGCCCGACGGCGAGCCGGCTGGCTGATCAGATCGCCAGCGCGATCGCGACGATCGCGATGCCGCGGAAGAAGTGGCCGAGGCGCAGGTTCTCGTTCTCGCTGTGCTGGTTGTTGTCGTAGTTCACGATCGGCACCGAGACCGCAGGCACGCCGAGGATGCGCACGAACGGTTCGATCGGCACGGTGCCGCCCGAGGTGCGCAGGCGCACCGGCGGCTCGCCCATCTCGCGGCTCAAGGCCTGGAACAGCCGCTGCGCCTGCGGGTCGTCGAGGCTGGTGCGATACGCCTCGCTGCCGCCTTCGACACGCACGATCCTGACGATGCGCGGATGGCGCGCGCGTTCCGCGTCGTCGGGGTCGGCGCTGACGACATGCCATCCCTGCGCCCGGACGTGCGCGGTGAACTTCGCGAAGATGGCGTCGGCTGTGGTTTCCTTCACCAGCCGCATGTCGATCGCGGCAATCGCCTGGTCGGGAACCACCGTGCGCGCCTCTTCTCCGACATAGGCGCTGCGCAGGCCGCGCACGTTGAGCGACGGATACTGCAGCGCCTCCTGCAGGCTCTCGCCCACCTTGTCCACCGAGCCGATTCCGAACTTCGCGCGCAGCGCCGCGGCGTCGTCCGGCACCGCGGCCATCGCGGCGCGATCTTCGGCGGTGAACGAAATGCCGTCGTAGTAGCCGGCGACCGTGGTGCGGCCGTCCGCATCCTTCATCGACGCGAGCAGCTGCGCGAGGCGCAGCGCCGGGTTCGGCACCCAGTTGCCGTAGTGGCCGCTGTGCAGCGCGAACTTCGGGCCGTAGACGGTGAGCTCGACGGTGAGGATGCCGCGCGCGCCATAGACGAGCGTCGGCTTTTCCGACGGGTGCACCGGGCCGTCGAGGATCAGCAGCAGGTCTGCCTTCAGCAGGTCCTGGTGCTTCGCGATCGCCGCCGGCAGGCTCGCCGAGCCGGCCTCCTCCTCGCCGTCGAGGATCACCTTCAGGTTCGACGCCGGCGCCAGTCCGGTCGCCTGCAGCGCGTCCACCGCTGCCAGCACCGCGACGATCGGCGAGGTGTCGTCGGACGCCGAGCGGGCGTAGACGCGCCAGTCGGGCGCGAACGTGCGGTAGTCGCGAAAGTCGGCGAGGGTCTTGGCACCGTCTTCCATGCGGCCGTCGCGCAGGATCGGCTTGAAGGGACTCTCCTGCTTCCACAACTTCTGGTCGAACGGCTGGCCGTCGTAATGCGCGTAGAGGAGCAGCGTGCGCTCGGCGCGCGGATTCTTCAGTTCGGCGTAGACCAGCGGGTTGCCGCTCGTCTCGAGGAGCGAGGCCGCGAAGCCGCGCTTGCGGAACATCCCGGCCAAAAGCTCCGCCTTCCTGCGGATGTTGGCGGTGTCTGAAGCGACGTCGGGAATCGAAAGCGCCTGCACCAGCTCGGCGACGACCTCGCCCTGGTGCGCGGCGACGTAGCCGTCCACCTTCCTGCGGATGTCGCCGTCGGCTGCCGAAGCGGCCCCCGCCACCAGCAGGAATCCTGCGCACCACGCCACACTTCGCATCACGCTGCCTCGCTTTCGCGTCGTCGCCTCATTCGCGATTCGCGGCGAAGTCTACTTGGCGTAGTGGTCGGCGCCCACGAAGTGCAGGGACACGTAGGGTGCGTCGCCGATCACCCAGCTGTCGTGGGGATGCGCGGGGATGTGGAAGACCACGCCGGGCCGCAGCTCCGCGACCGAGCCATCGGCGAACGCCGCGACCGCGGCGCCGCTCACCACCAGGCCGACGTGCTCGACGGTGCAGGCAGTCTGGCCGGTGAGGGCGCCGACGTGCGTGGACCATTTCCAGCCGGGCTCGTAGGTGGCGCGGCCGATCGTGAGCGCGCCGATCCGCACCGTCTCGAACCGGCCTCTTTCGAAGCGGCGTACCTCGTCGGGGCTCTCGAAGCTCTTCAGCAGGACGTGTTGCGCGAGGTTCATGTCCATGTTCTACACCGCCAGTCATCGACGGATTGGCGATCGTTCGCGTCCAATCCGTCGATTTCCGTTAGTCCGTTCCCCAGGCGCTTGCGTCATCGGCCGTACCGTCCGGATCTCTGCTACTGTGTCTGAGCGCCGTAGCTCGATAGCGGCCGGCGAGTGGTCCTGCGCGCCGCAAGTGACCGTCAGGAAACGGCCACCGGAACGGACCCGGACGCAAGCGCCTGGGAACGAAAGAATGGACGAACGGAAATCGGCGGATGGTCGGCGAGGCGGCCCATCCGCCGATGACGACTAGCGGAGCAGCTTGACGTAGTGGATCGTCTCCGGCACGTAGCCCTTGCGGTCGTAGACGGCGCGCGCGGCGCTGTTGTTCGCGAACACGTTGAGGGTGAGCCGGCGATAGCCCTGCGCGCGGCACCAGTCTTCGGCGGCCCGGAGCAGCGCCGAGCCGACGCCCCGGCCTTCGGCGCCGGCGGCGGTCGCGATCATGCCAAGGTGGCCGTGTTCCTCGCGGAGGAAGTATTCGACCACGGGCTCGAGATAGGCGAAGCCGAGGCGCTCGCCCTGGGCCGACTCCGCGACGATGACGCGCGTGCCCGCAGGTGGCGCCTTGAACCACTGGCGCAGCGTCCGCACTTCGCCCGCCACCAGTTCGGTTGCCGGGCGCGATTCGGGCGGGCCGAATTCGGCGAGGCGCGCCGCGGTCGCGATCACGAACTCCTGGTCGGCGGCGGTCGCGTCGCGAATCGCGGGAGGGGCCATCGCGACGAAGCGTACAATGGCTCGTGCCCGACACCCTCACCAGGAACCGGTTGATGCAGCTCGCCGTCGACAACGCCCTGGCCGGCATCAAGCGCGGCGACGGCGGCCCGTTCGGCGCTGTCATCGTCAAGGGCAACCGCATCGTCGCGGTGGCGCACAACCGCGTGCTGCGCACCGGCAACCCCACGAGGCACGCCGAGATCGAAGCCATCGGCATTGCCACGAAGGCGTTGGGCACGCACCTGCTCGCCGGCTGCGAGCTGTACTCGACCACCGAGCCCTGCCCGATGTGCTTCGCCGCGATCCATTGGGCCCAGGTGGACAGGATCTACTTCGGCACCTCGGTGCCCGACGTCAAGCGCCTCGGCTTCAACGAGCTGACGATTTCCAACACCACGCTGAAGCGGCTCGGACGCAGCAAGGTGAAGATCGTGAAGGGCGTCGCCCGCGGCGCCTGCCGCAAGCTGCTCAGCGACTGGCAGGCGCTGCCCGGCAAGCAGACGTACTGATGGTGGCGGGCACGGCCCTGCGCAGCGGCCGCGTCCTGACGGGCGCCGGCTGCAACCCCGGCGCCATCCTGATCCGCGACGGCCGTATCGACGCCGTGACGGCGCCTCACGAGGTCCCCGCGGGCTACGCGGTCGAGGACTTCGATCCGCTGGTGCTGATGCCGGGGATCGTGGACTCGCACGTGCACGTCAACGAGCCGGGCCGCAGCGAATGGGAAGGCTTCGCCACCGCGACCGCGGCGGCTGCCGCCGGCGGCATCACCACCATCGTGGACATGCCGCTCAACAGCATCCCGGTGACCACCACCCTCGCCGCGCTCGCCGAGAAGCGCGCCGCGGCGGCCGGCCGCTGCCATGTGGACACGGCCTTCTGGGGCGGCATCGTTCCCGGCAACGCCTCTGAACTCGCGGCGATGATCGATGCCGGCGCGTGCGGCTTCAAGGCGTTCCTCGTGCACTCGGGGATCGACGACTTCCCGTGCAGCGCCGAAGCCGACCTGCGGCAGGCGCTCGCTGTGCTGGGCCCGCGCGGCATTCCCCTGCTCGCCCACGCCGAGGAAGACCTGGGTGCGCCGCATGCCGCAACCTCGGGCCCCGCGGCCTACTCGACCTTTCTCGCGAGCCGCCCCAAGGCCTGGGAAAACGCGGCGATCGCCAGGCTCATCGGTCTCGCCGAGGAATTGCGCGCGCCGGTGCACGTGGTGCACCTCTCGTCGGACGAAGCGCTCGCTCCGCTCCGGGCGGCGCGTGCGCGCTCGGTGCCGATCAGCGTCGAGACCTGTCCGCACTACCTCACCTTCGACGCGGAAGGCATCGCAGACGGCGCCACCGAGTTCAAGTGCGCGCCACCGATCCGCGAGCGCGCGAACCGCGAACGGCTGTGGGCGGCGCTCGCCGACGGCACCATCGACATGGTCGTCTCGGACCATTCGCCGTGCGTGCCGGCGCTGAAGGCACGCGAGGCCGGGGACTTCATGCAGGCGTGGGGCGGCATCGCCTCGCTGCAGTTCGCGCTCAGCGCGACCTGGACCGGGGCCGAGGCCCGCGGCCTTGGATTTCCCGACCTCAGCCGCCTGATGGCCGCGGCTCCGGCGCGGCTCGCCGGGCTCGACCACCGCAAGGGCCGGCTGGCGGCAGGCCTCGACGCCGACGTGGTGGCCTTCGACCCCGATGGAAGCGTGGTCGTGGCGCAGGATATGATTCGCCACCGCCACGCGCTGACCCCCTACCTTGGACGCACCTTGCGCGGCCGCGTGGTGGCGACGTTCGTGCGGGGCACGCGCGTGTTCGGCGAGGGCGTCCTCGCAGATGTCGCGCCCCGCGGTGAGCTGCTGGAGCGACGACGACATGGACTTCGCTGACTATCCGGACCTCGCCGCCGCACGCGTCGGCGGGCGCGCCCTGCTGGCGAACGACGAGTTCTTCGCCTCGCGCCACAACCTCCTGCGCCCCGGCCGCGGCGTCTTCATCGCCGACAAGTTCACCCAGCGCGGCAAGTGGATGGACGGCTGGGAGACGCGCCGGCGCCGCACCCCGGGCCACGACTGGTGCATCGTCGAGCTGGGGCTGCGCGGCGTGCTGCGCGGCATCGACGTGGACACCAACTACTTCATCGGCAACCAGCCGGAGCGCGCCTCGATCGACGTCTGCGACCTGAAGGGCACGGCCACCAAGGACAAGCTGGCGCACGCCGCCTGGGTGCAGGTCGTCGATCCGTGGCTGCTGTCGCCCGGCGCGTCGAACCCCGTGGAAGTGCCGCTGCGCCCGCCGGTGACGCACGTGCGGCTCAACATCTTTCCGGACGGCGGCGTCGCGCGCCTGCGGGTCCACGGCGAGGTCAGCGTCGACTGGCCGGCGCTCGCGGGCAAGCTCGTGGACCTCGCGGCGCTGGAACACGGCGGCCGCGTGCTGCTCGCGAGCGACGAACACTTCGGCCTCAAGTCGAACCTGATCCTGCCGGGCCGCGCGCCCAACATGGGCGAGGGGTGGGAGACGCGGCGGCGCCGCGGGCCGGGCTATGACTGGGTGATCGTCAAACTCGGCAACGCCGGCGTGCTGGAGCGCATCGAGATCGACACCAACCACTTCAAGGGCAACTTCCCGGAGAGCGCGTCGCTGCAGGCGGCGCACCTGGGCGAAGCCGACGCGGTGGCCGCCGATGTGGACGGCGGGCCGTGGCAGGACGTGCTGCAGCGCAGCCCGCTGAAGGCGAACACGCGGCACTATTTCGGCGCGGCGATGCTGCGCGCCGCGGGGCCATTCACCCACGTGCGCCTGCGCATCTTCCCGGACGGCGGCATCAGCAGGTTGCGGATCCATGGGCGGACTCGCCGCCGTTAACGGCCTTCCTGAGGCCGATGCCGCGGCCGGCTTCAGCCGCTGCTGCGGCTCGAGCCGCTGGGTTGACGCCATGCTCCTGGGCCGGCCGTTCGCAAGCGCGGCAGCGCTCCACGAGGCGGCACGCACGGCATGGCGCGCGCTCGACCGCGAGGACTGGCTCGAGGCGTTCGCGCAACATCCGCGCATCGGCGACCTCGAGGCGATGCGCGAGCGCTTCGCCGCCACCTGGTCGCAGGGCGAGCAGCACGCCGCGGCTGGCGCTGACGAAAAGACGCTCGTGGCGCTGATGGCCGGCAACCTGGAGTACGAGCGGCAGTTCGGCCACATCTTCATCGTCTGTGCCACCGGCCGGAGCGCCGCGGACATGCTCGAGGACCTGCGCGAGCGGCTGCGCGCCTCGCCCGCGGCCGAGCTCAGGAAAGCGGCGAGCGAACAGGAGAAGATCACTGCATTGCGGCTCGACAAGTGGCTCGCGGAGGTTCCCTAGATGAACGGTGGTGGCATCACGACCCATGTGCTCGACACGGCGCGCGGCCGGCCGGCGGCCGGCGTGCCGGTGCTCCTCGAGAAGGAAGTCGGCGGCGACTGGGTGGTCGTCGGCCGCGGCCACACCGATGCCGACGGCCGGGCGCGCGGCCTTTGGGGCGGCTCCGACTTCACCACCGGCCGCTACCGGCTCACCTTCGAGGTGGGCGTGTACCAGTCGGAGAAAGGCAGCCGCTCGTTCTTCCCGTACGCGATCGTGGTATTCGACGTGGACGACGCCACAGCGCACAGCCACGTGCCCCTGCTATTGAGCCCGTTCGGCTACAGCACCTACAAGGGGACGTAAGCCCATGCAGTGGAGCGACTGGAGCGAATGGCTGCACCTCGCGCTGCGCTGGTCGCACGTGTTCGCGGCGATTCTCTGGATCGGCCAGACCTGGCTCTTCACGTTCCTCGAGCGCGCGTTCGCCGACGCCGAGGAAAACCCCGGCAACCAGGTGTTCATGGTGCACAGCGGCGGCTTCTACGTGGTCGAGAAGCGTGCGACACTGGCGCCGCTGCCGAAGACCCTGCACTGGTTCCAGTGGGAGGCGATTTTTACCTGGTCCTCGGGCGTCGCGCTGCTGCTGATGGTGTACTGGACCGGCGGGCTGATGGTGGCCGACCCCGAAGCGAGCGTCGGGCGCGCCGTGTTCCAGGGGATCCTCACCGTGTTCGTCGGCCGGATGGTGTACGACCAGCTCTGGGCGCGCGCCATGGGCCGCTTCGAGACAGCCGCGATCGTCCTCTCGTACCTCCTGTTGCTGGCGGCCGCGTGGTGGCTGCTGCAGGTGATGAGCCCGCGCGCCGCCTACATCCACGTGGGCGCGCTGCTCGGCACCATCATGGCGACGAACGTCACCGACCGCATCATCCCCGGCCAGAAGCAGATGGTGCGCGCCATCCGCGCCGGCCAGGCTCCCGATCCGCTGCTCGCGGCCACCGCCAGGAGCCGCTCCAGGCACAACACCTTTATCGTGCTGCCGGTGCTCTTCACCATGGTCGGCAGCCACTTCCCGACAATCGCCTACGGCAGCGGCCACCCGCTCGCGGTGCTCGGTGCGATGGTCCTGGTCGGCTGGGGCGCGGCCTGGTGGATCCGCAGGCGCTGACTACGCGCGCCGCGCCTTCATGATCCGCACGAACGAGCGGGTGCGCAGCTCGTCGCGGGTGAGGCCGGTGGCGAGCGCCTGGGCCTCGTCGATGGCGCCGCAGTTGAGGGCGCGCAGAAAGTAGTTGAGCAGGCCCTGGCCGGTGGCGGCGTCGTCGAAGATGTCGCCGACGAGCGTTGCCTGCGCCGCCTTGTCCACGAAGTTGCGCAGCCGTTCGGAGGCCGGCCCGAGGCCCTCGAGGAAGAACGAGTAGACCGCGGCATAGCGGCTCGCGAGCTGTGCCGGGTGCAGGTCCCACCCCTGGTAGAAGCCCTGCATCAGCGAATGGCGCGCCTGCTGGAAGTGCAGGTGCCAGGCGTGGTGCACGGTCTCGCGCTCGCCGACCGGCATCACGTTGGTGGCGCCGTCCGAGAGCGTGATGCCGGTGCCGGCGAGCGCCACCTGCATCACCTGCTTGGCGAAGTCGCAGGCCGGATGCGTCATCGACTGGTGTGCGGCGGTGATATTGCACGACGCGGTGTAGTCGTAAGTGCCGAAGTGCGCCGCGGTGATGCGCGAGTCGCCGAGCGCGATCAGGGCCGGCAGCGCCAGGCGTCCCTCGTGGTCGAAGATCGAGGGCGTGGTCTCCACCATCAGCTCGAAGCGCAGCGAGTGGTCGGCGAGGCCGTGCGCCTTCTCGAGCGCGGCAAGCGCCCGCGCCAGCGCCCGCACCTGTCCGGGCACCATGATCTTCGGCAGGGTGACGACGAAGCCCGGCGGCAGCCGGCCGCCGGTCGCCTCTACCAGCGTGGCGACGAAGACCTCGAGAGTGCGCAGGCTGCGCGCGGCGAGTTCGTTCGAGAGCGTCTTGATGCGGATGCCGATGAACGGCGGCAGCGTGCCCGCCCGGGCACCCTCCGCCACGGCGCGGGCCGCGGACACGGCGTGCCCGTCCTCCTCGGCGTCGGGGCGGTTGCCGTAGCCGTCCTCGAAGTCGATGCGGAAGTCTTCCACCGGCTCACGTCGCAGCTTGGCCGTGACGCGCTCGTAGATCTCGGTGGCGTGACGGAACGGGTCGAGGCCGTCGGGCACCTGCAACTGCAGCGCGCCGGCGAACGAGATCGGGTCGGGCGCGTGCTGGTCGAGCGCGCGCAGGGCGAGCGCGCCCAGGCGCGGTGCGGTATCGGCCTTGAAGAGGTGCGCGCCGCCGTAGACGGTGTGCACCGGCTGGCGGCCGTCGGGATCGCCCGGATAGCGCTTCGCCAGCACGCTGTTGGCGCGGCGCAGCGTGGCCAGCACCGGGGTGAACGACGCCCGCGCTTGTTTCTCCGGCCGTTTCGTTTTCAACGGGGGTCCTGGCCGAGGAAGGACGACAGCAGCGCCCTGGCAACGTTTATTCGATACTCCGCGGTGGACCTGATGTCGTCGATGGGCTTGATGTCGGCTTCGAGCTTGAGGCACGCCTCGCGCACCACGTTCCTGGTGAGCCAGCGGTTCTTGAGGAATTTCTCGACCGCGGCGGCGCGCTTCACCGTCGGCGCCACGCTGCCGAGGGCAAAGCGGACGTCGGCCACGGTGCCGTCGGCCGTGAACCACAAGGCGCCGGCCGCGACCACCTTGGAGATCGCCTGCGCGGCGCGCGTGCCGACCTTGCGGAACATCACCCGGTCGGGCGGCGCCGCCGGGATCGGGATCGTGATCGCGTCGATCAGCTCGCCCGGTTCGAGCACGGTCTTCTTCACGCCGCTGAACACCGCGGCGAACGGTACCTGCCGCGCGCCGCGCGCTGCGGCGATGTGGACCACGGCGTCGTAGATAGCGAGCGGCGGAAACGTGTCGCCCGCCGGCGAGGCATTGGCGATGTTGCCGCCGAGCGTGCCGCGGTTCTGGATCTGGATGCCGCCGATGGTGGCGCAGGCCGACGCCAGCAGCGGCGCGTGGCGGGCGACCGCTTCGTGGCGGCGCAGGCTCGTGTGCGTGGCCAGGGCGCCGATGCGCAATTCCCCCGCCGCCGCAGCGATGCTGCGCCACTCGTCGAGCGCCGACAGGTCGAGGACTTCGCGGTCGTGCCAGTCGCCGGCGTTCCAGGCGACCATCAGGTCGGTGCCGCCGGCAAACGGCAGCGAGTCAGGCCGCGCGGCGTACGCGGCAATCGCCTGCTCCGCTGTGGCTGGCCGCGACACGGTGATGCGAAGAGGATTACCGCGCACGTTATCTCGTCTTCACGCTTCTCGTCTTCGGAGACATAGCTGACCTGACAACGGACTTCCTCCGAGGACGAGATTTCCGTTTGTCAGGCGCTGCTGATTTCTTTGTGGCGGACGCGACGGTCCTTTTCCTGGAAAGCGGCGCCGCTCTCTTCTTGGGAGAACGAACGGATTTCTTCCTGGGAGGACGGACGGACTTCTTCCTGGGAGCGGCAACGGACCTCTGGCCCGGAATTGAGACGATTCGCTTTAGCGATTTTCGAATCGTCTCAAGACGAATCGTCTCAATAACAGCATCCACAATCGCCTGATAGCCGGTGCAGCGGCAGAGGTTGCCGGCCAGTTGCTCGCGAACAGCGTCGGGGGAAGCGGAGCCGCCGGCTTTGACGTGGGCCCAGGCGGCCATCAGCATGCCCGGGGTGCAGATGCCGCACTGCGCGCCGCCCATCGCGAGGAAGCGTTCTTGCAAGACGCTCAGCGCCGCGGGGCGGCCAAGGCTTTCGATCGTCTCGACGCGCTGGCCGGCGACCTGGCAGGCGGGGATCAGGCAGCTGTTCACCGGGGCGCCGTCTATGAGCACGGTGCAGGCACCGCACTCGCCTTCGCCGCAGCCCTCCTTGGTGCCCGTCAGCGCGAAGTCTTCGCGCAGCACGTCGAGGAGGCGCTTCCACGGCGGCCCCGAGAAGGCGCGACGGCGGCCATTGACCGAGAGGTTGATCACGCCGGCACCGCGGTGCCGCGCCGGCGGGCGCCATGCGCCGCAGCGATCTTCTCCGGCAGCACCGGCAGCGAGGTGATCCAGAGGCCGGTGGCGTCGTGCACCGCGTCGGCCACCGCCGGCCCGGGAATGTCCATCGGCAACTCGCCCACACCCTTGGCGCCATACGGCCCGAGCGAGTAGAGCGCGGGCGTGAAAGCGACGTCGATCTGCGGCAGGTCCTTCGCGGTCGGGATGATGTAGTTCGTGAGCTGCGCGTTCTGCATCGCCCCGTCCTTGTACACTGGGTTCTCGAGGAGCGCATAGCCGAGGCCCTGCGCCGCGCCGCCGATCACCTGGCCCGCGGCGAGCACCGGGTTCACCACCCGGCCGATGTCGGCGGCGAGCGTGACGCGGCGCAGCGTCACCTCGAACGTCAGCTTGTCCACCTCGAGGTCCACCACCGCCGCGGCGTAGCCGTACGCTTCGTAGGCATCGCCGCGGTAGGTGGTGTCGTCCCAGGTGATGGCGGCCGGCTTCTCGTATTGGCGCTCGAAGCGCACCTCGTCGCGCGTGCCGCAGACGCGCTTCGCGGCCGCGCGCAGGTCGCGCGCCGAGCGCGGAAACGGCTTGCGGCCGCTGACCGCCGCGTGCAGGTCGCGGCACGCGTCGCGCACCAGGCGGCCGACGACCATGCAGGTGCGGCTCGCCACCGTCGGCCCGCTGTCGGGGACGAAGCGGGTGTCGGGAGTCGCGACGTCGACGAGAGCTGTCGCGACGCCGAGCGTCTCGGCGACGATCTGGCTGAACATCGTGTTGGTCCCCTGGCCGAATTCTGTGGAGCCGGCGAGCACGCGAATGCGGCCGGTGCGGGTCAGCGTCACCGCGGCGCGGCTCGCGAGGTGCTCCTCGCCGCTGCCGGTGAAGCCCGAGCCGTGGTGGACGAGCGCCAGGCCCACGCCCTTCCAGTGCGCAGTGCCCGGCTGCGCGTTCCACCTGGCGTGCTCGACCCGTTTGCGGCGATAGCCGGAGTCGGCGACCACGCGCTGCAGCGCCTGGCGCGCGCCGACGCTCTCGCGCAGCACCTGGCCGGTCGCCATCACCGAGCCGCGGCGCACCGCGTTCTTCTCGCGCAGCGCCACGGGGTCGAGGCGCAGCTCGGCGGCGATGCGCGCCATGTGCAGCTCGGCGGCGAACAGCGTCTGCGGCGCCCCGAAACCACGGAAGGCGCCGTTCGGCACGGTGTTGGTCGCGACCACACTCGAGCGGATGCGCACGTTGGGGCAGGCATACGGCCCGGTCGCGTGCAGCGTGCCGCGCGACAACACCACGGGCGACAGCGTGATGTAGGCGCCGCCGTCCATGACCACCTCGATGTCCTGCGCCACCAGTGTGCCGTCGCGCTTCACGCCGGTGCGGTGGCGGATGCGCGCCGGATGGCGCTTGGTGGTGGCCGCCATGTCTTCGTGGCGGTCGTAGGCGATCTTCACCGGCCGCTTCGCCTTGCGCGCCAGCAGCGCCGCGTGACCAGCGATCATGTTCGGGTACTCCTCCTTGCCGCCGAAGCCGCCGCCGGTCGGCGCCTGGATGACCCGCACCTTCTCGCCCTTCAGCTTGAACAACCCGCGCAGCGCCTTGTGCACGTAGTACGGGCACTGCATCGAGCCGTGCGCCACCAGCGTGCCGTCCGCCTCGAACCACGCGGTCATCACGTTGTTCTCGATGTAGGCCTGTTCCTGGTGCGGCACCGTGTACTCGCCTGAAACTACGAGGTCGGCCGCCGCGAAGCCCGCGTCGATGTCGCCCTGCACGATGTGGAACGACTTGAAGACGTTGTCCTCGCCGCGCAGCTTCTGCTTCACCGCCAGCGCGTCGTCGATCGAGAGCACCGGCTCGTGCGGCTCGTAGGTGACACGGATGTGCCGGAGGGCTTCGTACGCCCGCGAGCGGTTGGCGTGCGCCACCAGCAGGATCGGTTCGTACGGATGGCGCACCCACTCCTCGCAGAGGAGCGGCTGGTCGTCCTCGATGAGCTGCACGCGGTTGGGCCCCGGCAGGTCCTTCGCGGTCGCCACCACGAACTCGCGCCAGGGGAAGGCCGGGTCCTTCTCGATCGCCAGGATCCGCCCGTAGGGGATGGTCGCGCGCAGCGTGACGCCGTGCAGGCAACCCTCGGGTTCGATGTCGTCGGTGTAGCGCGTGGCGCCGCACAGCTTGTCCGGGCCCTCCGTGCGCAACACGCTCTTGCCGATCGCCCGCATCCCGCGAAGGATTATATTCCCGCGGTGGACCCACGGAGCGCGGTCGCGGCCGCATTGTTGCTGGTGGGCGCGGGGTTCGCGGGCCGCGCCTGGCTGCGGCGCTACGCCTTGTCGGAGGCCCGCGGCCTGCGCCGCCGCTACCGTTCGCGGATCGCGCCGTTCAAGCGCGAGACCCCGCAGGAGGTGCGCGACGCGCTGCTCGAGGATCCCGAGGTGCGCGCCGCCATCGCGGAACACGCGCACAGCGCCGGCGGCTCGGTCGAGGACGCCGAGCGCCGCGCGCGCGGTTATGCCGAGGAGATCGTCCCCAGGTTCAACCTCATTTCCTACTATCGCCTCGCCTACGGTGTCGCGCGCTTCCTGGTGCCGCTCTTCTACAAGGTGAGCGTCGGCTACGAGGCGCGCGCGGCGCTCGACGCGATCCCGCGGGACAGCATCGTGCTGTACCTGATGAACCACCGCTCCAACGCCGACTACGTGGTCGTGACCTACGTGCTCTCCGGCCGCGTCGCCATCAGCTACGCAGTCGGCGAATGGGCGCGCGTCTGGCCCTTGGAGGCGGTGTTCAAGAGCTTCGGCGCGTACTTCGTACGCCGCAAGTACCGCGAGCCGCTCTATCACAAGGTGCTCGAGCGCTACGTCCAGCTCATCACCCGCCACGGCGTGACCCAGGGAATCTTCCTCGAGGGCGGCCTCACCCGCGACGGCCGTTTCCGCCAGCCAAAGCTCGGCCTGCTCGATTACCTGCTCGGCGTGAAGCGCGACCCGCGCGTCATCCGGCCGCTCGTCATCATCCCGGTCGCGATCAACTATGACCGCGTGCTCGAGGACCGCTCGCTGCTTCGCGAGCTGGACGTGACGCGCACGCGGCTGTCGCGCCTCGAGCAGTTCGCCGAAGTGGTGGCGTACGTGGTGCGCGTGTCGCTGCGCTTCATGACGCGTCGCGGGCGCCGCTATGGGCGCGCCTGCGTCAACTTCGGCGCGCCGATCGACGTGGATGCCTGGCTGCGCGATCGTCCCGGCATCCTCGAACTGCCGCGCCATGAGCGCCTGGGCCCGGTCGGCGAGCTGGCCGCGCACGTGATGGCGCAGATCGGCGAGGTGATGCCGGTGACGCCGGTGTGCCTGGTGGCCGAGACCCTGTTGCGCGCGGGCACCGCCGCCGAGATCGAGCGTGCGGAATGGGAGACGCGCATCGACGCGGTGCGCGGCGAACTGCGCTCACGCGGCGCGCCGATCGTCGCGGACGAACGCACCGCCGCGGAACTCCTCGACCGGGCGCTGGTGATGCTGACCCTGCGCCACATCGCCGAGCCGGTTCCGGCGCAGGGCGGCGTCGTTCGCTACCGCATCGATCGCAGCCAGGATCCGCTGCTGCGCTACTACGCCAATTCCATCGCGCACTATTTCGCGCGGCCGCCGCTCGCCGCGGAGGTGAGCGGTGAACTCGCGGTCTGAAACGCTCGCAGCCGACGACGGCACCAGCCTGCGTCTCACGGTCCGCGGCAGCGGCCGGGAAGCCGCCATCGTGGTGGTACCGGGCATCTTCATGCACCGCGAGAGCCCCGAGCACCTGCGCCTCGCGCGCGCGCTTGCCGACCTCGCCGACGTCATCACCATGGACGTGCGCGGCCACGGCGAGTCGGCGGGCCGTTTCAGCTGGGGCCGCAAGGAGCCGCACGACCTGCAAAGGGTCGCCGCCTGGGCGCACGAGCGCTACGCGCGCGTCGGCGCGCTCGGCTTCTCCTACGGCGGCTATCACACCGTCGCGGCCGCGGCGCAGGGCGCCAACTTCGACGCGGTGGCGCTGGTGGCCGCGCCGAAGAGCCTGTTCCTGCTCGACCACAACCCCTTCATCCGCGGCCTGACGCGCAGCGTGCCCATCATGCTGCGCCGCGAGCGCCGCCCGGCGCGCGTGTCGCTGCGCCCGCCGCTGCGCGGCACCTCGCCGCGCCGGCTGATCGCGCAGATCGTCGCCCCACTGCTGATCGTCCACGGCAGCGACGACTGGCTGATCCCGGTGAAACACGCGCACGACCTCTACGCGCTCGCCACCGAACCGAAGGAGCTGGTCGTGATCCCGGGCGGGCTGCACGCCGAGAACATCCTGGCCGACGACCCCGAGGCGCTCATCGAACCGCTGCGCCGGTTCTTCGCCAGCCGCCTGTAGGGGGCTACACTGCCGGCATGAGCAAGGACGAAGCCGAACCGGAAGACGACGCGCCCAAGAGCGCACTCGAGCTCGCGATGGCCCGCCTGAAGAAGCAGGATGCCGACGCTGGTGTGGTCAGCAAGGCGCTGAGCGACGCGCAGCGCCACGACATCGCGGAAGCGCGCAGCATTTACGAGGCGCGCATGGCCGAACGCGAGATCCTGTTCCGCGACGCACAGGTGCGGGCGCGCACGCCTGAGGAGCTGGAGACGCTGAACGACGAGTATCGCCGCGACAAGGAACGCTTCGCGAGCGACCGCGACAGCAGGATCGAGAAGATTCGCGGCTAACGGCCCCTGCCGAGGCGGGCCTTGATCCGACCGCTCGTCGGGAACTCCTTCGCGAGCCTGTCCAGTTCGGCCTGCGCTTCCCCGGGCCGGCCCGCAGCCTGCAGCGCATCGACCTTCAGCAGCCCGTAAGCGACCTCGCGGCCCTCGCCCGGCGGCACCGTGATCGTGCCCAGGGCCGCGAGCGTTGCCGACGGGTCCTGGCGGTCGAGCAGGATCGATTCGGCGTGGAACATGCGCACCGCGATGCTCGACGGGAAGCGGCGCAGCGCGAGGTCGGCGAGCGCCGCCGCCTCCTGCCGCCGGCCCGCTTCGCGGTCCTGCAGCGCCTGATGGTAGAGGCCGGCGAGCAGCAGGTTGCCCACGTCCGCCGATTCCCCGGAACGGATGCCGACGCCGCCCGCGTGCGCGTAGACGAGGTTCCCGCCGCGCCACGCGGTCAGGATCATCGTCGATCCGGCGAACAGGCCGACCACCGACGCCGCGATCAGCGCATGGCGGCGGTAGCGCGAGTTGCGCAGGAACAGCAGCCCCACCTCGATGAGCGCCAGGGCGTAGGTGAAGTTGGTGCTCCACTTGGCCGCGGCCTCGTGCAGCTCCACCACTTCGCGCGAGTCGGGCACGCGTTCCACCGGCCCATGGGCATCGCGGCCGGACTGCGACGCGAAGAACACGGCGACGGCGCCCGCGAGGATCAGCGTGGTTGCGGCCGGGCTCGCGAAAGACAGGCGGCTGCTGCTCGCGAGCGACAGCAGGCGGAACAGCACGCCGACGAGGACCAGGACGATTGCGAAATGCACGACGACCGGGTGCAGCCAACCGATATTCAAGGGATCGCCTCCGCGCCGGATTTTGACACGGGAAGACGGGGCCTTAGCCTCATGGCCATGCCCTCCCTGCCCGGCTGGCCCAGGCGCATCGCCGCCGGCGCGTGGCAGGTGCTCGCCGGGATCGCGTTCCTCGTGCGTCACCCGGGCACGTGGCCGCTGGCGGCGCTGCCCGCGGTACTGGCCGTGCTCTTCTGGGGCCTTGGCGGCATCCTCGGCCTGTTCATCGCCCCGCGGCTCGAGCCGCTGCTCATTTCACGATCGCTGCCGGGCCTGCTGCACCTGCCGCTCACCGCTCTCCTCTGGATCGGCCTGGTCGCGGCCGGCATGGTGGTGGGGCTGGCGTCGGCCCTGCTGCTGGCGGCGCCGGTCCTGGAGCGCTTGTCGCGCCGGGTGGAGCAGCTGGTGCGCGGCCACGTCATCGACCGCAGCCACGGAGCGGGCTGGGAGGCGATGCAGGCCGTGAAGGGAGCCTTGTTCTTCCTGGCAGCCGCGCTTGTCACGCTGCCCATCCCGCTGATACCGGTTGTGGGACCGTTCCTGGCAGCGCTCTGGGCCTCGCAGGCGCTGGCGCTGCAACAGACCGACGCGCCGCTGACGCGCCGCGGCCTCGACTTCGCCGCGCGCCGCGCCTGGCACAAACGCCTGCGCCCCGAGACGCTCGGCTTCGGCCTCGCGGGCATCCTCATCTTCCTGGTGCCGCTTGGCGCCTTCCTGCTGGCGCCGGCCCTCTCGGTGGCCGGCACCCTGCTGGTGCTGGAGATGGAAGACGGTACTGACGTCCTCTAGGCGGTCTGCCTAGGTGGTGATTGCGCCGCGCCCCGCGGCGCCACCGGCCTTCAGCTTCACCTCGACCGGGCTGCCGTCGCGCTGCAGGGTGAGGCTCACTTCCTGGCCGGGCTCGACCGACTCCATGGCCTCGCGCAGGTCGCCGCCGTCCGTGACGGCCTTGCCGTTCACCTTCATGATGACGTCGCCGGCTTTCACGCCTCCCGCCGCCGCCGGACCGTCGGCTGCGACGTTCGTCACCAGGATGCCATCGCCCGCCAACTTGAAGTACTTCGCGAGCTGGCCGCTGACCGACTGGTACTCGAGGCCGAGCTTGCGCGGTTCGCCTGCGAACATTCCACCGCGCCACATCATGTTGCCGCCGTCCGGCATCTTGAAGTGGAACATCCGGTCCGCCATGATCCGTGGCGGCCGCGGGGCACGCGGGGCACGCGGGGCACGCGGAGCATCAGGTGCATCCGGTGCATCCGGTGCATCCGGTGGTTCGAGAGCTTCGGGCGGTTCCGGCGGCTCGGGCATCTCGCCCGCGATCATTCCAGGCAGGTCGATGTCGAAGTCTTCGAGCGGCCCGAACCCGGCCGTGTCCGGCGAGCGCTCGCCGAGCGTCGCCGCAACGGTGCGCGCCGCGCCGCCGTTCGTCACGTCGAGCGAGATGGTGCGGCCAGCCGGCGTCTCGCGGATGAGGCGGCGGAACTGCGAAGCGCTCCAGACCGTCTCGCCCTGATAGCGCAGGATGACGTCGCCCTCCTTCAGCCCCGCCTTGGCTGCGGCGGAATTGGCGTTGACGCTGCGCACTACAGCGCCGCGCTCTTCGCTCAGCTTCAGCGCTGCGAGGTCGGCTTTGGTGACGTCGGCGACGCCGACGCCGAGGAAGGCGCCGTCCGTCCACTCGAAGCTGCGCTCGATGCGGCGCACCTGCGGCCCGACCTTGAACCGCTTCATCGTCTCTTCGCGCGATGTCTTCACGCTGGCCTTCGGCTTCTCCTGCTCGTCTGCCGCCCGCACGCGGGCTGCAGCGGTGCCAAGCAGGGCGCTCGCCGCCAGAACCCCCAGAACCAGGCCGAAACGGTTGACTCCCTTCATTTGACCTCCACTCTCCTGTCGTTAGACGAGGCACCCGCGCCGAAAGTCGTAATCGGCGGATGGGTCGTGAACGGCAAGCCCATCCGCCGATGACTAGTTAGGCCGTTCGACCCGGCCCGAGGCGAGGTTGCCGGTGAGTCGTTTGTACTCGAGGAGTTCCAGGAGCCGGTCGCAACGCTGGCCGAGGCTGTCGCATTCGAGGAGCGAGAGCTTTTCCACCACATCGAACGGCAGCATCTGGCACAGCGTGTTGAGGAACAGCTCGTCGCTCACGTCGGGCTGCACCACCAGCAGCGTTGGCCGCGGCGACGCCGCCGACACCGCGTTCAGGATCTTGTCGCGCATCGCACCCACGCGCGCGGCATCGTAGCGGCCGTCTTCCACTTCTTCGATCGCCGCCAGCCGGTAGGGCTGCCCGTGGCGCTCCTCGACGATGCGAAAGCGCGACACGCCGCGCAGCAGCATGTTGTAGCGGCCGTCGGGCAGGGCCTCGGTCTCTTCGATGTGGCCGGCGCAGCCGAGCGGAAAAACCGGCGGGCGGCCGACGTAGCTCGCCTCGAAGCCCGCCTGCAGCAGCGTCATGCCGATGATGCGCTCGCCGGCGAGGGCGTCGGCGGTCATCTTCCGGTAACGCGGCTCGAAGATGTGCAGTGGCAGCGCCACCTTCGGGAAGAGGACCACCTCTCCCAGGGGGAACAGGGGAATGATCGGCGGCAGGACGGCCATTTCAGGAGCCTCCTCCGAGCGTAGCACCGCGCGAGGCGGTTGCGGGTGGCTAGCGGCCGATGATCTGGACGGCGAGGTCGCGGTGGCGCGGCCCGTCGAGCTCAGCGGCGATGATGGCCTGGAACTGCCCGATGACGAGCTTGCCGGCGGCCACCGGAAACTGCACCGCGTGGTTGAGCAGGGTTGCCTGCAGGTGCGAATGCGCGTTCTTGCGGTCGCAGTCGGATTGCTCGGGGTCGTTGTGGCGGTATTCCTCGCCCGGGCTCACGACCTTGTTGAGCATGAACTTCATGTCGTGCAGCAGCGCCGACTGCCACTCGTTGACGAAGAGAGCGAGCGTCGTGTGCAGCGACGAGAACAACACCAGGCCTTCCTTGATGTCGTGCTTCTTGATGATCTCGCCGACGCGCTCGGTGAGGTTGTAGAGCTCGAGCCGCTTGTCGGTGACGAGGCGCACGGTGTCGTTGATGACCCGGAACGTCCTCAGCCCTTGCTGCGGCACGGCATCTACTTCCCCCAGCGCTTCGCTCGCGGTCATTTTGGCGTTCGTCTCCGGGTTGTCCAAAGACCTCAGTGCTGGTGGCCGCCCTGCGTGCCGCCGCCGTCGGCGGTCTGGAACGAGTGCCCGCAGCCGCAAGTGGAAACCGCGTTCGGGTTCTTGATGGCGAACCCGCCGCCCATCAGATCGTCCTTGTAGTCCACCTCGGCGCCCTCGAGATAGCGCGCGCTCATGGCGTCGACGATGACCTTGATGCCGTCCTTGTCGAACACCTGGTCGCCTTCCGCGACCTCGTCCAGGACCATGCCGTACTGAAAGCCGGAGCAGCCGCCGCCCTGCACGTAGATGCGCAGGCCGCCGCCGGGCATGGAGTCCTTTTCCTGCTCGAGGATCCCCTTGACCTTCGACAAGGCATTGTCCGTAATCTGAATCATTTCGATTGACCCCGCTCTGCGAAGCCTTACGAGACTGTCCGGCGCCGCCCATCGAGTATAGCGCAGCGCCGCATGCGGACGTATGCCCGCCAACACCGTGGAATGAGGGGATTCCCCTATAATCCTCGCCGGAACGAACGTGCCAGAACCCTCAGGCGGCGCGCCGAAGAAGACCCCCTTCGCCGCGATCGACAGGATCGCGTCGTCGGCCTTGCGCGGCCGCGGCGGCGGCTGGTTTCCTGCCTGGCGCAAGTGGCAGGCGGTGCTCGCCGAGGACGGCGACGCGCTGGTGGTGGCAAACGGCGCCGAAGGCGAGCCCGGCTCGATCAAGGACCGCTTCATCCTTCTGACCCGCTTCAAGGACGTGTGCGACGGCATCCTGGCCGCCGCCAAGGCGATTGGCGCGCGTGAGGCGGTCGTCTACCTGAAGGGCTCGTTCGTGGCGCTCGAGGCGAACCTCGTGAAGCAACTCGAGCGCATCGACACGGCTGGCGTCGCGATCACGGTGCGCCGCGGCGACGACTCCTACGTCGGCGGTGAGGAAACGGCCGTCAGCGAGTGGCTCTCGGGCAACAAGGCCTGGCCGCGCGCCAAGCCGCCGCTGCCCTCGGCTGCCGGCGTCTCCGGACGGCCGACGTTGGTGCAGAACGTCGAGACGCTCAGCTACGTGCCGCGCGCCCTCGCCGATCCGGAAGCGTTCATCAACGAGGAGTCGACGCTGGTTTCGCTGTGGGGCCACGTCAAGCGCCCCGGGGTCTATGACGTGCCGCTCGGCACCAAGCTGCGCGAGCTGATCGAGGACTGGGGCGGCGGCGCCACCGGCGTCGTGGTTGCCGTGTTCCCGGGCGGACCGTCGGCGGCGCCGCTCGACGCCAACGACCTCGACACGCCGCTCGAGCCCGAGGCGTTGCGCGAACGCGGCTCGTCGCTCGGCACCGCGTCGGTCCTGGTGGTGTGCGAACAGGCGTGCCCGTTGTCGGTGGTGTCGTCGGCCGCGGACTTCTTCGCGCGCGAGTCGTGCGGCCAGTGCCCGCCTTGCAGCGTGGGCGCAACCAACATGGCGGCGCTCATCGCGCGGCTGGAAGCGGGCACCGTGCGCGCCAGCGAAATCGCGAACGTCCACGAGATCGCCGGGTTCATGCGCGGCCACGGCTACTGCGCCCACGGCCGCACCGATGCGGCGCTGGTGACGGGGGCGCTGGCGCGCTTCGCGGCGCTGGTGACGCGGCATCTCGACGCGGGCTCCTGCCCGATCGCCGCAACACCGTTCCGCCCCTTCGACAAGGATTCGCCCGAACAGCGCGCCATCGAGGCGGTGCTCGAAACGTACCTGCCACGGGCCAGCGGAGCCGATAAAGTCTAGTCGTGCCCGAACTGCCCGACCTGCTGCACATCGTCGCGCGGCTCGACGGAGCGCTGCGCGGAGCGGTGGTGCAAAGCGAGCGGGTGCGAAGCCCCGTCATCATGCGCTTCACCGTGCGCGGCAACCTGTCGCTGCTCCTTGGCCGCACGCTCGAGTCGGTCTCGCGGCGCTCGCACTTCGTTGTGCTGCGCTTCGCGGGGCTCGACCTCGCCGTGAACCCGATGCTCGCGGGCCGCTTCCGCCTGTCGCCGCCCGATGCCAGGGACGAGAAGTCGCTTGGGTTCGCGCTCGGCTTCGGCGCGGGACGCGACGAGCTGCGTTATCTCGACGACAAGTCGATGGGCAAGGCATACCTCATCGCCCAGGACGACTGGAACGCGATCCCCGGAATGAAGACGGGCGGCGTCGACATCCTCTCGCCGGCGTTCACGCGCGAGCGGCTGCAGAGCCTGCTGCAACACCGCCGCGACCAGGTGCGCGTGTTCCTGCTCGACAAGCGCGCCCTCGACAGCATCGGCAACGCCTACGCGGACGAGATCCTGTTCGCGGCGGGCATCCATCCCAAGACCTGGTGCCGCTCGCTGCAACCAGCCGACGCCGAGCGGCTGCATACGGCGATCGTTTCGGTGATGCGCGAAGCGGTTGCGGAAGTGGCGCGCCGCGGCGAACCCACCGAAGTCAAGGTTCGCGACTTCCTCAAGGTGCGCCTGAAGGAGGTCTGTCCCACGTGCGGAGCCCGGCTGCGCGTGGCGGGGGTTGCGGGCATGGACGCGTACTTCTGCCCCAACTGCCAGCCCGAGACCCGCAAGGGCTTCGTCGACTTCCGCAAGACCGGCAAGTGAGGCAGGCCCGGGGCGTTCCTGCTACTATCCCCTGCAGTTAACGGCAAAGGAGTCGATTGGCCAAAGACGACCTCATCGAGCTGCAAGGCGTCGTGTCGGAAGTTCTCGCGGGCGGCAACTACAAGATCAAGTGCGGCGAGAACCATGAAGTGCTCGCACGGCTGAACGGCAAGATGCGGCAGTTCCGCATCCGCGTCATCGCCGGCGACCGGGTGACCGTCAGCGTCTCCCCTTACGACCTGAAGCGCGGCCTCATCACCTACCGCGCCAAGTAGCCCCTTGGCGCCGCGTTCCGCCCTCCTCTTCGACCTCGACGAGACGCTCTTCGACTTCGAGCGCTCCCAGCGGCTTGCGCTGGCAGAGGCGTTTCGCGCCATGGGCATCCCCTTCGGCCCGCGCGCGCTCGCGGCCTATCGCGCCATCAACGCCGTGATCTGGCGCGAGTACGAGAAGGGCCGCATCGGCCAGGCCGAGCTGTCGCACGAACGCTTCCGCCGCCTTGCGGTCGCGCTCGGCCGCGAGCCGCGGCTCGCCCGCCGTTTTTCGCGCGTCTACCTCACCTCGCTGGCGGCGCGCGCCGACATGCTGCCGGGCTGCCTGCGGGTGCTGGCCGTGGCGGCGAAGCGGCATCGCCTCGCGATCGTCACCAACGGCATCGACCGCGTGCAGCGCTCGCGGCTGCGCCTCGCCGGGCTGCGCGACCGCTTCCACACCGTCGTCACCTCGGAAGGCTGCGGCTTCACCAAGCCCGACCCGCGCATCGTCATCGAGGCGCTGCGACGCATCGGCGCGCGCGCCGCGGATGCGATCTTCATCGGCGACAACCCGACGACCGACGGCGACGCCGCGCACGGCGCCGGCGTGCGCTTCGTATGGCTCGACCGCGGCGCGCACCGCGCGCCGCGACGCCGTCCGTATGCGCGCGTCACCGACCTCGCGGGCCTCGCCCGCTTCATCAGGGACCACTAGCAAGGAGCTGCCTTTGGCGATCCTGAAAGTCGCTCGCATCGGCCATCCCGTCATCCGCAAGGCGGCGCGCAACCTGGAAGTGGACGAGATCCGCACGCCGCGCATCCAGCGCCTCATCGACGACATGGTCGAGACCATGCACGAATACGAAGGCGTCGGCCTCGCCGGGCCGCAGGTTCACGAGGGCTTGCGCCTCGCAGTCATCGAGGTCGACGCGAGTGACGAGCGTGCCGAGGACGCGGTGCCCCTGACCGTGCTCATCAACCCGGTGGTGACCGCGGTCGGCGACGAACTGCTGGACGGTTTCGAAGGCTGTTTGTCGATCCCCGACCTGCGCGGCGTCGTCCCCCGCTTCCGCAAGGTGCGCATGGAAGCCCGCGACCGCAAGGGCAGGAAGTACGTCGTCGAAACCGACACCTTCTTCGCCCGCGTCATCCAGCACGAGTGCGACCACCTCGACGGCAGCGTCTACCTCGACCGCATGCGCGATATGCGCTCGCTCGCGTTCCTCAACGAATTCGAACGGTTCGTGTAACTGTCATCGACGGATTGGCTCTCCGTCCCCGTCCAATCCGTCGATTGCCGTTCTTGTCGTCCCCCCAGGCGCTTGCGTCAGCGTCCGTTCCTTTGTCTAAACTCCCGCATGCCCAAGACCACCCTCGTGTTCGCCTTGCCGCTAGCATTCGCCCTGCTCCCAGCCTGCAAAGCGCAGCGGCCCGCCGCCCAGCCCGTGGCGGCGGCTCCGCCTGTCTACGAGGTGTACGCGGTTCGCTACGGCATGCTGCTCGGGTTCCCGACCTCCGAGCTCGTGGCGGGCGCCGACCCGAGCCGCAAGAGCGACGGCGCGATGATGGTGTGGCTGCTGAAGGGTCCGGAGAAGCGCAACGTGCTGGTGGACGCCGGCTTCTACCGCGACGAGTTCATGAAGGCGTGGAAACCCGCCGACTATCGCAAGCCGTCCGACGCCGTTGCGGCCGCGGGAATTGCGCCGGAGGCCGTCACCGACATCATCGTCTCGCACGTGCATTGGGACCATCTCGACGGCGCCGACCTGTTCCCGAACGCGCACATCTGGATCCAGCGCGCCGAGTACGAGTACTACGTCGGCGCAAAGGGCGAAGCGCTGCACGACGACATGTCGGCCGTGGACGCCGCGATGCTCGCGAAGCTCAGCGCCGCGGGGCGCGTGACGCTCGTGGACGGCGACGACAAGGAGATCATCCCGGGGATCCGCGTGTACACCGGCGGGCGGCACACCTTCGCCTCCCAGTACGCGACCGTCGGCACGCGTGTCGGCCCGGTCCTGATCGCTTCCGACAACGCGTATCTCTACGAGAATCTGGAAAACCACCTCGCGATCGGCGAGACCTTCGATGCCGCCGCCAACCTGGAAGCGCAGAGCCGGATGGGGAAGCTCGTCGAGGACCGGCGCCGGATCGTTCCCGGCCACGACCCCGCAATCTTCGACCGCTTCCCCGCCACCGCCCCCGGAGTCGCCCGCATCGACTAACCGTTTTCCCGAGGAGCTCAACGCTTGCGCTGCGACCGAGGGAACTTTCGCTGCACCGTGCGACACCTCAAGCAGGAAATCGACGGATTGGACGGGGACGGACAAGCCAATCCGTCGATTACTGGGGGATGGCGGCGCCGTCTTTGCGGGGGTCGGAGGCGCCGGAGTTGACGCCGGTCTTGTAGTTGCGCATCACCGCCTGGCCGCCGCCCATGTTCGAGGAGAAGCCGTGGCGCCACGTGATCTGGTGGCCGAGGCGTGTGAGCTCGGCCTTCGCTTCAGGCGCGACGCGGTCCTCGATCTGCACGTCGAGCCCATCGAACGTGGACTTGTTGAAGCGCGCCGCTTCCATCGCCGCCTGGATGTTCATGCCATGGTCGACGATGTTCGAGACGAACTGCGCGTGCGCCTGTGCCTGGTTGTAGCCGCCCATGATGCCGAAGCCGATGCGCTCCTCGCCGCGTTCCATCATCGCGGGAATGATGGTGTGCAGCGGCCGCTTGCGCGGTGCGATCACGTTCGGGCTGTGCGCGTCGAGCGTGAACAAGGCGCCGCGGTTGTGCAGGCAGAAGCCGGTGCCGGCCGCCACCAGACCTGAGCCAAAGCCGTAGCTCTCGTAGTTGCTCTGGATCAGCGACACCATGTTGCCGGCGCCGTCCACGGTGGCGAGGTAGATCGTGTCGTTGCCGACGCGCACGCTGCCGGCGGTCGCGGCTGCCGCCGCCTTCGCCGGGTCGATGAGTCTGGCGCGGCCCGCCGCGTACTCCTTGGAAAGCAGCCCGGCGGATGGCACTGCCGCCATTCGCGGATCGCCGACGTAGCGGATCATGTCGGCGTACGCGAGCTTCTTCGCTTCGATGAGGTTGTGCAGCGTGCGCGCGGAGTTGTGCCCCCACTGCGCAAGCGGCATGCCTTCCATCATGTTGAGCATCACGAGAGCTGCAATGCCCTGCGTGTTCGGCGGAATCTCGTAAACGGTCCAGCCGCGGTACGTGGTGCTGATCGGCTCCACCCACTCGCTCTCGTACTCGGCGAGGTCGGCCGCGTCCATGGTGCCGTGGTGCGCCTGCGACTCGGCGACGATCGCCTGCGCGATGGCGCCCTTGTAGTAGGCATCGCGGCCGCCCTTCGCGATGGCGCGCAGCGAGTTCGCGAGGTCGGGGTTGCGAAACACGTCGCCGACGCCTGGCACCTTGCCACCCGGCACGTACAACGCAAGGGCGTTGCCTTTGAGGATCTTGTCGTGGCCTTGCCAGTTCGCGGCCACCCACTCGCTCACCGGGAACCCGTCGTCGGCAATGCGGATCGCCGGCGCCAGCACCGCGGCGAGCGGCTGCGTGCCGAAGCGCGCCAGCAGCTTGCTCCAGCCGTCCACCGCGCCCGGCACCGTCACCGTCTCGATCCCGTCCGCGGGCATTTCCTTGTGGCCCGCCGCCGCGAGGCGATCGCGCGACTGCCCCTTCGGCGCCCAGCCGCTCGCGTTCAGGCCGTAGGTCTTCTTCGTCTTCGCGTCGTAGACGATCGCGAACAGGTCGCCGCCGATGCCGTTGCTCATTGGCGCCACCAGGCCCATCACAGCGTTCGCCGCGACCGCCGCGTCGATGGCGTTGCCGCCGTTCGCCAGGATCGCGGCACCTGCCTGCGACGCGAGCGGGTGCTCGCTCGCGACGATGCCGCCCTTGCTCATCACCAGCGAGCGGCCCTGCTCGCGGTCGCCGCCCTGCGCCGTGCCGGCGGCCGCGGCGGCGAGGAACATCACGCCGAGCGCTCGGCTCCGGCTGCGGGTGCGGATTCGGCTTCCTGGCTCCATGTCCATGCGGCGTTCTCCTTGCTTGATGGTGATGCGAGTTGCTGCTCCCAGGCGCACGCCTGTCGCGCGGCTTCGATGCCGCTGCGCACGGCGCCCTCGATCGTTGCCGGCAGCCCGGTTGCCGTCCAGTCGCCGGCCAGGAACAGCCCACCGATGGGTGTCGTCGCCTTCGGCCGCAGCGCTTCGAGCTGCGGACGTGAGGCGAAGGTGGCAAGCGGCTCACGCAGCACCAGCGAGCGCTCGATGCGCACCCCGCTCATCCCGGGGAAGTAGCGGCGCAGCGCATGCTCGGCGCCGGCCACCAGGTCGGCATTGGGGCGCGCGCAGGCGTCGTGCGCCGCGCTGATGAGGAGCGAGAGGTGCTGCGGCAGCCCGCTGCGGCCGAACGCGCGACCCTTGTCGAACACCCATTCGAAGGTTTCGTCGCGCAAGCCGACCATGGGGTATGGCACCGCGAGGCGATCGATCCAGACGTCCACCGAGACGATTGGCGCGCCGCCGAAGCTGTCGAGCAGGTCGAACGGCCGGACGATGCGGAACTCTTCAGGCACCAGGCGGCGCACCGCGGAGTGCGGTACCGCAAGCACCACCGCATCGGCGTCGAGCTGCAGCCGGCCGCCGCCGGCGCCGGCCAGGATCGACGCGCGGCCCGCGGCGCCCTGCCTGACGAGGACAGAGCAAACGCGCCCGTCTCGCGCCTGCACCGCGAGCGCGGTGGCGCGCCGGCGCAGCACCCCGCCGCGCGCCACGAAATGCGCGGCGAGCCGCTCGTGAAGCACGGCGAAGCCTGCCTTGAGGAACAGCAGCGACGATGCGGCGCGGCCGCGGAGGAAGGTCTCGCGGAACACGTTGTAGAAGAGGATGGCGGCGGCGCACTGCGTATCCTCATTGACTATGGCGCGAACCAGCGGATCCCACAGCGCGGTGCGGATCTCCTCGCCCTGCCCGGTCGCCTCGAACCATTGGTCGGCGGTCAGGCCCACGGGCGGCTTGCCGAAGCGCGCGGCCCACGCGAGGCGCGCGGCGTCACGGCGGGCGCGCCAGCTGATGTCGAACGAGAAAAGGCCGGCCAGCAGGTGGAAGGGCGCAGGCAGGGCCGGACACCGAAGCGTCCGCAGGCCGGCGTCGTCGATGAAGTCGATCCGCAGGTTCGGCTGCAGTTCGAGGAGGTCCGCGGCCCCGGCGCGGGCCGCGAGCTCGCGCGTGGCGGTGTAGGCGCCGACCATCAGGTGCGTGCCGTTATCCACCTCTTCACCCGACAGCGCATCGCGATAGGAGGTGGCGCGGCCGCCCAGCACGCCGCGGCGCTCCAGCAGCACCACCTCGTGGCCGGCCTCCTGCAGCGCGATGGCAGCGGCCATGCCCGCGAACCCGGCGCCGACCACCGCCACCTTCACGCGAACATCTCGCTCGCGACAGTGCGCAGGGCGACACGCGCCTTGGCAAGGCGGTTGAGGCGCAGGCGCTCGCCGAACGGGTAGCCGCGCGCGGCGAGCCGCGCGAGGATCTCGCGATAGGTGGCTGCCATCACCTGTGCCGGCAGCATGCTGCGACGGTCGGCGGCCGGCAGCAGCGACTGCGCGTGCCGGTATTGGCTCAGGGCGCGCTCGGCCTGTGCCGCGACCACTCGGTCTACGGCGGGCGTGCGCGGGGCGCTGCCCGATGCCGCCGCGCGAAACGTTTCGCGCGTCAGCAACTGCGCGTCGAGGTCGTCGCCGGGGACGTAGACGCGGCCCGCGAGCGCATCGCCGCCGAGGTCGCGCACGATGTTGATGAGCTGCAGCGCCACACCCAGCTCGCGCGCATACTCCTTCGTCTGCGGATCGCGGTAGCCGAAGATCTCGATGGCGGCGAGGCCCACCGCCGACGCGACCCGTTCGCAGTAGACGCGCAGGTCGTCGAACGTCTGGTAGGCGCGCGGCGCGAGGTCCATTCGGCAGCCCTCGATGACGTCGCGGAAGCTGGCGCGCGGCATGGGAAAGCGTTCCAGCGCCGCCGCGATCGCGCGGCCGATCTCGGTGCGCGGGTCGCGGCCGGCGAAAGCCGCGTCCACTTCGGCGCTCCAGCGGTCGAGACCGGGCGCCCCGGCGCCCCGGGCGTCGTCCACACAGTCGTCGACGATGCGGCAGAAGGCATAGAGCGCCTCGAGCGCGCGCCGCTTGGCCGGCGGAAGCATGACGAACGCGGCGTAGAAGCTGGTGCCGCTGCGGCGCGTCACCATGGCGCTCGGCGAGGCGTTCATGCGTTCACGCCGCCCGCCAGCGCCACGCGTGCCATGCGAGCCGCAGCTTCGCCGCCAGGTTGTGATGCGGCCGGCGCCTGAACACGTCGTAGCCGGCGACTTCGATGCGGTCGAGGATGCCCGAGCCGCCGAGCCACGTGAGCCGCAGCTCGAAGCGCAGGTCGCGGCCGACCCGGTCGCAGAGCGGCCGCGCGATCGTGAACAGCTCGCGGGTGCGGGCGACGAGCTCCTGCATCAGCGCGCGAAACGGTTCGTCGGCACGGTGCGCACGCAGCGCGGCTTCGTCGACGCCATGCCGCGCGAGGATCTGTTGCGGCACGTAGATGCGGTCGCGCGCGAGGTCGATGCCGAGATCCTGCCAATGGTTCGCAAGCTGCAACGCCGTGCACAGCGCATCGGCGCTGCGCGCCAGAGAAGGGTCGCGGTAGCCGAACACCAGCAGCACCAGGCGCCCTACGGGGTCGGCGGAGCGCCGGCAATAATCGCGCAGCTCTTCCCAGTCGGCGTAGCGGCTCTTCACCGTGTCCTGGCGAAAGGCGCTGAGCAGGTCGTCGAGCAGGCGCTTGTCGATGCCGAGCTTGCGCACTGTTTCGCCGAGCGCCACGAAGATCGGGCCGTCGGGCCGCCCCGCATACGTTGCGTCGAGGCGCTGCTGCCAGTCCGCGAGCTTTTCCGCGCGCACCGCGGCGTATTCGGGCTCGTCCACGAAATCGTCGGCGGTGCGGGCAAAGGCATAGAGCGAGTGCACGTACTTCTGGCTCGCCCTGGGGACGAACAGCCCCACGGGAAAGTTCTCGTAATGGGCGCGCGCGATCCGCTCGCAGTGGGCGAACGCGGCACGCAGCGCAGGGTCTTCTTCGGGGCTGGTCAACGCCGGGCATCGTCCCACAAGGCCGGGAGGCCAACAAGCGCTACACTCCCGCCATGAAAGAGAAGAGCGGGCCGGCCATCGGCTTCATCGAGACGTCGTCGATCGCCAAGGGCATCGAAGCCGTGGACGCGATGCTGAAGCGGGCATCGGTGGACCTGCTGCTCACCACCATCGTGCCGCGCGGCAAGTACCTCATCATGATCGGCGGCAATGTCGCCGACGTCGAGGCTTCGCTCAGCGCCGGCCGCGAGACGGCAGCCGCAACGCTGCTCGACGACTTCATCATCCAGAATGCCGACCCGCAGCTCGCCGCGGCCATCAAGGGCCGCGTCGCGGTGCCGCAGATCGGCGCCGTCGGCATCATCGAAACGAAGGAAGTGGCCTCCGCCATCTTCGCCGGCGACGCCGCGGTGAAGGCGGCCGCCGTCACCCTCATCGAGGCACGCAACCAGCCGGGCGGCAAGGGCCTGGTGGTGCTCACCGGCGACGTCGCCGCGGTCGAGGCGGCCGTCGCCGCCGGCGCCGCGTCGGTGCGCAAGGAAGGCATGCTGATCGCGCGCGTCGTGATCTCGTCCGCGCACGCCGACCTCAAGCCCGCGCTGTTGTAGCGCGCCGCAGGCCGTCGTCAGCGACGCGACGCGGCGCGGTCGAACGCGACGCGGTCTACCGGCTGCAGCGCAATCTCCACCACGCGTTCGATGCGGCCGTTGGCGAGGCGCGCCGGTACCGTGAGCGCGATGCCGCGATGGCCGTACTCGCCGTCCAGCACCACTGTGAGCGACAAGGTCGTCGCGCCGCCCTGCAAACCGGCGAGCGCGCGCGCGGCGGCGGCGGCCAGCGCCACCGGGCCGGCCACATGCTTGCGCGCCGACTCGAGCGCACGGCGCAGCGCCGAAGGCGAGAGCGCGTCGACGCGGATGCCGGCGCAGGTGGCCGACTCGATCGGCACCATGCCGTCCGCCGGCGGCCTGCCGAGCACGCACAACGCGATGTCCACCGGCCGCGCGTCGAGCCCCGCAGCGAGCGCGGCCCGCACGGCGCCGGCGAAAGCGATGCCGGCCGTGCCCATCACGCGGTCGCGCGGCTGCCCGGAACGAACCGCCGTCTCGAGGAACGCCGCGCATTCGGGGAGTGCCGCGAGCACCGGCCCGCCGGTCACGCGCGACACCGAGCGCGCCAGCTCGAGCAGCGCCGACGGCAGCTCCGGTGTCGTACCGGAGAAAAGCGGCCCGTCGGCGAGAATCACCGCGTCGCACTCGCCCGCCGCCTCCAGCACGCTCACGCCCGACAAAGCCGTGTCGTAACCCTCGACCGGGCCCGACTGCATCAGGTCGAGCGCCTTGCCGCGGGCGCGCCCTTCGTCGGAATCGACGAGCACGATGCTGCGGCACAACTCGAGTTCCGCGAGCCGCCGCGCCGTGGTCGCGCCCACTTCGCCGGCGCCGTAGATCGCGACTCGGTTCACGGTGACGGATTCTAGCCCTCGGGCCTGTCGGGAATGATCGCCGCTTCGCTCAGCGGCCCGTGATCGGCGCCGCGCAACAGCTCGGGCCGGTCGGCATGGCGGTCGAGGTGCAGGCACAAGAGCGCGGGTGCGAACGCGACGACGCCCATCACCAGCCAGAAAGCACCTTCCGACAGGCGCGAGTGCAGCGGCAGGAACACGATGGGGTTGAGCGCCAGGCCCAGACTCCAGGTGGCGCTGTAGAGCCCGAGATAGCGCCCGCGCGCCGCCGGCGGCGACCAGTCGGCGACGAACGCCATGTGCTGCGGCATGGTCAGCACCTCGCCCACCGTCCAGACCAGGATCGAGAGCGCGAGCCACGCCCAGTGGAAATCGAGGCCGGTCATGCCGATGCCGAGGCCGCCGCACGCCATGCCGAGGGCGGCGACGCGCAGGCGCCGGTAACGCCGCAGCCACGCCGCCGCCGGAATCTCGAGCAGTCCCACCACCAGGCCGTTCATGGCCAGCAGGCTGCCGTAGACGTACGACGGATAGCCCGCGGACTGGCTCAGCGTCAGGGGCAGGATGGTGAGGTCGGCGAACATGCCGATCGCGAAGACGAACGACGACACGAGTGCCAGGTGAAAGACGCGGTCGCGCCACGGTCCCGCGCCGAGCGCGCCGCGGGCGGCGTTCTCGAGCGTCACGGCGGGGCGCGTGTCGGGGATCGTCAGGAACACGACCGCGCCGAACGCGAGTGTCGTGGCGCCGTCGGCCCAGAACAGGATGCGCCAGTTGGCGTCGGCGAGGAAGCCGCCGAGCGCCATGCCGCCGGCAAAGCCGAGGTTGATCGCGACCCGCAGCGCCGCGAAGCCCACCGGCCGCCGCGCCGACGGCAGCAGGTCCCCGACGATCGCCGACGACGCGGGCCGGTAGAGGTCGGCGACGAAGCCGAATAAGAGCAGCAGCACGCTGAAGACGCCGAGCGACGGCGCGAAGCCCATCGCGACCGCCAGGATGCCGCTGCCGCAGAGGCTGATGAGCAGCGTGCGCCGCCGCCCGAGCCGGTCCGAGAGGTAGCCGCCGGTGAGTATGGAGACGATCGAGCCGGCGCCGTAGGCAAAGATCGCGAGCCCGGTTTGCGCTTCGCTCAGGCGGAATTCGCGGCGCAACACCAGCGTCAGGAACGGGATGATGAAGGTGCCGAGCTTGTTGACGAAGGTGCCGTAGACCAGCACACGCACGGTCGGCGGCAAGCTTCGCAGCAGCGCCAGCGGATTGCGAAGCATTCGGGTGCGCGAAGTTTAAACTGCGCTGCACATGCCCACACTCGTGCTGCTGCGTCACGGCGAAAGCCAATGGAACCTCGAGAACCGCTTCACGGGCTGGACCGACGTGGACCTCTCGCCGAAGGGGCGCGAGGAGGCGCGCGAAGCCGGCCGGCTGCTGCGCGCGGGCGGCTACACCTTCGACCTCGCGTACACGTCGCTCCTCAAGCGCGCCATCCGCACGCTCTGGATCGCCCTGGACGAGATGGACCTCATGTGGCTGCCGGTGTTTCCAACCTGGCGCCTCAACGAGCGCCACTACGGCGCTTTGCAGGGACTGAACAAGGCCGAGACCGCGGCGAAGTTCGGCGAGGCGCAGGTGAAGGTCTGGCGCCGCAGCTACGGCGACCCGCCGCCGCCGCTCGCTCGGGACGACGAGCGCTATGAAGGCCGCGACGCGCGCTACCAGAATCTCGGCGCCGGCATCAGCGCGCCGCTCACAGAGTCGTTGAAGGACACCGTCGCGCGCTTCCTTCCCTATTGGCACGAGACCATTGCGCCGGCGCTGCGGGCCGGCCAGCGGGTGCTGGTCGCCGCGCACGGCAACAGCCTCCGCGCGCTGGTGATGTATCTCGACGGCATCTCCGAGCAGGAGATCACCGAGCTCAACATTCCAACCGGCGTGCCGCTCGTCTACGAGCTCGATGCCGGCCTGAAGCCGGTGCGGCACTTCTACCTCGGCGATCCTGAAGCCGTGAAGCGCGCCGCCCAGGCGGTGGCGAAGCAAGGGGCGAAGAAGGACTGAGCTTGGCTGAGAGCGTCGTCATCGGGCTGAGCGCCGTGGTCGTCGCCGTCACCGATGACGAGCCGCGTGTCCTCATCGTGAGCCGCAGGGGCCATCCGGGCGCCTTGCCCTTCGGTCCGCTCGATCCGGCCGGCGACCGCACGCTCGACCTCGGCCTGCGCTCCTGGGTGCGCCAGCAGTCCGGGCTCGAGCTCGGCTACGTCGAGCAGCTTTACACGTTCGGCGACCGCGACCGTCTCGGGCCGTCGGCCGATGGCCAGCGCCTGATCTCGGTCGCCTACCTCGCGCTGGTCCGCGAGGGCGCGCTCGGCGGTGGCGGCGAAGCGCATTGGCGCAACATCTACGACTTCCTTCCCTGGGAGGACGGACGCGAACGCCGCACCGCCGCGCTCAAGCCGCTGACCGCGGCGCTCGATGCGTGGACCCGTCAGGAGAAGGAACAGAAGGCGCGCGCGCTGCGCCGCGAGCGTATCGACGTCGCCTTCGGCCTGCGCGGCGCTTCGTGGGACGCCGACCGCGTTCTCGAGCGCTACGAGTTGCTCTACGAAGCGCGGCTCCTTTCCGAAGCCACGCGCTCGCTGGCCGGCGAGCCGCTCGACCTCGACCACCGCCGCATCCTGGCCACGGCGCTGGGACGGCTGCGCGGCAAGATCCGGTACCGGCCGGTGGTGTTCGAGCTGCTGCCGCGCGCCTTCACGCTGCTGCAGCTGCAGCGGCTGGTGGAAGCGCTCGCCGGATATCGGCTGCACAAGCAGAACTTCCGCAGGCTGATGGCCACCGCCGGGCTCGTGGAAGGCACCGGCAAGTTCGCGGCGCGCACCGCCGGCCGGCCCGCCGAGCTGTTCCGCTTCCGCCGCGACGTCTGGCGCGAGCGCCTGGCGCCCGGAGTCGGCCGCCCCAACCGCGCCTGAGCGCCGCTTGACAGCCCGTACGCGCGGTCGTAACCTGAGCACATCGTTAATGCTCTTTCTGAGCATATGAGGTGAGCGAAGACATGAGCAGCCTGGCATTCACGCCCGAGGTGGCCGCGCGCACCGCGGCAGCCTGGGATCGCGTCAAGGGCGTGGTCCCGGAAATCGAGTGGCCGGTGTTCGCGCCGTACATCGACGCCATCAACACCCTGAAGCGCGAACGCAACGCCGTGGTGCTCGCCCATACGTACCAGACGCCTGAGATCTTCCACGGCGTCGCCGACTTCCAGGGCGACTCGCTGGGCCTCGCGCGCGAAGCGGCGAACACCAAGGCCGACGTCATCGTGATGGCCGGCGTGCAGTTCATGGCCGAGACCGCCAAGGTGCTGAACCCCGGCAAGACCGTGCTCATCCCCGACACGCGGGCCGGCTGTTCGCTCGCCGAGTCGATCACCGCCGAAGACGTGCGCCTGCTGAAGCAGCGCTACCCCGGCGTGCCGGTCGTCACCTACGTCAACACCTCGGCCGAGGTGAAGGCCGAGTCGGACATCTGCTGCACGTCGTCGAACGCCGTGCGCGTGGTGGAATCGCTGAACGTACCGCGGGTGATCTTCCTGCCCGACGAATACCTCGGCAAGTACGTCGCGAGCAAGACCAAGGTCGAGATCGTCCTGTGGACGGGCCACTGCGAGGTGCACGAGCGCTTCACCGGCGCCGAGATCCGCGAGTACCGACGCCTCAACCCCGGCGTCGAGGTGATCGCGCATCCCGAATGCCCGCCCGACGTGCTCGCCGAAGCCGACTTCGTCGGCTCCACGTCGGGGATGATCCGCCACGTCACGCAACGCAGGCCGGCGCGCGTGGTGATGATCACCGAGTGCTCGATGAGCGACAACGTCGCGGTGATGGCGCCGGGCACCGAGTTCATCCGGCCCTGCAACTTCTGCCCGCACATGAAGCGCATCACGCTGCCGAAGATCTACGACTCGCTGCTGCACCTGCGCTACGAGGTGACGGTGGCGCCGGAAGTTGCCGGCCGCGCGCGCCAGGCGGTCGAGCGCATGCTGGCGATCGGCCCGGAGCCCGCGCGGTGAAGGACGACGCAGCGGATGTCGTCATCGTCGGCGCGGGCGTTGCCGGCCTGACGGCGGCACTCGACCTCGCGCCGCGGCGGGTGGTGGTGATCACCAAGGCGGCGTTCGGCGCCGGCGGCTCCAGCTCGTACGCGCAGGGCGGCATGGCCGCCGCCGTGGCGGCGGACGACTCGCCGCAACTGCACGCGCGCGACACGGTGGCGGTGGCCGGCGGTCTCGCCGATGCCGAGGCGGTCGCGATCCTCACGGAAGAAGGGCCGGCGACCGTGCGCAAGCTGCTGGCGCTCGGCGTGCGCTTCGATCGCGATGCCGACGACCACCTGGCGCTGGCGCGCGAAGCGGCGCACAGCCGGCCGCGCATCCTGCACGCGCGCGACGCCACCGGCGCCGAAATCGTGCGCGCGCTGAGCGAAGCGGCGCGCCAGGCGCCGTGGGTCATCGTGCACGAGAAGACCTTCGCCTGCGACCTCGCGGTGGCGAACGGCCGCGTGCAGGGGGTCGTGGCGCGCGACGCTTCGGGCGAGCTCACGCTGTACCTTGCGAAGGCCGTCATCATCGCCACCGGCGGACTCGGCCGCGTCTATTCGCGCACCACCAACCCGGTCGAGGCCACCGGCGACGGGCTCGCGATGGCGGCGCGCGCCGGCGCGCGGCTCGCCGACCTCGAGTTCGTCCAGTTCCACCCCACGGCGCTGGCGGTGGGCGACGACCCGATGCCGCTGCTCACCGAGGCGCTGCGCGGCCACGGCGCCGCCATCGTCGACGGCCACGGCCGGCGCTTCCTGTTCGACTCGGACCCGGCGGGCGAGCTTGCTGCGCGCGACATCGTGGCCCGCGCCATCGCGCGGCAGCTCGACAGCGGCGGCGAGGCGTTCCTCGACGCGCGCACCGCGGTGGGCGCCTCGTTCCCGGAAATGTTCCCAACCGTGTTCGCCTTGTGCGCGCAGCACGGCCTCGACCCGCGACGCGACCTGGTGCCGGTGGCGCCGGCGGCGCACTATCACATGGGCGGAATCGCGGTGGACGGCGCCGGCCGCACCTCGCTGCCCGGATTGTGGGCGTGCGGCGAAGCGGCATCGACCGGCGTCCATGGCGCGAACCGGCTCGCGAGCAACTCGCTGCTCGAAGGCGTCGTGTTCGGCGGGCGCGTGGCGATCGACATCGCAGGCGCACTGCATGCGTCCGCGCCGGCGGTTCCGGACGGCGTGCGCGCCGAGCTGGAGGCGAACGGCGCCGCGGCGCAGGTGGACCCGGCGCTGGTCGCCGAGCTGCGCGAAACCATGTGGCGCAACGTCGGGCTCTATCGCAACGAGGAAGGCCTGCGCCGCGCCATCGCCACGATCGCCGCCATCGCGGCGCGCATCCCGCCGGGCGCGAGCGAGGCCGCCAACATGGCGCTTTGCGGCGCCCTCATCGCCGCGGCCGCGCTCGAGCGACGCGAGAGCCGCGGCGGCCATTTCCGCGAGGACTACCCCGCTGCCGACGCGCGCTGGGCGCACCGCAGCGAGTCGGCCCTGCCGCGCGCGGTGGCCGACGCGCTAACGTCCGCAGGATGCTGAACCCGCTCCTGTACGAGGACTTCCTGAAAGCGGCGCTGCGCGAGGACCTGGGCGGTGCGGGCGACGTCACGACCGATGCCATCGTGGCGCCGGGCGCACGGGCTCGGGCCGAGATGATCCTGCGTGGCGCGGGACGCGTCGCCGGCGTCGACATAGCACTCGCAGCCTTGCGGCTGCTCGACCCCCGGATGGAGTCCACCGTGCGCCACGCGGACGGCGCCGACGTTGCGGCCGGCACATCGATCGCGAGCCTCTCCGGGAGCGCGCGCGCCGTGCTCTCCGCCGAGCGCGTGGCGCTGAACGTGCTGGGACGGATGTGCGGCATCGCCACCACCACGCGCGACGTGGTGGCGAGCCTCGCGGGCACGAACGCACGGGTCACGTGCACCCGCAAGACGACACCGCTGCTGCGCGTGCTCGAGAAGTACGCGGTGCGCGTCGGCGGCGGCAGCAACCATCGCTTTGGCCTCGACGACGCGGTGCTGGTGAAGGACAACCACATCGCCGCGGCCGGCGGCATCGCCGAAGCCATCCGCCGCGTGCAGGCGTCGGCGGGGCACCTGACGAAGGTGGAAGTGGAAGTGGACACGCTGGACCAGCTGCGCGACGCCCTCGCGCTCGGGATCGACACCGTGCTGCTCGACAACATGGACCTCGCCACCCTGCGCGAAGCCGTGGCGCTGTGCCGCGGCCGTGCCATTACCGAAGCCTCCGGCGGCATCACCCCGCAAACCGCGCGCGCCGTCGCGGAAACCGGTGTCGACCTGCTCTCCCTGGGTTGGCTGACGCACAGCGTCCCCGCCCTCGACGTGGCGCTCGACATCACGCCGTAACGAGTACTAAGGCGCGCTGAGGATTCGGGTCGTGGTGATGAGCTGGCCGGCGTGCCGGGTGGCGTGTTCGGCGGCGTGGAACAGCAACCCCAAGACGTTGCTCGGGAAGCGGGCACGGCCGACTTCGCGGGGATCGAGCAGCGTTGCCGCGGGAGTCGCGCGCACCTGCTCGAGCGCGTGCGCGAACGACGCGCGCACTTCGGCAAGCAGCGAGTCGACCGTGGCGTCGGGGTCTTGGTTGCCCTCGGCCTTCGCCTTCGCAATGCCTTCGGGCGAGAGCTGTTCGCCGCGCGCATAAGCGAGCAGGCGGTCGGTGGCGCCCGCCACATGGCGCAAGTGGAATGCCACCGAAGCCGCGCCTCCGGGCCGGGTCCACAGGCAAGCCGCCGGGAAGCCGGCGAGCGCCGCTTCGATGTCGTTGCCCGCCTGCGCGAACGCGTGCGCCGCGGGCTGCAGGAGCGGCGCGACGCCGCCGATCGGCCCCTTCATCCATGCCTCGATGGGCATCCGTCCTCCTCGCTAGAAAACCACCGTCGGTTTGCCGCGATGCGCGGCCCAGAACCCGTAGAGCGCGAGGGCCATCAGGACCAGGGAAACCCAGATGGTCGGCTGCGCCGTCCAGTCGGAGAGGTTGGTGGACCACTGCGTCTGCAGGACCACGTCGATCGTCGAGAAGGCGACGATCGCCGCGATGAAGCCGAAGCGCAGCACCGCCACCCACAAGACCACCGCCACCACTGCGTAGAGCACGAGTCCGACGGTCGGAGGCAGCGGCGTGGTCATCGCCCGCGGCGCGGTGAACAGCAGCACGAAGGCGGCAGCCGCCAGCCACTCGCGCCGCAGCAGCAGGCGCAGCAGCACGATCTCGAGGATCACGAGCGACGCCGTGAAGATGCCGCTCAGGTGCCGGTCGATGAGGATGCCGAGGATCTGGCGCGGACCGAGCAGCATGTCCACCCACGTCTCCTGGGGCGGCGGTGCGATGCCGCCGAACCGCACCGAGAGCCCGACGAAGAACCAGATCGCGAGCCCCATCGCCGTGCCGACGGCGGTGCCGATCAGGATGTCCTGGCCGACGAGCGGGTCCTGGTAGCCGCCGGCGACGAGCCGCGACCACGACACCAGCACGTTCGGCCACAGGCGCCGCACGTACGGCTCCACCGCGAGATAGATGAGGCCGAGCCCGACCGCCATGAAGAGCGCGAGGCCGAGGCCCATGATCGTCAGGTAGAACTCCTGGTTGCCGGAGGCGACGTGATGCGCCGACACCGCCCAGCCGACGAGCCCGAGGCAGAAGATGTAGAGCGAGAAGCGCGCGGCGCCGCGCCGGTCGCTGCGGCCGAGCATGAGGTTGTGCTTCGCGAGCACGATCCCGCTGACGAGGCAGACAGCGAAGAGCACGAAGAACAGGGTCGAGCCCCACGAGTCCACATGTGGATTTTTCTCCCGCTCGGGGAGCGTCCACGGCCCGACGAGCTGGAACGACACGGGCTGGCCGCGGTAGCTCGCGGCCTCGACCCGCAGCGGGTCGGCGCGCGCGGCGTACTGGCCTTCCCAGGCCATGCGCGTGTCGGCGTAGGTCGGAGGCGTCCAGCGCGGCGGCACCGCTTTGAATTTCGACATGTCGAGGCGCGCGGCGGTGAACAGCGCATTCCAGTCGGTTGCCGTCGTCACCGCAGGCGCCGCCTCGACCGGCGCCGACGCCGCGTCTTCCAGTTGCGGCGGGACGCGGTAGAACGACACCAGGCGGCCGGTGGTGTCGAGCTGCACGCCGGCCATGCCCGCGACGATCGGCACCGGCCGTATCCACGTCACCTCTCCCGTCGGCAGGTCCACGACGATGGGCCGCGGCGAGACGCGGTACCAGTAGAGGAGCACCGCCGGATCGCCCGAGGCAAGGCTGTGCCAGAGGTCGATCCCGACCTTGCGCGCCGAGTAGTACTTGCCGAAGTCTTCGTCGATGTCGAAGCCCGCGGCCCAGTCGCCCACTATTGCGCCCGGATCGAACGCAGCCAGCAGTTCCTGCGCGCGATCGGCCAGCACCGCAGGCGACTTCGTCATCGGCACCAGGCTCGTGAGCCGCCCGTGGGGCGTGAGGTGCGGCGCAATCGCGATCACGGCCGCGACCACCGCCACGCAGGCAAAGGTCAGCCACTTCGGCATGACCTCGCCGCGTCCGAGCGCCGCCACCATCTGCGGCGAGGGCGTTTCGCCGGCCGCCAGCGCGGCCGCCACCGGGTCGCCGCCCGGCAGCGCCGCGGCCACGGCCAGCGCCGAACGCGGCCGCAGGTGCGGGTCCTTCTCGAGACAACGCAGGATCGCCCGCTCCACCGCCGGATCCATGTCGCTGACGATCTGCGATGGGCTCTCGAGGAACTCGTCCTGATGCGCGCGCGTCACCTCGGCGAGCGTCTTGCCGGAAATCGCGCGCCGGCCGGTGAACAGCTCGTAGAGCACCAGCCCGAGCGAGTAGATGTCGCTGCGCACCGACACTTCCTTGCCCGTCACCTGCTCGGGCGCCATGTACGCGGGCGTGCCCGAGCGCACCTCTTCGCCGCCGAGCGCCTCCGCCACCGCCGCCAGCCCGAAGTCCACGATGTGCACCTGGCCCTTGCCATCGACCAGCACGTTCTGCGGCTTGAGGTCGCGGTGCAGGATGCCCTTGTCATGCGCGCCGGCGAGCCCGGCGCACAACTGCCGCGCCATCTCGATGGCGCGTTCCTTGGGCACGCGGCCGACGCGGCGCAGCAGCGAGCCCAGGTTCTCGCCGTCGATGTACTCCATCGTCAGGTAGTGGCGGCCCTCGTACTCGCCGATGTCGAACACACGGCAAACCGCTGTATGCGAGATCTGGCGCGCGAGACGCACCTCGGCGAACAGGCGATCGAGGCGCGCGGGCTCGGTCTCGAGGCCGATGGGGAGGAACTTGAGGGCGACGCTCTGCTGCAGCTTGAGGTCGTCGGCGCGGAACACTTCGCCCATGCCGCCGCGGCCGACGGTGCCGACGATGCGGTAGCGGTCGGCCACCAGCGTGCCCGCAACGAAGTCGGCGGGCGCCGCGGGCGTGCGCGACGCCGCTTCGCGTAGCGACGGCGACGGAGAGGGCGACCACGCCGGCGAGTAGCCGGTGCTCGCGGCCGGCGAGGCCGGTACCCCCCGCGGTGTGGTCGCGAACTGCGAGTCCAGAGCCGCGCCGGCGTTCAGGGCGAGCCCACAGGAGCTGCAGAAACGCGCATCGGCAGCGAGCGCTGCGCGGCACCTGGGGCACGCCATCGGGCCGAGCTTAATCTAGTAGCGCCAGCGGCCCCTGATGAAGAACCAGCCCTGGTTGCGCCGTTCCCAGCGCGGCTCCACCCACACGGCGCGGGCGCGCGGCGGCCGTGTCCAGCGGCCGGCGACCCAGTAGTAGCCGCGGCCGCTGCCGGCCCAATAGCCAGGCAGCCAGACGTAGTTGGGTCCTGGACTCGCGTAGACGACCTCGCGGCGAATCGCCGGCGGCTCCCCGAACCGCAGCCCGATCCCCACCTCGGAATGGCGGGTGGCACAGCCCGCGGACGCGAGTCCCAGACTGCCCAGGAGCAGCGCGCGGGTCAGCGTCGAATGTTTGCCGAACATGTTGAACCTCCTACTAGGAAGAGACTGCTCCCAGGCAAACCCGGTTTGCTGCAAAAGTTTCCCCGAGGACGGAACGCTTGTGCTGCTGCCCAGGGCTCCGCCTTGAGCGCTACATTCGGTAACCAACAGCGTCCGGACGCAGTTGCGTTACCAATTGCCACAGTGGCAGCGGACGACTGGCGGGAAGTGCGCGGACATTTTTCCACTGAGCCCGAACGTCCCGCGCGGAGGACCACTCGCCGGCCACAGGAGCAGGAGATCGGAACGGACGCTGACGCAAGCGCCTGGGAAACGGCCTAACGGAAATCGACGGATTGGACGGGAACGACCGCCAATCCGTCGATGACTAGCGCAGGCCCACTTCCGTGGTGCGCAGCCTGCGGATGCGGTCGCGCAATTCGGCGGCTTTCTCGTACTCCAAGGCCTTGGCGGCAGCCCGCATTGCTTTCTCCACTCGGGCGATTTCCTTCTCCAGCTCGTCCATCGAGCGATACGCGTCGTCGTCGTCCTTGCCGTCGTCGTCCGCGGGCACGGTGACGTAGTCGGCCTCGAACACCGAGTTCAGCACGTCCTTGATGCTCTTCTTGATCGACTGCGGCGTGATGCCGTGCTCGGCGTTGTACGTCTCCTGGATGACGCGGCGGCGCGCGGTTTCTTCCATGGCCGCCTTCATCGAAGCGGTCATCACGTCGGCGTAGAGGATGGCCATGCCCTCGACGTTGCGAGCGGCGCGGCCCATCGTCTGGATGAGCGAGCCGCCCGACCGCAGGAAGCCTTCCTTGTCGGCGTCGAGGATGGCGACCAGCGACACCTCCGGCAGGTCGAGCCCTTCGCGCAGCAGGTTGATGCCCACGAGCACGTCGAACTCGCCCTTGCGCAGGTCGCGCAGGATCTGCACGCGCTCCAGCGTTTCGATGTCGGAGTGCAGGTAGCGCACGCGCACGCCGAGGTCGTGGTAGTACTCGGTGAGGTCCTCGGCCATGCGCTTGGTGAGTGTGGTGACCAGCACGCGCTCGTTGCGCGCCACGCGCAGGCGGATCTCGGCGAGCAGGTCGTCCACTTGCCCGGTGACCGGCCGCACGTCTACGCGCGGGTCCATGAGCCCGGTGGGGCGGATGACCTGCTCCACCACCACGCCCGCCGTCTTCTGCAGCTCGTAGGCGCCCGGCGTCGCCGAGACGTAGATCGACTGCCCCACCCGCGCCTCGAACTCCTCGAAGTTGAGCGGGCGGTTGTCGAGCGCCGACGGCAGCCGGAAGCCGTATTCGACGAGCGTCGACTTGCGCGCGCGGTCGCCGTGGTACATGCCGCGCACCTGCGGGATGCTCTGGTGGCTCTCGTCCACGATGATGAGCGCGTCCTTCGGCAGGTAGTCGAGCAGCGTCGGCGGCGGCTCGCCCTCCTTCCGCCCGGAAAGGTGCCGCGAATAGTTCTCGATGCCGTGGCAGTGCCCCACCTCGCGCAGCAGCTCGAGGTCGAACATGGTCCGCTGGTAGAGGCGCTGGGCCTCCAGCAGCCGGCCGTCGCGCTCGAGCCGCGCCTTGTTGGCGATCAGCTCTTCCTCGATGTGCTTGATGGCGTCCTGCAGCCGCGGCCGGGGCGTCACGTAGTGGCTCGACGGGTAGATGGCCACCTGTGACAGCCGGTCGAGCGCCTTGCCGGTGAGCGGGTCGAACGAGCTGATTTTCTCGATTTCGTCGCCGTACAGCTCGACGCGGATGCCGACCTCTTCGTAGGCGGGCACGATCTCGATCACGTCGCCGCGCACGCGGAAGGTGCCGCGCTTCAGCTCGTAGTCGTTGCGGTCGTAGCGCGCCTCGACCAGCTTGGCGAGGATCTCGCGCCGGTCGAGCCAGTCGCCCTGGCGCAGGAACAACAGCATGCCGTAGTACGCCTCGGGCGAGCCGAGGCCGTAGATGCACGACACCGACGCCACGATGACGACGTCGCGCCGCTCGAAGATGCTGCGCGTGGCCGACAGTCGCATGCGGTCGATTTCTTCGTTGATCGTGGATTCCTTGTCGATGTACGTGTCCGACTGCGGCACGTACGCCTCCGGTTGGTAGTAGTCGTAGTAGGAGACGAAATACTCGACCGCGTTCTTCGGGAAGAAGGTCTTGAACTCCTGGTAGAGCTGCGCCGCCAGGGTCTTGTTGTGCGCGAGCACCAGCGCCGGCCGGTTGACGCGGGCCAGCACCGAGGCGACCGTGAAGGTCTTGCCGCTGCCGGTGACGCCCAGCAGGCACTGGTGCTTGTCGTTTCGCTCCAGGCCCTTCACCAGCTCCTCGATGGCCGCCGGCTGGTCGCCCTTGGGCTCGTAGTCGCTGGTGATCTGGAAGACCGTGTCGGCAAGGGCCGGCGCGAGGCGCGGCTGTTCCGGTGGAACTCGTGGTTCGACGGCGGTTTCGGGGGGCACCGGCGCCCGGCGGCGAGAAGGCATGAGTTTTTGATGATACAAGCCGCTTCGGCCGAGTGAGGTCCGGATCACGTTCGGCGAAGGGCCAAGGTCGCCTACAATGCCCCCTTAGCGATTACGTCGGAAGATTCACGTAGCGGAGGATCCATGGAAGACACGACCGTCATCGGCAAGGAAGCCGAGGTCGAAGGCAAGCTCAAGGCCAAGGATGTGCGCATCCTCGGGAAGTTCAAGGGGGAAATCGCAGTCACTGGCCGGCTGGAGATCGGTGACGGCGCGAGCGTCGATGCCAAGGTCCAGGCCGACCTGGCCGAAATCGGCGGCGTATACAAGGGCGACCTGGCAGTCCGCTCCCTGGTCCTGCTCGAGAAGGCGCGGGTCGAGGGCTCGCTCGACGCCCAGAGCCTCGCCGTGCGCGAGGGCGCCCAGTTGAACGGCTCCATCAGCGCCAGCGGCAAGTCGCGCGCAGCGGCGCCACAGGCCGTCACGGGTTGAAGCTCGACGAGATCGCGATGCGCCTCGGCTGCGCCCTGCGGGGCCGGGGCGACATCGAGATCCGTGGGGTAGCCGGCATCGAGGACGCCGGTCCGGACCAGGTCACGTTCCTCGCCAACCCAAGGTACGCACAGCACCTCGCGCGCTCCAAAGCCGGCGCGGTCATTGTCGCTGCGGACGTTGACTGTCCGCTGCCCAGCCTCGTGACCGACAACCCGTATCTGGCCTACGCCAAGGCAGCCACACTGCTACAGCCAGCGAACCGCCCAAAAGCGGGGGTACATCCGTCAGCGCAAGTGGATCCATCGGCAATCGTAGCCACTGACATATCGATAGGACCACTAGCCGTCGTCGGAGCCAAAGTGCGCATCGGTGCGCGCAGCGTCCTGCACGCCCACGTTGTGCTCTACGAAGGGGTCGAGGTTGGCGAAGACTGCGTGCTGCACTCGGCCGTGCAGGTGCGCGAGAACTGCCGGCTCGGCAACCGCGTGATCGTGCAAAACGGCGCGGTCATCGGCGCCGACGGCTTCGGCTTCGCGAAGGACGGCGACGGCCGCTACCACAAGATCGCGCAGCTCGGCACGGTGGTGATCGAGGACGACGTCGAGATCGGCGCCCTGACCGCCATCGACCGCGCCGCCCTCAAGGAAACCCGCATCGGCCGCGGCAGCAAGCTCGACAACCTGGTGCAGGTGGGCCATTCCGTCCAGGTCGGAGAAGACACCGTGCTGGCCGGGCAGGTGGGCATAGCCGGCAGCGCGAAGATCGGCAGCCGCGTCACCCTCGCCGGCCAGGTAGGCGTCGCCGGCCACCTGACAATCGGCGACGACGTCATCGCCACCGCCCAGACCGGCATCCCGAACGACATCGAGTCGGGCGCCGTCGTCTCCGGCACCCCCGCCATCCCCAACCGCGACTGGCTCAAGTCCAGCGCCGTCTTCAAACAACTCCCCGAACTGCGAAGGCGCCTGGCCGAGTTGGAGAAAAAAACCAAGACCTGAGGGGTCCTGGCGCTTGCGCTGGCCCCGCTCGCGGCGCTGTTACTCGGGGGTTTCGATGATGTAGCCGAGGCGGTGGCGAATGTCGAGGGCCCTGCCCTTTACCTCGACGCGCAGCTTGTGGTACTTGCCGTCGGCGGCGTGCGGGCCTGGGGCGATGCCGATCACGTATTGGGTTTTCAGCTCGCTGATGATCTTGTCGAAGACCTCGCCGAGGTTCTTCGAGGTCCGCGGGGTGTAGACCTTGCCCCCGGTGATGTCGGCGAGGTCGCGCAGGAAGACCTTGGCGCGGGTCATCTCCGAGCTGGGCAGCGTGTCGGCGAACGACACCGGATAGATGGTCACCGAAGACGAGCGCGCCAGCGCCTTGACTTCGCCGACGTCCGTCTTGCTGAGCGTGTCCGAGCCGTCGGTGAACAGCACCAGCACCTTGCGCCCGCCGCTTTCCGAGACGCGCGAGATGTACACCGTGATCGCGTCGTAGAGCGCGGTGTTGCCCGCGGCCTGCGACTCGAGGATGCGCTCGAACAACCCCTGCTGGTGCTCGCTGTCGTAGCGCGACACGCGGATGTCCTGGTCGAAGAACAGGGTCAAAAGGTCGCGGGCGCGCGGCACCGAGTCGAGGAAGCGGATGGCCGCCTCCTGCGCCAGCTTCAGCGCCGGCTTCATGCTCTCGCTGGTGTCGAGCAGCAGGCCCGCATCGACCATCAGGTTCTCGTCGTTGTCCTTGTCCTCCGCCGAACGCGCGAAGAGCGTGATCGGCGCCGGCTTGCCGTCGTCGAACACGGCGAAGTCGTCGGCGCCGAGGTCCGAGATCCAGTTGCCCTGCTTGTCCTGTACCGTGACGACCAGGTTGATGACGCCGGTCTCGCTGGCGAAGAGCGGCGTTGGTGGCGTCTGCGCCGGGGCCTGCGGTGCCATTGCAAGGGTCACACCAAGGACCGCGAGGCAGGCGCGCGGCGCGCGGCCGTTCACAGTGCCTCGACGACGCGTACGGCGAGATCGACCTTGTTGAAGGGCGGCATGATGTAGGCGCCCGAGACGCCGAGTTGCTTTGCCGCCACCAGCGCCTCGCGCGCGATGGCGACGCCTTCGGCCTGCGCCAGCTCGCCGGAGCCGGCCTTGCGCATCCGCTCGCGGATGTCTTCGGGAATGATCATGCCCGGCACCTCGTTGTGCAGGAACTCCGCGTTGCGGTGCGAATAGAGCGGCAGGATGCCGATGAGCACCGGCACGTCGAGATGCTTGATCCTCGCCAGGAACGACTCCACGGTGCGCGGGTCGTAGATCGGCTGGGTCATGACGTACTCGGCGCCGGCCAGGACCTTCTGCTCGAGCCGCGCCACTTCGCGAGCGGTGTCGGGCTTGCTGGGGTCGGCGCCGCAGCCGATGTGGATGCCGAGCGCCGGGCCGATGAGGTTGCCGGCCAGGTCGCAGCCGTGGTTGAGGTGGTCGAGGATGCGGATGAGGCCGATCGAGTCGACGTCGTAGACGGCAGTCGCGTCGGGATAGTCGCCGAGCTTGGGCGGGTCGCCGGTGATCGCGAGGACGTTGCGCAGGCCGAGCGCGTAGGCGCCGAGCAGGTCCGACTGGATGCCGAGCAGGTTCCGGTCGCGGCAGGTGTAATGCAGGATCGTGTCGATGCCGACCTTCTCCTGCAGCAGCACGCACAGCGACTGCGCGCTCATGCGCGCCGAAGCGCGCGGACCGTCGGCGACGTTGATGGCGTCGATCTCGTTCTCCTTGCAGAACTGCGCGCGCTCGACGATGACGCTGGGGTCGGCGCCGCGCGGCGGGTCGAGCTCCACCGACACCACGAACTTCTGCGCCAGCTTGCGGCCCAGCGGGCTTTTGTCGGCGCGCGCCACCGGTGTCGGCGTCTCGCGCACGCGCGGCGGCGTCACGACGGTGGCTCGCACCTCGCGGCCGGGGCGCAGCATCTTCACCGAGCGCACCAGGTTGCGGATGTGCGCCGGTGTCGTGCCGCAGCAGCCGCCGACGATCGAGGCGCCGGCGGCGATGAAGCGGCGCGCGTAGGAGGCCATGTATTCGGGCGTGCACAGATAGACGTAGCGTCCCTCGACCATCGCCGGCGCACCGGCGTTGGGCATCGCCGAGAGCTTCGCGGTGGTGGCGACCGTCGCCATGCGCTCGAGCGTCTCGAGCATGGGGTTCGGTCCCTGGCTGCAGTTGGCGCCGATCACCGCGACGCCCCACGACTCCAGCACCGTCACCACGTCTTCGGGGTGGTCACCGTAGAGGGTGGTGCCCTCTTCGTTGAAGGTGAGCGACACGCACACCGGCAGGTTCGATTCGGCGCGCACCGCGTCGAGCGCAGCCTTCGCCTGGTCGAGAGACGGCATCGTCTCGATGAAGAACAGGTCAACGCCGCCCGCCACCAGGCCGCGCGCCTGCTCGCGGTACGCATCCACGGCGTCGGCCACCGCGATGCCGCCGAGCGGCGCCAGCGGCTTGCCGAGCGGCCCCATCGAGCCGGCCACCAGCGCCTTGCCGCCGGCCGCCGCGCGCGCCAGCCGCGCGCCTTCGCGGTTGATCTTCTCGGTCTGCTTGTCGAAGCCGTGCGGGCCGAGCTTGAAGCGGTGCGCGCCGAAGGTGTTGGTCTCGAGGATGTCGGCGCCAGCCTCGACGTACTCGCGGTGCAGCGCCTCGATGAGGTCGGGGTTCGAGAGGTTCAGCTCGTCGAAGCAGCGGTTCACGAACACGCCGCGCGAGTACAGCATGGTGCCGGTGGCGCCGTCGCACACGACGACGCCCTCCTGGATGCGCTCGAGGAACGGCTGCGCCGTGGTGGTTGCGGCCCTGGCGGCAGGCATGGGAGAACGGCCAGTGTAGCGCGGGCGGCTTTCCAGCCTGAAATGCGCGGGTCACAGGCGCGCGCGGGCGCGTGGTAGAAAGGCCGATGCCTGTTCGCGCCGCGTTCGCCTTGTTCCTGCTCTGCGCCGTTGCCGGTTGCTCGCGCGGCGGTGCTCCGTCCGCCGCGTCGGCTACGCCTACGCCTTTGCCTTCGGACGCGGGACCTGCGCCGCGAGCCGTGCCGGTGGTTTCCCCTGCCGGACCGGGGGCGGCCGAGCCGTTCCTGTCGGCGACCGGCGATGGGCGGTTGATCCTGTCATGGGTTGAATCGGGTGCTTTGAGGATGGCGATGCTGGCCGGGGAAAAGTGGTCGAAGACCGTCACGGTGGTGCGGTCGGAGCGGCTGTTCGTGAACTGGGCAGACTTCCCTGCCATCGTGGCAGCGGCGGACGGCGCCCTGGTTGCGCAATGGTTGCAGAAGGTGTCGGAGGAGCAATATGCGTATCAGGTGCTCGCCGCTCGCTCGCGCGACAACGGCCGCACCTGGAGCAAGCCTGTGCTGGTGTCGAGCGACCGCTCCCCCACCGAACACGGCTTCGTCTCGCTGCAACCGCTCGCTGGCGGGACCATGGCGCTCACGTGGCTGGACGGAAGGAAGACGGCGTCCGGCGGCGCGATGATGTTGATGTTCGCCTCGCTCGACGCGCGCAACCGTGTCTCGGGCGAGACCGTGCTCGACTCGCGGGTGTGCGACTGCTGCCAGACGGCGCTGGCACGCACCGCGAAGGGACTGGTGGCCGCGTACCGCGATCGGACCAACGGCGACGGCGCCGGCGGCGGGCCCGGGGAAGACGTGCGCGACATCAGTTTCGTCTACGAACGCGACAACGTCTGGTCGCGGCCGCGGCCGCTGGCGGCGGACGGCTGGCGAATCAACGCCTGCCCGGTGAACGGCCCGCAACTCGATGCGCGCGGCGACACCGTGGCCGCAGCGTGGTTCACGATGGCCGACAACAGGGCGCGCGCCTTCGTCGCGTTCTCGCAGGATGCCGGCGAGACCTTCGGCAAGCCCGTGCCGATCGATGACGGCGGGGCCATCGGCAGGGTGGACGTGGTCCTGCTCGACGACGGCTCGGCGCTCGTCACCTGGATCGAGCGCGCCGCCGAACACGCCGAGATCCGCGCACGCGTGGTGTTTCCCGATGGCCGGCGCGGCGCGGCGCTTTCGGTCTCCGCAACCCTGCCGGCACGGTCCAGCGGCGTGCCGCGCGCTGCCCGCATCGGCGACGCGGTCTACATCGCCTACACGACGCCCGTCCTCGAAACAGCGGCACCCGGAACGCTTTCCTCGGTGCAGGTGGTGCGGCTGGTGCGGCCCGATTGAAGATGGCGAACGCCGCGAAGCTCGGCCTGCTGCTGCTGGCGGCCTGGGCCGGCGCCTGGCTGTGGCGGTCGGCGCATGCCGATCCGCAGGAGCAAGCGCGCCGCAGGCTGGCGCGGCTTTCGCCGGCGCCTGCAAGCGTCAACGTCGTGCTCATTACCATAGACACGCTGCGCGCCGACCGCATCGGCCCCTATGGTTTCAAGGGCGTGCCCACGCCGGCGCTCGACGCTCTGGCCAGCGACGGTGTCGTGTTCGAACAATCGACCGCGGTCGTGCCGCTGACGCTGCCGTCGCACGCTTCGCTGCTCACGGGGCTGCTGCCGGGGCATCACGGAATCCACGACAACGGCACCGCGGCACTCGGCCAGGACCGCGAGACGCTTGCGGAGCGCTTCAAGGAGGCGGGCTTCGCCACCGGCGGCTTCCTCGGCGCGTGGGTGCTCGAGTCGCGCTTCGGCATGGGCCAGGGGTTCGACCGGTATTCGGACCGTTTCGAGACTGGTCGCTACGAACGGCCCGCGGCAGCGGTGGTGGACGACGCGATGGCATGGATCGACACCGTCACTGGCGCTGGCGCGGGTCGCTTCTTCGCGTGGCTGCACCTCTTCGATCCGCACCAGCCCTACGCCGCGCCGGAGCCGTGGGGCTCGCGGTACCGGGCCGAACCGTACCTCGGCGAGATCGCCTACAGCGACGAGCAGATCGGGCGGTTGGTTGCGCACCTGCAGGCGCGCGGGCTCATGCAGCGCACGGTGGTTGTGGTGACGGCCGACCACGGCGAGTCGCTCGGCGAGCACTCCGAGTGGGGCCACGGCTTTTTCATCTACGACTCGACCATGGCCGTGCCGTTGATCGTGCGTACGCCCTGGAGCCTGCGCGGTCGCAGCCGCACGCAGGTGTCGGGCGTCGACGTCCTGCCGACGCTGCTGGACCTCGCGGCGCTGACGCCGCAGCCGGATATCGACGGCGGCTCGCTGCTGCGCGCGCTCCTCGACCCACGCGTCGAGCTTGGCCACGCCGCCTACTCGGAGACCTGGTATCCGCGCAATCATTTCGGCTGGCAGCAGCTGCGCTCGCTGCGCGCCGCAGCCACGAAGTACATCGAGGCGCCGCGGCCGGAGTACTACGACCTCGCGAAGGATCCATCGGAGAGCGCCAACATGTATGCGAGCCTGGGCGCGCGCGCGGACGAGCTGCGCGGCGCGCTGCAGCGCAAGGGGGCTGGTGATGGTCGCGCCGACGCGGTGCCGGGCGGCGGCGGCGATGCCGCATTGCGCGAGCGGCTCGCCGCTCTCGGCTATGCGAGCGCGGCTTTGCGCACCGATCCCGCGGCGGTGCTGCCGGATCCCAAGGACAAGGTCTCGCTGTTCACGGCGCTCGAGGTGGCGAAGGGCCTGGCGGTCGAGGGCCAGCTCGAGGCGGGCATCGCGGCGGCGCGCAAGGTGGTGGACGCAGACCCCGCGGTAATGGAGGCGCACATCGCGCTTGGCGACTGGCTGCGGCAAGCGGGGCGGCTTGGCGAGTCGATCGACGCCTACCAGCACGCGCTGGCGCTGCGTCCCGACGACGACGCGACGCTGATGCCGCTGGTCGAGGCGTGCCGCGCGGCGGGCCGGCCGCGCGCCGCGCGCGAGGCGCTCGCCGCCTTCGAGGCGGCTTTGACCGCGCAGCCGCGGCGGCCCGCTGCGTGGTACGTCCTCGGGACGCTCAGCCTCGAGCTGGGCGATGTGCACACCGCCGAGCGCGCGCTGCGCCGCGCCCTCGAGCTCGATCCGGCGATGGCGCCGGCGCAGCTGCAGCTCGCGAGCGTGTCGTTGCGCGGGCACCGCTTTGCCGAAGCCGAACAGCGGGTGCGCGCGGCGCTGCGCCTCGACGCAGACGTGCCGTCCGGCCAGTACACGCTGGGCCAGGCGCTGGAGCGACTCGGCCGGCGGGTCGCCGCCGCCGATGCGTATCGCGCGGAACTGCGGTCGAACCCGGACGATGCGCGGGCGAAGGAACGGTTGCGCGCGCTCGGCGCTCGCGGCGAGTAACGCGCGCCTGCGCCGGGACGCTCACTCGTTGCGCAACGCCACCATCGGATCGACGCGCGTGGCGCGCCGCGCCGGCAGGTAGCAGGCGACCGCGGCGACGCTGAGCAGCAGCAGTGGCACCACCGAGAAGGTCGGCGGGTCGGCGGTGCTGGTGTTGAAGAGAAGGGTTTTCACCAGCTGCGCCAGCCCCAGCGAGGTGACGAGGCCCAGGCCAATGCCGATTGCGGCGAGCGTAGTGCCGTGGCGCAGCACCATCTTCATGATCTGCTCCTGCTCGGCGCCGAGGGCCATGCGCACGCCGATCTCCTGGGTGCGCTGGGTGACCGCATACGACATCACGCCGTAGATGCCGACCGCGGCGAGCACCAGGGCGAGCGCGCCGAACACGCCGATGAGCAGCACCGACAGCTTGCGCTGCGCGTTGCCTTCGGCCACCAAGGCGTCGAGCGTGCGCGTCTCGTACATCGGCAGCTGCGGATCGGCGGCGCGCAGCGCCGCGCGCATGCCGGTGGTCAGCGCGGCCGGGTCGCCGCTGGTGCGCGCCACCAGCGTGAACGAGCCGACCGAGGTTTGCGCATACGGCAGGTACACCTCCACGCGCGACTCCTGGTCGACACCGTAGTTCTTCACGTGGTTGACGACACCGACGATCTCGAGCCACGGTTCCTCGTGTTGCGCGTCGCCGAACCTGAAGTGCTTTCCCAGCGGGTTTTCCGTCGCGAAGTGCTCGCGGACGAAGGTCTCGTCGACGATGGCGACCGCTGGCTTGTCGAGCACGTCGCGCTCGTCGAACCCGCGCCCCTGCAGCAGGCGTATGCCCATGGTGGCGAAATAGTCGGGGCTGATGCGCGCGACGTCGGCCGATGGGTTCTGTCCCGGCGGCGGCTCCGGCCGGCCCTGCAGGGTGAACCCGCTTTGCCAGCCGCCGAGGAGCGGCAGCGTCACCGCCGCATGCTCGAGGCCGGGCACGGCGCGCACGCCCTCGAGGACGCGCTGCGCCACCTGCGCGCGTGCCTTGTCGTCGGCGTAGCGCGCCTGCGGCAGCGGCACGTTGGCGCACATCACGCCGTGCGGATTGAAGCCGGAGTCGGCGGTCAGCACACGGTAGAAGCTGCGCAGCATCAGCCCGGCGCCCACCAACAGCGTCAGCGCCAGCGACACCTCCGCGACCACCAGCGTGTTGCGCAGGCGGTGCTGCTGCGGGCCGACGGTGCCGCGCGAGTTCTCGCGCAGCGGATCGTTGATGCGCAGGCTCGAGATGCGCCACGCCGGTGCCACGCCGAACAGGACGCCGGTGACCAGGGCGACGATCAGCGTGAACACCAGCACCCGACCGTCGATCGCGATCTCGTCGGCGCGCGGCACGTTCGGCGGCAGCGACGCGACCAGCGCCTTCAGGCCGCCGAAGGCCAGCAGGATGCCGAGCAGCGCGCCCGCGAGCGACAACAGCACCGACTCGGTGAGCAGCTGGCGCAGCAGCCGGCCGCGCTTCGCGCCGAGCGCCATGCGCACCGCGACTTCCTTCGCCCGGTCGGCCGCGCGCGACAGCTGCAGGTTCGCGACGTTGGCGCAGGCGATGAGCAGCACGAACGCCACCGCGCCGAGCAACAGCATGAGCGAAGGGCGCAGCTCGCCGACGTAGGCGTCGAGGAACCGGTCGACCACCATGCTCTGCTTGGCGTTGGTGTCGGGATACTGGTCGGCCAGGCGCTTCGCTATTGCGACCACGTCGGCGCGCGCCTGTTCGATGGTGACGCCCGGCTTGAGGCGGCCGGTGACGTAGATGCCGGGGTGGTTGCCGCGGTTGCCGGGTCCGCCAATGGTGTCTTCGAGGCGCAGCAGCGGCATGAACAGGTCGGCGCGCTTCCAGCTGCCGTGGAAGGTCTTCGGCATGACTCCGATGACGGTGACCGGCTGGCCGCTCAGCACCAGGTTCTGGCCGACGATGCGCGGGTCGCGGCCGAAGCGGCGTTCCCACAGCCCCTCGGAGATGAGGGTCACGGCGGCGGCGCCGGGCTTGTCCTCTGCGGCGGTGAACGCGCGGCCGAGGATCGGCGTGCGCCCCAGCGTCGCGAACATGTCGCTCGAGACTTGCCGCGCGAGCAGCCGCTCCGGTTCGGCCTGGCCGCCGAGCACGAAATTCGCCTGGTTGGCGGCGGCGAGGTGCTCGAACGACGTGCTCTGGTCGCGCAGGTCCTTGAAGTTCGACATCGCGAAACTCATCTCGGGAACCTGCTCGGACCATTCGCTGATGAGCACGAGCCTTTCCGCCTGCGGATAAGACAGCGGGCGAAGGAGGACTGCGTTCACCACGCTGAACACGGCGGTGTTGGCGCCGATGCCGAGCGCCAGCGTGAGGATGGCGATGGCCGCGTAGGACGGCGCCTTGGCAAGCACACGCACGGCATACACGATGTCCCGCCAGATGGTGTCCATGCCCCTAGGACGGCGCTTACGCCCGTAAGGTTCTACTTCCTCCCGAAGTTCTGAAGCAACTGCCCGAATCGATGCTCGCCGAACGGACTGCGTCCGGACGCAGTGCTCTCAGTTCGATGCGGACGAGGGCAAGGAGGTCCTGATGAAAGCGGAGACGTCCTGCTTCAGCTTGTCGAGTTCCTTCACGGCGATGTACATCATGTGACCGGCTTCGTAGTAGCCGGTCGAGATGTTCTTCGACTGCGTGGCGTCGAGACCCATGTGGTTGAAGGTGTACTTGGTGGCGAAGAACGGCGTCGCCAGGTCGTAGTAGCCCGACGCGACGAACACCTTCATCGACGGGTTGCGCGCGAATGCCTGGCGCAGCGAGTCGCTGACGTCGGCGGCGCCGAAGCCGATCTCGCCGAAATCCCAGGGCGTCTTGATGCCGCCGCCGAGAATCCAGTAGTGCGCGTCCGACTTGTAGCCGAGCTCGCGGCGCACGTAGTCGTTGAGCGCGGCGGTGTACGGCGGGCGGATGGCCGCCATGCTTGGGTCGAACTCGGGCGAGTCGTCGGCCGCGGTGGCGTCGATGCCCTCGAAGCGGCTGTCGAGCCGGCCCACGGTGCGCCGCTCCGCGCGCAGCAGCTCCTTGCAGAAGCGCTGGATCTCGATGCGCATGTCGGCCGCGTCCACGTAGCTCTTGCTGAGGCCGGTGAAACGCGCCACCTTGTCCACCATCGCGGCGCGTTCCGCGGCGGTGAGGCTCGAGCCCTTCGCGAGCAGGATCGGATACTCGCTGCCGGCGAATTGCTCGGCTTCGTCGAGCACCTCGCGCAGCGGCTTTGCCTGCAGGTCCGCCGGCAGCTTCTTGTGGTACCAGGCCGACGCGGTGTACGTGGGCAGGAACAACTGGAACGGCAGGTCATTGCCCTTGGTGAAGCGCGCGGTCTGGAAGTTGAGGATCGACGACACCAGCACGATGCCGTTGAAGGCAATGCCCGAGCGGTCCACGAGGTACCCCGACAGGCCCGCGGCGCGCGTGGTGCCATAGCTCTCGCCGACCAGGAAGAGCGGCGAGGTCCAGCGCTCGTAGCGCGTCAGGTAAAGGCGGATGAACTCGCCCACCGACTCGAGGTCGCCCTGCAGGCCCCAGAACTTCTTGCCGAGCTCCGGCTTCGCAGGCCGGCTGTAGCCGGTGCCGACCGGGTCGATGAACACGAGGTCGGTGTCGGCCAGCCAGGTCTGCGGGTTGTCGACGAGCTTGTAGGGCGGCGCCGGCATCGCGCCGTCGTCCTGCATCTGCACGCGCTTCGGGCCGAGGGCGCCAAGGTGCAGCCACACCGACGCCGAGCCGGGCCCGCCGTTGAACGAGAACATCAGCGGCCGCTTGTCGGGCGCGCCGGGGCGCTCGGCGGTGTACGCAATGAAAAAGATGTCGGCTTCCTTCTCGCCCTGGTCGTTGCGCAGCGGCATCATGCCGGTGGTGACGGTGTAGCGCAGCGGCCTGCCGTTGACGTTGATCTCGTGCTTCGTGACCACCGGCTCGGTCTCGTCGGACTTGCCGTCCGCATCCTTCTTTTCCGCCTTGTCCGCCTTGTCCGCCTTGTCGGACTTCGCCGACTTGTCCGCCTTGTCGGACGCGGCCGCGGCGGGCTTCGCATCCTTCTCCTGGGGCGGGGCGACGACGAGCAGCAACGGCAGGACCAGACTGGCGAGCATGCGCCTCCTTCGATTCGAAAGATCGTGGTTGAGGTTGAGTTGCTACCTGCTGCGTTTACGAAGCGTCCAGCGCCTGTTCGATGTCGGCGGCGATGTCGCGCGCGTCCTCGACGCCCATCGAGAAGCGCATCATGCCGGCATCGACGCCGGCCTGTGCCAGCTCCTCGTCCGAATATCCGTGGTGCGACGTGTGCACCGGCAGGCTGACGATCGACTCGACGCCGCCGAGGCTCGCCGCCCGGCCCACGAGCTCGAGCGCGTCGTAGCACTTCTCGGCAGCCGCCAGGCCGCCGCGCAACGACAGCGCGAACATCGAGCCGAAGGTCGCCATCTGCCGCTTCGCGATCGCGTGGCCCGGGTGCGACGGCAGGCCGGGATAGAGGACCCGCGACAGCTTCGGGTGCCCGGCGAGCGCCTGCACCACGGCCATTGCGTTCTCCGCCTGGCGCGCGGCGCGCAGGTGCACGGTCTTGAGGCCGCGCAGCGCGAGATACGCGGCGTGCGGATCCATGCAACCGCCCAGCACCTTCAGGTGCTCGCGCGCCGGCTCGAGGTGCGCGGCCGAGCCGATGAGCGCGCCGGCGATGATGTCGCTGTGCCCCGAGAGCGCCTTGGTCAGGCTGTGCATGACGAGGTCGGCGCCGAGCTCGAGCGGCCGCTGGTTGAAAGGCGTCGCGAAGGTGTTGTCTACGATCACCAGGGCGCCGCGGGCGTGCGCGGCGCGCGCCACCGCCGCGATGTCCACGATGTCCACGTTGGGGTTGGTCGGCGACTCCAGCACCACCACCTTGCTGTTCGGTGAGAGATAGCTCTCGAGGCGGCTCATCTCGGCGACCGGCACGATCCGGTGCGCGACGCCGAAGCGCGGCAGTATCTTGCGGATGAACTTGGTGGTGCCGCCGTAGAGCGACGAGCTCGCGAGCACTTCGTCGCCCGCCGAGAGCGTCGACCACAGCGCAGTGGTCATCGCGGCGAGCCCCGACGAAAAGACAATGGCCCCTTCCCCGCCCTCGAGCTGCGCGAGCGATTCCTCGAGTGCCGCGAGCGTGGGGTTCGAATAGCGCGTGTAGAGGTGCAGCGCGGGATCGCCGTGCAGGTAGTCGCGCATCTGCGCGGACGACTCGAATACGAAGGTGGACGACTGCACGATGGGGGTCGCCAGCGGGCCGGAGGCCGGCATCCTGCTGCCGTGGACAGCGCGGGTTGCGAAGGCGCGCGGGGGCGCGAGGGTCTTCTTCATTGGTTCCCTGCCTAGAGTTCTATCGGCTGTCCTTCTTCTTCGAGGTCGGGCGCGCGGCTCGGCACGGGCGCCGCGCCGACGACCGGTTCGATGAACAAGCGGAACGCGTCGGCGTGGCCGCGCTGCAGCAGGTCGCCCAGCGTCTCTTCCACTTCGGTCGCCGGGTCGCGCGTGCCTTCGTGGTCGAACGGCCGCAGCGAGCGCGCCTGCGGGCGGACGACGTAGATTGAGATGTCGCGGTACAGGCGGCCGGTGGCGGGATCCTGCCAGGCGCGGCCAGCGCCGGCCCCTTCGTGGCGATGGCCGAGCGTTTCGACGAGACGATTGAAGCGCTCGCACTCGGCCAGCTCGCGTTCGAACGCGTCGCGCTCGAGGCTTTCGAGGAGCGCGTCGGCAAGCGCGCGCGGCCCGCGGCGGCGCAGCGGCGGCGACGGCTTCTCGGCCACCGCCGCCACCACCACGATCTGCTCCGCGCCGGCGTCGATGGCTTCGGCGATGCCGCAGCCGCCAAGCAGCGTCGCTTCGACGAGGCGGTGGGTTTCGCCGGCGTGGGTGGCGCCCTTCGGGAACGCGAGGCGTTCGGGCGGGGTGACGAGCGGCGGCAGCAGGCCGGTGAGCACCGTCGGGAACAGGGTGCCCGCGGCACCTGTGGCCGTGAGGTCGAGAAGCCCCGAGACGGCGTCGCCGCCGCGCCGCGAGCCGCGCGCAGTGAGGAACGCGTCGCGCGCCGCGTCGCCGAGCAGGACGGCGGTGTGCACCTGGCCGGAGTCGAGGTCGGCCGCGCGCACGATCAGCTCGTGGAATCCGAGCTGGCCGCGGTTCTCGATGTTGAGCGCCACGTAGCGCTCGCCGAGCACCGCGTCGCGCGGCGGCTGCTGCGCGACATCGGCGCCGCGCACCACCTCCCACAACTTGCCGCGCAGCAGCGCCCGCGCCGGCGACGCGTCCACCAGGTGCTCGAAGCGTTCGAGCAGCAGGCGGCGATCGCGCACCGCGGCATAAAGGAGCCACGCGCCGCCGACGCCGAACAGCAGGAACGCCGGCAGCGCCAGCGCCGCGACGTAGGCGGGCCGCATCACCTCGAGCGACGGCCACGGCGCCGCGAAGCGCGCGAGCACCCCGGGCGAGACGAAGTCGGCGAGCAGGATCAGCGGGAAGAAGAGCGCCGCGATCACCGCGAGGATCAGCGGCAGCACGAACACGCCGAACGCCACGCCCATGAGCAGCTGCAGCGCGCGCGCCTCCGGGCGCAGGCGATAGAGCGACGCGCCGCGCAGCGTCGGCCAGAAGCCGCCGGCCGAGAACAAGCGCGCACCACCCGCGACGGCGCCGAATGCGGCGGCGATGGTGCCGACCCCCGAGCCGACCATGATGTCGATCTTGAAGCCGCTCTCCTCGAACGCCTTCAGCACCCCCGCGTGGTAGGCGCCCGAGACGCCGGTGCCCGTGAACACCGCGGCCGTGCGCCGCTTGGGGGAGTACTCCTTCACCTAGTTGGCCAGGTCGTGGATGGTCACCAGCTTGACGACTTCGTATTCCTTGCTGCCGTTCGGCACCACCACCTCGACGGTGTCGCCCTTGGCGTTGTTGAGCAGGCAGCGGCCGATGGGCGACGACGGCGAGATGCGTCCCTGCGGCGGATCCGATTCCTCGGGGGTGACGATTTCGTAGACGATGGTCTCGCCGGTGCTCGTGTCCTTGAGCGACACGGTGGAGCCGAGCCCGACCTTGTCCTTCGGGATCTTGTCGAGGTTCATCATCGCGAGGGCGGCGAGGCGCACGTGCAGCTGCGCAAGCCGGGCCTGGAGGAAGCTCTGCCGCTCCTTCGCCGCCTTGTACTCGGCGTTCTCGCGCAGGTCGCCGTATTCACGCGCCCGCTGGATCTCTTTCGGCAGCGCGACCTTGAGCTCGTGGTCGAGCGTGTTGATCTCGTCCTGCAGGCGTTTTTTTATTTCCAGGACCATTGCAAGCAGCCTTCACGTGGGGGTTACAGTCAACCGCGAGTGTAGCATCGAAGGCCCATGCTCCCCGGCTCCGAAATCATCCGCAGCCGCGCCCATCCGCTCGCCCGCAAGATCCGCGCCCTGCTCGATCGTGCCGACGACGCCGAGAGCCTTGCGGTGCTCGAGGGGCCGAAGCTCGTGGAGGAGGCGCTCGCGTCGGGGATCTCGGTCGCGTCCCTGGCGATGACCCCGCGCTTCCTCGAGAGCGCGCGCGGCGCACGCCTTCACCAGGAGGCTTCGAACAGCGGACTCGAGGTGCGCCTGATGCACGAGGACCTGCTCGGCCAGCTCTCCGAACTGGAGCACGGTCCGGGCGTGCTGGCGGTCGCCAACCGCCCGACTTTCGACGACGCGGCGCTGCTGGCGCAGCCGGCGCTGCTGCTCGTGTGCGTCGCGGTGCAGAACCCCGGCAACCTCGGCGCCTTGTTGCGCACTGCCGAGGCAGCGGGCGCCACCGGCGCGCTGCTCACGACCGGCTGCGCCGATCCGTTCTCGTGGAAGGCGCTGCGCGGCTCGATGGGGAGTGCCTTCCGGCTTCCCCACCGAGGTTCGCTCAGCCTCGACGAAGCGCTCGGCTGGCTGCAGCAGCACGGCATCCGCACCGTCGCTGCAACTGTCGACGCGCCGGTTCCCTACGACGAAGCCGACCTGCGCCGGCCGACGGCGCTCATCGTCGGCAACGAAGGCGCCGGGCTCGACGAGGCGGTGGTCCGGCGCGCCGACGCGCCGGTGCGCGTGCCGATCAAGCCGGTGGTCGAAAGCCTGAACGTGGCGGTGGCCGCGGGCGTGCTGCTGTTCGAGGCGGCGCGGCAGCGGCGGTAGCGATGGCCACGGGCAAGACGCGCTCGCTGTTCGGCGACGACGGCGACCAACCGGAAGTTGGAGCCGGGTCAGGCTCTGCGGCGGTGCGGGCCGACGCCCCGCTCGCCGACCGCATGCGGCCGCGCTCGCTCGACGAGATCGTGGGCCAGCAGGAGGCGCTCGGCGCCAACACACCGCTGCGGCGGTTGATCGAAGGCGACGCGCTGCGCTCGCTGATCCTTTGGGGGCCGCCCGGCTCCGGCAAGACGACCCTCGCGCACGTCATCCGCAACCATACCAAGGCGCATTTCGAGGGGCTGAGTGCGGTGCTCTCAGGCGTGAAGGAACTGCGCGTGGTGCTCGCGGCCGCGGAAGAGCGCCGCAAGCGTCGCGGCCAGCGCACCATCGTTTTCATCGACGAGATCCACCGCTTCAACAAGGCGCAGCAGGACGCGCTGCTGGCGCACGTCGAGAGCGGTGACATCGTGCTGATCGGCGCGACCACCGAGAACCCGTCCTTCGAGGTGAACTCGGCGCTCCTCTCGCGCAGCCGGCTGGTGGTGCTGAAGGCGCTCGACCGTGCGGAGATCGTCAGCATCCTCGCAGCCGCCCTGCGCGATCCCGAGCGCGGCGTGGGCGGCGTGACCGTAGACGACGATGCGCTCGGCTTCCTCGCCGACACCGCCGACGGCGACGCCCGCACCGCCCTCAACGTGCTCGAGGTTGCGGCGACGGTGGCTGCGGCACGCGCCGACGGCACGCGCCATGTCGACCTCGAAGCCATGCGCCAGGCGTTCGCGCGCAAGGCGCTCCTCTACGACAAGGGCGGCGAGGAGCACTTCAACATCATCAGCGCCCTGCACAAGTCGCTGCGCAATTCCGACGCCGACGCGGCGCTCTACTGGCTCGCGCGCATGCTCGAGGGCGGCGAGGATCCGCTCTACATCGCGCGCCGGCTGGTGCGCTTCGCCTCCGAGGACGTCGGCCTCGCCGATCCGCAGGCGCTGGTGGTGGCGATGGCGGCGCAGCAGGCCGTGCACTTCATCGGCCTGCCGGAAGGTGCCCTGGCGCTCGCGGAGCTGGCGGTCTATCTCGCCGCGGCGCCGAAGAGCAATGCCGTTTACACGGCGTACGGCGCCGCGGTGCGCGATGCGCTGGAGAGCCGCGCGGAGCCGGTGCCGCTCTGGATCCGCAACGCACCGACGAAGTTGATGAAGGACGTCGGCTACGGCAAGGGGTATCGCTACGCCCACGACGAGGAGGAGGGCGTCGCGGCGATGGACTGCCTGCCCGACGCACTCGCCGGCCGGCGCTATTACCAGCCGACCGCTCGCGGCGCCGAACCCGACCTCGCCGCCCGCCTGGAAGCAGCCCGGCTGATCCGCAACAAGAAGAAGTAGCCGGTCGCCCCCGAAGTTCTGAGGCAACTCGTTCCGAACAAGTTGGCCACGACCGTTTCCCCGAGCACCGCATGGCGTTGGGTGGGTGCGAGGGGCCTCCTAGCAGCAGCGCGAGTGTCGGCGGTCGCGGAACGGAAGTTCCTGGGGAACGGAAACGGAACGTTGAAGGAAGGGCAATGGAATGGCCGAAGGAACGGCAACGAGCCTCCGGCAACGGAAATCGGCGGATGGGACGGGAACGGCAGCCCATCCGCCGATGACGTCCATCCGCAGATGACGTTAGTAGTCCTCGATCGGGGGGCAGGTACACATCAGGTTGCGGTCGCCGTAGACGCTGTCGATGCGGGCGACGGCGGGCCAGAACTTGCGGTGGCGGGTCCAGGGGGTTGGGAACGCCGCCTGCTCGCGGGTGTACGGGTGCTTCCATTCGCTGGCTGTCACCGCGTGCACGGTATGCGGCGCGTTCTTCAGCACGTTGTCCACAGGGTCGGCGCGGCCATCTTCCACCTCGCGGATCTCGGCGCGAATCCGGATGAGGGCGTCGCAATAGTGGTCGAGCTCCACCTTCGCCTCGCTCTCGGTCGGCTCGATCATCATCGTGCCGGGCACCGGGAACGAAATGGTCGGCGCGTGGAAGCCGTAGTCCATGAGCCGCTTGGCGATGTCCTCCACCTCGATGCCCTTCGCCTTGAAGGCGCGGCAGTCGGCGATGAACTCGTGGGCCACGCGGCCGTCCGCGCCGGCGTAGAGCACTTCGTAGTGGTCGTGGAGGCGCGTCGCCATGTAGTTGGCGTTGAGGATCGCGACTTGTGTCGCGCGCGTGAGGCCGTCGCCGCCCATCATCGCGATGTACATCCACGGGATCGTCAGGATGCTCGGGCTGCCGAGCGGCGCCGCAGCCACCGGCCCCACCCCGCCGGGCGCCACCGCCTCGAGCGGATGGCCCGGCAGGAACGGCGCGAGGTGCTTGGCGACCGCGATCGGCCCCATGCCCGGCCCGCCGCCGCCGTGCGGAATGCAGAAGGTCTTGTGCAGGTTGAGGTGGCACACGTCGGCGCCGATGACACCCGGCGACGTCAGCCCGACCTGCGCGTTCATGTTGGCGCCGTCCATGTACACCTGGCCGCCGTGCGCGTGCACGATCTGGCAGATGTCGCGGATCTGCTCTTCGAAGACGCCGTGCGTGGACGGGTACGTCACCATCAGCGCGCCGAGCCGCCCCTTGTGCTCTGCCGCCTTCGCGCGCAGGTCGGCGACGTCGATGTTGCCGAGGCTGTCGCATGCGACGATCACCACGCGGAACCCGGCCATCACCGCGCTCGCGGGGTTGGTGCCGTGCGCCGACACCGGGATGAGGCAGACGTCGCGGTGCCCCTCGGCGCGGCTGCGGTGGTACCCGTGGATCGCCAGCAGGCCCGCGTATTCGCCCTGCGAGCCGGCGTTCGGCTGCAGCGACACCGCCGGAAAGCCGGTGATCTCGCCGAGCCACGCCGACAGCTGGGAAGCGAGCGCGGCATAGCCTTGCGCCTGCGCGGCCGGCGCGTAGGGGTGCAGGCCGGCGACCCGCGGCCAGGTGACCGGCAGCATCTCGGAGGTGGCGTTCAGCTTCATCGTGCACGAGCCGAGCGGAATCATCGACGTGGTCAGCGACAGGTCGCGCTCCTCCAGCGAGCGCATGTAGCGCAGCATCTCGTGCTCGGAGTGGTGCGTGTTGAACACCGGATGCGTGAGGAACGCCGACTGCCGCGCCAGCGACGCGTCGTATTCGGCCTCGGCCGGCTTGATGCACTCGTCGAGGCGGAACTTGAACGCGCCCTCGGCGAACAGCTCGAGCAGCGCCCGCAACTGGTCGCGGTCGGCCGCTTCGTCGAGCGCTATGCCGATGCGGCCGTCGGCGAAGGTGCGCAGGTTCATGCGCCGCGCTGCCGCCGCCGCCACCAGCTTGGCGCCCTGCGCCTTGCCCACGCCGCGCACGGTGAGCGTGTCGAAGAACGGGCTGGTGCCGACGTCGAAGCCGAGCCGGCGCAGGCCGTTCGCGCACGCCGCGGTCAGCGCGTGCACCCGGCGCGCGATGCGCAGGATGCCCGCCGGCCCGTGGTAGACGGCGTACATCGACGCCATCACCGCCAGCAGCACCTGCGCGGTGCAGATGTTGCTCGTCGCCTTGTCGCGGCGGATGTGCTGCTCGCGCGTCTGCAGCGCCAGGCGGTACGCGGGCCGGCCCTCGGCATCGTGCGAGACGCCGACGATGCGGCCCGGCATCTGCCGCTTGTGCGCGTCGGTGGTGGCGAGGAACGCCGCGTGCGGGCCGCCGAAGCCCATCGGCACGCCGAAGCGCTGCGACGAGCCGACGGCGATGTCGGCGCCCATCTCACCGGGCGAGCGCAGCAGCGCCAGCGCCAGCAGGTCGGTCGCCACCACGGCCAGCGCGCCGCCAGCGTGCAGCGCCGCGATGGTACCGGTGAGGTCGGTGACGGTGCCGTCGGTCGCCGGATACGAAAGCAGCGCACCGGCGAGTGTCGCCGCCAGCGGCAGCGACGCGCTGTTCGGGCCGACGTGCACGGTGACGCCGATCGGCTCGGCGCGCGTGCAGACCACCGCAATCGTCTGCGGATGGCAGTCTTCCGAGACGAAGAACGCGCGCCGCTTTCCAGTAGCAACGGCGAGGCACATGGTCATCGCCTCGGCCGCCGCGGTGGCTTCGTCGAGCAGCGACGCGTTCGCGAGCGGCAGCGAGGTGAGGTCGGCCACCATGGTCTGGAAGTTGAGCAACGCCTCGAGGCGCCCCTGCGCGATCTCGGCCTGGTAGGGCGTGTACTGCGTGTACCAGCCGGGGTTCTCGAGGATGTTCCGCTGGATCACCGGCGGCGTGACGCACTCGTAGTAGCCCATGCCGATGAACGAGCGGAACACCTGGTTGCGGCCGGCGATCGCGTGCAGGTCGGAAAGCGCCTCGCTCTCGCCGCGCGCCGCCGGCAGGTCGAGCGGCCGCGGCCGCATGATCGACGGCGGCACCGTCTGCGCCACCAGCTCGTCAAGGCTCTGGCAGCCGATCGTCGCCAGCATCTGCGCGATCTCGTCGTCGTTCGGCCCGATGTGCCGTTCGGGAAAAGTGTCGGTGGGCCGCAGGGGGTCGGACTTCTTCACCAGCCCTTACTTCCCCTCCGCCTGGATCCAGGCCTGATACGCGGCAGCGTCCATCAGCGCGGCGCCGGCCGCGGGGTCGATGCGCAGCTCGATGAGCCACGCGGCGCCGTAAGGATCGCTGTTGACGAGTTCCGGCGTCTTGCCGAGCGCTTCGTTGACCGCGGTCACCTCGCCGGCGAGCGGCGAGAACAGCTCCGACACCGCCTTCACCGACTCGACCGTGCCGAACTGGTCGTGCGCGTTGAGCTGGCGGCCGACCTCGGGGAAGTCGAGGAACACCACGTCGCCGAGCTGGTCCTGCGCGTGATCGGTGATGCCGACGCGGGCGCGGTCGCCCTCGATGCGCACCCATTCGTGGTCCTTGGTGTAGCGCAGGTCTTCAGGGTACATGCTTGGCTCCTTTGGAAACGATGACGGCGCGAGCGCTTCAGTTTCAGCGCGGACGTTTGTAAAAGGGGGTCGGCACCACCCGCGCCGCGACACGCCGGCCGCGCACGTCGATGTCGATCTCGGTGCCGGACATGGCGATGGCAGCGGGCAGGTAGCAAAGGCCGACGTTCTTCTGCAGGAAAGGCGCGTAGCTGCCCGAAGTGACCTCGCCGTGCGGCGCGCCCTTGTGAAAGACAGGATAGCCGTGCCGGGCGATGCCGCGGCCCACCACTTCGAACCCGACGAGCTTGCGCGGCGGGCCATCTTGCTTCTGCGCCGCGAGCACCGCGCGCCCCGGATAGTCGCCGCGCGCGCCGTCGACCGACACCGACCAACCCAGGCCCGCTTCGATCAGTGTGGTGGTCTCGTCGATATCGTTGCCATAGAGGCACATCTTTGCTTCGAGGCGCAGCGTGTCGCGAGCGCCGAGGCCCGCCGGCAGCAGGCCGTGCGGCTTGCCGGCGGCGACGATGGCGGTGAACACGCTTTCGGCCGCCTGCGCGGGCAGCAGCAGTTCGAAACCGTCCTCGCCGGTGTAGCCGGTGCGCGCGATGGTGGCGGCGACTCCGCCGACCGAGCCGTCGGCGAAATGGTAGTAGCCGATCGCGTCGAGGTCCGTGGTGGTGAGGGCGGCAAGGATCTGCGCCGCTTTCGGTCCTTGCAGGGCCAGCAGCGCATAGTTGTCGCTCACGTCGCTGAGCGCGCAGTCCGTGGGCTGCTGCGAGCGCAGCCATTCCAGGTCCTTCTCGCGGTTGGAGGCATTCACGATCATCAGGAAGCTGTCGGCCGCGCGCCGGTAAAGGATGATGTCGTCAGCGGGCGCGCCGCTCGGCAGGGGCAGCGCGGAGTATTGCGCCTGGAAATCCGCCAGCTTGCCGGCGTCGTTCGAGGCGACCCGCTGCAGGAACGCGAGCGCGCCCGGACCCTTGACGCTGAATTCGCCCATGTGCGAGACGTCGAACAGGCCGGCCGCCTGGCGCACGGCAAGGTGCTCGGCGATGAGGCCCGAGTACTCGACGGGCATCTCCCAGTCGCCGAAGGCGATCATCTTCGCGCCGAGGGCGCGATGCGCGCCGTAAAGCGGGGTCTTGAGCAAGGTGCCGGCTGCAGTTTCCACGGGCAGTTTTTCTATCACAACTTATGGAAACGGCCGGGTGCGCGAGCCGATGATGCGCAGCATGCGGTCGAGCGCCGTTGCCGCGTCCATCGCGGTCGTGTCCAGGTAGACGGCGTCGTGGGCGCGGACCAGCGGCGAGTCGTAGCGGCTCGAATCGGCGGCATCGCGGGCGCGGATCTCGGCCTCGATCTGCGCGAGGTCCGCCTTCTCGCCGGCGGCGACCAGCTCTTCGTAGCGGCGTTCGGCGCGCCGCGCGGGCTCGGCATCGACGTAGAACTTGAAGTCGGCGTCGGGAAACACGACGCTGCCGATGTCGCGGCCGTCGAGCACCACCGATCCCGCACGGCCGAGCTCCTGCTGCCGTGCCACCATCTCACGGCGGACCGCGCGATGGCGCGACACCGCCGAGGCCGCATGGCTCACTTCCTGGCTGCGCAGCCGGCGGCTCACGTCCTTGCCGTCGAGGATGACGCCGCGCCCACCGTCCACCAGCTCGATGCGCGTCTTCGTCAAAAGCAGTGCCAGCCGCGCCTCGTCGTCCACCGGCGTTTTGGTGCGCAGCGCCTTCAGCGCCAGCGCGCGGTACATGGCGCCGGTGTCGATGAAGGTGAGGTCGAGTTCCTTCGCGAGCCCGCGGCCGAGCGTCGACTTGCCCGCACCCGACGGTCCGTCGATCGCGATGACCAGGCGGCGCTCGCTCATCGCGCCGCCTGCCTGCGCGCCGCCGCGGGCTTGCGAGCGGCCGCCGCGGGCTTGCGGCCGCGGCGCCGCGCCGCTGCGCCGGGCCCCAGCAGCTTCGCGATCTCGGCCGGCAAGAGCGAGCGGAAGCCGCCCGGCTGCAGGCCGCGCAGTGTCAGCGGGCCGAGCGACACGCGCCGCAGTTTCGCCACCGGATGCCCCACCGATTCGAGCAGGCGCCGCACTTCGCGGTTGCGTCCCTCGTGCAGAGTGATCTCGAGCCATGCGTTGGCGCCGCCTTCGAGGATGGCGGCGCGGTCGACCGCCATGCGCTTGCCGTCCACCATCACGCCCTGCGCGAGCCGCTGCAGGGTCGTGGGCTCCGGCGTGCCGCGCACCTTGGCGTGGTACACGCGCGCCACTTCATAGCTCGGGTGCGCAACGCGCTGCGCGAAGGCGCCGTCGTTGGTGAGCAGCAGCAGGCCCTCGGTGTTGACGTCGAGCCGGCCCACCGGGAACAGGCCCGGGATGCGGGGCACCAGCCCCATAACCGTGTCGCGGCCGCCCGGGTCGCTGCGCGTGGTGACGAACCCCTTCGGCTTGAACAACATCAGGTACGCCTTCTCGGCGGCCTTGCGCACCGGTTTGCCGTCCACGCGGATCTCGTCCACAGCGGCGTCGGCCTTGGTGCCGAGCTCGGTGACGACGTCGCCGTTGACGCGCACACGGCCGCGGCGGATCAGCTCTTCCGAGGCGCGGCGCGAGGCAATCCCCGCCTGGGCGAGGATCTTCTGGAGTCTTTCCTGCACGGTTTGCGGCGATGTTACCGCCGCGCGCCGTGCTCCCCTATTTGTTCCGCAGCGTGAATGTGACGAAGGCGTCGTTGTTGTCGTTGACGATGCGGATCTTGAGGAAGTCGCCGATGACGTTCTCGCCCGCCGTCACCGTGGTCTCGCCGCTGCTCGCGATGTCGCCGCTCATCGGGTTCGTGGTGCTCGGCGACTCGCTGGTGGTGCGCCAGGTGACGTTGCTGCTGGTGTTGGCGCTGACTTTGAACGTGACCTTGCGGTTGTTCACGTTCGCCGGGCAGCCGTTCTCGACGCTGAGCGCGACGAGTTCGACGCACTGGCCTGCCGGGGCGAGGTTGGAGCGCTCGATCGTCAGGCCGCAGTTGTCGATCGTGGACTGCGCCGGCAGCGGCGTGCCGCAGGTGGCACCCGGGGTGGGGGTGGGTAGTGGGAGTCGGAGTCGGTGTTGGTGTTGGCGTTGGCGTCGGCGTAGGAGTGGGCGTGGGGCTCGGGCTCGGGCCGGTGCCGCCCTCGACCGACACCTCGGTGAACGCCGTCAACTGGCTGCTCTGGTTGCGCGCGGTGAGCGTGTAGCGCGTCGAGGCGGTGGGGTTCACCTGCTTCGTGCCGTCGGTCGCGACGGTGCCGACGCCCTGGTCGATCGACACGCTTTCGGCGCCGTCGACCGCCCAGGAAAGTGTCACCGTGCCTCCCGAGATCACGCGATTGGGCGACACCGTGAAGCGCTTGATCGTCAGCTCGGAGGGGCCGGCCGAATCGTCTCCCAGACCGCAGGAGGGGTGCAGGGCGCAAAGCGCCAGCGCCCCGGCCAGACCAAGTCCCTTCAACCCCAATGCGCGGTACGCCCCCATCATTCGACCTCCATGGCTTGTGGCCATGGTAGGAGGCGCTTGAAACCGCTGTCAAGTATTACTTGGGGTCCTCGGACGGATTGTCCGGCGGATTCTCGAACGCGAGGCCGCCCTGGGCCTCGCTCTCGCTGTCGTCCACGAGCTCGCCAGCCTCGGCCTGGGTCGGCGCTTCGATGGCCCGCTTCAGCCCGGCCACGTCCACTTCCTCGCCAAGCACCTCGGCGAATTCCTCGATCGCCGGCAGCTCGGTGAGGTCTTTGAGGCCGAAGTGCAGCAGGAACTCGCGCGTGGTGCCGTAGAGGATGGGCCGGCCGACCACGTCCTTGCGGCCGGTGATGCGGATGAGGCGCTTTTCGAGCAGCGTCTTCAGCACGCCGCCCGACTTGATGCCGCGCAGCTCGATGATCTCGGGCAGCGTCACCGGCTGCTTGTAGGCGATGACCGCGAGCGTTTCGAGCGCCTGGATCGAGAGGCGCGTCGGCACCTTCGGGTCGATCAGCTCGCGGATCCAGTCGTTGTACTCGGGACGGGTGGTGATCTGCAGGCCGCCGGCGACGTCCACGACCTGCAGGCCGCGGTCGTCGCGCGCGTAGTCGGCGCGGATCTCGGCGAGCGCCTCGCGCCATTCTTCGGCGGGGACGCCGCCGAGCACGGCCGTGATCTGCTTCGGCAGCAGCGGCTGCTCGGCCGCGAAGATGAGCGCCTCGAGGATGGCGCGCACCTGCTGGCGCGGCAGGACCGGGGTTTCGTCGCTCATCTTGCTAATTTCCTCCTAGACGGGATGCGGCGTGCCGTCGGGCTCGGGCCCGACCGGACGGAACACGCGGATGCCGCCGAACATGCCGCGCTGGTACACCTTCACCCGCTTCAGCCGGATCAGCTCCAGCAGCGCCAGGAAGGTGACGATCATGTCGGCCTTGGTTTCCTGCGCGTAGAAGAGTTCGAGGAACTCAACCGACGCGCCTTCACGGATGATTTCCATCAGCTCGTCGATGCGCTGCTCGAGCGACTTGCCCGGCGCCTCGATCGAGTGCGCCAGCAGCACCTTGCGCCGGTCGAGCACTTCCTTGAAGGCCGAGATCAGGTCGAACAGGCCCGCCTCCAGCATCTCTTCGCCGGAATCGTCGAAGGTCGGAACCGCGCCTTCCGGGCGCGTCCAGGTGGCGGCGCGGATCTGGCCCTTCTGGTGCAGCACGCCCGCCGCTTCCTTGTAGCGCTGGAACTCGAGGAGGCGCTGCACCAGCCCTTCGCGCGGATCCTCGGCATCTTCGCCCTGCGCCTCGGTGGGATCGACCGGCACCAGCATCTTCGCCTTGATGTGGATGAGGGTCGCGGCCATCACCATGAAGTCGCCGGCGACGTCGAGGTTCACTTCCTGCATGACGTCGAGGTATTCCATGTACTGCCGCGTGATCGGCGCGATGGGAATGTCGTGCAGGTCGAACTCGTGCTTGCGGATCAGGTAGAGCAGCAGGTCGAGCGGCCCCGCGAAGAGCGGCAGCTCGATGCGCGGCGAGTCGTCGGGCAGCGACGGTTCGTAACCCGAAGGCAGCCTGGCTTCGGCCTGCGATTCGGCCTGGGGTTCGTCCTCGGATCCGGCTTCCGGCACGGGCTTCGTTTCGTCGGCTGCGGTCATCGCGTCTTCAATCGTGATCGATCTTCATCGCGGTGCGCACCGCGGCCATGGTGGTTTCGGCGGCGGCGCGCGCCTTCACCGCGCCTGCCTTCAGCACGTCCCACACCGTATCGGGCCGCGCCTCGAAGCCGGGCCGGCGCTCGTGCACGCCGGCGAGGCGTTCGCTCACGTGCACCGCCAGCCGGTCCTTGCACTCGATGCAGCCGATGCCGGCGGTGCGGCAGCCTGCGGCCGACCACTGCTGAGTGGCCGCGGGCGAAAACGCCTTGTGCAGGTCGAACACCGGACAGATGTCGGGGTTGCCGGGATCGGTGCGGCGCTTGCGCGCCGGGTCGGTGACCATCGGCCGCAGCTTCGCCTTCACCGTCTCCGGTGAATCCTTGAGGAAGATCGCGTTGCCGAAAGACTTCGACATCTTGCGGCCGTCGGTGCCCGGCACGCGCGGCGTCGGCGTCAGCAGCGTCTTCGGCTCGGGAAACACCGGCCCGTAGAAGTGGTTGAAGCGGCGCACGATTTCGCGGCTCAGCTCGATGTGCGGCGCCTGGTCCTCGCCCACCGGCACGGCGTCGGCCTTGTAGATCGCGATGTCGGCAGTCTGCAGCAGGGGATAGCCGAGGAAGCCGTAGGTCGCGAGGTCGCGCTCGCCGAGGTTCTGCTGCTGTTCCTTGTAGGTCGGCACGCGTTCGAGCCATGGCAGCGGCACGATCATCGACATCAACAGGTGCAGCTCGGCGTGCTGCTTGACGTCGCTCTGGATGAAGAGCACCGAGCGGTCGGGGTCGAGGCCGGCGGCCAGCCAGTCGGTCGTGACCTCGAGGATGTTGGCGCGGATGTTCCCCGGGTCGGCGTAGTCGGTGGTGAGCGCGTGCCAGTCGACGATGCAGTAGAAGCAGTCGTAGGTGTCCTGCAGGCGCGCCCAGTTCTCGAGCGCGCCCACCAGGTGGCCGAGGTGCAGCGCGCCGGTGGGGCGCATGCCCGACAGGATGCGAGGCCTTGCCATTCCCGTCCGCTAGCCGGCGCCGGCGATCGCGCGCACGCCGAGCAGGATGAAGTACTGCAGCGGCCTGATGAAATAGGACAACCCGCCGCTCAGCACCAGCGCCAGCAGGATCCAGGCGCCGTACGGCGAGATGTAAGTGTCGTAGAGCTCGCCGGCGGAGCGCGGCAGCCCGTAGAGCGCCACCTTCGAGCCGTCGAGCGGCGGCAACGGGATGAGGTTGAAGATCGCGAGGCCGACGTTGAGCATGATGCCGATCGTCAACACGCGCAGCGCGAAGTTGCTGAGCGGCATGCCGGTGCGCACCATGATCGCGAGGATGACCGTGAAGATCACAGCGAGCAGGACATTCGAGAGCGGCCCGGCCGCGGCAACGCGCACGTGCCCCTTGGCGAGCGAATGCCTGCGGTCGAAGTTCGCCGGGTTGTAGGGCGTCGGCTTCGCCCAGCCGAGGAACAGCGAGCCGGTGGACAGGATCTGCACCAGCGGCAGGATCAGCGTGCCGATCGGGTCGATGTGCACCAGCGGGTTGAGGCTGATACGGCCGAGGCGCGCGGCGGTGTCGTCGCCCATCTTCAGCGCCGCCCAGGCGTGTGCGGACTCATGAAACGACAGGCTGAAGAGGAGGATGACGTAGAAGACGAGCCCGTTCGCCAGATTCTGCAGGTCGAAACTCAAAAGCGTCCTTTCGCGAAGCCTCGGATCGTAGCACCTAAACCGGGGCGCTCACCGGCGGTGCTATGGCCACGGGAAAGCGCAGGCGGCGCTCGAATTCGCGGTGCAGCAGCCAGAGGTTGGCGAACAACTGCAGCAGCACCGTACCGACCGAGAGATACCAGACGTGGCGTACGTCGAAGCCGGGCTGGCGCGACATGAGCCACGCCGGGATCATGAAAAGCAGCAGGCGGGTGAACGAGCTGAGGAGCGGCGGCACCGTGTTGCCCATGCCCTGGAAGACGCTGGAGCTCGCGAAGATGAGGCCGGTGGCGAGGAAGTTCCAGCTGATGATGCGCAGGTAGTCGGCGCCGAACTCGATGACCGCGGCGTCCTTGCTGAACACGCCGATGAGCGCGCGCGGCGCGATGTGGCAGACGATGGTCGCCGCGATCATGAGGACGCTGCAGATGACGCCGGCGGCGCGGAAGGTCTCGCGCACCCGCGGTCCCTGCTTCGCGCCGAAGTTCTGCGCCGCCACCGGCGCCGCCGCGAAGCCGACGGCCACCGCCGGCAGGAAGAGGGCCTGCATCACCCGGCCGCCGATGCCGAAACCGGCCTGCGCGATCGAGCCGAACGGCTTGAGCAGGCCGTAGACGAACACCAGGTAGGCCGTCAGCACCACGAACTCGCCGCCGGCAGGCAGGCCGATGCGCAGCATCTGCCACCAAAGCCTCGGCTGCGGCGTCCACTGCGCGGGGTCGAAGCGGATCGTGCGTGCGCGGCGGAACAGCAGCGCGAAGGCGGTGGCGCCGCAGACGACGGCGATGAAAGAGGCCAGCGCGGTGCCGGCGACGCCCATCGGGCGCCCCGTCAGCCAGCCGAACATGAGGACCGGCGCCAGGATCACGTTCAGCACCACCGAGCCGATCTGGATCAGCATCGGCGCTTTCATGTCGCCCATGCCGCGCAACGCCGCGCCCATCGCCACCAGCACGAAGTTCATGAAGAGAGCAGGGATGAACCAGGAGAGATATGCGAGGCCCTGGGCGGCGGTTGCATCGTCGGCGCCCAGGCGCCGGCAGTACGGCGCGCGCAGCGCCCACGCGCAGACTGCGAACGCGACGCCGACCAGCAGCGACAGCACGAAGGCCTGGTTGAAGGCGGTGTTGGCGCGCGGCACGTCGCGCGCGCCGAGCGACTGGCCGATGACGGCAGTGGTACCGACGCCGAGCGACTGGGTCAGCGCCACCACGAACATCATGAGGTTGCCGCCGAGCATCACGCCCGCCACCGCCTGCGGCCCCAGCTTGCCGACGAAAAAGAGGTCAGCCAGGAAGTAGAGCGTCTGGAACAGCGTGCTCATGGCGATGAACGCCGACATCGACAGGACGTGGCCGCGCACCGGGCCCGAGGTCATGTCCTGCATTTAGTTGGTCCCGGTCAAGGCGGCGATGTTATCAGGACAGGCCGAAGTGCTTGCGGACGCGGCCCGCCATGGCGGGGCCCACGGCGGCGGCGAGTTCGGCAGGTGACGCCGAGCGCACGCCGCGCACCGAACCGAACCGGGACAGCAGCCGCCGGCGCTTGGCGGGGCCGATGCCGGGGATGGCATCGAGCTCCGAGGCGATGGTGCGCGCCGAACGCGCCTTGCGGTGGTAGCCGACGGCGAAGCGGTGCGCCTCGTCGCGCGCGCGCTGCACGAGCTGCAGCACCGGCGAGTGATGTGGCAGGGCGATCGGCTCCGGACGGCCGGGCACGTGGATCAGCTCCTCGCGCTTCGCCAGGCTGACGAGGTTCTGTGAACCCAGCCCCAGCTCGTTCAATGCCTCGAGCGCCGCGCCCAGCTGGCCCTTGCCGCCGTCGATGATGATGAGGTCGGGCAGGTCCTTGCCCTCTTCGAGGAGGCGCTTGTAGCGCCGCCCCACCACCTCGCGCATCGAGGCGAAGTCGTCGGGACTGCCCACGACCGTGCGGATCCGGAACTTTCGGTATTCCGACTTCTTCGGCACGCCGTCCTCGAACACCACCATCGAGGCGACGATCTCGGCGCCCTGGATGTTCGAGATGTCGAAGCACTCGATGCGCTTCGGCTCCACCTCGAGGTCGAGCAGGTCGCGCAGCGCGCGCAGCAGCTCCTGCGTCTGCTTGCGCGGATGCCGCCACTCGAGGTCGTACGAAAGGCGCGCGTTGCTCAGCACCAGCTCCAGCAGGCGCACCTTCTCGCCGCGCTGCGGCTGGCGGATGCGCACGTTGGTGCCGCGCCTTGCGGTGAGCCACGCCTGCAGCAGCTCGCGGTCCGGCAGCTCGTCCGCCACCAGGATCTCGCGCGGCACATAGCGGCCCGCGGCGTAGTACTGCTGGATCGAGGAGGCGAGGAACAGCTCCGGCTCCACCACCCGGTCCTGCAGGAAGGCGTCGCGCGACACCACCTTGCCGTCGCGCACCGCGAACACCTGCAGCGCGGCGCGCTCGCCGTGTACGTAGGCGCCGAACAGGTCGCGCTCCTCGAGGTCGGTGGTGGTGATCTTCTGCGGCGCCTCCAGGCGCTGCAGCGCGCGGATGTGATCGCGCAGCGTGCCGGCTTCCTCGTAGCGCTCGTGCGTCGCGGCATCGTCCATCTGCGCGTGCAGCTTGTCCACCAGCTCGTCGCTGCGGCCCTCGAGGAACAGCGCCGCGTCGTCAGCCGCGGCGCGATAAGCCTCGGGCGTGCAGATCTCGACGACACACGGCGCGAGGCAGCGGTGGATCTGGAACTGCAGGCACGGGCGCGCGCGCCTGCCGTTCAGGGTTTCCTTGCACGAGCGGATGCCGAACACGCGGTGCACCACGTTCGCGGTGCGCCGCCCGAGCACCGCGGGGATGTAAGGCCCGCCGTAGGCGTCGCCGTTCTCGCCGGGCCGCCGCACCACGTGCAGCCGCGGATAGTCCTCGGTGAGCGTGAGCTTGAGGTACGGGTGGTTCTTGTCGTCGCGCAACAGCACGTTGTAGCGGGGCTTGTGCTTCTTGATGAAGTTGTTCTCGAGCGCCAGGGCTTCCATCTCGCTGTCGGTGATCACCAGGTCGAGATCCTCGACCTCGTCGATCATCGGCCCGCGCCATGGGTTGGGCGCCGCCGAGGCCTGGAAGTACGAGCGCACGCGGTCGCGCAGCACCCGCGCCTTGCCGACGTACACGACCTCGCCGTTGCGCCCCTTGAAGAGGTACACCCCGGGCCGGTGCGGCAGCGTTTCCAGCTTGTCCTTCAGGGGTCCGGGGAGGGGCACTGCTTCGATTATAGAAGTGCTAGGGCTTCTCCCCCACAGCGAAGCTGAGCGTGGACCATTTCGACTCGTAGTTCGCCTCGGGGTCGCTGATCTCGGTCATGGCCACGAACTTGACGTACCAGGTCCCCGCGGCCGTGAGCTTGAGAGTGGCACGCCCCGCGGCGTCGGTGACGAGCCGCTGCTGCGGCAGGCGGACGTCGCTCGCACCCTTGCGGCCGCCGGCGAAGATCACCTTGTGCGCCCACGGCTTGCCGTCCACGATGCAGCGCACCGTGAGCGCTGCGCCCGGAGCCAGCGAGTACGGGTTGGTTTCCGGCACGATTTCCGCCGCGTAGCCGAGCGCCTCGCTGGCGTTTTTGGTCGCGAGCGCGCCCGCCTGCACGATGGCCTTAACGTACTTCGAGTAGCGCTCGCGGGAACCCTCGCCCTGGCGCTTCTGGCGCGCGCGCAGCGCGAGGATCTCCTCGATGCCCTCTTCCTTCAGGTACGCGGTGAAATCGGCGCCGTTCAGCACCAGCATCATCGGGCGCAGCGACGCGCCCAGCACGTAGCTGCCAGGCTCCGCGGTGGTGACCGAGACGCTGCTGCGCGGCTCCGCCTCGCTCCATGCCGACTGTTCCAGGCGCACTCGCCCGGAAGGCGCCATGACCGACAGGTCTGTCAGCCGGTCGCGTGTGATGGCATTCTCGCTCCTGCTGAAGGTGCCGCTGAGCACGTCCACCGACAGCTTCGCCCCCGGAGAAACAACATAGGCCGGCGCGCGAAAGAACAGGTCGTGCGCGCTGGTGCTGGCCGCTGCCGCGAGCAGGAGCGCGCACTCGAAGCTGGCAGCGAGGGCATGGCGCACGCCGCACTCTAACGCTTGCGGTGCGATTACTGCGGGTCGGGGCGCCCGCCACCGCCGACGTTCGGCGGCTTCTGCTTGCGCACGAACAGCAGGAAGACGACGATCATCACCACGATCGCGCCTATCGCCATGTACGGCATCGAGGGCCACATATGGCCCGAGGATAGACTTCGGTCTACGCACTTGGAACCAGAATCCGTCGGCATCCTCGGCTTCGCCGCGGCCGGGGGCCGCAGCACGCGCATGGGCCGCGACAAGGCGCTCTTGCCGTGGGAAGGGACGACGCTCCTCGGCCATGCCCTGCAGACCCTGCGCGCTGCGTTCGGCGACGCGCGGATCCTCGCGGGCTCGGAATGCCGCTACGAGGAATACGGCGCGCCCCTGGTTCTCGACGACCCGAAAGATGCCGGTCCGCTCGGCGGACTCTGCGCGGCTCTCGAAACGGCGCGCGCCGAGGGCTTCGCGGCGGCGTTCCTGCTGGGCATCGACATGCCGCTCGCCGGCTCCGAGCTGCTGCTTGAAATAGCGCGTGCGCGCGACAGGTTGGGCGTAGACATCGCGGTGCCGCATGGCCCGGAAGGGCCCGAGCCCCTGTGCGCGGCTTACAGCACCGCCTGCCTGGAGCCGGCGCGCCGCAGCGCGGCGCAGGGACAGTTCAGGATGACCGATTTCTGGGCCGGGGTTTCCTGCCGGCTGGTGGAGGAGGACGTGTTGCGCCGCTTTGGCGACCCCGTGCGGCTGTTCGCGAACCTGAACGCTCCGGGCGACTACGACCGCCTGCGGCCGCCGCACGGCACGCGCTAGTCGACGCTCACCTCGAAGCTCGACGTGCCCTTCTTGCACCAACCCTCTTTCTTCGAGCAGTAGAAGTAGACGACGCTGCCATCGATCCATTTCTTGCCGGTGCCGGGGGCGTGCGTGACGTTGAAGCTGAGCGGCTTGCTGAGGTCGAGGTATTTCGCGAACGCGGGATCGAAGCTCGGCGGCGCCATGACGCCCGGCGGCGGCGTGTACGTGAGCACCTTCTGCCCGGGATCGAGCTTGAGGCGCGGCCCCGGCTCGGCGTTGATGCGCACGTCGGGGCTCGCGGGCTTGAACAGGATCGAGATCGACGCCGGCGACGACTTCTTCTTCGCTGCAACGAAGGTTGCGCTGACCGAGAAGTCGGTGCTGTTGGCCCCGGCCAGCACGGTTGCCGGAAGCAGTGCGAGACATGCGGCGAGCAGGCGTTTCACGAGATCGATCGTAACAGCGCCGCGGCGACCGCCTGTGGCGGAAGCCACACAACCGCGGGCCTTTACATGATTTGGCAAGCGCCCACCAACCCTCGCAGCGGGGCCGCCGCGCGCTCGCTATAATTTCCTTCTCGCCCTGGTCCCTCAAGGCGCCCCGCAATGATCCTCGACTATCACGAGCAGCTGGCCGGTCGAGTGCGAGACGCCATTCGCGCCGCCTTCGACGCACAGCTCGACCAGGTGTCCTTCCAGTATCCGCGCACCTCGGCGCTCGGCGACCTGGCGAGCGCGGCGCCCTTCGAGCTGGCGCGTTCGCTGAAGCGCAAGCCGCGCGAGATCGCGGAACAGCTGGCCGCCGCGTTGCAGTCGGTGCCCGGCGTGCAGCGTGTGGACGTCGCCGGCGCCGGCTACGTCAACTTGTTCCTCGAGCGCGCACCGTTCGCTGCACGGCTGGTCGAAGCACTGCGCGAGCCACGCGCGCCGCAGCAGCTGCCGGGCCTGGTGATCGTCGAACACACGAGCATCAACCCCAACAAGGCGGCGCACATCGGCCACCTGCGCAACGCCGTCCTCGGCGACACGCTGGTGCGGGTGCTGCGCGCCCGCGGCCACCACGTGGTGGTGCAGAACTACATCGACGACACCGGCGTGCAGGTGGCCGACGTGGTGGTGGGCTTCCTGCACCTCGAGAAGAAGACCCGCGCCGAGGTGGCCGCGATCCACGACAAGTTCGACTACTACTGCTGGGACCTGTACGCGAAGGTCGGCGAGTTCTATGCCAAAGATCCCGCCAACAAGGCGCTGCAGGCGCAGGTGCTGCACGCGATCGAGGCCGGCGACAGCGAGGTGGCGAGCCTCGCCGACGACATCGCGCGGCGCATCGTCGAATGCCACCTGCGCACCATGGCGCGGCTCGGCATCCACTACGACCTGGTCGCCCACGAGAGCGACGTCCTGCACCTGCACTTCTGGGACCGCGCCTTCAAGCTGCTGCAGGAGAGCGGCGCCATCCGCTTCGAGGCGGAAGGCAAGGCAAAAGGCTGCTGGGTGCTGGCGATGGAGGGCGACAGCGACGACGAGGACAAGATCCTGGTGCGCTCCAACGGCACGGTTACGTACACCGGCAAGGACATCGCCTACCAACTCTGGAAGCTCGGCAAGCTCGGCCAGGACTTCTACTACCGCCGCGAAGAACTCGCCGGCCAGCCTGTCTGGGTGACCTCGTCGACACCGGGCGACAGCGGCGCACCCGTCTTCGGCCACGCGCGCGACGTCTACAACGTCATCGACGTCGGCCAGTCGTATCCGCAGCGCGTGGTGCGCGCCGGTGTCGCCGCGCTGGGTCATGCCGAAGGCGCCGAACACAGCCATCACCTCGGCTACGAGAAGGTGGTGCTCTCCCCCGCCACCGCCCGCGCCCTGGGCTACGAGGTGTCCGAGGAGCAGGCGGTGAAGGTGTCGGGGCGCAAGGGCCTCGGGGTGAAGGCCGACGACCTGCTCGACGCTCTGGTCACGAAGGCGCTCAGAGAGATCGACACCCGCGACGAGGGTGCGACGCGCGACAGCGCCGAGAAGGTGCGCTCGGCGCGCGCGATCGCGGTGGGGGCGCTGCGCTACTTCCTGGTGCGCTACGGGCGCAACAAGGTCATCGTCTTCGACATGGACGAGGCGCTCGCCTTCACCGGCGAGACCGGCCCCTACCTGCAGAACAGCGTGGTGCGCGCGCGCAGCATCCTCGCGCGCCTGTCCGGCGCCGGCCACGGCCTCGCCACCATCCGCGCCGCCACCGCCGCGATCGACTGGAAGGCGTTCCTCGCCACCGCCGAAGGCGCCGAGGTGTGGGACCTGTTCGCGCTGATGGCGCGCACCGACGAGGTCTGCGAGGCGGTGGTGCGCTCCCAGGAAGTGGCGCTCCTCGCCCGCCACACGTTCGCGGTGGCACAGGCGTTCCACGGCTACTACCAGAACCCGGCGCACACCGTGCTGCACGCCGCGAGCGAAGTCGAGCGCATGGCGCGCGCCAACGTGGTCGACCTGTTCGTCGCGCAGATGGACTGGCTCCTCGAGCGGCTCGGCATCCCGCTGCCGGAGAAGATGTGATGCGGCCGCGCATCGGCGTCACGCTCGCGCACCATGAGGCCGGCACGGTGCAGCGCTTCGCGCAGCGCCAGGAGTATTTCGGCGCCATCGAAGCGGTCGGCGGCCTCGTCTTCGGGCTCGCGCCGGGCAAGCCCAACGACGTCGGCGAAATCCTCGACAACCTCGACGGCGTGCTGCTCACCGGCGGCAGCGACATCGATCCGGCGCTGTTCGGCGAGCCGCGGCACGCGGCGGTGGCCGAAGCCGACATCCACCGCGACCGCGACGTCTTCGAGATCGCGCTGGCGCAGGCGGCGGTCGCCAGGGACCTGCCGCTCCTCGCCATCTGCCGCGGCATCCAGGTGCTGAACGTGGCGCTCGGCGGCACGCTGGTGCAGGACATCCCGAGCCAGGTGAAAGGCCACCGCGAACACGACCCGGGCGGCGAGCGGCATGGCCACGCTCATGACGTGGCGGTGGCCGCCGGCACGCGCCTTTACGAGATGCTCGGCAAGCGCCCGCAGGTGCCGGTGAACAGCTTCCACCACCAGGCGATCGCACGCCTCGGCACCGGCCTGGTGGTCAGCGCGCGCGCGGCCGACTCGGTGATCGAGGGCGTGGAGCGGCCCGATCGCCGCTTCGTGGTGGGCGTGCAGTGGCATCCCGAAGGCTTCTTCGGGCACGGCGACGAGTTTGCACCGCTCTTTTCCGCCTTCCTCCAGTCGTGCGAGGCCGCATGTCGAGCCTGAGGTCCTCGGCCGGCATGCTGACGCTGGCGACGACGCTGACCGCGTCTGCGTCGCCGCTGTTTGCCGGCATCGTCTTCGAGAAGAGCTACGAGAAGGCGGTGCGCCGCGCGCAGAAGGAGCACCGCGCGATCATGATCGACTTCCGCGCCGAGTGGTGCGGCTGGTGCCACCGCCTCGACAAGACCACCTACCGCGACGACCGGGTGGCCGAGATCGTCGCCGAGTCGTTCGTCGCCGTGAAGGTGGACACGGAAGGTTCGCAGGAAGAACAGCGCATCGCCACCGACTACAACGTGCGCGACCTGCCCACCATCATCTTCATCTCGCCGACCGGCACGATGGTGCACCGCGTGGACGGCTTCCAGGGTCCGGGGCAGTTCCCGGCGACGCTCGAGACCGCGCGCGACCTGGCCAACCGCGTGATGTCCTACGAGGCGAGCATCGAGAAGAACGACGACGACGCGCTGGCCCTGTTTGCGCTCGGCAACCACCTGTTCGAACGCGCGCTCTACGCGGGCGCCGAGAAGCTGTTGCTGCGCGCGATCCAGTCCGACTCGCAGAGTCCGATGTCGTACCGCAAGAAGGCGCGCATGGACCTCGCGGTCATCGCCAACGCCTCGCGGCGCTACGATGAGGCCGAGGGGCGCCTGCTCGAGGGATTGAACCTTGGGCCGTCGGCCGAATACGACCCGCGCCTTCTCTACCTGCAGGCAATCAACTACCTCAGTTGGGGCCGACCGGCGCAGGCGCGGGCGCTGCTGCTCAAGATCCTCGACCTGCATCCCGGCAGCCCGATGGCGAGCCGGGCCGCCAAGACGCTGTCGACCCTCAACCGCTAGGGCTTCACCTTGCCCTTGGCATAGTTCGCGGCCGGGGCGGGCGGCGGCTTCGGACCGTCCACCCACTTCGCGAACTCGGCGCTCAGCGTGTTCGGCGTCTCGCCCGAGGCAATCGCCGCCGCCAGCGGCCAACGCGGATCCTCGAGCACTTTGACGGCCGCGGGCACGAACTCCACGTGCGCGGACACGCCGCCGTCCTTGCCGCGGCGCTCCCATGCGATCTCGCAGCCGGCCTGGAGCGACTTGCCGCGGCGGGTGGCGCCGAGGTCCACGTAGCCGCACTCGAAGCGGCGCGGCGCGTTCTCGCCGGTGAGCGGAATCGTGGTCTTCGCCACGCGTTCGGCCAATTCCCGCTGTCCCAGGACGCGTTGTGTGCCGCCGGCGGCGCGATACTCGGGCCAATCGACGTCGAAGCCGACGGGCTGGCGGGCGTTGTCGAACCACACCGCGACCTTCGAGCCGCTGCCGACGACCGGAATTCCGCCGACCTCACGCCCGAAGATCGCGATGTTGGCTATGGTGCGGCTGGCGCGCGTGCGCCCGTCCACGCTGCCTTCGTAGTTCACGAGGTGGCGCACGCCGAGGAAGGTCACCGACTCGTTGGCCGAGACCTTGACGATGTCGCGCAAGGCGCCGCTGACGAAGCGCCGGCCGAGCGTCTCGAGCTCCGCCTTCTCGAGCGCCACCTCGCCCGCCGCCGCCACCGCCTTGGGGTCGTCGAGGTTGGCGCGCACCCGTAGCTTGCTGCCGTCCGCGAACACGTCGACGTATCCGCCCTTGCCGAAATAGCTCGCGATGCGCTTGTCCGCCTGGCCCGGGCTGAGCGCGCCCAGTTGCAGGCGCCCGCCGAAACCCTGGCCGCCCGAGCCCAGCCGTGCAAGCAGCTTGCGGGCCGTGACCTCGCGTCCCGCGCCGACGACCGGAGACAGAACCGGCACGCTCTCGCGGCCGACACCTCGCTCCAGGGCGTGCGCGGTGAGCGACGCGAGATATTCCGAGTGGCCCGCACGCGGCTGCGCCGCGAACGCCAGGGGTGCGGCAGCGAGCGCCAGCAGTGCGAGTGCCAGGGCCTGGTTCGCGTGCGGCTTCTTCATGGTCATGGTCTTCCTCATGGTTACCCGCACGACTAGTTGTTGTCGATCTTCGACGCGCACCACCACTCGGCCTGGCCGTCGCGCCAGAGCGCGTACTGGTGGGCGTTCTGCCAGGTGAGGGTGTCGCGGCGGAAGCCGCAGTCGGCGCTCGCGTTGTGCGCGCCGGTTGCGGAGCTTCCGGTCGCCATCACCGCGACGTCCTGGTCGACGTCCCAGTCGCCGTTGCCGTCGAACCACGCCCACTTCGCCGACTTACCCTTCTGCAGGTTGTCGGCGAAATCCTCGCCGGTCTCGTCGGTGGTGAGCGCGTCGTTGAGGGTGTCCTGGCTGCCGAGTGCCATGAGCAGCCCGCCGCTGAAGGCCGATCCCCATCGCCCCCAGATGTTGTTGTCGTCGTTGTTGAGCGTCTCGCAGGCGTAGAGCGCGAGAAAGCCGAGCGGCTCGGGCGTGCCGTCGCCCAGCCGCCACGAGTCGGTCTTCGTCAATGCCCACATGTTCTGGTTCCACATGGCGAGCATGGCGTCGGCGCTGCCCTTGGCGCTGCCGTGGGTGCTGGCGTAGACGAGGCGCACCGTGTCGACGGCGCCGCTGCAGGTGTCGCACGACGAGAAGAACGGCTTGGCGTCGACCATGTTGAAATAGAAGGCGCGGGTGTCGGTGTCGTCGAGTTCGTCCATGAACCAGCCGCAGCGCCGGAACACGTAGTTGACGTTGTTCTGCCAGCTGTTCTCGAAATTCTGCTGGCAGTAGGCGCCGAAAGGCACTTGCGCCGCTGCCTCGCCACGGAGCGATGCGAAGGCCAGCACGGACAGGAGCGCGGCACAGCCGGCTCGTGACATGTTCATGGAACACCTCTGATCGAAAAACGGGTTGCTTGGCGAGCGGGAAGGTAACTGGAAACACGCCCGCGAGTCCTGAGCGACTGGTCAGCCTTTCCTCAAAGCGCTTTGGCCGACATTTTGTAGAACGGTTGGTCCGCAACCACGACCGCGCCTGGAGATGAGCGCCATTTACGTGCTTCGCGCGGCGGCACGCGGCTTGCTATCGTCACGCCGGCTCCTCGCTTGCCTTCTCGGAGAAACCCGCATGCATCGTCAACTCTTTGCCTTTTCAAGCACCGCCTTGCTGACGCTCACCACGACGGCCGTCACAGCCGCACCGCCCCGGTGCGACGCGAACAACGGCGGCCTGACGCTGCCGAACGGCTTCTGCGCGCTGGTGGTCGCGAGCAACGTCGGCCGCGCCCGCCACATCGTGGTGCGCCGCAACGGCGATCTCTATGTCGCCGTCAACCCGGCGTGGGACGGCTCGGACAACGGCCGCTTCATCGCGCTGCACGACAACGACGGCGACGGCCGCATGGACCGCACCGTGGTCATCTCGCAAAGCGGCGGTCACGGCGTGGCGCTGAACGCGCAGGAGAACCGCCTGTACCTGGGCAAGAACGACCGCGTGCTGCGCTACAAGCTCGCTGCCGACCAGTTGCTGCCGGTCGGCGCGCCGGCGACCATCGTCTCGGGCCTGCCGGACAGCGGCGACCACGGCGCCAAGACGGTGCTGCTCAGCCCGCAGGGCGACCTGTTCGTGAACATCGGCTCGGGGTCGAACTCCTGCCAGCAAAATAACCGCAGCGACTACTCGCCCGGAATCGACCCGTGCCCGGAGCTCGCCACCCGCGCCGGCGTCTGGCGCTTCAGCCTGCAGGTTGGACAGCACCAGGCGCAGGGCACGCGCTTCGCCAAGGGCATCCGCAACGCGACGGCGCTCGCCTTCCAGCCCGGCACCGGTGCCCTCTGGGGCGTGCAGAACGGCCGCGACCAGCTCTACGACAACTGGTCGAACCTGTACACCCCGCAGGACGACCGGGTCGAGCCCGCCGAAGAGCTGATCAAGATCGTGCAGGGCTACGACAACGGCTGGCCTTACTGTTACGAGGATCCACGCCTCGGCGCCGATGGCGTCAAAGTGCTGGCGCCCGAATACGGCGGCGACGGCACGGAGCGCGGCCGCTGCCGCAACGTCGCCGATTCGCAAATGACCCTTCCCGCGCACTGGGCGCCGCTCGGGCTGCTCTTCTACACCGGCGCGCAGTTTCCCGCGGCCTACCGCAACGACGCGTTCATCGCATTTCATGGGGCGCGCTTCCCCGGGCCCCCGCAGGGCCCCGGCTACAACGTGGTGCGCGTCCACTTCCAGAACCACAAGCCGGTGTCGTGGGAGCCGTTCGCGAGCGGCTTCCAGGGCAACGGCACCGATCTGCCGGGAGACGCGCGCGACCGGCCGGTGGGCCTCGCGCAGGGTCCGGACGGCTCGCTCTACGTCACCTCCGACCAGCTGCCGGGCCGCATCTTCCGCATCGTCTACAAGGGTAATTGAGCCAATCCTGAGCAACTCGTGAAGACCCGCGAGAGGCAGCGCGGCTAGCTTTCCCGTACAAGCGAGGCAAGGCATGCTGGCAAGCGCGAAGGTCGTGGGATTGGCCGCCGTGGTAGTCATGACATTCGCAGCGGCGCCGCGCGCCGGCGCCGGCTGGCGCAGCGGCGAGCCGTCGTGCGATCCGGGCCGGCAGCCGGGCGCGCCGCGGACCTACGCACTGTCCGGCTTGCCGAAAACGGACGGCGCGACCGACTGGGTCGAGCCGTGGGCCGAGTGGTGGTCGGCCTGCACCACCGCCGCGGAAGGCGATGCCCCGCCGCTTTGCGAGGACGGTGCTTCACAGCGCGCCGCGGACCGCGACGGCGGGTGCCTCGTCTTCACGTGCCGCGGCGGCGCCTACGACATCCGCTCCTGTTCCGATGCAGGCGGCGAAGCACTGCCGCGCATCGTCTCGCTGCGGCTCTTCCCGAGTGGCTACGCCGCGCTCATCGAGCACCGCAAGGGCAGCAAGGAAGACTTCCTCGCCCCGTCCGAGTTGCCGCTGAACGCGGCGCTACGCGCGCTGATGAGCGGCGCGCGCCTGCCGCAGCCCGACCTGCGTGCGGTGCCGGCTTCGTTCTGGCAGCGTCAGCGGCCGATCGCCGTGGTCACGCGCTCGGCGTCGCCGTTCGCAGTCACGATGCAATCGCCGCGGCCTGCAGCAGCCGCCGCACTTCCGGGAGGGCGTCGTTGAGCGCCACCTTGCCCGCTTCGTAGAAGCTCGGGATCTTCGCCGGCCGCATCCAGCCCGAATCGCCCATCGACGGCGCGATCACCAGGTCGGCGCCGAGCAGCTCGCTGCGGGTGCGGCCGCGCAGCAGCGTCAGCCCCGCGCGCAGCGCGATGGCGACGAACGAGTCGGCGATGGGCCACTTGGTGCCGCTGTTGCAGTCGACCGCCATCACCACCCCCTGGTCGCCCGCCATGTCGCGCGCGATGCGCACCGGCACCACGCCGGTGATGCCGCCGTCGTAGAGCCTCCGGCCATTGAGCACCATTGGCGGGAACACGCCCGGGAAGCTGCACGAGGCGCGCACCGGATCGCGCAGTTCGCCGCTGTCGAAGACCACGGCCTCGCCGGTGTCGACATCGGTGGCGAGCACGCGCACCGGCACCTTCAACCCCTCGAAGGTGGCCTCGGGCAGGAACTGGTCGATCAGCATGCCGAGCCGGGTGCCCGAGAGGAGGCCCCCACCCCAGCCGCGCACCCACATCCACGGATGCAGGCGCGAGGCCTGGTCGACGAGGCTGTCGAGGTCGGCGCCGCCGGCCCAGGCGCCCGCCACCAGCGCGCCGCCGCTGACGCCGGCGACGCCGGCGATGGGCACGCCGTTGTCTTCGAGCGCCTTGATCACGCCGGCATGCGACGCCGCGTGCGCGCCGCCGCCGGAGAGTGCGAGATAGAGGGGCCTCATGCGGTTCACGGCTTCCTAGCGGATGGCGCCCAGTTTCGACAGCGGCCAGAAGCGCGCGAACGCCTTGCCGTAGATGTAGCGCTCGGGCACCTCGCCCCAGGAGCGGCTGTCGTTGCTGCTGTTGCGATGGTCGCCGAGCACGTAGTAGTAACCGGCCGGCACCGTGAGCGGGCCGAAGCTGCCGGTGTCGCGGTACGCGTTCGCGACATAGTCCTCGCGCACCGCGCGGCCGTTGACGTAGAGCGCGCCCGAACGCAGTTCGACCGTGTCGCCGGGACGCGCCGCCACCCGCTTGATGAAGGACACCGACGGATCAGAGGGGAAATAGAAGACCACCACGTCGCCGCGCTCGATGGGGCTGACGCGATAGATGAACTTGTTGACGATGATGCGCTCGTTGTCGGCGAGCAACGGCAGCATGCTCGTGCCCTGGACGCGAAACGCCTGCGCGACGTAGGTGATGACGAAGAAGCAGAAGATGACCGCGACCGCGAAGTCCTGGGCAAGTTCGCGCAGGCCGCGCAACGCGCCGCGGCGGCCGTGGTCCGCCACCAGGGGCACGCGCTGTTCGCCGATGACGTCGTCTACGCCGGACACTTCTTCCTTGGCTCCGAAGGCCAGTATAGGTGGTCTAGGCCCCGCGGAAAGTCTGCTTGAAGGTGAGGCGCACCTTGACCGGCTGGCCGCCCTTTTCGCCCGGGCTGTAGCGGAAGCCGCGCACCGCGTTCACCACTTCCTCGTCGAGTACGGGGCCGCCCGACTCGGTCACCTTGATGTCGGACACCGCACCGGCCTCGCTCACCAGGAAGCTGACGGTCACCGAGGCGGCCTGGCCCTGGCGCAGCCTGGGAAGCTTGTTGGATGGATACGACGCGGTCACGCCGGCGATGCGGTTCGGCCGCTTGTCCACTTCCTCGATGGCGTAGACCCGGCTCGTGTCCACCGGCTGGGCGGCATGGCTGGCGGATGGCGCCGTGGCCGCGGGCGCCGCCGCGACGGCGCGCAGCGCGGCGTCTACGGTGCCCTTCTTGCCGGCTTCGAGGCGCACATTGGTCGAGAACGGTTCGTAGCCCTCGCGCCGTACCTCGACCTTGTAGTTGTTGGCGCGCAGCTTCAGGTCGAGGATCGGCGTGCGGCCGACGATGCCGCCGTTGATCAGCACGTCGGCGCCGAGCGGCGTGCTCGAAATGTCGATCGACGCCGTGGTCGGTGTACGCCGCGCGAGCGTCACCTTCACCTCGGCCGCGGCGGCGGCCGCCGACAGCGAGACCGTTTGCGTCTGCGACTCGTAGCCGCGCTGGTCCACTTTGACCGCGAGGTCGCCGAACGGCAGGCCGGTGAGGTCGAGCGGGGTGTTGCCCCTCGCTTCGCCGTTGACCATCACCGCGGCGCCGGCGGGATCGGATTCGACGTGCAGCGTGCCGGTGACCGGCGCCGCAACCGTCGGCTCGGCCGACGGCGTCTCGGCCACGACCGGCGCCGGCGTCGGCTCGGGGATCGGCGCGCGGCGCATCAGCAACCAGCCGACGAGGCCGACGACGAGCAGCGCCGCGGCGCCGAGCACGACCACCGGCAGGCCGCTGCGTTTCGGAGCGCTGCCGGGCGCAGCCGGCTTGGACGGCGCCGCGGCCGCCGGGGGCGCAGGCGGGACGGGCGCCTTGACCGCGCCGCCGACGGGTGGCTTCTGCGCCGCCACCGGCCTGGTCACCGGCGGCGTGACCACTGTGGCTCCCGGGTCGCCAGAGGGCGGCGCCTTCGGCGGAATCTGGACGGTCGCGCCCGCGTTCGCGTCGGCGCCCTCTGCCTTGTCGTCGGGGCGACGGACCACCGTGACGGTCGCGTCCTCGGCGACCGGCGGCGCAACCGTGGCGGTTGCCGCGGTCACCACCGTTGCGTCCTCGGGACCGGCGACACGCGCGCCCACCATGGTGGCGTCGCTCAACCCGCCGAACCAGGAGGCGAGGCAGTACTCGAGGTCGGCGACGAAAGCGCCCGCGGTTTCGTAGCGGTCGGCCGGCTTCTTCGCGAGCACCTTGGCGAAGACTTCGCGCCATTTGTCGGGCACCAGGCCGATGGCTTCGAGGTCGGCCGGCACCGCGGGCTCCTCGTTGACGAGCTTGTAGAGGATGGCGGTGACGTTGCTGCCGGGGAACGGCTGGCGCGACGAAAGCATCTCGTAGGCGCAGACACCCAGCGAAAAGATGTCGCTGCGGCCGTCCACTTTCTCGCCCATCGCCTGTTCGGGCGACATGTAGGACGGCGTGCCCAGGAGCGTGCCCGACTGCGTCATGTCGGCGTTCGCGAGCTTGGCGATCCCGAAGTCGGTGACCTTAACCTTGTCGCCCTCGTGCAGGATGATGTTCGACGGCTTGATGTCGCGGTGCACGACGCCGCGGCCGTGCGCATAGTCGACCGCCGAGGCCACCTGGCTGACGACGCTCACCACGCGTTCGGGTGCGAAGCGCGGACCCTGCTCGAGCAGGGCCGAAACCGTGTCGCCCGGGACGTACTCCATCGCCAGGTACGGAATGCCGTGCTCTTCGCCGATGTCGAAGAGCGTGACGATGTGCGGGTGCGACAAGGTGCCCGAGATCCGCGCCTCGTGATAGAAGCGCTCGATGAACGACTGGTACTGGGCGCTCTGCTTCGGGATGTCGAGGCGGATGGTCTTGATCGCCAGGGTCCGCTTGATGAGCGGATCGAACGCCTTGTAAACGGCGCCCATCGCCCCGAATCCGACGCTTTCCTGGATCTGGTACCGGCCAATGGTGGCCGGCATCTTTTCCGATTGGTCCTTCTCGGTCATCGACCTGGGAACTCGCCAGGGACCGGAGAGACCTCGGGTTTTCGGGCGAAGAGGGTTTTCACTAAGGTGAATGGAATCTAGCATCCACCGGGGCTCGCATACAATGGTCGCGAGCGATCCAGATCACTAATGCCCGCCGACAACGACACGCTCATCGCGTACGGGGCCTTTCGTCAGGCTCCCACGCGCCTGTTTCTCGACTACCTCGGCGGCACCGGCGCAGCCGGCGGCTTCCTGGGCGGCGGCAAGTACGATCTCGACGACCTCGCGGCACGCGCCGTAAGACAGCGCACACCCGAGAGCGCCGCCGTTTACCAGCAGGTGGCCGAGGTGCTGCGCCGGCAGCAGCTTGCGTTCGGCGGCTCGGCGGCAAGCGCCGAACTCGCGGGGCGTCTCGCCGAACCCGGCGCAGCGGTGGTGGCAACCGGGCAGCAGGCCGGCCTCTTCGGCGGGCCGCTGTACGTCGCCTACAAGGCGCTCGCGGCGCAGAAAGTGGCGCAGGCGGTGGCGGCGAAGTCCGGGCGCGCGGTGATTCCGGTGTTCTGGATCGCGTCCGACGATCACGACTTCGCCGAGATCCGCACCGTCAGCGTGCTCGACGAAGCCGGCCAGATCCGCTCGGTGCGCTATTCGCCGCGGCGCGAGCCGGCGGGGCTGCCGGCATCGCGCATCGTCCTCGACGACAACATCGGCGCCGCGCTCGGCGAACTGCGCGACGCTCTGCCGCCCTCGGTGCATCGCGACGAGTGGCTGGAGAAGCTGCGCGTGGCCTACGCGCCGGGCACCTCGATGTCCACCGCATTCGCGCGCCTCATGACGTCGCTGTTCCCCGGCATGGTGGTCCTCGATCCGTCCGACCCGGCGCTCAAGCCGCTGATGGTGCCGGTGCTGCGGCGCGAGCTCGCCGAAGGCTCGCCCAGCTCGCGGCTCGCGATCGAGACGACCGCGAAGTTGAAGGCCGCCGGTTATCACCAGCAGGTACCGGTGCGCGACGGCTTCCTCAACCTGTTCCTGTTCGAGGACGGCGCGCGCCGCGCGCTGGGCTCGCAGAACGGTCATGTCGAAGTGCGCGGCATCGGCCGGCGCCTGGAAATGAACGAAGCACTGGCGCGCCTCGAGCGCGAGCCGGCCGCGTGGAGCCCCGGCGCGCTGCTGCGGCCGCTGGCGCAGGACTTCATGCTGCCGACGATCGCCTACATCGGCGGCCCGGCGGAAATCGCCTACCACGCGCAGATCGGCCCGTCGTATGCGCACTTCGGCATCGAGCGCCCGGCACTCATCCCGCGGCCGAGTTTCACGCTGGTCGAATCGGCGGCCAGCCGCACGCTGGAGAACGAGGGGCTGCGCGTCACCGACCTGCAGGGCGACCTCGAGACGCTGTTCGGCCGCTGGACCGAGGAAAGCTACCCCGAAGTGGAAGCCGCGTTCTCGGGCGCACGCGATGCCCTCAGCCGCGAGATGAAGAAGGTCGAGGAGACGCTCGCCGCCCTCGACCCGACGCTGCGCGCCGCCACCGACTCCGCGCTGGGCCGCGCGCTGCACCCGCTCGGCGTGTTGCACGAGAAGGCGACGCGCGCGCTCAAGAAGAAGGACCAGGCGCGCGCCGACCGCCTGCGCCGCACGCGCGACCAGCTGTTTCCCGGCGGGGTGCTGCAGGAGCGCGGCCTCGGACTCATCGGCATGGTGGCGCGCCACGGCACCGGTGCGCTCGCCGAGGTGGCGCGGCGGATGGATCCGTGGGCGCACGGCCACCAGGTGCTGAGCCTGTGAACATCGGCATCACCTGCTACCCGACCGTGGGCGGCTCGGGCGCGGTTGCGACCGAGCTCGGCAAGCAGCTCGCGCGGCGCGGCCACCAGGTGCACTTCATTTCTTACCGCCTGCCGTTCCGCCTCGGCGACTACCAGCAGAACATCGCCTTCCATCCGGTGGACGTCTCTTCGTACGTGCTCTTCGACTTTCCGCCGCACGAGCTGGCGCTCGCCGCGAAGATGGCCGAGGTGTCGCGCGAACACCAGCTCGACATCCTGCACGTGCACTACGCGATCCCGCACGCGATCGCCGGGCTGACCGCGCGGCAGATGCTCGGCAGCCCGGAGAAGCCGAAATTGATCACGACGCTGCATGGCACCGACATCACGCTGGTCGGCCAGGATCGCTCGTTCTTCGAGATCACGCGCTTCGGCATCGAGAAGTCGCACGGCGTCACCGCGGTCTCGGAGTTCCTGCGCAAGATGACGCGCGACGAGTTCGACGTGCAGCGGCCGATCGAGGTGATCCCCAACTTCATCGACCTCACCACCTACTGTCCGTCGCGCGCCTACAACAACGCCGTGGCGTTCGCCCCCGCCGGCGAGAAGATCCTCCTGCACATCTCGAACTTCCGGCCGGTGAAGCGGGTGCTCGACGTGGTGCGCATCTTCGAGCGGGTGGCGCGCGAGGTACCGTCGGTGCTGCTGATGGTCGGCGAGGGTCCCGAGCGCTCCTCCGCGCAGGCGCTCGCCCGCCGCCTCAACATCGCGTCCAAGGTGCACTTCCTCGGCACGCAGGAAAGCATCGAGGAGATCGCGGGCATGGCGCAGGTGCTGCTGCTGCCGTCCGAGCTTGAGTCGTTCGGCCTGTCGGCGCTCGAGGCGATGGCGTGCGGCGTGCCAGTCGTCGGTTCCGACGCCGGCGGTCTGCCGGAGGTGGTGCAGCACACCGAGACCGGCTTCCTGCTGCCGGTCGGCGACATCGAGGGGATGGCGGCGCGCACCGTCGAGATCCTGAAGGACGACGTGCGGCGCGCGGCACTTGGTGCCGCCGGCAGGCGCCGCGCCGAGTCGCTGTTCGGCGCCGAGCGCATCGTCACGCAGTACGAGAAGTACTACGAACGGATCCTCGGCTGATGACTCCGGCGCCCATCAAGCCGGTGGTTGCGAAGGCGGTGCTCGACCAGCTCGACGTCCGCGTCGGCACCATCCGCCGCATCGACGACGTGGCTGGTTCGAACAAGCTGCTCAAGCTGGTGGTCTCGTTCGGCGACCACGAACGCACCATCCTCTCCGGCATGAAGGGTGAGCGCGCCGACCCGCAGGAGCTGGTGGGACGGCAGGCGCTGTTCGTCGTCAACCTGGAGCCGCGCAGGATGGCGGGCATGCTCTCAGACGGCATGCTGTTCGACATCGGCTACGAGGACGGCGTGACGCCGGTGCTCGCGCAGCCCGAGGCCGCGGTGCCCGACGGCACGCGTGCCGGCTAGGACACGCCGATGACCGCGCCGGCCGGGACCGGTTACGACATCGCCGGCCTCTGCGCCCATCCCGACGACGCCGAGCTGGTCATGGGCGGCACGCTCATCAAAGAGGCGGCCCGCGGCCGGCGCATCGCCATCGTGGACCTGACGCGCGGCGAGGCAGGCAGCCGCGGCACGCCGCAGCTTCGCGAAGCCGAGGCGCAGGCGGCGGCGCGCCTCCTGGGCGTGGCGCATCGCGAGTCGCTGGGTCTACCCGACGCGCAACTCGAACCGGGCACCGCTCAGCGCGACCTCATCGTCGCGGCAGTGCGGCGCCTGCGCCCGCGCCTCGTCATCACGCAGCACTGGGAGCAGCGCCATCCCGACCACGCGGCCGCGAGCCGCCTCGTCTACGACGCGTGCTTCATGGCGGGCCTGCGCAACTACCGGCCGGACCTGGGCGACGCCTTCCGCCCGTCAAGGATCGCGTACGCGCTCACCATGACCGAGGCCGCCGAGCGCCCGGCCGACGTCGTCATCGACATCAGCGCCGAGTTCGACCGCAAGATCGAGGCGATGCTCGCGTTCGCGAGCCAGTTCCAGAAGCCTGCGGGCGGCGATGCGGTGCCTCTGCCCTTCGACTCGTTCCGCGAAGCCGTGGAACTCGCCGCCCGCCGCCACGGCCAGACGATCGGCGTCCGCTACGGCGAAGGCTTCGTGCTGCGCGAGCCCGTCCACCTGGCCGACCCTCACCGCCCTGCTGAACCAATAATAGCGGCCGGCGAGGGTCGCGGGCCGTTCGGTTTCAGCTGTCCAGCAGTCAAGTACTGCTAGACACCACCAAAAGCCTCCCCGGCCACGCGACTGCTTGGGGAGCGACTGAATCGGACCAATCGGCAATCGACTGCGTCCGGACGCAACGAACAGCCAATCCGTCGATGACGAGCGCAAGCGCAAGGAGCTCTCAGGACTACTTCTTCGCGGCGATCCAGCGGTCCATCTTGGCGTCGAGGACGCTCAGCGGCAGCGCGCCGTCGCGCAGCACCTCGGCGTGGAACTCGCGGACGTCGAACTTTGCGCCGAGCGCCTGCTCGGCGCGGCGGCGCACCGCCAGGATCGCGAGCTCGCCGCTCTTGTAGGCGAGGGCCTGTGCCGGCATGGCGACGTAGCGCTCCGCCTCGGCGGTCGACTGCGTTTCGCTCTCGGCGGAGTTGTCCATCATGTACTTGATGACCTGCTCGCGGGTCCAGCCCTTGGTGTGGATGCCGGTGTCGACCACGAGGCGGATCGCGCGCCAGATCTCGTTTTGCAGGCGGCCGAAGTAGTTGTAGGGATCGGTGTACACGCCCAGGTCCTTGCCGAGGCCCTCGGCGTACAGCCCCCAGCCTTCGGCGAACGCGGTCTCGCCGCCGAAGCGGCGGAACTTCGGCATGTCGGTGAGTTCCTGCTGCAGCGCGATCTGGAAGTGATGGCCGGGGATCGCCTCGTGCAGGTAGAGCGCTTCGGCGAACCAGGTCTTGCGCGTCGGCAGGTCGTAGGTGTTGACGTAGAAGATGCCGGGGCGCGTCATGTCTTCGCTCGGCGGGAAGTACTGGCCGGCAGCCGCCGCCTGGGCGCGAAACGGCTCGACCGGGCGGATCTCGAACGGCGACTTCGGGATGAGCGCGAACTGGCCCGGGATCTTCGCGTTGATCTTCGCCTCGAGCGCGCGGTAGTACGCGAGCAGCGCATCCTCCGAAGCGAAGCCGAACTGCTTGTCCGTGGTCATGAACTTGAAGAATTCCTGCAGCGTGCCCTTGAAGCCGACCTGCGTCATCACCTTCTGCATCTCGGCGTGGATGCGCGCCACTTCGTCGAGGCCGATCTGGTGGATCTGCGCGGGCGTGCGGTCGGTGGTGGTCGAGGTGCGCACGTTGTACGCGTACCAGGCTTCGCCGTCGGGCAGCGCTGTGAGCGCGATGGTGTCGCGGCATGCCGGCAGGTATTCGTTCTGGATGAAATCGCGCAGCCGCGTCCACGCCGGCATCAGCCCCTCGGCGATCGTCTTCTGGAAGGCGGCCGTGAGCCGGGTCTTGTCGGCGTCGGAGAAGCTCGCCGGCAGTTTCCTGATCGGGCCCCAGAAGAGCGTGTCTTCCGGCTTGTCCTTGATGATGGCGCTCAACTGCCCCGCCACCTTGGTCATCAGCACCTTCGGCTGCACCACGCCCGCCTTCATGCCCTCGCGCATGTTGGCGGCCGCGGTGTCGAAGATCTCGGGCATCTTCGCTGTGCGCGCCAGCCAGTTGTCGTAGTCCTTCACGGTCGCAAACGGCTGCGCGCCGGTGCCGGAACCGAGCTGCACGAACAGGCTCGCGAAGCTTCCCATCTGGTGGATGGGCAGCATCCACGTGCGGAACTTGCTGCCTTCGATTGCGCTCTCCGCGTCGTGCACGAAGATCTCGTAGCTCAGCAGGTCCTGGCCCTTGAGCCCGGCGCTGCCGACGTCCTGCACCGTCTTCAGCCAGCGCTTCGTGAAGTCGAGGTTCTTGTCGCGGTCGGCGGCCGAAAGGAAGTTCGGCAACTGGTCGTTGTAGCGCGGGTCGCCCTGGAAGGTCGCCTGCACCGGGTTGAGCTGCAGCGTCTCTTCCCAGAACTGTTCGTAAAGCGCCTTCAGCTTCGCGGCCTTGTCGCCCGCCGCGGGCGCAGCCGCCGCCTTGGGCGCCTGGAACATCGGAAGCGCGGCAGCGAGCAAGAGCACCAGTGCATTCATTTTTCGGGATCCCTTCCTTGCGTTTTCGTGAAACGAAAAAGACGCAGGATCGTACCTTGGCTATACTCGAAAGTCTTCCTTTAGGAGGCCCTCCTCATGTTGGTCCGCCGCTTTGTTCTCGCGCTCGCCGTTGCAGTTGCACTCGCGCTCCCCGCCGCGGCCCTTGCCCAATCGAACGCGATCAACGGCTCGATCGAAGGCACCATCGAAGACGGCCAGGGCGGCGCCGTGCCCGGAGTCGCGGTGACCGCGACGAACCTCGATACCGGCCTCGTGAGCGAGACGCGCACCGCCGCCGACGGCCTCTACCGCTTCCAGCTGCTGCCGCTCGGCAGCTACCGCGTAAAGGCGGAACTCACCGGCTTCAAGTCGGCCGAACGCACCGGCATCACTCTGGTGGCGGGCCGCACCGCGGTCATCAACGTGACGCTCGAGGTGGGCGGCGTCGAGGAAGTGGTTTCGGTGACCAGCGACGTGCCGATCGCCGACCCCGGCAAGATCGACCTCGGCCGCACCATCAGCAACGCCGAGGTCAAGAACCTGCCGCTGGTCTCGCGCAACCCGTACAACTTCGCGTTCCTGCAGGCGAACGTCACCGGCTACGAGAACCAGGAGTTCGGCGTGGCGCGCGTCAACGCCAACGGTTCGCAGATGCACACCAACTACCAGATCGACGGCAACACCAACACGCAGAAGGACCGCGCCGGCCTGCGGCTCGTGCCCTCATCCGAGATCATGGTGCAGGAAGTCAAGGTCATCACCAGCGGCTTCGCGCCGGAGTTCGGCCAGACGACCGGCATGGTGTTCAACGCCATCACGCCGTCCGGCACCAACAACTTCCGCGGCTCGCTCGGCTATCGCAAGCGCACCGCGGGCATGACCGAGCGGCCGTTCTTCCTGAACCCGGCGGCGCCCAAGCCCGACAACAACCTCAAGGACTACACCGCCACCCTCGGCGGACCGCTCGTCAAGGACCGGGTGCACTTCTACGTCGGCTACGAGTACGTGGACCAGGACCTGCGCGACGCGAGCAAGGTGATCCAGTCTTCGGCGGTGCAGAACGCCTCGATTCTGGGGCTGTCGGCCGCCGCCATTCCCGACGGCGGCGTCATCCCGACCAAGCAGAACGTGCACTTCGCACTTGGCAAGATCGACGCCGAGCTGTCGCCCGAGCACCGGCTCAGCGCGCGCTACTACTTCTTCAAGAACACCTCGCCCTTCAACATCGGCGGCGGCATCAACACCGCCGAGCGCGCCACCGACTTCAACGACCAGATGGGCTCGGCTTCACTGCAGCTGGTGTCGTCGTTCGGCGGCACCCGCCTCAACGAGCTGCGCGTGCAGTACGCGAAGCGCCACCAGTTCCGCACGCTCAGCGAGTCGGCGCCCACCTCTGGGCCGGCGGTGCTGGTGAGCGGCATCGCCGCCTTCGGCCAGCCGCTCGACGGCAGCCAGTCGGCCGGCTTCGATTTCAACCAGAAGATCTTCCAGGTGGTCGACAACTTCTCGTGGATCGCCGGAGCGCACAGCTTCAAGGCCGGCTTCGACGTGCAGATGATCGACGACGAGCGCCTCAATACGCTGCGCGAGATCTACACGTTCGCCAACGTCGCAGCCTATCTCGCCGCGAAGAACGGCAGCAACCCGCTCGGCTACACCACCTTCACCCAGGACGTCGGCGACCCGGCGGTCGACTACAACTCGCGCTTCATGGGCTTCTTCCTGCAGGACGACATCCGCTTCACACCCAACTTCAAGCTGCTCTTCGGCGTGCGCTACGACCTGTTCGACATTCCCGATTCACGCCCGTTCGCCGCCAACCCGCGCTCGCAGAAGTTCACGGTCGACAAGAGCAACTTCGCGCCGCGCGCGGGCTTCGCCTGGACCCTCGACCGGGCCGGCAAGACGGTGCTGCGCGGCTCGAGCGGCATCATGTACGAGCCGCCGCTGCTGAATTTCTATGAAGATGCGATCCAGCGCAACGGCGACCCGCGCTTCCTCGCGGTGAGCCTCAGCCCCACGGCCGCCGGCGCTCCCGGGTTCCCCGGCGACCTGTCGTCGCTGCCGCCCGGGTTCGCGCGGCCGGTGCAGAGCATCGTCGCCATCGACTCCAACTTCAAGACGCAGTGGAGCGTGCTCACCAACATCCAGCTGGAACGCGCGCTCAGCGACGATCTGTCGTTCGCCATCGGCTACGTCAACTCGCTGGGCCGCAACCTGCCGGTGCTGATCGACACCAACCTGGTGCCCACCGGCCCCACGCTCGGCGACGGCCGGCCGCTCTATTCGGGCACCGTGTCCGCGGCCACCCGCGTCGATCCGACCTTCAACCACGTCGACACGTTCCGCTCCATCGGCCGCGCCAACTACAACGCGCTGACCGCCACGCTCAACAAGCGCATGAGCCACGGCGTACAGATGCAGGCGGTCTACACGTACGCGAAGGGCACCGACAACGCCCCGCTCACCGGCACCTACGCGGTCGGCAGCGGCGACGACCGGCTCTCCGACCCGTCGAACATCGACCGCGACCGCGGCGTCGTGCCCTTCAACCAGACGCACACGTTCGTGCTGTCGAGCGTGCTGGCGCCGCGCGTCAGCGGTGGCGGGCTGGTGAACCGCATCCTCGACAACAACCAGCTGGGCTTCATCCTGCAGGCGAACAGCGGGCTGCCGTTCAACATCCTCGCGAACACCGACCTCAACGGCGACGGCGTCCTGAATGACCGGCCGCTGGGCATCGAGCGCAACGGCGGCCGCCTCGGCCGCGTGTGGAACGTGGACGCCCGCTACTCGCGCTTCGTGAACGTCAACGAGCACACTCGCTTCGAGCTGTTCATCGAGGGCAAGAACATCCTCAACACCAAGAACGTCGCCGCGGTGAACCGCACGGTGGTGGTGAACCCGCTCGGCAACCCGGTCAACCCCCTCAACTTCCCGGGCACCGCCGGCTACCAGCAGCGCCAGCTGCAGGCAGGCGCCAAGATCAGTTTCTAACCAGGCGTTGTCCTGGAGCGCTGAATCGCACTCGCTCGGGAGAACCGGGACTAGTGCTTGTCTTCCAGGCCGTCCGGGGCGAGTCGCGACAGCAGTTTCGCGACCGCGCCGGGTTTTTGGCCGCGCAGCTCGGCGCCCTCCTTCGCGGCGACCGCCCAGCGCACGAAGTGGCCGCCGATGAAGCGTATCGGCTCGGGCGGAAAGCGCGCCACGCGCCGCTCGACCAGCGGATGCAGGCTCCATTCGTCCTTTTGACGCAGCGCCAGGCTCGCGAGGATGCGGCCGCCAACGACGCTGGGGCCGACACCGTTGCCGCTCCAGCCGATGCCATAAAAGATGTTGTCGCAGCCGCCGAGACGGCCGATGAGCGGCAGGCCGTCGGGCGGGCGGTCGATCGGTCCCGACCACGCATGCGTTATGGGCACGTCGCGCAGGCTCGGGTAGTTGCGGTGGAAATCGGCGGTGACTTCCGTGGTGCGGCCGGGGTGCTGGTCGAACTTCGCGCCGATGCGGCCGCCGAGCGCGAGGGTCCAGCCGCCCTTGCCGAACGCCACGCGGTCGTCGGCGGTGATGCGGTAGTAGTCCACCATGGTCTGCGAGTCGGTGATCGACAGGTCGCGGTGCCAGCCGATCTCGCGCAAGCGCTCGGGGATCGGCGCGGTCGCGATCATGTCGCTCGACACCACCACCACGGCATTCCGCAGCTCGCGCAGCGACGCCGCCCAGGCATTGGTCGCGATCACCAACGTGTCGGCGCTCAGCGTTGTGCTGTCGGTGCGCAGTACCACCGGCCGGCCGCGGTCGAAACCGCGCACGCGCGTGTGCTCGTGGATGCGCACGCCGATCGCCAGCGCCGCGCGCCGCAGCCCGCGCGCGAGCCGCGCCGGATGGACGATGGCGGCGCTGCGGTCGAAGACGCCGCCGAGGTGCTGCGGCGAACCGGCGCGCCGTGCCGCCTCCTCCGGCGAGAGGCGCACGAACGCGTCGCTGCCGGCACGCTCGCAGACGGCGAGCACGCTGTCCCACGCGCCGAGGTGCGCCGGGCAGGTGGCGGTCCACAGCCAGCCGCCGCGGCGGAAGTCGGCGCCTGGCGCATGCCGCTCGCAGAAGTCGCCGAGATCGGCGATCGCCCGTTCCGAGCCGCGGGCAATGCCGACTGCCGTCGCGTCGCCGAACTGCCTCGCGAGCGAGCTGAGCTTCGGCCACCAGCTCAGTACGAAGCCGCCGTTTCGTCCCGAGGCGCCGCCGCCGCAGATGTCCTGCTCGAGCACCACCACGTCGGCGCCCGGGCTTTGTTCCTTGATGCGGATGGCCGTCCACAGCCCGACATAGCCGCCACCCAAAATGGCGATGTCGGCCCGCGCCTCGCCGCGCAGCGGTTCGGCATCAGGCGCGTCGCCCATCGTCTGCTGGAGCCAGAAAGAGCGGTGGCGCAGCGAGGTCATGGCCGATGTTATTTCACCGCCGCGACTTCGACCGCAAGCGGCGGAGTGTGATCGGTCCCGTGCTGGCGTACTTTCAGGGCATGATCTCGATGATGCCCTGGAAGGAAGAAGACGAGAGCAGCCGGTGGCGGGCCGTTGCAAGCCGCAGCCGGGAAGCCGACGGTTCGTTCGTGTTCGCCGTGCGCACCACGGGGGTCTATTGCCGGCCCTCGTGCCCGGCGCGCCGGCCGCTGCGCCGCAACGTCAGCTTCTACGCGGTGCCCGAGGCGGCGGAAGCCGCGGGCTTCCGCTCCTGCCGCCGCTGCCGGCCGGGCGGGCTCGCCTCGCCCGATCCGGCCGTGGAACGCATGCGCCAGGTCTGCCGCCACATCGACGCGCATTCCGAGGAGAGCCCGTCCCTCCAGGAATTGAGCGCCGTGGCCGGGCTCAGCCAGCACCACTTCCATCGCACCTTCCGGCGCATCGTCGGGATCACGCCGCGCGAATACGCGGACGCGCGCCGTTTCGGCGCGCTCAAAGAGCGCCTCAAGAAGGGGGATCCCGTGACCGAAGCAACCTATGCCGTGGGCTATGGCTCGAGCAGCCGTGTTTACGAGCGAACGCCGTCGCACCTGGGAATGACGCCGAGCGCCTACGGCGAGGGCGGCGCCGGCATGAAGCTCTCCTACGCCATCGCCGACTCGCCGCTCGGCCGCGTGCTGGTGGCGGCCACCGCGCGCGGCGTGTCCGCCGTCTGCGTCGGCAGGAACGACCGCGACCTGGTGGCGTCGCTGCGCGCGGAGTATCCGAACGCCGAGATCGAGGCGAAGCCGGGGCCGGCGGCCGAGTGGACCCGCGCGGTGGTGGCGCTCGCCGCCGGCCGCGCGCCGCACAAGGAGCTGCCGCTCGACATCCAGGCGACCGCGTTCGAATGGCAGGTGCTGCAGGAGCTGCGGCGCATCCCCGCCGGCGAGACCCGCTCCTACTCCGACATCGCCCGCCAGATCGGCCGGCCCTCGGCGGTGCGCGCCGTGGCGCGTGCCTGTGCCACCAACCCGGTGGCGATCGCCATTCCCTGCCACCGTGTCGTCGGCAAGGACGGCTCGCTCACCGGCTACCGCTGGGGCGTGGCGCGCAAGAAGGCGCTCCTGGCGGCCGAAGGCGCGAAGAATTAACGCTTCGCCGCAAACGCGGCGAGCACATCCGAGACAAAGCGCTCGGCTAGTCCCAGGGAGCGCCGGTAGTCGAGGAGCGCGGCCAGCCGCCGCGCTCCTATGTGTTTCTTCACCAGCGGGTCTGCCGCGGCCACCGCACGGAACGGCTCGCCCGCGCTGGCCGCCGTGCGCGACAGCGCCAGCACATGCGCGTGCGCCCGCTCGCGCCCCATCGCTTCGGCGAGCGCCATCATCACCGCTTCCGAGGCGACGCCGCCGCCGGCGCGGTCGAGGTTGCGCAGCATGTTCTTCGGCTTGACGACGAGTGTCGACAGCAGCGTCTTCGTCAGTTCCAGCTGCGCGCCGACCAGTAAGCTGATCTCGGGTGCGAACGACCAGGCGGTTTCGCCCTGGCGGTGGTCGTCCTCCCACTCGGCGTGGATGTAGTCGAGCACCGAGCCCGCGCGGGCGCGGGCCAGGCGGCCGAGGAACACGATGGAGCCGGAGACCACCGGGTTCTGCTTGTGCGGCATCGCCGAGCTGCCGACCTTGCCGGCCGGGGATTCCGTCACTTCGTCGATGTCGGTCTGCTGCAGGTTGTAGATGTTCTGCGCGATCTTGCCGAGCGACGCCGACAGCATCAGCAGCAGCATGAAGAACTCGGCGAAGCGGTCGCCGGCGGTCTTGGTCGGCACCCGTGGCACGCCGAGGCCAAGCTCCTTCATCAGCGCGGCCTGCACGCGCAGCCCGACGGGGCCGAGCGCCGCGTGCGTGCCGACGGCGCCGCCCAGCTCCCCCACCAGCACCCGCGGCCGCGATGCCTCGAGGCGCTCGCGCTGGCGCAGCAGCTCGTCGAGCCAGACTGCCGCCTTGTAGCCGAAGGTGATGGGCAGCGCGTGCTGGCCATGGGTGCGCCCCGCCATCACCGTGCCGCGGTGCTTGCGTGCCAGCCGCGCCAGCGCCGCCATGACGCGCTCGAGGTCGGCGAACACCACCGCGTACGTCGCCTTGATCTGCAGCGCGGTGCCGCTGTCGAAGATGTTCTTGCTGGTGGCGCCCCAGTGGATGTAGCCCGCCGCCTCCACGCTGACGCGCGCGCACAGGGCATCGACCAGCGGCACCACCGGGTTCCAGGTGCGGTCGAACTCGCGGCGCATAGCGCGCAGGTCGATGTTTGCGACGCGCGCGGCGCGGGCGATCTCCCGTGCCGCCTTCTTCGGGATCACTCCCAGCCGGCCTTCGACGGTTGCGAGCCCGGCCTCAACGTCGAGCCACGCCTGGATCATGGCGCGGTCGCTCCAGACGGCGCGCATCGCCTTCGAGCCAAAGCGGTCTTTCAGGTAGAACGAGTCGAATGCGGTTGAGGGCATGCCGCTGCCAGACCTATGCGGCGCGCGCCGTGGGCGACGGCGTGTTGTCCGCCGCGCTGATGACGGCGCCCACCGCGAACACCACCAGGGCGCCGACGACGTTGTACCAGAGGAAGTGCACGCGCGTGAGGTTCGCCACCGCGGCGACCGATGCCATGCCGGCGAGCAGGCCATAGAAGGCGCCGCGCGCCGTCGCCCAGCGCGTCAGCACCGCGAGACCGAAGACGCCGAGGATGGAGCCGTAGAAGTACGAGCCGAAGCGGTTCACCACCTCGATCGCGGAGCCGAGCTGTCCGGCGCGCAGCGCGATGCAGCAGGCGAACAGCCCCCAGAACGCCGTCAGAATGCGCGACACCAGGATGTCGGCGCGGTCGCTGCCGTCGCGCTTCAGGAAGCGCTTGTAGAAATCGACCATGCTCGCGGTGGCGAGCGAGCTGAGCTCGCCCGACAGCGTCGACATCGCCGCGGCGAAGATCACGGCGATGACCAGGCCGGCGATGCCGCGCGGCAACTGCGACACGATGTAGGTCGGGAAGATGTAGTTGGTGTCGTTGTAAGCCGCACGTTCTGCGGGCGGCAGGTGCCCAAGCGTCTCCACCCGCACCCTTGTGAGAGCGCCACTCGCGGCTTCGTATTCGGCGAGGTGCGACGCGTCGCGTGTCTTCAGGTAGGCCCGGGTGGCTTGCTCGCGGCTGCTCCACGCAGCGTCGAAGCGCCCGCGCAGAGCGCCCAGCTCAGCGGCCGGGATGTTGCTCGTGATCGCCGTTTCGGCGCGCGAGTTCCAGAGGAGCGGCGGCGGATGGAAGTGGTAGAAGACGAACACCAGCACGCCCGTCAGCAGGATCATGAACTGCATCGGCACTTTGAGAAATGCGTTGAACAGCAGTGACAGTCGGCTTTGCGTCAGATTCGCGCCCGACAGGTACCGCTGCACCTGGCTCTGGTCGCAGCCGAAATAGGACAGCATCAGGAAAGTGCCGCCGATGAGCCCGCCCCACAGCGTGTACGGGGTGGAAAGGCTGGTGGACGGATCCATGATGCGGGTGCGGCCTGTGGCCTGCGCCAGCGCCAGTCCGTCGCGCAGCGAGATGTCCTGCGGCAGGTTGGCGATGGCGACGCCGAGACAGACGAAGATGCCGAACCAGATGATCGCCATCTGCACCACGTCGGTCCAGATCACCGATTTGTTGCCGCCGTAGAGCACGTAGACGATGGTGGTGAGGCCCATGACGAGGATGGTGGAGCGCTCGCCCCAGCCGAGGATCACGGCCAGCACCAGCGACGGCGCGTACAGGGTGACGCCGACGGCGAGTCCGCGCGACAGCAGGAACAGCAGGCTGGTGAGGGTGCGGGTGCGTGCGTCGAAACGGCGCTCGAGATACTCGTAGGCGGTGAAGACGCCCGAGCGGTAGAAGAACGGCACCAGCGTGACGCACAGGATGACCATCGCGAACGGCAGCCCGAAGTACACGACCAGGAAGCGCATGCCGTCGGTGTACGCCTGGCCGGTGGTGCCGACGAACGTGATTGCGCTGATCTGCGTCGCCATCACCGAGAGACCCACCGCCCACCAGCGCATGGAGCGGCCGGCGAGGAAGAAGTCCTCGAGCTTGCGGTTGCCGCGCCCCGCGTAGAGGCCGAAGGCGACGATCGCGACCAGGTAGAAGATGAGGACGGCCCAGTCGAGGGTCGTCACCGGCTCAGAACGGCCACTTCGAGAAAGCGAAGATCAGGGCCATCACGGTGAGCGCGGACACGATCACGGCGGTGTAGATGGCCCGCCAGGTGCCGAACAGGGGCACCGGCCCGTCTTCGTCATCGCGCGCCATGGACCGTCATTATAGGATGGCGTCAATGGACCCCCGCACCTGGACGGCGCAGCGATGAATTCGGGCTTCAACACCGACGTCAAGCGCCGCAGCACGACCTACCACGTGCAGACCGAGTACAAGGGCGCCAAGAACCCGGTGATCGAGACCCTCGTCTACAAGGGCGGCGAGATCCTCGGCGCGCGGCGGCAGAACGTCGCCGACAAGCTGCGCGACCTCGTGGACGAGAAGGCGGTGCTCGGCTACATGGAAGACCAGCACAAGGCCGTGATCGGCTCGGTGCAGGAAGGCCAGTACGACCCGAAGCCGCTGCCGGTCTCGGCAGACCTGTCGATCGACGGGCTGGTCCTCGAGTTCCTGGAAAAGCGGCCGCCGCGCGCGTGAGCGACAGCGCCCCGCCGTTCGACGAGCTGCGCTCCCGCCTCGCCCAGGAAGAGGAAGCGTACGCGCAGGTGCTGGCCGCCGTGGACGCGCTCGCCGGCGAACCGGTGCTCGCCGAGAAGCTCACGACCCTGCCCGGGCAGCTCGCGAAGCTGCAGGAGCTGTGGAAAGTTCCGCAGCCCGAAGCGGGGAGCGGGCTCGCGGGCCGCCATCGCCGCGCCGTGTGGAACGCGGTACAGCCGGCGATGGCGCGGCAGGAAGCCTTCAACTCGGTGCTGGTGCAGCTGCTGAACGGCTTCGTGCAGGAGACCACGCGCCTGCACGACCGCTCGGGCGCGCTGGTGGCGGCGGTGGTCGCGTACATGCAGCGCGTGCAGCCGATGGTCGATGCGCGCGACCGGATGCAGTCGGCGCTCACCAGCGCGCGCGCGGAGCTCATCCTCGAGACGTTCGACCGGCGCCAGGAGGAAATGAGCCGCCGGCTCGAGGGCATGCAGGCAATGCGCCAGCGGCTCGAGACCGCCTCCGAGCAATTGCGCGCGCTGCGCGACTCGATCGAGCAGACGCCGCTCGAGTTCGACATGGCGGGCTTTGCCGCCCGCGCGATGGATTCGGCGATCTACGAGGCGTTCGAGAACGAGTATCGCGGCGCGCCCGCCGAGATTCGCGAGCGGCTGCGGCCCTACGTCGCGCAGCTGCAAGGCCATGCGCCCGTGGTCGAGCTCGGCTGCGGCCGCGGCGAGTTCCTCGAACTGCTGCGCGAAGCCGGCATCGAGGCGCGCGGCGTCGACTCCAACGCGCGGGCGGTGCAGGCCTGCCGCACGCAAGGCCTGCAGGCGTTCGAAGCCGACCTGCTCGGCTTTCTCGGCGCGGTCGCCACCTCATCGCTCGGCGGCATCTTCGCCGCGCAGGTGGCGGAGCACCTGGCGCCGGGCGTGCTGCACGGTGTGCTGGTCGAGGCGCATCGCGCGCTGCACCCGGGCGGGCTGCTGATCCTCGAGACAGTGAACGTGCGCTCGGTGACCGGGCTTCTCGAAGTGTTCCAGCGCGACCTGAGCCATGAAAAGCCGCTGCATCCCGACACGCTCGCCTTCTTTGCGGCGGCGGCCGGCTTCACCGACGTGCGCGTCGAATACCTGCGGCCGGTGGAGGCCGCGGCGCAGCTGCAGGCGGTGCCGACGGACGGGCTGCCGCCGCTCGCCGCACAGGCTTTGAACGAGAACATCGCCCGCCTCAACGGCCTGCTCTACGGGCCGCAGGAGTTCGCGCTGTTCGCGACGCGGTGAGCCGGCTCGCCTTCTTCACGCCGCTGCCGCCCGCGCCGAGCGGGGTCGCCGATTACGCCGCCGACGTCCTGAGGCTGCTGGAGCCGCGCCACCAGATCGACGTGTTCGTGGACCAGCCCGAGACGGCCGCCTTCAACCTGCCGCAGCTGCGGGTATTGCCGTTTCAAGAGTACGCCGCCGAAGCACGCGGCCTCGAGTACGACGCCGTCATCCATCAGCTCGGCAACGGCACCGAGTACCGGTTCGTTCTCGATGCCGTGCAGCGCATCGGCGGCCTGCTGGTGCTGCACGACCTGGTGCTGCATCACGCGCGCGCAAGGCTGCTCACCGAATCTGCCGCGGTCGTCGCCTATCGCGCCGATCCGTCGAACGCCGCGCTGCGCGACGCCGCGCGCCAATCGCTCGAGCGCTACCGCACCGAGCTCGCCGCCGAGTATCCAGCGCAGCCGCTGCTCGCCGATGTTCAGCTCGAGACCACCGGCCGCCTGCTGCCCTACGCCTATCCGTTCTTCCGCGGTCCCGCGGCCGCGGCGGACGTGATCGCCGGCCACAACCGCGCGCTTCTCGACCGCGTGCTCGCCGAGGTGCCGGACGCCCTGGTGACGCCGCTCGCCATGCCGATGCAGGAGCCACCGCCGGTCGGCGCGTCCGTGATCGACGAACTACGCACGCACCTCGGCATCAGGGGCTCCGAGATCGTCGTCGCCACGTTCGGCCTGCTCACCGCCGAGAAGGAAGTGGACGTTCTTGCCCGCGCCGTGGGCCGGGCAATCCGCCTCGGTGCGCCGCTGCGCCTGCTGCTCGTCGGCCCTGTGCCCGACCGCAGTGGTCTGGACGCGGCACTCACCGCAGCCGGCATCGCGGACAAGGCGATCGTCACGGGACGCGTGCCGCTCGAGGAACTGCCCGCCCACATCGCGGCCACCGACATCGCCGTGCACTTGCGCTACCCCACCGCGCGCGAAACCTCGGCGGCGCTGCTGCGCGTCCTGGCCCAGGGCCGCGCCACCATCGTCTCCGACCTCGACAACTTCGCCGCAATTCCGGCCGACGCGGTGGTCAAGGTGCGGGTCACCGACGAGGAAGGCGAGGTGACCCGCGCACTCCTGCGCCTCGCTGCGAGCAGCGCACTGCGTGCCCGCCTCGGCACGGCCGCCGCGGCCCACGTCGCCGTCGAGCATTCCGAGGCGCGCTGCCTCGCGGACTACGAAACCGCCATAGCATTGGCGCAGGACGCAAGATCGACTAGGGATTCCAAACCCATCTCATAGGTCGGGAGACCTGCGACGCCGTCCGCGTCGCGCACGTCCTTTCTCCAGTCGAAAAGCAACGGTGTGATGCCGCACGTCTTTCCGGAACCTCGCTTCCCGCGCGGTGTCCAAGCCAGCGATGAGGAGGGGCCATGCGAAGAGCGGTCCTTTCGGTGCTGGTGCATGCTGTCGCCATCGCTGGGCTGTGGTTTGGCGACGGGTTCTCGCGCGGTGAGCTGCCGGTAGTCGCTGCCGCCGGCAAGATCTGGGAGACGCCGGTGCTGGTGGTGCCGGCACCGCCGCGCGCCGTGGTTGCGACACGGGTTCTCCGCTCTCGCCAGGCTACGACGCCGGCGAACGCCACTGCGGTGGCTGTTCCCGATGAGCTGCCCGTGCCAGAAGACCTGCTGGCCGACGCAAGCATCGGCCCGGCGGGCGTTGGCGAGGTGTGTAGCGGTGCTGGTTGCGGCGGCGTTGACGACGTCGGCGTCGGGACCATTGGCGTCGATATCGCCGGCATGGCGGCCGCGCCCGATCCGCCGCGGCTCATTCGCGTGGGCGGCGACGTGCGGGCGCCAGTGAAGCTGCGGCAGGTCGATCCGGTGTATCCCGCGATCGCGCGCGCGGCACGGGTGCAGGGCACGGTGGTGGTCGAGTGCGTCATCGATCCGCACGGCAACGTGACCGATGCCCGGGTCGTGTCCGGCCCGCAGTTGCTGCAGCGCGCGGCGGTCGAGGCCGTGCAGCAGTGGCGCTACACGCCGACGCTGCTCTCGGGGGTGCCGGTGGCGGTGCTGATGAGCGTCACTGTGAAGTTCACGCTCAACTGACGTCACTCACGAGTCGGAAGCCGTAGTCGGCGTAGCGCGATTCGGGCGGCAGGCTGCTGCGCGCCGCGGGTCGCGAGTAGCGCAGGTGATGCCGCCACGAGCCGCCGCGGCTCGCGCGCCGCGTGCCTGCGGCCGGACCACGCGGGTGGTCGCGCGGCGACATGTCGTAGAAGCCGGCGTCGTACCAGTCGGCGCACCATTCGTGCACCGCGGTGCCCATGTCGAAGAGGCCGAGGCCGTTCGCGCTGCCAAGGCCGACCAGCCATGGACCGTCAAGCGCAGCCGCCGGAACGTCTGGAGGCGCCCAGCGCCCGTCGTCGCGCGCCGCGAACTCCCACTCCGCCTCGGTCGGCAGACGGCAGCCGAACCATGCCGCGCACGCCTGGGCATCGAACCAGCTGACGCCGACCACCGGCTGCCGCGGGTGGTCGAAGCCGGCTTTGCCCCACCACGGCGGTGACGCGGCGAGCCCGGCCGCGAGAAACCGCGCGTACTCTTCGTTCGTCACGGCGGTGGCGCCGAGCGCGAAAGCGGCGACTCGCACCTCGTGCACCGGCGCTTCGTCCGGCCGGCCGGCGTCGTCGCCCATCGCGAACGCGCCGCCCGCGATGCGGACTACTCGTGGCCGGAGCGCAGCATCTCCCCGGTGGCGAGGTAGTGGTTCATGCCCCGCTCCCAGAATTCCATGTCGGCGCGCCACGCCTCTTCGGTGATCGCAGCGAGACGCTTGTCGCCGCGCGGGCCGAGGCTCGTGTACGTGTAGCGGATGTCCACCGTCGATTCGTTGTCGCCGAGCGGTGCGACGTCGATCGCGATGTCTACCGCGGTCTCACCCGGTGTCACCCGCACGAACGTGATCCGCCGCGGCGAGTCGTAGCCGGTGATGACCCAGACGGTCTCGCTCTCGCCGTGATGCGGCGTCGTGAATACGGCGCCCTGTTCGGCGAAGCCGCACTCCGAGTGAAGCACGGCGCACTCCCAGCCCTCGGCCCAGTCGCGCTCGCGCACCGGGCACAGGAGGGGAAACGCCTGCGCCGGCGTGCCATGGATCGTCTGGCGGAACTCGCGGGTGATTCGTTGTGCCTTTTCGTCGACTCTTTCAGGTTTCACCGGTCACCCGTTGCTTGCTTGGTATGCTACCGGGTCATGAAACATTTCGCCCTTTTCCTCTCGCTCGCATCCCTGGCCGCCCCGGTTTTCGCCCAGGCGCCCGCACCCTCGGCCGCGCAGAAGGCGTCGGCCGCAATCAAGGCCGACACGCTCAAGGCGCATATCGGCTTCCTGGCGAGCGACCTCCTCGAAGGCCGCGGCCCGGCGACTCGCGGCGACCAGCTGGCCGAGGCCTACATCGTGTCGCAGATGGAGCACGCCGGCCTCGTGCCCGGCGCGCCCGACGGCACCTGGTTGCAGCCGTTCGATGTCTTCGGTATCGACACCGCCATGCCCGAAACGTTCACCTTCAAGAAGGGCGACAAGAGCGTCACCGTCAAGTCGTACGACGAGTTCATCGCGTTCGCCGACGTGCCGAAGGAGGAAGTGAAGCTCGACGACGCCGAAGTGGTGTTCGTCGGCTACGGCATCCAGGCGCCCGAATACAAGTGGGACGACTTCAAGGGCGTGGACCTCAAGGGCAAGATCCTGCTGATGATGAACAACGACCCGGAGAGCGATCCCAACCTCTTCGGCGGCAAGACGCGCCTCTACTACGGCCGCTGGACCTATAAGTACGAAAGCGCCGCACGCCAGGGCGCCGCGGGCGCCATCATCATCCACACGACGCCGTCGGCTGCCTACCCGTTCACGGTGGTGCAGAGCGGGTGGACCGGCGAGCGCTTCTCGATCCCGCCTGCCGAAGGCGAGGAGCTGATGGCGCTCAAGGGCTGGTGCGCGGAAGACACCTGCCGCAAGATCGCGGCGCTCGGCGGCGCCGACCTCGACACGCTGCGCGCCGCTGCCGAGAAGGCCGACTTCAAGCCGGTGCCGCTCGGCGTCACCTTGTCGGCGCTGCTCAAGAACCAGGTGAAGAAGAAGCAGACCGCCAACGTCATCGGCAAGCTGCCGGGCGCCGATCCGGTGCTCGCCAAGGAAGCCGTTATCTATTCGGCGCACCACGATCACCTCGGCATCAACCCGAACGCCAAGCCGGGCGAGGACGCGATCTACAACGGCGCCATCGACAACGCCTCGGGCGTTGCCGGCATGCTGGCGATCGCCGACGCGTTCCAGGCGCTCCAGCCGAAGCCGAAGCGCACCATCTACTTCGCGGCGGTCGCCGCCGAAGAGCAGGGCCTCCTCGGCTCCGAATACCTCTCGAACCACCTGCCGATCCCCGCGGGCAAGTTCGTCGCGAACATCAACATGGACGGCCTCGGCATGATGGGCGAGACCCGCGACTTCGGCGTCATCGGCCTCGGCAAGTCGAGCCTCGACGACTTCGTCAAGGCAGCGGCACTGGCGCAGAAGCGCACCATCGTCGGCGACCAGTTCCCCGACAAGGGCTTCTACTACCGCTCCGACCACTTCAACTTCGCCAAGGTCGGCATCCCGGCTTCGCACTTCAACACCGGCACTGACGTCATCGGCAAGCCGGCGGGATACGGCAAGCAGAAGAAGGAAGACTTCGAGGCAAAGGACTACCACCAGCCGAGCGACGAGGTGCGCTCCGACTGGGACTATTCCGGCGCGGTACAGGACGCGCAGCTGCTGTTCGACGTCGGCGTGCGGGTGGCGAATTCCGTGAAGACGCCCGCATGGAAGCCCGGCGACGAGTTCGAGGCGGTGCGGAAGAAGTCGCTCGAGGGCAAGTAAGAGGGATCCTTCGCGCCAGCGAGCGACCTTAGGCTCAGGATACGCAACACGCTCACGAAGTGGTGAGCGTGTTGCTACTCGTAGCGCAGGGCGTCGATGGGGTCGAGGTTGGCGGCGGTCTTCGCCGGGTAGTAGCCGAAGAACACGCCGACCGCGGCCGCGAAGGCAAAGGCGATGGCGATGGACGACGGTGTGATCACTGTCGGCCAGCCGAGCGTTTCCGACACCACCTTCGACACCACGATACCGAGCAGCATCCCCAGCAACCCGCCGACCACCGACAATCCCACGGCCTCCGTCAGGAACTGGCGGAGGATGTCGCCGGTGCGCGCGCCGATGGCCATGCGCAGCCCGATCTCCTTGGTCCGCTCCGTCACCGAGACCAGCATGATGTTCATGATGCCGATGCCGCCGACCAAAAGGCTCACCGAGGCCACGCTCATCAGCAGCCCGGTCATGGTCTGCGCCATCTGCACCCGGGTCTGCGCCAGCTCCTCGACCGTGCGCACGTTGAAGTCGTCGTCGTCGGGGTTCGAGATGCGGTGGCGCTCGCGCATCAGCCGCGTGATGGCGGTGGCGAGCGGCTCGACGTCGTCGGTGGTGTGCGCGGCGAGCGACACCTGGTTCAGGTAGGTGATGCCGAGCAGCTTCTTCTGGATGGTCGTGTAGGGCGCGATGATGAAGTCGTCCTGGTCCTGGCCGAACTGCCCCTGGCCCTTGGCGGCGAGCGTGCCGAGCACGCGGAACGGCAGGTTCTTGATGCGGATCGTCTGGCCCGCGGCGTTGCCGTCGGGAAACAGCGTGCGCGTGACGGTGTCGCCGAGCAGGCACACCTTGTCGGCGGTGGTCACCTCGCGCGCCGTGAAGTTGAGGCCGTCGGCGATCACCCAGTTGCGCACCGCGAGGAAGTCCTCGTTGCCGCCCTGCACCTGGGTGTTCCAGTTCATGTTGCCCGCCACCACTTGCGCGCGCCCCTGCACCACCGGCGTCCAGTGCGCGACCTGCGGCAGCTGCGACACCGCGACCGCGTCGTCCATGGTCAGGGTGGTGATGGTGCCGGCGCCGCCGCGCACGCCGCCGGCGCCGCGGTTGAAGCTGCCGGACGACAGGTAGATGAGCGTCGTCCCCTGGCTCTGGATCTGCTCGTCGATCGCCTGGCGCGCACCCGAGCCGAGCGCGATCATCGCGATCACCGAGGCGACGCCGATGATGACGCCGAGCATGGTGAGCGCCGAGCGCACCTTGTTGCGGCGGATCGCGATCATGGCGATGCGCAGCGTCTCCCGCAGGCTCATGCTTCCTGCTCCACTTCCGGCGCCGGCAACGCACGCAGCTCGGCGACCGCGTCGCGCCGCCTGGCCACCGGAGAGTCGCTGACGATCCTGCCGTCGCGCAGCGTCACCATGCGCTGCGCGTACTCGGCGATATCGGGCTCATGGGTGATGAGGATGACGGTGAGGCCGCGCTCGCGGTTGAGCCGCTGCAGGATTTCCATGATCTCGATGCTGGTGCGGCTGTCGAGGTTGCCGGTGGGCTCGTCGGCGAGCACGATCTCGGGCTCGGTGACCAGCGCGCGCGCGATGGCGACCCGCTGCTGCTGGCCGCCGGAGAGCTGGTTCGGCGTGTGGTGCGCCCGCTCGCCCAGGCCCACTGCGCGCAGCAGCTCCTCGGCACGCTTGTGGCGTTCGGCGGCCGGCACGTTGCGGCCGCCGTACAGCAGCGGCAGCTCGACTTGCTCGGTGGCGGTGGTGCGCGGCAACAGGTTGAAGTTCTGGAACACGAAGCCGATCTTGCGGTTGCGGAACTGCGCGCGCGCGTCGCGGTCGAAGTTGGAGACGTCCACGCCCTCGAGCGCATAGGTGCCGGACGACGGCCGGTCGAGGAGGCCGAGGATGTTCATGAGCGTCGACTTGCCGCTGCCCGACGAGCCGACAATGGCGGTGAAGGTGCCGCGCTCGAGGCTCAGGTCGACGTGGCGCAGCGCGTGCACCGTGACGTCGCCGACGAGGTACGACTTCTTGACATCGGCGAGGCGGATGACGGCCGCGTCGGCCATCGTCAGCGGGTGCGGCGGGTCGGCTGCCGCTGCGGCGAGAACGGGTTGTTGGCTGCGGGCGTCGGCTGCGCGCCTGGCCGCACGGCCGCCGTGGTGCCGCTGTCGATGCCGGTGACGACCGACTGGCCCTCGCTGAGTCCGGAGACGACCTCCACCCATTGGCCGTCGGTAACGCCCGTCTCGATGCGCATCGGTGCGGGCTTGCCGTCTGTGCCGAGCACGAACACCAGCCCGCGCGCATTGACTGCCGCCGGCGCGCCGTTGCCCGCGCCACGCGCGCCATCGGACGAAGCAGCGTCCTGGCGCTGGCGCGCGCCGCTGCCTCCGCCACCGCTGGGTGCGCCCGCACCGCCACCGCCGCGCCGCCGGCCTTCGAACCCCTCGGGCCGGAAACGCAGCGCCGATGCCGGGACGCGCAGCTGGTTGCTCGCCTTGCGCGCGATGATCGAGACGGTTGCGGTCATGCCCGGTAGCAGCTCGCCGGCGACGTTGTCCACGGCGATGAGCGTGTTGTAGCTGACGACGTTCTGCACCGTCTGCGGCTGCAGCCGCACCTGCTGCACCCGTCCGACGAACGTCTGGTCGGGATGCGCATCGACGTGGAACGCGACCTCCTGGCCCTCCTGCACGCGGCCGACATCCGCCTCGTCCACGGTTGCGTTCACCTGCATGTGCGAGAGGTCGTTGGCGATGATGAAGAGCGTCGGCGCCTGCAGCGATGCCGCCACCGTCTGGCCGACGTCCACGCTGCGGTTCACGACGACCCCGTCGATGGGCGTCGCGATGATCGTGTGGTCGAGGTCGAGCTGCGCCTGGTTGACGGACGCCTGCGACTGCGTCACCGACGCCTGCGCCGCCTTGAGGCTCGCCTGCGACGACTCGAACGCGGCGCGCGCGCTGTCGAGATCGCTCTGCGCCAGCAGCTGCTCCGCCGCCAGCTCCTGCGCGCGCTTGAATTTCTGCTGGTTGTCGCTGAGGTCGGCGCGGGCCTTGTCGACGTTGGCGCGGGCGGCGGCGAGGTTCGCTTGCGCCTGGCCGAGTCGCGCCTGGAAGGTGGAGGGATCGAGCCGCGCGATCACCTGGCCCTTCTTCACGACCGTGTTGAAGTCGGCGCCGAGGCTCTGGATGGTGCCCGAGACCTGCGAGCCGACTTGTACACTTGTGACCGCCTGCAGCGCGCCGGTGGCGCCCACCGCCTCGACGATGTCGCCGCGGTCAACGGCCGCGGTGACGTAGCGGACCGGCCGCGGACGCTGTGAATAAAGGTAGCCGGCGCCGGCGAGCAAGCACACGCCCGTCACGATTCCGATCCAGCGTTTCCTGCTTGCTGTCATCATGACGAGTCTAGAGCACCCAGCATTCTTGGACCGCAAGTGGCATCACGATGTTGAGTGGCAAGACGTAAATTCACCAACCGGGGCGTACGGTATAGTCCGCCCTTTACGACAGCTCTCCAGGGGCGAGGAGCAGGCATGCGTTGGCAGGACCGTGGCGTCAGCGACAACATCGAGGATCGGCGCGGCGAAGGTGCCGGCGGTTTCGGCGGCTTTCCCGGCGGCGGCCGTTCGGTCGGCTGCGGCACGCTTGCGCTGCTGATCGTGTTGAGCCTGGTCTTCAAGCAGAACTTTCTGGCGCTGCTCGACCCCGGTGCCGGGGGTGGCGGCGGCGCCGTGCAAACGACCGGGCCGCAAGCGCCGGTGCAGACGACTCCGGAAGAAGAGAAGCTGGTGCACTTCATCTCCTTCGTGCTCGACGACGCGCAGGCCACCTGGGCGCGCGTGCTGCCGCAATTCGGCCTGCAGTATCGCGATGCCACGCTGGTGCTGTTCCGCGACCAGACGCGGGCCGAGTGCGGCTTCGCGCAGGCCGCGAGCGGACCGTTCTACTGCCCGGTCGACGAGAAGGTCTATGTCGACCTCGGCTTCTACGACGAGCTGCGCACCCGCTTCGGCGCCAGCGGCGACTTCGCACAGGCGTATGTGCTCGCGCACGAGCTGGGCCATCACCTGCAGAAGATCATCGGCACCGAAGCGCAGATGCGGCGCGCGCAGCAGGCACGGCCCGACATGGCGAACGAGCTGTCGGTGCGCCTCGAGCTGCAGGCCGACTGCTACGCCGGTGTCTGGGCGAAGGCGACGTCGTCGAACCTCGAACCGGGTGACATCGAGGAAGGCATGACCGCAGCGGCCGCGGTCGGCGACGACCGCATCCAGAAACAGGCGCAGGGCCACGTCAATCCCGAGGGCTTCACCCACGGCTCGTCGGCGCAGCGCACCAGCTGGTTCCGCCGCGGCCTCGAAGCCGGCGACCTCAAGGCCTGCGACACCTTCAACGCAAGTTGACGTCATCGACGGATTGGCGGTCGTTAGCGTCCAATCCGTCGATTTCCGTTAGTCCGTTCCCCAGGCGCTTGCGTCCGCGTCATCGACGGATTGGCGGTCGCTAGCGTCCAATCCGTCGATGTCGGCCTACTTGTTGGCTAGCAATGTGCCCTTGCAATTGGGCGAGCCGCAGTGGCAGGCCCACAAGGCGCGTTCGCGGGCTGTGATCGGGCCGTCGACGGTGATGCCGTAGTCGTAGCCGAGCTCGTCGCCGGCCCTGATCCTGCGAATCGCGCGAATGAGGATGCGGTCGCGGCGCGCATTGCCGCCCGGGTCGTCTTCGGTGACCGCTTCGCAGTTGGGCCGGCAGCTGTGGTTGATGAAGCGCGCGGCGTTGCCGCGGATGCCGGCGTCGATCACGTACTTCGCGTTGAGCGTGAAGTAGAACGTGTGGCCGCTGTCGGCGAGCGCGTCGTATTCGCGGTCCACGTCTTCATGGGTGCGCAGCGTCCCGAGATAGTGAATGATCTCGGTGCCGCGCGCGAGGTCTTGCAACGCGAAGACACCGGTGCCGTGGACCTTCGAGCGGCGGGCGGCGACCAGTCCCCTGCCAGTGCGTAGCGGCGGGCGGCGCGGTTGCTTGCGGCTGGCGGGCTTCTTCCTGCGGCCGGCGGACTTCTTCAATGCACGTCCTGTTGATTCTTCCTTCAGGGGTGGATCTCGAGCAGGGAAACTTCTGGCGGGACGCCGAATCTGACTGGCAGGATGCTGGTGCCGATTCCGGTGCTCACGAACATCGCGCGACCGTCTTCAACCACGAGGCCGCCCGCGTAGCGCGCGCCGTATTCGGACGGCACCCACGGCGGGCCGAAGAGCGGCAGCCGCACCTGGCCGCCGTGCGTGTGCCCGGCGAGCGTCAGCACCGCCGGCGACCCGGCGAGCAGCGGAAACACGTCGGGGTTGTGCGTCAGCACCAGGGCCTTGCCCCCCGGCGGCACGCCGGCGAACGCGCGGCGCCGGTCGAGGCGCTGCGTGCCGACCTCGCGCAGGCCGACGACGTGAATCACCTGGCCAGGCCGCAGTTCCACCGCGCGCGACTCGTCGGCGAGGAAGGTGATGCCGCGGCTCTCGAAGGCCGCGCGCACGCGGCGCGCGTCGAACCAGACGTCGTGGTTGCCAAACACCGCGAATACGCCGTGTGGGGCGCGCAACCCCGCGAGGTCGGCAGCCACTTGTTCGGGCGGCTGGCGCCGGCCGCCGACGACGCCGTGTACGAGGTAGTCGCCGAGCAGCACGATCATGTCGGGTTGCCGCGCGTTGACTTCATCAACCAGCGCCCGCACCCGCTGCGGCGTGACGAACGGCGCGCCTTCGTGGACGTCGGCGAGCGCCGCGATGCGCACGCCGTCGAGCCCTGCGGGCCAGCCGGGCACACGCAGCCTGTGATCGCGAACCGCGATGTGCCCCGGCTCGATCAGGAAGCCCCACACGAAACAGCACGCTGCCGCAGCGAGCACAGCCAGTGTGGCAATCGCCAGCCGCCTGCGGGCGCGCGTCACTTGCCGGTGATGAGCTGCGCGCCGCGGCGCCAGGTGATGTACGAGTACGTCCAGCTGAGGAGCACGGCGAGGCGGTTGCGCAGGCCGATGAGGAACGCGATATGGATGAGCAGCCAGGCCGCCCAGGCGACGAAGCCCGAGAGGTGCACGCGGCCGAGCATGCCGACGGCGGCACCGCGCCCGATGGTGGCGAAGCTGCCCGGATCCTTGTAGCGAAACGGCTCGCTGGCCTCGCCCTTCACGAGCCGAACGACGTTGCGCGCCGCGTGCCGGCCGCCCTGGATCGCGACCTGTGCGACGCCGGGCAGCAGCGCTCCGTCCTGCTCCACCTCCGCAAGGTCGCCGGCAATGAACACCTCGGGGTGCCCCGGAAGCGAAAGGTCTTTGGCGACCTTCACCCGGCCGGCCTTGTCCAGCTCGACGCCGAGCGTCCGCGCCAGCGGCGATGCCGCGACGCCGGCCGCCCACACGACGGTGCGCGCGTGCAGCCGCTCCTTGCCGAGCGTCACTCCGTCCTGGTCGATGCCGGTGACGCGCGTGCCGGTCCAGACCTCGACGCCAAGGCCCTCGAGCTGGCGGCGCGCCTTTACCGAGAGGTCGAGCGGATAAGCGGGCAGCACGCGGTCGAGTCCTTCGACGAGGATCACGCGCGCGGTGCGCGGATCGATTCGCCGGAAGTCGTCGCGCATGCCGTGGCGTGAGATCTCGGCGAGCGCACCCGCCATCTCGACGCCGGTGGGGCCGCCGCCGACGATGACGGTGGTGAGCAGCGCGCGCCGTTTCTCGGCGTCCGCTTCCTTCTCCGCCGCTTCGTACGCGAGGAACACGCGGCGCCGGATCTCGAGGGCGTCGTCGATGTCCTTGAGCCCGGGCGCCGGCGCCTCCCACTGGTCGTTGCCAAAATAGGAATGCGTGGCGCCGGTGGTGACGATCAGGTAGTCGTAAGGCACCGCTCCGTCGCCGGTGAGGACCTGCCGCGCCGCGATGTCGACACCCGTGACCTCGGCGAGCATCACTCGCGTGTTGCGCTGCTTGCGCAGGATGCCGCGGATCGGTTGCGCGATGTCGCTCGGGTTGAGGCCGGCGGTCGCCACCTGGTAGAGCAGCGGCTGGAACAGGTGATGGTTGCGGCGGTCGATGACGGTCAGCTCGACCGGGGCACGCTTCAGCGCCTTGGCCGCGGCCAGACCACCGAAGCCGCCGCCGAGGATGACGACGCGCGGAGTCATGCTTCCATCCTAAAGGCGGGAGAGGAAATCGCGTGTGGTAGCGTCGTGAGCCGCCGATGGAAGCGCTGTGGCTCGAGAAGCAACGCCTTGCTCACCGCAATGACGTGCCGGTGCCGGACCCTCCGCCCGGCCATGCCCTCATCCGCGTGCGGCTTGCCGGCATCTGCAACACCGATCTCGAGCTGCTGAACGGCTACTACCCGTTTCGCGGCGTGCCCGGCCACGAGTTCGTCGGCGAGGTGGTCGCAGCACCCGGCAACGAGGCGTGGCTTGGCCGCCGCGTGGTCGGCGAGATCAACCTGCGCTGCGGTGCCTGCCCGATGTGCGTGCGCGGCTTCGAGAGCCATTGCGAGAAGCGCTCCGTGCTCGGCATCCTGGCCAGGGACGGCGCATTCGCCAACTTCCTGACACTGCCGGTTGCGAACCTGCACACGATCGCCGATGCGCTGAGCGACGACACGGTGGTGTTCGCCGAGCCGCTGGCGGCGGCGCTGCAGGTGCAGGAGCAAGTGCCGTTCACCGGTGGCGAGCACGTGGCGGTGATCGGCGACGGCAAACTCGGGCTGCTGGTGGCACAGACGCTGGCGCTGCGCGGCTGCGAGCTGTTGCTCGTCGGCCGACACCCCGCAAAGCTCGAACTGGCCGCGCGGCGCGGCATCTGCACCGGCGCGCCGGACGAGCTGCAGGAGCGCCGCTACGACGTAGTGGTCGAGTGCACCGGCAACGCCGCCGGCCTGGCGGCGGCGCTGCGCGCGGTGCGGCCGCGCGGCACCGTGGTGCTGAAGAGCACCTATCGCGGCACCGCATCCGTGCCATTTGCACCCGTGGTGGTTGACGAGATCACGCTCGTCGGCTCGCGCTGCGGGCCGTTCGGACCGGCGCTCGCGTTGCTCGAAGGCGGTGCGGTAGACGTGGCGCCGCTGGTGCACGCGCGCTATCCGTTGCGCGACGGAGTTGCCGCGTTCGCGCACGCCGCGCAGCCGGGCGTGCTCAAGGTGCTGCTCGACTGCCAGGCGTCCTAGGACGCTTCCCAGGCCACGCGGCCGGCCACGATCGTCATCACCGGCGCGCCCTTCAGCGCGAGGCCGCCAAACGGCGTGTTGCGCCCCAGCGAGCGGAACGCGGCGGGATCGACCTTCACCTTGCGCTTCAGGTCGAGGATGGTGACGTCGCCAGGCGCACCCGGGGACAGCGTGCCGCCGGCCAGACCGAAGATCGCGGCCGGCCGCACCGAGAGCGCCTCGACCATGCGCCCGAGGCTGATGTGCCCCGGCGCCACCAGCCGGTCGAGACACAGCGCAACTGCCGTCTCGAGGCCGACGATGCCGAACGCGGCGCGGTCGTATTCCACGGCCTTGTCGTCGACGGTGTGCGGCGCATGGTCGGTGGCGATGCAGTCGATGGTGCCGTCGCGCAGCCCGGCGATCACCGCCAGGCGATCGGCCTCGGCGCGCAGCGGCGGGTTCATCTTGGTGGCGGTGTCGTACTGCCGCTCCCGCACCAGTTCGTCGGTGAGCAGCAGGTGGTGTGGCGTCGCCTCGGCGGTGACCCGCACGCCGCGCGCCTTGCCACGGCGCACCGCGTCCACCGACGCGGCTGCCGACACGTGCGCGATGTGCAACGACCCGCCGGTCAGCTCGGCGAGCAGCACGTCGCGCTCCACCACGATCGCCTCCCCCGCGGCGGGCGCGCCGCGCAGGCCCAGCACGGTTGCCACCGGGCCCTCGTTCATCGCCGCCTGGTCGGCGAGCGCCGCCTCCTCGCAGTGGTCGATCACCACCATCCCGAGGCCGCGCGCGTACTCGAGCGCGCGCCGCATCACGCGCGCGCTCTGCACCGGCCGGCCGTCGTCGGAGACGGCGACGCACCCCGCCTGCTGCATGTCGGCGTACTCGGCGAGCTCGATGCCGAGCGACCCCTGGGTGATCGCGCCGATCGGATAGACGCGCACCGCGGCGCTGGCGCGGCTCTTCTCGACGATGAAGCGCGTGATGCCGGCGTTGTCGTTGACCGGCGTCGTGTTGGGCATGGCGCAGACGGCAGTGAAGCCGCCGGCGGCCGCGGCCCGGGTGCCGGACGCGATCGTCTCCTTGTCTTCGCGGCCCGGCTCGCGCAAGTGCACGTGCGCGTCGATGAAGCCCGGGCAGACGACGAGCCCGGCGGCATCGATGATGCGAGCACCGCGGGTGTTGATGCGCGCCGCCACCTCGCGCACCACGCCGCCGACCAGCAGCACGTCGCGGCGCGCGTCGAGCCCCTGGCTCGGGTCCACCACCCTGCCGCCCCTGAGCAGCAGCTTCTCGCTCATGACTGTTCCTCGCCGCCGCCAAGCATCAGGTACAAGACCGCCATGCGCACCGCGACGCCGTTCCGCACCTGGTCGAGGATCACCGACCATGGGCCGTCGGCCACTTCGCTCGACATCTCGACCCCGCGGTTGATGGGGCCAGGATGCATGATGAGTGCGTTGCGTTTCGCCTTCTTCATGCGCGCCACGGTCAGGCCGTAGCGGTTGTGATACTCGCGCAGCGACGGGAAGTAGCCGCCCGACATGCGCTCGGTCTGGATGCGCAGCATCATGACGGCGTCGGCGCCATCGAGCGCTTCGTCCATTTCGGTGGTGACGGCGCCGAGCTGTTCCATCCCCGGCGGCATCAGCGTGTGCGGCGCGCACAGCCGCACCGACGCGCCCAGCTTGCGCAGCAGCCAGGCGTTCGAGCGCGCGACGCGGCTGTGCAACAGGTCGCCGACGATCGCCACCTTGAGGTTCTCGAGCCTGCCCTTCTTCTCGCGCAGTGTGTAGGCGTCGAGCAGCGCCTGCGTAGGATGCTCGTGCGCGCCGTCGCCGGCGTTGACGATGGCGGTCTTGCAGTTGCGCGCGAGGAAGTGCGGCACCCCGGAAGAGGCGTGGCGGATCACCACCAGGTCCGGGCTCATCGCCTCGATGTTGCGCACCGTGTCGAGCAGCGACTCGCCCTTGGTGGCGCTGGAGGTGGCTGACGCGATCGAGACGCTGTCGGCGGAGAGGATGCGCTCGGCCATCTCGAACGACGTGCGGGTGCGGGTCGACGCCTCGTAGAACAGGTTGACGACGGTCTTGCCGCGCAGCGCCGGTACTTTCTTGATGGGCCGGTCGAGGATCTCGCGCAGCGACGCGGCGGTGTCGAGGACGGAAAGGATGTCGCCTTCCGCGAGCGGCTCGATGCCGAGCAAATGCCGCAGGCGCGTGCTCACGCGCGGCTCCGCGCCGCCTTCTGCTTTTGCTGCTTGCGCGCGCGCGCCGGCTGCGGCTTCTGCGCTTGCGGCACCGTGGCCGCAGCCTTTTCCGGCGTGCCGCGCGACAACAGCAGCACCCGGTCCTCGCCGTCTTCCTCCGTGAGCATCACCTGCACGATCTCGTCCTTCGAGGTCGCCACCTTGCGGCCGACGTAGTCGGGGCGGATCGGCAGCTCGCGGTGGCCACGGTCCACGAGCACCGCCAGCTCGATGAGCGCCGGCCGGCCGAAGTCGATGAGCTCGTCGAGCGCGGCGCGCACCGTGCGGCCGGTGTAGAGCACGTCGTCCACCAGCACCACCGGCGCGCCGTCGATGCTGAAGTCGATCTGCGTGCCCTTCATCACCGGCTGCGCGGCGATGGTGGTGAGGTCGTCGCGGTAGAGCGTGATGTCGAGGCTGCCGACGCGCGGCTTGCCCGAGCCGGTGGCAGCGATGAGCACGGCGAGGCGCCGCGCCAGCGGCACGCCGCGCGAGCGAATGCCGACGAGCGCGATGCGCGAAGAGTCGGGATGCCGCTCGACGATCTCGTGGGCCATGCGCGCCAGCGTGCGCAACAGGCGCCCCTTGTCCATCAGCTCGAGCTTGATCCGGTCCTGCGCGTCGCGGCCCACTGCGTCTCCAGGCAGAACTTCGTTCACGTCTTTTGCGGCGAGCGGTCTGCGGATGGTATCACTTCGCGGCAGCGCCTTCGTAGGTGGGCACGTAGGTGATGGGATGGCGGCGCGCGAAGCCGTCCTCGAGGATGTCCACGAGCACGCGGCCGTCGAGATCGCGCGCTACCGGCACGCCCATCAGGTAGAGGAGCGTGGGTGCGATGTCGAGGACGCTCGCCGCCGGCGATGCGCTGCCCGCTGCGATCGGCCGGCCCCAGGCGATGAGGAAGCCGGGCGGGCCCCACTCGTGGGTGGCGCCGTCGCGGGGCGCGCCGGTGAAACCGTTCATGGCCCGCCGCCAGGGCCGCATCGGCGTGAGGCCGAACCCCGACACCACCACCACCACGTCGCCGGGCCTGGTGCGCGCCATCAGCCGCCCGGCAGCCTCGGAGGCAAAGTCGATGTAGCCGTCGATGACACCGCCGAAGCGCCGCACCTCACCGGCCGGCACGTTGCCGAACGACTCGGGCTCGGCATAGCGCAGGAAGGTGTGGCCGATGATGTCGGGGCCGCGCAGGTAGAGCGCATAGAAGGACGGATCGAGCGAGGCCTGCAGCACCGAGCCGATGCTTTCGTAGGTCATGTCGGGCGCGAGCGCCTCGTCCACCAGCTCGCGGCGCCACGGCGCGCCCGGGTCGGCGTCCGGGTCGGCGAGGAAATGTTCGAGGACCGCGGCATCCACCTGGTCGGGCCGCACCACGTGCGAGGCGACCGTCTCCTGCAGGAGCGGCGGATAAAGCGCCTGCGACGCGGACACGCCGGAGCTTTCGTAGAAGCGGTCGGAGACGACGAACGGCGACATCGGCGCGGCGGGATGCGTGCCCGGCAGGCGCACGATTCCGGTCGCGACGCCGTGTTCCTGGAGCACGTGCCAGAGGGCCTTGGCTCGCAGGTTATGGCTGTCGATCGCGTGCAGCGTGGCGAAGCCGGCCTGTTCGAGGCGCGAAATGAAGATGCCCTTCGGCAACAGCTCGTAGCGCGACTCGGAGCCGCGCAGCGAGTACCAGTAGCCACTCTTCACGCCGTGATCGCGCGGCAGCCGGCCGGTCCAGACGGACGACCACACCGGCAGGCTCTCGGTCGGGCGGATGGTCGTGAGCGGCATGTAGGCGCCTTCGCGCATCAGCTGGGCGAGCGCCGCGCCGCGCCCATGGGCGATGGCGCGTTCGAGCATGTCGGGCGCCACCGCGTCGAACGCAAGGACGAACACGCGCCGCGGCGGCGCAACGTGCTCGGCCGCCACCGGCACCGGGGGCGGCGGCGGACTGGGGTGCGGCAGACACAGGAGCGGGGCGATCGCGGCGCCGCCCGCCGCCAGCACCACCAGGGCGGCGGCTGCGCCGCGCGCCCGTCCCGCGAACAGCCACGAATCCACGATCGCCGCGAGCAGGATGAGGGCGCACACCGCCACCGCAACAGCGCAGGTGAGCAGGCCGGAGACGAACACGACCGGAATCGACAGCCGGTGGTAAGCGAGGTTGAAGCCGTCGAGCCCGGCAGCCGTCGCCGTCGCGAGGAAGGACAAGGTCGAGAACCAGGGCAGGCTCTCGATCAGCGGCCGCGGCAGCGGCCGCACGCCGCGAATGAGGGTGAGGACCACACAGAGCGCGGCGAAGGCGGCAAAACCCGCAAGCGAGTAGGGCAGCACCAGCGACCGCAGCAGCGCTCCGACCTCGTCGCGCGCCTGCAAGTGCGGGTTGAGAAACAAGGCGAGGAGCGCGACGTGCCAGCCCAGCAGCAGGGCGCAGAGTGCGGCGCTTCTCAGGCTTCGCAGGAACATGTTTGGAGCGAGCGGAAACGCCGGCCGCGAGGGTGATTATAGAATTTGGGTGGAACAGAATGACGGCTGCCCCTCCAGTGAACCGCGACGCCGCCCTGGTGCGGCGCCAGGCGCTCACCGGACCGTACTTCCTGCTGACCTTCCGCCACGCCGAAGTGGCGCGCGCCGCGCGGCCCGGGCAGTTCGTGATGATCAAGGCCGGCACCAGCGCCGACATGCCGCTGCGGCGGCCGTTTTCGGTGCTCGGCACGGATCCCGCGGCCGGCACCTTCGACCTCTTCATCAAGGCGATCGGCGAGGGCACGCGGGGCCTCGCGGCGCTGCACCCGGGCGATCTCGCGCAGTGCCTGGGCCCGCTCGGCGAGCCCTTCCCCGCCGTGCCGGCGGGCGAGGAGCCGCTGATGGTCGCCGGTGGCTACGGCATCGCGCCGTTCCTGTTCCTCGCCAACGAGCTGCGCCGTGCGGGCGGCACCGGCCGCGCACTCGGCCAGGTCTTCTACGGCGGCCGCACCGCCGCCGACCTGCAGCTGCGCGAGCAGTTCGCGGAGCTCGGCGTGCCTCTGCAAAGCGCCACCGACGACGGCTCCGACGGTGTCCACGGCCGCGTCACCGCGCCGCTCGCGGCCTACCTCGAAACCGCCCGCTATCCGCTGCGCCTCTACGCCTGCGGTCCCGATCCGATGCTCATGGCGGTCGCGCGTATGGCCGACGAGCGCTCGCTGCCGGCGTGGCTCAGCCTCGATCCCTGGATGGGCTGCGGCGTCGGCACGTGCCTCGGCTGCGTCGTGGCGATACAGCGAGCACAGGACGAGACGCCGAAGCTGCGCTGCGCGTGCACGGAGGGCCCGGTGTTTCCCGCCGACACCGTGGTGCTGCACGGCGAACGCGAGTCGGCGGCGCGACGCCGCCAGCGCGAGCAGGTGCCGTCGTGAGCGCGGTGCCTCTCGACCCCGCCGCCGCTCCCGACCTGCGCGTCACGCTGGCTTCGCTGGCACTGAAGAATCCGCTGATCGCCGCCTCGGGAACCTTCGGCTACGGCGTCGAGTACCAAGGCATCCTCGACCTGAGCCTGCTGGGCGGCATCGTCTCGAAGGGGCTCTACCTCGAACCACGTGCCGGTTGCCCGACGCCGCGCATCGTCGAGACGCCCGCGGGCCTGCTGAACGCGATCGGCCTGCAAGGAGTGGGGGTGCGCGCGTTCGTCGCCGAGGTGCTGCCGCGCCTCGCGCCCTACGACACCGCGGTCATCGTCAACGTCTGCGGCGACACCATCGAGGAATATGCCGAGGTGACGCGCATCGTCGACGGCGCGCCGGGCGCCGCCGCGGTCGAGATCAACATCTCCTGCCCGAATGTGAAGACCGGCGGCATCGCGTTCGGCACCGACCCGAAGATGACCCACGACGTGGTGGCCGCGGTGAAGCGCGCGACCCGGCTGCCGGTGATCCCGAAGCTCTCGCCGAACGTCACCGACATCACGCTGTTCGCGCGCGTCTGCGAGGAAGCCGGCGCCGACGCGCTGTCGTGCGTCAACACCTTCCTCGGCCTCGCGATCGACGTCGAGTCGCGCCGCCCGCGCCTCGCGTTCGGCACCGGCGGGCTGTCGGGGCCGGCGATAAGGCCGCTGGCGGTGCGCATGGTCTGGCAGGCGGCGCGCGCCGTGCGCATCCCGGTGATCGGCATCGGCGGGATCGCAACTGCACCGGACGCGCTCGAGTTCCTGATTGCCGGCGCGCGCGCGGTGCAGGTGGGCACCGCCAACTTCGTGGACCCGGGCGTCTACGAGCGCATCCTCGCGGGCCTCGGCGACTACCTCACGCGGCACTCGCTGCGCGCCATCGGCGACGTGGTCGGCACCCTCGAGTATCCCCGATGACCACGACCACGCCGATGCCGGGCGCGGCGCCGGCACCGAAGGACCGTCTGGTGGTGGCGCTCGACGTGGCGGCCGAGGCGGAAGCCCTGGCGCTGGTGAACGCGCTGCGCGGGCGCGTCGGCATGTTCAAGGTGGGCCTCGAGCTCTTCACCGCCGCGGGACCCGCCCTGGTCCGCCAGATCGTGGACGCGGGCGACAAGGTGTTTCTCGACCTCAAGCTGCACGACATTCCGAACACCGTGCGGCGCGCGGCTTCCGCGGCACGGCGCCTCGGCGCTTCACTGCTCACGGTGCACGGGCTCGGCGGCAGCGGCATGCTCGCCGCGGCCGCCGAAGCGGTGGAGGGCAGCGCCACGCGCATCCTCGCGATCACCATCCTCACGAGCCACGACCAGGCTTCGCTCACGGCTATCGGCGTGGGCGGCGAGCTGCGCGACTCGGTGCTCTCGCTCGGCCGCCTCGCGCAGGTGGCCGGCGCCGCCGGCGTGGTCGCCTCACCGCAGGAAATCGGCGCGCTGCGCGCCGCGTGCGGGCCCTCCTTCCTCATCGTCACTCCGGGCATCCGGCCGGCGGGTGCCGACGCGGGCGACCAGGCACGGGTCGCGACTCCGCTCGCCGCGATCGCCGACGGCGCCGATTACATCGTGGTGGGCCGTCCCATCACCAAGGCCGACGATCCGGCGGCTGCCGCCGACGCGATCGTCGCCGAAATGGAGCAAGCACCGGACTAGTGCTACATTAGCGACTGAAAATGAAATCCATTTTCAGTTCATGGGCGTTGCCGTTCGTGGCGGCCGCAGCCCTCTGCGCAGCCCGGCCCGCGTGCGCCGCTGGAGCGGACGGCGGAGACCCGCAGCGCCTCGTCACCATCCTCGACTACATCTCGACCGACTACGCGGGAGCGGTGGCTCACGGCGCCGTGACCAGCGCGCTCGAGTACGACGAGCAGAAGGGCTTCATCGCCACCGCCATGCAGCTCGCCAGGGACGTCAGTGGCGGCGCCGACGATCCCCTGAGCGTGCGGGTCACGGGGATCGGCGCACGCATCGACGCTCTGGCGGAAGCCGGCGAGGTCGCACGTCTCTGCCGCGAGGCGCGCGACGAAGTGGTGGCGCGCTTCGACCTCGCCACCGCACCGGCCGAGCGCCCCTCGCTACCGGCGGCGAGCACGCTGTTCGCCGAGGCCTGCGCCGCCTGCCACGGCAAGACCGGCGACGGCAACACGGCGCTTGCGGCCACCCTCGACCCGCGGCCCGCCAACTTCCGCGACCCCGAGCGCCTCGCGGTGCTCTCGCCCTACCGCGTCTTCAATACGCTGACCTTCGGCGTGCCCGGCACCGGCATGGCGTCCTACGACGCGCTGACGCCGGCCGAGCGCTGGAGCCTCGCCTTCTACGTCTTCCGCCTCGCGCACGCGGGCGAGCGCGCGCAAGGCGCCGCGGGCGTGCGGCTCTCCGACCTGGCGCGCGCCACCGACGCCGACCTGCAGCAGCGGCTGGCCACGGAGCTGCCCGGGGCGGAAGTTGCGCCGGCGGTGGCGTTCCTGCGCAGCGAGGCGCCGTTCATCGAGCCTCCGGCGGCCGCCGGAATCGCCATGGCGCGCAAGCACCTCGGCCTTGCGGCCACCGCGTACGCCGCGGGCCGCAAAGGCGACGCGGAACGCGCGCTGGTGGATGCATACCTGCAGGGGTTCGAGCCGCTCGAGCCGAAGCTGATGGCGAAAGACCCGCGCATCGTGCCGCGCATCGAGACGGAATTCGGCGGCCTGCGCCGCGCGCTCGCCGCGTCGGTCTCGCCCAACAGCTTCGCGCGCCAGGTGGAGTCGCTCGACGCGCAGCTCGAAGCGGCCGACTCCGGCCGCGTCCGCGCGATGGCGCCGTTCCTGTCGGCGTTCCTCATCGTTTTCCGCGAGGGCATCGAAGCCGCGCTGCTGGTGGCGGCGCTGCTCGCCGGCGCCAGGCGCCTCGGCCGCGCCGACGCCGCGCGCATGATCCACGTCGGCTGGCTTCTCGCGCTGCCGGCGGGTGTCGTCACCTGGTGGGCGTTCGAGAGACTGCTGCACCTCGGCGCCGAGCGGCGTGAACTGATGGAGGCGCTCGTCGCCCTCGCCGCCGCCGCCGTGCTCTTCTCGGTGAGCTTCTGGATGATCTCGAAGGCCGAGTCGCGCCACTGGCTCGCGTACCTGCGCCGCAACCTCGAGGCCACGCTGTCGCGCCGCAACCTGTGGCTCGTCGCCGGGCTCGCGTTCCTCGCGGCCTATCGCGAGGTGGCGGAGACGGTGCTGTTCCTGCAGGCGATCCTGCTGGAGGCCGGGGGTGCCGCGGGCCGCACCTGGGCGGGGGCGGCAGCGGGCCTGGGGCTCGCGTTCGTCTGCGCGTGGCTCATGAACCGCGCCATCGGCAGGCTTCCGCTCGGCGCCTTCTTCGGCGTCTCCGGCGTGCTCTTGTGCCTGCTCGCCATCTCTTTCGCGGGCGCCGGCATGTACACGCTGGTGGCTTCGGGTTACGTCAAGGCGCGGCCGGTGCCGTTTCCGGAAGTGCCGTGGATGGGCATACACCCCGACCTGACCAGCCTGCTGTTGCAGTTCGCGATTGCTGCGACGATCGCGGCCGGCGCCTGGCTTACGTTCGCGCGCCGCCCCGCCGCCGCGGCGAGCGCGGTGAAGCCGGCGCGGCCCTCGCGGCAGCGCCAGTAGCCGCCGCAGCCGCGCCCTTCCCCGCCGTCTTCTTCCCTGCCGCTCTTGTCCCGGCCGCGGTCTTGACATCCGGAATCTTCACAGCCGCGCCGCCTGCGCGCGCCATCTTCGCGGCGATCGTCCTTCCGAACCCGTCGTCGTAGAGCTTGCGCGCCGCGCGGATCACGTTCTCCGCATCGACCCGCCCGCGCATGTGGTCGATGTCCACCGTCTTGCCCTCGAGCGACTTGTAGTCGGCGAAGAAGCGCTCGATCTCCTTGAGCCGGTGCGGCGGCAGCTCCGAAATGTCGCGGTAGTGGTCGTACTCGGGGTCGTCGATGTGCACGGCGATCACCTTGTCGTCCTGGCCCTTCTCGTCGCGCATCGTCAGCACGCCGATGGCGCGCGCGCGCAGCACGCACAAAGGCACCACCGCCTCCTGCCCCAGCACCAGGACGTCGAGCGGATCGCCGTCGTCGCAATAGGTGCGCGGCAGGAAGCCATAGTTGGCGGGATAGTGCACGGCCGAGTGCAGGATGCGGTCGAGCAGCAGCATGCCGGTGAGCTTGTCGAGCTCGTACTTGATCTTGGAGTCGCGCGGGATCTCGATGATGGCGCGGAAATACTTGGTGATGTCTTCGCCGATCTCGACGTCGTGCCAGGGATTCACGGGGAGTGCCTCGTCGGGCATTGTCGCACGCGCAGCACCCCGGCCATGGTGCGCGCGATCAGGCGGCGGTTCCCGCCATCAGTCGGCGCAGCCGGGCCAGGCGCTTGTGGAAGTCGGCGCGCAGCCGGCGATCGGCCGGCGTGGCGCCAGCGGTGACGCGCGCCAGTCCGGCCTCGGCCGCGGCCACCGCCCGCGGGTAGTCGCGCACGCGGCGCTCGAAATGGATGGCGAGGCTGCGATGCGCGAACGGCTCGCCGGCCGCGGCCGCCTCGGTCCACAACTCCGCCGCCCGTTCCAGCTCGCCGCTGCGCCGCGCGTGGCGCGCGAGCCGCAGCAATGCGCGCACCCGCAGCACCGCGTCGCTCGAATCGGCGACCTGGCGAAACAGGGCCTGGCTGCGGTCGTGGCGGCCGGCACGGTGCAGCACCCGGCCCAGGCTGTACGCGTCGCGCGGGTCGTCGGCATCGTCCGTCTCCAGCCAGTCGCAGGCGTGCAGGCTGAGCGCCGCGAGCGAGACGATGTCGAGGCGGTTGTGCTCGAGCACCTTCTGGATGGCGCGGGCATCGTGCCGGCGCACGTACTCGAAATAGACCCAGGGGATTTCGTGGCCGGGGATGTCGCCGTGCCGGCGCACGCCCAGGAGCTGCGACTCGAGGTGCGTGAGCTTGCACGACTCATGGCGCAGCTTGAACAGGCGCCGCGCCGGGTGCAGCAAGTCGAGATGCGGCAGGCGCTGCAACGGAAAGCGGGTGCGCGCCAGCCGGTAGCGCGTCTCCAGCAGCGGCACGTCGAACATCTTGCCGTTGTAGGTGATGAGGCTCGCGAAGCGCGCCAGGTCGTCGCTGAGGCCCTGCAGCAGCGCCGCCTCTTCGTGATAGTCGCGCATGAAGAACTGCCGCACGCGGAAGCGGTCGCCTTCGAGCCAGCCGATGCCGATGAGAAAGGCGGCGGTGCCGGTGCCGCCCGAGAGGCCGGTGGTTTCGGTGTCGAGAAAAACCGCCTTCGAGATGTCGAAGTCGTGGTGCTGCGGGTCGCCGGTGAGCAGGCGAACTTCGCCCGGCCGGCGCGCGCGGAAGCGGCTCAGCGACTGCGTGCCGTGCAAGGTGTCGACGTGCGCGTCGTGGTCGATGACGAAGTATTCGCCGCGCGCATTCTCGCGGCGGGTCCCGGCCACCGCTTCTTCGAGGCGCACGGGCGGCGCTGCCTGCGGCATGACCCGCGGCCGCTGTGCCGCCGCCACCGCCACCAGGCGTTCGAGCCGCACCTTGAGCGACAGATTGTCGTCGGCTTCGGTGCCGAGCGCGCGCTCCAGCCGGCGTAGCGAATCGCCGGGTGCGCCAGGAGTGGAACCGCGCCCGCTGTCACCGGAGCCGCCACCGGCGCTGTCATCGGCATGTTCGTCGCGCTGCAGCCGCTTCAGCCGGTCGAGCAGGCTCGTGGTCACAGCTCGATCTCGTCGCCCTGGCGCGCGGCGCGCGCGGGCGCGATGGCTTCGCCGGCAGCGGCATCCCAGAGCAGGCGGTTGGTGTGGTTCATGTGCAGGAACCGGATGTGCGAGCGCAGCGCGGCCGGCACGGCGGCGAGCGTCTCCCCGAGGAGTGGGTGCGGGATGTCGGCCTGCGAGCGGCCCGGCAGCTCCGAGGCGTCGGCGAACGTGCCATCGAGCAGGGCAACGTCAACGCCGGCGACTTCATCGGCCAGCGAATGGTGCCAGCGGCTCCACTTGTCGATGTCGGGGATGTAGAGGAGGCGCTTTGCGGGACCGGCGATGCGGAAGCCGACGGTGTCCGTGAACTCATCGCGGTGCGGCACCAGGAACGGCGTGACTGCAATACCCGGACTGAGGCGCACCTCCCTGCCCGGCTCGAGCGGCCGCAGCTCGATGTTCGCCAGGGTGACCAGCTGGCTCCACAAGCCGTTCGCGCGCAGGAACGCCGCCATGCGCGCGGTGGCGTAGACCGGCATGGCCTTCGCACCGAGAGCCTCGCGGCCGAGATACAGCAGGCCGAGGATGTGTCCCATGTGCGCGTGCGTCAGCAGGATGCCGTCGACGCCGCCGAGCGCCTCCACTTGCGCCGGCAGATCGGGCGAGGCGTCGATGAGGAACCGCTGGCCGCTTTTGCCGTCGATGAGGCCAAGGCTCGCCACGCGGCGCGCGAGCGCCGGGTCGCGGCGCGCGTTGACGCACGCGTCCTGGCGGCAGCCGATGTGCGGGAACCCGCCGTCTTGCGCGACGCCGAGGACGATGGCGCGGGTGGGGCCTGACGCAACGACAACTCCTGGGGAACGGAAAAGGAACGGACGAAGCAACGAGCCTCCGGCAACGGAAATCGTCGGATCGGACGGGAACAGCAGCCGATCCGCCGATGACGTATCCGCCGATGACGTGACAGCGACGGCGACGGCGAGGATTCGGGAGAGGAGCATCGCGGCTCAGCCGGCTCCCAAGGCTTCGAGGATAGCGACCGCAACCGTCTTGCCGCGGCTGCCCACTTCGCCGAGCGGGCCGACGCACGACGGACAGCCGTCGCGGCAGGCGCAGCCGCGAATGAGCGCGAGGCTCTCGCGCAGCAGGCGGTCGTGCAGGCGGTAGAGCGGCTCGGAAAGCCCGATGCCGCCGGGGTAGTTGTCGTAGACGAACACCTGCGGCTCGTAGTCGTCGCGGGTGGGAGCGGCGAGCTCCGCCGGGTTCGCCGCCAGCCGCCGCAGGCCGCGCTCGACCCGCGCCTCGCCCTGGCCGTTGTCGCCGATGGCGACGCCGATGTCCCAGCGATCGCACATGAGGAAGAGCGACGCCATCTGCCCCAGCGTGTAGGACAGCGCCACCACCCCGTCACGCCGCTCCTCGAGGTCGAAGGGCAGCGCCGACATCACCGCGCGCGGCACCGTGAGCCAGTAGGACGTGGTGTGCATCTCGTTCTCAGGCATCTGCAGCTCGCCCGAGCCGACGTTCTCGTTGGTGTGGAACTTGAGTTTCTTGAACCCCACCACCTGCGACGTCACGTGCACCTCGCCGTGGCTGCGGTCGGAACTGCCAGCAACCTCGTGCGCGAACTGCTCGAGGATGCGCACCTTGGTGTAGTCGATGGCATCGGTGTAGTAGTCGACCTGGGCGTCGCGCACGTGCACGCGGCGTTCCTTGTGGTCGTACTTCTCGACGTAGTAGGTGCGCCCTTCGAGGATGTAGATGGCCTTCTCGTGCACCATCGACGGCGCGCTGTCGAAGTCGACCTCGGCGATGATGCGCGGCTCGCCGGTGACGTCCTGCACCACGAAGTTGTCCGAGGACACGCTGCGCAGGCTGACCGCGTCGGCCGGGTAGCTCTCGCTCGTCCAGTGCCACAGGTCGCCGGCGCGGTGCAGCACGCCCTGCTCCTCGAGGAACTGCAGGATCTCGACCAGGTTCTCCTTGCCGAATTTCTCGTCGCGCGAGAACGGCAGCTCGAAAGCCGCGCACTTCAGGTGGTTGACGAGGATCTGCAGGTTGTCGGGGTTGATGCGCCCCTCTTCGACCGCGCCGTCGAAGAAGTAGTCGGGGTTCTTGGCGATGAACTGGTTGAGCGGAGTGGAGTTCGCCACCAGCACCGCCACCGACGCCGACTGCCGCCGCCCGGCGCGCCCGGCTTGCTGCCATGTGGAGGCGACGCTGCCGGGATAGCCGAGCAGCACCGCCGCGTCGAGCGAGCCGATGTCGATGCCCAGCTCGAGCGCGTTCGTCGACACCACGCCGAGCACCGAACCGTCGCGCAGCCCGCGCTCGATCTCGCGGCGCCGCAGCGGCAGGTAGCCGCCGCGATAGCCGCGGATCACGTCTTCCGAGCCGGGCACCCGCTCGATCGCTTCCTTCAAATAGGTGAGCAGCACCTCGGTGGCGAGCCGCGAGGGCGCGAACACGATGGTCTGCAGGCCCTTCTTGAGGAAGGACAGCGCCACGTCCTTGGCGGCGTTCAGCGCCGAGCGGCGGATGCCGAGCTGCAGGTTCACGACCGGCGGGTTGTAGATCGCGAAATAGCGCTCGCCGCGCGGCGCGCCGTTCTCGTCGATGAGCGTCATCTCGCGCCCGGTGAGCGCCTCGGCCAGCTGCTGCGGGTTGCCGATGGTCGCGGACGAGCACAGGAACTGCGGGTTCGAGCCATAGAAGCGGCACAGCCGGTGCAGCCGCCGGAACAGGTTCGCGACGTGCGAGCCGTAGACGCCGCGGTGGCTGTGCAGTTCGTCGACGATGATGTAGCGCAGGTTCTCGAACAGCTTCACCCACTTGGTGTGGTGCGGCAGGATGCCCTTGTGGAGCATGTCGGGGTTGGTGACCACGATGTGCGCGCGGCTGCGAATGGCCTTGCGCGCGTCCTGTGGCGTGTCGCCGTCGTAGGTGAAGGTGCCGATTTCTTCGCCGAGCGCCTCGACCAGGCCGTGGATCTCGGCCAGCTGGTCCTGCGCCAGCGCCTTCGTGGGAAAGAGGTACAAGGCGCGCGTGTCGGGATTCTTGAGGACCGAATCGAGGACCGGCAGGTTGTAGCAGAGGGTCTTGCCCGAGGCGGTGGGCGTGACCACCACCGTGTTGAGGCCGCGGCGGGCGGCGTCGAAAGCGGCACGCTGGTGGGTGTAGAGCTTGTCGATGCCGCGCTTGCGCAACACCTCGCGCAGGCGCGGGTCGACGTCGTCGGCGAAATCGGCGTACTGCCCGGCCCGCGCCGGGAAGTGCCGCAGCGCCGCGATGGTGGGCTCGGCGGTGGCACCGCGGCTCGCCTCGAGCGCTCGCAGCACCGACACCAGCGCCGTGCTGGTGTCTTCCGGCTTGATCAACGCCTGCGCCAACCCCACCTCCAACGTGTGCGGGCATGGTCCCACACACCCCCGACAGGTTGGGTCCGAACGCCCGTCGGTCGCGATGCGCGCACCGACTAGACTTGCTGGGCTTGCGCCGAAGCCTGCGAATCCTCGCCGTGAACCTCCTGCTGCTGGCGCTGCTCCTGGCGCTCGCGGAAGCCGGCACACGCCTCCTCGGCCTGCGCTTTTCCGCCATTCCGCGCCCCGGCGAGGACGACCGCGGGCTGTGGGTCCAGGACCCATCCAAGGGCTGGTTCCATGCGGCGGGAAGCGTCGGCGAGAATGATCGCGGCGGACCGGATCGCGGCACTATTCACATCAATGCGCTCGGGCTGCGCGGCCGCGAGATTGCGGTTGCGAAGGAGCCCGGCTCGTTCCGCGTCCTGGTGTTCGGCGATTCCTTCATCTTCGGAGTGGGCGTAGACGAGGAGCACCTGTTCACCGCGGCGCTCGCTCGCCGCCTGCGCGCCGCCTCGGTGCGCCGCCCGGATGTCGTCAACATGGGTGTGAGCGGCTACTCCACCGACCAGGAGCTCATCCTCTACCGTGAACTCGGCTCGCGCATGCAGGCCGACCTGGTGCTGGTCGCGGTCTGCGACAACGACCTCGACGGCAACGGCAGCGACTTCATATACAAGATGTATCCGAAGCCGTACTTCGAGGGCGATGTTTCCGGCACACTCGTCGTCCACAACCAGCCGGTGCCCGAATTGACGCATTGGCAGCGCGCCAAGGTGTGGTTGGGCCGCGAGTCGAACCTCTGGAATGCGTTTCGCACGCGCTCGTCGCGCAATCCGCTGGTGCAGCGCGGTCTCGCCTTTTTCCAGGTCGGCGGTTCGCGACCGGCGCCCGCGGATCTCGTGGGCCTGACCGCCGCGCTGCTCGGTGCCTTCGCCCGCGACGTCGAGAAGAGCGGCGCGCGGTTCTTCGCGTTCGATGTCGGCGCGCGCGGCCAGGACGATGCGGCGATCGCACGGCTGCGGGCGCGGCTCGCACCGGACGTGCGGTTCCTCGATGCCGGCGAGCGCCTCGCCGCCGCGCGCGCCGCGCGGCCGGGTGCCCACTGGGACTTCGCCCCGGACACGCACTGGAACGTGGACGGCCACCGGGTCGCCGCCGATGCCGCGTTCGCGGAGCTGCTCGCGGCGGGCGCCCTGCCGCTGCCGGCCAGTGCATTCCCGCAGCAAGCCGCGGAGGGCGTGCCGTCCGCGAAGCGCTGAGATTCGCGACATGAGTACTGCAGTCGCGATCGATTGGCCACACGTCGAGGAGGCGTTGGACGCAACCGGCTTCGCAGTGATGCCGGCGCTGCTGGGCGAAGACGAATGCGCCGCGCTCGTCGCCGGCTACGCGCGCGCCGACGGCTTCCGCAGCACGGTGGTGATGGCACGCCACGGCTACGGCCGCGGCGAATACAAGTACTTCGATTACCCGCTGCCGATGGCAGTCGCAGCGCTGCGCGGCAGCCTCTATCCGCCGCTCTCGGCAATCGCCAACCGGTGGCACGAGAAGCTCGGCGCCGCGGAGCGGTTTCCGGCAGGCCACGGGGAGTATCTCGACCGCTGCCACGCCGCGGGCCAGCGCCGACCGACGCCGCTGCTGCTGCAATACGCGGCGGGCGACTACAACTGCCTGCACCAGGACGTCTACGGCGAGCTGGTCTTCCCGATGCAGGTGGCGATCCTGCTCGCCGCACCCGGCCGCGACTTCACGGGCGGCGAGTTCGTGCTCACCGAACAGCGGCCGCGCCGGCAGTCGCGCGTGCACGTCGTGCCGCTGCGACAAGGCGACGGTGTCGTCTTCCCCGTGCGCCACCGGCCGGTAGCGAGCCGCAGAGGCTTCTACCGCGCCGCGATGCGCCACGGCGTCAGTGCGCTGCGCTCCGGGCGGCGCCACACGCTGGGAGTGATCTTTCACGACGCGGAGTAGTGCTAGCGTACCGCGCCAATGGAAAAAGCCCGTGCCGCTGCCCTCCTCGCCATCGCCGCCGCGGCCCTGGCGCTCGCCGCAACGCCGCGCGACACGGGACGCAACCGAAGCAACGCCGAGGCGGTCCTGCGCTCGGTGCCGAACGCCGCGAGCTACTCGCGCCACCTGCGGGTGCTGACCGAGGAGCCCCACCAGACCGGCACGCCGCGCAACATGGAGCTCGCCGATTACGTGCGCGACCGGTTCCGCGAGTACGGACTCGACGACGTCAGCTTCCACGACTCTCCCGCGCTCATGAGCTACGGTCGCGCCGCGAGCCTCGAGATCGTTGCACCCGACCAGGTGAAACTGAAGCTGACCGAAGACCCCGTCCCCGGCGACAAGGACAGCCATCTCTACGACGATCCGGCGCAGGTCGCGTTCCATGCCTACGCGCCCGGCGGCGACGTCACCGCCGAGGTCGTGTACGCGAACGGCGGCAGCCCGGAAGACTTCGCGGCGCTCGACGCGCTCGGCACCTCGGTGCGCGGCCGCATCGTGCTGATGCGCTACTCCAACCCCTACAGCTACCGGGGCTACAAGCTCTATCAGGCTGAGAGCCGCGGTGCGATAGGCGCGCTCATCTACTCAGACCCGGCCGAAGACGGCTATGCGAAGGGCCTCGTCTACCCGGAAGGCCCGTGGGGTCCGGCGAGCCACATACAGTGGGGCGCCATCCTCTACGACTGGTTCGGCGTCGGCGAGCCGTTCACTTTTCACTGGAGAAAGGGCGCCGACGGCAAGTGGAGCGAAGGCAAGGAACGCGACAAGCAGCTGCCGCGGATCCCCTCATTGCCCATTTCCCACGAGGCGGCGGCGCAGATCCTCTCACGGCTGCAAGGACCCACCGGCCCGCCCGGCTGGCAGGGTGCCCTGCCGTTCACCTATCGCGCCGGCCCGGGCCCGGTGCGGGTGCACCTCAAGACCGACAACCATGAAGAGATCGGCACGATGCGCAATGTCATCGGCATCCTCAAGGGCGCCGTCGAGCCGGACAAGTGGGTGATCATCGGCAACCACCGCGACGCCTGGATCTACGGTGCCGTCGATCCGAGCAGCGGCACCGCCGCGCTGCTCGAGACCGCCCGCGCCCTGGGTGCGGCGGCGAAGCAGGGCTTCCGGCCGCGGCGCAGCATCGTTTTCGGCAACTGGGACGCCGAAGAACAGCTGCTCGGCGGCTCGACGCAGTGGGTGAAGGACAACCGCGAGAAGCTCCTGAAAGACGGGGTCGCCTACGTCAACGTGGACAGCGGCGCCACCGGTCCTGCGTTCGACGGCGGCGCGACGCCGGCGCTCGGCGGTTTCCTCGAAGGCGTGCTGCGGGACGAACCCGATCCCGCGGGCTCGGGCTCGATGGGCGACGCGTGGGCGGCGCGTTCACGGGGCGGGGTCATCGCCGTCAACCGCATCGTCGGCGCCACCGATTACACCGCGTTCATGGAGAACATCGGCATCAGCTGCATCGACATGTCGTTCGACGATCCCTACGGCGTCTACCACTCGCAATACGACAACTACCAGTGGCTCAGCACGGTCGCCGATCCCGGATTCGTCTACAACACCGCGCTGGCGCGCATCTGGAGCGTGCTCGCGTACCGCCTCGCCGATGCTTCGCTGTTGCCGATGCAGTACTCGCGCTACGCGCAGGCGGTGCCCGAATACCTCGATGCCGTCGAGAAAAAGGGCGCGGCTCGCCACCTTCAGCTCCCGGCGGCGCGTGCGGCACTCGCACGCTGGGAGGCGGCAGCACACAGCTTCGAGGCGCGCCTGGCGAAAGCCGCGGCGCCGTCGCCCGAGTCGAGCCGCACGATCAACGAAGCCCTGATGCAGGTGGAGCGTGCCATGACTGAGCCAACGGGCCTGCGCACGCGTCCGTTTTTCAAGCACCTTCTATACGCACCGCAGCCGACTTATCGCGAGGAGCTCATCCCGCGCATCTTCGAGGCGCTCGAAGCAGGCCGCTTCGACGCGATTCCCGGCCACGAACAGGAGCTGGCGACGGCCTTCGACAACGCCGCCGCGCTTTTGAAGAATGCCGAAGCCGCCCTGAATTGAAAGTTCCCTGAGCAATTCCTGAGACGGCGCACGCAACTCTTGGCTAGATTGCCCAGCATGATCAACTCCCGACGCCTCCGCCTGCTCACCGCTGCCGCCGCCGTGCTGGCCGTGAACGCGCCGCAGCGCGCGCTGGCCCATGACGATGCCGCCACCACTCCCGGCCTCGCCGGCCTGCTGCTGCGATTCTTCGCCGCGGACAACCCGGTGGTCCTGCAGGGGAACGCCAACCCGAACTTCAACCATGCGGCGCACTTCTCGTCGCAGCCCGCGGCGCGCGAGACGCTCGAGCAGCTGAACACCGGCATCGCGGCGCAGCTTGCGACGTTTCCGCTGGGCTCGTCGTCCGGGGGCTTCACCTACTCGTTCGACCCGAGCCTCGGCGTCTTCACCCGCACCAGCGAGAGCTTCGGCCCGTTGTTCGCGGAACGCGCGCTGACGCTCGGCCGCGGCAAGCTGACCTTCGGCGTCAACCACACGCGCGCCAAATTCGACACCTTCGAGGGCCTCGACCTGCGCTCCGGCGACATCCAGCTGTTCCTGCGCCACCAGCTCTCGGGCAACAATCTGTTCTTCGAGCCCGACCTGATCCGCGCCGACCTGCGCCTCGACGTACAGACGCAAACCACGTCGCTGTTCGCCTCCTACGGGCTCTCCGACCGCCTCGACATCGGCGTCGCCGTGCCGTTCGTCGAAACCAGGCTGAACGCGCGCATCGGCGAAACCGTCGAGCGCCTCGCGACCGCGAGCTTCCCCAACGGCGTCATCCACCAGTTCCAGGGCGGCGGCGATTTCCGCGAGGAAGTGCAAAGCGGCAAGGCCTCCGGCATCGGCGACGTGCTGGTGCGCGCCAAGTACCGCTTCAAGTCCTCGGGCAACATCGGGCTCGCGGCCGGTCTCGACGTGCGACTGCCCACCGGCGACGCCGACAACCTGCTGGGCGCCGGCAGCACCCAGACGAAGGTGTTCCTCATCGCCTCGGGCGCCGGCACCTTCGCGCCGCACGTAAACGCCGGCTACACCTTCTCGACCGGCAGCAACGAGGTCATCGGCTCGCTGCCCAACGAGTTCAACTACACCGCCGGCTTCGACGCCGCGGCCGCCAAGCGCGTGACGGTCACCGGCGACCTGGTGGGCCGGCTGCTGCTCGACGCGAGCCGGGTGCGCCAGGTGGACGTGCCGTATCAGTACATCCCGTTCGGCGGCCAGCAGCAGACGACAGTGATCAAGGACTACGTCACGAGCAAGGGCAACACCAACCTGCTGTTCGGCGCCTTCGGGGTGAAGTTCAACCCGGGCAGCGGCTTCCTGGTGTCGGCCAACGTGCTGTTCTCGCTGACGCAGCGCGGCCTGCAGGACCGCTTCATCCCGGTCATAGGCGTCGACTTCAGCTTCTAGCGGCTAGCCGCGCGGCGCGCCGTCCGCGGCGCTGTCGCGAAACGTGCGCCACGCGCTGGTGAGGGCCGCGGCGAACTCCGCGGAGACCGCGGCAATCGGCGCCTTGGCGAGCGACTGAATGAGCGACTTGCGCAGGTTATCGGCGTTCGCCCCGGAGAGCCGGCGCGGGTGGCCGCGTCCCAGCTGCACGCCGGCGTCGTAGACGATCTCGTGCAGTTCGTCTGGGTTGGCGAACGACTTGTCGATGCGCAACTCGGCGTAATGGTCGGTCCAGGTGTGGAACCAGAAGTTCTTGGCGCCGCCGATCAGGGAGCCGCTCACCGAGAACTGCTCGTAGGCGATGGCGCGTTCGGCGATGATCACGCGCGCCGCATCCGGGACCCCGTAGATGCACGGCAGGTTCGGCAGCGGCTTGACTTCCTTGATCTCGAGCATCAGGTCGTCTTGCGGCGCGGGCGTCGGCCCCTCGATGCGCATCAGGTACTTCTCGTCGGCGGCGCTGCCGATGCCGATGGTGAGCGCGCCCATCTTCTTCACCTGGAAGAACGCCGGCGAACGGTTCGCGGCTTCGCCGAGGACCAGTGCCGTGTGCGCGAGCGCTTCGGGCGTGGGCGCGTCGGCGGGCGGCAGCGGCACCATCAGTTGTTCCGCACTCGCCAGCTGCGCCATGCGGTTGGGGTCGAAGCCCTTGCGGATGCGCCCCACCGCCGCCGGCTCCACCGCCACCATCTTCGGCGCGCGCAGCGCCTTGACGTAGCCGTCGAGGAACCACTGGATCATCTTGTCGGAATCCGCCCAGCCGCGCTGTTCCATTGCGAGGCGGATGGAGGTGGCGAAGCGCACCAGGTCGATGAAGGCGGAGCCGACCGCCGAGTCGTCGAAGTCGGAGAGCCCGCGGCCGCGGTCGGTCACCGAGTACTGCTCGATGTGCGCGTCGCCGTGCAGCGTCACCGCCGGCAGGAGCCGCAGCTGCGGCTCGTAGCGCTCGCACAGCGCCTTCACGAACAAGGCGTTGGTGCCGCGCAGGTAATCGTGCGGCGAGCGCTCGAGTCGCGCGCGCAGCTTGGGCAGCGCGACGAGCGCCGGTGCGTCGGGCTTTTCGAGCAGCGCCTGAGCGAGCGGCGGAAGCGGCGCTGGTGACGCCGATGGGGATGGCGATGGCAACTGCGCGCCGCGCACCGGTGCCAGCAGCAACAGGCTGGCGGCGGCGAGCGCGCGGAGCATCAGTTCACCTGGTCGATGTACCAACCGCCGGCTCCGCGGGCGAGACGGAAGTTCTGGACCTGCGAGGCGGGACGGGCGCCCGGCACCGTGACGTTCCAGCCGACGCGGGCGCTGGCACGGTTGCCGTCGACTTCGATCGACTGGATGTCGACGCCGATCTTCTGGCGGACGCGCGCGAACGAGTCGCGCAGGCGGCGCTCGTCCGCGGCCGAGAGGCTCGGCCGCAACTGGCGGTAGAGGGTCATGTTGCCCGCCTCGATCGCCGCCGCCAGGCCGTGTATGACGCGGCGGATGTCGGCTTCGTCGTTTTGTGGTGAGGCTGGCGCGGCGGCGGCGGCGGGCGGGGCAGGCGCCGGGACGGCCCGCGCCTGTGGGGCCGGTGTCGGCGTTGGGGTCGCCAGGGGCACGACAGCGGACGGCGCAGGCGACGACGGCGCGAACGTCGTGGGAACGCCGGCGGGCACGCCCGTTGGCAGGCCTTCGAGCCGCGGCCGCGGCACCGGCGGAATCGCCACCACGCGCGGCGCCGCGGCCTGCGCGATGCGGTTGCCCGCCTCGGTCCATTTCTGCGTCGCTTCGGCGTACTGCCCTTTCGCGATGAGCCGCTCGGCCTCGTTGCTGAGAGCCATGGCACGCTCGTACTCGCCGCTGTCGCGCGACTTCGATTGCTGCGCCACCTCGGCCGCATGCCGCATCTTTTCCTGGGCGCGCTTCGCCTCGGGCGCGAACGCCTCGTTCAGCCACCTGGCCGCGGCCGCGACGCTCGGGTGTCCGGGATCGAGCGTCATCAGCTTCTCGAGCGCGGCCTTGCCCTTGTCGCGCTGCGACTTCGCCTGCGCCTGTTCGAGGGAACCCGACACCTCGTCGATTTCCTCCAGCTTGCCCGCGGCAGCCGTGGCGATGCGCGCCGCCTCCGTGTTGCCGGGGTCGTTCGCCTGCACCTTGTTGGCCGCTTCGAGAGCGCCCTTGTAATTGCCGTACTGCAGGTCCTTGCGTGCGCCTTCCAGCAGCACCTCGCTGCCGGTGCCGGCGGCGGCCGGCGGCTGCGGCGCGGCCTGCGGCAGCCCGGCGCCGGCGCGCCACTGGCGCACGCCGTAGCCGCCCGCTGCCGCGATGCCGACGAGCGCCAGTCCCCCGAGCCACAGCCACTGCTTGCGCGCGCGCGATGCCGACGGCCCGCTGCCCGGCGGCGAACTGCGCGGACCGCTGCCGCCGCTGCCGATGCGGCCCGGCCCGGCCCACGTGGGCCGCGGGATCGGGTGGCGGCCGGAGCGCGGCGAACCCGACGAGCCGGTGGGCTCGCCCACCAGGGTGGCGCTGTCGTGCGAGCCGAAGCCGCGGGTGCTGAGCGACTCGAGCGAGGTGGCGCGGATGTCCTCGATCTTCTGCAGCGCAGCGGCTTCGTCGATGTAGCCGTTCAGGAAGTCGCGCACCGCGCCCATCACCACCGCCATCTGGCCGGCGTGCTGATAGCGCTCCTGCGGATCCTTGTGCAGCGCGCGTTCCACCACCCGCGCCACCACCGGCGGCAGGTCGGGGTTCGCGACCGAAAGCGGCTCCGGCTCCTTCGAGGCGACCGCGAACAGCACCGCGTGCACCGATTCGGCCTCGAACGCCTTGTGGCCGGCGAGCATCTCGTAGAAGACCGCGCCCAGCGAGAACACGTCGGAGCGGATGTCGACGTGCTCGCCGCGCACCTGCTCGGGCGACATGTAGTTGGGCGTGCCCAGCATCATGCCGGTCTTGGTCATGTCGGAGGCGCCCATGCGCGCGAGGCCGAAGTCCATGATCTTGACCTGGCCGTTCGGCAGTACGTGGATGTTGCCGGGCTTGAGGTCGCGGTGGACCATCTGCTGCGCGTGCGCGAAGGCGACGCCTTCGCAGATCTGCTCCATCAGCGGCAGCGCGTCGTCGAGGGTCTCGATGCGGCCGCCGCGGATCAGCTCCTTCAGGTCGCGGCCCTGCAGCAGCTCCATCGCCATGTAGGCCTGGCCCTCTTCCTCGCCGAAGTCGTAGACGGTGACGATGTTCGGGTGGTTGAGGCGGGCGGCCGACTGGGCCTCGCGCATGAAGCGCTTGCGCAGGTCGTCGTCGCCGCCGATGGCGGCACTCATGGTCTTCACCGCAACCTCGCGGTGCAGCAAGGTGTCGAGCGCGCGGAACACCTCGCCCATGGCGCCCTGGCCAATGCGACCGAGGACCTTGTATTTGCCGATCTGGGTCAGGGCCATTGCATGGGGAATTAGAAGCTTAACGGTAAACTGGCCTGCGAAATGAGCAAAGACCCCACTTTCAGGGTGTTGGTGCCGGCCCCGGAAAGAAGCGCCCGTTACGAGGCGTATCGGCGCGAATGGGACGAGCGCGAAGTGACCATGGAGCCGGGCGACCACCCGGTGCACGTGGACGTCGAGACGGTCGCCGTGTGCGACCTGCGCTGCGGCAGCTCCGAGGAAGACCCGCAGGGCTTCTGCCAGATCTGGACCCACGAGCACATCCGCACGGTGGGCCTCGAGGACTACACCTACCAGCGCGGCTACATGGACCCGGTGCTCTACGGCCGGATGATCCAGCAGTGCCGCGACATCGGCGTCTCGTCGGTGAAGCTCAACTACCGCGGCGAGCCGTCCCTGCATCCGCGCGTGGTGTCGTTCATCCGCGAGGCCGCGCACCTCGGCTTCCCCGACATCATGATGAACACCAACGGCAACGGCCTGGCGCGCAAGCAGCCCGACCTGTTCAGGCGCATCGTCGAGGCCGGAATCACCGACCTGATGTTCTCGGTGGACGGCTGCGACCCGGAGATGTACGCCCGCCAGCGGGTCGGCGGCAGCTGGGAGGTGCTCCTCAACTCGGTGCGCGGCGCGGTGCTGACGCGCGACGAGGGCAAGGGCGCGCCCGACCTCAAGATCCGCGCTTCGGTGGTGCGCACCAACGTCAACGCCGATGCCATCGACAGCGGCCGCATGGAAGAGTTCTGGCGCGGCAAGATGAAGGTCGACTGGATGTCGATCAGCGAGTGCTACTTCCCCGCCGGCACCGAGCACCACTGGAAGGCGGCCGAGTGGCGGCAGATGAGCGCCGCCGAATTCCAGTGCCCCGATCCGTTCCGCCGCATGGTGGTCACCTGGGACGGCCGGCACACCATGCCGTGCTGCCAGGGCTTCACGCTCGAGATCGACGGCGGCCCGGTGGTGCCGGGCTCCGGGCCCGCGCCCGTGAGCCTGCAGCAGGCCTGGCAGAGCGGCAACTTCGAGAGGCTGCGCGTGGCGCAGCGCGAGCGCACCTGGGACGACCCGGCTTCGGGCGAGCCCATCTGCCAATCGTGCGCGGTGACCAAGCAGCCGACGCGCCTCAAGGTGCAGTCGCGGCGCGAGCTGAAAGTCGTCGGTTGAAGCGGGCGCCGAAGGCCAGGGCAAAGGCGAAGCCGGCAGCGCGGTCCGCGACGCGTTCGATCGCCCCGCACATCCGCGCGGTGCTCGCGGGCATCGGCGAGGATCCTGGTCGTGAAGGGCTGCAGAAGACACCCGAGCGCGTCGACAAGGCGCTGCGCTTCCTCACGCGCGGCTACCAGCAGAGCGTGCCGGAGCTGCTCAACCAGGCGCTGTTCACCGTCTCCTACGACGAGATGGTGATCATCAAGGACATCGACTTCTTCAGCCTGTGCGAGCACCACCTGCTGCCGTTCTTCGGCAAGGCGCACGTCGCGTACCTGCCGAACGGCAAGGTGCTGGGCTTGTCGAAGGTGCCGCGCCTCGTGGACATGTTCGCGCGCCGCCTGCAGGTGCAGGAGCGCATGACGGTGGAGGTGGCGCAGGCGATCGCGGACGCCATCAAGCCGCGCGGCGTCGGCGTGGTGCTCGAAGCCATGCACTTCTGCATGATGATGCGCGGCGTCGAGAAGCAGCACTCGGTCGCCGTGACCTCATGCATGCTCGGCGCCTTCCGCGACCAGACCGAAACCCGCGAGGAATTCCTCTCCCTGATCAGAAAGAAACACGACCGCTAGTCACGCAGCCACAGATCGGCGGCGGTTGGCAGTGGGGATTCGGCCTGCGGCCGACTGACGTCAGGGCTTTCTGAACGGCTTCTGCACCGCGGCGCCCGCCTCCGGAATGGCGATGTCGACGGGGGTCACCGCGCCGAACGAGGACAGCGGCTTGTCGAAGTCGGCCTGCTTGCCGACGACCAGCAGCGCCACCTGGTCGCGGTGCACGTACTTCTGCGCCGCGGCCAGAATTTCCGCGGCGGTGACCTTCTCGATGCCGGCCTGGTAGCCGTCGAGGAAGTCGAGCGGATAGCCGTAGAACTCGTAGAGCATCTTCTCGAACAGCACCTTGTCGGAGCTGTCGAAGCGGAAGATGAACGAGTTGAGGATGCCGTCCTTCGCCTTCTTCACTTCGTCCGCGGTCGGTTCGGCGCGCGTCAGGTTGTCGATCTCCGCGTACAGGGCCGCGATCGCCGCCGCGGTGCTCTCGCTCTTCGTGCCCATCACCACCTGGAACAGGCCGGGGTACTCGAAGTTGGTGCCGACGCCGCCGCCCACCGAGTAGGCGAGCCCGAGGTTCGAGCGGATGCGGGTCATGAGCCGCGCCGAGAAGCCGCCGCCGAACAGCTCGTTCATCACCTCGAGCGCGTAGAACTCGGGAACGTTCTTGAGCGTGCCCAGGTGCACCATGCGGATGCTGCTCTGGGTGACGTCGTCCTTGGCGATGAAATAGACGCCCGGCTTCGCCGGCGTGAAGTCGAGGGTGGGCTTCGGCGCGCGGGTGCCCTTCTCCCAGGCGCCCAGTGCCTTGCGGATCGCGGCTTCCATCGCCTGCGAATCGAAGTCGCCGACGATGCCGAGGACCGTGTTGTTGGGCGCGGCCCAGGACTTGTGCCAGTTGACGAGGTCGTCGCGCTCGACCGCCGCGAGCGTGTCGTATTCGGGCGTGCGCGCGTAGGGCGATGCCGCGCCGTAGCCGAGCTTGCGCCCCTCGCGCGCGGCGATGCCGAGCGGTTCGTCGTTGCGGCGCGCGACCGCGGTGTTGGCGAGGTTCTTCGCGAGCGCCAGCTTGTCCTTGCGAAACTCCGGCGCCAGCACCAGGTCGGCGACCACCGCGAACACCTCGTCGAAGTTCGCCTTGAGGCAGTTGAACGAGATGGAGGTGGAGTCGAGGCTGCCGCCGGTTTCCACCTTCGCGGCGCGCGCCTCGAGGAAGTCGTCGAGCTCGTCGCCGGTCTTGTCCCTGGTGCCGCCGGTGCGCCAGACCTGTCCGTAGAGCGAGACGAGCCCGGCCTTCGCGGCCGCTTCGTCGCGCGAGCCGCCGCGGATCCGCGCCATCCCGGAAACGACCGGCAGCTCGTGGTCTTCCTGCAGGAACACGACCAGGCCGTTCGGCAGCTCGATGCGCCGCGGCTGCGCCGGGTGCCACACGCGCAGCGGCTTGACCGGGATCCTGCGCCAGTCGCTTGCGATCGGCGCCGCCGGCTTCTTCAGCGGCGCTGCGGGAGCTGTTTGCGCCGCTGCCAGCAGTGGCGGCTGCGCGCACAGGCTGGCGAACGCCAGGGCCGCAAAGGCACGCATCGCCATCACCGGCCTCCCTTCGCGTCCGGTTTGGCCGTTTCGATGTAGCCGACCGTGCGGTTCGACGCGACGAATGCCGACTGCGCCACCCGGCGGATGTCGGCCTGCGTCACCTTGTCGATCTTGTCCACACCGCGGAACACTTCGCGCCAGTCGCCGTAGCGCGCCTGCGCGAAGCCCAGCCCGCTCGCGAGCCCTTCGTTGTCGCCGAGCCCTTCGATGAGCGCGGCCTTGGCGCGCGTCTTCACCATCGCGAGCTCGTCGGCGCTCACGTCCTCGCTCTTGAGCCGCTCGATCTCGGCGCGCAGCGCGCGCTGCACCTCTTCGTTGCTGTGGCCGGGCGCGGTGAACGCATAGACGATGAAGGCGTTGGGGTATTTGTTGCCCGGGAACCCGCCGAAGCCGCCGGCCTGCGCCGCGATCTTCTGGTCGCGCACCAGCGAGCGGTAGAGCCGCGACGTGCGGCCGCTCGTCAGCAGGTCGGAGATGACGTCGTAGACCGCCTCGTCGGCATCGAGGTAGCCCGGCTTGTGATAGCCCTCGAGGTAGACCGGCTGCGACGCGTCGCGAATCACCACCTGCCGCTCGGAGCGCTGCGGCGGCTCGACGGTGCGCAGCGGCTCTGGCTTGTCGCGCTTCGGCAAGCGGCCGAAGTAACGCTCGGCGACCGCGAACACCTCCGCGGCCTTGACGTCGCCGACGATCGCCATCGTCATGTTGGCCGGGACATAGTGCTTGTTGAAGAACGCCATGGCGTCGGTGGCGGAGAACGACTGCAGGTCGGAGGGCCAGCCGACGCCCGCCTGGCCGTAGGGATGCGCGGTGAAGGAGGCGGCGATGAACTGCTCCACCAGCCGCCCGACCGGGTTGCTCTCGGTGCGCATGCGGCGCTCTTCCATGACGACGCCGCGCTCGCGGTAGAACTCGCGCATCACCGGCTTCAGGAAACGCTCCGACTCGAGATACGCCCACAGCTCGAGGCGGTTCGCCGGGAGCGAATAGTAGTAGGCGGTGTAATCCGAGTAGGTGGTGGCGTTGAGCCCGGCGCCGCCCTCGCGCTCGATGACCTCGCCGAACGCGTTCGGCACCACGTAGGCGTCGGCCGCCGCCATCGCGTCGCGCCACGCCTTTTCCCGCGCGGCCAGCACCTTCTCGTCCCTGCCCACGCTCTTCAGCCGCTCCTGCTCGTAGGCGGCGTACGCCGTCTCCACCTTCGCCAGCGCCGCCTTCTCGGCGGTGAAGTTCTTCGAACCGATCGTGTCGGTGCCCTTGAACGCCATGTGCTCGAACATGTGCGCGAGCCCGGTGATGCCGGGGACCTCGCGGTCGGAGCCCGAGTCGACGTGCGTGTAGAAGGAGAAGACCGGCGCCTCCGGACGCTCGCAGACGACGAGCGTCAGCCCGTTCGCGAGGGTCCTGACACTCACCCGTTTCTCGAAGCTCTGGAGGTCCTGGGCGGCGGCCGCGCCGAGCGTGAGCAGTGCGGCCACCACGACAGACGTTGCGCGAGCGGCAAGGGTCATGCGTTCTCCTCGTTCAAGGCGCTGGACGCCGCGGTTGCAGGCGCATGCAGAGGTTCGCACGCCTGCGAAGCCGCGATCAAACGCTCAGTATTCGACCCCGACGTCGTCGCTGTAGCAGTAGAGCCAGGCTTCGCCGGGTTCGGCGGAGTTGATCACCGGGTGCTGCGCCTTGCGTGCGTGCTTGCTTGCGTGGCGGTGCGGCGAAGAATCGCAGCAGCGCGTGGCGCCGCACGACTGACAGGTGCGCAGGTGCAGCCATTCGCTGCCGATCTTCACGCAGTCTTCGCACTCGCGCCGCTTCGCGTCCAGCACCTTGCCGAGGTCGCGGATATGCGCGCAGGCGCCTGCTAGTTCCATGGGTTCGATCTTGCCACAGGCGCGTTCAGCGCAGCTTTTCGATCTGCGCCAGGTGGTTCACGGTGTGGCCGGCGAGGGCGCGAATGGCGGTGCCGAGCGTTTCTTCGCCGCGGCTCGGGTGGCGGCAGACGCGCTGCCACTGCGCGTCGTCGAGGCGGCGGAAGAGCGCGAGGTTCCAGCGCCGCGCCGCCAGGAAGGTGTCGAGCGCCGCGTCGACCTCGACGCCGCCGTAGAGTCCGAGCCATGCGGACTCGTCGTACTCCTGCACGGTGAACGGCTGCTGGGTCAGCGTCTGGCGCGCACGATAGCCCATCACCAGCTCGGCATCGGCCAGGTGCGCGAGCACCTGCGCGCCGGTCCACTTGCCCTCCGCCCACGCCTTGCCCATGCGCGCCGGTCCGAGCGCGCGCACCACCGCGCCGACGCGCTCGCCGCTCTCGGCCAGGGATGCAAGTGTGTCCTGACCGGAGACGAGTCCGAGCAAGCGGTCGAGGTAGGAACCATCGGCGGGAGTGGTCATGATGGGAAATATTACCGCGTGCAGCGGCCGGCTTCGGGAAGCGCCGACCATGCCGCGAGCGAGCGTGGGCCAGGATCGGCCAGGCCGAAGTCGACCACCTGGGAGACGCGGCGCAGCCGCGCGCGCAGCAGGAAGCGCTGGCAATCGAGCGGCCGGGAGCGCGCCATGAACAAACGGTCCAGCTCGTCCACGAGCGGCGAACTGCGGCCGCGCGGCGCGAAGCTCGCGGACAGGGCGTGGTAACGCCCCGGAGCGCCGTCGATCACGGCAACGGTTTCGTCGCTCGCCGCGCGCGCCAGCGCCGCAGTGTAGGGAGCCGCGCGCAACTCGCGATACGCGGCCCGGTCCTGGCGCCGCGAATCGACGGCGGCCGTGAAGGCGGCGCCGTGAACGATCGCCAGCGTCAGCAGCAACAGGAGTACGCGCGCTACTGGCCGCTCCGCCTGCTCCGTCGCGCCGAGTGCCGGCACCAGGCGCGTGAGACCGAGCGCCGCAACCGGCGCGAGAATCGCAAGCACCGGGAACAGGTAGTGGAAGCTCGGCAGGTTCCAGGCCGCTTCGCGGTACCACCACACCGAGACCACCAGCGCGCCGTAGCCCAGGAGCCATTTCATCAAGCGCGCGTCGACGCCGGACGCCGCCGGCCGTCGCAGCGCTCGCCACGCGCCCAAGGCGGCCGCGGCCAGGAACAGCGCTTCGAGGCACGAGAACAGGCTGCGCGCGTTCCACCCCGGCAAGAAGACGCGCAGGTCGAGCGCGCGCGCCCTGCGGAAGAGCGCCGTCGCCACCTCCAGCGCCATGCCAGAGAAGAACCCCGGCGCGGCGCGATCCGGGGCGAGGTGCGGTGTCGCGCGCGTGAACGTGGACCAGCCGCCGGCAAACGCGGCCCAGTCGAAGACGAGCGAATAGAAGAAGCCGGCGGCCAGGCAACCGGCGGCGTAGGCAGCGAGCAGCCGGCGGCGGCGGCGCGCCTGTTCCGGCGGTTCAAATCGCCGCCACGCCAGGAGCGCCGCGGCATAGAGCGGCCACGCCGCCATCAGGTGCACCTTCGAGAAGAACGCCGAGACCGCGCACGCACCGGCGAGGGCGGCCCACGCACTCGGCGACACGCGGCCCGCCTCACGCGGCCACGCCCTGGCGACACACGTGACGGTGAGCAGGAAGAACAGCACCGTCGTCGATTCCACCGACACGCGCGTGAGGTAGTAGAGGACGGGAAAAGACGTCGCGTAGAGCAGCACCGCCAGGCGCGCGACCGCCATGGACGGCTGCAGCGCTCGCGCGTAGCCGTAGAGCGCCGCGAACGAGGCGAGCTGCAGGAGCACCATCGACAGGCCGGCACAGAGCCACACCGCGCGTGTGTGGCGCGCGACGTAGGGCGTGAGATCCAGGCCCTCGCCATGCGCGCGCGCGACCGCGTGCAGGCTCCACTGCTCGGCCGCGAGCGCGAGCTGCAGCGGCAGGCCCGGGTGGCCCGGAAAGGACGTGGTCCCGGGACGGACCAGCAGGTCGTGAGCCGCCGGAATGTACCAGCCGCCGGGATCCTGGTTGAGCCAGAGGTCGAAGGCGAACACGCGGTTGGTCCAGCCACCGAAGGGGGCCTGCCAAGTGGAGAAGCAGCCGAGCGCCGCAAAGGCGAGTGCCAGCGCGATGGAGGAGCGGCGCATGCCGCGGCTATCTTAGTGGCGAGCAGGATCCTGGGCGCGGGGGGCCTGCTACAATCGACGGCGGAGCTAAACATGCGCAAGTGCTTGATGCTGGCGGGTTTTTGTCTGTTGGGCGCGGCATCCGCGGATGCCCAGTCGCAGTCGCAGACTTCGCTCGGCGGCGAGCTGCATGCCGACGCCATCCTCCGCCAGGAATGGACGCGCGACATCTTCGTGGCGCCCGACGACAGCGTCGACCAGAGCCGGCGCCTCGTCAACTTCCGTCCCCGCTTCGAGGTCACGGCGCGCTCGTTCTCGTTCGGCCTCGGCGCCGACCTCAACCTGGGCAGCGACCACAACTTCGACGAGGACGCGGCGCCGCCGACGCTGCTGCGCGACAACTACAACTCGCGCAACTTCCGCCTCGACCTCGCCTACGCGAGCCTCAATCCGTCGCAGAACATCAAGCTCGAGGCCGGCCGCTTCGTCATGCCGGTGCCGCTCACCGAGATGACCTGGGACAAGGACCTGCGGCCGCAGGGCGCGGCGCTGAGCATCCGCGCGCTCGACGCCGGCGGCAATACGAAGTTCGGCCTCACGGTGCTCGGGGCGAAGGGCAGCCATGTCTTCGACGACAACGACGTGGACATGCTCGTCGCCTCGGCGACGCTGGGCGTGCAGTCGGGCGCGCAGTCGCGCTTCGAGTTGAGCGGCTCCTACATCCGCTTCAACAACGCAAGCTCACTGCCCGTCTTCCTGCTGCGCCAGAACAGCCGCGCGCCGGAGGGTCCCGGCCTGGCCACGCGCTATCACGTGGTCGACATCGTTGGCCGCCTGCAGTCGAGCGGCAGCCTGCCGGCGCAGCTGACCGCCGACTACTGCATCAACCTCGAGGCGGACGAGGAGCGCAAGAAGGGGCTGTGGCTGGCGGCCGCCATCGGTTCCGTGCAGAGGAGCCCGCTGCGCGCCGAATACACCTTCGCGCAAGTCGACCGCGACGCGACGCTCGCCGCCTACGCCGGTGACGACTTCTTCTGGCAGACGGGCTGGGAAGGCCATCGCATCGACGTCGGCACGCGCATCGCCGCCAAGGCCAGCCTGCACGGCGTGGCACAGAAGATCCGCTTCAAGGACAGCTTCGTGGCGGTCGAACAGGACCGCTGGGTGAAGCGCTTCCGCGTCGAACTGCGCTACAACTACTGACCCGGCGGGACCGCTCCGGCCGGGTCAAGGGCGGTCGCGCCGCCGAGTCTGGCTAGACGCCGGGCTTGGGGGCCGCGGCCGGCGCTGCCGCTTTGGCTGGCTTGCGCGGCTGCAGCGCATCCAGCAGCTCGTAGGGAAAGCGCCCGTTGATCAGCACCTTCTGCTGGTCCTGCGTCACGCTCACGGCGGTTGCCAGGTCCTTGAACTCCGGCTTCTGCGCCGCCTGCAGCTGCGCCAGCGCCAGGAACCCGCGCAGCACGTCGGCGAGCTTGCCGGCGGTCGCGGCGTCGGCGGCTTCACCCGCTGCGTGGAAGCTGACCACCGGATCGAGGTCGCCGGTGACGACGATGCTCTTGAGCGGCGGCAGGCCGGCCAAGAAATTCTCGGGGCCCGACGGGCCCGCGGGTCCGGCAGCGGGCGCCCCCACCTCGATCGAAGCCGGCCGCAGGGAGGGCGCGGGATTTCGCTGGTGCGGCCCGGAGAGGCCCGAGAGGAGGCTCTGGTCGCCCACCATCCAGAAGGTCGAGCCCGGTGCGACGCCCTCGACCAGCTTGAGCAGCGAGGCGTTGGCCTTCAACCCCTTGCCCGGCGCCGCGGTGTTGGCGGCGATCGACTCGACACTCGACTGCGTACCGATCGCGAGGGTGTTGTCGGCGATGAACGCGAGCGCCGATGGCCCCTTCCTGCCCTCGTCGAACATGTAGATGGTGGTGCCGCCCTGGTTCTTCCAGGTGGCCTTGCCCTTGCTGCTCGCCTCCACCGCCTGCTGGATGCGGGTGCGGTCGAACCGGCCGATGACGAGCGCCGCGCCAGCCTGGTCCTTGTGGCTGCCGGCGATGACGATCTGGTCGATGTCCTTCTCGGGGTCGAGGCCGGCCTTCTCCTGCAGCTCGCGCAGCGCATCGATCCGCCCCGCACCGGCCTGTTCCTTGTGGCGCACGTAGAGCGGGCTGCTCACGAACTTGTGGACGTCGACGCCGATGACGAAGGTGGCATCGGCCGGCAGGGCCAGCGCTTCGGCCGGCATCGGACCGACCGCGGCGCGCGCGGAGCCGGTGAAGAACGACGCGCTCGCGAGCGCGAGGCCCAGGGCGCTGATGCCGAACAGCGTGTAAACGAGGCCGCGGGTGCGGGTCATGAAAAATCCTCCAGCAAAGCCATGGTAGCTCTACTGATCGAGAACGTATTCACGGCTCGAAAAGATCCAGATTCCTGCCCCCAGGCAGAAGGCGAAGATCCCCGCCAGGGCCAGCAGGCAGTCGCCGACGGGCAGCACCTGGCCGAACAGCTGCGCCAGCCCCTCGTCGGGCGGCCGGTGGCGGGTGAGGGAGCGCAGGTAGGCGGTGATCGTGAACCGCGGCATGTAGCCGGGCAGGTTTGCGAGCAACTCCCAGCCGAACAGGAACAGCAGCCCGGCGATCGTCGGCCGCTTCAGCAGCACGCCGAGGAGCGCGAAGAAGGCGCCGTAGACCACGAGGCCCAGGGCCAGGACCGCGGCGTCGCGCCACAGGTCGGGAAGCCCCCGGGCGAGGCCGCCCCAGCCGGAGCCCGTCATCAGCAGGACGTAGGTGAGGACGAGGCCGGGCAGCGCGAGCGCGAGTGTTGCGACCACGTACGCCGCGAACTTGCCGCAGAAGATCGAAACACGCGAGACCGGCCGGCTGAGGAGATAGGTGATGGTCTTGCCCTCGACCTCGTCGGCGATCAGCGAGCTGCCGTGGAAGAGCGCGGCCAGCGGGATCACGTTGCGCACGTAGTAAAAGGCGACGATGATGCCGTAGAGGTCGAACGGCGTCACTTGCGGCGGCAGCTTGCTCGCGAGCACCAGCCGGTAGATGAGCGCAAACAGCAGCGGCAGGCCCAGCAGGATGCCCATCACCAGGCTGCGGCGGCTGCCGAGCATGCCCTCGAGGCTCAGGTCGAACACCGCTTTCGCGGCGCGCAGGAACGGCACCACCGGCTTGCGCGTCGTCAACGCGCCACCAGGTAGCGAAACACCGAGCCCAGGTCTTCGTCGGGCGAATAGAGCTCGCTGACGCCGGCCTCGGCGGCGCCTTGCTGCAGCGCTCCGTAGAGCTCGTCGGGCCGCGCCGTCTGCACGGTCAGCCACTCGCCTTCCGCGCCGAACGACATCGAGAGGATGTGCGGCGCGTCCACGATGTGGCGCGCGAGCCGCCGCGGGTCGCGGGCGCGCACCGCCACAGTGTGCGGGTGTTCGTCCATCAGGTCGCGGATCTCGCGCACGTCGCCTTCGGCGAGGATGCGGCCGTTGAAGATCAGCAGCACCTGGCGGGTCATCGACTCGACCTCGTGGAGCACGTGGCTCGACACCAGGATGGTCTTGCCGCGGCGCGCCAGGCCCTTCACCAGTTCCACCGAGCGCTTGCGGTTCACCGGGTCCATGCCGGTGAGCGGTTCGTCGAGCAGCAGCACGTCGGGATCGTGCGCGAGCGCCTGCGCCAGCTTGATGCGCTGGCGCATTCCCTTGCTGTAGGCGCCGATCTTGCGGTCGCGCGCCGCCTCGAGATCGACCGTTTGCAGCGCCTCGTCGCTGCGACGGCGGCACTCGGCGTCGTCGAAACCGCTGAGGCGCAGCAGGAACATCAGGAACTGCGCGCCGGTGAGGTGCTCCCAGAACGAGTCGATGTCAGGGCACAGGCCCACTTCGTGGAAGATTCCCGGCGAGCGCCACGCGGCCTCGCCCTTCACCTTCACCTCGCCCTGGCTCGGCTGCAATTGCCCGGCCGCGAGCTTCAGGAAGGTGGACTTCCCCGCCCCGTTCGGCCCGAGGAGTCCGGTGATCCCCGGACCGACGGACGCCGTGACGTCGTTGAGGGCGATGACCGATCCGTACCAGCGCGACGCGCGCGTGAACTCGATCACTTCACGATCTCCACGGCGCGCACCCGCGAGCGCAGGATGAGGAGCGAGGCAACGGCGATGACGGCGAGCGCACCGGCCGCGAGCGGCCACGGCATCGCCTCGAAGCGCCGCGCGTCCACGCCGAAGAGCGCGACCCCGAGCGCGCGCAGGTTGGAGGTGATCGAGAGGATGCTGGTCCACTGCGTGTCGTAGACGTTGCGCAGGATGCCATTCGCGATCTCGAGCGCGACCACCAGGCCGAAGGCGCCGAGCCCGGCGATGCGCGCGCTGCGTGCCAGCGCCGAGATGGCGAGGATCAGCAGGCTGAAGACGAGCGCGGTGACCGTGCCGTAGAGGAGCACGGCCGGACCCAGCCACCACAACTGCCACGTGAGGAAGCGGTCCGGGGCCAGCGCCACCGCGACCAGGTACAGGAAGATCCCGGCCACGGCCGTCACCGACAGGGTGAGCGCCAGGACGATGCCGAGCTTGCCGGCGATGTAGTCGCGGCGCGTCAACGGGCGCGACAGGTAGGCGAGGATGGCGCCGGTGCGCAGGTCGTTGGCCACGAGGCCGGCGCCGGCGAACACCGCAAGCAGCATGGCCGGGCCGATCTGTCCCGAGAGGAAGCGGCCGAAGAGCGACGCGTCGAGCGGCAGGATGCGGCTCGCGTCCGGGAAGCGCGTCACGATGAAGACCTGGATGACGTAGACGACGAGCGGCAGCAGGCACAGGAGCGTGAGGAAGATGAACGCCTTCTTCGAGTAGATGAGGCGCAGCCCCTCGCGGGTGATCGGCCAGAAGCGCGTGGTGCGCAGCGGCGCGCGAGCCTCGTAGCGGCGATACGTCTGCTCGTAGATGGGCATCGTTCAGGCCGCCGGCGTGCCGTCGTCGAGCGCGCGCAGGAACACGTCCTCGAGGGTTTCGTTGCCGGGTCGCAGGTAGCGCACCTGCACCGAGCACTCGGCGGCGGTGCGGAAGATGAGCTCGGCTCCCTGCCCCTCGGGCACGAAGATGCGGTAGCCGTCCTCGCCCTCGCTCCACTCGCAGCCGCTGTCCTTGAGGTCGGTGAGCAGCGCCGTCATCTCGCCCTTCACCCGCACGTCGAACGCCGCGCGCCGCGGTCCGGTGAGGTCGGCGATGCGCCCGGCCGCCGCCACCTTGCCCTGGTTGAAGACGATGACGCGGTCGCAGACCTGTTCGACGTCGCGCAGCAGGTGCGAGCACAGCACCAGGTTCATCTGCCGGCGGTCGCGGATGTCCACGATGAGGGCCAGCATCTCGTCGCGTCCATTCGGGTCGAGCCCGTTCGTCGGCTCGTCGAGCAGCAGCAGGTCGGGGTCGTGGACGAGCGCCTGCGCCAGCTTGACCCGCTGCTTCATGCCCGCCGAGTAGGTGTCGACGGTGCGGTAGCGCGCCTCCTCGAGGCCGACGTAATAGAGCACCTCGTGGGCGCGGCTGATGGCGTCGCCGCGCGGCATGCCGGAGAGCTCGCCGGCAAAGGCAACGAAGGCGCTCGCCGTCATTCCGGGAATGTGGCAGTCGGACTCGGGCATGTAGCCGATGCGCCGGCGCACCTCGAGCGGGGCGCGCACCGGGTCGATGCCGAAGGCGCGCACGCTGCCGGTGGACGGCGTGAGGAAACCGAGCAGCGTCTTCAGCAGCGTCGTCTTGCCGGCGCCGTTCGGCCCGAGGAGGCCAGTGGCGCCGTTGCCGAACGTCCCGGTGACCGATGCCAGAGCCGGGTGGGCTCCGTAGCTGACGCCCAGCGCATCGAACGCGACGAGCTCGGTGTCGGTGTCTGCCACGCTAGGGGCGGAACATCTCGCCGAGCTTGATCGGGTCGAGGATGCCGACCGCCGTGGACTCGACGATGCCGCCGGGCTTGATGCGGATGGTCATCGGCACGCGCGCCACCTTGAAGCTCGCCATCAGCTCGCGCGAGGCGCGCACCACCGGGAAGCTGACCGGGAACATGTTGAAGAACTCCGGTGGCTCGCGGTCGGTGAGCAGGCCGAGGACGGTGAGGTTCTTCGGCTTCTTCGTGAGCTGCTCGTTCCAGATCGGCAGCATGCGCCGGCACACCGGGCAGCCCGACGAGAAGAACAGGATCACCGTGGGCTGGGTCTTGGAGATGACCACCGGCTGGGTGCTGCCGGTGAGCGTCTGCACCGAGAAGTCCTTGATCTGTTCGCCGGGCGCCGGCCCCGGTGTGGGCTCCCCCGCGGCGTGGTCATGGGGGTCGGCCGCCTGGGCGCGCGCCATTGGTGCTGCGGCGGCGCTTACGACCAGCAACGACAACAGGACCGGCTCAAGTCGCATGCGCATCATCTATCGCTCCTCGAAGCCCTCCATGTTAGTCGAAGCCCGCGGGCGTACCGTCAACAGCCCTACGCGGGTGCGGCGCCGATCGTTCCAATGAATGTTTGGGTTAACATCCCGCGGACCAAGCCCCAAAAACTGGCCCGTCAGGAACCTCCAATGGCCGCGAGCACTACGATCGAGAGCCGCCTGGCGCAGGCCGGCGACAAGCTGAGCCCCGGACGGCGGCGCCTCATCCACCGCACCCTCGAGTCGCCCGACGAAACCTACTTCCTGTCGTCGCGGGCGCTGGCGCGGCGCTACAAGGTGGACCCCGCGACCATCGTGCGCACCATCCAGGCGCTCGGTTACAAGCGCTACGCCGACTTCGCCGCCGACCTGCGCGCGCACTTCGTCTCGCGCATCACGCCCTACCGCATCCTCGAGGCGAGCGTGCGCGAGCGGCGCAGCGCCGCCGACCACATCAGCCACAGCATCGACAAGGACGTGGCCAACATCGAGGCGCTGCGCGCGGTGCTCGACCCGAACGCGTTCCTGGCGCTCGCGCGCCGCATCCACGCCTCGCGGCGGGTGCTGGTGGTGGGCGCCGACATCGCGCACTCGCTCGCCTGGTTCCTTGCCTACGGGCTCCTGCCGCTCGGCTTCAACATCGAGGCGCCGGTGCCGAGCTCGGGCAACCTGCACCACAAGGTGCGCATCCTGACGCCCAAGGACCTGCTCATCGCCATCAGCTTCGGGCGTTGCCTGCGCGAGACGGTGCTGGCGGTCGAGCGCGCCAGCGCCCAGCGCGTGCCGACCTTCGGCATCACCGACAGCGACACCACCGCGATCGCGCGCAAGTCCGACAGCTACCTGCTGGCGCCGATCGGCGGCGATTCCTTCGCCGGTTCGTACGCGGCGCCGATGGCGCTGCTGAACGGCATCCTGGTTGCTTGTGCGCAGGTGCGGCCGAAGAAGGCGCTGGTGCAGCTGCGGCAGAGTGAAGAGGAGTACACCTCCGGGCCGCGCTGGTTCGAGAAGGCGCCGCAGAACGAGAAAGACCCTAAGAGGCGTTCAACCCGGTCTTCATGATGCGCGCGTGGCGCCCGCCCGCGACGCGCTCGAGGGCGTAGGTATCGCCCGAGGGTCCGGGCGCGGCGGCTGCCGCATCTCCCAGGACCTGCAGGTCGTGCGCGTCGAGGCGGACGGAACCGGTGGCCAGCGTGTCGTCGAGATGGCGGCGGTGCCGGGCGCCGGCGATCACCGCCGCGACCGCGGGCTGCGCGAGCGTCCAGGCGATGCTCACGGCCGCGGCCGACACCGAATGCTTGCGGCCGATGTCCGCGGCTAGTCGCAGCACCTCCTGAAACGCGGCCCAGCCGCCGAACTCCTCGATGATCAGCCGGTACTTCACGAGCGACCGGTTCTCGAGCGGTTCGTGCGGCGCCGCGGCGCCGAGCCAGCGTTCCGCGAAGAAGCCGCCGAGGACGGCGCCGTAGGCGATGAGCGCCACGCCGCGCTCGCGGCACAGCGCCGTCATCGCCGCCGCGGGACGGCGGTCGAGGAGGGAGTACTGCACCTGATGGGAGACGATCGGCACACCGGCATCCAGCAGCTCGCCCAAGTGGCCGGTATCGAAGTTGGTGGCGCCGACGTTGCGGATCTTGCCCTTCTGGCGCAGCTCGCCGAGCACCTGCGCCGCAGCCAGATAACCGGGCGCATCGTAGTCCCACCAGTGGAACTGCACGAGGTCGAGCATGTCCACGCGCAGCCGGCGCAGCGAGCGGTCGATGGCGGCTTCGATGGCGCGCGCGTCGAGGCCATGCAGGTCGCCGAGGTCCGGGACGTACTTGGTGTGCACCTGCACGTCCTGCGCGAGCCGCGGGTATGCGGCGCGGAAGGCGCCGATGCGCTCCTCGACGCCGGTGTAGATGTCGGCGCAATCGAAGGTGGTGATGCCGGCCTCGGCGTAGAGGCGCATGTCCGCGATGGCGGCGTCCGCGTCAACGGCACCATGACCGCCGGCGAGCTGCCACGAGCCCTTGACGATGCGCGAGACCTCGTAGCCGGGCGCCAGCGCAATGCGTTGCATCTTCAACGGCGTTTCGCCCGCAGCGGCACGGCCGAGACTTCGGCGTGGCGGAAGCGCCGGCGGCGGATGCGCACGATGCGGAACCGGCCGCCGCAGTGCGGGTCGGGGCAAGCGATGAGCGCATCGGTCGTCATCCAGTCGTTGCGGTGCGTGGGGCGCTGCTTGGCGGTGAGCAGCGGCAGCAGCGCCGCGAGCGGGTAGATGGGGAACGTCTGGCCCGGCGGCAGCGACAGGTTCTCGCCAGAGAGCGTGAAGGAGTCGCCCGCGCGATGGTTGCACACCATGCGCCGGCCCGGCGTTGCAACCACCTCGACCCGCAGGTCGTAGAGCGTGAACGAGTCGCGGGCGGCGGCCTTCTTCATCGCGGTAGCATAGCCGCGCCCTTGGCATCGCCACCGCTCCGTTTCCATCTCGGCATCCCGGGCTCGCTGGTGCCCTTTCTGTTGTTCGTGGCCGGGGTCGCCTGGCTCGGCCTCACGGGCGCGCCCGATGAGCGCGGCCTGTGGCCGGTGCTGCTTGCGGCGCTCATCCTCGGCCTGCTGCTGGCGCGCGATCGCACCCGCTATTGCGAAACGCTCATCGACGGCATGAGCCAGCCGATCGTGATGATCATGATCCTGGCGTGGCTGCTGTCGGGTGCCCTCAGCGCGCTGCTGGCAGCCGCGGGATTCGTCGAGGCGCTCGTCTGGGCGGCACAGAGCCTGCACCTGACCGGGGCCGGCTACGTGTGCGCGGCGTTTGCCGCGTGCTGCCTGGTGTCGATGTCCACCGGCACCAGCTTCGGCACCATCCTCATCTGCGGTCCGCTCCTCTACCCGGCGGGCGGTGCGCTCGGCGCCAGCGCAGTGTGGCTCGCCGGCGGGATCCTCGCGGGCGCGACCTTCGGCGACAGCCTCTCGCCCATCTCCGACACCACCATCGCGTCCGCGGGCACGCAGGGCGCCGACATCGGCGGCGTGGTGCGCAGCCGCATGAAGTACGCGTTGCCGGCTGCGTTCGCCGCGCTCGCGATCTACGCGGCGTTCGGCGGCACGTCCGGAAGCGCATCAGCGGGCGGCGTCGTTGGCACGCTGGCCAGCCACCGCGGCCTGCCGCTCGTGGTCGTGCCGGTGTTCGTGGTCGCGATGTTGCTCAACAAGCGCCACCTGGTCGAGGGCTTGCTGCTTGGCATCCTGCTCGCAGTCGTGGTGTCGCTGGCCCTCGGCCTGGTTTCGCCAGGCGCCCTCTTCCACGTGGACCGCAGCCAGTTCGGCGGGCGCGGCGTGCTGGTCGAGGGCCTCGAGCGCGGCGTCGGCGTTTCCGTGTTCACGCTGTTCCTCGCCGGCCTGGTGGCGAGCCTGCAGGCAACCGAGACGCTGCCGCGTCTCGTCGCGTTCGCGGCCGCGCGCACGCGCTCGCCGCGCGGCGCCGAACTGTGGATCGTCGGCGCCGTCTCCGGAGCGGTGCTGCTCACCACCCACAGCGTCGTCGCCATGCTCGCCGTCGGCCCGTTCACGCGCGCCACCGGCGAGCGCTTCGGCATCTCGGCGTATCGCCGCGCCAACCTGCTCGACATGACGGTGTGCACGTACCCGTTCCTGTTCCCGTACTTCCTGCCGACGATCCTCGCCGCGGGCACCACGGCTGCTGGCGCGGCGGCGGGCATGCCGCACCTCTCCGCCGGCGCCATCGGCGTCCACAACTTCTATTCATGGTTCTTGCTCGCCGCAGTGGCAATCGCGGTGACCACCGGCTACGGTCGAAACGAAGGCGCCAGCGCCTAGCGGCGCACTTCGAGGCTGACCGGCGCCGCGGCAAGAAGGCGCAGCGTACCGCGCGAAAGCGTCTCTTCGTTGCCGTCGCGGCCGCGCAGTGTCGCGAACGACTCGAGCGGCACGTTCAGCGGCACGCCGGCGGGACGCAGCTGCGAGTAGCCGGCGCGCGACGCGGCGTGGCCGTCGCCAAACACGAGCAGCGGCAGTTGTACGAGCGGCCGGCGGGAGCGCACCAGGAAGCGGACTTCGCCGGCGGCGGGTGCCATGGCGTTCTGTCCGCGGTGGACGGTGGCGCCTTCGACGAAGACGAGATCCGTGGCGGTCGCAGGGTCAGCATCGCTCCAAGCAAGAGCGTCTTCGTAGATCGGGGACGAGCGGAACGAACCAGTGAATTCGAGTAGGAAGGTGAGCGCGAGGGTGACGCCCAGGAAAACGGCCATGATTCGATAGGGACGGGGATGCGAATCATGGCCGTGGAGTAGCCACCCGCTCAGCGCCAAGGTGGCGGCGAGCCAGGCGGCCAGACGAACGAACAGGGCCGGCGTGGCGCTGTTCCAGCCGGGCAGCCACAAGTTCGGGATGTAGACGTTGCCGTCGGCGTAGGCGCTGCCGCGCAGGAACACGGCACAGTCGTTGAGGCCCTCAGGATCGTGCCACAGTCCATGCGCGAAGAGCAGGCTCCAGAGCGCGAGCGCCAGGCACACGGCCACGCGGCCGGGGTCCTTCGCGACATGACCGAGGACGACCCCGGCGGCCACCACCATCAGCGGTACGAGCACCAGCATGAAGCGGCCGAGGTTGCAGATGGAGCCGGCCCAGTTGTTGGCCGACGCGACCGTCACGAAGTAGACGGCCGCCGGGAACAGCATGAAGAGCATCGGCGAACGGCAGCGCCACAGGAGCACGACGCCGGCGGGCGCCAGCAGGAGGAAGGGCGCGTACGGCAGCAGGCCATAGCGTGCGTCGAACAGCAGGCCGAACAGGCCGAGGCCGAGGCGCGCGCTGGAGATGCCGCCCGGCCCCCAGGCGAGGAACAGCGCGTCGGGACGAGCGCTGCCGGTGATCGCAAAGTTATAGAGCGCATACGCGAACGCCGAGAGCGCCTGCGGCCACAGCAGCACCGCGACCGTCCGCCACGAAACAAGGTCGTGCACGGCCTTCCCCACCGCCACAACGATGAGGGCGACCCACACCGCGAGGAACTTCTGGTGCAGCCACGGCATGGCCGCGATCACGAACGCGAGCTGCCACAAGGCACCGCCGCGATCGTCATCGAGCCGGCCCACGAGAAACAGGCGCCGTGCGATCCAGAGGAACGCCAGGGCACCCAGGCTCTCCGGATAGAACTGGTACCAGAAGAAGACGAGCGGCGGCAGCAGCGCGCCGAGCGCCGCCGTCAGCGCGGCCGCCACGGCACCTGTACCCAGTTCACGCATGGTCCGTTGCATCAGCGAGACGATGAGCGCCGACATCGCGAACCAGGCGCATAGGGTCAGCGCCAGGCCGCCCGGCGTGCCGCGCCACAGGTTCAGCGCCCGATCGGCGCGCAACAGCGGCGCCAGCAGCAGAGAGGGTCCGGGCGCCAGCACGTGAAAAGCGCCGCCGTCCTTCCCGGTCACCGTCTGCCGAGACAGGCGGGAGGCGGCGAGCGCGTCACGGCCGAGCCCGGCGCCGCCCGGCAGCGCGGCGCGCACCATGGCGAACGTCTCCCGGCCCAGCGATGCCGCGGCAGAGCGCAGGTTCGCGGCCAGGGGGCGCGCGGCGACCTGCTCCATCGGCTGGTCGATGCCCTCGACGTCGAGGCTGCCGCGCAGCCCAAGTGTCACCGCCATGCGCAGCGTCTTGGGCTCGTTGCCGGTGTGCCCGTCGTAGCTGCGCATCGACGGTGGCACGAACGCGGCGAACAGCAGGAAAGCGACCACACCGAGAACGAGAGGCGACGGCGCGCGCAGCCGGCGGAGAAACGCGAAGGACCCCCAGGGCCGTGCCGCCAGGAACGCCGCAAGCGCCGCGGCATCCTGCGCCCGGCCGAGATCCTGCGTGAGCGCGACCGGCAAGGTGAAGGCGTAGGGATAGTGCGGCCGCAGCGCCACGCTCGCAAGGGCCAGCGCGGTGATGACACAGCGCAACAAGAGCGGCGCAAATGCCGTTGCAACCCCGCGAGGGGCCGGGGGGCGCTCGACAGAAGCCACCCACAACGCTCCCAGGACGCCGGCAGCAAGCCACGCCGCGATGCGCACCCCGGCCGCTGGAGCGAAGGCTTGCGGCAGGTGGATGAGCACCGACGGTACGTCGACGCTCGTGTGCAGCAGGGCGCCGAGTGCCCCGTCTACCTCGCGCGCCAAAGCGTGCAGCAAAAAGAAAACGAGCGCGAGAAGAAAATCCCGCGCTCGCGGCGGACGCATCAGTCTGCGGCCGTCAGGATGAAGTGAGAAGCGCCGTCAGCCGGCGCTTCTCACGCTGTCAGGAGCAGCCACTGGTGGAGCCGCAGTTGGCGCAGCGGTAGCAGCTGCCGTTGCGGGTCATAATGCTGCCGCAGTAGTGGCAAGACGGTGCATCGAGCTGGCTCTTGAACGCCGAGGGCGCAGAACTCGTTGTCACCGGAGCCGTGTGGTGCGAAACCGCCGCGGCGCCTTCGCGAACGCTGGCCGAGGAGATCTCGTTCTTCGGCTTGGCCGACACCTGGTTGCCCACCGCCTCCTGCGCCTCGGTGCTGAGGAACTTCGACGCGAGCCACCGGAAGATGTAGTCGGTGATGCTCTTGGCGAACGGGATCTCCGGGTTGGTGGTGAAGCCGGACGGCTCGTAGCGCACGTGCGCGAACTTCTCGACCAGCGCCTCCAGCGGCACGCCGTACTGCAGCGCCATCGAGATGGAGGTGGCGAACGCGTCCATCACGCCGGAGATGGTGGAGCCTTCCTTGGCCATCACCACGAAGATCTCGCCGGGCTTGCCGTCCTCGTACATGCCGGCCGTGATGTAGCCCTCGTGGCCGGAAATCGAGAACTTGTGGGTGATGGAGTGGCGTTCGTCGGGCAGCTTGCGCCGCGCCGGCATCACACCGCCTTCGAGAGGGACCATGGCGCCATCCGCCGCCGCAACGACCGCGGTCTTGCCCTCGTCCTTGCTGGTGCTGAGCGGCTGGCTGCGCTTGCAGCCGTCGCGGTAGACGGCCACCGCCTTGAGGCCCATGCGCCACGACTCGAGGTAGGCATTCGAGATTTCGTCGGGCGTGGCGTCGGTCGGCATGTTGACCGTCTTGGAGATGGCGCCCGAGAGGAACGGCTGCACCGCCGCCATCATCTTGATGTGGCCCATGTAGTGGATGGTGCGCTTGCCGTTCGCCGGCGGGAAGGCGCAGTCGAACACCGCGAGGTGCTCGTCCTTCAGGTGCGGCGCGCCTTCGATGGTTTCGCGCTCGTCGATGTACTTGACAATGTCCTCCACCTGGCCGCCGCCGTAGCCGAGCTTCTTGAGGATGCCGGGCGTCGACTGGTTGACGATCTTGATCATGCCGCCGCCGACCAGCTTCTTGTACTTGACGAGCGCGATGTCCGGCTCGATGCCGGTGGTGTCGCAGTCCATCATGAAGCCGATGGTGCCGGTGGGCGCCAGCACGGTGACCTGGCTGTTGCGATAGCCGTGCTGCACACCGAGCGCGTAGGTCTCGTCCCAGACGTCGAGCGCCGCGCGCAGCAGGTCTTTCGCCACCAGGTTCTCGTCGATCTTGTGGGCGTGCTGGCGGTGCTTGTCGATGACTTTCAGCATCGGCTCGGCGTTCACCGCGTAGCCCGCGAACGGGCCCATGGCTGCCGCCACCCGCGCGCTCTGCGCGTAGGCCTCGCCGTGCATCAGGGCGGTGATGGCGGCCGCGAAGCTGCGGCCGGCATCGGAGTCGTAAGGCAGGCCGCGGTCCATGAGCAGCACGCCGAGGTTGGCGTAGCCGAGGCCGAGCGGCCGGAAGTCGTGGCTGTTGCGCTCGATCGCCGGCGTCGGGTAGCTGGCGTTGTCCACCAGGATTTCCTGCGCGGTGATGAGCGTGCGGCACGCGGCCTGGAACGCTTCGGTGTCGAACTCGCCATCCTCGCGGCGGAACTTCATGAGGTTGAGCGAGGCCAGGTTGCAGGCCGTGTCGTCGAGGAACATGTATTCGGAGCACGGGTTGCTGGCGTTGATGCGCGCCGTGTTCGGACACGTGTGCCAGTCGTTGATGGTGGTGTCGTACTGCATCCCGGGGTCGCCGCACTGCCAGGCCGCTTCCGCCATCTTCTTCATGAGGTCGCGCGCCTGGAAGGTTTCGGCGACGCGCTCCTTGAGGACGAAGCGCGTCTGCCACGGCTTGTCCTCGACCACCGCGCGCATGAACTCGTCGGTGACGCGCACCGAGTGGTTGGCGTTCTGGAAGAACACCGAGTCGTAGGCGCCGCCGCGCACGTTGAAGGCGCCGTCGTAGCCGGCGTCGATCAGCGCCCACGCCTTGCGCTCTTCATCGGCCTTGCTGGTGATGAACTCCTCGACGTCGGGATGGTCGATGTTGAGGATCACCATCTTGGCGGCGCGGCGCGTCTTGCCGCCGCTCTTGATGACGCCGGCAAACGCGTCGTAGCCGCGCATGAACGAGACCGGACCCGACGCGGTGCCGCCGCCCGCGAGATGTTCCTTGGAGGAGCGGATGGTGGACAGGTTGGAGCCGGTGCCCGAGCCGAACTTGAAGAGCATGCCTTCGGTCTTGGCGAGGCCGAGGATGGAATCCATCGTGTCCTGCACCGAGTTGATGAAGCAGGCGGAGGCCTGCGGACGCGCCTCGACGCCGACGTTGAACCACACAGGAGAGTTGAAGGCGGCCTTCTGCTCGAGGAGCAGGTGTGTCAGCTCGTCGCTGAACGCCTGCAGGTCTTCGGCGGTCGCGAAATATCCCTGCGCCTTCGCCCAGCCGACGATGGTGTCGGCGACGCGGCCGATGAGGCCGCGGACGCTCTTCTCGCGCTCCGGCGTGCCCATCTGGCCGCGGAAGTATTTGGAGGCCACGATGTTGGTGGCCGTCTGGCTCCACGACACCGGCACTTCGATGTCGTGCTGCTCGAACACCGGCTTGCCCTTCTCGTCGTTGATGACGGCGGACCGCGTCTCCCACACAACCTCGTCGTACGGACTCCGGCCGGGCCTGGTGAAATGCCGCTTGAAGTTCAGCTTGCGTCGCTCGGCTGCCGTGGCGGCCCTGCGCTCGGTTCTCCCGCTCTCGACGGGATGAGTGGACATGTGTGGTCCTCCTGCTCGACTCTCAATATTGCTTACTTCTAATGGTCACCCGGCTCGTTGCCGCCCCGGGCCCGACCCCTAACATTCCGCTTCGTTCAATCGCGTCCTGTGCCGTTTAGCGGATCGGTATTTTTCTCGGGCGTAGCGGGACTGTCAAGAAAAAAGCGCTACATCTTGTGGTGCTCTCATTCTATCGCGCTATACCTTGTCGTTACAAGACTTTAGCGTCGCACCGAACCCGCCTCTTTGCTGGGAATTCGCAAAATCGCCTGAAAACGCCCAGAAAAAAAGTATCGTGCCATCGCCCTCTTAGCCGGCACTGGCAGAAGCGAAACACGAGCCATTGACGCACAACTCGTGATTACCATTAGATAAGTCAGTGTCCTCAAGGCGCACCTACATTTTGGGAGTCCGTCACCAACCTCGGCGTGCAACCCGCTGCAGCACGGCCGCCGTGTAATGGACTCCGAGCGATACGCCCCACCGAAGAGGAGTTTCATTGCGTCTCCTGACCACTCGCTTTTCGGTGTGAGCTTCATTGATCGTCACCAGTGATCGGCGGCTTCGCTTCCCTGGCGTCACGGCGCCACGAACGCACCTAACGATGCCGCCGCGTGCCCACGGCCAACCAAGCCAACAACCGCGCCGATCGCACAGCATCGACCACCATTGTTCCGGCAGCAGTGCGCGTAGGGCTCGTTCGCTGGATCAAGATTGGTAGAGTGGACGGGATGAAGGGTCTGGTGGCGGCGCTGGGCGTGGTGGCCTTGCTGGTGGCGGGGAGCGCTGTTGCGCAGCATGCTTCGCCGTCGCCGGGCGCCAAGGGCACCGCGAAATCCAACGCCAGGGCGCCGAGGCCGCGGCTCAATCTCGGGCCTTGGGGCGCCCAGTATTCCGATGGGCCGCCTGGGACTCCGATCCTTCCCGACTCGCCGCGGTTTCACGACACGATCGATGTGCGGGCCGCGCCGCGGGATGTCAACACCACGATGCAGCAGTGGTGGGACAGCTTTGGGCTCGAGTATTCGATCTATGGGCGTGGCATGAACGTGCGCACGCCCAGCCATCCGGGGGCCGCCGATCTCGTGAGCCTCCAATGGGGCGGCAAGAACACGAAGAACCACACCGCCAACCCGCCCTTGCCGCAAGGGCCCGACAAGAACTAGGGCTTCAGGCCTTCTTGCGCGGCGGGTCGAAGAACGGCAGGTTTGCTACCGTGGCGCCCGCCAGCAATCGCTTGTGGTCGACCGTGAGTTCCATGTCGAGCCGCTGGCCTGGCTTTGCCATGTCGGTGCGCACCGACGCGAGGCCGATGAGCTTCTTGAGGAGCGGCGACCAGGCGCTGCTCGTCACGCGGCCCACCTGCACCGAGTCCTGGTAGAGCGGGATCGAGGCGCGCGAAGCGGTGGCCGCGATCTGCGGCGGCAGGCCGGCCTTGTCGTGCAGGCTCTCGACGTCGTGCCAGTCCACCTCTATTCCCACGAGGCTGCGCGCCGGGCCGCGCTTTGCTTCACGCTGCAGCGCCTGCTGGCCGATGAAGGGGCCCTTGTCGAGCTTGACGAGCCGGCCGAGGCCGATTTCGTACGGCGTGTAGCGTTGCGAGGGAATCATCGCCTTCTTGGCACCGGTGTAGTCGACGTCGAGCATGATCATGCCGGCCTCGATGCGCGCGACGTCGAGAGCCAGGATGCCGGTGGGCGTGATGTCGAAGGCGCGGCCCGCGTCCATCAGCGCGTCCCAGACGCGCGGCCCGTCTCCGGCCGCCGACCAGATCTCGTAGCCGAGGTCGCCGGTGTAGCCGGTGCGCGAGACCTGCACGTCGATGCCGCCGATGCGCGACTTCATCACGCGGAAATACTTGAGGCCGGCGATGTCGCCCTCGGCGCAGCTCGCGAGCAGCGCCTTCGAAGTGGGCCCCTGCAGCGCGAGCGCGGCGATGCGTTCCGAGACGTCCTCGACGTTGACGTCGAGGCCGGTTGCGTTCTGGCGGATCCAGCGCAGAGTAGGCTCCGCCGCGGTCCACCTGTAAAGTCCGTCCTCGAGCCGCGCCACAGTGCCGTCATCGATCACCTTGCCGTCACCGTCGCACCAGTGGGTATAGACGACCTGACCCACGGAGATCTTGTGCGCGTCGCGGGTGATCACGCGGTCGATGAGCCTTGCCGCGTCGGTTCCGGTGACGAGATACTTGAACAGCGGCGAGATGTCGATGAGCGCCGAAGCCTGCCGGATGGCGTTGTACTCGTGTTCGTGGGTCGCTTCATAGGCGCTGACTGCGAAGTAACCGGCCCAGTCGCGCCAGTTGAGGCTCTCGCACAACTGTGATGTGCGGCTGTGAAGCGGGGTTCCGATAGGCATGGGGAAGGATGATATACCGGGCCCGCCGGTGAGCGAGCCGCTGACGCCGCAGTCGCCGATGAGCGATCCGCCGCCGGCGCGGATCGAGACCGGCCCCATCGATCTCACCGGCCGCAGCCGCCTGCTGCGCAACGTCCTGACGAGCTGGGGCGGCTACCTCGTCTTCATCGTCGGCGGCTTCATCGTGCCGCCGATCATCGACCGCAAGGTCGGCCAGGCCGGGCTCGGCCTCTGGGACTTCGCCTGGAACCTGGTCGCCTACTTCGGCATCGCCCAGGTCGGCATCGGCTCGTCCGTGAACCGTTACGTCGCCAAGCACCGGGCGGTGCACGACGTCGCGGGGCTGCGCCGGGTCACCTCGTCGACGATGATGCTGCAGCTCGGCGTCGCGCTGCTCGTTACCCTCTTTACCCTGGCCGCCACCTGGGGCGTGCCACACTGGTTCGGCGCGCAGCTCGGCGAGGACGTGGGCCGGGCGCAGGTCCTGGTGGCGCTGCTCGGCCTGAGCCTTGCCGTGCAGATGGCGTTCGACCTCTACCGCGGCGTCATCACCGGCTGCCACCGCTGGGACCTGCACAACGCCCTCGCGGCCGGATCGTACGCCGTGCAGGTGATCGCCAACATCATCGTGCTGATGCTCGGCTACGGCATCGTCGGCCTTGGCGTGGCGACGCTCGTCATCACCATCCTCACCGAGCTGTTCCGCGCCAGGCTCGCCTACAGGGTCTGTCCGGAGATGCGCGTGTCGCTCGCGCTCTTCGACCGCGGGCAGGCGAAGGAGACCTTCGCGTACGGCCTCAAGACCAGCCTCGTGCAACTCTCGTCGCTGATCCTGATCCAGGGCAACAGCCTCATGGTCACTGCCGCCGCCGGCGTCTCGCAGCTCGCCCTCTATGCGCGGCCGTGGGCAATCATTCGCCACACAGAGAGCCTCGCCGACAAGTTCGCGTTCGTCCTGACGCCGACGGCCAGCTCGCTGCAGGGCCGCGGCGACATGACTGCCGTGCGCGATCTGCTCTTTTCGGCGACGCGCACCACCGCATTCTTCGTCGTGCCTCTGATGACCAGCTTCGCGATCCTCGGTGACGACCTGCTCTGGGCCTGGATGGGGCCGGCGTATTCGCCGCACGGTTACCTGGTTGCGGCGCTGGCGCTCGGCAATCTGGTGGGCATCGTGTTCAAGCCGGTGTGGGCAGTGCTCGCCGGGCTCAACCGCCACGGCCAGTTCGCGAAGCAATCGCTGCTCGCCGCGGCCACCGGCCTCGGGCTCAGCTACCTGTTCACCGTGCGGCTTGGCTGGGGGCTCACGGGCGCGGCGCTCGCCGTGTCGCTGGCACGCACCGTCTTTGTGGGCACGGTCACGCCGATCGCCGCGGCGCGCGTCCTGCACTTCAACGTGTTTAGCTACTACAAGTCATCGCTGGCCAAGCCGTTCATCTACTGCACGCCCTATGCTTTAGGCCTGTTTTTCATCCATCATTTGCCGATACCGAGACCGTGGGGCATGCTCGGAGTTGCCGCGGCGTGGGCGCTGGTGAGCCTGGTCCCCCTGTACTGGCGGTTCGCCCTGGATTCGTCGCTCCGTGCGAAAATCCTCGCGCGCGTCGGGCTGGCAAGAGAGTGAGCCCCCTCCGACTGTAGCTCGCCTGCGAGCACCACGACGACGCTGCGGGAAGACGGACGAGGATCATCATGAAACGCAACAGACTCCGCGCAGGGGACCCAGTGGTGGTTCGCTCTCCCGAGGAGATCCTGAAGACCCTGGATGCCGACGGCACCCTGGACGGCCTGCCCTTCATGCCTGAAATGCTCGATTGGTGCGGCAAGCCCCTGCGCGTCGAGCATCGGGTGGAGAAGACGTGCGTGGCGGTCGCGCCTCCCGAATATCCCAACCGGCGTTTTGCCGCGAACGACGTGGTCGTCCTGACGGGGTCACGGTGCGACGGCAGCGGCCACGATGGTTGCAAGCGCGCCTGCAAGATCTTCTGGAAGGAAGCGTGGTTGCGGCCGCTCGGTGCGGGCGAAACGCCGACACCCGCGTCCGAACCCGGAACCGAAGCGTTGCGCGCTCGCCTGAAGACCAGGACGGATGAGAGGCGCTATTTCTGTCAGTCCACCCAGCTGCTGAATGCCACGGAAGCTTTCCCCGGGAAAAAGAGCCCGTGGATGTTGCGCGTAGCTCTTCGGGAAATCCTCAACGGCGATCGTTCGTTGGTGGAGATGCTGAAGGTGCTGTTCACCTGGTCGTCGCTGCGCTTGCAGCGCGCGATGAACGGCAAGCGGGTGCTCCGCGGACCCAACAAGAACACGCCGAGCCATTCGCTCGGCCTGATCACCGGAGACCCGGTCCGAATCAAGAGCCGCGCCGAGATCACAGCGACCCTGAATCAGAAGCGGAGCAACCGGGGCATGGGCATCTGCCGCGAAATGACCAGGTACTGCGGGGCGCGCGCCGAGGTCAGGGAGCGGGTTGACCGGATCATCAACGAGACGACCGGCGAAATGCGGGAAATGCGCGATACAGTCCTGTTGCGCAACGTCCGCACCGGGACGAAGAAGCTGAACGACTGGGACTGTCTTTGCGAGGACGAACTGGGCGACTGCCCGCGCGGCGAGCTGATGTATTGGCGGGAAATCTGGCTCGAACGCGCGGAATGAAGCAGCCGGGATAGCCCTCTGATCGCCCCACTGAATCGATTGTGATGCGCTACGCATCCGTGACGGGCTTCACCACGGCGCCCCTGATGAAACCTGCTAACATCACGGACAAGAAGCATTTGGCACGCTTGGATGATCCTGCCCCTCTTAGCGGGATCGGCTCATGGGATCGCGTTCGTTCGTGTGGTGCAAAGGGCGCCCACGTCATCCCGCCAGGAGACGTCTGATCTTCAATGACTGACACCGGCCACAACCTCGTACCGGTCGATTTCGACCCGTTTGCGCCGCAGAGCCAGCCAGACACCTTGCCACTCACCGAGCCGCAGGCCGAAATGTGGACCGCGGCGGCGATGGACGAGGACGCCAACCGCTCGTACAACCAGTGCTTCGTGTTCACCCTCGAGGGCGAATTGCGCACCGAGTCCCTGCGCGCGGCCCTCGCACAGGTCGTCTCCCGTCACGCCGCGCTGCGAGCCGTCCTCTCCGCGGACGGCTCGGGCCAGACGCTCCGGCCGGCGTTTTCGGTCGAGATGCCGGTCCTCGACATGTCGGGGCTCGATACCGAGGCACGCGCGCGAGAGATCGATTCCCTCGTGGAACGCGAGTGCGAAACGTCCTTCGACCTCGAGCGCGGCCCGCTGATTCGGGCTCTCGTCGTCCGCGAGGGCGAACGCAGCAACCGCTTCGTGCTGACGGTTCACCACATCGTGTGCGACGGCTGGTCGTCGAGCGTGCTGTTCAGCGATCTCGCCCGCTGTTACGCGGCCGATCGCTCCGGCATCGACGCGCAACTGCCGCCAGCGCCCTCCTATGCGGCCTACGTCACCGAACAGGCGGGTGCGTCCGCCGCCGCAGGCCGGAAGGCCGACGAGGACTACTGGGCGGCCCAATTCGCGGACGGCGCGCCCGTGCTGGACCTGCCGCTGTCACGGGCGCGACCCGAGGCCAAGACGTTCCGTGGCGCCCAGGAAACGCACCGCATCGACCCGCAGCTCTACGCGGCGCTGAAGGGCGCGGGCGCCAAGGCCGGCGCAACGCTGTTCGCGACGCTGCTCGCCGCCTTCGAGCTCCTGGTCCATCGTCTTTCCCGGCAGAACGACTTCGTCGTTGGAATCCCGCTCGCCGGCCAGGCCTTTCTCGACGACTCGCGGCTCGTCGGGCACTGTGTCCACACGCTGCCGCTGCGCGTCCGCGTCGATCCAACCCAGCCTTTCCTCGCCCACCTGCGCGCGGTTCGCCTGGCCCTGGCGGATGCGCAGGAACATCCGCACCTGACGTTCGGCAGCCTGGTCCGCCGCCTGAGAATCCCGCGCGATGCGAGCCGCACGCCGCTGGTGGCCGTCACCTTCAACATCGACAAGATCGGCGCCCCGTTCGACTTCGAGGACGTCGCGATCGCGTCACTGACGGTGCCGAAGGCCTACACGAACTTCGAGCTCGCGGTGAACGTCGTGGACAGCGGCAAGGACGCGCTCGTCGAATGCGCGTACAACTCCGACCTGTTCACCGGCGCGGCCATCAAGCGCTGGCTCGCGCACTACGAGACGCTGCTCCGGTCGATCGTCGCGAACCCCGACGCCGTCAACTCTTCCTTGAGCCTGCTCACGTCGAACGAGCGCACCGATGTCCTGGGCCGCTTCAACCCGCGAGTGGCTTCCCCGCCTGGCCGCAGCCTCCATGAACGGTTCGAAGCTGTTGCGCGGGCACGCCCCACGGCGGTCGCCGCCACGTGCGACGGCGACAGCATGACCTACGCGGAGTTGAACCGGCGCGCGAACGGACTCGCTGCCCGGCTCCGGGAGATGGGCGTCGAGCGCAACCACCTGGTTGCCTTGCGCACCGAGCGTTCGTTGTCCGTCGCCGTCGGCATCCTCGGCATCCTCAAGGCGGGTGGCGCATACCTGCCCATGGATCCCGCCTATCCGCGCGACCGGATCACGTTCATGCTCGAGGACGCCGGCGTCCGTGTAGCCGTGACGGAGCGTGCCCTGGCCGATGATTTCGCAGGCGCCACGGTGACGGTGGCGCTCATCGACGAGATCGAGGCCGCTGACGACATCCCGGCGTCCGGTTCGGCTCCCGACGACCTGGCGTACGTCATCTACACGTCGGGATCCACCGGCAAGCCCAAGGGCGTCAGGGTCACCCACCACAACGTCGCCCGGCTGTTGGAAGCGACGAACGACTGGTTTCACTTCGACGCGGACGACGTCTGGACGCTGTTTCACTCGTACGCCTTCGACTTTTCCGTATGGGAATTGTGGGGCGCGCTGCTCTACGGCGGACGCGTCGTGATCGTTCCGCAGTGGGTCAGCCGTGCGCCGGAGTCGTTCCTGGAGCTGCTCGCAGCGGAGGGTGTCACCGTCCTGAACCAGACACCATCGGCGTTCCGACAGCTCATCCAGGCCGACCTCGGCAGCGAGACGGTGACACCCTTGAAGCTGCGCTACGTCATCTTCGGCGGCGAGGCGCTGGAGCTGCAGAGCCTGCGTCCCTGGTTCGAGCGGCACGGTGAGGACCGGCCGCTCCTGGTGAACATGTACGGGATCACCGAAACAACCGTGCACGTGACCTATCGACCCATCAGGCTGGCCGACCTCGAGTCGGGCGCCGGCAGCGTCATCGGCGAACCGATCCCCGACTTGCGTGTCTACCTTCTCGACGGCGATGGCGAGCCCGTGCCGCAGGGTGTCCCGGGCGAGATCGTCGTCGGCGGAGCTGGCGTCGCGGCGGGGTACCTGAACAGGCCGGAGCTCACGGCGCAGCGCTTCGTCCCCGACACGTTCGCCGGCTCCGGGCGCCTGTACCGTTCGGGAGACCTTGCCCGGCGCCTCGAGAGCGGCGATCTCGAATACCTCGGCCGCATCGACCAGCAGGTGAAGATCCGCGGATTCCGCATCGAGCCGGGCGAGATCGAGGCGGTCCTCGGCCAGCAACCGGGCATCCGCGAAGCGGCGGTCATGGTGCGCGAGGATCGGCCTGGCGACAAGCGTCTCGTCGCCTATGTGGCCGCCGACGAATCGCGCGGCGGCATCGACGAGTTGCGCAAGCTGCTGCGCGCGCAGCTCCCCGAGTACATGGTGCCCGCCTCGATCGTGGTTCTTCCCAGGCTGCCCCTGACCCCCAACGGCAAGATCGACAAGGCGCAACTGCCCGCGCCCGACGCCGTCCATGCGGGCGGCCGCGTGCCGCCGGCGCCGCTGCGCACCGACGCCGAACGGCTGGTCGGTGGCGTGTGGAGCGAACTCCTCGAAGTGGAGACTGTCGGGCCGGAGGACAATTTCTTCGACCTGGGCGGCCACTCCCTCCTGGCCATCAACGCTGCCCAACGCATCCACGCGCTCACCGGCGTGAAGCTTCACACCCGCGACCTCATCTTCCAGACGTTGGGGCAGATCGCCGCCTCCCTGCAGACCGTTGGTGTGGCCGAGCCCAAGGTGGTTTCAAAGCCCCCCGCGAACGCGCCGGCCGATGGCGGCGGTTTTCTCGACCGACTCCTCCGGCGCAGCCGATCGGGATGAAAACCTTCCATTTCGGGCCGGCGGACGGGCGCCTGTTCGGCGTTCACCAGCCGCCCCTGTCTTCAGCGGACCGCGATCTCGGCATCGTGGTCTGCCAGCCTTTTGGAGCCGAGTACCTTCGCGCGCACCGGGCGCTGCGGCGGCTCGGTTTGCAGTTGGCGCGGGCAGGCTGCCACGTGCTGCGGTTCGACTATCGCGGCACCGGCGACTCGGCCGGCGCGCTTGCCGACGCGAGCCTGGAGAACTGGGTGTCGGACACGCAGGCCGCGCTCGACATCCTGAAGAAGGAAAGTGGAGTCTCCCGGTTGGCGATCGTCGGCATGCGCCTGGGCACGGCCATCGGGTGCCTCGCGGCGCGAGCCCGCCGCGACGTGCGAAGCCTGGTGCTGTGGGAACCCGTCTGGGACGGTTCGGCCTATCTCGACGAGCTCTGGGCCACGCATCAGGCCTGGATCGACCATCGGCCATGGGTCACTTCGCGCGCCGCGCGTCCGCAGGACCCAACCTGGGATATGTTCGGCCTTTCCCTCGGGGTCGCCATGCGGCAGTCGATCGCCGGTTTCACCCTGCAGACGTTCGATCGCCGCCTTGCCGAACGCGCGCTGGTCATCGACGCGGACACGCGCGCGGCGACGGCGGGAGCAGCCACGGTCAGGGGGGCAAAGCTCGCCGCGGTGGTCGAGGAAGCGACCTGCCCGGTGTCGGTCTGGAAGGACGATGAAGACCCGGTCCAGGGCGTGGTGCCTGCCGTCACCCTCACGCAGATCGTCAAATGGCTGAGCGCCGACGCGACGTGATCCGGGAAACGCCCGTGGCGTTCGGCGACCGGCACGCCCTGTCGGGGATCCTCCTCGAGCCGGGCCAACCTTGCCGCGACGTCGCCATGATCTTCCTGAACGCCGGCATCGTGCATCGCGTCGGGCCGAACCGCTGCCATGTCACGCTGGCGCGAAGCCTGGCCGAGCACGGGTTCGCGTCCCTGCGTTTCGACCTCTCGGGGATCGGTGAGAGCGAGTTTGCGGCAACGGACGCCGGCCACGGCGAGCGCGTTCTCGGCGAAGTGCGCGCGGCGATGCGACTCCTGGACGAACGGCTCGGCATCCGCAAGTTCGCCCTCTTCGGCATCTGCTCGGGCGCCGACAACGGCCTGGCGATCGTGCGCGTCGAACCCCGGGTCGTCGGCGCCGTCCTTGCCGAGCTCTACTCGGCCGACAGCCCTTCCTACGAACTGCGCCGCAAGGTCGCGCGGGCGTTCTACGCGCGAACCTGGAGCCGCGCCTTCCGCGATCCGGGCCTGATCGTCAGGGGGCTGACAAGCGTCTGGTCGGCGCCGCCGGCGCCACCGGAGGGGATGGAAACTCCCATCAGCCAGGACCGCCTGGTCGAAGACCAGGCCTGGCAGGACGTGGTCAGGGACATTCAGGAAGCTTGCCGCACGCGGCGCATTCTCCTCGTGTACTCCAGACACGACGTGTCGTACCATAACTTCCGCAAGCTTCTCTCCCGGCGCCTGGTGACAGGCCCCGCGTTGCAGGTTGCGGTCATCGGTGGCACGAACCACACATTTGCTCCGCTCGACGCAGCGGACCGGCTCACGAGCGTAGTCGTCGATTGGATGCGCGGCTTCGTCGACGCCGACGCCGCCGCGCGCCCGGCATTGGCGGGTGTCGACACCGGCTGACGGATCAGGATCGGACGGATCGGATCAGGAGACGAACCTATGTTGGTGGACAACGCGATTGACCGGCGCAGCGGCATGCGCCATGAGGACTTCATCCTCCAATACCTGCTGCCACTGCGGCCCGTCATCATCACCGACGCGATCCGGCATTGGCCGGCGCTCGGCCGCTGGACACCGGATTTCTTCAAGGTCAACCACGGCGACCTGCAGGTGCGCGTCGATGGCAAGGAAATGCCGCTTCACGACCTGATCGACCAGGTCATGGCCTCGAGCCCAAGCCAACCAGCCCCTTATCTGCGCAACCAGAAGCTCTCCGAGTGGCCGAAGGAGTTGCACAAGGACATTTCACCGATGCCCGACTGCACCGAGCCCAACTGGTTGGCGAGTGCCTTGTTTCCTTCGCGAGTCGACCAGACTTACAAGGAGATCTTCATCGGCGGGCCGGGTGCAAGGTTCCACGTCCTGCACTACGACGGTTACCACACGCACGCCTTCCTGATGCAGGTGTTCGGCGACAAGGAGTACGTGGCGTACGCACCGGATCAGACGCCATTCGTGTATCCGAACACGACCAGCAAGTACGGGAACGAGTCGCAGGTGGGAGACGGCATGCAGCCCGACCTGGCGAAGTTTCCGCTCTTCGACAAGGCGCAGGGCATCCGTTTCCAGCTCCACGCGGGCGAGACGCTGTTCGTACCGTCTGGCTGGTGGCACACCGCGCGCATCCTCAGCCCTTCGATCACGGTATCGATCAACGGCGCGAACCAGGCCAACTGGGCCAACTTCAAGAAGGACTACTGCGCCTCGATGGCTGCCAGCGGCTGGTCCCTCAAAAGCAAAATGATCGGCGCCGTGTTGAGCGTCATGCAAGTCGTCCTGCCGTTGGTCGAGCTGTTGTGAACGGCCGAACCGTGTTCTTGCCAGCGCTCAGTTAGGGGTGGCCGCACCCTCCTCGACCTGGAAGTACTTGCCCGGACGGTCCGGATCCGGAACGAACCAGGCGTCGCGGCCGGCGGCGTCCTTGCCGCGGCGCGCGCCGGCGAGCGGCGCTTCGCTCACTCCGCCCGGCAGGAACTCCGCCGCCTGCAGTTCGGCGATCGTGTCGCGGAACGCCTCGAACACGAAGTCGAGGTCGGCGTCGGTGTGGCTGGTGGTCAGGAACCAGCAGCGGCCCTCCCACACGTGCACGCCGCGCGCGCGCATCAGGAAGTGGAACAGGCCCGAGTGGCTCACGTCGGCCGGGAAGTTGACGTAGATCCACGACGAGAAGTGCATGGCGCGCACCGGCGCGTTGACCTGCGCGGCGTGGTCGTTGAGGCGCGCCGCGAAGGCAGTGGTCTTCTTGTTCAGCCCGCGCTGCAGCTCGGGACCAGCCTCCTCGAGGTGCGCCACCACCGCCCTGGCCGCAGCCAGAGCCAACGGATGACGAACGAAGGTGCCGGCGAAGAAGGTCACGCCGACTTCCGGGATCGAATCGTCGCCGTACTGCCAGGAGCCGCCGTCGAGCGCGTCCATGTATTCGCGGCGGCCGGTGATCAGGCCGATCGGCAGGCCGCCGCCGATCACCTTGCCGTAGGTCGCCATGTCGGCCTTGATGCCGAAGATCGCCTGCGCGCCGCCGGGATGCGTGCGGAAGCCGGTGACCACTTCGTCGAACACCAGCGCCGTGCCCGAGGCCTCGGTGAGGCGGCGTACCTCGTGCAGGAACTCGCGCGGCTGCAGGTCTGGGCGCCGGCTCTGCACCGGCTCCACCAGCAGCGCAGCCAGCTCCGAGCCGTGCGCCTTCAGGTATTCCAGCGCGCTGTCGCTGCCGTAGTCGAGGATCACGACGTTGTCGACCATGCCGGCCGGGATGCCCGGGGCGATCGGCATCGAGCGCTGCCCTGCCGGCCGCACCAGCACCTCGTCGAAGATGCCGTGGTAGGCGCCGGCGAACATCGCGATCTTGTCGCGGCCGCTGACCGTGCGCGCCAGGCGGATCGCCGCGGTGACCGCTTCCGAGCCGGTGTTGCAGAAAGCGACGCGGTCCATGCCGACCATGCGCGCCACGCGCTCGGCAACTTCGCCCGCCAGCGGCGACTGCGGCCCGATCTCGACGCCCTGGTCCATCTGCGCCTTCACCGCGTCGCGCACGAACTGCGGGTTGTGGCCGAAGAAGATCATGCCGAAGCCGTTGGTGAGGTCCACGTACTCGTTGCCGTCCACGTCCCAGAGTCGCGAGCCGAGAGAGCGCACCGTGACGATCGGGTAGACGATTTCCTTCCACATGAGGCGGAAGCCGGCAACCGAGCGCGGATCGGCGAGGTGCGGGCGGTTCTTCGCGGTCGCCGCCTTCGAGCCCGCGGTCTTCTTCGTATAGCGCTCGATGATGGCGGCGAGGCCCTGCTGCTGGCGCTCGGTGAGGCCGCCCATCGGACCCTTGGCGGGCGGACGGTACGGGCCGAAGGCGACAACCGGTGCGGCGATCGGCGGCGCGTTCGTCACCACGCGCGCCGGCGCTGCCGCCTGTGGCGCAAGCTCCGCGGGCCGTGCTGCCGCCGCCGGGGCCGGAGCGCCGCCGCGCATCATCTCGAGCTGTTGGCGCATCAACTCGAGCTGGTCGGCGATCAGGCGTTCCACGGCGCTGCCGCCGGCACCGGCGAATGTCGCCGCCGCGGCGGCGGCCGCGGGACGCGCTGCCGCAGCTGCATGCGCCGCCGTGCCGGGCGCCGCGGGCGCCGCGTCCGGGGGCAGGAGCTTGTCGAGGTGGGCGGCCAGCGCGCCGATCGTGGACAGCTCGTCGAGCAGCTCGCGGAACGTCACCTTCACGCCGAAGGTCTTCTGCAGCAGCGTCGCCGCCTGGGTGAGGAACAGCGAGTCGAGCCCGAGTTCGAGGAAGGCGGTCCCCGGCGGCAGGCTCGCGGCGTCGATGCCCGACAAGTCGGAGAAGAGCGCCTGCAGCCGGACCACCAGGGCGTCGATGCGCGCGGGGGCGGAAACGGCGGTGACTGTCATCTGCTGTTCCTCATGTTGTTCCGGTTGTGAAAAGGCGACGGCGGCCGGGGGCAGCGCCTGGGTCCCGGGTTCGACCCAATAGCGCTTGTGTTCGAACGGATAGCCGGGGAGCGGCACACGTCGCCGCGCGGCGCCTTGCTGGAACGCCGTCCAGTCGAGGTCGACGCCGACGGTCCACAAGCGAGCGGCCGCCGCGAGGAGCGAAGGCGCAAGCGATGCCGCACCGGCGCGGCCTTGAACCGTCTGGCGGACGAGACCCGTGAGCTGCTGGCCTGGCCCGACCTCGAGCGTGACCCGCCGTGGATCGGCGAGGAGCGTCGCAGCGCCGGTGGCGAACAACACCGGGCGGCGCAGCTGCTCGGCCCAGTACGCCGGCGATTGCGCCTCGGCGGTCGTGATCCACGTGCCGGTGAGGCTCGAGACCCATGGCAGCTGCGGCGCGCTGCGCGGCGTCGCGGCCACCAGCTTCGTGAAGGTTTCGAGGATCGGCTCCATCATCGCCGAGTGGAACGCGTGCGAGGTGGCGAGGCGCTTCGCGGCGAGGCCCGCACCGCGCGCGCGCTCCTCGAAGGCGGCGATCTTCTCTTCCGTCCCGGAGACCACGGTCAGGAGCGGCGCGTTGCGGGCGGCAATCTCGACGCCAGCGCCATCGAACGCGGCCAGCAGCTCCGCCACGGCTTCGGCGCCGGCCTTCACGGCGAGCATGGCGCCCGGCGGCAGCGCCTGCATCAGTTGGCCACGCTGCGCCACGAGGCGCAGGGCGTCGTCGCGGGTGAACACCGACCCAAGCGTGGCGGCGACGTACTCGCCGACCGAATGGCCCAGCATGCCGTCGGGCTCGACGCCCAGCCGCTGCCACGCACGCGCCAGCGCGTACTCGACGACAAACAGCGCCGGCTGCGTGACCGAAGTCTGCAGCAGTCTCTCCGCCGCCGCTGCTTCCTGTGCCGGCGCCGGATAGAGCACTTCGCGCAAGTCGAAGCCGAGGGCGGCGCGCAGCACCTGCGCGCACTCGTCGATGTCGCTGCGAAACGCCGGGTCGCCGTCGTACAGCCCGCGCGCCATCGACGGCGCCTGCGAGCCCTGTCCGGGAAACAGGAAGGAAACCGTGCGGCCCTCGTCGGCGCTCTCGGTTGCGACCGCCTTCCCCGCCGCCGCCAGCTGCTGCAGCGCGTCGGCGCGATCGCGCACCACCAGCGCGCGCCGGTGGTTGAAGCGCCGGCGGCCCGCCTGCAGCGTGAACGCGGCGTCGGCGAGCGCAATGTCGCTGCGGCTCGCGAGATACTCGCCGAGGTGCCCGGTCGCGAGATCGAGCGCTTCGCGCGAGCGCGCCGAGAGCACCAGCAGTTGTTCGCCGTCGCTGTCCCCGCCGCCGGCTCCTGCGTGCGGCGGCGCCTCTTCGAGCACCACATGGGCGTTGGTGCCGCCGACGCCGAACGAACTGACCGCGGCGCGCCGCGGAAAGCCCGGAGCCGGCCGCCAGTCCTCGCGCGCCGTCACCACGCGAAAGGGCGACGACTCGAGCTCGAGCTTGGGATTCGGCGCCTGGAAGTGCAGGCTCGCGGGCAGCGTCTTGTGGTGCAGCGCCAGCGCCGTCTTGATGAGGCCCGCGACGCCGGCGGCGGCGTCGAGGTGGCCGACATTGCTCTTCACCGAGCCGATCGCGCAGAAACCGGTGCCTGCGGCACCGCCGGCGCGAAACGCCTGCGTCAATCCCGCAAGCTCGACCGGGTCGCCGAGTGGTGTCGCGGTGCCGTGCGCCTCGACGTAGGAGATCGTCTGCGGGTCGATGCCGGAGAGCGCCTGCGCAAGGGCGATGACGGCGGCGTGCCCGGAAACGCTGGGCGCGGTGAAACTCACCTTCGCCGAGCCGTCGTTGTTCATGCCGGCGCCCTTGATGACCGCGTAGATCGTGTCGCGGTCGGCGAGCGCGTCGCGCAGGCGGCGCAGGGCGACGAGCCCCAGGCCATTGCTGAAGACGGTGCCCGAGGCGCTCGCGTCGAAGGTGCGGCAATGGCCGTCGCTCGAGGTGATGCCGCCCTCCTGGTGCAGGTAGCCGCGCCGCTGCGGCAGCGTGATCGAGACGCCGCCGGCAAGCGCCAGGTCGCACTGGTAGGTCAGCAGGCTCTGCACCGCGGCGCACACGGCGACCAGCGAAGTGGAGCACGCGGTCTGGATGTTGAGCGCCGGGCCGCGCAGGTCGAACTTGTAGGCGATGCGCGTCGCGAGATAGTCCTTCTCGTTCGCCATCATCGTCGTCAGCCAGCCCGCCAGGTCGGTGACGTCGGCACGCGCCGCGAGGTTCTCGCGGAAATAGGTGTTGTTGCTCATGCCCGCGAACACGCCGATGGCGCCGCCGAAGGCGCGTGCGTCGTAGCCGGCGTTCTCGAGGGCGTGCCAGGCCGCCTCCATGAACACGCGCTGCTGCGGGTCGAGGATCTCGGCCTCCTTCGGCGTGATGCCGAAGAACGACGCGTCGAAGAGGTCGATGCCCTCGAGAATGCCGCGCGCGCGCACGTACGCGGGGTCGTTGCGCGACGGCGCCTCTTCGCCCAGCGCCGGCTCGAGTTCGCCGGGCGCAAAGCTCGCGATCGTCTCGCGGCCGGCCTCGAGGTTGCGCCAGAATTCGTCCACGTCCGCGGCGCCCGGGAAGCGGCCGGCGAGGCCGATGATGGCGATGCCCTCTTCGGGATCGTAGGCGTCCTGGTAGCTCACTTATCTCCTGCCTTGCACGCTGCGCTGGCGCGCGAGCGCCTCGCGCTGCAGGCGCGCGCGGTCGCGCGCGGCATCGGGCTGCGCTTGCGGCTTGCCGCCGTTGCCCAGGTGCGCCGCGAGCGTGCGGATCGTCGGGTACTGCAGCAGCGCCACGATCGACAGGTCGGGACGGGTGCGCTCGCGCAGCCGCGCGTGCGCCTGGATCAGCAGGATCGAGTGGCCGCCGAGATCGAAGAAATTGTCGTCGCGCGAGACGCGTTCCACCTGGAAGAGCTCCTGCCAGACTTCGGCAATGGTGCGCTCGATGTCGCTCGCGGGCGCGGCGTACGCGGCAGCCGGCGCCGGCGGCGGGGTTGTCGCGGCCGCGGCAGCCAGGCCCTTCGCCGCCGCGGGCAGGCCCGCAACGAGCGCGCTCAACTCGGCGCGCGGTTCGGCCGCCACCGCGTCCAGCAGGCGCCCCAGGTCCGCAAGCATCGCAGCCGCGGCCGCGGCGCTGAACCCGGCGTGGCAGTCGAGCTTCAGCTGCAGCGCGCCTGCGAGCGGTGTCGCGGTCAGGGTCACCGGATAGTTGGTCTCGTCGGGCGCCACCAGCGGCTCGACCGTCGCGCCGCCGAGGCGCAGTGGCGCGTCGGAGGCGATGTAGTTCTGGAAGACCACGAGGCTCTCGAAGAGGCGCAGCCGCCAGGGAACGCCGGCCCATTCCTGGATGCGGGCGAGCGGCGCGTATTGGTGCTGGGCGATGTCGAGGTTGCCGCGGTGCACCGCGGCGAGCAGTCCGTCGAAGGTGGGTTCGTCGGCGAGCCGCACGCGCACCGGCAGGTTGTTGACGCACGGGCCCACCAGGGTCTCGACGCCGGGAAGCTCGGGCGGCCGTCCGGAAAAGGCGGCGCCGAACACGACGTCGTCGCTGCCGCTCCAATGGCCGAGAAGCAGCGCCCAGCACGCCTGCACTACGCTGTTGAGCGTGACCTGCAGCGAGCGTGCGGCCGACTGCAGCAGTCCGGCCTGGGCCGCGTCGAGCCGCAGCGCAGCGCTGCTCGTGCTCGCGCCGGCTGCCGCCGCGGCTGCGCCGCTCGCCACCTGGTCGCGCGGCAGCGGGGTGGGCTCGGTGAAACCCTGCAGCGCCGCCTCCCAGAACTCGCGCGACTCCGGAGCCTCGCTGCGCAGCCAGGCGATGTAGTCGCCGTACTGGCAGGGCGCCGCGAGCGCGGCCGGCGCGCCACCTTCATAGAACGCGGCCACATCCTTGAAGATGAGCGGCCACGACCAACCGTCCACGTAGAGATGGTGCGTGCTCCATACGAGGCGCCACTCGGCGTCGGCCATGCGGACGAGCGTGACGCGGCAGAGCGGTGCTGTCGCCACGTCGAAGCCGCGCGCGCGATCAGCGGCGAGGAACTCGGCCAGCCGCTGCTGAGCGTCTGCGCCGCGGAAGTCCGCCTCGGTCCACGGCAGCGTCGCTGCGCCCTGCACCACCTGCAGGGGTTCGGGCTCGGCCGCGGCGGCAAACGCCGTGCGCAGCACGTCGTGGCGATCGAGGGTGCGCTGCCACGCTGCGCGCAAGGCTGCGGCGTCGATCGCGCCGTCGAGGCGGAACAGCCACTGCTCGAAGCCGTGGCCGCCTTCATCCATCGAAAGGAACAGCCGCTGCATCGGCGAGAGCGGGTAGAGCGCAACCATGCCCGTATGGCGTGCCGCGAGCGCATCGAGCGCCGGCTGGTCGATGCGAGCCAGCGAAAAATCGGACGGCGTGAAGCCGCCGGCGCCGGCCGCGGTGCATTGCGCGACCAGGCTGCGCAGCGCCGCCGCGAAATCCGCGGCGAGCCGCGCCACCGCAGCGGCCTCGGCAGGCTCGCTGCCGTGGATGAAGCGGGCCTCGAAGCGGCCGCCGCGGACCAGCGACACCACCTCGACGCGGTGCGTGCGCTCGTTGGCGGCGCCGTGCCAGGCGCCGGTCGACTCGTCGGCAAAGCGGAAGTGCGACGCGCCGGCGACCACCTGGTCGAACTGGCCGAGATAGTTGAAGAGCAACTCCGCCGGCTCCGCCGCGGCCAACGCTGCGCGCGCACCGGCGTCGCTGCCGTAGCGCATGACACCGTAGCTCAGGCCCTTGTCGGGAACGGCACGCAGGCTCTCCTTCACGGCGCGCAGAGCCTCGATCTCGCCATTCGCGCCCTCGATGTCGAGCGCCACGGGATAGAGAGTCGTGAACCAGCCCACCGTGCGCGAGACGTCGGGCCCGCCGATCGCCTGTTCCTCGCGGCCATGGCCCTCGATCTCGATGCGGTGCGCGCCGCGGCCGCTCCATGCGCGCAGGGCGAGCGCCAGCGCCGCGAGCAGCATGTCGTTGATCTGCGTGCGCCAGGCCGCCGGAGCGCGCTGCAGCAGGTCCTGGGTTTCCGCCGCGTCGAGCGACACCATCGTGGTGCGCGCCGCCCCTTCCGTATCCTGCGCGTCGGTCGCGGCCAGGGGCGGCAGCGCCGCGGGGACCGCGGCCACCTGCTGCCAATGCGCGAGTGCTTGCTGCGGCTTGCCCGAGGCGCCGTAGGCGGCAAGCGCTCGCGACCATGATTGGAACGACGCGGTGCGCGCGGGGAGGCTTGCCACCTTGCCGGCAAGCGCCGCCTCGTAGGCGGCCTCGAGGTCTTCGACCACCAGCCGCCACGAGACGCCGTCGATCGCGAGGTGGTGCACGGCGATCAGCAGACGGCCCGGTTCGACGCCCAGGTCAAAGTGGATCGCGGCGCACACCGGGCCGCGCGCGATGTCGAGGCTGGCCTGCGCCACGCTCGCCGCCGCTTCGATCACCGCGGCGCGCTGTATTGCCGGCGTGCCGGCGAGGTCGATGCGCGCGACCGCTGCCGATGCCTCTTCCGCCGGCGCATGCGTCAGGCTGTGGCCGCGCGTGCCCGCGACCGCGCGCAGCCGGAAGGCGTCGTGGTGCGCCACCACCTGGCCCAGCGCCTTGCGCAGCAGCGAGGTCCGGGCATCGGTCGGCACCTGGAACAAGAACGCCTGGTTCCAGTGGTTGGGGTTGGCAAATTTGCGCTCGAAGAACCACTGCACGATCGGCGTCGGCTGAACCGCTCCCTGCACGGCTTCGTCGGCAGGGGCGGCCGCCGCGGCCGCTGCCTCGGCGCCGCCGGCCACCTCGGCGAGTTGCGCGATCGTCGGCCGCTTCGCGAGGTCGCGCGGGGTGAAGCGCAGGCCGGCCTGGCGGCAACGCGCGATCACCTGGATGGTGAGGATCGAGTCGCCGCCGAGCTCGAAGAAGTTGTCGTCGATCGAGACCCGCGGCGCGCCGAGAACCGCGGCCCAGATCGTGGCGAGCGCTTCTTCGGTCGCGTTGCGCGGTGCTATGTAGGGCCGCGCGCTCTCGAGGCGCTGGAAGTCGGGCGCGGGCAGCGCCTTGCGGTCCACCTTGCCGTTCTGCGTCAGCGGCAGGCTCTTCATGACGACGAAGTGCGCCGGCACCATGTATTCGGGCAGCTGGCCGCGCAGGTGCTCCTTGAGCCGCTCGACCAGATCGGTGCCAGCGTCGCCCGCGACGTAGGCGCAAAGCCGCTTGTCGCCCGGGCTTTCCTCGCGCACCACCACCACCGCCTCGGCGACGTCCGGGTGCTGGCCGAGCACCGCCTCGATCTCGCCGAGCTCGATGCGGAAGCCGCGGATCTTCACCTGGTCGTCGGCTCGGCCGAGGTATTCGAGTTCGCCCTCCTCGGTCCGCCGCGCCAGGTCGCCGGTGCGGTACAGCTTCGCGCCGCCGCCGACAAATGGATCGGGGACGAAACGCTGCGCGGTCAGCTCCGGCCGGCCGAGGTAGCCCTGCGACACGCCCGCGCCACCCACGTACATCTCGCCGGCGACGCCGATCGGCACCGCATAGCCGTGCGCGTCGAGGAGCGAAAGCGACAGGTCGGGAATCGGCACGCCGATGACGCTGCCGCGTCCCGCCTCGAGGTCGGCGAGGGCGATGGGACGATAGGTGACGTGCACGGTCGTTTCCGTGATGCCGTACATGTTGACGAGCTGCGGCTTTTGGTCGCCGTGGCGCTCGAACCACGGCCGCAGGCTCTGCAGCTCGAGCGCCTCGCCGCCGAAGATCACGCAGCGCAGCGCATTCGCGCGCACCGGCCCCGAGGCGATGTCCACCTGGATCAGCTGGCGGAACGCGGAAGGCGTCTGGTTGAGGACCGTGACGTTTTCGCGGAGGAGGAGCTCGAGGAACGCCTCGGGCGAGCGGCTCACCCAGAACGGCACCACCACCACGCGTCCGCCGTAGAGCAAGGCGCCCCAGATCTCCCAGACCGAGAAGTCGAACGCGTACGAGTGGAACAGCGTCCAGACGTCCGACGCGCCGAAGCCGTACCACTCGTTGGTCGCGTCGAACAGCCTGGTGACGTTGCGGTGGGTGATGCGCACGCCCTTGGGCTTGCCGGTGGAGCCGGACGTATAAATGACGTAGGCGAGGTTGTCCGGGCCGGCGCCGCCGTCGTCCTGGTCCTGGCCGGCATCGGTTTCGGCATTGGCTTCGGCATCCGCGTCGGCATTCGCGTCGGCATCGTCGAGAAATACCATCTCGAGCCCGCTCGATTCGAAGTCGGCGGCAAACGCGGCTTCGGTCACCACCACGCCGACGCGCGAGTCGCCGAGCATGAACAAGGCGCGGTCCTTCGGATAAGCGGGGTCGAGCGGCAGGTAGGCGCCGCCCGCCTTCAGGATCGCGAGGATCCCCACCAGGATGCTGAGCGAGCGTTCAGTGCGGATCGCGACCAGCACGTCCGGGCCGACGCCGCGCGCCCGCAGCTTGCGTGCGACCCGCGCCGCGCGTCGCTCGAGCTCGCGGTAGCTGAGCGAGACGCCGTCGCAGGTGGCGGCCGTCGCCTCGGGCTGCGCCTGCGCCAGCGCCGCGAAGCGCTGGTGCAGGGTGCGCTCGTCGCGGAAACTCGCGGCCGGCACCGAGATGCGCGCCAGCGCGGCGCGCTCCGCGGAGCCCAGCATCGGCACCTCGTGGAGCTTCGCTTCGGCGTGCTGCGGCAGCGCCCGCAGCACACTCACGACGTGGCCCAGCGCGCGCGCCGCGGCGTCGTCGCTGACGCGGCGGCGGTCGTTCTCGAGTCGCACCAGCATCTCGTCGTCACCGTAGCCGATGACCGTCAGCGGATAGTTGGTCTGGCCGTGATAGTGAAAAGCGGCCTTGCGTCCCGGCGGCATGTGGGCGCGCATGGTCTCGTCGAGCGTGCGGTTCTCGTAGACGAGGATCGTCTCGAACAGCGGCCGGCCGCGCGGCACGTCGCTCCACCCCTGGATCCTCGCGAGCGGCGTGTGTTCGTGATCGCGCAGCTCCACCTGGCGGTTGCGCACGTCGCGCAGGAACGCGGACACCGTGGTCTCGGGATCGACGTCGAGGCGCAGTGGCAGGGTGTTGATGAACAGGCCGATCATCGCGTCGGCGTCGGCGAACGCCGAGCGGCGGCAGGCGCGGGTGGCGCCGTAGACGATGTCCTGCTCGCGGCTGTACCGCGACAGCACGATGGCCCACGCCGCCTGCAGCAGCGTGTTGAGGGTGACGCCGCAGCGCGCCGAGAAGTCGCGCAGCCCCTTCGTTTCCTGCTGCGTCAGCCGCAGCTCGGCCACGCCCTGGACCGCGCCATCGGCCGCGTCGTCGGCGGCGGGATGGTCGATGCCGAGCGGCACCGGCGCGCTGAAGCCGGCGAGAATTTTCCGCCAGTACGCCTCGGCCGCGGCCGTATCGAGCCCGCGCAGAAAGCCGATGTACTCGCGGTACGGGCGCGGCAGCGGCAGCGCCGGCTGCTTGCCGCCGAGCCCCGCCTTGTAGAACGCGAACACCTCGCGCAGCACCAGCGGGAACGAGCGGCCGTCGAGGAGCGCGTGGTGGAAGGTCCAGAGAATCCGTGTCTGCGCGGCCGTGCGGAAGAACAGCAGCCGCATCGCGGGCGCCACTGCGAGGTCGATGCCGCGGGCGCGGTCCTCGCGCAGCGTCGCGGCGAACAGCGCCTCGGCGTCGGCGGCGCTGCGCGCCGACGCATCGACTGCGGTGGACGGCACGGCCGCGGCTGCCAGCACTTCCTGCACCGGCCGGCCCGCGGCGTCGAAGGCGAAGCGCGTGCGCAGGATCGCGTGGCGCGCGATCACCGCCTGGAACGCGGCCACGAACGCCGCCTGCTTGAGCGTGCCGTCGATGGCGCAGACGATCTGCTCGAGGTCGACGCCGCCGGCCACGGCCGCAAGGCCGTGGTACAGCATCCCCTCCTGGGTCGGCGAGAGTTCGTACGCCTCGCTGACGGCGGCGGTGGTCATGCTGTGCGGCTCACGCGCGGCCGCCCGGCCCATTGGGTTGCATGGATGAAGCGATCTTAGCGTGCGGGTTCGCGCCGCCCAGTGACGGGCCCACAACCTCCCGCCAGCGTGCGGGAAGACACACGCCGGTGCCGAGCGCGCCGGCGGCGGCGTAGCCCACGGGCGCCTTCAAGTCGTTGATGCTCCAAGTCTTGCTGCCGTCGAGCCCGGCGGCGTCGGCAGCCCGGAGCAGGAGGTTGCCGGCGCCGCCGCAAAGCTCCACGTCGAAACTGTCGAGCGGCAGCGACAAACCACGCCCGTCGGCCTTGATGAGCGCCTCCTTGCGCGTCCAACAGCGAAGGAATGCCCCAGCATGGTCCGCAGGCGGGAGGTCGAAGAGCTGGCGGCACTCGGCCGCGGAGAAATTTTTTGCGGCGACCTCGGCAAGCAGGGCCACCTCGCGCTGCGCCTCGAGGTCCACGCCGAGCGGGCCGCAGCGAGTCGCCGCGAGCAGCGCGAATTCGCCCGAATGCGACATGTTGAAGAAGGGACCGTCGGCGCCGGCGCTACGCAGCCGCGGCTTGCCGAGCGCTGCTCCGGCGTAGCGGACGGCATCGGCCGCGATCCCAAGCGTTGCGGCGAGAAACTGGCGCAACGCCGCGTGTGCGACCACGTAGCGGCGGCGGTCCGCGGGGTACACGAAGCGTTCGCTGCGGGCGCGCTCTTCCGCGTCGATCAAGGCGTGCTCGGCGGGTCCGGGTTCATGGTCGAGCGGCACGAACGCAAAGACCACTTCCCCCTCGCCGAGCATGCCGGCGCGGTTACTGGCGATAGCGGTAGTGGGAGTAGTACTTGTCGTAGCTGTGAAGGGCTTCCTGGCTGTCGTTGAACAAGATCCCCTGGATGCGGTCGGGCTTGAGCGCGGCAGCGGCGCGCTTCACGGCTTCGCGCGGGCTGGCACGCGAACGCACCACCAGCAGGAAGCCGTCGAGGCGGTCCTGCAGCATGACGGTGTCGGCCACCGGCAGGATCGGCGGACAGTCGACGACCACGTAGTCGAACTGCTGGCGCGCGGCGCGCAGCAGGCTGCTCATGCGCCCGCCGCTCAGGAGTTCGGGGCGCTCGAACGAGGTCTTGCCGGCGCTCAGCACCGAGAATCCGGGCGGAGTCACCACGCGCAGCGCCACCGGACCGGGTTCACCCTGGATCCATTCGCCGACGCCGGGCACCGCCGGCAGGCCGAGCGAGTTCTCGATGCCGGGACGGCGCAGGTCGGCCTCGAGCAGCAGCACGTTGGTGTCGGTCTCGCGCGCCAGCGCCGCCGCGATGCCGATGGAGAGCGTCGTCTTGCCCTCGTTGCCGAGCGCGCTGGCTATCCCGATGCAGCGAAACGGCCGCTGCTCGGCGATGATGCGCAGCTTCACCACCAGCAGGCGCAATTCCTCGGAGATGAGGTGGTTCTCGCCGAGCGCCGACTCCACCGGCCGCGAGGCGGGCTGGGGCCGCACCTCGGCGACGGTGGCGAAGCTCACCTCCTCCATGGGCGAGGCTGCCGACGAGAACTCGATGTCATAGTCGCTCGTCGGGCGCTCGCGCGCCAGGAGGTCGCGGTCGCCCGGCTCGATGGTGCCGCCGTCGCTGTGACGGTATTCCTCGCGCTCGCGGGCGCGCTTCTGCTTGCGCGACTCAACCACGGGACGCCCTGCCGCGCGACCGCCATTCGTCGAGCTCGAGGACGTCGGCTGAGCCGCGCGCCGTATAGCCGCCGCCGCCGCTGCGCCCGCCGCGGGCCGGTCCGATGGTCGCCGGGATGCTCGGGAAGATCACGAGCACCGGCTGCGGAATGAGGTCGGCGAGGTCGTCCTGGTCCTTCACCGACTGGTCGAAGAGTTCGGCGCCGAACGCGAGGCTGAGGCCGATGATGAGGCCGGCGACGGCGCCCACCAGCGCGAACAGCGTGCGGTTCGGAAAGTACGGTTCCTCGGGCACGTAGGCCGGGTCGAGGACGCTGAAGCGCTCGCCCTTCCAGCGCTCCTCCATTTTCTCGGCCATCTGCGCATTGATCTTCTTCGCGAGCAGCGACTTGTAGTTCTCGTTCAACTGGTCGAAGTCGCGCGTCAGCGTCTTCAGCTCCTGCTCGGTGCGCGGCGAGTCCTCGACGCGGCCCTGGTAGGCGCTCATCTGCGCTTCGGTCTGCCCCTTGCGCATCTCGAGGGCGCGGATGTCGCTGCGCACCTGCTCCAGCTGCATGCGGTTGCCGGCGGGCGGCGCCGGCGGCGTGGTGGTGGCGGCGGCGCGGCGCTCGGCGTCGCCGGCTTCGCGCTCCAGCCGCGCGATGCGCGCCAGCTGCGCGCGCACGTCGGGGTGTTCGTCGGTGTAGCGGGTGCGCATCACCGCGAGCTCCTCGCGCGCCTTGTTGAGGTCGCGGTTCGGGTCGACGGCGGCGACCACCTGCCCGCTGGGGGTGGTGATGGTGTCGCCGACGCCACGCTCCAGCATCAACTCGCGCTGGCGCGCGGACGACAGCTGCGTTTCGATGTTCTGCCGCTCCATCTGGAAGCGCTCGAGCGCCGCCAGGTTGGAAGGCGTCTGCTCGGGCAGGCGCCCGGTGTGCAGCTCCTTGTAGCGGCGCACCTCGCGGTCTTTCTCGTCGAGCTCCTTCTTCGCGTCCGCAAGCTGCTCCTCGAGGAACGAGTTCGCGCCCTTGACGCTGTCTTCGCGCGAACGCGAGGTCTCGTCGATGAACAAGGTGGCGAGGCGGTTGGTCACCTCCATGGCCTTCTTCGGGTCCTCGTGCACGTACTCGATGCTGAAGGCCTCGTTGCCCTTGACGACGATCTCGGTGGCGGAGCGCATCTTCTCGACGATGCTGGTGAGCGGGGTTCGGCCCATGAGGTCTGGGTAAGGATTCAGCTCCTTCAGCACGGTCTCGATGCGCGTGCGGCTCATGATCTCCTGGCGGATGGTGGCGAGCCGCGGCTTCGCCTGCTCGTCTTCGGAGCTGCGGCGCACGATCGACTCCGGCACCTTCTGGCTCTCGACCAGGATCATGGTCTGGGTCTTGTAGAGCTTGGGGATGAGGAAGCTGACGCCGAGCGCAACGATGGCGAGGCTGATGCAAGGCACCACGATGTGCCAGGGGCGCCGCTTGGGGATCTCGAGATAGCGCTTGAGGCTGTGCGATCCGGCCTGCTCGAAGTCTTGCTCTTCGCTCACTTCTCACCCTCCCGCGAAGGGCTGTTGGCAGCGCCTCTCGTGGGCCCTTTCGATGACACTTAGTGTATCCAGTCGCCTGCCGCTGCGATGCCGAAAGCAGCAACTGAGGATTTTATCATTCGGGCCTGAGAATCGAGGGTCCCAAAAGCGTCCCCGCGGCCGGGGAGTGGCGGCGCTCACACCAGGCGTCAACGCCTCGCGAAACGCAGCAGCCCGCGCGCCCGCCCGGCCGCCTTGTCCCGCAACTGCGACAGGCGCCGACGCACCGAATCGCGCAACACCACCTCCGCCAGGACGACGCCGCGGCCCGGCGCCAACATTTCGCCGACAGCCTTGTGCAGGTCGCCGCGGACGCGCACGTGGCGCACGCCGGCAGCCGCGGCGAAGCGGGCGAAGTCGGGGTTCCACAATGAAGTGCCGTGGGCAGTGCCGTGCGCGCCCAGTTGCTGGTCGCGAATCAGGCTGTAGTGGCCGTCGTTGCAGACGACCACGGTCAGGTCGAACCGCTCACGCGCCGCGGACAGCAGCTCCATGCCGCTGAGCGCGAAGCCGCCGTCGCCCACCACCGCCACCGCGGTCGCGTCGGGCCGGCCGCAGAGCGCGCCGATCGCCGCCGGAATCGCGTAGCCCATCGACTGGAAGTTGGTCGGCGCCATCAAGCTGCGCGGCCCCTTGATGCGCAGGTGCCGCCGCGCCAGCATCTGGTGACGGCCCGAATCGAGCGTCAGCACGCCCTGCGCCGGCAACGCCGCGCCAAGCGCCGCAAAGAACGCGGCGGCCTCGGGCGGTTTCGTGCCGCGCAGCAATGGCTCTTCCGCGCCGTCTACGGCCGCAAGCCGCACACGCCATGCCGCGATTTCGGCGGCGGTCCAGCGCGAGGAGGCTCCGCCGAGCCGCGGCACCAGCGCGCGCAACAGCAGGTGGGCGTCGCAGCCGAGGCTCAGCGACGCGGGGTAGTTGGCGCCGAGGTTGCGCTGTGCGCTGTCGACGTGCACCAGGTTCGCCGGCGGCAGCGCCAGGCGAAAACCGCGCGCGCCGTTGTGCGAGAACTTCACGCCGATCGCCAGCACCAGGTCGGCGGCGGCGAACAGGTCCTGCACGGCCGCCGAGGGCGCCAGATCCGAGGCAATGAGCCAGGGGTGGCTTTCGGCCACCGCGCCGCGGCCCGAGGTGGTGGTGAGCAGCGGCGCGCGCGCGGCTTCGCAGAGGCTCGCGAGCAAGGCACCCTCGTCCTGTGCGCCCTGGCCGGCGTAGAGCAGCGGGCGATGCGCCGCACGCAGCCGCGCCACCAGCGCCTCGAGCGCAGCGCCATCCGGCTGCGCCTGTAAGGTCGGCATCGGCGGCGCGGCGCGGCCCGGGTCGGCCCGTTCGCTGAGCGCTTCCGGCGCCAGCTGCACCAGCACCGGCCCCGGCTCGCCCGCGAGGCTCAGGGCATGCGCCTCGCGCACGGCCGCATCCACCTGGGCGCCCGCTTGCACCTCGATCACGGCCTTCACGACCGGCCTGGCCATCGCCGCCTGGTCGATCGCCTGCAGCTGGAAGGCGCGACCCGGGGCGCGCGCCGGCATGCCCGTAAAGTGTATGAGCGGCACGGAGTCGAGCCACGCCTCGGCGATGCCGGGCAGCGCGAACGCGAACCCGGGACCGGGGATCGTGAACAGGATTCCCGGAGCGCCGGTGGCGCGCGCGTAGCCATTGGCCATGAAGGCGGCGGCGGTCTCCGAGGTGGCGCCGCAGAGCCGCAGGGGCGACTGCCCCGCCGCCGCGTACAGGCCGACGTTCTGGCTGCCGGGCAACCCGAAGACGGTATCGGAGCCCAATGCTCCCAGGGTGGCGCAGACGCGCTCGGCGCCGTTCACCGTTCTTGCCCTGGGCTGCGGCGGAAGAAGGCGGGCACGTGCAGCGACAGCATCGCGAGCGCTGGTCCGGGATCGTGCCACTCGAACACCGGCCAGCTCGAGCCGCGCAGGCTGCGCAGCCACGCTCCATAACTGAGGTCGCCGGCGCGGATCGCACGCCGCGCGGCCTTGAAGTCGGGCAGCAGGTAGGTGCAGCGCTCGCCGACCTTGTAGTTCGCGATGGTTGCCACGTCCTGTTCAAGCGCATCGGCGTACGCCATCCGCGCCACGTCCATGCCGCAGTGCGCGGCAAACGCCAGGTACCACCAGGGCCGCGCGTTCACCTCGAGGAACTTGTAGAGGCCGTCCGCCCGGTCGTGCTTGAACTCGACGCTGAAGATCCCGCGGTACGACACCGCGCGCATCAGCCGCAGCGTGTCGTCGAGCGCGGGCCGGATCTCGTCGGGCGGCACCGAGACGATCTGGCTGCTGTTGCCGAGGTCGGGCGGATCCATGCGCACCCGGCGGCGCGCCAGCACGGCGCGCGGCGTGCCGTGGCGGTCGATGAAGCCGTCGACGAAGTAGTGCTCGCTGGGCGGGCCCTGGATGTATTCCTGGAACAGCAGGACGTGGCCGTCGGCGTGGGCCATGCGCCACGCCGCCGCGGCTTCGGCGCGGGTCGTCGGCCGGAACGCCTTGGCGCTGTAGACACGCGCGAACGCCTGCGAGTTCGCGGGCTTCAGGAACGAGCGCGGGAAGGCGTCGTCGGGCAGAGCATCGACCTCCGCCGCCGAGGAGATGAGCCGGGTGCGGGGGTGCGGCAGCGCCAGTCGCTGCATCACGCCCGCGAAACGCAGCTTGTCGGCGAAGTCCTCGATCGTCTCGGGTGCCGGCAGCGAAGTCGGGAAGCGCTGCCGCAACGTCGCGGGCAGCGCCGCCACCGCCTTCAGCCAGTCGTCCGAACAGGGGAACAGCACCGCGCCCTCGCCGCCCAGGCTCTCGAGAAAGCCGGCGAGCTGCGCTTCGACGAGGTCTTCGCCGCTGACCTGCGGATGCCGGCTGTAATAGCGCGAGCGCACCGCGAACGTGCCCGCTGCGCCAAACACCCGTAGCGGTATCCCGGCTGCGCCGAACGAGCGCATTGCCGCGAGCGCAGTCACGCTGCGGCCGAAGATGAATGCTTGCCTCAGGTCGGGTTCCGTCCGGCGGCGCCAAGGCCCGACAGCATCCATGCCAGCTCGGCGACGTTGCAGTCGCCGGGCAGCCGGCGGACGGCGTGCCAGTCGGTGGCCGGCCCGTTCAGCCCTTCATCGGTGGCGAAGGCGATCTCGAAACCGTACTTGCTCAAGGCGGCCCGGCTGCGCTCGTCGTAATCCATCGTCCGCCCATTCGGGTAGGCGAAGAATCGCGGCGCCGATCCCGTGTTTTCCGCAATCCGGTCACGCGACATCCGCACCTCGTAGTCGAGGTCTGCGTCGGCTACCCTGCTGAGGACGGGATGCGTGTGGGTGTGGCCGCCCCAGGTGGTGAGGTCGGATGCGGCGCGCACTTCGTCCCAGTTCATCATCTGCCGGGAGGTGGCCAGGTCGCGGATGTCGAGCGCCGCGAGCATTTGCTCGATCATACGACGACGTTCCGCGTCGGGCGCCAGCTTGGCGGCGATCTTGAAGTCGTGGATGAACACCCGGCGGGCGCGCGGCGTCGACAGGTCGCAATGCAGCCGCTCGTTCCACGGCGCCGCGATCGACTGGCGCTCGGTGCGCGTCACCGCGAGGGTCACACGGTCCGGCCAGATCAACAGCGATGGGTCGTCGATCGAGGCGGTCGCGAGGAACACCGCCGCGGGCGCGCCGTGGCGCTTCAGCACCGGATAAGCGTGCTGGTAGTAGCCGGCGAAGCCGTCGTCGAACGTGAGCACCACCTTGCGGCGGCGGCTGCTCTTGCTCAGGCGGCAGCTCTCCTGCAGGTCCTGCGGCGCGACGATCTCGCAGTTGGCGGCGAGCCACTCGATGTGCTTGCGAAAGGTCTCCGGGTCGAGGCCATAGAACGGCGCGACGCGGCCGATGCGGTGGTACATCAGGACCGCGACCCCCCGCGGATGGAACGGCCGCCCGAGGCGCCACGCGTGGCGCGAGGCGTGAAGCGACTTAACCGCCGACTTCAGCTTTGCGAGTTTCAAGGGCGGCCTGTCTAGCGGTGGGAGCGGCTGACGTTCATTCGCGCAGCCTGCCGTATGCGAGCGCCAGGAAGGCGCGGCCCGTCCGGTAAGGGGCGATGAGCGTGTCGGCGGGCTTGATCCGCCCGTAGGTGTAGCCGCCGTTCAATTCGAAACGCCGCGACAGCAGGTGTCGCAACGCGGCACCCGCGGATATCGTGTCAAAGCTGTTGACGTCGGACCCGCTCGCCTCGCGGGTGCGGCCGAAGCTGCCGTTGAAGCTCATCGTGGTGTTGCGGCCAAAACGGTGGTCGCCGTACAGCGCTGCGATGTCGGCGACGCGCTCGACGCCGAAGCCGAATGCCTGGCCGACCGTGCGCGAATATCCGGCGCCGAGCGAGCCGTGGCGGAACTCGGCTGTCAGGGCGGCGGAACCCGAAGGCCGCCATTTCGCCGCGATCGGCGCGATCGGCGGCGCCGTGGGATCCGGCGGCACTCCGGGCACCCCTGTCACCTCGAGCGGCGACAGCCTGCTGGCGCCGCCGGTGAGGGCCGCGCCGACACGGCGTCCGAGGCGGCCGCTCCACGAGAGATAGGCTGTCTGGACGTCGGCGCCGGTGCCGCTCACGAGGTTGAAGGCATACGAGTAGCCGAGCCCGATGTTGTCCTCGTTGCCGATGCGGCGCGACAGCCGCGCGTCGGCGGTGAGGACGTTACCGCTGACCAGCGGGCCGGTGCCGGGCAGCGAGGCGTCTGCGTCGAAGGTGATCTTTTCGTGGCGCACGCCGAGGTCGAGGTTGGTGCGACGGGTCACGCCCAGGTGCAGGTTGGCGTCGGCCGCGTTGGTGCGGCTGTTGACGAGCGACACCGGCAGGCCGCTCGACTCGAGCACGGCGGCAGCGTTCTGCGCCGAGACGGTGTAACGCTCGCGCACCGCGAAGGAGGCTCGCGGCGAGAAGTTGTAGAGGCCCTTCACGCCGCCGCCGTAGGTCCAGCGGCTGAGGTCGGGAAGGTCGTGATAGTTGAGGCGGCCGCCGTCGACGTTGAACGTGAGGTCGCCGCGCGGGCCGCGGAATGTATAGCCGAGCCCGGCGCTGAGGTTGTCGACGAACGAGTTGAGGTCGTCGCCGTCCTGCCGCAGCTGCGGGTTCACCTCGTAGCTCTCCTCGGCGCGCGCCCACAGCGAGAAGCGCGGTTCGCGGCGCGCCGGGCGGCTCGACGGGGGCGGCGGCCCCTGCACCGGCTGACCTACCTGCGTATCGGGCGGGCCGGATGGAGCCTGCGCAAGCACCGGCGCTGCCAGCCCGCCGAGCAGCAAGGCGGTCGCGAACAACGAGCACAGGCAACGGCTTGGCTTGCGGCCCGGCGTCGCGGACGTCACGGGACGATGATCGTGTCGCCGGGGCGCAGGAGGATGTTCTGCGCGATGTCCTTGGCTTCCTCGATGCGCTTGTAATTGAACGGGATGAAGGTCTGGCCTCCCTGCCCCGGGTCCTGGCGAATCACCACGATCTGGTCGGTCTTGGCGTATTCGGAAGTGCCGCCGGCGAGCGCCAGCGCCTGCAGGATCGTGACGCGTCCGGTGAGCGGGAACTCGCCCGCCTTTCCGACCTTGCCCAGAACGTAGAAGCGGGTGCTGTTCGGCTGGACGACGCCCAGCGTCACCTGCGGCGCAGCGAGAAACTTGCTCCAGCCGGTGGCGAGCTCGGCGCCCAGTTGCTGCGGCGTGCGCCCCGCCGCCTCGACATCGCCGAGCAGCGGCACGCTGATCTTGCCGTCCATGCGCACCGTGACGTCGCGCGACAGGTCGGGTTCCTTCCATACGTAGACCTGCAGCACGTCGCCGGAGCCGATGCGGTATTCGGAGCGCGGATCGCGAGGTGCTGGTGCCGAGGCTGGCACCGAAGCCGGCGCCGCCGCTGCGGGGCGGGGGCTGGCCGCAGGAGCTTGCGCCAACGCGACGCTGCCGCTCCCGCAGAGGAGGCTCGAAAGGATCAGGGGATGGAAGTTCTTCATGGGTAATCCATACGGCATTGAGGCGATCTACAAGCCGGTAGCCGAAGGGGAACGGCGGATCGTGTCATGAAGGTGAGGAAGCTGTCAATGAAGGGAAAAAAAGCCCGCCTGTCGCCAGGCGGGCCGGTTTGCCGGGCGTCCCCTGGGGGGGACGCCGCGGTTCTGGTCGAGCCCTTTGCGGCCTCAGTGCGCCAGTGAGTTCGCGACCGGATAGTCGGCCGCCTGTCCCCACCTGATGCTGTTGGTTCCGAAATTGCGGCTGTAGAAGAACGAGAAGGTCCCGGTCGACGGCCGGAAGATCCCGAGGTCGGTGCGTCCATCGCCGTCGTAGTCGGCGGGAACCACCTTGTCGCCCGGCTGCCCGAGCGTAGCCGTGGCCGTGCCGCCACCATCGCTGCGGCGGACCTGCCAGCGGCCGCCGACGGCCTTCCACACGGCCACGTCGGCCTTGCCATCGCCGTCGAAGTCCGCGCAGACAGCGACGTCGCCGCCGTTGCCGAAGGGCACAGTGCTGACTTCCTCGGTTTCGGAGGAGCGGATCACGAATTCGGCGGGTTGATCGCGCGGCCCATGCTGGACAGCCAGGTCGACCTTGCCATCACCGTCGTAATCGGCCGGCGCGGGAGTGTCGCCACCCTTGCCGAACCGGTACGTCTTGACCTGGCCGTCGGAACTTTGACGGATGGTCCAGACGCTGTCGTCGCCGACGTCGTCACCGCGGCGATACGTGGCGAAATCGGTCTTGCCGTCGCCATCGTAGTCGGCAACGACCGTGGGGTCGTCGCCGTCGCCGCCCAGCTGTTGCGAGTTCACCGACTGGTTGCTGCTGAACTTCACCCAGAACGTGCGGGTGGAGGGCCGCCAGTAGGCCTGGTCGGTCTTGCCGTCACCGTCGTAGTCGCCGGGAACCGGGACGTCGTTCCAGGCACCCCACTGGACTTCTCGATGCCAGTAGTAGTGGTTCTCCCACCACACGCCGGTGGACGGACGGAACACGGTCGGGTCGGCCCTGCCGTCGCCGTCGAAGTCGGTGAGCGACCCCGGCTGGACGATGCGGCCAACGGCTTCGGCACGGGCCAGCGAGGCCCCGTTGGGGTTGCTGAGCCGCACGCGGAACGTCTCGGGCGTCTCGCGTACGGTGTCGCTGCGAACCGCGACTTCGATGGTGCGCTCCCTGGATCCGGCCGGGATGTAGAGGCGGCCGGAGGCGGGGACGAAGTCGCTCGTCGAGGCGCTGCCCGGCACCGTCGTGTAATCGACCCAGACGGTGCGGGAGAGCGGACGCGAGAGGCGCACCACGAAATTGGCTTCACGCGTGCCGGTGCGCGGCTCGGCCACCGAGGTATCGTCGACCGTGAGCGAACCGGAGCCCGGCGACGGCGTCGGAGTCGGGTTCGGCGTCGGCGTCGGGTTCGGAGTCGGCGTCGGCGTCGGGTTAGGCGTCGGCGTCGGATTGGGTGTCGGCGTCGGCGTCGGCCGCGGAGTCGGGCTCGGCGTCGGATTCGGCGTCGGCGTCGGGTTAGGCGTCGGCGTCGGCGTCGGATTGGGCGTCGGCGTCGGACTCGGGTTGGCGCCGCGGATGCTTATCCCGTAGAGCTGCTGGAAAACCGCGTAGACGTCGCCGGTCTCCGCCTGCGAGGAGATCTCGGAATCGATCGGCAAGCCGACGTTGCCCAGGGAATAGAGCGGGCCGCCGCGCACCGCGTGAATGCCCTCGCTGCTGGCGGTCGCCGTGTTGGCGACCACGTGGTAGCGAGCGCCGCCGGTGAGGTAGACGGGTGCGCAGTCCCACACGCCGCCGCCGCAGCCGGCGCCGGTGATGCGCGTGAAGGTGTTGCCGATGATGTAGGTGTCGCGGTTCGCCGCTTCCCCGCCAAGGTCGCCGGAAATGCCGACGCCGACGTTGCAGTCGTGCAGGTTGTTGAAGAGGTACCAGGCGCGCTGGGTGCCGTACTGATAGCCGATGCACTGCCCGTAGGACGAGTTGCCGATGCGATGGTTCCAGACCTCGTTCTGCGAAACGATCACGTCGTGCGACTGCTTCGTCCAGATGCCGCTCTGCTTGTTGTCGTGGCTCTTGTTCTTGCCGATGTAGACGAAGCCGATGCGGTCGCGGTTGGCGGTGTTGTAGGGATAGGTGTTCAGGTTGATGCCGTCGCCCGAGCACCGATAGGTCTCGTTTTCGAGTATCCAGATGCGCGTCGAATCGAGGCTCACCGAGATGCAGTGGGCGTCCTGGTCGTTGTTCGCGTTGACGTTGCCGTGATCGTGCACGGTGTTCCTGTAGAACACCACGTCCGAAGCGCCGCCGCCGCTCGCAAACGCGGCAGTCGGGCCTTCGCCGGGCACGCCGGTCGAGTCGCTGTTGCGTACTGCGATGTGATTCCCGAGGATGCCGAGGCTATGGCTGCCGGAGAACTTGAGGCCATCGAGGATGCAGTAGCTGCCGCGGATCGTCCAGTCGCCGGTGAGGTTCACCCCGGCGCCGCCGACGAGGAAAGCGGGATTTGCGGCGGTGCCATTGCAAGTGATTGTTTCGTCAGAATGATTTCCACGGACCTCGACGACGGCGCCCGCAGCGAGTGTTGAAGGCAGCTGGCCAGGATTGGCAACAGCCGTCACGGCGCGCTTCGGCTCGTTGATGCCGAAGGGCGGCGCGGGAATGCCCAGAGGGGGCTGATACTGTGCAAACGCGGAAGCAGCGACAAGGCTGGCAGCGGCGGCCAGGAACGACTTCAAAATATATTGATTGAACACTTGCGACTCACGGTTTGACGGCTTAATTGACGGCGCAGGAGATTCGAGACTTGATGACGTCGGTACAAGGAACTCCCACCCGGAGGGGTCACCGCTTCGCTTCAATCGCTGGCATCCCCGTGTTGGAGACAGCGTGAACGACCGGTCTGTTGCTCTATGGATTGCAGGCGGCCCGTCTGAACCGTCGGCGCCGTCATTGTGGGTGAGGGCTTACGACAGTTCTGTGATGCTTGTCACACTGCCTGCCTGTATTTCGATGATCCTGCTGGGGTTTATCGAATCTGCCACAAGCACCTGCGTCACCGAAAGTAACGTCCGGACGCGGTGTGAACGCCGCGTGAGGGCCGTCACTGTATGCCCGTAGTGGGTCACGGACTGACCGCAATTGCGGCCCGGGAGGTCCTGGGTGAACGTCTGGTGACACGTCGGTTCACACTTCTCACCCTGGCGGTCCTGGCGTATGCACCAGATGTTGCAAGCCAGGTGTTGGCTGTTCTGGGCGTGGCGGCGGCGCGGGCATGCAGCCACTCGCTTCCCTGCGGTTTTTTTTACGCGCTTCTGCTCACCCTCCCGGTGCGCCGGGCACTCGGGGTCTCTCGGCGCGCCGCGTTCGTCATCACCCTCGGCTCGATTGCCCTCCACGACGTGCTCGACATGCTGCAATCGAGCGACCGCATGCTGCTCTGGCCGCTCTCGACGCGCGCCTTCGGCCCGGTGCAGGGCCTGATCCCCGCGGGCCTGCTGGCCGAGACCGCACTGTTCGCGGCGCTCGCCCTGGCCGCGTGGCTCTACGCGCGCATGCGGACGCCGCGTGGCGCCGCGGGCGCCGAGCGCGGTCGAAGCCTCGCCGGCACGCTGCTCACCGGCGTCCTCATTGCCGGTGCCCTCGGCACCAGCTGGCTGCGCGACCGGCGCGAAGCGGATGCAGAAGCGGCCCACTGGCTGATCGAGCACGGCGAGCCCGGACGGGGCCTCGCGCTCCTGCCCGCTGCGGCGCGCTGGCCGTCACCGGCGAAGCCAGGACGCATCGACTACCTCCGGGGCGCGGCGTACAATGCCTTGGGGAATCGTGACGCCGCGGAACACTTCTACCTCCTCTCGTTGCGCCAGGATCCTTCGTACTTCTGGACCGTCGTCGACCTCGCGATGATGTACGCGGACGGCCCCGGTTCTTCGGCAGAACGTCGCAGCAAGATGGCGCCCTACATGCAGCGCCTGGAGAGGGACTTCGCTTCGCAGGCCGAGTTCGCGGCAGTGAGCGCCAGCATCGCAAGACGTCTGGCGCGCAGCAGCGAGGCCGCACCGGCCCCCGGCGAACGTTGACGGTGACGGTCATGTTCAAGTTCGAGATGCCTCCGGGCCTTGCAAGAGTGCTTGTCGTCCTGGCCATGTGCCTGTGCGCGTCCGCCTGCGGGGCGAGCGACACGAACGACGGCGGCGACGCGGACGCGCCGGGCGGCGGATCCGCCACCGGCTCTCTGGGCGTGCGCGGACAGTACCTCGGCATCCCGGACCCGCCGCTTGGCCTGAAGGAGACCCACGGCGCCGCCACCGCGTTCGCCGACGGGCCGGAGGCGCTGCAAAACGTCGGGCCCGGCGCCGTCGTCGAAGTGCGCGGCACCCACGGCGAGGAAGAGATCCATTGCGCCGGCACCCAGGCCGCGCCCGCTTTCATCGTCGGCGGCGAGGGGCACCGCATCACCGGCTCCTGGCTGGTGCGCGGCAGCTGGTGCATCCTCGACGGCCTGGTGTTCGCAGGCGAAGAAGCGACGATCGGCCTCACCGGCGACCACATCGCGCTGCGCAACTCCGACATCTCCGGCCCGTACTCGCAGCAGGGTGCCAGCGCCGGCATCGGCATCGGCGACGCTTCGGACATCGTCATCTACAGGAACAAGGTGCACGACCGCGGCGACACCCACGCGCGCTTCGACCAGGACGCGCACGCGATCTCGCCCGGCCAGGGCTCGCGGCGGGTCTGGATCCTGGAGAACGAGGCGTACCGCAACAGCGGCGACGGCGTGCAGGTGAACCCCTACCCCTACGAAAGCGGGCGCGGCACCATCAGCTCCGTGTACATCGGCAAGAACAAGATCGGTCCCACCAACCAGAGCGGCATCGGCATCAAGATGGGCAAGGACATCATCGTTTCCGAGAACGAGGTGTTCGGCAACTCCGCCGCCTCGTTCAATCCCGGCCCATGCGTCGGCTACCAGTACGGCAGCGAGAACGTCTGGTTCCTCGCCAACAACCTGCACGACTGCACCATCGGCATCTTCGCGGGCGGCGACCTCGGCGGCGAGGCGCGCGACCGCAAGTCGTATGCGGTCCGCAACCAGATCAGCAACATGACCGGGCCGCGGCGGGCCTGCGGCGACGGCGCCGTGTGGGAGTGCTCGTCCATCTACATCACTGGCGGCGAGGACTGGTTCCTGGTGGACAACGAGATCTCGGGCGGCGCGCTCGACCCGCTGCACGCAGTCCGCATCGCGCGGCTCGAGCTGTCCGGCAACAAGTCGAACAGCCAGGCGGTCAGCTCGGCGCAGACCGAGGGCGGCGTCACCATCACCAGCGTCGCGGCGGAAACCGTGTACGCCGCGTTCCAGAGCCTGTACGGCCTGGACATCCGGCGCTAGATCCCGGCGACGATGGCGCCGGACTCGTCGTCGCCATCGCCGTTGCCGCCCCTGTCGGTCTGTTTCGTGGCGCACAACGCGTTCGGCGCCATGAGCGGCGAGCAGCAGGGCTACATCGGCGGCATCGAGCACCAGCAGAGCATCATGGCGCGCTGGCTGGCCCGCCGCGGCCACGATGTCTCGATGATCACCTGGGACGAAGGCCACGAGGACGGCAAGCCGCTCGACTCGGTGCGCGTCCTGTCCGCCTGCCGCCGCGGCGCCGGCCTGCCGGGAATGCGTTTCTTCTCGCCGCGCTGGACCAGCCTGGTCGCGGCCATGCGCCGCGCCAACGCCGCCGTGTACTACCAGAACACGGCCGAGTACGTCACCGGGCAGGTGGCGTTCTGGACGCGACGCAACGGCCGCGGCTTCGTCTATTCTGTCGCGAGCGATCCCGACTGCGATCCGGCGCTGCCCGCGCTGCGCACGGTGCGCGAGCGCGTCCTCTATCGCCACGGCCTGCGCCGCGCGAATCAAGTCGTGGTGCAGACGCGCCGCCAGCAGCAGATGCTGCGCGACGGGTTCGCACGCGAATCGATCATGATCCCGATGCCGTGCGAGGGGCCGGATGATGCCGCGTACGTGCCGCCCGCGCCGCCGCACGCCGGCAGGGTCCGGGTCGCGTGGATCGGCCGGGTGGCGCCGGTGAAACGCCTCGAGTTGCTGCTCGAGGTGGCGGCGCTCGTCCCCGAGATCGAGTTCGACGTCGCCGGACCGTGGGACCAGGACAGCGCCTACTCGGCCGCGCTGCGCGAGCGCGCCGCCGCGGCCGCAAACGTGACCGTGGTCGGCCGGCTGCGGCGCCACCAGCTCGACGACTTCTACCAGGGCCGCCAGGCGCTTTGCTGCACGTCCGAGTTCGAGGGCTTCCCCAACACGTTCCTCGAAGCGTGGAGCCATGGCCTGCCGATCGTCTCGACCGTGGACCCCGACGGCCTGATCGCCGCGCGCTCCCTGGGCGAGTTCGCGAGCGACGCCGCGGGGCTCGCGGCGGCGCTGCGGCGGCTGCTGGGCGCGCCCACCGCGTGGGCGCAGGCCTCGCAGAACGCGCGCCGCTATTTCGTGGAGAATCACGCCTTCGAAAGTGTGATGCCGCGATTCGAGCAGGTTTTCCGCCAGGCAACGCCCAAAAAGCACGGGCATCCGTGACCCGCATCGCCGTCGTCACCAGCTTCCCCGCCGATCCCGGGCGGCCGTCCGGCGGCGTGCAGTCGGTGAGCGTCACGCTGGTCGAGTATCTCGCCCGCGCCGCGCCGCAGATCGACTGGCATGTGGTGACCCAGGATCCGTCGGTCGAGTCGCCGCAGGAGGCTGCGTGGCAGGGCGTCACCATCCACCGCCTGCCGCAGCCGCGCGTCTCGGTGCTGCGCAACGCCATCGGCCCCGGCCGCCGCCAGGTAAGCGCACGCCTGCTCGAACTGAAGCCCGACCTGGTGCACGCGCACGACACCTACGGGATGATGGTGAACGGCCTGCCGCTTCCGGCACCGCGGGTGTTCACCGTCCACGGCTTCATCCACAAGGACACGCTGGTCTCGGGCAACAAGCTGCCGTGGCTGCGCGCCCAGGTCTGGAAGCCGTTCGAGGTGCGCGGCTGGGCCGACAAGCAGCACATCGTCTCGATCAGCCCGTACGTCCGCGAGTTCCTCACGGGGCGCACCGGCGCGATCGTCCACGACATCGACAACCCGATCCGCGAGGACTTCTTCACGGTCGCAAGGCGCGTGGTTCCCGGCCGGATCTTCTGCGCCGCAGAGATCTCGCCGCGCAAGAACACCCTGGTGCTGGTGCAGGCGTTGCAGCGCCTGCGCGAGCGCGGCATCGCGGCACAGCTGCGGCTCGCTGGCAAGGTGGCGCACGCGCAGTACGGCCGGGAACTGGAAGCCGCGGTCGCAGCGCACGGGCTGCAGGACTCGGTGGTGCGCCTCGGCCTCATCCCCTACGAACAGGTGCGCGCGGAACTCGAGACTGCCGCCGTCTTCGCACTGACCTCGCTCGAGGAGAACTCGCCGATGGGCATCGAGGAGGCGATGGCCGCCGCGATCCCGGTGGTCACCTCGAATCGCTGCGGCATGCCGTACATGGTGCGCGACGGCGAGTCGGGCTTTCTCGTCGATCCGCATGACCCGGCGGACGTGGCGGCGCGCCTCGAGGCAGTGCTCTCACAACCACCGCTCGCCGCCGCGATGAGCGCCGCCGGGCGGCGCATCGCCGCCGAGCGCTTCCATCCGGCGGTGGTGGCGGCGCGCACCCTCGAGGTGTATCGGCGCGCTCTCGAGCGCGCCGCGGCGCGCTAGCCGGGGTAGTGCCGCCTAGTCGAGCGGGAACAGCGCTCGCCAGTCGATGTCTTCCTTCAGCGGCGGCTGGTTCGGCTTCAGCAACAACTGATGGCCGACCACCAGGATATCCATGTTGGTGCGCATGAAGCACATGTAGGCATCGTGCGGGGTGCATACGATCGGCTCGCCGCGCACGTTGAAGGACGTGTTGATGACGATCGGCACCCCGGTCAGCCGGCCGAATTCCTCGATCAGGGCGAAATACAGCGGGCTGTCCTCGCGAGTCACGGTCTGGACGCGCGCGGAATGGTCGACGTGGGTGACCGCCGGGATCACGCGCTTGCCTTCGCGCACCGGCGCCACCAGCAGCATGAACGGGCTGTCGCAATCCATCTCGAACCATTCGCTCGATTTCTCTGCGAGCACCGACGGCGCGAACGGGCGAAAACCCTCGCGGAACTTGATCTTCATGTTGAGCGTGTCGCGCATCTTCGGGTCGCGCGGATCCGCGAGGATGCTGCGACCGCCGAGGGCCCGCGGTCCGAATTCCATGCGGCCCTGGAACCAGCCGACCACGCTGCCTTCCGACATCAGCCTGGCGGTCTTCTGCACCAGTTCGGCGTCCGACAGGGTTTCGTAGCTGGCGCCGACGCTTTGCAGGTACTCGGTGATCTCGGCATCCTTGTACTCGGGTCCAAGGTAAGAGTGCGTCCACGCCTTGCCGCGCGGCTTCTTCTCGAGGGTGTTGTAGATGTAGTGCGCCACCCCGACCGCGCCGCCGGCATCGCCCGCGGCGGGCTGCACGAACAACCGCTTGATCGGCGTCTCGCGGATCACCCTGCCGTTGGCCACGCAATTGAGCGCCACGCCGCCGGCCATGCACAAGTCGGTGAGCGCGGTGGTCTGGTGGAGGTGGCGCACCATCTGCAGCACCACTTCTTCGCAGACCTTCTGCACCGAGGCGGCGATGTCGAACTCGCGCTCGTTCATCCGCGATTCGCCAACGCGCGGCGGCCCGCCGAAGAACTCGTCGAAGGCGCCGCTGGTCATGCGCAGGCCGTAGTCGTACGCAAAGTACTTCATGTCGAGCTTGAAAGAACCGTCCGGCTGCAGGTGGACCATCTCCTTCATGATCCGGTCGAAGTGCACCGGCTTGCCGTACGGTGCCAGACCCATCACCTTGTACTCGGCGCTGTTGACCTTGAAGCCGAGGTAGTAGGTGAAGGCGCTGTAGAGCAGGCCGAGACTGTGCGGGAAGCGAATCTCCTCGTGCAGCTTGATGTCGGTGCCGTGGCCCACGCCGAACGATGAGGTCGCCCACTCGCCGACGCCGTCGACGGTGAGAATCGCGGCCTCCTCGAACGGCGAAACCAGGAACGCCGATGCCGCATGGCTCATGTGGTGCTCGGCGAACAGGATCGGGCCCTTGTATGGCGCGAGCTTCTTGCGGATCACCGACGGTGTCCACAGCTTCTCGTGGACCCAGACCGGCAGGGCCTTGCGGAAGGAACCGAACGAGCGCGGGAAAGTCGCGACGTAGGTCGTCAGCATGCGTTCGAACTTCAGGATCGGCTTGTCGTAGAACCCGACCGAGTCGATCTGGTCGACGGTGATGCCGCCCTCACGCAGCACGTATTTCACGGCATTCATCGGAAAATCGGCGTCGTGGCGCTTGCGGGTAAAGCGCTCCTCCTGGGCGGCGGCCACGACCTCACCATCGCGAAGGAGGGCCGCGGCGGCGTCGTGATAGAAGCAGGAAATCCCCAGCACGTTCATCACTTCACCTCAGAACTGGTGTCGCGCGGCGGCCGCCGGCGGCAACGGACCTGGTTCGTGATGACGCCAGAACGACGGTTCCGTCTCGACCCGCTTGTCGAGCATGTCCTTGCCCAGGAGACGCATGACCACGGCGATGGGGCCGACTGACAACAGATAGATGATGGAGAGAAGCACCACCGTCCATACCTTGCCGACCGCCTGGAAAGCCCGGGTCCACAGTGAATACGCCCGCGAGCGCGGCAGGACGTAGCGCAGGAACAGCTCGACCAACAGGATGGCGCTCGCTGCCATGAGCAGCTTGCGGTGCCAGAAATATTGCCCGATCCTGATGGCGATCCCGGTGATGAAGGCGTGCACGCCGCGGAAGTGTATCAGGCCAGCGAGTCGGTCGCCTGGAGCGTGTGATCGACGTACATCAGGTGCCACAGCTCCAGCTGGAACAGGATCCACAGCTGCTTCTCGAGGTTGATCCTGCCGCTCTCGTGCTGGTCGATGAGGCGCCGCAGTTCGGCTTCGTTGAAGTAGCCGCGGGCGCGCGCCGCGGGCGAGAACATCACGTCGCGGAACACCTTCGCGAGCGGGCCGCGGAACCACGCGTAGAGCGGCACCTTGAACCCCCACTTCGGCCGTTCGAAGATCTCCGCCGGCAGGAAGGTCTTCGCCCACTGCTGCAGCAGCCACTTGCCGCGGCTGCCGCGGATCTTCTGCGACGTCGGCATCTCGCGCGCGGCGAACTCGGCGAGGCGGTAGTCGAGAAAGGGACACCGCAGCTCGAGCGAATGCGCCATCGCCATGCGGTCGCCGCGCAGCAGCAGGTTCGCGGGCAGCCAGTGGCGGGTGTCGAGGTAGAGCATCTCGTCAACCCGCCCCGGGAACGTGTGGCCGGCGACGGCGGCGCGGGCGAAGGCGTGCGGGTCGGCCTGCGGCAAGTTCGGGCCGCGCAGCCGCTCGCGCGCTTCCGGGCCGAAGGCGCCGAACCAGCCGGCGTAGCCCTCGAAGCGGTCGCGCTGCGCCAGGCACTCGAGCGCGAGTTGCGCGCGGCGCAGCGAGAAGGGCAGCGTTCCCGCCGCACCCCGCAGCGCCGCACCGGGCACGAGCCGCAGCGCAGCGCCGAAGCGCCGCTCGAACGCGTACTTGGGATAGCCGGCGAAGATCTCGTCGCTGCCCTCGCCCGAAAGCACCACGGTGACCTTCTGGCGCGCGAGCCGGGCGAGCAGCGAGATGGGGATGTCGGACGCTTCGGTGATCGGCGTCTCGCGCGCGTGCAGCACCGCCGGCATGTGCGCGATGAGATCCTGCGACGAGACGATGATCTCGTGGTGGTCGGTGTCGAACTGCTTCGCGACGATGCGCGCGTAGCCTTCCTCGCTGAAACCGGTGTCGAAGCCGATCGAGAAGGTCTTGAGCCGCTCGGGATGGATCTTCGCCATCAGCGCGACCGTTATCGACGAGTCGAGCCCGCCGGAGAGGAAGGCGCCAACCGGCACGTCGGCGATCATGCGCAGGCGCACGGAGTCCTTGACGAGCGTGCCGAGCTTCTCGAGCGATTCGCCAACCGAAGGTTCCGGCGACGGCTCCGCGAACGAGTAGTCCCAGTAGCGCACCGGCTCGCCTAAACCCGCGCGCATCGACACGGTGAGGTGCGAGGCGGGGGGCAGGCACTGGACGTCGCGGAACAGCGTCTCGTCGCCGGGCACGTAGCGATAGGCGAGAAATGCCGGCAGGCGCTCCACGTCCACGGCGGCGCTGACCCGCGGGTGCTGCAACAGCGACTTCACTTCAGAGGCGAAGCAGAAGCCCTCGGGCGTGCGCACGTAGAAGACCGGCTTCTTGCCGAAGCGGTCGCGGGCCAGGAACAGCGTCTCGTCGCGGTGATCCCAGATGGCGAAGCCGAACATGCCGTTGAAGCGCTCGACCGCCGCTGCGCCCCACTGCCGGTACGCGTTGAGGATGACCTCGCTGTCGGAATTGGTCCGGAACGACACACCGTGGCTGCGGACCAGCTCGGCGCGCACGTCCTGGTAGTTGTAGATCTCGCCGTTGAAGATCAGCGTGTAGCGGCCGCAGTCGCTCGCCATCGGCTGGTGGCCGCCGCTCAGGTCGATGATCGCGAGGCGCCTGAAGCCGAGCGCGACCGAGCGGTCGATCAGCATGCCCTCGTCGTCGGGCCCGCGGTGCGCGATCGCTGTCATCATGCGCGCGAGTACGTCCTGGTCGGGCGCCGCCGCGCCGCTCTTGAAGTTGAAGAACCCCGTGATGCCGCACATGAACTAGCTGTCCCACCGCCCCTCGAGGGATCGCATGTCCGGCAGCTCGCCACCAAAAACGACGTAGGTGGCCGCCGTCCAGGAAGCGTCGCCGGCGGCGCTCACCACCAGCTGGTCGCACGGCGTCTTCTCGAGGTAGGCGCGCGACTCGAAGCCGGCCGGCCGCTCCGTGTCACCGTGGTACTGGCTTGCGCCAGTACGGCGTGCCGCGATCACCACCACGTGCGCCACCGGACCCGCGGAGCCATCGATGCGCCACGCCGCCGCCACTCGATCCACCGGCAGCTCGACGCGATGCGCCGTGAAGGCGCTGCCGACGTTCCAGACGAGCTCGAAACGGTGCGGCTTCTCTCCGGTGAGGACGTCCACGATGCGGTAGCCGACTCCCGCACGCCACGAAACGTTGCGCTGGTGGCTCACTGGGTCGGCGAGGCGCCGGTAGCCGTCGTGGCGGCCGACGATCTCGAAGCTCCCGCCCATTTCACGCGGCGGATCGAGCCGGCCTTCGGCGTGAGTCGCCCAGAGGAAGGCACCGGCATACTCGGCCTGGTCCCGTTCGTCCACGCGCACCGTGTTGTGCGCCGTGGTGCCCTTGAAGTAGCGGCGCCATTTTTCTTCGGTGTGATAGACGCAGGTGCCGCCGTCCGTCAGCAGGTCCTGGCCGGACACCCGCAGCAGCACGGACAGCTGGTCGCAGTGCGAGTGGGCGGCGATCGACGGATAGCCGAACGGGCTCGCCTTGAAGAGCAGCGAATGGCCCTCGTCCGTGGAGAGGAAGTAGCCGCCGTCCGGAAAGAAGTGCCGGCGGGGCGAACGACCAGCGGCGAGCGCCGGCGCCGTGTCGGGATACCAGTAGGCTGTGCGCGCATCGGGCACCGCTTCGCGACCTGAGCGGGCGGCGATGCGCGCCGCGTGGGCGCCGCAGTCGCCATCCTGGAAGTGCACGGCCGCGGTCCAGAGGAGTGATTCGAACACCGACACCCCGCTGCCGAGATTGAGGCCTGTGACCGAACCGTCGTCGCGGTCGCCGATCTCGAACGGCTGGCCTGAATCGTCGGTCATGGCGTGGATGAACGCCAGCATACGATGCGCCAGCTGTTGCACGTCAACGCCGAGCGGCTCGCCGGTGCGCTGGCACAACCTCTCCGCCGTGAGGATGTATTCGGTCGTGTAATGGTGGTAGTAGATCGCCTGTTCGCGGTTGACGCCGTCGGCGTGGTTCTGCTTCGCCGCCTCGCGCATCACCTCGGTGCGCGCAAAGCGGCCGAAAGCCGAAACGCCCGCGGCGTCCGGAAAGTAGGCGGCCCCGGCCAGCAGGCCAATGAGCTCGCCCATCAGGTGGTTGTTCGCCGACGAGTGCAGCGACAGCGTGTCGCGAATGAACAGCGCCTTCTCGGCGACCGCAGCCGTCACGAATGGCAGAGAACGTTCGACCGCCGCCGAACCGCGGCACAGGTCGAAGGCGATTCCCCAGTTGAGGATGCGCAGCGCGTGCTCGAGCGCGCTGATCCAGTTGATGCCGAGATAACGCGGGTTGCGTGCGATCCAGTCGAGGACGACGCTCGCGACCGCCGCCGCCGCCGTCTCGTCACCGGTCTTTCGGTATTCGAGCGCCCACGGCAGCAGGAACTGGTGGCGGTTCAGCTCCCAGGTGTACTTGCTGTCGCCGACTTCCCGCTCGTCGCGGTAGTCGAGGTCGGCGTAGAAGCGCAGCGGCGCGCTGACGCCGTTCTTGTAGTCGCGCGACCAGTCGATCGATTCGGACCCCGGATAAGGAAAAGACACGCCAAAGAAGCGTGCGTCGCGCGTGGGACCACCCGAGGCAAGAAGGCGGAGTGCAGCAGCAGCTTCAGCCAGGCCCGGCAGCAGAGAAGCAGAAGGCGAGTGGTCGCGGCGCCGCCGGCGTTCGCTGAGGCGCTGCGCTATGCGCCACGACACCTCCGCCGGCCGCATCGCGCGCAGGCGCGCGCCGTACCATGCGACGGGCCTCACAGTGCCATCGGCCCGGCTTCGGTGCGCGTGCTAAGTTCCACCACTGATCGCTTTCCCCACCAAAGAGCCACTCATCATGCCACCGATCGATCTCGTTGCCGGAGCGCGTCCCAACTTCATGAAGCTGGCGCCGGTGGTGCACGCGCTACAGGCTCGCAAGAGCCCGGCGTTCCGCATCGTGCACACCGGACAGCACTACGACCCGGCGATGAACGACGTGTTCTTCACCGAGCTCGGCATCCCGAAGCCCGACGTGCACCTCGACGTTGGTTCGGGCAGCCACGGCGCGCAGACCGCGCGCATCCTCGAGCGGTACGAGAGCCACATCCTCGCCAGCCGGCCGGCGGCGACGGTGGTGTTCGGCGACGTCAACAGCACGGTCGCCTGCGCGCTCGCGGCGGTGAAGCTCGGCATTCCCGCGGTGCACGTCGAAGCCGGACTGCGCAGCTTCGACCGCACCATGCCCGAAGAGATCAACCGCCTGCTCACCGATGCCATCTGCGGCCTGCTGCTGGTGTCGGAGCCTGCGGGCATGCGCAACCTCGAGAAGGAAGGCGTGGACGGCGCCAAGGTCCGCTACGTCGGCAACGTCATGATCGACACGCTGATGAAGCAGCTGCCCGCCGCCCGAGCCCGTAACGCCGCGGCGAAGCTCGGCCTCGAACGCGGCAAGTTTGGCCTCGTCACCCTGCACCGCCCCTCGAACGTGGACGACCCGAAGGTCCTCGGCCGCCTGCTCGACCTGATGCAGGAGTTGAGCGCAAAGCTGCCCCTCGTCTTTCCCGTCCACCCCCGCACCCGCGCATCGGCCGAAAAGAACGGCCTCGGCTCGAAGCTCGCTATGCCGCTTCTGTGCCTCGACCCGCTGCCCTACATCGACAACCTGTCGCTGCTCGCCGACTCCGCCGTAGTCTTCACAGACTCGGGCGGAATCCAGGAAGAGAGCAGCGTCCTCAAGGTCCCCTGTCTCACGCTGCGCGACAACACCGAGCGCCCGGTCACCGTGGAACTCGGCACCAACCGCCTCGTCGGCAACGACATCGATGCGGTCCGCCGCGGCGTCGAAGAAATCCTCAGCGGCACCTGGCCCAAAGGCAGTGACATTCCCTCATGGGACGGCCACGCCGGCGAACGAGTCGCCGCCGAAATCGACGCCTTCGTCACGCGCTGAACCGTTTTTCGTCAGGCGCATCAAAACCCGGCCAGCCTGAGGCCGGGATTTTTTTGTTCAAGTTCACGCAAGTCAGTATCGGCAGGGTTGTAAATCCTGGCAGCGGCGTATAGTTCACATATTTTCACGACGTTGAGGTCGCAGTAGACGCACAGACGGCGGAGGTCCCCTCATGGCGAATCCTCGAAACGCGCTCATCACGGCTTTGACTTTTACTGGCAGCCGTACCCTTGCTGGCGCAGACGTATCACGGCGGGCTGCGCGGCGCAGTTCGTGACTCTGGCGGTGTCGTGCCCGGTGTGCACGTGAACCTGCTGAACGAAGCGAACGGCACGCACCCGCAGTGCGCTCACCAACGCGGACGGCGAGTACGCGTTCGTGCAGGTGGAACCGGGCATCTACACGGTGAAGGTCACCATGCAGGGCTTCAAGACGATCGACCGCAAGAACATGCGCATCGGCACCCAGCAGTTCATCACCATGGACGTGACGCTCGAGGTCGGCGAACTCTCGGAAGAAGTCACGGTCGAGGGCGGCGGAGTCGCGATCGAGACGTCGAACGCGTCGGTCGGCAGCACTGCTCGATGAACAAGACCATCGCAGACGCTGCCCACCGCCGGCCGCAACCCGTTCTTCCTCGCGACGATCACCCCGGGCGTCACCCATAGCGGCGATCCGCAGTTCGTGCGCCAGCAGGACCAGACCAACTCCTCGCTGCTGTCGCTCGGCGGCGGGCCGCGGCGCGGCAACAACTACACCCTCGACGGCGTCGCGATCGTCGACCTGCGCAACCGCGCCACCATCATCCCGTCGATCGAGGCGGTGGAAGAAGTGAAGGTGCAGGTCACCACCTACGACGCCGAGATGGGCCGCACCGGCGGCGGCGTCTTCAACATGACCGGCAAGTCGGGATCCAACGTCGTGGCACGGCAGCCTGCGTCGGCCAGAACCGGCCGGCATCGACGCGGTCCTTGTCGTACTTCGCGCGCAAGGCGTGCGAGGCCGGCACCGGCTCCTGCGACAAGCCCGACACCTACTTCTACCTGTACGGCGGCTCCTTCGGCGGCCCGATCGTCAAGAACAAGACCTTCTTCTTGGCGTCGGCGGAAGGCTACAAGAGCAACACCATCGACGACTCGGGCGTGCGCGCCGCCGACGGCGCGCGAGCTCGGCGGCGACTTCTCGCAAAGCGGCATCACCGTCTACGACCCGCTCACGACGCGCCCCGACCCCAACAATCCCGGCCAGTTCATGCGCACGCCCGTTCCCGGGCAACATCATCCCCGCCGACCGCTTCAACCCGGTGGCGCTCGCCATGCGGCAGTACTGGCCGGAGGCCGGCCAGGCGAGCTCGCAGCTGGTCGACAACTCGAAGACGATCACTCACCGAAGCTCGATCAGATCTGGAGCGAGAACTTCCGCACGCTCGGCGATGTACGCGTACTACCACTCGGTCGAGCCGCAGCCGCGCTCGTATCTGAAGGACGGCGTGACGCAGGACATCGGCGCCAACCACGCCGATCCCGGCGACGGTGCGCTCTATCGCACGGTGCACGCGGTTGCGATCAACAACACCATCACGCCCAACCAGACGACCGCCGCGCACGTGCGCTTCGGCTTCACCAGCTTCGTCGACGACTGCGTGCCGGTGGCGGGCTTCGACCCCGGCACGCTCGGCTTCTCGCCGAGCTTCGTCAGCCAGGTGCCGGTGAAGAAGTTCCCGTACTTCGCGATCGGCTCCTACGGCACCGACTACAACGGCTACATGTTCGGCGAGCGCCCGATCAACGCACTCACCTACTACTCGTAGGACGCGAACGCCTCCGTGTCGAAGCTGCTGGGCCGGCACACCGTCAAGGTCGGTGCGTCGACTATCGCCAGATCGGCGCGCGCAACTTCAACCCCAGCCAGTCGAGCGGCCGCTTCTTCTTCGACGGCCAGTTTACGAGCGCCGATCCGCTGAACGCCGACAACCAGCAACCCGTACGCGCTCGCCGCCTTCCTGCTCGGCTATCCCTCGACCGGCTCGATCACGCGTGTCGGCGCCGACCGACGCGTTCATCAACTACTACGCGGGTTACGTGCAGGACGACTTCCGCGTCAACTCCAACCTGACCGTCAACGTCGGCCTGCGCTACGAGTTCGAGCAGGGCCTGCAGGAGAAGGACAACCGCCTCACCGTCGGGCTTCGATCGCGACGGGGCCTGGCCGGTGCAGGTGCCCGGCGCTCGACCTGCGCGGCGGCCTCGATGTACGCCGGCGTCGACGGCTATCAGACGCACCAGAGCGATCCGTCGAAGACGAAGTTCGCGCCGCGCGTCGGCGTCGCCTGGTCGCTCGGACCCGAAGACCGTCGTGCGCGGCGGCTACGGCCTGTTCTGGGCGCCGCACCAGTACCCGGGCATCAGCAGCACCAGCCTCGGCACGCGCGGGTTCACGCAGGTCACCGACCTCATCGGCTCCACCAACGGCGGCCTCACGCCGTGCGCCGGCTGCAGCATCGTGAACCCGTTCCCGAACGGCATCGAACAGCCGACGGGCAGCGCCGGCGGCATCCTCACCGGCGCGGGCGGCGCCGTCGCACTTCGTCGATCAGTTCCGCAAGTCGGCCTACGTGCACCAGTATTCGCTCGACCTGCAGCGCGAGTTCCCCGGGCAGCATCGTCGCGGGCATCGGCTACATCGGCGCCACCTCGCGGCGGCTCGGCCTCGGCGGCAACGACGACGCGACCCTCAACATCAACCAGCTCGACCCGAAGTACCAGTCCCTCGGCGCGGCGCTGCTCGACCAGGTGCCGAACCCGTTCTTCGGCAACCCGGCGTTCGGCGCGTTCGCCGACCAGCCCACGATCGCGCGCGGCCAGCTGCTGCGGCCGTATCCGCAGTTCGGCGACCTCCTCGCCGCCCAGGTCAGCGGCGGGCGCGCGCAGTATCACTCGATCGTGCTGCGGCTCGAGCGGCCGATCGTGAACGGCTGGGGCGGCCGCATCAACTACACCTGGAGCCGCAACAAGAACAACATCTTCGGCGAGCTGAACCAGTTCAGCAACAACAGCACCAGCCGCAACCGCCCGGTCAACAGCTACGACGTCGAGAGCGAATACTCGCCGTCGGTCACCGAGCAGCCGCACCGGCTCAACTTCGCGCTGCACCGGCGAGCTGCCGTTCGGCAGGAACAAGTCGCACCTTTCCGAGCCGGGCTTGGCGCGCGTGCTGCTCGGCGGCTGGGCGGTCACCGGCGTCGGCTACCTACAGACGCGGCTTCCCGGTGGCGATCATCCAGTCGAACAACAACTCCGGCCTGTTCGGCGGCAGCAGCGTCCGAACCTCACCGGCACCGACCCGAAGACTTCCGGCAACACCGACAGTCACTACGATCCGGAATGCGAGTGCATCGCCAACTGGTTCAACCCCGACGCCTGGTCGCTGGCGCCGGCATTCACCTTCGGCAACGCGCCGCGCACCGACACCCGGGTGCGCACGCCGTTCAAGACGCAGACCGACATCGCGGTGCAGAAGATCGAGCCGATCGGCGGCAGCAAGGAAGTGATGGTGCGCTTCGAGGTGATCAACCTGTTCAACAACACGCAGTTCAACGGACCTGACACCGCTTTCGGGTCGTCCTCGTTCGGCACCATCACCGCGACCCGCGGCTTCCCGCGCCTGTTGCAGTTGACGCTGCGCTTCGCCTTCTAGGCCGCGCATATGGGCGGCAATCGAGGCGGCTCGCGCCGGCGAGCCGCCTGCTAGGATCGGGCGTGTCCAGGCGCCTCGCGCTTCTCGCCGCTGGCCTTGCCGCATGTTGGGTGGTCGCGACCTGCGGCCACCCGCGCCGCAGCGTCCGCAACGTCGTGCTCATCAGCATCGACACGCTGCGCGCCGACCACCTCGGCGCCTACGGCTTCGCGCGCGCGGCCACGCCGAACATCGACGCGCTGGCGCACGCGGGCGTGCTGTTCGAAAACGTGCACACGCCGGTGCCGATGACGCTGCCGGCGCACGTCTCGATGCTCACCGGCACGTTACCTCCGACGCACGGCCTGCGCGACAACTTGCTGAACCGGCTTGCCGGAAGGCAGCGCCACGCTGGCGCGCAGCCTGGCTGCGAAGGGCCTGCGCACCGGCGCCGTCGTCAGCAGCTTCGTCCTCGACCGCCGTTTCGGTACGAGCCAGGGCTTCGACAGCTACGACGACCGCTTCCAGGCTGTCCACAAGATCGGCGACCTGAGCGAACGCAAGGGCGGCGAGACCGCCCGCGTCGCCGGCGAATGGCTCGATGCCCACAAGCGCGAGCCGTTCTTCCTGTTCGTTCACTTCTACGACCCGCACGATCCCTACGAGCCCCCCGAGCCGTTCGCCTCGCAATGGCGCGACGATCCTTATGCCGGTGAGGTCGCGTTCGTCGATCGCTGCGTCGGACAGGTGCTCGACAAGCTGCGTGCGCTCGGGCTCTACGACGACACCCTCATCGTCCTCACCGGCGACCACGGCGAGATGCTCGGCGAACATGGCGAGCTGAACCACGGCTTCTTCATCTACGAAGGCGCCCTGCGCGTGCCGCTCATCATGCGGCCGCCCGGAGGGCTCCCGGCGCCGCGGCGCGTCGCCCTTCCCGTCAGCCTCATCGACATCATGCCAACGATCCTCGCGCAGGCTGGCGCCGCAGTGCCGCCCGGCGTGCAGGGCCTCGACCTCTCCCCCTGGCTTGCGGGGCGCGGCGGCGACGGCGGCCCGCGCACCCTCTATGCGGAGACCGTCACGCCGACGCGCTACTACGGCGCCAGCTCGCTGCTCGGCGTCATCGACAACGGCTGGAAGTACATCGAAACCTCGCGTCCCGAGCTTTACGACCTGCGTGCCGATCCCGGCGAGAAGGTGAACCTCCTGCAGCGCGATCCCGCCCGCGCCGATGCCCTCTCCCAGGCGCTCGTGAAGATGCTGGCGGCAGGCGGCCGCGCACCAGCGTCCAAGCCGGCGTCCCTCGACACCGAGGCGCGCGAACGCCTCGAAGCGCTGGGCTACCTGGGGCGCGGCGACGGCGCGCAAGCACCCGGTTCGACCGCAGCAAGGACGATCCCAAGGACCTGATCGGGTTCTTCCGCAAGGACCAGCGCCTCAACAAGCTGGTCGAGGAGAAGCAGTATCCGGAAGCGCGTGCGCTGTGCGCGGAGATGCTGCACGAGCGTCCTGGCTTCGCCGACTGCCATTTGCAGATGTCGAAGATCGCCGCGGCCGCCGGCAATCTCGACGCCGCCTTGCGCGCAGCGCAGCAGGCGGTCGCGGTGGGGCCGCAAAACGTCCGCGCCCAGCTGCAGCTCGCCGGTGTATTCGCCGCGCGCGGCGAAAACACCGCAGCCGTCGTGCATTTTCGCGCTGCGCTGGCGCTCGAACCCGACTCGCCCGAGACACGGCTGCTGCTGGGCCATGCGCTGGCCGCGAACGGACAGGCCGACGAGGCGGCAAGGCTGCTCGGCACGGCAAGCTCCGATGTGCCTGAGGACGCCCGCGCCGCCACCGAGCTCGGCTTCGTGCTGGCGAAGCAAGGCAAGCTTGCCGAAGCTGTTGCCGCCTATCGCCGCGCGCTGGCGCTCGATCCCGATGCGCCCGAGGCGAACGCCTACCTCGGCTCGGCACTGGCGGCGCAGGCGCAGTGGGACGAGGCTTTGCCGCCGCTGCAGCGCGCCCTGGCGGCGCGGCCCGACAACGCGGAGCTGCACGACCGACTGGGCGTTGCGCTTCGCGAAAAAGGGCGCAGCGAAGAGGCGCTGGCGCACTTCGAGGCGGCCGTGCGGCTGGCACCCGGACTGGCGAGCGCGCACTACAACCTGGCGCGTGCGCGGAAGCAGCAAGGACGCCTCGACGAGCGGCTGGCCACTACCGCCGCGCCTTCGCCCTCGATCCGCAACTGGCCGCAGCGCATAACGGCCTCGGCAGCGTGCTCGGCGCGCAAGGCCGAATGGCGGCGGCGGCGGCGGAGTTTCGCGCGGCGCTGCGCCTCGCGCCGGACGATGCGGAAGCGCACAACAATCTTGGGCTCGCCCTGCGCACCGAAGGTCAGCGCGAGGCGGCCGTTGTGCAATTCGAAGCCGCGCTGCGACTGCGACCGGAATGGGCGGTGCCGATGAACGAGACCGCCTGGATCCTCGCGACCCACGACAACCCGAAGGTTCGCAACCCGGCGCGCGCGCTCACGCTTGCCGAAGGCGCGGCGCAGCAAAGCGGCCGGCGCGAGCCCGTCATCCTCGACACGCTCGCAGCAGCCTACGCGGCGAACAGCCAGTTCGAGCGCGCGGCGGCGGCCGCCGCCGAAGCATCCGCGCTGGCCGCGGCCAACGGCTCGGCCGCGCTCGCCGCCGACATCGACAAGCGGCTCGCCCTGTACCGCCGGCGCGAGCCATTCCGCGAACCGGCCGGAGCTCGTCGCTGAGCAGGCGCTAGTAAGCGCGCGCCTCCCGGAGTTCGGGCAGCGACCCGTCGGCGCCGCTCCAGTTCGCGAGGAACCGTTGATACGCGCGCCGCGCGGCAACGCGCTCGCCCGCAGCGGCGCGCGCGCGCGCCAGGCCAAGGAGCGAAAGCGAGCGGTTCGGCCAGCGCTGCAGCGCACGCTCGAACTGGGCCGCGGCGAGGCGCGGCTGGCCCAGCGCCAGGAGCGTCTCTGCGTACAACTCCGCGGCCGGCTTGACCGGCTGCGGCAGGCCCAGCGGCGGCGGCAGCTGCAGCTCCAGCCTGACGGCTTCGCCAAGTAGCGCGCGCGCCTCGTCCGCCCGCCCATTGGCATGCGCGCGCAGCCCGCCAAGCTCGTTCGCCATCACCGCGATGTCGAGGCGCTGCCCGCCGCCTGTGCGCCGCTTGAGCTCGGCGAGGGCAACATCGGCGCTGCCCGCATCGCGCCGCGCGACGGCGCTCATGCCGATGGCGAACAGCTCGCCGTTGGTGTCGAAGCTGCGCGCGCCGGCCAGATCGTCGAAGGCGCGCGCCTCGATCACGTAGCGCGAACGCATGTCGGAGAAAAGCGCCTTCAATCGCGGTGCGCCGCCAGACGCGCTCACCGCCGACTGCATCGTGTCGAGTGTCGAGCGCGCCATGGCGAAGCGCCCCAACTGGAGGGATTCGTAAAGAAGCCACGAGAGACTGTGATAGTCGCGCATGGCGATGCCAAGAGCCTTGCGTTTCACCCATGCATCGGAAGCGTCGAAGGACGCCTGGTCGGCGGCAGCCGCGTCATGCCACATGCCGAGCTGCACAAAGATGTGCGCCGGCATGTGCAGCGCGTGGCTCGATCCGGGCGCCACCTTCGCGTAGGCGCGCGCCGCGGGCAGCGCCAGGCGCGCGTGCGCAGGATCGTCGTAATCATGGATCAGGTAGTGCAGCGCCCCGGGGTGGTCGGGGCGAAGGGCGAGGACCGAGCGAAGGATCGCCGCCGCTTCTCGCTGCACGGCGCTGCCAACGAGCGCATGCTGGTGTTGATCGTCGCCCGCATCGCCAAGGAGAGCCGGACTGCGCGCCGCGGTGCCCATGAGCGCCAGTGCGAGGAATGCCCGTGCCTCGAGGTCGGCCGGATACGTGCCAGCCAGCTCGCGCATCGACTCGCCATAGGCACGATCGCGCGCTGCGCGCTCGCCCGGTCCGTACAGCGCCTCGATGGCCCGCAGGTAGCCCTGCTCGCGCTCGGTCGGCGCCAGAGCCAGCCGCGCCTGAGGTGTCGGCGCAAGCCGTGCGAGCGCCGCGCGCGCGGCGTCGGCATCCTGGTTGAGCCACAGCGTCTGGTTGCAGGCCATCGCCTCGCCCCAGTACGCCATGGCAAAGCCGCGGTCGTTGCCCTGAGCCTCGCGAAACGCCTCGACGGCGTCCTCGTACTGGAAGTTGTGGAGCGCCTCCACGCCGCGCAGGAATGCGGGCTGCGCGGCAGCCGCGCCGGAGTTGGGAAAGCGCACCGCGGAAGCGAGCAGCAGCGCGAGCAAGACCGGGGATGCCACGGATCGCGATGCTAGCATCGCGGCATTTGACGGGTTCGCGGCGCGCATTTCTCGAAACCTCGGCGACGGCACTCGCTGCTTTCCTCACGCCGGTCGACGCAGCGCTCGCCCACGGCTTCGCGGCCCGCGCCAATGAACGCAAAGTGGGCATCGTGCCCTTCGTTGACGACGGCGCGTTCCCCACCGGCACAAGCATCGGCGCGGGACTCGGACAACGCCGCGCGCTCGACCTGCAAGCACTCACGCCCGGCACCCTCGTAACCGGCAGCGAACAGTTCTTCATCCGCACCGGAGCACCGGAAGACCTGCCCGCAGCCAGCACCTGGACGGTGAACATCACCGGCTTGGTCGCAAAGCCGCAGCACTTGGGAATCGCCGACCTGCAGCGCAAGGCAGTGCCGCAAGGCACGCACCTGCTCGAATGCGCAGGCAACTCGGTGGGTGCCCGCTTCGGCTTCATCAGCGCCGCCCGTTTCACCGGGGTACCGCTGGATTCCATCCTCGAACCCGCCCGGCCGCAAGGCGCAATGCGCGTGTTGGTGAGCGGCTACGACGAGCACGCAGCACTCGACGCCGGCTCGACCGCCGGCGCCAGCTGGATCTTCAGCCGCGACGAGCTGCGCAGGGCGAAAGCATTCCTGGCCACCACGATGAACGGCGAGCCGCTCAGTCGCGACCACGGCGCGCCGCTGCGCCTGGTGATGCCCGGCTGGTACGCCTGCACGGCCATCAAGTGGGTGAACGCGATCGAACTCGTCGCCGACGACGCCCCGGCCACCAGCCAGATGCGCGAATACGCCGGCCGCACCCACCAACCAACGAACTCACGCGACCGCGCCCTCATCGCATCCGGCCGCCGCCCCGAAGGCCCGCAGTTCGCGAAGGACTTCGAGCCCGCCACAATCGATCCCGCCGCTGTCGCGGTGCGCGTCGACGTCATGCGCTCGACCGCAGGCTCAGTTTCCTACCGGATCACCGGCGTCCAGTGGGGCGGCCGCATCCCGAACGGCGCACTACGCATCCGCTTCACCCCCGAAGCAAAGTTCGAAGCCGTAGATACCGTCGACCGCAGCCCGGAAGCACCATGGACCCTCTGGTCCCACACCTTCAAGCCAAAGACCCTAGGCCGCTACCAGATCGCCCTCGCCATCCGCGCCCCCGGCCTGCGCACCCGCCGCCTCGACCTCGGCTACTACACCCGCACAATCGAAATCCCGACCCGCTAGAAGTCGCGCAAGATTTCGGTCCAGCGGGCGGCGACCGTTGTATCTCGCAGGATTCGGCGGCGGTGCGGGCGGCGAGACGGAACTGGGCGAGGCGGGTCGGGTCGGCCAGCAGGGGCCCGATGCGGTCGGCGAAGTCCTTGGGCGTGCGGCCGGGGACGACGTGGCCGTTGACGCCGTCCTTCACCAGGTCGCGCATGTCGCCGACGTCGGAGACGACGCACGGCACGCCACAGGCCATGGCTTCCATCACCGAGAGCGGCAGGCCTTCCGAGTCGGAGGTGTTGACGAAGATGCGTGAGCGGCGGACGTAGCGCTCGACATCCGGGCGCAGTCCGGCGAAGGTCACGGCCTCCTGGAGCCCAAGTTCCCTTGCGAGGGCTTCCATATCAGCCTTGAGCACGCCGTCGCCGAGCATCGCGGCGCGGATCGCAGGTCGCTGTTTTTTCAGTTCTGCGACGGTGCGCAGAAACAGGTCGGGGCGCTTGATGGGTGCGAAGCGGCCGACGAAGACCACGTCCCATTCGGGTTCGCCCGTGAATGGTTCGAAGCGCTTCGTGTCGATGCCGCCGGAGACGATGGCGATCGGGCTCGTCACGCGCTTCGTTTCGAAGTAGCGCTTCCCCGCCGTGCCCATGGTGATGACCTGGTCGAAGTCGGAAACGGCGGCGAGCAGGCGCCGTTCCACGACCACGTCTGCTGTGCGCATCCTCGTGAACACGCGGTTCTCCGAGGCCAGCCCGCCCTTTTCGACTTCGGCGGCGCCGCCGACGCAGAAGTAGAGAGAACGCGCTCCGGTGAGTTTCGCCAGGACGGTCGTGAGCAGCCCGTTGAAGAGCAGGTGGAAGCCGCCGACGATGTCGGCTGGGCGCCGCAGCGCTTCCCATGTGAACCACACGAGGCGCGCGGGGACGCCGCCGATCAGCTTGCGCAGCAGGTCAGGCGGGTAGATCGCCACGACTTTCTCGACATCCGGAACGGTGCGGGTGGCGACGATGCGCACCCTGTTCACCGCGGCGGAGGCTGCCAGCGGCCGGATGTGGGCGCCGATCCAGTTGTCCGAGTGAAAGGTTGCCGTCAGCAGGATTTCCGCCCCGTCTGGCGGTGGCCGACGCCGCCTCGTTGCGCCGGCGGCTTTCACGGCCATGCGCTGAGCGAGCGTGAGCGCGCGGCAAAGCCCGTGAAAGAACGCGACGGAGATGCCTTTCATCGCTGCACAGCTTACCCGTGTAGACTTGGCCGTCGGACCGCATGCCCAAGCGCGACGACATCAAAACCATCCTCCTCATCGGCTCCGGACCCATAGTCATCGGGCAGGGCTGCGAGTTCGATTACAGCGGCACCCAGGCCTGCAAGGCCCTGCGCGCGGATGGTTTCCGGGTGGTGCTCGTGAACTCCAACCCGGCCACCATCATGACCGACCCGGAGTTCGCCGATCGCACCTACATCGAACCCATCACGCCCGAGTTCATCGACGCGATCCTCACGGCCGAGCGCGAGGCGGGCACTCCGGTGGACGCGCTGCTGCCCACGCTCGGCGGCCAGACCGGCCTCAACTGCGCGATGGAAGCGCACGAGCGCGGCATCCTCAAGAAGCACGGCGTGCAGCTCATCGGCGCGAGCCCCGAGGCGATCGCCAAGGCCGAGGACCGGCAGCTCTTCAAGGAAGCGATGCTGCGCATCGGCCTCGACGTGCCGAAGAGCGGCACCGCGCACACCCTGGACGAAGCGCGCCTGGTGCTCGCGGAGATCGGGCTGCCGTGCGCCATCCGGCCCGCCTACACGCTCGGCGGAGAGGGCGGAGGGTTCGCGCAGTCGGCACAGGAGTTCGAGAAGATCGCCGCGCGCGGGCTCGCGGCCTCGCGCGTCGGCGAGATCCTCGTCGAGGAGAGCCTCTACGGCTGGAAGGAATTCGAGCTCGAGGTGATCCGCGACCGCAACGACAACGTGGTGATCGTCTGCTCCATCGAGAACTTCGACGCGATGGGCGTGCACACCGGCGACTCCATCACGGTGGCGCCGGCGCAGACGCTCACCGACCGCGAATACCAGCAGATGCGCGACGCCGCGAAGGCGATCCTGCGCGAGATCGGCGTCGACACCGGCGGCAGCAACGTGCAGTTCGGCGTCGATCCTAAAACCGGCCGCCAGGTGGTGATCGAGATGAACCCGCGGGTCTCGCGCTCGAGCGCCCTCGCGAGCAAAGCCACCGGCTACCCCATCGCCAAGGTCGCGGCCAAGCTCGCCGTCGGCTACACCCTCGACGAGATCCCCAACGACATCACCGGCACCACCCCCGCGAGCTTCGAGCCGGCGATCGACTACGTGGTGGTGAAGATCCCGCGCTTCGCGTTCGAGAAGTTTCCCGAAGCCGATGAGACGCTGACGACACACATGAAGAGCGTCGGCGAGGCGATGGCCATCGGCCGCACCTTCAAGGAAGCGTTCCAGAAGTGCGTGCGCAGCATGGAGATCCAGCGCGCCGGCTACGGCCTCGACCGCAACGACCGCTGGCTCCTCGACGCGCAGCGCCGCCACGCGGCGGGCGAAACCGGGGCTTTCGACTTCCTCGCGGAGCGCCACGAGGGCCAGGTGATCACGGGCAGCCGCCAGGGCGAGGCGCCGCCCGATACGGACGAAAGCCACGCGACCCACTGGCCCATCGACCGGTCGGCACTCGAGGAGAAGCTGCGCAAGCCGAGCCAGGGCCGTCCTTACTACATTCGCTATGCCTTCAAACTCGGCTGGACCGTTGCGCAGGTTCACGAGCTGAGCCACATCGATCCGTGGTTCCTCGACCAACTCAAGGAACTGGTCGAGTTCGAGAGCGACCTGCTCACGAACGGCAACGGCCACGGCGAAGCCGGGCTCGCGGTGCTGCGCCGCAGCCGCACGCTCGGCTACAGCCGCCAGCAGTTGGCACAAGCGCTGCACCGGCCGGCGTTCGTCCACGGCCTGACCGTCGACGACAACGACCCCGACGGCTCGTTCAAGCTGGTCGACACCTGCGCCGCCGAGTTCGAGGCGAAGACGCCCTACTACTACTCGACTCATGAGGAGGCGGTGGTGCGCGTCGAGGACGGGCGGCTCTCGCTCACCCAGGAATCGGAACTCGCCATCAAGCCGCAACCGCACGTGGTGGTGATCGGCGGCGGGCCGAACCGCATCGGCCAGGGCATCGAGTTCGACTACTGCTGCGTGCACGCCGCGTTCGAGGCGAAGCGCCTCGGCTTCCGCACGGTGATGATCAACTCCAACCCGGAGACCGTCAGCACCGACTACGACACATCCGACCTGCTGTTCTTCGAGCCGTTGACGCTCGAGGACGTGGTGCGGATCCTGCAGCCGATCGCGGCCGCGGGCATGCTCCACGGTGTCGTGGTGCAGTTCGGCGGCCAGACGGCCCTGAACCTGGCCGAGGGCCTGAAGCGCGCCGGCGCCCCCATCCTGGGCACGCCGCCCGAGTCGATCCATCTCGCCGAGGACCGCGACGAGTTCCAGAAGATCCTGCGGGCGCTCGGCCTGCGCCAGCCCGAGAACGGCATCGCGCGCAACGCCGAGGAGGCGTGCGTCATCGCCGCACGCATCGGCTATCCGGTGCTGATCCGTCCCAGCTACGTGCTGGGCGGCCGCGCCATGGAGCTTTGCAACAACGAGCAGGACCTCATGCGCTACATCGCGCCGGCGTTCGCCGCGACCGACCGCACCGGCGTCTCCGGGCCGCCGACCATCCTGGTGGACAAGTTCCTGCTCGACGCCACCGAGATCGACGTGGACGCGGTCGCCGACTTCCGCCGGCCCGACGATGCCGACGGCGAGGCGGTGATCTGCGGCGTAATGGAGCACATCGAGCAGGCCGGCATCCACAGCGGCGACAGCTCGTGCTGCATCCCGCCGCACTCGCTCTCGCCGCAGCTGCTCGAGGAGATGCGCCGGCAGACGCGCCTGATGGCGAAGGCCATCGGCGTCTGCGGGTTGATGAACGTGCAGTTCGCGGTCGCAGGAGGCGAGATCTACGTGCTCGAGGTCAACCCGCGCGCCTCGCGCACCGTGCCGTTCGTCAGCAAGGCCACCGGCGTGCCGTGGGCCAAGGTCGCGACCGCGGTGATGCTGGGCCGCAGCCTGCGCGATGTGGTGTGGGAGTTCGGCGCCTCGCGCTCGCCGCGCGCGCTGATGACCGCGGTCAAGGCGCCGGTGTTCCCGTTCCACAAGTTTCCCGGCGTCGACGTGGTGCTCGGCCCGGAGATGCGCAGCACCGGCGAGGTCATGGGCATGGGGGAGAGTTTCGGCATCGCGTATGCCAAGGCGGCGATCGCGTCACGCCAGTCGCTGCCCACAACCGGCAACGCGCTGGTCAGCGTCAACGACCCTGACAAGCCGCGCATCGTCGAGATCGCGCGCGCGCTGAGCGCCATGGGCTTCAAGCTGTTCAGCACCATCGGCACCCACGAGGTGCTGCGCGCGGCGGGCCTGCGCAGCGTGGTGGTGAGCAAGCAGGAGGGCTCGTCGGAGAGCTTTCTGCTCGACCTCATCGGCAACGGTGTCCTCGACCTGCTCATCAACACCCCGATCCACCACGGCGCCGCGTGGGAAGAGGGCCGCTGGCGAGCGGCCGCGGTGGCGCGCGGCATCACGCTCATCACCACCATCTCCGGCGCGCACGCGGCGGTAGCAGCGATTCGCGCGCTGCGCACCGCGGACGGCGCCGGCGCGATGCGGGTGCAGGCGCTGCAGGCCTACGCGGCGGGGATCCGCTGATGGCCGCGATCTGCCGGCTTGGGCTCGAGGACGGCAGCGTGTTCACGGGCCGCGGCTTCGGCGCGTCCGGCACCGCGGAAGGCGAGGTGGTGTTCAACACCGCCATGACCGGCTACCAGGAGATCCTCACCGACCCGTCCTACTGCGGTCAGATCGTCACCATGACGGCGCCGCAGATCGGCAACTACGGCATCAACCAGCAGGACGCCGAGTCGCGCGGCACCTTCCTCTCCGGCTTCGTCGTGAAGGAGCTGTCGCGCCGCGTCAGCAACCAGCGCGCCACCGGCGACCTCGATTCGTACCTGCGCGAGAACGGCGTCATCGGCCTCACCGGCATCGACACCCGCGCCCTCACCCGGCGGCTGCGGGTGCTGGGCGCGCTGCGCGGCGTGCTCACCACCGAGATGGAGAGCGCGACGGAAATCGTGGCGCGCGCCCGCGGCCTTGCCACCATGGACGGACAGAACCTCGCGGTAAAGGTCATGCCCGAGGGCGGCTTCCTGGTCGGCGATCCCTCGCTGGGGCGCGCCGTGGTCGCGCTCGACTGCGGCATCAAGTCGACGATCGTCAAGAACATCGTGGCGCGCGGCAACGCCGTCTACGTGTTGCGCGGCGACGCGTCGCTCGGCCAGATCCTCGAGTTGAAGCCCGCGGGCCTGCTGGTGGGCAACGGGCCGGGCGACCCCGCGGCGGTCTCGGGCACCATCGACACGCTGCGCTCGGTCCTGGGCAGGCTGCCGGTCTTCGGCATCTGCCTCGGCCAGCAGCTGCTGGCGCTGGCGCTCGGCGCGACCACCTACAAACTGAAGACCGGCCACCACGGCGCCAATCACCCGGTGCTCGACCGGGAGACCGGCCGCGTCGAGATCACCAGCCAGAACCACGGCTTTGCCGTAGACGGGAACAGCCTGGCGGCGGCGGGCGCGCGCGCCACCCACGTGAGCCTCTACGACAGCAGCCTCGAGGGCTTCACGCACGACGATCTCGCCGCGTTCGCGGTACAGTACCACCCGGAAGCGTCACCCGGGCCGCACGATTCCAGCTACCTGTTCGAGCGCTTCGCCAGGCGCGTCGACGGCGCCTGAAGCCGCAGCGAGGAGGAACGCCACGAGAGCCTGGTCGAAAGCGCTCCGGCCTCATCAGTGGGTGAAGAACACGCTGGTCTTCGTGCCGCTGATCCTCGCCCACCACGTTTACGACGTGGCCAGGGTCACGGCCGTGCTCATGGCCTTCGCAGCCTTCTGCCTCGTCGCCTCGGGCGGCTACGTGCTGAACGACCTCCTCGACCTGACGGCCGACCGCCAGCATCCGCACAAGAAGCACCGGCCGTTCGCGAGCGGCGCCCTGTCGGTGCGCGCCGGCGCCGTTGGCTTCGTCCTGCTGCTCGCGAGCGTCCGCGGCAGTGGCGCTGCTGGGGAAGCTGCCGCGTTCGTTCCTGGCGCTGCTGCTTCTCTACCTGGTGGCGACCGTCACCTACTCCGCCTACTTCAAGCGCAAGCTGCTGCTCGACGTCATGCTGCTGGCCAGCCTCTACACGCTGCGCATCCTGGCCGGCGGCGAGGCCGCGCAGGTGGCCGTCTCGGCATGGCTGCTGGCGTTTTCGATGTTCATGTTCCTGAGCCTCGCCTTCGTCAAGCGCTACACCGAGCTGCGGCTGGTGCTCGCCGGCAACGGCCAGCAGGCGCTCGGCCGCAACTACCGCATCGACGAGCTCGACCTGATCCTCACCTGCGGCGCCACCAGCGGCTTCCTCGCGGTGCTGGTCCTCGCCATGTACATAAGCGGCGAGGACGTGCGGCGCTACTACCGCAACGTCAACGTCCTGTGGACGATGTGTCCGCTGCTGCTCTACTGGATCCTGCGCATCTGGTTCCTGGCGAAGCGCGGCAAGCTCGAGGGCGATCCGGTGGCGTTCGCAATTCGCGACCGCAACAGCCTGCTGACCGCGGGATTGACGATCCTGATCTTCGCGGTCGCGTCCGCCTGGCGGCTGTAGCTAGCTCAGAAGAGCGTATAGATGAAGGGCGCAATGGCGGTGCCCTGGGTGAAGACGATCAGCAGGCCGAGGAGCGCGATCATCACCAGGATCGGTCCCAGCCACCACTTCTTGCGGATCTTCATGAACGCCCAGAGTTCCGAGACGATGCCGAGTTTCTCGCGGGAGCCCTCGAATGCCATGCGCGGAAGTATAGCGCTCAGCCGGGCCAGGCAAGCCGCGGCCACGGCAGGGACAGGCTGCGCTCGCCGGTCTCGTCGGCCGGGTTCTGCGCGAAGCCGTCGTAGCGCGCGCCGTTGATCAGCACGCGATAGGCGGCCGCTTTCGGCACGTGCACGGTGAGCCCGCACAGCATGCTGCGCGGGTTGTCCGGTGAAACTTCGGTCCATTCGGTGGGTACGGTGAGAGCGACCTCGCAGGTGCCCGCCGCCACCTGCACCACCGCCGAGACCTCGCGGCGTGCGCGCGCGAAGTCGAGGGCCCGGCGCGTGGTCGTCACCAGGATGCCGCCGGCGTCGCGGTAGTCGCGCAGCAGCCGCAGCGCGGCGCGCGTCTCCGCCTCGAGAGGCTCGTCCAGCCGCGCGATCTTGCCGAGGTGCGTGTAGAGAATCTGCACGCCGCCGCGCCGCACCAGCGTGTCGAGCATGCGCCGCGTGACGACGCCCGCAAACCCCCCGGCGGTCTCGCCGGTGGTCACCGATTCCCAGTAGGGGTTGGCGCGCAGGAACTCGAACACCTGCCGGCCGTCGCGCAGCCTGGCGGGGCGGAGCACCTCGTTCGCCGGGTGGATGTCGTACTTGGCGTTGCCGGCGCGCGCCAAGGCACCCTTGGCCCATTCCTTTGCGACGGTGCGCAGCGAGGCGGCGGGATGCTGCGGGTCGAAGACGCCTTGCAGCGAGCGCGGCGCGTCCTGGCCGATGACGCTCGTGACCCGGCCGCGCCAGACATAACGCACGCCGAAGCCGCAGGTCAGGTCGGCGTGATACGCCTCGTGCCCTACCACGTCGCCGCTGCCGCGCATGATGTCGGCGCCGAAGTTCGACGGCGCTACCGCGTGGTCGATCCACACGCCGAGCGTGCAGTCGTGGCGCACCAGGTCGTCGAGCGCGCGCGCGGCGTGGGCGCGCGTTGTCGCGTAGTCGCCGAACGAGTGGAACGCGTCGATGTGGCCGCTGCGCATGAGCTGGTGCAGGCGCGCGCGGCCGGCATCGTCGGTATTGCGGTAAGAAAACTGCTCTTTCGGCATGTCGAAATAGATGGTGTTGCCCACCTCGAGATCGACGCCCTGCCCCATCGCGCCGACGGTTTGCGCCGTGTTGAGGAAGCGCGCGGTGTCCTCGTAGACGGCGCGCGTCGGGGTTTCGTCGAGGTCGCTGCAGATCGCGAGGATCGCGCGATAGGGATGCGGCCAGCGGCGCAGCACGACGGCGCCGGACACGTTCAGCGGTATCCGAAGCGCTGGTTCTCGGCGCCCGCGGCGGCGTCGAACTCGCGCAGCTCGGGTGCCGTCAGCACCGAGCGCCAGCGTTCGTCGAGGCGGATCTCGGAGGTGCTGTCGAGCCGCATGCCGTTGCCCACCACGTGGTGCTCGGCGCTGCGGAACTCGCGGCGCATGCGGCCCGGGTCGACGCCGATGAAGCGGAACACCTTGTCGAGCGTGGCCGTCGGTGTCGCTGCACAGGTCCTCGTAGGTGATGCGCGTCCAGCGCGACGGCTCCAGGCCGCCGAGCAGGTTGGTCGCGCCCGCGACCGCGCGCCGCCATTCGCCCGCCGCGCGCGCCATGGGCATCGCGCGCGCCGCCGCCTGCGCACCGCGCCCGCCGCGGCGCAGCGACGGGTCGGCGGCGTCGGCGAACGACTGCTCGTCCATGTAAGTGAGCGCCACCGCGCGGCCGTCGCGCACCAGATGGATCACCTTGACGTCGAAGGAAGGCATGCGCAGCACGAATTTCAGCCGGTGCGCGAGCTTCGAGGAATCGACCAGGATGCGCGCGCCGCGCAGCTCGAGGACGGTGCGCGCGAAGTCGGCGAGGCGCTCTTCCTGCACGCGGATGTGGCTGCGAAACGCGGGCGAGGCGGCGAGCGCCGCGTCGCGCACGCCTTCGAGGAAGGCACCGCGGTGCTCGGCGCGCAGCGCGCGTGCCACCCACCACGGCTGTTGCATCTGCAGCCTGATGCCGAAGTCGGCGAGGTTGAACGCGGGATGCCGGGCGCGCATGCGCTCGCTGAGCTGCGCCCAGAACGGGCACTCGACGATCAATCGGCGGCACGAGCAGCGATAGCCGTCGAGCACGCGGTGGCTGCCCGAGACGATCTCGCCGACTGTGGCGAGGTCGGGATGCGCGTTCAGCAGCATGGCGAGGAGCGTCGAGCCGGAATGGCTCGCCGCCAGCAGGTAGACGTAGGGGATCCTCAACGCGCGGCTGCCCGCGGCGGCGCTGCCGGCGGCGCCGGCGCCGCCAGCGACGCGTGCCGGCCGGCCAGCCGGTCGCGGCGCGCACGCACCCGGGCGCGGGCGCGGTCGGCGGTGAGCCGCGTGCACAGGCCGATCGCGCACCACATGCCCACCCCGCCTTCCTGCGGCAGGAAATGCTGGCTGCCGAACGCGGCGACGATCAGCGCCAGCACCAGCGCGAAGGTCATGCCGCCCACCGCACGCTCGCTGGCGTTGCGCGGCCGCATGAAGAGCCGCGCCGAATAGAAGAAGACCACCAGGAAGAACCCCACCACCGGGATGAACCCGATGAGCCCGGCATCGAGCAGGATCTCGAGGTAGGCGTTGTGCGGGTGCGGAAACTCGAGGTCGTGGAATTCCTGCGACAGGCCCGTGCGCTTCATCGCCATCAGGCCAAAGCCGGCCACCGGCGCCGTCTTGATCTTTTCAATGACCGCCGGCCAGATGATGGTGCGATCGGAGGTCATCTCGGCGGTGTTCACCTGCACCTCCTCGCCGGACATGTTGCTGTCCTGGACTCCGGTGAGGGCGCGGTCGCGCACCGCGGGCACGAAGGCGATGATCACCATGATCAATGCCGGCCCCAGGATCAGGTAACGCCGCCAGCGCACGAAGCTGAGGATGGCGCCGATCGCGATCCAGGTGACGTAACCCATGCGCCCGCCGGTCATCGCCTGCGCGAAGCCGACCATCAGGAACAGCCCGAACGCCAGCAGCCGCACGCGCTTGGCCGTGAAGATCTCGCGCGCGCACAAAAGTGCCCAGCTGCCGCCGGCTAGCATCATCGACATGTTGACGCGGCTGTAGCCCATCTCCTTCTCGATCAGCTTGATCGCGCGCTTCTGCAGCTCGTCGCCGTTCAGGATGGTCCACGGCGGCATCCACTTCAGCACCTGCAGGGCGAACAGCACGTAGATCCCGCAGATCGTCAGGATCGCGAGGCGCAGGCGTTTGGGGGTGCGTGCGCCGTCGAACAGCAGGATCCCCGGAACCACCCACTTGATGCTGTTGATCAGCCAGTCGGTGATGAGGTCGAGTTTCGAGACGCCCTCGATGTCGGCGATGTCCACGTACATCCGCAGCCAGCCGACCATCAGCACCGTGAAATAGCAGAAGGACAGGGCAGCGATCAGCGGCGGCGGATCGAAGCGCGCGCGTTCCCGGCCGCGCTGCAGCAGCCACGCCATGACCACGTTCAGCAGCAGGAAGTTCCACGGGCTGAGGCCTGGAATGCCGAGGATCGCATCGGGCATGTCGGGATGCTGGTTGACCGGGTTGAGGATGATGAGCGCGCACAGCGACAGGTACCAGTTCCGGTAGGCGTACCCCGAGAAGCCGAGGATGTAGGCGAACAGCGCCAGCGTGCGGATCATTGGTCCTGGCCTTCTAGCCGGTGCGGCGCCGCAGCCACTCCGCCGCCAGCATCCTGCCGAACAGCGCGTTCGTCACCAGGTAGCGGCGCCAGAGCCGGCCGGGCTCCTGCTTCACACGATAAAGCCATTCCATGCCGAGCCGCTGCCAGGCTTCGGGGGCGCGCTGCACCTTGCCCGAGTAGACGTCGAAGGAGCCGCCGACGCCGTGGCAGACGGGCACGCCCATGGCGTCGCTGAAGCGCGCCAGGAACTTCTCCTTCTTCGGCGAGGTCATGGCGACGAACAGGACGTCGGCGCGCGCCGCCGCGATGGCGGCTGCCACCGCCTCTTCGGCGTCTGGCTTGAAGTAGCCGTCCTGCGAGCCCGCCGCCACCAGGCCCGGAAAGTCGACGCGCGCCCGCGCCAGCACCTCGTCGAGCACCTCGCGGGTCGCGCCGAGGAAGAACACGCGCCAGCCGCGCTGGTTGCCGCGCGCCATGATGCCCATCATCAAATCGATGCCGGGCACGCGCTCGGGCAGCGGCTCGCCCAGCACCTTGCCGGCCCACACCACCGCCATGCCGTCGGCGAAGATCACGTCGGAGCTCAGCACGTCGTCGCGCAGGAAGGCGTCGCGGCCCATGTTCACGACCTTGGCGGCGTTGACGACGCCGATCTGCAGGCGCTTGCGCGTCGCAATCGCCGCCGTCACCAGGTCGAGCGCCTGCGCCATGGTTACGGCCGCGACCGGCACGCCGAGGATGCGCCGCAGCGGCACGCTGCCGCCGCCGGGGAGCGGCAGCGACGCGCGCGAGGAAGGCGCGATCATGAGAAGTGCCGCCGGCTCGGCGGGAACGCGTAGAACACCCAGCCGAGGTGATACGGCCGGTCCTCGCGGTCGGTGGTCACCGGCGGGAACAGCGTGTCGAGCCCGGGAACGCGCAGGCCCTGGTGCACGCCGCTCGCCACCGCCTGCAGCGAGCGCGACAGCTTGTTGGGTTCGCGCCTTGCGACCTTGCGCCAGATGATGTCGTTGCCGGTGTCGAGCAGCGTGCCGCCGTCGAGCTCGGGGCTGCTGCGCAGCCACGCGAGCCCCTTGCGGATGGCCGCGTCGTAGTTCCTGCCGGTCGCATCCTGCAGGTCGAAGAGCGCCATCGGCGCCATCGAGTCCTGGTGCACGGCGTAGACCGGGTAGCCCTCGAGCACCTTGCCGGTGCGATGGTCGTGATGCCACCACCACTGCCCCGCCGGCCCCTGGGTGTCGCACATGTAGTCGCCGCACGCCGCAGCGGCCGCGAGGCTCGCGCCGTCGCCGGTGGCGCGGTGATGGTGCGCGAGTGCCTGCGTCGGGTAGACGAGGTCGGCGAAGCACGCGACATGCGCGCGCAAGCCGTCGTTGCCGCCGATGAGGTGCGGGAAAACCCGCTCGTTCTGCGCCGTCACCAGGCGCTTCGCCACCGCGTCGCGCAGCTCTGGCGCCGGCTTTTCCGGGTCGACCGAGAGAGCCGTCACCACCCACGCGAGTTCCACGGTGTGGTGAGCGCCCTGCTGCGGGGCGAGCTGCGTGAGGCGCGCCAGCGCCTTCGCCCGGCCCGCGTGGCCGATGGCCGTGCCCGCCCAGTGCGTGAGCGCCACGTCGCCGAGGTTCGTATGCGTCGCGACATCCTCGAGCAGCTTCTCGTACACCTGCGCCAGCGAGTGCTCGCCGAGCACCGCGCGCACGGTCGCCGCGTCCTCGCGAGCCAGGCCGATGAGGGTGATCGCCGTGTAGCGGCGGCTCAGCCCCTCCGGCCGGACGTCGCCGTCGTTGTCGCGCAGGCAGAAGACGAAGGCGCGGTCGCCGGGCGAATACATGCGCGCCACCGAGCGCACGGCGACGCCGCGCAATGTTTCGACATAGCCATCCAGGTTCGTATCAGGCACGGGCAGGCTGGGACCTCAGGTCGTCATGGGCCGTCACGGTTCCCAGCCGCTCCGGCGAGATGATCCAGGTGAGCGGCACGCTGCGTTTTCCGCCCAGGGTGATGAAGGTTGCGCCGAGGATCTTCACGTCCATCCACGGCGACATGTGGCGCACGTACAGCAGGTCGTAGTAGATCCACTGGTGGAAGTCGCCGGTGGAGCGGTCACGGCGGCAGATCTGCCACAGGCCGGTGATGCCGGGCCGCACCGAGAGCCGGCCCTCGCGCCAGGGGATGCAGGTCTGGTTCTCGCGGAACGGGGACGGCCGCGGCCCGACGAAGCTCATCTGCCCGAGCGCGACGTTGATGAGCTGCGGCAGCTCGTCGATGTTGGTCTTGCGCAGGATGCCGCCGAGGCGCGTCACCCGCGGGTCGTTCTCGATCTTGAACTGCGGCCCGTCGACGTTGCTCGCTTCGCGCAGCTTCTGCTGCAGCGCGTGCGCGTTCACCACCATCGAACGGAACTTCCAGCAGCGGAACACCTGCCCGCCCATGCCCTCGCGCTTGTCGCCGTAGAGGGACGGCCCGTTGGAGCCGAGCCGCACCAGGAGCGCGACCAGCAGCAGCAGCGGCGACAGCAACACCAGCGCGGTCAGCGCCAGGAACGACTCGACCACCAGCTTCACCGCCGGGTAGATGCTCTTGCTGCGCGGGCCGTCCGAGTGCAGCACGCGCACGCCGACGCCGCTCATTACCCCCGGGAACGGCCGCTGCCGCGGCCGCTCGCCTTCCTGCGGCGGCAGGCCGACGACCAGCCGATGGCGCCAGGTGGCGCCGTCCTTCACCACCGCGCCGGCCGGCACCACCGACTGCGCCACCACCGCGCCGCGGCCGATGCGGCACCCCTTGCCGAGGATGGTGGGGCCGAGGATGAGCGCCTCCGCATCGACGGCCACTTCTTCCTGGATGACCACCGGGCCGACGATGCGCGCCGCCGCGTCGAGGTGCGCCGAGGGGCTGCGGTCCGACTCCTCGCCGCCGCGCGCGAACAGGCCCACAGCCGAGGCGCGGCCCATCTCGAGCAGGCCGCGCTCTTCCTTCAGGTCGTAGACGCCGCCCGAAACCGGCACGTCCTGGCAGGGCACGCCGCGCGCCGCCAGAGCGCTGCGCAGCTCCGGGAGCGAGGAGAACGGCAGCTCCTGCATGATGAGGGCGCTCGACACCGGCAGCAGCGAGCACGCGACCCCGGAGGTCAGCGACCAGGTGACGGCCTCGTAGTAGCGCTGCACCTTCGCCACCCGGCCCTCGGCATCGAGCTGCACGAATTCCTTGGCGCCGCTCTCGATGTCCTCGAGCGCCACCAGGTGCCGCACCCAGCGCGGATCGGCGGCGGCGCCCTCCACGAGGTCCTCGGCGCCGTAGCCGTCCGACGGATAGCAGCGCGGGTCGATCATCAGCAGCCAGTCGGAAGGCTCGTGCGCCGCGAGGAAGCGGCTGAAGCGCGACAGCGGCACTATCTTGTCGACGCTCGGCGAAATGGCGCGCACCGCGTCTTCGTAGCCGGCGCGCACGTTGAAGTCGGTCAGGATCGAGACCCCGGGCACGCACGCCGACTTCAGCTGGCTGGTCAGGTGGTTGAGCAGGTCGCCGCTGCCGAACGGCATCTGCACCAGCGACGTGGTGCGGTCCGCGCCGCGAAAGTATTCGGGGCGCGAGTCGATGATGACGAGATGGACCTTCACGCTTCGACGTGCTTGAGGGCGACGTCCGGCGCGGCGCCGCCGGGCGAGGCGGACTGGAGGATCCTCTGCGCCTGGCTCCAGCGCGATCGCTGGGCATGGCGCACGGTGCCGTAGACCGTCTCGGCCGGCTTGACCACGGCGTCATTGACCAGCAGCGAGCGGTCGACGAGCGCGCCGGCGCCAACGACGCAGTGGCTCCAGGCGACGCTGCGCGACAGTGCCGCGTCGGCTTCGATGCGCGTGTTCGGCCCCACCGACGCCGGGCCGACGATGGTGGCGCCGGGGCCGACGAACACCCCCGGGCCGAGCAGCACCGGGCCGATGACGCGCGCGGACGGGTCGATGCCGGCGGTCGGGTGCCGCAGGCCCTGGCCGAGCACGCGGTACTCGCCGAGCGAAGATCTCTTGGTGTACTTCCAGGCTGCCACTTGCTCCACCATCCAGGCGTTCACCGAAAGATAACTCTCGGTGTTGAGGACGCGGGGGCAGGCGCCGGGGACGAAGTGAGTTACGACACCTTCGCCCATGGCGTGCAGCTTGGGAATGAGGCTTTCCTTGATGTCCTGGAAACCGTTGGCCGCGACGTGGTCGAACACGCGGCGGTCGAAGATGTAGATGTCGCCGGGCGTCCACGGCCGCGACTCGTAGGGCGAGGCGGCGACGTCGCCGTGCACCACCAGCGTCACCGCGGCGCGCGCGCGCAGGTGAGTTTCGAGCAGGTCGGAAATCTCGGCTACCGGGATGGTGGAGGCGTCGCAGACGACGAACAGGCGTCCGTCGCTTGCGAGCGCCGCGTCGCGGGCGGCGCCGGCGGGGCCGCGCGGAGTCTCGTCCTGGTGAAACCCGACCGCGAGGCTTTCGCCCGAGGCGCTTTCGACGAACTCCCGGATCGGTTTCGAGGCGCCGTTCGCGCACACCGTGGCGTGGGCGATGCCGCCGTCGCGCAGCCAGCCGAAGACATGCGAAATGAGCGGCGTCAGGGCCACCGGCACGAGCGGGCGCGGAAGCAGCGCCTCGAACGAGCTTTCTTCCCAGCTGCCTGCGAGGATGATTCCCCGAATCCCGTTGCGGTCGTCCATCAGCCCTACAGTGTAACGTTCACGCTCTCTGGAGGCCTGTGCGCGCCAGCCAGAGGTCGGGAAATGCCCGCTTTTTCAGGGTCGTCGCCAGGTAGGCGACCCCCTCGCTGCCTCCGGTGCCAGGTTTCGCTCCGATCATCCTCTCGACCATCTGCACGTGGTGGAACCGCCACAACGCCAGCGCCTCGTCGATGTCCATCAGCACCTCGGCGAGGGCGTTGAGGTCGGGATGGTCCTCGGCGTTCGCATAGAGCGCCCGGTACGACTCGCGCCGCGCGTCCTCGCTGGCGAGGTCGAACCCGCGCTCCTTCAACACCGCGTCGAACACACCGTTGAGGCCGGGCGCTTCGAGCCGGTCGGTGAGCCGCTGCCGCTCGTCGGGCGCGCAGCGCAGGTGGTCGAGGATCTTCGGATCCGGCATCCCCAGCGCGCATTCGAGCTCGCGGAACTGCACCGACTGGAACCCGGAAGCCGGATTGAGGTGGTAGCGGAAAGCGAGGAAGTCTTGCGGGCGCATGGTCTCGAGCACCCGGATCTGCTGGATGAGGACGCGCTGGATCTCGACCACCCGCCGCAGCAGACGCGTTCCTTCGGCCACACGGCCGGCGCGCAGGTGCTTCGCCGCCGAGTCGACCTCGTGCAGCATCAGCTTGAACCACAGCTCGTAGACCTGGTGAATGATGATGAAGAGCGGCTCGTCGTGCTCGCGCGGCGAGGACATGAGCTGCTGCAGCGAAAGCAGCTCCGGGACCTTCAGGTAACTCCCGTAAGTCACAGATTTATCAGCGGCTGGCATGGGTCCTGGACGCGATCCTACACTCTCGCCTGTTACTATCCTGAGCCATGAGCAAGAGACCTGGCGCGGGTGCGCTGCGCGGTGCTGCGCCGCAAATGGGGCTGTTCGAGGAACAGGCGCTGGAGGCCGCCGAAGAAGCAGCGGTGGTAGCCAGAGCCGCGCCGCGCAAGCGCAAGGAAGCGACGACCCCCCCCGCTCCCGTGCCGGTCGAAGCGTCCGCCGCCGCCGACGAGCCAGTGCCACAGGCGCCGCCCCGCCGCATGACCGCCGAGGCGCTCGGCATGAAGCAGCGTGAGATCTCGGTGTCGGAGTTCTTCGTCAAGAACCGCCACCTGCTTGGCTTCGACAACCCGCAAAAGGCACTCCTCACCGCGGTGCGCGAATGCGTGGACAACTCGCTCGACGCCTGCAGCGAGGCCGGCATCCTCCCCACCCTGCGCATCGAGATCACCGGCCTCGCCGAAGACCGATTCCGCATCGCCGTCGAAGACAACGGCCCCGGCATCGTCCGCAAGCAGATTCCGCGGGTGTTCGGCAAGCTTCTCTACGGCAGCAAGTTCCACACGATGAAGCAGCAGCGCGGCCAGCAGGGCATCGGCGTCTCCGCGGCCGGGATGTACGGGCAGCTCACCACCGGCAAGCCGGTCACGATCACCAGCAAGACCGGCGGCAAGGGGCCGGCGCACCTCTTCGAGATCACGATCGACACGCGCAAGAACGAGCCGCTGGTGCTGCGCGACGACACCCGCGAATGGGACGTGAAGCACGGCACCCGTGTCGAGATCGAGCTGCAGGCGACCTACAAGCGCGGCCGCCGCTCGGTGGACGACTACGTCGAGCAGACGGCGCTCGCGAACCCGCACGCCGAGATTTTCTACACGGCGCCCGGCCAGGACACGGTGCACTTCGCGCGCGCGGTGAAGGAACTTCCCGAGGAGCCGAAGGAAATCAAGCCGCACCCGCACGGAGTCGAGCTCGGCATGCTGATGCGGATGCTCCAGGACAGCCCGGCGCGGCAGCTGTCGGCAGCCCTCAAGGCCGATTTCTCGCGCGTCACCGACAAGGTCGTGGGCGAAGTCGTGAAGCTCGCGCAGGTGCGCGCCACGGCGCGGCCGCGCGACCTGAAGACGGCGGACGTCGAGCGCATCCACAAGGCGATCCAGTCGGTGAAGATCATGGCGCCGCCCACCAACTGCCTGTCGCCCATCGGCGAGGACGCGGTGGTCGCGGGCTTGCGCAAGCGCGTGCCGCAGGCCGCGTACTTCGAGGCGGTGACGCGCCCGCCGGCCGTCTACCGCGGCAACCCGTTCCAGGTGGAGGTCGGCCTCGCCTACGGCGGCGCGCTGCCCGCCGACGAGCTCATCGAGCTGTACCGCCTCGCCAACCGCGTGCCGCTTCAGTACCAGAGCTCGGCGTGCGCCATCACCAAGGCGACGCTGTCGATCGACTGGCGGTCCTACGGCCTGTCGATGTCGAAGGGCGCGCTGCCCTCCGGGCCGATGGTGGTGATGATCCACATCGCCTCGGTGTGGGTGCCGTTCACCTCGGAGTCGAAGGAGGCGATCGCCCACTATCCGGAGATCGTGAAGGAGCTGCGCCTCGGCCTCATGGACGTCGGCCGCCGCCTCGGCGCGCACATCCGCCACCAGCGCCGCGCCGACGCCGAGCTGAAGAAGCGCGGCTACATCGACAAGTTCATCCCGCACATCGGCATCGCGCTGCGCGAGATCCTGGCTCTTTCCGAGAAGCAGGAAGGCAAGGTGGTGGCGACCCTGCGCGACACGCTGGAGCGCAGCCGCGAGGCGATGCTGTAGGTGGCGCGGCAGCAGCCGAGCGACATCCTGCAGCGCATCGGCCACACCCCGCTGCTGCCGCTGCGCCACATCGTGCCGCACAGCGGCGCGCGCATCTTGCTGAAGCTCGAGAGCGAAAACCCGACCGGCAGCATGAAGGACCGCATGGCGCTCGCCATGATCGAGGCAGGCGAGAACGACGGACGGTTGCAGCCGGGCGGTGCCGTGGTCGAGTACACCGGCGGCAGCACCGGCGTGTCGCTGGCGCTGGTGTGCGCCGTGAAGCGCCATCCGCTGCACATCGTCACCTCGGACGCGTTCTCGAAAGAGAAGCTCGACCACATGCGCATCCTGGGCGCGCAGCTGCAGGTCATCCCGAGCGAGGGCCGCGGCATGACCGAGAAGCTGACGCGCGACATGATCGAGGCGGCGCGCGTCGTTGCCGCCCAAAGCGGCGCCTTCTGGACCGACCAGATGAACAACACCGACCAGGTGTCGGCCTACCGCCAGATGGCGGACGAGATCTGGATGCAGACGGGTGAAGAGGTGGACGGCTTCGTGCAGAGCGTCGGCACCGCCGCGTCGCTGCGCGGCATCGCCGAAGACCTGCGCGGCCGCAGCCCACGCGTGCGCGTCGTCGCCGTGGAGCCGGCCGAGTCTCCTGTTCTCTCCGGCGGCAAGCCGGGCTCGCACAGCATCGACGGCGTCGGCGCCGGATTCGTCGTGCCGCTGTGGCACGACGCCGTCGCCGACGGCATCGAGCAGGTCTCGACCGCCGACGCCACGGCCATGGCGCTGCGCCTGGCGCGCGAGGAGGGCCTGTTCGCCGGCACCTCCACCGGGGCCAACGTCATCGCGGCGCTGCGCCTCGGCGAGGAGCTCGGCAAGGACGCGACCATCGTCACCGTGCTGTGCGACACCGGCATGAAGTACCTGAAGACGTACGGCGCCGGGCTGGCCTGATGCCGCACGCCTTGTGGTATTCTGTGCGACGGTCCTGCCGGCCGGCGGACCCCACAAGTTACTGATCAGCTGGAGGTTGTCGTTGGCCAAGGCGAAATCCGCCGCGGCGGGCGCCGTCGTTTCGAAGATCGTCTCGTCCTCGCAGACCATCCACGACAAGATCGTCGCCGGCGGCAAGCCGGAGATGAAGTTCCCGCTGCGCAGCCTCTCGAACGTCCGTTACACGGCGAAGAAGGGCCACTTCGAGATGGCCGGCAAGAAGAAGGAGCGCACCCTAACGGTTTCGACCGTGAAGACGTTCGCCCAGACGCTGCGCATGGTGTCGCTGTCGAAGACGCTCATCGAAACCGGCGACTTCGCGACCAAGCGCGACGCGTACTACCAGACGAAGAACTGGGACGACGCGCGCTGCGACGACCAGTCCGAGTCGGACACCATCATGGACGACATCGAGTCGTTCTACGGCGTCCACAAGGAGCTCTTGCACTTCACGCCCGACGAACACGGCGGGCTGGTGGCCGGGGAGCTGGTGGTCGTGGACCGCGACATGGGCACCGGCAAGGTGCAGGAGATCGACTGCACCAAGTTCGGTTCCGGCGCCTACGGCATTCCCTCCGCCGTCGACGAGCTCGGCTTCCGCACCAAGGCCAAGTTCATCCTCTGCATCGAAACCGGCGGCATCTTCGAGCGCCTCAACCGCCACCGCTTCTGGGACACGTCCGACTGCATCCTGGTGTCGATGGCGGGCGTGCCGACGCGCGCGGTGCGGCGTTTCGTGCGCCGGCTCGCCGACGAGAAGAAGATCCCGGTGTACGTGTTCGTCGACTGCGATCCGTACGGCATCGCCAACATCTACCGCACACTGAAGGTGGGCTCGGGCAACAACGCGCACCTCAACGAGTACTTCTGCGTGCCGCAGGCGCGCTTCCTCGGCGTGACGCCGCAGGACATCATCGACTACAAGCTGCCCACGCATCCGCTGAAGGACGTCGACATCAAGCGGGCCAAGGACGCCCTCAAGAACGATCCGTTCTTCCAGCACTTTCCGCAGTGGGCGAAGGCTTTCGAGCAGCTGCTGAAGATGGGCGTGCGTGCCGAGCAGCAGGCCTTCGCCAAGCACGACCTCAACTACGTCATGGACGAGTACCTGCCCGCGAAGCTCAAGCACCCGGAACGGTTCCTGCCCTGACGCGCCCAACCCGCCTCGCACCAGACAGGCGAAAGGACTAGAAGAAACGATGTCGACCCACAAGACCAAAGCCAAGGCCAAGGCCAGGCCCACCGTGAAGGCGAAGGCAAAGGCGAAGGCGAAGCCACAGCCGAAGGCCAAGGCGAAGCCGGCGGCGCCCGCCGCGAAGAAGGCTGCCGTCAAGCCGGCGCCCGCCGTCCCTGTGAAGAAGGGTGCTTCGGCCAAGCCGGCCCCCGCGCCGCCCGCGGCTGCCGGCAAGGGCGCTCCGAAGCAGCTGGCGCCAGGAGGCAAGGGGGCGCCAAAAGCGGCCGCCGTTCCCGGCGCGCCGGCCGGCCCAGGCAAGAAGATTCCCTCGCCAAAGACAAAGGCGGGACGCGGCGGCGCCTCGAAGAAGGCGTCGCGCCGGTCCACGCTTTACCAGCGGCGCATGCCGAACGGCGAGTTCCTCACACCGGGCGACCTGCTGCTCGCCGGCGGGCCGCTGAGCGCCGAGGAAGTGCACTACTTCTTCCGCGGCACGGTCGCCGCCGAGCACGCCGTCCCGAGCCACGGCGTCCTCGAGATCCTGGCGAAGCGCGGCTATCCGGAGAACGATCCCGCCAAGGGCGAGCTCGACAAGATCGCGGCTGTGTTCGCCAAGCGCTTCGACTCCGGTTCCATCGAGGCGCTGCCGCCGTCACGCGTGTCGCTCACGCAGCGCCGCACCTTCCAGAGCGTCGTCGACCGCGCCAAGCAGCGTCGCCGCGAGATCGGCGCGTTCCTGCGCGGGCTGCACCTCGGTGCCACCGAAACCTCGCACATGGACTCGCACGGCGAAGCCAGCCTCCACAACCTCATGGAGTGGTCGGCGCGCATCGAGAACCTGATCGAGGCCGAGGAGCCGCGCAACGCCGACTACACCCAGTTCCACCGCGGCCTCGACCACCTCGACAACACCACCGAGGCGCTGATGGTGGACGTCGAGCTGACGCTGCGCCGGCTGCGCAACCGCAACGCCGCGCGCTGAACGGCGCTAGCGCAGGTCGGCCTGGGCGAGTGTCGTCTGCGCCGCGCCGGTGTCGTCCTCGCATTCGGCGGCGATCGACACCACGGCGGCCTTGCCGCCGGACCAGAGCGAGAACCGGAAGCTGAAGGGCACCACGAGCGTGCCGCCGGCGGCGATGCGGTTGCTGCCGGCAGCGGCGGCGATCGCGGCCGCGTCGAGCACGATGTGCCCGGGCTCGGCGACTGCGCCGCTCTGGGCGTCGCGGATGGTGGCGTTGATGAAGTTCACCTTGCCGGCGACGCGGCCGCTGGTTTCGCGCAGCACCACGTTCCACGCCGCGCTCAGCGGCGGCGGCGTCCCGGCCGCGACGCTGAAGGCGGTCGGCTCCACCGTCATCGCGAACGTCGCGCTTTGCTGCATGGTGGTCGCGGCGCTGTCCGCGGTGGTCGCGAGCGGCTCCGGGTCGGCGCCGCAGGCGCAGAGGGTGCACGCGAGCGCAGCGACCGGCAGCAGCTTGCTCACGGCAGTCCCCACGAGTTGAGGATGCCGGCGGCAGCCCAGTAGACACGGCCGTTCGCTACGGCCGGGCCGCTGAAGTTGCGCCCGATCGCCGGCGGCTGCAGGGTGCGCAGCACGCGGCCGCTGTCGGCGGCCAGGATGCGCAGGGCGCCGCCGACGTTGACGAACACCAGGCCGTTCGCGAGCGCCAGGCCGCCGGTGGTGAAACCGACCGCTACCGGCGGGAAGCGGTCGGCGCCGGTCGCCGGGTCGACGCCGAACAGCAAGCCGTTGTCGCCGACGATGAAGAGCGTGCCGCCGCTGCCGGTGTTCGGGTCGTAGCCGGGCATGGCGCCGGCAGACAGCCCCGTCACCCGCGTCCACACCGGCCCGTCGTGAAGCGCGCCGAGCGCGTACGCGTAGAAGGTGCCGTTCTTGCTGTTGGCGCCCACCAGCACGCGGCCGGCGGCGTCGCGGAAGACGACGGGTGTCGTGCCGAAGTCGAGGTCCTGGTTTGCCGTCGCTTCCTGGCGCACGTCGCGCACCTCGAGCGTCAGCGGGTCGAGCGCGAGCATCGCTCGGCCGTACGGCCCGTCGTAGCCGCCGTAATCGTTGCCGGTCGCGACCAGCACGGTGCTGCCGTCCGGGCTGAGGGCCGGCGAATTCCAGATGTCGGCGCCGCGCTGCCCCGCCGGCACGAACTGGCGGCGCGCCGCGATGCTGCCGTCGTCGAGGTTCAGCGCGCGCAGCTCGCCTTCGACGCCTTCATAGTGCGCCGAGATGCCGACGTAGACGCGGCCGTTGGCGATGAGCGGCGACGACCAGGCGAACGGGTCGGGTGCGGCACCCATCTCGTGGCGCCAGCGCACGGCACCGGTGGCGGCGTCGAGCAGGTAGTAGGCGGCGTCGCCGCCGCCTATCGCGAGCGCGCCAGAGGCGATGACCGCTGTCGAGCCGATGCCGACATCGGCCTTGTCCGGAGGCAGCCGGCCGAGGTCGGCGCTCCACAGAAGCGAGCCGCTGGTGGCGTCGAAGCAGAAGTAGTTCGGTCCCGTGGCGACGCTGCTGCCGGTGCACACGCGGCCCGCCGCGACCACCGGGCCGCTCGACGAGGGCACGCGCCCATTGCCGAGGTCGGCGGTGAAGCGCTGCGCGAGGTTCGCGAGGTTGCCGGCCGTGATCGCACGTTCGTCGGGGTTGTAGCAGGTGCGCGACGCGTCGTGCCCGTACATCGGCCATTCCGATGGCGCCGTGGACGTCTCACGCGCCGCATCCGGCGTTTCCTGGTCGGCGGGGTCCGAGCCGCAGGCGACGGCCGTCAAGGCGAGGATCAGGCAGAGATGTAATCGCACCGGGATGTCAGGCGAAAATTGTATGCGACTCAAACGCAACGTTGAAACACCTCGTTCGAGAGCAGCACGCCTTTGTCGGTGAGGCGCAGCCGGCCGTCCACGTGTTCCAGCAGGCCCGCGGCAAAGGCGTCCGCGAACGGGCCGCGATACGCGGCGAGCACGTCGACGCCATAGCGCTCGCCGAAGGTGGCGAGGTCGATGCCGTCAGTGCGGCGCAGGCCGGTGAAGAGAGCCTCGCCGAGACGCTCGCTGGCGCTCGGCTCGCGCGCGCCCGCTTCCCCGGTTCCGCCGCCGTCGATCGCAGCCATGTACCGCCCGAAGGTCGGCTCGTTCCACGAGCGGCGCAAAGCCACATAACTGTGGGCCGAGAGCCCGAAGCCGAGGAACTCGCGATCGGCCCAGTACCGGGCGTTGTGCCGCGACTCGCGTCCGGGGCGCGCGAAGTTCGAGATCTCGTAACGGGCGATGCCGGCGGCGCCGAGCCGCGCGACAGCGGCGAGGTACAGGTCGGCCACCAGGTCGTCGTCGGGCAGCAGCAAGGTGCCGGCGCGCTCCTGATGAGCCAGGACGTTGCGGCCGTCCACTTCGAGGATGTAGAGGCTCACGTGCTCGGGTGCCAGGGACAGGGCGCTCTCGAGCGTGTGCCGCCAGCGCGCCTCGGTCTCGCCTGGCCAGCCGAGGATGAGGTCTATCGAGATGTTGTCGAAACCGGCGCGGCGTGCCGACGCGAACGACGCCGCGTTGTCGGCGGCGGTATGTGCCCGGCCCATCGCGCGCAGCACCTCGGGATCGAAGTGCTGCAGTCCGATGCTGAGGCGGGTGGCGCCGGCGGCGCGCAGCGCCGCATAGCCGGCATCGTCGAGATCCCTGGGGTTGGCTTCGATCGTGACCTCGGCCGAGGGCCGAAGTGCGAACAGGTCGCGGGCCCGCTGCACCATCGCGCCGAGGTGCGGAGCGCCGAGGAGCGACGGCGTCCCGCCGCCGAAATACAAGGTGTCGGCCGCGCCGTCTCGCGGCGGCGGCGCTGTGGCAGCGCGCCGCTGCATCTCGAGCAGCACGGCATCGGCGTAGCGCTCCTGCCGCGCGCCCGAGGGCAGCCCAGGGTCGATGGCGAAGTGGCAGTAGCTGCACTTCACTTCGCAGAACGGGACGTGAACGTACAGGCCGAGGCCGGATCCGGCGTCGGGTGTCACGACCGCCGCAGCAGCAGCTCCTGGTTCGACGTCTGCCGCACCTGCCGGTAGTCCTGGCCGTTCATCCTGATGACGAGGCACATCTCCATGATGCGCGAGCGCACCCGCTGGCCGACGCGCTCCACCAGGAACTCCTTGCGCTCGTTGGGGTCCTTGCGCGCGGCTTCCTCGGCGGTGACGTCCTGGAAGTTGGTGGTGATGAGCGTCGGCCGCTTCGCCATGTAGCGACTGTTGAGGATGTAGAAGAGCGTGTCCACCATCCAGTCGGTCATGCGCCACGCGCCGAGGTCGTCGAGCAGCAGGATGTCGGCCTCCACCACCGGCTCGAGCACCTGCAGCTCGGTGGTGCGGGTCTCGGGGTTGTACGAGTTGCGGATCTCGCGCAGCAGCGCGTGGAAGTCCCAGAACTGGCCGCGGGCGCCGCTGTTCTGCATCAGCTCGCGCAGCACCGCCACCGCCAGGTGGGTCTTGCCGACGCCGTTGTCGCCGCTCATCAGCAGGCCGAGCCCCTGGTCGGTGACGCCGCTGTGCGGGTAGCCGGAGCAGTACAGCAGGCACTTCTCGAGCGCCGAGGCGAGCGGCGCGGTGAACGCCTCGAAGTTGGCGAACGAACAGTGCTGGTAGCGCGGCGGGATGCGGGTCAGCTTCAGGAACGCGTCCTCGCCGCTCACCGGCACGCGCGCCCGGCAGGTGCACGGCTGCGCGAAGGTCACGCCGTTGCGCTCGACGTAGACGAAGCCGGTGCCGCCGCAGTCCTCGCACATGGGGGTCATGAGCTTATGTCAGGTAGCCGCGCAGGCCCTTGGTCGTTTCGTTGCGGCGCAACTTCTCCTTCGCCTTGCTTTCGATCTGGCGGACGCGTTCCCGCGACAGGCCCAGCAACTCGCCGATCTCGCGCAGGTTCCGCGGGTCTTCGCCGTCGAGGCCGAAGCGCATGCGCATGACCTCGCGTTCCTTGTCGTCCAGCACCTCGAGCAGCTGCTTGATCTGGCGGGTGAACGAGTCGCGGATCATCTCGATCTCGATCGGCGGGATGGTGTCCTGTTCGATCAGGTCGCCAAGCTCCATATTGCCGTCCTCGCCCACCTCGGTGGACAGCGACAACCCCTCGCCCGCCACGCGCAGCAGCCTCTCGACGTCGGCCTCGGTGAGCTCCGCCTCCTTCGCCACTTCCTCGTTGGTCGGCTGGCGCTCCAGCTCCGCGGCCAGCCGGTCACGCACCGAACCCACCTTCGACACCTGGCCCGAGACCTTCTCCGGCAGGCGGAACATGCGGCTGTGCTCGGCGAGGCCGTGGAAGATCGCCTGGCGGACCCACCAGACGGCGTAGGAAATGAAGCGCACGTTGCGTTCCGGGTCGAAGCGCTTCGCCGCCTCGATGAGCCCGAGGTTGCCCTCGTGGATCAGGTCGAGGAACGAGAGGCCCAGGCCCCGGTAGCGCTTCGCATAGGAGACGACGAAGCGCAGGTTCGATTCGACGAGCTTGTTGAGCGCGGCTTCGTCGCCCGCCTGGATCTTCCTGCCGAGGCTTTTCTCTTCGTCGCTTGGCAGCGGCTCGAACTTGGCGATCTCGCGCATGTAGGCAGCGAGGCTGTCGCCGATGGCGGCGCCGCGGCCGGCATCGCGCGATTCCTTCGAACCCGCACGGGCCTTGCGGGCCCGCGGGCGCGACGCCATAGCCATGATGAAACGATTCTATTCGTCTGTGCGGCCGGGCGTGCGCACGATGGGCCCCGGCGGCAGCTTGACGAGCGCCTGTTCGAAGCGCTCGCGCCAGCCGTCCTGGTCGGGACGCCGCAGTTCGCCTTCGACCACCTGCACGAACTCGTTCATCTCGCGCTGCATCTCTTCCATCTTGCGGCGCATGTTGAGGACGATCTCGACGCCCGCGATGTTGACGCCCAGTTCGCGCGTCAGGTTGAGGATCAGCTCCAGCTGCTTGAGGTCGTCCTCGGAATAGAGCCGGGTGTTGCCTTCGGTGCGCGACGGGCGCAGCAGGCCCTCGCGCTCGTAGAGGCGCAGCGTCTGCGGATGGATGTCATAGCGGCTGGAGACCACGCTGATCATGAAGTACTTGCCGCCAGTCTGCGGCGCGTTCGGCGCCTCCTCGCCCGGCCGTGCCGATCGCCGTCGCCTTGCCATCGAAGCTACTCCTCGTTCAACCGGCGGAATTCTTCGAGCAGCGCACGGCAGCGGTCGTCCACGACCCGCGGCACCTGCACCCGCACCTCGACGAACAGGTCGTCGCGGGCGTCGTCGCCGGGCCGCGGCAGGCCGCGCTTGCGCAGGCGGAAGCGCTGCGCGTTCTGCGTACCGGCGGGAATCTCGATCGTCAGCGGGCCGTCGGGGGTGGGCGCGTCCACGCGTGCGCCAAGCGCCGCGTCGATGGCGGACACCGACACCGCGGCTACCAGGTCGTCGCCTTCGGTGCGAAACACCGGATCGGGCGCGACGTCGATCGCCAGCACGAAGTCGCCCGGCGGCGCGCCGCCGAGTCCGGCGTGGCCCATGCCGGTGAGACGCAGCCGGCTGCCGCCGCGCGTGCCGGGCGGCACCTGCAGGGCGATCTGTTCGCTGCGCACCACGCGGCCGTCGCCGCCGCAGCTGCCGCAGGTGGTGAGCGAGCGCATGCCGGTGCCGCCGCAGGAGCCGCAGCGCCGCGAAAACACCAGCCGGCCGCGCTTCACCTGCAGTGCCCCGCGCCCCTTGCAGGTGGCACAGGGCCGCGGCTCGCTCGCGATCTCGCCGGCACCTTCGCACGCCGGGCAGTGGTCCATGCGCACCACGTCGAGGGTGCGGCTCGTGCCCCGGAACGCCTCGTCGAACGTCAGGTGCGCGGTCTGCGTGATGTCGTCGCCGCGGTTGATCGGCTTGCGCGCGGCATGGTCGCTGAACAGGTCGCGGATGCTGCCGGCCGGCGCCTGCCCGCCGGCGACGAAGTCGAAGCCGTGAAACTCGACGTTGGGGCTGTGCACCGACGGCGTCACCGTCTTCTCGCCGCGGTCGTAGCGCTGCCGCCGGTCGGGATCGGAGAGGATCTCGAACGCCATCGCGATCGCCTGGAAGCGCTGTGCCGCCACTGGATCGCCGGGGTTGAGATCGGGATGATAGAGGCGTGCGCGCTTGCGGAAAGCCCGCTTGATTTCGGTGCCGCTGGCAGAGCGACGCACGCTCAGCAGCTCGTAATAATCGACGTCGTGGGCCATGGGGTACCCGACTAGAGTAGGAACTTGAGTGCCTTCCTGTCAATAATGGCGACTAACATGTTGTTACTATTGGGTTTATGTATAAGGGAAATTCACAAAGCGGCACATTCGAGCTGACCGCGACTGGACTGCTCGAGGCCAACCTCGGAACGTGCTCGGTCGACGCCGCGGCGAAACTCCTTCCCCCCGGCGCCTACACGACCTTCCGCACCTACGACGGATCGCGAATCCTGCGCCTCGACCAGCACCTGCGCCGTCTGGAGGAGTCGGTCTGGGTCCTGGGACAGCCCGCGACCCTCGACCACTCGGCCGTGCGTCGAGCGCTGGCCGATCTGCTGGCCGGCCGCGACGGCGAGTCGCGCCTGCGCCTCACCTTCTCTCCGTCGCCGAAGCGTTTCTTCATCGGCATCGAACCGTTTACCCCTCTCGACGCCGCCCTCTATGAGCAGGGAGTCCGCTGCGCCACGGTGCAACTGCACCGCGACGACCCGCACGCGAAGGACACGCGCTTCCTGTCGGCGGCACACGCGGCACGAGAGTCGCTGGGCAAGGACATCCACGAAGGCTTGATGGCGGACCGCGACGGCCAGATCCTGGAAGGCCTGAGCAGCAACTTCTTCGCGATCCTCGATGGCACGCTGCGCACCGAAGGCGACCGCGTCCTCAAGGGAGTCACCCGCAGCCTCGTCCTCGAAGTCGCCGCGACGGTGCTGCCGATCGATGAACACCCGGTGTCCCTCGCCGACCTGAAGCACTTGAGCGAAGCCTTCATCACCAGCGTGTCGCGCGAAATCCTGCCGGTCGTCGCCATCGACGCCGTCACGCTCGGCACCGGCGCCCCCGGCCCGCTCACCCGCCGCCTGATGGCCGCGCTTGCGCAACTCATCGCCAAGGAAGCGGCTGAACCGTAATCATCGACGGATTGGCTGGCTGTCCCCGTCCAATCCGTCGATTTCCTTTTGTCCGTTTCCCAGGCGCTTGCCAGCTATCGACGAATTGGCTGTCTCGTCCCCGCCCAATTCGTCGATTTCCTTTTGGCCGTTTCCCAGGCGCTTGCGACAACGGTCGTTACGCTATCGACGAATTGGCTGGCTGTCCCCGCCCAATCCGTCGATTTCCTTTTGTCCGTTTCCCAGGCGCTTGCGACAACGTTCGTTGTTGACAACGGTCGTTGCTACTGTGTCCGGACACAGTGAATCGACCCTCAGCGGCACGGCTCGATTCGGTCCAGTTGACTCGTCTCCGGCAAGTAAATGAGGCACAGCTCCCGCCAATCCGATTCCGGCCACAGCACTCCTGTTCCGTAGATCAAGAGCGCGCGAGAATCTCGCGACCACTTGTAGTCGTGCGAGGCTCCGGAACCCGGATCAGCTTCGCCAATAGCAACGACGTCGGTGCGTGTGCCTTTGCGTCGATCCCACACGTTGACCGTGTGGGTCGACTCGCGCCCGGCGGCGTACAGCCTCGCCCTCAATGAAACCGCTGCGAACATTCCGTCGGGCGAGAATTCAACGTCGTCGCCCTCGCCCCCATAGGCGGGGACGGCGTGCGGCACGCTCGCATCGTGGATGCGCCTGCCAGATCGTGCTGCTGAGAGTTCTTCCCGATATGGCGGCAGGTCGGGGACCACAAGCGCCGTTCGACACGCAACACCGGCGCAGCATGCCCGCCAAAGGAGAAACAGGCCGCCAACCACGACGAAGATGGCCCCGGCCGCTGCGCGCTTGCTCCGTGAATGCATTGTTACTGTGTCCGGACACAGTTAATCAGAAATAGAAGCAGCGCAAAAAACCGCTGACGCAAGCGCCTGAACGAAGCAGGAACGAACGTTGTCGCAAGCGCTCGGGGGACAGCCAACGAACGTTGTCGCAAGCGCCAGGGAAACGGAACAAAGGAAATCGACGGATTGGATCGGGACGGCCAGCCAATCCGTCGATAGCGGGCAACGGAAATCGACGAATTGGGCGGGGACGAGACGGCCAATTCGTCGATTAGGCTTCCCGGCTATCCATCTCGGCCCACTTCAGGGCGCCTTCGTAGACGCGCAAGACGAAGGGGAAATCGATCTTTGCGCGCAGGCCTGCGCACAACAGCGAACAGATGTTCTCGACCGACGGATACTCGAGCGTGTCGTTCCAGTTGCGGTGGTCGTACTGCTCCAGCACCTGCCGCGTCTTCGCCTTCAGCTCGGCGAAGTCGACGATCATGCCGCCGGCGGGCGCCGGGGCCTCGATCACCACCTCCACTTTGTACGTATGGCCATGCAGCCGCCCGCACTTGGGGTGGCCGGGGAGGAAGTGCGCGCAGTCCACGTTATCGGTGATGCCGAGCTTCATTGCGGGTGGCCGAGGCTACTACGTCGGCATCGGCACGACGGCCATGGCGCTCTCGACGGTTTCGTCCAGGCTGCGCAGTGGCCGGTCGAGCAGGCGCGCCAGCGGCTGCCAGTCGGCGACCTGGTCGCACAACAGGCAGTCGAGGCTGTCCGGCCCCATGCCTTGATAGCCGCCTTCCGCCGCCTGCTGCTCAGCCGCTTCCACCGTTATCGACTTCAGCTCGAACGTGGCCGGCCGGCCGGCCCCCGCGGCGAGGTAAGCGACGTGATCGATGAACTCGAGATACGACACCGGCTGCGGACCCACCAGGTCGTAGACGGTGTGGCGAGGCGGATTTTCGCGCGTGACCGTGGCGACCAGCGCATCGGCGGCGTCGAAAACCGAGACTGGCTGCAGCCGGGTGGCGCCGTCGCCCGCCATCTCCACCTCGCCCGCGCTCATCTGCTGGAGCAGCCGCGAGACCAGCTCGCCGCCGGGGCCGATGATGTAGGACGGCCGGAAGACGGCGACCCGCAGGTCGGACTTGAAGAGCTGCATCTCCGATTGCAGCTTGGAGAGGAAGTAGCGGTTGGTGCAGTGGCGGGTCATGCCGTAGTGGGCCACGCCGAGACCGCTGAGGTAGGAGCAGACCGGAACGCCGGCGCGATGCGCCGCGTCTACGACGCTGCGCGTGCCGTTGACGTTGATGCCGTCGTAGGTTGCCTCAGGCCGCTCCGAACCCACCTGCGCGAGGTGGATGACGGCGGACGCGCCCTTGAAGGCGCGCACCAGTGTGTCTTCGTGCAGGCCGTGCACTTGTATCGGCCGGCCGCCGGCGTCCCGGATGATGGCTTCGCCGCGCGGCTGGCGATAGAGGCCCACCACGTCGAGCCCGGCGGCCGCAGCGGCGGCAACCACGTGTCGCCCGACGAACCCGCTTGCCCCGGTGATCGCGATGGTGTTGGCCACGAGTGCTCGGTGTCGTTCCTTAGCGGGTCTTGCCCGGTCCCCAGAGGGCCCGGCCGGGCTTTGCGCCCGTGTGCTCGCCATCCTTCAGCACCGGAACGCCGTTCACAAGCACGTCCTTCATGCCCACCGAGTATTGGTGCGGCTGGTCGAAGGTGGCTCGGTCGGCGATCTTCGCCGGGTCGAACACCACAACGTCGGCGAAGGCGCCGGCGCGAAGCGCGCCGCGGTCGGCGAGCCCGAGGTTCGTCGCCGGCAGGCCGCTGAGGCGGTGCAGCGCCTCGGCCAGCGAAATCACCTTCTCGTCGCGCACGTACTTGCCGAGCAGCCGCGAGAAGTTGCCGTAGGAGCGTGGATGCGTGGACGAGCGGGTGAACGGTTCGGCGATCGCAAGCGACGCGGCGTCCGAGCCGAACGACACCCACGGCAGCGCGATCTGCTTCTTGACGTTTTCTTCCGACATCAGGAAGAACACCACGCCGACGCGCGTCTGGTCCTGCTTCATCAGGTCGAGGATCGCGTCTTCCGCGGTCTTGCCCAGGTCCTTCGCCACTTCGGTGAGCGTCTTGCCCTGGTACTTCTTCAGCGCGTCGTTCTTGAACTCGACCAGCAGGATGCGGTCGGTGCTGCCGGCCGAAAGGCACAGGTTTTCCCAGGAGCCCTTGGTCTTCATGTCGGCGATGATGCGCGCGCGCGTTTCCGGCTCGTCGAAGCGCTTGAACAGCGCCTCGTAGCCGCCGTCGCGCGCCCACGGCGGCATGCACGCGTCGAAGCCGGTGGCGCCGGCGGTGTACGTGTACATGTCCGCGGTGATCTTCAGGCCCTGCTTGCGCGCCGCCTCGACGCGGGCGATCACGGTGTCCATCTTCGGCCAGTTCGATTCGCCCGCCGCCTTCAGGTGGTAGATCTCGGCCGGCAGCCCCGCTTCCCTGCTGATGCGGATCAGCTCGTCCACCGCCTCCACCAGGCGGTCGCCTTCGCTGCGCATGTGCGAGATGTACTTGCCCTGGTATTTCGCCGCGACCTTGCAAAGCTCGATCAGCTCTTCGGTGGTCGCGTACAGCGCGGGCGCGTAGATGAGCGACGAGCCGATGCCGAGCGCGCCGTCTTCCATCTCCTTGCGCACCAGCGCGCGCATCGCGTCGAGCTGTGCCGGCGTCGGCGCTTTGTTCTCGAGGCCGATGACGTTCTCGCGGATGGTGGCGGCGCCGATGTAGGACGCGACGTTGGGCGAGATGCCGCGCTTTTCCATGTAACGCAGGTACTCGGACAGCGTCGTCCACTCGATCGCGTACTTGACGTCGCCCTGGCCCTTGAGGCGGTCCTGCTTCATCGCCTCGTTCCACGGACCCATCGACTCGCCTTCGCCGAAGATCTCGGTGGTGACGCCCTGCCGGATCTCGCCCTGCGACTTGCCGTCGACGATCAGCGAGTCGACCGACCACGACAGCATGTTGATGAACCCTGGCGCCACGGCCATGCCCCTGGCGTCGATGGTGGTCGCGGCCTTCGCCTTGTCGAGGCTGCCCACCGCGGCGATGCGGTCGCCCTTCACGGCGACGTCGGCAACGCGCCCGGGGGCGCCGGTGCCGTCGTAGACAGTGCCGCCCTTGATGAGGACGTCGTACTGCTCCTGGCCCTCGCTCGCGGTCGCGAAGCCGAGGCTGGCGGCAACGGCGAGGGCACACCAAAGGCGCAAATTCATGCGGGTTCTCCTGTGGCGCATCCTAGCCGAAGTCGGCTATGGCGATTACTGGGCCAGCTTGCGGTACTTGATGCGGTGCGGCTGGTCGGCGTCGGTGCCGAGGCGGCGGTGCCGGTCGGCCTCGTAATCCTGGTAGTTGCCTTCGAACCACACCACCTCGCTGTCGCCCTCGAAGGCGAGCATGTGGGTGGCGATGCGGTCGAGGAACCAGCGATCGTGGCTGATGACGACCGCGCAGCCGGCGAAGCTCACGAGCGCCTCCTCGAGCGCGCGCAGCGTGTCCACGTCCAGGTCGTTCGTCGGCTCGTCGAGGAGCAGCAGGTTGCCGCCGCTCTTCAGCAGCTTGGCGAGGTGCAGGCGGTTGCGCTCGCCGCCCGACAGGTCCTTCACCTTCTTCTGCTGGTCGGCGCCGCGGAAGCCGAACGACGCGGCGTAGGCGCGCGAGTTGACCTCCTTCTTGCCCACCATCACCAGGTCCTTGCCGCCGTCCGAGATCTCCTCCCACAGCGAGCGCTTGCCGTCGAGCGAGTCGCGGCTCTGGTCGACGTACGAGAGCTGCACCGAGTCGCCGACGCGCAGCGACCCGGAGTCGGGCTTCTCCTGGCCGACGATCATGCGGAACAGCGTCGTCTTGCCGGCGCCATTCGGCCCGATGACGCCGACGATGCCGCCGCGCGGCAGGATGAAGGTCATGTCGTCCATCAGCACGTTGTCGCCGTAGGCCTTGCGCACGCCCCTGGCGTCCACCACCAGGTCGCCGAGCCGCGGCCCCGGCGGAATCGTGATCTCGCGCTTGTTGTCGGCCTTCTCGGCCGCCTGCTCCTCGGCGAGCATCTCCTCGTAGCGGTTGAGGCGGGCCTTGCCTTTCGCCTGGCGGGCGCGGGGCGCCATGCGGATCCACTCGAGCTCGCGTTCGAGGCTGCGGCGGCGCGAGCTCTCTTCCTTTTCTTCCTGCGCCAGCCGCTGGTCCTTCTGCTCGAGCCACGACGAGTAGTTGCCTTCCCACGGGATGCCGGCGCCGCGGTCGAGTTCGAGAATCCAGCCGGCGACGTTGTCGAGGAAATAGCGGTCGTGGGTGACGGCGACGACCGTGCCCTTGAACTCCTTGAGGTAGCGCTCGAGCCACGCTACCGACTCGGCGTCGAGGTGGTTCGTCGGCTCGTCGAGCAGCAGCATGTCGTTTTGCTGCAGCAGCAGGCGGCACAGCGCGACGCGGCGGCGCTCTCCGCCCGAGAGCGTCGTGACGTCGGCATCGGGCGGCGGCAGCCGCAGCGCGTCCATCGCGATCTCGAGATGCCGGTCGAGCTCCCACGCGTCCGCGGCCTCGATCTGGTCCTGGACGCGGCCCTGCTCGGCCATGACCTTGTCCATCTCGGCGTCCGACAGGCTTTCGCCAAGCTTCATCGACAGCTCTTCGTAGCGGTTGAGGAGCGCCCGCGTCGGCGCGACCGCTTCCTCGACCTGCTGAACCACCGTCTTCTTCGGGTCGAGCATCGGCTCCTGGGGCAGGAACCCGATCTTGATGCCCTGTGCCGGGAACGCCTCGCCGGCAAAGTCCTTGTCCACCCCGGCCATCACCCTCAGCAGGCTGGACTTGCCGGCGCCGTTCGCGCCCAGCACGCCGATCTTGGCCCCGGCGTAGAACGACAGCCAGATGCCCTTCAGGATTTCCTTCCCCTGCGGCGTGACCTTGCGCAGGTTCTTCATTGTGTAGATGAATTCAGGCATGGGGCCGATTCTCTCATTCCACGGAACATCTGTTTTCACGGCACCGTAGCCTCCGAAGAGAAGACACATGATGACGCTCATATTTCTCGCGTTCCTGGCGCTCTTCATCGTGCCGATCCTCGCCGTGACCGTGGTCTTCAAGCTGATCCTGCTGCCCTTCCGCCTGGTGGGCAGCGTCCTCGGCCTGGCCTTCGGCGTGCTCTCCGGGGTCCTCGGCCTGGTGGTCGGCCTGGTCGGCCTGGTGTTCGCGGTGCTCGCCGGCGGCGTCGCCCTGCTCGCGATCCCGCTGCTGCCGATCCTGGCCTTCGCCGGCGGCGTCTACCTCATCGTCCGCGCGCTTCGCCCCCGCCGCCCCGCCGCCTTCGTCCGCGCGTAGCCGCGCGGGTCAGGGCGTCAGCTTGTAGTCCTCGCCCAGGCGACCGGCGCCCGACAGGTACTTGCGCGCCCGCACCAGCTCCGCGACCTGCCGCACGTGCCCGAGATCGTGCAACGCCCATTCGTGCAGCATCTGCGCGAGGGTGATCTCGCCCACCGCGGGGTGCTTCGCCTTGCGCCGGCCGTCCTCGGCCGGAAGCCCGCGCAGCAGCTCGACGTTGATCTCGCGCTGGTCCTCGAAATGTGCGAACTCGTCCTCGGGATCGGCGTTCCGGTAAAGCTCCAGATGCAGCTGCGCGTCGTCGAACTCGAACTCCGGCATCTCTTCCGCGAGGAACTTGTCGAGGCGCGTGCGATAGCAATGCCACTCCGAGTGCGAGAGGTGCGCGAGCACCTCCGCGACGGAAAAGCGGTCGGCGGCGGGCTTCCAGCGCGCGTCTTCATCGGAGAGGCCGGTCATGAGTCCGCGCAGTATCGCGGGAGTCGCCTCGAGCAGGTCGAGACAGGGCAGTTCTTCGCTCTTCGTCATCGAGCCAATCCTACGACGCTCCTGGCTCCCGGGACGCGCTAGTCTTCGCGCATGACCATGACACTCGCTCTCCTCCTCGCGGCATCCTTTCTCCCGAGCACAGCGCCCGCGCAGCAAGCGCAGGGCGCGATTGCCGCCGATCCCCCTGCGGACAAGGCGCACCCGGCGCGGATGGAGGTGCTGCACATTCCCTCGGGCGAAGTGAGCATCAACGGCGTCGCGTATCTGGCATCGGGCGCCGGTGCGCATCCGACACTGGTGCTGCTGCACGGCCTCCCCGGCAACGAGAAGAACCTCGACCTCGCCCAGGCGGTGCGACGCGCGGGCTGGAACGCGATCACCTTCAACTATCGCGGGTCCTGGGGCAGCCCGGGCGCCTACCGTTTCGCCGGCAACCTGGAGGACGCGGTTGCGGCGCTCGCCTACCTGCGTGAGCCGAAAAACGCGGAGCGACTCGGCATCGACACCCGGCGCATCGTGCTGGGCGGCCACAGCATGGGCGGTTGGGTTACGGCGCTGACCGCGGCGCGCGACACGGCGCTTGCGGGCGCGATCCTGATCTGCGCCGCCGACATGGGTTCAATCGCCGCGGCCCAGCCTCGCGACCGGCTGGTGGCGCTCATGGCGGACGACATGGAGTCGCTCGCCGGCGTAACCGCCGAAAGCATGGCCGACGAGGTGCGCGCGCATGCCGCGGAATGGAAGTTTGCACCCGCTGCCGAGGGCCTCGGCCGCGTCCCGATGCTGGTCCTGACCTCGGATGACGGCCTGGCGCCAGACTCCGACGCGCTGGTGAAAGCGATCATTCAGGCGAAAGGAACGGCGCACGTGACCACCCGCCACGAAGCGACCGACCACTCCTGGTCCGATAAGCGTATCGCCCTGGAACAAGCCGTCATCACCTGGCTGCAACAGCTGCGATAACCGAGCGTCCGCGTCAGCATTTTCTTGACACGCGGCGCGCTTGACGATAGCAATTGCGGACCAGGAACAACCTCACGGAAGAAAATATGGGAGCGCCGCTCAAATGAAGAGGAATGCGTTCGTACTTGCCGGAGCGGCCGCTGCCGCGCTGTCGTTCACCGCGGCGTTGCACGCCGATACTTTCGGCTCGGTCGAGCCCATCGCCAACCCGGCGGTGCTCGACACGACACTGCTGCACGACCAGTCGCTTGCGGTGCGGCAGAAGTTTGCCGAACGGGTGCTGTCCTGCGGCGTCGTCGACCGTGTCATGACCTCGCTGGCGCGCACCGGTGCCATCACCACGGTCAACGGCGTCAACACGCGCTTCCAGGTCGGCGCCGGCGGTTTCCAGGGTTCGACCAACCCCGCGTTCGTCTACACGGTGATGGACGATGGTCCGAACGCCGCGAGTGAAGCCGACATCCGCGTGCTCACCGACAGCCTCGGCTACGTGTTCTCGCAGTTCAGCGCGTTCCTGCTCGATGCCGAGCGGCCGGAGCGCTTCGACTTCCCGGCGAACTACGTGGTGCTGAACTTCGCGGCGCAGCCGGGCATTCCCGAATCGGCGCGCCTGTTCCGCGCGGTCGGGCAGATCGACCCCGAGCTCTTCTCGACCGACAGCAGCGGCTACACGCAGTACGGCCGTGCGTACCTTTCGCTGCAGTCGTTCGTGCCCGACCAGCAGTTCATCGACGGCTACACGCAGGCGGCGGCGCAGTTTGGCCTGGAGTACACACCGCTGGTGTCGGGCGTGCCGTCGCTGTTCCGCGGCGGTGCGGCGTTCCCGGGCAACGACTGGATCTCGAGTCCCGGCGGTGAGGAATACCTGGCCCGCATCCCGGTCGCGAGCCATGCGGCGCTGCGCCGCATCCGCTCTTACCAGCTGCGCATCACCCGCGAAGTGCTGCGCCAGCTCGGCAGCGGCAGCACGGCGGCGTTCGCCTTCGCCTGCGAATAGCCCTGAGCCCCGCTAGTACGGGGCGCCGTTTTCCTGCGTCGACTTGATGACGCCGTCGTCGACGTCGAGTTCATAAGAGGTCACGTACGAGCCGCGCCAGGTGGGAATGTCGAACTCGCTTCCTGGCGCGGCGCGATCGACACCGATGCCGCGGTAGGTGAGCGGCGTGCGCGGCGCCACCACCTGCGGCTTGCCGCCGCGCAGGAAGTAGGCGTACGGCGTCCGGTGGCCGGCGTTCGCCACCACCCGTGCCTTGCCGGTGTCGTCGATCAGCACGGCCGTCTCGCGGTCGATGGCAATCGCCCACGAGCGTTCGCGCCAGCCTTCGGCGACGGTGCGCGCCATGAACGCGAGCGTGCGTCCCATGCGGTCGCGCTCGACGAAGTGCTGGTCGGTCATCACTTCGTCCATGAACGGCAGGCGCAGGAAGTTGTGGTCGAGCGAGACCTCGGCGCTGTACGGGTCGGCGAGCGCCTGGCGCGAGCGGGTCGAGCCGCGCAGGGCCGCGTTCGCGGTCTCGCCGAGGACCGCGGTGCCGGCGCTGGTGGCGCCGATCGGCACGCCGCGCTTCGCGAGCTCCTGGATGGCGTTCGCGACCGGGGTTTCCTTCCAGTACTCGACGTAGTTCGACTGGTCGCCGCCGGCGATGAACAAGGCGTCCGCGCCGCGGATCTTCGCCAGCACGAACGGATCGGAGGAGGCGGCGCGGTTCTTCAGCACCAGCGTCTCGACCGAATCGAACTGCCCGAGGTGGTCGACGTAGTCGTTGTAGGCGTCGTCGCCCGAGGCGCGGATCACGACGAAGTCGCCGCCGCCGGCGCGCTCGCTCATCCACTCGAAGACGGCGTCCACGTCCTTGCCGCCGCCGACGAGGGCGATGCCGAAGCGGGTCGTGGCCTTGACGTCCGCGGGATTGCCGATGACGTAGTAGTCGTAGGGCAGGGTCGAGGCGATCCTGGGAGCCGGGCACAGGACGGCGGCAGTCACCGCGCACGCGGTCAGGAAACGCCGGTGCATCGGCTCGAGCGTGAAGCCAGCAGGCTCGCCCACACCAGGAGGCTACATCCGCCGACGCGCCGCCTGGTGCTGAGCGGCGTCACTCCCGGCCCGGCGGCCGGCCGTTTGTGATGCAGGACGGCTCAGATCGACTCGGGAAGGGCCGCCACCCAGTCGGCACGGACCGCCTTGCACACCTCGTACAGGCCTTCGACACTGTAGCTCCACAGTTCCTGGGGGTCGTGGATCAGTTCGCGCACGTCCCAGCCGATCTCGTGAATCAGTTCTTCCATGGTTTCGCCGGAGGTGTCCATGCGCTGCGCCAGCAGCGCGATGACGTCCTCGAAGCTCAGCGGTTCGTTCGTGGCGGCAGCCTCGGGGCCCAGCAGCATCAGGCGCGGGATGGTGCCGACGAGTTGCGCAAGCAGGGCGATATCGCGCAGCGACGGCACGGTGAAGATGTCGTCGTCGCGGCGCTCGAGGTCGTCGTACGACTCGACGGTCATTCCCAGCCGGCTCGCCAGCGCGCTGTTGCTGAGGCCGGCGCCCTCGCGCGCGGCGCGCAACCGCCCCGCCACCGCGGGCCATTCGCGCGTCTCCTCGTCGTCGGCATCCGGCGACGCGCGTGCATCGAGCGCGCGCTCGGCCAGCTGCCGCTGACTCGCACCCGGCATGCCGGACAGGTTACTCCGCGCGCAGGGTCACCGCTGGATCGGTGCGCGACGCGCGGATGGCCGGCACGCAGCACGCGAGGAGCGCGACGACGGCGAGCACCGCTATGCCCAGGGCGGCGGCCGGGTCAACCGCGCTGACTTCGTACAGCAGGCTGCGCATCAGCCGATAGAGCAGGAACGACGCGGCGCTGCCGGCGGCGAGGCCGATGCCGACGAGCCACGCGCCTTCCTGCGCCACCAGCCGCACCAGCTGCCGGCGACCGGCGCCGAGCGCCAGGCGAATGCCGAACTCGCGCTCGCGCAGCGTGACGAGGTACGACATCACCCCGTAGATGCCGACCGCGGCGAGCGCGAGCGCGGCGGTGGCGAAGAGACCGAGGAGCCAGCCGGTGAAGCGCGCCGCCTGCGTCTGTGCGGCCACCAGGGTGCTCATGGTCTCGGCGTTGAAGACGACGATCCCGGGATCGGCCGCGCGCAGCGCCGCGCGCACCGCCGGCACCACGCCCTGGGGATCGACTGTCGTCCTCAGGATGAGCGCCTGGTTGGAGCGATCGGCGAACGGCAGGTAGACGTCGGGGTCGGCGGTCGGGTTGCGCGGCAGGCCGCGGTACTTCACGTCCGCGACGACGCCGACGATCTCGATCCAGGGCCGGGTCGCCGGGCCGATGCGAATGCGCTTGCCCAGGCCATCCTCGTTCGGCCAGAAACGCCTCACCAGGCTTTCGCTCACCACTGCCACGCTGCGCTCTTCCAGGCCGTCGGCGGTTTCGATCGCGCGGCCGGCCTTGACCTTGATGCCGAGCGTGGCGAAGAAGGACGGCGAGACCCGGTGCAGGTAGGCGCGCGGCGCCGTCTGTGCACCCGTGGACGTGTCGCCCTCGGCCGTGTAGAAACCCGCGCTGCTCGTCGCTCCCAGGGGCACGTCGCTGCTGAGGCTCGCCGCCGCGACGCCGGGAATGGCACGCAGCCTTTCGAGCATCGCCTGCGACGGGATCGCGAGCGGCCGCGGCGACGCGTCCGGCGGCTGCGGGCTCGGCGCCGGCAGCCGCGGAATGTTGACGCTCAGGGTGAGGAGCGACTGCGGATCGTAGCCGGGGTCGATGGCGAGCAGCTTGCCCATCGAGCGGATCATGAGTCCGGCCGAGACCAGCAGCATCACCGCGAGCGACACCTCGGCGACGACGAGCAGCGAGCGGGTGCGCTGCGAGCCGGCGCCGGTGCCGCCGCGCGCGGCGCTCTTCAGCGATTCGCCCAGAACCTCGGGGCGCGCATGGCTCGCCGGCGCCAGGCCCAGAAGCGTGCCGCAGAGAAGCGCCAGGCCGATGCTCCAGGCGAGGGCCGCGCCATCGAGCCCCGGGACGACGAAGGACGGCAAGGTCACCGGGCTCAACGCGACGAGCCAGCGCAGGGCGACGAACGCGACCGCGAGGCCGGCGGCTGCGCCGAGGATGCTCAGCACCAGGCTCTCGGTCAGGAGCTGGCGCCACAGCCGCAAACGGCCCGCGCCGAGCGCGGCGCGCACCGCGATCTCGCGGCGGCGCGTCTCGGAACGCGCGATCAGCAGGTTCGCGACGTTGGTGCAGGCGATGAGCAGCACCAGCGTGACGGCCGCCATCAGCACCGCAAGGGCCGTGCGCAGGTCGCCGAAGATCTCGGTGGACAACTGGCTGATTTCGACGCCGCGCTTCTCGTTGGTATCCGGATACGCGAGGGCGAGGCTGCGGGCGACGCCGTCGATCTCGACCTGCGCCTCCTTCACGGCAATTCCCCGCTTCAGCCGGCCCAGCACCTGGAAACTGCGGTTGCCGCGCTCGAGGTCGGTGCCGGCGCCCACGTAGGAGAAATACGGCAGCCACGCCTCCGCCTGGTCGGTCAGCCCCTTGAACCCGGGTGGCGCCACGCCCACGACGGTGACAACGTCGGGGCCGAAGCGCACGGTGCGGCCGACGACCCCGGAGTCGGCGCCGTAGCGGCGCTGCCAGAGTCCGTTGCTCATCACCACCACCGGCGCCGCCTGCGGCCCTTCGTCCTGCGCCTGCAGCATGCGGCCCGCCACGGGGCGGATGCCGAGCAGGTCGAAGTACTGCGGCGACACCACCTCCAGCTGCACGCGCTCCGGTTCGTCGCCCTCGCGCAGCGTACCCGAGGTGCCCTCGTAGACCGCGAGGTCGTCGAACTTCGTCGACTGCGCGCGCCAGTCGAGGAAGTCGGGATAGGAGCCGCCGCGCCGCTCCACGCCATTGGTGCGCTCGACGTTGCCGGTCAGGACCACCAGCCGCTGCGGCTCGGGGTACGGCAGCCCGCGCACGAAGACCGAGTTCACCAGGCTGTAGATGGCGGTGTTGGCGCCGATGCCGAGCGCCAGCATCAGCACCGCCACCGTGGTGAAGAGCGGCGCGCGCGCCAGCGAGCGCACGGCGTAGCGCAGGTCCGCGAGGATGCTCTCGAGCGACGGAAAGGTCCACATGTCCAGGGCTCCTTCGGAATGCGCGCCGATGCTGCCGAAGCCGCGCCTCGCGGCGACGCCCGGTTCCCTCTCGCCCGCCGCGCGCGCCGCCGCTTCGCGCATCTCGAGGTGGAAGGCCATTTCGTCGTCGATGTCGCGCGCGAGGCGGCGGCGGCGGAACAGCGCGTGTACCCGGTTCCACACGGAGTTCGCGGCAGGCAGCGGCTTCAAGACGACTCCACCACGCGCGTCACGGCCGCGGCGACGCGGCTCCAGTAGGCGGTCTCCGCCTGCAGCTCGCGCTCGCCCAGGACGCTGAGGCGGTAGTACTTCGCGCGCCGGTTGTTGTCGGACGTGCCCCAGCGCGACTTCAGGAAGCCGCGCACTTCGAGGCGATGGAGCGCCGGGTAGAGCGCCCCCTCCTCGACGCTCAGGACCTCGGCGGAGGCGCGCTGGATCGCGAGCGCTATCGCATAGCCATGCGCTTCGCCGCGCGACAGCGTCTTCAGCACCAACATGTCGAGGGTACCCGGCAGGAACTCACCCATAAGTTACTTAGGGGATGCTAGCACCCCCGGGTGGGTTGGAGCACGTATTACACAACTCTGACAAACGACTGAGCCATGGACTGTTAGCTTCGTTTGTGACGATCCTGTCCCAATCACGCTGTTTCTGGAGAAGAAGGAAGACATGGCCCTGACCTGGAACGGACACCGCTTCGAATGGGTGAACGTCGTTTACTTCGGAGTAGTCCACGTCCTCGCACTGTTCGCGTTCACGCAGTTCTCGTGGACCGGCCTCTTCGTCTTCCTGTTCCTCCACTGGCTCGGCGGTTCGATGGGCATCGGCGTGACCTTCCATCGCCTGCTCACCCATCGCGGCTACAAGGTGCCGAAGTGGTTCGAGTACTTCGGCACTTTCTGCGGCATGCTCGCCTCCGAAGGCGGCGCCATTTCGTGGGTGGCGATGCACCGCTACCACCACATCATGTCGGACCGCCCGCAGAAGGACCTGCACACGCCGAAGGACGGCTTCTGGTGGGCGCACTGGGGCTGGATCTTCACCGAGCTCGGCACCGACCGCCGCGAACTCGAGAAGCGCTACGCGCCCGAGATGGTCGCCGACCCCGTGCACCGGATCGCAAACCGCGTGCACGTCCTGCCGAACATCCTCGTCGGCCTCGCCCTCTACGCGTGGGGCGGCTTCCACCTCGTCGCCTGGGGCGTGTTCCTGCGCATCGTCACCACGGTGCACGTCACCTGGCTCGTGAACTCGGCGGCACACACCTTCGGCTACCGCACCTACAACACGCCCGAAGGCTCCACCAACTGCTGGTGGGTCGGCCTGCTCGCCTGGGGCGAGGGCTGGCACAACAACCACCACGCCTTCCAGCGCTCGGCGCGCCATGGCCACGCGTGGTGGGAGTTCGACACCAACTGGGTGATCATCCGCACGCTGTCGCTGCTGGGCATCGCCAGCGACGTGAAGCTGCTGCCGAAGAACGCCGCGCAGTTCCGCACGGATCGACCGGATGTTTCCGCCGCGATCGATGCGGCGGTCGAGGGAGCCGCCTAGGCGGCTCCCCGGGGAGCTCAGCGCAAGAACGGCCAGCGCGGCCGGAACGTGCGCGCGAAGACGTAGTCGGCCACCTGCCGTCCCTGGCGGATGCCTTCGACCTTGTCGAAGCTCCAGTGAATGCCGAGGTAGATGCGGCTCTGGCCGTTCTCTTCCTCGGCTTGTGACAGCGAATTGAAGGTGCGCGGCACCAGCGGCCGCACGTGGCCGTCGTTGCCGACCGTCTCGCCGTTCAGCTCGTCGGAGGTGAACGTGAAGCGGATCCGGTCGGTGCGGTAGAAACGGCGCAGCACCTCGAACAGCGCGCCGCCGAAGCCGGCGTGGCCGGACGGATAGGTCGGGAACGGCGGCGTGAAGTTCGGCCCGCTCAGGTTGCTCGCGGGTGCGCCCAGCGGCGTCCAGCCGGGATCGCCGCCGGTCGCGGGGTTGCCGTCGCCGATACCGGTCTGGCCCGTGCCGGGATCGGACTCGCGGATACCGGTGATCGGCCGCCAGACGTCGTAGTGGTACTTCGACTCCCAGATGGCGATGCCGGCGTCGGCCAGCGACACGTTGAGAAGCGCCAGCAGGCGCGCGAGTGCGACACCGCGGGTGCCGCGCTGCTTCGCGATGGTGGTCGTGATCTGGTTGTAGAGTCGCGGCGGCGCGCACAGCGAGGGCGTGCCGTCGTATGCCCAGTAGGTGCCGATCTGCGTCTGTTCCGGGGTGCGGTCGGTGGCCGTGATCGGGACGCCCACGCCGCCCAGGCGCTTCGCCTCCGCGTAGGCGGCGGCGTATTCGGGGCTCGTCATGTCGGGCGGCGGCGGCACGCGAAACTGGTCGGCCGACTCCAGCACGAACGTCCGCACCTCCGCCCAGTGCGCGCCCAGCGCGAGCGGGCCGAGGCTCATCGGATCCTGGCGCCAGTGGCCGGGATCGATGCTCGTCTGCCAGTCGACGCCCAGGCGCGGCTCGGGATGGTCGGACCCGTCGCTGCGGCGGTCGTCGACGATCGCCGCGGCGGCGCGGCGGCCCGCTTCGATGCCCTCGGCCTTGCGCCATCCGTCGCGCAGCCGGCCGAGGTCCTCGGCGAGCAGCGCGTCGAATGCCGCGGCCTGCGACGGGAACGCGTAGACGAGCGCGTCGTGTGCCGCTTGCGCGATCGCCGCATCCGGCGAGGCGAAGCGGCTGGAGCGCAGGCCGGTGAAGGTTTCATAGCCGCCAGTGATCGACGCGAGCGCGTCGAAGAGCGCGATGTGGACGATGGCCATGGCGCGCGCGGAGCGGCCGGGGCCGAGCTGCTCGCCGAAGACGCGGGTTTCGCCCGGCGCCGGCGGCGTGTGGTCGAAGCCGCTGGCGTCGACCGCGATCTGGTTCCAAAGCAGGATGCGCTGCGTCAGGTCGAATGGCCGCGGGTACCGCGGCCAGGGGTGATGACCGCGCGGCGTGTAGCGCGGGCCCCACGCGCCTTGTACGCCGCCGCGCACGGCCTGGTCGGCGCCGAGGGCGCGTGTCGAGGTCGAGGGAACGAAGGCTGAGGCAACGGCGGCCGCAAAGGCGAAGCTACGGCAGTGGCTGAGGTAGCGAGGATTAAGCAAGGGGTCCCTCCCGGAGGGAAGAGGGACGCGTCAACGCGTCGTGTGAGGTTCGCTCGCGGCAAGCCTTCGGCTCACGCGGGCACGATGTTTAGCCGAGAGTAACGAGCGCAAGCGCGCAGATCCAGAAAAAAAGGCCCGCGCGCAATATTTACCGGGGTTTGGCGCTCGCTCCGTTGCGCTCCAGTGTCGAGAGGCGCTCGAGGATGGCGCTGTTCATGTGGTCCACCTTCTCGTGCAGGTGGGCGATCTCGAGCTCCGCCTTGAGGTTCACCTCGTACTCCACGTCGGAGCGCACGCGGTCCTTCGCGGCCTGCCGGTTCTGGCTGAGCAGCACGAACACCGAGAGGATGATCGCCTCGAGCGACACGATCAGCGTCAAAAGGCCGAAGGGCGGCGGATCGAAGCCGGTGAGCGCCTGCGGCAGGCCGAGCTCCGCCGCGATGCGGGTGTTGAGGGCGAGCCACGTGCCGAACCAGCACAGATGCAGGAACAGGAACGGCAGGCTGCCGCTGAACTCCGAGATCCAGTCGGCGGCCTTCTGCACCGCGCCGCGCTTGTCCTCGGCCTCGGCGTTGACGTTGCGCGACGCCGTGTGGCGCAGCAGGTCCGCGGTCTTGCGCAGCCGCCGGCCGGTTGCAGCCAGCACACTCATGGCAGCACCCGGATGGCTGACCAGCAAAAGTGCGATCTCACGGCGGCCGACGCGCAGCACTTCGGTGGTTTTCGCCGCCATCACCGACGCGGTGCGCGGGCCGTTGTCGAGCAGCGAGATCTCGCCGAAGAAATCGCCGGCGCCCGGCGACTCGAGCACGATGCGGCGGCCGGTGTCGTCCTTGGTGAACACCTCGACGACTCCATGGCGGACCACGTAGAGCGAATCGCCCGGATCGCCGAAGCGAAACACCAGTTCACCCGGCTCGAAGCGCAGCACCTCGGCGCTCGCGGCCAGCTCGACGCGCTCGTCTTCGCTCAGCAGCTCGAAGAACGGCACCTCGGCCAGCAGCGCGGCATCGGTCGGCATGGCTGCGCAGTCTAGCTCGCGCTACAAGCGAGTTGCTATGGCCTTTATCCACTTCGCGTCACCGAGCGCGTCTTCGATCCCGGTCTGCGGTTTTTTGTGGCGCAGGACACAATCGCGGAAGTGGTGCAGCTCCAGCTGGAAGGCCTCGTCGTAACTCACGGTGTGGCGCTCCACCACCAGCTCATCAGCGGCGGCGGCGCGTTCGATGGTGAGCGGCGTCGGCGCGTTGCGCAGGTAGGGCGACGGGAAGCGCAGCTCGACGCGGCGGCTTGGCGCGACGAAGATCACGCGCTCGTCGTAGTTCTTGAGCCCGCCCGCATAAATCCAGGTGAGCGCCACGCGCACATTGCCCGCGAAGCGCGTCAGCGACGACTGCGCCATGCCGTCCATCCAGGTGTGTGCCGAGAGGACCTCGAGTGGTTCGCCGAGGATGCCGCGCAGCGCGTTGATGTCGTGAATGAGGCTCTGGAACAGCATCGACACGGCGACGCGCCGCGCGCGGCCGCCGCGCTTCCCCACGGTCGCCGCGATCGCCGCCGCCGTGGGCCCTCTCTCCGCGTCGCGCGCGGCGGCGGCAAACACCGCCGCTTCGGGCTGTTCGCGCCAGGCGCGCCAGGGCAGCACGGCATGGTGAGCGCGGTAGGCGCCGTCGTCGGGATGCAGGATGGTCGCGTCCACGAAGCGCAGCTGCTTCATGCTCCGCACCGCCCGGCGCGCGGCGCCGTACGCCGGGTCGTAGCGCTTGTGATAGCCCACCATGAAGGTGCCGCGGGCGCGGCGCGCGGCCAGCGCCACCGCCTCGGTGTCGGCGAGGCTGAAAGCCACCGGCTTCTCCACGAACACGTGCTTGCCAGCCGCGAGCGCGCGGATGGCGCCTTCGTGGTGCGTGCCGGAGTGCAGCAGCAGCACCGCTTCGACCTCGGGCGAGGCGAACACCGCCTCCGGATCCGGCGTCAGCAGCGGTGCCGGGTAGCGCGCCGCGACCGCCCGCAGCGTCTGCGCGCTGACGTCGGCGAGCGCGGCGATGGTGAAGAGGTCGGGACGTTCGGCAAGCGTCGGCAGGTGCATCATCTGCGCGATGCCGCCGCAGCCGACGACACCGACGCGCAGCGGCCGGCTCACAGGCCGAGCTCGTCGCGCAAGTAGGCGCGGCTGCGCCGCGCACTCGCGAACGGTTCGGGCACCAGCTTGCCGGCAGCATCCGGCACCACGTCCTGCTCGACGATCACCCAGCCGTCGTAGCCGTGGCCGCGCAGCCCTTCGATGACGCCCGGAAAATCGACGACGCCGTCGCCCAGCGGGCAGAAGACACCGCGCGCCCAGGCGTCGGCCATGCCGATGTCGCTGCTGCGAATGTGTGCGAGTTCCTCGCCGCGCGCATCCTTGAGGTGCACGTAGCGGATGCGCGCGCCGTGGCGGCGCACCAGCGCCACCGGGTCGCCGCCGCCGTAGACGAGGTGGCCGGTGTCGAGCAGCAGGCCCACGGTGTCGGCATCGGTCGCGCTCAGGAAGCGCTCGATCTCATCGGGCGTCTCGATGAAGGTGCCGGCGTGGTGGTGCAGCACCACGCCCATGCCGAGCTCGTCGCGCAGCGTGCGCGCGACGGCGTTCACGGTCGTCACCGCGTTCGCCCACTGTGCGTCCGACCAGCCGTCGCTGCCCTGGACACGGCCGGCGACAGCGCTGCGGTGCTGGTCTTCGTCGTCGGCGAGGATCAGCTCCTTCACCCCCTGGCTCGCGAGCAGCGCGCCGACTTCGCGCGCGTGCGCCACCGCCGCGGCGCGGCTCGCCGCGAACTCGAGGGATACCGGCACAAACGACGAACCGAGGCCGAGGCCGCGTTGCGCCAGTTCCGCGCGCAGCGCCGCGGGGTCGGTCGGCAGGTAGCCGTAGGGCCCCAGCTCGGTGCCGCCGTAGCCCGCGGCGGCGATCTGGTCGAGGACCATCGCGTACGGGGGGTTCGGGCGGTCGGCCTCGTAGACCGCCCAGCTCACAGGTGCATTGCCGACACGCATCGCCACGCTCGCCACTTGCCTTTCGTTTGCGTCAGGGATGAACGGTTGTATTCAGGCGCGCACGCGCCGGCCCGGTGCTGCTGGCCGGCGCGGTGGACGGCTCTGGTGAAGCCCTAGAACTGGAGCCGGGCCGAGACCTGCATGATGCGCGCATCGCCGCCGAGGCTCGTGATCGTGCCCAGCGTGGCCAGGTCGGTCAGGTTGCGGTTCGGCAAGCCGAAGTTGGTGCGGTTGAAGACGTTGAACACGTCGAGGCGCAGCGTGGCGCCGACGCGCTCGCTGAAACCGAAACGCCGCGAGAAGGTCAGGTCGAACGAGCGGTAGTTCGGCCCGCGCAGCTGGTTGCGTCCCTCGTTGCCGAAGGTTCCGGAGGTAACCGCCTGGAACGCGGCCTTGTTGAACCATTCGTCGACCGTCTGTGGGCCGTCGGGGTCGCCAACCTGATTGGGCAGACCGGTCATGTTGGCGCCGACGTTGTTGTTGGCCTGGTTGACCGTGAACGGCCGTCCGGACCGGGCGGTGAAGATGCCCGAGACGGTCCAGCCGCCGAGGATCGCTCGGCCGACACCGGAGTTCAGGTACTTCTTGTTCGCGCCGAACGGCAGCTCGACCACGAAGTTGACGGCGAGGCGGTGGCGCACGTCGTAGTCGCTCGGTCCGTACCACGCCTCGAAATCGCGCGAGTTCTGCGGGAAGGCGTTCGAGCCCTGGGTGGAGAGCTGCTCGGAGGTGTTGTCCTTCGAGTCGCCGAGCGTGTACGAGACGCCGAAGCTGTAGCCGTCGGCGAAGCGCTTGTCGAGACCGAGGTCGATGCCTTTGTACTGCGAGCGCCCGGTCTGCGTGCGCCACTCGATGAAGCCGAAGTTGGGGTAGGGCAAGGCGCCGAGCGCGTTGTTGCCGGCCGCGTTCGGCAGCGGCTGGTTGAGGTTGATGAGCGCGCCGAGGTTCGTACCCTTGGTCCAGATGCCGTCCAGCGACAGCACCACGTTGTCGAGCACCTCGCGCTGGAAGCCGATGCTCGCCTGCTTCATCGTGGTCTTCGGCGCGTCCTCGGAGACCGCGCGAATGCGCAGCGCCTTCAGCTGGCCGGCCGCGGGATCGAGGTTCGGCAGGTTGAGGAAGTTCGCCGGGAAGCCGTTGCGCAGGATCATCACCGGCGCGCCGCTCGTCTGCGTCAGCTGCTTGTTGACCAGGCCGGGGACGTTCAGCGCCAGCTGGTCTTCGCTGCCAACCCGGTCGAACAGGTTGTAGAAGATGCCGAAGCCGCCGCGCACCAGGGTCTTCTCGTCGAGCTTGTAGACGAAGCCGAAGCGCGGCGCGAAGTTGTTCTTGTCGGCCTTCACCAGGCCGCGCTCCTCGAGCGAGCCGTCGGAGGCGAACACCAGCGAGCCGGTGCCTGCGGGATCGAAGTTGGTCTGGCGGTTCTGCGCCTCGAGCGCCGGGGTGATGAAGTCGTAGCGCAGGCCGAGGTTCAGGGTGAGGTTCTCGTTCACCTTCCAGTCGTCCTGTACGAAGAACATCGAGGCCCAGTGGCGCTGCTCGACCACGAACACGTTGGAGAGCTGCAGGTCGGAGGCGTAGCCCAGCAGGTAGTCGGCCATCGCGTTGCCGGTGAACGAGTTGCGAAAGCGCAGCGCGCCGCGGGTGGCGGGCACGTCGAAGTACTGGTTCTTCATCGGCGCGATGATGTCGGCGCCGATCTTGAACGCATGGTCGCCGCGCAGCCACGAGACGCTGTTGATGAACTCGAACTGGTTGGTGTGCTGGAACTTCGGCAGGAAGTCGGGCGAGCCGATGCGGCCAAGGCCGGAGCCGCCGAAGAAGCCGTCGATGGTAATGCCCGGCAGGCCGCCCGCGACGACCGGGTTGTTGATCGCCCCCGGAATGGTCGCCTCGGGCGGGGTTGCGAGGCCGAAGGGCCGCTGCACTGCGTCCGACACCGACTTCGACCACGAGAAGCGGAACTCGTTGACGACGGTGGGCGAGAAGATGTGCGTCCAGCCGGCGACCAGAGCGTTGGTCTTGATCTTCTGGTTGCCGAACGCCGAGGTGCCGGTGCCGTCGACGACGCCGTCGAAGGCGCCCGGGATGTTGCGGGAGCGATTCGAGTAGATGTAGCGGGCGAACACCGAGTCGCTGTCGCTCGCGCGCAGGTCGAGGCGCGAAAGGAAGCGGTCGGAGTTGTCCTCGATGTTGGCCTGGCGCGCGAAGTTGTTGGCGCCCGACTGGTTCGGCAGTGGCACCAGGCCGAGGATGCCGGCGGCGAACGGGTCGATGCGGTCCTGCGGGATGGTGTTGCCGGGGAACGGCAGGCCGGTGACCGGGTCCTTGATGGCGGTCGAGAAGATGCCGGCGCGGTCGCTCGCGCTGGGCACGCGGGTGATGCGGGTGACGCCACGAGTGATGCGCGTGCCTTCGTAGTCGGCGAAGAAGAACGCCTGGTCTTTGCGGATCGGGCCGCCGATGTTGGCGCCGAACTGGTTCTGGTCGTTCGGCGGCTTCGGCAGGTTGGCGCGCTTCGAGAAGAAGTCGTTCGAGTCGAAGCCCTCATTGCGATAGAAGTCGTAGGCCGTGCCGTGGATTTCGTTGGTCCCGGACTTCGTGACCACGCTGACCGCGGCGCCGGGCGAGCGGCCGAACTCGGCGGTGAACGGGCTGGTTACTACCTTGAACTCCTGTATGGCGTCGACCGAGGGGCGCGACACCTGGGTCGTCAGCTCCTGCACGTTCTCGGAGATGCTGTTGTTGTCGACGCCGTCCAGCAGGAAGTTGTTCTGCAACGAACGCGCGCCGTGAACGTTGATGCCGCCGGTGCGGCCGAACGAAGTGCCGCCGCCCTGTTCGGTGAAGCGGTCGCCCTGCACGCCGGGCACCAGCGCCAGCAGGTCGTCCCAGTTGCGAATCGCGAGCGGCAGCTTGGCGACGGCGTTCTGCTCGATGACCGCGCCGAGGTTCGACTGAGTTGTGCTCAGCAGGCGCTGGCCTTCCTGGACGGTGACCGATTCGCTGACGCCGCTGACGCCGACCGTGAAGTCGAGCGCACCGCGCTGGCCAGTGTCGAGGATGACCGACTGTTGGGTCTTCTCGAAGCCGGCGGCCTCCACCTCGACGAGGTATTGCCCCGAGCGCAGGTTGACGATGAGGAAGCTTCCGGAATTGTTGCTCCGGGTCCTCGCAGCAACGTTCGTGGCGATGTGGGTCGCGGTCACCGCGGCGCCGGGGACGAGCGCGCCCTGCGAATCCTTCACGGTGCCGGTCAGCGATGCACGATCGATTTGGGCCATGGCCGGGAGCGCCAGCGCGAGCATCAATCCCAGGGCGGCAACGATGCGCTTCATCTCAAATCCTCCTCGGACTACGAGCGGTCTGTCGGGCACTTCGATGTCACTTTGACCGGCGTTCGTGATGGCGTGGGGGCGAAACGGTGATTTTCTTGCAACGTTCCAATCGCGAAGCTACTCGCGCACATTTCGCCTGTCAACTGCCGATTTCATACGATTTTTTGGTGCGTCTCGATCCGGTTTCCCGTTCTGCGATCGAAGCGAAGGGTCTTGCCTTCGGCGGCCTTGAAATAGAGCCGCTCGCCAGGCGCCGCGCTGAAATCGGCGGCGGTTCTCGCCGTCACGCGAGCACCGTCCGCCTGCAGCGCGACCAGCGTCTCGTTGCCCATCGGTTCGATGGCGATGACATCGGCTGCGGTATAGCCTGGCGCGGGCGACCCGCCAAGCAGGATGTCCTCGGGCCGCACGCCGATCTCTATGTCGTCCGCGGCACCATGCTGCGGCAGGAAGTTGATCGCCGGGCTGCCGAGGAACGAAGCGACGAAGCGGTTCGCCGGCCGCCGGTAGAGCTCCAGCGGCGCGCCCACCTGCTCGATCGCCCCGCCGCGCAGCAGCGCGACACGGCTGCCGAGCGTCATCGCCTCGCCCTGGTCGTGCGTGACGTAGAGCGTGGTGGTGCCGAGCTCCCGCTGCAGCCTTTTCAGTTCGGTGCGCGTCTCGAAGCGCAGCTGCGCGTCGAGGTTCGAGAGCGGCTCGTCCATCAGGAAGACGGCCGGCTCGCGCACCAGCGCGCGCGCCAGCGCCACGCGCTGCTGCTGGCCGCCGGACAGCTCGGCCGGCCGGCGGCCCAGCAGCGCCTCGATGCCCAGCCGCCGCGCCGCGCCGAGTACCCGCTGCTCGACCTGTGCCTGCGGAGTGCGGCGAGCGCGCAGCGGGAACGCCGCATTCTCGAACGCCGTCAGGTGCGGATAGAGCGCGTAGTTCTGGAACACCATCGCGATGTCGCGCTCGGCCGGCGGCACGTCGTCGACGGGGCGGTCGCCGATGAGGATGCGGCCGCCGTCCGCCTTCTCGAGGCCGGCCACGAGCCGCAGGAGTGTGGTCTTGCCGCAGCCTGAAGGGCCGAGCAGCACCAGGCATTCGCCGCTCGCCACCGCGAGGTCGATGCCGCGCAGCACCTCGGTCGAGCCGAAGCGCTTGCGCACGCCCTCGAATCGCACCGGCGCCGGGTTCGACATTGGAGCGCGGCCATTATAGCTTCGTGCGCCGATGGCGCTCCTCGCATCGCTCTTCGTCACCGCGGCCACGGCCATGGCCCCGGCCACAATCGACGACGCGGCGCTCGCCACGCGTACGCTCGCGCTTGCCGCGCAGTCGGAAATAGTCGCGACCATCACGGCGTCGTGCGCGGAATGCGACTGGCAGCGCAAGGGGCAGGAAGCCGCCGCCCTGGTGGTGAACGTGGATGGCCGCTATTCGCAGCACCTGTTCCTGACCCGAGGCGCGCGGCCCGCTCCCTATCGCATCGCGCTGGGACGCCTCGAGCCCGGCACGCACCAGGTGGAGGTACGCATCGACCGCACGCGCAGCGCCAGGAAGGTCCGGGCGGCGATGGTCGAGAGCCTGGAACTCGCTGCCATCGATTCCGCGTCGCCGCAAGGCCGCCGCCTCGCGCACTCACCTTTCGTTTACATCCGCCGCGACACCATCGGCCGCTTCAGCGACGTGCCGCTCATCATGTACGTGGAGGAAGACCAGGTGGCCGCGGGCACGCGGCTGCGCTACACCGTCGTCTTCAGCAACGAAGACGGCGGCACGCCTGCCGACCGCTTGCTGGCAACGTGGGGGCGGCTCACCGACATCGAATACGTCTACGGTGTCGTCACCGCCGCGGACGGCGCCGCGGTGAGTTCCGAGTTCCAGGCGCCGGGGCATGCGATCGAACCGTTCCACGGCCGGCGCGAGGGCGATCACCCGCTGATGTGGGTGGTGACGAAGAACAACATGGTGGACACCAAGGGTGGCACCGGCATGCGCTTCGCGCCGGCTCCGGTGCTCATCGAGCTCGCCTCGGTGTCGCGCGAGGTGGCGATGGACCGCGAGCCATGGACCTACCGCGTGAGCGCGCAGGAAGCGCGGCGCGAGGGCCGCGTGAAAGGCGAGGCCGCGCCGGGCAAGGGCCGCATCGTGGACCCGCGCCGCTACCTGACGCTCGAGGCGTGCGCGCCGGCGACGGATGCCGTGCTTTCGTTTTCGGTGCGCGCGCGGCGGCGCGACGGCACCGTGGCCGACTACGACTCGAGCGGCGGGCTTGCCAACTTCCGCATCGCGCGCGAGCCCATCCACTTCCCCACCGGCTGCTTTCGCGGCGCGGTCGCGCTGCCTCCCGGAGCCACCGCCGCCGACGTCGTGTCGCTCGCCATCCGCGCGCACACCCGGCCGCCGCGCGACAAAGGCGAGACCCCACTGGCGCCGGGCAGCGGTGCCGCGCGCCTCGCCGCGGTCAACGCGCTCTTCTTCCTCAACGGTGACGATGAGCCGGACAGGACCCTGCTGCAGTGGCGCGGCGACGCCGCGCTTCGCGGCGAGGGGCCGGCGTATGAAATACCCGTACCCGCAAAGGCGGTGAATCCATGAATGAGTCACGGTCGTCCCTGGCCCGCGAAGTGAGCGGCGAGTTCTTCGGCACGTTCCTGCTGATCGCGTTCGGCACGGCCGTGGTGGCGCAGGTGGTGCTGAGCGGCGGCAGCCACGGCGGTTACCTGTCGATCAACATCGCCTGGGGCCTTGCCGTCATGATGGGCGTCTATGCCTCGGCGGGCCTCTCGGGCGCGCACCTCAACCCCGCGGTGACGCTGGCGCTCGCCGTGCGGCGCGGCTTTCCGTGGCGCAAGGTGTTGCCGTATGCTGCCGCGCAGGTGGCCGGCGCCTTCGCCGCATCCGCGCTGACGCTCCTCACCTACCGCGAAGCCTTCGACCACTTCGACGGCGGCGTGCGCCAGGTCGCGGGCGCGCAGGCGACCGCGGGCATTTTCGCCACCTACCCGCAGCCGTTCCTGAGCATCGGCGGCGGCCTTCTCGACCAGGTGGTCGGCACCGCGATGCTCGTCATCCTGATCCTCGCGATCGGCGATGCCAAGAACCACGCGCCCGACCCGCGCAACGCTCCGGTGCTCGTCGGGCTCGCGGTGGTCCTCATCGGCATGTGCTTCGGCTTCAACGCCGGCTACGCCATCAACCCCGCGCGCGACCTCGGCCCGCGCCTCTTCACGCTCGTCGCCGGCTGGGGGCCCGAAGTGTTCCGCGCCGGCCACGGCTGGTGGTGGGTGCCCATCGCCGGCCCGCTCGTCGGTGGCATCGCCGGCGCCTCGGCGTACGATCTGTTCGTGACCCGCCACCACCAGCCGAGCGCCTGACGTGAGCGGCGCCGCGAAGTACGTCCTGGCGCTCGACCAGGGCACCACCTCGAGCCGCGCAATCCTGTTCAGCCGCGACGGCCGCAGCGTCGCCACCGCGCAGCAGGAATTCGCGCAGATCTTCCCGGCGCCGGGCGAAGTGGAACACGACCCCGAGGCGCTCTGGTCGTCGCAACTGGCGGTCGCGCGCGAGTGTCTCGCGAAGGCGAACACGGCAGCGGCGGACGTGGCGGCGATCGGCATCACCAACCAGCGCGAGACGACCGTGCTGTGGGAGCGCAACACCGGCAAGCCGGTGGCGAACGCGATCGTGTGGCAAAGCCGGGTCAGCGCGCCGATCTGCGACGCGCTGAAGGCCGCCGGCCACACCGAGCTGTTTCGCGCGCGAACCGGGCTGGTCGTGGACGCCTACTTCTCGGGCACCAAGGTCAAGCACCTGCTCGACACGGTGCCGGGCCTGCGCGCCCGCGCCGAGGCGGGCGAGATCCTCTTCGGCACCGTCGATACCTTCCTCATCTGGCGGCTTACCGGCGGCCGGCGTCATGTCACCGACGTGAGCAACGCCAGCCGCACCCTGATGTACGACATCCACAAGCTCGACTGGGACGACGAGCTGCTGCGCCTGCTGGACGTGCCGCGCCGCATGCTGCCCGAAGTGACCGAGTCGAGTGCGGTGTACGGCGAGACCGAAGCGTCGCTCTTCGGCGGCGCCATCAAGGTTGCCGGCAACGCCGGCGACCAGCAGGCGGCGCTGTTCGGCCAGGCCTGCTTCGCGCCGGGCGCCGCCAAGAACACCTACGGCACCGGCTGCTTCATGCTGCTCAACACCGGCAAGGCGCCGATCGCCTCGCGCAACGGCCTGCTGACGACGATCGCCTGGCAGGTGAACGGCGAAGTGACGTACGCGCTCGAAGGCTCGGTGTTCGTCGCCGGCGCGGTGGTGCAGTGGCTGCGCGACGGGCTCCGCGCCATCACCGCTTCAGCCGAGATCGAGAAGCTCGCCGCACAGGTGAGCGACGCCGGCGGCGTCTACCTGGTGCCGGCGTTCGTCGGCCTCGGCGCACCGCACTGGGACGCCTATGCGCGCGGCGCCATCGTCGGCCTGACCCGCGACACCACCATCGCCCACATCGCCCGCGCCGCTCTGGACTCGATGGCGTACCAGAGCCGCGACGTGCTCGATGCGATGCAGCTCGACGCGTCGCTCGCGCTGCAGCAGCTCAAGGTGGACGGCGGCGCGTCGGTCAACAACGGCCTGATGCAGTTCCAGGCCGACATACTCGGCGTGCCGGCGAGGCGTCCGGTGGTCTCGGAGACGACGGCTCTCGGCGCCGCGTATCTTGCCGGCCTCGCAGTCGGTTACTGGGACGGTCTCGACGACATCACCCGCAACTGGGCTCTCGACCGCGAGTTCACACCGGCGATGCCGGCCGCGGCGCGCGACGCGCTCTACGAGCGATGGAAGAAGGCCGTGGACCGCTCCCGCGACTGGGCCGATCGCTAGGCCGGGCGCGTCAGCGCGCCAGGCGTCAGCCTTTCACCGCTCCAGCCGTCAGGCCGGTGACGAAATAGCGCTGCAGGAAGACGAACATCGCCATCACCGGCAGGATACCGACGAGCGCCGCCGCCGAAACCAGCTGCCACTCGGTTTCGTAGCCGCTTTGCAGCGCGAACAACCCCACCGGCACCGTGTAGCGCGACTGCGAGTCGAGAAGCACCAGCGCGAGCCCGAACTCGGACCAGTAGGCCGCCAGGTTGAAGATGGCGGTGGCGGCGAGGCCGGGGCCGGCGATCGGCAGCGCCACGCGCGTCAAGGTGCGCAGCCGCGAGGCGCCATCGAGGCGCGCGGCTTCGAAGAGCGCCGTCGGCAGCGCGTCGAAGAAGCCGGCGAGCACCGCGATCGTGAACGGCAGCTGCAGCGCGCAATAGACGAGGACCAGGCCCGAGTGCGTGTCGAGCAGGCCCAGCGCCGTGATCACGGTGTAGATCGGCACCAGCAGCACCAGCGGCGAGACCATCTGCACCACCAGCAGCGAGCCGCGCAGCGCGGCGCGGCCGCGGAAGCGCTCGCGCGACAGGACGAAGGCGGCCGGCACGCCGATGACGAGCGTCGCTGCGGTCGCCAGGAAAGCCAGCTTGGTGCTGTTCCACAGGTACGTCGGCACCTGCGTCTTGGTGAAGACGAACGTGAGGTTGGCGAGCGTCGGGTGCGCCGGGATGAAGCGCGGCGGGTACTCGTAAACCGAGGCGCCCGTGTGCAGGGCCAGCGAAAGCAGCCACAGTTGCGGCAGCAGGAACGCTCCCGCAAGCAGCAGCAGCGCCAACGGCGGCGAGCGGCGCTTCATGGTGAAGACACGCTCCGGCGCTCACGCATCAGGCGCAGCGCCGCCCACGCGAGCACCAGGTTGAGCAGCAGCATGATCATCGCCACCGCCGCGGCGCGGCCCGCCTCGAGGTTCATGAACGCGGTGCGGTACATGAACAGCGACATCACCTCGGTGGCCCGGGCCGGGCCGCCGGCGGTGAGCGGCAGGATGAGGTCGAAGGTGTTGAGCGTCGCGATGGTGATGAGCGTCAGGTTGAGGGCCGCGACGGCGCGGATCTGCGGCCACGCCACGACGCGAAAGCGTGCCAGCGGCCCCAGTCCCTCGAGGTCGGCGGCTTCGTGCAGTTCGCGCGGCACCCGCTGCAGCGCCGCGTACAAGAGGATCATGCTGAAGGCCGAGCCGCGCCAGGTGTTGGCGGCGATCACCGACACCAGCGCGAGTGTGGATGACGACAGCCACGGGTACGGACCGCCGCCAAAGAAGGACAGGAAATAGTTGGCGATTCCGGAACGGTTTTCGACGAGCAGCACCTTCCACAGCACGCCCACCAGGATGCCGGGGACCACCCACGCGCTGACCACCGCAGCGCGCGCGAACAAGGTGCCGGGCCGCCGCGCCCGGCGCGCCGCGTCGAGTCCGGTGGCGAGCAGCAGGCCAAGGCCCAGCTGCAACGCAACGCTCGCGACCACGAACGCAACGGTGACCGCGAGCATGCCGCGAAACTCCGGGTCGCGGAACAGATCCGCGAAGCTCTGCAGGCCGTAGCGGGTCGCAGCTTCCGCGGTGTGCGCGTCGGAGAACGCGAGCCGCACGAGGTCGAAGATCGGATAGATGAGGACCAGGCCGATCACCGCAAGCGCAGGGCCCAGCCACAGGAGGACCGAGGCGCGCGCGAACAGCGCGGCCGCGAATAAGGCGGCGGCCAGCGCCAGGACCATGGGCAGCAGCCGCCACTTGTCGAAACCGGCGCGCGGCCGCACGTCGCGCAGGCGCGCGTCCTGGCGCAGCGTCGCCTGCCACGCGCGCTCCAACGCCCCCTCGGGAGTGGCGCTGCCGGCGACCACGTCGCCGATGGCGATCTGCAGCTGCTCCGAGAGGTACGGATAGATGAGCGCCGCCGGCCGGGCGCGCGCACCTGCGAGGAGCGTCGCGAACTTGGCGTTCCAGCGGTCGTCGCGGAAGAAGGGCGCGTCGCGATAGACGCTGATGCGCACCGGCAGGTGGCCCGTGACCGGCTCGATCTGCGCGACGTGCTCGCTCGACTGCAGGAACTGCAGGAACTCGATCGCCGCCTTGCGGCGCGCCGGGTCCTTGGCGAACACCACCCACACCCAGCCGCCGGTGCCGGTCGCCATCTGGCCCGGCGCGCGCTGCGGGATGGGCGCCACGTCCCAGTTGTCGAGTTGCGCCTTCGTCATCCCCACTTCCAGCTCGCGCACCTGCCAGTTGCCGCCGAGGAACATCGCGGTGTCGCCGGCGATCGCCGCCGACGACAGCTGGTGATAGTCGATCGAGCCCAGCACCGAGCGCGGCGACGCGCCGCTTTCGACCGCGCGGCGCAGGAAGCGCAGGATGGCGAGCAGCTTCTCGCGGTTTTGCGGCAGGCCGAACACCGGCCGGCCGTCGGCATCGACGATCTCGCCGCCTTGCGCCCACAGCATCGGCAGGTGGTCGAAGACGGTGCCCTCCCACCGGCCGGCGTTGAACATGTAGCCGGCTATGCCCTTCTCGCGCGAGATCTTCGCCGCCAGCTCGAGCAGCTCGTCCCAGGTGCGCGGCGGTTTCGGCACCAGGTCCTTGCGGTAATAGAGCGCGCGGCAGTCGGTGCCGTGCCACATGCCATAGACGTGCCCGGCGCGATCCGAGAGCGTGCTGATGGTGAACGGCAGGTAGTCGGCGCGATCTGCCACCGGCCATTCGGGATCGAGCGGCTGCAGGTGTCCGCCGGCAAGAAAGAGCGGCATCCAGAAACTGTCGATCGACGCGACGTCGGGCAGCCGGTCGGCGTTCGCAGCCAGCAGCAGCTTCGCCTTGTGCATCTCCAGCCCTGGCATCACCGAGATGTCGAGGCGGATGTCGGGCCGCGCGACTGCCCAGTCGGTGAAAATCTTCGTGAACACGGCGGCGAGTTCGGGCCGGCCCGCGACGTGCGAATACTCGGCCTGGGCCCACACGCTCACCGCGAGCGGCGCATCGCTGCGGCCGACGCGCACCGGCGTCACCAGTTCGTCGGCCTGCCCGGCGCGCGGCACGGCGAGAAGCGAACCAAGAACCAGCAAGGCGCCGGGCAGCAGCCGCGGCGTGCTGCCTCTCGTCACGGCGCCTTCACCGTGACCCACACGGGGTTGGTGATGGCGAGCGGTGCGCCGTCGGGCGCGAAGAAGTGGGCGCGCACGTAGCCATCCGCTGCAGGATAGTGCGCGAACGAGGCGGGCGCACCCGCCGGCACGTCGAACGATCCGAGCGTCTCGCCGCGCCACACGAACTGCACGCGGCCGCCCGCATAAGGCGCGTCGCCCGCGGCTTCGAGGCGCAGCGGCTCGCCCGCGACAAGCTCGAGGTGCCCGCCCGCCGCGGCACGTTCGTTGCGCGGCGTCGACACGGTGAACGACGGCACGGGCAGTTTCGCCGAGGCGGTGACGATGACACGACCGGCCTTGATCGCCGCCAGGATCGCCGGCTCCGACAGCTCGCTCGCGTAGATGCGCGAGTTGGCGACGTCGATGGTGCGCGCAGCCTCCCCCGGCCGATGCCAGTCGCTGACGCCGATCCCCGCGACCCTGCGGCCCGCGCGCAGCAGCGTGTCCCAGAGCGCGATGGCCTGCGCCGTGTTCGAGCCGCCGGGGTTCGTGATCTCGAGCGCGTCGATGCCGTCCGGCACTGCGTGCGTCCACGAGCAGGCCGTGCAGTTGTCGAACGGATGGTTGATCGCAAAGAGTGCACCTTTGGCATGGGCTGCCGCGACCAGTTCGGCGACGCGCGGATCGCCCGGCGCCACACGGAAATCGACGAAGGCACGCGGACCGTGCAGGCCCCACACGCCGGCATGGCCGCCCGGCGTCGTCACCTCTTCGCCGGTGATCACCAGCAGGCCCGGCACGGCGATCGGCTCGCGCTGCTGTGCGGTGTTGTTGTGATCGGTGATCGCCAGGAAGTCGAGGCCCGCCGCGCGTGCCGCGCGTGCCAGCTCCGCCGGCGTCAGCCTGCCGTCGCTGTGAACGGTGTGCGTGTGCAGCGCGCCAGCGTACCAGCGCGCGTCGCTGCGCAGCGGTGCCGCGGCCGGCGAGCGCAACGCCTGTGGCGCCCTGGTGATGCCGATGCCAGGAGGCACACTGGCTGTTTTCACCGTGAGCGTCACGGACACGCCCTGCGGCGCGATCTTGTAAAGCCCGAGCACGACGTGCCAGGTGCCGGCCGGTGTCGCGCCGGGCCAGTAGCCGGGAGTCGCATCGTCCGCGGCGACGAAGACGGCCGCGCGCTCGCCGCCGCTCCAGCCGCGAAAGGCGCCGCTCGGCAGCGAAATGCTGCCGGGTTCCATCAGCCCGAGGTCGATGACATTGGCGCCGCCCGCCTTGTCGAACGCAAGCGCGACCTCGACACGCGTGGTGCCTGCCGGCACTGCGAACGGCACATGGCGGTAGCGCGATACGGCGACGTCGGCGGCACGCAGCGGCACCACCAGCTGGCGCTCCACAGCCGCGGTGGCCGCGGCGGCGAAGAGCGCCGCCGCCAGGATCAACGCAGGCCCTCGTGCCGCGCGAGCATGTCGAGAGCGAGGCCGCTCCAGGCAAAGTTTTCGGCACCGTAGCCCGCGCCGGTCCAGGGATCGTAGTACTCGCGAAAGCCGTTGTTCTCGACCAGCGCGGCGGAGCGGTCCTCGATGCCGCGCGCGAGGTCGTGATAACCGTGACGGCGCAGCCCCCGCGCGATGTACCAGTTGCTGTTGATCCAGGTGGGTCCGCGCCACACGAGCTTGCGATCGTTCGCGCCGGGCAGGTACGACGGTTCGTTGAGCGCCACCGACGGCACCGGAAACGGCGCCGCGTAGGTGCGCTCGTCGCCGAGCTGGCGGACGATGCCGTCCACGGCGCGGCGCGGGATGTCGAGCAGGATCGGCACCAGCGAGCTGATGGTATTCATCCTCAGCCGCCTTTCGCCGCGCCCGGCAAGATCGTAGAAGAGGCCGGTCTCGGCATCCCAGCACTTCGCGGCGAGCGACGAGACGGTGTGATCGGCGCGCCGATAGCGACGCGCCGCCTCATTCGGCTTGCCGCTCTTCTCGAGCAGGCCGCCCAGCACCCGCAGGTTCTCGGCGTAGATCGTGTTGACGAACACGTCCTCGCAGATGAAGCGGTCGAGCGCGAACATGCGCTGCGGATCGCGGCCCACTTCCGCGTAGGGTCCGGCCACCCGCTGCCAGGCGTCGTCGAGGTCGCCCTGCGAGGTGCCGGTGACGCCGAGGTACTCGTCGTACTTCGGCGCATGGTCGAGGCCCGATTCGTCCGGCTGCAGCGTTGCGATCAGGCCATCGCGGTCGGGATCGCGCACGCGCGCCAGCCATTCGTAGTAGGCCAGCACCCGCGGCATGACCTCCGCCAGGAACTGTTCGCCGCCCGGCCCTTCCGCGGCCGCCGCCACCGCCTCGGCGAGGCACGGCGGCTGCATGCAGTCGGAGAGATACGGCGTGCGATATGCGATGGAGTAGGTCGAGAGAAGGTCCTCGTAGTGCTCGCGCTGCCAGAAGGTGACGTGCGCGACGAAGCCATCGTCCTGCGCGTTCGCGAGCAGGCTGCGCACCTCGGAGCGCGCGCGCTCGACGTCGAAGTGGCTGAGCACCACGGCATGGAAGCACGAGTCCCAGAACCACTGGAACGGATAGGTGCCGGGCGACGGGCAAACGAAGTCGTAGCCGAGCCCGCACCACGACGCGATGCCCTGCTGCCGGTTGCGGTCGAAGAGGGCGCGAACCGCGTCCTTCATGCGTTCGTAGCGTTCGCTCAGGGCGGCCTCCCGTGCGGCGCGCAGTGTGCCACAATCGAGCCGATCGCACCATAACACCATGGGTCTCGACGAGCGGCTCGACACGTACGTGGCGCAGGATGCCGAAGAGGCCGCGGGGCTCGCGCGCATCCGCGCATTCGCGGCCGGCCACGAGCGGCCCTTCGATCGCGCCCACCTGCACGGCCACCTGGTCGGCAGCGCGCTGGTCGTCTCCGCCGACGGCATGCGCGTGCTGCTCCTGCGCCACAAGAAGCTGCAGCGCTGGCTGCAATGCGGGGGCCACGGCGAAGCCGGCGAAACCTCGGGCGCGGCGGTGGCCATGCGCGAAGCCGCGGAGGAGTCGGGCATGAGCGACCTGGCCCTGCACCCGGAGGCGCCGCGACCGCTCGACGTCGACGTGCACCGCATCCCGGCGCGCGGCGCCGAGCCTGCGCACGACCATCTCGACCTGCGCTACCTGGTGGTTGCGCCCGCCGGGGCCGCCTTCGAACGCTCGCGCGACGAGACCGACGACATGCGCTGGTTCGCCTGGGACGACGCGCTGGCGCTCGACATCGACAGCGGCCTGCGCCGGCTGCTGACGAAGGCGCGTGCGCTGGTCGATCCGGCGCTGCGCGGGGTGTCGTCATGACGATGCGGCGTTGCTCGGCCTGGGCAATTGCAGCCGCGCTGGCCGCGAGCTCTGCGGCGTCCGCGCAGGCGCAGGATCCCGCCACCCGCCGCGAACACGGCGCGCATACCGATGTGGACGCATACATAAGGATGCTCGACAGCGCCGCGCGCGACGGCTACCAGAAGCCGGACGAGGTGGTGGCGGCGCTGGCGCTGAAGCCGGGCGACGCGGTCGCCGACATCGGCGCTGGCTCAGGCTATTTCACGCTGCGATTCGCGCGCGCGGTGGGCGCCGCCGGGCAAGTGTACGCAGTCGACGTCGAGCCGGGCATGGTCGAGCACATCAGGCAGCGCGCCGCCGCAGCCGGGCTCACGAACGTCACCGCGACGCTGGCTCCGCCCGACGACCCGCGACTGCCGGAGCACAAGGTCGACCTCGTCTTCTTCTGCGACGTCTGGCACCACGTCGAGAAGCAGGCGGCCTATATCGCGGCCCTGCGGAATTCGCTCGCGCCGGGCGGGCGCATCGTCATGATCGACTACCAGAAGCGCCCGCTGCCGGTTGGGCCGGGCATGGACACGAAGATCGCGCGTGAGGACGTGGTGAAGCAGATGCAGGAGAACGGCTTCCGCCTCGCCGGCGAACACACGTTCCTTCCCTATCAGTACTTCCTGGTGTTCACGGCAGCGCGATGACCGGCCGCGTGCGGTTCGCCGCCGGCGCGTTCGCACTGCTTGCGGCCGGGTGCGGGCGCCCGGCGCACGACGGTTCCGCGCTGCCGAGAGTGGCGCTGGTGATGAAGACTGCGAACAATCCGTTCTTCATCGAGATGCAGCGCGGCGCGGAAGCGGCCGCGAAGCGCCTCGGCGTCGAGCTGGTGGTGCAGGCGCCCGAGCGCGAGATCGACGTCGAGCGGCAGATGCAGATCGTCGAGAACCTGGTGCAATCTGGGGTGAAGGCCCTCTGCATCGCGCCATCGAACTCCACCGGCATCGTGCCGGCGCTGGCGCACGCCAACGCCGCCGCGGTGCCGATCGTAGTGGTCGACGACCGCGTCGACCCGAAAGCGGCGCAGGACGCTTCGGTGCACACGGAAAGCTATGTCGGTTCGGACAACGTGGAAGGCGGCCGCCTCGCCGGCAGGCGCATCATCGAAGCGAGCGGCGGCCAGGCGAAGGTGGCGGTGCTCGAAGGCATTCCCGGCCACGAGACCGGCGACTCCCGACTCAAGGGCTTCCACGAGGCGCTGGCCGCGGCCAGCGGCGTCGTCATCGTCGCTTCGCAGACCGCGAACTGGGAACGCGACCAGGGCTTCAACGTCTTCCAGAACATGCTGCAGGCTCATCCCGAGATCGACGCCGTGTTCGCGTGCAACGACATGATGGCGCTCGGCGCTGTCGAGGCCATCGCCGCCGCCGGGCGCACCGGCAGGATCCGCGTCATCGGCTTCGACGCCGTCGATGACGCCCGCGCCGCCATCCGGAGCGGCGCGATGGATTCTTCGGTCGCCCAGTTTCCCGCCGAAATGGGCCGGGTCGCGGTAGAAACCGCGGTGGCACTGCTACGCGGCCAGGCGGTGCCGACCGACCAGCGGACCCAGATCGGCCTCGTCACCAAGGAAACGCTCGCGCGTTGATAGCGGCTCGATTCGCTAGATGCTCTTGAGGTACTCCGCGAGGGCGGCCTTGTCCGCTGCAGACAGGCCGAGGTGCAGGAACGCGTCGTAGTGGTCGATCACCGCGCGCAGCGTCCGGAAGCGGCCATCGTGGTAGAAGCCGCCCTTCTGGTGCGTCCACAGTCCCTTGAGCGGCGTCGTCCGGTAGCGCTCGTCGGGCGAACGCTTCGCCTGGAAATCGTCGATGCCGATCTCGGCGGCGGTGTGCATGTTCCAGCCGGGCTCGGTGAAGAGCGGTGGCACGTGGCAGCGCGCGCAGTCGGCCCGGCCCGCGAAGAGCGTCCGCCCGCGCTGCGCGAGCGCTGCGTCGAAGCTGTTTGGCGGCGGCTCCGGAGCCGGGATCGCGAGCTGGTAGAAGTGCAGCGCGCCCAGTTTGCCGGTGATGAGGTCGTCGTCGTTGCGCACGTTGCCGAACCCGTTGGCGGCGGCGATCGGGAACTTGACGGGGTCGTCGAGCCGCGGATCGTAGAAGGTGCCCTGGCCGTGCATCTCGAGGTTCGCGACCATTGCGTTCCAGTGGGTCACGGAACCCCAGCCCGTGTAAGTGTGCAGGTTTACGCCGGCGAGGCCGAACGCCGGCGGAATGAGCGTGGCGGCGGAGCGTCCGTCGGGGCGGAACGGCTGGCCGTCGAGCGCCAGCTCGGCGTCGAACTTGCCCGGGCCCCAGCTGCGCAGCACCGCGCGCACGGTCTCCTGATCGACGTGCAGCAGGTCGCTGAAGTAGGAGAGGTCGGGCGCCAGCGCGACGACGGCGCCGACGTCGAGGTCGCGGTTGGCCCAGCCGTCGAGCCGATGCCCGATGCCGGGAGCGAACGAATCGTCGACCACCGAATGGCATAGCGCGCACTGGATCCCGATCGTGGCGATCCGGCCGCTGGAACCGAACGTGCCGTGCACACCCACCACGGCATCGAGCCGCAGCAGGGCCAGGGTCGTGGCCGGATCCTGCAGGTCGACCTCGCCGCGCCGGAGCTGGCGGATGAGGGACGCCGGCAGCGCGTCGAGATCGACCTTCAGGCCCACGGCGAGCGCAGTCGCCGGGCTCACGCCGGGGCCGACACCGCCGTTGGCGTCGCCGGCGATCGCCTCGTGCAGCCGCAGCTCGCCGCCCCAGAACGCTTCGTCGCCGAAGGTGTCGTGGCGAAACACCTTCCGGCCCCTGGTCAGCTGTTGGGCGGCGTGGCGCAGCGTGGCAGCGTCCGCACTCGAGCGGGCCGCGGCGTCTTCCGCCGCGCTGGTGCGCGAAACGTCGAAGCCGATGGCAACGGCTGCGACCGTTGCGGCGAGAACTCCTGCGGCGAGCCAATGGATCCTCATGCCCAAGTGAGTCCGGGCGCGGCCGGACGTTGCAGATTTTTTTCAGTTGCCGGTGCGAACCGGCGTCACCTGCAGGCGGCCGAAGACCGCCGCGACCACCCGGTCGCAGCGCGACAGGTGGAAGGAGAACGCGGTCGGCGCGGCGACGCCGGCGCGCTGGAACAGGTCCTTGCGCAGCATCGCCCGCGCCCGATGCAGCCGCGTCTTCACCGATTCGTCCGTGAGGTCGAGGCACGATGCGGTCTCGGTGGTGTTCATGCCCTCGACGTCGCGCAGCACGAACACCGAGCGGTAGTTCTGCGGCAGCGCCGCGATCGCGGCTTCGAGCAGCTGTCGCGCTTCCCCATGCGCAGCCTGTTGCTCGGGGTCGGCCCGCGGCGACTCCACCCTGCTCATCCTGTCCTCGCCTTCCTCGTGCGGCATGGCGCCCTGCTCACGGCCGCGCTTGCGCACCCTGCCGAGCGCCTCGTGCACCGCGATCCTGGTGAGCCAGGTGGCGAAAGAGGCGCGTCCCGCGAACTGGCCGAGGTGCAGGTAGCCCTGGACGTAGGCGTGCTGCATGACGTCCTCGGCCTCGGAATCGTCCCGCAGGATGGCGCGAGCGACCCGGTAGAGGCGCTGGTTGTAGCGGCGCATCAGCACCTCGAAGAGCGCCGCCTCGCCGGCCTTGACGCGCGCGACCACGGCATCGTCCGAAAGCTCACGCCACTCCGGGCGCTCGTTCACCGTCGCTATTTGCATCGCCGGCATCCTTTGACGGCCACCTGATCCAACAGAGTCGCACCGGGCATAAAAGGTTACAAGCCTCCCCCGGCGTGGGCGTAACCTTTCGCGGTCCGCTCACTCAATGGAGGCAGGAGGTGGCAATGCCGCTCTCGAAGGGTGTGGATTCGGCGTGGTGGGCGCTGCGCATCGGGCTTGGCCTGGGACCGTTCCTGGCGGGGCTCGACAAGTTCTTCAACATCCTCGCCGACTGGGGGATGTATCTGAGCCCGGCCATCGCCAGCCGCCTGCCCATGAGCGCCACCGCGTTCATGCACATGGTTGGCGTGATCGAGATGGTGGTTGGCCTTGCCATCCTCGCCGGCGTCACGCGGCTCGGCGGCTATGTCGCGATGGCATGGCTGCTCGCGATCGCGGCGCAGCTGGTGACAACCGGAATGTTCTACGACCTCGCCGTGCGCGACGTCGAGATCGCGATTGGCGCGTACACGCTGGCGCGCCTCAGCGAAGTGCGTTCGGTCGCTTAACCCAGCAGGCAGATTGAGGAGGCAAGCATGAAGACGACGCAGACGATGGTGATGATGGCGGCGCTGCTGGCCGCGCCGATGGTCGCCAGCGCCGAAACCTGGAGCAACGTGTCGGTCGTGGACACGCAGTGCTTCGACCGGGTCAAGGCCGACCCCGACAAGCACGAGACCAAGTGCGCGTTGCAGTGCGTAAAGGGCGGCTACGGCCTCGTCACCGCCGACGGTTCGTACCTGAAGTTCGACGCCGCCGGCAACGAAAAGACGCACGCCGCCCTGCTCGCCACCAAGAAGACCGACCACCTGCGCGCCACTGTCGTCGGCGACCGCAGCGGCGACCAGATCAAGGTGACCTCGCTGGTCATTGAATAGAACTGCGCTTTCCCGAGCGGTCCAGTTCTTTCCAGCCGCGAGGGAACTCAGAGCGAGCCGCGTTCCAGGAGGAATTCACTGTGTCCGGACACAGTGGCAACAGGTCGTTGACGCAAGCGCCCAGGGAATAAACGAAACGAAACGAACCCTGTCGCAAGCGCCTGGGAACGGAAAAAGGAAATCGACGGATTGGGCAGGGACGGCCGGCCAATCCGTCGATAGCGGGCAAGCGCCTGGCAACGGACAAAAGAAGATCGACGGATGGGACGGGGGCGAGACGGCCCATCCGTCGATAGCTAGTCTAGACGGACGTATTCGTATTCGAACGGCAGGCCCTTGATGCCGCGGGCGGGGCGGGCGATCCAGTTGGCGATGGCGCCGGGGGTGCGGTTGGGCTGCATCAGGTGTTCGACGTAGGTGCGGTCGCCGGCGCTTGGCAGCCACTGGTCGCGCTTCGCGTGCCACTCTTCGCGGGTCAGCAGGCGGCCCTGCGGGTCGTAGGGCATGTCGGCGTACATGCCGATGTGGCGGTAGAAGCGCTTGTCGGCCAGCACCAGGCGCTCGCTGAGGCCGGCGTCGGCGAGTTTCTTGTTCCAGCGGTCCACGCCGCGCTGGCAGTCGGCCGTGTACGCGTCGCGCAACACCTCGTTCATGGCGTTGCGCATCGGGACGTCCTCGACGCTGGTTTTGCCGTCGCGCACCACATTCATGCGGTAGATCTCGTGGAGCGCCGTGTGCTCGGCGTACTTCTCCTCGTTGGCGCGGCCCTTGAGGCCGGACGCGAAATATGCGGCGGCGTTGCTCGAGATCTCGCCGCCGAACAGGTCGAGCGACAGCGCGTACCAGAGGTTCAGGTGGCGCTGGATCATGTCGAGCGGGATGCCGCCCTGCTTCGCCACGTCGCCATTGGGATCCTGCTTCATCAGCTCGGCGGTGCGTTGCACGATGCGCTCGACGCCGCTCTCGCCGACGAACATGTGGTGCGCTTCCTCGGTGAGCATGAAGCGCGTGGTGCGTGCCAGCGGGTCGAGGCCCGACTCGGCGAGCGCCAGCAGCTGATACTTGCCGTCGCGGTCGGTGAACATCGTGAACATGAAGAAGTCGAGCCAGTTGGTCACCGGCTGGTTGAAGGCGCCGAGGATGCGCGGCTTGTCGGCGTTGCCGCTGCGCCGCTGCAGCAGCTCTTCCGCCTCCTCGCGGCCGTCGCGGCCGAAGTAGCTGTGCAGCAGGTACACCATTGCCCACAGGTGCCGGCCTTCCTCCACGTTCACCTGGAAGAGGTTGCGCATGTCGTAGAGGCTCGGCGCCGTGTGGCCGAGCAGGCGCTGCTGCTCGACGCTGGCCGGTTCGGTGTCGCCCTGCGTGACGATGAGGCGGCGCAGGGTGTTGCGGTGCTCGCCGGGCACGCTGTCCCAGGCCGGTTGGCCGAGGTTGTCACCAAAGCCAATCCTGCGGTCCTTGGTCGGCTCCGCGAGGAAGATGCCCCAGCGGTAGTCGGGCATCTTCACATAGTCGAAGTTGGCCCAGCCATCGGCGTCGACGCTGACCGCGGTGCGCAGCCAGACGTCCTTCGTCTGGTAGTCGGTGGGGCCCATCTCCTGCCACCAGTCGATGTAGTTGGGCTGCCACTGCTCGAGCGCACGCAGCAGGCGCTTGTCCTGCGCGAGGTCGACGTTGTTCGGGATCCTGGAGTTGAGATCGACGCTCATGGCTTTTCGTCCTTTTCGTCCTAGGTCCGCGCCCAGGCGAACCGCGGCCGCTCGGGCTTTCCGTAAAGGGTGAGCGCGCCGCGCTCGCCGACCGCGTTCGGGCGCTGGAAGATCCAGTTCTGCCAGGCCGACAGCCGGCCGAAGATCTTCGTTTCCATGGTCTCCGGGCCGGCGAATCGCAGGTTTGCCTCCATGCCGGTGAGCGCGTCGGGCGACAGGCTCGCGCGTTCCTCGATCGCGAGGCGCACTTCGTCGTCCCAGTCGATGTCGTCGGGCGCGAACGTGACGAGCCCGGCGTCCAGGGCATCTTCGGCGGTGAGCGGCTCCGCGTGCCTGGCCACCGCTTTGTCGGGGTCGCCCAGGAAGCGCGTGGCGAGCCGTGACAACCCGTTCGACATCGGCAGGACCCCATAGTTGAGCGCCGAGAAAGCGATCGCCGGTCCGTCTTCCTGCGCGAGCATGTACGAGCGGTCGGCGGCCAGTGCCAGCTCGAGGAGCGAGCCTGCGAAGCACGAACCGGGCTCGATCACCGCGAGCAGGCTGCGCGCGGTCAGGTCGAGGCGCTTCAGCACGCGCTTCATGTGGTGCAGCACCTCGTTCACGAACCAGTCGGCCTTCGCGGCGTCGAGCGCGGCATCGACCGCCAGCACCGCCGCGGGTTCCCCCGCGGTTTTCAGGACGAGGACGCCAACGTCGGGACGGTTGAAGCGCAGGTCGAGGAGCGCGTCGTCCAATTCGCGGAAGGCGCGTAGCGCCCACAGCTCGCTGCCGGCCTTGCGCATGCCTTCGGCCGAGTCCGGCTCCCCCGCTGCCGGGCCGCGCATGGTGAGCGTTGCGACGCGCAGCGCGGCGTCGATCACGACGCTCACGTAGCGATGCTCGACGCCTTCGTCGCTGTACTTCCCCGCGAGCGGCGCCAGCACCACGCCGGGACCCTCGCGCTTCGCGCTGCTCTTCGCCAGCTCCTGCGCGCGTTCGGGCACGCGCGAGGCGAACCTGGAGAGCGCGATGGTCTCGTCCACCAGCTGCCACTTCACGGCGCGCTTGCCCTTCACGCCTTCGCCCAGGCTCGAGAACACGTCGGCGAGGTCGCGGCGCACCTTGCGCTTGTCGGTGACGCGCGTGAGCCCGCCGGTGCCCGGCAGCACGGCGAGCAGCGACACTTCGGGCAGGCTGACCGCCGACGAGGCGTCGTCCACCAGCAGGATTTCGTCGCAGGCGAGCGCCAATTCGTAGCCGCCGCCGGCGCAGGCGCCGTTGACCGCAGCCAGCGAGCGCAGCCCGGAGTGCTGCGACGCGTCCTCGAGCGAGAGGCGCGTCTCGTTCGTGTACTTGCAGAAGTTGACCTTGAACGAGTGCGTGGACGAACCAAGCATGTAGATGTTGGCGCCCGAGCAGAAGATGCGGTCCTTGCCGCTCGTGACCACCACGCTGCGCACCTCGGGATGCTCGAAGCGCAGCCGCTGGATGGCGTCGGCCAGCTCGATGTCGACACCGAGATCGTAGCTATTGGTCTTCAGCGGGTAGCCCGGGCGCAGCGGCTTGTCTTCCTGCACGTCCATGATGAGCCGCGCCACCGGCGGGTCGATCTCGAGACGCCAATGGAGGTAACGCTGCGGTTCCGTCTCGAAGCGCACGGGGGGTTGGGCAGTGAGCGTGGCAGGCTCCATACGCCGGAAGTTACCCGGCGATTTCTCCCCTGTCAAGCATTATAGTGCTTCCGACATATGGCAGTTGTGTAGTATAGTGCGTCTTTATGGACCCGATCCTCGACGGCCTCGCGCGGCGCGCCCGGGAGCTGCGCGCGCATCGCGGCCTCACGCTGCGCGACGTCGCCGAACGCTCCGGGCTGTCGTCGCGGTTTCTCGTCCAGGTCGAGGCCGGCGAAGGCAACATCTCCGTCAAGCGGCTGGCGGCGCTGGCCCGTGCGCTCGACACCACGCTCTCGGCCCTCGTCTCTGACGTGGACGCCGCGGCGGCTCCGCTGCCGGTCGTTTCGCTCATGGGATTGCGCGGCGCCGGCAAGACGACGATCGGCCGGAAACTAGCCCGCCGGCTGCATATTCCGTTCGTCGAACTGGACGCGCGCATCGAGGAAGCCGCCGGCCTCGCGCTCCGCGAGATATTCGATTTCCACGGCGAGGAGTACTATAGGCGTCTTGAGCGCGAGGTTCTGGAGGGGATCCTGGCCGAGCGGCGCCCCCTCGTCCTTGCTGCGGGCGGAGGGATCGTCACATCGCCTGCCACCTTCGCCTTGCTGCGCCGCGACTCGATGACGGTGTGGCTCCGTGCCGACCCCGAACAGCACTGGAACCGAGTGATTCAACAAGGAGACAGACGACCGATGGCCGACAACCCGCACGCCATGGCCGAACTTCGACGCCTGCTGCAGGCTCGCGAGCCGCTGTATCGCGGCGCGGCCCACATCGTGGACACATCCCGCAAGAGCGTTGACGAAGTGGTGCAGACGATAGAGGCGCTGGTCCGCAGGGAAAGCGGCAGCCCCGCCGTCGGCACCGCAGCGGTGGCCCAATGAGGACCGATCTGCCCGAGGTCGGGGTGGTGCTGCAGCGCATTCGCGCCATGGAGAACGCAAAGGCCGTGGCCGACATGATGAAGGCCGGCATCCAGACGCGCAAGGCCTATGGCTTGTCGTCGGCGCAGCTGCGCAAGCTTGCGAAGGAGCTGGGCCGCGACCATCGCCTGGCGCAGGAGCTGTGGGCCACCGGCGTCCACGACGCGCGCATCCTGGCGGCCCTCATCGACGAGCCCGACAAGGTCTCGGAGCGCCAGATGGACCGTTGGGCGCGCGACTTCGACAACTACGTCATCGGCGACACCTGCTGCACCGACCTCTTCTGGAACACGCCCTACGCGTACCGCCGCGCACTCGCCTGGACGCAGCGCCCGCAGGAGTTCGTGAAGCGCGCCGGCTTCGCGCTCATCGCGGAGATGGCGGTCCACGACAAGAAGGCGGAAGACTCGCGCTTCCTCACCCTGCTCGGCGTCGTCAAGCAGCACGCAACCGACGAGCGCGTGCACGTGAAGAAGGCCGTGGCCTCGGCGCTGCGCCAGATCGGCGCGCGCAACCCGAAGCTGAAGGTGGCGGCCGCCAAGCTGATCGAAGAGATGAAGCTCTCGGCCTCGCCTTCGGTGCGCTGGGTCGCGGCCGACGCCGCCAAGAAGGGCAAGCCGGCGGCCGCCGCCGCACCCGCCTAGGCGCCCGCGCCTTTCTCTTTGAACACCGCAACCGCGCGGTCGATCTGGGCTGCGTGGTTCTCGACGTGGACCGAATAGACCCGCAGCCAGTCCTGGGCGCTGAAGTGGCCCGACTGCGTGTGCGTGCCGGACTTGCCCCAGGCCCTCTCGTCCATCTGGCGCAGCAGCGCGAGGGTGTTGCCGCGCGCGGCCGCGACCGCCGCCAGCGCCGGCTCGATCGGCAGCGAGTGATAGTCGAGGACCCGCGCCCACTCGGCTTCGTCATAGCCCACGATCGTCGCCGACTTCTCGGCGACCAGCATGCGGATGCGCACCGCGCCGTAGGTCTCGGAATCGCCGCAGTGGATGACGACCTGGTGCGGCGACCACTTCCCCGCCGCGGGCGCCAGCTTTTGCGCGGCCTCCGGCACGGCCTGCCACGCACGCCGCAGCCGCTCGGGTCCGGCGGCGTAGGTTTCGATGAGCTTCTCGCGCTCCTCGCGGGAGAAGGCGGGCTTCGTGGTCATGTGCGCAAACCTCCGGAAGGGGGAAAGACGTCGTAGCCCAGGCGCCGCAGCAGGAACAGCGACCAGGACCGTTCGCAGTAGTAGACGGGCTGGAGCGCTGCCTGGTTCACCACGGGGAGTGCGGCGATGCAGCAGGTGAGGCAGCAGGCGATGAAAGCCAGCACCCCGGCGGCGACCGCATAGACCATTTTCAGGATCAGGTAGATGAAGAACGCCAGCGGCTCGCGGCACAGCAGGCCCCAGAAGATCTGCAGAGCCGCGCCGAAGGACCGACCCGCCTGGAACTGCAGCGGCGCCACGAAATCGCGCGAGGCGACGGCGAACGCGCCGTAGACGAGGCTCATCGCCAGCAGCGCGAGGAACGGCACGATCAGGCCAAGCAGGATCGCCGGCTGGCGGACGAGAAAGAACCGGTAGACGAGTATGCCGATCGGGATCAGCATGCCGACCACGCCGACAAAACTGGCGAGGCCGATGGTGAGCTGCCACGCGAACCACGAACCGGCGATCTCGCGGTGCTGGCGCCACGGCCGCTCGATGTCGCAGGTGCCGCCGGCGGCGTTGTCGATGTACATGAACGTGCCGCGGCTGCGCAGCCACGTTGCAAGCGCGATGACCGCCACGGCCACGGCGAAGACGCCCGCGGCAATGAGCATGATCAGCACGACGTGCTGGCCCAGCCATCCGCCGGCGCGGACCATATCGACGCCGACGGGGCTCCCGGCGCCTGTGTTGTGACGGTAGCTGTTGCCTAAGTTCGGGAAAGCCGGACCGCCTTGCCGGCCGCACTGGTCGAGGAACGCGACAACGCCGAGCGGCAGCCAGCGGTTGAGCCGGAACGGGAAGAGCTGCGCGCGGGTGTGCGACACCGCGTCCTGCAGCGCGTCGAAGACCGCGGAAACCGCCGACTGGCTTTCGCTCACCGGACGCCGTCCACGATCGCCAGCAGGTCGGAGAGGAGTGCGTAGGCGGTCTGGTCGACGCCGCCGGCGCCTTCCCAGATGCCGACCTCGCGCATCAGGTCGGTCTGCAGCACCACGACACCGTCGCAGCCGGGCGAGACCAGCAGGTCGCCCACCACGATGCGTTCCGGCGCGACGCTCACCAGCACCTGCTTGCCCTCGCGATGGCCACGCACCACCAGGCGCAGGCGCGCACCGGCGGCGGTGGCTTCACCGACGTCCTGCACCGTGACCGCGCCGATCCCGGTGCGGCGTACGTCGCGCGGCGTCACCTGCGCGCCCATCAGCGCGTTGGCGATGGCACAGCCCTTGACCGCGGCGTCCCAGCCGTCGAGGTCGAAGGCCGGGTTCGCCTCGACGACACCGGCCGCCTGCGCCTGGCGCAGCGCTTCCAGGCCGCTGATCCCCTTTTCCATCGCGGTGAGGATGCGCGTGGTGGTGCTGTTGAGCACGCCGCGAAAGCCGAGGATGCGACAGCCGGCGAGGGTGCGTTCGACCATGTTGAAGAGCGGCGTGCCGTCGAGCACAGCGCCCTCGAAGCGGAAGCTGCGCCCTTCACGCCGCGCCAGCGCCCGCAGCGGCCGCAGCGCGAACGCCACCGGACCCTTGTTGGCCGTCACCACATGCATGCGCCGGCGCAGGGCGGCGCGGACGTGCGCGATCGCCGGTTGGCCGGCCGTGGGATCGAGCGGCGATATTTCGAACAGCACGTCGGCGCGCACGCGGGCGATGAAATCGAGGGTGTTGCCGACCGGCTTGCCGCGGTGCAGCGCCTGCAGGCCGCGGCGCTCAGCCAGCGCGCGCAGCACGCGGCGCGGATCGAGGCCGCGCGGATCGACGGCGATGCCGTTGCGGCCGGTGGCAATGCCGACGATGCGCGGGCGCACGCCGCGGCTGCGCAGGATGCGGCCGTAGTCTCCCGCCAGCCGCTCGCCGAAGTGCCGGCCGGCGTTGCCGAAGCCGACGAACGCCAGCCGCAGGTCGCGCATGGGGCGGGATTCTAGTGCTCGTATGCTCCGATGTCGGGCGCGCGTCCGTTGTACGCGAGCGTCACGCCCTGGCCCGCCGTCCACGTGAGCGGCTTGTCGAGCACCAGGGTGTTCGCGGCCAGGTCGATGCGCACGATGCGCGCCGTCTGCGCCTGGCCGTCCAGCTGGATGCGGTCGCCTTCCTCGCCCTCGATCGCGAAGCCGTCGTAGAACCAGGAAGCATCCGCGACCTGCAGGGTGGTGCCGCTGCCGGCAGCGACAGCGCTGGTGAGGAAGGCACCGCGGTCGATCAGCGGGCTGTCCGCGAGGAGATGAAAGTCGCGGCGCTCCGCCGCGGCAAAGCCGGGATCGACTTCGAGGTTGCGGGCAAAGAGCTTCGCGTCGCGGCGCTGCCACGCTTCGATGGTGCGGGCACCGGCGTCGCCGCCCTCGCGCTCGCCGTAGGCGACGACGTACGGCGCGCCGGGCTTGCCGCCAAAGATGTCGTTGTTGTCGAACAGGTAGCCGTCACGGCGCGCGGTCATCACCTGCACCGGCTTGCCGGCGAGGTCGCGGTACCAGGCGAAGCGCCCGTCATGGGCGACGAAGTGGCTGCCGGCAAGGATGTTGTTCTTGAAGACGTTGTCCTTGAAGTCGGAGCCGGCGTCGATCGCGATCGCGCCGGTATCGATCGCGTAGAACACGTTGTTGTAGACGCGGTTGCCGGTGTTGTAGCGCGCCTCGTAGTCGTAGATCGTCATCTGCAGCCCGCTGCCCTTCGAATCGAAGAAGCGGTTGCGGCGCACGATGCCCTGCTGCGCCGAGTACTGGATGTGCGAATAGGGCGCCTGGCCGCCGGCGTCGGGCACCGCGCCGAAATCGTTGTCTTCGACCAGGTTGCGCCGCGTGCTCTTGTTCTTCGTCGGGGTGTCGGAGGGCTCGCCTTCGCAGTCGGTCACCTGCGCGAGCTTCTGCCACTCGTTTTCGAGCGTGTTGCCGCGGATGACGTTGTTGCTCCCGCAGAGGATCGTCCACAGCGCGTGGCCGGCGCCGGTGATGCGGTTGCCCGCAACCAGGTTACGGTTCGAGTCGATCAGCAGGACGTTGTCGTTGCCGTCGTCGATGACGTTGTCGAGGATGCGGTTGTCGTTGGCGTGGATGAACTTGAGCCCGGCGCGGCTGCCCGAGGCGGTGGCGCCGCGGAAGGTGCTGTTGCGAATCACCACATGCTGCGCGTTCTCGGCTCGCACCCAGCCGACCACGTCGGCAACCGCCAGGCCGTCGATGACCGCGTATCGCACGTTCGACAGGTCGATCGCGGGGTCGAGCTCGGCACCGCGGATGCGTGGGTGCTCGTCGCCGTAGCGCATGTACGTGATCGGAGCGCCGGCGGCGCCCGAGGCCGCGTGCAGCGTCTCGTCGTAGTCGCCTTCGCGCAGCGCGACGACATCGCCCGGGCGCAGCGCGCCAAGTGCAGCAAGGCGCCGCACGGCGCGCGCCGTGCCGCTGCCGCACGCGCGGCTCGCCGGATCGTAGTCCTGGCACGTATCGGCGCCGATGCGGCCGTCGACGATCACTGCCGGCGGCGCCTGGCTTTGGGCGCGCGCCACCGCGGCAACACCAAACAGTGCATGGGCCGTGAACACGGCCAATGGCAGTCTCAACAACCAGGCGTGGCGATTCATTTAAGGGAATCTCCTGATCATGCCCGGGCCTTCGCCGACGTTGTGCGAATTACCTGGGGTGCGCAACAAACGTTGACGAGACTCGGTCCATCCCATACACTACGACACAACATCTTGATCGTGCGGCGGCCGGTTCGGTGATCCTGAGCACTGGGCCGGTCGCCATTTTTTCTAGGCGCGCCGCGCCTTGCGCGCCGCCGATTGCAGCACCGATTCCAGTGCCGCGAGCGCCACCGTCATCTGCGCGGGAGACGCGTTCGCCTGGCCGACCACGAGTCCGGGCGGCAGCCGGCGGCGGAGCGCGAATGCCGAGAGCGGTGCCGTGCCGACTCCCCTGGCGCGCAGCCGCGCGGCGACATCGCGGTCGTCGAGCCCGCGCGGCAGCCACAGCACGGTGTGCAGGCCGGACACGGCACCGAGCCGCACGGTATCGCCGAACCGCTCGGCGACGGCGCGATGAAACGCCTCGCGCCGCCGGGCATAGTGCGCGCGCGCCCGCCGGATGTGGCGGCTGAAGTGGCCGGCCGCGATGAAGTCGGCGAGCACGGCATGGTCGATGAGCGGCGCCGCGGAGTCGAGGGCGCCCTTCAGGCCGATCATGGCGCCGAGCAGGCTGCGCGGCATCACGAGGTACGCGCAGCGCAGCGACGGGAACAGCACCTTGCTGAAGGTGCCGAGGTAGATCACGCGCCCGGCGGTGTCGAGGCCCTGCAGCGCGGGCAGCGAGCGGCCGCCGAAGCGAAACTCGCTGTCGTAGTCGTCCTCGATCACGTAGGCCGACGCCCCTCTCGCCCAGGCGAGAAGCTCGAGGCGGCGCGGCAGCGACATGGTGGTGCCGGTCGGGAACTGGTGAGACGGCGTCACGTACGCGAGGCGCGCGCGCGGTGCGCGCCGCACCCCGGCCGCGACCACCAGGCCGTTGTCGTCAACCGGCACCGGCGCCACCCGCACGCCGGTCGCGGCAAACACGGCGCGCGCGCCGAGATAGCCGGGATCCTCGAGCCACGCCGATTCGCCGGCATCGAGCAGCAGGCGTGCCACCAGGTCGATCCCCTGCTGCGCACCCGCGACCAGCACCACCTGGTCCGCGGCACAGCGCACGCCGCGCGCGGCAGCCAGGTGCGCGGCGATGGCGGCGCGCAGCCGCGGCTCGCCCGCGGGTTCCCCGTAGTTGAGCTGGCGCAGCGAGGCATCGCGCATGCGGCGCGCTGCCAGCCGCGCCCAGGCGGCGAGCGGAAAGCCGTCGAAGTACGGTACGCCGGGTGCCAGCGGCAGGCGTGGGTCGAGCCCGCTCACCGCCGCCGCGGCGTCGCGTGATCGGCGCGAGACGCGTGCCGGCGTGTCTTCGTCTTTGGGCTGCGCAAGCGCATCCACAGGCCGCGCTGGCGCTATCGCCGGGTCGACGAAGGTGCCCGCGCCGACGCGGCCGCGCAGGTAGCCCTCGGCGAGCAGCTGCTCGTACGCTTCCAGCACGGTGTTGCGCGAGACCGACAGCTCGCGCGCCAGCGTGCGCGTCGCCGGCAGCCGCGTGCCCGCCGGCAGGCGCTTGCCGAGGATGGCGGCGCGCAGTTCGTCATAGAGCTGGCGGTGCAACGCCTGCGGGCGGCCGCGGTCGAGCGTCAGCGCGGAAAAAAGCGGCGGCGAAGGCCGTGCCATGTTCAAGCAAATGGTACCGCCAAAAATGGCACCCTCGAACTGCGCTACATTGGATCTTCTCGATGGTCCAATCGTGCGCGAGACTCTCGCCATCGTCAGTAGCTGGTCCGCAGCCGCGGGCCGATGGAGGAAGACCATGGTTTTTCGCACCGCCCTGCCCGTGTTCGCCATGCTGGCCCTCGCCGCCGGGACCGGGCACGCGGTTGCGACGGCAACACCGCGCGAGCGCGCCGAGGCCCTCTACCAGGCGCGCGAGTGGCAGGCGGCAGCGGCGGCGTTCGCGCCGCTGGCCAAGGCGGAGCCGGCCGACACGATGCTCCGTGTCCGCTACGGCGCGTCGCTGATCGGTGCGGGCCAGGTCGACGCCGGCCTCGCGGAACTGAAGGTCGCCGAGACTCAGGGTGCGCCGCCGGTGCAGGTGGCCTTCCATCGCGCGCGCGCCTACGCCACCAATGGCCGGACGGACGATGCCTTCAAGGCACTCGACCAGGCGGTGGCCGGCGGCTTCCAGCTGCAGGCGACCCTCGACGCCGAAACCGCATTCGCGAACCTGCGCAAGGATGCGAAGTGGCAGGCCCTGACCGAAGGGATCGCCCGCAACGTGCATCCGTGTGCGTACCAGCCGGAATCGCGGCAGTTCGACTTCTGGATCGGCGAGTGGGACGTGCAGGTGCCGGGGATGACCGTGCCGGCGACCAGCCGCATCGAACTCGTCGAGGACCGCTGCATCATCGCGGAGTACTACGAGAACGGCCCGTACGCTGGCCGAAGCCTGAACGTCTACGACACTGCCGCGAAGAAGTGGCGGCAGTTCTGGGTGGACAACAAGGGCGGCGTGTCGCACTACGAAGGCGAGTTCAAGGACGGCAAGATGGTCTATCTGAACGACAACGCCGGCACTCCGGGTGGCCCGCCGGCCATCGGCCGCATGACGTTCTGGAGCGAAGGCCCAGACCAGGTGCGCCAGTACGTCGAGCAATCGACGGACGGCGGCAAGACCTGGACGGTGGCCTTCAACGGCACCTACAAACGGAAGAAGAAGGCCTAGCCGGAGACGGGCGCCGCCGGGGCGATGCGCAGCGCGCGCATACCCTCGTGCGGCAGGCGGACGCTGCTCTCCGGGCACAGGAGATCGGCCAGAGTCATGGCGCCGAGGACCGAGTCGAGGGCGCCCTGCAGGCGGCGCAGCACCGGACGGATCGAGCAGTCGCTCTTGTGGGCGCACTGCGCCGCGACGCCGGAATGCTGGTCGCAGAAACGTTCGTCGTAGATGCGGCCGCCGAGCGCAGTCATCACCGCGCCCACGCCGATCTCCGCGGCCGGGCGGGTGAGCGCGTAACCGCCGGCCTGGCCGCGGGTGCTCTGCACGAAGCCCTTGCGGCGCAGCAGGCGCAGGATCTTGGCGGTGTTGGCGAGACTCAGGCCCTCGAGCTGGCTCAGCTCGTTGAGCGCAATGCTCTGCCCCGCCGGACGGCGCGCCACCTGCAGCAGGCAGCGCAGACCGTACTCCTCCTGGCTGCTGAGCTTCACATGAGCCCCAGCTGCAGGCGCGCCGCGTCGGACATGCGGCTCTGGTCCCACGGCGGATCGAACGCGATCTGCACGTCCGTCTCCTCGACGCCGGGCAGGGCCTGGATCTTCGACTGGATCTCGGTGCGCAGCACGTCGCCCATGCCGCAGCCGGGCGCCGTCAGCGAAAACGTGACCGCGACCTTGTTGCCGCCGCCGTCGAGCGGGGTGACGGTCGAGGAATAGACGAGGCCCAGCTCGACGATGTTGACCGGGATCTCCGGGTCGTAGCAGCTCTTCAGCTGGTCCCAGACGAGCTCGTCGAGCGGCTTGCTCTCGAGGTCGGCGGCCGACGGGCCGGCGGCCAGTTGCTCGCCGATGGCGTCCGCGTCCTTGCCGTCGATGCGCACCATGTAGCCCATGTCGGTGACGGCGGTGAACGAACCGCCGAGCGACTGGGTGATGTAGAGCGTGGTGCCCGCCTGCATCGGGATGCGCTCGCCGTAGGGAATGGCGGTCACCTCGATCGCGCGCGCGAGCGTCCTGGCTTCTCTCATGATCTTCGTTACTCCGTCGAAACCGTCTCGGCTGCGCCGTGCAGCGCGTTCTTCATCGTGTGCCACGCGAGCGAAGCGCACTTCACCCGCGCCGGAAACTCGCTGACGCCGGCGAACACCGCGAGCTTGCCGAGCTCCGGGTCATCGGCGGCGCCCGGCCCTTCGGTGACGAGCGTGTGGAACTTGCCGAACAGGCGCTCGGCCTCCGCGGTTGTCCTGCCCTTGAGCACCTCGGTCATCATCGACGCCGACGCGGTGGAGATGGAGCAGCCGCGGCCCACGAAGCTCGCGTCCTTGATGAGGTCGCCGTCCATCCGCAGGTAGACCGTCGCACGGTCGCCGCACAGCGGGTTGTAGCCCTCGGCAATGCGGTCGGCGTCGGCGATCGCGCGCAGGTTGCGCGGCTTGCGCGTGTGGTCGAGGATCACTTCCTGGTACAGCTCGCGCAGGTCGCTCATCGCCCGAAGGTTTCCTTGACCTTGTGGATGCCGCGCACCAGCGCGTCCACTTCCTCGCGGGTGTTGTAGAGGCCGAAGGAAGCGCGCGCCGTCGCCGGCACGCCGAAGCGGTCCATCACCGGCTGCGCGCAGTGATGGCCGGTGCGCACCGCGATGCCCTCGTAGTCGAGGATGGTGCCGATGTCGTGCGGATGGATGCCGTCGAGGACGAAGGACAGCACGCCGGCCTTGTCGCGCGCGGTGCCGACCAGCGTCAGGCCGGGGATGGCCTGCAGCGCTTCGGTGCCGTAGACGAGCAGGTCGTGTTCGTGCGCGGCGACCGCATCGAGGCCGAGGTTATCGAGGTAGTCGACAGCGGCGCCCCAGGCGATGCCGGACGCGATGTTCGGCGTGCCGGCCTCGAACTTGTGCGGGATCTCGTTGTAGATGGTCTTGCCGAAGGTGACCGACAGGATCATCTCGCCGCCGCCCTGCCACGGCGGCATCGCGTTCAGCAGCTCCGCCTTGCCGTAGAGCGCGCCCATTCCCGACGGCCCGTACATCTTGTGGGCGGAGAAGGCGTAGAAGTCGCAGTCGAGCGCGCGCACGTCGACGCGCATGTGCGGCACCGCCTGCGCGCCGTCCACCAGCACCACCGCGCCGTGCGCGTGCGCCATCTCGACGATGCGCTTCACCGGGTTGACGGTGCCGAGCGCGTTCGACACGTGGTTGACGGCGACGATGCGGGTGCGGAAGCGCAGCAGGCGCTCCAGCTCCTCCAGCACGATCTCGCCGCGGTCGTTGATCGGCGCGACCCGCAGGCGCGCGCCGCTCTCTTCGCAAAGCATCTGCCACGGCACGATGTTCGAATGGTGCTCGAGCCCGCTGATCAGCACCTCGTCGCCGTGCTTCACCTTCCTGCGCCCGAAGGTCTGCGCCACCAGGTTGATCGCTTCGGTGGTGCCGCGCAGCAGCACGATCTCGCGGCTGTCGCGGGCGTTGATGAAGCGCTGCAGCTTGCCGCGGGTCGCTTCGTAGGCGTCGGTGGCGCGCTGCGAAAGCGTGTGCACGCCGCGGTGCACGTTCGCGTAATACTGCTCGTAGACGCGCTTCTCCGCCTCGATCACGGCCGACGGCTTCTGCGCCGAGGCGGCGTTGTCGAGATAGACGAGCGGCTTGCCGTGGACCTGCACGCCGAGGATCGGAAAGTCGGCGCGCACGCGCGCGACATCGTAGGCGGCGGGCTGCGACACCGGCTTCGGCGCCGGCTTGACGGGGGCGGCGCTCACGCGACCACCTCCTCCACCAGCGCGCCGGTGCGCGAGGCCAGCACCGACGCGACCGCGCGGCGCACGTCGGGGCGGACCAGGCCGACGATCTCCGCCGCGAACGCCTGCACCAGCAGCCGCTTCGCCGCCTCCTCGCCGATGCCGCGCGAGCGCAGGTAGAAAAGCGCCGCGGGGTCGATCTGCCCGGTGGTCGAACCGTGCTTGCACTTCACGTCGTCGGCCAGGATCTCGAGCTGCGGCGTGCTGTTGACGAGCGCGCCGCGCGACAGCAGCAGGTTCTTGTTCGACTGCCGCGCGTCGGTCTTCTGCGCGCCCGCGCCCACCACGATGCGGCCGTGGAACACGCCGCGCGCCTGGTCGGCGAGCACTCCCTTGTAGTACTCGGCGCTCGTGCAGTGCGCGGCCACGTGGTCGATGCGGCTGTGCGTGTCGTGGTGCTGGTCGCCGGCCGGCGCGAACATGCCGGCGAGGTCGCACGCGGCGCCCGCGCCCTCGAGGCTGATCGCGATGTCGTCGCGGCTGAGGGCGCCGCCCGCGTGGATGATGCGGCCGGCGAAGCGCGAGTCGCGTCCCTGGCGCACCGTGATGGAGGCTGTGTGGTAGGCGCGGGTCGACTCGTTCTGCACCTTGGTGTAGTCGATCGCGGCGCCCTCGCCGATCACGATCTCGGTCACCGCGTTCGTCCAGTAGAGCTTGCGCGCGGCGCCACCATACGATTCGACGATGGCCGCGCGGCTGCCGGCGCCAAGCGAAACGAACACGCGCGGGTGGCTGGCGCTGCGCTCCTCGTCGCCGCTCGCGAGCATGGCGATGTGGATCGGCCGGGCCAGCACCGCACGCGGCGCCACCTCGATGACGGCCCCGTCCTCGCCGTTCGCGAGGTTGAGCGACGCGAACGCGTGGCCGGGATGGCTGAGCGTGCCCAACTCATCGGCGCGCCCGGCATCGACCGCCTCAGCCAGCCCGGAGATGCGCACGCCGTCGGCCGCGCCCACGGAACTGCGTTCCGCGTCGAAGCGGCCGTTGACGAACACCAGCAGGCTCGACTCGAAGCCGTCGCAGAGCGCATCTTCTGGAACCCGCGGCGCCTCGGTGCTGGCGCGCGCCCAGTCGCCCGTGAGCGGCGCCGGGTTGGTGTAGCGCCACTCCTCGTCGCGCACCGTCGGATAGCCCCTGGCGCGGAACCGTTCCGCGGCCCGCTCGCGGCGCTCCTGCAGGTTCACCGGCTGCCGGCGGACGCTGGCTCGATCTCGAGCCACGAGTACCCCTTGGCCTCGAGCTCGTGCGCCAGTTCCTTGCCGCCCGAAAGGGCGATGCGGCCCTCGATGAGGACGTGGACGAAGTCGGGAATGATGTAGTTGAGCAGGCGCTGGTAGTGGGTGACGACCACCATCGCGCGCTGCGGGCTGCGCAGTTCGTTGACACCCGCGGCGACCACGCGCAGGGCGTCGATGTCGAGGCCCGAGTCGGTCTCGTCGAGGATGGCGAGCGCCGGGTCGAGGATCGCCATCTGGAAGATCTCGTTGCGCTTCTTCTCGCCGCCGGAGAAGCCCTCGTTCACCGGCCGCTTCACCAGCTCGTCGTCGATGTCCACGACGCGGGCCTTCTCCTTGACGAGCGCGAGGAAATCCATGGCGTCGAGCTCGGGCTGGCCGCGGTGCTTGCGGATTGCGTTGAGCGCCGCCTTCAGGAAGTAGACGTTGCTGACGCCGGCGATCTCGACCGGATACTGGAAGGCGAGAAACACGCCCTCGCGGGCGCGCGCCTCGGGGCTCATCGCCAGCAGGTCCTGGTCCTTGTAGGTGACCGAGCCGGCGGTGACGGTGTAGCCCGGCCGGCCGGCCAGCACGTGCGCGAGCGTGCTCTTGCCCGAGCCGTTCGGCCCCATGATCGCGTGCACCTCGCCGGCGCCGACGCGCAGGTTGAGCCCGCGCAGGATCTCGCGGCCGCCGATGCCGGCGTGCAGGTTTTCGATCTCGAGCATGGCGCCTGTCAACCGACGCTGCCTTCGAGGCTCACGCCGAGGAGCTTCTGCGCCTCGACCGCGAATTCCATCGGCAGCTCCTTGAAGACTTCGCTGGCAGAAGCCGTTGACGATCATGTTGACCGCGTCCTCGGTGCCGATGCCGCGCTGCTGGAAGTAGAAGATCTGGTCCTCGCCGATGCGCGAGGTGGACGCTTCGTGCTCCATCTGCGCACTCGAGTTCTGCACCTCGATGTAGGGGAAGGTGTGCGCGCCGCACTTGTCGCCCATCAGCAGCGAGTCGCACTGCGAATAGTTGCGCGCGCCCTCGGCCTTCTTGCCGATGCGCACCAGCCCGCGGTAGGTGTTCTGGCCGAAGCCCGCCGAGATGCCCTTGGAGATGATGGTGCTGCGGGTGTTCCTGCCAATGTGGATCATCTTGGTGCCGGTGTCGGCCTGCTGGTGGTTGTTGGCCACCGCCACCGAGTAGAACTCGCCCACCGAATCGTCGCCCATGAGGATGCAGCTCGGGTACTTCCAGGTGATGGCCGAGCCCGTCTCCACCTGGGTCCAGGAGATCTTCGAACGGTCGCCCAGGCACTTGCCGCGCTTGGTGACGAAGTTGTAGATGCCGCCCTTGCCGTCCTTGTCGCCGGGGTACCAGTTCTGCACCGTCGAGTACTTGATGGAGGCGTCGTCGAGCGCCACCAGCTCGACGACCGCCGCGTGCAGCTGGTTCTCGTCGCGCATCGGCGCGGTGCAGCCCTCGAGGTAGCTCACCGACGCGCGCTCGTCGGCGATGATCAGCGTGCGCTCGAACTGCCCGGTGTTCGCGGCGTTGATGCGGAAGTAGGTGGAGAGCTCCATCGGGCAGCGCACGCCCTTCGGCACGTAGCACGAACGAGCCGTCGGTGAACACCGCGGAGTTGAGGGTTGCGAAGAAGTTGTCGGTGTAGGGAACCACCGTGCCGAGGTACTTCTCGACGAGCCGCGGGTGCTTCTGCACGGCCTCGGAGAACGAGCAGAAGATGACGCCCTGCTCCTCGAGCTTGCCCTTGAAGGTGGTGGCGACCGAGACGCTGTCGAACACCGCGTCGACGGCGACGCCCGCGAGCCGCTCGCGCTCGCGCAGCGGTATGCCGAGCTTCTCGTACGTCTCGAGCAGCTTCGGGTCCACGTCCTCGAGGCTCTTAGGTCCGTCCGTTTTCTGCTTCGGCGCCGAGTAGTAGACGATCGCCTGGTAGTCGATCGCCGGGTAGTGGACGTTCTGCCAGGTCGGCTCCTTCATGGTGAGCCAGTGGCGGAACGCGCGCAGCCGCCAGTCGAGCATGAACTGCGGCTCGTTCTTCTTCGCGGAGATGATGCGGATGATCTCCTCGTTGAGCCCTGCGGGAACCTGCTCGGACTCGATATCCGTGACGAAGCCCGCGGAATAAGCCTTTCCGGCGAGATCCTGGATGGAAGGGGCCGACATGGCTCCATTGTATCGAATCTGTACTTTTTGGTCCAGTTTGAGGAGACCGCCCGGAACGGGAGAAGCGGAAGGCTTCGTGAGAGGCTTTTGCCTCGTCCTTTATGACCCTCCTCGCGACCCGGCCAAAGCCCGTGAGCCGCATGCGCGCCTTCTTTTTGCGCGCTGCGCGTCTCTTGCGGTATCTCGTCGCCCGCACCGAAACCCACGCCTATTGCGGTGCGCTGGCGTTCTTCGCGCTGCTCGGCTTCTATCCTTTCTGTTCCCTGCTCCTCTGGACCGCCCGCTACTTGCTGCACTCCTCCGAAGTCGAGCGCGTCATCGAGCAGACGCTCTGGACCTACTACCCCGAAGCGCCCGACTTCCTGCTGCGCAACCTGTCGCTCACCGTGGACGCGCACGGTTCGGCGTGGCCGCCCTGGTCGTTCTTCTGGGTGCTGCTCGGCGCCGCCGGCGTCTTCATCCCGCTCGAGACCGCGTTCAACGAAATCTGGGGCGCCAAAGAGCACCGCCCGTACTGGCGCAACCAGGCCGTCGGCTTCATGCTCACCGCCGTGTGCGGGTTGCTCGCGATCCTGTTCGTGCTGGCGACTGCCGGAGTGCAGCGCCTGGGGCCGCAAATGTCGGGGTCGTTCCTGCTGCGCGGCGGCAACACCATCGCGTTGCGCCTGCTCGCTGTCGCCTTCCTCGCGGTGGTCGTGTTCCTCTTCTACAAGTTCCTGCCCAACACCAAAGTGCCAACGAAGCGCGCCTTGCTGGCGGCGCTCATGGCCGGCCCGCTCGCCGAGCTGGTCCGCACCGGCTACCAGCGTGCGCTGCCGTTCGCCCAGCTGCAGGCCGAGCACGGGCCGTTCTACGTCTCGGCGAGCTTCGTGCTGCTCGTCTACTTCGAGACGTTCGTGATCGTCGGCGTCGCCTGGCTCGCGGCGCACCGCGAGCCGGAACCCTAACGAAGCTAGCCGCCCGATTCGGCGAGCTCGGCTTCGACGCCGGGCGGGACGTCGCTGTCGCGCTCGTCGAGGTAGCCCTCGGGCAGCGCGACCTTCTGCGTTCCGCCGCGCTTGCCGCGGTTCACGCGCATGGCCTCGGGCGGGAACGGCAGCGTGGCATCGACGCTCGCGAGGATTGCCGGCAGTTCGGCCAGGCCGGTGACGCGCATCAGGCGCTCGCGCAGTGCTGCGCCGCCGGCAAAGCCCTTCGTGTACCAGGCGGCGTGCTTGCGGAAGGAGCGCATGGCGGGCGCCTCACCGAGCCAGGCGGCAAGCAGCTGCGCGTGCTCGAGCATCACCGTCGGCGACGCCACCGAAGTGCAGGCGGATCCTCCGGCTCGCGGCCGGCGAACACGTCGGCGAGGTCGCGAAAGAGCCACGGCCGGCCCAGGCAGCCGCGGCCGACGACGACGCCGTCGCAGCCGGTGATGCGCATCATGCGCAGCGCGTCCTGAGCCTCCCAGATGTCGCCGTTGCCGAGCACCGGGATCGAGCGTGACGGCCTGCTTCAGCAAGGCGATGGCTTCCCAGCGCGCCTCCCCGTCGTAGAGCTGCGCCGCGGTGCGCGCGTGCAGCGCCACCGCCGTGCAGCCCTCCTCCTCGGCGATGCGGCCGGCATCCAGGTACGTCTCGATGTCGTCGTCGATGCCGATGCGGAACTTGATCGTCACCGGCACGCGCGCCGGCATTCGCGCACCGCGGCGCGCACGATGTTGCGCAGCAGCCGCGGCTTCACCGGGATGGCGGCGCCGCCGCCCTTGCTCGTCACCTTGCGCACCGGGCAGCCGAAGTTCATGTCGAGGTGGTCGATGCGGCCCTCGCCCACCAGGATGCGCACCGCCTCGCCGACATAGTGCGGATCGACGCCGTAGAGCTGCAGGCTGCGGGTGGTCTCGGCCGCGTCGAAGCTGGCGAGCAGGATGGTCTTGCGGTTGCCCTCCACGAGCGCGCGCGCCGTGATCATCTCGCTGACGTAGAGTCCCGCGCCGAAGCGCCGGCACAGCGTGCGGAACGGCGGGTTGGTGACGCCGGCCATCGGCGCCAGCACCACCGGCGGCGAGACGGCAAGCGGCCCGATGCGCAGCGGCGCGAACTCGCCGGGGCTGGCGGGCGGCACGTCGCGGTTGAGGTCGCTCTGGTATCGGGCGTCCACGGCGCAGGCCTAGCGAAACAGTCCCCGAGGCAGGGGCGTGACGAACGAGGCAGCAATCGCGGCGGCGCTCGCTGCCAGCAGCACCAAAGCGACGAGCACATGGTTGCCCTGCTCAGGCATCAGTGGATCGAGCCAGCGCGACATGAGGTAGCCGCCAGCCAGGCCGCCCAGGTGGGCCCAGTTGTCGATGCCGGGCATGAGGAAGCCGAACAACAGGCCGCCGACCGCCCACTGCTTCGCCTGCGCAAGCAGCATGGAGCTGCCGCCGCGGCGGCCGTAGTGGAGTGCCGCGCCGATCAGGCCAAAGAGCGCCGCCGAGGCGCCGATCGTCAGGTGCGATCCGCTCAGCATGCGCGGCAGGAACGTGAGGTATGCGCCGGCCAGGGAACTCGCCGCAAAGCCACAGGCCGAGGCAATCACATAGATGATGACGGTGCGAGCGCCTCCGTAGAGCTCCGCGGTCAGGGGGACGAGCACGCGGGCGGACATCATGTTGAAGAGGATGTGGATCAGGCTGCCGTGCAGCCAGCCGGCGGACAACACCGTCCACCAGCGATCGAGGCCGAAGACCGGGATGGCGCCGCTCGCACCCAGGATCACAAGCGCCTGGCTGCTGGGAGCGGCGATACCGGCGAACGTGCCGCCCTCTCCGGCAATCGTGCTGGTGAGGGCGGCCGACGCTACGTAGAGGATGCCGCAGGCGATCATCACCATCGGGCCGAGGCTGTCCTCCAGGCCCGCAACGCCGCGCAGCATGGCCGTCAGGCCCATCATGCCGGGGTTGCGCCGGCCGCAGTTGAGGCAGGCGGCGTCGTTCACACCGACGAGCTGACGGCACGACGGGCAAAGGACGGAGCCGGTTCGCTGTCGCGCCCACATGGTTCACCATTGTAGGCTCTGGCCGGAACGCCATGCTGTTTGGGAAAAGGACGCGGCTGCGGCGGCTGGAGCGCGACGACCTGCCGATGGCCGCGGCGTGGGCCAACGATCCCGAAGTGCGCGACGGCCTTCTCATCGTCTATCCGCTGAGCCTCGAGCACGAGAACGAATGGTTCCAGGCGCAGCTGCGGCGCGATCCCGCCTGCCAGCCCTTCATCATCGAAATGCAGGCCGAGGCCGAAGCGCCGGTCGGCAGGAAGGAGTGGCGGCCCATCGGCGTCCTCGGCTTTCACGAGCTGTCCTGGCGCACGCGTTGCGCCGAGTTCGGCATCCTCATCGGCGTGCGCACGCTCTGGGACCAGGGGCTCGGCACCGACGCCGCGCGCACGCTCATCAGCTGGGGCTTCCTCGAACTGAACCTGAACCGCGTCTGGCTGCGGGTGTTCGACGACAACGCGCGCGCCATCCGCTCGTACGAGAAGCTCGGCTTCGTGGTCGAGGGCCGGCTGCGGCAGGACCGGTTCCACGACGGCAAGCACTCGGACACGCTGGTCATGGGCCTGCTGCGCGGCGAGTTGCAGGCTTAGCGGCCGCGGCCATGCAGCTGCACCACATTGCATTGCGCGTTCGCGACGTCGAAAGCTCGGCGGCGTTCTACGCCGGGGTCCTCCGCCTCGAGGTGCTGAAGCGCGACGAACCGGGCGGCGTGCTGCGCTCCATCTGGCTGCGCGCAGGCGACGCTGTGCTGATGCTCGAAAAGGACGTGCGCGGCACGGGTGCCGCCGTCGGTTCGGGCCACCTGCTCGCATTCGCCGTAGACGATCTTGCCGAGGCCGAACGCCGCCTCAACGAAGCCGGCGTGAAGGTCGCCGATCGCACCTCCTACACGCTCTACGTGAACGATCCCGACGGCCATCGTGTGGGGCTCAGCACCTATCGCTTCTGAGACATCGCAGGCTGGCCTTCGGCTTGCACCTACTGGGCGGCATGACCGTGGCGCCTTCCCCGCAAACCGCTGACAACAAAGGGTTTCTCACACTGGGACTCCTTCGGGCGGCCGTGGCGATTCCGACACGGAGCGTGGCGCTCTCGCCACGCACCTAGTGGAGATCAAGAAGATGGGCGTTCAAGTTCGTCCGGCGTCGCTCCAGGACGGCGTGCTGGTCCTCGAGCTTCTCGAACGGGTCGGGTACTACCCCGAGCCGCTGTCCTTCGCCAAGACCTACCGCCAGACCCTGTGCAACCCGCACTTCCTGGTGCGCGTTGCCGAGCTCGACGGCAAGGTCGTGGGGGTGGCGTCGTTGTCGCTGCGTTTCCAGCTCGGCATCGGCGGGCTGGTCGCCTGCCTCGACGAGCTCGCGATCGCTCCCGGAGCGCACGCCGTGCGCGCAGAGAAGCTGCTGAAACAGGCCACGGTGGGCCGCGCGCGTTCGCTCGGCGCGCGCCGCGTGGTGCAGCGCGTCAACGAGGGCACGCCGCCGCCGCGCGCGGCGCAGCTGCGGGCCATGCAGGCGTTACAGGTGTCGGCGGCGTAGGTCACTCTTGGGCGAGGGGATCCCTCGCGCCCGGAAACGATCAGTAGCGCTCGGGACACGCGAATCTCTCGCGCCTGCGGCGCGAGAGATTCGCTAACACTGGATGCGGGGCTGGGGGATCGGGGCGTTGAGGCGGAGGTCGAATTGGCGGACGGTGCCGCCGATGTCGAGGCGTAGCAAGAGCTGATCGCCGCGGAAGGTGCCGTCGACTTTCGCGGGCGCAACGTCGCCGGTCATGCGGCGCAGCGCCGCGCTGGCGCTGAACTTGCCCGCAGCGTCGATGGTGAGCGGTTGCTCGATCTCGCCGAAGATGCAGGCGGCGTTGTCGCGGAAGCTTGCGCCATCGGCCTCGACACTGAAGATGATGAAGTCGATGTCGTTCGCAGCATTGCCGCCGGCAAACTGGCCAAGCGGCGCCTTGCCCGGGCCGGTTCCGTAGTCGCGGCCGCAGGCGACGGCCGCGGCGCACAACGCAATCGTCGCCAGTGTCTTCGCAAGCCTCACGCGCAACGCCTCCTTGCTTCCATCCTAACTCCTATAATTCGGGGGATGGCGCACAACGAGTCGTTCTTGTTCCCGGGTCCCGCGGGGAGCCTGGAGGCGCTGCTGATGATGCCGGCCGCCGAGCCGCTGGCCGCGGCAATCGTCTGCCACGCGAACCCCGAGGAAGGCGGGATGATGCACTTCAAGGTGGTGTTCCGCGCGGCCAAGGCGCTGCAGGCCGCGGGTGCCGCCGTGCTGCGCTTCAACTTTCGCGGCGTGGGTTCGTCTCAGGGGGCCCATGACCAGGGCCGTGGCGAACAGGACGACGTGAAGGCGGCACTCGACGAGATGGGGCGGCGCTTCCCCGGCCGGAAGCAGGTGCTCGGCGGCTTTTCGTTCGGCTCGGTGATGGCGATGGCCGTCGGCGCCAGCGACGCGCGGGCCGCGGCGTTGTTCGCGCTCGGCTTCCCGGCGCGCATCGACTCGATGACCGCGCGGTTACCCGCGTTGGCGGCGCGCGCGGTGCCGCGTCTCTTCGTCCAGGGCGACTCCGACCGTTTCGGCGGCCGCGCCGACCTTGAACACGCCGTGGCCTCGTTTCCCCCGCCGACGCAGCTGGTGGTGGTCGACGGCGCCGATCACTTCTTCACCGACAAGCTCGACGCGCTGCAATCGGCGGTGTATGACTGGGCCGCGCAGCGGCCGTGGGAGGGCAATTGAGATCTCGCACCACGCGCGCCGCGCTGCTGATGGCGCCTCTGCTGCTGGCGGCCGCGAGCCCGGGCGACTACGAGCCGGCGCGGCAATTCACGCCGAAAGAGGCGGTAGCCGCGTCGCGCCTCAAGAACCCGGCGTACACGATCGGCAGCGTGGTGCGCAACGACGGCTTCCTCAACATCTATACGATCCAGACGCCGTTTGGCGCCTTCGAAGCGCACGGCAACGTGCTCCTCGACATGCGGCTGCAGGAGGCCGTGGCGCTGTCCGAGCTCGAAAAGGTCAGCAAGACAGGAGTCCTCGCCAAGGCGCTCGGCCGTTCGGTGGTAGACACCGGCCGCGGCGTCGTCCGGTTCGTCACCAGCCCCGTGGAAACCGTGAAGGGCATCGGCGGCGGCATCAAGCGTTTCGGCGTCAACCTCGGCCGCAAGGCGAAGCGCGGCGCCGACAAGGTCACGCATGATGATGACGACGATCCCGACGCTCCCAAGGACAAGGACGAGCGCTCCACCGGCTCCAAGGTCGGCGGTGCCGCGGGCGGCGCCGCCAAGGCCATCCTCGGCGTCAACGCCGCGCGCCGCCGCTGGGCGGCCAAGGTGGGCGTGGATCCTTACACCACCAACGACCTCATGCAGCGCACGCTCGAGGAGATCGCCAGGGTGGATGCGGCGGGCTCGATCGTCGCGCGCATCGCAATCCCCATTCCGGTCGCGGTCGGCGCCACCGCCACCATCAGCGGCCTGGTGTGGAGCAAGGACCCCGAAGAGCTGCTGAAGCAGAACGAAACGCGGCTGCGCGAGCTGGGCGTCGGCGACGAAGGCGTCAAGGACTTCCTCTATCGCAACGACGCCCTCACGCTCACCACCTGCACCATCATCGTCGAAGCGCTGTACGCGTCCCCCGGTGTCGCGGGCCGCGCCGACTTCGTCGAGTCGGCCGCCAACGCGAAGGACGAGGCCGCCGCGTGGTTCTATGCGACGAGCGCGCAGCAGCTGCAGCGGCTCGCGGCCGAAACCCCGGTGGCGGGGCTGCTCGACGATTCCGACCTGCTGGTGGCGCGCGCCCGTGACGGCCGCGCGGTGGTGCTGCTGCCGGCCGACTACCTCACCTGGAACGAGCAGCTCGCGATGAGCGCGCCGGAAATCGCGGCGCGTGCCGGCAAGGAGATGGCCGCGCGCTCGCGCGAGGTGCGCGTCACCGGCCGGCTGTCGCCGCGCGCCAAACAGGAACTCGGCAAGCTCGGGTTCGGCATCGTCGAGGCGTACCGGCCGAAGCTGCGCGCGAAGTAGCCGCTAGCCGACGTGGATCTTCGGCCGCTGCCGCGGATCCTTGATGGCGCGGCGCAGGATCTCGCGCGTCACCGGCGCGGTGTCGCCCTCGCCGAGGATCAGGTAGCGCAGCATGTACGCGAACGGATTGCCTTCGGTCCAGCCGAAATAGGCCTCGGGCATGGTGTTGAAGCGGTCGCGGATGTGGATCAGCAGCGCCGCGATGGCGTTGGGCACCGCCGGGCTCGCGCAGCGCAGGATGTTGTGCCGGCCCACCTGGAAGCCGCGCACGTTGAGGTCCTCGCTGAAGCCCGAAGCGTCGCCTTGCACCACCTCGAGGAACACCAGCGGCTCGCCGTCGTCGAGGCTGTGGTCCTCGCGCGCCTGGTTTTCCTTGCGGTCGTACTCCGCCACCGTGCGCTTGTCGGGGCGGTGCGCGATGATGCGCACGCCGCGCGGCGCGATGCTCGCGAGGAAGTCGCGAGCCTTTTCGCTCAGCGCCACGTTGCGAATGCGCGCCAGCTCGGTCGAGCGGACTGCGCGCGACGACAGCGACACGATCACGATCGTGGCGATGAAGAAGGACGCGATCTTGATGCCTTCCGGCCGCTCGTAGATGTTGGTGACGGTGGTGTACAGGAAGATCGCGCTCATCACCCCATACATCCAGCGCCGCGGCGACTCCCAGCTGGCGATCGTCACCGCCACGGCGGCCGTGGTCATGAGGAACAAGACGCCGGTGGCGTAGGCGCCGCCCTGCGCGTCCACATTGGCGTCGAAGTACCAGGTGACGAAGAACGCGATCGCGGTGAACACCAGCACCAGCGGCCGGGTGGCGCGCGCCCAGTCGGGTGCCATGCCGTAAGGCGGCAGGTAGCGCGGCACCAGGTTGAGCAGCCCCGCCATGGCGGAAGCGCCGGCGAACCACAGGATCGCGATGGTGGAGACGTCGTAGACGCTGCCGAACACCTCGCCCAGGTATTTGTGCGCGACCCAGGCAAGCGCGCGGCCGTTGGCGGCGCCACCGGCGGCGAACGCCTCGGGCGGAATCAGCAGTGTCGTCACGATGCTGCTGCCCATCAGGCCGACGCTCATGATGAGCGCGGCGGTCACCAGCAGCTTGGTGGTGTTGCGGATCTGGCCCAGCGGCGCGTCGTGCGTGTCGCTGTGGTCGCCCTTGACGAGCGGCATGACGGCGACGCCGGTCTCGAACCCCGACAGGCCGAGCGCCAGTTTCGGGAACAGGAACAGCGACAAGCCCAGCATGGCAAGCGGGCTGCCGTGCGCATGGAAGAGCGACGCCTTCCAGTTGGGCAGCAGCTCCGGATGGGTCGCGACTTCATAGAACCCGACGCCGAGCACCACGACGTTCAGCAGCAGATAGATCGCGACGATGCCGACCGCGAGGCCGATCGCCTCGCGGAAACCCTTGATGAAGACCGCCGCCAGCAAGGTGACGAGCAGCAGCGTCAGCAGCACCGGATGGCGGTCGAGGCTGTCGGGCACGAACGGGTTGTCGATTATGTGCGCCGTGGCGTCGGCCGCCGACAGCGTGATGGTGATGATGAAGTCGGTGAACGCGAAGCCGAGCAGCACCAGCACGAACGCCTTGCCCCGCCAGCGCGGCAGCAGCTCCTCGATCATCAGGATGCTGCCCTGGCCGTGCGGGCTGCGGGCCGCCACCTGCGCATAGACCGGCAACGCGACGAACAGCGTGACCAGGATCAGCACGAACGTGGCGATCGGCGACAGCGCGCCGGCGGCGAGGAACGCGATGCCGGGCTGATACCCGAGGGTCGAGAAGTAATCGACCCCCGTCAGGCACATGACCTTCCACCAGGGTTCCCGGTGGTGGATCGTGACCCCGCCGGTGTGCGTGCTCGAGGTGAGCCACTTGCCGAAAGAAGACGGCCGGCGAACGGCCGGCGAGGGTGCGGGTGCGTCACTCATTAGAAGGGCGCAATGCTACATCCTGGCTCCGAGGCCTGCTCGACCGTGGTCCGGTCAGGCCTGTTAAGGTCTTTTGTGAGTGTTACTTAGCTGATTCGCCCCCACGGAAGCCTGGAAAGCAGCCAGCCGGCAAGGCCGGCGGCGGCGTGCGGCCACGGCTGCAGCCCGCCCGCGAGCAGCACCCAGGCGAGCACCGCATAGAGGAGGAGGATGGGCGACGCCCAGCGCCAGAAGACCGACCCGCGGTCGAAGGCGAACGCCGCGGCGAACACCGGCAGCGTCACGTGCGCGCCGACGTCCGAAGGAAAGAAATGCTGCGCCGCGATGGCGAAGCCGATGGCGCCGACCAAGCCCGCAACGTAGGCGCGCACCAGCGCGCCGCGTTCGTAGAGGTACGCGAAGGTGGCCCCGGCCATCAGTGCCAGCAGTGCCTCGGGCGCCACCGGCGGCTTGCGCCCGATGCCCGCGAGTATCACCGGCGCCACCGCGAGCGCGAACAGCACGGGCGAGATGTTGCGCAGCCGCTTGGTGAAGCGCACCTGCGGGATCGCGAGCCAGTCGAGGACGATGTAGCCGAAGTAGACGATCGGCGCGAACGTCACGAACGCCTTGCTCCACAAGGCGACCAGCGTGACGGCGGTGGACGGCAGGATCTCGATGAGCCTGGGCGGCGGCGCCGAGTCCCGGTACAGGTTCTCGATCTTTTCGTCGGCCTTGACTCCCGGCACCAGGGAACGATCGACCCGGCGGCGAAACTCGGCGGTGAGCGCGGCGAGCGCCGCGTCTTCGCCTGCCCCGGACAAGACCAGCGCCCGCGGCTCGATGGGTTCGTGGAAGCGAACGCGGATGCGCGCCGCGCGCGGCAGCATGCGGAAAGCCGGCCACGCCCGAAAGGCGCCGGTGATGGTTGCCGGGACGAGCGGCACGCCCAGCTCCCACGCCAGCCGGGCGGCCCCCTCGCGCAGACCCTCCTCCATGGTCCCGGCCTGCGAGCGGCGGCCTTCAGGAAAGATCCCGACGAGCTCGCCCGTGGCGACCAGCTCCTTCGCCTTGTCGTAAGCGAGCCGGCCCTGCCCGGGGCGGATGTCCACCGGAAAAGCTCCGAAGGCATGCAGCGCCGTGCCGAGGAACGGCACCGAGAAGAGGCGCTCCCAGGCCATGAAGCGGATCGGCCGGTCGAGTTGCAGCGACAGCAGCACCGGGTCGAGGTAGGAAGGATGGTTGGCGGCGAGCACCGCGCCGCCGCGCAGCGGCACGTTCTCCTCACCCGCGGCGTCGTAGGTGAACAGCAGCCGGAAGAGCGCCTCGATGAACGTTTTAACGAGGCGCAAGCGCACCGCCATCGTCCTGGAACCCACCTTCGCGCGCCGCCACCGTGGCAATAACGCGCCGCGTGTCCGCGCCGAGCGTCAGCGAGCCGATGAGATACAAGATGCCCGATACCACCATCGCCGCGACCGTGATGAGCAGCGCCTTCTCGAGGTTGCCCGAGGCATCCGAGAGCCGTCCGACGAGGATCGGCGAAGGCACGTCGCCGAGGACGTGATAAACGAAGATCGAAGCCGCGATCGCAGTAGCGCGCACCTCGGGCAGCGCCACGTTCACGAGCACTGCGTTTGCCGGACCGGTGTTGAGGAAGACCAGGACCTCGGCGACGAATATGCAGGCGAGCGCGGTGCTGACGTCGTGCTGCGTCAGCCCGAGCCACGCGAACGGTGCCGCCGCGATCATGCCGACCCCGGACACCAGCAGGTACGCCTTGTCGGTGCGCTTCGCGAGCGCGTCTCCCAGGAAGCCGCCGAGGAACGTGCCGATGAGGCCGGCGGCCGCGGTGATAGCGCCGAACAGGAACGTGGCGCGCGCGAGCGGCACGCCGCGCAGCCGGTAGAAGAGCGTGGGCATCCACGAGGCCAGCGCGCCGAGGCCGAACGTCATTGCGGTGAACCCGAGGCAGGTGAACAGGAACGTGCGGTTGCGCGCCAGGCCCAGCGCGGTGCGGGCATCGAACCCGCGGACCGCGTGGCTGACACCGTCGCCGGCGCCGCGCGCCGGTTCGTACATCCAGAACGCCAGCAGGCCGAGCAGCAGGCCGGGCGCGCCCGCGAACAGGAACGCGGAGCGCCAGCCGAAGTGCGTGCCGAGTGTGCCGCCGAGCAGGTAGCCGAGCGCGCTGCCCACCGGGATCGCGACGTAGAAGAACGCCAGCATGCGGCCGCGGGTGGCGCGCGTGAACAGGTCGCTGATGTAGGTCGGCGCCACCACGCCGAAGCCGGCCTCCCCCACGCCGATGAAGGAGCGCGCCACCAGCAGCGACGCGTAACCAGTTGCCATCCCGGAGGCTGCCGTGGCCAGGCTCCACAGCAACACGCCGACACCCACGAGATACCGGCGCGGCCAGGCGTCGCCGAGCACGCCGGAGAACGGCGAAACCACGACGTAGGCGACCATGAACATCGACATCGCCACGCCCAGCTGGTTGTCGGTCAGCCGGAAGTCGGCCTGGATGAGCGGCGCCACCGCCGCAATGATGTAGCGGTCGATGTAGTTGAGGAAGTTCACGCCCATCAGCAGCGCGAGCGCCAGCAAGGCCGGGCGTCGCGGCTGGCCGGGAAGCAGCATGGGCGCGGCGATTGTAGCGGCTTACTTGTAGGCGCCGACTCCGCAGACCTGGGTGCCGGCCTTCTGCACGAAGCTCTGCTTGGTTTGCGTCTTGCCGGTCACTGGATTCTTGTAGGTGTATTCGAGGCTGCCGCCGCCGTTCTGCGCCACCTCAGCGATCCGCGGTCCGAGCGGCTTGCCGTCCGTATCCTTGAGGGTCGTCATGTCGACGCCAATCATCTCGGCGCTGTAGTGCGCGGTGATCTTGCGGTCGGGACCGGAGCAGAACACGTAGAGGTCGCGGTCGCGGAAGGCGCCCTTGGGATCGTTGAACGCGGCGAGCGCCTTCTGCTCGCCGTCGGTCTCGACCAGTTTCACGGCCCTCGCCAGCATCGCCTGCGCTTCGGCGGGCGTGCCCTTCGAGTCGGCGGCAGACGCAAAGCCGGTGGCGAGGAACAAGAGCGTGGCGCAGACCAGGATGTTTCGCATGGGTCATCTCCTTCATGTACGCGGGAATTGGGGCGCCTGAGCATACGCCGGAACCGGGGCCGCCAGGCGCCTGCAGATGCGCGCGACGGCCGTCGCCCCCACCATGCGGAACTCGTGCAGGCGGCGCGGGCCAAAGGCGCGCACCGAGGTGGCAGCCAGGCCGTCGGCAAACACGACGTCCGCGGCCGTCGCGAGGCGCGTCCAGGCGGCGCGTGCGGCCAGCGCATGCACCTCGACAAGCAGTTCGTCGCCGCGCAGGCTCTTCAGCAGGACTTCGGCGAACGGCAGGACGATGGCCGCGTGCGAGACGACCAGCACCAGCGACCCGGAGGGCAGGCGCGCGATCGCCGCGTGTTCACTGCTGGCAATTTCGAGCGTCACCGGCGCCACCAGGGCGCCGGGCACCAGCGTGCGCACGCGTTCGACGTGATAGGGCACGCAGACGATGAGCGCATCGCTCGCTGCAGCGGGTTCCGCTGCGAGCGCCGCCAACGAGGAGGCGTTGACGGCGACCGGCACCAGCGGCCGCAGCTCGTGCACCAGCAGCTCGGCCAGTTCGCGGCACGGGTCCACTACCTCGATGCGTTGCGCCGGGGCGGCGGCGAGCCAGCGCGCCACCGCCGTCCGCACCTGCGCACCGGAAAAGCCCTTGCGCCCGGCAGCATCGAGGCTGAGCCGGATCATCTCGTCCACGCCGCGCGCCTGCGCCGGGTCGGTGGGGCCGGCGCCGCGCACGTAGACGCCGGCGCCGGGCTGCAGCAGGACGTGGCCGGTCGCTTGCAGCTCCTGGTATGCCTGCGACACGGTGTTCGGGTGAATGCCGAGGCGCCGCGCGAGGGCGCGCACGCTCGGCAGGCGCGCACCGGAGCGGAGCCGGCCGCCGAGGATCTGCATCTCCACCTGCCGTGCCAACTGCACGCGCACCGGCACGCCGCCGCTGCGATTGAGAGCGAACTCCATTGCGACGGTTGGTTTCGCACGCCGCGTGCCAGGCGGTTTCGCCGAAGATTTGCGGTGTCGCGGCAACCGACGCAGCAGGACAGCGGGCCCGTGCCAGGCGCGGCCCGCCAGATTTGTGGGACCCTGTCAGATCTCGAGCTGGCGCGGCACCGAGGTGAGGTTGCGCGAGCCGCCCGCGGTCACCAGCGCGACGTCCTCGATGCGGACGCCGCCGATGCCGAGGTAGTAGAGACCCGGCTCGACGGTGACGACATGGCCGGCGCGCAGCACCGAGGCGCGCTTGCCGATCGACGGCGCCTCGTGGATCTGCAGGCCCAGGCCGTGGCCGGTGCCGTGGAAGAAGCCCTGCATGCGGCCGCCCTTCATCCCCGTCTGGTAACCGCGCGCGGTGAACAGGTCGAGGATTTCCTGATGGATGCGGCGGCCGTCGGCCCCGGGGCGGACGCGGCGGTGGCCCAGCAGCACGCCCTCCTCGACGAGCGCGTACATCGCCTTCAGCCGCTCGCTGGCGCGGCCGCGCACCACGGTGCGGGTCAGGTCGCCGAAGTAGCCGGTGCGCTCGGAACGCGGAAAAATATCCATCACCACCGGCGTGTGCGCGCGGATCGGACCGCGGCCTTCCTCGTGCGGATCGACCGCCTGGTCGCCGGGCGCGCAGATGGTGTGCGCGGGCACGCAGGCCTCCGCCATGATGCGGGTGTTGACGGCGCGGCGCAGGTCTTCGGCTGTGAACCGGCGGCGGTCGCGGCGCAGCCAGCCGTCCTTGCCGATGCTGCAGCCGCGCAGCGCCTCGATGCCGGCCGCCAGTCCGGCTTCCGCGGCGCGCAGTGCTGTCACGATCGCCCGCACCTCGTCGCGCCGCTTCACCTCACGCTGCGGCCAGAAAGGCTCAGGGCCGAGGTGCAGGCGAATGCCGCGCGCGCGCAGGTCTGCGGCGAGCCCCAGCGGAAAGGAGCGCGGCACCTCGGCGCTGCGCACCCGCAGCTGCCGCAGTGCCGCCGCGATCACGTCGGCCTCGCCCGCCTCGCGCCCGAGCGTTGCGCTCGCGGCGCGCGCGATCCGCGACCACGACAAGACGCGGTCAACACTCGCCTGCTGCTTCGCGCGGTCCATCTCGAGGTCGCTCATCACCAGCACGCGCGTTGAGCCGCGCTGTACGAAAAGGAACGGGTCAGGCGCGAAGAAGCCGGTGGCATAGAGAATGTCCGCGTCCTGTTCGGAGGCGGCGAAAAGGAGGCGTGGGCGCGACGCCGCGACCGCCTTCAAATGCGCGCCACGTCGACGAGCGCATCGTAGAAAGTGGCGCCGCCGCCGACGTCGCTCAGCTCCTGGCCGGTCACCGCATTCGCGTTGCGCCCGCCGGGGCACATCTTCGCCCACCAGATCGACAGGCCGACGACGACGCCGGGACGCGCCGCGTCGGAGACGTGCGCCCGCGTCTCGAACGAGCCGCGGTCGTTCCAGGTGCGCACGCGATCGCCGTCCGCGATGCCGCGTGCGCTGGCATCGTCGGGATGGATGGTGAGCGACGGCTCGCCCTCGCGGCGCACGAACACGGGCTGCGCCGAGAACGTCGAGTTGAGGAAGTGGTGCGCGGGCGGCGAGATGAACGCCAGCGGATAACGGCGCGCCAGCTCGGGGTTGGCGAGGACGTTCTCGCGCGGCGGCACGTAGCCGGTGAGCGGATCGACGCCGGTGCCCTCGAGCGCCGGCGCGTACATCTCGCACTTGCCCGACGGCGTCGGGAAGCCGCCGTTCGCGAAGGGCGCGTAGTCCTGCGGCACGCTGAGGCGCACGCTGCCCTCGCGTTCCAGCCGCGCGAAGTCGGTGCCGCGCAGGTTCGGATGCGACCAGTCGAGCGCCTGGCGCGCCAGCTCCTCGTCGCTCTCGCGCACGGCCGGATGATCGATCCCCATGCGCGCCGCGAGCAGGCGAAACACTTCGGTGTTCGGCTTCGACTCGCCCACCGGCGCAATCGCCGGCTTGCTGAGGCTCAGGTAGAGGTGGCCGTAGGCACGATAGATGTCGTAGTTCTCGAGCGTCGTGGTCGCCGGCAGCACGATGTCGGCGTAGTCGGCGGTGTCGGTCTGGAACTGCTCGTGCACCACCGTGAACAGGTCTTCGCGCCGCAATCCTTCGAGGACGCGCTCCTGCTCGGGCGCCACGGCGCCGGGGTTGCTGTTGTAGACGAACAGCGCGTGCACCGGCGGTGCCAGTTTCGTGTCGAGGAGGATGCGGCCGAGCTGGCTCATGTTGAGCGTGCGCGTGCCCGGCTTCACCAGGTCCGGCCGCTCGAGCGCCGGCACGTTGAGCGGGAACGTGCCCGAGCACGACAACAGCGCGCCGCCGCCCGGATGGCGCCACGCGCCGATCAGCGCCGGCAGGCAGACGATGGTGCGCACCGCGGTGCCGCCGCCGGCATGGCGGTTGAGCCCGTAGTTGAGGCGCAGCGCCGAGGGTGCGATGGTGGCGTAGTCGGTCGCGAACTTCTCGACCTGCGCCACGCTCAGCCCGGTGACCTCCGCGGTGCGCTGCGGCGTCCACTCCGCGGCGCGCGCCGCGAACTTGTCGGCGCCCTGCGTGTACTTGTCGATATAGTCGCGATCGGCGTGGCCGTCGCGGAAGATGACGTGCGCCACGCCCAGCGCGAGCGCGCCGTCGGTGCCCGGCAGGAGCGCCAGGTGCTCGTCCGATTTCGCCGCGGTGCGCGAGCGATACGGGTCCACCGTGACGAGGCGCGCGCCGCGCCGGCGCGCCTCCTCGATGAACGGCCAGAGGTGCACGTTGGAGCTCACGATGTTGGCGCCCCAGGCGACGATGAAGCGCGAGTGCACGATGGCTTCGGGATCGAAGCCGAGCGAGCGGCCGAGCGCCAGCTTCAAGCCGGCGCCGCCGGCGCTCGAGCAGATGGTGCGCTCCAGCAGGCTCGCGCCGAGCAGGGCGAAGAAGCGCCGGTCGATGCTGCCGTAACCGAGCAGCCCCATGTTGCCCGCGTATGAATAAGGAAGAATCGCCTCGGCGCCGTGTTCGTCGATCACGGAGCGGAAGCGGTTCGCGATGGTGTCGAGCGCCTGGTCCCAGGAGATGCGCTCGAAGCGGCCCTCGCCCTTCTTGCCGACCCGCCGCAGCGGGTGCAGCAGCCGCTCGGGGCTGTACACGCGGTCGAGGTACTGGTTCACCTTGGCGCAGAGGAAGCCGCGCGTGAACGGGTGCGACGGATCGCCGCCGATCGAGACGGCGCGGCCGTTCTCGACCGCGACGTTCATGACGCAGGTGTCCGGGCAGTCGTGCGGACAAACCACCTTGAGTGTTTGCATCGCCACCTAATTTAGACCTGTTGGTCGGGATCGAGGGCGAGATGCACGAGGCGGTCGAGCAGCTCGGGAAAGGCGATGCCAGCCGCGGCCGCCGCCTTGGGCAGCAGGCTGTTCCGGGTCATGCCCGGCATGGTGTTGACCTCGAGCACCACGATGCCGCGGTCGCGGGTGACGATCATGTCGGTGCGCGACAAGCCGCGGCAGCCGAGCGAGCGATGCGCGCGCAGCGCCAGCGACTGCGCCTCGGCAGCGACCTCGGGCGGCAGGTGCGCCGGGCAGATCTCGTCGGTGAGCGCCGGGTCGTACTTGGCCTTGTAGTCGAAGAAGTCGCGCTTCGGCAGGATCTCGACCACCGGCAGCGCCTGCAGCTCGCGGTTGCCGAGCACGCCGACCGTGATCTCGGTGCCGCGCAGCCGCTCTTCCACGAGCACCACGTCGTCGAAGCCAAACGCCGTTGTCAGCGCCGGCTCGAGGCCCGCCATGTGGTTGACCATGGTCATGCCGATGCTCGAGCCCTGGCGCGACGGCTTGACGACCGCGGGCACCAGTTTCGCAGCTTCGCTGACCGCGCCGACGGGGTCGTCGAGAAACGCCGCCCTGGCGACGACGACACCGCGCGGCGTCGCGATGCCGTCGGCGGCGAACACCTTTTTCGCCATCGCCTTGTCCATCGCCAGCGCCGAGGCGAGGCAGCCCGAGCCGACGTACGGCATGCCGATGAGGTCGAGCATGCCCTGCAGCGTGCCGTCCTCGCCGTAGGGTCCGTGGAGCGCAAGGAACGCGACGTCGATCGGCGATTCGCGGTTGTCGATGGAGAGCGCGTCGGTGGCGGGCGCCACCGCCTCGCCGGCCTTTTGCGCCTGGTCGCGGAACTCGGCGGTGAGCGCCTGGTCGCCGGGCGCCGCGCCGGCCAGCGACCTGCGGCCGGTGACGAGCGCCTGGGCGCGCAGCTGCAGCGCGGGCGCGATGCGGGCGTTGTGCGCCATCAGCGCGAGCGTGTCGAGCATGACGACGTCGTAGCGGTCCTTGGGCAGGTTGTCGGCGATCATCTTGCCGGAGAGGAGCGAAATGTCGCGCTCGCTGGAAGCGCCGCCCATCAGGACGCCGACACGGATGCGGCGCGGCACGCCGTTCATTGCGCGCCTTCGAGCACCGGCGTCGCGTTGCCGTGCTGGTCCACCGCCACCAGCACCACCTCGGCTTCGGTCACCTTCACCCGCTCGCCGCGGCCGGCGCCCCAGCGCTCCACCTCGACACTCACGCGCACCGTCACCGAGGTCCGGCCGACGCGCACGATCTCGGTGAAGAAGTTGACGACGTCGCCGAGAAACACCGGCTGCAGGAACACCACCTCGCGCATCGCCTTGGTGACGTAACGCCGCGGCGCCACCTTGCGCGCGGCCACCGCCGAGGCGAGGTCGATGTTCGAGAGGATCACGCCGCCGAAGATGGTGCCGTATGCGTTCGTGTCCTTCGGCAACAGCAGGACCTTGATGGCCGGGACCGTTTCGCCGCTCACAGGCCCCTCAGGAACGGGTTCTGGCGCTTCTCGCGGCCAATGGTGGTCGCGGGTCCGTGGCCCGGCACCACCAGCGTGGCATCGGCCAGCGTCAGCAGCCGCGAATGGATCGAATCGAGCTCCTGCTCGTGATCACCGCCCCACAGGTCGGTGCGCCCGATGCTGCCGGCGAACAAGGTGTCGCCGGAGAGGAGCAGCGGCTCGTCGCCGGGCACCAGGACGCAGATGCTGCCGGGCGTGTGTCCCGGAGTGTGGATGATCTCGGCGTGCATCCCGCCGAACTCGATGCTGTCACCGTGGTCGACGCACGCGTCCACCTCCGCGCGCACCGGCACGCCCAGCATTCCGCCGAGCCAGGCCGCCTGTTCCTCGAGCATGTCGTAAAGCGGCACGTCGGCCGCATGCAGCAGCAGCCGTGCGCCGGTGTCGGCGCGCACCCGCGCGTTGCCGCCGACATGGTCGATGTGGGTATGGGTGTTGACGATCGCCCGAAGCGCCAGTCCTTCGGCCTGCAGCAGCTCCAGGATCCGCTCCGGCTCGTCGCCGGGATCGATGACGATGGCCTCTTTTTTCGCAGGGTCGGCGACAATCGTGCAGTTGCATTTCAACAGCCCTACGGGGATGGTACGAGTGAGCATTGTGGCTGTAAGTCTAAGCTTGCACAGTCATTCGTTTCTGTTAGAGTCGCGCCCAGCCTAGAGAGGCATGCCATTTCGAACAAGGTTTTCGTCGGAAACCTCAGCTACGAAGTAACCCGTGAGGAGCTGCTCACGGCTTTCGGTGCCGCAGGGACAGTCCTCGACGCGAAGATTCCCACCGATCGCGCAACGGGGCGTCCGCGCGGATTCGCGTTCGTCGAATTCCAGGAGCGCGAAGCGGCCGAGAAGAGCATCGACATGCTGAACGGCACCGACCTGCGCGGTCGTCCGCTGCGCGTCAACCTCGCCGAGAACCGCCCGCCGCGTCCCGAGGGCGGAGCCCCTGGCAGCTTCGCACCGCGCGGCGACTTCGGCGGTGCGCGCGACCGCGGTCCGCGTCCCGGCGGCGGTGGCGGCGGCGGCTACGGTCAGCGCCCTGGCGGCGGTGGCGGTGCCGGTGGATATGGACAGCGGCCGGGCGGTGGGGGCGGTGGTTACGGCCAGCGTCCTGGTGGCGGCGGTGGCGGCGCCGGTTATGGCCAGCGTCCGTTCTCGCCGCGGCCCTTCGGCACCGGACCCTCGGCGTCCGACGCGCCCGACTTCAACGCGCGCACCGCTGCCAGCCAGAAGCGCCGCTCGAGCGGCGGCGGCAACAAGACCGGCCGCGACTTCGAGAAGCGCAAGCGCGACGAGGGCGGCCGCACCTTCGATCGCAAGCGTCCCAAGGCGGCCGTCGAAGACGATACCGACGATTACGACGAATAACGTTGTCGCAAGCGCCTGGGGAACGAACCTAACGAACCTTGTCGCAAGCGCTCGGAGAACGAAACGACCGAACGTTGTCGCAAGCGCTCGGGGAACGGACAACGGAATTCGACGGATGGGACGGGGACGAGACAGCCCATCCGTCGATGGCTACCCATCCGTCGACAGCTAAAAAAAGGCCAGGTCGAAAAGACCTGGCCTTTTCACGTCTTGTTTTGGCCCGAACCTCAGACGCGGTGGGCCGGCGCGCGTTGCACGCGCGTCCTTTGTTCGCTTCCCTGTATCGACGGTTTGTGCGGTGCGGCGATCGCTCGCCGCTAGTTACGGCCCGGCGGAGTACCCTCCATCAAACCTCACTTCCGTACGATGCGGCGCCGTCAGTTCAATATCGGCCGCACCCTCCCGCGCGTCAAGGCGAAAATGCAGCGTGTCGCCTTTAACAACTCACGACTCTTTCGCTATTTGACCAGGTGGTATCTGGTCTGCCGCTCCAGGACCCACGAGACCTTGCCGTCCGCATCGATCGAGACGTCCTCTTCCTGCTGCGACGACACACGCTGGCCGTTCCACTCCGGCACCGCGGTGGTCGCCTGCAGTTCGATCGAGTACCAGGAGTTCGGCAGCACCGCCACTTCGCCGCGTCCGGGAATCGGTTCCTGCCGGTCCCACAAGCCGATCATCGGCCCGGCGCCGTGGCCGTGGTCGCCGATGGGATGCGAATACATGCTGCCCTCGATGCCGGCAGCCTTCATGTCGGCGAGCACCGCGAGCAGCACGTCGTTGCCCGAGAGGCCGGGCTTGAGCCGCGCCACCGCCATGTCCTGCATCCTGTTCGAATTGAGCAAGGCCTGCTTCAGGCCCGCCGGCGCGTCGGTCTCGCCCGCCTTCAGCACGTAGCCCACGTGCTGCGTGTCGGTCGCGAGGCCCATCTGGTAGATCCCGAAGTCGGTGTGCAGGTGGTCGCCGCGCTCGATCACGGTCGCCTGGTGCTCGGCGGTCGCGCCGAACGCGCCGGCGCCCTTCGCGGGACGCTGGATGTTGACGGACGGCGGGAACCACTCGCCGAGGCCCAGGTCGTTGACGTGCTGGCGCAGCCACCACTCGACGTCCACGTTCGTTGTCTTGCCCGGAGTGATGACCTCGTTCGAGAACGCGCGCGCGATCAGCGCATGCACGATCGCCATCATCTTCTTGTAGGTCGGCAGCATTTCCGGGATGCGCGTTTCGATGTACTCGAGCGGCAGTTCCTCGGCGCGCACCACCTTCGCGGTCCACGGGCCGAGCGCCGCCGCGAGCTGCTCCCACTCGCCCACCGATAGACCGTCGGAGAACGCATGCGTCTGCGAGATGTCGAGCGCGATGTTCTTCGGCTTGCGCTCGTCGACCACCTTGCGCAGCGTCTGCCACTGGCCCTGGCCATAGAGCTCGCGGCCCGACGCTTCGGGATCGCGGTAGATCTCGTAGAGGCCGCCGTTCGAGCCGCCGCCGAGCGCCAGCCGCTCGATGCCCTGGTCGCCGCCGCGGTCGTAGAACAACAGGATGGTGCGGCGGCGCGCGTGCATCACCCACGGCGAGGCGAGCGAGAACCACGCGGGATCCTCGTTGTACTCGCGGCAGACGACAATCCACATGGCGACGCCGTGCTTGCGCATCAGCGCCGGCAGCACCCGCTCGAGCCGCAGCTTCAGCCATTCCTGGCGCATCTCGGTCTGCTCGCGCAGCGGCGGCAGCATCTCGGGCCCGCTCGGTGCCGTCGCCGCGGCCTTCTTCGGCGCCGCCGGGAAGACCAGTGGCGCCATCGCCAGGAGCAGCAGGGCACTGAGCGCGCGGGTGCGCTTGCGGATCGTCATGTGAACAATCTCCTTCGGCTGCATGTGGGAACAGGCGGGATGTTATGGCGTCTCGGGCTACACTGCCACCAACCCGACATGACCGCCGATGCCTTTCGCCGACTGGCGCTCAGCCTGCCCGAGACAACCGGCGCGGCGCACCAGGGACACCCCGACTTTCGCGTCGGCGGCAAGGTGTTCGCAAGCCTCGGCTATCCGCGGCCCGGCTACGGCGGCCTCAAGCTGACGCCGGATCAGCAGGAAGCGGTGATGGCCGAGGAGCCGGACGTGTACTCGCCCGCCGCCGGCAAGTGGGGCGCATCCGGCTTCACTGTCGTGCTGCTGAAGCGCGCGAAGGCGGCGAGCGTGCGCGTGGCGCTGACCGCGGCCTGGCGCAACGTCGCGCCACAGCGCTTGCTGAAGCCGCTCCAGTGAGGTTCGTCGTGGCCGAAGCCGTTGCGCTGCTGCAGCGTACGCCCGCCAGCCTGCAGGCGCTGCTCGGCGGGCTCGGCGGGGAATGGGTTCGCGGCTGCGAAGGCCCCGACACCTTCAGCGCCTTCGACGTCGTCGGCCACCTGATCGACGGTGAAGAGACCGACTGGCTCCCGCGCGCGCGGCTCATTCGTGAGGCCGTCGCCGGCCGAGAGCCGCCGCGCTTCGAACCCTACGACCGCTTCCGCCACCGCCAGCGCAACCGCGAACGCTCGCTCGCTTCCCTGCTCGCCGAATTCGCGGAGCTGCGCACGGCGAACCTGGAAGTGCTCGCCTCATGGCAGCTCGGCGACGCCGACCTCGAACGTCCCGCCGACCATCCGAGCCTCGGCCGCGTGAACCTGCGGCAGCTGCTCAGTGCCTGGGTGGTCCACGACCTCGGCCACCTCGCCCAGGCGGCGCGCGTCATGGCGAAGCAGTACAAGGAGGAAGTCGGTCCGTGGGTGCCGTTCCTGCCAGTCCTGACCGACCGCGAAACCCCGCGGTCCTGAATCGTTAGCGCTTCGCGGCGCCGGCGACGTTGAACGCCGCCCAGGTGAGCGCCAGCACGGCGAGGGCGGCGGCGAGGACCACGCAAAGTCCTGCCTGCAGCGCGCCGAAGTGGGCCGAGGCGATGCCGACGAGCCACGGGATGGCCGCGCCGCCGAGTCCGGAGAGGGCGAACACCGGACCGGCGGCAGCCATGCCGGCGGCGCCGAGGCGTTCCGCGAACACCGCGACTCCCGTGGGATAGAGCGGCGCCAGGCCGAGGCCGATGACAAGAACGAGCGGCAGCGTCCATGCGGCCGGGAGCGCCGCCCACGCTGCGATACCGGCTGCGGCCAGCAGCGCACCGCTGCGGAGTATGCGGCGCTCCTCGAAGCGGCGCCCCCACCGCGCCGCCATGCCGCGGCCGCCGAGCATGCCGATCCAGAAGACGACCGGCGCCAGGAACCAGGCGCCGCCCCAGTCGCGCTTCGCGTAGGTCGCGGCCCAGCCGCCGACCGAAGTCTCTACGCCGACGTACAGGAAAAGGAAGAGCGCGAATGGCACGACCACCGCCAGCACCGATGCGCGGGTGCCGCTGCTCTGCGGCTCGACCATGCGGCCTTTCGGCAGGACAACAAGCGCGGCGGCGGCAAGGCCGAGGCTGGCCGTGGCGAAAACGATGAGGAACAGGCTGAAGCCGCCCGCTGCCGCCTGGCTCGCGCGCACCACGAGCGGGCACAGCGCGGCGCCGAGTCCCCAGGCGAGATTGATGCTGTTGAGCACCGCCACCTTCTCGCGGCCGCTCACCTGCGCCGCCGCCCACAGGTTGACGGTGGGCGTGGCGAAGCCGAGGCCGGCCCCCAGCAGGAACAGCGCCGGGCGTGCGACCGCGAGCGTGCCAAGCTGCAAGGCGCCGAGCGCCGCGGCCACGAGCGTGAGACCGCAGGCGATGGCGGCGCCGCCGCCGAAGCGCGCCATCAAGGCGCCGGCGGCGCTGGTGGCAAGGGTGGCGCCGGCGAACTGCGCGCCGAACAGCGACCCCGACTGCGCGTCGTCCAGGGCGAAGCGCGCCTGCAGCGTCGGCAGCGCGGGGCCGAGGAACGTGGTGAGCACACCGGAGAGGATGAAGGCGGCGTGCACGAGAAGCGACCACGGCAGCGGCAAGGACGCTCCCGGCGTCTGGCTCGCGCTCAGCGTGACGCGCTCGCGGCCGGGCCGGTCGACTCGCGCGCCACCAGCTCGGGTTCGACCGTCAGCAGCCGTGGATAAGGCGCCGGGGCCGGCGCCGCGATGCGCTGCAGCAACGTCTGCGCGGCCACCATTCCCATGTGCCGCAGCGGCTGGCGGACGGTGGTGAGGCTCGGGTTCTGGAAGGCGGCGCTCGCGATGTCGTCGAAGCCCACCACCGACACGTCCTGCGGCACGCGCAGCCCGGCCAAACGCAGCGCGCGGATGGCGCCGATCGCGGAGATGTCGTTGAAGGCGAAGAGCGCCGTGAACGGGACGCGCTCCGCGAGCAGCTGCGCGGTTGCGATCTCACCGAGTTCCGGCGAGGGCGAATTGCCGACCAGCTGCTGGACCAGGCGCGGGTCGACCGCCAGCCCGCGGGCGGCGGCGGCGGCGGCGATCGCCTGCCAGCGTTCCTCGGTGTCGGAGCTGAACTCCTGGCCCTTGATGAACGCGATGCGCCGGTGGCCGAGGCCGTGAAGGTGCTCGAGGGCCAGCGTCGCGGCCAGCGCATGGTCGAGCACGATGTTGGTGACGCCGTCGGCGCCGCCGTGGCCCGAGACTGCGACGACCGGCACCGGCTGCACTTCGCTCACCAGCGTGTCGACGACGATCAGGCCCTCGACCGAGCGTCCCATCATCAGGCTCGGCGACTCGGCGATGAGGTCGGCGCGGTGGCGGTGGCTCGCGATGAAGTAGAGGAACCCCTCGTTCAGCAGGTGGTCCTCGATGCCGCCGACGACGAGCGCCGTGTAGCCCTCGCTGATCTCGGGAACGATGACGCCGATGGTGAAGCTGCGCTGCTGCCGCAGCGAGCGCGCCAGCGTGTTCGGCCGGTAGTTGAATTCGCGCGCGGCGGCGAGCACCCGGTCGTGAGTGGCCCTGGGTATCGAGCGGCCGGCCGGCGCGCGGTTGATGACGAGCGAGATCGTCGCCGGCGAGAGGTCGAGATGCTCCGCCAGGAATTTCAGCGTGACTGGCTTGGCGGCCACGGCTGCAAGTGTAAACCACGGCATGCACCTTTCCCTTGACAATGCCGCTTGCCTGAGTCGAAGCTTTTTCCGGCGCATCAATCGTTTTACCGTCCTTTTCCGACGAGCTCTCGGGGAGGTTCCCATGATGGTTCTCGAACGGTCCCGGCCGCATCGCCTCGCGGCAGTCGTGTGCCTCATCCTTCTGTCTGCTGCTCCGTCGGGTTTTGCACAGTCGACGAGCGCCATCATCCGTGGCACTGTCCTCGACGACACCGGCGGCCTGCCCGGCGCCACCATCACCGCGAAGGAGGTCACCGGCGGGTTCACCTTCAGCGCCGTGTCCGGCAGCGACGGCTCGTTCGTGCTCGCCGGCCTGCGGCCCGCGAGCTACGACATCACGGTGGAGATGCCGCAGTACAAGCCGGCATCCCGCCGCCTCACCGTCCTCGTCGGCCAGGACCTCGACCTCGACTTCCGGCTCACCGCGGATCTCGTCTACGCGGAGAACATCACGGTCGTCGGCGACCAGGCGGTGGACATCAGGACCTCGACCATTTCCACGAACGTCACCTCGGAGCAGATCCGCAACCTGCCGCAGAACGACCGCAACTTCCTCAACTTCGCGGCACTCGCCCCCGGCGTGAAAGTGAACGCCAGCTCCGACACCACCAAAGAGGTGACCTCCGGCGCTCTCCCCGGCTTCAACACCAACGTCTACATCGACGGCGTCAGCTACAAGAACGACATCCTCAAGGGCGGGGTCGTCGGGCAGGACAGCAGCCGCGGCAACCCGTTTCCGCAAAACGCGGTGCAGGAATTCCGCGTGCTCACCCAGAACTTCAAGGCCGAGTTCGAAAAGGCCTCGAGTGCTGCGATCACGGCCGTCACCAAGAGCGGCGGCAACCTCGTCACCGGCGATGTGTTCCTGCTCTACCAGGACAAGGCGCTCGTCGGCCTCAACCCGATCGCGCGCGAACGCAACGAAGAGAAGCCGGAGTATGAGCGGTTCCAGGGCGGCGCCAGCATCGGCGGGCCGATCGTCAAGGACAAGATGACGTTCTTCGCCACCTACGAAATCAACAAGCAGGATCGTGAGCGTACGGTGCGCCGCGGCGGTTCGACCACCGAGCCGCCGGTCCAGTACCAGTCGTTCCTCGGCGTCTTCCCGAGCACCTTCAAGTCGAACCTCGGCTTCGGCAAGCTCACCTACCAGCCCGGCGCCGGCCAGACCATGGACGTCAGCTACAGCATCCGGCGCGAGAACGAGATCAAGGATTTCGGCGATGGCGAGCGCGCCTTCGAGGGCGCCACGGACTTCAGCTCCGACGTCGACACGGTCACCGGCCGCCACGTGACCACCCGCTCCAGCTGGATCAACGAGGCACAACTGACCTGGCAGCGCTTCCGCTGGAACACCGTGCCGACCAACCCCGACCTTGTCGGCCGCGACTATCAGGGTGTCATCCGTCTCGGCGGCGCCGACACCCAGCAGCTGTTCGTGCAGAAACGCCTTTCGCTGCGCAACGACTTCACCCGCTTCTTCGAGAAACACTCCGTGAAGGGCGGCGTGGTGCTCAGCCGCCTCAGCTACGGCGTCACCAAGTTCCAGGTGTTCAACCCGATCTTCAACTTCCGCTCCAACGAAGGCTTCGCGTTCCCGTTCGAGGCCTTCTACGGATTCGGCAATCCCGATCTCGACGCAAAGAACACCCAGTACGGCCTGTACCTCCAGGACGACTGGCGGGCCACGCAGCGGCTCACGATCAACGCCGGTATCCGCTGGGACTACGAGACGAACCAGCTCAACAACGACTATGTGACCCCCGCCAACGTGATCGCGGCGGCGCGTACCGTCGGCGTGCCCGAGAGCTACTTCACCGATGGCAGCGATCGACCCGGTTTCAAGAAGGCGTTCCAGCCGCGGATCGGCTTCTCCTACGATCTGCGGGGCGACGGCAAGACCGTGTTGTTCGGCGGCATCGGCCGTTACTACGACCGCGTGCTCTACAACCAGGGGCTCGACGAGCGCTATCGGCTGCAGTTCACGCGGCTGCAGTTCCGCTTCTCGGCCGATGGCGCGCCGCGCGACGGCAACCCGACGCTCGTCTGGAACGACAGCTACCTCAGCAAGGCCGGACTCGACGGGCTCGTGGCGAGCGGCACCGCCGGCAACCCCGAGATGTTCCTGATCGACAACGACACGGAGCCGCCCGTCTCCGACCAGTTCACGGTGGGTGTGCGCCACCAGTTCGGCAACGTGGTGGCCTCGCTGTCCTACCTGGGCGTGCGCAGCAAGAACGGCTTCACGTTCATCTTCGGCAACCGCCGGCCCGACGGCGAGTGCTGCCAGGCAGTCCCCGGCTTTTCCAACATCCTGCTGTCGAGCGACACCAAGAAGGCCTGGTACAACGCCGGCTCGCTGCAGCTCGAAAAGCCGTTCACGGCGGCCTCGAAGTGGGGGGCCCAGCTCACGTACACGCTCGGCAAGGCCCAGGAAATCGGTGGCGACGACTTCAGCCTCGACTACATCACGGTGGCGGACTATCCCCGCCATCCGACGGCGCAGGACGAGCGCCATCGCATCGTCGCCACCGGCATCTACCAGCTGCCCGCCGGCTTCCGCGCCAGCGCGTTCGTGCAGCTCGCCTCCGGTGTCGGCTACACGATCTCCGACTTCAGCCGTGGCGGCAGCATCAACGACAAGCGGATCCTGCTCTATGCCGGCCGGCCCGACGCGACCCTGGCCTACAAGAGCATCGACCTGCGCCTCGACAAGGAATTCCGCCTCGGCGAACGCCGCGCGTTCGAGTTGTCGGCGCAGGTCTTCAACCTGTTCAACTCGGACAACTTCACCGGCTACGACGGCTTCATCCCGACGCTGCCGGACGTGAACGCGAACTTCGGCACGCCGAACACCGCCGACCCCGCGCGCCGCCTGCAGTTCGGCGCATCGTTCCGCTTCTAGCAAAATAGCGGTCGTGCACGGGGCGACGTCCCTTCGCCGGGCCGCGGCGCTCGCCGCGGCCCTGGTTTTCGGCGCCTGCGCGGCGCAGAGGCCGGGGTCCGCCGCCATTCCCCCGGCGAGCCGCCCCACGCCTGCGCCGGCGCCTGGTCCCGGCGAGCTCCCGCCCTTTTTCGACGACCTGCAGGCGCGCACCTTCCGCTTCTTCTGGGAGCGCGGCAATCCCGTGAACGGCCTGGTGCCCGACCGCTATCCGAGCGATTCGCCGTCGAGCATCGCGGCGGTCGGGTTCGCGCTGACCGCCTATCCCATCGGCATCGAGCGCGGTTACATCACGCGCGGCGAGGGCCTCGCGCGCACCCTCGCGACGCTGCGCTTCTTCGCGCGCGCGCCGCAGGGCGATGCGCCCGAAGGTACCACCGGCTACCGCGGCTTCTTCTACCACTTCCTCGACATGCGCACTGGCGTGCGCTCCTCGCCGAACGTGGAGCTGTCCACGATCGACACCACGCTGCTGCTCGCCGGCGTGCTGTTCGCGCAGTCGTATTTCGACGGCGCGAATGCCGCCGAGCGCGAGGTGCGCGACCTCGCCGAGCGCATCTACACGCGCGTCGAGTGGGACTGGGCGTCACCGCGGCCGCCTGTCGTCACCATGGGCTGGCGCCCCGACGTCGGCTTCTACGATGCCGAGTGGCAGATCTACGACGAGTCGATGCTGCTCTATGTGCTGGGCCTCGCGTCGCCGACGCACCCGCTGCGCACCGACGCGTGGGATGCGTATACGAAGGAGCGGCGTGTCAGCGATTACCGCGGCCAGCGCCATATCTCGTTCGCGCCGCTGTTCGGCCACCAGTACTCGCACCTGTGGCTCGACTTGCGCGGCATCACCGACGCGGTCACGGCGCGCATCGGCTTCGACTATTTCGAGAACTCGCGGCGCGCGACGCTCGCGCAGCGCGAGTACGCCGCCGCCAATCCCATGGGCTGGAGCGGCTACGGCAAGGACATATGGGGATTGTCGGCGTGCGACGGCCCCGACGCCGAGGCGCTGGTGAACGGCCGGCGCGTGACGTTCTGGGGCTACTCCGCGCGCGGCGCCGGCCAGGACGAGGAGCGCGACGACGGCACGCTCACGCCCACCGCGGCGCTCGGCTCGCTGCCGTTCGCGCCGGAGGCCGTGATCGCCGCGGCGCTCGCGATTCGCGCGCGCTACGGCGCGCATCTCTATTCCGACTACGGCTTCGTCGACGCCTGGAACCCGTCGGTGCCCGACGGCACGCCGGTGAAGCAGGGCCGCGTCGTGCCCGGCGCGGGCTGGTTCGACACCGATTACCTCGGCATCGACCAGGGCCCGATCCTCGGCATGATCGAGAACTACCGCAGTGGTTTCGTCTGGCGCGTCATGCGCCGCAATCCCCACATCCAGCGAGGCCTCGTGCGGGCGGGCTTTCGCGGCGGCTGGCTCGACGCCTACCGCATGGAGCCCGCGGCATGAGGCAATCATGATGGCAACGCGCTCGTTGGCCGCACCCGCATTGGCACTGGCACTGGCACTGGCCCTGGCCGCACCGGCGCCCCTGGCGGCTCAGGCCGCGGCGCGCCCGGCTGCACGGCGGCCGCCGCAGCGCATCGCCGTCGCGGCACGGCCAGCCGATCCTCTGGCGCCGCGCATCGAGAAGCTGCTGCGGCAGATGACGCTCGCGGAGAAGCTCGGCCAGTTGCAGCAGCTCGACGGCGAGGCCGACGGCCGCTCCCGCCCGGAACATCTCGCGCTCGCGGCGCGCGGCCTGCTGGGCTCGGTGCTCAACGTGCGCGGCGCGGCCAATGTCAACCCGCTGCAGAAGGCCGCCGTGGAGCGCTCGCGGCTCAAGATCCCGCTGCTCTTCGGTTACGACACGATCCACGGCTACCGCACCATCTTCCCCATCCCGCTCGGCGAAGCGGCGAGCTTCGACCCGGTGCTCGCCGAAGCCACCGCGCATGCGGCCGCCAACGAGACGGCCGCGGCCGGCGTGAAGTGGACGTTCGCGCCGATGCTCGACGTCACCCGCGATCCGCGCTGGGGGCGGGTGGCGGAAGGCGCCGGCAGCGATCCCTATCTCGGCAGCGTGCTCGGCGCGGCGCGTGTGCGCGGCTTCCAGGGCGGCGACTACTCCCAGCGCGACCGGGTTGCGGCAACCGCCAAGCACTGGGTGGCGTACGGCGCCGCCGAGGGCGGCCGCGACTACAACACCACCGACGTCACGGAACGGGCGTTGCGCGAGTTGTACTTCCCGCCGTTCAAGGCGGCGCGCGATGCGGGAGTGGCGACCTTCATGAGCTCCTTCAACGACATCGATGGCACGCCAGGCACCGCCAACGCCTTCACTCTCGGCACCGTGCTGCGCGGTGAATGGCGCTTCGACGGCCTGGTGGTGAGCGATTACACGTCGGTGATGGAGCTGCTGAAGCATGGCGTCGCCGCCGGCGAGGCCGACGCGGCGCTGCTGGCACTCGGCGCCGGCGTCGACATGGAAATGGTGAGCCGGTTCTACAACCGCCACGGCCAGGCGCTGGTGCGCAGCGGCAAGCTGCCGCTGCGGGTGGTGGACGAAGCCGTGCGCCGCGTGCTGCGTGTCAAGATGCGCGCCGGCCTCTTCGAAAGCCCGTACGCGGACGAGTCGCGCGCCAACGAGCGGCTGACGGTGCAGTCGCGGCGGCTGGCGCGCGATGCCGCGGCGCGCTCCGCGGTGCTGCTGCGCAATGTCGGGGGCGTGTTGCCGCTGCGCAAGAACCTCGGCACGCTCGCGGTCATCGGCCCGCTGGCCGACGACCCGCAATCCGTCCTCGGCTCGTGGCTCGGCGACGGGCGCAAGGAAGACGCGGTCTCGATCCTCGCCGGCATCCAGGCCGCGGTGGGCGCCGGCACCAAAGTGGTGCATGCGCGCGGCTGCGACGTGGAGGGCGGCGCGGACGACGGCTTCGCGGCCGCGGTGGACGCGGCGCGCTCGGCGGACGCGGTGGTGCTGGTGGTCGGCGAGTCGGACGCGATGAGCGGCGAGGCGGCGGCGCGCTCCGACATCTCGCTGCCGGGACGGCAGCTCGACCTGGTGAAGGCGGTGCACGCCGTCGGCAAGCCGACGGTCGTGATGCTGGTCAACGGGCGGCCGCTCACCATTGCGTGGCTCGCCGACAACGTGCCCGCCATCCTCGAGCTCTGGCAAGGCGGCACCGAGGCGGGCAGCGCCGCGGCCGACCTGCTGTTCGGCGACGTCAATCCCGGCGGCAAGCTGCCGATGGAGTTTCCGCGCAGCGCCGGACAGATCCCGATCTACTACGCGCACAAGAACACCGGCCGCCCGCCCGGCGCCGAGAAGTGGACCTCCAAGTATCTCGACCTGCCGGCGACGCCGCAGTTCCCCTTCGGCTTCGGCCTCAGCTACACGACGTTCGAGCTGAAGGCGCTGCGGCTCAGCGCCGAACGCATCGCCCCCGACAGCACGATCCGGGTGTCGGTGAACGTGAAGAACACCGGCGAGCGCGCCGGCGACGAGGTGGTGCAGGTTTACGTGAGCGACGTGGTGGCGAGCGTCTCGCGCAACGTGAAGCAGCTGCGCGGCTTCGAGCGGGTCACGCTCAACCCGGGCGAGTCACGCACGCTCGAGTTCACGCTCGGCCCCGCCGACCTCGGGCTCTACGACCGCGGCTTCAAGTGGGTGGTGGAGCCCGGCGAGTTCCGCGTCACGGCTGGCGCCAGCTCGGACGGCGGCCTGCAGGCGAGCTTCGAGGTGACGAAAACAGGGCATTGACACGCTTTCCGTGGGGGTGGTAGAAGTCAGGCACCCCCCCCCGCGCGAAAAGAGGTAGCCCCATGTTCGTTCATCCGCGGCGGACCGCCGGCATCTGGCCGGTCGCATTCGTCGCTGCAGTTTTCCCCTCAGTGGCAGCAGCGCAGGCGCCACAGCAGGCGCCGGCCGCGGCTCCGCAATCGGACACACGCGTGGTCGGCGACATCGCGCAGGTGGGTGACGTGCTGCTCGCCACGTCGTGCGCCAAGGCAGTCGAACCCGAGTGGAGGCGCGCCGTGGCGCTCCTCCACTCTTTCTTCTACGAGGAGTCGCGCCGCACGTTCGAGGCGGTCGCGGCGAAAGATCCCGGCTGCGCGATGGCGCAGTGGGGCATCGCCATGACCTTGTGGCATCCGCTATGGGCCGCGCCGGAAGCGGAGGCGATGCAGGCGGGTGCGGCGGCGATGGCGAAGGCGAAGACGATCGGCGGCAAGACCGAGGTGGAGCGCGGCATGATCGGCGCCCTCGATGCGTTCTATGCGCGTCCTGCCAAGGGCGCGGGCGGCGAGGAAGGCGTGTCGTGCCATGGTCCCACCGGCGGCGGCGATCACCCGGCGCGGGCCATCGCCTACGAGCGCGCGATGGGCGCGCTGCACGCGAGCCTGCCCGACGATGTCGAAGTCACCGCCTTCTACGCTCTCGCCCTGCTCGCGACGGCACCGCCCACCGACAAGACGCTGAAGAACCAGACGCTCGCGACCTCGCTGCTGGAGCCGCTCTATAAGGCGCATCCCAACCATCCCGGGATCATCCATTACCTGATCCACGGCTACGACTCCCCGCCGGTCGCGACCAAGGGCCTGCCGGCAGCCACCGCCTACGCCCGCATCGCGCCGCGCGTGCCGCATGCGCTGCACATGCCCTCGCACATCTTCACCCGCCTTGGCATGTGGCAGGAGGTCGTCGCCTCCAACATGGCTTCGGCCGGCGCGGCCCGTGACTACGCGGCCGAGAAGTACCCGGGCGTGCATTCCTTCGACGAGCTGCACGCGCTCGACTACCTGATCTACGGCTACCTGCAGACCGGGCAGGACGCGCTCGCCAGGTCGGTAGTCGACACCGCCGCCTCGGTGCGCACCACCTTCCCCGCGGTGGACTTCGCGGTGGCGTACGCGACCGGCGCCATCCCCGCGCGTTACGCGCTGGAGCGGCGGCAGTGGAGTGAGGCCGCGGCGCTGACCCGTGTGCCGTCCACGTCCTGGGAGCTCTACCCGTTCGGCGGCGCGCATCTCGCGTTCGCACGGGCGTTCGGCGCGGCGCGGGCCGGCAAGCTCGACGCAGCGCGCGCGGCGCAGGCCGACCTCGGCAAGCTGGCCGAGGGCATGACCGACCCGCGCCAGGCCTACTTCCAGAAACAGGCGCAGATGCAGATGCGCATCGTCGACGGCTGGCTTGCGTACGCCGTCGGCCAGCCGGAGGTCGCGGAGAAGGCGCTGCGCGAAGCGGCGGACGCCGACGAGCTGCTGGGCAAGCATCCCGTCAGCCCCGGCTCGCTGCTGCCGGCGCGCGAGGTGCTCGCCGATTTCCTGGCCGAGCGCGGCCAGAACCGCGAGGCGCTCGCGGAGTACGAGGCGACCCTCAAGCTCACGCCGCGCCGCTTCAACAGCCTGTTCGGCGCAGGCCGCGCGGCCGAGCGCAGCGGCCAGGTGGCGCTGGCCGCGAAGTACTACACCGAACTGACGAGCATGGTCGCGGCCGGCAGCGATCGCAGCGAGGTCGCGACGGCGCGCGCCTTCCTCGATTCACATCGTAACGCGGCCGCCACTACGCAAGCTCGATAACGCGTCCCGAATCTTTCGCCCGCGGCTGTGTGCACGGTCACACGGCCGCGCCGCCATCAAAGCCCAAGCTCGGGTCTTCGATGGAGGTCCGATGAACGCACGCTTGAGTTTTGCAAGCGCGGGCGTTGCCGCAGCCCTCTTCCTTCTGGGAACGACCGGCGCGGCGCGAGCCGAGGACAGGACGATGTTCGGTGTGCGCGGCGGGCACACCCTCGGCGAAGGGCCGCTCGTCGGCGTCGAGGTGGCAGCGCCCTTGGCGAAGCACCTGACGTTCAATCCCAACGCCGAGGAAACGTTCACGACCTACGTGAACTACACCGCCCTCAACGCCGACCTGCACACCGACTTCGCGACCAGCTCGTCGCTCGTCATCTGGCTGGGCGCCGGCATCGGCGTGGTGCGCGCCGACCCGAAGATGGACGACGATTCGTCGCACACCGACTTCGCCACCAACTTCATGTGGGCGGTCGGCTTCCGCTCCGGCCGCTTCATACCCTACCTGCAGGGCCGCGTGGTGCGCACCGACGAAACCAACTTCACGCTGGCGTTCGGGCTGCGCTTCTAGCGCGCCGTCACTCGCCGCGCAGCGCGGCGACCGGATCGACACGTACGGCCCGGCTCGCGGGCGCAAGGCTCGCGAGCAGCGCCACGGCGACCAGCACGACGGGCACGGCGCAGAGCGTCAGCGGGTCCGCGGCGCCGACGCCGAAGAGGAGCGCTTGCAACAGGCTGGCGCTTGCCAGCGTGCCGCCAAGGCCGAGCGCCACTCCGATCACCGCGGGCCGCAGCGCCTGGCGCACCACCAGCGCGAGGACCGCGCCGCGGCCGGCGCCGAGCGCCATCCGCACGGCGATCTCGGCGCTGCGCTGCGCCACGTCGAAGGACAAGACCGCGTAGAGGCCGGCGGCGGACAGGAACAGCGCCAGCAGCGCAAAGGCGCCGATCAGCGTCGCCTGCGTTCCGCGATTGCGCATCTCGGCGGCGATCACCTGCTCCATGGAGCGCACGTTCGACAGCGGCTGCTCGCGGTCGACGGCAGCGACCGCGCCGCGCAGTGCCGGCGCCAGCGCCAGCGGGTCGCGTTCGGCGACGACACGCACCACGAGGTGCTGCGGCCAGAAGAAAGGCGTCGAGCCGCTGTCCTGGTCGAGCGAGAAGTAGACCTCGGGCTCGGCTGCAACCTCGAGACCCATCTGATGGACGTCGCCGACGACACCCACGATCGTGGCCCAGGGATTCCCGCTTTGCTCGCGCCCCAGCTTCAGGCGCTGCCCCACCGGGTCGCCGTCCGCCCAGTGCAGCTGCGCCATCGCCTCGTTGACGAGGACCGAGGGTGGCACACCCGAGCCGTCGCGCTCGTCGAGATGGCGCCCGCGCAGCAGCGGGACGCCGAGCGCCTGCAGGTAACGCACGCTCACCACTCGCCAGCTGACGACCTGGCGCGCACGGGCTTCGAAAGGCGGGGCGTCACGCCCTTCGAGAGTGAGGTAGCCGCGGCCCTCCTTCAGGGTCAGCGGCGGATAGTTCACATAGCCCGCGGCGGCGACGCCCGGCAGCTGGTTCACGCGCTCGAGGACCTGCTGGTAAAACGCCGTCCGCTGAGTGCGTGTCCCGTATTTCGCGGCGGGCAGGTTGGTCTCGGCGATGAGCAGGTTGCGCGGCTCGAACCCGGGACGTACGGCCGTCACTTCCGAGTAGCTGCGCATGAGGAGCCCGGCCGCCGACAACAGGACGACGGTGAGCGCGACCTCGGCGACCACCAGCGCGTGGCGCACGCGCGCGGTGCTCGCGCTGGCGCCGCGGCCGCCACCAGACTTGAGGGCCTCATTGACATCGGGCCGCGCCGCGGTGAACGCGGGCCAGGCGCCAAACGAGAGCACCGCAGCGAATGCCGTGAGCACGGTAGCGGCGAGCACGCGCAGGTCGAGCGTTGGCGACACGGCTGGCGGCAGCCCGCCAGGCACCAGGCGCGCCAGGTAGGCGTGCGACAACACGGCGAGGCCGACGCCGAGTGCCAGGCCGAGGATGCCGAGCAGCATGCTCTCGGTGAACAGCTGGCGGAAGATGCGGGCACGGTCGGCGCCGAGCGCACGCCGCACTGCCAGCTCCTTGCGTCGGTTGGCGCCGCGCGCGAACAGCAGGCTTGCCACGTTGGCGCAGGCGATGAGCAGGACGAGCGCCACCGCGCCAAGCAGCATCCGCAGCGCCGGCCGGGAGTCGCCGGCGAGCTGCTCGTGGAGCGTCGTGACGCTCACCGAGACGCCGGCGTTGGCGGCGGGATTTTCCTCCACCATGCGCTGCGCGATCGCGGCCATCTCGGCGCGCGCCTGTGCCAGAGTGGCGCTCGCGGCCAGCCTGCCGACGACGTACCAGTGCGCGCCGTGCGAGCGCAGTTCCGCAGGCGTGAAGGCAGCCGGTACCCACAGCGTCGCTTCGCCGTCGGGAAAACGAAAGTCGTCCGGCACCACGCCAACGACGGTGTGGGCCAGGCCGTTGAGACGCAGCGAGCGGCCGACGAGGCCAGGGTCGGCGGCGAATCGCTGCCGCCAGAGGCGCTCGGCCACGACCACCACCGGCGCACCCTGGTCCTCGTCCGCGGCGGAGAAGGAGCGGCCGACGATAGCGCGCATGCCGAGGATCTCGAACAGGTTGCCGGTGGCGCGCATGCCGACGAGCTTCTCCGGCTCGCCGCCGTCGGTGAGGTTGTAGATCCGCGGCTCGAGCGCCGCCATCGATGCGACGCTGCGACTTCGCGAGCGCCACGCTGAATAATTCGCGGGTGACGGCTCGACGCGGCTGGTGCCGCCGCGCGCGCCGGTCGCGGCGAAGTCTTCCCAGAGGACCAGCAGGCGCTCGGGGTCGGGAAACGGCAGAGGGCGCAGCAGCACCGCGCTCACCAGGTTGAAGACGGCGGTGTTGCCACCGATACCGAGCGCAAGGATCGACACCGCGAGCGCGGTGAACGACGGCGTGCGCCGCAGGCTCCGCACCGCGTCGCGCAGGTCCTGCACCACGCTCTCGACGTGCGGCAGGCCACGGGCCTCGCGATGGCGCTCCTTGGTCGGCTCGATGCCGCCGAGGGCGATACGCGCGGCGCGACGCGCGGCGTCCGGGCTCAGGCCACCCGCCATCGCTTCGTCCTCGGCCATCTGCAGGTGCGCGGCGATCTCGGCGTCGAGGTCGTCGTCGAGCCGGCGGGCGCGGAAGAGCGCGAGCACGCGGTCACAAAGGCTGCGCAGCCGCGAGATCATGACGCGGGACGCGGCGCGGCAGACAACACGCGGCCGATGACGGCGGACATGCGCTCCCAGTTCGCGGTCTCCCTGGCAAGCTCAGCGTGCCCGGCCCGCGTGATCGTGTAGTACCGCGCGCGCCGGTTGTTCGCCGACATCCCCCACGAAGCAGTGACGAACCCGCGGGCGTGCAGCCGCACCAGCGAGGCGTAGATCGTTCCCTGATTCAGCAGGACGGCGTCGCCGCTCACTTGTTCGATGCGGCGCGCGATGCCGTAGCCGTGCAATGCGCCAAGTGTCGCGAGCGTGCGCAGTACCAGCAGGTCGAGCGTTCCCTGCAGCAGATCGATCTTCATCCAGCTCCTGCCTCTCCCTGTGGTAACGCCACAGGAGTGTGGCACACTCTCCTGTGGCGTGTCCACAGGTCGGGTGGCTCAGCGCGGAATGGCGGCGGCGCCAGCGTTCAGCCGGCTGTGGTGGCGGCCGTAGAAGAAGTAGATCGCCAGGCCGATGGCGAGCCAGACCACGAGCCTGATCCAGGTGTCGAGCGGCAAAGCTGCCATCAGCAGCAGCGAGATGCCCATGCCGAGGAGCGGAACAGCCGGGACCAGCGGCGCGCGGAACGGCCGATGCAGGTCGGGCCGCGTGCGCCGCAGGAGCAGCACACCGGCGCAGACGATGACGAACGCGAACAGCGTGCCGATGCTGACCAGTTGCCCGAGGATCGCGATGGGCACGAGGCCCGCGAACACGCCGACGAACGCGCCCACCACGAGCGACGAAATCCACGGCGTGCGGAACCTCGGGTGCACGGCACCCACCCACGGCGGCAGCAGGCCGTCGCGCGACATCGTGTAGAGCACCCGCGACTGGCCAAGCAGCATCACCAGCATGGTGGTGGCGAGCCCGGCGAACGTGCCGATCTTCACTATCAGCCGGCCCCAGGAGACGCCCGTGGCGTCGATGCCGGCGGCCACCGGGGCCGCGACGCCGAGCTGCGCGTAAGGCAGTACGCCGGTGAGCAAGGCGCCCATCGCGACGTACAGCACCGTGCAGATGGCGAGCGAGCCGAGAATGCCGATGGGCATGTCCTTCTGCGGGTTCTTCGCCTCCTGCGCCGCGGTCGATACGGCGTCGAAGCCGATGAACGCGAAAAAGATCACGGCCGCGCCGCGTGCCACGCCCGACCAGCCGAAGGCCCCGAACTTGCCGGTGTTGGGCGGGAGGAACGGCGTCCAGTTGGCGCGCGCGGTCTCGGGGTTTTGCAGCAGGTACGCGCCCGCCACTGCGATGAAGGTGAGGATGGTGCCGACCTTCACCAGGACGATGAGCGCGTTGAAGCTCGCCGACTCGCGGATGCCGACGACCAGCAGCGCGGTGACCGCGAAGATGGCGAGGCACGCCGGCAGGTCGAAGACGCCGCCGTCGGCGGGTGTCGCGCTGATGGCGCGCGGCAGGTGGATGCCGAACTCGCGCAACAGGCTCACCACGTTGCCGCTCCAGCCGGCCGCCACGGTGGCGGCGCCGAACGCGTACTCGATGACCAGGTCCCAGCCGATGATCCATGCGACCAATTCGCCGAGCGTCGCATAGCCATAGGTGTACGCGGAGCCGGCGATCGGGATCATCGACGCGAACTCGGCGTAGCACAGGCCGGCGAACACACAGCCGATGCCGGCGAGGACGAACGAGAGCACCACCGCCGGCCCTGCGTTCTGCGCCGCGACCGTCCCGGTGATCACGAAGATCCCGGCGCCGATGATGGCGCCGACGCCAAGCGCCACCAGGTTCAGCGGCCCGAGCGAGCGCCGCAGCGCGGCATGGCCGTCGTCCCCGGCCTGGGCGATCAGCTCATCGATGGGCTTGCGCGCGAACAGTCGGGACATGGCGCAAGTGTGGGCAAGGCCCGGCAACGGTTCTTGGACGCTTGAAGCGCGGTGGTATGGGCAGAGCGGCTAACCGCGACAAAGTCGCCACTCGGGGAACGGCGACGTGTCAGCGGTGGAGGCTGCGGTACCGGGCGGGGGTGAGGCCGGTTTCGCGCTTGAAGTGGCGGCACAGGTGGCTGTGGTCGCAGAACCCTGATGCGAGCGCCACATCGGTGAGCGATAAGCGCGACTGGCTCAGCTGCTGGCACGCGTAGTCGATGCGCAGCCGCCGCACGTAGTCGGCGACCGTGCATTGCTGGTGGCGGCGGAAGGTGCGCGCGAGGTGCACCGGGTGGATGCCGACTTCTGCGGCGACGCGCGCGAGCCCAAGGTCGCTGGTGAAGCGTGCGTTCAGGATTTCGAGCACCAGCGCCAGCCATTCGGGGGCGACCGGCTGGGTGCGCGGCCGCGACTGGCGGCGCGCCGCCTCGGCGAGCACACCAAGCACCAGGCTCTCCACCGCGAGCCGCGACGCCTCGTCGCGCAGGCGGAACTCGCCGTAGAGCCTGCGTGCGAGGTGCAGCAGCAGGCCGTCGGCGAACACCGCGGGCCGGGTGAAGGCGGCGCTCGCCTCGCGGGCGCGCGCGAGCACCGCATCGCTCACCGACACCGCGAGGCACACGGTGCCCTGGTCGAAGCGCCAGACGGAGGCGCAGCCCGCCGGTTCGAAGACGACGCTCGAGGCCTGGAACCGCAGGCGCTGGCCGCCGCATTCGACGTCCCCACGGCCACGCAGCACCAGCACGAAGCGCGCCTCTTCAACGACATGAACACGCAGCTCGCGCGGGCCGTCGTGCTGGATCTCCGCCAGGCTCAGCCCGCCAACGCGCCGCCAGCGCAGCACGGCGCCGCCGAACGACGGCAGACCGGCGGGTGTCGAGGCGAGCGGCACGCCAGGGCGCGGTTTCATGTCCGGAGTCAGGATGCTAGTTTAGTTTCAGAAACGTTTCATTTGATGTCTTCATTCCGCAGACGCGACGTCTGGTGCGCGCTCGCCCTCATGGCGTTGGTTTTCGCCACGCGCTGGCCGCTGCGGGGGGCGATCCTCGAAGAGTACGACTCGGCAAACTACGCTTTTGCCCTCGAGCGCATCGACGTCAAGCAGCATTGGCCGCATCCTCCGGGTTACATCCTGTTCGTCTGGGCCGCGCGGCTCGCGCACCTCATCGTGGCCGACCCGATCCTCGCCCTCTCCACCGTGAATGTCGTCGGCGGGGTCCTTTCGGCGGTGCTGCTGTTCGCGATCTTCCGCCTCGGCATGACACGCGGCGAGTCTTTCATCGCTTGCGTCGCCGGCCTCAGCTCGGCCCAGGTCTGGTTCCAGCAGACGCGGCCGCTGGAAGACTCCTTCGCATTCGCCTGCATGCTGGCTGCAACGCTGGGCCTGGGCCTCGCGATGCTGGGGCGGCGGACGGCGGTGCTGCCCGCCTTCTTCCTCGCCGGGCTCGTGCCCGGCGCGAAGCAGCTGCTGGCGCTCTACCTGCTACCGCTCGCCTGCCGCACGCTCCTCGAATGGTGGCGTCGCGACCGCCGCCTCGCTGTCGGTGCCGTCGCCGCCAGCATCGCAGGCGCGCTGATCTGGCTGCTGCCGCTCTGCTGGTACACCGGCTCCTTCCTCAAGTATCTCGAGTGGGGCTGGGGCCAGGTGCTGTGGCTCGACCGCGAGGCGCTGGTCACCAACGCCCCGCTACTCGCCGATCGCGTCCACGCCGTGCTGGTAATTCCGTGGGCCGTCGCGTCGTTCGCCTGGCTCTGGCTGGCCGCTGCATGGGGCGCTTTCGTTGTGTGGCGCGAACGCAAGGCGCTGCGCTTCCTCTTCTGGCTGCTCGCGCCAATCCTCCTGATCCGCGTGCTGGCACTCGGCCAGTGGCCGCGCTTCTCGATCTACTACCTGCCGTTCCTGCTCGCTTTTGTGGTGGCCGCCGCGATCGATGCCGGCCGCCGCATGCAGGCGCTCCACACCCGGATCGGCGCCAGCGGCCGGCGGCGTCTTGCCTACGCTCTTTCTGCAGCCGCCTTGTTCCTGTGGATCTCGCGCCAGGCCGACTTCATCCTGCCGACGCTGCGCAGCCTGCACGCTGGTCCGTCGCCTGTGGGCGAAGCGATCCGTGTCGCGGCCGCGACCTACGACCCGGCCGAGACGCTGGTGGTGGTGCCGAGCGACAACCGCGTGGTGCTGCGCCAGGCCGAATACTACGGCTCGCGAGCGGGCTTGCGGGTGGTCGAGGAGAACGAAGTCGAGACTGCCGACCTGCGGAAGAGGAAGCACGTGCTGAGCCTCTATGGCAAGGGTTTCGCACGCACCGGTGCCGCGTGGTCGGGCGGCGGCATGACTCCCCTGGGACTTTTCAACCTGCCGCAGCCGCGCTGGCGCGACCTGTCGATGTGGGACGAGACCTGGGATGTCGGAATCGCCGAACAAGACGGTGCCTACGTGCGTTTCATCGACTGGGACGGCGACGTGGACGGGCTGCTGGTCGGCAGTTCCGCAGTCAGCCGCATCGAAGTGCTGCGGCCGCCCGAGCAGGGATTCCTGCTGCTGTTGCAACTGGAGGCGCGAGGCCTCGCCGGCCGCTACCGCGTCAATCGCGAGCCGTGGCAGCGGCTTCGGGTGCGTGGCCGCGCCGCCACCCTGCGCGTGGCACAAGCTGACGTCGGCGGTGCCGGCAACCGGGTGCGGCTGGGCATCCGGCCCGCGTGCCCGCAAGCGCAGCCCGACTGCCTGCGCGTCACGAGCTGGACGATCGAGGCGCTGCGCTAGAGATCGAGGCTGGCGCTAACGGACCTCCCAGACGTCGCCCATGTGCAGCAGCTTCGTCAGGTCGCCCTTGCCGCGCTTTGCCTGGACCTCGCGGATCTGCGCGTTCACGCCCGCCTCGTAGGCCGGCTCCACGACGCAGCGCAGCACGCCGATGGGCGTCGGGAAGCCGGGCTGCTGGTCCATCCGCGACAGCAGGAATGCGTAGGCGGGATTGGGATGCGCCTCGTCATGGACGATCAGGTCGCTCGCGGTGACGCCGTTCTCGCCGAGCGTCACCACCTCGAGGTCGAGGCCGTTCATGCGGATGCCTTTGTCGCGCTGCTTGCCGAAGACGAGCGGCTTGCCGTGTTCGAGAGCGATGGTGCGGTCGTCGCGCACGGTGCGTTCGGCAACCGCGTCCCAGGCGCCGTCGTTGAAGATGTTGCAGTTCTGCAGGATCTCCATGAACGCCGAACCCTGGTGCGCGGCGGCGCGCTTCAGCACGCCCTTGAGGTGCGGCTGGAACACGTCCACCGAACGCGCGACGAAAGTGGCCTCGGCGCCGAGCGCCAGCGACAGCGGCAGGAACGGACGGTCGATGGAGCCGAAGGGCGTCGACTTCGCCTTCTTGCCGGTCTCTGAAGTCGGCGAGTACTGGCCCTTGGTGAGGCCGTAGATCTTGTTGTTGAACAGCAACACCTTCAACCCGACGTTGCGGCGCAGCATGTGGATCGTGTGGTTGCCGCCGATCGAAAGCGCGTCGCCGTCGCCGGTTGCCACCCAGACGTCCAGGTCGGGCCGGGCGATCTTGATGCCGGTCGCGATCGCGGGCGCGCGCCCGTGGATCGTGTGGAAGCCGAAGGTGTTGATGTAATAGGGAAATCGGCTGGAACAGCCGATGCCCGAGACGACCACGAACTTCTCGCGTGGAATGCCGAGTTCGGGGAAGACGCTCTGCACCGCCGAGAGAATGGCGTAGTCGCCGCAGCCCGGGCACCAGCGCACTTCCTGGTCGGTCTGGAAATCCTTCTTGGTCAGCGCGCGCGGCGCTTCCGGGACCGGGGGTTCGGCGACGCTCACGCGAGCACCTCGTCGATCTTCTGTTCGATCTCCGACTGCAGGAACGGCTTGCCCTGCACCTTGTTGTAGCCGATGGCATCCACGAGATAGCGGCCGCGCAGCACGAAGCGCAGCTGGCCGAGGTTCATCTCCGGAACCAGCACCTTGCGGTAGCGCTTCAGCACTTCGCCGAGGTTCTGCGGCAGCGGGTTGAGGTGGCGCAGGTGGACATGGCCGATGCGCCGGCCGGTGCCGCGCTGCGCGCGCAGGGCGGCGGTGATGGCGCCGTAGGTCGAGCCCCACGCGACGATCAGCAGGTCGCCGTCGGGGGCCCCGGCCGGCACCGCGTCGGGAACGTCCTGCACCACCGCATCCACCTTGGCCTGGCGCAGCCGCACCATCTTCTCGTGGTTGAGCGGTTCGTAGTTGATGTTGCCGCTGACGTCCTGCTTCTCGAGGCCGCCGATGCGGTGCTCGAGGCCGGGCGTGCCGGGCACCGCCCACGGGCGCGCCAGCGTTTGCGGGTCGCGCAGGTACGGCAGGAACCCCTCGGGATCCTCGCGATACGAAACCGGGATTTCGGGCAGCTCCGAAACTTCGGGGATCTTCCACGGCTCGGCGCCGTTCGCCAGGTAGCCGTCGGAGAGCACGATCACCGGCACCATGTACTTGAGCGCGATGCGGCTCGCCTCGTACGCCACCCAGAAGCAGTCTCCCGGCGTGGCGGCGGCGAGCACCGGCAGCGGCGCTTCGGAATTGCGGCCGAACAGCGCCTGCAGCAGGTCGGCCTGTTCGGTCTTGGTCGGCAGGCCGGTGGACGGCCCGCCGCGCTGGATGTCGCAGATGACGAGCGGCAGCTCGGTGGTGATGGCGAGGCCGATGGCCTCCGACTTCAGCGCCATGCCCGGGCCCGAGGTGGTGGTGATGGCGAGCGAACCGGCGTACGCGGCGCCGATCGCCGAGGTCACCGCGGCGATCTCGTCCTCCGCCTGGAACGTCACCACGCCGAATGCCTTGTAGGTGGAGAGTTCGTGCAGGATGTCGGAGGCCGGCGTGATGGGATAGCTGCCCTGGAAGAGCGGCAGGCCCGAGCGGGTGGACGCGGCGACGAAGCCGAGCGCCAGCGCCGTGTTGCCGCTGATGTTGCGGTAGGTGCCGGGCGCCAGCTTCGCAGCGGGAACTTCGTAGCTCTCCTGGAACGCTTCGGTCGCGTCGCAGTAGGCGTAGCCCGCCTTCATCGCAAGCTTGTTGGCCTCGACCAGCACCGGCTTGCTCTTGAACTTGTCCTCGAGCCAGCGATGCGTGGCGTCCATCGAGCGGTTGTAGAGCCAGTAGCACATGCCGAGCGCGAAGAAGTTCTTGCACCGGTCCATGCTCTTGTGGTCGAGGCCGAGGTCCTTGAGCGCTGCGTGCGTGAGCTTGGTGAGCTCCACCGGGAAGAGCCGATAGGCGTCGAGCGAATGATCGTCGAGCGGGCTGACGCTCATCTGCGCCTTCTTCAGGTCCACATCCTGGAAGTGATCGGTGTTGACGATGAGGATGCCGTTCGTCTTGAGGTCGGCGATGTTGGTCTTGAGCGCGGCCGGGTTCATGGCAATCAGGACGTCTACCGCATCGCCCGCGGTGTAGATGTCGGTGGACCCGAATTGCACCTGGAAGCCCGAGACGCCCGGCAGCGTGCCCGCGGGGGCGCGGATTTCCGCGGGGAAATCGGGGAAGGTCGCGATGTCGTTGCCGAACAGGGCGGCGGTGTTGGTGAACTGGCTGCCGGTGATCTGCATGCCGTCGCCGGAATCGCCGCAAAAGCGGATGACCGCCTGGTCGAGCTGCTGTTTTACGCGAGCGCCCTCGACAGGCGCCTCGGTTGTCGCCACATCGTCATTATACTCTGCGGCCGTTTGCAGCCCTTTTCACAGGATTTGGCGGTGTGATGGCCGTCTTGTCGCGGCTTTGTTGCGGATTCGTTGCGACTGGCTGTCGAAATCGCCGGCGCTCGAACGACGTGTCCATAGAAGGAGCGATTCAACATGAAGTACATGCTGCTGATGCAGGGCACTCAAAAGGACATGAACACCTTCCTCTCCTGGCCGCCCGACGTGCTGAAGAAGCACATCGAGTTCATGGACACGTTCAACAAGGAACTGCAGAAGAACGGCGAGTGGGTGGTGGCCGAGGGGCTCGAATGGCCGGACAAGGCCAAGATCGTCACCGCCAGGAGCGGCGCACCGGTGGTCTTCGACGGACCGTTCGCCGAGACCAAGGAATTCCTGGCCGGCTGGTGGATCGTGGACGTGCGCGACGAGGCCCGCGCCATCGAACTCGCGGCCAGGGCGTCGGCGGCTCCGGGGCCCGGCGGCCCCATCAACATGCCGATCGAAGTGCGCGCCATCGGCACTGCGCCCGAGGTCTAGCGCTACATCCCCATTCCCGGCGGCTGGAAGCGACCGTCGGCCGCGGTCCAGCCGCCGTCGACGAACAGCACGGTGCCGGTGACGTAGCTGGCGGCATCCGATGCGAGAAACAAGGTCGGATACGCCATCTCGATCGGCTGCGACCAGCGCTTCAGGATGGCCTTGTTGGCGTAGGCCTCGTACCACTCCTTGTTGGCCTTGATTGGCGCGGTGAGCGGTGTCTCGGTGATGCCGGGACCCACGGCGTTGACGCGCACGCCGGAGGGGCCGAATTCGGCGGCGGCTGTGCGCACCAACTGCGCGATGCCGGCCTTGGTGGCTGCATACACCGCTTGTCCCGGCTCGACCACCAGCGAACGGATCGACGAAAACAGGACGATGCTGCCCTTGCCGTCTTTCGTCATGATGCGGCCCGCGGCGCGCAGCACGTTGAAGTTGCCGCGCAGGTTGACGGTGACCACGCGGTCGAACTCTTCCTCGGTGTAGTTGAGGATGGTCTTGCGCACATTGATGCTCGGCGTGCAGATCACCGCGTCGAGGCTGCCCTGGCGCTCCCTCAGCGAATCGAACGCCTGCTGCACCGAGGCGCCATCGCGGATGTCGATCGCCGCCGCTTCCGCTTGCAGCCCGCGCCTGGCGAGAGCTTCCGCAAGCGCCGTCGCCTTCGCCGCCTCGACGTCGAGACACGAGACGTGCGCGCCGCGCTCGGCGAACAAGGTGGCGACGGCCTCGCCGATGCCGGATGCCGCGCCCACCACCGCCACCGTCTTGCCGTCGAACCGGAAGATATCGCTGCTGTTGGCCATGGGCCTGATCTTAGCCCGCCCGCTGCGCCCTTCGCGGCGCATGAGGCGCTAGCATTCGCACATGACCAAGCGCCTGCTGCCTCTCGCCGCTGTCGTGATCGCCGTTCTCGCGTGCGCTGCGCGCGCGCAGACCCCTGCCGCCCCACCAGCGGCTGCGGCTGCACCGGACACCGCCAAGGGCCTCACCGCGGTGGGCGGCATCAAGGTCGGACACTTCACGCTCACGGAGCGCCCCACCGGTTGCACGGTGATCCTCACCGAAGCGGGTGCGGTTGCCGGAGTGGACGTGCGCGGCGGCGCGCCGGGCACGCGCGAGACCGACCTGCTGAACCCGGCCAATACGGTGCAGAAAGTGCACGCGATCGTGCTCGCGGGCGGCAGCGCCTTCGGTCTCGATTCGGCCACCGGCGTCATGCGCTATCTCGAGGAGAAGAACGTCGGGTTCGATGTCGGCATCGCGCGGGTGCCGATCGTACCGGCCGCGATCCTCTTCGACCTCGGCTTCGGCGGCGCGGCCAAACCGCGGCCGGATGCGGAGTGCGGGTACAAGGCGGCGGCCGCGGCGAGCGACGCGGCGGTGGCCGAGGGCAGCATCGGCGCGGGCGCCGGCGCCACGGTCGGCAAGATGGGCGGCCCCGCGAGCATGACGAAGTCGGGAATCGGCAGTGCGGCGCTGGCGCAGCCGGACGGCCTGGTGGTGGCGGCGATCGTGGCGGTGAACGCGGTGGGCGACATCGTCGATCCGGCGACCGGCAAGGTGGTGGCCGGCGTGCGCACGCCCGATGGCAAGTCGTTCGCCGACGTGCGCCAGCTGCTCCGCTCCGGGGTCTTCGCCGACCGCTCGCGCAAGGGCGAGAACACAACCATCGGTGTCGTCGCGACGAACGCGGCGCTCACCAAGGCGCAGGCCACGAAGGTGGCGCAGATGGCGCATGACGGCTATGCACGCACCATCTCGCCGGTGCACACGCCGTTCGATGGCGACGCCATCTTCGCGCTTGCCACCGGCGTCCGTGCCGGCGAAGTGACCGATGTGCAGCTGAGCCGCATCGGCGCGCTCGCGGCCGAGGCGATGGCCGACGCCGTGCTGCGCGCGGCGCGCCAGGCGACGACCACGGCGGGCGTGCCGGCCGCGCGCGACCTCGCCAAGCCGTGATCCGCGGAAGCCGCCGGCGTTTTCTCGCCGGTCTGGGCAGCGCCAGCGCCGCCGCGGCGCTCGTCCCCTCCGCCGCGCGCGCCTTCGGCAAGGCGCCGGCGCTGGCGCCGAAGCGCAGCGCCCGGCCCGAGATCACGCACGGGGTTGCGAGCGGCGATCCGGCGAACGGGCGCTTCATGGTCTGGAGCCGCGCCGACCGCACGTCGCGCATGCAGGTGGAGTGGGCGACGACCGAGAAGTTCACCGAGCCACGCAAGGTCGCGGGCTCGCTCGCCGGCATCGAGTCGGGGTTCACGGCGAAAGCCGACCTCACCGACCTGCCCGCGGGACAGACCATCTTCTACCGCGTGCGCTTCGAAGCCGAAGACGGGACGCTGGGGGAACCGTCTTCGGGGCAGTTGCGCGTGCCGTCGAACGAGCCCTCGGACCTGTTCGTCACCTGGTCGGCCGACACTGCTGGACAGGGCTTCGGCATCAACCCGGAGTGGGGCGGCATGCGCATCTACGAGACGATGCGCAAGGCGTCGCCAGACCTGTTCCTGCATTGCGGCGATACCGTCTATGCCGACCAGCCGCTGCAGGCTTCGGTGACGCTCGACGACGGTTCACTGTGGCAAAACGTCGTCAGCGAAGCGAAGTCGGCGCCGGCCGAGACGCTCGAGCAGTTTCGCGGCAACCATCTCTACAACCTGACGGACGCGAATGTGCTGCGCTGCAATGCGGAAGTGCCGCAGGTGGCGATCTGGGACGACCACGAGGTTCGCGACAACTGGAACCCGGTGCAGTTGCTGGACGACCCGCGCTACACCGAGAAGCGGGTGTCGCTGCTCTCCGCGCGTGCTCGTCAGGCGCTGCTCGAGCACTTCCCCATCCGCACCACGCGGGCCGACCTGCGCCGCATCCACCGCAGCCACGCGTTCGGTCCGCTCCTCGAGGTGTTCTCGCTCGACCTGCGCTCGTACCGCTCGCCCGACTCCCACAACCGCCAGCCGACGGCCGATGGCAGCACGCGGCTGTTCGGGCCCGCGCAGATGGCGTGGTTCAAGGCGCGCCTCAAGGCCACGACCGCGGCCTGGAAGGTGGTGCAGTGCGGCGTGCCGCTGGGCGTCGTCGTGCCGGACGGCAAGGACCGCTACGAGGGGGTGGCGAACGCCGACTCGGCGCTGCTCGGCCGTGAGTTCGAGATCGCGAGCCTGCTGCGTTTCATTCGTGACGAGAACATCCGCAACGTCGTGTGGGTGACGGGCGACGTGCACTACGCGGCGGCGCATCATTACCATCCGGATCGCGCGACGTTCAAGGAGTTCGCGCCGTTCTGGGAGTTCGTCGCCGGCCCGATGAACGCGGGCACCTTCGGCCCGAACCCGCTCGATGCAACGTTCGGCCCGGAGGCGAAGTTCGTGTCGGTGCCGGTGGGGATGAAGCCGAATCGCCCGCCATCGGAGGGGTTGCAGTTCTTCGGCGGGCTGCGCCTCGACGGCAAGGCGCGCACGCTGACGGCAACGCTGCACAACGTCGCCGGCGAGGTGTTGTACACCCAGGTGCTGGAACCCTCGTAGCGTCGCGACGTCCTGAGTGTTCCCGAGGGTCTGAGCAGCGGCTGCGTTCTGAAGGGCGTGAACGAACGGATGCGTGCCCGCTAACGGGGACAGAGGACTGGAACGAACTCTTCCTGGGGAGCGACCACCCGCAACGACAATCTCGAGTCGCAACAACAACGACAAGTGCGACTCGAGATGGCGTTAACCCACTATCGCGATCATTTGCAGGATGTGGAGGCCGACGTTGGGGTTGCCGGTGACCTTCACCTGGCGGCGCGCGGCCTCGCGGTCCATTCCCTTGGTGAAGATCAGCCAGGCGATGTCCTGCGGGATCTCGGTGTGGGAGACGGGGGGCGCGGGCGGTGAGTGCACCAGTCGCCAGGTCGATGCTTCGCGCAGCAGGTACCAGCTGCCACCGCAGTCGCCGGCGATGTCGAACTGCGCGAGGGTGCCGTCCGGAGCCAGCTGATCGCGGTACGCGAACGGCAGGCCGCGCATGAAGCAGTCGAGCACCGGATGGTAGAACTCGGGCGTCATGATCCCCGGCTTGCGCACCGCGAGCCGGATCTGCTGCTGGTGGTGCCAGCGCTCCGTCAGCTCGCGGGCGGTGTCGAACCAGTTGGCCGAGTGCGACTCGCCGGCCCAGCTCACCGCGAACGCAGCCGCGGCGAAGGGGTCGAGCCCGCTGTGATACGCGGCGCTCTGCGCCGATGCCGCTTCCATGAGCGACGTCAGCACCTGCGGGCTGAAGCGGCGATAGGTGGCGACACCCTCGTGGTTGAGGCGGTTGATGACGGTCGCAAGGTCGGCAGCCGACGCAACCCGCGACGCCGACTCGGGCACGTACCCGTCGCGAGCAAGCGACAGCTTGCGCAGCTGTGTGTCGAGGAGGTGCGCGGCAACGTCCTTCACCTTCCACGCCGGCGCCACCGTCTGCAGCTCCCACTCGTCGGGCCGCAGCGAGCGCAGCAGTTCGATGAGCAGCGCCTCCAGCTTCGCGAAGAGGTGCGCGGTGAGAATCGGCGGCAGGGAGTCGGCCGGCATGCGTATCGGCATCGATTATCGCGCGCTGACGGTCGGCTTGCGCAGCAACAGCAGCGCGACGCCCGCGACAGCACTGGCACAGATGCCAAGGAGCGATGGCGAGAAGAACGGCCACCCCGGGATGCCGCCGCCGAGGCGGGCGGCGAACAGCGCCGCGACGCCGGCGGCGATCGCCGCCAGAGCCTCGGGAGTCGCGAAGCGGCGCGCGTAGAGGCCAGCGACCACCGGCACGAACAGGCAGACGGCGAGCACCGCGTAGAACAGGCTCAGCTGGCCGATGACCGACTCGCCGACGATCGCGAGCACCACGCCGAGAACTCCGCCGCCGGCGGCTGCGAAGCGCGACACCAAAAGCAATTGGGCACTCGTCGCCTGCCGGTTGATGTAGCGGCCATAGAGGTCCTTCGAAAGCGAGGTCGCGAGCATCAGCAGCACCGCGTCGATGGTGCTGAGCTCGGCTGAGACCACGGCGGCGAGGCCGAGGGTGCCGAGCAGCGGGCTCAGGTCCTGGGTGAACAGCGTCGGCAGCGCCAGTTCGGGCGCCGCCAGTCCGGGATGCAGCGCGCGCGCGATCATGCCGAGGAAAACCGGCACGATTGCAAAGGCGAACAGCACGGCCGCGTTGCCGAGCACGCCGATGCGCACGGTGCGCTCGTCGCGCGCGCCGTAGATCTTCTGGATGAGTCCCGGCGATACCACGAATGCGGGTGCCAGCAAGCCGATGTACACGATGCCCGAGGCGCCGCCCGACCAGAAGTTCCAGTAGCTGCCGGCGGGGGTGGCCGCGTGCAGGCCGGACAGGCCGCCTATGCGGGTGAACAGCACCGCGAGCGCGATGCCGAAGCCGACCAGCTTGACGCACACCTGCACCATGTTGACCCAGGCCGACGACAGCAGGCCGCCGGCCGTGAAGTACAAGGTCGCGACGATGCCGCCGATGATGCACGCCGTCGCCTTCGGCACGCCGGCGACCGTCTGGATGATGAGCCCCATCGCGATCAGCTGGCCGGCGAGGATGGCGATTGTGCCGAACCACAGCAGCACCGCGACGATGCCGCGCACCGACTCGCCGTACCGCCAGGCGAGGAAGTCGCCTGTTGTCTGCAGGTCGTGCTGCTTTGCGAGCCGCCAGATGCGCGGGCCGACCCAGAGGCCGAGAACGGCGGAGCCAAGCGCGGCGGAGCCGACCCACCACCAGGCCGCCAGCCCATCGCGAAAGCCGAGGCCGGTGGCGCCCACGGTGGAGCCCGCGCCGATGTTGGCGGCGACCAGGGTCGCGAACAGCAGCACCGGCGGCAGGCTGCGCCCGGCAACGAAGAAGTCGCCGGCGCTGCGCACCCGGCGGCCAATCCACAGGCCCAGCCCGATCTGCAGCAACGCGTACGCCGCGAGCAGCACAAGGTGGGTGTTCATCGCAGCGACCGCGACCCTAGCATGAGTGCCCGGCGGCTAGAATCGCCTCCACTTGTCAGTCGCACACGGCCGCTTCGAGATCGTGAAGCGCCTCGGCGCAGGCGGCATGGGCGTGGTCTATGAGGCGCTCGACAAGGAGCGTTCCGAGCGCGTTGCCCTCAAGACCCTGCCCCTGGTCGAGGCCGATGCGCTCGCGCGCTTCAAGAACGAGTTCCGCTCGCTCGCCGACGTCACCCATCCGAACCTGGCGGCGCTCTACGAGCTCTTCTCCGACGGCGACGAATGGTTCTTCACCATGGAGCTCGTCGCCGGCCACGATTTCACCCAGTACGTGCGCCTCGGGCCGGAGGCGATCGCAGCGCGTGCCACACCGCCGGAGGGCGGGATCTCGGCGATCACCATGGAGCGCACGTACTCGAGCCCGCAACCGCTCTCCCCCGCGGCCGTTTCTTCCGCATCGCTCTCGCTGTCGCCTGCTGACACGGAGTTGCTTGCTGCGCAGACGCGCGGCGAACTGGCGGAGGAAGTGGTCGCGCGGCTGCGGCCGTGCCTGCGCCAGCTGGTCGAGGCGGCGGCGGCACTGCACGACGCCGGCAAGCTGCACTGCGACATCAAGCCGTCGAACACGCTCATCACGGCGGAGGGTCACGTGGTGCTGCTCGACTTCGGGCTCGCCACCGACCTCGCGCCGCGTCAGAAGGAGAGCAGCCGGATGATCGCCGGCACCGCCGCCTACATGGCGCCCGAACAGGCCGAGGGCGGAAGACGCCTGACCGCGGCGGCCGACTGGTATGCGGTCGGCACGCTGCTGTTCGAGTGCCTCACCGGCCGCCTGCCGTTCGAGGGGCCGGCAGAGCGCGTGCGCCGCGCCAAGCGCGAGAAGGATGGCCCGCGCCCATCCATGTTCGCGAGCGCCGTGCCGCAAGACCTCGACGACTTGTGCGCGAGCCTGCTGCGCGTACAGCCGGAAGCTCGGCCCACGTCGCAGCAGGTGCTGGCGGCCGTGGGAGCCGCCGCCGCTGCGCCGGCTGCGGCCGCCGCACCACCCCACTCGGCGGTGATCGTCGGCCGCGGCGCGCACCTCGCCCAGCTGCAGGCCGCCTACGCGGCGATGGCCAGGGGCTCGGCGATCACGGTGCACGTGCGCGGCCAGTCGGGTGCCGGCAAGAGCTTCCTGGTGCGCCGCTTCATCGATTCTCTGAAGCCGCTCGGCGCGGTGGTGCTCGAGGGCCGCTGCTACGAGGGCGAGACCGTGCCGTTCAAGGCGCTCGACTCGGTGATGGACGGCCTCGGCTCGTTCCTCGCGAGCATGCGCATCGGCGATGCGCTGCAGCTGATGCCGCGCGACATCCACGCGCTGGCGCGGATCTTCCCGGTGCTGAAGCGCGCCGACGCGGTGCAGGAGGCGCCGCTGCGCGGCGACGAGGTTCCCGACCGCCAGGAGCTGCGGCGCCGCGCGTTCACGGCGCTCCGCGAGTTGCTCGCCCGCATCGGCGACCGCCACCCGCTGGTGATCGCGATCGACGACATGCAGTGGGGCGACGCCGACAGCGCCGCGCTGCTCGCCGAGATCCTGCGGCCGCCGGACGCGCCGCGCCTGCTGCTCGCCGCCCTCTACCGCAGCGAGCACGCGACCACCAGCCCGCTGCTCAAGGACTTCGTCGCGGTGCAGGCGGCGCCAGGGCTGAAGAGCCGCGACATCGTGGTGGACTCGCTCGACCACGAGCAGGCCGTCGAACTCGCCGCGCTGCTGCTCGCCCACCATGGCCTGCGCGACCGCGAGCTCGCCGAACGGGTGGCGCGCGAGTCGCGCGGCGTCCCCTACTTCGTCCACGAACTCGCACAGCACCTCGGCGAAGGCGGCGCCGCGGCCGGGGACGCACTGACCCTCGACGACGTGCTCTCCTCGCGCGTCGCACGGCTCAGCACCGAGTCGCGGCGGCTGCTCGAGACGATCGCGGTGTCGGCGTCGCCGCTCAGCCAGGGCGACGCGGTGAAGGCGTCCGGGCTGCCGGCCGATCCGCGCCGTGCGCTGGCGGCGCTGCGCGTCGGCCATCTGGTAAAGACCACCGGGCCGGGCGACCGCGACCTGGTGGAGGCGTACCACGACCGCATCCGCGAGCTGGTAACGACCCGCCTCGAGGCCGGCGAGCGGCGCGCCTGCCACCTGCGGCTCGCCACCACGCTGCTCGTCTCGGAGCGCGCCGATGCCGAGGCCATCGGCACGCACTTCGAGGGCGCCGGCGAAACCGCCGAAGCGGCGCTCCACTACGAAGCCGCCGGCCAGCGCGCCGCCGAGGCGCTCGCGTTCGAGCGTGCCGCGCGGCTGTTCCGCCGCTCGCTCAGCCTGCGAGCGCCGCAGGGCGACGAACTTTCGGAGCTGCGCGGCCGCCTCGCCGACGCGCTCGCGAACGCCGGCCACGGCCTCGAGGCGGCGCGCGAGTACGAGCGCGCGAGCGGCGACCTCGACTTCGAACGCACCTTCGAGCTGCGCCAGCGCGCGGCGTGGCAGTACTGCATCACCGGCCATCTCGACGAGGGCCGGGCGGTGTTGCGCCAGCTGCTGCGCCACGTCGGCCGGCGGATGCCGACGACCCGCGCCGCCACCATCGCGCAGCTGCTCATGAACCGCGCGCGCCTGAAGCTGCGCGGCATTGGCTATCGCAGGCGCGCCGCGGCCGACGTGCCGCCGGCGCTGCTGCGGCGCGTCGACGTCACCTGGGTGGCCTCCGCAGGGCTCAGCATGTTCGACACGGTGGCCGGCACCGCCTTCCAGTCGCGCAACGTCATCGACGCGCTCGACGCCGGCGAGCCGACGCGCGTGGTGCGCGCGCTCGCCTGGGAGGCGGTGGTGACCGGCAATGCCGGCCCGGCCGCGCGCCCGCGCTCGCTGGAACTGCTGCAGGCGGCGACAACGCTGGCCGAGGACACCGGCGGGTTGTACGCGCGCGCGATGTGCCTGCTGGGCCGCGGCGTCACCGAGTTCGTGCTCGGCAACTGGGTGCCGGCGTGCGCGCTCCTCGACCAGGCGGCCGACTCGTTCCGCTCGCACTGCACCGGCGTCACCTGGGAACTGAACACCGCGAACTCGTTCTCCCTGTGGGGGCTCGTGCATCGCGGCGAGTTCGCATTGATGAAGAGCCGCTCGGCGGCGCTTTGGAAGGAGGCGGACGAGCGCGGCGATCGCAATGCCGCGACCAACATGCAGAGCTTCATGAGCTCGCACGCCCGGCTGATGGCCGACGACCCGTTCGCGGCGCGCCGCGACGTGGACGAAGCGCTGTCGCGCTTCTCGGTCGAGGGTTACCAGCTGCAGCACGTGAACGCGCTGTGGATGCGCTCCTACATCGACTTCTACGAAGGCAGCGGCGCCGAGGTGGCGCCGCGTCTCGAGAAGGAGAAGGGCAAGCTGCGCGGCTCGTTCCTGCTGCGCAGCCTGGTGATCCGCAGCTTCATCAACTACCTCACCGCGCGCGGCGCGCTGGAGCGGCGCGGCACCGACAGCGTCTCCGGACTGCGCGCGGCCGAACGCGCGGCGGCGGCGCTCGAGGGCGAGGGTGCCGCCTTCGCCTCGGCGCTTGCCTCGGTGGTGCGCGCGGCCATCGCGGCGCGCCGCGGGAGCCGCCAGGATGCTGCCGCCACCCTGGGGCGCGCGGAGACCGCCCTGGAAGCGGCCGGGATGGCGGGCTTCGCGGCCGCGGCGCGCTACCGGCGGGGGCAGTGGCAAGGCGGACCCCAAGGCGAGGCCCTCGTCGCCTCGGCGACGGCCTGGATGCGCAGCCAGGAAATCACGAACCCCGCGCGCATGGCCGACCTGCACGTGCCTCAGGCCTGAACCGAACCTTGACGCTGCAACGGAGGCCACAGTAGCCTCCAGCCACCTTCTCATCATGAAAATGCCGCCGGCGCTGCGAGCGGTCGTGGGCTGTGGCGTTCTCCTCCTGCTTGCGAGCGCGCCGCTGCGAGCCCAGGCCCCCGCCGCAACCGCGCAGTCTTCGCCAACACCCGCGCCCTCGCCTTCACCCGAACCGGCCGCAGTCGCCACCACCGACGCGACCACCGGTATCGCCAGGCTCTCCGAAACGGTGGTGGTCACCGCCTCGCGCACCGAGCAGTTGCTGTTCGATTCGCCGGTCGCCATCAGCGTCCTCGGCCCGCGGCAGATCGAGACCACACCCGCCGACAACTACGGCGACCTGCTGCGCGGCGTCCCCGGCGTGAACGTCATCCAGACCTCGGCACGCGACGTCAGCATCCGCGCCCGCGGCGCAACCGGCGTCACCGAGAACAGCCAGCTGGTGCTGCTCGACGGCCGCTCGATCTACCTCGACTTCTACGGCGTCGTGCTGTGGGACTACATCCCGCTCGACTTCGACGAGATCAAGGACATCGAGGTGGCGCGCGGACCCGGCTCCGCGGTGTGGGGCGCCAACGCCCTCTCCGGCGTCATCAACCTGCGCACCAAGCCGCCGCGTGAGATCGAGGGCGGACTCGTGAGCCTCGGCGGCGGCGAGCTCGGCACGCGCTCCGTCTCGGGGCGTTACGCGCGCGCCTTCGAGAAGCTCAGCTACAAGGCGGGCGCCAGCTACTACCGCCAGGATCAATGGCAACGCAGGAAGACGCTGCCGAACGGCGATCCGCTGCCGGCCGGCTACGACTTCGCGAACCTCGGCACGCGGCAGCCGAAAGGCGACCTGCGTGTCGACTACGACCCGGAACCGGGCACGGCGTGGTCGTTTCGCGCCGGCATCGGCGGCACCAGCGGCATCGTGCACACGACGATCGGTCCGTTCGGCATCAAACAGGGCGCGCACGTCTCGTATGCGGAGGCGAGCTACAGCCACGGCGGCCTCGAGGCGAAGGCCTACTGGAACGGGCTGCGCGGCGACGCGCCCAACCTCATCAACGGCCTCGACTTCACCTTCATCAACGACACCTACGTGCTCGACCTCACCGCGCGCCACCTGTTCGGCACGCGCCACGTGCTGGTGACCGGCGGCAACCTGCGCGCCAACCGCTTCGACATCAACCTCGCGCCGAACGAGAACGCGCGCAACGATGCCGGCGTCTTCGCCGAGGACCTGTTCACGCTGGCGCCGAAGGTGAGCCTCACGTTCGGCGGCCGGCTCGACTACTTCGACACGCTCGGCGCCACCTTCTCGCCGCGCACCAGCGTGCTCTTCAAGCCGACCGCGAAGCAGCAGCTGCGCCTCGCCTACAACCGCGCCTACCGCTCGCCATCGCTGCTCGAGAACTTCCTCGACACGCCGGTGCCGAACGTCATCCCGCTGGGCACGACGCCGTTCCTGTTCATCAGCAGGGCGCTCGGCAACCCGGACCTGCGCGAGGAGTACGTGCACTCGGTGGAGGTGGGCTGGACCGCGGAGCTTGGCGCGCGTGCAATCGCGACCGTGTCCGCCTACCAGAACGAGATCAGCGAGAACATCGCGTTCGTGCCGACCGCGTTCTTCGGCCCGGAGAATCCGCCGCCCGGCTGGCCGCTGCCGCCGTTCACGGTGCCGCCCTTCACGCTTCCCGAGACGTTCGGCTTCGTCAACGTCGGCAGGGTCCGCGACCGCGGCCTCGAAACCTCGCTCGACATGGACGTGGCCGCTGGTGTCACGGTGCGCGCCTCGTACACGCTGCAGGCACCGCCGCGGATCACCAACGACTCGCTCATCCCGCTCACGCTCAACAAGCCACCGCGTCACCAGGCGGGGCTCTCGATCGCGTGGCAGCGGCCGCGTTTTTTCGGCTCCGCCGGCATCACCGCCACCAGCCCGGCGTTCTGGGCCGATGTCCTCGACAGCCGCTTCTGGGGCGCGACCCCCGGCTATGCGCTCGTCAATGCCGCGCTCGGCTGGCGCTTCCCGCGGCAGAAGGCGGAAGTGGCGCTGAACGCCACCAACCTGTTCGACCGTGCCGTGCAGCAGCACATCTTCGGCGACATCATCCGCCGCAAGGTCACGGCGCAGGTGCGCGTGAAGTTCTGAGCCGTGGCGCTCTACGCGACCGGAACCTTCACCGCCGTTTTCGGATTGTGGCCCGCGCCGCGGGCGCTGGCCGCCGCGATGCTGCTGCCGGGCATGGCGCTGGCCGAGCAGCAGGTCACCGGTCCCGACGAGCACCCGCTCGTCTTCATGCTCGGCCGCGAGTGGGGCGTGAACGTCCATAGCGGGCCCTTCCGCCTCGACGACCGCGCCTACCTCGAGTTCCTGCTGGCGGTGCCGTTCGTCGAGCGCGCTCCCGGCAAGGCGCCCTGGCCGGGGCCGTTCGTCTTCATGCCGCGACTCTTTCTCGACAGCTGGCTGTTCGTGGTCGCCGGCTGGTTCTATGGCTACCCGAAGCGGCGGGCGCGCGTGCGCAGCAGCAGCTCCGCGTACGACATCGCGAGCCTCATCGCGGGCACGCCGCTCCTGACAGCGAGCTTCGGCGACCGCGGTCCCTGGGGTTCGCTCGCCGACTATCCCAACACGAGCCGCACGACCCCCGTCTTCCACCTGCCGTTCATGGGCCCCGGTCTCTTCGGTTCGTTCATCTACTCGCACCTCATCTTCCACATGGAGCGAGCTCGCGTTCAGCCGGTGTCGCTCGACATCCGCATCGCGAACTCCTTCGCCCCCGGCGTACCAGTGGCGGAGCACCAGTTTCCCGGCGTAGACGAGTCGCCTTACGGTGCCTACCGCATCGAGGTGCCGTGGACGCTGGGACCGCCGTCGTGGGCAGGCCACGGCGAGAGGGCAGCGCGCTCATGAAGAAGAAGATCGCGGTGCTCGGCGGCGGCACCGGCGGCCTGGCAGCCGCCTGGGCACTCTGCGGCCTGCCCGGCGCGGCCGACAACTACGAGATCACGGTGTACCAGATGGGCTGGCGGCTGGGCGGCAAGGGCGCCAGCGGCCGCAACGCCGATTCCGGCGATCGCATCCAGGAGCACGGCCTGCACGTCTGGGGCGGCTTCTACGAAAACGCCTTCAAGGTGATGGACGAGTGCTACGCCGCGATGCCGGCGACGGCCGCGGCGGTGGCGGCGCAGCGCGCCGAAGGCGGCGCCGCCAGGGAGGCTCCCGCCTGGTTCAAGGCCGGCGCCTTCAAGCAGCACAGCGCGGTGATGCTCCAGGAATGGATCGACAACGGCTGGCGCAGCTGGCCCCTCACCTTTCCGCAAGACGGCGGCTGGCCGGGACGCGGCGGCGAGGTGCCTTCGCCGTGGCAGTACGTGAAGCTGGTGCTCGAGTGGATCGTGCACCAGATCGGCGACCACGACATCGAAGCGCCCGGGCCGCCGAGCGCCGTGCCGCTGGCGGCGCAGATGAACACCGTGCTGGCGCAGGCGCCGGCTTCCGAACCGCTCGACGCCTGGGCGGCGCTCACGCCGGGAACCAGCGGCACGCCGCCGGCGCGCGCGCCGCTGGCCTCGCCGCTGCGCGGCTATTCGACCCACGACATCCTGCACGCCACGCTGCGCTTCGCCGGCTGGCTCGAGGAGGACGTGGCCGAGCATTTCGCCGTCGAACACGCCTCGCTCGTCAACTTCCTCAGCGAGGCGCACGCCCGCATCAGCGCGGGCGCGGGACGGCTCGACCTCCCCGACGAGGTGCGCCGCCTCTACGTCATCTGCGACCTCGGGCTCGCCACCGCGCGCGGCATGGTCGCGGATGGCGTGCTGTTCCATGGCTTCACGGTGATCAACGACATCGAGTGGCGCGCCTGGCTCGCCAGGCACGGCGGCTCGCCGGCGACCGTGGGCTCGGCATTCGTGCGCGGCATCTACGACTACATCTTTGGCTTTCGCGGCGGCCGCTCGGACGCGATGGAAGTGGAAGCGGGCACCGCCACCAACGGCGTGATGCGGCTGGTGCTGACGTTCAAGGGCGCGCTCTTCTGGGAGATGCAGGGCGGCATGGGCGACATCGTGTTCGCGCCTCTCTTCCTCGCGTTGCGCGGTCGCGGCGTGAAGTTCGCCTTCTTCCACAAGGTGGAACGGTTGCACGTCGCGCCGCCGCCGCCTGGCGCCAAGGTGCCTTCGGTCGAGAGCATCGAGCTCACGCTCCAGGCGGAGGTCCTCGACCCCGACGGGGTTTACGCGCCGCTCGTGGACGTGAAGGGCATGCCCTGCTGGCCGGCGGAGCCGCTCTACGCGCAGCTGCACGACGGCGCGAAGCTGAAGGCGAGCGGCATCAACCTCGAGTCGGCGTGGGCCGAACCTGTCGGTGTTCCGGTGACGCTCACGCGCGGCACCGACTTCGACGACGTGGTGCTCGGCATCTCGCTCGGCGCCTTCAAGGACGTCGCGCAGGAGCTGCGCGACGCGAGCCAGGCGTTTCACGACATGTGCGCGAACGTCGCCACCGTGCAGACCGCGAGCATGCAGCTGTGGCTCGACCCGGATGCCGCGGCGCTCGGCGCGCCGGTGCCGCCGCGCATCGTCTCGGCCTACGCGGAACTCCTCAACACCTGGGCGGACATGAGCTTCCTGCTGCCGCGCGAATCGTGGCCCGCACAAGGAGGACCAAGTTTTCTCGCATACTTCTGCTCCGAGTTCCCCGATGCCGAAGTGATCCCGCCGTTCAGCGACCATGGCTTTCCGGCGCGGGAACTCGCGCGCTACCAGGAGATCGCGGCGCAGTGGCTGCAGCAGAACGTCGGCCATATCTGGCCGCAGGCGACCGTGCCCGGCGCGCCGAACGCCCTCAACCTCGAGCTGCTGCACGGCAGCGGCAGTGGCGCCGAGCGGCTCGCGGCGCAATACTTCCGCGTCAACATCGATCCCACCGAGCGCTACGTGCTGTCGCTGCCCGGTACCTCGAAGTTCCGCCTGCACGGCCGCGAATCGGGTTTCGACAACGTGTACCTGGCCGGTGACTGGGTGCGCACCTCGATCAACGCCGGCTGTGTCGAGTCGGCGGTGATGGCGGGGATGGACGCGGCGGCGGCGCTGTCGGGCATCGCGATCCCGATCGTCGGCGGGCTGAAATGAACGAACCGCAGGCGGCGAAGAAGAAGGTCGCGATCCTCGGCGGCGGCGCCGGCGCCATGAGCGCTGCCTATTACCTCTCTTCGACCGCAGAGCTGCGCGCGGCGCTCGACGTCACCGTCTACCAGATCGGCTGGCGGCTCGGCGGCAAGGGTGCGAGCGGGCGCAATGCCGCCGTCGCGAACCGCATCGAGGAGCACGGCCTGCACGTCTGGGGGGGCTTCTACTACAACGCGTTCCGCCTCATGCAGGACTGCTACGGTGCTCTCGGCCGCCCAGAAGGCGCGCCGCTGCGCACCTGGGACGAGGCGTTCCGCCCGCACCCGTTCGTCACCTGGCAGGAGCAGGTGGACGGCAGGTTCGCGACCTGGCCGGTACCGTCTGCCACCAACGACGGCGTGCCCGGAGAGGGCGCGCGCCTGCCGAGTGTCTGGGAATACATCGAGATGCTGGTCGGCTGGATCAAGGCGGCGGTGTTCGCATTCCCGCACACGAGCGTGCTGCAGGCACTCACCGACGCGGTCGGCGAGCGCCACCATTTCGTGCATCTCGCCTCGATCTTCGGCGGCAGCGCAAGCCTCGCGCCCCCCGCGCCCCCGACCCCGGCCGACGTCTTCGAGCGCGTGCACGCGGAAGTGCGCAGCGCCGCCAGCACCGGCGCGCCGGCGCTGCGCGCCAGCGACCACTCGCTGATCCTCATCCTGCTCGACACGCTCGCGCGCTGGCTGGCGCACGCCGCCGAGCGCGCGGTCGCCGAGGACAACGAAGCGCGCCGGCTGTTCGTGCTCGCCGACCTCGGTTTCGCCGCGGCCCGCGGCATGATCGCCGACGGCATCGACCAGCACGGCTTCATGGCGATCGACGACTACGACCTCACCGAATGGCTCGGCCGCCACGGCGCGACCGAGCTGGCGCTGCAGTCGGCGCCGCTGCGCGGCTTCTACGACTATTTCTTCGCCTACGAGAACGGCGACCGCAGCCGGCCGCGGATGAGCGCCGGCATGGGCCTGCTGCACCTGCTGCGCGTGGTCGGCGAATACAAGGGCGCCTTGTTCTGGAAGATGCAGTCGGGGATGGGCGATGCGTGCTTCGGGCCGATCTACGAAATGTGCAAGCGCAACGGCGTCACCTTCCGCTTCTTCCACGAGGTCCTGGACCTCGCTGTGGCCGCGGACGGCACGCGCGTCGAAACGATCCGCATCGGCCGCCAGGCCGACCTGGCGCCGGGCCGCGCCGAGTACGACCCGCTGCAGGTGGTGAACGGCCTGCCGAGCTGGCCTTCCGAGCCGCTCTTCGCACAGCTCGATCCGGCGCAGGCCGCGGCGATACAGGCGCGCGGCGCCAACCTCGAGGATCCGTGGACGAACTGGGCTCCGGTGGGCACGCTCGAGATGCACGCCGGCGTCGACTTCGACGCCGCGGTGCTCGGCATCTCGATCGGCGCGTTTCCTGGCATCTGTTCGGACCTGATCGCGAAGAGCAGCGACTGGCGCGAGATGGTCGCGAACCTGCAGACCATCCAGACACAGGCGCTGCAACTTTGGTGGAAGCCCGATGTGGGGCGCCTCGGCTGGCCCATGGGCAACACCACAGGCACCGCCTACGGCCAGCCGTTCGAGAGCTGGTCAGACATGTCGGGCGTGATCCCGCGCGAGGACTGGCCTGCCGGGGAAGAGCCGCAGGCAATCGTCTACTTCTGCGGCCCGATGCTGAACCCGCCGGGGATGCCGCAAGGCCCCGATCCCGGGTACGGCGCCGGGCAGACGCAGCTTGCCGAGGCGAACGCCTACGCGTGGTGCCAGAGCTACCTGGCGCACCTCTACCCCGCCTCGGTCGCGCCCGACGATCCGCGCGCGCTGCGCTTCGACCTCCTCTGCGACATCGCGAACCAGACCGGCGAGGCCCGCTTCGCGGCGCAATACGTACGGGCCAACTACACGCCCTCGGAACGCTACGTCCTCGACCTTCCCGGCACCGCCCGCTACCGCCTCGAAGCCGACACCTCTGGCTTCACCAACCTGGCCCTCGCCGGGGACTGGTTGTTCACCGGCCTCGGCGGCGCCGTCGAATCGGCGGTGATGTCCGGCATGCAGGCGGCACGCGGCCTGTGTGGCCTGCCCGCCACCGTGCCCGGCGAGGTGCCGAGCCCCTGGCCGCGCCCGAGGACGCTGAAGCGGCTCGTCTGACCGCCATAGAATGGCGGCTGAATCATGACGACGACCAGCCTGCCGCACGCCCTTGCCGAGCGCGCGCTGCGCGCCGTGGACGACCTGCGCGAAGAGATCGTCGCCCTGACGGTGGAGTTGGTGCGCATTCCCACTGTCAACCCGCCGGGCGAGAACTACCGCGACGGCGCGCTCGCGATCGGGCGGCACCTCGCGCGCTGCGGTTTCGGCGTCGAATACATCGAGGCGGACGGCCACAAGGAGCACACCCGGCAGCACCCGCGCGTCAACGTGGTGGGCGCGCGCGCCGGCACCGGGCGCGGGCCGCTCGTCCACATCAACGGCCATTTCGACGTGGTCCCGGCCGGCGAGGGCTGGACCGTCGACCCGTGGGCCGGCACCATCAAGGACGGCAGGATCTACGGCCGCGGCACCGGTGACATGAAGGCCGGCATCGCCGCCGGCCTGTTCGCCGCCGAGGCCCTGCGCCGCGCCGGCATCGAGCTGCCGGGGAGCGTCGAGCTGAGCGGCACCGTGGACGAGGAGAGCGGCGGCTTCGCCGGCGTCGCCCACCTGTGCGAGATCGGCCGCATCCGCAAGGGCCGCACCGACTACGTCATCATCCCGGAGCCGCTCAACGTCGACCGCATCTGCCTCGGCCACCGCGGCGTCTACTGGTTCGAGGTGACGACGCGCGGCCGCGTCGCGCACGGCTCGATGCCGTTTCTCGGCCGCAGCGCCGTCGAGTCGATGGCCGCGTTTCTCGAGGTGGTGCGCAACGAGCTGAAGCCGGCGCTGTTCGCGCGCCGCACCGCGGTGCCGGTGGTGCCCGACGGCGCCCGGCACGCGACCATCAACGTCAACGCTCTCTGGGGCGGACAGGCGGACAGCGAAGTCCAGAGCCCCTGCGTGGTGGACCGCTGCCATGCCATTTTCGACCGGCGCTTCCTCGTCGAGGAAGGCTTCGATGCCGCACGCGCGGAGATCGCTGCGCTGCTCGAAGACATGCGCCGCCGCTTCCCGGAATTCGAGTACGAACTGAAGGACCGCATGGTGGTGCATCCCTCGGCGGCTCCTCCCGATTCGCCGCTGGTGCAGGCGCTCGAGCGTTCGGTGATGAGCGTCCTGGGCCGCTCCGCCACCCACATCGCGAGCCCGGGCACCTACGACCAGAAGCACGTCGCGCGCATCGGCGGCCTGGAACACTGCGTCGCCTACGGGCCGGGAATCCTCGACCTCGCCCACCAGCCCGACGAGTGGTGCGGCATCGACGACCTGGTCGCGGCCACCAAGGTGATCGCGCTGACGCTGCTCGACCTCAACGGCATGGGAGAGAGGTGAGCCTCGACCTGCGCACCGCGTTCTTCTTCACCGCGCTGACGCTGCTGTTCTGCGCCGTCGGGATGACAGTGGTGCAGCGCACCCACCCAGGCCTCGGCACGCGCGAGTGGACGCGCGGACTGTGGGCCATGGTGGCGGCCGCGATCATCCTGTTCCTGCGTGGCCCAGGCTGGATGCTCCCGGGGCTCGCCGTGGCGCACGGGCTCATGGTTTTCTCTTCGGTGTCCTTCTACGAGGCGATCCGCCGCTTCAAGGGCAAGTCGTATCCGTCGCGGCTGGGCGGCCTCACGGTGTTCGCGGTGCCGGTGATCACGACCCTGGCACTGCTGCACGACGCCAATTCACGCGGCCGCTTCCTGATGGTCGCGATCAAGGGCGCCTGGGACCTCGCGAGCGCTGGCGAACTCCTCTACGCCGATCGCCGCCGGCCGTCGATCGCGCACTTCTTCACCGGCGCCGGCTTCCTGGCCGCCGGCGTCACCGAAGTCGCGCGCGGCGGCTTCGGCGTCGCGCTCAACCAGGCGTCGCCCGTGACCACCACCGTCACCTACCTGCAGGACCTTTCGTTCTTCACCTATCACGTGCTGGTGCTGCTGGGCTTCGGCTTCGTGCTGATGCTGCACGAGCGCGCCAACGGCGAGCTGCACCGGCTCGCCACCCTCGACTCGCTCACCGAAACCTACAACCGCCGCACCATCGAGGAGCTGCTGCGCAAGGAGGAAGCGCGCTCGCGGCGCTCCGGTGCCAGCATGGGCGTGCTGATGGTGGACATCGACCACTTCAAGAGGATCAACGACCGCCACGGCCATCATGCCGGCGACGACGTCCTGCGCCAGTTCGTCGGCACCGTGGCCCAGTGCCTGCGCGCGCAGGACTCGATGGGCCGATTCGGCGGCGAGGAGTTCCTGGTGGTGCTGCCGGAGACGAGCCTCCAGGAGGCGATCGGCGTCGCCGAGCGGCTGCGCGCCGCCGCCGCCGCCGAGGTCTACGTCTCGAAGGGGCTGGTGCTGCGCCTGACGGTTTCGATCGGGATCGCCATGCTGGACGCGATGCAGGCAACCGGCGACGACTCGCTGGTGATCCTAGCGGACCGCGCGCTCTACGAAGCGAAGGGCCGCGGCCGCAACCGGGTGGTGGCGCCGCAGGCGCTGCCGCAGCCGGCTACGACTGGCTGAGGCACTCCGCGACGATCTGCTCCTGTTCGGCCTGGTGCAGCTTCAACGAGCCGGGCGCAGGTGACGCCGAGGCGTCGCGGCCGACGTAGCGCAGCCGCGTGCCGTCGTTGCCCGGGACCTCGCCGTCGAGGAAGCGCTCGCGCACGAAGCGCCACGCGCCGGTGTTGCGCGGCTCCTCCTGCGCCCAGACGACATCGCGCGCCGCGGCGTAGCGCTGCAGCAGCGAGGCGACGACCGGCCCGGGGAACGGATAGAGCTGCTCGAGGCGCACCAGCGCCACGTCGCCGATGCGCTGCTCGTCGCGCGCCTTGACCACGTCGTAGTAGAGCTTGCCGCTCAGGAACACGACGCGGCGCACGCGCGCCGGGTCGACCTGGCCGTCGTCGATGACCTCGGCGAAGCCGCCCTCGGCGAGCGACGACAGCGTCGAGGTGCAGGCGGGCAGGCGCAGCAGGCTCTTCGGCGTCATCACGATGAGCGGCTTCTCGGTGACGTCGCGCGCCTGGCGGCGCAGGAGGTGATAGTAGGAGCCGGGCGTCGACGGATAGCAGACGCGCATGTTGTTCTCGGCGCAGAGGGTCAGGAACCGCTCGAGGCGCGCGCTGCTGTGCTCCGGCCCCTGGCCTTCGTGGCCGTGCGGCAGCAGCAGGGTCAGCCCCACCGGCTGGCCCCACTTGGTTTCGGACGCGGCCAGGAACTGGTCGATGATCACCTGCGCGACGTTGGCGAAGTCGCCGAACTGCGCTTCCCACAGCACCAGCGCGTTGTGGTTCGCGACCGCGTAGCCGAAGTCGAAGCCCATGACCGCGGTTTCGGACAGCATGCTGTCCACCACCTCGAAGCGCACGCCCGGCGGCGCCACGGCGTTGAGCGGCACGTACTCGCGGCCGGTGCGGATGTTGACCAGCACGGCATGGCGCTGGCTGAAGGTGCCGCGCCCGGAATCCTGGCCCGAGAGGCGCACCGGGATGCCTTCCATGACGAGCGTGCCGAAGGCCAGCGCCTCGGCGGTCGCCCAGTCCACGTCGCCCTTGCCCTCGAGCAGGTCGGCGCGCTTCCTCAGGTGCGGCAGCAGCTTGGGGTGGATTTCGAAACCCTCGGGCACGGTGCCGAGGACGTGCAGCACGGCGCGCAGTCTCTCGGTCATGGTGGCGGCGTCGACCGAGGCCGGCGGCGTCTGGTCCTTGTGGGAGGTGGCGGCGAACGCGCTGCCGTCGCCCTCGCGCTGCATCTGCGCCTTCTTCTCCGCCCAAACCGCGTCGAGCTCCTCGCGGGTCATGAGGTTCTGGCGCACCAGGTTCTCGCCGTAGAGCACGCCCACCGAGGTGTGGTTCTTGATCTTGGCGTACATCAGCGGCTGCGTGTAGCTCGGCTCGTCGCCTTCGTTGTGGCCCCAGCGGCGATAGCACACCATGTCGATGACCACGTCCTGGTGGAAGCGCTGGCGGTACTCGAACGCGAGGCCGGCGACGTAGACGACCGCCTCGGGATCGTCGCCGTTCACGTGGAAGGCCGGCGCGTGCACCATCTTGGCGATGTCGCTGCAGTAGGTGGACGAGCGCGCGTCGTCCGGCATGGTGGTGAAGCCGATCTGGTTGTTGACCACCACGTGGATGGTGCCGCCGGTGCTGTAGCCGGCGAGCCCCGCGAGGTTGAGCGTTTCCGCGACGATGCCCTCGCCGGCGAACGCCGCGTCGCCGTGCAGCAGGATCGGGATGACGCGCGCGTGCTCCTTGTCGCCGAGCGCCTCCTGGCGCGCGCGCACCATGCCCTCGACCACCGGATTCACGAACTCGAGATGGCTCGGGTTCGGAGCGACGCTCACCGCCAGCGGCTCGCCGCCCGGCGAGCGGTGCGTGCCGGTGGCGCCCAGGTGGTACTTGACGTCGCCCGAGCCCTGGGTTGCGTTCGGGTCCACCTGGCCTTCGAACTCGTTGAAGATCTGCGCCAGCGGCTTGCCGACGACGTTCGCGAGCACGTTGAGCCGGCCGCGGTGTGGCATGCCGATGATCGCTTCCACCGCGCCCGACTGCGCCGCGTCGTTCAGCACCCGGTCGAGGAGCGGAATGAGCGCCTCGCCGCCTTCCAGCGAGAAGCGCTTGTGGCCGATGTACTTGGTGTGCAGGAACCTTTCGAAGCTCTCGGCCTCCACCAGCTTCTCGAGAATGCGGCGCCGTCCGGCGGCATCGAGGTGCTTGCTGTTGCGCGCCGCCTCCATGCGGTGCTGCAGCCACTCCTTGCGGTCGGTGTCGGCGATGTACATGTACTCGACGCCGATCGTGCCGCAGTAGGTGTCGCGCAGCACGTCGAGGCTCTCGCGCAGCGTGGCGCGGTCCTTGCCCGAGAGTCCGTTGGTGATGAACTCCCGGTCGAGGTCCCACATGGTGAGGCCGTAGTTGTGCGGATCGAGATCCTTGTGCGGCGCGCGCGTCGAGTCGAGGGGGTCGAGGTCGGCGATCAGGTGGCCGCGCACGCGGTAGGCGTGGATCAACTGCAGGACCTTCGCCTGCTTCCACGTGGCCTCGTCGGTGCCGCCCGATGAGGCGCCGAGCGCCGGCGCTTCGTCGATCTCCCAGCGCACCGGGCGGTGCGGCAGCGACAGCTCGTCGAAGACGCGCTCGTAGAATCCGTCGTCGCCGCGCAGCAGCGCCTCGACGCGCGCCAGGAACATTCCCGATTCGGCGCCCTGGATGATGCGATGGTCGTAGGTCGAGGTCATCGTCATCACCTTGCTGATGCCGAGGATCGACAAGGTGCGCGGCGCCATCGCCCGGTACTCGGCGGTGTAGTCGAGCGCGCCGGTGGCGACGATGAGGCCCTGCCCCGGCAGCAGGCGCGGCGCCGACGAGGTGGTGCCGACGGTGCCGGGATTGGTGAGCGACAGGGTCGTGCCGATGAACTCGTCGGGCGAGATGGTGCCCTTGCGCGAGCGTGCCACCACGTCGTCGAAGGCCTTCAGGAAGCCCGGGAAATCGAGGCGGTTCGCGTCCTTGACGTTCGGCACCAGCAGCGAGCGGCTGCCGTCCTTGCGCTGCACGTCGACCGCGACGCCGAGCCGCACCGACTCGCGCTGGATGCGATGCGGCTTGCCCTCGAGCTCGCCGTAGGCGTCGTTGAGGCGCGGATGGGCGTCGAGTGCTCGCAGGATGGCCCAGGCGATGAGATGCGTGAAGCTCACCTTCGACTGCCCCACCAGCTCGCGGTGCTTGTTGAGGATGCGGCGGTTCTCCTCGAGAGTGCGCACCGGGATGGTGCGGACCGAAGTGGCGGTCGGGACCTGAAGGCTCGCCTCCATGTTCTCGACGACGCGCAGTGCGCCGCCGCGGATCGGCTGGGCGATGTCGCCGGGAAGGATGGTCGGCACCGCCATCGCGCGGGTTGCCGGTTTCGCGAGGCTGGGCGGCGGCGTTGTCACCACCTCGGCGATGCGGGCGTCGCTGGACGCTGTCGCCGCGGGTTCGGTGGCCGGCGCAGCCGCCGCCACTGGAGCGGCTGGAGCGGCTGCTACAGGCTGCAGTTCAGCGGTGTCAGCCGACGCGCCGTTGCCGCCCGCCGGCCGGCCGGTTGCGTTGTCGAAATACTCGCGCCAGCTCGCGTCCACGGCGTGCCGGTCGCGCTCGTACTCCGCGAACAGGTCGAGGGCGAAGAAATAGTTGCCGCCGAAATCCCGGATGAGGACATCGAGGATGGGAGTGTCGAGCGCCGGCGTGGCCATGGTTTTTCAGTTTACTTGCGCTGCTGCTTGCTCGGCAATGAAAGGCGGCGTGGCACGGCGCGGACCGAGCGGCACGCGCAAACGAATCCGCCGTGCGACGACGGGCGCGAACACCACGATGGGATCGCGCGCATTTCGAGCACCAGCGATGGCGATGCTGCGCAGCGGCGTGAACGCGTCGCCCTGCGCGTCGGGCGAGACCTGCAGCAGCAGCGGCTTGCCGCCGAGCGGGCGGTGCAGGCCGGGCAGCCGCAGGCGCGAAACCGTGGCCGGCCGGGCCAGCGTCAGCTCGAAGAAACGACCGTCCGCTGTGACCTGCCCCGAAGCCGCGTCAATCGGCCTGTGCTCACCGCGCAGCGGCGGAGCGATTTTCACGAGGCGCGCCGCAGCGACCCCAAGCACCGGGTCGGCCGCCTCCGCCAGGACCGGCGCCTGCTCCAAGCCATTTCGCAGGCGTGGCGAGAGCACCGCGTAGTCGCATTCCCGCAACGCCGCGGCGTCGATCGCGGTATCGCCGTTCGCGTCCACGACCAGGTAGCGTTCGCGGTCGAGTCCCATGCCCGGGGCGTCGAGAAACACCACGGAACCCGGCGGCGCGGCGGCGTTCAGGGCGTCGGCGACCGCGTCCCAGGCGTGCGGCCGCGCCACCCGGCGCGCGCCGTCGAACGAGATCCAGAAGGGAGCCGCCGCGGCCGCGAGCGCCAGCGCCGCTGCCGGCAGCCGCAGCCGTGGTGCGGTGAGCTCGATGCCGAGCGCGGCGAGCACGCAGAAAGCGCCCGTGACCGGCACCAGGAAGCGCGCGAAGCGCGCCTGAGCCAGCGAGTGCACGGCGATGGTCGTGGCAATGAACACGAAGAGCGGCAACACTCCGGAACGCAGCTGCCGCGACCGCAATCCGGCGAGCGCGCCGCAGACTGCGAACACGCAAAGGACGCCGCCCATCTGCCGCCACAGGACCATCCTTGTGAAGTACCCCGAGACCTCGAGGAAGCGGGTGCCGAAACCGCTGCTGAAGTGGTAGCCCCACTGGTTCGCCATGCCGCGTTCGAGCGCGGCGGGACGAAAGAACGACACCATCATCGACAAGGACAACAAGGCGGCGGCGCATCCTCCTGCAAGCGCCAGCCCGCGCAGCCGCGGCCCCGGCGTCAGCAGGCGGCGCACGACGAAGGGCACGCAGACCAGTACCCCGCTGAACTTGACCGCGGCTGCGAGGCCGATCCACATACCGGCGCGTGCGTCGTCGCGCAGGCGCGCGCCGACGGTGAGCGTGGCGATGAGCACCATCGTCACGAACGCTTGCAGCACCACGTCGGGACGCGCGGTCTGGGCCGTGTAGGTGTCGATCGGCGATACCGCGAGGAACAAGGCTGCCATCAGCCCGGCCACGGTGCCCGAGAGACGCCGCCCAAGGAGGTAGACGAGCGCGACGTCGAGCACGCCGAAGGCATCGACCAACGCGCGCGCTGCGAGGATGCCGGGCACCCCGGCCGTTGGGTAGGCGCCCAGCACCCGGAACACCGGCGCAAGCAGATAGAAGAAGAGGCCCGGATACTCGTAGTAGCGGTAATCGAGCGTGCCGGAGGCCACCATGGCCGCGGTGCTGTCGACGAAAACCCGTTCGTCGAAGCCAATCTCGTGGCGCAACCCCCACGAAATGCCGGCGAAGCGCAACGCCGCGGCGAGCGCCAGGATGGCGATGAGGAGCGCCGGCGACTGCAGCCTCGACATTGGCGAGCGAGCTTACCGCGCGAGTTCGTCGGCGGCGATGGGCGGCGCCGTGCGCTTCGGCCCGGGCGCCGTGCGCACGCGCACGCGCCGCGCGGGCACGGGTGCGAACACGAACGCCGCATCGCTGGCGCGGGTGACGTCGAGCGCAGGTGCGCCCGGCACCGCCAGCGCGCGCAGCGCCCGCCAGTCGTCGCCGCTTGGGTCGGGCGACCACGCGACACCGGTGCGACCATCCGGGGCGATGCGGCGCACACCCAGCAGGCGGATGCGCGCGACGTCATGGGGTTCGCGAAACCGCAGGATCGTGCGGCGCTGGTCGCCGTCCGCCAAAGATTCTCCGGGTACGGCGACGTACCTGGCCGCGAGCGACGGCGGCACGGCGTAGAGCTCGGTCAACGGCAGGTTGAGCACGTCATCGGCCGCCGCGGCCAGCGCGCCCGCGCCGGCATTGTTCAGCACGGCAGCACTCCCCGGCCTGACGACGGCGTAGGCGCTTGCCGCGATGCCGTGCCGGTCGAGCGCTGGATCGCCGCTGGCGGAGACGACACGGTAGCGGGCGCGATCGATGCCGAGCTCCGGCGCGTCGAGAAAGACGATGGCGCCGGCCGGCACCTGGCGGTCGAGCGCGTCGAGGATGCGGTCGAGCGGATGCGGCGCCAGCACGACGCGCACGGCGCCCACGGTCCGCACCAGAGGCCACGCGCAAAGCAGGACCGCGACGGCGGCGAGCGGCAGCCGTAAGCGCCGCGCCGCCCAGTCGGCGCCGAGCGCCGCGAGCGCACAGAAAGCACCCATCACCGGAACGAGAAACCGCACGAAGCGCGCCCCCGCCAGGCAGTGGACGGCGACCGTCACCACCAGCAGCGAGACGAGCGGCAGGACCTGCGGCCGGCGGCGCGCCAGGCCCGCCACCGCGGCGACTACCGCCAGGCCGCAGGCGAGCGGGCCCATCTCGCGCCACAGTGCCGCGCCGAAGAAGCCGAGGATGCCGAAGAAGCGCCGGCCGATGAAGCCGCTGTCGAAGTGGTAGCCCCATTGGTCGGCGAGGCCAGCGCCAACCGCGCCGCCATGCCCCGAACAGAACGACGCGCTCATCGAGGCGGCGAGCAGCCCGGTGGCACACAATCCGGCGACAGCGAGGCCCCTGAGCCGCGGCCCGGCAGCGGCCAGGCGCCGGCCTGCATATCCAGACACCGCCAGGAGCCCGCTGAACTTCACCGACGCTGCGGCGCCGATCGCGAGCCCCGCGTACGCGTCGTGGCGCAGACGCGTGCCCACCAGCAGCGTGGCGATCAGGGACAGCGTCACGAACGCCTGCACCACGATATCGGGCCGCGCCGTCTGCGCAGTGAAGACGTCGAGCGGCGACACGGCCAGCAGCAGCGCGGCCGTGAGCCCCACCGCCGGGCCGGCCATGCGGCGCACGAGAAAAAAGACCAACGCCACGTCGAGCACGCCGAACAGGTCGACGAGCGCGCGCGCCGCGAGGTAGCCGCGCACCCCGGGAACCGGCACGGCGCCCGCGGCCCAGAGCACTGGACCGAGCAGGTAGAAGAACAGGCCCGGATACTCGTAGTAGCGGTGGTCGAGGTTGCCGGCCGCGACCATCGCGGCGGCGTTCTCGACGAACACACGCTCGTCGGAATGCGGCTCCTGGCGAAGCCCCCAGGAGATTCCAGCGAGGCGCAGCGCGGCGGCGAGGACGAGGATGGCCGCGAGCAGGAGCCTGCGCATAATGATGGTGGCGAGGGGCGCAGCTTACAATGCGAAGAGATGCCCCCGATTGTCCTGGTGCTGGCCGCGGCGCTCGCCGCCGCGCAGTCGCAGCCGTCCTTCGACGACCTCATCAAACGCTTCAACGAGCGCCACGACGCGCTCGACCTGCAAGGCGCGCTCGCCGCCTGCGAACAGGCGCACGCGCAGGACGCCGGGCGCGTCGAGGGCCTCACGTGTCTCGCCCACGTGCACAACGACCTGGGCGTCTCCGGACCCAGGGACCAGGCGGAGCCCCACTACCGCAAGGCGATCGAGTACGCGAAGCAGGCGCAGAGCCAGCACCCCGACAACGCAGTCGGCCATTTCTGGGCCGCCGCGAGCGCCGGCAACCTGGCGCTGCTGAAGGGTGGCAAGGAGAAGGTGCGCCTCGCGCAGGACCTCGAAAAGGACGCGCGCCGCGCCATCGACCTCGACCCGAACTTCTCGCCGCCTTATGTCGCGCTCGGGATCTACTACCGCGAGCTCGCGGAGCTCAGCTGGGTTCTGCGGCAATTCGCGAAGCTGCTGGTCGGCACCATCCCGCCCGGGAGCCTCGAGGATTCGCGCACCATGCTCGAGAAAGGCGTTCAGCTCTCGCCCGGCATCATCCTCGGCCACTATGAGCTTGGCCGCACGTACGAATCGCTGGGGCGCAAGGAGGACGCGCTGCGTGAGTACCAGTCGGTCGCGGCGCTGCCGATCCGCGAGCCACGCGATCCCAACGACAAGGCGCGCGCCGCTTACCAGGCGCAGCGGCTCGCGCGCTGATGACGACCGAGACGACGAGCCCGGCCGGCGTGGAAACAGTGCTCATCACGGGCGCCTCCTCGGGCATCGGCCTGGAGCTGGCGCGCCTGTTCGCCGCGGAGCGCTGCAACCTGGTGCTCGTCGCCCGCAGCATCGGCAAGCTCGAGGCTTTGGCCGCGGAACTGCGCGCTGCCCACGGCATCGCGGCGCGCGTCGAGAACGCCGACCTCATCGACTCCGGGGCGCCACGCTGGTTGTTCGAGCGGCTCGAAGCCGCGGGCATCGCGGTGGACGTGCTCGTCAACAACGCCGGCTTCGGCGCGATCGGTCCGGTCGCGAGCCTCGACACCCGGCGCCTGCTCGACATGGTGACGGTCAACGTCTCGGCGCTCACGCACTTGACGCGCCTGTTCCTTCCCGGGATGCTGGCGCGCCGCCGCGGCGGCATCGTCAACGTGGCCTCGACGGCATCCTTCCAGCCGGGGCCGAACATGGCGGTCTACTACGCGACCAAGGCGTACGTGCTCTCGTTCAGCGAGGCGCTCACCGAGGAAGTGAGCGGCAGCGGCGTCACGGTCACGTGCTTCTGCCCGGGGCCGACCACGACAGGCTTCCAGGCCGAAGCCGGCACCAACGGAGTCGCCTTCGAACGCCTCGGCGCGATGGACGCGCCGGCGGTTGCGCGCATCGGCCACCGGGCGTTCCGCGCCGGCAAGGCGGTGGCGATCGCCGGCTTCACCAACAAGATCCCGCCGTTCTTCGAGCGCTTCGCGCCGCGCTTCCTGGTGCGCAAGGTGGCGAAGCGCTTCAACGCCCTCGAGGACCAGGCTTGAGCGACAACGCTGCGCGCGCCGTGGTCGTCACCGGCGCCTCCACCGGAATCGGCTTCGCGACGTGCAAGGTGCTGGTCGAGAACGGCATGCGTGTCTTCGGCAGCGTGCGCAAGCCGGCAGACGGCGAGCGGGTGCGCGCGGAGCTCGGCGAGCGCTTCGTGCCGCTCGACTTCGACGTGACCGATGAAGCGGCGGTGCATGCCGGGGCGGCGCGGGTCGCGACCAGCCTCGACGGCACGACGCTCTTTGGCCTCGTCAACAACGCCGGCATCGGCATCGGCGGCCCGCTGCTGCACCTGCCGCTCAACGACCTGCGCCGCCAGTTCGAGGTCAACCTGTTCGGCGCGCTGTCCGTGACCCAGGCGTTCGCGCCGCTGCTCGGCGCCGACCGCTCGCGGCGCGGCGCGCCGGGCCGCATCGTCAACATGAGTTCGGTGGCCGGCAAGATCGGCGCGCCTTTCATCGGCCCCTACGTCGCCTCCAAGCACGCGCTCGAAGGACTCTCCGAGTGCCTGCGCCGCGAGCTCGTCCTCTACGGCATCGACGTCGTCATCGTCGGCCCGGGCGCGGTCGCGACGCCGATCTGGGACAAGACCGAGGAACAGGTCGGCGACGCCTACGACGACACGCCGTTCGCCCCGGCGCTGCAGCGTTTCCGCGAAGCGGCGCTCGCCTCGGGCCGCGCCGGGATCGAGGCCGAAGCGGTCGGGCGTCTGGTGCACGAGGCGCTGACGACGGCGAAGCCCCGGGTGCGCTACACGATCCTGCGCCGTCCGTTCATGGGCTTCACGCTGCCGCGCCTCCTGCCGAAGCGCTTCGTCGACCGCAAGATCGCCGAGCGCACGGGCCTGCTGCCGCCGAAGCAGCGCTAGTTCGCGAGCTCGTTGCGGTAGATCGCGCCGCCCTTCATCACGAACTTCATCCGCTGCAGCTCGGTGATGTCCTGCAGCGGGTCGCCGGAAACGGCAACCAGGTCGGCGAACTTGCCCGCCTCGACCGAGCCGACACGGTCCGACCAGCCCATGATCTCGGCGTTGAGGCTGGTTGCCGAGACGATCGCCGCCATCGTGGTTTCGCCGAAACCGACCCGCACCGCCAGCTCGTGCGCGTTCTCGCCGTGCGGAATCACCGCGGCGTCGGTGGACACGCCGATCGGCAGCCCCGCGGCCAGCGCGCGCTTGAAGCCGGCGTACTGGATGTCGCGGATCTGGCGCTCGCGCTCGCGCTCGGACGCCGGCACGTGTTCCCCCGCGGCGCCGAGGATCGCTTCGCTCGTGTAGAGCGTCGGCACGTAGAAGGTCTTGCGGTTGCCGGCGCGCAGCATCGCGACCGCCTCGTCGTCGAGGTACGACCCATGGTCCACGGTGCGCACGCCGGCGCGGATCGACGCCTTGATACCGGCGGCGCCGTGCGCGTGCGACGCCACCTGCCGGCCCCAGCGGTTGGCCTCGACCACCGCCGCGCGCATCTCCTCGTCGGTGTACTGCTGCGCGGTCGGCAGCAGCCCCTTCGACAGCACCGCGCCGGTCGCGAGGATCTTGACGAAGTCGGCGCCGTTCTTGAAGTTGGTGCGGATCGCCTTGACGATCTCGTCGGCCGAGTCGGCGAGGTTGCGCACGGTGGGCACGTCCACGTAGATCGAGAATTGCCGCGCGTCGCCGGCGCCGCCGGTCGCCGAGACGTAGTTCCCCGCGACCATCAGCCGCGGGCCGGGAACCGCCCCCTGGTCGATCGCATTGCGCAGCGCCACGTCGACATACGGCCAGGTCGGCCCCATCTCGCGGCAGGTGGTGAAGCCGGCGAGCAGCGTGACCTTCGCGTTGTAAGCACCCCAGAGCGCGGCATCCGGTGGTGTCGTCGTCAGCAGCGCCTCCTCCCAATGCGTGCCGAAGTGGTCGGTGAGGTGCGTGTGCAGGTCGATGAGGCCCGGAAGGAGCGTCGCCCCGCCGAGGTCGACGACACGCGCGCCCGCGGGCACCTCGATTGCGGCCGCGACCGCCTTGATGCGTTCGTCCTCGACCAGCACCATGACCGGACCGGACGGCTTGCCGCCGCGCCCGTCGATGAGGTGCGCGGCCTTGACGACCAGCGTCTCGGCGCGCGCCGGAGGCGCAGCGACGACGAGTCCTGCGAGAACGGCGGCAACGGCAGCACGAAGCTTCATGGCGGTGTGCCTCCGCGGCGGAGGTTAGCGCTTCGCGGGCAGCGGCTCCAGACGATAGAGCGCAGCAGTGTTGCGCACTGCTGCGACCAGTGTGCCGGCGACCAGGCCGAGGATCGCCAGCAGGCCGGCGAGATCGAAGAGCAACACATCGCGCGCGAAGATCATGAAGCGCGGAACGAACAGCGCGGCCAGGTTGAGCGCCACGAGGATGAGGCGCAGTTCGGTGCCGCCGATGCCGGCCTGGCCGATCGTGAGGGTGCCGAGCGAATGCGTGGCGAGATACATCTCGATCGACACCAGGTAGTACGCGACCAGCAGCCCGGCCGCGATCCCCAGACTCATCAGTCCGGACGCGGCGAGGCCGCCGAGCAGCGCGGCGACGCCGAAGGTGTCGGCGATGTGGTCCACGTAGTAGCCGTACCGCGGCCGCTGCGCCTTGCGATAGCGCGCCAGCGTGCCGTCGAGGCTGTCGCCGTACCAGTTGACGAACAGGCACAGGTTCACGACATGCAGGAATCCCGGCGCGTTGCTCGCCTGCCAGTACGAGAGCCCCGCGCCGAGCGTGCCGGCAAAACCGATGAAGGTCAGCAGGTCGGAGCCGATCCACCCCGGCATGCGCGCCGCAAGCCACAAGAGCGCCTTCTTCTCCACCGTCGCCGTAATGCCGCGAATCTCCCTGTCGCTCATCGCCGTCCTCCAAAGTTCATGACGCCAAGGTACGGCGCGGCGGCGGTTTGCGTCCTTGGCGTGAGGCAGGTGATTTCCAAAGGATTCCCAAAGACCGCAGAATCAGCGGCGTGACGACGAGTGGCGAGATCGCGTTCGGGCCGGCCGGGACCTACCGCCTCGACCTCGAGCGCCGCGTCCTGTGGCGCGGTCGGGAGCTCGTCGGCCTCGCGCCGAAGGCGGCCGACCTTCTCTGCGCGCTGGTGAAGCGGCGCGGCCAGCTGGCGACGAAGGAGGAGCTGCTGGCCGAGGTCTGGCCCGACACCTTCGTCGAGGAAGCGAACCTGAGCGTGCTGGTGTCGCAGCTGCGCAAGGAGCTGGGCGGTGCGAAGTCGGACTACATCGAGACAGTGCCGCGCCGCGGCTACCGGTTCACGGCCGCGCTGCCCGTCCCCGCCACTGCCGGCGCAGAGCGCCTGTCGGTCGCGGTGCTGCCCTTCCGCCTCGGCACGGGTGCGGGCGGTGAGGATCCCCTCGGGTTCGGGCTCGCCGAGGCCGTCATTGCCCGCCTGGCGCGTTCCCAGGCGCTCAGCGTGCGGCCGTCGAGCGCCGTGCTCGCCTATGCCGGCAAGGTGGTGAGCGCCACCGTGGTCGCGGCCGACCTCGGCGTCGACCGCGTGGTCGAAGGCCGTTATCGCCGCGACGGCGCAGACATGTCGGTGACAGTCGAAGTGGTGCGCGGCGACGACGGCTCGGTCGTGGGCCTCGAGACGGCGGCGGCGCAGGCGAGCGACCTGTTCGACCTCAAGAACCGTGCCGCCGACTCGGTCGCGGCAATCCTCGGCTTGCACGCACCCGCGGGCCTCGACCGCGTTCCGTCGCGGGCCGATGCCTACGAAGCGGCGCTGCGCGGCTCCTTCTTCTGGAACAAGCTCACGGGCCCGTCACTGACGCTCGCCAAGCAGGAATACCGCACGGCGCTGGCGCTCGATCCCGACCTCGCGCTGGCGCACGCCGGCCTGGCGAACGCCGCGACCATGGAGGCGATCTTCGGCTTCGGCGACCCACGTGTGGCTCTTGCGACGGCGCGCCAGGCCGCCTTTCGCGCCGCGGCGCTCGATGCGGAAGCGTTCGAGCCGCGCCTGTCGCGCGCGTTCGCCCGCCTCTTCTCGGGTTGGGACTTCGCTGGCGCCGGCGACGACCTGCTGCGCGCGGTCGAGCTGGCGCCGGAGCGCGCCGAGCCGCGCCAGTGGCGCGCGCTCTACCTCGCGATGATCGGCCTTTTTGCAGAGGCGCTCGACGAGCTGCAGCGCGCGCTTGTGATCGATCCCCTGTCGCTGACCGCGCGCGCCGGCATGGGTTTCCATGTGTACCTGACGCAGCAGCACTCGCCCGACATCGAGGGGCAGCAGCGCCTGCTGGCGCTCGCACCCGAGTTCGCGGTGGGCCACTGGGGCCTGGGCCTGGCGCTCGATGCGCTGGGGCGCTTCGACGAGGCGGCCGCCGCGTACCGCGAGGCGGCGCGCCTCTCGGGCGGCAGCGCCCTCATCCGCTCGAACCAGGCGCGCAGCCTGGCGCTGGGCGGACGCGCGCAGGAGGCGCAGGCGCTGCTCGCCGAGCTGCGTGCGCTCGCCATCTCGCCGTTCCGCCTCGCCACGGTCGAAGCGGCGCTCGGCGAAGAGACGGACGCGCTGCGGTCGCTCGCGCGCGCCGTCGACGAGCACGATCATTGGGCTGTCTGGCTCAAGGTCGACCCGATGCTCGACGGCCTGCGAGACAACGAGGCGTTTGCGGCGCTGGTCGCGCGGGTGCCCTTCCCATAAAAAAGGCCCCGCGGTTGCCCGCGAGGCCTTTGGTGTACGTGCGGCTACGTGACGAGCGGTCTAGCGGTTGCCGAACAGCAGGCGGAAGCCGGTCCAGACCTGGTAGTTGTTGGAGACGCCGCCGTCATGGAAGAACACCCGTCCCTGGTTGACCCAGTAGAAAGGCGTGGCGGAGTCGGAGGAGTTGAGGCGCAGGCCGAACTGCGCCAGCGCGCCCGGCATGAAGTCGTCGCCGTTGGTGATGTCCCAGAGGGTCAGGCCGGTGCCGATGAAGGCGCGCTTGAAGTGCTTGTTCAGCTCGACGTCCACGAACAGGACGTTGTGGTCGTTGTCGGAGCTGCTGTCGTCACTGCTGCGCGTGTTGATGGCGTAGCCGATCGCCGGGGCGATCTCGAAGTCGCCGCCGCCGGGACGGATACTGAGGCCGACCTCGGGCCCGCCGAGCGGGGCGCAACGGCCGCCGGGGAAGGCGTCCAGGGTGCGGCGCTCCTTGCCGAAGAAGGCGCCGACGAACGGCACGATGGCGGCGGCGGGAGCGGCGGCGCGGCTGATGGTGGTAGACGCTTCGCATGTGGCATCGGCTCCGTCCATCGCGACCTTCACCGTGTAGGTGCCAGGCTCGCAGACGGAGACAGTTGCCGGCGTGGCGCCGTCAACCTTGGCGGGCACAGTGGCGCCCTTGGCAAGGGTCTTGGGACCGAACGCGACGCCGTCCTTGGTGAGCGTGACGGTGCCGGGCTTGTTGCTCGAAACCGCGAGGTTCCAGCACTTGCCGACCGCCGTCTGCTCGAGGGTGGCGGCGCAGCTCGGCGGCGGAGGCGGCGGCGGCAGCGACGGGCAGGGCGTGTAGGACGCCGTGACGTTCGCCGCGCGGCCGTAGGTGTCCTTGCCGCTGACCGTGCAGGCGCCATCGCGGACTTCGCCCGCGAACGATGCCGTCCAGTTGTTGCCGGCGTTGAGCTCGGCGCTGTTGCCACCGCAGCTCACCGACACGCTCGCCAGGTTCGCGGCAGACGCGCCGGTGACCTTGGTCTGCGGGTTGCCCGCGCTGTCGCGGCTGCAGGAGATGGACGCGGTGCTGGTGACGGTCGGCAGCGCCTGCGCGTCGGCCAGAGTGATGTTGCCGCAGGCCTTCGGCACCAGGAACGTGTAGGTGGTGTCGCCGACCGTGGTCTTGAACTCGAACGCCTCGAACGGCGCGCGTCCGGCCCAGACGAGCGGGCGGATCACCTTGGTGCCGCGGCCCTTGCGCGAACCCATCCAGCGGAGATTGGTGCCCGCCGGAATCGACACTTCACGAACTTCGCCGTTGCGGGCGGCCTCCAGCACCGCGGTGGTGTTGGCGCCCATGCAGGCCTGGTTCATGACGCTCGCGACATCGGCGACATAGCGCTTGTTGTCGAGGAGCTTCTTGAAGTCGGCCATGGTGCGAAGAGGGGGACGGTGCATCGATGTCCCGGGGTTGCCCAGGCGAGTCACCCGCTTGACCGGCTTGCCAGTGTCGTCACAAGAGGCCGCGGAAGACTGAGCCTGAGCGAAGGCCCCGCTGGCAAGACCCAGGACGAGGATCCCACCGAGGACTGCGCCAAAGACTTGCTTCATGACTGGTGTCTCCTGACTAAAAAAAGAGGCGAGATGTAGACCATATGTAACTTCTTTAGTAGCGACCAAACTTCGCCGTCAAGTGTAACCCAAGGCTAGGACGGGTCAACAGCTTACGGGGATACCCCCGGTTACCGGATCACAACCGTTGACGAGCTTCCGCGGCCGAAAGTCTCGGGCTCGTACATCTCCTCGGCGGTGGGCGGGGGCACGATGAACGTGCCCGGAGTAGTCGCTCTTGCCGTGTAGGTATACGTGTGGACGCCTTCCCAGAGCAGCGGGGTGAAGGCCTCGACGCGGTCGTCGCGCAGGTTCTGGTGCTCGAACCAGGGACCGGGCCACCACCAGAAGCCGCGCAGGAGCGGCCTCACGTCGCCCGAGCCGCCGACCTGATCGGGGGCTGGGAGTGGCCCGGTCGTTGCGAGCGCCGGGTTCTGGGCCTCGTAGCCGGCAGGCAGCGGATCGACGAGCGCCACGTGATAACGCCGCGCCTCGTTAACCATCGTCACGCGCACCCGCACCCGCGCCCCGGCGCGCACCTGCCAGGTGCCGTCGGCTTTGCGGCGCACGTCGTCCGGTGCATCAATCCCCTGGTACTCGCGCGCCACCACGAAGCCGTTGTCGGCCGGGTCGAGGCGCAGGCCCTGCGGCGCGTAGCGCAGCCCGATGCGGTAGTAGAGCCGGCCGGCGCCGGCCTTGCCGATGACCAGGTCTTTCTGGCGGTCCCCCGCTACAAGCTCCGCCATCGGGACGGCGAGGCGGCGGCTCTCGGTGCTGTGGCCGCGGAACGGCTGCTCACCGGCGAACGCTTCGCCCAGCCACAGTCGCGCGACGAAATCGGGCGTGGTCTTTTCGTAGGCACCGAAGTAGCGGTCGAGCGCCAGCAGCACGAACGCGTTTTCCTGCGTGTTGCTCCAGCGGCCCGCCTTGCGATGGTTGAGCAGGCCCGCGACCAGCTTGGGGATGAGGCTGTTCCTTGAATCCTGCGCAATCAGAGCGTCGAGGATGACGGCGTCGGCGCGACGATCCGAGTGCAGCAGCAAGTGCGCGCCGTCCGAATACGAAACCGCGAAGTGCGCGGTCGAGGCGGTTTCGGTCGCGGCGTTGTCGAGGCGGCGGCGGATGGCGGCGACGGTGGCAGCCGAGTTCTTGTCGCTGCCGAGCGCGCCGAGCAACCAGCCGAGCGACTCGAAGGAGAGCTTGTCGACACCTGCTTCCTGCACGAGAGTGCGGGCGCGCGCCGGGTCGGGGTCGCCCATGCGGGCCCGCACGTCGAGCGCGTACGCGATGAGGACGTTGCGCACCGACGGCGGATAGTCCTTCGGAATTCTCTTTTCCACCTGCCGCAGGTAGCCGCGCGAGCGCTCGAGGAGCGGGGCGGGCACCGCGAAGCCCTTGCCCTTCGCCGCCTGCAGCGCGCGCGCCGCGTGGATCGAGAGGTAGGGCCACGACGGATCGCCGCGGCGCCAGAAGGCGAAGCCGCCGTCGTCGTTTTGCAGCGCCTCGAGCCGCTTCAGGTCGGCTGCCACCGAAGCCAGAAGCGCTTCGGGCTTCGGCAGGTCCTTCGCCTCGAAGGCGGTGAGCACGTCGCGCAGCGCGGCAATCGCGAGGAGGCGTGACGCAACCTGCTCGACGCAGTCGAAGCGGTACGACACGAGGTACAACACCGCATCTGTGAGTGCTTGCAGCGCGGTTGACGAGGTCGTGATCTCGAGGCCGCCGAACTGCGGCACCACACCCTGCGGTGCTGCAATCGGTTGGCGTACGGCGTCGCCGCCGACGGCGCCCTCGCCGTCGACTTGCCCGTACGTCGCGAACGCTTCGGTGGTCAGAGGGCTCCAGATAGGCAGGCTCACCTCTGCCGAGTCGGCATAAGCGCCGGAGACGCCGGCCACCTGGATGCGCGCGCTGCCGGCGCCAATCGTGGCGATGGCAAAGCGCACCTCGGCGCGGTCGTGCGCCGGCACGCGCAGCCTGCGGCCAGCGCCTTCCACGACGGCGAGGTTCGACGCGCGCACCGCGACCTCGACGTCGAGCGCCTCGTCGGTGTGGTTCTGGACGACCACCGGCAGCTCGAACCGGTCGCCCCAGTTGAGGAAGCGCGGCGCCGAAGGGCGCACCATGAGGGGCAGGCGGGCGGTGAGCGTCGATTCTCCCGAGCCGAATGCCTTCGGCCCGCTGGCGGCCACCGCCATCACCCGGTAGCGCGTGAGGTTGTCCGGCAGCTTTACTGTTACGGAAGCGCGTCCCGACGCATCGGTTGCGACCGCGGGCGCGAAGTACGCGAGCGCCGCGAAATCGCTGCGCACGCGAATGGCCTGGGCGGGACCCGCGGTACGATCTTCGCGGGCCTCCGATTTCATCATCGCCATCGCCTGCGGCACGGGTGCGTTCGCCCGGCGCTCGGCAACCCCCACGGAATCGGCCATTCCGCCAAAGGCTCCTGTCGGAAATTCCAGTTTTCCAAGCTGCACGTGCGCGCGGCTGTGATAGTCGGCGACCCCGGGCTCGCGCTCGGAGTAGAAGGCAGCGAGCGGATCGGGCGTCCGGTAGCCGCTCAGCGCCAGCACCGCTTCGTCCACCACGATCACCGTCACTTCGCTGCCCGCGGCCGGCTTGCCGGCCGCATCCTTCACTTCCAGGTCCACCGTGGTCGATTCGCCAGGAGCGATCGCTTGCTCGCGTGGCCTGGCTGAAACCGCCAGCGTCCGGGCCCGCGGCGGCACCTCGAGCTTGAGACTGCCGCTCGCGTACGCGGGCCTTTTCCCCGCGACCGAGCCGCCGTCGCCGGTGCGCGGCGCCGCGCCGACGAGGTCCACTTGCACGTAGACGTTGGGCGTCATCGCCTCGTCGATCGCCACTTTCAGCGTCTGGCTCGAGCCACTGAGCGAGATGCGTTCTGTCTTGACGATGCCGGAGCGGCGCAGTGTGACGACGCCCTCGGCCGGCGCGAATGGCGCAATGACCAGGATCTCCGCCGTCTCGCCGGCGCGGAACTCCTTCTTCGCCGGGATGAGCTGCACCTCTTCATGGGACACGTCGCGGCGCGGCACGCTCTTGCCGCCCGCCACCCAGAGCTGCAGCACCGACTCGTTGGCGCGGCCCTGCTCGTCCTGCACGGCGGCCGTGATTCGATACGAGCCGCCTTCCTTCGGGCGGAACGTGCAGCGCTGCGGTTGCGAAGCGGACGTCACCTCACAGTTTCCGGCCGGCGACGCGACCTCCCGCCACTCGCCTTCGACCTGCTCCCAGTCGAGCCGCTCGGCGCGCACCGCGACCGTGCGGCCAGTGACGGCCTTGCCGTCGAGGTCCGGGACGATGACGTCCACGTCGAGCGGCTGTCCCTGCTGCACGAAATAGCGCTCGCTGCGCAGGCCCACGTAGACAGCCGCGGGGTGCACGAGGAGCGAGGTCGAATCGCTCCACGCCTGGCGGTTCACGTCCATCACCGAGGCGCTTGCGGTGACCAGCGTCGCCTGCGGCGGGGTCACCGCATCGAGGTCGATGCGCAGCATGTGCCGGCCGCTCGCATCGGTGTGCGCGGCGAAGGTGCGGCTCTTCTGCAACCCCCTGCCGGGAATGCGCGTGGGGCGGCCGAAGCTCCCCCACCACGGAACGAAGCGGCCGAAGGTGAAGCCGTCCCAGTTGGGCGGCGCGAATGAAGCGGGCGACGAAGACACGTCCCAGCGCACCTCGGCCTCGCCGAGCGCGCCGCCGGCGTAGTAGGAGGCCGACACCGTTGCGTGCGCTGCGCTGCCGATGAGGTACGGGCCGCCGCTCGGCGCCACCTTCACTTCGAATTCCGGCCTCCGGAACTCCTCGACTGCGAAGCTGTGGGTGTGGACACCGCCGCTGCTCGTCGTGAACTCGACGGAGGCGGTGCCGAGGTTGATGGTCGCGGGCAGCGGCAGCGACAGCTCGAAGCCGCCGAGCGCTCCCACCGGCCGCTCGCCCTTCGCGACCTCGTTGCCCTGCGAATCGCGCAGCATCCAGGAAACGCTGCGCACGTTCGGCACGAGGCCAAGGTCCCCGCCGCGGCCCATACCGTAGCCGCGCACGATCCCCTTCAGCTTCACTTCCTCTCCAGGCCGGTACATGCCGCGGTCGTCGAAAACGAAGAAATGCTCGGCGGTGCCCTCGGCGCTGCGTTGCCAGCCCTCGCCCCCGCCCCAGAGGGAGGCGTCGCGCGGCAGGAGCGCCACGTCGTCGCCGCTGCGCGCCACGAGCATGCCGGCTCCTGCCGTGCCAAGCGCGAGCCGGCCGAGTCCGTCGGCGCCGGTGTCTGTTGACGCACCGGTGGGCAGGAGCGAAAGGCGGGCGCCCGCAAGCGGCTTGCCGTCGGCGAGCGAGGACGCGAACGCCACGAGTTCCTGTGCGTCGACGTAAGCGTCGAGGCCGATGCGTGTGGACTGCACCCACAGCCACGTGGCCTCGCGGTTCCGATCCGCGCGCCTCGGCAGGGGCTCCACTTTGACCGCCAGGTGGCCCGGCTTGCCGCGCAGCGCCGGCGCCAGGTCGATCGGCGTCTCCGCGAGTTCGTCGAGCCCGCCGCGCACGTTGACGGTTGCCTGGTGCGCCACGCGGCCGACGTTCCACGAAGCGCCGCGCTCGTTGCGCATCGCCGCCGCGGCGGCCTTCTGGAATGCCGGGAAGTCGGCGGGTGAAACCGCGTAGGCGGTGATGCGCAGCGTCTTGTAGCCGGTGGTGAACGCCGCCACGCGCTGCGGCCCGTTCGGGTCGAGGACCACGAAGTTGTTGCCGGGCACGAAGAAATTGGGCCGCGCCGCGCCCACTGCGATGGTGAACGTGACCGGCTTCTCGAGCACCTGCCCAAAGAGGTCGGGAACCGCCGCGACGGTGACGGTGTAGCGGCTGTTGGCCTTCGCCTCACCCGAGATGTTCAGGGTCGTGCCCCAGACGGCCACCTTCATGCCGGGCAGCGCAGGCACTACGCTCACCGCCTTGCGTTCGAACTTTTTTGCGTCGATGCGGTTCGAGAACTGCACGCTCCACGGATCGAGCGGATGGCATTCGTTGCGATAGCCGCATTCGTGGCTGACGACCGTCATCGCGCCGTAAGTGGCGAACGACCACGACTGCGAAGCAGTGGTCTTCTGCGAACCCTCCGCCGACCGCGCGCCGGCGGCGATCGTCACCGCGACCGCGTTTGCGGAAGGCAGCGATTGCGCCGGACGCAGTGCGATGCGCCGGTCTTCGGGGGCGGCGTCCCAGAGCGCCTTGAACTCCTTGTCGGCCGCGATTTCTTCAGCGGTCGCGAGGCGCGGCGCGATGGCCGCTCCGGCGGCGGGCGCAAGCGCGATCGAAGGCAGCAGTGCCGCCGCCTCGATCCGCTGGTCGAACACCGCGAGGATCAGCGGCTCGCGGCCGGTCGTCACGCCCTGCGGATGGCGCCCGATCACGGTGGGCGGCGGTGTGGTGAAGGTCCAGCGCTTCGCGACAGCGAGCGTTCCGCCGCCGGCGCTCGTCGTTCCTGCCGGCACTTCCACCGAGTAGCGGGTCGCCATCGGGAAGCGCACTTCGGGATCGAACAGCAGCGTCTTCGTTCCCACCCAGCGCCAGCGGCCGCGCGGCTGCGGCGTGATGCGCACCGGTACGTTCTGCTGGTTCAACTCGTCCTGCGTCGTCACCGCCACCATCGGCTGCGAGAACGTGACGCTGAGGTCGGCGGCGATCTTCACCTCGCCCTCGGGCGCGAAGCGCACGACGTCGAGCGGGCCTGTGGTCGCGGCGGACGGAAACGGCAGCGGCGACGACGGCGGCGGAAACGGCACGTGCACCGTCTTGCCGGTGCGCGGCGGCGGCAGCGACTTCTCACGCAACGCTAACGGCTGCTTCTCGCCCGGGACCTCCGGCAGCGCGGGCAGCCGCGCAAGGATGCGTGCCGCCGCCGCGGCGTCGAGCTGCTCCGCGCGCGGTCGCGCGATCTTCACTGGCGCTTCGCCGGGCTCGCCTTCGCCCTGGGCATCGCCGATGCGGAACGTCAAGCCACCCTCTTCCCCGTCTTCATCCTCAACAGCCACGTCGCCGGTGTAGATCATTTTTGTGACACGGCCACCGGCGATCTGCCCGAAGGCGCCGCCGCTCGAGCGCACCGTGGCGGCCGCGAGGCACAGGCCGGCCACGGCGGCAGCCGGCAGCACGAACTTGCGGCGCCATCTGGTCATGAACGCTCCTTGATGGGACTTACCTGAGAGGGCGCCGGTTATTCCCCGGCGCCGCGGGGTTCACGGCAGGCGTGGGTAGGAGTTGCTGTGGATGGAGAGCTGGGTGACCTTGCCGTCGGCGCCGAGCGTGAACACCCATTCCTCGCCCAGCGATTCGTCCGACAGCACGCGCCGGAACGTGTTGTCGCCGGTTTTCTTCAACTTGTCGAGTTCCTTGACCGGATCGCGTGTCGGCAGGCCCATCACCGCGAGCCCGTCCTCCCAATAGATGACGGCGAACTCGCCGCCCCAGCCGCCGGAATCGTAGGCGCCCACGAACTTGCGCAGCGACTCGTCGGCCGCCTTGCCCTTGCCCGGCTCCTTCGCGGCGGCGCGCAGCGCCGGGCCCACGAGCGAGTAGAGGCCCTCGGCGTACACGTTGGTGTCGACTGCCTGCGCGTTCGCCATGACTACGGCCGCGATCTTCTCCTGCGGCATCAGCACCAGGTCGCTGCGAAACCCGGGGCAGCTGCCGCCATGGCCCACCAGGAACTTGTCGCCGTCGCGCATGATGGCGAAGCCGAGCCCCCAGATCGTCTGCAGGTCGGGCTCGGCCCAGTGGACGCGATGCATTTCACGCAAGGTGGTCGCCTTCAGCACTTCGGTCCCACCTTTTGCGAGCAGGCGGAACTGCCATTGCGCGAAGCGCGACAGGTCGTTGACCGTGGACGCGTAGCCCGCCGCCGGCGCGATGCCGTTGGCGGTGAAGAACGGCGCCTCGCGGCGCTGGCCGCTGCGGTCGCGCGAGGTGTAGCCGGTTGCGAGCCTGCGGCCCTTCTCGGCCGCGGGCATCTCCGAAGTCGTGCTCGCGAGCCCGAGCGGGTCGAGGATGTTCTTCTTCACCAGCTCGGCGTACGGCATGCCGGCCGCGGCCGCTGCCACGTCGCCGGCGAGCGTCAGGCCGAGGTTCGAGTACTGGAACCGGGTCTCCGGCACGTACAAGGCGCTTTGCTCCTTGACCCGCGCCTCGATCTGCGCTGCCGTCGGGAAGAGCGACGGCGTCTTCCAGTACGGGTAGTCGGACTCGCGTGGCAGGCCGGAGGCGTGGGTCAGCAGGCCCTCGATGGTGACGTCGCCCTCGCCTTGGGTCTTCTTGAGCGCGAACCACGGCAGGTGCTTCGCCACTGGATCGTCGAGCCGCAGCTTGCCGGCATCGCGCTGCTGCATCACAGCGATGCTGGTGAACAGCTTCGAGATGGAGCAGATGCTGTAGATGGTGTCGGCGGTCGCCGCGCGCTTTGTGGCGACGTCGGCAAAGCCGAAGCCACCGCTCCAGAGCGTCTGCTGGTCGTAGACGACGGCGGCCGAGAGCCCGGGAACGCCGTCATAGTCGCGCTCCGCGGCGAGCCAGGTGCGGGCGGCGTCGAGTGCCACCTGCACGCGCGGATCGGCAGCGGCGTCGGCAGCGCGTCCCACGGACGGCTGCAGCAAAGAGACGCACAAGGCAGCGGCGGCCGCCCGCTTCAGGTTTGTCGTCGTCTTCTTCTTCTTCTTCATGGGACGAGAGTATGCAACGACAGGCGCCCCTGCTGCACGCCGGGGCGGCTAGTTGTCGGTCTTCAGCCGGTAGCCGACGCCGACCTCGGTCTGCAGGTAACGCGGCCGCGCCGGATCCGCCTCCAGCTTGTGGCGCAGCTGGCCCATGTAGACGCGGACGTAGTGCGGCTGGCCCACGGCGCCCGGCCCCCAGACGTCGCGCAGCAGCTGGCGGTGGGTCAGCACGCGGCCGGCGTTCTTCACGAGCGTCGCGAGCAGGTTGAACTCGGTGCGCGTCAGCCGCACTTCCCGCTCGTCCACCATCACGCGCCGTGCCGCGAGGTCGACGCTGAGGCCGCCGCTGCGAAACACCGCGCCAGGCGCGCCGTCGCCGGCGCGCGCCTGCTTGCGCACCGCCACCCGGATGCGCGCCAGCAGCTCGCCGACGCCGAACGGCTTGGTGAGGTAGTCATCGGCGCCCGCGTCGAGCGCCTCGATCTTGTCCTGCTCCTGGCCGCGCGCCGAGAGCACGATGATGGGCACCGCGCTCCACTCGCGGACCTTGCGCGCGACCGCGACGCCGTCTATGTCGGGCAGGCCGAGGTCGAGGAGGATGACGTCGGGCGCGCGGGTGGACGCCTCGATGAGCCCCTGGCCGCCGGTTTGCGCCTCGACGAGGCGATAGCCGTGCGCGGGCAGGGTTGCGCGCAGGAAGCGCAGCAGCGCGGCTTCGTCTTCGATGGCGAGAATCACCCGGCCGGCGCCTTCGCCGGCGGCGCGCTCGGCGTTGCCCTGGCCCGGGTCAATCGCCAACGGCGGCATCCTCTTCGCCCGGCGGCGCCGGTGCCGCCGTGCGCGGCAAGGTGAAGACGAAGGCCGCGCCGACGGGGCGACCAGCCTCGGCGCGGATGTGCCCGCCGTGCGCCTCGACGATGGCGCGGCAGATGGGCAGCCCCAGGCCGAAGCCCGCGGAGCGGGCACCGCCGCGGTAGAACTTCTCGAACACGCGCTCCTCGTCGCCCGGCGGCAGCCCGGGGCCGTCGTCGCTCACCTCGACCACCACCGCGTCGCCGGTGGCGCGCGCCGCGACGCCGATTGCGGCGCCCGCCGGCGTGTGCTTCAAGGCATTGTCGAGCAGGTTCACGAGCACCTGCTCGAGGAGCACGCCGTCCACGAAGATGAGCGGCAGGTCGGCGGGCACCGCCGCCGCCACCCGCCGGCCACGCAGCGCGCGTTCGAGCCGCGCGAGCGCGGCGCCCACCAGCTCCTCGACCGAATGCCACTCGCGCTGCAGCGGCAGGGCGCCCGATTCGAGGCGCGTCATGTCGAGCAGGTTCGTCACCAGGCGGTTGAGGCTCTCGGCTTCGTCGTAGATCGATTCCTTCAGCTCGCGCTCGACCGCGGGCTGCAGCGGTACCGGCTGCAGCAGCGAGCTGGCGGCGCCGGTGATCGCGGCCAGCGGCGTGCGCAGGTCGTGCGATGCCGAGGTGAGAAGGGTGTTGCGCAGCCGCTCGGTGCGCACCGCGATCTGTGCCGACTCCGCCTCCTCGGCGAGGCGCGCGCGCTCGACGCCCAGGGCGGTCTGCCGCGCGAGCGTCTGCACCAGCGAGAGGTTGTCGGGGCTGAACGGCAGCAGCCCGTCGGCGGGCCGCACCGCGAGCACGCCGAGCACCGCGCCACTCCCAGGAAGCGGCACGTACAACGAGGCGGCCGCCGGCAGCGTGTCGGTGCCGAGACCGGCGGGCCTCCCGTGCTCGAACACCCAGGCCGCCACGGCGCTCTCGCGGGCCGGATCGCCAAGCGCCCCGGGCGACGCTTCGAGCGCGCCGCCGCTCGCCGGCAGCAGCACGCGTGCCGGGCCGTGCAGCAGCTCCGACACGTGGCGCGAGGCGGCGTGCGCCACGTCCTGCACCGAAAGGGCGGACGCCAGGTCGCGGCTCAGGGCGTAGAGGCTGTTGGTGCGCCGCTCGCGCGCCTGCGCCGCTTCGGCCTGCGCCCGCACCCGCGCCGCCAGCCCGCTGATGAGGAAGCTCACCGCCAGCATGATGGAGAAGGTCACGGCATAGCTCCGGTCGTGCACGCTGAATGTGAGGTACGGCGGCACGAACAGGAAATCGAACACGGCAACGCCCAGCACCGCGGCCAGCGCCGAGGCGCGCCAGCCACGAAGGGTCGCGAGCAGCGCCACGCCCAGGATGTAGATCATCACCATGTCGGTGGCGGCGAACCGTCCCAGCATCGGCCGGCCGACGAGCGTGCAGGCCGCGACCACCGCGATGGCCGGCAGCAGGTCGGCCCAGAACGGCCGGCCCGCGGCGGCTGGCGGCGCTGCCGCGGACCGCGGCGCTTCGTCGAAGCGCCGCCCGCCGGGAATCACGACCACCTCGATGCCGCCGCTGCCGCGCACGATCTCGTCGAGCAGCGAACCCTTGAGGCGGTCGCGCCAGCGGGCGTGCACCGGCTTCCCCACCACGATGCGGCTGACGTTGCGCTCGCGCGCGAACGCGATCACCGCCTCGCTGACGCTGTCGCCGCGCAAGGTCGCGGTCTCGGCTCCCAGGTCCTCGGCGAGCTTCAGCGTGCCGGCGAGGCTGGTACGCTCGGGCGCGCTCAGCGGCCGCTGCGCCACCGTCTCGACGTGCGCCACGATGCATTCGGCATGCAGCCCCGCGGCCATGCGCCAGCCGGCGCGCACCAGCGCATCGCTCTCGGGGTTGGGACGCACGCACACGAGGATGCGCTCCGCGACCGGCCAGGTGGCCTCGATCTCGTGGTCACGGCGGTAGCCGCGCACGTCCGCGTCGACATGAGCGGCGGTGCGCCGCAGCGCCAGCTCGCGCAGCGCCAGCAGGTTGCCGCGGCGGAAGAAGCTGCGCGCGGCGAGCGCGGCGCGCTCGGGCAGGTACACCTTGCCCTCCTCGAGGCGCCGCAGCAGCTCGTCCGCGGGCAGGTCCACGAATTCCACCTGCTCGGCCGCGTCGAGCACGCGGTCGGGCACCGTCTCACGCACCTCGATGCCGGTGATACGGTTGACGACGTCGTTGAGGCTTTCCACATGCTGGACGTTGAGCGTCGTGTAGACGTCGATGCCGCTGTCGCGCAGGTCCTCGACGTCCTGCCAGCGCTTCGCGTGGCGCAGCCCCGGCGCGTTGGTATGCGCGAGCTCGTCGAGCAGCAGCAGCCCCGGCTTGCGGCGCAACGCCGCCGCGAGGTCGAAGTCGCGCAGTTCCATGTCGCGATAAGCGACCGTCTGCACCGGCAGCCGCTCGAAGCCTTCGGCGAGTGCCGCGGTTTCGGCGCGTCCGTGGGTCTCGACCCAGCCGATGACGACATCGATCCCCTCGGCCCGGCGCAGCCGCGCGGCTTCGAGCATGGCGAAGGTCTTGCCGACGCCGGGCGCCGCGCCGAAGAACACCTTGAGCCGACCGCGGTGCGGCCGATCGGCGGCTGCGATGCGGCGCAGCAGGGCGTCCGGATCCGGCCGGTCAGTGGTCATCGTTGCTAAGGCGGACGTTACCGCCTTGGCAGCTGCCGATCGAGGTCGAGATTGAGGAGCAGCACGTTGACCCGCGGGTCGCCCAACAGCCCGAAGGTGCGCGGCTCGACGTGGCTTCGGACCAGCGCCTCGACCTGCGCCGGCTCGGCACCGCGAGCGGCGGCCACGCGCGCGACCTGGAACAGTGCGGCGGCTGGAGAAATGTGCGGGTCGAGGCCGCTGCCCGACGCCGTCGCGAGGTCAGCGGGCACGGCTTGCGAGGCAGCCGGATTGTCGCGGCGCAGGCGCGCCACGTCGGCGCGGGTGCGCTCGAGCAGCTTGCTCGAGGTGGGCCCGAGGTTCGAACCCGACGACGCCGTGGCGTCGTACCCGTTGCCGGCGGCCGAGGGACGCGGCTGGAAGTACTCCGGCTTCTCGAACCGTTGAGCGATCAGCGCCGAGCCCACGACCTCGCCGTCGCTGCGATGCGCGAAGCTGCCGCGGGCCGACTCCGGAAACAGCACGCGCGCGGCGCCGGTCACCACCAGCGGATAGGCGAAGCCCGTGAGCGCGAGGGTGACCGCGCACATCCTGGCGGAGACGGCGAGTTCGCTCTGCAGGGACATTCCTGCAAACACCTTCACTTCAAGCCCGCCGCGTTCAGCACGATGTCGATCGCCTTGATGCCCACGAACGGCGCCACCAGCCCGCCGATGCCGTAGATGAGGAGCGAGCGCCGCAGCAGCGCCGCGGCGCCAAGCGGCCGGTAGCGCACGCCGCGCAGCGACAGCGGGATGAGCGCCACGATGATGAGCGCGTTGAAGATCACCGCCGCCAGGATGGCGCTGCGCGGCGAGGTCAGGCCCATGACGTTGAGCGGCGCTATTTGCGGAAACAGGGCGATGAACATCGCCGGCAGGATCGCGAAGTACTTGGCGACGTCGTTGGCGATCGAGAAGGTGGTGAGGCAGCCGCGCGTCATCAGCAGCTGCTTGCCGACCTCGACCACCTCGAGCAGCTTGGTGGGGTTGCTGTCGAGGTCGACCATGTTGCCGGCCTCGCGCGCCGCCTGGGTGCCGGTGTTCATCGCGATCGCGACGTCCGCCTGCGCCAGCGCCGGCGCGTCGTTGGTGCCGTCGCCGGTCATGGCGACCAGCTTGCCCTTCGCTTGCTCGGCGCGGATCAGCGCCAGCTTCATCTCGGGCGTCGCCTCGGCGAGGAAGTCGTCGACGCCGGCTTCGGCCGCGATCGACGCCGCGGTCAGCGGGTTGTCGCCGGTGATCATCACGGTACGCAGCCCCATGGCGCGGAAACGGCTGAAGCGTTCCTTGAGGCCGCCCTTGACGATGTCCTTCAGGTGCACGACGCCCAGCACCCGCGCGCCGTCGGACACCGCCAGCGGGGTGCCGCCGCTCTGCGCGATGGCGGTGAGCGCCTGCTCGACTTCGGCAGGCACGCGCCCGCCGAGCGAAGCCACATGCCGCGCAATGGCGTCGCCGGCGCCCTTGCGGATGATTCGCCCGTCCACGTCGCAGCCGCTCATGCGGGTGGCCGCCGAGAACGGCACGAAATGCGCGGCTACCTCCTGCAGCGAGCGCCCGCGCAACCCGTGCTTCTCCTTCGCCAGCACCACTATCGAACGGCCTTCGGGCGTCTCGTCGGCGAGGCTCGCGAGCTGCGCGGCGTCGGCGAGTTCGGCTGTGCCCACGCCGGGCGCGGGCACGAACTCGCTCGCCATGCGATTGCCGAAGGTGATGGTGCCGGTCTTGTCGAGCAGGATGGTGTCGACGTCGCCGGCCGCCTCGACCGCGCGGCCGCTGGTGGGAATGACGTTGTGGCGGATGAGGCGGTCCATGCCCGCGATGCCGATCGCCGACAGCAGGCCGCCGATGGTGGTGGGAATGAGGCACACGAGCAGCGCCACGATGACGGCCACGGGCAGGCGCCCGCCCGAATAGATGCCGAACGGCACGAGCGTGGCGCAGGCGAGCAGGAAAATGATCGTCATGCCGGCGAGCAGCACCGAGAGCGCGATCTCGTTGGGCGTCTTCTGGCGGCGAGCGCCTTCGACGAGGCCGATCATGCGGTCGAGGAACGACTCGCCGGGGTTGGTGCCGATGCGGATCATGAGGCGATCGGACAGCACGCGCGTGCCGCCGGTGACCGCCGAACGATCACCGCCGCTCTCGCGGATCACCGGCGCCGATTCACCGGTGACGGCCGATTCGTCCACCGATGCGATGCCCTCGATCGCCTCGCCGTCGCCCGGGATCACGTCGCCCGCCGTCACCACCACCAGGTCGCCCTTGCGCAGGTCCGAGGCGGGCACGCGCTCCTCGTTGCCGTCGAGCATCCGCCGGGCGATCGTTTCCTTGCGCAGTCCGCGCAGGGCGGCGGCCTGCGCCTTGCCGCGGCCCTCGGCAAGCGCCTCGGCGAAGTTCGCGAACAGCACCGTGAACCACAGCCACAGCGCCAGGTTGCCGGTGAACCAGGCGGGCACTTCGGGTGCGTTCGCGAGCACGTCGCGCAGCCAGATGCCGCTCGTCAGCACGCTGCCGACTTCGACCACGAACATGACAGGGTTCTTCCACATGAGGCGCGGGTCGAGCTTGCGCACCGCGCCGGCGAGCGCGCCGCGCACCAGCGCGCCATCCCACGTGGACACGGTTCGGACCGAAGCGTTGCTCATGGGCGCACTAGAAGGCCTTTCCGGAATGCATGAGGAAGTGCTCGACGATCGGCCCCAGGCTCAGCACCGGAAAGAACGTCAGGGCCGAGACGATGAGGATGACGCTGACCAGGAGGAAGGCGAACAGCAGGCCGTTCGTCGGCAGCGTTCCCGGTCCGGGCGGCGAGGTCTTCTTGCCCGCGAGCGCGCCGGCGATCGCCAGGACCGGCACGATCATGAGGAAGCGGCCCAGCAGCATCGCGACCCCGAGCGTGACGTTGTACCAGGGAGTGTTGCCGCCGAGCCCGCCGAATGCCGAGCCGTTGTTGCCGACGGCGCTGGTGAACGCGTACAGGATTTCGCTGAGGCCGTGGGGGCCGGCGTTGCCGAGCGCCGCGGTTCCGTAGGGAGCGACCGCGGACCACGCCGCCAGCACCAGGATGACGAGCGGAAAGATCAGCACGTAGACCATCGCGAGCTTCACCTCGCGCGACTCGATCTTCTTGCCGAGGTACTCGGGCGTCCTCCCCACCATGAGCCCGGCGATGAACACCGACAGGATCGCCATCATCAGCATGCCGTAGAGGCCCGCGCCGACGCCGCCAAAAACCACTTCGCCGAACTGGATGTTGAACAGCGGCACCAGCCCACCGAGCGGCGTGAAGCTGTCGTGCGTCGCGTTGACGGCGCCGCACGACGCGTCGGTGGTGACGGTCGCATAGAGCGCGGAGTTGGCGACGCCGAAGCGCACCTCCTTGCCTTCCATGTTGCCGGGGCGGCCCGCGACGCCGAGCGCGCACAGCTGCGGGTTGCCGGCGGACTCGGCCCAATAGCTGCCCGCGGCCCCGGCGAAGAACAGCAGCGCCATCGCGGCGAACAGCGCCCAGCCCTGGCGCGCGTCGCGGGTGATGCGGCCAAAGGTGTGCGTGAGGCCGGCCGGGATCAGGAATATCGCAAGCATCGAGAGGAAGTTGCTGATCGGCGTGGGGTTCTCGAACGGATGCGCGGCATTGGCGTTGAAGAAACCGCCGCCGTTCGTCCCGAGCTGCTTGATCGCCTCCTGCGACGCGACCGGCCCCATCGCGAGTGTCTGCCTGCCGCCCTCGAGCGTCGTGACCTCCCGGTAGGGCGCGAAATTCTGGATGACACCTTGCGAGACGAGAGCCAGCGCCAGGACCAGGCTCATCGGCAGCAGCACGTACACCGTCCCGCGGGTGAGGTCTTGCCAGAAGTTGCCTATGGTCGCGGCACCCGCGCTTTGCGCGGCACCCTCGCGGCGGCGTGTCAGGCCGCGCACCAGCGCCATCGCCACCGCGAGTCCGGCCGCCGCGGAGATGAAGTTGTGCCACGCCAGCGCCGCCATCTGGCTGAGGTAGCTCATGGCAGCTTCGCCCGAGTAGTTTTGCCAGTTGGTGTTGGTGGTGAAGCTCGCCGCGGTGTTGAACGCAAGGTCGGGCGCTACCGGTCCCAGCCGCTGCGGGTTCAGTGGCAGCAGGTGCTGCAGGCGCAGGAACGCATAGGTAACGAGCAAGGAGAGGGTGCTGAAGGCGAGGAGCGACGCGCAGTATTGCGGCCATGCCTGCTCCGCCAGCCGCACGCCGCCCAGGCGATAGAGGAGCCGCTCGAGCCACCCGAGCGGACGGCGCAGCGCGTGCACCTCGCCTTCCATGACCTTGTGCAGGAATGCGCCTGCCGGCACGGTGAGCGCCAGCACCACACCGAAAAACACCACGATCTGTACCCAGCCGTTGGCTGTCATCAGAACTTGTCGGGCCGGATCAGCGCGAACGCCAGGTAACCGAGCAGCGCCGCGCACAGCAACAGCCCGACTGCGTATTCGATAGACATCAGTTCTTACGGGTCCAGTTTTCGGCGATGTGCCGGAGCAACAGCAACCCGACCACCACCCCGATGATTCCGACCACGATCTCCCAGGGATCGAGCCAGCCCAGGAAAGGCCCGGCCCAACCGCCGATGCCAAGGAGCGACTCCATGCCGAAAAGCTATCCGGGCCTGCATCAAGACGGTGTCAAGATGCAGTATCGTTTTCGGCACATGTCCCAGCGACCGGTCGTCAGCGCCCGCGGCCAGGCCATGCCGGCCTCGCCCATCCGCCGCCTCATGCCGCTCGCCGAGGCAGCGAAAAAGCGCGGTATCCACGTCTACCATCTCAACATTGGCCAGCCCGACATCGAGACGCCGGCTGCGATGCGCGAGCGCCTGGCGCTAGTCGACAAGGTGATCGCGTACACGCCGTCGGGCGGCACGCCCGACTTCGTCGCGTCGCTGCGCGACTACTACGAGCGGCTCGGGATCGAGCTCGGCGAGGACGAGATCATCGCCACCACCGGCGGCAGCGAGGCGGTGTCGTTCGCGTTCTTCGCCTGCGCCGGGCCGGGCGACGAGGCGCTGGTGGTCGAGCCGTACTACACCAACTACAACTCGTTCGCGACGCTCGCCGGCGTACGCCTCGTGCCGCTGCGCGCCCGTGGCGAGGACGGCTTCCACCTGCCGCCGCTCGCTGCGTGGGAACAGGCGCTGACGCCGCGTACTCGCATGGTGGTGCTGTGCAATCCCAACAACCCCACCGGCACGGTGTACACGAGCGACGAGATGCTGATGGTGGCGCAGTTTTGCAAGGACCATGGCCTGTTCTTCATATCGGACGAGGTCTACCGCGAGCTTGCCTACGACGGCAACCACACCACCAGCGCCCTCAGCCTCGCCGGCTTCGCCGACACCATCGTGTGCGCCGACTCGTTGTCGAAGCGGTACAGCGCCTGCGGCATCCGCCTCGGCTGCCTCGCCACCCGCAACCGCGACGTGTACTCGGCGGCACACCGCATGGCGCAGGGACGGTTGTCGGCGCCGGGCCTGGCGCAGCTGATCGCGGTCGGCGCGACCGAGCTCGGCCCGGACTACTTCGACGGCATCGTCGCCGAGTACCAGGCGCGGCGCGACGTCCTCTATGCCGGCCTCAAGGACCTGCCCGGTGTTTTCCTGCGCAAGCCCGAGGGTGCCTTTTACTTCATCGCGCGGCTGCCGATCGACGATTCGGACGCGTTCGCAAGCTGGCTGCTGACGGATTTCGAGCGCAACGGCAGGACCGTGATGGTGGCGCCGGCCCCCGGCTTCTACGCGACTCCGGGGCTCGGCAAGGACGAGGTGCGCATCGCCTACGTGCTGAACGCCGACGACCTGCGCGAGGCGGTTGCGATCCTCGGCGAAGCGATCGGCGCTTATCGCGCGGTGCGCGGCTTGAGCGAGGCGGCGTCCGCCGCGCGCTGAGGATTGACCGCGGGCATTCCCAGGAAGAAGCCCTGCCCGTAGCGCACGCCAAGGTCTATGAGCGCCTGTTTTTCCTGCGCGGTCTCGATGCCTTCCGCAACCACCGAAGCGTCGATCTGGCGCGCCAGCGATTGCAGCGCCAGGATCACCTCGCGCTTGATCGGGTCGCTGTCGAGGCCCTTCACGATCGACTCCGCCACCTTGATGTAGCGCGGCCTGATCTGCAGGATCGCCTCCAGGCCCGAGTAGCCCGAGCCGGCGTCGTCGATCGCCACCTCGAAGCCGTGCTCGCGCAGCAGGTCGAGCGTTTCGCGGAAGGACGCGTAGTCCCAGACCACTTCCTTCTCCGAGATCTCGAGGACGATGTCGTCGTGCGCCGCCCGCAGCTTCTCGAGGTTGCGTTCGTCGAGGAAGAAGGCGTGCGACAGCAGGCGCGCCGAGGCGTTCACGAACAGCGTGCAGCCGGCGAGCGCGCGCGGCAGCCGCTCGAAGATGCGCTCCAGGCACAGCGACTCGAGTTCCAGCTCCAGGCCGCCCTCGCGGGCCGCGGCGAACAGCACGTCGGGCGACTCGAGGTCGCTGCCTTCGGGCCCGCGGATCAGCGCCTCGTAGCCGAAGGTCCGGCCGCTCGCGATCTCGACCACCGGCTGGTAGCGCGCGCGCAACGAGCCGTCGGCGACCAGCGCCCGGAAGCGGGCCAGGAACGTGCGCCGCTCGCGGGTCTCGCGGGTGGCGACGAGGTGCTTGGCTTCGCCGAGCGCGCGCAGCAGGTTGCGCTCCGGACGAACCCGCGGATCGCGGCTCACGCGGCTGGCGCTCGCCTGCACCATCAGCAGGTTGGCGGTGCTGCGGCCGAGGCTGCGTGCCAGCCCGCGGATGACGCCGTCGCGCAGCCGCCAGGCTTCGTCCTCGAGCTGCGAACCGAGGCGCGAGTGCTCCTTCGCCGGCAGCTCGAACAGCACGAAGAAGCCGTCGGAGCCGGAGAAGAGGATGCTGACGAGGCGGCTCTTGAGCGGCGAGCGTTCGATCTCGGCGCGGATGCTCTCGCTGGCAAGCGCCAGGATGCGGTCGTAGATCTGGAAGCCGTAGAGCCCCTCGATCCGGGTGGAACGGCCGACCTGCAGGTAGACGATGCCGAGCCGCAGGATGCGCCGGCCGGCCAGGGCGGCGATTGGGTCGGTGGGCAGGCCGGTGATGGGATCGTCGCCGCCGCGCACCACCGGCGCCGGCGCGACGGGCGGCGGTGCCTGGACCAGCCGCATCCTCGGAGTCTTGCCGCTAGTGTGCATAGGCGCAGTTCACGCGGACCCGTCCACCGGTCGACGGACTGACGCTGACGCGCCTCAAGGTCACGGGATGGATGTCGCTCGAAAAGCGTTGTGTGAGGTCGCCCTCGATGAGCGGCGGCACCTTGCTGCCGCGGTACTCGAAGGACAGCCCGCCGAAGCTCACGTCGTGGATGTCGGCCGCGGCGCTCTCGCCGCGCGGCGCGCCGAGCCGCAGCGACATTCCCGACACCAGGAAGCGCGGATGGCGGCGCGCCGAAGTGAACGCGCGGGTCGCTTCGCGCGACGAGTAGAGCCTGATGTCCGCCATCTTCATCAGGAAGCTGCGGGTGCGGCCGTCGAGAGGAAAGGTGGCGACGCCGTAGTCGACCGACAGGCCGCCATTCCCCGGCAGCGGCGTGCGCGACAGGTTCTGGCGGATGCGCTCGGCGACCTCGATGCCGTGGAACATGTCGGTGTTCGGCAGGAGCGCCAGGAAGCGGTCGTCTTCGAAGCGGCCGCCGGCGTCCACCAGCCGCAGCGAGTCGTGGATTCGCTTCGAAGCGCTCGCGACCAGTGAAGAGCCGTGCTCGGCGCCGAGGTTGGTGGCAACCTGGGTGAGGCCGGGTATCTCCATCAAGACGATCGAGAAGACGGCGTTGGCGCGTTCCGCGCGGCTCAATTCGCGGTCGAGATGCTCCTCCAGGAAACGGCGGTTGTAGAGCCCGGTGTCGGGATCGGCGAGGGCGCCGCCGCGCAGCGCCTCCAACTCGCCGATCGAAAGGATCTGCGGATCGTTAAGCACCCCGCGCCGCGAGTGCAGCTCATGGAGCAGCGCGGTCTGCAGCGACACCGGCGCCCCGAGCGACGCGAGCATCTCGGCGTGCGCGCGGCGGATGCCGGTGCCGAGCGCAAGCGCTTCCTCGAGGGGAAATCTCTGGCCGGTCCACGCGGCGAGCAGCGCGATCCACACCGCAGCCTGGCCCGCGTCCGAATCGGCCTGGCGGAAAACCGCATCGAAAGCGGTGGCGTCGAAGTCGGCGGCCCGTCCCAGGTGGACGAGTTCGGCGACGCGAGTTTCCCTGGTGCCTGCCGGCTTCATCCACCCCCGGCCGTCTGGAGAGAGTCAGTCCACTGGGGAGATCAACATTCGTTGCTCCCACCGCGAAGGAAGTTAGCACGCGGCCAATGGGTGTGTAAACGACCCGATAATAAGCACCCGATGCCTCGCGGCCTGGTCGTCGCTCCGTCCGTCGTGGTTCCCGAGCGCGCGCTGCAGGTGCGCGCGGTGCGTTCGTCGGGCGCCGGCGGGCAAAACGTCAACAAGGTTGCGTCGAAGGTCGAGCTGCATGTGGACCTCGACGCGATCGACAGGCTGCCGCCGGGCGCGCTGCGCCGCCTGCGCGCGCTGGCCGCAAACCGCCTGGGGGCGGACGGCCGGCTGGTGCTGCGCAGCCAGGCGACGCGCGACCAGTCGCGCAACCTCGAGGACGCTTACGCGAAGCTGCGCGAGCTGATCGCGGCGGCGCTGGTGGTGCCGAAGGTGCGGCGCCCGACGCGCAGCACCGCCGGCGCGCGCGAGCGCCGCCTGTCGGGCAAGAAGCTGCGCAGCGCGCTGAAGCGCAGCCGCGGCGCGGGCGCCGATGACTGAGATACGCACCGAACCGCGCACCGCGGAAGCGTTCCTGATGCGGCTGGCGCGCGGCCTGCACAGCTACGGCTATCCGGCACCGCGCCTCGAACGGGCGATGGAAGTGATCGCCGCGCGCCTCGGCATCCGCGTGCAGACCTTCGCGATGCCGACCGGCCTGTTCATTTCCTTCGGTCCGGAGACCGAGCAGCGCACCTTCCAGATCCGCGTCGAGGCCGGCACCGTCAACCTCGACAAGCTGTCGCGGCTCGACCAGGTGGCGCGCAAGGTGGCAACGGGCGAGATGGCGGCCGCCGAAGGCATTCTCGAGGTGGAGAAGATCCTGCAAGCCAACCTGCCCTACGGCCAGGCATTCACCACGCTCGCCTTTGCCATCGCCTCGGGCGGCGCGGCACGCTTCCTCGGCGGCGGGCTGAACGAGATCCTGGTGGGCACGCTCATCGGCATCTCGATCGGCCTCTTGTCCCTGCTCTCGCAGCAATTGGCGCCGGTGCGCCGCATCTTCGAACCGCTGGCCGCGTTCCAGGCGGCGCTGCTCGCCGCGCTGTTCGCGACCAGCGGCGTGCCGGTGTCCGTCTATGTGGCGACCGTGGCCGGCCTCATCGTGCTGATGCCGGGATACACGCTGACGACGGCGCTCTCCGAAATCGCGAACCGCCACCTCATCAGCGGCACCGCGCGGCTCATGGGCGCTCTCGGCACGTTCCTCACCATGGGCTTCGGCGTGGCGCTCGGCACGCAGCTCGGATTGCGCACCTTCGGCGCGGCGCCGGCGGTGGTGCCCCATCCGCTGCCGATGTGGACCGACTGGATCGCGGTGCTGATAGCGCCGCTCGCCTACACGGTGCTGCTGAAGGGCCGGCCGAAGGACTTCCCGCAGATCATCAGCGGCGCCATCGTTGCATTCCTCGGCGCGCGCTTCGGCCGGCTCGCCTTCGGACCCGAGGTGGCGCCGTTTTTCGGCGCGCTGGCAGTGGGCCTGGCAGGCAATGCCTACGCGCGGCTCTTCGGCCGCGTCAGCACGGTGATGGTCGCGCCCGGGCTCCTGATCCTGGTGCCCGGCAGCATCGGCTTTCGCAGCGTCTCGGCGTTCCTCGACAACGACACGCTGCCCGCGATCGCAGCCGCCTTCAGCATGGCGCTCGGCGCCATCTCGCTCGTCATGGGCCTGCTGCTCGCGAATGCGCTGCTGCCGCAGCGCTCGGTCTCGGACCCCGGTGAAAAGGACCGTCCCGGCCCCACCTGACGGCGCTATAGTCGCGGCAACCATTCCAGGGAGGCAACCTCGATGAGGCACATGAAGCTGGGTCTCGCCGCGCTCGTCCTCGCGGCTGCCGCCGGTTGCACCAGAACGCCGCAGGCGCAACAGAGCCCAACCCCCGAGCCCAAACCCTCGCCGGTGCCGACGCCCGTCTATAGCGAGAGTGTCGCCGACGCGGAAACGCGCGTACACACTTACTTCACCGGCCTCGTCAAGACGACGAAGCTGAAGGGCTGCCTCGCGAAGATCAAGGCCAAGGGCCTGGTGGCCGTCGACTTCACCTTCACCAAGTCGGGTGACAAGTGGGTTGCGCCGAAGGTGGCCGCCACGCGCTCGAATCTCAAGGAGGGGCAGGACGCGGCCGCGGTCGCGTGCCTTGCGGATGCGGTGAAGGACAGCGCGCTGCCGGTGGTCGCGGGCAACAGCCCGGAGGAAAAATCGGACACGTTCCTCATCCGCTGGACCTGGCCGGTGCCGCTGCCGCAGACGCGCGACGAGGTGCAGGCACGCATGATCGGCGGCGGCGGACTGGGCGTCGACATCGCGGGCTGCTCGGACTGCGTCAGCAATCCGAACTATCCCTACGGGCTCAAGTGCGAGGCCAAGGAGCGCGGCGGCCAGGGCGACTGCAAGGAGCACTCGTCGAACGTCTGCTCGACGGCACCGACCGCGTGCCTGCGCGGCAGCTTCGGCGTCGCGGGCGGCGCCGTCATCTTCTAGTTATGGTCGGGTGGAAAGGACGCCAGATCAGCCGCGCGGCGACAGCCCCATCTTCTTGAGGAGCGCGGCCCAGCGTGGGTCGCGGTGCAGCAGCCTGAGGAAGTAGCTGGGATTGAGATAGACCAGATCCGGATCGCGCTCTTGGTACGCCCGTTCCAAGCTGGCGAACGCTTCGTCGGTCTCGCCGCGATACGCGTGAACCGCCGCGATCATCCTCCTCTGCTCGCCGTATTTCGCGATCAGCTCGCGGAGCGCGGCCTGTGAAGCATCGGCGTGCCCCAGCGCGTGCTGGGCCATGGCTCGACCGGCCAGCCGGTCGGACTCGTCGCCTTTTGCATACTCACCGAGCGCCTCGGCGGCACGTCCCTCGGCCAGATACGCATCGCCCAGCAGCGCATGGCCATCGGCGTCTTCCGGATCCTCCGACAGCAGCTCCTTGAGAGTGATTTCGGCCTCCGTCGCGCGACCGGCGGCGAGATACCGAAAAGCGAGGTTGTACCAGTTGCTGTTGCTGAGCGGGTCCATCTTCTGCGCCTTTTCCTGCAGAGCGATCGCCTCGTCGAAGCGGCCGAAGCTCGAGGCGACGCCGGCGGCCGCGGTCACGACGTCCACGTCTCCGGGTGCTAGTACGAGTGCCCGCTGCATCGACTTGTCCGCCGCCGCAAAATCCCAGTGCAGGCGATGGACGCGCGCCATCCGTGCATGTGCTTCCGCCATGTCGGGGTCAAGCGCAAGCGCCTTGGCGAGCGCGTCCTGCTGCTGCCGCAGTGCATCCTGTTTCGCCACGAGCGTGTCAGCATCCTCGAAGTCGCGCATGTAGACGATCGCGAGATCCACCCAAGCAGGCGCGTAAGCCGGGTCGCGAGCGAGCGCCCGCTCCACGAGTTCTTGGGCTTTGCGCCGGTTCGCCTGGTCGTGTTGCTTCAACAGGTGACGCGCCTCGAGCAGCAGGTTGTAGGTCTCGCCGCTCGGCGCCGCTGCGCCGGCCTTCCTGCCGAGGAGCGTCACCTGCATCGCGCCCGCGACCTCGCGGGCGATTTCGTCCTGCACCTCGAAGATGTCGTCCATCTGCCGGTCGTAGGTCTCCGACCAAAGATGGAACCCGTCCGCGGCTTTCACGAGCTGCACGGTGATGCGGATCCGGCTTCCGGCCCGGCGCACGCTTCCTTCGAGCAGCGTCGCCACGTTGAGCTTGCGGCCGATGTCGCGCAGATCCTCGTTTCTGCCCTTGAACTGGAACGACGACGTGCGTCCGGTGACTCGCAGCTCCTTGATCCTGGACAGGGAGTTGAGCAGCTCCTCGGCCAAGCCGTCCGCGAAGTACTCCTGGTCCTTGCCGGCGCTCATGTCCACGAACGGCAGCACCGCGAGCGTCGGACCTTCGGCCTGCGCCTCGACCTGCGGCCGCGGCGCAGGCCGCATGGCCACGCCGCCGAACCAGAAGGCGGCCATGAGCGCCAGGACGGCGGCGCCGGCGCCGAGCCACCAGGCGCGCCGTCGCGGGCGGGCGGCGGGCGCGGCCGGCCGGTCGGTCGTCGCCGCGCCGGGTTGGGTGCTGTCCCGACGCAACTGCAGCAGGTCCGCTCGCATTTCCGCCGCTGTCTCGTATCGCCGGCTCCGGTCCTTCTCCATCGCCTTGCCGATGATCCGGTCCAGCTCGGCGGGGAGCAGCGGGTTGCGCTGCGTCGGCGCGACCGGCTCCTGGCTGAAGATCGCAGCCAGCATCTCGCCCGTGCTCTCCGCCGCGAACGGCAGCACGCCGGTCACCATCTCGTAGAGCACCGCCCCGAACGAGTAGATGTCGGAGCGCGCATCGAGGTCCTTGCCACGCGCCTGTTCCGGGGACATATACGCCACGGTCCCCATCAGCGCGCCGGCCTCGGTCAGCTCCGTGGGCCGGACCGCGGTCGCCTGCTCGACGTCGACCCGCGCTCGCTTGACGGTCTGCTTCGCCAGACCAAAGTCCAGCAGCTTCGCCTGTCCCCGATCGGTCACGAAGATGTTGGCGGGCTTGATGTCGCGGTGGATGATCCCGGTCGCATGCGCGGCGTCGAGCGCGTCCGCCACCTGTATCGCCAGCTCGACCGCCTCTTCGACGGCGATCGGCTTGCCGCCGATCCGATGTTTCAGCGTCTGGCCCTTCATCAGCTCCATGACGATGAAGAGCCGGCCCTGGTCTTCGCCGATCTCGTGCAGCACGCAGATGTGCGGGTGGTTGAGCGCGGAGGCGGCGCGCGCCTCGCGCTCGAAGCGCTCGCGCGCCTGCGGATCGCCGCCGAGTCCATCGGGGAGCAGCTTCACCGCCACGTGCCGTCCAAGGCGCGTGTCCTCGGCCTCGTAGACGACGCCCATGCCGCCGCCGCCGAGCTTGCTCAGGATCCGATAGCGGGACAGCGTGGCGCCGATCATGCGCGCCGCAAGGCGACTCTCACGCGCCAAGGCCGATGAGCATAGTGTCCAGGATCCCGGGGGTCTGCGCGATGATACCGGTCTTCGAGGAGGTGGCGTCGCAGCCGATTCAACCCCATCTGCGGCCAAGGCACGACCGGCAGAGCTAGCGCAAAGCCGCGTGCCGTCAATGCCCCGTAACGAACGGAATCGCGATCGAGATCGCGATGAGGACGATGATCACCCACTCGAGCACTTCGAGGCGGATGGACGCGGCGCGATCGGACATCTTGCCGTAGATCGAATCGAGCGTCTCGAGCTTGCGCAGGATCGCCGCTTCCCACTGCGCGAGGTTGAAGCGCTCCGCCGCGAGGCGGTAGGCGCGCGCCAGGTACTCGTCGCCGAGCAGCTTCAGCGTGTTGTTGACGCTTTCGAAGAGCACCGCGCTCTCCACCTGGATCTGCGCGATCTCGAACGACTCCTTGCGATAGAGACCCGGCAACCGGAAGCGCTCGGGCTTCGGCGTCGCGCGGTCGTAGGCGAGGTCGAGCGCCTGGTCGAGATGGCCGTCGAGCGTGCGGCTCTCGAGCAGCGCCACGTTCGCGAACTCGAGCACGGCGCGGGTGTCCTCGGTGTCCGGCCCGAACAGGATCGCGGCGTTCCAGTCGACGAGCGCCAGGTCGCCCGGCTTGTAGGAGATCGAGTGCGACACCGCGTCGGCCGCCTCCTGCGCCGACAACAGGTCGCGCTCGCAGCGCAGGATGCGCGCCAGGTCCTGGTCGCGCGCCGGCCAGTTGACGTCGGTGCTGGCCGGCGCCCAGCTCTCGACGCCGTAGATGACGTAGTCCTCGACCGCCGCCGCGACCCCCGGCCGTTCGAGTGCCGGACCGAGCACGCGCACCAGCGCCTCGACCCTCTGCCGCGAGTCGGCGAGCAGCTCGGCGTTGTCGTAGAGCGCGTCGCTCAGCTCGAGCAGGCGCTCGAACGGCGCGCCGTCGAGCGCCAGCCGATAGCCGACCGACACCGCGCCGAAGCCGTAGAGCAGCAGCTCGACCTGCGGGTGGGTCGCGAGCCCGCCGATCGCGAGTGGCGGCGCCTCCTGCGCGATCCGCAGCGGCGGCGGCCGAAAGCCGAGATATTGCGACGCCCGAGGCCGCCTCTTGATGCTGAGCTCGGTCGCGACGTTCAGCAGCCGCTGCGCCTTGTCGAGATCGACCGCCCACGCGACGTCATAGGCAAAAAGCGCATGCGCGGTGCCGCGAACCACCTGAAACGGAGACGCCATGGGCCAACCTTACCGTCAGGGCCGTGACGTTGACGTTGCCGGTTTGCGAGGCGCACACTCTGGCCCTGGACAAAGAAGCCACCCTCGGCCCCATTTCCGCAACCGCAGCCGGCAGAGACTTCATCGGCCTGGCCACTCTCGCCTCCGGCGCGATGCAGCTCACTACAGGGGAATTCATCAGGCTCGTGCCGGCACGCCAGGCCTGGATGCCAGTTCTGCCGCTCGCCGCATACATCGTCGGCGTTGTTCTCGTCGTGATCGGACTGGCTCTCCTCGACGGCCGAAGGGTGCGAGCGGGGGGCGCCGCCCTCGCCGCCCTGCTCCTCTTCTTGTTTGTATTCTTCTGCGCTCCGTCGCTCCTCGCGACAGCGGGGATGGATCATCCGTATCTCCGCGGTTTCATGTGGACGAATCCGCTGAAGGTGCTGGCACTCATCGGCGGCGCAATAGTGCTTGCCGGAAAACCGCGGCCGCTCGGCGCGATCCTGCTGGCTATGTTCCTTATCGTCGGCGGCGTGCAGCACTTCGTCTACAGCGACTTCGTCACCGAGCTCGTCCCCGCCTACATGCCCAACCGCAGTTTCTGGACCTACTTCGCGGGCGTGTCCCTGATCGCCGGAGGCATCGGCATCCTCGTTCCCCGCACCGCGCGCCTGGCGGCATCCCTCACCGGCCTCATGATCTTCCTGTGGGTGTTGATGCTCCACATCCCACGCGCGCTCGCCGGCCCGAACCACGCATTCGAAACCGCCGGAGCGTTCGAAGCCCTGGCCTTGAGCGGCGTCGCCCTCCTGATGTCGAGGCGCAACCCGGGCTGATCAGGTCAAGCCTCGGGCAATGCCAATTTGTTCAGGATTGGCGGGGTGGACGGGACTCGAACCCGCGACCTCCGACGTGACAGGCCGGCGTTCTAACCAGCTGAACTACCACCCCGCGGAGAAAACGAAATATCAGGACCGCGGCGAGCTTGGTGGTGGGCGGTACAGGTTTCGAACCTGTGACCACCGGTGTGTAAAACCGATGCTCTACCGCTGAGCTAACCGCCCTGCGGGCCAGACGACGGAGATTATCGAACGCCCCGCCCACTGTCAACGAAGCGGCGGTACCACGTGTCGCGCGAGTGCGGCGCGCGCTCCGGTTTCTGGAACAGCCACACCAGCAGCGCGCCGGCGACGAAGCCGCCGATGTGCGCCCACCATGCGACTCCCCCGCCGGCTTGCTCGCGATTCGCGAGGCCGAGCGTGCCTGAGAGGAACTGCTGTAAAAACCATAGCCCGAGGAAGAACATCGCCGGCAGCTTCACCATCTGGGTGAAGAAGCCGAGCGGCAGGATGCCGACCACCTGCGCGCGCGGATAGAGCGTGATGTACGCGCCGAGCACGCCGGCGATGGCGCCCGAGGCGCCGATCGAAGGTACCGGCGAGCGCGGCCCGGCGGCGATGTGCGCCCAGGTGGCGAGCAGGCCGCAGGCCAGGTAGAAGACCACGTAGCGGAAGTGGCCGAGGCGGTCCTCGACGTTGTCGCCGAAGATCCAGAGATAGAGCATGTTGCCGATGAGGTGCAGCCAGCCACCGTGCAGGAACATGCTGGTCAGCATGCGCGCGCCGAGGCCAGGGTCGACGGTGGCGCGCAACAAATCGCCCGCCGACAGCACGCGGTCGGCGCCGGTGACGAGCGACGGAATCACCGCGGCCTGCGCAAAGAAGCTCTCGATGTGCGCGCCCATCGACAACTCGTAGGCGAACACCACGACGTTGGCGACGATCAGCCCCCAGTTCACGAACGGTGTCGTGCGCGAGGGCACGTCGTCGCGCAGCGGGATCATGAGGCGAGGAACTCCTGCAGCGCTTCCTGCCACGAGCGCAGCGGCCGCACGCCGAGCGGGCCGAGACGCACGCTCGCGAGCGGCGTGTTCATCGGCCGGCGCGCCAGCGTCGGCAGGTCGGCGCTCTTCACCGGCCGCACCGAGCGGCCCTTCAATCCGGCGAGGCGCACAGCCGTCTGCGCGAGATTGAACCAGCTGGTGATGCCGGTGTTGGTGACGTGGAAGGTGCCGCGGCCAGCGCGCTCGACGATGCCGACGATGGCGCGCGCCAGGTCTTTCGCGTAGGTGGCGCACACGAACTGGTCGTCCACGATTGCCAGTTCCTCGCCGCGGCGCGCCGCCTCGACGACGCGCGTGACGAACGACTGCGCCTTGCCGGCGCTGCCGCCAATGCCGAACACGGCGCTGGTCCGCACCACCACGTGCTCCGCACCGGAGGTCTCCACCAGGCGCTCGCCGGCGCGCTTGCTGATGCCGTACACGGTTCCCGGCAGCGCCGGGTCGGTCTCGTCGTACGGCTCCGCGCGGTCGCCGGCGAACACGTAGTTGGTCGAGACGTGCACCACCGTGGCGCCGCAGCGGCGCGCCGCCACAGCGATGTGGCGCGGTCCCGAAGCGTTCACCGCGAACGCCTCGGTGACGTTCTTCTCCGCGGCGTCGACGGCGTTCCAGGCGGTGGCGTTGTAAACGACGTCAGGGCGCAGCGCCGCGATGACGCGCTCCACCACGTCCGCGTCGGTGATGTCGGCGTCGCGGCGGTTGGTGGCGAGCGCCACCCGCCCGCCCAGCGTCTCGCAGAGCGCGCGGCCCAGGCGGCCGTCGGCGCCCATGACGAGGGCCTTCAAGCGTCGATCCGCCGCGCCAGTTCAAAATCGCTGGCGGTCAGCCCGCCCTGGTCGTGGGTGCTCAGGTACAAGCGCACCTTGTTGTATTCGATCGTGATGTCGGGATGATGGTCCATTGCCTCGGCGAGCGCGCCGACGCGGTTCACGAACGCAAGCGAGCCGGCGAAGTTCTCGAACTCGTAGCGTTTTTCGATGCCGTCGCCCTGGTCGGTGATGCTCCAGCCAGGAACGGTCTTGAGGGCCTCGCTGCTTGCGGCTGCGTCGAGCTTCGCTGGTCTTGGCATCGCTGCTACTCCTTGGTCGCCGGCCCTTCGCCCGCCGGACGCGGGCCGCGGCGCCGGCGGCGCCGCCGCGGGCGGCGCTCGCCCGGCTCGCGCGCGCTGCGCCCGCCTTCGGCGACCAGGTCGCCGACGTCGAGGCTGCGCCAGTGGGCGCTCAGTTCCATGCCGCGAGTGCCGCCATGGATCTCGAGCCAGCGCACCGCCTCGTCGAAGTAGGGTTTCGCCGCCAGGCTGCGCTGCGCGGCTGGCGGCCGGTTGACGTCGCGCAGCCGCGGCTGCGACGCGAGGATGAGGCGCAGCCGGTCGATGTCGCGGCGCGCGAACGGCAGCACCACCGGCGCGGGCGGCTGTGGTGCCAGAGGTTCTTTCTCTTCCGGCGCGCCGAGCTCGGCCATTTCCCGCGCGACGTCGACCACCGGCTCTTCCGCGGCGGGCGGCGCATCTTCGTCGACGCGATCCGCGGGCCGGCCGGCCGCGTCGATCGCCGCTTCCTGCTCGCGCGTGTGGGTGCGGCGCCTGACTGCCATGACGCGCAGCGACATGCCGAGCGGCACCAGCAGGCTGCCGAGGATGACGGCGTTCGACATCGTGTCGGCCGAGGCGCCGGCGCGGCGATAACCGTCGAGCCGCTCGAGGCTCTCGAGGAAACTCTCGCGTCCCGAGCCGTCCATCACGGTCTGCGCTTCGGGCAGCAGGTAGGCGAGCAGGCCCAGTTCGTGCATCAGCTCGAAGGTGCGCCGCGAAGCGCCCTGCCGCAGGATCTTGTAGAACTCCTCGAGCAGCCGCGCGGGCGACGACTTCGCGATCTCGCCGCGCAGCGTGCGGATGGCCTCCACCGAATCGCGGTCGATGGTGAAATCGAGGCGCGCGGCGAGCGCCACGGCACGCAGCATGCGCACCGGATCCTCGCGGAAGCGCACCGACGGGTCGCCGATGGCGCGGATCAGCTTGTTCTCGAGGTCCTGCAGGCCGCCGACGTAGTCGATCACCGAGAAGTTCGCGATGTCGTAGAAAAGTGCATTGACCGTGAAGTCGCGGCGGAACGCATCCTCCGCCGGCGTGCCGAAGGTGTTGTCGCTGCGGATCAGCGTCTCGGCGCCTTCCTCCACCTCGGTCTGCCTGCGGAAGGTCGCGACCTCCACCACCTTCTTGCCGAACTTCACGTGCACCAGCCGGAAGCGGCGGCCCACCGTGAAGGCGTTCTTGAACATGCGCCGCACCTGCTGGGTGTGCGCGCTCGTCGCGATGTCGAAGTCCTTGGGGCGGCGTTCGAGCAGCAGGTCGCGCACGCTGCCGCCCACGAGATACCCGACGAACCCCTGGCTCTTCAGGCGGTACAGGACCTTCAGGGCCTCTTCGTCGATGTTCTTCCGCGACACCCGATGCTCCGCGCGCGGGACAATCCTCGGCTCGAGGTTTTCGGCTGTCACCAGGTTGGAATCTTGGCTTTCGGAGGGGTGCGGCACGCCCGAGTATACAGCGGTAGGATCGCGCATTAATTCCATGACCGCCGGCTCTCGCCGCAGGCTCCGCTACATAGATTGGCTCCGCGGTTTCGCGGTCCTGCTCATGATCCAGACGCACGCCTTCGACGCGTGGCTCACCAAAGAGGCGAAGGAAACCACGTTCTTCTGGTACTCGCGCTATTTCGGCGGCTATCCCGCCGCCTTGTTCCTGTTCCTCGCCGGGGTCTCTCTGGCGCTCGTGGCCGACGGTGCGCGGCGCCGCGGCGAAGGCAGCGAAGCGATCGCGCGGCGCGCCCTGGGACGAGCCGCGATGGTGTTCGGATTTGCGGTCTTGTTCCGGCTCTGGATGTACTTCGCTTCCGGCTTCACGGCCTGGGAAGACTTGTTCCGCGTGGACGTGCTGAACTGCATCGCCGTGTCGCTGGCGCTCGTCGCGGTGGTGGTGCTGCGGCTCGACGGATCCCTCTGGGTGCTGGCCTCGGCGGGGCTCGCCGCGGTGGTCGCCCTGCTGACGCCTTTCGCGTGGGACGGGCCCTGGCCGGAATGGACGCCGGCGCGGCTCGGCGGCTATATCGGCGGGCGCTTCCCGAACGCGCTGTTCCCGATGTTTCCGTGGGCGGCCTACACCGCCGCCGGCGCGGCCACCGGTTTCGTCGTCTCGCGCTACCGCGAGCAGCACGACGACGAGATGCCGCTCCTCACCCGGCTCGCGTTCGCCGGGCTGGCGGCGATCCCGATCGCCTTGCTGCTCGACGGGCTCGATGTCGCTCCCTACCCGCGCTACGACTTCTGGTGGACGAGCCCGAACTACGTCGCCATCAAGATCGGCATCATGCTCGCGCTGCTGCTGTTGGCGCACCTCTTCGACCGCACAGTGCTCGCCGAGGGCTGGAGCCTGGTGTGCACGCTGGGACAGGCGAGCCTGCTCGTCTACTGGATCCACATCGAGATCGTCTACGGCGCGATCGTCGCGCCGCAGCTGCGCAACCGGCTCGACGTCTGGCCGGCGATCGGCTGGTTCCTGGTGCTGGTCGCCGCGATGACCGCACTCGCGGCGGCGCGGCGGCGCCTGCCACGGCCGTTGCCGATACCCTTCTTCAGGTCGAAGTCGAAGGCGAGGGCGAAATCCTGACGCGCTCGCCTTCATCCACGACGGAGTAGCACTGTCCCTCGGCGAGGAGATCGCCGGCCGCGAACGCCGGCATGAAACGCGACGGATCGCGCACCCATGAGCCGCCTCGCGGGCGCAGCGCGCGGATGAAAATCAGTTCGCGCCACTTGAGCTTCGGGATCGTGAAGGACGATCGGTCCGCCGCGAACACCACGTCGAGGAACGCCTGGTTGTTCCCGCCGCTCGTGGTCATCGTCGCGACTGCAATTGCGCCAGCTTGTGCGCGAGATGCTCGAACAGGCGCAGCTCGCGTGCCGACAGCTCCGTGCGCCTGAAGAAGTCTTGCCAGCGCGGAAAGTAGCGGGTGTCGTCGCTGCGGAGCGCCCCCGCGGCGATGAGCGCGTCGCGCCACGGGCCGAGGAACGCCTCGCGCTCGGCGCGGCTCGGCGGCCGCGCGTCTTCGTCCTGCGCGTCGCCGTCGTCCGCGCGCGGCAGTTCCAACGACGCGCGATAGAACTCATGGGCGGCGACCAGCACCGCATGCGACAGGTTGAGCGACGGCTGGCCGGGATGCGCCGGGATCGTGGCGCGCGCACCGCATAGCCGCAGTTCGTCTTCGCTGAGGCCCGCCGTTTCCGGACCGAAGACGAAGGCGGCGCGCACGCCCGGTCCGAAGCGCGCAAACCCCTGCGCTGCAGCGCGCACGTCCGCGGCCGGATGCTCGGCCGAAGCGCGCCCGGAAAACGCCACCGTGTGGTCGTAGTCCCGAAGCGCTGCCTCCAGATCCGGGCGCTCCACGAGTGTCTCGAGCACGTCGTGGGCGCCCCACGCGCTGCGCCAGCACTCGACCGTGCGGAAATCGCCCGGCGCGACGAGCACCAGGCGCGTCAGGCCGGTGTTGCTCATCACGCGCGCGACGGCGCCGACATTGGCGGAGTTCTCCGGCCGCACCAGCACGATGTCGGGCGCTTTGCTCATATCGGGTCGGCCAGGTACTCGTCGGGGTCGGGCCAGCGCGCCACGAACCTGCGGCTGTGTCCGGGCCTCGCCAGGTGCTCGGCGAGGTGCGTGACGAGCCGGCCCTCCGTGGCCTCGTCGAGTGCCTCGAACTCGAGTCCGCAGCCGGGCGGCAGGCTGCGCCGCACATAGGTCCCCGTCTGGATGTGGCGCCACGCCACATGGCAGGCCACCACCAGCGGCAGTTCGTTGTTCGGCAACGTGAGCTCGATTACACCCGTGGTGCCCGGTCCCGGAGCGGCCGAATGCTCGACATAGACTCCTCGCAGCCCGATATCGAGCATCATCACGGCCTCGCTGCGACCCATCCAGGTGACGGTCACGCGCCGGATCAGGGAAACCCGGACCCCGCGCAAGCGGCTGGGGTCTACAGGGCGGCGGCGGCGGTGGTGCATGTGATCCGGGCAGTCTATCCGCCCCCGGTAAAAGCCTTAGACTCCGGCGAATCGTGGACCTCAACAACCCCACTCTGCCGACCCTGGTCGTGACCGGCGGCGCCCAGCACGGCGCGTTCCACACGATCCAGACGATGCCCGCGCATGTCATCGTCGGCGCCGGCGAGACGGCCGCCTTCCGCCTGAAGGGCGACCAGATCGCCGAGCATCACGTCGAGATCGCATGGGACGTCCGCGGCCTGGTCCTGCGCGACCTCGGCTCGGCCGCCGGCAGCTTCGTGAACGGCCAGCCGGTACGCGACGAACTGCCGCTCCGCGACGGCGACCGCATTTCACTCGGCGCGCCCGGCGGGCGCGGCGCCGTCAAGCTGCTGGTGCGCGTGCCGGCCTATGTGGGCACGCTGCAGGGCATGCCCGGGCTGCTGCCCGGACAACAGCCGAAGCCCTTCGTCCGGCCGCCGGCCGACTACGATCCGAGCGCCGCGACTACCGCGGGAGGCAAGCCGATCCCCGCAGCGAACGAGCACGACGGGCTCTTCCCGCGCGACGTCGACCTCGAGGCGCCGACCGGCGGGTTCCAGGACAGTCCGGCGACGGTCACCGGGATGACGCCCCCGCCCCTCCACCCGCTGACCGACGAGGACGCGGCGCCGCCGGTCGGCTGGAAGGAACGCTTCCCGATGCGCACGCTGGTCATCGCCGCCGTCGGGCTCGCGGCGATCGCCGGTGTCTACTACGCCGCTTCGTGGTGGCTGCGGCCGGTGCCCGCGATCACGGCGATCGCGCCGACCGTGGTGCAGCCGGGCCAGGCCTTCACGATCGCGGCCGAGAACCTCGCCGCGGACGCGAAGCAAGTCATCGTTACGATGAACGGCGCGCCGCTCGAGGTCACCTCGGCGTCGCCGACGTCCGTCTCTACCGCGGCGCTCGCGGCCGTCGAGCCGGGTCCGGCGACCATCGCGGTCCTCTCCGGCGGCCAGCCGGCTGGCTCGCTGACGCTCACCGTCGTGCCCAAGGCGTCCTTCGCGGGGCTCGAACCCGACGTCGCGATGCCGGGTGAAAGCGTGGTGATCGCCGGGCAAAACCTCGACCCGGCGCGGCTCAGCGTCACCATCGACAACAAGCCGGCGGAAGTGGTGGACGCCGACAACCAGCTGCGCGTCACGGTGCCGGCGGCGATCGCGCCGACGCCGGGCAAGGGCGTGAGCGTGGTGGTGAAGGCCAACGGCGTGCTGCTGCCGCCGCGCAAGCTGTTCCTCGGCAAGCTGCCGTTCGTGCGCGAGATCGTGCCGGCCAACGGCCAGCCCGGAACGCGCGTCACCATCAGGGGCGCGGGCTTTGACCAAGTGCCTGCGGGCAACGACGTGCGCTTCGGCGGCCAGCCGGCATTGGTGCTGAGCGCCAGCGGCAAGGAACTGGTGGTGAGCGCGCCCGACGCGCCGTCGATCGCGGGTGGTGCCAGCGGCGTGGTCGTTGCGGCGCGCGGCGGCACCACCGACGTGGTGCCGTTCGAGTTGCGCGCCGTGTCGATCAGCATGTTCGAGCCGTTCTTCTATCCGCTGCCGGCGCCGGCCGAAGCCGGCAAGGGCAAGGTGCTGGTGACCACCGCGATCGGGCCGTTCGCGCTGCTCACGAGCGCATCCGAATCGCACCCGGTCGCGGAGCGCGCGGCGCGCCTCTGCCAGTTCCTGAACGAACTGGTGGCAGCCGCCAAGAGCGCCTCGGTGACGGTCGAGGCGCGCGACGGCAACCCGCCCGGCGTCGGCATCGCCGGGCGCGGTATCTTCATGGTGGCGACCGCGGAGGACGCCGCGGGTTATGCATCGGCTTACACCGGACTGCGCACAGCGCCTTCGCCGGCGGCGCTCACCCGCCACTGGGCGGCGCTCCTCGACGACTACCTGACCTTGTTCGTCCGCAACGAGCGGCCGCTGCGCGCCATCGCCGTCACGCCGAAGGCCAAGGTGCTGCTCGACCTCTATGCCGACCCGGCGCGCGGCGCCAACGCGCGCGGCGTGCCGATGGCGCTGCTGCGCCCGGCGACGCCGGACATGGCGCGTGCGCTGCGCGAGCTGTCGCTGCAGGTGAGCGGCAGCGGCGCCGCGGCCACGGCGCTCACCGGCGACTGGCTGGGACAGATGCAGGACAACGCCGGCCCACGCCGGATCCGCGTCCTGTTCGCCGGCCGCGGCGGCACCTTCACCACCTTCATCGGCTCGGCGTCCGTGGACAGCAAGGTGGCGAGCGTGTCGGCGGGCGCCGACGGCAACGTCACGTTCGCGGTGCAGATCCGCGGCACGCTCAAGCGCTTCACCGGCAAGCTCGCCGGCGAGACGCTGCGCGGCTCGGTGCAGTCGAAAGACGGTTCCGGGTCGTTCTCGCTGGACCTCGACAAGTAGTGCGCGCACCGCGGGTTCGTCCAGGACTCGACGCGTTCCTGGCCGACCCGCCGAAGGCGCTGCGCGGCCGCCGCCTCGGCTTCATCGCCAACCCGACGAGCGTGACGTCGCAGCTCGAGCACGGGGCGCTGGCGCTCGCACGCAGCAAGCGGCACCGGCTGACGGCGCTCTTCGGGCCGGAACACGGCATCTGGGCCAACGCCCAGGACCTCATCGAAGTCGCGGACAGCACCGACGCGCGGACCGGCTTGCCGGTCCGCAGCCTCTACGGCAACACGCGGGTGCCTTCGGCAGCGATGCTTCAGGACGTCGACGCTGTGGTCTTCGACCTGCAGGATGTCGGCTCGCGCTACTACACGTTCATCTACACCATGCTGCACGCGATGCAGGCTTGCGCCGAGCACCGACGCGCGCTGGTGGTGCTCGACCGGCCGAACCCGCTCGGCGGCGAGGTGGTGGACGGCAACGTGCTCGACGACCGCTACCGCTCGTTCGTCGGCATGCACACGCTGGCGGTGCGCCACGGCATGACCGTTGGCGAGCTCGCCTTGATGTTCCAGGCGGAGCACTCGTTGCGGCTCGAGCTGCACGTGGTGAAGATGCGCGGCTACAGGCGGCGCATGCACTTCGAGGACACCGGCCTGCCGTGGGTGCTGCCCTCTCCCAACATGCCGGGCGTCGACACGGCCTTCGTCTACCCGGGCGGCTGCCTCATCGAAGGCACCAACCTCTCCGAGGGCCGCGGCACCACGCGGCCGTTCGAACTCGTGGGCGCGCCGTGGCTCGATCCGTGGAAGCTGGCCGCGGCGATGACGAAGGCGAAGCTTCCGGGCGTGCGTTTCCGGCCGACGTTCTTCACGCCCACGTTCCAGAAGCACGCAGGCCAGGTGTGCGGCGGCGTGCAGCTGCACGTCACCGACCGCTCCTCGTTCCCGGCTTTCCTCGCCTACCTGCTGCTCATCGTGGCGGCGCGCGCACAGGACGAGAAGCGCTTCGCCTGGCGCGACCCGCCGTACGAATACGAGCTGGTGAAGCTGCCGATCGACATCCTCTGCGGCACCGACTCGGTGCGCACCGCGATCGAAGCCGGCCGCCCCCTGCGTTCGCTCGCCCCTGCCTGGAAAAAAGAAGCGGCGGCCTTCGCGAAGCGCCGCCGCCCCTATCTTCTTTATTAAGCGCTCAGGCGCCGTTACTGCTTCGGGAAGGTGAACTCTCCCGACGGGTCCTTCTGCTTCAGCGCCTTGACGGCGCCGCCTTCGACCACGAACTCGAAGGTGACGTCGGCGAACTCCTTGACGCGGAACATCCGCGGCTTCCACGGGATGAGTTCCTGGAACGGCTGGCCGGCGAACACCAGGCCGAGAATGCCGTGCTCCACCGCGACCTTGAACTTGCCGCCGGTCGGCGTGGTGTAGTCGCCGGCATACTGCGAGAGCGTCGCGAGCGAAGACAGCTCGGCGCTCGCCTGCCGCGTGAACGCGACCTCGGCTTCGTCGAGGGACATCACGGCCTTGTCGATCTCGCCCTGCGGGCTGGTCACGAAGTTGACCGACCACTTGCCGTCCTGCTCGTCGTCGGCGCTGTCGAAGCGGTCGTAATGGAAATGGGTCAGCGGCATCGCGATCTTGTGGAACGCGAAGGCCAGGCCATTGTCCTTGGTGGTGATCTTGAGGACGCCGTAGGCCGGGTGGACGAACTCGCCGGTGAAAGCGTCGAGCGGATGGGACGGCTTGGTTCCGGCCACCTGGCCCTCGCCGGCCTTGGCGCGCGCCTGCTTCGACGCTTCCTTGCCCTTGAGGCGGATGTCGAGCTGGCGCTGCACCCACGGGGTCTCGTCCATGCCCAGCAGCCGCTCGTAGATGTTGTACGAGATCGGGTTGTAGAGCGGCGCCGCATGGTCGCCGATCACCAGCACCACCACGCCGATGCGGTTCGTCGGCATCAGCGACACCTGCGAATGGAAGCCGTTGATGTCGCCGCCGTGGAACGCGATGAGGTTGCCGCGGTAAGAAGCCGTCCAGCGGCCCATGCCGTAGGCCGAGTTCAGAAGCTCGCCCCAGCCGCGGCTCTCGAGCGCGCTGTTGGCCATCGCCAGCGTCGGCTCGAGCGTTGCCTTCACCGCCGCTGCCGGCAGCACCTGCTTGCCCTGGAACTTGCCGTCGTTCATCAGGGCGGTGAGCCACTTCGTCATGTCGTCCACGTTCGAGACGATGGCGCCCGCGGGGCCCACCGCGACCTCGTCGTCGTAATAGGGGATCTGGTAGAGCTCGAACGAGTCGCGGCGCTCGGTGAAAGGCACCGCCGGGTTCGCCTGCTTCTTGAGGTCGGCGATGGTGAAACCGGTGCTGGTCATGCCCAGCGGACCAAGGATCTTCTCGCGCGTGAAGTCTTCCCAGGTCTTGCCCGAGAGCAGTTCGACGATCCGCCCCGAGCCGACGTACATCATGTTGTTGTAGAGGAAGGTGGTGCGGGCCGGCTGGCTCGGCTCGAGATAGCGCAGCCGCTGGAACAGCTCGTCGCGCGTGAATTCGGACTTGTACCAGATGCTGTCGTGGCGGGTGATGCCGGTGCGGTGCGACAGCATGTCGCGCACCGTGACGGTATTGTCGAGTTCGTCGTTATAGAAGCGGATCGACGGCACGAAGCGCCGTGCCGGCTTGTCCCACTCGATCTTGCCTTCCTCCACGAGGAAGCCCACGTCCATCGCGGTGAACAGCTTGGTGTTGGAGGCGATCGGCTGCACGGTCTGCGCGGTATACGGCAGCTTCTTGCCGTAGTCGCGATAGCCGTAACCCCTGGCGAGCACCACCTTGTCGTTCACCACGATGCCGATGCCGATGCCAGGGACGTTCCAGTCCTTCAGCACCTTCGCCATGTAGGCGTCGAACCCCTGGAGCCGTTGGGCGACCGCCTTGTCGTCTGGAGGAGCCGCGGCAGCACCCGCCGCGAATCCAAGGATCAGCAGAAACGCAAAAAGCTTGTTCATGGTGCGGGATTGTAAGCGCACTCCGCAACATTCGATGCGCACGAAACTTTGAACGAGTCGCGGGATCCGGAGCGGCACGTCCAGCCGTTCAGGAGAGTGATTGCGCGGACGGGCCGTGCGCCGCCGCACGGGCTAGGACGCGGGTTCTTCGCAGGCGGCGGCGGGGGGTGGGACGGTGGGGCGGCGTTTCAGTGTCGTGAGCAGGACCGCGGCGAGGATGAGGATGCCGCCGATGATGAGGCGTTCGGTGAGGGGCTCGTCGAGCAGCAGGCGGCCGAGCAGGACCGCGACGATCGGGTTCACGTAGGCGTAGGTGCCGACGGTGGTGGCGGGCAGGTTGTTGAGGCAATAAGCGAAAGCAGTGAAGGCGATGATCGAGCCGAAGACCGCGAGGTAGCCGAGCGCCAGCCACGCGCTCGCCGATGCGGTGCGCAGGCGCGACCAGTCTTCGCGAAAGGCGAGCGACAGGACGAGTTGCACGATGCCGCCGGCGATCATCTCGATGGCCGCGGCCGAGAACACCGGCAGCTTGCGGTCGATCGTCTGGCTGTAAAGGGCGCCGAGCGTCCAGGCGATGCTCGCGACCGTGAGCGCGGCCGCCGCCCAAAGCGCGTCGCGGGTGAGGTCGCCCTCGGGACGCGCGACGAAGCCGACTCCGGCGAGGCCGAGCACGCCGCCAAGCCACAGGCGCGCGGTCCACGGCTCGCCACCGCGGCGCATGCCTTCGAAGAGCGTCGTCCACAGGGGCACGGTCGCGACGATGAGCGCAGCGATGCCGCTCGGGATGTAGACCTCGGCCCACATCACCATGCCGTTCGAGAAGCCGAGCAGGATGGCGCCGACGAGCGCGTACTGCCAGAGCTGCTTGCTGGTGGGGCGCGGCCCGCCGCGGTCGCGCCACAGGGCGAGCGCCGTCATCACGAGGCCGGCGGCGAGAAATCGCAGGCCGGCAGGCAACCGCGGCGGCAGCTCGACGACCACGTAGCGGATGGCGGTGTAGGTCGAGCCCCAGACGACATAAATAATGAACAGGGCCACCCACGGCAGCCAGGTTTTTTTGTCGCGCGCCATGGTGCGTGATTATCCGCTGGAGTGGCAGAATCGAGGCAGCGCAGCGGGAGGACCAAAGCCGCATGGCAAATTTCTCGAGACGTCTCTTCCTCAAGACGGCCGGCGCCGGCGCCGCCGCGACCACGGTGGTCGGCTCCCAGCCAGCGAGTGCGGCTCCCGAGGTGCTGGGACCCGGAGCCGTTCCCCTGACGCTGAAGGTCAACGGTGCGGCGCGGTCTTTGACTGTCGAGCCGCGGGTGACGCTGCTGCGCGCGCTGCGCAACCATCTCGACCTCACGGGCGCCAAGGAAGTCTGCGACCGCGGTGCGTGCGGCGCCTGCACCGTGCTCATGGACGGCAAGCCCGTGTGCTCATGCCTGATGCTCGCCGCCGATGCGCAGGGCCGGGAGATCACGACGGTCGAGGGTCTCGGTTCGCCCGAGGCGATGAGCCCGGTGCAGAAGGCGTTCGTCGCCTGCGACGCGCTGCAATGCGGCTTCTGCACACCCGGCTTCGTGGTCAGCGCCACTGCTCTCCTGGCCGCGAACCCAAGCCCCGACCTCGCGCAGGTGAAGGCCGGCCTCGCCGGCAATCTCTGCCGTTGCGGCACCTACGGCCGCATCTTCGAGGCGGTTCACATGGCGGCGGGCAAGGCATGACACAGGAACAGCCAAAGGCTCCCGAAGCCCCGACAGTGAAGTTCACTGTGAAGGCCGGGCTTCCCGGCGCGCCGAAGACGCTGGAGGTGAACGCCGCCGAGGGCGACCTTCAGCCGTGGGACCTCGACACCCAGCTGCGCGTGGTGAAGACGCGCCATCCGCGTCTTGAAGGGCCGCTGAAGGTGACCGGGCGGGCGAAGTACACCTTCGACCTCAACGTGCCGGGAATGCTGTGGGCGAAGATGATCCGCGCCGAGATTCCGGCGGGCGAGATCCTGCGCGTCGACACGTCCGCCGCGGAAGCGCTGCCCGGAGTGAAGGCGGTGTGGACCACCGAGAGTGCCGTGGTGCGCTTCGCGGGACAGGACATCGCGGCGGTCGCCGCCACCTCACCGGAACTCGCGGCCGACGCCGCGCGCCTGGTGAAGGTGACATACACGCCGCGGCCGTTCGTCGTGGACCTCGAGCAGGCGATGCGTGAAAACGCGCCCCGTGTCTACGGCGACACCGACTTGCCGGCCCCGAAGGATGCGCCGCGCAAGGGCAACGTGGTCGGGCCGATGGCGTCGCGGCGCGGCGGCACCCGCGGAGATGCGGCTAAAGCCCTGCTCGCCGCACCGGTGACCATCGAGGCGACGTACTCGCTGCCGGTGCACACCCATTCACCGCTCGAGACCCACGGCGTGCTGGCGCAATGGGAAGGCGAACAGCTGACGATCCACGCGTCCACCCAGGGCGTCGCCACCGTGCGCGACGGCGTCGCCGAGGCGCTCGGCATCGACCGCAAGAACGTGGTGGTGATCACCGAGCACATGGGCGGTGGCTTCGGCAGCAAGCTGGCACCGTCGGCCACGGGCTCGGCGTTCGCCATCATCTGCGCCCGGCTCGCGAAACAGGCGGGCGCGCCCGTGAAGCTGATGCTCGACCGCCGCGAGGAGCACCTGTGCACGGGCAACGCTCCGAGCGCGCTCATGACCGTGAAAATCGGCGCCGACGGCGAGGGCAACATCCAGGGCCTTCATTACCGGTCGTTCGGCTCGGGCGGCATCGCCGGCGGGGCCGGCACCGGCGGACCTGCCGGTGCCCTCTACGGGAAGAACCCGAACCTCAAGGTCGAGGAGCACGACGTTTTCACCAACGCCGGCCCGCAGGCGCCGCTGCGCGCGCCCGGGCATCCGCAGGGCGCGTTCGCGCTCGAGTCGGCGATCGACGAGATGGCGCACAAGCTCGGGATGGATCCGCTCGAGTTCCGCCGCCGCAACGACGACCACCCCACCCGCCTGTCGCAGTACGACGTCGGCGCCAAAGCCATCGGCTGGGAGCGGCGCCGCCAGCCGGGGTCCGATACGGGCATCGTGAAGCGCGGCATCGGCATGGCGAACGGCAACTGGTACGTCATCGCCCGCGGCAGCGGCGTCGGCGCCGAGGTGCGCATCCACCGCGACGGCGGCATCGAGTACTTCTCCGGCGCGCAGGACATCGGCACCGGCTTTCGCACCGCGATGGCGATGATCGTCGCCGAAGAGCTGGGCGTCGAGGTTTCCGACGTGAAGCCGAACGTCGGCGACACGCGCTATCCGCCGGGGCCGGCGTCCGGCGGCAGCAACACCACGAACTCGGTGGCGCCGGTGATGCGGCTGGCGGCGGCCGAGGCGAAGAGGAAGCTGTTCGCCGCGGTCGGCAGCACATCCCTGGGCGTCAAGGAGGCGGCGGCGAAGATGCCCGGCGACATGATCGCGGCGGTCGCCGAACGCAAGAAGCAGTTCGAGACGTTCCATGACCAGATCGCCGGCGTGCAGTTCGCCGAGGTCGAGGTGGACACCGAGACCGGCAACATCCGCGTCGTGAAGATGGTGTCGGTGAACGACTGCGGCTTCCCCGTCAACGTCCTCACAACCGAGAGCCAGATCATCGGCGCGCTCATCCAGGGCGCCTCGTGGGCGCTGTTCGAGAACCGCATCCTCGACCGCAACGTCGGCACGATGGTGAACCCCAACCTCGAGTCGTACAAGATCCTGATGCCGTCCGACATGTTCGAGGCGGTGCCGATCGTGACGCCGGTGGCGAACGCCGGCAACAACACCTCCACCGCCGGCATCGGTGAGCCGTGCATGGTGCCCACCCTGGCGGCGGTCGCGAACGCGGTGTTCAACGCAACCGGCGCGCGTGTGCGCACCTTGCCCATCACCCCGGACCGCATGCTGCTGGCGCTCGCCGAGGCGCGCCCTGGCGCCGCCGGCGCCATGAAGACGAAGAGGAAGGGCTGAGCCGATGAACACCTTCGAACTGGCCCAGGCCGCATCGGTCGCCGAAGCGCGCAGCCTCGTGGCGGAAAAGAAGAACAGTGTGCTCAAGGCTGGCGGCATCGACCTGCTCGACCGCATGAAGGAGCGGCTGATCGAACCAGCGCGCGTCGTGAACCTCAGGACCATTGGCGGTCTCGACACGCTCGAGGTGCTGCCGGACGGCGCGTTGCGCCTCGGCCCGCTCAACACGCTGGCGGCGGTCGCGGCGAGCGACGTCGTGCGCAGCTCGCATCCGGCGCTCGCCGAAGCGTGCGGCGAGGCGGCGTCGCCGCAGATCCGCAACGTCGCGACCATCGGCGGCAACGTGCTGCAGCGGCCGCGCTGCTGGTACTACCGTCTCGAGACCTACAAGTGCCTGAAGAAGGGCGGCGACACCTGTTTCGCGATCGCCGGCGAAAACCGCTACCACGTGATCTTCGGCGGTGGGCCGAGCTTCGCGGCTCACCCCTCGAACGCGGCGATCGCCCTGGTGGCGTACGGCGCTTCGTTCGTCATCGCCGGCAGCCAGGGCGAGCGCACCGTGGCGGCGGAAGAATTCTTCACCTTGCCGCGCGTCGACGTGCGCCGCGAGAATTCGCTGCAGGAAGGCGAGGTGCTTACCGAGATCCGCGTGCCGAAGGCTCCCGCGGGGCTCGCGGGCTTCGCCTCGTTCCGCGAAAAGCAGTCGTTCGACTGGCCGCTCGTCGCCCTGAGCGCCGTACTCGGCATCGAAGCGTCGGTGGTGAAGAGCGCGCGCCTGGTGCTGGGCGCGGTGGCGCCGATCCCGTGGCGCGTGCCGAAGGCGGAGGCGCTGCTCGTCGGCCGCGCGCTGAACGCAGCGAGCATTGCGGCGGCCGCGAAGGAGGCGATTGTCGGCGCCACGCCGCTCGCCGGCAACGGCTACAAGGTCGGGATGGTCGAGACGCTGGTGAAGCGCACCCTCACCGGCTTGCAGGCTGCGAGGTCCTGAAATGGCAGAGGAACGAAACGCCGAGATCTGCAAGCGCCTGCGCACCCGCATGTACTACGTCCTCGGCCGCGACCACGAAGACTTGTGGCAGGACGCGCCCTCGGCGGTCTACTGGTGCGCACTGACCGGCACCGCGCTCGGCCCCGACACCGCGTATTGCGCGCCGAGCGTCTGCTACACGGCGCGCCGCTGCTTCGAGCCGAAAGAGTAGCTAGTTGGCGGCGCGCTGCTCGGGGAGGACGCGCAACTGCGCGTACGACTCCATGATGAGGCCCGACTCGCCCACTCCGACGCGCAGCCGGTAGTCGCCGGGCGCGAGGCCCTTCGGCTGGAAGTTGAGGAGGTAGGTGCGCCGGCCGCCCGCCTCGTGCAGCACCTTCTCGAGCGTCACCTCGCCCGCCTGCACCTCGACACCTTTCGAGTCGATGACGGCAGAGCGGATTTGCAGGTTGCTCGCCATGTCCTGCGGGCCTTCGGGCGCGTACGAAATGAGTACCAGCCGTTCGGGCGTGTCGTTCTTGACGCGGAACGAGGTGCGCGGCAGGAACGCCTTGCCGTCGATCGTGAACGGCACCGCCGGCCGGTTGGCGTCGGTGAGGCGCAGCCCGAGCCACGAGGCCGGTTCGTCCATCAGCATCGGCGGCAGCAGGAAACCGACCTTCGGATCGTTGGCCGGCACCGTGAGGTCGAGGAACTGCACGCCCGACTGGTCGGCGTCCGACTGGCGCACCATCATCTTGAGCGTGTACTTGCCCGGGGGCACCTGCAGCACGCCGTAGAACGAGACGCCCTGCGCCGTGCCCGACGGGTCGGCCTGGCTGAGGTCGATGCGCGTCAGCTGCGCAAGATGGTCGACCGCGGCGCCCTCGGCGTCGATCGCGTAGCCGAAGATCTCGATCGGGAGCATCTTGTCGGTTTTCTTCAGCTCGTCCATCGGCACCTGCAACACCACGCCGAGGGTCTGGCGCTCGCCCGCCGCCGGAAACGGCAGCGCCAGCGCCGTGAACTTGAGCTTGTTGTCGCCTTCGCCGGTCATCACCAGCTGTGCGGTCTCGAACTTGCGCTGCAGCGCCGTCTGCATCGCGACCGGCGGCCGCTCGTTGAAGCCGGCGCGGTGCGAGACGTTCGCGTTCTTGCGCGCCACCTTCACCTTGACCTTGTGGAACCGCCCCGCGCCACCCAGGTCGTTGGGCTGGTAGCCAAGGATGTAGTAGCGGCTCGTCATGTCGAGCACTTCGCTGAGGCTCTTGCCGAGGTCGTTCGTGTCCTTGAAGAAGCGGCCGCCGGTTTCGTTGGCGATGAAGTGCAGCGACTCGCGGCCGCCCGGATCGCGCATCGTGTCCTTGGTGATGCCCGTCTGCGTGAGGCTTTGGTCCGAGCCGAGCCCGGTGACGTCGATCGTGTGCACCACGCAATCGGCGCGCGAGAGGTTCCTGGCCATGTCGCCAAACACCTGGCGCAGCTGTGCATCGCCGTAGCGTGCACCTGAATCGACCTCCCAGATGCGTCCTTCAATCACTGCCTCCGAGGTGTTCTTAGCCTCGGAGCCGGTCTCGCCAACCAGCGTGCGGTAGTCGAAGCCCGCGGAGAAATAGATGACCTGCTTGCGGCCCCGCACCATGTCGAGGCCGCGCGCCAGTTCGTCCATGCTGCCAATGAGGCCCAGTACCTGCTGGCGATAGCGCTGCTGGTCGGCTTCGCGCATACGCCGCGCGAACGGCACCAGCGCCGACGTGATGGCTTCGGCCGCAGCTTCGGTGCGGCGCGCGGCCCCGCCGGCGCGATCGTCGGTGAAGCTCGCGAGGAACAGGCCGAGCGGATCGCTGATCTGCGTCAGTGACGGTACACCGAGCGTGTCGATGGCGTGCGACAACAGCGCGCGGTCTTCGGTGAAGTTCGCGAGGATGCGCACCCCGCGGTTGACGTCGAAGGTGGCGACCGCGGCGATGTCGGACTCGGCCAGGTTGCGGCGCACGAACTCCTTCGCGGCGGTACGCGCCTTGAAGACGCCGCCAGGGTCGGTGAACGACATGTCGAAAAGCATCAGGAAGTGGCGGCGCGCCGCGGGCACCTGGCGGATCTCCGCCTGCGATTCTTCCGAGGTGGTGTCGACGTACTGGAACGAAACAATCGGCGCGGGCTTGCCGTCGTCGAGGATCTGGAAGTCGTCCTGGCCCAGGCCACGAACCGCCTGGCCCTTGCCGTCGGTCACGAACACCGGCACCGCGACGATCGAGATGTCTGTACCGAACACCGGCACGGCCTGCTTTGGATCCTGGGCACGCCCTTGCGGCGCCAGCGCCGCGGCGAGTAACAGCGTGAGCGGCAGCCTGCGGACCATCGGCACACCCCTTCGGATAACGCGGAGGAAGCATCGAAACACCAATCGGCGGTGTTGTAAAGCGGCAATTAACTAAGATGGGGTTTCATGGCCCAGCCCCCTGTCAGGAAGCCCCTCTGGCTCGCGGCCCTGGCCCTCGTCGCGGTTGCCTCAGCCTCGGCCTGGCTCTACCGCGCGCGTTCGTCGCGGGCGGTACGGCCGGAAGCCGGCCTCAACCTCATCCTCATCACCGTCGACACGCTGCGCGCCGATGCGCTCGGCTGCTACGGCAACACCCGCGTGGCCACGCCGGTGATCGACCGGCTCGCGGCGGCCGGTGTGCGCTTCGCGACGGCGCACGGCCACAACGTCGTGACGCTGCCCTCGCATTGCAACATCCTGTCCGGCCGGCTCCCCACCGAACACGGCGTGCGCGACAATTCGGGCTTCCGCTTCCCGGAAAACATCGACACGCTGGCGACGCTCCTCAAGGGCGCGGGCTATGCCACCGGCGCCTTCGTCAGCGCGTTCCCGCTCGAGTCGCGGTTCGGCCTGACGCGCGGGTTCGACGTCTACGACGACCACTTCGGCGGCACCGGCGAAACGGCCGCCTTCCACATGGAGGAACGGCGCGGGGCCGATACCGTGGCCGCGGCACGCCGCTGGCTCGACACCCAGGCGGGCCGCAAGACCTTCGCGTGGATCCACGTCTACGATCCGCATGCGCCGTACGCCGCACCGGAACCGTTTGCCTCGCGTTTCGCCGCCGAGCCCTACCTTGGGGAAGTGTCGGCCGTCGATGCGGCGCTCGCGCCATTACTCGAGCCGCTCCTTCAAGGCGGCGACGCCGGCAAGACTCTCGTGGTCCTCACCGCCGATCATGGCGAGGCGCTGGGCGAGCATGGCGAAGCGACGCACGGCATCTTCGCTTACGAGGGCACACTGCGCGTGCCGCTCATCCTGTTCGCGCCTGGACACCTGCCGACGCGCGTCGTCACCTCGCCGGCGCAGCACGTCGACATCGTGCCGACGGTTCTCGACTTGCTGAAGGTCGCGCCGCCGGCGAACGCTGCGCCGTTTGCCGGCCGCAGCCTGCTGGCAGCGGTCGCCGGCGAGGATGCACAGCCGCGCACCGCTTACTTCGAAGCGCTCTCGGCATCGCTCAACCGCGGCTGGGCGCCGCTGTACGGCGTCATTCGCGGCGGCGTCAAGTACATCGACCTGCCCCTGCCCGAGCTTTACGACCTCGGCGCCGACGCAAAGGAACTTGCCAACCTGGTGAGCCGCGAACCCGTGCGGCTCGACGAGATGCGTTCGCTGCTGCGCAGCGCGAAGAGCCAGGACCGCGGCATCGCGCGCACCGCGGAGGACGCCGACGTGCGCGAACGCCTGCGCGGGCTCGGCTACATCAGCGCGAGCGGCACGCCGGCAAAGGCCGGCTACACCGATGCCGACGACCCGAAGAACCTGATCCAGTACGACAACATGATCAACGAGGCGATCGCGCGCTATTCGAACGGCGACCTCGAAGGCGCGCTGCGGGTCAGCGGCGAGATCGTGCGGCGCAAGCCCGACATGGCGCTCGGCCGCATGCATTTCGGCTTCCTGCAGCGCCAGACCGGCAACATCGCCGAAGCGGTCGCGCAATTGAAGGCGGCGCTGGCCCTCAACCCGTACGACATGGACGTGGTCTCGCTGCTCGGCGCCTACCTGAGCGAAGCGGGCCGCAGCAAGGAGGCGGTGGCGGTGCTCGAGCCGTACGCCGCGCGGCGCGATGCCGACGTGGAGGTGCTGGTCTCCTACGGCATCAACCTCGCGGGCGTCGGCCGCGGCGCCGATGCCATCGCCGCTTTCGAGCGCGTGCGGCGCATCGATCCCTCGAACGCCATGGCGCTCGTGAACATCGGCACCGTCCACCTCATGGCGGGCGACAGCGCCGCCGCCGCGCCATTCTTTCGCCAGGCGTTGACGGCCAACCCCAACCTGGCGCGCGCCCACAACAGCCTCGGGGTCATCGCGGCGGGGGCCGGCCGCTTCGACGAAGCCGTCGCGGAATGGCGCCGGGCCGTCGAGCTCGAGGCGGATGACCCGCAGACCCTGTTCAATCTCGGCACCCTGCTGATCCGGCTCAACCGCCCGTCGGAAGCACGCCAGTACCTGGCCCGTTATGTCGAGGTGGCGCCCCGGGCCACCGATGCCGCGGATATCGCCCGCGTGAGCCGATGGCTGAATTCATCCAACTGATTGGTTTGATCCAGACACTTGGTTCTTGTGGCAAAGCGTTAAACCTCTAAGTCATTGATTCGATAAGGTCAATTCCTTCTAGAAACTTGGCGCGAGTGTTGCATTTGTTAAAGGTTGCACGCGGATTCCGCGTGGTTCCTTTCCCCCATTCAAGGAGTTGGCTGAATGAAACGAGCTGTCGGCCTGGCACTGGCCTTCGTCCTGGCCCTGTTGCCGGCTGCTTTCGCACAGACCGCATCGGGCAACGTCTACGGCGTCGTCAACGACGAGTCGGGAGCCGCGGTTCCGGGCGCGAACATCACGGTGAAGGGCGTCAACACCGCCCCGAAATCCACCACGTCCGACGCATCGGGAAACTTCCGGTTCATCAATCTCGATCCGGGTTCTTACGAGATGACGGTGGGCCTGGCGGGCTTCAGCACCGTCAAGCGGAACTTCTCGATCAGCACGGGGCAGAACCTCGACCTCAAGTACAACCTCAAGGTCACGACCGTTGAGGAAACGATCACCGTCACCGGCGAGCAGCCGATCGTCGACACCAAGAAGGTCGGCACGGGCACCACGCTCAGCAAGGAAGAGCTTTCGCAGATCCCGAACTCGCGCGACCCCTGGGCGGTGCTGCGCACCATCCCCGGCGTCGTCGTCGACCGCGTCAACATCGCGGGCAACGAGTCGGGCCAGCAGTCGAGCTTCCAGGGCAAGGGCTCGTCGCCCAACGACGCGATGTGGAACCTGGACGGTGTGGTCATTACCGACATGGCGGCCATCGGCGCGTCGCCGACGTACTTCGACTACGACGCGTTCGACGAGATCAACGTCACCACCGGCGGCCAGGACCTGAAGGTCGCTACCGGCGGCATCGGCCTGAACTTCGTCACCAAGCGCGGCACCAACTCGTTCCACGGCGCCGTGCGCGGGTACTTCACGCACCGCGACCTGCAGACGACCAACATCAAGGGCACCGGCCTCGAGACCGATCCGCGCCTCGCGCTTCCCGGCGGCGGCTTCAGTGACAAGGCCGACCACATCGACCAGGTCGCCGACTACGGCGTCGACCTCGGCGGGCCGATCATCAAGGACAAGCTGTGGTTCTGGGGTTCGTACGGCAAGCAGGACATCCGCAACGTCCGCACCAACCAGACCAAGGACCGCACGCTGCTGAAGGACTACAACGCCAAGCTCAACTGGCAGATGTCGTCGAACGACATGTTCTCGGTGTTCTACTTCCTCGGCGCCAAGGAAAAGTTCGGCCGCGCCGTCGGTTTCGTCGGCAACGAGCCCGACACCTTCCTCTGGAACCAGGGCGGCTACTACCCCGACAGCGGCCCGCACGGCCTGGTGAAGGCTGAGCTGAACCACACGTTCAGCCCCAGCTTCTTCGCCAACCTGAAGTACGCCTACTACGGCACCGGCTTCAGCCTGTCGCCGCGCGGCGGCGACGTCTCCGGCGGCGTCAACTTCGTAACCAACACCGCGGTTGGCGCGTATCTCCTCTACGGCACCAAGCGCCCGCAGCACGTCGTGAACGCCGACTTCAACTATTTCACGCCGGGCATGGGCGGCAACCACGAGTTCAAGTTCGGCTTCGGCTACCGCCGCACGCCGGTCAGCTCCACCAGCGCGTTCGGCGGCGACAAGCTGTTCGCACTCAAGGGCAGCGACACAGGCGGGTATGCCTATGTCACGCGCGACCGCGCCTTCAAGGTGAAGAACCAGTACACCTTCGGCTACCTGGGCGACACGTTCACCAAGGGCCGCATGACCCTCAATGCCGGTTTCCGTTACGACCACCAGGTCGGCAAGAACGAGGCCAGCACCGCAGCCGCGAACCCGGCGCTGCCGGACATCCTCGGTGCGCTCGACTTCGACGGCAGTGGCGTTGGCGCCACGTGGAACGACCTGTCGCCGCGCGCCAGCCTCAGCTACGCGCTCGACGAGGGCCGCAAGACCGTGCTGCGCGCATCGTTCGCGCGCTACGCGGGCCAGCTGTCGTCCACCGACCCAAGCTTCGACAACCCGAACACCGGCTACGGCTACCTCGCCTACCTCTGGACCGACACCAACAACGACGGCCTGGCTACGGCGAGCGAGCTCGACCTGGCTTCGGGCGTCCAGTACTCGGGCCCCGGCGATCCGCGCAACCCGGTGTCGTCGAATACGATCGATCCCAAGTACAAGGCCAACCACGACAACGAGTGGATCGTCGGCCTCGATCGCGAGCTGGCGGCGAACCTGGCGGTGAGCGTGGCCTACACGCACCGCAAGGCGAGCGACCTGTCCTGGAACCCGCGCATCGGGCTGACCACGGCCGACTACACCGCCACTCCGTTCACCGTCGAGCGCAACGGCCAGACCTATACCGGCACGCAGTATTCGCCAGACGCCGCGAAGGTCGCCGCCACCGCCAACGGCCGCATCCTCGAGAACCGCGACGGCTATTCGCGGTCCTACGACGGTGTCGAGATCAACGTGGTGAAGCGCCTTTCCAACAAGTGGATGGCGCGCGCCGGCTGGTCCTACATGAACTGGGTCGAGAACTACGACGACGTGTCGCAGTCGATCCAGAACCCGACGAGGACCGACACCAACCTCAACACCGCCGGTGCCGGCGGCTTCGCCGGTCCGTCGGTCGACGGCGGTCAGGTCGCACTTCGCTCCGCCGGTTCCGGCAAGGGCGACATCTTCTTCTCGCGCAAGTGGCAGTTCTCGGCGAGCGCCCTCTACCAGCTTCCCGCAGGCTTCGACGTGTCGACGGCGATCTTCGGCGGCCAGGGTTATCCGCGGCCGATCGTCGCCCAGCGCGCGGTTCCGGGCGGTGAAGGCCAGCTGCGCATCATGGTGGTGCCGGAAGTCGACACCTTCCGCTACAAGAACCTCTGGAACGTGGACCTCAGGCTCTCGAAGAACCTGAAGCTCGGCGGCAGCATGAACGCTGTCATCACCGCCGACCTGTTCAACGCGCTCAACTCCAACACCGAACTCAACCGGGTTCGCAACGTGGCGTCGACCAGCTTCGACCGGCTCGACGAGCTGATCAGCCCGCGCGTCTTCCGCTTCGGCCTGCGCCTGCAGTTCTAGGCGCAACGCCGTAACGACGTCAGCAAGGCCCTGGGGCAACCTGGGGCCTTTTTTTTGCGGCTAATCCTTGTCGTCCTGCCCGTGCAAGATGAATGGCTCGCCCTTGAACAGCGGCCGCGCCTTCAGCTCCTCATAAGTCGCATGGCCGAAGGACGCCAGGAACGCTAGGTACTGCTCACTCGTCATTGGCGGCTGACGCAATCGTCGCAGTGCCGCGACGTCTTCCGGCGTGACCGGCAAGCCGGAGTCGAGGTCGAGCGGTTCAGGCTCGCCTGATGAGCTCTTCAAATTTCTCCTCCATGGCGTACCGCTTGAAGTATGAACGCACTTCGTCGCGATCGATTCCGGGCACGCGGAGCAGGTCCACGATATCGGCGGTGTCGCGATCGATCCGGCGCGGATCGCTCTTCAGGGCGTGGAGCTTCATGGCGATGAGATGCTCGGGCTTCGGCACGAGAACGCGCGCGCCGCCGACTTCCTTGGCCACCGCGGCGCCGAACAGGTTCCTTGCTGTCGGTCGGTCGACGTAGGCGATGTCGACTCGGCCCAGCGCGTCATCCGGGTGGAGGTGGTTGGAGAAACCTGCCGAAAGGTGCAGCGTTTCGTACCCGGACTGTTCGAGAAAGGCGACGAGGCGCGGCTGCTGTTCTTCGGGCACGAGAAAATCAAGGTCGATCGTGTTGCGTGAATTCCCATGAGCCTGCATGGCGAAGCCGCCGATGATCGCCCAATCGCTGCCGCTCGCGGTGAGGTGGTCACCGACGAGACGCAGCACGCGGCCGAAGTCCAAGAGTGCCTCCAGCGACGAGGCTAGCATCGCGCTCCGCACGGCCAATGCTGGCGTGCGCGAATTTGAATATCTTCAACTCGTTGCGCATTAATCCGGCGCGCCGGAGAGTCAAGCGTACGACGATGTGAATTCACGCTGTATTCAGCATGCTGAATGCGACTTAACTCGCTGCGTTAAAAACCGTTACGGGTTTCAAGCCGTTGGCCTCGCAATTGCCTTCTAGAAGGACTCGAAGAAGCGCAGCGAGCGCTTCCCTCTTAGAAGGAGAGATCGGCTGATGAGAACAAAACTCGGCTTGGCGCTGGCCATGATGTTGGCCCTCGTGCCCGGCCTTTATGCCCAGACATCCACCGGCAACATCTACGGAAGCGTTGCCGATGCGTCGGGATCGGTGCTGCCCGGAGCGACCGTTACGCTGACCGGCGACGTCATCGCCCCGCGCACCTCCACCACCGGAAGCAACGGTGAGTTCCGCTTCGTGAACCTCGACCCGGGCGCCTACAAGCTCGCGGTCGGCCTCTCCGGCTTTGCCACCGTCACCCGCGACGTGCGCGTCAACATCGGCTCGAGCCTTACGGTGCCCTTCAGCATGAAGGTGGCCGGCGTCGAGGAAACCGTGGTCGTCACCGCGGAGACGCCGATCGTCGACGTCAAGAAGACCGGCACGGGCACCACCCTGAGCCGCGAGGAACTGTCGCAGATTCCGAACTCGCGCGATCCCTGGGCCGTGCTGCGCCAGGTTCCCGGCGTGCAGCTCGACCGCCTCAACCAGGCCGGCACCCAGAGCGGCCAGCAGTCGGGCTACGTCGGCAAGGGTTCGAGCCAGATGAGCTCCATGTGGGTGCTCGACGGCGTCACCATCACCGACCCGGCAGCCGCGGGCGCGAGCCCGAGCTATTTCGACTTCGACTCGTTCGATGAGGTCTCGGTCACGACCGGCGGCGCCGACATCAAGGTCGGCACCGGCGGCGTCGGCATCAACCTCGTCACCAAGCGCGGCACCAACGAGCTGCACGGCGGCGTGCGCGGCTTCTACACCAGCCACAAGCTCGAGTCGAGCAACATCCCGAGCGCGTTGGAGGGCGATCCGCGCCTGTTCCTGAATGGCGGCGACGGCACCAAGGCCGACCACGCCGACCAGATCTCCGACTACGGCGCCGACCTCGGCGGCCCGCTGGTCAAGGACAAGCTCTGGTTCTGGGGCGCCTACGGCAAGCAGGACATCCGCATCCGCAAGTTCAATCAGAACCCGGACAAGACCCTGCTGAAGGACTACAACGCCAAGGTCAACTGGCAGGCCACCGGCTCCGACATGTTCTCGGTGTTCTACTTCCAGGGTGTGAAGCAGAAGTTCGGCCGTCCGGCCGCGGTCGCGGGCACTTCCGCGGAGGATGCAAGCCACAGCCGCAACCAGGCGGGCGCCTTCAACGGCAAGCTGCACGGCCTGATCAAGGGCGAACTGAACCACGTCTTCAACCCGAACTTCGTCGCCAACCTCAAGTATTCGCACTACGACCAGGGCTTCGGCCTTGTCCCTGCGGGCGGCACCGACGGTCAGGAGTACGTCGACCTGATCGATGCGGTGTCGCACGGCGCCTCGACCTCGTTCCTGAGCGTGCGCCCGTCGAGCACCTACAACGGCGACTTCAACTACTTCATGGGCAACCATGAGCTGAAGTTCGGCTTCGGCTACCGCAAGGCCACGGTCGTCAGCAGCAGCGTGCCGAGCGGCAGCCAGGTGCGCGGCACCCTGAGCCCGACCTTTGGCAACTTCGCGACCATCCGTCGCGAAGCGGTGCTCGGTTACAGCGGCCACTACGCCTCTGGCTACATCGGCGACACCTACACGAAGAACCGCCTGACCATCAACGCGGGCGTCCGTCTCGACCGGCAGAAGGCGGTCAACAGCGCCACCGCGGCGCGTGCCAACGCGCTCTTCCCGGAACTCCTCCCGGCCCTGCAGTTCGACGGCAGCCCCGACTCGAACATCTCGCTCAGCAACGTGTCGCCGCGCATCGGCCTCACGTATGCGCTCGACGATTCGCGCAAGACCATCCTGCGCGCATCGTGGTCGGTGTTTGCCGACCAGCTGGCGTTCGCGGACGTCGCCTCGTTCGTGAACCCGGTGGGCCGCGTCGGCGTGTTGTTCTACCCGTGGAACGACGCGAACAACGACCAGGTCGTGCAGCGCGAAGAAGTGGACCTCAGCGGCGATGGCAACTACGGCGGCCGTGCAGCCAACATCACACCGTCGACGGTCAACCGCATCGACCCCGACCTCAAGGCGCGCAAGGACAACGAGTTCATCGTCGGCTTCGACCGCGAGCTGATCCCCAACCTCGCGATCTCGGCCAACTACACCTTCCGCCGCACCAACAACGTTCCGTACGCGCCGTTCATCGGCGTCAACGGCACCGACTGGGTTCCCTGCGAAGGCGCTTCCGGCAACGGCTTCTCGGCCCCCTGCCAGGACATCGGACCAGAGAACCAGGCCGCGCTCGGCGCCAACGGCGGCGGGCTGAACCTGACCAACCGTCCGGACTACACCCGCCACTACAGTGGTTTCGAGTTCACCGGCGTGAAGCGGCTGGCCAACAAGTGGATGGCGCGCGCGTCGTTCTCCTACAACGACTGGACCGAGCACTTCAGTGGCAATGGCGGCATCCAGAACCCGAACGCGACTCTCTACGACTCATACGGCTACAACGGCGGTGGCGAGATCGTCACCGACGCCAAGCAGAACGGCGGCCAGATTGCCGTCTTCAGCACCGGCTCCGGCACGCTTTACTGGGTCAGCGGCAAGTGGCAGGCATCCGCCAACGCGCTTTATCAGCTGCCCAAGGGCTTCGACGTTGCCGCCAACCTGTACGCACGTGACGGCTACGTCCGGCCGATCAACTTCACGCTCAACAACACCTTCGCCGATACCGTCCTGGCGGCGCCCATCGGGGACAACCGGCTGCCCAACATCTGGAACCTCGACTTGCGCCTGGCCAAGAACTTCAACCTGAGCGGCCGGTTCAAGGCGGCGATCACCGCCGATGCGTTCAACGTCCTCAACACGAACACCACGCTGCGCCAGACCGACTCGGCTGACTCCAGCGCGTTCAACCGCATCGAGGAAATCCCCAACCCGCGGCTCATCCGCTTCGGGCTGCGACTCAGCTTCTAGGCCGGGTCGTCTTTCGTACTTAGTCGCTGCGGCGCGGCTCCGCCATAATGGGGCCGCGCCGTTTTCTTTTTCGCTGAAGGAAGAGGCCGACATGAGACCGCATTCGCTTCGTGCCTGCGCCCTGCTGCTGCTGGTGTCGTCGCCCTACGCTGCGCCCGCGGAGCAGGCACCAGGGGACAAGGTGCCGACGTTCGGCGCCGGCGTCACGCTCGCGAGCCTGCCGGTGTTCGTCACCGACGAGCAAGGCAAGGCGCTCGCGGGGCTCACGGCCGCGGATTTCGTCGTGGAGGACGACGGCAAGCCGGCGACGATCGTCGGCTTCAGCGCGTTCGACGCCAACGATCCGGAGATGGCGGAGAAGGTGCAGGACGCGCCGGCGGCGCGCCGCCAGTTCCTGCTCCTCTTCGACGCTTCCTTCACCGGCATCCAGGGCTTGTCCAGGGCCCGCGAAGCGGGTCTCGATTTCCTCGCGAACCGGCTGGCGCCGTCCGACCTGGTCGCGGTGGCGATCTACTCGAACCTCTACGGCATGCGCACGCTCGTCAATTTCACCGCCGACCGCAACCAGGCGCGCCGCGCGGTGAACACGCTGGGCACGCTGGCGCAGGACCGGCGCGCCGATCCGCTCGGGCTCACCTACGACCTGCGCGACCTCGGCTCGCTGCTTTCCGACACGGTGCGCGCGGAGCGCGGCCCCGGCAGCGAGGACGGGCGCCAGCTGATGGTGCTCTACCAGCGCGGCGAGCGCATCGGCTATGGCGACCAGGTCCTCAACTTCGTGGCCGCTCTCGGCAATCTCGCCCAGGGCCTGGGGGCGGTTCAGGGACGCAAGCAGGTGATCCTCTTCTCTTCCGGGTTCGACGAGCAGACACTGGTCGGCAACCAGGGCAAGACCGCTGCGCAGGACAGCGAGGCGACGCTGCGGGGTCGCGTCTGGGAGGTCACCTCCGACGACCGCTTCGGCGACTCGAACGTCAGGTGGCAGATGGAGGAGGCGCTGAAGTCGTTCGCCCGCGCCGACGCGGTCGTACACCCCGTCGACCTCGGCGGGCTGCGAGCCCGCGGCGACCTGACACAGCAAACAACCGAGACGCAGCGGCCGGTTGGCGGCCGCGAGTCGCTCGCGCGCATCGCCAACATAACCGGCGGCCGGCTGTTCAAGGACACGAACGATCCGAAGGTGGCGCTCGACGAAGTGCTGGAGATGAGCCGCTACTACTACCTCATCGCCTTCGAGCCGACCTCGCTCTCCAAGCCCGGGCGTTATCACAAGCTGAAGGTGCGCGTGAACCGCAAGGACGCGCGCGTCGCCTACCGCAGCGGCTACTTCGAGCGGCAGCCCTATGAGGCGATGACGCCTCTGGCGCGCGAATTCGAGGCGGCGGAGATCATCGCCAAGGGCGTCGATCGCGGCGAGCTCGCGGTCGCGGCACAGGCCCTTCCCTACCGCGCCGCCGCCAATGCGCCGCTCCTCTCGGTGGTGCTCGACGTCGACTCGAAGTCGCTGTTCGGCGACCGCAAGGACAAAGCCAGGAGTCTCGAGATCTACGGCTACGCCCTCGATCCGCAGGGCAGCGTCGTCGACACCATCGGCATGGTGGCGAACCTCGACATCGCGCAGCTCGAGTCGCGGCTGCGCAACGCGGTGCAGTGCCAGCTGATGTTCACGCTGCCGGCCGGCAAGTACGACCTGCGCTTCCTGGTGCGCGACGGGCAAAGCGGCCGCTCCGGCACTGCCTGGCTGCAGGTGACTATGCCCTCGTTCGAGACCGCCGGCCTGTCGCTGCTGCCGCCGATGGTCATGGCCGGCACCGACGACCGGCTCATCCTGCACGCGCGCTCGCAGGCGACCACCAGCCAGGCGTCGCCGTTCGTGGTGGCGAAGGAGGCGTTCGCGCCGCAGAACAACCCGCGGTTCGCCAACGGCCGCAAGGAGCGGCTCTGCCTCCTCGCCTATGATGGGGGCCGTGGATACGACCCCGGTGCGGCGTTCGAGATCGTGCCGGAGTTCGTCGACGCGTCGGGGACGGTGCTGCCCGCGACCACTGTCGACATCGTCCGCAGCTTCGCGGCCAATGGCTATCGATGGTTCGTCCTCGACCTGACGCCGAACGGGGTCGCGCCGGGCGAGTACACGCTGCGGGCGCGCGTGCGCGACGCCGACTCCGGCCGCACCAGCGAGAGCTTCCGGATGGTGCGCATCGAGTGAGGCGGCGCCGGGACGCCTGGCTTTTTGCCGGCGTCCTGCTGGCGCTCGGCACCGGCTGCACCCGCAAGCCCGCACCCGCGGCTAAGTCCGCCGGCTTCAGCGGCGCACCGGTCATCATCGTTTCGATCGACACGCTGCGCGCCGACCACCTGCCGTCATACGGCTACACCGCCGTCGCGACACCGGCGATCGACGCGCTGGCCCGCGACGCGATCCTCTTCGAGAATGCCTACGCAGCCGCGCCGCTCACTTTTCCTTCGCACGTCTCGCTGCTCACCGGGCTCAACCCGCCTGCCCACGGCGTCCGCAACAACCTCGGCTACCACTTCGACGCCGGCAGGCACGCCACGCTGCAGAAGCTGCTGAAGGCGCGCGGCTACGCCACCGGCGGCGCCATCTCGGCGTACGTGTTGAACGCAGGCACCGGCATCGCCGACTCGATGGACTTCTTCGACGACCGCGTCGGCAACCCCACGGAGGGCGCCGAGGCCGCGGGCGCCGTGCAGCGCCCCGGGATGGCGACGATGCGGCGCGCGCTCGACTGGGTGCGCGGCGTGAAGGCGCAGCCGTTCTTCCTGTTCCTGCACGTTTACGAACCGCACTTTCCCTACCTGCCGCCCGAGCCGTTCCGCGGCCGCTACGGTGCCACTTACGACGGCGAGATCGCCGCCAGCGACGCCATCGTGGGCGAGTTCATCGCAGCCCTGCGCAGCGAAGGCATTTACGACCGCGCCCTGCTGTTCCTGGTCAGCGATCATGGCGAGGGCCTGGGCGACCACGGTGAGGAAGAACACGGCATCCTGCTGCACCGCGAGATGCTGCACGTGCCGCTGCTGCTCAAGCTCCCCGGCGCCGCGCAGGGCGCTACCCGCGTCAAGCGCCCGGTGGCACTCGTCGACATCGTGCCAACCACCGCACGGCTCCTCGGCTTCGAGGCCGCGGACGTTGCTGGCCAGCCGCTCACCGGTGCCGACGGCACGCCGGCTGCGGCGCAAGCCCGCGGGATCTACGGCGAAACGTACTATCCGCGCATCGCGTTCGGCTGGAGCGACCTGCGCTCGCTGATCGACGACCAGTATCACTGGATCGAGGCGCCGCGCCCCGAGCTCTACGACATCGTTCGCGATCCCGCGGAAAAGGACAACCTCGCCGCCACGCGCGCCTCGGTGGCCGAGGCCATGCGGCGCACGCTGCGGGGTTACGCCGATTCCTTCAGCGCACCGAGCAGCATCGATCCCGAGGCCGCGGAACGCCTGAAGGCGCTCGGCTATCTCGCCGGCGGAACCGGCTCGGCGCCCGAACCGGCCGCGGGCGCGGCGCTCCCCAACCCGCAGGACAAGATTCCCGACTACGAGGAAATGCGCGGTGCGTTCCGCCTCGCTCGCGAAGGCCGGCACGAGCCGGCGGTGGCCGCGTTTCGCCGCGTGCTGGCAAAGAATCCCGCGTCCTTCGACGCACAATGGGAACTGGCCGCGATCCTCAACCGGCAGGGCAAGCTCGACCAGGCAGCGACGGAATACCAGAAGGCGATGCGCCTCTCGCCGAGCATGGCGGGGCTCGTGGCCCTGTCGCTCGGCGACCTCGAGCTGAAGCGCGGCCGCCCGGCGGAGGCCGAGGCGAACGCCCGCGCCGCGATGAAGCTGGACCCGGTGCGCGCCAACCAGCTGCTGGCGCGCACGCTGATCGCGCGCCGAGACATACCGGCTGCGCTCGCGGCACTCGATAGCGCGCAGCAGGCGCTGCAGGCGCGCAGGGGCGCACCGGTTCCCGGCCTCTCGTATCAACGCGCCGACGTGCTGGCGCGGCTGGGCCGCTACGCCGAGGCCGAGAAGGCGTTCGGCGAGGAGATCGCCGCATTTCCCGCGAACACCCAGGCGTACGCGAGTCTCGCGGTGCTGATGGGAATCCAGGGCCGTTCGCCGCAGGAAATCAGCGCGCTTCTCGAGCGCATGACGACGGTGAGCCCCGGCCGCGAGACCATGGACCTCGCCGCTAAGACGCTGCGCTTCATGGGCGACAACGAAGGTGCTGCGGCGTGGTCGCGGCGCGCGGAGGCTGCGGGGCCCGCGAAGCCGCCCCGCTAGTTAACGCGCCAGGCGGCTAGCGGTGCGTGCGCTGGTCGCGGGGGCCGTAGGCGTAGACGACGCTGCCGCCCTTGATCGTGTCGATGAGCGAGCGGGCAACCGTGGGGCGCACGGCAGGGCAGCCGAGGCTGCGGCCGAGACGGCCGAAGTGGCTCGCGATCTTCGGGTTCACGTATGGGGCGCCGTGAATGACGATGGCGCGCGACCAGGCGTTGTCGTTGATGCCGTGCTCGAGCCCTTCGAGCCGCAGGGAGTAGCCGTTCTGGCCCGTGTAGGGCGACTCGGTGACGAACAGGCCGAGGCTCGACTTGTAAGTCTCGGGCGTGTTGCCGAACGACGTGGCGAGGTTGCCGCCGCTGCCCCTGCCGTGCGCGACCAGCTCACGGTAAAGCACGGCACCGGCGCGCATGTCGAGCACCCATAGCCGGCGATCGACCGACGGCAGCGTGTAGTCGATGATGGTCAGCACGTCCGGATTGCTGACCAGTCCCTGGCGCAGGGCGCGCTGGTACGCCGCAAGCCCGGCCTGCAGTGCCAGGGCGTTCGGCCCACCGACGATGCCGAGGAAGGAGCGGGACGCCGCCCAGCTTCCTGATTCGGAGGACTCTGCCGCGACCGCGGCGGGGTTCCCTGGGACGATGGCGACGCTCAGCAGGGCGACGCCCGCCAGCAGGACCCGGCCGCGAAGTCTCAAACCGGATGCTCCTGCGGCCGCGGCGCGGGCGTCACGGCGCGGGCCAGCACGAACGCGGTGGCGAGGATGAAGGACGCCAGGTACCAGGGGGCGCCCGGCTGCGGCGTCACGCGCCGCGCATCGATGAAGACCGCGAAGGTGAAGGCGAACAGGCCCGGCCCGATGAGCATGGCAAGGCTCCGCACGGCGCCGATGGCGCCCTGCAGTTCTCCCTGTTCGGACGGCGAGACAAGTCTGGTCATTAGGGATTGGGATGATGGACCAGCCAGCGACCACAGCGCATTGATGGGGATCGCGGCCAGAAACACCCACCCTACCGGCGCGAACCCGAACAATGCAAACCCTAATCCGCCAAAAAGTAATCCAGCCAACATCGCCCGCCGCTCGCCCACCCAGGCCACCACCCGCCCCACCACCCCGGCCGAGATCACCATCGAGGACAAGCCTACGAGGGCGAGGGAGAAGCCCACGGTGCGCGCGTTCCACCCGTAGCGGTAGCCCACGTAGAGAACGAACACGGTGATGTAGACCTCATGGGCGACATAGCCGAGGAAGTTCACCGTGGCGAGCCCTGCAAGCTCGGCATGGCGCCTCAGGAGCACCAGGGAGCCCAGCGGGTTGGCATTGCGCCACACGAGCTCGGTGCGGCGCTTCTCGGGCGGCAGCGACTCGGGCAGCACCAGCAGGCCGTAGAGTCCGTTCAACAAACTGAAGCTGCCGGCCACCCAGAACGGCAGGCGCGGGCTGATGGCGCCGAGCCAGCCGCCGAGCGCCGGACCGAGGATGAAGCCGATGCCGAAGGCCGCACCGAGCATGCCGAAGGCACCGGCGCGCTTCTCCGGCGTGGTCACGTCGCTGATGTAGGCGCTCGCCGTCGGGATGCTCGCAGCCGTGATGCCGGAGAGCACGCGGCCCACGAACAACCACGCGACCCCCGGCGCCAGCGCCATGACGGCGTAGTCGACCGCGAGCCCGAAGTTCGAGAGCAGGATGACCGGCCGCCGGCCGAAGCGGTCGGACAGCATGCCGAGAAAGGGCGCCATGAAGAACTGCATGAGGGCCCACGCGGTGGTGAACAGGCCGATGATCTCGGCGGCGCGCGCCGTGTCGCCGCCCTCGAAGGTCTCGACCAGCTTGGGAAGGACGGGCGCCGCCACGCCGAACGCGAGCATGTCGAGGACGACGGTGACGAAGATGAAGCCGAGCGCGGCGCGGCGGAGGGGCACCCGCGGAGTCTACTGAATCAGCGCTCCCTGAAGAGGAGTGCGAACCCGGTGGCGGTCGTCAGCACCGCGCTGGTCATACCCGGGCGAAGTGCCGCGGCTGCGGTGCGCAGCGGCTCCTCGAGATCGTCTGTGCGAACAGTGCCGAGCACGCGGCCGGGATCGTCCGGCGCCTTCCCCGAGACGAGTGTCGCGCGCACGGCCTCGAGCGTGGCACTGTCATTGGCGCGCCAAAGCCGCAGCCGCGCCTCGCCCGGGCCAAGCGGCGCCTGGGCGCGGCGCACTGCGGCGAGCGCTTGCGCGGCGCCGGGATAGTCGGGCGTGGTGGCGACCAGCCGTTCGAGAAGCTGCGCGGCTTCGGCGCCGCCCAAAAGCGCGGCGAGTCCGAAGAGCATGTCGGGATCGTCGGCTTTCGCGGCGAGACCGGAGCGAAACGCGGCCACCGCTTCCCTGCCGGCTCCGCCTTGCGCGAGCAGGCTGCCAAGCGCGTTCCAGGCGTCCGCCGACTTCGGGTCCGCGGCTACCGCGGTGCGCAGCTCGGCGACCGCCTTCGGCACTTCACCCTGGTCGCGGTAGAGGGCCGAGAGCGCGAGGCGCAGGCGCACGTTCTTCGGGTCGACGACGGCGCCGCGCTCGAGCGCGCCGACCGCGTCTTGCGAGCGGCCCGCACCGGCATAGGCGCTCGCCAGCAATACATAGGCTTCGGCGCCGCGCGGCACGAGCGTAATCGCCTGCTCCAGCGAAGCTGCCGCCTCGGTGAAGCGCTGGCCGCGGAGGAACGCCCGGCCGCGCAGCATCTCCACCTCGTAGCCCATGATCTCGCCGCGCCCGAGCCGCTCGAGGATCGGCGCCGCTTCGTCCCACTTGCCGGCGTTCGTGAGCCTGCGGGCCGCGTCGAAGTCGCGAATGTATCCCTGCACCTCGCCGATCTTGTCTTTGGGGTCGGCGCCGGTGGGACGCCCGCCGCGCGGCGCCGAGCCGCCGACGTAGCCAAGTGCCGCCAGCCTTTCCAGCGTGCCGGCGTCCGGCGCGATCTTCGCGGCCGCGGCCGTGGCGGTGCGCGCGCTGTCATACGTGCGCAGGCGCTCCTCGAGCCGCGAGGCCACCTGACCGCGCACCGCGGTCATGTCCTTCTGTTCCGCCGGATCGTCGCGCACGTTGTAAAGCTCCGGGCGCGGCGCCTCGATGTATTTCCAGCTCTCGGACCGCAGCGCGCGCAGCGGCGCATACCCGAAATGGATGCTGCCGTAGAGGCTCTCCGCGTACGACTCGTTGTCGGGGATGCGGGTGCCGCCGCGCAGGTTGGCGGCGCGCGACGTGCCGCTGGTGCGGAGCGGCGCGGCCCCGGCAAGCTCGAGCACGGTGGGCAGCAGGTCGACGCTGCGAAACTGTCCGGCGATGCGCCGGCCGGCGCCCAGGGTGCCGGGCCACGAGGCGATGAGCGGCACGCGCAGCGTGCTGTCGTAGACGAGCAGCATGTGCTCGTCCTCGCCATGATCGCCGAGCCCCTCGCCGTGGTCGGAGGTGACGACGACGAGAGTCTTGCCGCGCAGCTTCTTCGCGTCGAGCCATGCGATGAGCCGGCCCACCTGCTGGTCGGCGTACGCCACCTCGCCGTCATAAGGCGCCTTCGCGAACCGCGCGCCGAACGGCGCCGGCGCATTGTAGGGCGCGTGCGGGTCGTAGAGGTGCACCCAGGCGAAGAAAGGCGCCGCCCCCGGCTTGCCCAGCCACGCGAGCGCATCGTCGACCACCTCGCTGCCGCGCCGCTCGGGCCGCTCGTAGAGAGCCGATCCCCGGCGCGCGCCGGAAAAGGGATCGCCGTATCTGTCGAAGCCGCGGCCGAGCCCCGACGCTCGCGACAGCACGAACGATGCGACGAAGGCGGCGGTGCGGTAGCCGGCGGCCTTCAACTGCGTGGCGAGCGTGGGCACCGTCCTGGCGAGCGGCGGCGAATAGTTGTCGCGGATGCCGTGTTCGAACGGCCAGCGGCCAGTGAGGAGCGAGGCGTGCGACGGCCGCGTCTGCGGCACCTGCACGGTCGCGTCCTCGAGCAGCACGCCGCCCTTCGCCAACTCGTCCAGCACCGGCGTTTCGGCCGCGGCGTAGCCGTAGCAGCCGACGCGATCGGCGCGCAGCGTGTCTATCGTGACCAGCAGGACGTTGGGGGGCGCCGCCCCGGCAGCGGCGGCCAGCAGCAGCGCGGCGGCAATCACCGGAATCGCCCGTCCTGGGGAAACGCCTGCCGCGCGCGCTGCGCGAACATCGCGGCGCCTTCGCGGTCGCCAAGCATCGCGAGCGTGCGCAGCACCGTGGCGTACGTGTCGGCGGTCGGCGGCTGTTCGGCGGCAATCAGCTCGGCAAGCACCGTCCGCACGTCGGCATCGCGGCCCTCAGAGCGGTAAAGAAGGGCCAGAGCCAGCCGCGGATCGCGCGCGGACGGCAACTGCTGCAGCTCGCGCCTGAACATCGCCTCGGCCTCGGCGTTTTGTCCGAGCCGCGCCAGGCAATCGCCCATGTTGTAGTAGAGGTTGCGTACGATCGCCTGCCGGCGGCGCGCCTTCGCGGTCTCGGCGCGGCGATAGTCCGCGAGCGCCTCCGCGTAGCGTCCGGCGCGGCGCGCGATGTCGCCGAGGATGAAATGGCCCATGATGCGCTCCGGATCGGCGGCGATGCTGCGCTTCGCAAAGGCCGCCGCGTCGCGCGGCTGGCCGGCGTCCATCAGGATCTGTGCCACCAGCTCGGCACCGGCTCCCGGATCTTTCGCCGACGCGATCTCGGCATGCGGCAGCGCTTTGGCCGTGTTGCCCTGCAGGGCGTAGATCTTGGCGAGCGCCGTGTGGATCTCGGGGCGTTGCGGGTCGAGCGCGACCGCCCGCGAAAGCGCCGCGATGCCTTCGCCGCTGCGGCCGTCCGCGGCGAGCGTCGTGCCGAGGATCGTCCACGCCTCGATCATGCGCGGGTTCTCCGCGACCACGCGCCGCAGCCCGGCGATCGCTTCCCCGGTGTTGCCCTGCTGGCGCAGGCGCAGGGCCTTGAGGTATTCCTGGTAGCCCGCGATCTTGTCCTTCGGGTCGGCCAGCGCCGTGCCCTCGGGCTGCGGCGTGAACGACAGGCCGACGTAGCCGAGCGCCGCCAGCTTCTCGCGCACCTCCGCCGGCACGTCTTCGGGCTCTGCGGGCTTCCCCGCCGCGAGCACCTTGTCTACGAACGCATTCAGCGGACCGACGGCGGCGGCGCGTGCGGCGATGAGGTTCTGCCGCTCGCCCGGATCGGCGCCGAGGTCGTAGATCTCCGGCTTCGGCGCGCGGATATAGCGCAGTTTTTCTTCGCTCACAGCGTACAGCTCGCTCCAGCCGAACTGGCGGCGCGGGTAGAGCGTCTCGGAATAGGCCGGCGCTCCGTCGGTCCGTCCGCGCGCAATCGCCGCGCGCAACGTGCGGCCGTCGAGGCCGTCATCGCCATGCGCCGCGCTTCCGGCGCCGGCGAGGTCGAGGATGGTTGCCGCGATGTCGGCCTGTGACGCGGTGCCCGTCACGAGCGTGCCGCGGGCGGCGCCGCCGGGCAGGCGCACGAGCAGCGGCACGTGCAGCGACTCGCGGTAGAGGAAGATGCCGTGCTCGGCTTCGCCGTGATCATTCAGGCCCTCGCCGTGATCGGCGGTGAGCACCACCAGCGCGCGCTCGAACACTCCCGCCTTCCGCAGCCGCTCGAGAAAGCGGCCGACGAGTTCGTCGGCATAGGAGACATCGCCGTCATAAGGCGTGGCCGCGCCGCCGAAGCGCGCGGGCGGAGCGTAGGGGGCGTGCGGCTCGTAGAGGTGCAGGAACGCGAACAGCGGCTTCCCGGCCCCCTGCGCTTCCACCCACCCGGCCAGTGCGTCCACGGCGACGGCGCCGTCGCGCTGCACGTCGCCGGCAACTTCGCCCGAGCCTTCGATGACGAGCGCATCGTCGTAGAAGTCGAAACCCTGGGAGATCCCCGTCTGGTGGCGCAGCACGTAAGCCGAAACGGCGCCGCCGGTGGCGTAGCCGGCGGCCTTGAGGGTGCTGGCGAGCGTCTTCTGGGACGGGTCGAGCGTGAAGCCGAGGTTGTCGCGCACGCCGTGGCGCGGCGGCAGCTTGCCGGTGAAGAGCGTCGCGTGCGCGGGCAGGGTGAGAGGGACGGCACTGTAGACGTCGGCGAAGCGCACCGCGTCGGCGGCGAGCGCGTCGATGTTGGGTGTGCGCGCGCCCTTGTAGCCATACACTCCGACGCGATCGGCGCGCAGCGTGTCGATGCTGATGAGGACGACCGGCGCACCCTGGTAGGTCGCGACCGGCGGCGGCGAGCGGCGGCACGCAGGCGCACTCGCGCAGGTTGCGGCCACGAGCAGCGGGACGCAGGCGCGCACGATCTTCATGATAGCGGCGCGAGCCAGGCGCCTGCGACATCGACGCCGCCGGTGCCGCCGGACAGGATGCGCAGGCGGAAGAAGTTGCGCCCCGGCCGCAGCAGCTCCGCGGGCACCGCGGTCTCGAAGTCGGTCCATTCCGGCGCGAGCGCCCACACACCGGCCGGCCGCTGGTTCACGAATACGCGCACGCTGAGCCCACCGCCGTCGCCACCAGGCCCGCGGGCGCGCACGCCGAGCCGGTAGGCCGCCGGTCGGTGCAGCGGGACGACGAAGCCGCCTTCCGCGGCCAGAAGCGAGCGAAACGAAACGCCGCCTTCAAGCAGCGCCGCGCTCCAGCCATCCTCGAGGAAGATCCGGTCGTCTATGCCGAAGCGCGCCGACCAGCGCGAGAACGGCCGCTCGGTGAACGCCGACTCGTAGTCGGCGAGTGCCCGGCCGCGGCGCAGCCGCTCCCAGAGAGCGCCCGGCAGCGAGAACGGCGACCCGATCGTGCGATCGACGGTGCCGGCGACGCCGCGGCCCATTTCTTCGAAAGTCACCGGACCGGAATAGTCCCAGACGCCCGTTCGGAAGTTCGACACCAGCAGCAGGTTCCACGAGGCGAAGAGCGCACAGGCGGCGGCGACGGCCCACGCGGGGCGGCGCGCCACGAACGAGACGGCCCACTGGAAGAACAGGGCCGTGGCAATGCCGAAGAACGGCAGCACGATGTCGAAGCGCCGTCCACCGAACGCCGATCCGCCCCACCAGTCGCCAACCCCGGCGTTGAGGCGCGCGCACAGCAGGAACACCACGAAAGCTGTGAGCGCCTGCGCAGGCGCGCGGCGCAGCCACAGCAGGAAGCCGGCGGCGCCGCAGTAGAGAAACGGCGACCACGAGAAGAGGCCGTGGTGCGGAGAGAACAAGACACCGCTCCACGCAGGGTTGCCGGCGAGGAACCGAGTCCCTTGCGGAATCGTGAACCACGAGCCGTACAGGAGCTTGAAGACGACGAGCTGCGGCGTGAACACGATGAGCGCAGCGAGGCCGGCGGCGGCAACGTCGCGCAGCACCGCAGCGGCGCTTTCCCGCCGCGCCGCGCGCTCGATCGCGTCGGCAAGCACCACCACGAACAGGAGGGCTGCCTGCCAGCGCAGCAGCGCCGCGAGTCCGCAGGCGGCGCCGAGGGCAACGGCGCGCCAGATGCTGCGCGGCGCTGGTGCCGGCCGCAACCACAGCCAGACGACGAGCGCCGCCGCGGCAAAAGCCGGCGCGTGGGCCATCGCCGAGTCGTGCACCAGGTACCAATAGAGGAAAGTGGCGAGCCCGATGCCGAGCGCCGAGAGGAGCGCCGGCATGTCCCCGGCGAGCCGCCGCGCCGCGTGGTAGAGCAGCACCAGGCCCAACCAGCCGTAGAGAAGGCTCGCGAGCGCGATGGCGCCGCGGTGCATCGAGTCGAGGCTTGGGTCGGCGCCGCCGGCGCTGCCGCCGCGCAGCCGCGTGACCAGTTCCGCCGCCGCGTAAAACGGCGCCCAGACGATCGCTGGCCCGATCGGGTGCGGGTTCGCGACGCGGCCGAGCGGCGTCTTCTCGAGGTCTGCGGCGCGCCCGCGGGTCACCGCCTCGTAGTCGTTGCCGAGGTCGAGATCGTGGTCGACCCACAGAGAGCGCAGGTACACGTAGTGGTCGATGCCGTCGGCGGTGAGTCGATTGTCGTGCGAGAAGAGCGCCGCAGCCAGGGCGGCCAGCAGCGCGACGAGGGCCAGGAAGCCGCCGCGGGCGCGCACGCTAGGCCGTCTGGATCACCCGCAGGACGCGCATGGCCTGGATGGAGATCTGCGACGCGACCCTGCCGGCCACCTCGTCGAACGCCTTCGCCGCGGCGCTCTCGGGCGCCGCCGCCACCACCGGCTGGCCGCTGTCGCCGCCCTCGCGCACGCGCGTCTCGATCGGCACCTCGCCGAGGAACGGGATGCCGAGGTCTGCGGCCATGGCAGCGCCGCCGCCGTGGCCGAAGATGTCGGTGCGCTCGCCGCAGTGCGGGCAGGCGAAGTAGCTCATGTTCTCGACCGCGCCGAGCACCGGGATGTTGAGCTGGCGGAACATCGCAACCGCCTTGCGCACGTCGGCGATCGACACGCCCTGCGGTGTCGTCACCACCACCGCGCCGGCGATGGGCACGCTCTGCGCCATGCTCAGCGAGACGTCGCCGGTGCCGGGCGGCAGGTCCACGATCAGGTAGTCGAGCTCGCCCCACACCACATCGCGCATGAACTGCTGGATGGCGCCGTGCAGCATCGGGCCGCGCCAGATGATCGGCTGGTCGGGCGGCACCAGCATGCCCATCGACACCAGCTTGATGCCGTGCGCCTGCGGCGGAATCATCTTCTTGTCGCCGCTCACCGCCGGCTGCTCGTCGGTGCCGAGCATCTGCGGAATGTTGGGACCGTAGACGTCGCCGTCGAGCAGCCCGACGCGGGCGCCGCGTCGCGCCAGCGCCACGGCGAGGTTGACGGCGGTCGTCGACTTGCCCACCCCGCCCTTGCCCGCGCCGACCGCGATGATGTTGCGGATGCCGGGAATCTCCTGGCGCGACATGCCGGCGCGGGCCCGCACGTTGGCGGTCATGGCGGCACGCGCGGCGGTGACACCGGGGAGCGCTGCCACCAGCGACTCGGCCTGCGACTTCAACTCTTCCTTCACCGGGCAGGCGGGCGTCGTCAGCTCGATGGTGAAGTCGACCTCGCCCTTCTCGATGCGGATGTCCTTGACGAAGCCGAGGGTGACGATGTCCTTGTGCAGGTCGGGATCCTGCACCGCCCGCAGGGCGGCGAGCACCTGGTCGCTGGTGACGCTCATGCCGCTGGCTTGGCCAGCGCTTCGTCGACCGTCTTCTGCAGCGAATCGAACTTGCCGGCGGGGCTGCCGACGATCTTGGTGCGGATGCGGCCGTCGCCGTCGATCACGAACGTCGTCGGAAAGCCGAGGCCGGCGCCGAAGTCGTCGAGCGTGGCGTCGGTGCCGAGCAGCTGGCGATAGGTGATCTTGCGCTCCGTCACGAAGTCTTCGATCTCCTTCGGCTCGCCCGAATCGAAGACGACCCCGACCACCACCACGCCCTTCGACTCGTTCTGCTTGAGGAACTCGCGGTAGTGGGGAATTTCCTCGATGCACGGGCCGCACCAGGTGGCCCAGAAATCCATCACCACGACCTTGCCCTTGAGGTCGGCGTTCTTGACGCGACCGCCCGCAAGGTCGGGCAGGTCGAAGCTGGGCGCCGGGCCGTAGCTGCCCTTCGCGGCCATCGGCGCGCGGCCGCAGCCGTTGTTGAAGGCAATGCCGAGCGGCAGCATGGCGGCGATCGCGGCTATGGCAAGGGTCCTGCGCATGAGGCGATTATACTCGCCCGTCTTGACCGATCGACAGCGGCGCCTGGCGCTCGAAGCGGGCATCGTCCTCTTCTTCCTGCTGCTCGCCCTCATTGCGACGCGGCCGCTGGCGGCGGGCCTGCGCACCACCACGTTCGCCGGTCCCGACCCGCTCATCGACATGTGGACGCTGCACTGGCTGACCAGCCACGTGCTGACGCCCACCGAGTTCTTCGCCGGCAACGTCTTCTATCCCGCGACCGGCGCCGTGCTCTATTCCGACCTGTCGCTCGGCACCGCCGTGCTGATGCTGCCTTTTCGCCTGTTCATCGACGACCCGGTGCCGCTCTACAACATCGCGGTGCTGCTGGCTCTGACCTTCTCCGGGTGGTCGTTCTTCCTGCTGGCACGCAAGCTGACCGGCGAGCTGTGGCCGGCGCTCCTCGCGGGCGTGCTCGCGGCCTTCACCTCGCACCAGCTCTACCACCTCTACCACCTCAACCTGCTGAGCACCGGCTGGATCGCGCTGTTCCTCTATGGCCTGCACGGCCTGGTGCGCACGCCCACCTGGCGCAAGGCAGTGCTGGTGGGAGCGAGCTTCTCGCTCGCGGCGCAGTCGAGCGGCTACTACGCAGTCGCCTGCGCGATGCTCGGCGTGGTGTTCCTCGCGACGCATCTTGGCCGCTTCCGCCACAGCTCGGTGATCGCGCGCACCGGCCTCGCGATCTTCGTCGCGCTGGTGCTGACGACGCCTTACGCGAAGGTGTTTTCCGACCTCAAGGAGCGCGACGGGCTGCGGCGGCCCATCGGCATGTCGGCGCAGATGTCGTGGCGGCCGCTGCACGACCTCGGCAGCGAATCGTACGTGTACGGCGCTGTCCTCGGCGCGCGCGGCGAGCGCATGTTCCCCGGCCTTCTGGCGATAGCCCTGGTAGTGGCAGCAGTGCGCAAACGACGCAAGGAAGACACCTTCTACTTCGCGGCGATCGTGGCGCTCGGAATCATTGCCCTCGGCCCGACGCTCAAGCTGTGGAGCCTGCAGCTGCCGCTTCCCTATCGTGCCCTGTTCGCGGTGCCGCCGCTCGACGCCATGCGCCATCCCTACTCGTTCGCGGCGGTCGCGACCATGCTGTTCGCGGTGGTGGCGGCGAAGGGCCTGAGCCGCCTCGACAAGACCGGGCGACCGTGGCTGGGACCGGCCGCGGTGGCGGTTGCAGTGCTCGAGACGCTGGCGCCCGCCGTGCGCGTGCGCGAGGTGGCGCCGGGTGTGCCCGCGGTCTACCGCGAGATCCTGACGATGAAACCCGGTGCCATCCTCGAGATTCCGGTGTTCGAGGCCGATACGCTCATCTGGGCCGCGCGCCACGGCATGCCGGTGGTGAACGGCGCTGGTGCCTTCGTCCCTCCCGAAACCGGCGCCCTCGAACGCCAGATCCTGAACCATTGGGTCGAGGACCCGCCCTACGAGGTCGACACCTCGCGGCCGATGAACTACCTGCTCGAGCGCTTCGCGCCGCGCTACGTCATCGTTCCCGTCGGCCGCAAGCCATACCTGCGCCGCCTCGCCGAAGCCTTCGACCGCTCCGGCCGCTTCTCGTTCGTCTCGGAAAGCGGCGATGGCGACCGCCTCTACCAGTCGGTCCGCCGCTTCGACGGCGAATAGCCCCCGACCGTATTCCCGAGGAGTCCATCGCTTGCGCCGCGACCGAGGGTCTTTCCTGAACGAGTACTCATGCCATGAGTACGACGTACTCACCGAGTGAGTATCGCTTCCAAACAGGCCCGTCTCGGGCGGACGTCACGAGTGGGTGTTTCGATTGGTAACCGACTGCGTCCGGACGCAGTGGACTATGTGTGTTGGTGACCAAGGCGCGACAGCGTGTTCCCGAGGAGTCCATCGCTCATGCTGCGACCGAGGGATCTCCTCGCCACTGCGTCCGGACGCAGTGGCGGACGCTGACGCAAGCGCTTGGGGGAAGGACAAAGGGACGGACGCTGACGCGAGCGCCTGGGGACGACGAGAAAGGAAATCGACGGATTGGACGGGGACGGAGAGCCAATCCGTCGATGACAGGGGGTCAGCCGATTTTCGCGAGCGAGGGGAACAGCCGGCTGAACCACTGCGCGAGGACGCTCAACTGGCCGGTGACGAGCAGCGCTCCGACGGCGACGAGCAGGGCGCCGGCGACTTTCTCGATGGCGCCCATCTGCTTCTTGAGGCCGGCGAAGGCGGCGAAGAAGGCATTGATCGCAAACGCCGCGGCGAGGAACGGGATGCCGAGGCCGGCCGAATAGGCGCTCAGCAGCACCACGCCCTGGCTCACCGTTTCCTGCTGCGAGGCGTAGAGCAGGATCGCCGCCAGGATCGGGCCGATACACGGCGTCCAGCCGAAGGCGAAGGCCAGCCCGACGACGTAGGCGCCGAGGAAGCCGAGCGGCTTGGTCTTCACGTCGGCGCGCTTCTCGTAGAGCAGCCACTTGATCCGCAGGATGCCGGCGGTGTGCAGGCCCAGCAGGATGATGATGATGCCGCCGACAATGCCGAGGCTGCGCTTGTACTGCTGCAGGTAGAAGCCGACGTAGCTGGCGGCAGCGCCCAGCGACACGAACACCGTCGAGAACCCGAGCACGAAGAAGAGCGCGGTGAGGCCGACGCGGCGCGCGAGGCCAGGCGTCGCCTGCCCGGCTTCGTCCTTCAGCTCGGACATGTTGACGCCGCTGATGAACGACAGGTAGCCGGGCACGATCGGCAGCACGCACGGCGAGACGAACGACAGCAGCCCGGCCATGAACGCGGTGAACAGCGACACCGTCTCGTTCATGCGCCCACCCCGATGCCCGCGGGAACCAGCGGACCGTGCAATGCTGCGCGCGTGACCCGCTCCAGCAGCGGGTTGTCGCAGGGCTGGCGGCCGACCTTCGCCATGTCGTACCAGCGGCCCTCGATGCGCACGCGCACGATGTCGGCGGTGAAATCGTTGTTGGTGCCGCAGACGTCGCACGACGTGAGCAGCCAGGAGCCGACGCCGTAGATGTCGGCGGGCACCGACAATTCCTCGAACTGGCGGATCTTCTCCGGGGTGAACCCGCCGGTGACCGCGATGCGCACGTCGCGGCAATAGCTCTCGGCAAGGCGCGCGTCGTCGCCGGCAAGCCCCCAGTCCTGCCACTCGCGGTCGATGGCGGCGCGCATCAGGAAAACCAGCCGCGGGTTGACGCCGCAGTCGAGGCGGCGATCGCCGAGCGGCGGCACCGAGACGTCGCGCAGGTTCGCCGAGGTGTCCGGACGCACCGCGAACAGCTTGAAGCGCCGCGCTTCGTCCACCTGTCCGGCGCGCAGCAGCTCGTGGTAACGGCCGAACATGGTGCGGATCACCTCGAGCGAGGTGCCGACGCAGTCGTTGCTGAAGTCCACGAGCGCGATGCGCGGGATCTCGGGCGGACGGGTGGCGGCAAACGCCATGGTGGCCTCCGCCGTGTCGCCGAGGAAGCACGCGATCGCTGCGTGCGCCACCGTGCCGCCGCCGGCGCCGCCCCACCAATCGCCCTGCGCGTCGGTCGAGACGTACGCCGACAGGCTCTGCTCGTACTGCCGGTTGAAGAGCTGCACCGCCACCTGGTAGGCGTAGCCGTCGGCGGCCTGCACCTCGTGCGCGTCGAAGCGCGCCGGGAAGAACAGCACCTGCTTGCCGCGCGCCGCGCGCAGCACCTCATAGACGTTCGTCGCCACGCGGCTGCCGCGGGTGAGAGCGCCGAGCGTCGGCGTCTCGAGGATGGCGAAGTCGCGGTAGCGGCCGCGCACCTTCATCACCGGGCTCACCTGCATCGGGTCGCCCTCGTAGGGCGCCAGCGACCCGTCCGGGACGGCCATCACCTCGAGGCTGTCGAAGGTGCTTTGGAAGCGGCCCGCGTCGTCGAAGTAGCCGGCGCACTGCTCGAGCATGGCCAGCGCCTTGTCTACGCCCACCACCACCGAGAACGGCCGGCGCCTGGTGAACCACTGCATCTCGACCTCGATCGAACCGACATCCACGTTCTGCAGGTCGATGTCGAGGTCGGCGAGGTCGCTGCGGGTGCCGCCGAAGCGGTAGCCGCGCGCGGCCAGTTCCGCGAGGGTGCGGGCGATGTTGATGAAGTACTTGTCCGAATACCAGCCGCGCCGCATGCGTTCGACGTCGAGCTTGAAGACCGCGGCCGGCAGCCGCCGCGCGTCGAAAACGGTCATGGACTTCGATCATAGCCGGGGACAAGTGGTTCTGGCGCGGACCGCCGCTTCGTGGTGTACTGGAGGGCCACAAGAGACCAGATGCCTCGCTCGACACTGCTGGCGGCCGCCGCCCTCGCACTCCTTGCCGCAGCCCCGGCAGGCGCCGCGGCCCCACAAGACCCCGCCGCGCTGGTGGAAGCGCTGCAACAGGCCTGGACGAAGGCCGATGTCGAGGCCTGGCTCGCTGCGTGGCGGTTCCACGGCAGCGACGAACGCGAGCTGGAGCGCCAATGGGCCGCCGACCAGCTGCAGGCGGAAAGCGTCCAGCTGCACGTCGAACAGCTGCCGGCCGCGGTGGCGCAGGCGCGGCGCGTGAAGGTACCCGCGCGCTTTTTCCGTGTGGTCGAGCCGCGCGGCGAGGTGAGCCAGGCAATGCTCACTTTCGAGCGCGGCGACGACGGCTGGGCGGTTGTGGAGCGCGAGCAGCTGGCGGACATCGACGGCCTCATCCACCTGTCGCTCGACCGCAAAGGCTATGACGCCGCCGGCATCACCCTGCGCCTGCCCGACCTCGAGGTGCGCCTCGAACAGGGCACGCTCTACACCGCGCCCGCTTCGGTCGGCCCGACGGTGCTGGTCTTCTCCGGCAAGGGTGTCGTCGACTTCAATCCAGCCCCCGTCACCGAGAAGGAACAGCTGCGGCAGTATTCGGGCAAGACCCGCCTGGTTCACCCGATCCGCCACTTCTTCCTGCGCCTGCACCCGGCGAAGATCTTCGAGTGGCTCGGCCAGCCACAGCTGCGCGACGATCCGAGCGCGGCGTCTCGCTACAACGACGCCGCCGACTACTACGCGCGCCACGTGAGCCAGATCTACCTGCTCGACGCCGCCCTGCCGCGCTCGCCGTGGTGGCTGGTGCCGCCGCTCGGCGACGGTGCCCTGGTTTTCGACGGCCCGAAGGGTCCGCTCACCTACACGCTCGACGACAACGCTCCGGAAGGGCTCAGCCTCTTCGACCGCGTCAACCGCCGCCAGGTGTGCCTCTACGCCGCGAACGGCAAGAGCGTGCGCTACTCGGACGAGGACAACCGCTCCGTGGACGTGATCCGCCACGACCTCGCCATCACCTTCGAGAGCGGCCTGCGGATGATGCGCGGCGACGACACCCTGCGCGTCGCGGTGCGCCAGCCGATCGCGACCCTCAGGCTGCGGCTGCACGACAGCTTCGCGATCGAGTCGATCACCAGCGCCGACGTTGGCCCGCTGCTCTTCTTCCGGGTGCGCGGCCAGGACTCCGTGATGGTGTCGCTCGGCTCGCTCGGCTCCCAGGCCGGCAGCGAGGTGGCGATCCGCGTGCGCTACCGCGGCTACGTGCCGGCGGCGTTCGTCGAGGACGAAGTGATGCCGCCGCAGATCGAATGGAACGCGGACGACATGCACCTCGAAGACGTGAAGGTGCTCACCAACCGCACCTCGTGGTATCCCTCGATCGGCCCTGACGACTACGCCACGGCAAACATTCGCTTCGACCTGCCCGCCGAGCTCAGCGCCGTCACCAGCGGCGAGCGCGTGTCGTCACGCGTCGAAGGCGGCCGGCGCATCGTCGAGTATCAACAGGACCGCAAGGGCAAGTACATCTCGGCCGCCGTCGGCCGCCTCAGCGAAGGGCCGACGGCAACCACCGGCTCGACCACGATCCGCTCGTTCGGCGTGACGCGGCAGGCAGGCAGCCTGCCGCAGAAGGTGGAGCAGGCGCAGGCGATCCTCGCCTACTTCGAGACGCTGTTCGGGCCGGTGCCCTACGACACCCTCAACCTGACGCTCATCGAGCGCGAGACCCCCGGCGGCCACAGCCCGCCGGGGATGGTGATACTGGCGGAACGACCGGTGCTGCTGCGCCGTCCGCTCCGCGACGACCCCGCGACCTTCTGGGACATCCCCGGGTTCTTCCTCGCGCACGAGCTCGCGCACCAGTGGTGGGGGCATGGCGTCACCGGCGAGAACTACCACGAGCGCTGGATCTCGGAAGGCTTCGCGCAGTACGCAGCCGCCTTGTGGGTGCGCCATTCGCGCGGCGAAGACACGTTTCGCGAGGCGCTCGCGCGCATGGACCGCTGGGCGGTGCGCATGACCGAGCAGGGGCCCATCAGCCTCGGCTACCGCCTTGGCCACATCAAGGGCGATCCGCAGGTGTTCCGCGCCATCGTCTACGACAAGGCGGCGCTGGTGCTGCACCTGCTGCGCGGCATCGTCGGCGACGAGGGCTTCTTCGCCGCGCTGCGCAAGCTGCAGGCGGACGGCCGCTTCAGCACCATCGGCACCGCGGACGTGCAGGCGGCGCTCGAGACCGCGCACGGCGCGAGCCTGCAGGCGTACTTCGACGCGTGGGTGTACGGCACGGCGCTGCCGACGGTGACGCTGCGCTATGCCAACGAGGCGGGTGGCAAGGCCGTCGTCGAACTGGCGGCCGACGGCCTGCCGGGCCCGATCCCGGTCGCGATCGAGTTCATGTCGGGCGCCGGGCGCATCACCAAGGAAGTGACGTTGCCGCCCGCGGGAGCGTCGTGGACGTTCGACGGCACCGGCATCAGCGACGTCTCACTGCGCGCCGACACCCTGCCGCTCACGCGCGTGCGGCGCGAGAAGGGGCGGCCGGGCGGCTACTCGCGATAGCCGCGGAAGCGGCCTTCGCGCTCCAGCTTGTCGAGTGCGTCCCTGGCCGCCGTCAGCTTGGCGGCGTTCTCCTGCACCTGCGCCACCACGTCCGGATCGGCGGTGCCGAACTGGGTCTGTGCGGTGACGAGGTCCTGCAGCTCGCGGTCGCGCGCGGTCAGCGTCGTGACTTGTTCCTTCGCCGCGCGCATGCCGTCGCGCCACACCGATTGCGCGGCTTGCCGTTCGTCGCCCGAGACGTAGTCGGGTGTCACGGGGGCCGCGACCACGGCATCTACGCTCGTCGTGCCGTCGCTCGACGACGCCTCGGACGTACCGGACGCGCCGTTCACTTTCTTCAGGTCCTCGTCGGTGTAGACCTTCGAGGGCTTCATGCCCTTGCGCCGCTCTTTTTCCTTCGCGGCGATTTCGCCCAGGCTCTGCGCCGGGGCCAGGCTGGCAAGAAGGACGATGGCCGCCGCGAAACCGGCGGTGTGCTTTATGAAGGCGAACTTCATGGGGAACCTCCGACTTGCCTCCATCCTAGCCCTAAAATGACCATCGTCCATGCCCCGCTCGCACACCTCACCGAGGATCGTCGGCGTCGGCATCGACCTCATCGAGATCGACCGGGTGCAGGCTGCCCTCGACCGCTGGGGGCGCAGGCTGGTGGAGCGGCTGATGGGCCCGGAGGAACGCGCCATTTATGACGGCGAAGACCTGGGCCGGGCGCTCGGCATCGCGCGCCGCATCGCGGTAAAGGAGGCGGCCAGCAAGGCGCTCGGCACCGGCTGGACGCGCGGCGTCAGCTGGCGCCACGTTGTCGTCTCGCTCACACCAGTCGCAACGTTCACGCTACAGGCGCGCGCTTTGGAAGTCGCCCAAAGGCTCGGCTCCGAGGGAGAGGGCAGCGTCGCGACCGACGACACGGCCGACGGGCTGGTGTACGCCGAAGTGCTGCTGCACGGATGAGCGAAGCCAGCGACGAGCTTCGCACCTGGCAGCGCAACCTCTACGTCAGCACCGCGATGGTGTTCGTGGTGTTCGCGGGATTCGCGTTCGTGCTGCCGTTCCTCACCTTGTTCGTGCGCGAGATCGGGGTACAGAGCCTCGAAGCCGCCACCACCTGGGCCGGCGTCCTCATCGGCATCTCGCCGCTCCTCGCCGGCCTGATGGCGCCCGTCTGGGGCAAGCTCGCCGAGCGCCACGGCCATCGCCGCATGGCGATCCGCGCGCTCGTCGTCTACATCGTCCTGCTCGTGCTCTCGGCCTTCGTCCGCAATGTCTGGGAGCTGTTCGCGCTGCGCGTCGGCGTCGGCCTCTTCGGCGGCATTGGCCCGCTCGGCCTCGCGATGGCGACCGCCGGCGCGCCGCGCGAGGAGACCGGCCGCGCCGTGGGCCTGAACCAGTCGGCGCAGATCCTGGCCGCCGCCGTCGGTCCACTCTGCGGCGGCCTGATCGCCGACTTCATCGGCACACGCGCCGCGTTCCTGTTCACCGCATCCTTCTGCGGCATCGCCCTGATTCTTCTCGTCAGCCTCTATCGCGAGGCGCCACTGACAGTGCCCGTGCCTGGCAGCGCACCGCAGCCGCAGTTGCGCGACCTCCTCGCCATTCCGAAGGTCGTGCCGATGCTCGTCATCCTGTTCATAGTCAACTTCGTCGGCCGCTCGTTCACGCCGATCCTGGCGCCGCACCTGCTGCTCCTCGGCATCCCGCAAGCACGCATCTCGGTGGCAACCGGCGGCCTCATCTCGCTCTACTCGATAGCAGCAGCAGCTTCAGCGATCTCCCTGGGACGCGCCACCAAGCGCTACCCCGCCTGGACGCCTGCTCGCAATGAGCCTGCTTCTTGGCGCGCTGGTGGTTCTGCCAATGGCGCTCGTGCAGAGCGCAGTTCCGATCTTCGCCCTGGCACTCCTGCTCGGCCTCGTGTCCGGCGGCGCACTGACGCTGAGCTACACCATCGGCGGCCTGCTCATCCCACCGGAACGCCGCACCTCGGCCTTCGGCTTGTTCGCGGGAGTCGCCCTCGTCGGCGGCGCGGTGGCCCCAACCGTGGCCGGCGCCCTCGCCCACCTGAACCTCAAAGCGATCTACCCGGTCAACGCCGTGCTGTTCGCCGGCCTCGGCCTGGCTGTTGCCGCTTCAATGTGGCGGCGCGAATAGAGACGACGCGCCGCCAGCACAGCGGCTAGCGGCGGTCCCACTCCTCGTCGTCGCCGGCGGCGGGAAGCGGTGGCGTCGGCGGTAGGTCGTTCCAGTTGAGGATCGCGTTCCAGACCAGGCGGAAGTCTGATTCCGTCTGGTAGCGGTGGATGGGGTCGAAGTCGTAGAGGACTACGCGGCCCTTGCCGGTGGGGACGTCTACGATTGCCGGCTTGCCGATGAGGGCGTCGCCGCCCTTGATGCCGCCGCTGACGACGAGCGGCGGTTCGTCCTTGTCCTTCGCCTTGTCTTTTTCCTTGTCGGCGTCGGATTTGGCGTCGTCGTCCTTCTTCGGCAGCTTGGTACCCCACTGCAGCACGATGCGGTTCGCGTCAGCGGCGCGCACGCGGAACACCGGGCGGTCTTCGCGAAACACCGACGTCGTTTCCGGGTAGCCGTACATGAGCGGGTGGTCGAGGCGGCGGAAGCGCACCCGCAGCTCGCTGCCGGGGTTGCTGAGGCCCGGCAGGTTCGACTGCTGCGTGTCGCGCAAAATGCCGCTGTCTACCGGCAGGTTGGAGGCGCTGCCGAGCGTCAGCAGCACTCCGCCCTCTCTCACGTACGTATCGATGTTGGCGACGCCCGCGTACGTCAGCCCGCCGGTGATGTCAGGTGAGGACGTCGGCGTGCCATGCGACGGGAACTCTGCCGTCTTGGTGTACGGCAGCGGGCCGAACTTCGGGTCGATGCCGGTCACCATCTGCTTGAAGTTGCGGTAGGTCTCCGGGTAGAGGATCACGTCGAAGCGCGCCTTGAGGCCGCCACGCTTCACGTCTTCGTCCATGATGAGCGTGTACGGGATCTTCTGGTCGTCGAAGATCATCCGCACCCAGCCGGCCGCCTGCGTGTCGCCCCAAAGCTGCAGCACCGCGAGGCGCGGGAAATCGACCAGGTGGCGCTTCACTTCGGGCGCCGTAGCAACGCCGTCGAATTTCAGTGCCAGCTCGCCCGCGACTGCATCGAGCGCCTGTTTCACTCCGGGCTGGTCGGCGATCACCCACGAACCGGCGGCGTACTCCTTGTCCCCGGCTGTGAACTTCGCCTCGGCTGCTTCCACCTTGAACTTCGCGAGGCGCACGCGGGCGGCGAGCAGCGCCTCCTGGCCGGTGTCGGCAAGCAGGTAGACGGCGCCCGCGGCAGGTACGTCGGCCTTGTACGAGACGTCCTCGGTGATGAGCGTCGCCGGCACGTCCTTGACGGCCGGGTCGTCCACGGGCGTCACCGTGACGCCGAGGCTCTCCGGCAGCGACCAGGCGACGTCGTCATAGGCCGGGTAAGGTGCGCGGTCCACCGGATACTTCTGCGGCGTGAGCAGGTCTACCGCGAAGTTGCGGTACGGTTGCGCCAGCTTCACGACGTAGGTGCCCGCCGGGTAGTCCACGTCCTTGGCCTTGAACGCAGCCGTAGCACGCGACACCTCGATGCCGTGGGCGCGCGTCAGGTTGACGAGGCGGGCGAGGCGCCGCAGGTCGAGTTGCTTCTCGGGGATCGCGAACGCGTACGGCTTCTCGTTCGTGCCCTTGCGCAGCGAGTTCTGCGAGCGCCGCCAGAAGTTGCGCATCATTTCCTGCGAGTTGCGCGCTGTGAACTGCAGCGCCGCCAGCACCGCGCTCTCCTGGTAGTTGGTGTTGTTGCGCAGCGACCAGCGGAACTTCTTCGGCGGCGGCACCATGCGATACCAGTCGGGATCGGTGACCGCATGGCCGGTGAACTGGTTGCGCTCCGGGTCGAGCGTGCGCGCGACGGTTTCCGCGGTGCCGTTGCCGAAGGTCTCGTAGCCGCGGCCGATGCCGTTGTGGTTGGTTGCGACCGAGTCCTGGAAGAGGTGCGCGAAGCCTTCGCCGAAGCCGTAGGTCCAGACGCCGGGCATGCCGAGCGCCGTCAGCGTGGCGACCTCCTGGAAGGCGATCGTGTGCCATTCGCTGAACACGCTCGGGTCGAGGTTCGGGTTGTAGGGGCCGGTGCCGGTCCAGATGGAGAGCAGCGGAATCGACTCGTGCAGGTCGTGGACCACGACCGGGTGCCACTTGAAGTAGATGCCCTGGGTGGCGCGGGTCAGCGCCAGCCGCCGCTGGATCTCGTCGCGGTTGTTGTCGTGGAACACGTACTTGCCCCAGTAAGGCGGGCTGATCGGCGGCAGGTTGTCGTAGTCGGTCTTGCCCTTGAGGTGGCGGTAGAACCACTCCACCGCCTTGTCGCGCCCGTCGGGCTCGGCGACGGGATCGATGATCACGACGATGCGGTCGCGAATCTCGCGGATGTACGGTTGCTCCGAGACCGCGAGGCGGTGTGCCAGCTCCATCAGCATCTCGGGCGAGCCGGTCTCGGTCGAGTGCAGGCCGCCGTGCAGCATGTAGAACGGCTTGACGCTGCCGATGATCGCCTCGGCGCGGGCGTCGTCGATGCGCCGCGGGTCGGCGAGTTCCGCCATCGCCGCGCGCGCCTTCTCGATGTCGTCGAGGCTCTTCTCGTCGCCCACCATCACCATCAGGATGTCGCGGCCTTCTTCGGTCTTCGCCACCGTCTCGACGCGCACGCGCTTGCTGGCGGCCGCCAGCGCCTTGTAGTAGCCGTAGATTTTGGTGGTGTTCGACAGCTCGCCCGGCGCGCCCACGATGTGGCCCAGGAACTTCGTCGGCGACGGGACCCCCGCGACCTCGGGTATGTAGCTCACCCACGGCGAGAGGAAGCGCGTCTCGGTGGTCGCCTTGGCGATCGCTTCGATCGACCCGGGCTCGGGGGTGTCGACTCCCTGCGCGAGGAGCGGCGCCGCGGCGAGGCATGCAGAGGCGGCCAGCACGGCATTCAAATGGCGCAACACTTGTTGATGTCGAAGCATGGGCGGCACGCTATTCGCGCGACCGCGCGCCTGTCAACTCGCGCCTAGAGCGCGTCGGCGACGATGGCGGCGAAACCTTCGAGCAGTGCCGGCTCGCGGCCGGTGAACGCCTGAGTCTCGGTCTTCTCCGCGACGAGAACGCCGTGCACTGCGCCGCCGCGCATCACGGGTGCTGCGAGCAACGTGCCCACCCTGGTCTCGCGCGGGTAGTAAGGCAGCGACCAGAGCAGCGGCTTGAAGTCGGTGATGTAGAAGCTCTGGCGGCGTTCTGCGACGAAGCCGAAAGGATCCGCGGCCATCGGCAGCGCCGTGCCCGCGCTCGGTGCCACGGACGGATTCTCGAGGTCGCAGTCGCGCAGCACGACCTGCCGCGTCTTCTGGTCGATGTCGAAGTACAGCACGGCGCTTGCGTCGAGCGCGACGCGCGCGAGGCGCACGATGCGCCCGAGGCGCGTGAGGGATGCCGCGGACAGCGCGGCGATGGCGGGCGGCACGTTCACCGGACGGGCGCGCAGCCGCCGGCGGCGCGTGTCCTTGAACATGAACCAGCCGACGATCGAGATGAAGATCGCCAGCAGGCCGAATCCGACGGCGAGCGCCTGGTAGAGCGCGATGAGCGACGCCGGGCCGCTGCTCAGCCTGGTGTTCCCTTGCCCAGCACGCGCGCGTATGCGAGCAGGTCGCGCTCGGTGAGGCCGAGGCGGTCGAGGTTGCCGTAGTAGGAAGCGACCTCTCCGGCATGCGACTCGGAGCGGTTCTCGCGGATCTCCTTCACCACCCGCAGCAGCAGCTGCACCAGCTCGGCGGTCACCGCGACGCCCGCCTTGTCGAGCTCGGCGCGGTGCCGGTTCAGCACGGCCTCGATCGCCATGGCACCGGAGTGCTTGCCGAACAGGAAGCGCAGCTCGCCGCCGACCGAAGCCGGCTCGATCACCTGGTAGATCGCCGGGTGGATGGTGATGCCGGCGGTGTGGATCCCGGTCTCGTGGGTGAAGACGTTGTGGCCGATGATCGGCTCGGTGGCGCCCACCGGCAGGCCGGTCATCTCCTCGACCTTGCGCTTCAGCGGCCACAACATGTCGTAGCGGAAGCCCGGCACGGTGACACCGTACAGCTCCTTCAGCATCATCACCGTGGTGTGCAGCGGCGCGTTGCCGGCGCGCTCGCCGACGCCGTTGACCGTGCAGGTGGGAATGGTGGCGCCGTGGTGCAGCGCGCGCACCGTGTTGTAGGCGCCGAGGCCGAAGTCGTTGTGGAAGTGGATGACGAGCGGCTTGTCGGGAAACGCCGCCACCAGCTGCGGGATGTAGAAGTCGACGCCCTCTGGTGCAAAGAAGCCCACGGTGTCGGGGAACGAGTAGCGGGTGCCGCCAGCTTTGTAGCACGCCGTGGCCAGCTCGATGAGGTAGGAGACATCCGCTCGCGAGCCGTCCTCGCCGCCGAACTCCACCTTCAGGACGCCGCGGCTGCGCGCATGCGCGATCGCCTTGCACGCCATGTTGTTGTTCGCTTCGCGGTAGAAGGACACCGGCAGGTCGAGCCACTCTTCGCTCTTGCGGCCCTCGAGCGCCAGCAGCGTCTTGCCGATCTTGTACTTGAGGTGCAGGTCGGAACCCGAGGTGAAGATGAAGAAGGTGCAGGCGTCGGGGGCCGCGCCCATGTCCTTCAGGGTGTCGAGGGTGATGTCGATGTCGCGCGCGTTGGAGCGGCACATGACGATGACCTCGAGGTCCTCGCGGATGCGGCCCTGCTTCTTGCCCTCGAGGATGAGCGTCAGCGCCTTGCGCTCGGACGGCGCCGCCGACGGGAACCCCATGTCGATGATGTGCAGCCCGGCATCCGACAGCATGCAGGCGAGCTCGTACTTCTGCTCTGGCGTGAAGGCGACGCCGGGGGTCTGCTCGCCGTCGCGCAGCGTCGTGTCGTAGAGGCGGATCTCGTTCGCCCGCGGGAACGTGGTCTGTGCGGTGAAACGACTGGACGGGGCGATGAGGCTGTCGAGCGGCTCGCGCAGTTCAACCATGTATTGGCTTTTTTCCTGGCATCGATCTTAGCGCGCCCCCAGCCCCGCCATGACGAGAGCTACAATCCGGCGTGTATGGATGCACAAATCCCGCGCGCGATCGATGAATACCACCAGCTGGTCCGCGACGAGAAGGCGCTCGTCGAGGAAACGGCGGACGCCTTCTTCAACAAGATGCGCGACCGCAAGCTCACCTTCGGCGGCCGCATCTTCTGCCCGTTCGTGCGGCCCAACTTCGTCACGGCGATGCAGTACACGCAGATCCAGGGCGTGTGCCGAGCCATCTTCGCCGCGATCGAGAAGGTGGAGGAGCGCCTTGGCGAGGCGCTCTGGGACATGGTGGACCTCACCGAGGACGAGCGCGAGCTGGCGCGCATCGACCCCGGCTACAAGCGCTCCTCGCCCACCTCGCGCATCGATTCGTTCCTGACGCCGTCGTCCTACCAGTTCGTCGAGCTGAACGCCGAGAGCCCTGCCGGCATCGGCTACAACGATTGCCTCGGCGAGGTGTTCCTCGAGCTGCCGATCATGAAGAAGTTCCAGGAGCGCTACACGCTGCAGCCGTTCCACGGCCGGGAGAAGATGCTCGAGACGCTCATCTCCTGCTACCGCGAGGCCGGCGGCACCAAGCCGAACCCGACCATAGCGGTCGTCGACTACGAAGGCGTGCCGACGCGCAACGAGCATCACCTGTTCCGCGAGTTCTTCGCAGAGCGCGGCTATCCGTCGCTCGTGTGCGACCCGCTCGACCTGACGTTCGAGGGCGGGGCGCTGCGCTTCGAGAGCACGCAGATCGACATCGTCTACAAGCGGCTGCTGGTGAACGAGTTCCTCGAACAGAAAGACAAGCTGAAAGCGCTGGTGGACGCGGCGCGGGCGCGGGCCGCCGTGTTCCTCAACCCGTTTCGCTGCAAGGCCATCCACAAGAAGGCGATCTTCGCCGTGATCACCGACGACGAGGTTGCGAAGATCTTCACCCCGGCGGAACGCGAGGCGATCGCGACCCACGTGCCGTGGACCCGCCGCGTGCGCGAGGGCCGCTCCACGTACGCGGGCAAGTCCGTCGACCTGCTGCCGTTCGTGCGCGAAAACCGCGAGCGCCTGGTGATGAAGCCGAACGACGAGTACGGCGGCAAGGGTGTCTTCATCGGCTGGGAAACTTCGGCGGCCGACTGGGACGCGGCGCTCGCGACCGCGCTGACCGAGAGCTTCGTGGTGCAGGAGAAGGTCGAACTGGGCAAGCAGCCGTTTCCCGAACTGGTGAACGGCGAGCTGCAGTTCCGCGATTTCGTCATGGACGTCGACCCGTGCGTCTTCAACGGCGAGGTCGAGGGCTTCCTCACGCGCCTCTCCACCACCTCGCTCGCCAATGTCACATCGGGCGGCGGGCAGGTCCCGGTGTTCCAGATAGCCCCGGTGTAGACTCGTTTCTCCCCCCAGGGAACCGAATGCCCGTCACCTGCCAACTCAAGGAATCCGAAGGGCTTACGTACTGCGCGACGGACTGCCCTGCCGAGGCGCCGGGCAGCGTTTTCGTGCACTCACGGGTGGACCGCCCGGGCACGGCGCCGGCCGCCGACGACCGCGTGATCGACGTGGCGGTGCTCGACATGCACCACGGCTTCCCCAACCTCGGCCACGACTCGATCGTCCGCGACCTGCTCGACGCGACCTGCGACCTGCAGCCGCTGCTGCAGCAGCTCGGCTTCTCGGTGCGGGTGCTGTCGTTCGACGTGCGCGGCGGCCTGGCCCTGCCGGAGGCGCCGGGGTCGCGCTATTCCTTCTACGTGGGCACCGGCGGGCCGGGTCACCTCGATCCGCGCCTCAACGACGGCGTCTCGCCGTGGTCGCAGGGCGTGCGCGACAACACCGCCTGGGAGAAGCCGTTCTTCTCGCTGCTCGACGCGATCGCCGCCGACGAGGACGCAGCACTGCTCGGCATCTGCCACACCTTCGGCATGATGTGCCGCTGGTCGGGCGAAGCCGAGGCGGCGCTGCGCGCCGACGTCAAGGGCGGCAAGTCGGCCGGCCTGCTCGAGAACTGGCTCACCGACGCCGGCGTCAGCCATCCCTGGTTCCGCCGCTTCTCGGCCGAGCTCGCCGACGGGCGGCGCCACCGCATCGTGGACAGCCGCCTCTTCGACCTGCTGCCCACATCGCAGGCAGCGGCCGCACGCGCGCTTGCGGTCGAGGACCAGGACGGCCGCCCGGGCGAGGCGGTGACGATGATGGAGTTCGCGCGCAACAGCGGCGACGCGATGCCGCGGATGATGGGCACCAACCACCATCCGGAGATCGTGGACCGCCACCGCCAGCGGCAGGTGCTGGAGCACAAGCTGAGCCGCGGCGAGGTGAGCGTCGCGTGGTTCGAGGAGCGGCGCCGCGCGCTCGAGGCGACCTACGCCGACGAGGACAGCGACCAGCGCAGCCACCTCACCTCCGACTTCACGCTGCTCCTGCCGATGCGCTTCCACCTCATGCGGCAGGTCAGGCTGCGCGCCGAAATGCTGGGCGAGCCCGCGGCGTTCCACGAGAACGACTTCGTTGCAGCGGTGAAGACCTCGGCATTCGCCTGAACAGGAGCTCCTCGTGACGATCCCCAAGCCTCCGTTCCCGTGGGACATCACCCGCGAGCAGGAGCTGGCGGAATTCGAGGCGATCAAGCCCCGCCTGCACGAGGTGTGGGAAGCCCTGATGATGCGCGAGGAGGAGCCGCACACCTCGGTGGTGGTGCCGTCCTTGACCCTCGACCAGTCGGAGCTGCGCAAGCTCGCCGGCGTCAGCTTCTACGAGGAGCGGCTGCTGTTCCTCCTCATCCGCCTGCGCAACCCGCGCGCGCGCATGGTGTACGTGACCTCGCAGCCGATCCACCCGATGATCCTCGAGTACTACTTCCAGTTCCTCGCCGGCATCCCGGCGAGCCACGCGCGCGCGCGGCTGACCCTGCTGTGCGCGCACGACGCCAGCCCGCGCTCGCTGACCGAGAAGATCCTGGCGCGGCCGCGGCTCATCGAGCGCATCCGCGAGGGCATCCAGGATCCCGACCGCGCCTACCTCACGGTCTTCAACTCGACCGCGCACGAGCGCCGCCTGTCGGTGCTGCTCGGCATCCCGATGAACGGCGTCGATCCTTCGCTCAACCATCTCGGCACCAAGTCGGGCAGCCGCAAGGTGTTCCGCCAGGCGGGCGTGGCGCTGCCCGACGGGGTCGAGGACCTGCGCACCGAGCATGACGTCGAAAACGTGCTGCTGGAGCTGAAGGGCCGCAACCCGAAGCTGAAACGCGCGGTGGTGAAGCTCGACGACAGCTTCTCCGGCGAAGGCAACGCCTTGTTCCGCTACCCGAAGGTCACCGAGCGCGGCGCCGTGCGCGACGCGCTCTCCGACCTCGAGTACGCCGTGGCGAGCGAGAGCCGCGAGTCGTACTTCGACAAGTTCGCGCGCATGGGTGGCATCGTCGAGGAGTACATCGAGGGCCAGGAGAAGCACTCGCCCTCGGCGCAGCTGCGCGTCAGCCCCACGGGCGACGTGGTCATCATCTCCACTCACGACCAGATCCTCGGCGGACCGAGCGGCCAGGTGTTCCTCGGCTGCACCTTCCCGGCGCGCGACGAGTACCGGGTCGCCATCCAGGAAGCCGGCCTCAAGATCGGCGCAGTGCTGGGCGAACAGGGCGTCGTCAGCCGATTCGCGGTCGACTTCCTCACCTGGCGCGACAACGCCAGCGACTCGTGGCAGGTGGCGGCGCTCGAGATCAACCTGCGGATGGGCGGCACCACCCACCCGTTCCTCGCGCTGCAGTTCCTCACCGGCGGCACGCTCGACACCAAGACCGGCCTGTTCCTGTCGCTCACCGGCCAGGCGAAGTATTACCGCGCCACCGACAACCTGCGGTCCGAGGCGTACAAGGGCCTGCTGCCCGAGGACCTCATCGAGATCCTCACCGTCAACCGGCTGCACTACAGCCACGGCACCGAGTCGGGCGTGCTGTTCCACCTGATCGGCGCGATCTCGGAGTTCGGCAAGATGGGCGTCACCGCCATCGCCAACAACCGCGAGGACGTGGACGAGATCTACCGCCGCGCGCTCGCGGTGCTCGACCGCGAGACGGCGCTGGGCCGCCCGCAGGAAATCGAACCGAACGGCTAGCTAGACCGCTTCGATCCAGCCGTGGGTGTCGGGCGCGGCGCCGGTCATGATCGCCACCAGCCGCTCGCGCACCGCCGACGCGACGCCCGAGTCCTGGATTGCCGGCAGCGTGATGGTGCGGTCGCGGTGGCGGATGCTGTTGAGGCTCGAGACGGTGGCGGCGGTGCCGGTGCCGAAGCACTCGCGCAGCTCGCCGCTGTCGGCGGCGGCGAACAGCGCATCGAGGGTGTAGCGCTCCTCGTCCACCCGCTGGCCCATCTCGCGCAGCAGCGTGATGACGCTGGCGCGGGTGACGCCAGGGAGGATGGTGCCGGTGAGCGGCGCCGTCACCACCCGGTCCTTGAAGACCGCGAACATGTTCATGACGCCGCACTCCTCGACGTAACGGTGCTCCTCGGCGTCCAGCCACAGCACCGAATCGAACCCCTGGTCGCGCGCCTCGCGGTCGGCCTTCATGGCGCCCGCGTAGTTGGCGCCGGGCTTGACGTCGCCGGTGCCGCCGGGAAAGGCGCGCACATACTTGTCCATCACCAGCACGTCCACCGGCTTCTTGAAGTAGCTCGCGAAGGGCGCAGTGAAGATGGTGAACAGGAAGCGCTCTGCGGGACGCACGCCGATGACCGGGTCGTTCGAGAACTGCACCGGGCGGATGTAGAGGGCGCCCTGGCCGTGCGGCGGCGCCCAGTCGCGGTCTTCGCGCAGCAGCGCCTTGATGCTGTCGATGAACAGCTCCTCGGGGACGCTGGGCATGGCGAGCCGCTCGGCCGAGCGCTGGAAGCGCTTCGCGTTGTCGCGCGGCCGGAACAGCAGCAGGCTGCCGTCGGGGGCGCGGTGCGCCTTCATGCCTTCGAACACCGACAGCGCGTACTGCAGGCCGGTGATGCTCGGCGGCAGCGGCATGGGGCCGTAGGGCTCGATGTGCGCCGGACCCCAATGGCCGTCCGACCATTCCGCGACCAGCATGTGGTCGGCGAACACGGTGCCGAAGCGCGTCTTGGTGAGGTCCTGGTCGGCGACTCGCGACCGCTTGACGCGGGTCACCGGGATCGCACTCGTCACCGGCTCGATGGAAACAGTCATGGTTGCCCTCTATCGCCTACTTTAGCTGCGACGAGGCTGCGCGCCGCGGCTTTCGCCTGGGCTTCGTCAGCAATCTCACCATCGAGCTGGAGTTCGTAGACGGCCGCCACGATCCGCCCCACCTCGGGCCCCGGCAAGACGCCGAGGGCGAGCACGTCGCGGCCGCGCAGCAGCGGTGCCGGCGGCCGCTGTTCAACCGCCAGCTCGCGCACCCGGCCGCGAAACCACTCCATAGCTACGGGTTCGAATTGTCCCGGCCGGCGGCCGAGACAATCGGCGCGCGCAACTCGGTAGAGGAGGTCCGCCTCGCACTTTGCCGCGAGCCGGCGGATGGCGCCGTCCGAAACCCGTTCGCGCTCGTCCCAAAGCTGCCCGGGCTTGAGGTGGTTCGCGACGAGAGCCACCACCTGGGCGCGGACGTCGAAGCCGTGCAGGCTGTGCACGCGCCAGCGGTCGAGCAGTGCCAGGGTCGGCGCGACCCCGGCCTCCTCGTGGCCGCGCGAGCGCATGCGGCCGTCCTCGAAGCGCGTGGTCGCGGGCTTGCCCAGGTCGTGGCACAACGTGGCGAGCATCACCGTGAGGGCGCGCGCGTGGTCGAGGCCGCCCCGGAGCAGCGCCGCTTCGTCGATCGCCTGCAGCGTGTGCGTCCAGACGTCGCCTTCCGGGTGCCACTGCGGGTCCTGCGGCGTGCCCTCCAGCTGCTGGAGCTCCGGGCACACGGTTTCGCGCATGCCCCACTCGCGCAACAGGGCGAAGCCGCGCGACGGATGCGCAGCCTGCAGCAGCAACTTCTCGATCTCGCCGAAGATCCGCTCCGCGGGCAGCTCCGCGATCGGCATCGCGGCGCAGAGGCGCGCCGTCCGTGGCTCGACCGCAAGCAGGAAACGCGCGGCGAACTGGACGGCGCGCAGCGCGCGCAGCGGATCCTCGCCGAAGGTTGCTGGGTCGACAGCGCGCAGCAGGCGCCGGTCGAGGTCGGCGCGGCCGCCGTGCGGGTCGGCGAGCTCGTCCGCGAGCGGGTCGTACATCATCGCGTTCATGGTGAAGTCGCGGCGCCGCGCAGCGTCCTCGAGGCCGAGCGACGGGTCGCCCACGACGGCGATGCCGCGGTGGCCCGGCCCCGCCTTCGAGTCGCGCCGCGGCAGCGAGACATCCACGGCGCCGCCCACGCCCTCGAGCCCGCTGAGCTTGTAGACGGTGAACGCCTCGCCCACCGTGTCCACGCGCCCGAGGGTGCGCAGCGCGTCTTCGAGCCGCGCTTGCTCCAGGCCGAACACCTCGACGTCGTAGTCCTTGGCGGCTCGTTCGGCACCCAGCCAGGCGTCGCGCACGACCCCGCCGACGAGCCAGGCCCGCCCGCCCGCCGCGCGCAGGGCGTTGAACACGCCACTCAGTGACGGTGGCAGCGGGATTACCATGGCGGGATTGTATCGAGGCTACAATCCGGAACGGGCGTTTCCCGGCCCGCACGGCGCCCGAGACGGAGCTTCGAGAGCAAAATGACCAAGAACCGCAAGACCTGGCTGGCTGCAGCTTGTGCCGTCCTCGCACTCGGCGCCGCGGACGACAAGGGCAAGAAACCCAAGCTCGACATGAAGGCGACGCCGCGCATGGCGTTCTCGCCGGTCAACGTCTACGTCACGGCCGAGTTCGTGGGCGGCGACGACATCGAGGCGTTCTACTGCCCCGAGATCGAGTGGGAATGGGGCGACGGCGGCAAGAGCATCCACGAAGCCGACTGCCCGCCGTACGAGAAGGGCGCCAAGATCGAGCGGCACTTCACCGCCGAGCACCAGTTCCGCCGCGCCGGCGTCTACAACGTGAAGGCGACCTTCCGCCGCGCCGGCAATTCGTTCGCCGCCAACAGCGTGCGGGTGACGGTGCGCGAAGGCCTGGGAGACGAGACCCGCGAGCAGTAGTCATCGACGGATTGGCTCCCGTCCCCGTCCAATCCGTCGATTTCCTTCGTTCCGTTCCCGGGCGCTCGCGTTCGTCATCGACGGATTGGCTCCCGTCCCCGTCCAATCCGTCGATTTCCTTCGTTCCGTTCCCCGGGCGCTCGCGTTCGTCATCGACGGATTGGCTCCCGTCCCCGTCCAATCCGTCGATTTCCTTCGTTCCGTTCCCGGGCGCTCGCGTTCGTCATCGACGGATTGGCTCCCGTCCCTGGCCAATCCGTCGATTTCCTTCGTTCCGTTCCCCGGGCGTTCGGTCCGTCGTCGACGGACTGGCGTCCCGTCCCTGCCCGTCAGTGGTCTCCGCGCGGGCCGTTCGGCTCGGGAAAATCTTCGCTCGTTCGCCCGCGTCCGAACCCATCTCCGCCCAAGTCCTTGAACCACTCGCCGTCCTTGTCACCCGCCCGCCATTGCTTGTCAACGCACATAGCCAAATGCGTCCGGACGCAGTTGCTCGCCGCGGTCTCCCCAAATTGCCGAGGGCTCCCATACTTTGGGCCGTCTAGCAGTCAATGGTGCTGCTAGACAACCCAAAAGCCTTCTCGGGCGTTGCCCTGTCCCCAAAGCGCCGGCCCGGCCATCGCGTACCAACGCACCGATTCAACTGCGTCCGGACGCAGTCCACCACGCCGAGAACCGAAACGCATCAGCCTTGATGCGGTGGCCGCGAATGATGGTCAACTCGTTCCGGAACGAGTTCCCGCGCGTACGCTGGCAAGTAGCGCGGACTAAAGCCACGGGGTTTTACTCTGCGGGTTCCTCGGACGGGAACGGACGCTGACGACAAGCGCCTGGGAACGGAAATCGACGGATTGGACGGGGACGGGAGCCAATCCGTCGATGACGGACGCTGACGCAAGCGCCTGGGCAACGGACGAAGGAAATCGACGGATTGGAACGGGACGGGAGCCAATCCGTCGATGACTAGCCGCCGCCGTTCGACATGTTCTCGAGGAACTCGCGGTTCGACTTCGACTTCACCAGCCGCTCGGTGAGCAGTTCCATCGCCTCCACCGGCGACAGCGAGTTCAGCACCTTGCGCAGGATCCAGGTGCGGTTCAACTCGTCCTTCGGGATCAGCAGCTCTTCCTTGCGGGTGCCGCTCTTGTTGATCTCGATCGACGGGAAGATGCGCTTGTCGCTGAGCTTGCGGTCGAGCACGATCTCGGCGTTGCCGGTGCCCTTGAACTCCTCGAAGATCACCTCGTCCATGCGCGAGCCGGTCTCGACCAGGGCGGTCGCGATGATCGTCAGGCTGCCGCCCTCCTCGACGTTGCGCGCCGCGCCGAAGAAGCGCTTGGGCCGCTGCAGCGCGTTGGAGTCGACGCCGCCCGAGAGGATCTTGCCCGAGGCCGGCACGATGGCGTTGTAGGCGCGCGCCAGGCGCGTGATGGAGTCGAGCAGGATGACGACGTCCTTCTTGTGCTCGACCAGGCGCTTGGCCTTCTCCAGCACCATCTCCGCCACCTGCACGTGGCGGTCGGCGGGCTCGTCGAAGGTCGAGGAGATCACCTCGCCCTGCACCGAGCGCTGCATGTCGGTGACCTCTTCGGGCCGCTCGTCGATGAGCAGCACGATCAGGCTCACTTCCGGATGGTTGGCGCTGATCGAGTTCGCGATCGCCTGCAGGATCATGGTCTTGCCGGTGCGCGGCGCGGCCACGATCAGCGCCCGCTGACCCTTGCCGAGCGGCGCCAGCAGGTCGAGGATGCGGCCGGTGATCGCCTCGGGCTGGTGCTCGAGGCGGATGCGGTCCTGCGGGTAGAGCGGCGTGAGGTTGTCGAAGAGGATCTTCTCCTTCGAGCGGTCGGGCGGCTCGAAGTTGACGGCGTCCACCTTGATGAGCGCGAAGTAGCGCTCGTCTTCCTTCGGCGGACGGATCTGGCCGCTGATGGTGTCGCCGGTGCGCAGGTCGAACTTGCGGATCTGCGAGGGCGAGACGTAGATGTCGTCGGGGCCCGGCAGGTAGCAGTACTCGGGGGCGCGCAGGAAGCCGAACCCGTCGGGCAGGATCTCGAGCACGCCCTCGGAGAAGATCAGCCCCTGCTTCTCGGTCTGGGCGCGCAGGATCTGGAACACCAGCTCCTGCTTCTTCATGGTCGCGGCACCTGGGATGTCGTGCTCTTTCGCCACCGCCACCAGGTTGTTGATGCTCATTTCCTTGAGCACCGCCAGGTCGAGTCGGTTCTCGGGCTCTCCCGCTTCGGCCGTGGCGTTGACGGCCGGTGCGGCCTCGGGCGAGTCGTCGGCCTCTGCAACCGGCTCGGCTACCGCGGCGGCAGCTTCCGCAGGGCGCTCCGCCTTCGGCGGCCGCTCGGGGCGGCGCGGACGCTTTGCGGCGCCATTCCTGGCGGGGGGATTGGACGTGTCTTCTTCTGGCATCAGGCTCTTCGCGACAGGGGCGAGACCGGACTTCTGCGGGATTGCGATCAGGTTGGATGGGGAACGAGGGAACTGTAGTCGAGGACGAAGCGGAGTGTCAACGACACGCGCGGGAGCGCTCTTAGAGCGCCTCGACCACCATCGCCACGCCCTGGCCGCCGCCAATGCACAGGCTCGCGACGCCGCGGCGGGCGGAGCGGGCGCGCATCGCGTGCAGCAGCGTCACGAGTACCCGTGCGCCCGACGCGCCGATCGGGTGGCCGAGCGCAATCGCGCCGCCGTTGACGTTGACCCGCGCCGCGTCGATGCCGAGATCCCGCACGACGGCGAGGCTCTGCGACGCGAACGCCTCGTTCAGCTCGAACAGGTCGATGTCGGAGATCGCGAGCCCGGCCTTGCGCAAAGCCTTGCGCACCGCCTCCACCGGACCGATCCCCATGAGCGCCGGTTCGACGCCGACCGAGGCGTAGCCGGCGATGCGTGCCAGCGGCCGTGCGCCGAGAGCCGGCGCGCGCTCCGCCGAGGCCACCACCAGCGCCGCGGCGCCGTCGTTGATGCCGCTCGCGTTGCCAGCGGTCACCGAGCCGTCCTTGCGGAAGGCGGGCCGCAGCTTCGCGAGCGCCTCGGTGGTGGTGGCGCGCGGATACTCGTCGGTGTCGAACGCAAGCGGCGCGCCCTTCTTCTGCGGCACCGGCACGGCGACGATCTCGTCCTTGAAGCTGCCCGCCGCGATGGCGGCCGCGGCGCGCGCCTGGCTCTGCGCCGCGAACTCGTCCTGCGCCGCGCGCGTCACCTGGTACTTGTCGGCGACGTTCTCGGCGGTGATGCCCATGTGGATGTCGGCGAACGCGTCGGTGAGCCCCTCGTGCAGCATGTGGTCGAACAGCTCGCCGTGGCCGAGCCGCTGGCCCCAGCGCGCGCCCGGCACCAGGTACGGCGCGCCGCTCATGCTCTCGGTACCGCCGGCCACCACCACTTCCGCGTCCCCGGCCTTGATCGCCTGCGCCGCGAGCATCACCGCCTTGAGGCCGGAGCCGCAGACCTTGTTGACCGTGTGCGCGGGCACCGACTTCGGTATGCCGGCGAGAACCGCGGCCTGGCGGGCGGGGTTCATGCCGAGCCCCGCCTGTAGGATGCAGCCGAGGATCACTTCGTCCACCGCGTCCGGCGCGATGCCGGCGCGGCGCACCGCCTCGGCAACCACGATGCGGCCGAGCGCCACGGCTGAGACGTCGCGCAACGCGCCGCCGAAAGCGCCGATCGGCGTGCGGCAGCCGGACAGGATCACCACGTCGCCAGCAGCCATGTCCCTAAGCCTCCATCGTCTTGAGGTCGGGCGCCACCATCAGCAAGGCGCCGGTCGCCTTCTGCACCGCCTCGACGCTGGTGCCGGGCGCGATCTCTCTCAGCAGCAGGCCGTCCTTCACCACCTCGATGACCGCGAGGTCGGTGATGATGAGGTTGACGCAGCGCATGCCGGTCAGGGGCAGCGTGCACTGCTCGAGGATCTTGGGCGTGCCGTCCTTCGCGGTGTGCTCCATCGTCACCACCACGCGCTTCGCGCCGGCGACGAGGTCCATCGCGCCGCCCATGCCCTTCACCATCTTGCCGGGAATCATCCAGTTGGCGAGGTTGCCCATCGCGGTCGACCTGCAGCGCGCCGAGGATGGTCAGGTCCACGTGGCCGCCGCGCACCATCGCGAACGAATCGGCGCTCGAGAAATAGGAAGTGCCGGGCAGTTCGGTCACCGTCTCCTTGCCCGCGTTGATGAGGTCGGCGTCTTCCTGGCCCGGTTCCGGGTACGGGCCCACGCCCAGCATGCCGTTCTCCGAATGCAGCACGATCGAGACGTCCGCGGGCACGTAGTTGGCGGCGAGCGTCGGCATGCCGATGCCCAGGTTCACGTAGAAACCGTCGCTTCATTTCCTTCGCGGCGCGGCGCACGATGCGCGCGCGCACCGGGTCGTCGCCTCCAGCTCCGTCGGCCGTGCGCAGCGTGCGCTTCTCGATGCGCTTTTCGTAGGGCCCGCCCTGGAACACGCGCTTCACGAAGATGCCGGGGGTGTGCACCAGGTCGGGGTCGAGGCTGCCGGCCGCGACCAGCTGTTCTGACTCGACGATCGTCGCAGCGCGCGGCCATCGCCATCACCGGCGCGAAGTTGCGGGTGGTGCGGCGATAGACGAGGTTGCCCAGGGTGTCGGCTTTCCAGGCCTTGAGGAACGCGTAATCGGCGCGCAGCGCGGGCTCGAGGACGTGCGGCCGGCCGCCAAACCAGCGCACCTCCTTGCCTTCAGCGATCAGCGTGCCGTAGCCGGTGGGCGTGAAGAACGCCGGCACGCCGGCGCCGCCGGCGCGCATGCGCTCGGCGAAGGTGCCCTGCGGGTTCAGCTCCACCTCGAGCTCGCCGGCCAGCGCCATCTTCTCGAACACCTTGTTCTCGCCGACGTAGGTCGAGATCATCTTGCGCACCTGGCCGTTCTGCAGCAGCCAGGTGATGCCGAAGTCGTTGGTGCCGGCGTTGTTGCTGATGACCGTCAGGTCCTTCGCTCCCTGCCGCCGCAGCGCCTGCAGCAGGTTCTCGGGGATGCCGCAGAGCCCGAAGCCGGAGACCATGATGGACGAGCCGTCCTGGATGTCGCGTACCGCGGCGTCCGCGTCCTGCACGACCTTGTTCATGGCCAAAGTCTAGCCGCTCGCCCGCGCCTCCACGCTGACGCGCTCGAGGAGATCCGCTTCGCGGCGCCGCAGCAGGGCTTCGGCGGCGTGCACCGCGAGTGCGTAGACCGCAGCCGCGCCGGCGAACGCGAGCGGCAGGAACAACCCGCCGAGCACAGGCCTTGCGAAGAGCAGCGGCAGGCAGATGAGGAACACGAATGGCGCGGCCGCAAGCAGCACCGCGAAGAAGCCGCCGAACGACACCAGGAAGCGGCTCATGCCCGACGCGGTCGACGCCGAATACGCGCCCGGGGTGGTGCCGGGACGCGGCGGCGTGAACGGGAAGCGGATCGACACGATGCTGTCCACGGCCGCCGCCATCATCAAAGTGACGAGCCCGGCCATGGCGACGAACGGCCAACGCGCGAGCGGCACGAAGAACACGGTCGCGCCCGCCAGTATCAGGAAGCCCGGCACCTTGAAGAACGACACCGAAACGTTCTTCGCGACCAGCATCTTCCAGCGCGCGACCGGAAAGGCGAAGAGCTGCGCCAGCGAACCGCGCTCCATGCCGAAGGCCCCGCCGCCGAGGCTGGTGCCGCCGATGAACATCGCGAGGAACATGACGGAGTAACCGGAGGCGAGGCCGCGCCCCTGGCGCATCATCAGGTAGAGGTAGAGGACCGGGCCGAAGAAGCCGCTGAGCAGCGAGGCGCGCATCGCCGGATCGCGCCACAGCGTGCGCAGGTCCTTCTCGATGATGGCGCCGATGCTGCCGGGCAGGCGCAGCAGGGCGCGGCGCGTGCCGCGCTGCCTGGCCGTGCCAAGGTCGAGCTCGCCGCCGTGCACTACCGACACGAGGCGCGTCGCGATCGCCATCCCCACAGCGACGGTGACGAGACCGCCCAGGGCGAAGAGCGCGAACAGCGCCAGGCTGCCCGACCCGGCGTGCACCGCGGCCTGCGCCCCGTAGGAGAACGGCAGCCAGGAGAGAACGCGCGTGCGGGTGAGGACGTCGAAGAACGCGCGCCACAGGCCAGGGCGCGCGATGAACACGAACGGCAGCAGGCCGAACGCCAGGCTGCCGGCGACGGCCAGGAAGAGCGCTGGATCGCGGTAGCGGCGGCTGCGCTGCAACGCGTGGCTCGCGAGTGCGCCCGCCTGCGCGGCAACCAGGATGGTCGCGTAGGAAATGGCGAAGCCTGCGGCGGTGAACGGCACCGCCGCCAGCGACCGCGACACGGCGAAGGACGCCGCCAGGAAGATGGGCAGCTGGGTGAGCACCAGCGGCTGCAGCAGGTTCGCGATGAGCGACGCAGCCGCCAGCGTCCCCGCGCGCACCGGCATGTGCAGGAGCCGCGAGTAGTCGTGGCTCTCGGCCACCGAAGCGCGCGAGATCATCGGCCCGAAGAGCCCGAGGATGCCGAACAGGCCCGACCAGGCGCAGACGACCGCCAGCGCCGCCGCCTTGTCCACTGCCGCCAGGCCGCGCAGCGTGAAATAGACGCCGATCGCGAGGCCGGACGAACCGGCGAGCAGCAGCGCCGTCATCACCACCAGGCCGGCCAGGCGCTCGCGCGCCGCGCCCAGCGCGCGCCAGTCGAGCTTCAGGCGCAGGGCGACGACCGCGACGAGGGTGTTCACGCTAGCGCGCGTCCATCCAGGTGAGGTCGGCGCGCTGTACGTCGGCCGACACCAGCTTCAGGAACACGTCTTCGAGCGAGGCGCCCGCGGCGTTGCGCTGCGCGCGGATCTCGTCGAGCGTGCCCTGCGCGAGGATCCGGCCGCGGTCGATGATCGCGACCTCGTCGCACAGCCGCTCCACCACGTCGAGGACGTGCGAGGTGAAGAACAAGGTGACGCCGCGCCGGGTCAGGCTCGTGAGCAGGTCGGTGACGATGCGCGCCGACACCGGGTCGATGCCGTTCAGAGGCTCGTCGAGGAACAGCACCTGCGGCGAGTGGATCAGCGCGGCGCAGAGCGCCAGCTTTTTCCGCATCCCCTGCGAGTAGTCGACGATCAGCTTGCCCGCTTCGGCGTCCAAAGACAGGAACGCGAGCAGCTCGCCGGCGCGCCGCTCGGTCTCGGCGTTCGCGAGGCCGTACATGCGGCCGCAGAAACGCAGGTACTCGGCACCGGTCAGGCGCTCGTAGAGCGGCGGCTCCTCGGGGACGATGCCGATGATGCGCTTCACCGCCAGCGGGTCCTTCGCGACGTCGATGCCCTCGATGAGCACGCGGCCGCTGGTGGGACGCAGCAGGCCGGCCAGCACGCGCATGGTGGTGCTCTTGCCGGCGCCGTTCGGCCCGAGGAAGCCGAAGAAGCGGCCGCGCGCCACGCGCAGGGTGAGCGCGTCGACTGCGGCAACGTCGCGGAACTTCTTGGTCAGCTCCTCGGCGACGATGGCGAAGGCTGGAGCTGCGGAATCGCTCGGCGGCATGCCCCCATTAGATCACTGCCAACGAACGCGGCGGGCGAAGAGCGCGGCCGGCAGGCCGATGAGGAAGATGTGGACCGCGATCGAGAGCAGGAAGTTCCATAGAGCCGGGCGCGGGAACACCGCGAGTCGCGTCATCGGGATGACCACCCAGTTCATCACGCAGTAGACGAAGGCGCCGTAGAGCATGCCCATCGGCACGGCCTGCCGCGTGAGCAGCGGCCAGTAGCGGCTGACGACGACGTAGGCGGTGACGATGGAGAACGCGACGGTGAAGTGGCAGGCGATGCCGGCGAGTGTCATGCCAAAACCGCCGGTGCGCGCCTGCGGGCCCAGGAGCGCCGAGGCAACGAACTTCCAGACCGCTTGCCACGGTCGCCCCGCGGCCAGTGTCAGGATGTTCGCGTAGGCGAAGTCGAAGAGCCCGATGAGGGTGCCGCCGCGCACGATGGCCTGCAGCGGGGACAGGGTAGGCACCGGAGTCTCGCTCATGGCGCCTAGCCTACACGCGCCGTGAAGGGCCACTTTGGCTGCGGCGCATGTGTCCAGTTGGCCGCGACTGCAAATAGATGTGGAGCCCTCCGGCACGGTGCTACCCTCGAATGAGGCAACACCCCGCCGCATAGAGATGACCCCCGCCCCCAGGCCCCAGAGCCTCATGATCCGCGTCGACCCGAATGCGAGCGATCCGCTCCAGCAGCAGATTTACTCGGGCATTCGCCAGGCGATCCTGGGCGGCGTGCTGCGCCCGGGGATGCGCATGCTCTCGTCGCGCGCGCTGGCGCTCGACCTGCGCGTGTCGCGCACCACCGCGCTCCTCGCCCTCGAGCAGCTGCTCGCCGAGGGCTACCTCACCGCGCGCCGCGGCTCCGGCACGTTCGTCGCCGGCGAACTGCCCGACGACCTGCCGCGCATCGTGCTGGCGCAGCCGCAGACCGGCCGGCACCCGCCGCTCTCGGCGCGCGGCGATTCGATCTCGGGCGTGCCGCCCGCGGCGCGCCGCATCATCGGCCCGCCGCGCGCGTTCCGGATCGGCGTGCCGGCCGTCGACCTGTTCCCGGTGCGCCTCTGGGCGCAGCTCGCCCACCGCCGGCTGCACGCCCTCGGCGCGGCGCAGCTCGACTACGGCGATCCTTCCGGCTACGCGCCGCTGCGCGAGGCGATCGCCGCACACGTGAGCGCCGCGCGCGGCACGCGCTGCGAGCCCTCGCAGGTGATCGTGGTGGCGGGCGCGCAGCACGCCCTCAGTTACGTCTGCCGGCTGCTGCTCGATCCGGGCGACGAGGTGTGGCTCGAGGATCCCGGCTATCCCGGTGCGCGCGGCGCGTTCGTCGCGGCCGGGGCGCGCATCGCCTCGATGCCGGTGGACGCCGACGGCCTCGACGTCGAGGAAGCACAGAAGCGCGCGCCAGGCGCGCGCATGGCCTACGTGACGCCGTCGCACCAGTTTCCGCTGGGCGTCCCGATGAGCCTGCCGCGGCGGCTGGCGCTGCTGCGCTGGGCGCAGGCGGCGCGCGCCTGGATCGTCGAGGACGACTACGACAGCGAGTTCCGCCACGGCACGCGCCCGATCCCGTGCCTGCACGGCCTCGACGCCGACGGCCGCGTGATCTATCTCGGCAGCTTCGCGAAGACGGTGTTCCCCTCGCTGCGGCTCGGCTTCCTCATCGTGCCGGCGGGCCTGCGCGACAAGTTCGTCGGCATCCGCCGCGCGACCGAAGCGCACCCGCCGTTCGTCGACCAGGCGGTGCTCGCCGACTTCATCGCCGGCGGCCATTTCGCTCGCCACCTGCGGCGCATGCAGTCGGCCTACCGCGAACGCCTCGAGGCGCTGGTCGAGGCGGCGCGCCGGCACGCGAGCGGCGCCCTGGCGCTGCGCCAGGTGCGCACCGGCCTGCACCTCGTCGCCGACCTGCCGGAAGCCGACGCACACTCGGTGTTCACCGCGGCGCTCGCCGCGGGCATCGAGGTGATGCCGCTTTCCGCCTATTGGTTCGCGAGCGGCGCGCCACAGAATGCGCTGGTGCTGGGGTTCGGCGCCGTGCGCCCCGGGGACGCCGGACCCGCGATGGAGAAGCTGGCGGCCGTCATCGAGCGCGTGGCCGCGGCGGAGCGCTACCGGGCTTCGGCCGGCGCCTGAGCGGCGGCGGCCGCGGCGGCGCCCAGTGGCGCTGTGGCGACGCCGACGACACGCAGCGAGCGCGGGTCCTGCAGGAACACGATCGCGCGCAGCTTGCCTGCGGCCCAGCCGCTGCCGAGCGGCAGTTCCTTGACCAGCTCGCCCGGGGCGTCGCCGCCCGCAAGCTCGCCGGCGCTATCCAGGCTGCGCACGACGCCGTCGTGGGTGAGGCGCTTGTTGGCGTTCTCGCCGCTCGTCACCTGCGTGGCGAGCTCATCCTCGACGATCGCCACCTGCACGCGCAGCTTCGATTTGCGAAGCGCCTCGGGCCGCACGCCGGCGCGCACCGTGACACGTGCCTTGCCACCGCCGCGGGTGGCTTCGAGCGTCACCGGGACGAGCGGCCCGGCAGCCGCCTCGACCGCGAGGCGCCTGATGCCTGCGTAGTCGGCGCCGTTCACCGCCCCGCGCCCCTGCACCACCGCCTGCGGGGTGAACACCGCGCGCGGGTCGCCGAAGCTTTGCGCGAACAGCGCCTGGCGCTCGCTGAAACGCCGCGACGAGAACGGATCGTGCCAGCCGAGGTCGTCCCAGTAGTCGACGTGTTCGCTGAGGCCGATGATCTCGATGCCCTCGATCGGCTGCTTCGAGATCAGCATGCTGAGGAGCGTGTCGGCCGGCGGGCAGCTCGAGCAGCCCTCGGCGGTGAACAGCTCGACGAGCACCGGTGTGCGCTCGGCAGCAACGGCGCCACCGGCCGCCGTAAACGACACTGCCAGTGACGCAGCCACGGTGGTGGCGAGGGCGGCGGCGCGGACCACAAGCTTCATGAATCCATTATGCCTTCAAGACCGCAGCTTTTTCACCCAGGCGACAAGGTCGGCTGAAGGGTCCTCCTCGAGCAGGCGCACGAGGGCACTGCCGACCACGACGCCGTCGGCGCACTGGTTCGCCTCACGCACCTGCGCCGCGCTGGCGATGCCGAAGCCGAGCGCCACCGGCAGCGCGGTGATCTCGCGCAGGATCTCGACGAGCGGCGCCGCCTCGCTCGAGAGCGCCTGGGCTTCGCCGGTGGTGCCGGCGCGGCTGATGGCGTAGACGAAGCCGCGGCTCAGCGCCGCCACCCGCCGCAGCCGGCTGTAGGGCGAGGTCGGGCTGGCGAGAAACACGGTGTCGAGGTCGTGCGTGCGCGCGATGGCCACCCACTCGTCGGCTTCCTCGGGCGGCAGGTCGGTGATGAGCACGCCGTCGGCGCCGGCCTCGCGCGCGTCGCGCGCGAACTTCTCCATGCCGTAGCGCAGGATCGGGTTGAAGTAGGAAAAGAGCAGCAGCGGCATCGCCGTGACCTGGCGGATGGCGCAACAGATGGCGAGCACCTGGCCGAGGGAGGTGTGGTTGCGCAACGCGCGCTCGCTCGAGCGCTGGATGACCGGCCCGTCGGCCATCGGATCGGAGAACGGCACGCCCAGCTCGAGCACGTCGACGCCGGCCTGGTCGAGCGCCGCGGCGATTTCGATGGTGCGCTCGAGCGACGGGTCGCCGGCGGTGATGAAGGCGATGAACGCCTTGGCGTCGCGTGCGCGCAGTTCGTCGAAGCGCTGCGCGATGCGGCTCATCGTCATCGCCCGAACTCCTGGACCACGGCGAGGTCCTTGTCGCCGCGGCCGCTGAGGTTGACGATGACCGTCTTGCCGACGAGCGCGTGCTGCTCGCGGATCACGAAGGCGAGCGCGTGCGCCGACTCGAGCGCCGGCACGATGCCGTCTTCGCGCGCCAGGCGCCGGAACGCCGCGACCGCTTCGCCGTCGGCGGCGGTCGTGTAGGCGACGCGGCCGAGGTCGCGGAGGAGAGCGTGCTCCGGGCCGATCGCCGGGTAGTCGAGGCCCGCGGAAATCGAGTGCGTGGGCAGCACGTTGCCGGCGTCGTCCTGCAGCAGGTAGGTGCGCGTCCCCTGCAGCACCCCGGCCGGGGTCGCGGGATCGAGGAAGCGCGCGGCGTGGTCGCCCGGAAGGCGCGAGCGGCCGCCGGCCTCGACGCCGACCATCGCTACGGGATCGTCGAGGAACGCGTGGAAGAGGCCGATAGCGTTCGAGCCGCCGCCGACGCACGCCACCAGCATGTCGGGCAGCTTGCCGGTCTGGGCAATGATCTGGGCGCGCGCTTCCTGCCCGATGACGCGGTGAAAATCGCGCACCATCGCCGGATAGGGGTGCGGTCCCAGAACCGAGCCCAGCAGGTAGTGGGTGGTGTGGACGTTCGTCACCCAGTCGCGCAGCGCTTCGTTGATCGCGTCCTTGAGCGTTTTGGCACCCGACTCGACCGGGCGCACGCTGGCGCCGAGCAGGCGCATGCGCTCGACATTTGGCGCCTGGCGCGCCATGTCCACGGCGCCCATGTAGATGACGCACTCGAGCCCGAGCAGCGCGCACACCGTGGCGGTCGCGACGCCGTGCTGGCCGGCGCCGGTCTCGGCGACAATGCGCGTCTTGCGCATGCGCTTCGCCAGGAGCGCCTGCCCCACGGCGTTGTTGATCTTGTGCGCGCCGGTGTGGCACAGATCCTCGCGCTTCAGGTAAAGCGCGAGCCGCAGCGACTCGGACAGCCCGGTGGCGCGCGTGAGGGCGGTGGGCCGGCCGACGAAGTCGCGCAGCAGGATGCCGAGGTCGGTGCGGAAAGTGGGATCGACGATGGCCTCGTCGTAGGCCTCCTCGAGCTCCGTGAGCGGCTCCATCAGCGTCTCGGGAACGAAGCGCCCGCCGTATTCGCCGAAGTGGCCGCGATTGTCGGGTCCGGTGGCGATCTTCGCCGCGCTCACGAGACCGCCCGCACCGCGGCGACGAAATCGCGCACTTTGGCGTGATCCTTCACGCCGGGCGCGGTCTCGACGCCGCTCGAGACGTCCACACCATCGGGTCTCGCCGCCTTCAGGGCGTGCGCGACGTTCGCCGCGTCGAGGCCGCCGGCGAGGATCAGGTACGGCGCGTATGCGCGCACGGCGGCCGCCAGCGACCAGTCGAACACCTGGCCGCTGCCGCCGCGCGCCGCCGTGGGCGAGTCGAGCAGGATGCCGCTCATGCCGCGGTAGCGAACCAGCAGCGCCGGCGACAGGTTGTGGTCGGCGCGCAGCGCCTTCCACGCGGGCCGCGGCAGCGAACCGAGCAGCGCCGGCGGTTCTTCGCCGTGCAGCTGCAGCACGTCGAGGTTCGCTGCGTCGGCAGTGCGCCGCAGCTCCTCGGGTTCGGCATCGACGAACACACCGACGCGCAGCACCGCGGGCGGCAGCGACGCGCCGATGGCGCGCGCGGCTTCGGGCGTCACGGCGCGCGGGCTGCGCGGCCAGAAGACGAAGCCGACCGCATCGGCGCCGGCCGCAACGGCCGCGGCGGCGTCCCTGGCGCGCGTGATTCCGCAGATCTTCACCAGCACGTGATTCTTCATGACGATGGCACGGCCGGGCCGGCGGCGCCAAGTTCGCGCAGCGCGGCCGCCGGATCCGAAGCGCGCATCAGGGTCTCGCCGACCAGGAAGGCACGGTAGCCCGCCGCGGCCAGCTGGTCCACGTCGGCACGCGACGCGATGCCGCTCTCGGCGACGGCGACGACACCTTGCGGAATGAGCGGCCCGAGCGCCAGCGCCGTCTCGAGGCGCACCTCCATGGTCCGCAGGTTGCGGCTGTTGACGCCGATGAGGTCGGCGCCGGCGGCGAGCGCCACCTCCAGCTCGGCGCGGTCGTGCACCTCGACCAGCGCATCGAGCCCGAGACGCGCGGCGTTGGCGCGCAGCCGCGCCAGGGCCGCCGGATCGAGCGCGGCCACGATCAGCAGCACGGCATCCGCGCCCGCCAGCCACGCTTCCTCGATCTGCGACTCGGCAACGATGAAATCCTTGCGCAGCACCGGCAGCGCCACCGCGGCGCGCGCCGCGACCAGGTCGGCGAGCGCGCCGTCGAAGAACTCGGGTTCGGTGAGAACCGAGAGCGCCGCCGCGCCGCCGTCTTCGTAGGCGCGGGCGGCGTCCTGCGGCGCGAGATCGGCGCGGATCACGCCGCGCGACGGCGAGCGCCGCTTGAACTCGGCGATGATGCGGCGGCCCGGGAGCTGCAGCGACTTGCGAAACCCGCGCGGCGCGGTGGCGCGAACCCGCGCTGCCCCGGCCGCCGCTGCGGGTTGCGCGGCGAGCCGCGTGCGCACGCGCGCCACGATCGCCTCGAGCGTGGGGATGCCGGCGCTCGACGTCATCCGGCGAGCGCCCGGGTGGCGTTTTCGAGCAGCGTGCGCGGCGCGCCACGCTCGAGCGCCTCCTGCGCAAGTGCCACTCCTTCGCGCAGGCTCGCGACCTTGCCGCAGACGAGCAGCACGGCGGCGCTGTTGAGCAGCACCACGTCGCGGCGCGGACCGCGGCCGCCGCCGAGGACCTCGCGCGCGATCGCGACACTTTCGCCGAGCGAGCCCGAGCCGATGCTCTCGGCGCCGGCTGCCGCAAGGCCGGCGTCGGCGGCGCTCACGGTGAAGGTGCTCGCACCGGCCGCGCCGAACGCGGCCACGCTGGTCTCGCCGCACAGGGTCAACTCGTCGCAGCCGCCGCCGTGAACCACCCACGCCGCCTCGGTGCCGAGCCGGCGCAGGCAGCGTGCCAGGACAGGCACCAGCGCGGCGCGCGGCACGCCGACGAGCTGCGCGCGCGGACGCGCAGGGTTGGTGAGCGGGCCGAGCAGGTTGAACACGGTGCGCACGCCGAGCGCACGCCGCGCCGCCGCCGCGTGCCTGGTGGCGGCGTGAAACGCCGGTGCAAACAGGAACGTCCAGCCGGTGTCGTCGAGGCTTTGCTGCACGCGCTCGACCGGCGCGTCGATGCGCACGCCGAGGGCCTCCAGCAGGTCGGCGCTGCCGGCGCGGCCCGAAGCCGAGCGGTTGCCGTGCTTCACCACCGGCACGCCGCAGGCCGCCACCACCAGCGAAGCGACCGTCGAGATGTTGAACGTGGGCGCGCCGTCGCCGCCGGTGCCGCAGGTGTCGACGGCGTCCGCGGAGCGCAGCGGCAGCGCCCGCTCGCGCATGGCCCGCGCGAACCCGACGATCTCGTCCTCGGTCTCGCCGCGGGCCGCGAGTGCCCCGAGCAGCGCGCCGATCTGTGCGTCCGAGGCGGCGCCGTCCATGATCTCGCCCATGGCGCCGCCCGCCTGCGCCTCGTTGAGCGCTGCGCCGCTCATGACCGTCGCGAGGTGTTCACGCAGGAGCGCGCTCATCGTCAGCGGCCGCCGGCGAGGAACCCGCGCAGCAGCTCGAGGCCGCCCTGCGTCATCAGGCTCTCGGGATGGAACTGGACGCCCTCGATCGGCAAGGTGCGGTGGCGCAGCCCCATGATCTCGCCGCCTTCCCCGCTCCAGGCGCTCACCTCGAGGGTCGCGGGCAGCGTTTCCTTCTCCACGATGAGGGAATGGTAACGCGTCGCCGTCAGCGGGTTCGGCTGGCCGGCGAAGAGCGTCCGCCCGTCGTGGTGGATCGCCGACGTCTTGCCGTGCATGGCGCGCGCCGCGCGCACGATGCGGCCGCCGAACGCCGCGCCGATCGCCTGGTGCCCCAGGCACACGCCGAGCACCGGCACGCCCGCCGCGGCCGCCTGCCTCACGAGCTCGATGCTGATGCCGGCGCGCGCCGGCGTGCCGGGCCCCGGCGAGATCACGATGCGCGCGGGCCGCAGCGCGAGCGCCGCATCCGCGGTGAGCGCGTCGTTGCGCACCACGCGGGTCTCGGCGCCCAGCTCGCCGAGGTACTGGTAGAGGTTCCAGGTGAACGAGTCGTAGTTGTCGAGCAGCAGGATCACAAGGCCTCGGCGAGCGCCAGCGCTTCGAGCATCGCCGCCGCCTTCGCTTCGGTCTCGCGCTCCTCGGCGGCCGGGTCGGAGTCGGCCACGATGCCGGCGCCGGCCTGCACCGTGGCGGTGCTGCCGTCGAAGCTCACGGTGCGGATGGCGATGCAGAAATCGAGGTTGCCGCGCAGGTCGAAGTAGCCGACGGCGCCGCCGTAGACGCCGCGGCGCGCGCCCTCGAGTTCGTCGATGATCTCCATCGCCCGGATCTTCGGCGCGCCGGACAGCGTGCCCGCCGGAAAGGTCGCGACCAGCGCGTCGAGCGCGTCGCAGCCGTCCCGCAGCTCGCCGCTCACCAGGCTCACCAGGTGCGCGACGTGCGAGTAGCGCTCCACCGCCATGAACTCCGGCACCGCAACGGTGCCGAAGCGGCTGACGCGGCCGACGTCGTTGCGGCCGAGGTCCACGAGCATCAGGTGCTCGGCGCGCTCCTTTGGGTCGGCGAGCAGTTCCGCCGCGAGCGCCTCGTCTTCCGCTGCCGTGGCACCGCGGCGGCGGGTGCCGGCGATGGGCCGGGTCTCGACGTGGCGGCCCTCGACGCGCACCAGCATTTCGGGCGAGGCGCCGGCGATGGCCGCGGCGCCGTCGCGGATGAAGTACATGTAGGGCGAGGGGTTGATCATGCGCAGCGCGCGGTACACGGCGAACGGGTCGGCCGCGGTTTCGATGTGCGCCTGGCGCGACAGCACCACCTGGAAGGCGTCGCCCGCCGCGATGTATTCCTTGGCGCGCAGCACGGCGCCGCGATAGGACGCGCCGTCCGCGAAGCCCGGCGGCGGCGCCGGTGGCGCGCCGCGGCGGCGTGGCGAGGCCGCGCGCGGCGGCGCGGCGCGCTCCAGGTCGTCCTCGAGGCTGTCGAGCTGCGCCACTGCAGCGTCGTAGGCCGCGCGGCTGCCGGGCTCGGCATGGCTGATGAGGACGATGCGCTGCAGCACGTGGTCGAAGGCAACGATGCTGCGATAGATGCCGAAAGCGGCGAGCGGCGCCGCGGACGGCGCGTGCCGGTCGGGCAGGTTCTCGAAGAGGCGCACCGCGTCGTAGCTGAGGTGGCCGACGGCGCCGCCGGTGAAGCGCGGCAGCCCCGGCACCTCCACGGCCTGGCGGCGCAGGGCCTGGCGCAGGTCGGCAGGAAATGCCGCGGCGCCGCTCGCGTCGAAGCGCAGCGCCGACTCGGGATTGCGGCCGAGGAAGGAGTAGCGGGCGATGCGCTCGCCGCCGACGACGCTCTCGAACAGGAACGCCTGCGGGCTTCGGGCGCACAGCGAGAGGAACGCCGACACCGGCGTGTGCCGGTCGCCGGGCACCTCGCGATAAACCGGCACCGAGCGGCCCTCGGCGGAGTGCCGCTCGTAGTCGTCGAAGCCGAGCGACCTCACGGCCGCGGCGTTCGGCGCCGGCGGCGCAGCACTTCGAGCGGCGCGCGCAGGTCGAGCTTGCGACGGCGCAGCGCCACCACCAGGTGGTACAGCAGGTCGGCGGCCTCCTCGGCGAGCCGCTCGTCGCTTTCGCCCTTGGCCGCCAGCACCACCTCGGTCGCCTCCTCGCCGAGCTTCTTCAGGTCGAGGTCCGAAGGGTCGTCGAGGAGACGGTTGGTGTACGAGCCCGCGACCGGCTTGCGGATGCGCTCGTTCACCACGCGCTCCACCTCGGCCAGCACGCCCGCGGAGGTTGCCGTGGCGTCGCCGAAGCAGGTGCGGTCGCCGGTGTGGCAGGTGGGCGAGATCGGATCGACCACGTAAAGGATCGCATCGCCGTCGCAGTCGGCGCGGATCTCGCGCACCACCAGCAGCCGCCCCGACGACTCGCCCTTCTTCCACAGGCGCCGGCGTGAGCGGCTCCAGAAATGCGCTTCGCCGCTGCGCACCGTGGCCTGCAGCGCGTCGCCATTGGCGTACGCCAGCATCAGCACGTCGCCGCTGCGGTCGTCCTGCACGATGACCGGCACCAGTCCGCGCTCGTCGAAGGCGATCCGCTCGGGCACGGCGAGCGTCGCGCTCATTGCTGCCCGCCTTGCCGCACCGCGACTCCGGCCTCGGCCATCAGCCGCTTCGCGTCTGCGATGCGCACCTCGCCGAAATGGAAGATCGAGGCCGCGAGCGCGGCGCTGGCGCCGCCGGTGGTGACGGCTGCCACGAGGTCCGCGGCCCTGCCGCAGCCCCCCGAGGCGATCACCGGAATGCGCACCGCATCCGACACCGCGCGCGTCAGGTCGAGATCGTAGCCGTCGCCGGTGCCATCGCGGTCCATGCTGGTGAGCAGGATCTCGCCGGCGCCGCGGCGCTCGCCTTCCTTCGCCCACTCGACGGCGTCGCGCCCGGTGGGCGTGCGGCCGCCGTCGACGTGCACCTCCCACCACTGGCCGTCGCCGCGCCGGGCGTCGATCGCGAGCACCAGCGCCTGCGCGCCGAAGCGGCGCGCAATCTCGCCGAGCACGGCCGGATTGCGCACCGCCGCGGAGTTGACCGCCACCTTGTCGGCGCCGGCGCGCAGCAGCGCCTCGGCATCGGCGAGCGTGCGCACCCCGCCGCCGACGGCAAATGGCAGGAATACCGCGTCGGCGACGCGCTTCACCATGTCGAGGACTATGGCGCGGTGGTCCGACGAGGCGGTGATGTCGAGGAACACCAGCTCGTCGGCGCCCTCGGCGTCATAGCGCATCGCGCACTCGACCGGATCGCCGGCATCGCGCAGGTTGGCGAAACGCACGCCCTTCACCACCCGCCCGCCGTCGACGTCGAGGCACGGAATGAGCCGCTTCGCCAGCGCCATCTAAGCCACCTCCGCTGCCGCTCGCGCCTGCGCGAACGTGAAACGCCCGTCGTAGAGCGCCTTGCCGATGATGATCTCATCGACCTGCGCGCTCAACCGGAGCGCCGCGTCCGCCACCTCCGCCGCTTCGGCGACGCCGCCGCTGAGAGTGAAGCGCGCCGCGCACACCGCCGCGAGCGCTGCCACGCCCTCGATGTCGGGACCGCGGAAGGTGCCGTCGCGCGCTACGTCCGTGTACTGGATGCGGCCCACGCCCCAGCCGGTGATGCGCTTCGCCAGGTCTGTGGCGCGCAGCGGTGTGGTCTCGGTCCAGCCGGTGATCATCACCTGGCCGGCCTTCGCGTCGATCGCGACCGCAACGGCGCCCGGCCAGTCGCGCGCCGCCTGCTGCACCACCGCCGGAGCGATGACCGCCGCGGTGCCGAACACCAGGCGCTCGGCGCCCGCGTCGCGGTAGCGCGCCGCCGCCTCCAGCGTGCGGATGCCGCCGCCGACGCCCACCGGGATCGCAAGCGCCGCGATGATCGCCGCGACCGCCGCGAACTGCGGGTTGCCGTCCACGGCCGCGTCGAGGTCGACGACGTGCAGGCGCTCGGCGCCTTCGGCCTGGAAGCGCTGCGCCACCGCCACGGGATCGTCTCCGTAGACGGTGAGCGCGCCGACGTCGCCCTGCCACAGGCGCACCACGCGGCCATGGCGCAGGTCGATGGCGGGAACCACCGTGAGGCGGCTCATGCGCGGCTCCAGCGCACGAAGTTCTCGATGAGGCGCAGCCCCACCGCCTGGCTCTTCTCGGGATGGAACTGCATGGCCACGATGCTGCCCGCGGCGACGATCGCCGCGAAATCTTCGCCGTAGCTCGTGGTCGCGACCACGCTCTCGGCATCCGCGGCGCACGCGTACGAGTGAACGAAGAATGCGTAGGCGCCGTCCGCCACGCCGTCGAGGATCGGGTGCGCGCGGCGCGCGGCGAAAGCGAGGGTGTTCCAGCCCATGTGCGGCACCACGCGCGCGCCGCGCAACCGCCGCACGGAGCCGCGCAGCAGAGAGAGGCCGCGGTGCGCGCCCTGCTCGTCGCTGTCCTCGAACAGGACCTGCATGCCGACGCAGATGCCGAGCAGCGGCTTTTTCTGCTCCGCCGCGGCGCGCAGCAACGGTGTCAGGCCGCGCGCCTCGATCTCGTCCATGGTGGCGCCGAAGGCGCCGTCGCCGGGCAGCACCAGGGCGTCCGCGGACTGCAGCACGCCTGGGTCGCCGGAAAGCACGGCGTCCGCGCCGACATGGCGGAACGCCTTCAGCGCACTGCCCAGATTGCCGACGCCGTAGTCCACGACCGCGATCAAAGGCTGCCCTTGGTGCTCGGCACTCCCTTGATGCGCGGGTCCTTCGCCACCGCCATCGCCAGCGCGCGTGCCGTCGACTTGAAGAGCGTCTCGGCGATGTGGTGCGCGTTGCGGCCACGGATGTTCTCGAGGTGGATGCTGATGCGGGCATGGTCGGCGACCGCCCAGAAGAAATCCTCGAACAGCTCGGTGGGCATGGCGCCCACCTGGCGCGCCTTGAAGGTGACGCCGAAGTGCAGGTAGGGACGTCCCGAGATGTCGATGACGCAGCGCGACAGCGCTTCGTCGAGCGGCACGTACGCATGGCCAAAGCGCACGATGCCGCGCTTGTCGCCGAGCGCCGCGCGCAACGCCTGGCCAAAGGCGATGCCAACGTCCTCGACCGTGTGGTGCGCGTCCACGTGCAGGTCGCCCTTGCAGCGCACCGCGAGGTCGAACCGCGCGTGCTTGGCGAGCGCCTCCAGCATGTGGTCGAGGAAGCCGACGCCGGTGCCGGCCTTCGCCTTGCCGATGCCGTCGAGGCCAAGCGACAACGCAATGTCCGTTTCCTTCGTCTTGCGTACCACCTTCGCCGTGCGTTTCACGAGCGCGCTCCCGCCGCGGACTGCGCCAGCAGTTCGCGCAGCGCCGCGAGAAAGCGGTTGTTTTCCTGCTCGCTGCCGATGCTCACCCGCAGGCATCCCGCAAGCCTTTTGCCGCCCGACACGTCGCGCACCAGGACTCCCCTTTCAAGAAGCGCCGCAAACACCGCCTGCGGCTCGGAAGCCGCCAGCGAGAACAAGATGAAGTTCGCCTGCGATGGATAGGGCTCGACACCGGAGGTCGCCCGGAGTGCCGCGAACACTCGTTCGCGCTCCTCGACGAGGCGCCGCACCGTGTGAGCGAGGCTTTTGCGCGCGTCGTCCTCGAGCACCGCGAGCGCTGCCTCCTGCGAGAAGATGTTGAGGTTGTAGGGCAGGCGCGCCTTGTCCACCTGCGCCGCCAACGCCGGCGACGCCAGCAAATAGCCGACGCGCAGCCCGCCCATCGCCATCGCCTTGGAGAAGGTCTTGAGCACGATCAGGTTGGGATGCGCGTCGAGCAGCGGCACCGCGCTCCAGCCGGCGAATTCGCCGTACGCCTCGTCCACGATAACCAGGCCGTTGACGGCGCTGCACAGCGCCTCGATGTCCGCGGCGGAGAGCGCCGAACCCGTCGGGTTGTTGGGCGAGCAGACGATGGTGACCGCCGCCTCGCTCGCCTGCTGCACCGCGATCAGCGCTTCCACGTCATAGGCATAGTCGGGACCGAGGCCGGCGCGCACCGCCTCGCCGCCGAGAAGGCCGGTGAGCAGCGCGTACAGGCTGAAGGTGGGTTCGGGAATCACCACCCGCACGCCTTCGCCGACGGTGACGCGCAGCGCCGCCTCGATGAGCTCGTTCGACCCGTTGCCCGCGAGGATGCCGTCGGCGCGCCAGCCGGTGTGCCGCGCCAGCGCCGCGAGCAGCCCGGCGGGAGCGAAGTCGGGATAGCGGTTCCAGGAGCGCTGCATCGCGCGCTCGAGGACGCGGCGCTTCAGCGGCTCGGGCAGGTCGAACGGGTTCTCGTTCTGGTTGATCTTCACCGCGGCGCGGTGCGGTTCGAGCGTGTAGGCGGCGGCGCGCAGCACCGCCGGCTTGATGAAGTCGAGCGGGTTCGCGCTCACGAGGTCCTCACGAGGACGCTGCGCGCATGGCCGACGAAGCCCTCGGCCTGCGCGATCCGCACCACGTCGCGTGCCACACCGAGCAGGCCGCGCGGCGTCAGCGACACATAGCTCTGGCGCCGCTCGAAATCGCGCACCGACAGCGGCGAGGCTGCGCGCGCCCGGCCGCCGGTGGGCAGCACGTGGTTGGGGCCGATGCCATAGTCGCCCACCGCAACCGGCGAGTGCGCGCCCGCGAACACGGCACCGGCGACGATGCGTTTCGCCACCGCGGCGGCATGGCGAGTCATGATTTCGGCATGCTCGAGGGCAAGGGCATTGGCGGCGGCGATGCCGTCCGCGAGGTTCGCGACCAGGACCGCCGCCGCGCGCAGCCGCACCGCGCGGCTGGCGCGCACAGGATTCGCGACGCGCGCGGTGCCCGAGACAACCAGCGCCCGCACTTGCCGGGCGAGGCGCAGCGAGGTGGTCACGAGGACTACGCGCTCGTCGCCGCTGCCGTGCTCGGCCTGCGCCAGCAGGTCGGCCGCGACCCACTCGGCGCGCGCCGAACCGTCGGCGAGGATCAGCACCTCGCTGGGCCCGGCCTCATGGTCGATCTCGACCGTGCCGCGCACCAGCGCCTTGGCCGCGGTGACGTACGCATTGCCCGGTCCGACGATGCGATCGACGCGCTCGATGGTGCGTGTGCCGTACGCGAGTGCCGCGATCGCCTGCGCGCCGCCGACGCCGAACACGTTGTCCTCGGCGCCGGCGATGACGAGCGCGGCGGCAAGCGCCGGGTTTTCCTGCAGGGCGCGCGGCGGTGTCGTCACCGCGAGCCGCGGCACGCCGGCAACGCGCGCCGGTATCGCGTTCATCAGCACCGACGAGGGATACGCGCCGGCGCCGCCCGGCACGTACAGGCCCGCCGACGGGATCGCGTGTACGTCCTCGCCGATGACGCTGCCGTCGGCAAGACGCATCCTGAAGCCATTCGCCTGCTGGCGGCGGTGGAACGCCTCGATGCGGCGCGCGGCGGCGCGCAGCGAGCGCACCAGCGGTGCCGGCGCACGTTCGGCCGCGGCGCGCAGGGCGTCGGGCCGGACGCGGATGCCGCCGGCAGGCAGCTCGATGCCGTCGAAGCGCGCGGTGTAGCGGCGCAGCGCGCTGTCGCCGTCGCGCCGCACGGCCGCGACGATCGCCGCCACCTGGCGCGCCACCGCCGGCGACGCGCGTCCCTCGACCGCCGCTTCGCGCAGGTAACGGCGCCACTGCGGCGAGCCGTAGCGCATCAGCCGCACAATGCCTGCCTCAGCTTCGCCACGAGCGCCCCGATCTCCTCGCGGCGCGCATGAAAGCTCGCGCGGTTGACGATGAAGCGCGCGCTCGACACGCCGATCTCCGCCACCACTTCGAGGCCGTTGTCCGCGAGCGTGCGGCCGGTCTGCACGATGTCCACGATGCAGTCGGCGAGGCCAACGGCCGGGGCGAGCTCGACCGAACCCGAGAGCGCCACCACTTCGGCGGAGACACCCTGCTCGCGGAAATAAGCTGCGGCGATGCCGGGATACTTGGTCGCGACCCGCACCGTGGAGGCCGAGCGCGGCGAGAACGACGCGCCGGCGCGCGCCGCGAGCACGATGCGGCAGCGGCCGACGCCCAGGTCGAGCGGCTCGTACACGTCGCTCCCGGTCTCGAGCAGGTTGTCGCGGCCGGCGATGCCGCAATCGGCGACGCCGTACTCGACGTAGACCGGCACGTCCTTGTCCTTGACCAGCAGGTAGCGCAGGCCGCCCGCGTCGACCACCAGCTTGCGCGTCTCCGCTGCGGGGAACGCGAGGCCTGCGCGACGGAAGAGCGCTTCGGCTTCGCCGAACAGGCGGCCCTTCGCGAGCGCGACCGTGAGCGTCACGCGCGCCCGCCGCCGCCGAAGCGGACCCGTTCACCGCGCGCGCGGCGGGCGCGGGCCTCGCGCAAGCCCGCCGCGATGTCGTCGCCGCCGACGCGGGCCGCTGGCGGCAGCTGCGGTGCCTGCGCCGCGCCCTGCTTCTCGAGCAGCAGCGCGACGCGGTCGAGGCCGAGCATGAAGCCGACCGCCGGCAGGTCGCGGCCGAAGCGCGACAGCAGCCGGTCGTAGCGGCCACCGGCGCCGACGTCGAAGCCGAGCCGCGGCGCATAGATGCGAAACACCAGCCCGGTGTAGTAGTCGAGGCCGGCCGCCTCCCCCAGGTCCACGCTGATGCGCTCGCCCAGTCCCGCGGCCGTGAGCGCGTCGAGCGTGGTGCGCAGCTCCGCCAGCGCCGCCGCCGCGGCGGGCAGGGCCGCCAGCTCTTGCGCAGCCGCGGTGAGCACCGCGGGCTCGCCGGTCCACGAGACGAGCGCGCACAACGATTCGGCGGCGGGACCGGAGCGGCCAGCGCGCTGCAGCGCTTCACGCACGCCGGCGCCGTCCTTCGATGCGATCCTCTCGCGTACCAGCGCCGTCTCCACCGGCTCGAGGCGCAGCTCGGCCGCCAGCGCCTCGAACACTCCGACGTGGCCGATGGCGAGCACGAACTCGCGCGCGCCCAGCGACTCGAGCGTCTCGCACGCGATCGCCAGCACTTCGACATCGCCCGCGGCGCGCGCGCCGCCCAGGTGTTCGAGCCCCATCTGGTAGAGCTCGCTCTGGCGCCCGGCCTTCGGCGGCTCCCAGCGCAGCACCTCGCCCGAGTAGTAGAGGCGCAGTGGCGGCTCGCGGTCGGCAAGCCGGCCCGCGGCGAGCTTCGCGATCAGGCCGGTGAAGTCGGGCCGCAGCGCCAGCACGCTGCCGTCGCGCGCCACGAACGAGTAGGTCTTGTCGCGCAGCGAGCTTTCCGCGAACACGTCGGCATAGTCGAAGAGCGGCGGGATGATCTCTTCGTAGTCCCAGCCCTCGAAGACGCGCACCGCCTGCTCCTCGATCGCGCGCCGGCGGCGCGCCTCGGCGCCGACGAAACACTGCACGCCCGCCGGAATCTCGACCTTGCCGCGCGTCTTCGTCATGGTCATCACGCTCCGACGTAGCGCGCGTACAGGCTGCGCGCATGGGCCAGGTCGCGAGCTCCCTTGATGATGGCGCGCCCGTCGCGAAACACGGCGATCTCCATTTCGGGGCCGGAAGCGCGGGCGAGATGCTCGTTGACGATCACCGGGCCAACGCCCTGCAGCCGCGGCGCAAGCGCCGCCAGGTCGACGGGCGCGGTGCCCGCCGGGCGCACGTGCATCGCGCCGCGGCCGCAGAGCGTGACGGCACCGGCGGCTGGCGCATCCTCGTACTCGAAGCGCGCGGCGGTACACGCGGGACACGATGGCGCGCGGCCTGCGAGAGAAACCACGGTGAAGTCGCCGCTCCAGACGTCGGCGAGCAGGTAGCCCGGCAGCAGGCGGTCGGCAGCGCCCGCGAGCAGCTTCAGCGCCTCAGCGCCCTGCACCCCGGCCACCACCTGCACGATCGGCGCGATCACGCCGGCCGTGTCGCAGGTTTCCGCCGATCCCGGCGCCGGCAGCTCCTCGAGCAGGCAGCGCAGGCACGGCGTCTCGCCCGGGCGGACCGCGAGCACGATGCCGTAGGAGCCGACGCAGGCGCCGTAGACCCACGGCACGCCGGTGCGGACGCACACATCGTTGATGAGGAAGCGGGTCTCGAAGTTGTCGGTGCCGTCGACCACGAGGTCGTGCGCGGCGAAGAGCCCCGCCGCGTTCCGCGGGTTGATGTCGGCGACCACGCCGCGCACCGTGACTTCGGAGTTGACGGTGCGCAGGCGCGCCTCCGCGGCCACGGCCTTCGGTAGGCCGGAGGCGGCATCGGCTTCGGTGTAGAGCGACTGGCGCTGCAGGTTCGAGGCCTCGACGTAATCGCGGTCGACGACGGTGAGCGCCGCGACCCCGGCGCGCGCCAGGGTCTCGGCGAGCATCGAGCCGAGGGCACCGGCGCCCGCCACCAGCACGCGCGCGCCGCGGATGCGCGCCTGTCCGCGAGCGCCGATGCCGGCGAACAGTTCCTGGCGCGAGTACCGGTCCGAAGCCGCGCTCATGCCGCCGCAGCCGCGCGCCGCGCCGCGCGCTCCATCGCCGCGACCGGCGCCGCACGCGCGTGCCACTCCTCGAATTGCGGCGCCGCCTGCGCCACCAGCATCGCGATGCCGTCCACGGTGCGGCATCCGGCCGCCGCGGCATCGCGCAGCAGCCGCGTCTCCACCGGTGCATACACCATGTCGAAGATGATCGCGTCCGCCATCAGGCGCTCGGCGGGCACCGGCGTCTCGTCCACCGCCTCGTGCGAGCCGGCGGGCGTCGCGTTGATGACGATGTCGTAGTGCGCCACCGCGCGATCGACCCACGAGGACAGCGAGACGTGCAGTTCTTCGGCGACGGCGCGCGCCTTCTGGTCGGAGCGCGCCGTGATTGTGACCGCGGCACGCTCGGCGGCGAGCGCCACGGCCGCGGCGCGCGCCGCGCCGCCGGCACCCAGCACCAGCACCCGCGCGTCGGCGAGGCCGCGCAGCGCCGCGAGCGGCGCGCACACGCCGCGGCCGTCGGTGGACGAGGCGAGCCAGGCGCCGCCGCGCCGGGTCATGGTGTTGACGCTGCCCGCGGCCGCCGCGGGCGATGCCGCCGCGGCCGACGCGAAGCCGAGCGCGTCCGCCTTGAACGGCCGTGTCACGCTGAAGCCCGAAAGGTCGGCGACGTCGGCGAGCGTCATGAACGCCGCGAAGTCGTCGGCCGAGAACGGCACGTACACCGCGTCGATGCCGGCGGCAGCGCACGCCGCGTTGTGGATCGCCGGCGACAGGCTGTGGGTGACGTCGCGCCCGACCAGGCCGTAGACGGCGGTGGCGGGCGACAGCGAGTGGATGCGGTAGATATCGAGCAGCTCCGCCGCCGGGATCTGTCCCGGTGCAGCCTCGGCACCGCGCCGCAGGCTCGCGTAGGTGAACGGCGCTCCGCTCAGCGCAGCGAGCACCCGGGTTGCCTGCCCCATGGCGCCCAGGGCGAGCGTAATGAGCGGCCGCGGCCCCGTGCCCTGTGTGCGGCGCGCGAACGCCAACAGCCGCGCGACGTCGCCGACCGAATGCGGCGTGGTCACGATCTTGACGATGTCGGCGCCCGCGGCGCACATGCGCGCATAGAGCGCGTCGAGGTCCTGCGGGGTACCGGCGAGGTCGTGATGGGAGACAACCACCGCCGCGCCCTCGCGCCCGGCGACCAGGCCCGCCATCGCCGGCAGGCTGTCGAGCTCGACGTCGATGTAGTCGAAGCCCGCGACGATCGCCTTTTCGAGGAGCGAAACCCGCAGCGAGTCGTCGTCGCCCAGTGCGCCGCCCTGCGAAGCCGAGCGGCAGGTGTAGAGCAGCGCCTTGGAGGACGCCGCCCGGATCTGCCTCAGGTCGAGAAGCGGTCCGCGGTCGCCGCGGATCTCGATGACGTCAGCGAGCTCCTCAGCGGCCGAGAGGTCGCGCAGCAGGTCCGGGGTCTGTGACGCGATCAGGCTGACGCAGACGCCGGTCACGGCAATACCTTTCGTTGCTTCTAGTTAAGGACACCTCGGCCCTGCGCCTGTTGTCCGTCGATGGCCGTCAGTGTACCCTCAAAAAAGGAATATCGCGGACGGTGAGGCTGTCATGAACATGGTGAAGACGACGCTGCTGCTGGGCATCCTGACGGGAATCTTCCTCGCCATCGGGTACAGCCTGGGCGGCGAGCGGGGCATGCTGGCCGCGCTGGTCATGGCCGGCCTGATGAATTTCGTGTCGTTCTTCTGGAGCGACAAGATCGTCCTCAAGGCTTACCGCGCACAGCCCGTGACCCAGGCGCAGGCGCCGCAGCTCTACGCGATCGTCGAGCGCCTGGCACGCAAGGCGGAGATCCCGATGCCGGCGCTCTACGTCCTGCCCGATCCAGCCCTCAACGCGTTCGCCACCGGCCGCAGCCCGAAGCACGCGGCCGTGGCCGCGACCGAAGGCATCCTGCGGGCGCTGAACCCCGAAGAACTCGAAGGCGTCCTCGCACACGAGCTGTCGCATGTGCTGAACCGCGACACGCTCATCTCCACGATCGCCGCGACCATCGCCGGCGCCATCAGCTACATCGCCCACTTCGGCCTGTACTTCGGCGGCGGCGGCCGCGACGACAATCGCGGCGGCAACCCGCTCGTCGCCATCGCCACCATGATCCTCGCGCCGATCGCGGCCCTGATGGTGCAGATGGCGGTGAGCCGCTCGCGCGAGTACAACGCCGACCAGAGCGGCGCGCGCCTCGTCGGCTACCCGCAGGGACTGATGGCCGCGCTGCGCAAGCTGCAGGCCGCTTCCACCCAGCGCCCGCTGCAGGGCGCAACCCAGGCCACCGCGCACCTCTTCATCGTCAACCCGCTGCGCGGCCGCTCGCTGATGGGCCTCTTCAGCACCCACCCGCCACTCGAAGAGCGCATCGAACGGCTGTCTAAGCTCGCTTAACGCGCGAGTTTCGTTCCCTCGGCGGTGGCACGGGGCTCAGACGCGCATATCCCCGGTGCGCACCCACTCGTGCTCCAGGTTGCGCATGATGAGCGCGCTGTCGAACGACATGCTTTCCGGCGGGAAGCGCATCGGGTTCGCGAAGAAGGTGGAGATGGCGCTCTCGACGTCGAGGGATGCGAGGTTGAAGCCGTGGGTGCGCACCTCGACGCCTTCGAGGCGATGCGGATCGGCGCTCGGCGAATAGCCGAAGCAGCCCGCCGCAAAAAAGCGCGCGGCGTCGTCGAGCGACTCGAACCCGGACGTCGGTCCGAGCTGGTCGGCAACCGTGCCCTTCACCCGCACCGCCACCTTGCCGTCGTTCGAGACCATCGTCAGGTCGATGCTCTCGGCGCTTTCGCGGACGTCGAATGTCGCGGGGTTGTGGAGGCCGGGAAACAGGCGGCCGCCGGCGAAACGGTTGAGGCGCGAATCGGTGTCGCGCCGCGGCACGAACACGCCCTGGCGCATCGTGCCATTGTCGTCGGTCCATTCGACCGCGATGCGGTGCGCGGCGTTTTCACTGGCGACGCCGACGAAGGCCGGCAGGCCGCGCGGCCGGACGTGCTCGAGGCGAATGAGGCAGATGCCGCAGATCGCGCGCTCCTTGTGCAGCCTCGGGCGGAAGCGGCGAGGCAGCACCGCCTGGATGGTGCAGGGATCGACGCGGTAGTTGACCAGTATCCGGCGGCGGATCACGCCTTTCACGGCGGCCATGCTCATCGTTGCGGCGTCCCTCCTGAGATCAGGGAGTGCCACTGCCCAGGCAGCGGCGGCTGCACACGATAGCAAATAGCGAGCGCTGCCGTTCAGGCACCTGCCACGAGCGCCGCGAGCTTCAGCACGGTGTTCCAGTTGCGGGCGGTGCCGGCGGCCGTGAGCTTGCGCCAGGCCGCAGCCGTCGAGAGCGCCGACCTCCCTATCCCGTTGGGGAACGTGACGTACAACTCGCGGCCGCGCTGGCGTATCTGTTCGGCGAACTTGCCCGCCTCGCTCACAGCGGCGACCGCCGCCGGGGCCGGCTCCGCCTTGAAGGCGAACACCAGGAGGTGGGCCGGATCCGCCAGCGCCTCCTTCCTGAACGGATTGCCGGCGATGATGGCTGTCCATTCGGCGCTGGTGCGCACCATGAAGTCGACGTCGAAACCGAAGCGCTCGCGCACGCCCGTCTCCAGCCGCTTCTCGAGCGCCGCCGGCTTCGAAGCACCGCCTTCGAACACCAGGTTGCCGCTTTGCAGCAGCGTCGCCGGGTCCTTCAGGCCGAGCCTGGTGCAGCAGTCGCGCAGGTCGGCCATTGCGACCATGCGATTGCCGCCCACGTTCACGCCGCGAAGCAGGCCGACGAAGCGCGCCAACGCCCTGCTTACTCGGGGCGCCGCGGACGCTGCCGGGCGGACACCGACTTGATGATCAGCTGGCCGCGCACGCCGGCCGGAACCTTATGGTCGGCGAGTTCCTGCGCCTGTTCGATGAGCGCGACAACGGCCGGCTTGTCGAGGTCGCTCGCCTTCTCGAGGCGCAGCGTGCGCACCTGGGTGCCTTCGCCGCGCAGCAGCTGCTCCGGGTCGTCGAGGCGCACGCCCCAGACGAAGCAGAGCGCCACCGCGTTCGGGAACACGGCGATTGAGAGCAGCGCCTCCGAAGTGCGTTCGGACGGGCCGAAGCCGACGGCCAGCGCGTTGTAGTTGTCGTAGACGAGGACGTGCGCGCCCGGCAGACGCCGCCGCATCTTCGCGACCGCCTTGCGCGCCAGCGCTGCGATCTCCGGCGTGAAGCGGGCGATGAACTCGCCGAGCTGCCGGGTGGGCGACACCTTCGCGGCCACCGGCCCTCGCATCGGCTCGACGAAGATCTCGACGTCCTTGCCCGCGACGCAGCCGGCCTCGGCGACGATCGACTTGTCGATCGTCAGGTAGTTGCGGCGCAGGCGCGAGACGATGGCGCTGTCGAACGGGATCTTCTTGATGCTGGCGCGGACCCGGAACCCGCGCCGGCCAGGTCCGAGCGTCGTTTCCTCGATGCCCCAGCGTTCCGCCGGATCGAACGGCACCAGCACCGCGGGGCCCTTGTGGCCGCCAAGCAGCGGGCCAAACAGGCGAATCGCGGTCATGCGCGCGCCCGCGGCACGTTCGACCCGTGCGCATGGACGATGCTCCACCCGTCATCGCCGCGGCCGAGGACGAAGCTACGCCGCGCGAAGCGCTCGTCGTTGCGCAGGTGGAAGGTGAAGAGCACGACATCGGCGCCGAGCTGCTCCACCCGCAGGTCCTCGGGAACGAAGCTCTGGAAAGGCGGCGTGGTGCGGTTCGAGGCCTTGCGCAAGTTGGCGGCGGTCACCGCGAAGCGCGCCAGGACGGCATCGCGCCCGGCGAAGCGTTCGGAGGGCATGGGCGCCGGAAAGAAGAAGGTCGTGTCGGCTGCCAGCGTCGGGGCCATGGCCTCGAGGTCGAGGTTTTCCCAGGCGCGCAGGAAGCGGTCGAGCACCGCCTGCGCGGCGACCTTGGAACCGGCGTCGTCCGCGGGCGCGCTGCGCGGCGCTGCCAAGGCGGCCGCCGCGGCTCCGAGACTGGTGAGGGCGCTACGCCTGCGCATGACCACGCTCCTGTTGGACGAGGACTCTGGAGAACCTTAGCATCTGCGCCGGGGGCAAGACCGCCATGAGCGATACCAGGACGTCAGCCGACGCCGACAGCCTCGCGAAGTTCGGCTACGCCCAGGAGCTGAAACGCACCCTCGGGCTGCTCGCGAGCTTCGGCATCGCCTTCTGCTACATCTCCCCGGTCGTCGGCGTCTACACCCTGTTCGGCTACGGCCTGGCCACCGGCGGCCCGGCGTTCATCTGGGGCCTGCCCATCGTGGTTGGCGGCCAGCTGCTGGTGGCGCTCACCTTCAGCGAGGTGGCCGCGAGCTACCCGCTCGCCGGCGCGCTCTACCAGTGGGCGCGGCGGCTGGTGGGGCCGCGCTACGGCTGGTTCGTCGGCTGGACCTACGGCTGGGCGCTGGTCGTCACCATCGCGGCCGTGGACTTCGGCGCGGCGCCCTACGTCGCGTCGCTCCTCGGCCTGTCGAGCGACCGGGCGGTGCTGGTTTGGATCGCCGTCGCACTGCTGCTGGCGCACACCGCTTTCAACTACTTCGGCGTGAAGGGCACCGCCTTCATCACCTCCGCCGGCATCGCGGTCGAGGTGATCGCGACCCTGGTGATCGCCGGAGTCATCTTCTGGAGCGGCACGCGCCAGCCGCTCGCCACGTTGTTCACCACCGCGGCGCCCTCCGGCTCCTCGTACCTGCCCGCATTCTTCGCCTCGACCCTGGCGATGGCCTGGATCTTTTACGGCTTCGAGTCGGCGGCCGATGTCGCGGAGGAGGTTGTGGACCCCGGCAAGCAAGTGCCGCGGGCGATGATCACGTCGCTGATCGGCGCGGCGTTCGTGACGCTGCTGGTTGAGACGGCGCTCATTCTCGGCACGAGCGACCTCGCCGCGGCCGCCGCCGATCCGGCGCAGACGATCCCCTTCATCCTCGGCGAACGCTTCGGCCCGGGCTGGCGCGCGCTGATCCTGGTGCTCGTGGTGTTCGCCTACTTCTCGTGCGCCGCCGCGGTGCAGGCGGCAGGCGCGCGCCTCATCTTTTCCTACGCGCGCGACAAGGCGGTGCCCGGCTCGCCCTGGCTCATGGCGGTCTCGTCGCACGGCGTACCCGGCAACGCCATCCTGTTCACCGCCGCGGTCGGCGCCCTGGTCACCGGCCTCACCTACGTGCAGGTGAAGGGTGTCAACGCCAATGCGCTCCTCGGTTCGTACGCGGTCGCCGGCATCTACCTGTCGTTCCAGGCGGTGGTGCTCGGGCGCCTCATCGCCGGCGCGCGCGGCTGGCGGCCGCAAGGCGCCTTCAGCCTCGGCCGCTTCGGCACCGTGGTCGCGGGGCTGGCGCTCGCCTACGGCGTCGCGATGATCGTGAACCTCTGCTGGCCACGGCCGGCCGACGTGCTCACGAGCTGGCTGACGCTCGCCTCGGTGCTCGCGATCGTGGTGCCCGGCGCGCTCATCGCAATGTCGCGGCCGGCGAACTCCTAAGAACTACGACTTGGCGAGCGTGTCGCGCACGTGCGCGACCGCCTTGTCGGCGGCGATCAGGCCGCCCCAGAAGGACGGCAGCGTGTGCGCGTCGGTGTGCGCGAACTGGATCGGGCCGAATGGCGCAGCGATCGTTTCGAGCTGCGCCTGGCGCCCCGGCGTGGGGATGAACATCGGGTGGCCACGGCGGAAGACGCGCACCTCGGCGATCTTCGCGACGGTGCCGGGGAAATGCTTCTCGAGCCCCGCCGCGACGCCGTCCACCAGTTCCAGCACCGAATCGTCCGCGAGCAGCAGGCCGCGCATGTTCTCGGCGAGCGGGTGGTAGACGGTGAGCGCCGTCTTGCGGTCCTTCGGGCCCCTGCCCGCCGACAGGATCCATTCGGCGGGGATGAAGTCGGTGAACGGCGTGTCGAGGAACCAGTTGTCGTACGCGGGCTCAGGACCAACGCTGTTCATGCACACGTTGAACACCGGAAACGGCGCGTAGCGCGTGGCCCGCATCGCGTCCACCTGCGCCTTCGGCAGGCCGGGCACGATGTGCATCGTGAAGTACTTCGGGATCGCGAGGATCACGGCGCGCGCGCGCACCGCGCGTGGCTCGCCATTCTCGAGGTAGCGCACCACCGCGCCCCTGCCCTTCGCCTCGCGCTCCACCCGGTAAACCGCGACGCCCTTCTTCATGCGGTCGCCGAGGATCGGCAAGAGCTTCTCCGCGAGCTTGGTGGCTCCGCCCGACAGCCCGCCGGGGAACGTCCAGCGCGGGTCGGAGACGCCGCCCGCCCAGGTGTACGCCTCGGCGCCGATGTAGCCGGAGGTGCTCCTCGCGTCGCCGCCCCAGTTGGAGGGGCCGAAACGGTCCCAGAACTTCGTGACGATAGGGTCGTACGGCTTCAGCAGCTCGGCGAACGACAGCGCGTCGAGCTCGGCCGCGGGGCGCGTCTTGTACATCGCGGACAGGTCGTCGTGCGAGCGGCGGAAGTCGTCGCGGATCTTCTGCGAGAACGGCAGCTTCGCGGCGCCGTCGCGGAAGAAGTCCACCGTCGGCACACCGCCGATGACCAGGCTGTCGCCGCCGGTCACCGGCATGCCCTCGATGCCGGCTTCCTTGAAGAGCGCGATGAGCGGCGCTTCCGCCTCGGTGTAGAAGGCGCCGCCGGTGGACATGCGCACGCCCTGCCACTCGTCGAGGACGCAGTTGCCGCCGAAGCGCGGCTCTTTCTCGAGCAGCAGCACGTCGCGGTCGCGCAGCCGCCAGGCCGCCATCATGCCGCTCGGCCCGCCGCCGACGATCACGACGTCGTGGGACGCAGTCGGCGCTGCGCTCGCATAGGTGCCGCCGTCGCGAACGGCGTGGCAGATCTCGAAACCCTCGCCGTCGAGCGAGCGAGGCAGCGGTCCCGGGGCAGTGCTCGGCGCCGTCGCTGCGGCGCTCTTCGGCTGGTCGCGGCAGGCCGCGGCCGTTGCCCCCGCGGCGCCCATCACCACCGTCTGGATGAAATATCGCCGCGTTCGCATGACGAACGCTATGCCGCTCAGTCGGTGGTGGTCAAGCCTCGACGGTGAAGCTGGTGTTGAAGCGGATGTCGGGGTTGAGGCTCGCCCAGACCGAGCAGTATTTCTCGCGCGACAAGGCGATGGCGCGCTCCACCTTGTCGGCGGGCACGTCGCCAGTGACCACGAAGGCCAGGTCCACGGCGAGGACTCGCCGCGGCTCGTCCGGCGCGCGCTCCGCGACCAGGTGGGCGCGCACGCCGGTGACTGGCAGCCGCGACTTGGCGAGGATGTGGACCACGTCCATGCCCATGCAGCCGCCGAGCGCCGCCGCCAGCGCCTGCACCGGCGACGGGCCCGCCTGCCCCGCGCTGTCGAGCGTCAGCGCCGCGGCGCCGCTCTTCGCGGCGAAGCGGAGCTCACCCTCCCAGGTGAGGTCGACAACCGTCGGCGCCGTGACCAAGCGAAGGGCTCAGGAGGTCTTGCGCTTGCACGCCTGCAGCGAGCCCGCGGGGTCGATGGCATTGGCGCCGGAAATCACCTCGGTGATCTTGCCGCCCTTGTCCACCACGAAGGTGACGCGGTTGGCGTAGGGGCCCTTGTCGCTCTTGACGCCGTAGGCCTCCGCCGCGACTCCCTTCTCGTCGGAGAGCAGGTCGAACGGCAGCTTGAGGCTCTGCGCGAACTTCGTCTGCTCATCGAGGTTGTCCATCGAGACGCCCACCACATGGGCGCCCTCGGCGGTGAAGCTCTTGAACTGTTCGCCGTACGAGGTCATCTCCTTGGTGCAGCCGCCGGTGAAGGCCTTCGGGAAGAAGGCGACCACCAGCGTCTGCTTGCCGGCGAAGTCCGCGAGCGACACGGTCTTGCCTTGCGAGGAGGGCAGGGAGAAGGCCGGTGCGGTGTCGCCGACCTTGAGCGGTTCCGCGGCCTGGGCCAAGGGCGCCAGGGCAAGAGACAGTACTGCAATGAGTTTCGGTGTCGGTGTCTTCATGGTTAAGAAAGTAACACGTAACATCGGGATTCCGTGCGGCTCCTTTCGCGATCCGACGTCTCGTCCTGCGTGTCCCTCGACGAGGCGATCGCGGCCGTGCGCGACGTGTTCGCCGCGGCCGCGCGCGGCGAGGCGACGGCCCCGGCGCGCACGGCGATCGCCTCGTCCTTCGGCACCACGCTCGTCATGCCGGCGGGCTCCACTGCGGTCGGCGCAACCGTGGTGAAGGTGGTGTCGGTGCATCCCGACAACGCGGCGCGCGGCCTGCGCACCACCACCGGCCTGCTGCACGTCCTGGACGCCGAGACCGGCACGCCGCTCGCCGTCGTCGAGGCGGGCCTGCTCACCGCCTTGCGCACCGCCGCGGCCGTGGCGGTCGCGACCGAGGTGCTGGCGCGGCCCGATGCCGCATGCCTCGGAGTGCTCGGTGCCGGCTTCCAGGCGCGCCACGCGATCGCGGCCATCGCGCGGGTGCGCGAGTTGGGCGAGGTGCGGGTCTTCTGCCGCGACGGCGCCCACCGCCGCGCGTTCGCCGCCGACGCAGCCCGCCATCTCGGCTGCGACGTGGTCCCCGCACAAAGCGCCGCCGATGCGGTCGCCGGTGCCGACATCGTGTGCGCGGCGACGACATCGCACCAGCCGGTGTTCGCCGCCAGCGACCTTGCGCCCGGCGTGCACGTCAACGGCATCGGCAGCTTCCGCCTCGACATGGGCGAGCTGCCGGTCGAGCTGCTGCAGCAGGCCCGCATCGTGGTCGATTCGCGCGCGGCGGCCGAAGCGGAGGCCGGCGACTTGCTGCGCGGCGTCAACGCCGGCTACTACGAATGGCGCGAGCTGGCCGAGCTGGGCGAGGTGCTCATCGGCACGCGCCTCGCGCGCCAGGCGCCCGACGAGACCACCGTCTTCAAGAGCGTCGGCCTTGCGATCCAGGACCTGGCGCTTGGCGCCCTGGTGGCGCGCCGTGCCGCGGAACGCGGGCTCGGAGTCGAGGTCGATCTCGACTGCTGACGGCTAGCGCCCGGGGCTGGGACGCTCCACCAGGGTCAGGTCGAGGGAGAGTTCGCTTCCCCCGCGCTTCAGCACGAGCGTGACAGTTTCGCCGGGCTTCGCGTCGCCGAGCGCCGCCGTGTACTCGTAGATGTCGCGGATGTCCTTGCCCTTGAACCTGACGAGGATGTCACCGCCGTGGACCCCGGCCTTCTCGGCAGGCGATCCGGGCGAGACGCCGGAGAACGTGACGCCCGGTCCCGGGGCGCTGTAATCGGGAATGCCGCCGACCCACACCTTGAACCCCTGGGTCGCGCCGCCTTGCGGCTGCTGCTGGTCGCCACTCACAGCGCTGAAGGCTACCAGAGTCGATTCCTTCGCCGCACCCCGAATCACCGGCTCCAGGACGTTCAACAACCTGACGATGCCGTCCGAGTTCACCTTCTCGGCGGTGTCCGAGGCGCGATGGTAGTCGGCATGGTTGCCCGTGAAAAAGAACAGGACCGGCTTTCCGGCTGCGTAGAACGAGCTGTGGTCGGACGGGCCGAACCCGCCCTGGTGCTCGCGCAGCTTGATGCCCGCGGCCGCGGCGGCGGGCTCCACCAGGCCCGGCCACGCGGGGCTCGTGCCCATGCCGTGCACGTCAACGGTGTCCTCGTGGAGCCGGCCCACCATGTCGAGGTTGACCATGGCGGTGACGCGCGCGAGCGGCAGCGGCGGGTGCCGCACGAAGTAGGCCGAGCCGAGCAGGCCCAGCTCCTCGCCGCCGAAGGCGACGAACACGACGTTGCGCGCGAGCGCAGCGCGGTTGGCACTGAGGCGGCGGGCCAGCTCGAGGACCGCCGCCACGCCCGAGGCGTTGTCGTCGGCGCCGTGATGGATCTTGCCCTGCGGCGACGGTTCCAGCGAACCGGGAGCGCCGGTGCCGAGGTGGTCGTAGTGCGCGCCGACCACCAGCGTCTGTGCGGCGCCCGCAACGCGCAGGATGCCGATGACGTTGCGTCCGGTGGCGTGCTGCGGCGTGACGTCGCCCCGCATCGCCACCTGCGTGCCGCCAAGGCGTCGGGCCGTGCCGCCTGCCGCCGCGTCGGCGCGCGCCTGTTCCCCGTCGAGCGTGGTGCCGGCCGCCGCAAACAGCGGCTCGACAGCGGCGCGCAGCACGCTCATCGCCGGAATGCCGACGTCGATGTCGCCGATGTCCGCCTGTCCCGAAATGAGTTCGTCCTTGGCGTTACTGGTGCGCGGCCCGGTGACGATGAGGATGCCGGTGGCGCCTTTTTCGCGCGCCGCGGCCGCCTTGGCGCGCAGGGTCGCGAGGGCGCCCCACTGCGAATGCGGGTCGAGGCCGTCGGGGCTGTAGCGCAGCACGATCGCGATGCGCCCACGAACCTCGGCGCCCGCGAAGTCGTCCCGTTTCCTGTCATCCGAGACGAGGCCATAGCCGGCGAACACCGCCTCGGCGGCGCTCTCGCCCTTCAGCGAGAACGCCAGCGGCCGGAAGTCGGCGCCGGCCTTCAGGACGCGCGTGCCGACGGCCAGATTGTTGCCCGAGCCTTCCTTGACGCCGGCGGCAAACGAGAAGCGCTGCTCGAAGGCGCCCGCGTCGCCAGGCTCGAGGCCGATGGCCTTCATCTGCGCGGCGACGAACGCCGCGGCGCGGTCGGCGCCCCGCGTGCCGGCGCGGCGGCCCTCCATCTCGTCGCCCGCAAGGCGTGCCACGTCGGCGGCGACGCGCTGCGCGGCTGCACGCTGATCGGCATTGCCAGTGACCGCGAGCGCCGGTGCTGCGGCGATTGCGGCAATGGCGGCGACAGCCAGCCAGCTGGTGCTGTTCCTCATCGCGGCAATATTACGGCGAGCGCCGTCTCCCGGTACGATCCGCCCTGGAGGTTCGTCCATGAAATCGATCGGCTTCGGCGCGGCGGCACTCGCGGCGCTTTCCCTGGCGGCTGCGGAGCGGCTCCTCGCGCAAACGAACCCAGAGCGCGTGGACGCGGTTTTCGCGGAGTGGAACCGCTCGGATGCGCCGGGCTGTTCGCTCGCCGTGCTGCAGGACGACGCCGTCGCCTACACGCGCGGCTACGGCATGGCCGACCTCGACCACGGCATCGCCAACACCGCGGCCACCGTGTTCCACGTGGCTTCCGTCTCCAAGGAGTTCACGGCCGCGGCGGTGGCGCTGCTGGCGAAGGAAGGCAAGCTCTCGCTCGATGACCCGGCGCGCAAGTACGTGACCGAACTGCCCGACTTCGGCACGCCGGTGACGATCCGCCAGTTGATCCATCACCAGAGCGGGCTGCGCGACCAGTGGGACCTGCTCGGCCTTTCCGGCTGGCGCTATTCCCTCGACCTCATCACCGACGACGACGTCATGAGCCTGGTGAAGCGGCAGAAGGCGCTCAACTTCCCGCCCGGTTCGAAGTACCTCTACTCGAACACCGGCTTCACGCTTCTGAGCCAGATCGTGAAGCGTGTCTCCGGCAAGTCGCTGCGCGAGTTCACGACCGAACGGTTCTTCAGGCCGCTCGGCATGAACCGCACCCACTTCCGCGACGACCATGCCGAACTGGTGCCGGAGATCGCCTACGGCTACGAACGCGCCGGCAGCACGTACCGGCTGAGCGTCACCAACTTCGACACCGTCGGCGCCACCAGCCTGATGACGACGGCCGGCGACCTCGTGAAGTGGGCACAGAACTTCTGGACCGGCAAGGTCCTCGACCGGGAGTTCCTCGACAGCCTGCAGGTGCCGGGCGTGCTGACGAGCGGCAAGAAGACCGACTACGCGTTCGGCCTTTCGGTGGGCACGTACCGCGGACTGCGGACCGTGGGCCACGGCGGCGCCGACGCCGGCTATCGCGCCAACATCAGCTGGTTCCCCGACCAGCGCTTCGCCGTCACCATCCTCTGCAACGCCGCGCACGCCCAGCCCTGGACCCTGAGCCACAAGGTCGCCGACATCTACCTCGCCGCGCAGCTGCAGCCGGAGCCTGTTCCCGAGAAGGAGGTCGAGGTGGCCGCGACCGACCTGCAGAAACTCACCGGCGCCTTCGTCAGCGCCGACGGCCGCGACGGCGCGCGGGTGCTGGTGCGCGAAGGAAAGCTCGGCATCAGCTCCTCGACCGACGAGCGCATCCGCGCGCTGCAGCCGCTCGGGAAGAGCCGCTTCCGCCTCGGCGACAGCGGCCCGGTCTTCACCTTTGCCGCCAACGCCGCACGCTTCACGCAGACGTTCGAGGACGAAGACCCGGTCGTCTACGAGCGGGTCGCGCAGTTCGTGCCGCAAGCCGCGGACCTTGCGCAGTACGCAGGCGCTTACACGAGCGACGAGCTCGAACCGGTTTACCGGGTCGAGGCGCGCAGCGGCGCGCTGGTGGTGACCACCATGAAGCTGCCCGCTGGCGAGGCGCTGGTGCCGCTCGGCCGAGACTTGTTCCTGAACGCCGAGTTCGGCACGGTGCGCTTCGACCGTGACAAGCGCGGCGCCATCAACGGCCTCACCATCAACACCGGCCGGGTCCTGGACCTCCGGTTCAGGAAGGCGCCAGCCGTCATTCGTCCTTGAGGAAGAACGGGCGCTTCTTCGAGAAGTCGACCGGCATGGCGGAGCGGATGTCCTTCAGCAGGTCGATGGTCACGGTCGCGGCGCCTTTTTCGCGGGCGAAGTCTTCGACGCGCTTCATCACCACGCCGCGCACGAACGACGGGATCTTGTTCATGCGCTCCTGCGCCGCCGGGTGCCACGTGAGGGTGGCCGTGTGCGCGCCGCCGTACGTCATGGCGCGCCGCGGGATCGGCGCTCGGTCGGGCTGCGGCTCGTAGGTGCACGACGGGTCTTCGGCCAGCACGTCGCCGGTGGCTGCCAGCGCCCGCGCGCGGCAGCCGCCGCAGATGAGGCGGTACTCGCAGCGGCCGCAGCGGCCGCCCAGGGAGCGTTCGCGCAGCGAGGCGAGGAGCTGCGACTCGCGCCAGATCTCGCCGAAGGTCTGCCGGCGCAGGTCGCCGGCGACACTTGGCATGTACGGGCACGGCGTCAGCTTGCCGTCGGGGGTGATGCGGCAGTAGTCGATGCCGCAGGGACAGCGCGTGCGATAGCTGAGCACCGGCGAGTCGGGATCGGTGCCGTGGACGTGGCGGATGAAGTGCGGCGCGCACTTGGCGCGCACCATCATCGCGCCGCGCTGCTCCTGCTCCGCCGCGGCGAGGTCGGAAAGCAACGACTCGATGCGTGCGGGCGCAAGGTCGACGAGGTCGGCGCCGCGGCCGGTGGGCACCAGGAAGTAAAGGTTGAAGCAGACGGCACCCTGTTCGGCGGCCCAGCGCACGATCTGCGGGATCTGGTCCTGGTTGGCCGGGCTCGCGGTCGTCTGGATGACGAAGTCGAGCTGCTGCGCCTTCAGATGTTCGAGCGCCGCCATGGTGCGCTGCAGCGCATGCGAGCCGCCGCGGAAGGCGTCGTGGGCGCCGGGCTCGAGCGAATCCACGCTGACCGCGACACCCGAGACTCCGGCGTCCTTCAGCATCCCCACCTTGGCCGCCGTGAGCAGCGTGCCATTGGTCCCGACCACCACCGTGCAGCCGCGCCGCACCGCGTGCGCCGCGAGCGCCGGCAGGTCGGGCCGCAGCAGCGGCTCGCCGCCGCTCAGGATCAGCATCGGCGACGGGTTCACCTCGACCAGCTGGTCCACCACCCGCAGGCACTCCGCTGGCGTCAGCTCGTCGCTCGCGTCCTCCCACGGCCCCGCCGAGATGTAGCAGTGCGTGCACTGGAGGTTGCACTTCTTCGTCAGGTTCCAGGCGACGACGTGCGGCAGGAACTCGCTCGAAGCCGGTTCGCGCTCGCCCGCAACGAAGGAACTGACGGCGGTCGCGGCCACTACTCCTTCTTCGCGCCCACGGTCTCCAGGTACTGCTCGACCGCCTTCTTCGCGTCCGCCGGCGAGACCGTCTTCATGTCCACCGGGCACTTGTCCATCTGCACTTCGATGTCGCGGATCGGGCAGCGGGTGACGCCGTTCGCCTTCGCCTCCTCGATGAACTGACGCATCTCCTCGGAGATGGCGCTGCCGCCTTCCGCCTCGGCGCGGATCTGGCGGGCGCGCAGCTCGGTGAACATCGTCATCATGGTCTCGGCGTCGAACTCGTCGGCCTCGATCATGGCCGCCTTGTTCTCGTCCATCACGCGGGTGGTGACGCGCCAGATGCCGTGGTTGCGCGAGAAGCGCTCGACGGTGTTGCGCGCCAGCGGCCGCGCGATCAGCGGCACGCCGCGCAGCCGGTCCCAGGCCTCGTTGGTCCAGACGATCGGGTCGGTGGCCATGCGCGGGCGCTTGCCGACCTGGCCGGTGATCGGGCACTTCGTCTCGACGTCCGAAGATTCCGGCTCCGGGTCGTCGTCGTAGCCCACCACCTTGGTGGCGCGCAGCTGCTCCTCGGCCTTGGTCTCGGCGAGTGCGATCTCCTCGGCGCTGCCGATGCCCATGATGAGCTGCATGTGCGTCGGCAGCAGCTTGGCGATCGCCTGGTCGAGCCACTTGTTGGTCACGATCGGGTTCAGCTCGCCGCCGTTGTTCTCGAGGATGTACTCCTCGACCGCGCGCCGCGCGATGCCCTGCGCGAACGGCGGCACGCGCAGGATGCGCACCTCGGCGTCGGGCGCCCACGGCAGCCCGGCCTGGCCGTCCTCCTCGATCCACGGAATGTCCTCGGGGCGGATGCCGGTGGTGCCGATCAGCATCAGGTTCGCGGGCGAGAGGCGAATCAGGTTCTCGGCCTGCGAGCCGAGGTCGGTGCCGTCGACGCGATGGGCGCCGTGCCGCGCCGCGATCACCATCGAGGGCTTGATCTCCTCGGCCCACTGCAGGATCACCTGGAACGGCTTGCCGATGAGGATCTGCGACTTCATCGGCACGCCGGGATACTCCTTGGCCATCGCCTCGGCGCGCTTGATGTTCGCCTGGCACAGCTTCAGCAGGCCCTTGTCGATGATGTTGTTGTGCAGCTCTTCCTGCTCCTCGAACTTGAACACCTTCGAGGCCTGGGCCGAGAGCACGTCCTTGATGTTATGGAACACGATGTGGTGATACTCGACGTCGAAGGCGCTGCAGACGTAGAGCTCGGCGCCGAACTGCTGCGCCAGCTCGAGCGCCGCCTTCATGCCGCGGTACGAGTAGGACGAGCCGTCGACGCACACCATGATCTTGCCGCCGCGCAGCGGCGTGCCGTCCTTGACGATGAGCGTGTCCTTCTCGATCGAGCGCAGCGCACGCGAGACGACGCCGCCCACCTGCGAATACTGCTGGCGGCCGAGGCCGTGCGCGCCGATCACCATGAGGTCGTACTGGCGGCCGGAGTTGCCGGCGAGCTTCGCCGCCTCGCCCTCGTCCTCGGCGACGATGCGTCCGTCGGCTCCGAGCTGCACGTCGCCGCGGATCTTGTCGGCGCCGTCGTAGCCCTTGGCGCGATTGGGGTCGAAGCCGATGAGGCCCGGCAGGCGGCCCTCACCGCGGTTCAGCTCGCGCACGATCTCTTCGTAGTTGATGCCCTCGAGCAGCTGGCGCGTCAGCGGCACGCCGGCGGCCTCGGCGCGGTTGCCGACCTGGTCGAGGAAGCTGTCGGCGATCAGCTGCAGGCCCTTCTCGATCAGCTTGTCGTGGATCTTGCGCTGGCGCTTGATCTCTTCGGGCGTCTGGAACTGCGCCGGCAGCCCGGTTTCGAGCTGGCGGAAGCGCACGTCGTGCAGGCGCGCCGCATACACGTGGTTCGCGGTGATGCGCCCGCCGGTCGCCTGGCACATCTCGATCGCGCGCTCCACCGCCCAGTCCGAGTGCTGCGAGTTGTCGACCGGGACGAACACTTCCTTGTACATTCCGCGGACCTCGTGGACGAGAAACGGCCGACTGCGGCAGGTGCAGCTACGTGTTCGTGAGCGTATCTCCGCGGGGGGTCTCTTGCCAAACGGGCTGGCCGGCGCGGCGCGAGACGTCGGCGCGCCACATCTGCCGCAGGCCCTTCAGCTTGCGGCGGAACTCCTCCGGATCCTGCGCGATCGTTTCCTTGGTGAAGCGCGCGATCAGCGTCTCGACAATGCGGTCGAGCTCTTCCATCGTCATCCAGCCGAGGCGCATGTAGCCGACGACCGCGTGATAATCGGGCTCGTCGCCGCGCGCCACCAGGCGGATGGCGGCGCCGTAGGGATCGTAGACGCTGACCTTGAGCGGCCCTGCCTGCCATTCGGCAATCGGCCGCGCGCGCGACTCGGCGCCGTCTGGCGTCGGCACGACCTCGGCCGGAGACTCGGCCTGCACCTCGATGCCGATGCCGGACGCACTCGTGGCCACGGCCTTGTCGAGCGCCGCGCGGTCCGAGGGGCTCGCCGTGTAGACGAACTTCTCCTCGGTCGCCTCGCGAGCGCCCGCCAGCACCAGGGCGCTCTCGCCGATGAGATAAAGATGCACCGGCCGGGTGAGCCGGCCCGCGACGTCCTTCAGGAACGCGGCGAGCTGGCCGCGGTCGACACGCTTGTGCTGGATCATCGATGTGCGGCGGCGCTCACTTGAAGCGGCGGCGCGGGGTCTTGTCCTTGTAGTCGTAGACCCACAGCGTGTACGCGTACGGGAACATGGTCTGCACGATGTGGAACGGCTCGAACTCGAAGAGCCGCCGCATCGCCCAGGAGAAGCGGTAGCGCGGGTGCTCCGGCGTGATCACCTCGACGATGCAGTCGACCTGGTAGCTCACGAACACCGGCGAGTCGCCGGTCCAGAGCACCGAGGCGAACGGGTTCTTGACGAAGTTGCGGTAGGTGCCGCCCTCGAAGATCTCGAGCAGCCCCAGGCGGCTCCAGTCGATGTGCTCGGGATGCGCGTAGAACTCGCGCGCCGTCGCGATGCGCATCTTGCGGGTCTCGTCCACCGCGTGCGTCGGCAGCTTCTCGATCTCGGCGACCGCGTCCTCGACGAGCTTCAGGTACTTCTCGATGTACTCGTCCTTCGGCGTGAAGCCGACGCCCTTGTTGGCGAGGTTCGGGAACAGAGACTCCTCGTCCCACGAGCCGACCACCGGCAGGTGGCCGGCGTTGAAGCGCACGTACTCGTCCTTGAGGATCGAATCGTAGATCCGGTGCTTGTACTCGAGCTGCCACTTGGTGAACTCCTCGGGCAGCGGCTTCAACTGGAACTCGCGTTCCTTGCCGTCCACCAGGACCCTGGCGACGCCGCTTTCGACCTTTACCTGTGGCGCCTCAGGCACCGTTTCAACGTCAGTCATGTCACCCCCGGATCGAACGAAGTGGCAGTATCGCAAACGCTTACACGCGAGGCAATTTGCGCGCTATCGCCGCGGCAAAGGGCCGCTCGCTTAGCATCGGCACTCCGGAGGCTTTCAACATGCGCCTGCTGCTTCGCTGCCTCGCCTTGTCGTTCCTCGCAACCGCCTTGCCGGCGCATGCCGCAGCACCGCCAGGCGTCGACGAGAAGAGCGACCGGCAGGCTCGCAAGTGGGTGGACGAAAAGATCAAGGCGCTCCAGGCCGAAAAGGATCCGCAAAAGCGCGAGGATGCCGCGGAGTATCTCGGCGGCTCGGAGTACCCCGCGGCCATCAGCGCGCTGACCGCGGCGCTCGCCGATCCGGCGCCGCGCGTGCGGGTGGCAGCGGCGCGGTCCCTGTGGCGCTCGCACAAGGCCGCGGAGCCGGCGCGCGCCGCGTTGACGAAGGCGCTCGATGACGTCAGCGGGGACGTCGCCGTGCGCGCCGCCGGCGCTCTCCAGGCGCTGGGTGTGCCGGCAAAAGATCTGGCCGCCACGCGGCGGCGGGTCCTGGATGGGCCGGCAAGCGCCACTGACACGCGCTTTCTCGCGGCGAGCGGCCTCATCGGCATCGACGAACCGACGCGGCTCCTCGGCCCGGTGCTCGCGTACACGGCCGAATGGTCGACGGCGGTGCCGGTGAGCGATCCGAACTACGACGCGCAGCGCACCAACAGCGAGCTCGCAACGAACGCGCTGCAGGAGCTGGCTGCCACCCGCGACCGCGGCCTGGTCGCGCCGCTCACGAAGGCGGCCCGTTCCGGCCAGCCGGGCACGCCCCTCATCATCAAGGCGCTTGGCAGCTTCGAGCCGAAGCCGACCGGCTGGACCGCGACGCTGGTCGAGCTGCTCGGCTCCGCCAACGTGGACGTGCAGGAAGCGGCGCTCAAGGAACTCGCCGGACAGCACACCGAGAAGGACGTCGCGGCGTGGGCATCCCCCGCGGCGCGGTTTGTGAAGAGTCCCGACGACGACGTGCGATCGGCGGCGCTCGATGCGCTCGGCGCAGCGGGCGGCCTGGCCGCCGAACAAGTGGGCGCCGTCGTTGACGCGCTCGGCGGCGATCCCGACAAGTACGTGAGGCGCAGCGCCGCGCGCGCACTCGTCAAGATGGGCGACCGCACGGCGGCGGTGCCCGTGGCGGCGAAGCAGGCGGTCGCGCAACGCGCCCACGCGCCGCTCCTGAAGGCCATCGCCGGCGATGCCGAAGTGGACACGCGGCTCGAGGCCCTCGATGCGCTGAACGGCCTGGCGCTTGGTGAAGAGGGGTCGGCCGGCGACCTCGCGACGATCGCAGGCTCCGGCAACGCGCTCGAGGTGCGGCTGCGCGCGCTCTCGCACCTGCGCAACCGCGAGGCGGAGGCCAGGTCGGCCCTGCCGGCGATCGAAGCGCTGGCGCGTGATCCCGAGCCACGTGTCCGTGCGGCGGCGCAGGAAGCCGCGGAGCGCGTGAAGAGCGGCCGGCGCGCCACGCCAGGCGGCGCGCCGGTGGCGGCGACGGCAGCAGCCGCCTCCCAGGCGGCGCCCGCAGGCGAACGTGCCGCGCTCGCGCTGCTGCGTGAACGCGGCGTCGCCTTCGACGACTGGAACTTCTACCGCGCCATCGGCCAGGGCGACGCGGAACTGGTGAAGGCGTTCGTGGACGCCGGCATCCCGGTGAACCGCGGCTTCGAGGGCACCGGCGACGATCCGCCGCTCAAGATGGCGCTCGTCAACCAGGCATGCGCGCCGACCGAGCGGCCGACGAAAGCCGCGACGCTCGCGATCGTGCAGGCGCTGGTCGAGAAGGGCGCAAGCGCCGCGCACAAGGACAAGAACGGCAACACCCCGCTGATGGACGCCGCGATCGCGGGCTGCGACCGCACGGTGATGCGCCTGCTGATCCGCTCGGGCGGCGACGTGAAGGCCGCGAACGCGATGGGCCTGACCGCCTTCGAGATGGGACTGTGGAGCGGCCACGACGGCCTCGAAGAGCTGATCGCCGCGGGCTATCGCCTGCCCGCCGCCAAGGCCGCGACCTACAAGACCGCTTACGCGACGCAGCCGGCGTCGCTCGCCCTCATCGCCAAGGCGAGCGGAAGCCGGTGACAGCGGTAGCTGTCTACGGCTGGACCGCCGCTGGACGCCGCTGAGCCCAGGACAAATCGTTCGGTTCTTGCGCGTCGACGACTCGACTCCAACCCGTTCCGGAACGAGTCACTCTTGAGCTGTGCGGACTCAACGTCGTCGCTTGGCACACTCGGTACACGTTGGCGAACCTCAGCCGCTTGTCACATGATCTGCCACCGCAACGCCCTCACCTTCGAGAACGGCACTCGTCGCGGTTGCGCGAGCCTCCGGTGTGAAGTCGCGGGGTTTGGCGAGACGAATCAGTCCGAATCCACAGGATCGAAGGAACGACCCGACACGGTCGTCCTCGCAGCCCCAGAAGAATGGCTCGCCGACCACGCGCAACCAACCGGTGACGAGACGGCTCGTTGGCCGGAAGCCGATGCGGCGCTTTTCGCTGCGGTCGAACAGTGTCATGACCAGCCGCAGCCGCGGCGCAGGCAACCGTCCAACCTCGCCCAGCAGTGCTATCACAGCCGCTTCATTGAGGTACATGGAGACACCCTCGAGCAACACGAGGGTCGCGAGTGCCGGATCCAGCGCGCCCGCCTCGCGTATCGCCGGTGACCAGCCTGCGCGGTCCAAGCGACCTTCGACCATATGAAAGTTGTGAGGGGCGCGTTCAAGCAGAGCCCGTCTCTTGATCGACTGCGTGGCGGGATGGTCGAGCTCTACGACGCGGACCATCGAATCCGCAGCCGCAACCCGCAAACCCAGCGTGTCGAGGCCGGCTCCAAGCACCAGGAGCTGGCGGTATCCGTCCCCCTTGGCCTGACGCCATACTGTCTCGATGTACGCCTTGCGCAGCGCGTAATGCCGAATCATGCCGGGCAGCGTCATGCGCTCAACGAGGCGCCAACCGGCCCGACCCGGTGCCGTGCGTACCGAAGCCAGCAGCAGGCGATCGGCGATCACAAAGGACAGGAAGCTGGCGCACCACGAAGCGGCGGCCGGCGGAATGAGGCTGGCGGTCGACGGATCGGAAGCCGACAACACCGTGGCCGCGGCGATAAGGCGCGCGGTGGCGCTGGGGCTCGCCGTCTTCATTGCAGCAAGGCGACATGATGTGCGTACCAGTCGCTCTGGAAGACGAGTGTCGGGTCGTACTGCCGCTTCAAAGCAAGCATCGCTGGTAACCGGGGGTGACAGAGGAGGACCTGGTCGCGCGTCGCCCACCGATGGTAGGTGAGATAGAAGGAACCACCGAGAGCTGCGGCCGCGTCGATGAGACCGCGCGCCGCGTCGGCCGTTCGTGCGCGGCCGGCGACGGTGGCGGGCGTGCGCAGGTTGAAGATCACACAAGCGAAATCCGCACGAGCCCAGGGGAGGAATGTGGTGTTGTCCTTTCGGATCGAACGGATCGTGCCGTAGATGTCCTCGACGCCGGTCGAGCGCAACACGGCGCGAGCCGCGGCCATGAATGCGACGATTCGTTGGGGCGGGACGTACAGCTCGGTGATCATCAGGCTCTCCGGCACCGTGTGGCCGAGAGCTTCGGCAAGGAACTCCGCGTACGAGGGAATGTAGGTGCCAAGCTGCATCGTGTCAGAGGCGTAAATTTGGCCGTGGGTGGCCAGGTAGTGCTCGGAATAAGCCTGGAATGCCCGGCGCTTGTCGGTATGCGCGAGGGTTAGCAACTTCAGCCAATCCTCCCGCGAGAGATCCGAACTCCCGTCCGTCGCCGGCATATCGTCGGCAACCGGTCTGTAGCAGGCCATCACGCCGCGCCGCAGGAAAGAGTCGTCCGTCGCGTCGATGGCGTACTGAAAGTCGCCGTAGAGACAACCCTCCGCGACGCGGCGGGCGACCGCGGCAACGGCATCATCGATGTCGATGATGTCCACCAGTCGGCGCAATGCCATTCGACGTGTGAGTCGCAGAGTCGCGTCGATGACAACGCCAAACAGGCCGTAGCCGCCTACCACAAGGGAGAAGAGCTCCGCATTCGCCTGCCGCGAACAAGTGATGAGTTCGCCACGGGCATCGCACAGCGTCAAGCATTCGATGTCATCAACTAGCGGCCCCATCACCAGCCCACGGCCGTGCGCATTGCAGGCGATGGAGCCACCGAGCGTCAGCGCATCGGCGCCCGTTTGTTTTTGGCGGATGCTCCATGGAGAACGCGCCGTGGCTTGGACAATGTCGGGCCAAGAAGCGCCGGCCTCGATTCGCAGAAGGCCGGCGCCACCGTCGAGATGCACGACCCGGTTCATCAGGCGCATGTCGAGCAGCAGCCCGCTCGTGCGGAACTGCTGCCCACCCATCGCATGGCGCGCACCGCTGGTCGCCACCGCGATACCCTGCGTCGCCGCTCTTCGAACACTGGTGCGCACATCGGCGGCGGACTGCGGCTGCACGATCTCGCGAACCTGCGTCTCATTCATCCGCGAATGGACGTCGTTGACGACTCTGCTCTCTTGATCCATGCATTCCTGCGCGTCGACGACTCAACTCCAACTCGTTCCGGAACGGAACGAGTCACTCTTGAGCTGTGCGGACTCAACGTCCAGTTCAGCGCTTCGGCGCCAACACCTCGCCGTCTGCGCCGAAAGCCGTGATCGCGTCTACGGGGCAGGCTTCGCAGGCCGCGAGCAGTTGCTCACGAGTGCACGTCTCCGGCTTCGTGTACACGGCGATGCCATCGTCGTCGAGCACGAAGCCGTCGGGCGCTTCGGTGATGCAGTCGCCGAAGCCGACGCACAGGTCGCGGTCGATGCGCAGCCGCAGGCCAGCCGCGTCGCGCTCGTCGAAGGCCACGGCTACATGCCCTCGAGGCCGAGCTCGCGGCGCGCCGTGTCCATGACTTCGGTGGTCATCGAGCGAATACCGCGTTCCTTGGCGTAGTCGTTGTAGATGCGCAGCACCATGCCGCGAACGAAAGTCGGCACGCGCTCGAGGCGCGCTTTGGCTTCGGCTTCCCAGACGACGCTGCCCGAGGGCACCGGCGCGTCGGCGAAGGCGTCGCTGCGGCCGCCGTCCACCGCGGTGCGCGTCAGCTCGAACGGCTGGTCAGGAACCGACTTGCCGCCGATCTGGATGCCGAGCGACGAGACGAGCTGCGTCTCCATCGGGTTCGTCAGCATCGCGACAGAGCGGTCGCACTTCGGGCACGTGAACATCGCGGCCAGCGTGCCGTCGCCCGGCAGCTGCCGTTCGGCGAACGCCATCACCGAATCGCAGGCGATGCACAGGAACTTCAACGGGCCGCCGCTTCCAGCCGCGCCGCGAGCGCCGCCGCGGCCGGCGCGAACGCGTCGTGAACGCTGTCGGGCAAGCCGGCTGCGGTGAGTTGCAGGCGCGGGTCGAACGGGACGCGGTCGAGGATGGGCGCGCCCGATTCTCGTGCCAGCCGCTCGGCGGCATCGCCGGCGAAGAGCGCCCCGGCGGCGTGGCAATGCGCGCAGCGGTAGGTGGACATGTTCTCGATGAGCCCGAGGATGGGAATGCCTGCCTTCTGCGCAACCGCCACCGAGCGCCGCACCGACTGGTACGACTCGTCCGTCGGGATGGTGACGACCACGACGCCGCGCAGCGCCGGCACCAGCGCCGCAAGCGCCTCGAGGCGTTCGGTGCCAGGCGGCAGGTCGAGGAGCAGCACGTCGAGTTCGCCCCAGGAGACGTCGGCGAGGAACTCGCGCAGCATGCCGGTCTCGAGGGTGCCGCGCCAGACGAACCCGTCGGCGCCCGGCTCCTTCCAGCGCAGAGGCGCCGCTTCGTCGAGCAGCAGTTCGCTCGACATGACGCGGATGCCATCGGCGCCCGCAGCCGGCGCGACGGCGCCGTCGCGGACGGCAAGGCTGCCGGGCACGGCGCCCAGCATGCGTGCCGTGGTCGGGCCGTGCAGGTCCGCATCGAGGACGCCGACGCGCCAGGGCTTGCGCGCGAGCACCCGCGCGAGACCCGCGGTCGCCAGGCTCTTGCCCACCCCGCCCTTGCCGCTCATCACCGCGACCACGTGGCGGACCGAGGCCAGGCGCTCGCTCACCCGGTCGCGCTGCGCCACCACCTGCGCCAGGATGCCGGACGAGTCGCCGCCGCTCACCTCGTTATAGGTGCGGATCTTCACCACCCCGGCATTCTGAACGCGACGGCACGGGGTGACAAGGACTGGGCGAGAATGAATGCCGATGTCGCCCAATGACCAACGCGAGTCGCCGCTGCCGAAGATTGCATCGGCGGTGCATGCCGGCAACCACCGGATCCACCTGCGCTTCAAGGACGGCGTCGAAAAGACGGTGGACTGCCGCCGCTGGCTGAAGGGACCGGTGTTCCAGCCGCTGCAGGTTGTGGCGTTCTTCAAGCGCTTCTCGCTCCACGGCGGCTCGCTCGTGTGGAGCAACGGCGCCGGCATCGCCTCCGCGGCGCTCTACGGCGCCACCGACGTCCGCCAAATGCCCAAAGCGCGGTCGCACGGACGAACCGCAACGGCACGCCCAACGAAACCCGGCTCGAAGGGTTAGCTCAATTCGGGTAACGTCGCGTTTCGATGCGCTGATTCGTCGTCGCGGGTCGGTTGCTTTGTCGTCTCTAATTTGGTATCTCAAGGCACCCAAGTAGCAGCAACGCGGCCTGTGGCTCCCCGAGAGCGCGGGCTGGAGGACGATTGAACGCGCAGGTCGACCCAGCCAACCCGGTTTCCGGCCGCGCCCCGCTGATCCTCGGCGGCCACGACTTCCATTCCGTCACCGAGATCGTTTCCGGGGTGATGGAGCGCAAGACACCGCGCGGCTGGTGGGTGGTCTTCGGCATCGCGCTCGTCATGCTGCAGGGGCTCGCCATCGGCGTGCCGTGGCTCTTCTGGGAAGGCATCGGCATCTGGGGCCTCAACGTGCCGGTCGGCTGGGCCTGGGACATCACCAACTTCGTGTTCTGGGTCGGCATCGGCCACGCCGGCACGCTGATCTCGGCCATCCTCTTCCTGTTCCGCCAGAAGTGGCGCACCTCGATCAACCGCGCCGCCGAGGCGATGACGATCTTCGCGGTCATGTGCGCGCTGATCTTCCCCGGCATCCACGTCGGCCGCGTCTGGGTGGCGTACTGGATGTTCCCGCTCCCGAACCAGATGGGCACGTGGCCGAACTTCCGCAGCCCGCTGCTCTGGGACGTGTTCGCGGTCAGCACCTACGGCACGGTCTCGGCGCTCTTCTGGTACGTCGGCCTGATCCCCGACCTCGCGACGATGCGCGACCGCGCCAAGACGCAGATCCGCAAGCTGCGCCTACGGCTTCTTCGTCGCTCGGCTGGCGCGGCTCGCAGCGGCACTGGCAGCACTACGAGATGGCCTACCTGATCCTCGCCGGCCTCGCGACGCCGCTGGTGCTCTCGGTGCACTCGATCGTCTCGATGGACTTCGCCGTCTCGCAGCTGCCCGGCTGGCACACGACGATCTTCCCGCCCTACTTCGTCGCCGGCGCCATCTTCTCCGGCTTCGCGATGGTGGTGACGCTGATGGTGATCTGCCGCTGGGCGTTCGGGCTCGAGCAGATCATCACCATGCGCCACCTCGACTACATGGCGAAGATCATGCTGGTGACCGGGCTGATGGTCGGCTACGCCTACGGCATGGAGTTCTTCATCGCCTGGTACAGCGGCAACCCCTACGAGCTCTTCGCGTTCATCAACCGCGCCTTCGGCCCGTACGCCTGGGCCTACTGGACCATGATCAGCTGCAACGTCTTCTTCCCGCAGCTCTTCTGGTTCAAGAAGGTGCGCACGCAGCCTGGTCGCGCTGTTCATCGCTCTCGATCTTCGTCAACATCGGCATGTGGTTCGAGCGCTTCGTCATCATCGTGACCTCGCTGCACCGCGACTTCCTGCCGTCGACCTGGGGCTACTTCCACCCGACCATCTGGGACTTCGCGCACCTTCATCGGCAGCTTCGGCCTGTTCTTCACGCTGTTCTGCCTGTTCGTGCGCTTCCTGCCGATGGTGGCCGCGGCCGAGGTGAAGTCGGTGCTGCCGCAGGCCGATCCGCACGCCGAACCGGCGCCGGACATCGAGCCCCAGGCTCCGGCCATCCTGGCGCCCGCTCCGGCGAAGGCCGAAGGCGACAGCCGGGTGCTGCTCGCCGAGTTCAAGACGCCGGCTGCGCTCTACCACGCGCTGCGAGTCGCGTGCGCGACGCCGGCTTCACCAACTGGGACGCGCACACGCCGTTCCCGGTGCACGGGCTCGACAAGGCGATGGGCCTGAAGCGTTCGCCGGCTGCCGCTGTTCGTGCTGGTCCTGGCGCTTCTCGGCGCGGCCGGCGGCTTCGCCCTGCAGGTGTGGGTCCACACCATGGCCTACCCGCTCGTCATCAGCGGCAAGCCGCTGCTTCGTGGCAGGCGTTCATCCCGGTCACCTTCGAGCTGTCGGTGCTGGGCGGCGCCCTGGGCGCGGTGCTCGGCATGTTCCACATGAACCGGCTGCCGCTGCACAACCATCCGCTGTTCGACTCGACGCGCTTCGAGCGGGCCACCGACGACCGCTTCTTCATCTCGATCGACAGCACCGACCCGCGCTTCAGCGAGTCGGCGACACCCGACCTGCTGCGCAAGGCCGGGGTCGCGGGCCTTGAATGGGTGAGCGCATGACCGCACACGCCGCTGCCGCCTCGGTGAGCATCGCGCAGGCCACGCTGCCTGCGCAGAGCATCTGGGCAAGGCTGCGGATGATCGGCGTCGCCGTGGGCGTCGTCGGCGCGCTGTCCTGCGCCATCCTGGCGCGCGGACACGCCCAGGAGTTCTACGCGGCGTGGCTCGTGGCCTTCATCTACTTCCTCACCATCGCCCTCGGCTGCCTCTACTTCGTGCTCATCCACACCTCCTTCCAGGGCGGCTGGGGCATCGTGGTGCGCCGTGTGGCCGAGAACGGCGCGGCCACGCTGCCGCTGTTCGCGCTGCTGTTCCTGCCCGTCGCCCTGGGCATGAACGAACTGTTCCCGTGGACGCTGCCGGCCGCGGCCAGCGACCCGTTGATCCAGACGAAAGCGGCCTACCTCAACACCAGCTTCTTTTACGTGCGCGCCGCGGTTTACTTCCTGGTGTGGTCGGGGCTCGCCTGGTGGTTCGCGCGCGCCTCCTACGCGCAGGACGCCTCGCACGATCCGCTGCTTTCCGCGCAGCTACGCCGCTACAGCGCCGCCGCCCTCATTCCGCTCGCGATCACCCACCACTTCGCCTCGGTCGACTGGCTGATGTCGCTCGACCCGCACTGGTTCTCCACCATCTTCGGCGTGTACTCGTTCGCCGGCAGCCTGGTCGCGGCCTTCGCATTCATGACGGTGGTGGTGCTCGGTTTGCATCATGCCGGGGTGCGCGGCATCTTCACCCCCGAGCACTTCCAGGACCTCGGCAAGCTGCTCCTCGCCTTCACTGTCTTCTGGGCCTACATCGGCTTCTCGCAGTACTTCCTCATCTGGTACGGCAACATCCCGGAGGAGACCATCTGGTTCAAGCACCGGCTCGAGGGCGGCTGGCGGCCGCTGTCGATGGCGCTCGCCATCGGCCATTTCGGCATCCCCTTCCCCTACCTGCTGATGCGCGGGCTGAAGCGCAAGCCGGCCACCCTGCTGCTCGGGGCGGTGTGGATGCTGGCCATGCACCTCCTCGACATCTATTGGGTGGTGGCCCCCAATTTCAACGAACACGGGCCACACTTCGGCCTCCTCGACGTGGCCGCATTCGTTACGGTGGGCGCCTTGTTCATGGCTGCGTTCGGCTGGCTGCTGCAGAGCCATCCGGTCGTGCCGGTGGGCGATCCCCGGCTCGGCGAATCGCTCGCGTTCGAGAACTTCTGATCGGGGCGCGACAGCAGGCGATTGGCAGCGGTACGATCATCAATCAAATAGCCGGCCATTCCGGCTCAAGGGAGAGAAGACGCGATGCGAAATCATTCTGGAAGGACCCTGGCCTTCGGCGCGGGCGTGGCCATGTTGTGCGGCACCGCCTGGGCCGGCACAGTCGCGGGCACCGTGGTTTATGAGGGCAAGGTTCCGGCCCTCAAGCCGATCGCCGTGGCCGCCGAGCCGATGTGCGCCGCCAAGCACCCGACGATCCCCAACGAGATGCTGGTGCTCGGCACCGGCAACAGCATGGCGAACGTGCTGGTGCGCATCTCCTCCGGCCTGCCTGCCGGCAAGAGCTATCCCGCGCCGACCAAGCCGGTGGAGATGGACCAGGTGGGCTGCCAGTACAAGCCGCACGTCATGGGCATCATGGTCAACCAGCCGTTCAAGATCATCAACACCGACGGCGTGCTGCACAACGTCCACACGCTGCCCAAGGTGAACAAGCCGACCAACATGGCGATGCCGCCGAGCCGCAAGGAAGCGACCGAGACCTTCGGCAAGGAAGAGGGCGTGTTCGAGATCAAGTGCGACGTCCACCCGTGGATGAAGTCGTACATGGCGGTGTTCAGCCATCCGTACTTCGCGGTCACCGGCGCCGACGGCAAGTTCTCGATCGCCAACCTGCCTGCCGGCACCTACGAGGTCGAGGCGTGGCACGAGCGGCTCGGCGTGCAGAAGTCGTCGGTGACCGTCGGCGCCAGCGACACCAAGTCGGTCGCCTTCAAGTTCAACGCACCCGCCGCCAAGTAAACGGGCAACCTAAACGCGGCGTCTTCGATGGTTCGGAGGCGCCGCTCCTGAAGGGGGATTCATTGGCGCATCCTCACACCGCGCACGTTGCGACGGGCGGCCATGACGCCGGGCACCACGAAGAGGTGCTCGGCTTCTGGCGCAAGTACGTCTTTTCGGTGGACCACAAGGTCATCGGCATGCAGTACGCGGTCACCGGCCTGCTGTTCCTGCTGTTCGGGTTCAGCCTCATGGCCCTGGCCCGGTGGCAGCTTGCCTATCCGGGCGCGCCCCTGCCGTTCCTCGGCGCGCTGTTCGGCGATTCGCGCATGCCGGGCGGCACCATGCTCCCCGAGTTCTACAACCAGCTGGGCGCCATGCACGGCACCATCATGGTGTTCCTCGGCGTCGTGCCGCTGGCGGTCGGCGGCTTCGGCAACTTCGTGCTGCCGCTGCAGATCGGCGCGCCCGACATGGCCTTCCCGAAGATCAACGCGGTGAGCTACTGGAGCTACTTCGTCGGCGGCGTGATCATGATCGCGAGCTTCTTCGTGCCGGGCGGCGCGGCGCAGTCGGGCTGGACCTCCTACACGCCGCTCTCGAACATCGCCACCGAGGGCCAGACCTGGTGGCTCATCGGCATGGTCTTCCTCATCACCTCGTCGCTGCTCGGCTCGCTCAACTTCATCGTCACCACCATTCAGCTGCGCGCGCCCGGCCTGACCTTCTGGCGCCTGCCGTTTTTCGTCTGGACCGAGTTCGTGACCTCGTTCCTGCTGCTGCTCGCCTTCCCGCCGCTCGAAGCCGCGGCGGTGCTGCAGCTCATGGACCGCGTCGCACGCACCAGCTTCTTCAACCCGAGCGGCCTGGTGATCAGCGGCCAGGTGCTCGAGGTCAGCGGCGGCGGCAGCCCGCTCCTCTGGCAGCACCTCTTCTGGTTCCTCGCCCACCCCGAGGTCTACGTGCTGATCCTGCCGGCGCTCGGCATCGTCGCCGAGATCGTCGCCAACAACACCCGCAAGCCGCTGTTCGGCGTGCGCTCGATGGTGTACTCGCTGGTGGCGCTCGGCTTCCTGTCGTTCGTCGTCTGGGCCCACCACATGTTCATCACCGGCATGGGCACGAAGATGGCGGAGTTCTTCCAGACCACGACCATGATCATCTCGATCCCCTCGGTCGTGATCCTGACGTCCCTGATCCTGTCGCTTTGGGGCGGGTCGATCCGCTTCAACACGCCGATGCTGTTCGCGCTCGGCTTCCTGCCGATGTTCGGCATCGGCGGCCTCACCGGCCTGCCGCTCGGCCTCACCGCCACCGACATCCACCTGCACGACACCCTCTACGTCATCGGCCACTTCCACTACGTGGTCGCGCCGGGCACCATCTTCGGCCTGTTCGCCGGCATCTACTACTGGTTCCCGAAGGCGACCGGACGGCAGATGAACGAGACGCTCGGCAAGATCCACTTCGCCGGCTCGATCATCTTCATGAACGTGATCTTCATGCCGTTCTTCATCATGGGGCTCGCCGGCGTGTCGCGGCGCCTCTATGACGGCGGCGCCACCTACGCGCACGCGCAGCACGTCCTGCACTGGAACGTGGTGTCCTCGATCGGCGCCTGGAGCCTGGGCCTCGTGCAGCTCGTGTTCATCGCCAACTTCTTCTACAGCGCCTTCAAGGGCAAGAAGGTCGGCGACAACCCGTGGCAGGCGACCACCCTCGAATGGGCGGCGCCGTCGCCGCCGCCGCACGGCAACTTCCTCACCCCGGTCGAGGTCTACCGCGGGCCCTACGAGTATTCGGTCCCCGGCGCACCGCGCGACTATTCGCCCCAGTGGGAAGCGGAAGGAAAGGCCTAAGGCGATGGAAATCCCCTACACCGTCCACGCCCGGCCCGACACCGGGCTCACCAACGGCAAGATCGGCATCTGGCTCTTTCTCGCCTCCGAGGTGATGCTGTTCGGCGCGCTGTTCGCGTCCTACATCATGCTGCGCGTCGGTGCCGCGTCCTGGCCGCCCGGAGCCACCTACCTGAACATCCCGCTCGCCACGGTCAACACCGTGGTGCTCATCAGCTCGTCGATCACGGTGGTGCTCGCCTGGGCCGCCGTGGCGCGCCGCGACAAGGGCAAGTTCAACATCTACATGGGTCTCACGATCCTCGCCGGCTTCATCTTCCTCGGCATCAAGTATGTCGAGTACGAGGCGAAGTTCCACCACGGCTACCTGCCGCACACCAACACGTTCCTCGCCATCTACTTCACGCTCACCGGCCTGCACGGACTGCACGTGATCGGCGGCATGATCGTGAACGGCTACCTGCTGGGTCCGGGGTCGAAGCTGTACCACACCGACCCCGTGCATTTCACCAACCGGGTCGAGAATGCGGGGCTCTTCTGGCACCTCGTGGACCTCGTCTGGATCTTCCTCTTTCCCATCCTTTACCTGCTCTAGAGGCTTAGAAAGAAACCATGGACCATAACGACACCGCGGCCCTCGACCGGCACGTGCGCTCGGCGCTGTTCGTGTTCGGGGCGCTGCTGGCGCTGACCGGCTTCACGGTCGGCGCCTATTTCCTGCACCTGCCGCACAAGTTCGCGATCACGCTGGCGCTCGGCATCGCGCTCGTCAAGGGCTCGCTGGTGTGCGCGTGGTTCATGCACCTCATCGCCGAGAAGAAGCTCATTTACTTCGTGCTGGCGCTCACGGTCTTCATGTTCTTCGTCCTGCTGCTCGCGCCGGTCCTCGGCGACAAGGGCAGCATCCACCTGATCCACTGATGACGCTGCGCGGCTTTCACCTCGTGTTCATCAGCGCCTCGGTGCTGCTGTCTTTCTTCGTCGCCGCGTGGTGCTACCAGATGCTGCCGGTGGACAGCGCCGCGCGGCTCGGCGGCGCCCTGGGCGCGGCCCTCGTCGGGCTGGCGCTCATCGCCTACGAAATTCATTTCCTGAAGAAGAACAAGGGGGTCTCGTGAACGCGCTCATCGCCTGCACGGCCTGCCTGGGCCAGGCCGACGGTCCCATGGTCGACGCGGCGCGGCTCGGCATCTGGCTGCTGCTCGGCATCACCGCCTGCATCCAGGGGGCGTTCGTCGCCTTCTTCCTGCACCTGCGCAAGCACGCGAAGCTGGCCGCCGCCAACGCGCAGCCGCGCCTGCGGCTCGTAACCGGAGCGAACGCCCGATGATGACCCGCTGGCTCGGATTCCCGCAGCTCGCCTCGGCCCACGGCCTGGCCCTCGATCAGGCGACCGCGGTCGTCCACTGGATAATGCTGGCGCTGTTCGTCGGCTGGGGCGGCTTCTTCCTGTTTGCCCTGTTCCGCTTCCGCAAGGGTGCCAACCCGGTGGCCGACTACGCCGGCGTCAAGAGCAAGGCGTCCACCTATCTCGAGGTGGCGGTCGCGGTCGCCGAAGCCTTCCTGCTCATCGGCCTCTCGTTCCCGTTGTGGGCCGAGCGCGTCGAGAACCTGCCGCCGCGCGCCGATGCGACGGTGGTCCACGTGATCGGCGAGCAGTTCGCCTGGAACATCCACTACCCGGGGCCGGACGGCGAGTTCGGGCGGCGCGACAACTCGCTCATCGACGCCTCCACCAACCCGCTCGGCCTCGACCGCACCGACCCGCACGCGAAGGACGACGTCACCACCATCAACCAGCTCTACCTGCCGGCGAACAAGCCGGTGCTGATCGAGCTGTCGAGCAAGGACGTCATCCACTCGTTTGCCCTCTGGGAGATGCGCATCAAGCAGGACGCGGTGCCGGGGCTGACGATCCCGGTGTGGTTCGTGCCGGACGTCACCACTGAAGAGATGCGCCAGCGCACTGGCAAGGCCGACTTCCAATACGAGATCGGCTGCGCGCAGCTGTGCGGCCTCGGCCACTACCGCATGCGCGGCTTCGTCACGGTGGACACCGCCGAGGGCTACCAGAAGTGGATGGACGAGCAGCAGGCGCAGCTGAAGTCCGACGCCGAGTCCGGCGACGCCTGGCAGTAGCCCGAAGGACCTGAGCGAACCACAAGACGTCACGCTGCTGCGCCCCGAGCGCGGCAGCGCGGAAGACGGCGGCGCGTCGTCTTCTTCGTCGGTGCCGCTGCCCGCCGACATGCTCGAGGAGGGCCGGCGGCGCCTCGGGCTCCTCGCCCTGCTGATGGCGTTCGCGTTCGCCATCGATCCTTTCTTCTACGCGCTCACGTGGGTGCTGGCGCGCACCGGCGGGCGGCCGCTCGAACCCGGCTATCTCGCGGACCTGCCGTTCTACCTCGGCGACCTCGTGGTGGTGGCCCTGTCGTTGTGCCTCGGGTTCGCGGCGCGCAGCGGGCGGGTCATCCGTGAGGCGGCCCGGCTGCTCGACGCCGGCCTCTTCTACGAGGTCGCGCTCTGCTTCTGGCTGGCGCTTCGCACGTACTGGGAGTACTTCCACGACACCGGCATGTTGCCGAACCTGACGTGGGTGCCGGCCGTGATCATCCTCTTCCCGCTGATCGTGCCGGCGGCGCCGCGGCGCATGCTGGCGGCGGCGCTCGCCTCGGCCGCCATGCAGCCGATGGCCCTCTTCCTCCTCGATCGCGGCGGCCAGCTGGTGGCGGGCGCCGCGGCTTACGTGAACGTGGTGGTCGGCTCCGCCATCGCCGTGGTGTTCGCCGCCATGGGCTCGCGTGTCGTCCACCGCCTGCGCCGCGCGGTGTCTTTGGCCCGGGAACTGGGCGCCTATCGCCTCGAGGCAAAGCTGGGCCAGGGTGGCATGGGCGAGGTGTGGCGCGCCCGCCACCGGTTCTTGGCGCGGCCGGCGGCCATCAAGCTGATCCGCCCGTCGGTCACGGGCGACCCGCGCCCGGGCGTGTCGGGCGAAGCGCTGCGGCGCTTCGAGCGCGAGGCGCAGGTGATCGCCGAACTGCGCTCGCCGCACACGGTGGACCTCTTCGACTTCGGGGTTGCCGCCGACGGCGCCTTCTACTACGTGATGGAGCTGCTCGACGGGCTCGACATCGACGCGCTGGTGAAGCGCCACGGGGCCGTCAGCCCCGAGCGCGCGGTCTTCATCCTGCGGCAGGTGTGCCATTCCCTGTCGGAAGCGGAGTCGCGTGGCCTGGTGCACCGCGACGTCAAGCCAGCCAACATCTTCCTCTGCCACTACGGTGAGGAATTCGACTTCGTCAAGGTGCTCGACTTCGGCATCGTCAAGGCGCCGCAGGACGCCGCACACGAAGCTTCGGCCAACGACGCCGCGCTCACCCGCGAGAACGCCGTCCACGGAACGCCGGCGTTCATGGCGCCCGAGCAGGCAATGGGCACCGCCATCGATGGCCGCGCCGACGTGTACGCCGCAGGCTGCGTCGCCTACTGGCTGCTCACCGGCCAGCTGGTCTTCCCCGGCGAAAATGCCATGGCGGTCATCTCCCAACACATCCACATGCAGCCGGTCGCGCCGTCGCGCCGCGCAGCGCAGGCGATTCCGCCGCAGCTCGACGCCCTGGTGCTGTCGTGCCTCGCCAAGGACCCACAGGCGCGCCCCGCGGCGCGCGACCTGGCGCTCGCCCTCGCGGAGATTCCATTCGCCGCGCCGTGGACCCAGGAACGCGCCCGCGAGTGGTGGGCCGCGCGGTCCTTGTAGGCGCTTTAGGTCAGCGCCAGGTGGGCGGCGGCACCGATGCGACGCCGACGTGCGTGTCGGCGGCGCCGTAATAGAGGAGCCAGCGTGCGGGTTCCACCACGAGGCCCTCGACGAACACCACGTTCGGCACCTGCCCGACCTTCTCCCACTCGGTTTCCGGCGCGAACAGCGGCTCGTCCGAGCGCGCCAGCAGCTTCGTGGGATCGTCACGGTCGAAGAGAGCCCAGCCGGTGCGGTACACGAGAGCGTCGTCGGCGGCGTTGTAGAAGAGCAGGATGCCGTGCGGCGTGAGCAGCGGCGGCGGACCGGGCTCGACCACGCGCGAGTCGAAGCGGCCCGGGCGGCGCGGCAGCACCGGCGCTGCGAGCGGCTCGTGCCAGTGGACGAGGTCGTCCGACCAGGCAACGCCCGTCTGGTCATGCGCGCCGCGCGCGTCGGCCATGAAGTACATCCAGTGGCGGCCGCCGACACGCTCGGCGAGGATCGCTCCCGACTTCGTCCAGTTCACGTTCCAGCGGCCCTTGTAGGCCGGCAGGATCACGCCCTTGCGCTCGAAGCTGCGCAAGTCGCGCGAGGTCGCGAGCGCCAGCTGCGCGTCCTTGCCGTTGTAGGCGGTGTAGGTGAGGTAGTAGGTGTCGCCAATCAGCACCAGGCGCGGGTCCTCGACGCCGCCGCCGCGCTCGTAAGGCGCTTCCGGCGAGAGCACCGGCGCGGGCGCTGGCGTGAAGGCGATGCCGTCGCTGCTCTCCGCGTAGCCCAGACGCGAAATTCCCTGCGCGTCCTGCGCGCGGTACAGCATGACGAACCGATCGGCGTGACGGACCACGGCTGGGTTGAAGGTGCCCTTCGCGGCGAACCCGGTGCCCGAAGGCGACAGGATCGGCTTGCCGTCGTTGAGGCGAACAAGCTGGCCAGGAGTCGGTGTGTACCGGGTTTGGTCGCCGGCCGACGCCAGCAGCGCCGTGCCAAGCAGACACTGTAGCGCCAGAGTTCCGCGCATGGTCCTTGGGCGGAGACTAGCCGAATGCTTCAATCCTTAGGAATTCGTGAAGCCTTGCAACTGCCGCCGGGCGTATCTTCGCGCCAACGTTCCGATTGGACCCCCTCCGTCGACGAACAGAAGGAGGAGCCGTATGGCGAGGATCTCGTGGGCAGTAAACCTGCCCTTGCTGCTGGCCATGGCAGGCTGCTGCAATCCGCCTAACATCGCCGCGCTGCCCGTCACCTTGCGCGGCCAGCAAACGAACATGTGGTGCTGGGCCGCGAGCGGCCAGATGACCATGAATCACCTGCACCCTGCTTCGAGCGTAGTGCAGTGCGACGAGGCGAACCGCCGCTTCGGGCGCAACGACTGCTGCAACAATCCGGTGCCGAACGCCTGCGTGCAGGGCGGCTGGCCCGAGTACGAAAAGTACAGCTTCACCGCCAAGGTCACTTCCGATGCACCGCTCACCTGGGCCCAGCTGCGCAGCCAGATTCACTGCGCGCAACGGCCTTTCGCGTTCGCATGGCACTGGAACGGAGGCGGCGGGCACATGATGGTCGCAACGGGCTACGTGACGATCAACGGCACGAACTACGTCAGCGTCAACAACCCCTGGCCGCCGAGCAATCCACAGCTGGCCGAAAACGGCGGCGTCCAGGAGGTCTACACGTACGACAACTACGTCGGTGGAGCAGGTTACGACCACTCGCACTGGAACGACTACTACGACATCACCTACACGGGAGGCTCGTAACATGAAACCAATGTGGCTAGCGCCGTGTACGCTGATCCTCGCGATGGCCTGCCAACGGGAGCAACCCGCAAAGCCGCCGGCCAGCGATCCTGCCCAGGCGGCGGCGGACGCACTTTCGGTGTTGCAGCAGCTGGTGAACGGCCAGAACTACCGCGATCTCGGCTTCGAGAGCGCCGATGACGTGAAACAGGCCGTTCTCACTCCGCCGCTCGAGGTGCAGAACGTCGGCCTCGACCAGTTGACCCGCTTTGAAAAGGGCGCCGATGTGAACGGGATGCTGACGAAGAGCAGCCAGACGATTTACCCCGTGGCGGTGCGCGGCGAGGTCCGCTCGTCCGTCACCATCGTCGGGCTGGAGGGGCGTTTCAAACCGTCGAGCTTCGGCAACGCAGCACTGGCTCGCGAACTTGCCCGGTATCGCCAGGCGGGCGCGGCCGATTTCGTGGTGCGCGTCCCCGCGCTCAACCTCTATTTCATCGCACGGCGGGTGGAGAAGGCTCTCTTGCTGACGCCGATCGTGGACGATCCGCGCCTGAAGCTGCCGGTCGGCCAGGCAGTTCCGGCGGAGGTGGTGCTGGAGCAGCTCGTGCCCGTCGCTCGCGAGTATAACGGTCTGCCGATCTAGCCCTTGTCGTCGCCTGTCGCCGGGCCAGACACGCGCGAACGCGCGGCGGCCCGGCGGCGGTCCATCGCGAGCGGGCGCCGCCATGGCGGCCCGCACGGCGCTACTCGGCCAGCACCTTGTGGACGAGCTGCACGCACACCGAGCCCTCGCCCACCGCCGCCGCAACGCGCTTGACGCTGTTGGCGCGCACGTCGCCGACCGCGAACACGCCGGGCAGGCTGGTTTCGAACAGCAGCGGCGGGCGCTGCAGCGGCCAGCGCGCGGCCTCCAGCTCGGCCTGCGACAGGTCGGGCCCGGTCTTGACGAAGCGCTTCTCGTCGAGCGCCAGGCAGTCTTGCAGCCAGTCGGTGTTGGGAATGGCGCCGGTCATGAAGAACACGTGGCGCACGTCGCGCGTCGTCACCTCGTCGCTGCCGTTGCGTACGCGCCAGGTGACCGCGCGAAGCGTCTCGTCGCCGTCGAACGACTCGATCTGCGCGTGCGTCTGCAGCGCGATGTTCGGCGTCTCCTCGATGCGGTGCACCAGGTACCGCGACATGCTGGCGGCGAGGCACGGGCCGCGCACCAGCATCTGCACCCGGCAACGGTTCGACGCGAGGAACACCGCCGCCTGGCCGGCCGAGTTGCCGCCGCCGACCACGATCACTTCCTCGCCGCCGCACACCATCGCCTCGATGTGGGTGGCGCTGTAATAGACGCCGAGCCCCTCGAAGCGCGCGAGGTTCGGGATCTCCGCCTTGCGGTACTGCACGCCGGTCGCGATCACCACGGTGCGCGCCTTCACCAGCGCGCCGCCGACGTCCACGACGTACGGGCGGCGCTGGCAGACGAGCTTCACCGCGGTGCGCGCCACCGCCACCTCGGCGCCGAACTTCTCCGCCTGCACGATCGCCCGCTCGGTCAGCTTCTGGCCGGTGATGCCGACCGGGAACCCGAGGTAGTTCTCGATGCGCGAGCTGGAGCCGGCCTGGCCGCCGGGCGCGTTTGCTTCCACCACCAGCGTATCGAGGCCCTCGGAAGCGCCGTAGACGGCGGCGGCGAGCCCGGCCGGACCGCCGCCGATCACCACCACGTCGCGCACCACGTCCTCGTCGAAGCGATCGAGCCCCAGGCACTCGGCCGCTTCCTGCACCGTCGGCTTGCGCAGCACCCGTTCGCCGCGGCAGATGAAGACCGGCACGTCGGCGACGCCGACGCCGAAGCTGTCGAGCGTCTGCTGGACGTCGGCGTCCACGTCCAGGTCGATATAGGTGAAGGGCTGGTTGTTGCGGCTCAGGAACTCCCGAAGTGCCAACGTCCCCGGCGAGTGCGCCGAGCCGATCAGCACCACGTTGCCGGCGCCCAACGACACGAGGGCCACGCGCCGCAGCATGAAGGCCTTGAGGAACACCTCCATCAGCTCCGAGTTGGTCTGCACCAGCTCGCGCAGCCTGGCGGCCGGCAGCTGCAGCACCCGGGTCGCGCCCTTGGCGCGCGCCCGCACCACCGCCGGGCGGCCCGACAGCAGGTCCACGTCGCCGCTGAAGCCACCCTTCTTGTGCACCGTGACCGCCTGCTCCTTGCCCGAGATGATCTCGATGCCGCCTTCGAGCACCACGAACATCGGGTTGTTGCGGTCGCCCTGCTCCCAGATGTGATCGCCGTCGGCGAAGCTGCGCTCCTCGGCGAGCGGCTCGATCGCGGCGATCTGCGCCGCCGAGAGCGTCGGGAAGATCTCGCCCAGCACCTGCGGCAAGTCGTCGGCCTGGAGGGGTTCGCCCGGCGGCATGGCGCTAGCGGTCCTTGCCCGGCAGGTCGAGAGCGAAGTGGTAGGCGGCGATGTGCATTCCCTGCGAGAAGTAGAAGGCGTGGGCGCGGGCGCGCTGCACCCCCGAGTCGAGCTCCAGGGCCGTGCAGGATTCGTGCGCGGCGAGCTGCAGCAGCCAGGTGAGGAGCGCATCGCCGTGGCCCTTGGAGCGCTCGGTCTCGGCGGTCACCAGGTCGTCCACGTAGAGGTGGCGGCCCTGGAACAGCATCTCGCGGATGCGGAAGCCGGCAGCCGCTGTCATCGTGCCGTCCTTCTCGTCCTCGACCACGGCCAGCCGGTAGCCTTCGCCGCGCTGCCGCGCCACCTGCGCCACGTAGTCATCCTCGGACAGGTTGCCGCGCAGCTCGCGCATGACGTCGTAGCTGCGGCGCACGTCGCCCTCGTCCACAAGCTCTCGGATCATCTGCCGATCCTACCAAGCCCGCGGCGACAATCAGCGACAAGGACGGAACGGATGCTGACGCAAGCGCCTGGGGAACGGATCAGCGGAAATCGACGGATTGGACGGAACCGGAGCCAATCCGTCGATGACCGACGCAAGCGCCTGGGGAACGACAAGAACGGAAATCGACGGATTGGACGGAACGGCAGCCAATCCGTCGATGACCGACGCAAGCGCCTGGGGAACGGATCAACGGAAATCGACGGATTGGACGGAACGGCAGCCAATCCGTCGATGAGGTCAGTCGAAGGTCTGCTGGTGAATTTGCGCGCGCAGCTCGCGCGCCAGGATGAACTTCAGGATCAGGGGCGATGCCTGCAGGACCAAAGCCACTACGGGGATGGGCAGCAGCGACAGGAACGGCGCGGCGAGGAGCCACGCGCCGATGAGCCACGGGCTGCGGCCGACCGCGCGGGCGGTCAGGATCGCCTCGACCACGTACCACGCGTAACACGCGAGCAGGAGGAACGGCAACCAGGGCGCGATCAGGTAAAGAGATACCGGCGCGGCACTGCCGAGATGACCGAGCAAGTAGACGAACAGGAAGCTGCCGACCAGGGCGACGACGACCGCCTCGAAGGAACGGTCGAGGCGCCATTCGCGGCGCAGAAGCGTCTCGACGGTTGCTTTCGGTGTCGGGTTCAAGCCGCCGCGCGAGCGCGGCCGCGGCGGATCAGGAACACGCCGAGAAGCTCGAGCAACAGCACTGCGGCACCGGCGGTGACGATCGGCACGATGGCCGACGGCTTCTCCATCGGGTCGAGGTACACGTAGAACCACTGCGTGATGGCGCGGCGGCTGCCGCGCTCGCGGTCGAGCCCGTCCCAGACCGAGAACGAGATGGGCACGTAGCCGCCTTCCGCGAACGAGATGCTGTTGGTCGAGCGCAGGTCGCGGATGAAGATCGCCGACCACTCGCCGTTCGCGTAGGTGGCGCTGCCGTCCACCTCGCTGCCTTCGGCGAGCGTCAAGGCCCCGGTGCCGCGGCCGACGTACTGGTGGACCCGCTTCTGGGCGGTGTCCAGGAACCACAGGTCCACTGCGCGCGAGCCGTCGCCGAACAGGAAGTAGGGCTTGGCTGGGCCGTCGGGCGGCGCCACCGGAATCTGCATCGCGACTGCATCGGAGAACTCCGTGGCGGAGCCCGAAGCAGCGCCTTCGGCGCCGGCGTCTCCCCACGGATCGGCCGGCGCTGCGGCCGCCGGGGCCGGCGCGGCCGCTTCCGCGGCGAAGGGATCCTCAGCGCCGCCAGCTGCAGGGGCAGGCGCGGCCGACGACGACTCTTCCTCGAGCGGCACCTCCAGCATCGGCGAATTCTTGCCGGTGGTGTCCGCCTGGATGTCGTGCCAACGCACCAGGAAGGCGATGCGCGCGCCGTCGTAGACCGCCTTGACCTCGACCGCCGTCGAGGACGGCGAAAACGCCCTGCCGGGCTCCATGATCTGGCCGACGAGCGGGAAGCGAGCCATCGGCGCCGCATCGAAGAGCGAAGCCCCCTTGGCGACGTCGAGGTCTTCGCTGGCCGCCTTTGCGACCAGCAGCGTCGCGTAGTTCGGCAGGTCGGCATCGCCCAGCGAGTAGATGTAGTCGGTGAGGTTCCAGCGCTCCTCGGGTTTCAGCGAATCGTAGAAGGACGGCATGGGCGTGCCGTTCACCCCGGTGCTGAAGGTGCGGAAGATGTCCTCGCGCGTCGGGCCGCCGCGGAACGTCCAGCGGTAGTTGAGGTCGGCCGCGCGCAGCGGATGGCCGGCGTCGTCCGCGAGCGTCGGGCCGGACGGCCCTTCGCCGCGCCCGGAGTCGCCGTGGCAGCGCACGCAGCCGTTGTCCACGTAGATCTGGCGGCCCTTCTGCGCCGACTCCTTGCTGAACGCGGGCGCCGCCGGCAGGTCGATGGGCTTGGGCGCCTGTGTCGGGTCGGCGAAACCGTCGTGGAATTTCTTCACGTACATCACGACGCCGTTGACCTCGGCGTCGCTGAGATTCGGCCACGCCGGCATCGTGGTGTACGGCATGCCCTTGCGGATGACGCGCTTCAGGTCGTCGTCCGTCGGCAGCGCGCCCGAGGGCGTGGTGCGCAGCTTGAACTTGCCGCTCGTGAAGTCGCGGGGCCGTGGCCGCAGGTGCGCTGCCGCCACGCCGTTGCCGTCGCCCGCGTCGCCGTGGCACTGCGCGCAGTTCTTGTCGTAGACCTTCTTGCCGGTGTCGAGGTCGTTCGCGAGGATCGCCGGGCTGCCCGCGACGGCGGCCGCCAGCAAGACGCGCACGAAGGTGCCGCGGCCGATCATTCGTGCGCCTCCGAGGCTCGCGGCCGGTAGCCGGTGTAGTCGTAGACGAACAGGATCACTTCCCAGATCTGCTCTTCGCTCAGGAACCTCTCCCACGCGGGCATAGCCGAATCCCACGGGCCGCCCTCGGCCGGTAGTCCCGGGCCGCCCTTGGAGATGCGCCAGAAGAGGAACGTCTCCTGCAGTTGCGGGATGTTGCCCTTGTCGGTGAAGTTGGTCGGGATCGGGTTGAGGCCGTGGATGAACATGCCGTCGCCGGCCATGTCGTCGCCGTGGCAGAAGACGCAGTTCTGGTAGTACGTCTTGCGGCCGTTGGCGAGGTGCTGCTTGAACTGTTCCGGGTTCGTGGTCTCAAGCTCGCGCAGCGGGTTGTGGCCCTTGACGAGGTCGACGCTCTTGTCGTGCACGGTGATGGTGTCGGGCGGCGCCGGGTGCACGGTGCGGCCGAAGCCCGGCGCCTCGAGCTTCTCGCGGGTGCTGAGCCAGGCGCCGGCGACGGCGAGCGCCGGCAGCAGCACCAGCACACCGGCGAGCAACAGCTTCTTTGCGGGATCGAGCACCAGCGACAGGATCGGCGCGGCAAACGCCGTGCGCCGCTCCGAGTCGGACGTCACGTACGCGGTCAGCGCCAGCGAGACGATGCCCATGTAGAGGAGGATCACCGAGAGCGGGATCGGCACCGCGAAGCCGAGGCGGAAGATCAGGAACATCCCGATCCAGATGGCGAGCGTCCAGGTGAAGCTGCCGGCCTTGCGCCACCGCAGCAGCAGCCACGCCGCGATCACGGCGAGCAGGATCGGCAGGTTGAAGAACAGGAAGGTCATGGCGCTAGGTCTTCGGCTCCGCTGCCGGCGACGCCGCCGGGGCCGCCGCGTCGGCAGCGGGCGCCGCGCCGGCAGCATCGAGCGGCCACACCTTCGAGTTGAGTGTCACGCTCACCTTGCCGCCCTGGCTCTGCAGCCAGGCGATCACGGCCAGGATTTCCTGGTCGGTGAGGCCGATGGGCGGCTTGTTGATGACCGGCATGCCGGGGTTGAAGCCGGGCACGATGAAATGGCTCGGCTCGTAGATCGACTGCGCCAGGTACTGGACGTCGTTGAGGCCCGGCACCCGCGTCCCGGCGCGCGCGCCGATGCCGGCGAGGTCGGGAAAGCGCAAGGCACCCGACTTGCCGATGGTGTGGCAGGTGAAGCACAGCCCCTTGCCTTCCATGATCTGGTGGCCCGCCTGCACCAGCTCGGCCTCGCCCATCTCCTTCTTGAGGGCGGTCTCCTTCGGCGGGTGCACTTCCTTCTGCGGCACCAGCTGGCCGATGAACATGTAGAAGCTGGTGGTGGCGATGGTCAGCACGCCGATCTTGACGACCACCGGCACCCTCACGACTTGTTCCCGTGGCCATGCCCCGAATCGGCGGTGGGGTCGTGGTCGGAGAGGCTCGCGAGCCAGAACACGAAGCCGATGAGCATGAAGAAGAGCAGCACCGTCACCGAGACGATGCGAGTGGCGAAGCCGAGCGTCGGCGTAAATGCGTCGACCGAGGTGTCGCGCATGATGCCGTAGACGTGCCAGTGCTGGCGCAGGCCCGAGCGCACGTAGCCCATGAGCCCCATCAGCCACGTGAACGTGACCGCGAGGAAGATGAGCACGTACTGCGAGATCGGGTGGATGCGCCCCCAGTGGATTTCACCCAGGTCGCGCGCGTTTCGGTACATGAACACGTCGATGATCGTCACCACGATCATGGCGGTCAGCACCGACCCCACCTGGGGCACGGAAAATCCTATGCGCACCTTCGCCTCGACGAAGTAGCCGTAGATGCCGAGGAAGATGACGATGCCGCCCGCCAGCAGCGCGATTGCGCCTTGCGCGATGTTGCCGAGCCGCGCCCACGAGACTGTCGGCACGCGCCCGGAACGGCGGTACAGCAGGAAGCTCACGTAGGTGGTGAGGATGAGGATGTTGACCGCGGTGTTCTTCGCCGACATGACGCCGAGGTAGCCGAGCTGCGGGTGCGAAGCGCCGCCCATCGCGCGCGTCTCGGAGACGGTGGCGATGATCGAGCGCGGCGTGCCCCAGATGGCGAAGCAGATGGCGATGACGATGAGCAGGTACTTGATGTAGCCCTGGAAGCGGCGCGAGGCGTCCACCCGGCCCATGCCGAGCCACAGGTAATAGTTGGCGCCGAGGAACAGGTTGCCGATGAGCACCGCCTGGATGATGAACAGCCACGAGAAGGCGCCGCCCATCATCGTGAGGCCAAGGGTCTGCGAGTAGGCGTAGATCTCCGACGCCAGCCAGTAGCCGGCGAACGGCAGCGGCAGGAACGCGCAGATGGCGATGAAGTTACCGATGTAGCCCATCCAGTCGTACTGGGCGCGCTCCTCGTCGGTGGTGGCTCCCAGGTACTTGAAGGCAGCGTATGCGGCCGCCACCGAGCCGCCGAACGCGACGTTCGCGATGATGCGGTGGATGTTGATCGGCATCCAGGTGTAGTTGTGGACGGCGTCCCAGGTGCTGATGACGGCACCGCTCTCGGAGACGCCGGCGGGCGTCGTCATGAACGTGAGCCACGCGTTCGCGATCAGCATGATGCCGGTGCCGACCAGGTTGAGGCAGAGGCCGAGGAACAGGTGCACCTTTGGCGAGAACTTTCCCCAGCCGTAGTAGTACGTGTAGAGGAAGAACGCCTCGAAGAAGAAAAGGCCGACGTAGGGTGCGAAGGTCGGTGAAAACACGTGCGTCAGGTACACCATGAACTTCGGGTACAGGACCACCAGCATGAACAGCAGGAAGGCGCCGAAGGTGGCGGTGAGCGAGAACGAAACCGACAGCAGCTTGGTGAATTCGTAGGCGAGCCGGTCGAAGCGCTTGTCTTTCTTGAGGAAGCCGATGAACTCGATGATGAGCGCGAACAGCGGCACCGCCAGCACGAATGCCGCGAACAGCAGGTGCAGCTGGGCGATGATCCAGACCGCGACGCGGCTGCCCACCATCGGGAAGGCACGGTACTCGTCGTCCTTGTAGGGACGTTCCCGCTCCGACTTGAGGCGCGCTTCGGAAGCATCCTTCAGCGCCTGCTCGCGCGGCGCTGCGGCGGAATCGGTCTTCTCCGCGATCACCGGAGCGTGGTATTCCTGGTTGGTCAGCGTGCGCACCAGGCCGACCGCACCGGCGAACATCACCCCGGTGACGAGCAGCGTTCCGACCGCCAGGCGGGTGCGCGTGATCCTGATGTTCATTTCACCGCTCCGGCGGGCGGCTCTGCGGCGGGCGCCGCCGGGGCGGGCGCCGCTTCCGCGCCGCTTGCCACCTGCTCGGCGCGCACGCGCTGCAGCTCGCGGACGTGGGCGATGATGGCCCAGCGATCCTCGGGCGGCAGCGGCCACTTGTAGGCGGGCATCAGCCCCTGACCGTTGGTGATGACGTCGAAGATGTGGCCGTCGGTCGCGGTCTTGGTCGGATCGTGCAGCGACGCGGTCGGGATGTTGCCGCGCACGAACAGGATGCCCTTGCCGTCGCCGCGCGCGTCGTGGCACGGCTCGCAATAGATGTGGTAGCGGTCGGCGCCGCGCGCCAGCAGTTCCGGCGTCTGCGCCAGCGGCGAGTTGGCGACGATGGCGCCGGCCGCGTCCTTGCCGTCGAACAGCACCGTGTCCTCGCGCAACTCGCCGCGCGCCACCGTGCCGGGCACCGGCTGGCGCATGGTCATGCCGTCGTAGAAGAAGTCGCTTTCCGCCTGCGGCAGGTACTTCGGCTGGTGATCCATGCTCGGGTTGACGTGGATCGGCGGCTGCGACGAGCGGCAGCCACGGCACCCGGTGGTGACCACCAGCAGCGCGATGGCCGCGCCGCGCAGGACCGGCGAACTATGCATGTTCCTCCGCCGGCGCGTCTTTCTCCGGCTCGAGCGCCGGGTCGGGGTTGCGCACGCGCGCCAGGTAGGTGGTGCGCGGCTTGGTGTTGAGCTCTGCGAGCAGGGAGTAGTTGCGGTCGCTGGCGCGCGCCGTGGCGACGGCGCTCTGCTGGTCGAGGATGTCGCCGAAGCGGATCGCTTCGGCCGGGCACGCCTGCTGGCACGCGGTCTTGACGTCGCCGTCCTTCAGCTCGCGTCCCCCGAGCCGCGCGTCGATGCGCGCCTCGCTGATGCGCTGCACGCAGTAGGTGCACTTCTCCATCACGCCGCGGGCGCGCACCGTGACGTCCGGGTTGTTCGCCATCTTGAACAGCTCGGGCGTGTCCTTGGTGTAGTTGTAGAAGTTGAAGTGGCGCACCTTGTAGGGGCAGTTGTTCGAGCAATAGCGGGTGCCGATGCAGCGGTTGTAGACCATCGCGTTCAGGCCTTCGGCGTCGTGCACCGTCGCCGCCACCGGACAGACCTGTTCGCAAGGCGCGTTTTCGCACTGCATGCACGGCACCGGCTGGAACACGGCGCCGGCATCCTCGGGTTCGCCGGTGAAGTAGCGGTCGATGCGGATCCAGGCCATCTCGCGGCCGCGGCTCACCTGGTCGCGGCCGACCACCGGAATGTTGTTCTCGCTCTGGCACGCCACCGCGCAGGCGTTGCAGCCGGTGCAGGAGCCGAGGTCGATCACCATCCCCCACTGCGGCTTGCTCTTGTACTCGTGCTCCTTCCACAGGGAGAACGAGCTCCTCGTGGTCGGCGGCGAATTTCGGGTTCTTGCGATAGGCGGCGAGGCTCGCGCTGCGCACGATGGAACGGCCGTCCATGCTGCCGTGCTCCTGCGTCTGCGCCAGGGCATAGTTGCGCCCCGTCCCGCTGATGACGGCGGGGGTGAGGTCCATCTGCGCCGCCGCGCGCAGGGCATATGTGGCAAAGCCGACGCCGTTCGCGGCCCGGCCGGCGCTGCTGCGGCCATAGCCGAGTACCGCGACCGCGGTCCGCTCGGCCATGCCGGGAACGCGGAAGATCGGCAGCTCGAGGCTGCGGCCGCCGGCCTCCACCTTGACGATGTCGCCGTCCTTCAGCCCCTTGGCCGCGGCGGTTTTCGGGCTGACGAGCAGCGGGTTGTCCCAGGTGACCTTGGTGAGCGGATCGGGCAGCTCCTGCAGCCACGGGTTGTTGGCAGCACTGCCGTCGCCGACCTTTGGGCAGGCCGCGAACACGAGGTCGAGGTCGCCTGCGGCGGGTGCCGACAGCGCGGCGAGTTCGCCGGCGGACGGATGCCGCGTTCCCGGCCGCGACCGCCACCGCGGGCAACGCGCTGCCGCCAAGCACGCCGTCGTGCAGGACGCGGCGCCACTTCTTCTCGAAGTCGGCGCCGAGCAGTCCCTGCCAGGTCTCGCGCACCAGGTCGTAGGCGGCCTTCGATTCGGACGACGCCAGCAGGTGCAACAGTTCGGCCGTGCTCTTGCCGGAGTAGAGCGGCAGGATCATCGGCTGCACCACGCTCAGCGTGCCACAGCTCGCGCGCGCATCGTCCCACGACTCGAGAAAGTGCGCCTGCGGGATGTGCCAATTGGCAAGCTGGCCAGTCTCGTCGCGGTGCAGGCCGAGGTGGATGACTTCTTCCGCCTTTTTCGCCGCGTTCGGGAAGTCGAGATCGGCCGGCGCGTCGTAGGCGGGGTTGCCCCCGGCGATCACCAGCGTCTTCACGCGTCCGGCGCCGAGCGCCGTCGTCAGCTCGGCGAGACCGCCGGGGGTGGGCAGCAGCGCATCCACGGGCTCGTGATACTCGAGCGTCGCGCCGAGGTTGCCGAGGCGCTGGTTCAGTGCCAGCACCGCGGCGTGCACCGCCGGCGGCTGGCGCGGCCCGGCGACGACGAGCGAGGCGCCCTTGTGTGCCGTGAGGTCGGCCGCCGCCGCCTTGATCCATGCCGCATCGACACCCTCGGGCAGGGCGGCGGCAGGCGCCGCGCCCAGCTCGGCCGCGAGCGCTGCGACCACAGCGGGAATGCTGCGTGCCGGCACCCGCAGGCGATGGTCGGCGTTGGCCCCGGTGTTGGAGAAGACGGCCTCCACCGACCACAAGCGGACCATCGAGTCGTCGGCCTTCGCGAGGCGCCGCGCCGCGGCGTAGCCGCGCGTGTTGCGGATCATCTCGGCGTCGGTGTTGAGGAAGTCGGAGTCGATCGCGAGCACCGCGCGCGCCTTGTCGAAATGGTGCACGCCCAGGAGCGCGCGCCCGGCGGCGCGTGCGACGCCGGCATGGACGTTGCGGTCGGTCACCGGACCGGCCACCACCACCAGCGCCTGCGGAAACGCCTTGCGGAAGGCGTCGACGCCGCGGAACAGGGTTGGCGACGCGGAGGGCGGCAGCAGCAGCGCGAGCGATGCGCCGCCGTCGTCGGCGTGCGCCTTCGTCCGCACCTTCCAGGCGTTCACGAATGCGTCCCAGTTGGTGGCCTCGCCCCTGCTCGTGACGAACGGCGACCGGTCGGGGTCGTAGAGGTCGAGGACCGCGGCCTGGACGCGGGCGCTCGACGAGCCGAGGGTCGCGGGATGCAGTTCGTTGCCTTCGATCTTGGTGGGCCGGCCCTCGTGGTTCTCGACCACGAGGCCGTAAGCGCTGGTGCCCGAGGGCATGGTGGTCGCGTAGTGGCGCGGCACGCCGGGGATCACCTGCTCGGGCGCGTTGACGTAGGGCACGATGTGCTCGGTGGGGCGCCGGCAGGCGGCCAGGCTCGCGAGCGAAACCGACGCACCCATGAGGGTGAGGGCCTGGCGCCGCGTCAGCACGTCGGGCGCTTCCGACGCGCCTTCCGGGAACTCGCGCTCGCGGTACTCGCGCGACTCGTCGCTGCCGGCAAGCCCGCCGAGGCTGCGCCAGTATTCGGGCGTCGTGGACGAAGCCGAACTCATCGATGGCACCCCGTGCAGTCTTGCGGCGGATGGACAGGTCGCAATGCCGCGATCTGCTGTTCGCGGGCCTTGGCGTCGCGCGCCGGCCGCCACGTCATGTTGGTGATCTCGGACAGGGGCCGCAGGTTGGGTGCGGGGTTGCGGTGGCAGTCGAGGCACCAGCCCATCGACAGCGGCTGCTCCTGGTGCACCACTTCCATCTCGTCGATGCGCCCGTGGCAGCTGACGCACCCCACCCCGGCGCTGATGTGCGCGCGGTGGTTGAAGTACGCGTATTCGGGCAGCTTGTGGACGCGCACCCAGCGCATCGGCTGGCCGGAGGCGGCGCTGTCGCGGATCGGCTTCAGCTTCTCGCTGTCGCGCATCACCAGCTGGTGGCAGTTCATGCAGGCCTGGGTGGGCGGCACGTTCGCAACCGACGATTTCTCGACCGAGGCGTGGCAATAGCGGCAGTCGAGGCGCAGCTCGCCGACATGCAGCTTGTGGCTGTAGGGAACCGGCTGTTCAGGCTGGTAGCCGACGTCGGTGAATCGCGGCGAAAAGTAGTACCAGACGAAGGCGACGGCGGTGCTCGGCACCAGCACACCCGCGAGGGCCAGGTACAAGGGGAGCCGGTTCAGTGAGCGGGGGAAAATCTGGGCCAAGGAACCTCATATTGCGATCCGTGTGCCGCCGACTCCGACATTTCTATGACGTCGCGCGAGGTTACCTTTCACGTGAATGTATGGTCAAGCCGCCGCGCGTCGGGAAAACGGGAGCTACAATCGAAGACTGCTCTCCAGGGATGCAATGAAAAAATCGGCGTGGTCGATAGCCGTGCTCGTCGTGTTTTTCCCCGCGTGCCGCAAGACCCCCGCGCCCGCGGCGGCGCCGCCCGAGGTCGAAGTCGCACCGGTCGTGAAGCGCGACGTCCCCAACCAGAACGAGTGGATCGGGACGCTCGACGGCTCGGTCAACGCCGACATCCGGCCGCGCGTCGAGGGCTACCTGCTGCGCCTTCTTTACAAGGAAGGGCAGTTCGTCAAGGCCGGCGCGCCGCTCTTCCAGATCGATACGCGCGCTTTCCGCGCCTCGCTGGAGCAGGCGCAGGGCGCCGTGGGCCAGGCCGAGGCGGTGCTGGCCAAGACCGACAAGGACGTCGAGCGCTTCACGCCGCTCGCGGCCGAGCACGCCGTCAGCCAGCAGGAAGTGGACGATGCGGTCTCGGCGCAGCGCAATGCCACAGCGGCGCTGTCGTCGGCGCGCGCGGCGCGTGACCAGGCGTCCCTGAACCTCAACTGGACCACTGTCACCTCGCCGATCGACGGCATCGTCGGCATCGCCAACACCCAGGTGGGCGCGCTCGTCGGGCCGACGACCGTCATGACGACGGTCTCAACCGTGGACCCGATCCGGGTGACTTTCGGCATCAGCGAGCAGGAATACATGCGGCGCGCGCTGCGCATCAACCGCGCCACCTACGCGACCACCATGGAAGGCCCGGTCCTGCACCTGATCCTCGACGACGGCACCACCTATTCGCTGCCCGGCCGCGGTATCAATGCCGACCGTGAGGTGGACCCGCGCACCGGCACCATGACGATCAAGGGGCTCTTCCCCAATCCGCAGCACGTCCTGCGCCCCGGCCAATACGCGCGGGTGCGCGCCGACATGGAGGTGGTGCCGGGCGCGCTGCTGGTGCCGCAGAAGGCGGTGATCGAGCTGCAGGGCGGGCAGCGCGTTGCGGTGGTGGGCGGCGACAGCAAGGTGGACATGCGCAACGTCGAGCTCGGCCCGCGCATCGACGAGGAGTGGGTGGTCCTGAAAGGCGTGAAGGAAGGCGAGAAAGTGATCGTCACCGGGCTGCAGTTCGTGAAGCCCGGGGTCACGGTCAAGGTCAAGCAGTAGCGGCTCGCGATGTCACGGTTCTTCGTCGACCGGCCGATCGTCGCCATGGTCATTGCCATCATCACGGTGATCCTCGGCCTGGTGAGCGCCAGCGGGTTGCCGGTGGCGCAGTTCCCCGACATCATCCCGCCGCAGATCCAGATCCAGACGACCTACACGGGCGCCGATGCCACCACCATCGAGCAGTCGGTGGCGACGCCGCTCGAGCAGCAGATGAACGGCGTCGACCGCGCGCTCTACATGCAGTCGACGAACGCCAACGACGGCTCGATGACGCTGATCGTCACCTTCGACCTCGGCACCCAGCCCAACATCAACCAGGTGAACGCGCAGAACCGGGTCTCGCAGGCGCAGCCCAACCTGCCGCCCGACGTCAGCCAGTTCGGCCTCACCTATCGCAGCACCGTCGGCCTGCCGCTCCTGATCTTCGCCGTCTACTCGCCGAACCAGACCTACGACGCCCTGTTCCTCGGCAACTACGCGCTCATCAACATCAACGATGCGCTCTACCGCGTGCCGGGCGTCGGCCAGGTGACGAACTTCGGTCTGTCCGAATACTCGATGCGCATCTGGGTGAAGCCGGACAAGCTGGCACGGCTGGGCCTGACCGTGCCTGACCTGGTGCGCGCGGTGCAGCAGCAGAGCAACGTCAACCCCGCCGGCAAGGTCGGCGGCGAGCCGGCGCCGCCCGGGCAGCAGCTCACCTACACCGTGCGCGTGCAGGGTCGCCTGGTGACCGCTGAACAGTTCGGGGACGTGGTGGTGCGCATCGACCCGCAGGGCTCGGTGGTGCGCCTCAAGGACGTCGCCCGCATCGAGCTGGGCGCCCTCAACTACAACCAGTCGTCGCGCTTCAACGGCCGCCCCGCCGCGCTGGTCGCCGCGTACCTGGCGCCGGGCGCCAACGCGCTGCAGGTGGCTAACGGCCTGAAGGCGGCGATGGACGGCTTGAAGACGCGATTCCCCAGCGACATGGAATACGCGGTCTCTGTGGACACCAGCCGGCCGGTGACCGCGGGCATACACGAGATCGCCGTGACGCTGGTGATCGCGATGGTACTCGTCATCATGGTGGTGTTCCTGTTCCTGCAGAACTGGCGCGCCACCCTCATCCCCCTCATCGCGGTGCCGGTGTCGCTCATCGGCACGTTCGCGTTCTTCCCGCTGCTCGGCTTTTCGATCAACACGTTGTCGCTCTTCGGCCTGGTGCTCGCGATCGGCCTGGTGGTCGACGACGCGATCGTGGTGGTGGAAGCGGTGGAGCACCACATCGAGGAGGGCATGAGCGCCCGCGACGCCACGTTGAAGGCGATGTCCGAGGTCTCGGGCCCCGTGGTCGGCATCGCACTGGTGCTGTCGTCCGTCTTCATACCCATCGGCCTGATGGGCGGCATCCAGGGACAGCTCAACAAGCAGTTCGCCGGCACCATCGCGATCTCGGTGCTGATCTCCGCGTTCAACGCGCTGACGCTGTCGCCGGCGCTCTCGGCCATGCTGCTGCGGCCGCGCACCGAGTCGCGCGGCCCCCTCGGCCGCTTCTTCGCCGCCTTCAACCGCTGGTTCGCGCGCGCGACCGACGGCTACGTGTCGCTCTCGGGGCGCCTCATCCGCAAGGCCGGCATCGGCTTCGCCATCCTCGCGGCATTCGCGCTGCTCGCCGCGGGGCTCGGTCGCAAGCTGCCGACGGGCTTCATACCGGATGAAGACCAGGCGTTCTTCCTGATGAACGTGCAACTGCCCGACGCCGCATCGTTCCAGCGCACCCTCCAGGTGACGCGCAAGATCGAAGGCATGCTGAAAGACACCGAAGGCGTCGCGGGCTATGCGACCATCAACGGCTTCAGCCTTCTCACCCGCACCTCGTCGTCATACCAGGCGTTCTTCTTCGTCTCGTTGGCGCCCTGGGACGAGCGCCGCGCCACCTCGGTTGCGATCATGGCGCGTCTCAACAAGGCGCTGCGCGCGCAGGTGAACGAGGCGGTCGCGTTCGCGTTCGCGCCGCCGGCCATTCCCGGCATCGGCTCCACCGGCGGCTTCTCGTTCTGGCTCGAGGACCGCAGCGGCGGCACCGTCGATTTCCTTTACCAGAACCTGCAGAAGATGCTGGAGGCGGCGCGTGCGCGCCCCGAGCTTGCCAACGTCAACGCGCCGTTCCGCGCCGCGGTGCCGCAGGTGTACGCCGAGGTCAACAAGGAAAAGGTGCTGAAGCAGGGCGTCGCCGTCGGCGACGTCTACCAGACGCTGCAGGCATTCCTCGGCGGCCTCTACATCAACCAGTTCAACCGCTTCGGCCGGCAGTGGCGGGTGTTCCTGCAGGCCGAGGCCGAGGACCGCCTCACCCCCGAGGACATCGGCCTGTTCCACGTGCGCAACGGCGACGGCACCATGGTGCCCCTCTCGACAGTGGTGAGCACCAGGCGCCTGTTTGGCCCCGAGTACACGCAGCGCTTCAACCTGTTCCGCGCCGCGCAGATCACCGGGCAGCCGGCGCCGGGATACAGCTCCGGGCAGGCGATGGCCGCCATGGAGGAAGTGGCGGCGCAGGTGCTGCCGCTCGAGATGAGCTACGACTGGAGCGACCTCTCCTACCAGGAGAAGAAGGCCGCCGGCCGCAGCGGCATCGTGTTCGGGCTCTCGATCGGCTTCGTGTTCCTGATCCTCGCGGCCCTCTACGAGAGCTGGTCCCTGCCCTTCAGCGTGCTGCTGTCGGTGCCGATCGCGGTGGTCGGCGCCTTCCTCGGCCTGTTGGCGCGCGGCATGTCGCTCGACGTCTTCGGCCAGATCGGCCTCGTCATGCTCATCGGCCTCGCCGCCAAGAACGCGATCCTGATCGTGGAGTTCGCCAAGGACGGCTACGAGCAGGGCAAGAGCCTCACCGACGCGGCGCTCGAAGGCGCGCGCCTGCGGCTGCGGCCCATCCTCATGACCTCCTTCGCCTTCGTGCTCGGCTGCGTGCCGTTGTGGCTCGCCAGCGGCGCCGGCGCCAACGGCCGCCAGGTCATGGGCACCGCGGTGATTACCGGAATGCTGGCGGCCACCGGCATCGCGATCTTCCTCATCCCGCTGCTGTTCGTATGGATCGAGAAGCGCTCCGGCAAGCACCGCGAGGCGGAACAGAAGTGAAGCGCACGGCCCTGGTCCTGGCGCTGGCGGCCGCAAGCAGCGCCTGCGCCGTAGGGCCAAAGTACGAGCGCCCGCCGCTGAACCTGCCGCCAAAGTATGCCGGCGCAGAAGAAAGCGCCGCTGAAGCACGCACGCTCGCGAGCGTGCCGTGGTGGGACGTGTTCAACGACCCCGTGCTGAAGCAGCTCATCGAACAGGCGCTCGCGCAAGGCTTCGACGCACGCCTCGCCGCGGCGCGCGTGGCCGAAGCGCGCGCTCTCTACGGAGTCTCGCGCGCCGACCTGTTCCCGAGCGTCGGCTACTCCGGCTCCGTGAGGCGCGAACACGTGGACCAGGTGGCGAACGCGGCGCAGCCGGTGCGCACCGTGTACACCGCGAACGTCGGCTTCAGCTGGGAGCTCGACTTGTGGGGCCGGATCCGCAGGCAGAACGAGGCGGCGCTCGCAAACTATTTTGCGAGCGAAGACGCGCGCCGCGGTGTGGCGGTGTCGTTGATCGCCGACGTCGCCACTGCCTATTTCGATCTGCGCGAGCTGGACGCCGAGCTTGCGATCGCGCGGCGCACCACCGTCGCGTTCGAGGACACCTATCGCCTCTTCGACCGGCGGCTCACCGGCGGCGCCGCCTCCGCGCTCGAGACCGCCCGCGCCGAAGCGGCGCTTGGCGAGGTGGCGGCTCAGATCCCCGAGATCGAGCGCGCGATCGCGGCGCGCGAGAACCAGATCTCGTTCCTCCTCGGCCAGCCGCCGCACCCGATCGAGCGGGATACGGCCGCGACGGAGCGGCCACCAGATATCCCGCCGGGACTGCCTGCGGAGCTCCTCGAGCGCCGCCCCGACATTCGCGAAAGCGAGCAGGCGCTGCGCTCGGCCAACGCCCTGGTTGGCGAAGCGAAGGCGCGCTACTTCCCCACCCTCAGCCTCACCGGCTTCTTCGGCAACGTCAGCAAGGAACTGGGCGACCTGTTCTCCTCGGGCAAGGCCTGGAACCTCGAGCCGTCCCTCACCGGCCCGATCTTCACCGGCGGCGCCCTGCGCCGTAACCACGCTGCCGCGGTGGCCCGCTACGAACAGAGCCGCGTCCTTTATGAGCGGGCGGTGACGAACGCCCTCGTCGAGGTCTCGACGGCACTCGTCGACCGTACCCGCCTGGTCGAAACCGAAGAGCAGCGCACCCGCACGGTCCGAGCGTTCACTGAGGCGGTACGCCTCGCCAACCTGCGCTACACCTCGGGCCTCTCGGCCTACTTCGAGGTCCTCGACGCCCAGCAGCAGCTGTTCCCCGCCGAAATCAACCTCGCCCGCACCCGCCGCGACCAGCTCCTCGCGGTGGTGAACCTCTACCGCGCGCTAGGCGGCGGCTGGCAGTCCGAGTCTGGCGCGGAGGCCGCGGCAGCCCAACAACAACAGCCGCAGCAGTAGTAGGCGCCGCTCAGCGCTTCCGGCTGCGGCGCTTCTCTTCCTTCCACATGCGGATTTCGCGGCCGCCCTGGGCGAAGCGGACCTGGTCCATGAGGCGGCGGATGAGGAAGATGCCGCGGCCGTGATGGGCGTGGATGCGCTCGGCTTCGAGCGGGTCGGGTGGGCGGCGGTAGTCGAAGCCGGGGCCTTCGTCGCGCACCATGATCCGGATGCGTTCGCGATCCCCGCTGACCGCGACGTGGACCTGCTTGCCTGGGTCCTTGTGGCTGCCGTGGACGATGGCGTTCGCGAGCGCTTCGCGCAGCGCCAGCTCCACGTCGTGGCGGCGGCGCGGCAGCGCGCGGTGCTCGGCGATCAGCTTCATCACCGAGCGGACCACCGGCGAGATGCTGCCGGTCTCGGCGCTCGCCGCGAACTCACGCCGCCAGCGGGCCTTTTTGCGTTCCAAATCAGTGGCGGGTGATGTAGTCCGAGCCGGTGAGCAGGAAGAGGATCAGCAGGAACGCGATGCCGGCGACCACCCAGAGCCGCGTCAGGCTGTCGCTGTACTTCACGTGCATGAAGAACAGCACCACCAGGGTCGCTTTCGAGAACGCGATCAGCAGCGCGACGGGTGTATTGAACATGCCAAAGTCGTGGGTGGCGGCATACACCGTGAGCATGGTACCGACGACCAGGGCGAGGAACACCGTGATGTAGATCCTGACCGGGACGATGTGGCTCGACATGTTCAGAAGGTCCTGTGGCCGATGAGGTAGAGGAGCGGGAAGAGGAAGATCCAGATGATGTCGACGAAGTGCCAGTACAGGCCGACGAGCTCGACCGGGGTGTGGTACTCAACCGAGTAGCGCCCGCGCCAGGCGAAGAACGCGGTCAGCAGCAGGATCGGGATGCCGATGATCATGTGCGCCGCATGCAGCCCGGTCATCGCGAAGTACAGCGAGTAGAAGATCTGCGCGTGCTGCGCGGCCACGCCGGTGAGGCCGAGCGACTCGGCGCTGAAGTGCGGGCCGGGCACCAGGTGGTGATGGAACTTGTCGGCGTACTCCACCACCTTGATGCTGAGGAACACGCCGCCGAGCCCGACCGTGGCGAGGATCCAGGCGACGATCTGCTTCGGCTTGCCGAGCGCCGCGGCATGCACGCCCATCGCCATCGTCAGGCTGCTGCCGATGAGCACCAGCGTGTTGATGAAGCCGAGCTTCAGGTCGAGGTGGTGGCTGCTGGCCGCGAACGCATCGAAGTAGAGGTTGCGGTAGACGGCGTACGCGCCGAACAGGCCGCCGAAGAACAGCACTTCCTGGGCGATGAACACCCACATGCCGAGCGTCGACGCGGCCTTCTGCTGCTCGACGGTGGCGAAGTGATGCCGCAGCGCGAGGTCGTCAGCCAAGGTACAGCTCCTTCGGCAGGTGCCTGTAGTCGTAGACCTCGCCGGTGACGGTCGGGGTCTCCTCGAAATTGTCGGGCGGCGGCGGCGACGGCGTCGTCCACTCGAGGCCGGTGGCGGGCCACGGGTTGGCGGGCGCCAGCTTGCCGTAGCGCATCGACCAGGCGAAGTAGAACATCGGCAGCAGGTAGCCGACCGCGAGGATCGAGGCGCCCGCGGTCGACATCACGTTCAGCACCTGGAACTCGTCGGGGTAGGCATGGTAGCGGCGCGGCATGCCGAGGTAGCCGAGGATGAACTGCGGGAAGAACGTGAGGTTGAAGCCGAAGAACACCAGGAACGCGGAGACCCGCGACCACCACTCGGGATACATGCGGCCGGTGATCTTCGGCCACCAGAAGTGCAGCCCGCCGAGGTAGCCCATGATGGCGCCGCCCACCATGATGTAGTGGAAGTGGGCAATGATGAAGTAGGTGTCGGTGACGTGCACGTCGACGCCGAGGGTGGCGAGGAACAGGCCGGTGAGGCCGCCGATCGTGAACAGGCCGATGAAGCCGAGCGCGTACAGCATCGGCGTCTGGTACGAGATCGAGCCCTTGTAGAGGGTGGCGGTCCAGTTGAACACCTTGATCGCCGACGGGATCGCGACCAGGAAGCTGAGCGCCGAGAACACCATCGCCGAGTACACCGAGATGCCGGCGACGAACATGTGGTGCGCCCAGACGAAGAAGCCGATGATGGCGATGCCGAAGCTCGAGGCGGCGATCAGGCCGTAGCCGAAGATGCGCTTGCGCGAGAAGCACGTGACCAGCTCGCTGACCACACCCATCGCCGGCAGGATCATGATGTAGACCGCCGGGTGCGAGTAGAACCAGAAGAGGTGCTGGAACAGCACCGGGTCGCCGCCGCGTGCCGGGTCGAAGAAGCCGAAGTGGAAGACGCGCTCGAGCGCGACCATCAGGATGGTCACCGCGATCACCGGCGTGCCGAGAACCTGGATGATCGAAGTGGCGTAGTGCGCCCAGACGAAGAGGGGCAGCCGGAACCACGTCTGGCCCGGGGCGCGCATCTTGTGGATGGTGACGATGAAGTTGAAGCCGGTGAGGATCGAGGAGAAGCCGGCGATGAACACGCCGAGCGCGGCAGTGGTCACGGCCCCGTTCGCGAACGAGGTGCTGTAGGGGGTGTAGAAGGTCCAGCCGGTGTCGAGGCCGCCGCTCAGGATGGCGGCGAGCGCGAAGCCCGAGCCGATCACGTACAGGTACCAGCTCAGCAGGTTGATCTTCGGGAACGCCAGGTCCTTGGCGCCGATCATCAGGGGGATGAGAAAGTTGCCGAGCACCGCGGGGATCGACGGGATCAGGAAGAAGAACACCATGATGATGCCGTGCGCGGTGAACGCACGGTTGTAGGTCTCGGAGCTCATCAGGTCGCCCTGCGGCGTCAGCAGCTCGACGCGGATCAGCATCGCGTAGAAGCCCCCGATCGCGAACATCAGCGTGATCACCGCGAGATAGAGGATGGCGATCCGCTTGTGATCCTTGGTGAGGAGCCACGACCACACACCGTATTCGGTGTTGAGGTAGTTCCGCCGGGGCGCTTCGCGCACTTCGCTCGTCATGACGGCCCCTTGCTTGCGATCGACTGGATGTAGGCGATGAGCGCGAGGATGTTCTCCTCGGTCACCTGGCCCTGGTAGGTGGGCATCACCGGCTGGTACCCGGCGACCACCCTGGCGGACGGCGTCATGATCGACTCCCGGATGTACGAATCGTCAACCGTGACGCTCTCCCCCGAGGCCAGCTTCTGGCTCTTGCCGTAAAGGCCCACGAGCACCGGGCCGCGGCCCGTCTCTTCGTTCTTGTGGCAGGTGATGCAGTTGAGGTCGGTGAACAGGCGCTCGCCGGCCGCGACCGGGTCCTGCACCGGCGGGCCGCCGGCCAGCCACTGCTGATAGGCGCCCTGCTCCATCACCACCACCTTGCCGATCATCCCGGAGTGCTCGGTGCCGCAGTATTCAGCGCAGAACAGATGGTAGGTGCCCGGCTTCGTGGCCTTGAACCACAGGGTGCTGTAGCGGCCCGGCACGGCGTCGCGCTTGATGCGGAACGCCGGCACGAAGAAGCTGTGGATCACGTCCTCGGAGGTGAGCGTGAGCTTCACCGGCACGCCCACCGGCACGTGCAGCTCGTTGATCTCGCGCTGGCCTGTGATGTGCTGCAGCTTCCACATCCAGCGCTTGCCGACGACGCTCACTTCCATGGCGTTGTCGGGCGGCCGGTTGATCTTGAAGAAGATGTCGGCGCCCCACACGAACATCACGATCGTGAGCAGGAACGGAATCACGCTCCAGGCGACCTCGAGGATGGTGGAGCCTTCGATCTCGCCGGGCACCTCGTCCTTGGCCTTGCGCTTGAAGCGGATCGCGAAGAACACGATGGCGAGCGCGATGCCGAGGCCAAACACCACGCTCACCCCGATCAGGTAGAAGTAGAGCGCGTCCACTTCCCAGGCGATCGACGACGCCTGCTCGGGAAACAGCGGGATCGGCGCTGCGAACAAACCTTGCAGCATCACGAGGCTGCCCTCGCGGCGGCAAGGCGCTGTTCGCGCCGGCGCATCGCCAGGAAGAAGGCGGCGAACGCCGCGAGCGTCAGCACCGAGAGCGTGCGCAGGATGCGCATGATGGCGGCGCCGTAGCGGCCGGTGGCGGGATCGTAGCGGTAGCAGTAGAGCACCGCCTGGTCGATGCGGTTGCCGATCTTGCCGTTCGAAGCCTCGACGAGCGCAAGGCGCAGGTCGCGCGGCGCATACTCGATGCCGTAGAGGTACTGCGCGATGCGCCCTTCCGGCGTCAGCACCATGATCCCGGCCGGGTGCGCGTACTGCTTGGTCTCCTCGTCCCAGGCGTAGCGGAAGCCGGCGGCATCGGCGAGGTGCTTGATGGCGGCTTCGTCGCCGGTGAGGAAATGCCAGCCGGCGCTCGCGGTGGGCCGCCTATAGCGGTCCATGTAGCCCTTCTTGTAGCGCGCCGCCTCGCCCGGACCGTCGGCGGGGTTGATGCTCACGGTCAGCACCTCGAACTCCCGCCCGGCGTCGAAGCTGAGGACGCCCAGCGCCGAGAGGAAGCCTTGCAGCTGCACCTTGCACAGCATCGGGCATTCGTAATAGTTGAAGGAGAGCACCACCGGCTTGCCCTTGAAGTAATCGCCGAGCGCAACCGTGGCGCCCGATTCGTCGCGGAAAGCCACGTCCATCGGTAGGGTGGTGCCGAGCTTCTGGTCCCAGCCGATCTGCGCGCTGATCGGTGGCTTCAGGTCCACCGGCGGCGGCGGCGGCGCCGGCACCTGCGCGTGCGCATCGCAGGCAGCGCGGCTGCGACGAGGATGAATGACGGCGAGCAGGCGGCGCATGGTCATCAGTGGCTCGCCTTTGCGGGCGACGGCGTCGCGCTTGGTGACGCCGACGGCGTGCTGCGCGTAGGCAGCCCACGCTTCGCCACGATGCGGATCGCGTCGTCGATGGGGATGCGCATCACGGGCTCACCGCCGCCGGCGGGCGCCGGATCGACCGTGCCCGAGGAATGCAGCAGCGCATCCTCGCTCGCGCGGAACTCCTTCAGGTTCTTCGGCTCGTCGATGAGCAGGTTCGGCAGCGGCGGCCGGCGGTCCGCGGGAAAGGCGATCGGCCGTGGCGGCGGCTGCGCGGCGGCTTCGCGGCGCGTGAGGAAGCCAAAGAAGAACCAGAGGAGCGCCAGCACCATGGTCAGGATGACGAACAGGTATACGGCCGAGCGCATGATCGGCGAGCCGTCGATGTCTACGGTTTCGTAGCGCACGTGCGGATTCGAGCGGGAGCCGTCGGTAGCCGTGCCCGTGCTGCGTCGTGGTCATCGCGCCTGGTGCCTCCGCCTTGGCACTCGAGCAATTCGCGGATGCTCGGGTTCGCCGAGCGGCAGCATCGGCCGGTTCTTGAGCTGCTGGGTGAAGAACCACACCCAGATGCCGCCGACCGCCGCCCAGGCCGCGACGTCCAGCCAGTGCACCACGACGCCCCGTGGATCTCGCGGGCCGATGATCCACAGCAGTTCGAAGGCGCGCATGACGAAGACCAGGCCCGCGACCATCGGCGAGCTTCTTGCGCACGCGCTTCAAATCGCGCGACAGCAGTATCAGGAACGGCAGGGCGAAGTGAAGCACCACGAGCGCCTGTCCCAGGTACATGTAGGCGCCCGCTCATGCGCGTTCAGGTACCAGGGGATCTCCTCGGGCAGGTTCCCGGACCAGATAATGAGGAACTGCGAGAGGTGCATGTAGGCCCACAGCATGATGAAGGTCAGCAGGAACTTGCCCATGTCCTGGATGAAGTCCGGGCTTCGCAGACGCGATCGAACGGCTGCGTCGTCGCCCCAGACGGCGATCAGCAGGATGACGAAAGACCACGCCGAGACAACAGGCCGCCGACCATGAAGAGCACGCCGTAGATGGTCGAGAACCAGTCGGGCGAGAGGGACATCGCCCAGTCGATCGAGGCGAAGGTAGTAACGAACGCCAGCAGCACGAGGCCAGCGCCGGAGAGGTTCTCGAGGCGGTAGCTGAGCGCCTGCACTCGGCTCGCGGTCCTGCTTGCAGCGACCACTTGTTGAGGAACAAAGTGACGACCATCCAGAGGAAGAAGTAGGCGGCGGCGCGCAAGGTGAAGAACGGCGCGTTCAGGTAGCCGAGCTTGAGGCGCACGATCTCGGGCACGTCCTGCGGATGCGCCCACGGATAGATCGACGAGATGCCCAGCGCCACCGGGATGAAGAGCAGCGCCACCACCGGTGCCGTGCGGCTCGCGGCTTCGAGCATGCGGCGGTTGACGAGCCCCCACATGCCGCCGGAGAGGTGCTGGATCATCAGCAGCGCGGTGGCGCCGAAGGCGAGGAACGCCCAGAACAGGAATCCGAAGAGGTACGAGCGGAAGAACTGCGCGGGCTGCAGGAACAAGCCGGCGGCGCAGCCCAGGACGCCGAGGACGCCCGCGGCCATGCCGAGGCGCTGCACCGCGGCGACGCCCGGCGGAATGGTGCGCTCGCTCGACGTCATTCGTGCGCCTCCGCGGCGGGGCTGGCCGGCGTGGCCGCCGGCACGTCCGCGGGTGCCGCGGCCTGGCTGAACTGCAATGCGCGCAGGTACGCGGCAATCGCCCAGCGATCCTTCGGTTCGATGGCGGCGGCGTAGTCCTGCATGGCGCCGAAGCCGTTCGTCATCACGTCGAAGAAGTAGCCGGGCGGGCTGTCGCGCAGGCGCGCGACGTGGAAGGACGGCGGCTGCTTCAGGCCGCGCTGCACCACCATGCCGTTGCCGGCGCCGGTGCGGCCGTGGCACGGCGTGCAGTAGATGTCGAAGCGCTGCCGGCCGCGCTGCAGCAACGCCTCGTCCACCGCGAGCGGGAACGAGGCCACGAAGGCCCCGTCCTCCTTGCCGGTGTAGAACGCCGCATCGGCGCGCAGGAAGCCGCGCGCCACCGTGCCCTCGGGCAGCGGCCGCGCCGAGCGGTCGTCGCCCCAGAATTCGCTCTGCGCATAGGGCTTGTAGCGCGGCTGGTCGTGCATGTCCTGCCGGCAGCCGCCCGCCACGAGCGCTGTCGAGAAGCAGCGCAGCAGCGCGCAGCAGGCGCTTCGCCCTCATCTCAGTGCTCGACATCGTAGACACCGCTCTGGCCGTGCAGCGATTCGAGGAAGCGCCGGGTGCCGCCGCGTTCGAACTTCGCGTCCTTCGACTCGATGCAGACGAAGAACTTGTCGCGGCTTGCGAGCGCGAACGCCGGCACGTTGAAGACCGGATGGTACGGCTGCGGCAGGCCGTTCAGCGCCAGCATGCCGAGGACGGCGAACGCCGCCGCCACCAGGATGGTGGTCTCGAACGCCGGCGGGATGAAGGCCGGCCAGCTGTGGTACGGACGGCCGCCGATGTTCATCGGGATAGGCGATTGCCGACGCCCAGTACTCGAGGCCATACCCGCCGAGCAGGCCGAAGACACCCGCCAAGCAGCACCAGCTTCGGCACGTGCGACTTCGGCAACTGCAGCGCCTCGGACAGCTCCTCGTTCGGATAAGGCGAGTAGGCGTCGACCTTCTTGTAGCCCGCGGCGGTCACCGCGCGCGCCGCCTCCACCGCGGCGTGCGGGTCGTGGAACTCGACCATGAGGCCGTAGAGGTCGCCGCGGCCGGTCATTCGTGGCCGCCTTCCTTCGGCTGCGCGCCCGGAACCAGCGTGCGCATCTCGAAGATCGAGATGGCCGGCAGCACCCGCACGAACAGGAAGAACAGGGTCAGGAACAGGCCGATGGTGCCGAGGAACATCGACCAGTCGTAGATCGTGCCCTTGAAGATGCCCCAGGACGACGGCAGGAAGTCGCGGTGCAGGCTGATGACGATGATGACGAAGCGCTCCAGCCACATGCCGACGCTGACGATGAGCGACACGCCGAACAGCCAGGCGATGCTGTTGCGCAGGCGCCGCGACCACAGCGTGTTGATGGTGATGACGTTGCAGAAGATGAGCGCCCAGTACAAGACGCCGAAGGCTTGCCGAACATGCGGTTCCACATCATGAAGCGCTCGAACGGGTTGCCGCTGTACCACGCCATGAACGCTTCCATCGAATAGCCGTAGCCGACGATCAGGCCGGTCGCGAGCATGACCTTCGCCATGTTGTCGAGGTGGCGCATGGTGATGAAGCCCTCGAGGCCGTAGATGCGGCGCAGCGGGATGGCGAGCGTCAGCACCATGGCGAACCCGGCGTAGATGGCGCCGGCGACGAAGTAGGGCGGGAAGATGGTGGCGTGCCAGCCGGGAACGATGCCGACCGCGAAGTCGAAGCTCACCACCGTGTGCACCGACAGCACCAGCGGCGTCGACAGTCCTGCCATCAGCAGGTAGGCGGTTTCGTAGTTGTGCCAGTGGCGCGCCGAGCCGCGCCAGCCCATCGACAGCATGCCGTACACGATGCGCGCGAAGCGTGTTGGTGGCGCGGTCGCGCAGGGTCGCCAGGTCGGGGATGAGGCCGATGAACCAGAACATCGCCGAGACGGTGGCGTAGGTCGAGACCGCGAACACGTCCCAGATGAGCGGGCTGCGGAAGTTCGGCCACAGCCCCATGGTGTTGGGGTATGGCAGCAGCCAGTAGATCGCGAGCCACGGCCGGCCGGTGTGGAAGATGGGATAGATCGCCGCGCAGGCCACCGCGAACAGCGTCATGGCCTCGGCGAAGCGGTTGATCGAAGTGCGCCAGCTGCTGGCGGAACAACAGCAGGATCGCCGAGATCAGCGTGCCGGCGTGGCCGATGCCGATCCACCAGACGAAGTTGATGATGCCGAATCCCCAGCCAACCGGGACGCGGATGCCCCACATGCCGACGCCCTTGGCCACCAGGTACGGCCGAGGCTGAACAGCAGCATCATCAGCAGCAGCAGCGAGATCGAGACGCCGATCCACCAGGCGAGTGGCTGCCGGCCGCGCAGCACGATGCTCGCGATCTTGTCGGTGACCGTGGCGAAGTCGTGCCCCGGCTCGATGACCGGGGCCTTGTCGCCCCAGGGATCGGTGCTGCTAGCCATGCTGCGGCTCCGCCGCGGCAGGCTCGGCGCCCGCGAGTTCGGGGTTGGGGTTGCGCAGCGACGCGAGGTAGCTGGTGCGCGGCCGGGTGTTGAGGTCGGCGAGCAGGTCGTAGTTGCGCGCGCCGGCCTTCAGCCGCGACACCCGGCTGTTCGCGTCGTTGACGTCGCCGAAGGTGATGGCCTCGGCCGGGCACGCCTGCTGGCACGCGGTCTTGATCTCGCCGTCGCGGATCGGCCGGTCCTCGTTCTTCGCCGTGATGCGCGTGTTGTTGATGCGCTGCACGCAGTAGGTGCACTTCTCCATGACGCCGCGGCTGCGGATCGTCACGTCGGGGTTGCGCATCATCTTGTATGTGGGCGTGTCCCAGTCCTGGTACAGGTAGAAATTGAAGCGCCGCACCTTGTAGGGGCAGTTGTTCGAGCAGTAGCGGGTGCCGACGCAGCGGTTGTAGACCATGTCGTTCAGGCCTTCGTCGCTGTGGGTGGTGGCCGCCACCGGGCAGACCTGCTCGCACGGCGCGTTCTCGCACTGCATGCAGACGATGGGCTGCTGGTAGGTCGAGACGTTCTGCGCGTCGCTGGCGTCGTTGCCCTCGTAGTAGCGGTCGACGCGGATCCACTGCATCTCGCGGCCGCGGCTCACCTGGTCCTTGCCGACCACCGGGATGTTGTTCTCGGACACGCAGGCGGTGACGCAGGCGTTGCAGCCGACGCAGGCGCCGAGGTCGATCGCCATGCCCCACGCATGGTTCTTGTACTCGAACGAGGGGAACATCGAGTCTTCGCGCTTCGGCGAGTGCCCCATCGCGTGGATCATCGCCGGATCCTCGCTGAACTCGCCGATGGTCGCGGTGCGCACCAGGTTGCGGCCCTCCATGTTCCAGTGCGTCTGCGTGCAGGCGAGCTTGAAGGAGGCGCCGGTCTTCTCGAGCGTGACGCCGCTGCCCGACCACATCGCCTCGCTGGTGCGCAGCGCGTAGGCGTTGCAGCCGATGCCGCTGCCGACGCGCCCCGCTGCCCAGCGCCCGTAGCCGACGTTGAGCGTGACGACGTCGTCGGGATGCCCAGGCACGACCCACGCGGGCGCCGTGAGCGAACGGCCCGCGAACGTCACCTTCACGATGTCGGCGCTGGTGCCGGTGTCGGACAGGTTGCGGTCGTCGAACGCCGTGTCGCGGATGCCGAGCGCCTTCGCCGTCTTCGGGCTGAGGAGCGCGGCGTTGTCCCAGGTGAGCTTGGTCAGGGATTTGGGCAGCTCCTGAAGCCAGCCGTTGTTCGCGTAGCGGCCGTCGTACACCGTGGGGTCCATGCGGAATGCGATCTCGAGCCCGCCCGCGGGCGCTGCGGCAGGCGCCGCGGCAAAGGCGCCGGCGCGCACCGCGACCGTTTTCGCCGGCAGCGCCGACCCTTCGATGAGGCCGTCGTGCAGGATCTGGCGCCAGCGCGCGTCGAACGCCGGGCCCGCGCCGAGCGCCGTGCGCCAGTTGTCGCGCACGATGTCGTGGCCGTTGCGCTCCTGGCCGTTCGCGGCCATGTGGACGATCTCGTGCACCGACTTGCTCGCGTAGAGAGGCGCAATCAGCGGCTGGATGATGGTGATGGTGCCGTCGGCGGCGCGCGCATCGCCCCACGCCTCGAGCGCGTGCGACAGCGGCAGGTGCCAGTGGCACTGCTGCGCGGTTTCGTCGGCGTGGGTGCCGGCATGGATGCGCAGCCCGGCCTTGTTGAAGGCGGCGACGATGTCGAGGTCGGCGGGCGCGGTGTAGACCGGGTTGCTGTCGAGGACGAAGAGCGTGTCGCAGCGGCCGGCGCGCAGGTCGGCGCAAAGCGCTGCGAGCGATGCCAGGTTGCCGCCGGGCAGGGCATCCACCGGCGCCGAATAGCTGACGGTGTGCCCGACGTTGCCAAGCTTCTCGTTGATGGCGTGGGCGAGCGCATGCACCGCCGGCGACGCGGCCTCGCCGGCGATCACCAGTGACGCGCCGGCCGCGCGCTGCAGGTCGCGCGCCGCCGCCTGCACCCATGGCGCGTGCGCCGTGGTGCCGCCGGATGCCGCGATGCCGAGCGCCGCCGCCAGTCCGCGCGCGACGCCTTCGACTTCGGATGGCGCGCACCGGCAGGCGATGGTCGGCAACGCTGCCCGCGAGCGTCGGGCTGCTCTCGACGACGTACAGCCTGTTCATCGTCGGCGAGCCCTTCTCCGGGCCGTGCCCTTCCCCGCCGTGCGCCGGACCCGCGACCTTGCGCCGCGAGGCGAACTCGCGGATCAGCCGCACGTTGTCGGCGCCGTCCGAGACGAAGTCGGCGTCGAGCGACACGATCACGTCGGCCTTGCCCAGGTGCACCTGCAGCGCAACCGGCTCGCCGAACGCCGCGAGCGCGCCTGCCGCCGCGTTGTCGTTGGCCGCGGGTTCCCATGTGTGCCAGCGCGCGTCGGGCAGCGCCGCGAGCAGCGCGTCCATCTGCGCCTTGAAGAGTCGGCGAGGTGACGTTTCCGGTAAGGATGCGCAGGCCGGCGCCGCGCTTGCCGCGCTGCGCCTCGACGGCAGCGCGAATGACGCCCGCGGCTTCGGCCCAGGTGCGCGTCTCGCCGAGGTAAGCAACGGTCTGCGAACGATCCGGATCGTAGAGGCCGAGGATCGACGCCTGGGTGTAGATGTCGGTGGCGCCGAGGCTCTCCGGGATGCTCGGGGTTGCCCTCGATCTTGGTGGGCCGCCCCATGTGGCTTTCGGCGAGCGCCGCGCGCGCGTAGCCGCGGTGCACGGCGGCGGTGGCGAAGAAGAGCGGCCGGCCGGGCACGATCTCCTCGGGCGCCTTGACGTAAGGCACCACCTTCTCCTCGGGCTGGCGCGTGCACGCGGCGCCGAAGCCGGCCAGCGCCAGCGACGCGCCCATCACCTTGATGAATTCGCGGCGGCCATCCGGATCGTGCCATTCGGCGGCGCGCTCGGGAAATTCACGGTGCAGGTATTCGACGAACGCGGGGCTCTGCGTGTACTCGTCGAGGCTGCGCCAGAAATGCTTGCCCTTGCGGCTGCGGGCCGCGCTGACGTCGAGTGTGACGGGCGTGAAGCCGGGTGTCTGGCTCATCGGTGGCACGTCGAGCAGCTGGTGCGGGTGTTGATGTGGTACTCGGCGACGAGCTTGCGGCCGAGCACGTCCTGATCCGCAGGCGGCTCGTAGGCCACGTTGAACACCTCTTCCTTGGGCCGGACGTACTTCGCCGGGTCGCGGTGGCAGTCGAGGCACCATTCCATCGTCAGCGGCTGTGCCTGCACCATCAGCGGCATCTGGTCGACACGGCCGTGACAGGTGGTGCAGCCGACGCCCTTGTTCACGTGCGCGCTGTGGTTGAAGTACACGAAGTCGGGCAGGTCGTTGACCTTGGTCCACGCGATCGCGGTGTTGTTGCGAAAGCTGGCGCGCACCGGCTCGAGCACCGGGCTGTCCTTCCAGATCTGCGAGTGGCAGTTCATGCAGGTCTTGGTGGGCGGGATGCTCGCGACCGCCGCCTTTTCGACGGTCGTGTGACAGTAGCGGCAGTCGATGCCGATGCCGGCGACGTGGTGCACGTGGCTGAAGGGGATCGGCTGGTTCAGCGGCAGCCCTTGCCTGGTTGCGTAGGGCGAGCGCGCCAGTGCCAGCGCCAGCGCAACACCACCGCCCAGCAGGAAAATCCCGCCGAAAATGCTGGCTTTCGCCACCGTGTTGGTGCTGCGATGAAAGATCTGGGTCATCTAACCGTTGTCACAGGGTCGCAGCGCAAGAAAATCGCGGCTAAAAGCGCAGCGATCTTACCGCGAATCGTTTGCGTTCTCGACGCGCAAATTGGGTTAGATTGCAGGTCTTCGCCAGGAGGACCAATGAGACTCAGGACGGTATCCACCGCAGGACTGTGCGGCGCCAGCTTCTTCGCCGCAATCGCCTTTCTCGCCCCCAATGCCGCCGCGGCAGAAAAACGCCTGACGCTTTCGTCGGCCTCGAGCGCACAGGAACTTGGCTCCGCGGACGCCGCGGTCGAGCGCATGCTGGGCGAAGGCACGCTGCACATCGCGCGCGTCGACAACGACGCGCTGGTCGCAGGCCGCCAGCACGAGCGCATGGTGCAAACCTACAAGGGAGTGCCGATCTTTGGCGGCGAAATCGTCCGCCAGGTCGGCGCGCAGGGCGTCGTCTCGATCCTCGGCACCGTCCACGACGGCATCGGTCTCAACGTGAACCCCCGCATCAGCGCGCGCGAGGCCGAGACCGCTGTGGCACGGCTTGGTGGCAAGCCGTTCGGCCGGGATGCCGGGCCGCAGCTCGTCATCTACCCACGGCAGGACGGCAGCTATGTCCTCGCGTACCGGGTCCGCGCCCTGATCTCGAGCGCCACCGAGTTCGACATCCGCATGTACTTCATCGACGCCGCAACCGGCGCGGTGGCACATTCGTACACGGACCTCCAGGCGCAGTCGGTCACCGACTCGGCCGTCGGCACGGGCACGGGCGTCATTCACGACCAGAAGAAGCTCAGCGTGCGCAAGCAGGGTGCTGGCTACAACGCTGCCGACCTGCTGCGCCCGCCGCGCATCTACACCTACGACTATCGCGGCGACCTCTTCAAGGTGCTCAACATTCTCGATGCGCCGACATTCAGCGCCTTCATCGCCGGGTTCGTCGACGCCGACCTGGCGGTCGACGCCGACAACACCTGGACAGATGCCGCGAACGTCGATGCCCACGCCTATTCCGGGTTCACCTACGACTATTACTTCAAGCGCTTCGGCCGGCGAGGGCTCGACAATGCCAACTTGGCGATTCGCAGCATCGTTCACCCCGTGAACCGGGCGGACATCGGGATCTACCCCGACGGAATCGTCGGCGACTTCTACCTGAACGCCGCCTATCTCGGTGGCGGCGTGATGATGTACGGCGAAGGCCTGCCGGACAATTTCGTAGTGATTCCGAGCCGCCAACACGTCGATTACTGGGCGGGCGCCATCGACGTCGTGGGCCATGAGCTGACCCACGGCGTCACCGACTACACGTCGGGCCTGATCTACGAGAACGAATCGGGCGCACTCAACGAGTCGTTCTCCGACATGATGGGCACGTCCGTCGAGTTCTTCTTTCAGCCGGCGCGCGCCGATTACCTGAATGCCGAGGACATCTTCACTCCGGGTGGACTCCGTTCCATGCAGAATCCGCAGGCGTTCGGCGATCCCGATCACTATTCGATTCGCTTCCTCGGTTCAGTCGACAACGGCGGCGTGCACACCAATTCCGGGATCCCCAATCACGTCTACTACCTCGCGATCGAAGGCGGAACCAACCGGGTGTCGCACCTATCCGTGCAGGGCGTCGGCGCCGCCAACCGCGAGCAGATCGAGAAGGTGATGTACACCGCGTTCACCAACCTGCCGGCCGGAGCCAACTTCGCAACGGCGCGCGTGGCCACGATTCAGGCGGCGCGCGATCTCTATGGCTCGACACCGTCGGTCGAACAGGCGATCACGCAGGCGTGGACCGCGGTCGGCGTCAATTGAGATCTCAGGAGACAATCGCAATGAAGAGTTTCATCGCCGTCGCCGCGCTGTTCTGCGGCTTGCTCACCGCGGGCTCGGCAGCCGCGCAGCCCGCAAAGACGCAGAAACTCCGCCTCTACGCGGGCGCCGCGTATTTTCTGACGTCGTCATCCTTCGACCAGAGCGTCAGCTACCCAGAGAACCAGGAGATGACCACCGCCACCGCGTCCTTCTCACGGAAGAAGGGTGCTGGCTTCGACGGCAGCCTGGAGTTCGACTTCTCGCCGAACGTCGGCGTCGCGGTGGGCTTCCACAGCACCAGCCGCAAGAACGAGGTCGAGGTGACCGCCTCGGTGCCGCATCCGTTCTTCTTCAACCAGCCGCGCACCGGCACGGCCACCACCGACGTCGCTTTCTCCGAACAGGCGATCCACCTCGACCTCGTCCTCAACTCCTCGGGCAATGGCCGCGTCGGCTTCTCGATCTTCGCCGGGCCCACCTACTTCAGGGTGGACACCCAGGGCCTCGCCCGCGTCGACTACACGTCGCTCTATCCCCACGACGAGATCACGGTGAACGGCATCGAACCGCTTGCGATCAAGAAGAACAAGATCGGCTTCAACGCCGGCGCCGGCCTCGACTTCTGGTTCAGCAACTCGGTCGGCCTCGGCCTGCGCGGCCGCTACAGCACCGCGACCATCTCCGAAGGCGGCGCCGACGTCAAAGCGGGCGGCCTGTCTGCAGGTGGAGGTTTGACGATTAGGTTCTAGTTTTCCCGAGGAGTGCAGCGCTCGCGCCGCGATCGAGGGACCCCGTCATCGACGGATTGCCGTCATCGACGGATTGGCTGGCTGTCCCTGACCAATCCGTCGATTTCCTTTCCTTAGTCCCTTCCCCAGGCGCTTGCGACAACGGTTGTTTTCCGTTTCCCAGGCGGTTGCGTCAATCATGACGGGTAGCGTCCCCCCCAATCCGTCGATTACTGTGTCCGGACACAGGTAATCGACGAATTGGGCGGAGAGACGGCCAATTCGTCGATGATTTTGAAAAAACGAACGCTGTCGCAAGCGCCTGGGAACGGACGAAGGAACGGACTCTGGGATCCCTCGGCGCGCTCGCGCGCCTCGGGAGAACGGATGCTGTCGCAAGCGCTCGGGAAACGGATTAACGGAACAACGGAAATCGAGAGATTGGACGGGAGACAGCCAATCTCTCGATAGCTAGTCGCCGCCTTCCAGTTCCAAGATTCGCCTGCGGAGGCGGTCTAGCTCGGCGGTTTTGGTGTCGAGCTGGTGCTGGAAGCGGGACTCGAGTTCCTGGAGGCGGGCGTCGTCGCTTTGGAGTTCGCGGGACTGGCCGTGCTGCTGGGCTTCGATGCCCTTGCGTTCGAGGTCGCGGAGGCGGGCGGCCTGGGCGCGCAGGTCTTTTTGCAGGGCTTCGCTTTCCGAGAGGCGGGCGCGCAGTTCGGCGGCTTCCTTGTCGCGCGCCTCGAAGGCGGAGCGGGCCTTGGCGGCGGCGGCTTCGAGGTCGCCGGTGTTCTTCGCGCGCGCCTTCTGCTCGTCGTGCGCTTCCTTGAGGCGGGCGCGCAACGCGTCCACTTCCTTCTCGGCGCCGGCCTGGTTCGCCGCCAGCTCGCCGCGCAGCTCGCGGATGCGCGCCTCACGCTCGGCGACCGTGCCTTCGAGGCCGAGGCGCTTCACCTCTGCCGAGTCGAGCTTTGTCTGCAGCGCCTCGACGGCGGTCTTCTTCATCTCGGCGTCGCGGCGCAACGACTGTAGTTCCTGGTCGCGCGACTCGTTGCGGATCTGCGCCTCGAGCTCGGCGGCGGCCGAGTCGGCGGCCGTCTGCTGGCGGCGATAGAGGTAGCCGACGCCGAAGCCGAGGAGCGCCGCCGCGAACAGGTACAGGAGGATCTGGGAAACCACCGAGAGCAACTGTCACCTCCCCTTTTGCACGTGGATCTCCGTGCGCCGGTTGCGCGAGATGTCCTTGACCGTGCGGCCCGTCGCGATTGGCCGCGTCTCGCCGTAGCCGACGGCGGTGAAGCGCCGGCGGTCGAGGCCGCGGCGCACGAAGTGCGCCACCACGGCGTCGGCACGCTTCTGGCTGAGCAGCTTGTTGTGCGCGGTGCCGCCCCAGATGTCGGTGTGGCTGGCCACCAGCAAGTGCGCACGTGGGTTCTTCTTCAACAGCGGCACCACCTGGTCGAGCGTGCGGCGGCTGCGCGCCGTGAGCATGGCGCTGCCGAGCGCGAATTCGATGGGCCGGTCGTCGAGGATGGCGGCGATCGCCGTCTCGAGATCGGGCGCGGGGCGTGCCGTTGGCTTCGGCTTCGGTTTGGCGCCTGGCTGCGGCGCGGCGCTGGCCGCGGGTGGCGCGCTCGATTCGACCGGTTCACCCGCCGGTTCGGCCGTCGCGGCGGCAGCCTCGGCGACATGCGGCGTTTCCGTCACCGTCATGTCGTCGACGATGCGCAGCGCCGGCCCGGTGATGCCGCCGAGCGCCGCGGCCAGGTCGGCGCGTGCCGCTTCCGTAGGCACGCTGCCGCTGATGCGCAGCTTCTTGTCGTCCACCTCGAGCACGCCTTCGGTGACGGTGCGCGGCGCGGTCGCCAGGAGTTCGGCCAGGTCGAAGAGGGCGGCCGCCCGCGGCTCGGCGCGCAGCTGCACAGCAGTGACGCGCTCGTTGCCGAAGGATTTCCTGGCGGCGGCGAGGATGCGTTCGTGGTCTACCGCTGAAACGGCGCCGGAGAGCGTGACGCCGGCGCTGCCCCACGATGCCACCAGCGTCGGCGCTTCGCCCGCGCCCCGCGTCGCCACAACGCGGCCCGCTGTCTGGTAGACACAGAGGACGGCCAGGCCCAGGAACAAGACAGCGCCGGCGACGAGGACGCTCCTGGGCCGCAACCCTACGGCATCACCTTGCGGTGCTTGGCCGTCTCCTCTTCGTAATACTTGCGATAGAGGACTTCCCACTCGGACGAGCCTTCGGGGATGTCGCGGCGCTGGCTCTCGATCTTGCGGCGCGCGAGCGCATCGATGGCTTCGTCGGCGCGCATCTCCGCCTCGATCATGTGGAACACCTTGCCGCGCAGCTCCTGCGGCTCGTCGAAGTACTCGACGCCGTCGTCCTGCAGCAGGTAGTCGAGCACCACGTGCGAGAGCTTGATCGACTTCTCGCGCGACAGCTTCACAGGATGACCCCCTTCTCCTTGGCCATCTTGCGTTTCAGCGCCTTGAACATGTCGGTGTAGGTGATGTCGGAACGCTCCATGGTGCCGGTGTGCTCGGAGAGCGCGGCGCGGACTTCGTCGTTCAGCCGATCCTCGACCGCGAGCTCCTCGGTCATCGCCCTGGCGATGCCCGCCACAACGCGCTCGGTGTTGTCGACCTCGATGGAGCCGTCGGCGACCAGCGTCTTCACCAGCTTGCGGGAAACGTACTCGATCTCGTTCGTCGTCAGGCGCATTCAGGAAGGAGTATAGCGTCGCCGCCCAGGTTGCACGCAGGAAACCTGCGTCCGGCGCTAGGTGCCGTAGAGACGGTCGCCGAAGTCGCCGAGCCCGGGCACGATGTACTTGCGCTCGTTCAGGGCGCGGTCGAGCGCCGCGGTGTAGATGCGGGCGTTCGGCACCACCTTCGCGAGATGCGCGACGCCCTCGGGCGCGGCGACGATCGAGAGCAGCCGGATCTCGCGCGCGCCCAGCTCCTGCAGGCCCTCGACGGCCATGGCCGCGGAGCCGCCGGTCGCGAGCATCGGGTCGAGCAGGAACACCACGGCGGTGCCGAGGTCGCCGGGGATCTTTTCGTAGTAGCGCCGCGCAACCGCTGTCTGCTCGTTGCGCTCGAGGCCGAAGTAGCCCACCTGCGCGAAAGGCACCAGCTCGAGGAACGCCTCCAGCATGCCGAGACCGGCGCGCAGCACCGGCACCGCGACGACACGCGTGGGGATCTGGCGGGCGGTCGCGATCTCGAGCGGGGTCTCGACGCGCACGTCGGCGAGCGGCAGGTCGCGCGTCGCCTCGGCGATCAGCAGCAGCGAGACGCGGTGCGCCAGGCGCCGGAACTTGTCGGACGGGGTGCCCTTGTCGCGCAGGCGCGCGAGAACGTCCTCGACGAGTGGGTGCTGGACGACGTGAAGGCTCATCGAATCTGCATGTTACAGAATCATTGCGGCTTTACATTATGCAGGGTCCTCTGCGACACTCCCCTCGTCTTCGGGGCCCTCCAACCCGCAAAGTGAATACCCTCGCCTACATTCTCGGGTTCGTTATTGCTGCACCTGCGCCCGGCCAGGCGCCGGCACCGGCTCCCGCTCCAACTCCCCTGCCCAGTCCCGCAGCGCTCAGCCTGGCGCGCGCGTCGCAAAGCCCGGTGATCGACGGCTCGCTCGACGACAGCGTCTGGGGCGCCGCCACCCTGGTGGACACGTTCTACGAGACGGCTTTCGGCGACAACCGCAAGCCGATGGTCGATACGCTCGGCTACCTGCTCTACGACGACAAGTACATCTACGTCGGCTTTCGCTGCGCCGACCCGGACCCCGGCAAGATCCGCGCGCCGTTCACCGACCGCGACACCGTCTCGACCGCCGACGACTACGTCACGGTGATGATCGACGCGCGCAACGACCGGCGCACCGCGCAGCTGTTCCGCGTCACGCCGCGCGGGGTGCAGGCAGACGCCATCTTCAACGACGCCACCGGTCTGGAGAACCTTTCGCCCGACTTCTACTTCGACAGCGCCGCGAAGATCTCTGCGCAGGGCTGGGAGGCGGAGCTGCGCATTCCGCTTTCGTCGCTGCGCTACGGCAAGGGCGACTCGCAGGGCTGGGGCATCCTGCTGCGCCGCAACTACCCGCGCGACCGGCGCTATTCGATCTTCAGCAGCCCGATCCCGCGCGATTACAACTGCATCGTCTGCCACTCGAGCGTGCTCGGCAGCATCAGCAACCTGCCGTCGTCGAACCACATCGTGATTGCGCCCTACGTCGCGGTGCAGGGCATCGCGACGGCACCGGAGCCGGGCGCGCCGCTGGGGCCGACGCGCGGCGACGCCGACGCGGGTCTCGACGTGAAGTTCAACTTCGGCAGCAACCTGGCTCTCGACGCGACCATCCGGCCCGACTTCTCGCAAGTCGAGGCCGACGTCGCGCAGATCGCGGTCAACAACCGCTTTGCGCTCTTCTTCCCGGAGAAGCGGCCGTTCTTCCTCGAGGGCTTCGACCTCTTCGACACGCCGATCCAGGCGGTCTACACGCGCACCCTGACCTCGCCGCAATGGGGCGGGCGCGCCACCGGCAAGGCGGGTTCGACCAGCTACACGGTGTTCGGCGCGGAAGACCGCGGCGGCGGCCTCGTGATCCTGCCCGGTCCCACCGGCTCCGAGTTCGCGGCGCAGGACTTCCGCTCCAAGGTCGGCGTGGCGCGGGTGCGCACCGACCTCGGCGCCTCGTTCGTCGGCTTCCTCGCCACCGGCCGCGCGGTGGACGGCGGCGGGCACAACGTGGTCGCCGGCCCCGACTTTCAGTGGCGTCACGGCGGCGACCAGGTGGGCGGCCAGTTTCTCTACAGCAACACCGAGACGCCGGTGCGCCCGCAGCTCGCCGACGAATGGGACGGACGCAAGCTGCGCTCGCACGCGCTCACGGTGCAATGGGACCGCACCGCGCGCAGCTACGGCGTGACCGCGCGCTACAACGACTTCGGCGACGGTTTCCGCGCCGACAACGGCTTCGTGCCGCAGGTGGGCTACCGCCAGGCGTTCCTCGCATTCGGCGGCACCATCTACAAGACGAAGTCGTTCTTCAGCTTGCTGAACCCGCAACTCATCGGCGAGCTGACCCGCGACCGCGAAGGCGCCACCATCAACCAGCATCTCGCCGGCAACTTCGTCGGCTTCGGCAAGAAGAATTCCTACATCAACGTCGGCGGCGCCTTCGACAAGGTGCGCACCGGCGGCGTGCTGTTCGACGTCAACCAGGTGACCTACCTGGTGCAGGTGGACCCGTCGCGGCGGCTGCCGCGCATCAGCGCGCAGGGCTACTTCGGCCAGCAGGTCGACTTCGAGAACACCCGCCAGGGCCGCGGCGGCGCGGCCAACATCACCGCCCGCATCCGGCCCACGATCCACCTGAGCCTCGAGCTCGTCAGCTCGCGCGAATGGCTGAACGTGGACGATCCGCTGCTCGGCAGCGGCCGGCTGTTCACCGCGCAGGTGCAGCGGCTCAAGGCCACGTGGAACTTCGACCGCCGCCTGTTCGTGCGCGCCATCGGCCAGTGGGTGGACACGCATCGCGATCCGCTGCTCTACATCTCCGAGGTGCGCCGCCGCGAAGGTGACTTCCAGGGCTCGGTGCTCGTCGGCTACCGCCTCAATTGGCAGAGCGCGCTGTTCCTCGGCTACGGCGACAATCGCGCGCTCGACCAGTCCAATCGCCTGGACAAGGTGGATCGGCAGCTGTTCGTTAAGATGTCCTACGCGTGGCAGCACTAGCGATACTCGCCGCAGCCGCCCTCACCGTCTCCCGCACCGACGCCGCCATCACCGTTGACGGCAACCTGGACGAACCCGCCTGGTCCGAGGCCGCGGTGATCGACAGCTTCGTGGAGACGGCGTTCGGCGACAATCGCCCGCCGACGGTGCGCACCGTCGCGTATGTCATGTACGACAGTCGCTACTTCTACGTCGGCGTGCGCTGTGACGATCCGGAGCCCGGGCAGATCCGCGCTCCGTTCGCCGACCGCGACCAGGTGGTGGGCACCGACGACAACATCGCGGTGTTCATCGACCCGCGCAACGACCGGCGCTCGGCGCAGGAGTTCCGCGTCAACCCGCGCGGCATCCAGGGCGATGGGATCTTCAACGATGCCACCAGCACCGAAGATTTCTCGCCCGACTTCTTCTACGACACCGCCTCGCGCATCACGGCCGCCGGCTGGGAGACCGAGCTGCGCATCCCGCTCTCGTCGCTGCGCTACGCCGCGGGCACCGACCCGCAGAGCTGGGGCCTGCTCATCTGGCGCAACTATCCGCGCGCCTTCCGCTACGCGATCTTCTCCCAGCCGCTGCCGCGCGGCAGCAACTGCCTCATCTGCCACTCGCAGGAAATCGGCGGCCTCGCGGCGCTGCCGTCGTCGAACCACTTCGTGCTGGCGCCGTTCGCCACCGCGCAGAACCTGGCGGTCGCGACCCCGCCGGGCACGCCGCTGCACAGCCAGGGAACGGACGCCGACGCGGGTCTCGACTTCAAGTGGAACGCCGGCCCCAACACCACGCTCGACGGCGCCATCAACCCCGACTTCAGCCAGGTCGAGGCCGACGTCGCGCAGATCGCCACCAACCAGCGCTTCGCGCTGCTGTTCCCCGAGAAGCGGCCGTTCTTCCTCGAGGGGGTGGACCTGTTCGAGACCCCGATCCCGGCGCTCTACACGCGCACCATCACCTCGCCGCAATGGGGGGCGCGCGCCACCGGCAAGTTCGGCAACGCCGCTTACACCGTGCTCGTGACCAAGGACGAGGGCGGCGGGCTGGTGGTGGTGCCCGGCGCGGAGGGCTCGCGCTTCGTGGCGCAGGACTTCAAGTCGACCGTGGGCATCGCGCGCGTGCGCTACGAGATGGGCGCGTCCTTCATCGGTGCGCTGCTGACGGCGCGTGAGGTGGACGGCGGCGGCCACAACCGTGTCGCCGGGCCCGACATCCTCTACCGACCGAGCGGCCGCGACTCGTTCACCTTCCAGGGCCTGTTCGCCGACACGAAAACGCCAGGCAGGCCGGACCTCGAGGAGACCTGGGATGGACGCACGCTGCGCGGCCATGCGCTGACGGCCGCGTGGAACCATCGCTCCACCACCTGGGACTTCCGCACGCGCTACCAGGACCTGTCCGAGGAGTTCCGCGCCGACGAAGGCTTCGTACCGCAGGTGGGGGTGCGCCGCTCCGACACCGAGATCGGCTACTCGATCTTTCCGCGCAGCGGACTCTTCAACAACGTCCGCCCGTTCGTGCTCGCCGACCTCTACTGGGACCGCGACGGCGGGATCGTCAGCGAGCGCTTCGGCCCGGCGGTGCAGTTCCAGGGCCGCAAGAACCTCACCGGCGAGATCGACGTCAACTTCGAGAAGGTCCGCACCAGCGGCGTGGTGCTGCCGCGCAAGCAGGTGGTTTACTTCCTGCAGTTCGACCCGTCGCGGCGCTTCTCGCGCATCGGCGTGCAGGGATACTTGGGCGAACAGATCGACTTCGACAACACGCGCGCCGGCACCGGCGGCCGGGTGCTGGTGCAGGCGATCGTCAGGCCCACGAGCCACGTCACGTTCGAGGCGAACAGCGCGATTGACTGGCTCGACGTGGACGACCCGGAGCTTGGCAGCGGCCGCCTGTTCACGGCGCAGGTGCAGCGCCTGAAGGCCACATGGAACTTCAACACGCGGCTGTTCCTGCGGCTCATCGGCCAGTACGTGAAGACCGACGCCGATCCGTCGCTCTATCGATTCGAGGTACCGTCGCGCTCGGGCGAGTTCCAGGGCTCGGCGCTCCTCAGCTACCGGCTCAACTGGCAGACCGCTGTGTTCCTCGGCTACGGCGACAACCGCGCCATCCTCGAAACCGGCGGCCTGCTGCGCGCCGACCGCCAGCTGTTCCTGAAGCTGTCGTACGCCTGGCAGATCTAGGGCAGGTACTTCCCCAGCAGGCTGGTCTTGCTCAGGTCCGAATAGAGCGTCACCACCACCAACAGCAGCACCACCAGCGCGCCGGCGTTCATCAGGTAGGTCTTGATGCGCAGGCTGATGTCGCGCCGCATTACGCTCTCGGCCGCGAGTATCGCGAGGTGCCCGCCGTCGAGCGGCGCCAGCGGGAACAGGTTGAGTATGCCGACGCTGATGCTCAGCATGGCGAGCATGCTGAGCGTGGGCACGGCGCCTTGCTGCAGCGCGTCGCCGGAAGCGCGCGCGATGCCCACCGGTCCGGCGAGGCTCGCACGCAACGACATCTGGCCGCTCAGCAGGCCTCTCAACAGGTTCAACACGCCTTTCGTCTGCGTCCAGGTCTCGCGCACCGCGGCGGAGACGGCGCCCGCCGGTCCGTACTTGTGCAAGGCCATTTTCGGGGCGACGCCGATCTTGCCGCCGCGCGGCGTCGGCGTGAGCGTCATGATGCGCCCGTCGCGATAGACGCGGAACTCGAGTGGCCCGGCAGGCGCCTTGCCGAGCGCCGCCACCATGTCGGAGAAGGAGCCGATCGGGGTCCCCGCGATCGCCAGCACGCCGTCGTTGCTCCTGAAGCCGGTGGCTTCGGCGGGCATGTCCGGCAGGATCTGGCCGAGGCGCACGAGCGGCGAAATTCCGGTGACGCCGGTGCGCGTCGTGGCATCGGTGCCCGGCCGCAGCACCACCTCCTGTCGCTCGCCGCTGTCGGCGCGTTGCACCGAGAGGCGCAGGTCGGCACCCGGCCGCAGCAGCAGGTTGTAAAGCGCACTCTCCCAGTTGGGCTGGGGCTTGCCGTCAATGGCCGTGATGGTGTCGCCCGGCTCGAGGCCGGCCGCGTCGGCGACTGAGCCGGCGGCAACCGCGCCGATGACCGGCGTGTCGCTGAACGTCGCATCGACGCCGAAGCCGATGGTGAAGAGTGCCGTGAACATCGCGAACGTGAGCAGCAGGTTCATCGCCGGGCCGGCCAGATAGACGAGGAAGCGCTGCCAGCGCGGCCGGTTGAGGAAGTAGTGCGGGCTCGAGGTGTCCACCGCGGTCGGCGCTGCCATCTCGCTGACCACGTCGTCCGGCTCGCCTTCGAGCTTGACGTAGCCGCCGATCGGCAGCGCCGACAGCCGGCAATCGGTGTCGCCCCACTTGAAGCCCGCGAGCCTCTTGCCCATGCCGAACGAGAACACGAACACCCGCATGCCAAAGGCCTTGGCGGCGAGCAGGTGGCCCATCTCGTGGACGAAGATGATGATGCCGAGGATGAGGACGAGTCCGAGGACGCTGAAGAGATAGCTCATGGAGTGGCGATGATCCTTACCTGGTTCCCAGAATACGTCAGCGGTGGGCGATCGCCATACGGCCCGCGGCGTGCTGGCGCGCCCAGGCATCGGCGGCGAGGATGTCGTCCAGGCCCGGGTTCTGCACGTTCGCGTGCTCGTCCATGGCCGCGGCCACGGTGGGTGCGATCTCGAGGAACGGCAGCCGCGCGTCGAGGAACGCCGCCACCGCGGCTTCGTTCGCGGCATTGAGCACCGCAGGCAGCGTGCCGCCGGCGCGCAGCGCGCGATAGGCGAGGTCGAGGCACGGGAAGAGATCGCGGTCGGGCGGCGCGAAGCTCAGCGACAGAGCGCGGGAGAAGTCCATGCGCGGCACCGCGCCCGGCCAGCGCTGCGGGTGGCTGAGCGCGTACTGAATCGGCACGCGCATGTCGGTGACGCTCAGCTGCGCCAGCACCGTGCCGTCGATGAACTCGACCATCGAGTGGATGACCGATTGCGGGTGCAGCACCACCTCGATGCGGTCGGCATCGATGCCGAAGAGCCAACGCGCCTCGATCACCTCGAGCCCCTTGTTCATGAGCGTCGCCGAGTCGATGGTGATCTTGCGGCCCATGGTCCAGGTGGGATGGCGCAGCGCCTCCGCCGGCGTCACGCCTTGCAGCGACTCGCGCGTGCGCTCGCGGAACGGGCCGCCCGAGGCGGTCAGAAGCAGGCGCGCGACCTCGGCCTGCGGCTTGCCATCCAGGCACTGGTGCAGCGCGCAATGCTCGGAGTCGATCGGCAGCAGGCGGCTGCCGCTCCTTGCGGCGGCGGTGACCATCAGCTCCCCCGCCATCACCAGCGTTTCCTTGTTGGCGAGCGCCACGTCCTTGCCGGCCTGCAGCGCCCGGTACGTCGGCACCAGGCCGAGCGCGCCGACAGCTGCAGCCACCACCATCGAGACTGACGGGTGCGTCGCCACCGCGATCATTCCCTCGGTGCCGACGCCGATGTCGATAGTCACGCTCGACAAGTCGACGAGCTTGCCGAGCGCCTCGGCCGCCTCGTGTGTCGCAACCGATACCGCCCGCGGGCGATAGCGCGCGACCTGCGCAGCCAGCGCGGCAACGTTGCTGCCGGCAGCCAGCGCCACGACCTCGAACCGGTCGGGGAACGAGTCGACGACGCTGAGCGTGCTGGTGCCGATGGATCCCGTGGATCCGAGGATGGCGAGCCCTTTCCTGGCGCTGCCGCCCCTTGTAACTAATTGATCCAAACGAAGTAATAGTAGAGGACGGCTGCGCCGAACAGCAAACTGTCGAGCCGGTCGAGCATGCCGCCGTGGCCGGGCAGCAAGGTGCCGCTGTCCTTCGCCCCGGCCCAGCGCTTCAGCAGGCTCTCGACCAGATCGCCCACCGTGCCCGCCGCGGCGATGGCCGGGCCGAGGACGAAGGCGTGCAGTGGATCGACGCCAGGCATGCCGAAGCGGGCCACGAGCCACGCGCCCAGGGCGCCGCCCGCGAGGCTGAAGGCGCTGCCCTCCCACGTTTTGGCCGGCGAAACCAGCGGCGCCAGCGGCCGGCGGCCGATAAAACGCCCGCCGAAATATGCGAGCGTGTCTGCGCCCATCGAGGCTGCGAGCAGCAGCAGGATGCGCCACGCGCCTTGCTCTGCCGGGGCTTCGACCCGAAGGTAGGCGATGGCGCCGGTGAGCCCGCCGACATACAGTGCGCCAAGCGCGCAGACCGCAGCCGCCGGGATGGCTCGCTCGCGGTCGCCGGCGAGGCCGAGCGTCGAGGCGAGCAGCAGCACCAGGCCGATGGGCCACAGGATGAGCCCCGAATCGGGGCGCACGATGTCGTGGAAGGCGGCGGCGAGCAGCGTGAAGCCGGCTGGCGCCAGCCGCCACGCGCCGAGAGGTGCCGCGAGCGTCAGGATCTCGGCGTAACCGACGAGGCCGCAGCCAAACGCCACGACCATCACGAGCCAGGGCGGTCCGAGGAAGATGGCGGCCGCGAGCGCCGGCAGTGTCAGCGCCGCGGTGGCGACGCGGCGGCGCAGGTCGCTCAGACGGGCTCGATGCCGCCGTAGCGGCGTTCGCGCTTCTGGTAGTCGACGACCGCCTGCAGCAGGTTGCGGCGGCGGAAGTCGGGCCAGAATGTGTCGGTCACCCAGATCTCGGCATAGGCGATCTGCCAGAGCAGGAAGTTGCTCACGCGCATCTCGCCGCTGGTGCGGATCAGCAGGTCGGGATCGGGCATGCCCGCGGTGTAGAGATAGTCGCCGAGGCGGGCCTCGTCGATCGAGAACGACGGCCCGACGCGCACCGCATCGGCCACCAGGCGGCGCACCGCATCGGTGATCTCGGAGCGGCCGCCGTAGTTGAGCGCGATGTTGAAGCGCAGTCCCGTGCTCCTGGCGGTGTCGTCCATCGCCCGCTGCAGCTCGTCCTGCACGTCCTTCGGCAAGTCGCCCATGCGCCCGATGACGTTGAAGCGGATGTTGTTGCGCAGCAGCGTCTGCAGCTCGAGGCGCAGGTAGCGCTTGAGGAGCGCCATCAGCGTCGCCACCTCGGCCTTCGGCCTCTTCCAGTTCTCCACCGAGAACGCGTAGAGAGTGAGCACCTCGAGGCCGAGGCGCGCCGAGGTTTCGACCGTGTCGCGCACCGAGGCAATGCCGGCGCGATGGCCCTCCACGCGGCGCTTGCGGCGCAGCTTGGCCCAGCGCCCATTGCCGTCCATGATGATCGCGATGTGCCTGGGCAGGCGTGTGAAGTCGATGGCGCGCAGCAGTGCCCGTTCGTCTGAGTCTTCGGGGACGACGGCCAGCAGTTCCTGCAGCGCCATGGGCGCGCTCGATGTTACCACCCGAATTCCAGCGGGGGTTCGTAGGAAACGCGCTCCAGGGTGAGCCCGCGCGCCGCTATCGGCGCGGGCCAAAGCCGCCGGTCGCGGCCCTCCAGGGCGGCTTGCAGCGCCTCCCGGTCGTGGGTACCGCGGCCGGCGGCCAGCAGGCCGCCGACCATGCTGCGCACCATCTTGCGCAGGAAGCCGCTCGCCTCCACTTCGTAGATGAGCACGTCGTCCTCGAACCGGGCCTCGGAGCGTGTCACGGTCCTGACGGTGGTCTGGACCGAGCCGCCCGCGGAGGCCAGCGAGGCGAAGTCGTGGCGGCCGAGAAAGAGCGCGGCTGCCGCGAACACCGCGTCGTGGTTCAGCGCTCCCGGCGCGTGGCCGGCGTAGCGGCGGCGCAGCGGCGACTGCACGAGGGCGGTGTCGAGCACGTAGCGGTAGAGCTTCGAGCACGCAGCGCGGCGAGCGTCGAAGTCGTCGCCCACCGAGGTGATGCCGGTGACGCGCACGTCGCGGGGCAGCACTGCGTTGAGGGCGCGGCCCAGTTCCTCGAGCGCCATCGCGCGCGGCAGCGCGGCGGAAACGACCTGGGCGCGGGCGTGCACGCCGGTATCGGTGCGCCCCGCAGCCACCACGGCCACGCGCTCCACGTCGAAGAGGAGCGCGAGCGCTGTCTCGACGGTGCCCTGCACCGTGCGCCTGGCCTTGCCCGGAGCCTGCGACTGCCAGCCATTGAAGTCGGTGCCGTCATAGCTGAGCCGCAGCGCGACGCGCGTGGGCATGGCGATGCGGGGACTGTTCAGGCGGAGGTCGCGGCAGCGGCGCTGCGCGAGCCCGGCTTTTCCGGCAGCGAGCCGTCGCGGCACAACGGGCACGACGCCGGCTCCCAGGCCGGAACGTCGAGTGCAAACAGGCTGCGCCGCGGCACGCCGAAGTCGACCCCGCTGCCGCCGGAGCGGTCGACGAGGCTGCCGACCGCGATGACCGACGCGCCTGCGGCCTTCACCACGTCGAGCACTTCGCGCGTGGACTTGCCGGTGGTGATCACGTCCTCGACGACCACCACCGCGTCGTCCGGGCCGAGCGAAAAGCCGCGCCGCAGCAGCATGCGGCCGTCCTGGCGCTCGGTGAAGAGCGCCGGCACGCCCAGCGCGCGCGCCACTTCATGGCCCACGATGACGCCGCCGAGCGCCGGCGACACCACCGCCGTGGCGCGGCGCGGCGCCACCGCGGCGGCCAGCGCAGCCCCAAGCTCGGTGCCGAGGCGGGTGGCCGTCGGCGGATCCATCAGCACCCGGGCGCATTGCAGGTAGCGCGGCGAGTGCAGGCCGGAGGAGAGCAGGAAGTGGCCGTCGAGCAGGGCGCCCGCGTCCTTCCACAGGGCCAGCAGGTCTGCGGACATGCCAAAGACTATACTGCGGTGCTCGATGCCGAAGGTTTCCGCGGTACTCATCACCCTGGACGAGGAGAAGAGACTGGGCGCCGCGCTCCAAAGCCTCGCTTTCTGCGACGAAGTGCTGGTGGTGGACGCAGGCTCCGAGGACGGCACCCGCGACCTTGCGGAAAAATCCGGCGCCCGCGTGCTGGTCAACACTCCCTGGCCAGGCTTCGCCGCGCAGCGCAACTTCGCGGTGTCCGCGGCCAGCAACGACTGGGTTCTCTGCCTCGACGCCGACGAGGTGGTGAGCGACGTGCTGCGCCGTGAGCTCGAGGCGCTGCGCTCGCGCGGCTTCACCGACAGCGGCTACCGCATGCCGCGCGCAGCGCACTACCTCGGGCGATGGATACGCGCCACCGACTGGTACCCCGACCTGCAGCTGCGCCTCTTCGACCGCACCGCTGGCACCTGGGGCGGCGGCGCAGTGCACGAATCGGTGACGGTGCAGGGCAGCGTCGCGACGCTGCGCGGCGAGATCGAGCACCATCCCTACCGCGACATCGCGCACCACCTGGCGAAGATGAACACCTACACCGACCTGTGGGCCCGCCAGGCGCAGCAAAACGGGCGCCATGCGCCCGCCTGGCAGCTGGCATTCATCCCGGCATGGACCTTCTTCCGCAACTTCGTGCTGCACCGCGGCTTCCTGCTCGGCGCCGCCGGCTTCACGATCTCGCGGCTCAACAGCTTCTATTCCTTCCTCAAGATCGCGAAACTGCGCGACCTGCAGCGGGCCGGCATCCGGTAACGGATGAAAATCCTTCACGTCGACACCGCCCGCGAATGGCGGGGCGGGCAGAATCAGGTCTGGCTCACGGCGCGCGGCCAGTTGAGCCGCGGCCATGCTGTGCGCATCGCCTGCGCGTCGGCCGGCCGGCTCGAGGCGCGCCTCCTCGCCGAAGCGCTCGACCACCAGTCGTTCGCTTTCGGCCGCGGCGACCTGTCGCCGCGATCGGTGGCGGCGCTCGCCGGCGTGATGCGCGCCTACGGCCCGGACGTGGTGCAGTTGCACGACCCGCACGGCATCTCCGCCGGCGTGCTGGCGGCGCGCCTGTCGCGCTTCGACGGCGCGCTCATCGGCACGCGCCGGGTGGACTACCCGCTGCGCGGCAGCCTCTCGCGCATGAAGCTGTCGGCGTGCGACGCGGTGATCGCGGTGAGCAGCGCCATCGTCGAGATCCTCGCCGAGAGCGGCCTGCCACGCGCCAACACACACCTCGTCTATGAGGGCGTCGCCGACCGTCCGGCGGTGGGCACGCGCGCCGATCTGCGGGTGTTCGGCATCGGCGACCGCGACTTCGTGGTTGGCAACGTCGCGGCGCTGACAGAACAGAAGGACCACGAGACGCTGCTGGTGGCGGCGCAGAGGCTGGTGGCCGCGGAACCGAGCGCCCGCGTCCTGGTGTTCGGCGAGGGCCAGTTGCGCCCGCAGCTCGAGGAGCGCGCCAAAGCGCTCGGCCTGGGCGCCGCGGTGGTGTTCGCCGGCTTTCGTCCCGACGTCGAACGCTTCATCCCGCATTTCGACGCCTTCTGCCTCTCGTCGCAGAAGGAAGGGCTCGGCACCAGCCTGCTCGATGCGATGTGCTTCTCGCGGCCGATCGTGGCTACGGCGGCAGGCGGCATCCCCGAGGTCGTGATAGACGGCGTCAACGGCCGCCTCGTGCCTGTGAAAGACCCCGAGAAGCTCGCCGCCGGCCTCATCGAAGTGCTACGCGCCAGCCCGGAACAGCGAAAGAAGTGGGGCGCCGCCGGACGCGAGCGCTTCCTCGCGAGCTTCTCTGTCGAACGCATGGTGGACGAGACTCTCGGCGTCTATGACGGCGCGCTCTCGACCCGCTAGGAGAAGACGGTGAAGGCCGTCGCCATCGTGAATCCGCGCGCCGGCTTCGGCGCGGCGAAGGCGCTGAAGGAACTCGCGGCCGGCATGGACCCCTGGGGACCCGTACCGCTCTGGCACACCGAACACTCCGGCCATGCCCGCGAACTCGCGCTAAAAGCCATAGACGCAGGGTGCGACACCGTCCTCTCGGTCGGCGGCGACGGCACCGCCAACGAGACCGCGCAAGCCCTCATCAACACACAAACAGCCTTGGGCATCCTGCCCTTCGGCTCGGGCAACGGCCTCGCCCGAGCACTTCGCATCCCGATCCGCTCCTTCCGCCACGCCGTCGACTCGTTACGCGACGCCGAGCGCCCCGCAATGGACGTCGGCCTCATAAAAGCGGGCGACGCCGAGCCGCTCCCCTTCCTCAACGTGGCCGGCACCGGCCTCGACGCAGCGATCGGCGCGGCCTTCCAATCGCACGGCGCCGAAGGCGGCCGCAGGGGCATCGCCTCCTACTTCAGCCGCGGCTTCCCCGTCGCCTGGAACTACCGCGCAAAGCAGTACGCGATCGACGCATCAGGCAGGCCGCTCTGGAGTGGCCGCGCCTTGTTCGTGACGTGTGCCAACGGCCCCCAGTTCGGTGCCGAAGCAGTGATTGCACCCGGCGCCTTACTCGACGACGGCCTCCTCGACGTGGTCGCAATCGAAGCCTTGAACATCCTCGCCGTCACCAGCCACGCCCACCGCCTCTTCACGCGCTCCATCTCCACTTGGCGCCGCTACCACCGCTTCAAGGTCCCGTCGCTCACCATCCACGCCCAAGAACCAGGGATGTTGTTTCACCGCGACGGCGAACCCTCCTCAGGCACCACGCCGTTGCAGATTTCCCTCGCCCCGAAGGCCCTGCGAGTCCTCGTCCCCCGCACCACCATGCGCAGCCCCGCCCGCCCGTTCACGCGCTAGATTCGAGGCACGGACGTTGAAGGAGGAACGACAACGATGACGTCGCACAGGGTGGCGAGTCGGGAAGAGTGGCTGCAGGAACGCAAGGCGCTGTTGCAGCGGGAGAAGGCGTATACGCGTGAGCGCGATGGGATCAGCGCGCAGCGGCGTGAGCTGCCGTGGGTCAGGGTGGACAAGGAATACGTGTTTGACGCGCCGGAAGGCAAGGTCTCGCTTGGCGAGCTGTTCGACGGCCGCAGCCAGCTGTTCGTCAAGCACTTCATGATGGCGCCCGGCCAGGTCGGTCAGTGCGTCGGTTGTTCGCTCGAGATGGACAGCGTCGTCGGCTCGCTCGTGCACCTCGAGAATCACGACCTCAGCTACGTCGCGGTCGCGCGGGCACCGCTCGACGAGATCGAAGCCGTGCGCCAACGCATGGGCTGGAACATCCGCTGGGTGTCTTCCTTCGACTCCGATTTCAACTACGACTTCAACGTCTCCTTCACGCCCGCACGGCTCGCCGCAGGTCCGGTGTTCTACAACTTCGGCTACGTAGAAATCCCGATGACCGACCTCTCCGGCGATAGCGTGTTCATCAAGGAGGATGGCGAGATCTTCCACACCTACTCGTCGTTCGGCCGCGGCGGCGAGGAGTTCCTGGGGCCTTACCGGTATTTCGACATGACGCCCAATGGCCGCGCCGAGAACGGACCGAACCACTCCCTCACCGACTGGGCGCGCCCTCACGACATGTACGGCAAGGCCGGCATGGTCGAAGCCAACGGCCGCTTCCACAGCGGCGCTTGCCGCTGCGGAGTGCACAGCTCCTAGCTGCTGCTTGCGTTCGCTTCGTCGAGGAGGCGGCGGAGGACCGCGTCGATGTCGGGCTGTGCGGGGAGGAGCGGGGAGCGGACCGCGCCGCCCTGCATGCCGGCGAGGTCCATGGCGCGTTTCAGGCCGGCGACGCCGTAGGTTCCCGTGACGGCGATTGCGAGCGGGGTGACTGCGGCCTGGATCTTGCGCGCCAGTTCGTGATTGCCGGCCGACCACGCTTTGAACAGCGACACGGAGATGGCTGGTGCGCAGCAGGCGAGGGCGATGATGCCGGCGTGGGCACCCATGCAGAGCGCCGGATAGAGGACGGTGGCGCTGCCGCAGGCCACCTTGAACGTTGGCGGTGCCGACGCGGTGAGGCGCGCCATCAGGGTCATGTCGCCACTCGATTCCTTCATGCCGACGACGTTGCGGTGGGCGCCAACGCTTGCGATCAGCTCGGGCGGGAACGCAATGCCGGTGAAGACCGGCACGGTGTAGAGCATCACCGGGATCGGCGCGGCTTCGGCGACCGCGGCGTAGTGGGCCGTGAGGGCCGCGGCTGTCATCTGCCCCTTGAAGTAGAACGGCGTCACCACCAGCGCGATGTCGGCGCCGGCGTCGGCGGCCTTGCGGGTGAAGTCGATGGTGGCCCGGGTCGACTCGAGGCCGGTGCCGGCCAGCACCGTGCGCGTGCCGGCGGCCTTGCGCGTCAGGCGGATGAGGGCGAGCTTCTCGTCCTCGGCGAGGCTCGTGGCCTCGCCGTTCGAGCCCAGCACCAGGTAGCCGGCGAGGTCGTGCGCGGCGTAGGTCTCGAAGTTCTTCTGGTACGCGCGCTCGTCGATGTCGCCTGTCGCCGTGAACGGGGTGACGAGCGGCGGGACCACCCCGGCTGGCAGGCTCCGGCCGGAGCTCACGTCAGGCGGCCGGCGTCTTCGCTGCCAGCGCCGCCGCGATGCGGTTCGCAAGCCTGAGGTCGGCGGGCGTGAAGGCGTCGCGGAAGTCGCTCCAGATCTCGATGATCGCCCACAGCCCGGCGGGCGTGCGCACCGGAGCCACCATCACGCTGCCGGTGTTGAGGCCGATGGTCGCCCAGGCGGAATCGCCGTCGACGGTCGAGAACATGCTGGCGCCCTGGCCCTTGGCGGCTTCCGCCACCGGCCCGGTGCTCGACGAGACGCGCTCCGGACCCTCGGGACGTCCGATCGAAACGTGGATCGCGAGGTCCTCGCCGTCGGCCGCGTAAGCGGTCACCGACGCGTAGCGCGCGAACTTGTTCTTCAGGGACTCGACGCAAACGCGCAGCGCTTCCTCGAACGATCCGGTCTGCTTGATTGCCTCCTCTACCTCGACGAGGGCCGCCTCCCGGCGCAGCGCCGCCTTGCGCGCCAGGTCGACCTTCCACGGCTTCTCGTCTTCCATCATGGACGTCATGTTCACCAAAGCCTCCAACCCATATCAGGGCTCGAAATTATACACGCCGGCGCTGGGCGCGCGCCCGCAGCAGCGCCTCGACCGCCGGCTCGTCCGGAGCCAGCAGCACCAGCTGCTCCACCGCCGCGCGGCTGCGGTCGTCGTTGCGGTCCACGGCCGCGTCCTGCGCCAGCCCGGACAGCCGCTCCGGGTGCATCAGGTCCTTGGCTTGGCCGCGCGCCGAACCGCGGGCCTCGGCCGTGCGCCACGCGACCTCGGCGGCTTCGGTCGAGTTGGGATCGACGAACAGCGCCTCGTGGGCAGCGTTGAGAGCGCCGCGCGTGTCGCCGCCGGCAGCCGAATCGCGGGCTTTCGCCAGCAGCTCGCGCACCCGCCGCAGGCTGTCTTCCTCGCTCGCGCCGCGTGCGGAAAAGGCGCCGCCCGGCAGCGCCTGGCGCAGCACCTGCGCGTAGATCGGGCGCAGCCGCGCCCCCACTTCGAGCAGCGACTGCGGCCGGGCCGCCGGGTCCTTGCGCTGCATGTCGGCCACCAGGATCGCGAGCGCCGCCGGCACCGCAGGCTCGAGGCTGATGAGCGGCGGCGGTTCGTCGCCGAGGATCTGGAACAGCACCGAATGCAGGGTTGCGCCCTTGAATGGCTTCTGGCCGGTCAAGAGCTCGTAGAACACCGAGCCGCACGAGAACACGTCGGTGCGGTGGTCGAGCTCCTTGCCGCTGGCCTGCTCGGGCGACATGTAGTCGGGCGTGCCCATGATCATGCCGCGGCGCGTGATGGTGGCACTCGCCGCCACCCGCGCCAGGCCGAAGTCGAGGATCTTCACGGCGCCCGCGGCGGTGACGATGATGTTCGCGGGCTTGAGGTCGCGGTGCACGACGCCGCGCGAGTGCGCATAACCGACACCGTCGGCGATGCCGATGAGGATGCGCAGCCGCTCGGCGAGCGGCGGCAGCGGCCGGCTGGCGAGGATCTGGCGCAGGTCGCGGCCGTCGAGCAGCTCCATCGCCATGAACAGCCGGCCCTCGACGTTGCCAAGGTCGTAGACCGCGACGATGTTGGGATGGCTGAGGCGGCCGATGGCTTCGGCCTCGCGGATGAAGCGCTTCTGGATGAGCTCGTCGACGTCGAGGTCGGCGGACAGCGTCTTGAGCGCCACCACCCGGCCGAGATTCATGTCGCGGGCGCGGTAGACGACGCCCATGGCGCCTTCGCCGAGCTTGCCGGAGATCTCGTAGCGGCCGAGGCGATTCAGTTCTAGACCGCCTCGACCCGTGCCAGGACCACGGTGATGTTGTCCTTGCCGCCGGCGCTGTTGGCGGCTTCCACCAGCCGGGCCGCGATCTCGTCGACCGTGCCGGCCTGCGCCATGATTTCGGTGATGGCGGTGTCGGCGATCATCGCGTGCAGTCCGTCGGAGCAGAGCAGCACGGTGTCGCCCGGCTCGAGGTCCTGCTCGACGATGTCGATGTCGATCTGGTCCTTGGCGCCGATCGCCTTGGTGATGACGTTGCGCAGCGGATGCCGCGCCAGTTCCGCGGGGCTCAGGATGCCGTCGGCGCCCGCCGCCGCCACCCACGAATCGTCGCGGGTGATCTGCCGCAGCTCGCCGTCATGGAAGACGTAGCAGCGGCTGTCGCCCGCGGAGCCCACGGTCACGGTGCTCTCGGTGACGATCGCCGCCACCACGGTCGTGCCCATGCCGGTGTATTCCTCGCGGTTGTCCGCGGCCTTGTACACCTTCTTGTTGGCGAGCTGGATGGCGGTGCGCACGCGGTTGCCGTCGAAGGAGAGCGCCGGATCGAGGCCGTAGGGCCAGGTGATCTCCTTCTCCTTGTGGCTGCGTTCGATGAACGACGCGAGCGCTTCGATGGCGATGCGCGAGGCCACCTCGCCAGCGTTGTGACCGCCCATGCCGTCGCACACGGCCAGAAGCCTGGTGTCCGCGTCGAACAGGAACTGGTCCTCGTTCAGCTTGCGGCGCAGGCCGACGTCGGTTTTTCCGGAGACTTCCATCAGCCCTTCCGTCCAAAGAGGCGGTCCAGTGAATAGCGTCCGCCACCGAGGCCGACGAGGGCGATGAAGATGGCGGCGTACAAGAGCGCCTTCTCCGGCGAGCCCCACGCGGCCCGGACCGCTTCGGGTTCGGTGTCGACGCGCAGCAGGTGCAGCACCTGCCAGTGGGTACGGTGCTGGCCGAATGCGGCGACCAGCATGGTGGTTGCGGCGAAGGCCGCGGCAACGCGCGTGCGAATGCCGAAGGCCACGCACAGGCCGCCGACGAACTCCGACGCGGCCGCGGCCCAGGCGAAGACCGCGGGCAGCGGGAAGCCCATGCTGGCGACGCTCTCGATGAAGCGCCCGCCGCCGCCGCTCGCGAGCGCCTGGACCTTGCCGAGGCCGTGGAAGAAAGCGAGCCCCAGTCCGGCCAGGCGCAGGACGAAAGCAGACAGGTCTTCGAACCGCGCACTGTTCAAATATCTTGCTCCGGAGGACGGGCCGGCATCATACCAAACCGCCAAGGTCGCGGCGGGCGGCGGCGGCCAGGTCCTGCGCCCAGCCCTCGATGCGCGCCAGGTCCGGGCCCTCGATCATGATGCGCAGCTTGGCTTCGGTGCCGCTCCAGCGCACCAGCACGCGGCCCTCGCTGCCGAGGGTCTTTTCCACTTCGCCGGCCGCGCGGCGCAGCGCCGGCATCTCCTCGAGCGGCTTGCGCGCCGGGAGGTTCACGTTCTCGAGCACCTGCGGCACACGCTCCATGGCGTCGCGGCTCAGCTCGGAAAGCGGCCGGCCGGTGCGCATCATCAGGGCCAGCACCTGGAGGGCGCCGATGATGCCGTCGCCGGTCGAGGCATGGTCGAGGAACACCAGGTGGCCCGACTGCTCGCCGCCCAGGTTGAAGCCGCCCTTGCGCATCGCCTCGACCACGTAGCGGTCGCCGACCGGCGTGCGCAGCAGCTTCGCGCCGTGCTTGTGCAGCGCGCGCTCGAGGCCGATGTTGCTCATCACGGTCGCGACCACGGTGGCGTTGCGCAGCTCGCGGTCGAGGATCATGCGCTGCGCGCACATCGCCATCACCGCGTCGCCATCCACCACCTCGCCCTTTTCGTCCACCACGATGACACGGTCGGCGTCGCCGTCCAGGGCGATGCCGATGGCGGCGCCGCGCTTCACCACGTCCTGGCGGACGTTCTCGGGATGCAGCGCGCCGACGCCGCGGTTGATGTTGACGCCGTTCGGCTTCACGCCCAGCGCCGTGACCTTCGCCCCCAGCTCCTGGAACACGAGCGGCGCGACCTTGTAGGCGGCGCCGTGGGCGGCATCGACCACCAGCCGCACGCCGTCCAACGACAGGTCCTTGGGAAAAGTGTTCTTGGCAAACACCACGTAGCGGCCGCGCGCGTCCTCGAGCTTGAAGGCGGTGCCGATCTCGCGGCCGGTGCGGCAGTGGTCGAGGAGCCGCGGGTCCTGCATCAGCGACTCGATCTCCATCTCGGCTTCGTCGGGCAGCTTGAAGCCGTCGGCGCCGAAGATCTTGATGCCGTTGTCGTCGTAGGGATTGTGCGAGGCGCTGATGACGATGCCGGCGTCGGCGCGCATGTTCATGGTGAGGTGTGCCACCGCGGGCGTCGGGATTGGGCCGCACTGCAGGAAGCGGCCGCCCATCGAGCAGATGCCGGCGGCGAGCGCGGTCTCGATCATGTAGCCCGAGAGGCGCGTGTCCTTGCCCACCAGGATGCGCGGCTGGTGCTTCTTGCCGCGGCCGGCGACCAGCGTCACCGCGCGGCCCAGCTGCAGCGCTATCTCCGGCGTCATCGGGTGCTGGTTCGCCAGCCCGCGCACGCCGTCGGTGCCGAACAACCTGCGGTTCTTGTCCCTGGCGGTCGTGGTCATCGTTGTGTGTCGCCCATCTTCATCCAAACTCTCGCTCCTGGCCTAGCGGCGCGCCACCACCGTGTCGGGCAGCAGGCGCGCCACCTCGACACCGGTGTTGCCGGGTGCAAATTCCACGGCCACCGGCAGCCGCGCGGTGCCCGAGAGTTGTGCCGCGTCCACGTAGGCGTGCACCGCTTCGGGCGCCATGCCGCGCAACAGCTGCGCCGGGCCGCGCACCACCACCTGCACCGAGGCCGGCGTCAGCATCGCGGTGCCGCCGCGCACCTCGAGTCGCAGGCCGTCGAAGGTGCGCTCGGCGCGCGCCGCGCCGATCTGCGCGGTCACGGTGACCTTCGAGATGCCCTCGACGTGCAACACCGGATCGTCGAAGCCGATGCTCACGTCGGGCACCACGCGGTTGGTTTCGAGGCCGGAGACGTCGACCGGCTCGGTGAACACCGTCGGCAGCTGGTCGACGTGGCTGCGCGGGCCGGCGATCTTCACGGCCGGGGGCGACGCCACCACCCCCGTGACCTCGTGGCCCGGGGCCGGCGTGCCGACGATGCGCGGCCGCACCGGCACCTCGCGCTCGATGGTGCGCTCGAGGCGCAGGTTGAGGAGCGACGGGTGCACCTTGACGACGCGCACGCCGAACGGCACGCGGATGGTGCCGGGCGTCAGGTGCACGATGTGCTCGCCCTCGCTGGCGCCGGCGAGGTCCACCTGCGCCGAAACGTTGAGCGCACCGAGCTGCGCCATGACGCTCGGCGAAGCGCGCAGCCGTACGTCCACGGCGTTGAGGCTGCCGGAAACGACCTCGAGGTCGCGCGGCAGGTTGCTGAACTCGACCGGCACCGCGAAGCCGCGCTCCGAAGTCTTCTCGCCGGCGATCACGAACCACAAGACCAGGGCCAGCAACAGGCTCAGGAACTTCAGCCAGCGGGAATTCTGCAGCTGCTTCAAGGCCGCGCCGCTGCGTTCTCGGGCGCCGGCACCTCGCCCTGCCGCGAGGCTTCCGGTTCGAGCAGCCCGCGCAGCCCGGCCTTCAGCGCGGCGCCGTCGAGGCCGCTGCGGATGCGACCGCCTTCGACGAGCGAAATGGCGCCCGTCTCCTCCGACACCACCACCGCGGCGGCGTCCGTGTCCTCGGTGACGCCGATGGCGGCGCGGTGGCGGCTGCCGAGAGTGCGCGACAGCTCGGGGTTGACGGTGAGCGGCAGGAAGCAGGCGGCCGCGGCGATGCGGTTCGACTGCACGATCACGGCGCCGTCGTGCAGCGGCGTGCCGGGGTTGAAGATGTTGACGATCAGGTCGTAAGTGACGAGCGCGTCGAGGCCGATGCCGGTGTCGATGTAGCTGCGCAGGCCCATGTTGCGCTCGAAGACGATGAGGGCGCCGGTGCGCTGCGCGCTGAGGCGCGCGGCCGCCAGCACCACTTCGTCCACGGCGGCCGCGCGGCGCGGCGAACCGAGGCCGCGGATCGGGCCGGTGCCGAGGTGCGCCAGCATGCGCCGGATCTCCGACTGGAACACCACGATCAAGCCGAAGGCGACGTACGGCACGAAGGTGCGGATCAGCCAGTTGACGGTCTGCAGGTCGAACGCCTTGGACGCCCAGTAGAGCATCGCCAGCAGGAAGCCGCCGAGCGCCATCTGCACCACCTGCGTGCCGCGCACCAGCTGCAGCACCTGGTAGACGATGAACGCGACCACCAGCACGTCGATGAGGTCGAGCCACGAAACGTCGATGGCCCGCAGTGTCGTGAAGATGTGGTCGACGAACACTGTTCCCCCCGCCGCTATCCTAGTCCACCTGCAATCGCGTCGCAGACCCGCGCGACCTGGATCATGGCGGCGACGTCGTGCACGCGCACCACGTGCGCGCCGCCGAGGATGCTGGCGGCGACCGCCGCCGAGGTGCCGTGCAGCCGCTCGCCCGCCGGCAGGTCGAGCACCTTGCCGAGGAAACTCTTGCGCGACACTCCGACGACCAGCGGACGGTCGAGCGACTGGTAGGCGGGCAGCTCGCGCAGCACCTCGAGGCTATGCGCCGCGTCCTTGGCGAAGCCGATGCCGGGGTCGAGCAGGACCATGTCCGCGGCGATGCCACAGGCGTGCGCGCGCTCCTGCGCCGCGCGCAGCTCGCTCGCCACTTCCGCCAGCACGCTCCCGTAGTGCGGTGCGCGGTGCATCGTGTCGAAGCTGCCGCGCAGGTGCATGAGGACGATCGGCGCGCCGCGGCGTGCCGCGACTTCGCCCAGGCGCAGGTCGAAAGTGAGGCCGCTGATGTCGTTGACGATGTCGGCGCCGGCGGCGAGCGCCGCCTCGGCGACCTCGGACCGGGTGGTGTCGATCGAGAGAAACGCCCCGCTGCGAGCGCGCAGGGCTGCGACGACCGGCAGCACGCGGTCTGCTTCTTCGGCAGCGCTCACGCGGGCGGCGCCGCCAGGGCGCGTCGATTCGCCGCCGATGTCGAGGATGCGGGCGCCAGCCAGGGCCATCGCCTCGCCGGCCGCGATCGCGTCGGCGGCGCGCAGGTGCAGGCCACCGTCCGAGAACGAATCGGGGGTGGTGTTGATCACCCCCATCACCCAGGTTTCGGCGCCCAGGTCGTGCCAGGCGCCGCGCAGGCGGATCCGGTGCCTGCGCCGCGTCGCCGCGATCAGACCGTCTTCGGCGCCACGTTCGGCGGCAGGATCACGCCGCCGCGGCGCTCCGGCTCCTGGCGCGGCGGGTGGCCGCTGCTGCTGTCGGAACTCGCCGGGACCGGCGGGCGGGCGCGCGGCGGCAGCGGCTCGCCGGCGATGATGAGGCGCATCTGCGGCAGGTCGAGCACCTCGTGCTCCAGCAGCTCGACGGCGATGCGCTCGAGCGCCACCTGGTGCTGGCTGATGATTTCTTTGGCGCGCGTGTACTGCTCGGAGACGATGCGCCGGATCTCGGTGTCGATCTTGAGCGAGGTCGCTTCGCTGTAGTCCTGGTGGCGGTTGAATTCCTTGCCGAGGAAGATCGCCTCTTCCTTCTTGCCGTAGGTGAGCGGGCCGAGGGCCTCGCTCATGCCCCACTCGCACACCATCTTGCGGGCCATTTCGGTGGCCTGCTCGATGTCGTTGGAGGCGCCGGTGGACATCTGGTCGAAGGTGATCTCTTCGGCGATGCGCCCGCCCATGCAGACCGCGATGCGGTCCTCGAGCTGCTCCTTCGTCCAGTTGTGCTTGTCTTCGGTGGGCAGCTGCTGGGTGACGCCGAGCGCCATGCCGCGCGGGATGATCGTCACCTTGTGCAGGGGGTCGGCATGCGGCAGCAGCGCCGCGAGCAGCGCGTGGCCGCCCTCGTGGAAGGCGGTGATGCGCTTCTCACCGTCGGTGATGATCATGCTCTTGCGCTCGGCGCCCATCAGGACCTTGTCCTTCGACGACTCGAAGTCGGCCATGTGGACCGCCTTCTGGCCGTGGCGCGCGGCAAGGAGCGCCGCTTCGTTCACGAGGTTGGCAAGGTCGGCGCCCGAGAACCCGGGCGTCGCCTTCGCCAGCACGGGGATCTCGACGTCGTCGGCGAGCGGGATCTTGCGGGTGTGCACGTGCAGGATGCCTTCGCGGCCGCGCACGTCGGGGCGCGACACCACCACGCGGCGGTCGAAGCGGCCGGGGCGCAGCAGCGCCGGGTCGAGGACGTCGGGGCGGTTGGTGGCGGCGATGAGGATGACGCCGTCGTTCGACTCGAAGCCGTCCATCTCGACGAGCAGCTGGTTGAGCGTCTGTTCGCGCTCGTCGTGGCCGCCGCCGAGGCCGGCGCCGCGATGGCGGCCGACCGCGTCGATCTCGTCGATGAAGACGATGCACGGCGCGTTCTTCTTGCCCTGCTCGAACAGGTCGCGCACCCGCGAGGCGCCGACGCCGACGAACATCTCGACGAAGTCGGACCCGGAGATGGAGAAGAACGGCACGTTCGCCTCGCCGGCGATGGCGCGCGCCAGCAGCGTCTTGCCGGTGCCCGGAGGGCCCATCAGCAGGACGCCCTTGGGGATGCGGCCGCCCAGCTTCTGGAACTTCTGCGGCTCGCGCAGGAACTCGATGATCTCCTGCAGCTCTTCCTTCGCCTCGTCGACGCCGGCGACGTCCTTGAAGGTCACCTTCTTCGCCTGGCTTGCGAGCAGCTTGGCCTTCGACTTGCCGAAGGACAGCGCCTTGTTGCCGCCGCTCTGCATCTGCCGCACGAAGAAGATCCAGAAGCCGACCAGCAGGGCGAACGGGGCGACCGACACCAACAGGCTCATCCAGGCCGGCCCGTCGTTCGGCTGGACGATGATCGTCACCTTGTTCGCTTGCAGGGTGTCGACCAGCTTGTCCGACCCGAACGGGCTGTTGGGCGCCACGGTGCGGAAGGCGGTGCCGCCGTTGTGCTCGGTCTTGTACTTGCCCTTGATCTCGGAGCCGGTGATCGTCACTTCGGCGACCTGGCCGCTCGAAACCTCGGTCAGGAAGGTGCTGAAGTTGACCGGCTGCTCCTTCTTCTGGAACTGGGCGAAATGGACCACGACCGCCACGATGGCGAGGATCGAGGCCCAGAGCATCAGCGTCTTGAGGGTGGAATTCACGATATAAGTCTACGCCTCCAGTACGACGTCACGAGCGTCCCCTAGCCCTTGGACACCGCTTTTTGCCGGTCCGTTGCTCGGGGAGGGTGCGGGATTTCAGCGAGGTACCGCAAGCCGCAGTAGCGGCCGTCATGGCCCAGGCCGTATCCCACCATGAACCCGTGAACGCCTTCCTTGAGGCTGAAAGCCGCCCAATCGGGCCTGAGATCGATCTTACGCTCATCCGGCCGATCGAGAAGCGTGCAAATCCGCACGCTCCGCGGGTTGCGTCCGCGGATGTGTTCGACCAGGAACGTGAGTGTCACCCCGGTGGAGATCAGGTCGCAAACCACCAGGATCTCCCGCCCTTCGTAGGGAATATGACCCGCGTACATGATATCGGTACGCATCGGCCCGTGCGGTTGTTCCGGAGCCGAGCTCACCCGCAGGACGTGCAGGTCCACGTCGAGGTCGATGGCGCGCACCAGGTCGGCGGTGAAGACCAGGGCGCCCGAGACGAGGGAAACGACACCGAGGCGGCCGCCGGGGTAGGCCGAAGAGATATCGGCGCCCAGGCTCTCGACACGTTCCGTGATGGTCGCTTCGTCGAAAACGACCTTCGGCGCTGGGCTCATTGGTCGGGGTCGCCCTCGGCGCGGATGCTAGCAGAGCCGAGGGTCAAGTGGCCGCGGACGAGCGCTGCCGCCCTGCCCCCGGGCAGCTCCAGCCGACGGCCCTTGCCGGAGCGCTTTCGGCAGAGGCGCAGCAGGGCATCGACGTGCAGCGCAGAGACGTTGCGCCGCCCGCCCGTGAGCCGCAGCCCGGCCAGGAGCACCCGCGAGGCGACCGCGGGGGGCAGGCTGCGCAGCAGCGCCACGGGCATTTCGATCCCACCGGCCGCGGACCGCCGCCACTGCCCTGCTGCCACGCGCGCGATTCCCTGCAGCGCTCGTTCATCGCGTGCCAGGAGCCGGGCGGTGCGCGCCAGGCTGGCGGCGATCCGCGGGTTGAGCCGCGCGAGCGCCGGCAGCACCTCGTGGCGCACCCGGTTGCGGGTAAACGCGGCGTCTGCGTTCGACGGATCGAGGACGAAGTCCTGCGCGCGCATTTCCAGGTGCGCGAGGATCTGCGCGCGCGACACGTCGAGCAGCGGGCGGACGATCATCCCCCGGCGCGGGCGCATGGCGCCGAGGCCGCGGCTGCCCGCGCCGCGCAGCAGGCGCAGCAACAGCGTTTCCGCCTGGTCGTCCTGGTTGTGGCCGACGAGCACGAAGCGCGCGCTGCATTCGGCGGCGGCGCGGCGCAGGAACGCATAGCGCTCGCGCCTCGCTGCCGCCTCGATTCCTCGCCGGTCGCGCGCCGCCCGCGCCGCGACGTCGGCGCTCGCGGTGTGCAGCGGCACGCCGAGTTGCGCGCACAGCCGCGCGCAGAAGGCGGCGTCCTGCGTCGCCTCGGGCCGCAGGCGATGGTCGAGGTGCGCGGCGTGCACCGCAATCTCGCGCTCGTCGGCGACCGCCACGAGTGCGTCGAGGAGCGCGACCGAATCGGGGCCGCCCGACAACCCGACGATCACCGTGCAGTCGCGGATGCCGGCCAGGCGCAGCGCGCGCCGGATGGCGGCGACCACGGGGCTGCGCGGGCGCGCCGCCGGAACCAAGGGAGAGGAATGGTGGCGGTGCAGGGACTTGAACCCCGGACTCCGCGGATATGAGCCGCGTGCTCTAACCAACTGAGCTACACCGCCGTGAAAGGAACAGCCACTTTACTATGGCTTGCGCCGGTGCCGCTTGCGGTGCGGCCGCTCCGCGGCCTGCTGCTCCGCGCGGATCGCCTGCTTGCGCTCGCGGCGCCACTTGCGTTCGGCAACCGGGTCGTCGGTCTCATAGTTCGCTGCCAGGATGATACGGGACGGCGCCACCCCGGCGATGAGGCCATCGAGGGTGGCGATGGTCGCCGGCAGCACCGGGTACTCCGCGACGTCGCGCAGGGCCGGGACCGCGGCCAGGAACTCGCGCTCGCCGGGGTCGAGGACGAAGAGCTGCGGCTGCGTGGAAGAGGCCGCCAGCAGCAGGTCGCAGCGCTGGGCCATCACGAGGCGCACCTCGAACAGCACGTCGCGCTCGAGGCGCGCGGGGTCGCTGCAGTAGACGATGCGCGCGTCCTTGCGGTAGCGCAGCTCGCGCGCGATGTCGGCGACGGCTACGTGCTGCGGCTGGGCGCCGCGAAACGCCGGGATCGTGGTCTGCGCGAAGGCCGCGAACACCAGCGCGGCGGCCGCTGCCGGGGCAAAGGTCGCCCAGCCGGCCTGCCGTCGGGCGCGCCATGCGGCGACACCGAGGAGCACGGCGCCGGCGAGCGCCGCGGCCGCGAGCGCGAAGCGCGCCGGCCCCTGGGGCTGCCACGCCGGCGGCATGCGCAGCGGCACGAACGCGAAGCCGGCGAACAGCAGGCCGAGCGCCGCGAGCGCGGCGCGCACCCACGCCGCCGCGGCCGACGGCCATTGGGACGCGAGGAACCTGCCGATCACCAGGCTCGCGGCCGGATAGAGCGGCAACAGGTAGTAGTCGATCTTGCCGCGCGACACGCTGAGCGGCACCAGCATCAGCGCGCTCCAGACCATGAGGCCGAGAGCAGACCGGCGCGCCACGGAAGGCGTTTCGCGGACCAGCGCGACCAGGGCGATCGCGAGGAACGGCGACCACGGCAGTCCTTCGGCGAGATAGGTCAGCAGGTAGAAGAACGGGCCGCGCTCGGCGTCGTAGCGTTCGCCCGCGAAGCGCTCGAGGTTTTCCTGCAGGAAGAAATGCCGCAGCGGCTCCCAGCCTTCACGCCACCACAAGGCCACGAACCAGCTCGAGCCGACGAGCGCGAACACCACGGCCGACACGAGCAGGTGCGCCGGAAGCGCCTCGCGCACCGCGGCGCGCTTTTGCCAGGCGAACACGGCGAGCGCGCAGCCCGCGAACACCACGGCCACCGGACCCTTGGCGAGGAACGCGAGGCCGAGCGCGGCGCCCAGGGCTGGACTGAGCCACCAGCGCGACTGGGGCCGTGAAAGCCATGCGGCCCCGCAGGTGGCCGCCGCCAGCACGAAGAAACACAGCAGCATGTCGGACATCGCGAGGCGCGCGAACGACAGGAAGCCGAAGGTGGTGGCAAGAACGGCCGCGGCGGCGAGCCCGGCGCGCCGCGAGAAGAAGAGCGTGCCAAGCGTCATCGTGAGAGCGAGACAGCCGGCCGCTGCCAGCGCGGAGACAGCGCGCGCCGGGCCGAGCGAGACGCCGAAGATCCTGAAGGCGCCGGCCATCAGCCAGTAGGAGAGCGCGGGCTTGTCGTAGAAGGCCTGACCCTGGTAGCGCGGCGCCAGCCAATCGCCGCCCTCGGCCATGGTGCGTGCCGCGTCGAGGAAGTAGATCTCCGCGCGCTCGATCGGCACCAGGCCCAGCCGCGGCAGCACCAACAGCAGGAACGCGGCAGCCAGCAAGGCGCCGCTGGCGAGGGACGTGCGGCGGGTGTTCACGAGTGGCGCGCGGCCCTAGAGGGCGGTCGCCGCTGCGGCGGCGCCGGCTGCGGACGCGGCCGAGCCGCCCTGCGGCTTCTCGAAATGCAGCTGGCCGCAGGCCGCCAGGATGTCCTGGCCGCGCGGCTTGCGCACCGACACCGGGATCTTCGAACGCAGCAGCACCTCGCTGAAGGCCTCGACCGAGCGCCGCAGCGGCGCGGCAAACGGGATGTCGCGCGCCGCGTTCAGCGGGATCAGGTTCACCTTGCAGCGATGGTTCGAGCGCGTCAGCAGGCGCGCCAGCTCGCGGGCGTGCGCGACCGAGTCGTTGACTCCGCGCAGCAGCACGTATTCATAGGTCACGGCGCCCGAGCCGGGCGCACGGTAGCGCGCGGCGGCCGCGATCACGTCGGCGAGCGAATACTTGTCCTCGATCGGCATCAGCTCGCGGCGCAGCGCCGCGTTCGGCGCGTGCAGGCTGATCGCGAGGTTGGGGCGCACCGGCTCCGCCATCAGCTTCTCGAGCGCCGGCAGGATACCGACGGTCGAGAGTGTGATGCGGCGCGGCGCCACCGCGAAGCCTTCGGGGTCCATGAGGATCCGCAGGCTGCGCAGCGTCGCGTCGATGTTGAGGAGCGGTTCGCCCATGCCCATGAACACGATGTTCCAGGGCTGGTCGCGAGCCGGCGAGTCCGCCATCAGTGTCGCCACCTGGCCGAGGATCTCGCCCACCTTGAGGTTGCGCTTGTAGCCGGAGATGCCGGTGAGGCAGAAGGCACATTTCAACGGGCAGCCCGCCTGCGTCGAGATGCACATGGTGCGGCGGCGCAGCTCGGGGATGTAGACCGCCTCGATCGTCGGGCCGTCGGCGAGGGCGAACAGGTACTTGATGGTGCCGTCCGTCGAGCGCTGCTTCTCGGCGACCGCCGGCCACTCGACGCCATGGGTCGCGGCGAGCCTGGCGCGCACCGCCTTGTCGAGCGTCGTCATCGCGCCGAGCGAACGCACCCGCTTCGCGTAGAGCCACGAGTAAGCCTGGCCGGCGTGGAATGGACGCGCTCCCGCGGCTTCGAGGACCGCGCCGAGCGCCGCGCGATCGAGGCCGAAAAGGTTGTCCATGGAGGGATCGTAGCATCCGCATCTTCATTAAAGCCTTGACTCGCTGGACGGCGTTTCATACGCTCCGCTCGCTCCCTTCGCCTGCAAGATGCTCATTTATTTGAACTTAGGAGACGTGTGCCCATGAAACGAAACAGCCTTTGCAGTCTTCCTATGCTGCTCGTGGCACTGGCGCCGCTGGCGTCCGCGGCCGACAGCAACAAGGCCGCCGCGGCCGCCGCCGCGCGGCTCAAGGCCGACACCGGCAACACGGCGCGCATCAGCTTCAACGCCGCCACCGGCACCGCGCGCTTCGTGCGCCTCGCGCCTTCGACCGCAGCCCAGGCGAAGGCAGCCCCGGTTGCGGCCACCGGCGAGCAAGCGGCGGCCGCGTTCTTCCGCGACTACGGCGGCCTGTTCGGCGTGCGCGATGCCGCGAGCGAACTGAGCATGGTGCGCTCCTATTCGGACAAGCTCGGCGCGCAGCACGTCGTCTATCGCCAGGTGCACAACGGCGTGCCGGTGTTCGGCGCGGAGGTGCGGGTGCACTCGCGCGGCGGCAGCGTCAATGCCGCAAGCGGCGTGTTCGTTCCCGACCTCACGCTCGCGACCGCGCCCGCGAAGGCCTGGGACAAGGCCGCGGCGATCGCGGTGTCGAAGGTGCGCACCGACAAGGCCGGCGCGGACCTGACGGCACGCGGCCACCGCCTGGTGGTGTTCCGCGAGGGCCTGTTGCGCGGCCGTCCCGGCGCCAACAGGCTCGCCTGGGAGATCGAGGTGGGCGACGGCAAGGCGGTGCGCGAGTTCGTCTACATGGACGCCAATACCGGCAAGTTCATCGACCAGATCGCAGGTATCGCGGACGACCTGTTCCGCCGCGCCTACGACGGCGCCAACCTGCCGAACGTGCCGCCCGCCTATCCCGATACGCCGTTCTGGGTCGAGGGCGATGCCTTCCCCACCGGCACGGTCGAGGCCGACAACATGATCGTCTCGTCGCAAGAGACGTACGACTTCTTCCTGAAGGCATTCGGCCGCGACTCGATCGACGGCAACGGCGCGAAGATGGACATGATCTTCAACCGCGGCTACCAGTGCCCGAACGCGTCGTGGAACGGTACCTTCATCTCCTTCTGCCCGGGCTTCACCACGGACGACATCACCAGCCACGAGTGGGGCCACGCCTACACCCAGTTCACCAACAACCTCATCTACCAGTGGCAGTCCGGCGCGCTCAACGAGTCGTACTCGGACATCTGGGGCGAGACCGTCGACCAGATGAACGGCCGCGGCCTCGATGAGCCGGGCGGCGAGCGCAGCGACGGCAGTTGCAGCTCGTTCACCCCGTTCCCGCCCTCGCTGCGCGTCAATTCGCCAGCTGCGATCGCCGGCGACTATCAAGCCGTGGGCGCTTCGTTCGGCGCGCCGCTCACGGGTGCGGGTATCACCGGTGACGTGGTCCGGGTAAACGACGGCGCGGGCGCGTCGGTCAACGACGGCTGCGAGTCGCCGTTCGCCAACGCGGCAGCGGTTGCCGGCAAGATCGCTTTCATCGATCGCGGCACCTGCGACTTCATCACCAAGGTGCGCAACGCGCAGCTCAATGGCGCGGTCGCGGCGATCGTCGGCGACGTCGCCACCAGCATTCCCACGGGCGGCATGTCCGGCGTCGATCCTACCGTCACCATCCCGTCGCTCAACGTGCAGTTCCCGGCGGCGCAGGCGGTGCGCGGTGAACTCGGCGGCACCGTCAACGCGACGCTGCGGCTCGCGGTCCCGGTCGGTCTCGAGGATTCGTATCGCTGGCTGATCGGCGAGGAGGTGCCGGGCGGTGCCGGGCGCGACATGTGGAACCCGACCTGCAACGCCAACCCCGGCAAGGTTAGCGACAACGAATACTGGTGCTCGGCCGGCGACCAGGGCGGTGTACACGAGAACTCGGGCGTGCCCAACCACCTCTATGCGCTGCTGGTGGACGGCGGCCATTACAACGGCCAGACGATCGCCGCCCTCGGCGTGACCAAGGCCGCGCAGATCCACTTCCGCAACCAGAGCACCTACCTCGGCCCCGCGTCGGACTTCTCCGACCATGCCGACGGGCTCGAGCAGTCGTGCGCCGACCTCATCGGCCAGGACCTGCCCGACCTCGCCACCGGCGCCCCGTCCGGCCAGGTGCTGAACGCCGCCGATTGCAACCAGGTGACCAAGGCGATCGCGGCGGTCGAGCTGCGTACACCGCCGGCGCAGTGCGGGTTCGAGCCGCTCCTCGGCGACGATCCGCCGCCCTTCTGCCCCGCGGGCAATGCGCCGATCAACCTGCTGCGCGACCGCTTCAACACGGGCGGCACGCGCTGGGTCACCAACCACACCGCGGTCACTCCGGCCGACTTCACCGACCGCGACTGGCAGGTGGTGTCGTCGCTGCCCGACCATCGCGCAGGCTCGGCGATGTTCGCTCCCAATCCGAGCATCGGCACATGCCTGCCCGGCGGCGACGAGTCGGGGGTGCTGCACCTGACGAGTCCGGCGATCAAGCTGCCCAACGGCGTCAGCGCGCCGCTGGTTTCATTCGACCACTGGGTCAGCACCGAGATCGGCTTCGACGGCGGCAACCTGAAGCTGAGCGTGAACGGCGGGCCGTGGCAGGTGGTGCCATCCGGTTCGTTCACTTACAGCCCCTACAACCTGGTTCTCGCAGGAGCCGGCAACAGCAACCCGATGGCCGGTGAGGAGGCGTGGAGCGGGGCCGACCAGGGCTCCAACAAGGGTTCGTGGGGCACGTCGCGCGTGGATCTCACCGGGCTCGCTGCGCCCGGTGATTCCATCCGGCTGCGTTACGACCTCGGCAACGATTGCGGCACCGGCGCCATCGGCTGGTATGTCACCGACGTCCGCGCCTACGCCTGCGCCAGCACCGCCGCTCCGCAGGTCTCAGTCAACGACGTCGAGGTCACCGAGGGCAACCGCGGCACGCGTAAGGCGCGGTTCACAGTCTCGCTCAGCGCGATCTCGGACAAGCCCGTGTCGGTTTCGTTCGACACGGCCGACGGCACCGCGCGCGTCGCCAACAACGACTACGCCCCGAAGTCGGGGTCGGTCGTCATCCAGCCGGGCGAGATCTCTGCCGAAGTGGCGGCGACCGTCATCGGCGACCGCATCTCCGAGCGCGACGAGCGCTTCAGCGTGCGCCTGCTGCACACGAGCCGAGGCACCATCCTCGACAACCGCGGCATCTGCACGATCGTGAATGATGATAATTAAGTCGGCGGCGTAAGCCGCCGACTCATTAGTAAATAAGGGGCTCCCAAAGGGAGCCCCTTTCCTTTTGTTTGTTGCCGTTGTTCGTTGTTCGTTGCCGTTGTTCGTCGTTCTTTTTCTTCGTCCCCTCCATCCAACCTCTTGACCTTTCGCTTAGCCCGGGCCTAGGCTCCACTCACGTTCAACGGGAACCCCAAAAACGTTTACTCGATGGCCTTTCGACGTCCCTTCCGTCGGAGCTCCTTCAAGCCTGAAAAACTCCTTCCAGGAGATGTGAAGCAATGAAATCCAGACACCCTTATTTTTCGCGGCTCGCAGTCGCCGCGGCCGCAGCCATCGCCATCGCCGCTCCGCAAGCTGCGTCCGCCGCGGACCGCTCCGCAGACGCCGCCATCGCCGCCTTGAAGGGCGGCGCCGCGCGCGTCAGCCTGAACAGCGCCACCGGCCGCGCTCGGTTCGTGCGGCTCGCCCCGGCAGCGCCCGCCGCCAAGGCCGCGCCAGCCGCATTGCAGACCACGGCTGAAAAGGCTTCGGCCGATTTCCTCAAGGCGTACGGTGCCGCATTCGGCATCCGCAACGCCGCGTCCGAGCTGTCGCTGGTGCGCGCCTTCGACGACAAGAACGGCGGCCGCCATCTCGTCTACGGCCAGGTCTACAACGGCCTGCCGGTGTTCGGCGCCGAAATGCGTACCCACACCGTCGGCGGCCAGTTGCGCGCGGTGAACGGCGTGTTCGTGCCCGACCTCAGCATCAGCACCGCGCCTGCGCGCAGCTTCGAGTCGGTCGCGAAGGTCGCGGTCGGCAAGGTCGCAACCGACAAGGCAGCGAAGGATGCTGCCGCCGGCCGCCACCGCCTCGTGATCTTCCGCGAGGGCCTGGTGAAGGGCGTCCCCGGCAAGAACCACCTTGCGTGGGAAGTCGAGGTCACTGACCGCAAGGGAGCAATTCGTGAGTTCGTGTACATGGACGCGCACACCGGCAAGTACATCGACCAGATCAGTGGCATCGCCGACGACCTGAACCGCCGCGCCTACGACGGCGCCAACCTGCCGAACGTGCCGCCGAGCTACCCCGATTCGCCGTTCTGGGTGGAGGGCGACGCCTTCCCAACGGGCACCGTCGAAGCCGACAACATGATCGAGGCGTCGGAAGAGACCTACAACTACTTCAAGAACACCTTCGGCCGCGACTCGTTCGACGGCAACGGCGCGACCATGGACTCGATCTTCAACCGCGGCTACCAGTGCCCGAACGCTTCCTGGAACAGCATCTTCATCTCGTTCTGCCCAGGCTTCACCACCGACGACGTCACCGGCCACGAGTGGGCGCACGCCTACACCGAGTTCACGCACGGCCTCATCTATCAGTGGCAGTCGGGCGCCCTCAACGAGGCGTATTCCGATATGTGGGGTGAGACCATCGACCAGCTGAACGGCCGCGGCCTCGATGCTCCCGGCGGCGCGCGCACCGACGGCTCGTGCACCGCATTCATCACGCCGCCGCCGGTGCTGCGCGTCAACGCCCCGGCCAGCATCGCGGGCAACTATGCGGTCGGCGGCGCCGACTTCGGCCCGCCGCTGACCGGCACCGGCATCACCGGCGACGTGGTGCTGGTGAACGACGGCGTCGGTGACGCGGGGCCGCCGACCGGCGGCGGCAACCTGTCGGTGATGGATGGCTGCGAGACGCCGTTCGTCAACGCAGCGGCCGTCGCCGGCAAGATCGCGCTCATCTACCGCGGCACCTGTTCGTTCGCGGCGAAGGTGGCGAATGCCGAGGCGAACGGCGCGGTCGCCGTCATCATCTCGAACCATGCGCTCGGCGGCAACGCGCCGTTCGGCCTGGGCGGGGACGGCGTCAACTTCCCGAACATTCCCGCGGTCGGCCTGGGCAACGCCAACGGCGACCTGCTGCGCGCCAACCTGCCGGCCAACGCCACGCTGCGCCTCGACGAGACGCCGACGGTGGACAACTCCTACCGCTGGCTGATGGGCGAAGAGGTCGACACCCGGCGGCGCGCTGCGCGACATGTGGAACCCGGTCTGCGCCAGCAACCCCGGCAAGGTCTCGGACGTCGCAGTACACCTGCGGCGCCTCGGACCAGGGCGGCGTGCACACCAACTCCGGCGTGCCCAACCATGCGTTCGCGCTGCTGGTGGACGGCGGCACTTACAACGGACAGACGATCGCCGGCCTCGGCTTCAACAAGGTCGCGCCGATCTACTTCCGCGCCCAGACCGTCTACCAGACGCCGAGCTCGAACTTCGCTGATCACGCCGATGCGCTCGAGCAGTCGTGCGCCGACCTCATCGGCGCGACGCTGGTCGAGGCCTACACCGGCGCGCCGACGACCGACGTCCTCGACGCCGACGACTGCCAGCAGGTGGCAAAGGCAACCCTCGCCGTCGAACTGCGTACCGAACCGGTGCAGTGCAACTTCCAGCCGCTGCTCGCCAAGGATCCGCCGCCCGTCTGCTCCACAGGCGACGCCGCGGTCAACCTGTTCCGGGAGAGCTTCAACGAGGGTTCGGCACGCTGGACTACCACCCACAGGGCCAACCGGCCGGCCGACTTCACCGACCGCGACTGGCAGGTGGTCTCCAACCTGCCGGACGGCCGCGACGGCTCGGCGATGTTCGCCATCGACCCGACCGGCGGGACGTGCGCGCCGGGCGGCGACGAGTCGGCCGTGCTGCACCTCTCGAGCAAGGCCATCAAGATCCCCAACGGCGTCGTGGCACCGCTGCTGACGTTCGACCACTGGGTCGCAACCGAAGCGAACTTCGATGGCGGCAACCTCAAGGTGAGCGTCAACGGCGGCGACTGGCAGCTGGTGCCCGCAGCCAGCTTCACCTACAACGCCTACAACACGTCGCTCTTCACCGCGGCGCAGGGCAACACCAACCCGCTGGCGGGCGAAGCTGCCTTCAGCGGCACCGATCCTGGCAGCGTCTCCGGATCCTGGGGAACGTCCCGGGTGAACCTCACCGGCCTCGCCGCTGCCGGCGATTCCGTCCGTCTGCGCTTCGACTTCGGCAACGACGGCTGCGGCGGCGCCTTTGGCTGGTACGTCACCGACATCCGCGCGTACGGCTGCGCCAGCACCACGGCGCCGTCCGTCGCGGTCGACGACGTCTCCGTCGAGGAGGGCGATCGCAACGTCCGCAAGGCCCGCTTCACGGTGTCGCTCGCGCACACGTTCAACCGCAACGTGGTCGTCCAATACCAGACGGCCGACGGCACGGCTCGCGTCGCCAACAACGACTACGCGGCGAAGTCGGGCTCGGTGGTGATCCCCGCCGGTTCGATCTCGGCGCAGGTCGTCACGGACGTCGTCGGCGACCGCATCCCCGAAGCGGACGAGCGCTTCAACCTGAAGCTCACCCACACGAGCCAGGGCACGATCCTCGACAACCGAGGCATCTGCACGATCGTTAATGATGATAATTAAGTCGGCGCCGCAGGCGCCGACTGATTAGTAAATTAGGGGCTCCCGCCAGGGAGCCCCTTTCCTTTTGTCGTTGTTCATAGTTCTTTGTCCGTTGTTCGTTGTCCGTTGTTGTTATCCTCGCCCAGTGAAGATCCTCGTTCTTTCTTTGATGCTCTCGACCCCCCTCACTGCCCCGACCGACGCCCCCTGGACACTCACCTACACCACCTCCGGCGGCTTCACCGGCCGTACCGACACCGTGCTGCTGCGCTCCGACGGTTCGATGGAAAGGCGCACCGGCGAGGGTGAAGGCGCGCGGGTGACGTGCCGGCAACAGACACCGGCGGCGGCGAAGGAGCCGCTCGCGGCCGCGGTGAAGAACGCTGCGCCCGACGCGTGGCAGGCGAAGTACCAGTCGCGCTGGGCGCGCGGCGGCGCGGCCGACATGAAGACGGCGACGCTGACCTTGCGGCGCGGCGATCTGGAGGAGACCGCCGCGTGGACCGAGGGCGCCGAGCTGCCCGCGGACCTTCAGGCGCTGATTGCCGCGCTCGCTCCCACGGGACTCGGCCTCGGCAACTGTTCCGAGTAGCCGAACCCGCGCTAAAACTTGGCGACGATGCCGGCGCGCAGCACCGAGTCGGTCGACTCGAAGCCGCTGATCGGCTGGTGGCGGTAGAACAGCTCGTTCGCGACCTTGAGGGCGATGTTCTTCGTCACCTGCGCCGTGATGCCGGCGGAGTTGGTAAAGCGCCAGTCGCTCGAGATCTCGAAGTTCCACAGCATGCCCGCGTCCTCGAAGAACTCGGCGTTGTCGCTGATGCGATAGCGGTAGTTGAGGCCGGCCTTGGCGCCGAGGAAGTTCTCGTTCGCCTCCGGCGGCAACCGCGACTCGAAGGTCTGCGCGATGCCGCCCGAGAGCGTCAGCACGTGGCGCGGCTGCACGATCGCGCGGTACATCACGCCGCCTTCGATGGTCGTCTGCGAAGTGAAGCCGGCGAAGGTGTCGCGCGCCCAGCCGAGGCCGCCGTAGACGCCCCACCAGGTGCCGATGTCGCGCTCGACCCGCAGGCTGGTGAGCGTGCGGCGCGCGGTGGCGATGCCGTCGGTGGCAGCCGAGGTGAAGCTGCCCTTCGCTTCCACCCGCCAGCGGTTCGCGTTGTAGAAAGCCACCGCGCCGAAGCCGAGCGCACGAGTGTCGCTGTTGCCGGTGACGGCGAGCAGCGAAGCGTCCAGCTGGCCCGACCAGGTCGGGGCATCTGGCGCCGCGGCGCCGCGATAGACCGTGGGAGCGGGTTCGATCACCTGCGCCGCGGCGCGCGGGGCCGAGGCGGCAAGGGCGGCAAGGCCGAGGACGGCCAGTAGGGCGTTACGCATCGAATACCTCCAGTTGCAGGAATGAAGCAAGGCGAATGAATCAGGCGTCGTGATAGCGAGGTTGTGGATACAGGGTTTCGACCGCGGCTCCGTCCGAGGCTTCGTCGCTGCTCATCGCCGACCACGCGAAGGCGCCGCTGAAGCCGGCGGCGCGCGCGGCCTCGGCCAGCAGCGGCGCCTGGTGCGCGGACCCGCGGGTCGGGAACTCGCCGAGCAGCGCGGACATGCCACCGGCCCACTCGGCGACCGGATGGCGCAGCGCGTCGAGCGAATCGATCTTGTCGTACCAGTGCACCTGGTGCAGGTCGAGCCCGAGGCCGTCCACGAGGTCGAGCCACTTGCGGCTGGCGCAGCCGACAGTGGCGGGCCGCCCGGTGTGCTCGTGAACCGCGTCGGTCACGGCGCCGAGGAACGCGCGCATGTCGGCGCGCGACACCCGCAGGCCGAGGATGGCGCGGCCGTAGCCGGAGGTCACCCATTCGGGTTCGTTCATCACTTCCCAAGCGAGGACCGACGGCTCGTTGCCGAAGCGCTGCAGGATGGGTGCGACCACCGTACCGACCAGCGCGCGCCGGCGGGCCGCCGCGGTCACGAGCGTGCGCCGGCCGCCGAGCTGCACGCCCTGCTGCACCTGGCGGCGCCCGCAGAGATGGAAGTCGAAGAGCGAGAAGATCACCTTGACGTTGTGGCGGTCGAGCACCTGCAGCGCCGCTTCCATGTCGGCGGCGACGAACGCGTCGAGTCCCAGCGGCGTTCCGTGGCTGTCGAAGCGCACGCCCGAGCGCAGGTCGCAAAGCGCGAACCAGCGCAGCGCCTCGATGCCGCGTGCGGCGAGCCGCGCCACGACTTCGTCGAGCTGGCGGGTCCGTTCGGGCACGGCGATGCCACCCTCCGGATACCAGGGATTCGCGCCAAAGTCGCATCCGTAGAGCATCCAGGGCAGGTTGGCGCCCTGGATGAAACGGGCCGGAGCAAAAAGCATCGCCAACCATTATCGCCCAGCCCGAAGGCCTTCGAGCCCACAATGTTGGGGTTGGGCAACTTGAACACCACCATGAATCGTATGCTGGGTGCAGTGACGATTGCTTGTACGATGCGCCCGGGTCGATGAACACCGAGAACAAGCCGAAGGGTCGCGAGCACGACACCGCGACACGCGCCGCTGGCCCCGACGCGCCCACGCCGCCGCCGGTTGCGGCGGCGAAGCACCCCGAGTGGATCGGCGCCTACCGCATCCTGCAGGTGCTCGGCGAAGGCGGCATGGGCGTCGTCTACATGGCAGAGCAGCGCGAGCCGGTGCGCCGCCGCGTCGCGCTCAAGATCATGAAGGCCGGGCTCGACACCAAGCAGGTGGTGGGACGCTTCGAGACCGAGCGCCAGGCGCTCGCGGTGATGGACCATCCCGGCATCGCCAAGGTGTTCGACGGCGCGGTCGCGGACAACGGGCTTCCCTACTTCGTCATGGAGCTGGTGCAGGGCATCCCGATCACCGACTACTGCGACCTCAACCGCCTCACCACCCGCGAGCGCGTCGAGCTGTTCATCGGCGTCTGCCATGCGGTGCAGCACGCCCACCAGAAGGGCGTCATTCACCGCGACCTCAAGCCGAGCAACGTGCTGGTGATGATGCAGGACGGCAAGGCGCAGCCGAAGGTCATCGACTTCGGCATCGCCAAGGCCACCGAACGCCGCCTCAGCGACGCGACGCTCGTCACCCAGATCGGCCAGGTGCTGGGCACGCCGGCGTTCATGAGCCCGGAGCAGTACGAGCTCACCGGCCTCGACATCGACACCCGCACCGACATCTACAGCCTCGGCGTGATGCTCTACTTCCTGCTCACCGGCGCCTATCCGTTCGACCCGCGGCTCCTGGCGCGCGCCGGCAGCGAGGGCCACAAGATCCTGCGCGAGACCGATGCGGCGACGCCCAGCTCACGGCTCGCGACCACCGATGAGCGCAGCACGCAGATTGCCGCGCAGCGCCACACCGATCCGGGCTCCCTCAGTCGGCAGGTCAAGGGCGACCTCGACTGGATCACGCTCAAGGCGATGAGCCGCGAACGCGCCGAGCGCTACGAAACCGCGAACGCGTTCGCCCTCGACCTGCGCCGCCACCTGAACAACGAGCCGGTCACGGCGCGGCCGCCGACGACCACCTACCGCATGAGCCGGTTCGTGCGCCGCCACCGCGCCGGCGTCGCCTTCGCCGCGGTGCTGAGCCTGCTGGTCGTGGGCTCGGCGTTCACAGCCGCGGTGCAGGCGCGGCGCATCGCGCGGGAACGCGACCGCGCCGAGGTGGAGATGGCGAAGGCCACCGCGATGAACGCTTTCCTGCAGGAGATGCTGCGCTCGGCCGACCCGTCGCAGACCGGCCAGCGCAACATCACGGTGCTCGAGGCGTTGCAGGATTCGTCGCGCAAGATCGACAGCTCGTTCGGCGCGCAGCCGCTGCTCGCGGCCGCGGCGCGGCGCACCATCGGCCGCACCTACGCGAGCCTCGGCCGCTACCAGGAGGCCGAGCCACTGCTGCGCAAGGCGCTCGCGGAGGAAAAGGCGGCGCTCGGCCCCGCGCACGAGGAAGTGGCGGAGACACTCACGGCGCTCGCCGACCTGTCGCTGCGCCAGGGGCGCCACGAGGAAGCGGAAACGATGGCGCGCGAGTCGCTGGCGATCCGACGGCAGCGTTACGCGCAAGGCGATGCCCAGATCGGCGCTGGCGAGGTGGCGCTCGCGACCGTGCTGTTCGATCGCGGCAAGTACGACGAGGCGGCTGCCGCCGCCGACCAGGCGCTGGCGCTGCAGAGGAAGGCGCTCGGCGAAGGCAGCCGCGAAGTCGGCCAGACCTTGCAGCTCGCTGGCAACATCGCCGGTCAGGGCAAGGGCGACTGGAAGCGCGCGGCGACGATGATCGAGCAGTCGCTCGCGATCCGCCGCGCGGCCCTGGGCCCGGACCATCCCGATGTCGCGCTCGCCCTCAACGACCTCGCGATCGCGAACCTCAACCTCAACCAGCTCGACAGCGCCGAGCGCCTTTACAAGGAAGCGCTGGCGGTGACCCGGCGCGCCTACGGCGAGGAGCACCCGGAAGTCGCGATCGTCATGGAGAACCTGGGCGGCGTCTACTTCCGCAACGCGCGATACAAGGAGACGCAGGCGGTGCTCGGCGAGGTCCTGGCGATGCGGCGCAAGGTGCTCGGCGAGAACCACCCCGCCGTGACCCGCACCATGCTCAACACCGCCACCGTCGCAATGCGCGCCGGCGACCCGCGCGCAGCCGACGCCGCCTACGAGAACGCGGTGCCGCGCTTCCGCAAGGAGCTGGGCAACGACCATCCGGATGTCGCCACCTCGCTCTGCAACTGGGCGATGACGACCGCGGTCCTCAAGGACTGGCCACGCACCGAGAAGCTGGCGCGCGAGTGCCTCGACATCCGGCAGCGGGTGAAGAAGGACGATCGCGCGGGGATCGGCGAGTCGCAGGTGGCGCTGGGCCGGGCGCTCGCCGAGCAGGGCCGCCGCGCCGAAGGCGAGCCGCTGCTGACCGCCGGCCGCGCGGCGATCCTCGGCACCGGCGACACCGCGAACCGCTGGGTAGGCTACGCCGACGAGGAACTGCGCAAGCTCGCCGCCGCTGCTAGCCCGCGATAAGGCGGGCGGACGGCTCGCTGTCCCGCTCGTCGCCAGCGGGCGTGTCGCCGCCGCGGTCTACCGCAGCGGCGCGCTCGATGGCTTCCGTGAAGCTGGCACTGCCAAGCAGCGCGTCCGCCAACCGCTCGTGAACGGCGGGGCGCGCATCGCGCAAGAGTGCCTCGAGCGGCTCGAGGCCCTCACCCAGGTCCTGGCGCGTCTGCAGCAGCGGGTGCGCGCGCGAGGCCTCGAGGTGCTCCTCTTCCGGCAGCGGACGATAGCGGTGGAAGAAGCCGAGGTGCCATGCGAGGAACTGGCGCACGCGCACGCGGCCGCGCTCGTCGGCGCCGAAGTGCTCGAGCAGCAGGCCGAGAAACTGCCACAGCACGCCCAGCCGCTCGCGAGGCGTCGGCAGCCAGGTGCGGTTCTCGTGGATCTCGCGGAACAGCCAGGGCTTGATGAGCGCGCCGCGCGCCAGCATCACCGAGCGGACACCGGCGCGCGCCATGCGGTCGCGCGCTTCGTAGCAGGTGAGGATGTCGCCGTTGCCGATCACCGGCACCGAGCGCTCAGCCGCCACCGCGCCGATCGCATCCCAGTCGGCGGCCTTCGAGTAGCGCGCCTCGCGGGTGCGGCCGTGGATGGTGATGGCCGCGGCGCCGGCTTCCTCTGCGAGCCGCGCCACCTCGGAGACGTTGCGCTTGTCGTCGCTGTAGCCGAGGCGCAGCTTCACCGTGACCGGCACGTCCACCGCCGCCTTCATCGCCGCCACCAGCCCGGCGATCTTGCGCGGCTTCAGCAGCAGGCCCGAGCCGAGGCCGCGGCGCGTGAACTCGAAGATCGGGCAGCCGCAGTTGAGGTCGATGAAGCGCGCACCCCTGCCGGCGGCGATGCGGGCACCCTCCGCCAGCGTGCCTGCGTCGCGGTCGGCGAGCTGCGCGCCGAACATCGCCTCGCTCGGGTGGCTGCGCAGCAGCGCGTACTCCGCCTGGCGCCGCTGCAGCAGCTTGCGCACCACCGCCATCTCGCCCACCGTCACCTCGGCACCGAACCCGACGCACAGCCGGCGGAACGGCAGGTTGCCGCCAAAGGTGAGCGGCGCCAGCCAGAGCTTGCCGTCGAAAGGGTTCACGCCGGCGATTCTATCGGCTGCGCATCGGGCGCCTCCGCGCCACACCCGCGTGCTACGCTTCGACGCTCCCTGCGATGCTCGGCTCGTGGGTCGGTCCTTACGAAATCATCGAAAAACTCGGCGAGGGCGGGATGGGCCAGGTGTACCTGGCGCATGACAGCCGCCTGCACCGCCGGGTCGCGCTCAAGACCTTCGTCTCCGCCAAGGCCGACTCCGAGGAAAAAGCGGTGCGCGCGCTCCAGGAGGCGCAGGCGGCCGCCAACCTCAAGCACCCGAACATAGCCGCGATCCACGACATCGTGGTCGACGGACCGCGCACCTGCATCATCATGGAGTACGTCCCCGGCGAGACCCTGCAGGCGCTGGTGTCGCGCGGCCCGCTCACGGTGGACCGTGCCGCCAGCCTCGGCGCGCAGCTCGCGGGCGCCGTCGCGCACGCCCACGAGCTGGGAGTCATCCACCGCGACCTCAAGCCGTCGAACGTGATCGTGACCCCGGCGGGCCAGGCCAAGATCCTCGACTTCGGCCTCGCGATGTCCCTCTCGGACGGCAAGCTGACGCCGTCACAGGGGCAGCGCATGCGCCTCGCCGGCACGCCCGCCTACATCGCGCCGGAGCTTTTCGAGGGCGCCGAGCCCAGCGCGCTCAGCGACGTCTACAGCGTCGGCGTGATGCTCTTCGAGATGCTCACCGCGTCGAGCCCGTACGGCCAGCACGGGGTTTCCTGGCCGGACGTCCTCGCCGGCGGCACACCGCCGCGCGCCAGCGAGAGGAACCCCGAGGTGCCGGAGGCTGTGGCCGCGGTGGTGGCGCGGGCGATGGCGACCGATCCGCGCACTCGTTACCAGTCGGCCGCCGATCTCGAACGCGACCTGCGCAAGCTCGACCGCACGCTCACCTCCGCTTCGATCTCCGGGCGGCGCAGCGTGGCGCCCCGGCCGCGCCGCAGGCTCCTGGCGGCACTGGCCGCCGGAGCGCGTCGCGCTCGCGGTTGCGGCGCTCCTGGTATTCAGGCACCAGGCGCCGCGCGCGCCGCTCGCCGCGATTCCTGCCGACGCGCAAGGCTGGTTCGAGCGCGGCGCCACCGCGCTGCGCGAAGGCTCGTACCTGACCGCCGCGAAACGCTTCGAGCAGGCGGTGGCGCTCCATGACGCGTATCCGCTGGCGCACGCGCGACTCGCCGAGGCGCGTGCCGAGCTCGACGACGACCGCGCGCGCGACTCGCTGCTGCACGTGCAGGAGCTGGTTCCCGACCTGAGCGCGCTGCCGCGCGAAGACTCGCTGGCTCTCGACGCGATCCGTGCGATGGTCACGCGCCGCTTCGCCGATGCGGCATCCAGCTACGGGCAGCTGGCGGCGCTGCACCCGCAGGTGGCGTTCGCGCAGGTCGATGTCGGCCGTGCGCATGAGGCGAACGACGATCTCGCGGCCGCCGCGCGCAGCTACGAGCGCGCCTCGGTCCTCGACCCGCAGTCGCCCGCCGCGTTCCTCGGCCTGGGCCAGGTCGCCGGCAAGAGGCGCGAGCTCGAGCACGCCATGCAGGCGTACGCGCGCGCCGAAGCTCTCTACCAGGCGGCGAGCAACGCCGAGGGCGTCGCCGAGGTTGCCTATCGGCGCGGCGCGCTCTATGACGACGTCGATCGCCCAAAGGATGCGCAGCGCGAGCTCGAGCGTTCGCTGGCGCTGGCGCGCGAACTGGGCAACGCCAACCAGCAGGCGCGCTCGCTGCTGCGCCTCGCCAGCGTGCGCGCCACCCTGGGCGACACGGCCGCGGCGCGGACGCTGGCCGAGGACGGCATGCGGCTCGGCCGCGGCATGCCGGCGCTGCTCGCGGGCGGGCTCATCAACCTCGGCAACGTGTCCTTCCAGCGCGGCGAGTACGGCGAGGCACGGCGGCTGTTCGAGAGCGCCCTCGATTCGGCCGGGCGCATGTCGAACCGCCGCACCGAGGCGCGCGCGCTGTTGTCGCTCGCGAGCCTCGACATCCAGGAGGGCAAGGCCGCGGACGCGCAGCCGCGCATCGAACGCGCGCTGCCGTTCTACGAGGGCAACGGCTTCCGCCGCGAGGCGGCCATGGCCCGCCAGCTGCTGGGCCAGGTGAGCACGGCGCGCGGCGATTTCGCAAAGGCGGTGGCGGCGTTCGAGGCGCAGCTCGCGGCCGCGGCGGCGGCCGGCGACCGTTCGCTCGCGGCCGGCGCGCAGGCGCAGCTCGCGGCCACACTGGTCCGCGCCGAGCGCTTCGCCGAAGCGCTCGCGCCGGCCGGCGCCGCGATTGCGTATTACGAAGCACACGGCGCCCTCGCCGACCGAGCCGAATCGCTGCTCACGCAGGCGCAGGCGCTGCTGCGCCTCGGCCGCAGCGCCGACGAGCCGCTTACGAAGCTGCGCGCCGCCGACCTGGGCGCGCTGGGCGGCGCGGGCCTCGAGTCGCGGGTGCTCGCGGTCGATGCCGAGCGCGCCGCCGGTGGCGGACGGCAAACCGAGGCGGCGGCACTCTACCGGCGCGCCATAGCGCTGGCGCTGCCCGAAGACGCAGGTGAACTGATGCGCCTCAACCTGGAACTCGCGCACGCGCTCGGCCCGGGCCGTGCGGGCGCGCAACTCGCAGCCGGCGCCTTGCAATGGGCGCGGCAGCACACGGACGACTACCTGTCGGCACCCCTCATCCTGCGTGTCGCCGAGTACCGCGACCGCGAGGGCGATGCGTCCGGAGCGTACCAGGCCGCGGTGGAAGCGCAGCCCAACCTGGCGCGCACCGGCCGCCGCGTCTCGGCGCAGCGCGCCGCACAACTCATCTCGCAGACGGCCCTTCGCCTCGGGAAAGAAAGGAAGCAACCATGAACGCTGGCCAGTTCCTGCGCATTGCCGTCCGGACGATCGTCGTCGTCGCCATAACGGTGGCCGCCGTGGGCGTCCTCGATCGATTCCTGAGCCCTGGGCCCAGGATCATCATCAAGGGCGTGCGCACGCCGCCGCCGCCGGCGCCGCCAGCGACTGCGCGCGCGCGCTGGGAGCTCGACGCGGTCAACACCGCCTTCACGTGCGAATCGGGGAATTTGCGCTGCGCTCTGGCATTGAAGGATGCGCCACGCTGGACCGGATGGCAGTACTGGGGGAAGCTGCGCGGCGCGGCCTATCGCGTTGGCACCGCGACGGTGACGCTCAAGGTGAGCGCCGCGGCGGGTGGCGGCGTCGTGCTCTTTGCGTCGGCGAACACGCCGTTCACCCTCTCCGCGGGCGACCTGTCGCTGCCCGGGGCGGTGCTCGCCTATGACATCGACCTGGACGGCGCGGCCGACGCGCATGGCAAGGACCAGAATGGACTGGAGTTCGTGCAGAACTTCAAATGACCGCGCACGGCTTCCTCGCTAGAAACCAAGACGAACGCCAAGCTTGGCGCCGCCGACCGGGTCGCCGTCGCCGCCTGAATTGGCGAGGCCGGTGAGGCGCGCTTCGCCGAAGACGATGAGCCGGCGGGTGATGGCGAAATCGATGCCGGCGCCGAGGAAGGCGGCGCGGCCCGAGACCGTCACCGGGCGCAGGTCGGGCCCCAGCTCCTCGTACCACTGCCGGCCCAGGCCGCCGATGGCGTAGGGCGAGACGCGCAGGACACTCGCGAGCGGCGCCAGCTTGAAGTGCGCGAACACCGTGGTGCCACGGCCCGGCCGGTCGAGGGTCAGACCGACGGACACGACCGGGTGGGGGGTGTAGGAAACGCCGGCGCCATAGTTGCCGGCGCCGGGAGGGCCGAAGAGCCAGTTCGGCCCGGCGCTCATCTCGAGCCGGACGGGCTTTTCGACGGTTGCGTAGTCGCCCGCAGCGAGCGCGGCCGTTGGCCCGGCCGCTGTCAGGACGCCGGCCAGAACCGACAAACTCAAGAAAAGACGGTACATATCAACCTCCACCGCAAGGATCGGTCGCGGCGGGGTCTGGCGTCCTTTGCGAACTCCAAAGATTCTCCAAACGTGAGGACACGCCCCGGCAGCCCTACGGCTGTAAAATGAGCGGTTGCCAATGGAACTAGACCGCATCGTCATAACGGGCGCCCGCCAGCACAACCTCAAGCACGTCACCGTCGAGATCCCCAAGAAGCGGCTGGTGGTCATCACCGGCGTCTCCGGCTCGGGCAAGTCGTCGCTCGCCTTCGACACGCTCTACGCCGAGGGCCAGCGGCGCTACATCGAGAGCCTCTCCGCCTACGCCCGCCAGTTCCTCGGGCAGATGGACAAGCCGCTCTACGATTCGATCCGCGGCCTGGCGCCCACCATCTCCATCGAGCAGAAGGCGGCTTCCAGCAACCCGCGCTCGACGGTCGGCACCATCACCGAGATCCACGACTACCTGCGGGTGCTGTGGGCGCGGGTCGGCCGCCTGACCTGCTACAACTGCGGCCGCGCGGTTTCGCAGCAGTCGCCGCAGCAGATCGTCGACGAGCTCTCCGGCATGGCCGACGGCACGCGCTTCCTGGTGCTGGCGCCGCTCGTCAAGGAACGCAAGGGCGAGCACCGCGACGTCCTCGACCAGATGCGCAAGACGGGCTTCACGCGCGCGCGCATCGACGGCGTCGTGCACTCGTTCGAGGACGAGATCCGCCTCGACAAGAAGAAGAAGCACACGATCGAGGCCGTGGTCGACAGGCTGGTAGCCAAGCCCGGCGGCGCCATCAAGGACCGGCTCACCGACAGCGTCGAGACCGGACTGCGCCACGGCCAGGGCATCGTCATCATCGCGGCCGAGGGCCAGCCCGACAAGACGATGTCGCAGCATCGCGCCTGCCATCACTGCGGCATCTCGTTTCCGGAGCCGACGCCTCAGCTCTTCTCCTTCAACTCGCCGCTCGGCATGTGCCCGGAATGCTCCGGCCTCGGCACGCGCCTCGAGATGGACCCGGAGCTCGTCGTCCCCAACCCGAACCTCACCGTGAACGAAGGCGCCGTCAAGCCGCTGGGCGCCGTCGGCGAAGGCACCGGCTGGGGCACCGACATCGTCCGGGCGGTGGCTCGCGAGCGCGGCATCGACCTCAACAAGGCCTGGGCGCAGCTGCCGCCGGCGCACCGCAAGGTCGTCCTCTACGGCACCGGCGACGACCGCGTCAGCGTCGCGATCAAGGGCTCGTGGGGTTCCGGCGCCTTCAAGATGCGCTACGAGGGCGCCATCAACTCGATGATGCGCCGCATGCGCGAGACGCACTCCGAGGAGATGCGCCAGTACTATCAGAAGTTCCTGTCGAACCGGCCGTGCTCGGCGTGCGGCGGACGGCGCATCCGCGTCGAGGCGCTCGGCGTGCGCATCGCCGACAAGGACATCACCGAGATCACCGGCTACTCGGTCGCCGGCGCCTACGAGTTCTTCGAGAAGCTGACGCTGCGCGGCGCCGAGGGCAAGATCGCCGCCGAGCTGCTGAAGGAAATTCGCTCGCGGCTGCGCTTCCTCCTGAACGTGGGCCTCGGCTACCTCACCCTCGACCGGCCTGCGCCCTCGCTCTCCGGCGGCGAAGGCCAGCGCATCCGCCTCGCGAGCCAGATCGGCAGCGAGCTGACGGGCGTCATCTACGTGCTCGACGAGCCGTCGATCGGCCTGCACCAGCGCGACAACAAGAAGCTGCTGGCGGCGCTCAAGCACCTGCGCGACATCGGCAACACCGTGGTGGTGGTGGAGCACGACCAGGAGGCGATGGAAGAGGCCGACTGGATCATCGACTTCGGCCCCGGCGCCGGCCGCCACGGCGGCGAAGTGGTGGCTGCCGGCACCCCCGCCGACGTCACCAGGAACAAGGCCAGCCTCACCGGCCAGTACCTGTCGGGCGCGGCGCGCATCGAGCTGCCGGCGCAGCGGCGCCCGGGCGACGGCCGCTTCGTCACGGTGGTGGGCGCGCGCGAGAACAACCTCAAGAACATCGACGTCGCCTTTCCGCTCGGCGCCTTCATCTGCGTCACCGGTGTTTCGGGCGCGGGCAAGAGCACGCTCGTCAACCAGATCCTCTATCCGGCTGCGGCACGCGCGCTGCACCAGAGCGACGTCACGGTCGGCGCCCACCAGACGATCAGGGGCCTCGACCAGATCGACAAGATCATCGACATCGACCAGAGCCCGATCGGCCGCACGCCGCGCAGCAACCCGGCCACCTACACCAAGCTCTTCGACCTGATCCGCGACTTCTTCGCGATGCTGCCCGAGTCGCGAGTGCACGGCTACACGCCGGGGCGCTTCTCGTTCAACGTCAAGGGCGGGCGCTGCGAGGCGTGTGAAGGCGACGGCGTGAAGCGCGTCGAGATGCACTTCCTGCCCGACGTGTACGTGCCGTGCGAGATCTGCCAGGGCAAGCGGTTCAACGACGCGACGCTGCAGGTGCGCTACAACGGCCTGTCGATCGCCGACGTCCTGGCGCTCACGGTGGACGAGGCGCTGCAGCTCTTCAAGAACCACCCGCAGACACGGCGTGCGCTCGAGACCCTGGCCGACGTGGGCCTCGGCTACATCGCCCTCGGCCAGTCGTCCCCCACCCTCTCGGGCGGCGAGGCGCAGCGCGTGAAGCTGTCGCGCGAGCTTTCGAAGCGCTCCACCGGGCGCACCTTGTACATCCTCGACGAGCCCACCACCGGCCTGCACTTCGAGGACATCCGCCGCCTGCTCGGCGTGCTCGATCGCCTGGTCGAAGCGGGCAACACGGTGGTCGTCATCGAGCACAACCTCGACGTCATCAAGACCGCCGACCACGTGATCGACATCGGCCCCGAAGGCGGCGACGGCGGCGGCCAGCTGATCGCCACCGGCACCCCCGAGGAAGTGGCCGCGGTGCGCGAGTCCTACACCGGCCAGTTCCTCGCCGGCATGCTGCCGCGCCCCGCTGCCGCCGCCCGCACCAATGGCCGCCGCAAAAAAGCCTCCTAAGCCGAATTCCTGAGCGCTCCCGTCGCTTGCGCTGGCGCGAGGGATCCACCGTCGAGCGTTTTCCCGAGGGAGTCATCGCTTGCGCTGCGACCGAGGGAGCCCCGTTGCAACATGCTGTGACCTGAATCGCCAGCCGACCGTCTCGACGAGTCAACTGCGATTGTGGTGATCGGTAACGCAACTGCGTCCGGACGCAGTGACGTCATCGGATGGGCTCCCGTTCGCGACCCATCCGCCGATTTCCGGTGGCGGAGGCTCGATGCCGTTCCTTCGGCCGTTCCGTTTTCCGTTCTCCTGGGCGGACGCAGTCGACGTTGTCTAGACCGTCGGCGACGGAGGTCCCTCGGTCGCAGCGCAAGCGATGACTCCCTCGGGAAAAACGCTCGGTGGTCGCAGCGCAAGCGATGGACTCCTCGGGAAAACGGGCGGGTTGACGTACCATGCCGCGTTCGACAACGCGAACAGATTCGAGTGAGGGAACATGCTGAGTGAACTGCTGCTGCTGGCCGCCGTGGTGGCGCCGATGCCGGCGGGGACCGCGCACACCGTGAAGTCGCAGGACGGCGTCGCCATTCATTACGACGTTTACGGCGCGGGCGAGCCGACGCTGCTGTTCATCCACGGCTACGCGATGGACGGCTCCCTCTGGGACGCCCAGGTGAAGGAGCTCGCGCAGTTCGAACGGGTCGTCACCATCGACCTCGCCGGGCACGGCAAGTCGGGCCGGGACCGCAAGGACTGGTCGATGGAAGCGTTCGGCGCCGACGTCGAGGCGGTGGTGGACGATCTCGGCGCCGACCAGGTGCTGCTCGTCGGCCATTCGATGGGCGGACCGGTGGCGCTCGAGGCGGGACGGCGGATGAAAGGCTCGCTCGTCGGCATCGTGCTCGTGGACACGCTCCTGGACGTCACCCAGAAGACGCCGGAGGCGGAGCGTGACGCTTTCACGAAAGAGTTGCGGGCCGACTACCAGAAGACCATGGCAGCGATGGCTGAGAACTACCTGTTCGCCCCGAAGACGCCGCCAGCCGTGAAGGAGCGCGTGCTGCGAGCGGCCGCCGCGCTCGACCGCGAAGCCGCGATCGCGATGCTGCGCGCGGCGTGGTCCTACGACCCGCTGCCGGCTCTGCGCGACATCGAGGCGCCGATCCGCGCGGTGAACGCCGACAAGTTCCCGACCAACCTCGAGGAAAACCGCAAGGCGATGCCGGGTTTCGAAGTGTCGCTCGTGAAGGGCTCCGGCCACTACCCGATGCTCGAGGACCCGAAGCGCTTCAGCGCCGCGTTCAGCGAAGCGGGCGACCGCGTGGTGAACGCCCAGGTGCTGCCCGGCGCCGCGCTCACCGGCGAAGGCAGCGCCGTGCGTCGCTACGCGGTGCATGGCTCCGGCCCGGTGACGGTGGTGCTCGAGGCCGGCTTCGGCAACGGCATGGGCACGTGGAAGCCGGTGTTCCAGCGCATCTCGCAGTTTGCGCGGGTGTTTGCCTACGACCGGCCGGGTTACGGCGGCAGCGCAACGGGGCCGATGCCGCGCACGCCGGAGCAGGTGGTCGGCGACCTGCGCGCGCTGCTGAAGAGCGCGGGCGTGGCGCCGCCCTACGTGCTCGTCGGCCATTCGCTCGGCGGCATCTACGTCGAATGGTTTGCGCGCCATCACCCCGAAGAGGTCGCGGGGCTTGTGCTCGAGGACGCCCGCAGCAGCTTCGTGACCGGGCGATGCCTCGCCCGCAAGCTGCAGCACTGCCAGCCGGGCGCCAAGGAGCTCGCTGAGATGAACGCGACGATGCGCTCGGAGATCACCCAGATGAACAGGTTTCCGAACGTGAGCGTGCCAAAGGGCCTCGAGAAGCTGCCGGTCACGGTCCTCACCGGAGCGCGCCGCCGCGGCGAGACGGCCGACGACCGCGGGTGGGCCGACTTGTGGTGGGAAGCGCAGCGCGCTCTCGCGAGCGAGTCGGTCCATCGCCGCCAGCTGGTCTTCAGCGACTCGGGGCACTACGTGCACGCCGACCAGAGCGACGCGTTCGTTGCCGCCCTGCGCGATATCGTCGCCCGTTCGAGCCAGCGGCCCTCCGCCGGTCCAGCACGGTGAATTGACGGCCGTGGCGAGTTACGCAACACTCGCCTGCCCTTCTCTGGTTTTATCAGGAGCGTCTGAATGCAACGATCCGCCTTCCTGTCCTCGCTCGTCTTGTCGGTCGTCGCCCTCTCGGCATCCGCGGCGCGGGCTGCAGACGACCCCGCGCTCCACGGCATCGAGCTGAACGACCTCGACCGCAGCGTCAAGCCGTGCGACGACTTCTTCGAGTTCGCGAACGGCGGCTGGCGGGCAGCCCATCCGATACCGCCCTCGATGGTGCGCTGGAGCCGGCGCTGGGAAGCCGGCGAGACCGCGAAAGACCGGTTGAAGGTGATCCTCGACGAGGTGTCGGCGAAGAAGGACTGGCCGGCGGGCAGCCCGGAACAGCTGATCGGCGACTACTACGGCGCCTGCATGGACGAAACCGCCGTCAACGCGGCCGGTGCGAAGCCGATAGCACCGCTGCTCGCCGACATCGAAGCCGTCAAGGACCAGGCCGGCGTGCAGGCGATGATCGCGAGACTCCGCGACCTCACCATCGCCGCGCCGTTCGCCACCTACGGCAGCTCCGACAATCACGAGCCGACCAACGTGATCGCACAGATAGCGGCCTCCGGCCTCGGCCTGCCCGACCGCGACTATTACGTGAAGACCGATGCCCGCTTCGTCGAGGCACGCGACAAGTACAAGGCGCACGTCGCGCGCATGTTCGCCCTCGCCGGCCGCAGCGCCGCCGACGCGCAGGCGGCCGCCGAGCGGGTGTTCGCGTTCGAGAAGCAGCTCGCCGAGGCGTCGCTCGACAAGGTCGCGCTGCGCGATCCGGCGCAGACCGACCACAAGATGTCGGTGGCCGAGCTGCAGAAGCTGACGCCGCGATTCGACTGGAACGGCTATCTGGCAAGCGCAAAGGTGGCGCCCGCCGACCTGAACGTGAACGAACCAAAGTTCATGCAGGAGTTCGACAGGATGCTGGCGGGTGCGCCGCTGCCGGCCTGGAAGGCCTACCTCGAGTGGCACGTGCTCGACTCGGCGGCGCCGTTCCTCTCCAGCAACTTCGTCACCGCGGACTACGAGTTCAACCAGCAGTACCTCGGCGGCTCGAAGGAAATGAAACCCCGCTGGAAGCGCTGCGTCGAGACCAACGACGACCTGCTCGGCGAGGCGCTCGGCCGCAAGTATGTCGAGAAGTATTTCCCGCCCGCCGCCAAGGCGCGCATGCAGGAGCTGGTGAAGAACCTGCTGCTCGCGATGGGCGACATCATCGGCGAACTCGACTGGATGAGCGCGCCGACCAAGGCCAAGGCGCTGGAGAAGCTGGCCACCTTCAATCCAAAAGTCGGCTACCCCGACAAGTGGAAGGACTACAGCAGCGTGCGCATCAGCCGCGCCGACTTATGGAGCGATGTGGTCGCCGGCCGCAACTTCCAGGTGGCCGACAACCTCGCGACCATCGGCAAGCCGGTGGACCGTGGCGCCTGGGGCATGACGCCGCCGACCTCGAACGCCTACTACAACCCCTCGCTCAACGAGATCGTGTTCCCCGCCGGCATCCTCGAGCCGCCGGCCTTCAGCCTCGAGGCCACGGACGCGGTCAACTACGGCGCCATCGGCGTCGTCATCGGCCATGAGATCAGCCACGGCTTCGACGACCAGGGCGCGCAGTACGACGCGCAGGGGCGCTTGCAGAACTGGTGGAGCGACGAAGACCTGAAGAAGTTCACCGCGCGCGGCCAATGCGTCGTCGACCAGTTCAATGGCTACTTCATCGAGCCCGGCATCCATCACGACGGCAAGCTGGTGCTCGGCGAGAGCATCGGCGACCTGGCGGGCGCACGCATTGCCTACCGCGCGCTGCGCCGCTCGCTTGCCGGCAGGCCGGAGCCGCCGCCGATCGACGGCTTCACCACCGACCAGCAGTTCTTCATCGCCTGGGGCCAGTTCCGCGGCGACGCGGTGCGCCCCGAGACGCAGCGGCTGATGGTGCAGTCGGACCCGCATCCGATCGGCAAGTTCCGGGTCATCGGCCCGCTCTCGAACCTGAAGGAGTTCCAGAAGGCATTTTCCTGCCCGGCCGGCGCGCCCATGGTACGCGCCGAAAAGGCGTGCGAAGTCTGGTAGCGCGATGGCGATGACCGCACTGTTCCTGGCCGGAGCTATGGCGCTCGACCTCGACGTCAATTATGGGGCGCTCGCCGACCGCATCGTGAAAGCGCTCGCGCCGCTGCGGGGCGAGAAGGTGCTGCTCGTCTGCCAGCCCGGCAACTTCGACGGCATCGTCGGGCCGCTGCGCAAGGCGCTGGCGGCGGCCGGTGCCGAGGATCTCGGCTGCGAGAAGGTGGGCGCGGCACCCGCGGCGCCACCGACAAAGGACGACGCGGCGCTCGCCGAGATGAAGGCAAAGCTCCTCGACGTCGATGCCAGCGTCATGCTGCCGGGCGCCACCCCTGCGCACCCGCCGTACGCCGCGCTGCAGCAGCTGCTCACCGAGGCGCGCGGGCCGCGCCGCACCATCCATTTCCACTGGGACGGCGGCAGCGCGCCGAGCGCGACACCGCTGCCGGGCGGCTCGCTGCCGCCGCGGGAAAAGATCGACGCGCTCTACGAACACGCCGTGCTCAAGACCGACTACGCGGCGCTCGCGGCGGTGCAGGCGAAGTTCGAAGCCGCCATGCGCGCGACGGAGGTGCGGGTGACGACGCCCGCCGGCACCGACCTGCGCTTCCGCATCGGCGACCGGCCGGTGAACCGCCAGGACGGCAACGCCTCGGCCGCGCGCGCCCAGGACGGCGCGATCCTCGTCGACCGCGAGATCGAGATTCCCGCTGGCGGCGTGCGCGTCGCGCCCCTGGAGGAGTCGGTCAGCGGCACCATCGCCTTCCCCGACGCCACGTGGGACGGGCGCGCGGTGCGCGGGCTCAAGCTGACGTTCGCGAAGGGCCGGGTTGTTGCGGTCGCGGCCGAAGCCGGCCAGGAGGCGGTGGAGGCCGAGATGCAGAAGGCCGGCAACGCCGGCGGCGCCTTCCGCGAGTTCGTCCTCGGCTTCAACCCGCTGCTCGCGGTGCCCGACGACCGGTCGTGGATTCCCTACTACGGCTATGGCGCGGGGGTCGTGCGCCTGTCGCTCGGCGACAACAGCGAGCTCGGCGGCAGCGTCACCGGCGGCTACGTGCGCTGGAACTTCTTCGCCGACGCCACCGTGACGGTGGGCGACGACACCTGGGTGCAGGGCGGCAAGCTGCTGGAGCGCCGCTAGCGCTTGCCGTCGAGCGCTTCGAGCGTCGCGAGCGACGGCTGCCGTGCCGCCCGCAGCCGCGCCGACACCTTCTCGGCGTCGCCGAACGCGCGGATCAGGTTGCCGCCGGCGAGTTTTGCGAGGTCGTCGTCGGACCAGCCGCGGCGGATCAGCTCGGCGAACAGGTACGGGTACTTGCTCACGTCCTCGAGCCCGCTTGGCATCGAGCCGCCCCAGTAGTCGCTGCCGATGCCGACATGGTCATGGCCAGCCACCTTCGCCACGTGTTCGATGTGGTCGCACACCTGCGCCAGCGTCGCCCGCGGCTCCGGCCCGTGCGTCTTGCGGTACTCCGCTTCGATCTTGCGCACCGCGTTGAGGTCGGGGTTGGTGAGCAGCGTCTGCTCCAACCCTGCACTCCAGACCATGTTCTCCCTGGAGATGAACATGGGGATGAAGTTCACCATCACCACACCGCCGTTCTTGCCCATGCGCGCCAGCACGTCGTCGGGCACGTTGCGCACGTGGTCGTTGACGGCGCGCGCGCTCGAGTGCGAGAAGATCACCGGCGCCTCGCTGACGTCGAGGGCATCGTGCATCGCCTTCGGCGAGACGTGCGCGATGTCCACCAGCATGCCGAGCCGGTTCATCTCGCGCACCACTTCCCTGCCGAACGGAGTGAGGCCGTTGTGCACCGGCTTGTCGGTGGCCGAGTCGGCCCAGTCGGTGTTCCGGGTGTGCGTCAGCGTCATGTAGCGGACGCCGAGGTCGTAGTACATGCGCAGCGTCGCGATGCTGTTCTCGAGCGCGAGCCCGTTCTCCATGCCGAGGAAGGACGCCACCTTGCCCGCCTGCTTCGCGGCCGCGATGTCGCTGGCGCGGGTCGCGAAGGAAAGCGCCTCGGGATACGCGTCGATCATGCGTCGCGTCAGGTCGATCTGCTCCAGCTGCGTGCGCGCGAAGCCCTCCTTCAGTTCGGCCGGGATCCAGACGCTCCAGAACTGGCCGGCGAGCTTGCCGGCACGCAGGCGCTCGATGTCCGTCTCGGCAGGCGCGTGGCGCCGCAGGTCGTACTTGAGGACGTCGTTGGGAGCGTCCTGGTACTCGCGGATGAGCCACGGCAGGTCGTTGTGGCCGTCCACCAGCGGGACCTTGTCGAGGAGCGCGTTGGCGCGCGCCAGGGCCGGGTCGTCGGCAGCCGCGGCGGTGCCGGCGGCTGTGAACGGCAAGGCCAGCGCGCACCACACGGCGATCGTCAGTTGTGCTCCGCGCACTATGTCACCTCCCGCTTGAACTGCGTGCCCTTGGTCGCGAGCGAGAAATGCGGATCGACGGGCTTGCCGTCCTGCACCCGCGCCGCCACGTACTCGCCCACCGCCGGGCCGTGCTTGAAACCGTGGCCCGAACCGCCGCCCACCAGCCAGACGTTGCCGAAGTCGGGATGGCGGTCGATGAGGAAGTCGCCGTTCGAGCTGTTCTCGTACTGGCAGACTTCGGAGGCGATGAGCGGAGCGTCCTTCAGCGCCGGGAAGCGCTCGCCGACGAAGCTGCGCGCGGCGGTCATGCCTTCGGTGGAGACCCGCCGTTCGCCGCTGTCCGGATCGAAGGCTTCGCCGACCGCATGCGCCGCGATCTTGAAGCCCTTGCTCTCCACGTCGGGCAGGCCGTACCACTGGGCGATGTCGTCGATCCACACCGGCATCTGCGGCGGCGTGAAGCGCGTCTCACCGGCCGGCTGGCCGAAGTAGTAGACCTCCTGGCGGGTCGGAAAGATCCTGTTGCCGAGCACCGCGGGGACGACCTTGGGAAGCCACGGGCCGCATGCGATCACGTATTGCCCTGCCTGCACCTGCTGGCCGTCGCTGGTCGTCACCTGCGCGAGCGCGCCCTTGCCTTCGGGCGGCAGCACCCGCGCCTGCAGGTACGACACGCCCAGCTTGCGGTTTTCGGCCATCACAGCCTGCACCGCGCGGCGCGCCATCAGCACACCGCTGTCCGGTTCGTAGATCGCCCAGCTGATCGGTCCGAAGTCGATCTGGCGATAGCGCGCCTCGAGCTGCGCGCGGGTCAGCTTCTCGTGGGCGATGCCTTGCTTCGCCAGCACGCCGAGCGAAGCCTTCGCGACCGGATCCTCGTCGCGCGCCATCCACAAGACACCGGTCGGATAGAACAGCGTCTGGCCGGTCTTCGCGGCGAACTCCTTCCACAAGCCGAGCGAGCGGTGCGAGAAACGCGTGTACAGCTCGGCCTCACCGTACGCCATGCGGATGACGCGCGACTCGCCGCCGGAACTCGCGCGGCTGCTGCCGGGGCCATAGGCGTCGATCACCACCACCTTGCGCCCGGCCTTGGCGAGCCACTGGGCGGTCCAGGCGCCGAAAACGCCGGCGCCGATCACCGCCACGTCGAAGCTGCCGCCGCTTTTGGCCGCCGCGGGCGCTTGCGCGGCACGCACGGCGCCGCCTGCAGCGGCGCTCGCCAGCACCGAAACTCCTGCCGCCTTGACGAACTCGCGGCGTCCCCTCGCGCCCTTCATTTGGCTGCCTCCTCGATGAACCAGTCGATATGGCGCTCCAGCGTTGTCATGGGCAGCGAGCCGCTGCCGAGGACCGCCGCGTGGAAGCGGCGGATGTCGAAGTCGCGCCCCAGCGCCTTGCGGGCCTTTTCGCGCAACTCGAGGATCCTGATGGCGCCCATCTTGTAGCCGAGCGCCTGGCCCGGGATGTCGCACGAGTAGCGCAGCGACTCGCTCGCGATCTGGGTGTCCGTCTCCATCTCGCGCTCGCGCATGTAGGCGACGGCCCGGGTGCGCGGCCAGCCAAAGGCGTTCATGCCGGTGTCCACCACCAGGCGCACCGCGATGAACATTTCCATCGAGAGGCGGCCATAGAGGTCGTAGGGATCCTCGTACATGCCCATCTCGCCGGCGAGCATCGACGCGTACTCGCCCCAGCCCTCGGTGTAGGCGACGTCATAGGTCTCGCGCTGGAACGGCGGGATGTCGGGGTTCTCGTAGGTGCTCGCGATCTGGAAGTGATGCCCGGGAGCCAGCTCGTGATAGGTGAGCGCAGCGGCGTTCAGCAGCGAGCGTTCCTTGAGATTCGAGCCGTTGAAATAGTAGTAGCCGCCGGGCTCGCTGGCGGTCGGCGGGTTGTAGGCGCCGAACGTCTGGCTGGCCTCGAGTTCGGGCTGCAGGCGGCGCACGCCGTAGGGTGCCTTCGGTTTGCTGAGGAAGAACGCGTCGAGGTGCGGCTCGATGCGCCGCACGTGGCCCATGAGCGTCGCGCCGATCTCGTCGGGCGTGCGCGGGAAGAACCGCGGGTTCGCCTTGAGGCTCGCGCGGAACTGCGCGGCCGTGCCCTTGAAGCCGAGCCGCTCGCGCACCCTCGCCATCTCGGCCTCGATGGCAGAGACGCGCGACACCCCGGTGTCGTGCACCTGCTGCGGCGTCACTTCCATGGTCGTGTACCACTTCACGAGCCACGCGTAGTACTCCTGGCCGCCCGGATACTGGCCTACGCCGACGGCCTCCGGGGCCTTCTTCCGGTACTCGCCCGCGAGATACGCCGCGAACGCGGCGAGCCGCGGGTTGATGTCGTTGGCGACGGCCGCGTCCACCGTACTCGTCAACTGCGCGGCGGCCTCTCTCGGCAGCGACGCGAGGCGCGCGGGCTTCACGGCATACGGGCTTTGGGCGCCGCTGCCGCCGAGCGAGCGCATGAAGCCGGCGACCACGTCCACTTCCGGCTGCGGCAGGTGGATGCCGCGCTGCGCCTGGCCCTCGACTTTGGCACGCAGGGCATCGAAGAAAGCCGGCAGCTGCCTGACGAGCGCGGCGTAGCGCTCGGCCGCCGCGGCATCCGGCAGCGGCAGCGTCTCGAACAGACGATTGACCGTGCCGATCGGCGAGTTGTAAGGGGTCACGGCGAAGCTCAGCCAGTAGAACCGCGGCGCATCGACGCGAAACTGCAGCTGGCGGCGCAGGATGTCGAGCGACAGCGTCTCGCCGTGGCTGAGCTCCGCTGTCTTCGCCGCCTCGAGGCGGGCGAGCTGCGCCTTCGCCCATTCGGCTTCGCGCTCTTCTTCGGCGAGGCTCACGTCGGGCAATCGCAGGGTCGGAAGCCCGAACTTCATCTGCAGCGAGATGTCCGTCGCCTTGTTGTGCTCGAGATAGTCGGTTCCGACCAAAGCGACGAGCTGCGACGAGTGCGTGGGCGGACCCGGCTGGGCGGCTGCGGCGGCGGTGGCAAGAAATGCGGCGGCAAGTGCGGTTGCGGCTTTCGCAATGCTCATGGTTTGGCCGCACGTTAACACCGGAGCGGGGCGCGGTTTGACACGAGCGCGAGCCGGACGTTAGCTTAGGAGCCTCAGATGAACCGCAACGCCACCACCAACGCCGTTTCGATGGCCACCACGATGCACATGTGGATGCGCATTCCCATCGGTCCGTCGGGCGGCGGCGTGTTCGCTGAGACGAGGTTCGAGACGCTCTAGTCAGAACCCGGATCGTAACGACACCAAGAAGCCACCGCCTGGGGATCTCCCCGCGGTGGCTTTTTTGTTTTTTGGGCGCGACCCGCCCCGAAAGGACGCCTGCAATGACCGCAACCGCACCCGTGACAGAGGGCCTGGCGACAGGCATCGAAACCGTGGCGCTGCACGCCGGCACCGCGCCGGATCCGGTGACCGGCGCGCTGCTGACCCCGATCTATCAATCGACCACCTACGTGCAGGAGGCGGTCGGGGTCCACAAGGGCTACACCTACAGCCGCCAGTCGAACCCGACGGTCGCGGCGCTCGAGCGTCGCCTCGCCGCGCTCGAGAACGCCGCGCACTGCACCGCCTTCGGCACCGGCCTCGGCGCCACCACCGCGCTGGCGCTCGCGCTGCTCGAAAAAGGCGCGCGCGCCGTCATCGGCGACGTCACCTACGGCGGCACCGTGCGCCTGTTCCAGCAGGTGCTGTCGAAGTTCGGCGTCGACGCCGTGTTCGTGGACGCCTCCGACCCCGCGGCGCTGGCCGGGTCGCTGCGCGGCGGCGCCGCCCTGTTGTTCCTCGAATCGCCCGCGAACCCGACGCTCAAGCTCACCGACATCGAGCTGGCCGCGCGGCTGGGACACGCGGCGGGCGCCGTGGTGGTCGTCGACAACACGCTGTTGACGCCGGTGCTGCAGCGGCCGCTCGACCTCGGCGCCGACATCGTGCTGCACTCGACCACCAAGTTCATCGAGGGCCACAACGCGACCGTCGGCGGGGCGCTCCTCACGCGCGACGCCGCGCTGCACGAGCGGCTGTTCCTGCTGCGCAACTGCATCGGCGCCATCCAGTCGCCGTGGAACGCGTGGCTGACGCTGCAGGGCGCCAAGACGCTGCCGCTGCGCATGCGCCAGCACGCGGCCAACGCGCTCGAGGTGGCGCGCTTCCTCGAGGCGCACCCGCGCGTGACCCGCATCCTCTATCCCGGACTCGACTCGTTCCCGCAGCGCGAGCTCGCCCTGCGGCAGCAGCGCAGCGGCGGCGCGGTGCTGGCGTTCGAGGTCGAGGGCGGCGCCGCGGCCGGCATCGCGGTGATGAACGGCGTGCGGCTGTGCGCGCTCGCCGAGAACCTGGGCGCGGCCGAGACCATCGTCACCCATCCGGTGTCGATGACCCACGGCGCCGTGCCGCTGCGGCAGCGCGAAGCCACCGGCATCACCGAAGGCCTGATCCGCGTCTCGGTCGGCCTCGAGGATCCGCAGGACGTGATCGCCGACTTGCGCCAGGCGCTCCAGTCATGACGCGCATCGTGGTGCTGAAATTCGGCAGCTCGGTGCTGCGCTCGGAGCGGGACTTGCCCGCTGTGGTGCGGGAGATCGTGCGTGAGCGCGTCGCCGGCGCTGTGGTGCTGGCAGTGGTTTCGGCGTTCCGGGGTGTCACAGACGACCTGCTGAAACGCGCGCAACAACTCGGGCTGCCACCGCAGCCGCAGGCGCTCGCGGCACTTCTCGCGACCGGGGAGGCCACGGCCGCGGCGCTCCTCACGCTGGCCCTGGCCGAAGCGGGCATGGTGGCGACCCTCTTCGATTCCGCGCAGCTCGGGCTCGTCAGCGAAGGCGACTTCCTCGACGGCCAGGCGGTCGCGGTCAACGCCGCAGCGATCCGCAAGGCGCTCGCTGCCGGCGTGGTGGTCGTGCCCGGCTTCGTGGCGCGCGACCGCGACGGCCGCACCACCGTGCTCGGCCGGGGCGGCTCCGACCTCACAGCGCTGTTCCTCGCCCACACGCTCGGCGCGCGCTGCCGGCTCATCAAGGATGTGGACGGCTTGTACAGCGGCGACCCCGCGACCGACGCGACCGCGAGCCGCTATCACACCGCGACCTGGGGCACGGCGCTGCGTGTCGGCACCCGTGTCGTGCAATCGAAGGCGGTGCGCTTCGCCGGCGCGGCTTTTCTCGAATTCGAGATCGCGGCCCTCGCGTCCGGCAACCGTACTCTCGTCGGCCGCGGGCCGGACCGTACCGCGCCACTGGCCGCGGACGCAGCGGCAGGCGGTGCCGCGTGAAGTTCGCCACCCGCTGTGTTGCGCTTGCAAAGAACGGCGACCCCTACGGCGCCCTGACGCCGCCGCTCTACCAGACCGCGGCCTTCCGCCAGCCGGGAGCGCTGGAATTCGGCGAGTACGACTACACCCGCACCGCCAACCCGACGCGCACGCAGGTGGAGGAGCAGCTGGCCGCGCTCGAGAAGGCGCGCTACGCGCTCAGCTACACGAGCGGCATGGCGGCGATCGCGGCCGTGACTCGCCTGGTCGCTGCGGGTGGCGAGATCCTCGCCGGCGACGACCTCTACGGCGGCACCACGCGCCTCCTGGCGCGCGTCGCTCCCGGCCTCGGCATTGGCGTGCGCTACGTGGACATGACCGATCTCGACGCGGTCGCGGCCGCGATCGGCCCGAACACGCGGCTCCTCGTCGCCGAGACGCCGAGCAATCCGCTGTTGCGCATCGCCGACCTCGCCGGGCTGGCATCGCTCGCGAGCACGCGCGGCGTGCTGCTGGCGGTGGACAACTCGCTGCTCTCGCCACGCTTGCAGCGGCCGCTGGCGCTCGGCGCCCACCTGGTGCTCTACTCCGCGACCAAGTCGTTGTGCGGGCACGGCGACATCAGCGCGGGGGCCGTGGTCACCAACGACGAGGCGCTGCGCGAGCGGCTTGCGTTCCTGCGCAACGCCGAGGGCACAGGGCTCGCGCCCTTCGACTGCTGGCTGCTGTTGCGCGGGCTGAAGACGCTCGACCTCCGGGTCGCGCGCCAGAGCCAGACCGCGGAGCTGCTGGCCAACCGGGTCCTCGAGCAACAGGCAGTGGGCACGGTGTACTACCCGACACTCGCCTCATCCGCCGCACGGGCGCTGCACGAGTCGCAGGCGCGTGGCCCCGGCTCGGTGTTCAGCTTCACCACCGGCAACGCGGAGCGTTCGCGGCGGGTGGTCGAGGGCGTGCGCCTCTTCGCCATTGCCGTGAGCTTTGGTTCGGTCACTTCGTCGATCTCGCTGCCGAGCGCGATGTCGCACGCGAGCATTCCGGGAGCACTGCGCGCCCGGCTCGCGCCGCCGCCCGACCTGGTGCGCGTCTCGGTCGGCATCGAGGACCCGCAGGACCTGGCCGACGACCTGCTGGCGGCGCTCGCTCAGTCCTGAGCGCGCTCCGTGAAGACTTTGCGCGCCGCCGCGATCCGCTCCATCGCGGTGGCGCGCTCCGCGTCGCTGGCCCATCCGTCGTGCTTGCCCGCCGCCTCGGCGACGCGGTCGATCCAGGCGATGAAGTAAGCCGCATCGCGCGCGGAGCGCACCGGATCGTCGCCCACCGTGACGTAGATGGGGCTGGTGCTCGCGAACGGGTAGACGTCGAGCACCGGATACTGCGGCTCCTTGCTCCAGGCGCGCAGCACGTACCAGCCGCTCTCCTTGACCTCGAGCGCGGCGCTGCCGCTGGCCGAGCGGCCATCGGCCGCGAGCTTCGCCGTGGCCATGACTTCGCCATTTCGCACCAGCTCGACGTTCGTCACCGGCACGTACGACTTCATCGTCATGGCGGCGTGCAGCGTGTGCGAGCCCGCCGGTAGCTTGATCTCGGCGCCCGGTTCCTTGCCGTCGATGGCGAGCGACAGCAGCGGCCCATTGGTCGCGAAGGTTCGGCCCGCCTTGAGCCCGGCCAGCCATGCGCCGTGCTCGAGCTTCAGGCCGGCCTTCACGAACACCCGGTTCATGCCGACCGGGCCGCGCAGCGAGGAGTAGTTCGCCATCGCGTCGGTGCCGGCGCCCGCGGGAATGCGGAAGCCGCAGTTGAGGAGCTGGTACCAGACCTTCGAGTTCGCGAGATAGTCGTCGATGAAGCCGACGACCTCGTAGTAGTCCACCTTGCCGAGCGCCGCGTCCACCGGCAGCTCGTTGGTGAGCGCCTCGTCGCGCTTCGCGGGATCGGGATAGTAGTCCCATGGATGAACGTAGCCGATGATGCCGCCTTGCGCGCGCGCCATGTCGGCGACGTCGAAGTTCATGGGAATGAGGCTCGCGGCTGCGGTGCCGGCGTAGCCCGCGTAGTCCGGCAGCAGGAAATGATCGGACTGGCCGAGGAGCCCGGTGTGGCCCCAGAAGCTCGTGTGGAACTCCTGCCCGTGCGCCAGCAGGAAGCCGGGGCGCGAGGCCGGGTCTGGGGTGGGGCGGAAGTAGGAGATGTCTGGAATGCGCCCTTCCTTGTTCACCACCAGGTTCTCGACGAGGTGCAGGTCTTCGGCCTGCATCTGCGTCACCAGGTGCGCCGGGTCGTTGCGATAGGCGCCACCATAGTTCATGTGCACGTGGCCGTCGCCGCTCCACCAGCCCTTCTTCGGCAGGTCGTCGATGCGCCGCAGCGGCACGGCGAGGCGCTGTGAAGCGCCCGCGGCAAGCGTCAGCTTCTGCGTATGCACTGCGTACTCGGGGCCGCGGCTCACCTCGATCGTCAGCTCGGAGCCGGCCGGCACGCGCAGCGACGCGCGGCCGCTGGTGTGGAAGTAGGAATACTCGAACGCGCGCGCGCCGCGCACGTAGGCGTCGTCGGCATGCCGCCATGTGTCGTCGGGCGTGTAGCCGCGGCCGTCGGCTGCGGTGACCGAGATGCGCGCGGGCACCGGGCGCGCGCCGTCCGTCACGGTGATGGCGAGCTGCGCGCCGGGGTTCTTGTAGTTCTTGTGGCGAAACCGCGGCCGGCTGACGGCGCCACCCGGAAAGGCGAGGATGCGCAGCGCGGTGTTGCCGCCCTCGTTGGTGATGTAGGCGATCTGCCGGCCGTCCTTGGACCAGCGCGGCGCGACGTTGTCGAACTCGCCGTAAGTCAGCTGCAGGGCATCGCCACCGGCAGCGGGCATCAGCCATAGCTGGTTCCATTGCCGGCCGAGATACGACGAATAGACGACGCGCTTGCCGTCCGGCGACCAGTCGGGCCGCGCCTTCCAGTTGGTCTCCTCGTAGTGCAGCTCGCGCGCCGCGGCGCCCGGTTCGGCTTGCATGCGCCAGAAGCCGCCCGTGCCCCAGACATGGCCGTGGTTGCCCACCAGGATCAGCTCGCTGCCGTCCGGCGACCACACCGGCGACAGGAAGTGGTCCCACTTGCTGTAGTAGTAGCGCTGGTCGGTCTCGCTGTCGTTCGTGATCCGCCGCGGCTCGCCGGCCGCGGCGCCTTTGGCATCGAGCGCGAGCGTGAACACGTGCCAGCGCGCGTTGAAGACGGTGGACACGAATGCGATGCGCTTGCCGTCCGGCGAAAAGCGCGGCTCGACGTTGACCGCGCCGTTCTTCACCAGCACGCTCGTGGCGCCGCTCGCGACGTCGAGCAGCAGCAGGTCGATGGCGTCCCCGCGGTAGGACGAGTACGCGACGAACCGGCCGTCGGGCGAGACGTCCGGCTGGTTGTCGTAGCCGGGGCCGTCGGTCAGCTGCGTCGCCGCCTCGCTGCTCAGGGTGTGGCGCCACAGCGAACCCTGCATCGCGACCACGACCGACTGGCCGTCGGGAAACCACGCGACTGCGTTCGGGCCGCTGGTCGCCTGCGGCAGGTACATCTCCCGGTAGTAATAATGATGCGGCACGGCGATCTGCTTCAGCACCCGTTCGCGCGGTGCCGCGGCCGAAGCGGCGGGAGCGAGGACGAGGGCCAGGAGAACCGCAAGGTAGCGCATGGGTCGGGACGCTATCAGGGAACGAGGCGCAGGGTGTTGACCTTTGTCCCGGGCAGCAGCGGAATGGCGCGGCCGTGCACCCAGTCGTCGTGGCCGTCGGCGTAGTGCGGCGACAGCGGGTTGCCGCTCTGGCCGCTCGGCATCTGGAAGAGCGCCAGCTCCTCTTTCCCCGGCGACATCGCGATGCGCTCCGAGGCGCCCTCGCGGTAGTCCTGCACGCGCGGCATGTTCGAGTCGCCGTCTATCCCCTGGCGCCGCATATTGAGGAAGCGCGAGAGCCACGGCACCGCGGCACTCAGCGGGTGGCCGATGGGCGGGTCGTTGCGGTCGCCCCACGTCTTTCGGGACAGGCGCGCGCCGCCCTTGGTGAGCGTTTCGATGACGTTGTCGATCGCCGCCAGGAACTGGTCGTCCCAGGTCTGGTACGCGGGGTTCAGCAGGTGCGCGGGCCGCTGGCTGACGAGGCTCCAGAGCGGTCCTTCGTACTGGTTGGTGCGGCAGTGTTCGTCCTTCGCCGCGAGCGCCAGGCACGGCTGCGTGACCGCGTCGAGCACCTCGAGGGCGAGCCGCTGGCGGAACGCGCGCACCAGCCGGTAGCCCACAGACTCGACGGCCGCGCGTCCCTTCCAGTTGTCCACGAAGCCGCGGAACTCGGCGCGCTGCGGGTGGCCTTCGAGCGCCGACGGCGTCAGCACCGAGAGTGCCAGCTCGCGCCAGCGCGCGAGGAACAAGGCGCGGTCGTCGAGCTGCACCAGCAGCATGTCCTTCTCGGCGGCCTTGTCGATCGTCAGCAGGTCGTCGCGGATCTGCTTCTGGCGCGCGCCCAGGTCGTAGCTGCCGTCGCCGACCACAGCCAGCATCTCGCCGTCCACGATGCGCGAGTTGGCGGACCAGATGCGCCCGTTCGGCGGGTCCACGATGCGCGGATACTCTTCGGGTGCGAGCCAGCCGTCCCAGCGCCTGCTGCCGTCTCGCCATGAAGCCGGCAGGCGGCCGATCCCGACACGGCGCGGGATGCGGCCCATGATGGTCCAGCCGACCCGGCCGGAGCGATCGGCGCAGACGAAGTTCTGCGCCGGGATGCCGGAAGCCGCCGCGGCCTTTTGCGCGGCATCCAGGTCACGCGCGTTCTCGAGGCCGAGGAAGCCGAGATTGACACCCTCGGGATGGTGCGCCACCCACGCGAGCGCGCGCCGCCGGCCCTTGTGGTCCCTGTCGATCACCGGGCCCCAGATCGTTCCGACCACGTCGAGGGTGGCGTCGGGAGCGCCCTTCACCCGGATCGCCTCGGCCGTGTGCGTGAACTTCCGCGGCCCATCGGGCGTGAGATACGAATCGTCGTCGCCGGTCACCGGCTCGAGCTCGATGAGGTCGGTCCAGTCGCCGTAGCTGTTGGTGAAGCCCCACGCGACGTAACCGTTGCTGCCGACCACGAGCGCGGGCGTGCCGGGCAGGGTGACGCCGACGAGGCGCCGCTGCTCGCCGCCGTCCTGGTAGACGAGCGCCGCGCGATACCAGATGTTCGGCGAGTCGATGGTGAGGTGCATGTCGTTCGCGACGAGAGCGCCGCCGTGCTCGGTGTGGGTTCCGGCCACTGCCCAGTTGTTGCTGCCAGGAACCGCGCCGTCGTCGCCGGCGGCGTCCGCCGCGATGCGGAGCGGTCTGGTGCCGCGCAGGTCCAGCACCTCGGGACCCGGAACCTTCGGCTGGGCGATGGCCGAGCCGACGAGCGGCGCGTCCCACTCGGTGCCTTGCGGCGTCAGGAAATCGAAGAGCGGCGCCGGCAGCGTGTCGTGCATCAGGCCGAGCATCGATTCACGCTTGCCCGTGTCGTCCTGCAGCGTGATGAACATCGCGAGGATCGCGAGCACCGTGTCTTCCTCGCGCCATGGCTGCGGCGCCACGCGCAGCAGCAGGTACTCGAACGGCCGCACCCGCAGCGACGAGAGGCCGGCGTTGACGCCTTCGGTGTAGGCGCGCAGCACGGCGGCGTCGCCTGCGGGTGCCGCAGCCACCACCCGCTGCGCGACGTCGCGGAAGCGGTGCACGCGGGCGGCGCGGTCCACGCGCAGCACGCCGGGACCGACGATCTCGGCGAGCTCGCCCGCCGCGCGCCGCCGCAGGAGGTCCATCTGGAAGAACCGGTCCTGACCGTGGACGAAGCCGAGGCCGCGCGCCGCGTCGAGCCGGTTCGCGGCGCGAATGATCGGTGCGCCGCGCGCGTCGCGTTCGATCGACAGCGGCGCGCCGAGGCCGGCAAGACGCAGCTCGCCGTCCACGACCGGCAGGCTGCCGCGCACCTGTGAGCGTACCCAGAAGCCTCCAGCCACGAGCAGCAAGGCGACGACGGCGAGGGTCAGCGCCGTGGCACGCAGCACCCGGCGGCGGCGGCGCGGCACGCCTGCTTCGCTCAAGCCCCGGCTTTCCCGGCGCCGGCGCAGCGGCTCTCGATGATCTCGCAGAGGAAGTGGACCACCATCGTGTGCACCTCCTGGATGCGCGGCGTCTCGGCGTGCTCGACGTCGAGGAGGTGGTCGGAAAGCTCGCGCAGCGCGCCGCCGCCGCGGCCGGTGAGGCCGACCGTGATGACGCCCAGTTCGCGGGCGGCGCGAAACGCGGTGACGACGCTCGGCGAGTTGCCGGAGGTGGAGATGCCGACGGCAACGTCGCCGGCGCGGCCCTGCGCCTCCACCTGCCGTGCGAACACCCGCTCGTAGCCGAAGTCGTTGGCGATGGCGGTCGTCACCGAAGCGTCGGTGGTGAGCGACAGGGCGGCGAGCCCCTTGCGGTCCTTGAGGAACCGGCCGACCAGCTCACCCGCCAGGTGCTGGGCGTCGGCCGCCGAGCCGCCGTTGCCGAAAGTGAGGATCCGGCCCCCGCGCTGGAGCGAAGCTGCCATCGCCTCGCCCGCCCGCACCAGGGGGCCGGCGTTTCTCTCGAAAAAGCGCTGCTTCAGGGCCAGGCTGTCGGCGACGGCGCGGGCTATGTCCTTTTCGTTCAAGGTCGGGCGATTATAAGCCGCTTCTTTTTGAACCCCCGGGCCGCGGGCAGCGTCGTAGAGGGCATGAGAATCCCGACCGCCTTCCTGCTCACCGCTCTCCTGGCTTCAGCCGCCGCGGCGGACGAGTGGCAGCAGACCTACCCCGGCACGCCCGGCGGCACCGTCAGGGTCAGCACCGACGACGGCAGCATCACCATCCGCGGCTGGGACCGCAACGAGATCTCGGCGCAGGTGCACACCGTCGGCTACACCATCGGCGGCAGCGGCAGCGACTCCATCCAGATCGTCGACCGCAAGCTCGCTGACGGCGTCGACATCCAGGTGGTGTTCCCGAAGCACACCTGGTCGGGGTGGAACTGGAACAGCCGCCGCCAGGTCAAGGTCGAGCTGCAGGTGCCGCGCAAGGTGGCGCTCACCCTGCGCACCGCCGACGGTTCCGTGGACGCCGAGGCGCTGAGCGGCAAGCTCGACATCGAGAGCGCCGACGGCTCGCTGCGCGGCGCCGACCTCACCGGCGACGTCCGGCTGCACACGGCCGACGGCTCGATAAGGATGAGCGACCTTGGCGGCAACGTGGACGCGAGGACCGCGGACGGCAGTGTCACCATCAACGGCCGCTTCGACCGGCTCGACGCCACCAGCGCCGACGGCTCCATCCAGGTGGATGCGCGCACCGGCTCGAAGGTCGCGACTCCCTGGAACCTGCGCACGCAGGACGGCTCCATCCGGCTCGGCCTTCCCAGGGGCCTCGCGGCCGACCTGATGGCGCGTTCGGACGACGGCCGGGTCTCGAGCAACCTCGACCTGACGATCGAGCGCCGGGCCGACGATGGCCATTCGCTGCGCGGCAAGCTGAACGGCGGCGGCCCGCTCGTGAGCCTCGAGACGAACGACGGCTCGATCCGCATCGACGGCCAGTAAGAGCCCTGGCGCGCGGCTAGACGAAGCGCGTGTGGACGGTGAGGAAGAGCGTCGAGACCAGCGGATCGTCGAGGTGTACCTGGAACACCATCCCGGTGCGAGCACCCGCGGGAACGCGCAGCGGCACCGGCATGCGGTGGTGGGTGACACCCTCGCCGTCGCAGGAGAAGCAATTGAGCGCGGCGCCGCCCGTGCCGTAGCATTCCGAGCAGGTGGTGGGCACCGGTATTTCGAGCGTGACGATCCCGCCCGAGCGCGCCTCGGCCGCCGTCAGGAACACCTCGGCCGAGAGCGAGCCCGGCTCCACCGGCCGCTTCAGCTCGCGGCCGTCGGTGTTCTTGAGGAAGCTCCAGGAAACCCCGGTGCCGGGATCGACCACCCGCAGGGTTTCGTCGTAGCGGCGCCGCTGTTCGTGGTCGCTCAGCGTTTCGTACGCGGCCGTGAGGTCGGCGAGCCGGTCGAGCGCCCGGTCCTCGCCCTCCATCTGGCGGGCGAGTTTCAGGAACGCGTTCTTGATGGCCCGGGTGGTCGCATTGCGCCGCACGCCGAGCACCTGGTAGTAGTCCTTGCGGCCCTGCATCCGAGGAACACAATAGGTCGTGGCTGCGGGGTCTGTCAAGAACGTCCGTTACACCAGGGCTAGAACCCCTTGACCTTGCCGGCGCGGCGGTACAACTGCCAGACGATGTGCCAGCCGAGCGCGGTGATGACGAGGAACAGCATCGAGCTGAGCCCGTCCGGCAGGCCGATCGCCGAGGGCACGGTCACGGTGTGCTGGTTGATCATTCCCCAGACGAGCGGCACCGACATGTAGACGTTGTGTCGCGAGCGGGCAGTAGCGACCGCGGCCAGGGCGGCGTCGGGGGCGACGCCCTGCTTCACCGCGGTGATGATCTTTTGCTGTGCCGGCCAGATGCGGAACCAGACGTTGAAGGCCATCACCGTGCCGAACAGGCCGGCGATGTGAATGGTCGCCGCGCGATAGCCGAAGCCGGCCCACGCCTGCATCAGCCACAAGACGACACCGACGAGCACGAAGCAGACGATGCCGAAGTTGCGCGCGTTCCTGCCGAGCGGGCTCTTGTGCAGCGCGTCGTAGAGGAACGGCGCGACGAACACGAGTGCCACCATCACGATCGCCTCGACGCCCCAGCCCTTGTCGCCATCGAACATCAACTGGCCGTGGTAGAAGACGAGCAGCAGCAGGAAGAGCCCGGTGAACCAGGTCCACGCGGCGCCCATGCGGAACCACCAGAGCGCCCGCGGCATGAGCTCAGGGACCACCTTCTTCTTCGTCTCGCCGTCCATGGTCGCGGCGAACGGACCGTTGACGAAGTTGAAGAAGTACAGCATGCCGATCCAGATGATGCCGGCGAAGATGTGCAGCCACCGGAAAAGCGCGTTCAAGCTGTCCACTTGTGCCCCCTTGGGGAGAGAAGGGTACCAGAGAAAAAAGCCCGGGACAGCCGTGCTGGCTGTTCCCGGGCTCCTTGCGGCCGGCTTGCGCTGGCTTCGGGGGTTACTTGCCGGTCACCGCGAAATGGCCGCGGCGGTTGCGCGCATGGCACTCTTCGGTGCCGTCGGCGCACAGCGGGATTTCCTTGCCGTAGCCGACGGTCTTGAGGCGGCTGCCGTCGATGCCAAGCGACACCAGGTACTCGAACACCGAGCGCGAGCGGCGCTCGGAGAGGGCGAGGTTGTACTCGGCGGTGCCGCGTTCGTCGGCATGGCCCTCGAGCGTGATCTTGAGGAAGTCGAACTTCTTCAGGTTCGCGGCGCTCTGCTGCAGGATGGCGCGGTCCTGGTCTTTCACCTCGGCGCGGTCGTAGTCGAAGTGCACGTCGGGGAACAGCGTCGGCACGAGGTTGCGGTTGATCTCGTCGAGCGACATGTCCTTGATGCGCGCGTACTCGTCGGGCACGGTGTTGACGATGGGGCTCTCGGCCACCGGCGCGGGCGGCGGAGCCTCAGGCGTGGTCTCGGTTTCGGGCGGCGCAGGCGCCTGCACCACGGGCTTTTCTTTGTGGCACGCTGCAAAAGGCAGCGCGAGGGAAACCGCAACGGCCAGCGCCAGCTTCTTCATCAATCTCACCCCTTCTTCTCGTCTTCGTCGCCCTTGATCGACTTCTTGAAATTCTTGATGCCCTCTCCCAGGCCCTTGCCGAGCTCCGGGATACGGCTCGTTCCGAATATCAGGATGATGATGGCCAGAATGACGAGGAGTTCTGTGAAACCTAAGCTACCAAACATGGCTGCGGCCTCCAGTGACCGATGTTACTCCACACAAGCCGCACGCCCACAACGGTTTCCTGCGATTCGCCCCGGTTTCAGGGTCCCGGCGCGAAGCTCAGCGAGGGCTCGCCGTGGCTCGCCAGGTCGGCGAGCGCAGCGAGTGCCGTTTGCAGTTCCTCGTGGTCTTTCGCCGGACCAAGACAGATGCGCACCGCTTCCCCGCCGCCCCTGCCCACCTGGAAGACGGAAGCCGGAATCACGCCGATTCCGAGCCGCCGCGCCGCGGCGGTGAAGGTCTCGGCGCGCCAGCCGTCCGGGAGATGCAGCCAGGTGTAGTAGGACGCCGGGTGGCTGTCGGCGCTCAGGCCGCGGAACACCCGAGCGGCGATCCTCTGGCGGGCCGCCGCTTCGGCGCGATGACGGCGCAGCCACTCTTCGGCGATGCCGTTGTCGATCCATTGCGCCGCGATCTCGGCCATCAGCGGCGCGGCCATCCAGGTCGTCGCACGGATGGCGCGCGCGATGCGCGGCAGGATGGGGCGCGCCGCGTGCACGAACCCGACGCGCAGCCCGGGCGCCACGGTCTTGGCGATGCCGGTGAGGTAGACGCTGCGCTCCGGCGCCAGCGCGGCGAGCGGCCGCGGTCCGCCCTCGATGAGGCGGCCGTGGACGTCGTCCTCGACGATCAGCACCTCGTGCTCGCGCGCGATCGCGGCAAGCGCACGGCGGCGTTCCTCGCTCAGCACCGCGCTGGTCGGGTTGTGCAGTGTCGGCACGGTGTAGAGCGCCTTGATGCTGCCGCCGCCGGCCTTGCAGGCCGCGGCGAAAGCCTCGGGCAGCATGCCGCCGGCGTCCATCGCCACCCCGGTCAGCCGCAGGTGCATCAGGTTCGCGAGCGCCTTCAGGCCGGGATAGGTGAGCGCTTCGGTGGCAATGGTGTCGCCCGGACGCAGCATGCCGCCGAACACCGCGGTCATGCCGTGCTGGCCGCCCGAAGAAACGATGACGTTGTCGGGATCGGCGTCGAGCCCGCCGCGGCGAATCCACGCGGCCCCGGCGGCGCGGTGGTGCGCGGCGCCGCCTTCGGGCGGATAGCGTAGCAGCGTGCCGAGGTCGCGGCGCCGTGACAGTTGCTCGAGCGTCTTCGCGAGGTCGGGGGCGCGTTCCTCGTCGGGGTCGGGCGGCGGGTAGTTCACCGTGAGGTCGATGACGCCCGGCTCGAAGGAGCCAAGCGGCAGGTCGGGGCTCGCGGCGAGGTGGCGAACGAAGGTGCCGCGCCCGACCTCCCCCGAGACGAGGCCGCGGCGCTGCGCTTCGCCGTAAGCCCGGGTGATGGTACCGACCGTGACACCGAGCTTGTCGGCGAGGTCGCGGTGCGTGGGCAGGCGGGTTCCGGGCTTGAGCCGGCCCGACGCGGCATCCGAACCGAGCGCGTCGGCGATCGCCAGGTACCGCGGACCGCTCCGATCGCTCAAATCCGGTGCCCACGTTGTCATGGTGACAATATAGGTATTGCACCTATATTGTGTCAATCCTATAGTCTCCCTATGGCGAACAATCTGACTGCGGATTCGCTTTTCGATCGGGTGCGCGCCCACTCCCGGGAGTTCCTGCGCGGCCTGCCAGACCGTCCGGTCGCTCCGCGCGAGGGCTTCGCGGCGGCGCGTTCGCGATTCGGGATGCCGCTGCAGGATCGCGGGGTCGCCGCCGAAACGGTGATCGACGAACTGGTGTCGGCCGCCGATCCCGGCCTCATGGCTTCGGCGGGGCCGCGCTTTTTCGGCTTCGTCATCGGCGGCAGCGTGCCGGCCGCGGTGGCCGCCGACTGGCTGACGTCCACCTGGGACCAGAACGCCGGACTCGCCGCCACTTCCCCGGCGGCGGCGGCGGCCGAAGACGTGGCCGCGGAGTGGATTCTCGACCTGCTGCGCCTGCCAAAGAGCGCGGGCGTCGGCTTCGTCAGCGGTGGGCAGATGGCGAACTTCACCTGTCTCGCCGCCGCACGGCACGCCGTGCTGGCGCGGGCGCGATGGGACGTCGAGGAGCGCGGCCTCCAGGGGGCGCCGCAGGTGCGCGTCATCGTCGGCGAGGAAGTGCACGTGACCGTGCCGGTGGCGCTGCGCTTCCTGGGCCTCGGTGCGGGCGGAATGATCCGGGTGGCGGCGGACGCGCAGGGCCGGATGCGGCCCGACGCGCTGCGCGACGCGCTCGCGCAAGGCGACGCGGCGGCGCCGACGATCGTCTGCGTGCAGGCCGGCAACGTCAACACCGGCGCCTTCGACGCCTTCCCCGAAATCGTCGCTGCGGCGCATGCGCGCGGCGCCTGGGTGCACGTGGACGGCGCCTTCGGCTTGTGGGCGGCCGCGGCGCCGGCGCGGCGCGCGCTCCTCGAAGGCGTCGCGAATGCCGATTCGTGGGCGGTCGATGCGCACAAGTGGCTGAACGTGCCATACGACTGCGGCCTCGCGATCGTCGCCGACCGCAACCAGCAGCGCGCCAGCATGTCGTCGCGGGCCGCCTATCTCGTGCACGGCGACGGCGCCGAGCGCGATCCCTTCGAGTTCGTGCCCGAGTTCTCGCGCCGGGCGCGCGGCTTCACCGTCTACGCCGCCATCCGCAGCCTCGGCCGCGACGGCATCGCCGAGCTGGTGGAACGCGACTGCGCCGTCGCCTCGCTGATCGCGTCGGAGGTGGCCAAGGTGCCGGGCGCACGCGTGCTGAACGACGTGGTGTTGAACCAGGTGCTTTTGCGCTTCGAACCCCGAGCCGGCGACGCGCGCGGCGCCGATGACTTCACCGCAGCCGTGATCCGCCGTGTGCAGGAGCAGGGCGAGATCTGGCTCGGCGGCTCGCGCTGGAAGGACCAGCAGGTGATGCGCGTCTCGGTGTCGGGCTGGTCCACCTCGCTCGCCGACGCGGAACGCTCGGCCGCGGCCATCGCCGCCGCCGTCGCTGCCGAAAATCTCTCAAGCCAAGGAGTAGCACTCGCATGACGACCAACGACGTGACAGGAACACTGCGGCTCAAGACCGGCCTCGCCGAGATGCTGAAGGGCGGCGTGATCATGGACGTGACCGACGCGTCGCAGGCGCGCATCGCCGAGGACGCCGGCGCGGTGGCGGTGATGGCGCTGGAGCGCGTGCCGGCCGACATCCGCCGCGACGGCGGTGTCGCGCGCATGGCCGACCCGACGATCATCGAGGCGATCATGGAAGCGGTGTCGATGCCGGTGATGGCCAAGTGCCGCATCGGCCACTTCGCCGAGGCGCGCATGCTCGAGTCGCTCGGCGTCGACTTCATCGACGAGAGCGAGGTGCTGACGCCGGCCGACGACGAGTACCACGTGGACAAGCACGCGTTCAGCGTGCCGTTCGTCTGCGGCTGCCGCAACCTCGGCGAGGCGCTGCGGCGCATCGGCGAGGGCGCCGCGATGATCCGCACCAAGGGCGAGGCCGGCACCGGCAACGTGGTGGAGGCGGTGCGCCACATGCGCGCCGTGACCACCGGCCTGAAGCGGCTGACCATCCTCGGCGACGAAGAGCTGATGACCGAGGCCAAGAACCTCGGCGCGCCCTACGAGCTGGTGCGCAAGGTGGCGAAAGACGGCGGCCGGCTGCCGGTGCCGAATTTCGCGGCCGGCGGCATCGCGACGCCGGCCGATGCGGCGCTCATGATGGCGCTCGGCGCGGAGGCGGTGTTCGTCGGCTCCGGCATCTTCAAGTCGGACGATCCTGCCGCGCGCGCCAAGGCCATCGTGCGCGCCACCACCCACTACCGCGACGCGGCGATCGTCGCCGAGACGTCGCGCGGCCTGCGCGGCGCGATGAAGGGGCTCGACGCCGCGTCGATCCCGGCCGCCGAGAAGCTGCAGGGCCGCGGCTGGTAACGGCTACAGCAATGGCCGCACAGCCGCTCGCCGCAGTCCGCCGCCGCCAGGTGGGCGTGCTGGCTCTGCAGGGCGACTTCGCCGCACACGCGGCGATGCTCAAGGCACTCGGCGCGGAAGTGCGTGAGGTGCGGCGCGTGTCGCACCTGGACGGCCTCGATGCCCTGGTGATCCCCGGCGGCGAAAGCTCGGCGCTGCTGAAGCTGATGGCCGCCGAGCCCTGGTTCGAGGCGCTCGGCGGCTTCGCCGCGCGCGGCGGCGCGATCCTCGGCACCTGCGCCGGCGCCATCCTGCTGGCGCGCGAAGCGCGCGGCCCGCACCAGCCCTCTCTCGGCTTGATCGACGCCGTGGTGGAACGCAACGCCTACGGCCGCCAGCGCGAATCGTTCGAGGGCGCGGTCACGGCACCCACCCTGGGCGGCACCGTACGCGGCGTCTTCATCCGCGCTCCCCGCATCGTCGCGACCGGCCCGGGCGTCGAGGTGCTCGCCACCCGCGACGGCGAACCGGTGCTGATCCGCCAAGGCCGCATCCTGGCCGGCACCTTCCACCCCGAACTCGCCGGCGAAGAAAGCCTGCACCGCGAACTGTTGCGTCTTACGACTCAATTTGACTCGTTCCGGACGGCGCGCCCGTACCCCGGCTCAACTGCCCCTCGCTCCTGCGGTGCCTAGATCACTTCTCGAGCGGCACCGTCGCGATCGGCAGGTCCCAGTGGGCGTCGAGCAGCTCGAAGCGGTGCTGCTCTTCCTTGCGGAACGCATCCTGGTCGGGATAGAGCTTCGTCAGGATCGGCGTGGTGTCGAACGCGTCGTGGGCGGTGGCGGCGTCGCGCCAGGTGATGGTGACGCGGAAGTCCCAGCGGCCGTCTTCCGTGCCGTGGTAGACGGGCTTCACGAGCGCGACGTCGACGATGCGGCCGAGCTTCTTCTCTTCCATCAGCACCGGCAGGTGGTTCTTCCTGAAGAGACGCAGGAACTCGTCGAGCTGGCCCCACTTCGCCTTGTAGTAGTACTCGATGACGAACGCCTTCGCTGCCGGCGGCGCCTGGGCGGCGGCGGGCGGCGCGGGAGCGAGCAAGGCGGATGCGGCGAGGAGCAACGAAAGGGCGAGGCGCATTTCTCTACTTCTTTCTCGGGTCGTCGGCAGGGTTCACGTAGGTGACGCCGCCGGGGGCGAAGCCGTGCACCTGCACGACCGTTTCCTCGGTGGTCCAGACGAAGTGGTTGACGCCGGCCGGCGTGACCGCGAACCCGCCGGTCGGCACGAGCTGGCCCTTCGACTCGTCGAAGGAGTCACCCACGCCGCGGTGCATGGAGCCGGAGAGCACCGTGAGGAACTCCGGCACCGGATGGCTGTGCGGCGGGATGCGATAACCGGCGGGAAAACGCAGGCGGATGGCGAAGGGTCCGGGCCTGGTCGGGTCGCCCTGGATGACTGCGAACTGCGTGCCGACCGGGATGGTGCCGGGGCCGGGACGCCACTGGATGTCGGCGGGTGCAAGGATGGAAGGAGCGAGCGCTGTGTCGTCAGCCGCCGGCAGCGAGAGGGTGAGGAGGGAGATCAAAACGACGGCGACACTCATTCTTGCCATTCCTCGTCCTCTCTGGGAGCTAATCCCAGGTCCAGGGGGGACAGGCCCAGGACGATGAGGTCGACGCCGCATTCGGGGCAGGAGATGACTTCGCCCTTGTCGACGTCGTATTCGTCGATTTCGACCTTTGCGTCGCACTCGGGGCAGACAGCCATCGGTTCGTCAGGCCGCAAGAGTCGGGTTCATGCCGAGGACCGCGACCAGGAACGTCCAGAGGTCGGCGGTTTCCTCGATCTTCTTGGCCGTGGGCGTCGCCATGCCGTGGCCGGCGCGGGTCTCGATGCGAATGAGCGCAGGACGGTCGCACGACTGTGCATGCTGCAGCGCCGCGGCGAACTTGAAGCTGTGGGCGGGATAGACACGGTCGTCATGGTCGGCGGTGTGCACCAGGGTCGCAGGATAGCAAGAGCCTGCCTCGAGGTTGTGATACGGAGAATAGGCGCGCAGCGCCCGCGCCTCGGCGGGATCGTCCGACGAGCCGTAGTCGCCCACCCAGCCCCAGCCGACGGTGAACTTGTGGAAGCGCATCATGTCCAGCACGCCGACGCCGGGCAGCGCGGCGGCGAACAGCTCCGGGCGCTGCGTCATCGCGGCGCCCACCAGCAGGCCGCCGTTGCTGCGCCCCTGGATCGCGAGGTGCGCGGCGCTCGTGTACCTCTTCGCGGTGAGCCATTCGGCGGCGGCGATGAAGTCGTCGAAGGTGTTCTGCTTCCGAAGCCGGGTGCCGGCGACGTGCCACGCCTCGCCGTACTCGCCGCCGCCGCGCAGGCAGGCAACCGCGTGCACGCCGCCCATCTCGACCCACGCCAGGTTCGCGACCGAGAACGCCGGCGTCAGCGGGATGTTGAAGCCGCCGTAGCCGTAGAGGATCGTCGGGTTGGCGCCGTCAAGCTCGAGTCCCTTGCGGTGCGTCAGGAACATCGGCACGCGGGTGCCATCCTTGCTCGCGTAGAACACCTGCTTCGTCTCGAACCGTGACGGGTCGAAGTCGACCCGCGCCTGCTTGAAGAGCGTGCCGGTCCCGGTCGCGACGTCGTAGCGATAGATGGCCGCGGGCGTCGTGAAACCGGTGAAGAGGTAGAAGGTTTCCGGATCGTCCTGCCGGCCGTCGAACCCGTCCACGGTGCCGATGCCCGGCAGCTCGACCTCGCGCACGAAGGCACCGTTGCGGTCGAAGATGCGCACCACCGACCGCGCGTCCTTCAGGTAGTGCAGCACGAAGTGGCCGCCCACGAGGCTCGCCTTCAGCAGCGCCTCATCCGCCTGCGGGATGTGCGTGGTCCAGTTCGCCTTGTCCGGGGTGCGCGTGTCGATCGCGACGATGCGGCCGCGCGGTGCGTCGAGGTCGGTCTGCATGTAGAAGAGCGGGCCATCGTTGCCGATGAAGTTGTATTGCGCTTCGAATCCGCCCAGGAGTTCGACGACCGCCGCGCCGGGCGATTGCAGGTCCTTGTAGAAGAAGCCGTTGTGGATCAACCGGCCCGGATTCACGGCGATCAGCAGGTAGCGATCGTCGTCGCTGACGAACGGGCTCAGGTACCACTCGGGCTGGTCGCGGCGTTCGTAGACGAGCTGGTCCTGCGCCTGCGCCGTGCCGACCAGGTGATGCATGATCCTGGGCGCGGCGCTCACGGCGCTGAACTCCTCGCCTTCTCCTGGCGGCGGAAAGGCGGCGTAGAAGAAGCCCTTCGAGTCGCCGCTCCAGGCCGCGACCGAGAACTTGCTCCACTCGACGCGGTCGGCAAGGTCCTGGCCCGAGGCCATGTCGCGCACGCGCCACACGTGCCAGTCGGAGCCGGCTAGCGCGGTCGCGTAGGCGGCGTAGCGGCCGTCCTTGCTGGCGTTGAGCCCGCCGAGCGCCAGGGTGCCGTCGGCGGAAAGCTCATTCGGGTCGATGAAGACCCGCGCATCGCCGGCGCCGTCGAGAGTGTCGCTCACCAGGATCACGTTCTGGTTCTGCAGTCCGTCGTTGCGGCCGTAGTAGTAGCGCCCGCCCTCCTTCGACGGCAGCGACCAGCGCTCGTAGTTCCAGAGTTTCGTCAGCCGCGCCTTGATGGCGGCGCGCTGCGGCACCTGCGCGAGAAACGACTCGGTCAGCGCGTTCTGCGCCGCGATCCACTCGCGGAGCTGCGGGCTGTCCGGCTCCTCGAGCCAGCGGTAGGGATCGGCGACCTCGACGCCGTGGTAGTCGTCGACGTGCGCAAGGCGCGGCGCCTGCGGGTAAGGGAGCAGGCGGGCTGCCCTAGCGCTTGCGGCCGCGGGCACTGTAGTCGCCGCTGGTTCCGCCGGTCTTGCGCATCACCCGGATCTCGCCGATGACCATCGACTTGTCCACCGCCTTCACCATGTCGTAGAGCGTGAGCGCCGCGACCGCCACCGCGTGCAACGCCTCCATCTCGGCGCCGGTCTTCGCCTCGGCGCGCACCCGCGCCTCCACCACGAAACCGTCGCGCCGCGGTGCTATCGCGACGTCGACGTGGCTGAGAGCCAGCGGATGACAGAGCGGGATCGCCTGCGACGTCGCCTTTGCGGCCTGGATGCCGGCGAGCCGCGCCACTTCGACGACGCCGCCTTTCGCGAGGCGGTTCGCGGCGGCGAGCTTCGCCGCAGCGGGGCTCATGCGGATCCGCCCGCGCGCCACCGCGGTGCGCACGCTCGCGTCCTTGTGCGAGACGTCGACCATGCGCACGGCACCGCGCGCGTCGACGTGGCTCAGTCGTTTCGCGGCCTTGCCGCCTGCCCTAGATGTCTTCGCTGTTGCCATCGCCCCTCTCGAGGAATGCTCCCATGAGGATGGCGGGCGCCATTTCGCCGGCGCCGGCCGCGACGCGGTCCGCGGGCATCACCACGAGCGCATTGGCGTGCGCGTGGCGCACGATGTCGGCCGAGCCGCGCGAGGGCAGCACGGCGGCGACGAACCGGCCGCCGACACTGCGCACGAACGCCGGCAGGTGTGCTTCGCGCCCCGAGCGGTTGGTGACGGCCTCCGCGAGCACCACGGAAACGGCCGGACGCGCCAGCACCGCGGCGCCCTGCATACTGAGGATGGCGGGCCGCACGAACAGGTCGAACGTGACCTGTGTCGATACCGGGTTTCCCGGCAAGCCAAAGACGAGCGCCTTGCCGCGGTGCCCGAAGACGAGCGGCGCGCCAGGCTTGATCGCGACGCGGCGGAATTCCACGATGACGCCGAGCTTGTCGAAGATGTCTTCGACGAGGTCGTAGGCGCCGGCCGAGACGCCGCCCGACACCACCAGGATGTCGGCGTCGAGGCCCGGCTCCATCGCGTGCACGAGGGCCTCTTCGTTGTCGCGGGCGGTGCCGAGCACGACGGCGTGCGCTCCGGCCCAGAGCGCCTGCGCCCGCAGCGTCGGGCCGTTGCTGTTGCGGATTTGCGCGGCCGCGGGCCGTTGGTGATAAGCCACGAGTTCGTCGCCGGTGGCGAGGATCGCAACGGTCGGCCGCTTGCCGACGAGCACGTGATGCCGCCCCACCGCCGCCAGCACGGCAACCGTCGAGGGGTCGATGACGCGGCCGGGAGCCAGGATCTCGTGGCCGGCGCGCACCTCGCTGCCCATCGGCGCGATGTTGGCGCCCCTCTCGACGGTCGCGAGGATCTCGACGAAGCCGCCGCCCGCCGCGGTCTTCTCCACCTGCTGCACCGCGTCGGCGCCCGCCGGCACCGGCGCGCCGGTCATGATCGCGACCGCCTCGCCGGGTCCCACCGTGAGGCTCGACTGCTCTCCGGCACGCACCTCGCCGATGACCCGCAGGCGCGCGGGCACGGCACCGGCGTCGGCGGCGCGCAGCGCGAAGCCGTCCATCGCCGAACGGTCGAAGGGCGGCATGTCGATGTCCGCGGGGATGGCTTCGGTGAGCACCCGTCCCAGCACGCCCTCGAGCGCGACGTGCTCGTTGCCGAGCGGCGCGGCGCGCGCGAGGACAGCGTTCAGTGCGGCGGAGACGGTGAGGGCAGGCTCGGCGCTCATGGAGAGGATCGGAGCCGGGCATACTAGCATCGAGGAGAGGCCAATCTTTGATCGCACCCGTCCGCTGGGATCCCGAAGGCGCCGTCCTGATGCTCGACCAGCGCAAGCTCCCTTCGCAGGAGACCTGGGTGCGTTGCGCGACGGTGTCCGAGGTGGCGGACGCCATCCGCACCATGGTGGTGCGCGGCGCTCCGGCCATCGGCATCGCGGCGGCTTACGGCATAGCACTCGCCGCGCGCGAAAACGGTGCCGCGCCGCTGGGTGCGGCACGCCTGGCCGCAGCCTGCGCCGAACTGGTGGCGACGCGGCCCACCGCCGTCAATCTCGCCTGGGCGGTCGAGCGCATGCAGCGGCGCCACGCCGAGCTGGCAGCGGGACAGGACGGCGCCGCGCTCGCGCAGGCACTGCAAGGCGAGGCGCACGCGATCGAAACCGAGGATCTCGCCGCGTGCCGGCGCATGGGCGACCTCGGCGCCACGCTCTTCACCGCTCCGTCGCGCATCCTCACGCATTGCAACGCCGGCGGCCTCGCGACCGCGGGCTACGGCACCGCGCTCGGCGTCATCCGTTCGGCGGCGCGCGACGGCAACGTGCTGCAGGTCTTTGCCGACGAGACCCGCCCGTACCTGCAGGGCGCGCGCCTGACGGCGTGGGAGCTGTTGCGCGACGGCATCGCGACGACGCTCATCGCCGACAACATGGCGGGCCACCTGATGGCGCGCGGCGAGATCGACGCGATCGTGGTCGGCGCCGACCGGATCGCCGCCAACGGCGACGTCGCCAACAAGATCGGCACCTACACGGTGGCGGTGCTCGCGAAGGAGCACGGCCTGCCGTTCTACGTCGCGGCGCCCATCTCGACGCTCGACCTCAAGACGCCGAACGGCGCCGCGATTGCGATCGAGGAGCGGGGCGCGGACGAGATCACGCACCACGGCGGCGTGCGCATGGCGCCCGAGGGCGTCGCGGTGCGCAACCCCGCGTTCGACGTCACGCCGCACCGCTTCGTGAGCGCCATCGTCACCGAGCGCGGCATCGCCTTTCCGCCCTACGAGCGCAGCCTCGCCGAGCTGGTCGAGCCGCACGCGTCGCTGTGAGCGTGAAGCTCCTCGCCATCGAGACCTCCTGCGACGAGACCGCGGCGGCGGTGATCGCGGACGGGCGGCGGGTGCTCTCCAACATCGTCGCGACGCAGGCGGCGCTGCACTCGCCGCACGGCGGCGTCGTGCCGGAGCTGGCGGCACGCCATCACCTCGAGAACCTGCGGCCGGTGATCGCCGCCGCCATGGCCGAAGCTCAGCTCGGCTTCGACGCGCTCGACGCGGTCGCGGTGACGCAGGGGCCCGGCCTCGTCGGCTCGCTGCTCGTCGGCATCGAAGCCGCGAAGTCGATCGCCTTCGGCGCCCGCAAGCCGCTGGTGCCGGTGCACCACATCGCCGGCCATGTGATGGCGCCGTTCCTCGGCGGCGCGCATATCGAACTGCCGGCGCTGGCGCTCATCGTCTCGGGCGGGCACACGAGCCTCTTCGAGCTGCCGCAGCTCGGCACCTACGTGCTGCTGCGCAAGACCCGCGACGACGCCGCCGGCGAGGCGTTCGACAAGGTGGCGAAGCTCCTCGGCCTCGGCTACCCCGGCGGCCCGATCATCGACAAGCTGAGCCGTGAGCCCGGCGTCAACCCGCGCGCGGTGGCATTCCGCCGGCCGAAGATGAGCGACGGCCAGCCCGGCTTTTCCTTCAGCGGGCTCAAGACCGCGGTGCTGCACCACGTGCGCAAGACCGGCATCGAGCCCGTCACGGATTCGTCACACGCAAGCGCCGCGGTGAAGGACCTGGTCGCTTCGTTCCAGCGCGCCGCCGTCGATGCCCTGGTCGCGGCGCTCACCCAGGCCGCCCGGGAACGCCGGCCACGAAGCCTGATCCTGAGCGGCGGGGTCGCCGCCAATTCGCTGCTGCGCAAGGAGGCCGCGGCGGCCGCCGCCGCGCTGCGATTGCCGCTCCATGTGCCGCCGATCGCACTTTCCACCGACAATGCCGCGATGATCGGCGCCGCGGGCTACGTCAACTTCACCAACGGCTTGCGAGCCGACTGGAGCCTCGACGCCGACCCCCAGCTGGCCATGTTTTGAGACGAACGTTCACAATCGTTGACAAGGCACCGGGGTGCGGCTACGCTCGAAGAAGAGGTGCCCCAAGGCCTGTGGAAATCGACAAGACCCGCGCACTGACGGACTTCTACCGTGAAGAGTTCACGAAGCACCTGCAGTGCCTGGATCAAAGCGGGCTCGTGACCGCAGCCCGCCGGGATGCCATGGACAAGGCCTGGCGCCGGGTTTGCGACGACCTGCCCGCGGTGTGCTGCCAGAACGGATTTTCCGCCAAGGCCGAAGCGCTCCTCAGGAACTTCGACACCCTCACCCGCCTCTCCGAAACGCGCGGCGTTCGGGCCAACTGAAGCCCGCCGCATTGCGGCGCGACCTGCTGTTCCTGCGCCGCCAGGCGTCCTCGATCCTGGCCGCGGTGCGCCGCGCCGCCGACCCCTTCGCCCTCGTCCGTGACGAGCTGCGCGCGCGGCCGGTGGCGGTGCCGCGCGGCGGCCGGCTGGTGATCGTCGCCATCGGCAAGGCAGCGGCGTTGATGGCGGCCGCGGCCGAATCGGTGTTGCGCTCGCGCATCGACGCCGGCATCGTCGTGGCCCAGGCGCCCGGCACGGTGCCGCTGCGGCGGCTGCCGCTCCTCATCACCTCCCATCCCCTGCCCGACGAGCGCGGCATGCGCGCGGCTCACCAGGTCGAGATGCTGGCGCGCGGCCTCGAAGCGAAGGACGTGGTGCTGGCGCTCCTCTCTGGCGGTTCGTCGGCGCTGCTGCCGGCGCCGGTCGCGGGCGTCACCCTCGACGACAAGCGCGCGCTGACCGACAGCCTGCTGCGCGCCGGCGCCACCATAAACGAGATGAATGTCGTGCGGCGGCACCTGTCGCGACTCAAGGGCGGCGGTCTCGCGGGCCTCATGAAGGCGGCGAGCGTGCGCGGCCTGCTGCTCTCGGATGTCCTCGGCGACGACCCGGCGGCGATCGCGTCGGGCATGCTCTCGCCCGACCCCACCACCTACGCCGACGCCGTGCGGGTGCTGCGGCGCCACCGGATCGCAGCGCCGCCGAACGTCGCGCGCCACCTGGCGAGGGGAATGGCCGGGGAAGCTCCCGAAACGCCGAAGCCGGGCGATGCGGCGTTCCGGCGGGTGCGCCTGCGCCTCATCGGCAGCAACCGCATCGTGGTGAACGCGGCCCTGCGCGCAGCGCGGCGGCGCGGCCTCCGGGCGCGCGTCGTCGAGCGGCAGCTGCACGGCGAAGCCGCCGCCGCGGGCGTGCGGCTCGCGAACCTCCTGCGCCGCGAAAGCGCGGGCCTGCGCCCGGGCGGGCGGGCTCTCTGCCTCATCGCCGGCGGCGAGGTGACGGTGACGCGGCGCGGCCAGGGCCGCGGCGGCCGCAATCTCGAGCTGGCGGTGGCGGCGGCGAAGCCGCTCGCGGCCCTGCGCGTGCCGGCGCTGCTGGCCTCGCTCGCGACCGACGGCCTCGACGGCAACAGCGATGCTGCCGGCGCCTTCGCCGACTCGCAGACGCTGGCACTGGCGGTGCGCGCCGGACTGCGCGCACCCGCAAGCTACCTCGCGGCGAACGACACTGCATCGTTTTTGGAGCCCATCGGCGGCCTGATCCGCACCGGACCGACCGGCACCAACCTGCTCGACGTGACGCTGATGCTCGCGGGATATGCGCGTTGAGTTGTGATCCGGGTCGCACGCGGCCGGAGACAAAAGCCGCGCTCTCGCAGGCTTGTCGCTATACTCAGCAACCACCTGGATCCACGCGATTCGTTGGGCCGTGCGACAGCCACAAGCAATGACCGAAACCCCGAGAACTCCACAAGAATCCGACGCGCTGCGCAAGAACCTGGAAGGCTATCGCCAGCGCGCGGAGCTTGCGGAGAGCCGGCTCGGCGAAGCCCTCGAGGGCATCCGCGCACTGCGCGCGGAAACCCAGACGCTGCGCGAACGCCAGGTGCGAAACGCCGAACTGCAGTTCAGCCAGGAGCGCGAGGTCCTGCTGCTGCGCTTCATCGAGGTCCTCGACAACCTCGACCGCGCGCTCGAAGCCGCGCAGGGCACGGGTGTGGACGAACGCCTGGCCGAGGGGCTGATCCTGGTGCGCAACCAGCTGGTGTCGGTGCTGCAGAGCGAGGGCCTGGAGCGGGTGCCGGTGATCGGCAAGGTGTTCGACCCGGAAATCGCCGAGGCAGTGCAGATGGAAGGCGTCGACGATCCCGAACGCCACCACTACGTGCTGCGCGAGATCGTGCGCGGCTACAAGCTCGACGGCCACATGGTGCGCCACGCGCGTGTCGTGGTCGGCGAGTACGCCGACGCCGACTAGCTAGAACAAGTAGGCGAGCGCGAAGCCAACCTGCGCCAGCATCATCATCCGGTACATGTGCGTCCACGAGGGGTGGTTCTCGGTGGTCGCGAGGTCGTCGGGCCGGCGCACCAGCAGGTAGACCGTGTAGCAGCCGTAGACGATGAGCAGGGCGCCCAACACGTTCAGCAGCAGCGCGTTGCCGGTGAGGATGCCTGCGCCCACCCCGATCGGGATGAGGAAGAACGGCAGGACGAAGAAGGGTGCGATGAGCCATGCGGCCTTCTTCACGCCGTAGAGGATCGGCAGCGTGCGGCAGCCGCCCGCCCGGTCGCCGGGGATGTCGGCGAAGTCTTTGGTGGAGGCGGCGCCGAGCAGGAACAGGCCGAACACCGAGCCGATGAACCACGGCTCGGCGTCCATCACCGTCTTGACCGTGGACCAGCCGGCGACCTTCAGCAGCACGCCGCGCGGGATCGCGATGGTCAGGTTGGCGAGGAAGCCGCGGCGCTTGGTCCAGAGCGGCGGCGCCGAGTAGATCCAGCACAGGAGCGTCGTGAACACGACGATGACGAAGCACTCGCGGCGGCCCTGCGGCGAGGCGAACCACGCGAGCACCCAGGAGAGCACGCAGGTGGCGATGGTGAAGAGCCACGCGTCGTGCAGGCTCAGGCGGCCGCTCGGCAGCGGCCGGCCCGGCTTGTTGACGCGGTCGATGTCGAGGTCGTAGATCTGGTTGACGGCGTTGTTGGAGGCATTGAGCACCGCCGCCATCAGCGTGCCGAACAGCACCGGCACGACCAGCGCCGCGGTCACCGGCTCTTTGGTGTGGTGCGCGCCCCATGCCGTAACGGCACCGCTCAGCACGCCCAGCGCCGGCGGCAGCAGCGTGAACGGCCGCGCGAACTCCGAATAGATTTTGCCGCTCGCCATGTTGTCGGGGGGCCTCGATTATAAGAGACGGGTCATCGCCGCCGCGAGCAGCGCGCCGATCGCGGTGTTGAGCGCGTTCAGCAGGTCGTTGTCGAGCCAGCCGCGCTTCTCGGCAACCGTGCCGATGACGCTCTCCGCGAGGCTGCCGAGAAGGCCCGCGAAGCCGACCAGCACGCTGACCGGCCACGGGTAGAGGCCGCCGAAGGCGCCGACGGCAGCGACGAGGAAGCCGCCCGCCAGTCCTCCGAGCGTGCCTTCGAGGCTGACGGCGCCCTCGGTGCCGGGCGGGACGCTGCGCAGCGTGGTGATGAGGAACGTGCGGCGGCCGTACGCCTTACCCACTTCCGAGGAACAGGTGTCGGCGGCTGCGGTCGCGACCGCGGCGGCGTAGGCGATGGCGAACAGCACTGCCTTGTCGAGGCCGCCGAGGGCGGCGGCGTGGATGCCGGCCAGCACCGCGAGCAGCGCCGGCACGCCGCCGTTGGCCCACGCGTTCTTCCAGCCGCGCGCGCCGCCCTTTTCCTGGGCGATGCCGCGCGCTGCCTTGATGCGGTAGCCGAGCCGCGTCACCGCCGAGCCGATGACGAAGAACGCGATCATCACCAGCAGGCCGGGGAGCCCGAGCCCGATGGTGATGAGCGTGCCGACGATCACCGCCGAAACAGCGCCCGGCCAGTCGATCGAACCGGCGCGCTTTGCCGCGAGCGCGAACACGCCGTTCACCACCAGGCCCTGCAGGAGGTGCGGCAGCAGGTAGGGCTGCGCGAGGTACTCCTCGAAAGAAACGCCGCCGAAGAGCGCCAGCAGCGACGCGCCGACGACCGGCACGGTGATGTTGTCGTCGAGGGTCGTGGGCAGCGTCTCGACCAGGGCGCAGGCGACGACCACCAGCAACATCAGCACGCCGAGCCCCGTGTGCCAGGCGTCCACGAGCGGCAGGCGCTGCGTCCATGCCGCGAGGCAGGCCGAGCCGAGGGTGCCGAAGACGATGAACGCAAGGAATCCCGACCAGCTCTTGCGTTCGTTCCACGGCAGCTTCGCGCCGCCAAGCGCCTGGCCGAGGAGCGATGCCGTGCCGTCGCCGAACGCGAGGATCCCCCACACCGCGGCGGCAATCCACGGTTCGTCGGGGAACAGCAGCACCACCCCGAGCACGGCGAGCGGATAGAACAGGATTCCCGGCGCCGCGCCGCGCGCCAGCTCGCTGCCGCGCCACAGTCCCTTGCCGCCGATGCGCGGCAGGACGGCGGCGTTGAACACGCAGGCCGCGGCGCCCAGTGCGATCGCCTGTGCCCAGGTGAGGTCGCGCAGCAGGAACGCGAAGCCGCCCGCCGCGATGTGAATGAGCTTGCGGGCCGCTTCCGAGGGCGGGACCCTCAGGCGAGCGCCTCGCGCCTGAGCCACCCAAGCGTGCGTTCGAGTCCTTCCCGCAGCGGCACGGGTGCGTAGCCGAGTTCGCGCCCGGCCTTGGCGCTGGCATACGCCCAGTGCTCCTTGAAGACGCCGACCACTTCGTGCGTGAGGATCGGCGGACGCCCGGTCATCTCGGCCCAGCCGTAGAGCAGAGCGCCCAGCGCCGTCGCGACCGCGTACGGGATGTGGCGCGTGGGCGGCGCCACGCCGGTCAGCTCGCGCAGCGTTTCGAACAGGCCGGTCATGGTGACGTTCTCGCCGCACAGGAAGTAGCGCTCGCCGGCGCGACCCTTCTCGAGCGCCAGCACGTGGCCGCGGGCCACGTCGTCGACGTAGGCGTAGGACCACAACCGGTCGCCCGGGCCGACGATGCCGGCGAAGCGGCCGTGCATGTGGTCGACGATCATCTTCACCACGATGTTGGCGTCCGTCACTTCGCCTGGTCCGTAGACGACGCCGGGATAGACCATGACGATGTCGGCGCCCCTGCTGGCCGCGTCGCGCGCCACCTTGTCGGCGATCGCCTTGGTGCGTTCGTATGCGTTGCGGTAGCCGCTGCCGGGATGCACCTGAGACTCGTCGGCCGGCTCGGTGCCGGTGGGGCCGACCGCGATGAAGGACGACGTGTAGACGAGGCGCGCGCCGGCCTGGCGGGCCGCGTCGACGGCGTTCCACAAGCCGCCGATGTTGCACTCGTCGAAGCGCCGCGGCTGCGGATCCCACATCTTCACCAGCGCCGCCATGTGCAGCACCGCGCCGCAGCCCTGGGCCGCGCGCAGCAGCGACCCGGCGTCGGTGACGTCGCCGTTCACGAACTCGGCGTTCTCCGGCAGCAGGCTGCGGTTGCTGTTGGCGCGCACCAGCAGCCGCAGTTCGTAGCCGGCGGCGGCCAGGGCACGCGCGACGTTCTTGCCGAGGAAGCCGGTGCCGCCGGTCAGCAGCACCTTCAAGGCGCAACCGCCTCGGGCGAGCCGGTGCGCTCGCGCCAGTAAGCGAGCAGGTCGGCGAGCGTGCGGCGCAGCGGCAGTTGCGGCTGCCAGGCGGTCGCGGCGCGCAGCTTCGCCGGATTGCCGACGACCACCGGATTGTCGGAGGCGCGCAGGCGCGCCGCGTCCACGCGCACGTCGGGGCGCACCGCCGCCAGGCTCAGCAGCTCGTCGAGGATGGCGCCGATGCGCACGCCGGTCCCGGAGCAGACGTTGTAGGTCTCGCCTGAAACGCCGCGCTCGAGCAGCGCCGCGTAGGCGCGGCAGACGTCGCGCACGTCGGTGAAGTCGCGCACGGTGTCGAGGTTGCCGACCGCCAGCACCGGCGGCTGCGCGCCCGCCTCGACGCGCGCGATCTGGCGCGCGAACGAGCTCTCGGCGAAGTCTTCGCCGCGGCCCGGGCCGGTGTGGTTGAAGGTGCGGGTGAGGACCACGTCGATGCCGTGGCTCGCGGCATACTGGCGCGCCAGCACCGCCTGCGCCACCTTGCTCGCGGCGTAGGGAGAGCGCGGCCGAAGCGGCGCGTCCTCGCCGACCGGGCCGGCCTGCGCGTCCACGGCGCCGTATTCCTCGGCGCTGCCGATCACCAGGATGCGCGGCCGCAGCGCCAGCCGCCGCACGGCTTCGAGAATGTGCAGCAGCCCGAAGACGTTGGTGCGCAGCGTGCCTTCGGGATCCTCGAAGGAGAGGCGCGGGCTCGATTGCGCCGCGAGATGCACCACCTGTTCGGGGCGGGCGCGCTCCAGCGCGCGCAGCACCGCCGACTGGTCGTCGAGGTCGCAGGGAATCGTCTCGATGCGCCCCTCGGCCGCGGTGCCCGGACGCACCAGGCCCGCGACCGCCGCCTCGCCGCGCTCGTGCGCCAGCGTCTCGACCAGGTGCCGGCCGACGAATCCGGACGCGCCGGTGACCAATACGCGCATCTTGTTGACCGGGATCTTAACGCTGCGCCTGGTCAGTAGTTGCGGCGCGTCAGCGAGCCGCCGCGGTCGCCGTTGCCGCCGAGGCCGGAGATGTTCGCGAGCTCGATGTTGAACTTGAAGCCCCAGGTTTCCTGGCCGTCGGGGCCGAGCAGGCCCTTCTGGTACATCTGCACGCCGATGCCGCAGCACTGGACGTTGTACTTGAAGTTGGCGATGGCGTTGAACAGGCGCTTCTGCTGGAAGTCGTAGTCGGCGCGCGCGTCTACCACCAGCTTGTTGGGAATGAGCGTGAGCGAGGCGCGCGCGGTGCCGCTGCGATAGACGCCGATGCCCGAGGTGGGGTCTTCGGCGATCAGCCTGAGGTTGCTGTTCTTGTAGAAGCCGACGTCGAAGTTGAAGCGGTTGATGCCGAACGACTGCGACAGGCGGATGCTCTTGTAGGCCTTGAAGTTGGGATCGTACTCGACGCTGAAGTCGGTCGAGGTCGAGGGCACCGGCCGGAAGCGGATGCGCGACTGGATCGGCGAGGTATGGATGACCTTGCCCTCGGGCGTCGTGCCATAGGGGCTCGACACGTAGCTCGGGTCGTTGTTCTGCGCGCCCTGGCTGATGTCGCCGTAGTAGGTCTGCAGGAGGCGCCACGACAGGAACTCGTAGGGCACGCGCTTGCCGCTCGGGCTTGGCCGCTTGGCGAGCAGCGTCTGGTAGATGCCGTAGGTGATCTGGTTGGTGCCGACGGTGTAGTCGTCGCCGTCGAAGCGCGGGATCGCGACCGGGTCGATGTCGCCGCCGGGCCGGTACTGGTAAGTGAACTCCGGACCGATCACGTGCTTGATCTTGTCGCTGTACGAGCCGATGCCGCCAAACACCCTGGAGAAGTTGGGGCCGCGCAGCTCGGTCGAGAACTCCCAGTAGCGGCGGTCGATCGGCGTGTTCCTGAGGAAGAAGTCGGTCTCGACGTCCTCGGTGGCGGGGTCGTCGCCGTAGCTGGCGCTGTAGCGGGTGGCGCGATAGCGGAAGCGCGGCGTCAGCTGCAGGAACGACAGGCTCGTCGGGCGCGAGATCTCCGGGTTGACGTCGAAGCGGTTGTAGTCGACCACGGTGTCGATGCGCTGCGAGATTTCGCCGTTCTCGAGGCCCTCGCCCTTCACCTCGTAGTTGCCGACGATGCCGGTCTTGCCGAACTTGATGTTGCCCTGGCGCAGCCGGACGGTCGGCACGTGGCGGCGGATCACGTAGCGGGTCTCGCCGTAGAACGTCTGGCTGCGGTCGTACACCGCGCTCAGGTTCGCCCCGCCGAAGCCGCGCGACAGCGTCAGCTGCGTATAGCGGTTGCGGTTGGTCGCGATGTTGACGCTTTCCTGGAAGCGCTGCTGGAAGCCGAGGCTGCTGTATTCGCGGCTGCGCAGGTTGAAGCGGACGTTGCCCGGCAGCAGCTGGTTCGCGTTCGCCTCGATGTCGTAGTCCCACTTCCCCGGCGCCGGGCGGTTCAGGTAGTCCTGCTTCTGGTTGAAGAAGTAGGTGTTGAACACGCCGCGCGACGCCGACTGGCCGACGTAACGGAACTCGTGGCCGAAGCCGTAGCCGATCGCCGAGTAGTTGTCGAACAGGAACGTCTGGTCGACGCTTCTGCCCATCGCCCAGAAGAAGCCGAGGCCCACCTCGAAGCCCTTGTTGGCGCCGAAGCCGAACTTCGGGAACAGCAGGCCGGTGCCGCGCCCGTCGCGGCTGATCGGATAGGAGAAGTACGGGAAGAACACCGGCGTCGGCACCGACTTGACGCGCATCAGCGTGTTGAACGCGGTGATCTTCTTGCCGACCTTGATCTTCGCCGAGGACGCGCGGAACGACCAGCGCGGGTTCGGCTGGAAGCAGGACGTGAAGGTCGGGTCGTCGACCCAGTAGGTCATCGGGTCGAGGCGCTTCAGCGTCTTGCCTTCGATGAGGAGCCCGGGCGTTACGTAACCGTACGGATGGTCGAACGTGCCCTTGCCGGTGTTCAGGTCCATGTCGAGCGCGGTGCCGGCAAGGCGTTCGTCGCCCTGCATGAAGACCACGTTGCCGGTCGCCACCAGGCGCCGCGTCTCGGTGCCGTCGGGTTGCGCCTGAATGTAGAAGTCGAACTGGTCGGCGTTGATGCGCATGTCGCCGAACTGCAGGTCACAGGAGCCGCGGAACCAGGAATGGCCTTCCTCGTGGTCCTGTTGGTCCGCCTTCACGCGGAGGTTGCCCGCCTCGAGCGCGGGCGGCGGCGCCACTGCCGGCAGCGGTGTCGGCGTGGGCGCGGGCGCGGGCGACGGCGATTGGCCGGGAGACGGCGCTGGCGATGGCGACTCCCCCGGAGATGGCAATGGCGAGGGCGATTCGCCGGGAGACGGCGAAGGCGATGGCGATTGCTCGGGAACCGGCGACGGCGAAGCCTCAGGCGATGGTGGCGGCGACACTTGCGGCGATGGTGTTGCCTGCGGTGCGGGCTCCTGCGCGGACACACGCGCCATGCCGGCGGCCGTCATCGACACGGCGAGGACCGCCGCTCCCAGGAAACGCTTCACTCTGGTCCGAGGTTAGCAGCGGCCGCGCAGCGGCCGGTAGCGAAGACGGCGCTACGACTGGCCACTGGCCGCGTCTACCAGCGCGGCGAGGCCGGCGCGCAACACAGCCGACAGCTCGGCATCGGCCGCAATCTCGTCCGCGTCCAGGTGGCGGCCGCGTATCGGCAGTTCCACCACCGCCGCTGGGACCAGCCGCGTGCCCATGGTCGCAAGCGTCTCGAGGAGCGCTGCGTGCGCATGGCGCGAGTGCGGCGAAGTGTTGACGATGCCGATCGCCTTGCCGTAGAAGCCGGGATCGCTGACCAGCCAGTCGAGCGCGTTCTTCAGCGAGCCCGGCAGGCCGTGCGCGTATTCCGGCGTCGAGAACAGCACGCCGCCAGCCTCCAGGATCCGCGCCCGCAGTTCCCCGACCGCGCTCGGCGGCGCCATGCCCTCGACGTCGAGGTCAGGGTTGAAGTGCGGCAGCGTGCCGAGAGCGTCGTAGACCGAGACGGTCACGCCGGCGGGCGCCAGGCGCACCGCGGCGTTGAGCGCCGCGGTGTTCGACGAACGCGCCCGCAGGCTGCCGGAAACGCCGAGGAGGCGCAGCGCGCTGCCTAAGCTTGCGGCGCCGGGAACAGGTCGGCCGACAGGCCCATGACGTGGAAGCCGCCGTCCACGTGGAGCACTTCGCCGGTGATGCCGCGCGACAGCGGCGAGATCAGGAACAGGCCGGCGTCGCCGACCTCGTCGAGCTCGGTGTTCTTGCGCAGTGGCGCCTGGTTGCGGTGGTGCTCGAGCATCTTGCCGAAGCCGTGCACTCCCGAGGCCGCGAGCGTGCGGATCGGTCCGGCCGAGATCGCGTTGACGCGGATGCCCTTCGGCCCGAGGTCGGCGGCGAGGTAGCGCACCGACATCTCGAGCGCCGCCTTGGCGACGCCCATGACGTTGTAGTGCGGCACGACCCGCTCACCGCCCAGGTAGGAGAGCGTCAAGATGCTGCCGCCGCGCCCTTCCATGAGCGGCACGCTGCGCCTTGCCAGCGCCGTGAGCGAGTACGAGGAGATGTCCTGCGCCATGCGGTAGCCCTCGCGCGAGGTGTCGAGGAACAGGCCGTCGAGCTCCTCGCGCAGCGCGAAGGCGACGGCGTGCACCACGAAGTCGACGCCGCCGAAGCCGTCCTTGACCGCTGCCGCGAGCGCGTCGAGGTCGTTGTCGCTGGTGACGTCGCACGGCAGCACCAGCGGATCCTTGAGGCCGGCGGCCAGCGTTTCGACGTTCTCCTTCAGGCGCTCGCCCTGGAAGGTGAGCGCCAGGCGCGCACCTTCGCGGGTCGCGGCCTGCGCGATTCCCCACGCGATCGAGCGCTTGTTCGCAACACCCAGGACGAGGCCGCACTTGCCCTCGAGAAGCATGGTTCCTCCAGGAAACTTCGGTCAGAGCACAGGATTGTCCCACCACTTCGACAGGTTCGTCGTCGCCTGGCGCGGAACCGAGGCGTAGTGGGAGACATCGTTGAAGAGCATCAGGCGGGCGCGCGTCGCGTCCTTGAAGTCGAGCACGTTGAGGCAGGCCGGCGACTGGTCGAGGCGGTCGCGGTAGCCGCGCACGTCGAAGCCGAGGAGGCTCGAGATCAGCAGGCGCAGCGTCGCCTTGTGCGAGACCACCAGCACCCGTTCGCCGGGATGGGCCACCACGATCTCGCGGATCACCGGCAGGGCGCGCGCCAAAACCGCCACCCCCGACTCGCCGCCCTCCGGAGCGAAGGTGAAGGGATCCTCTTCCCACGCCGTGTATTCGTCGCAGAACTGCTTCTCGACCTCGCCGCGCGTCAGTCCTTCCCAGTGGCCGTGGCTGATTTCGCGCAAGCCGTCGCGCTTCTGCAACTCGAGCGCGTGCGGGCGCGCCAGGATCCGCGCCGTCTCGACGGTACGGTCGAGCGGGCTCGTGTAGACCGCCGCGAACGAGTGGTCCGTGAGACGCGCGGCGAGGCGCTCGACCTGGCCCCGGCCTTCGTCGGAGAGATCGACGCCGATGGCGCCGGCGAAGCGGTTCTCGGCCGAGAGGGACGTGGCACCGTGGCGGACGAGATAGAGCCGGGTGAAGGGCGCGGCCGCGCTCATGCCGGGGTGTTCCAGCCGCCGACGTCCCGTGCGAGCGCGTCGGCTTCGCGCGGTCCCCACGAACCCGGGTCGTATTGATATGCGGGCAGCGGCGCCGCCAGCACCGGATCGACCACGGCCCACGCGGCTTCGACGGTGTCCTGGCGCGCGAACAGTGTCGGGTCGCCCATCATGGCGTCGCCCAGCAGCCGTTCGTACGCATCGACGCGATGTCCTCCGTCCGCCTCGGTGTCGTCATCGACGACCGACAGCTCCACCGGCTCGCCCACCATGCCCTCGCCCGGCTTCTTCGCCCGCGCGCCCACGGCGATCACCACCTGGGGCGAAAGCCGGAAGCGGACATAATTGCCCTCGGCCGGCGCCGCTTCGTCGAACACCACCGGCGGCGGCGCCTTCAGCTCCACCATCACCTCGGTGACGCTCGCCCGAAGCGACTTGCCGGCACGGATGTAGAACGGCACGCCGTGCCAGCGCCACGAATCGACGAAAAGGCGCACCGCCGCGTAGGTCGGCACCTGCGACTCCGGCGCGACGCCGGGCTCGTCGCGGTAGCCCTTGAACTGCCCGAGCACCAGGTTCGCGGCGTCGAGCGGCCGCACGGTGCGCAGCACCTTCGACTGTTCGGAGCGGATCGCGTCGGGGGTGGACGACGACGGCGACTCCATGGCGAGAAAGCCGATCACCTGCAGCAGGTGGTTCTGGACGACGTCGCGGACCACGCCCGTCTCCTCGTAGAACTTGCCGCGGCCGGCGACGCCGAAATTCTCCGCCATCGTGATCTGCACGTTCTCGACGTAGTTGCGGTTCCAGACCGGCTCGAGGAACGAGTTGGCGAAGCGGAAGTAGAGGATGTTCTGCACCGCCTCCTTGCCGAGGTAGTGGTCGATGCGGAAGATCGCCTTTTCCGCGAACGCCTGGTGCAGCGTCTTGTTGAGCGCGACCGCGGACGCGAGGTCGCGGCCGAACGGCTTCTCGACGATGACGCGCGCGCCCTCGGTGCACTTCGCCTCGGCCAGCAGCTGCACCACGGTCGGGAACATGCTCGGCGGGATCGCGAGGTAATGCGTCGGACGCGCGGCGCCGCCCAGCTCGTTCTTCAACTTCACGAACGTCGCGGCGTCGGAGTAGTCGCCGTCCACGTAGCGCAGCAGCGCCACGAACTTCGCGAAGTTCGCCGCGTCGTACACGCCCGCTTCGGTGACGCTCGCCTTTGCCCGCTCGATGAGCTGCTCGCGGCTCCAGCTGGAGCGCGCCACGCCGATCACCGGCACCGTGAGCCGGCCGCGGCCGACGAGGCCGAGGAGCGCCGGAAAGATCTTCTTGTACGCGAGGTCGCCGGTGGCGCCGAAGAAGACCAGCGCGTCGCTCGGCGGCAGCGACGGCTTCACTTCTTCTCCAGGTGCCCGCCGAAGCCGAAGCGCATCGCCGACAGCACCCGGTTCTGGAAATCGTCCTCGCCGCGCGAGGCGAAGCGCTCGAACAGCGCCGCGGTCAGCACGTGCGCCGGCACCGCCAGGTCGTTGGCGGCCGCCACCGTCCAGCGCCCCTCGCCGGAGTCCGACACCTTGCCGCCGAACTTGTCGAGCTTCGGGCTCGCGGCGAGGGCGCTCGCGGTGAGGTCGAGAAGCCAGGACGTGACGACGCTGCCGCGCCGCCACACCTCGGCGACGTCGGCGAGGTTGAGGTCGTACTGGAAGTGCTCGGGCTGGCGCAGCGGTGTGGTCTCGGCGTCGTGCGCCTGCGCCTCGGCCTTGCCGATGTTCGCCTTGCTGAGGATGTTGAAGCCCTCGGCGTACGCGGCCATCAGGCCGTACTCGATGCCGTTGTGGACCATCTTCACGAAATGGCCGGCGCCCGCGGGGCCGCAATGCAGGTAGCCGCGCTCGGCGGTGCTCTGCCGGCCCTCGCGGCCCGGTGTTTTCTCGATGTCGCCGGCGCCGGGCGCCAGCGTCGCGAAGACCGGATCGAGGCGCTTCACCACGTCGTCCTCGCCGCCGATCATCAGGCAGTAGCCGCGCTCCAGCCCCCAGACGCCGCCGCTCGTGCCCATGTCCACGTAGTGGAGGCCCTTGGCGCCGAGCCGCTTCGAGCGCGCGATGTCGTCGTGATAGTGCGAGTTGCCGCCGTCGATGAGGATGTCGCCCGGCGCCACCAGCTTCTCGAGTTCGGCGAGCGACGCGTCCACGTAGGCCGCGGGCACCATCAGGCAGATGGCGCGCGGCGCCTGCAGCTTCGCGACGAAGTCGGCGAGCGAGGTGGCGCCGATGGCGCCGTCCTTCGCGAGCGCCTCGACCGCGGCCGACGCACGGTCCCAGACGACGCAATCGTGCCCGGCGCGCATCAGCCGCCGCACCATGTTCGCGCCCATGCGGCCGAGTCCGATCATGCCGAATTGCATTGCCTACGCCCCCAGTGCCTTGCGCAGCGTCTTCAGGCCGCTCGCCACGTCGTTCATGTGCACGCGCAGCGCCCGGCGCCCGCGCTCGGCGAGCACCTGGAAGTCGCCGCGCGCCTGCGCCGCCTTGACGACGCCGAACGTGTAGCCCTTGCCCGGCACCGCCACGTCCTTCGCGTCGTCGCAGGTGAGCTGCAGGAACACGCCGCTGTTGGGGCCGCCCTTGTACGCCTGGCCGGTCGAGTGCAGGAAGCGCGGCCCGAAGCCGACGCAGGTGGCGACCTTGCGGTCGTCGCGCACCTTGTGGCGCATCGCCTGCAGCTCGGCCTCGTGCGCCGCGTTCATCTCGATGTAGGCGAGGAGGGCGAAGTAGTCGCTGCTGCCGGCGCGGCCGACGTGCGCCTCGAGGAAGGCCGCGAGCGAAGGCTTCGCCACCAGCTTCTCGAGCGCCGAGGCGTTCGCCGCATCCGCGAACAGGCTGATGCCGTTGTCGGTGAAGAACGGCTTCTCCGCCGGCAGCTGTCCGGTCTTTTCGTACTCGTTGGTGAGAGCGCGGGTCGCGATCTTGCTTGCCTCGACGTCGGGCTGGTCGAACGGGTTGATCCCCAGGATGGCGCCGGCCACTGCGGTCGCGATCTCCCAGCGGATGAACTCCTCCGCCAGGTCCTGGCGAGTGGCGACGCCGATGCGCACCACCGGATGGCCGGCGGCTTCGAGGCTCGTGATCGCGGCTTCCTGTTTCGCGTCGGGCGCCGCATCGAGGCGCACGTACACGAACAGCCGGTCGGAGTGGTAGGCGGCGGCATCGGCGAGCTGTTCGCGGTCCACCGGGACGATGCCCTTGCCGTTCTTGCCGGTCGACTCGGCCACCAGCTGCTCGAGCCAGGCGCCGAGGTCGGAAAGCCCGGGCGAGGCCGCGATCGTCAGCTTGTCGATGCCGTGCTGCGCGGCCACACCCATGACCGTGCCGAGCACCAGGCCGGGATTTTCCGCTGCCGGCACGCCGGGCGCGCACGCCTGCAGCATGCGCATGGCTTCGTCGAGCAGCGCCTCGACGTCGAGGCCCATCGCCGCGGCCGGCACCATGCCGAAGTTGGTGAGCGCCGAATAGCGGCCGCCGACGTTCTTGAGGCCCGGGTAGACGTGGCGGAACGAATCGGCTTCGGCCTCCTTCTGCAGCGCCGAGCCGGGATCGGTGATGGCGACGAAGCGGCTGCCGGCCTTGCCGTTGCCGAGCGCCAGGTTCACGCGGTCGAAGAAGTACGCCTTGAAGATGTTGGGCTCGAGCGTCGAGCCCGACTTGCTCGAGACGATGAAGAGGGTCTTCTTCAGGTCGAGCTTGGCCTCGGTCGCCTGGATCTGCGCGGGGTCGGTCGAGTCGAGGACGTGCAGCTCGGGCGAGCCCGGGATCACGCCGAAGGTCTTGCGCAGCACCTCGGGGCAGAGGCTCGAACCGCCCATGCCCATGAGCAGGATGTGGTCGAAGCCTTCGCGCCGCGCCTCCTCGCGCAGCGCCGCAAACTGCGCGGCAGCGTCCAGCTGCTGCTCGGCGACGCCGAGCCAGCCCAGCCAGCTGGCTTCGTCCTTGCCGGTCCAGAAGGACGCATCGGCGGCGAACAGGCGGCGCGTGCCGCCGTCCGCGTCGAACTGGCGCAGGCGCTCGGCCACCGCCTCCTCGAGCGCCGCGGGCAGCGAGCGCGACTGGGTGTTGAGGTGCGCCTTGTTGGCTTCGCGCGCCCTGCGCGCCACCGCCTTCAGCAGCTTGGTGAACGGTTCGACGAACTTCTTGAGCCCGTCCTCGATGAGGTCGTCGGTGACCTTCTGCAGCGAGATGCCAACGCCCTCGAGGTCGGCGAGCACCGCGCGCGCGCCCGCGACATCCGCCTCGAGCGTCGCGGCCAGCTTGCCGTGGTCGCGGAACGCGGCGAGCGTCTCCGGCGGCATGGTGTTGACGGTGTCGGCGCCGATCAGCTCCTCGACGTACAGGACGTCGCTGTAGTTCGGGTTCTTGGTGCCGGTCGAAGCCCAGAGCAGCCGCTGCACGCGCGCGCCCTTCGCCGCGAGTGCCTGCCACGCCGCGCCGGCGAAGATTTCCTTGTAGCTCACGTAGGCCAGCTTGGCGTTCGCGACCGCCACCTTGCCCATGAGCCGCTCGAGCTTTTCCCGGTCGGCACCCTTCGCCGCCTTGGCGCGCTCCGCCAGGTCGTTGTCGACAGCGGTGTCGATGCGGCTGACGAAGAAGCTCGCAACGCTCGCGACGCGCGCGATGTCGTGGCCGGCGGCGGCGCGCGCCTGCAGGCCGGCGACGTACGCGTGTGCCACGGCTTCGTAGAAGTCGCGGCCGAACAGCAGCGTGATGTTGACGTTTATGCCCTCGGTGATCAGCGCCTGGATCGCGGGGATGCCGGCGTGGGTGGCCGGAACCTTCACCATCACGTTGGGCCGCGCCACCCTGGCCCACAGCCGGCGCGCCTCCTCGAGCGTCGCCTGGGTGTCGTTCGCGAGATCGGGCGACACCTCGATGCTGACGTAGCCGTCCTTGCCGTCCAGTTCGTCGTACACCGGCCGCAGCACGTCGGCAGCGTCCTGGATGTCCTTGACCGCCACCGCCTCGAAGATGTCCTTCGGCGCGAGCCGCGCGTCGGCGCTCAGTTCGGCGATCTGCTCGGCGTAGTCGTTGCTGCCGTCGATCGCCTTCTCGAAGATGGCGGGGTTCGAGGTGACGCCGCGCAGCCCGTCCGACTCGACGTAGCGCCGCAGGTCGCCGTTCTTGATGATGTTGCGGCGGATGTAGTCGAGCCAGACGGCCTGGCCGAAATTGCGCAGGTCTGCAACCGGATTCATGGTGCTTCCTCCAGGGCGGCGACTTTCGCCAGCCGCCGCACGTGCCGCTCTTCGTTGCTGAAATTTCCCGCGAGGAACGCGCGCACCAGTTCGGTCGCGAGCGCGGGGCCGACGACGCGGGCGCCCAGAACCAGGATGTTCATGTCGTCGTGCTCGACCCCCTGCTTCGCCGAATAGCAGTCGTGGCACAAGCCGGCGCGCGCGCCGCGCACCTTGTTGGCCGCGATCGAGGCCCCAACCCCGCTGCCGCAGATGACGATGCCGCGGTCGGCGTCGCCGCCGGCCACCGCGCGCGCCACCGCCGCCGCGAAGTCGGGATAGTCCACGGCGGCCGCCGAGTTGGTGCCGAGGTCCGAGACGTCGTAGCCGGCGGTGCGCAGCTGCGCCGCCAGCGCGTCCTTCATTTCATAGCCCGCATGGTCGGCGCTCATCGCGAGTCGCATGGTTCCTGCTACGCCTTTCTTCCGAGCACCTCAAGCGCCGCGGCCACGACCCGGGCAGGCTCGAACCCGAACTTGCCCTGCAGCGCCTTCAGCGGCGCCGAGGCGCCGAAGGTGTGCATCCCGATCTTGCGCCCGCCGCTGCCGACGTAGCGCTCCCAGCCGAATGTCGAGGCCTGCTCCACCGAGACGCGTGCCGTTACCTGCGGCGGCAGCACGGCGTCGCGATAGTCCTGCGGCTGCTTTTCGAAGATCTCCCAGCTCGGCATGCTGACGACGCGGCTGCGCACCCCGCGCGCCAGCAGATCTTCGTGCGCGGCGACGCACAACGACACCTCGCTGCCGGTGCCGAGCAGCAGCACCTCGGGCGCCGCGCCCGGCGCGTCCCCCAGCACGTACGCGCCGCGCTGCAGGCCCGCGGCCGGCGCGTAGCGCGAGCGGTCGAGCGTCGGCAGCGCCTGGCGGCTGAGGATGAGGGCCGCCGGCTCGTGGCGCAGCTGCAGGATGAGGCGCCAGGCTTCGGCCACTTCGTTCGCGTCGCCGGGGCGGATGGTGAGCAGGCCCGGGATGGCGCGCAGCGAGGCAAGGTGCTCCACCGGCTGGTGGGTCGGACCGTCCTCGCCCACGCCGATCGAGTCGTGGGTGAAGACGTAGATGACCGGCAGCTCCATGATCGCGCCGAGGCGCAGCGAGCCGCGGCCGTAGTCGCTGAAGATGAGGAAGCCCGAGCCGTAGGGCCGCACCTTGGAGAGCGACATGCCGTTGAGGATGGCGCCCATCGCGTGTTCGCGGATGCCGAAGTGCAGGTTGCGTCCGCTGTAGCTGCCGGCCTCGAAGTCGCCGGCGCCCGGAAACGTGAGGCGCGTCTTGGTGGACGGCGCCAGGTCGGCCGAGCCGCCTAAAAGCCACGGCAGGTTCGGCGCGATGGCGTTCAGCACCTTCGCGGACGAGTCGCGACTCGCGATGCCCTTGACGTCGGCCGGGAAGGTCGGGATGTCCTTGTCCCAGCCGTCGGGCAGGTTGCGGCGCTGCATGCGGTCGAGCGCTTCGGCCTCCGCCGGAAACTGCTGGCGGTAGCTCTCGAGGCGCGCCATCCATTCCTTGCGCGCCCTGGCCCCGCGCGCGCCCACACCTTCGGCAAAACGCTCGCGCACGCCGTCCGGCACCAGGAACTTCGCGTCGGGCGGCCAGCCGTAGAACGTCTTCGCCAGGCGAATCTCCTCGTCGCCCAGCGGCTCGCCGTGGGCCGTATGGGTGTCCTGCTTGGTGGGCGCGCCGTAGCCGATGTGGCTGTCGACGATGATCAGCGTCGGCCGGTCGGCGGTTTCCTTGAAGGTGGTGAGGGCGAGGTCGAGGCGGTCGGTGTCGTTGGCGTCGCTGACGCGCACCACGTTCCAGCCGTAGGCCTGGAAGCGCGTGCCGACGTCCTCGGAGAACGCGAGCTCGGTGTGGCCCTCGATCGTGATGTGGTTGTTGTCGTAGATCCAGCAGAGGTTCGCGAGCTTGAGGTGGCCGGCGAGCGACGCCGCCTCGGACGAGAGCCCTTCCATGAAGCAGCCGTCGCCGCCCATCGCGTAGACGTCGAAGTCGAACATCGTGAAGCCCGGCCTGTTGTAGGTGGCCGCGAGGAAGCGCGATGCCATCGCCATGCCGACGCTGTTCGCGAGCCCCTGGCCGAGCGGGCCGGTGGTGGTTTCGACGCCCGACGTCCAGCGGTACTCGGGATGGCCCGGCGTCTTGCTGTCGAGCTGGCGGAAGTGCTTGATGTCGTCGAGCGTCACCGCCGGCTCGCCGAGCGCCTCGTACTTCGGGTTCACCGCCTTGACCCCCGCCAGGTGCAGCAGCGAATAGAGCAGCATCGACGCGTGCCCCATGGACAGCACGAAGCGGTCGCGGTTCTGCCAGACCGGATTGTCGGGATCGAAGCGCAGGTGGCGCTGCCACAAAGTGTAGGCGACGGGCGCCATGGCCATCGGCGTCCCGGGGTGTCCGGAGTTCGCCTGCTGCACCGCGTCCATCGACAGGGTGCGGATGGTGTTGATGCTGAGGGCGTCGATATCGTTGGTGGTGGTCAAGTGAGAAACTTACCGCGCCATGGCCCCGCAAGTCATCATCGGCTCCGTACAGGAAATGTCACACGCCCTCATCGGCCAGGTGCGTGGCGCGCTGAGCCGCGGCATCGTCGACACCGGCCGCGGTTCGCTGGCGCTGCCGGGCGGGTCGGTTGCGACCACCTTCTTCCCGATGCTCGCGGCCAGCGACATCCCATGGTCGGCGGTCGAGTTCTTCTGGTGCGACGAGCGCGCGGTGCCCGCGCACGACCCGGAGTCGAACTACGGCCTCGCCCGCCAGCTGCTGCTCGATCCGGTCGGCGCGCGGCGCGGCCGGGTTCACGGCATGGTGACCGGCGACCCGAAGGACCTGGATGCCGCCGCGCGTGCTTACGACGCGACGCTCGCATCGGTGCTCGGCGCGAAGGGCACGCTCGACTGCGTGCTGCTCGGCGTCGGCCCGGATGGCCACGTGGCGTCGCTGTTCCCGGGGCACCCGGTGCTCGACCAGGCCGGCCCGCGCGTCGCGGCGGTGCGCAATGCGCCGAAAGCCCCGCCGCGCCGCCTGACGCTGAGCCTGCCGTTCATCGTCGCCGCACGCCTCGTCGTCATCGTGGCGATGGGCGCCGCCAAGGCCACGGTCATGGCCGCGGCGCTCGACGATCCCGAGTCGGCGCTGCCGGTGGCGCGCGTCGGCCGCGAGGCGCGCGAATGCGTGTTTCTCCTGGATGCCGCCGCGAGTAGTCTTCGCACATGATCCTGGCGGGGGACGTCGGCGGCACCAAGACGATCCTCGCCCTCTGGACCGACCCGCAGCAGCGCGACCCGGAGGCAATCGAGATCTACCCGAGCCGCAAGCATGCGGCCTTCGAGGAGATCGTGCGGCTGTTCCTCGACAAGCACCGACCCGAAGTGCGCGCCGCCTGCTTCGGCATCGCCGGCCCGATCCGCGACGGCAAGTGCACAGCCACCAACCTGCCGTGGACCATCGACTCCGCCGTGCTGCGCCCGTTGCTTGGCAAGGCGGCGACCCTCCTGATCAACGACCTCGAGGCGAACGCCTACGGGCTCACCCTGCTGCGGCCCGAGGACATGGTGGAGCTGCAGCCGGGCGAACGCGGCGCCGCCGGCAACCAGGCGATCATCTCCGCGGGCACCGGCCTCGGCGAAGCCGGGCTCTACTTCGACGGCAAGCGCCACCGGCCGTGGGCCGCTGAAGGCGGCCACACCGACTTTTCGCCGCGCAACGAGGTCGAGATCGAGTTGCTGCGCTTCCTCGCGCGCGAGTTCACCGAGCACGTCAGCTGGGAGCGCGTCGTCTCCGGCCCTGGCCTCCTCAACGTCTATCGCTTCCTGCGCGACACCGGCCGCGGCGCCGAGTCGCCCGGGGTCGCAGCGCGCATGGCGAGCGGCGATCCCTCGGCCGTCATCTCCGCCGAAGGGCTACGCGGCGGCGACGCGCTCTCGGTCGCGGCGCTTTCGCTGTTCATTTCGCTCTACGGTTCGGAGGCCGGCAACCTCGCCCTCAAGACGATGGCGCGAGGCGGCCTCTACATCGGCGGCGGGGTCGCGCCGAAGAACATGGCGAAGATGACGGATGGCACCTTCCTCGAGGGCTTCCTCGCCAAGGGCCGGATGCGCGGCCTGCTGCAATCCATGCCGGTGCGCATCATCCTCAACGACAAGCTGGCGCTGCTGGGCGCCGGCGCGTGCGCGCGGGAACTCCCGGGAGCGTTATGAACAAGGCTTGCCTCGCGTTTGCCGCGATCCTCACCCCCGGCTTCGCCGCCGCAGCGCAGCCGGCGCAGGCGGCGAAAGCCCCGGCGACGACCATGCAGCAGGTCCTGGACGCTTCGCAGCCCGGCGACTGGCGGGCGCTCGACCCGCAGAACACCGTCTACATGGAGATACGCGGCGCAGGCCGCGTCGTCATCGAGCTGGCCCCGGCCTTCGCACCAGATCACGTCCGCGACATCAAGGCGCTGATGGCGGAGAGGTTCTACGACGGCCTCACCATCAACCGCGTCCAGGACAACTATGTCACCCAGTGGGGCGACCCCGACTCGGACACGCCCGCGAAAGCCAAGGCGGTGAAGGCCGCAAACGCGAACACCAAGGCCGAGTTCGAGCGGCCGGCTGCAGGGCTGACGCAGTGGACCGCGCTGCCGGACGGCGACGTGTACGCGCCCGAGGTCGGCTTCGCCTTCGGCATGCCCGCGGCGCGCGATCCGCAGGCGAAGGCCGCGTGGCTCGCGCACTGCTACGGCATGGTGGGCGCCGGCCGCAACCCCGATCCCGACAGCGGCGGCGGGCGCGAACTGTACGTCGTCATCGGCCATCACCCGCGGCAGCTCGACCGCAACGTCACGCTCTTCGGCCGCGTGATCGCCGGCATGGAACTCCTGTCGTCGCTGCCGCGCGGCAGCGCGCCGATGGGCTTCTACGACAAGCCCGAACAGCGCATCCCGCTCACCGGGATGCGCCTGGAAGCGGACGTGCCGCAAGGCGAGCGCACCCGCTACGAGGTGCTGCGCACCGATACGGCAACCTTCGCGGCGCTGGTCGAATCGCGGCGCAACCGCCGCGAGGAATGGTTCAGCCGCGCCGCAGGCCGGATCGACCTGTGCAACGTGCCGCTACCGGCGCGTCGCCTTCAATAGGCCGATGTAGCCGCTGCCGGTTGCGCTGACCACAACCGGGACCTATGCTCCGCGTGTCTGAAAGCGCGCCACGCGAGCCGCCAAACGTCCCCACGGAGGATCAATGTCGCTGTTCAGAACCAAGTCGATCGAGCAGATCAGGGCTGAATCGGAAGCCACCGGCGAGCACACGCTCAAGCGCGCGCTCGGCCCGGTCAACCTGGTCACTCTCGGCATCGGCGCGATCATCGGCGCCGGCATCTTCGTGCTCACCGGCAACGCCGCCGCGGCGCACGCCGGTCCGGCCATCATCCTCTCGATGGTGCTCGCCGGCTTCGCCAGCGCGCTCGCCGGCTTGTGCTACGCGGAGTTCGCCTCCACGGTGCCGATCGCGGGTTCCGCCTACACCTACGGCTATGCGACCCTCGGTGAGTTCGTCGCCTGGATCATCGGCTGGGACCTGGTTCTCGAATACGCGTTCGGCGCCGCCACCGTCGCGGTCGGCTGGTCGGGATACGTGGTGAGCTTCCTGCACCACGAGATCGGCATCGACATTCCGCAGGCGTTGACCGTCGGCCCCTGGAACACGCTGCCGGACGGCAGCGCCGGCATGTTCAACCTGCCGGCGGCGCTCATCACGCTGCTCGTCACCTGGCTGCTGGTCGTCGGCATCCAGGAATCGGCGAACGTGAACTCGGCCATCGTCATCGTCAAGGTGGCGGTGGTGCTGCTCGTCATCGTCAGCGGCATCTGGTTCGTCAGCACGGCCAACCTGCATCCGTTCATCCCGGCGAACACAGGGAAGTTCGGCGAGTTCGGCTGGAGCGGCATCCTGCGCGGCGCGGGCCAGATCTTCTTCGCCTACATAGGATTCGACGCGGTTTCGACCGCCGCCCAGGAAGCCAGGAACCCCCAGAAGGACATGCCGGTCGGCATCCTCGGCTCGCTGACGGTGTGCACCCTGCTCTACGTCCTGCTGGCGTTCGTGATGGTCGGCCTCGTCTCCTACACGCAGCTGGGCTCGCCGGCGCCGATGGCGGTCGCGATCGACGCGGCCAAGGTGGCGGCGCAGGGCTCGGCCTGGGCCGGCCTGCTGAACGTCCTGCCGTTCCTGGTGAAGATCGGCGCCATCGCCGGCCTCAGCTCGGTGATGCTGGTGATGATGCTGGGCCAGACGCGGGTGCTGTTCTCGATGTCGAACGACGGCCTGCTGCCCGAGTTCGCGCGCCGCATCCACCCGCGCTTCCGCACGCCCTACATCACCACCATCGCGACCGGCCTGTTCGTCGCGGTGTTCGCCGGCCTGGTGCCGATCAAGATCCTCGGCGAGCTGGTCAGCATCGGCACGCTGCTCGCGTTCGTGATCGTCAGCCTCGGCATCATCGCGCTGCGCAAGAACCACCCGAACCTCGAGCGGCCGTTCAAGACGCCGATGGTGCCGTTCATTCCCATCCTTTCGGCCGTGGTTTCCTTCGGCCTGATGCTGGGGCTGCCGCTCGACACCTGGATCCGGCTGTTCGTCTGGATGGCCGTCGGCTTCTTCCTGTACTTCTTCTACGGAAGGAACCACAGCAAGCTCAACGTCAACAACCCCGCGCGGGGTTGAGGGCGCAAGCCGCCTAGCAGGCGGTCAGGGAAGAGGCGTCGAGCCCGCGCAGGGCGAGGATCCGCTGCAGGACCTCGCCCACCACGTTGTTGGGTGTGGAGGCGCCGGCGGTGAGGCCGATCGTCGCCATTGCGGCCGGCAGGAACGACTCGATGCGCGTGTCCTGCTTGTCGCCCACCAGGCGGTGGCGTAGCGCGCCGCCGTCTTCGATGCAGGCGGCGCTGTCGATGTGAAAGGTCGGCAGCTGCGACGCGCACATGCGCGTGAGCGCCTGGGTGTTGCTGCTGTTGTAGCCGCCGATCACGATCATCAGGTCGAGACCGCCGGCTCGGAGCATGTCGGAGACCGCGTCCTGGCGCTCCTGGGTGGCGGAGCAGATGGTGTCGAAGGCGCGGAAGCGCGCGGCCAGGCCCTCTTCCCCGTAACGCTCGGCCATCGCCTGGCGCAGCATCTCCTGCACGCTCAGGCTCTCGCTCATCAGCATCGTCGTCTGGTTGGCGAGGCCGATGCGCTCGAGGTCGCGGCGCGGCGAAAAGCCGGGGCTCACCGCGTGCGCGAAGCGCTCGAGGAATGCGGGGTCGTCATGCTGGCCACGGATGAACGCGGCGACGAACGCGGCTTCGTCGAGGTCGCGGATGCAGAGGTACTGCCCGCCCGCGTGTGTCAGCGCCTGCGACGCGGTGGCCTTGGTTTCCTCGTGGTAGTGCTTGCCGTGGATCACCGCGGTGAAGCCGTCGCGCGCGTACTTGTGGACGTTCTTCCAGACGTTGAGGACGCTGCCGCAGGTGGTGTCGACGAGCACCGAGCCGCGGGCGCGCAGGTCGGCCATCTCGGAGACGGTCACGCCGAAGGCCGGCAGGATGACCACGTCGCCGTCGCCGACGCCGGCATAGCGCGTGGCCGGGTCGTGCGACTCGGGCAGGATCTGGATGCCCATGCGCCGCATGCGGTCGTTGACCTCGGGGTTGTGGATGATCTCGCCCGAGAGGTAGACGGCCTTGTCGGGAAAGCGTTCGCGCGTCTGGTAGGCGTACTCGACCGCGCGGTCGACGCCGTAGCAGAAGCCGAATTCCTTCGCGAGCTTCAGCGTCAGGTCGCCCGCCCGGGCGTTGTAGCCGAGCGCCTTCAACCGCTCCACGACGCCGCTGCCGTAGCTCTCGGCGAGGATCGGCGTGACGGCGGCCTTGAGGCCGAAGCCCTTCTGGAAGTAGGTGCTGCTCATCCAGAGTTCAGTATAGGGGACGCCTCAGGAAACGTAGCGACGCAGCCCCTCGGCGAGCGACGTGAACGGGAAGCCGAAGAAATCCCATGCCGGCACCGGATCGAACGTCACCTCCTGGACGATGAAGTCGACGGCGGCCGGCGAAAGCGGGGCGTTCGGCAGGAACTGCAGCGGCCAGGCGCCCACTTTCACGAGGGCGGCCGGCTGGTGGAGCAATGGCCGGCGCCTGCCGAGAACGTCCTGGACCGTGCGCAGGATCTCGTTGGTGCTCAGCACCTGCGGCCCACCCAGCTCGAACACCCGGTTTTGGGCATCGGGGCGGCGCACCGCGGCGACCACACAGCGCGCCACGTCGTCGATGAAGAGCGGCGCGACGCGGTTCTCGCCGTCGCCGATCACCGGCACCACCGGCAGGTGCTGGCACAGCGCGATGAAGCGGCTCATGCTGCGATCGCCGGGGCCGTAGATCCAGCTCGGCCGGATGAGGACGTGCTCCAGGCCTGCGGCGCGGATCGCGCCCTCGGCCGCGTCCTTGGCGCGAAACCAGGGCTGCTCGCGGCCCTGCCCGGCGCCGATCCCGGACAAGTAGACGAAGCGCGAGACCCCCGCGGCACGCGCGGCGGCGGCCGCGGCGGCGGTGCCCTCGGCATCCACCTTCATATATGTGTGGCCGCGGCGCGGATTTTCCACCGGGTGATTCGGGAACTGGACGGCCTGCACCACCACCGCGGCGCCTGCGAACGCCGCGCGCAAGGCCGCCGCGTCGCCGGCCGGCGCGTGCACCGCGGTGACGCGGCCGCCGCGCGTGTCCACCTTCGCCGGAGCGCGCGTCGCGATCGCCACCGCTTCGCTGCCGGTGCGCAGCAGCTCGTCCACCACCCGCGAGCCGATGAAACCGGTGCCGCCCGCGACCACCACCCGCATCCGCAGCGAGTATAGGCGCTCCCTCCGGCACGGGCCGGATAAGATGCGCGCAGGGATGAGCAGGCGCGCGCTGGTCGTGGAAGACGACTCGGACATCGCCGAGCTGATCGTCCATTACCTCCGCCAGGACGGCTGGACGGTGGACGCGACCGGCGACTCGGGCGAGGCGCGCTCGCGGCTGCGCGCCACCGTCTTCGACCTCGTGATCCTCGACCTGCAGCTGCGCGGCGGCGACGGGCTGTCGCTGTGCGCCGAGATCCGCCGCGACGACCGCAGCAAGGACACGCCGGTGATCATGGCGACGGCGCGCGCCGCCGAATCGGACCGCATCGTCGGGCTCGAGATGGGCGCCGACGACTACGTGGTCAAGCCGTTCTCCCCCAAGGAGCTGCTGGCGCGGGTGCGCGCGGTGGTGCGCCGCAGCCAGCGCGACGCCAGCCGTTCCACCCTCACCCTGGGCGAACTCGAAGTGGACACCGCGAGCCACGTGGTGCGCTGGCAGGGCAAGGCGGTGCACCTCACCGCCAAGGAATTCGCCCTGCTGGTGGCGCTGCTGCGCGCGCACGGGCGGGTGTTGTCGCGGGCGCACCTGCTGGAGAGCGTCTGGGGCTACTCGTATGCCGAGGGCACCCGCACGGTGGACGTGCACGTGCGGCGGCTGCGCGAGAAGCTGCCAGGCCTGGCGCAAGGGATCGTCACGGTGAAGTCGCTCGGTTATCGAATCGACGCCGCGGACGAACGGTAGAAGCGTCGCAGCCGATGTCACTCGATCCGCGCGCGCGCTGGCTGGCCGGGGCCCTGGCGGTGTTCGCCGTCGTCACCCTGGTGGTGTCGTTCGTGATGGGCCCGCGGCTGCGGCACGATGCCGAGGAGCAGGCGTACGTCGCGAGCCTCGCCGAGGCCCGGCTGGTCGCACGCCTGTTCGCCGACCCGGTGGCGAGCGGCATGCCGTCTGCCACGCTCGACCCGCTGGTGGACGAGGCCGCCCGCGACCTGCAGGCGCGCGTCACGCTGGTGGCGCGGGATGGGCGGCTGCTGGCCGACTCCGGCCTGCCGGCGGCGCTTTTGGCGCAGGCCGAGAACCATGCCGACCGGCCCGAGGTGATCGCCGCCCTGCGCGGCGAAGTCGGCCGGGCACAGCGGCGCAGCGCCACTCTCGGCGAGCCGATGCTGTACGTGGCGGTGCCGATGGCGGCGTCCGGCGGCGCACCGGCCGCGGTGGCGCGCGTGGCGCTGTCGCTGCGCGGGATCGAGAAGCAGATGGCGGTGCGGCGCAACACCGTGGTGGCGGCGCTGCTGGTCGCGACGCTGCTGGCCGCGGTCCTCGGCTACCTGGCCAACGCCCGCTTCGACCGCGCGCTGCGCGCGGTGACGAGCGGCGCGCGCGAGTTTGCGCTCGGCAACCTCGGCGCGCGCATCCTGCCCGAGCGCCAGGACGAGCTCGGTAGCCTGGCGCGGCACCTCAACCAGATGGCGAACACGCTCGACGAGCGGCTTTCCGAAGGCGCCGCCGAGAAACGGCGCACCGAAGCCATCCTGCAGGCGATGGAAGAGGGCCTGCTCGCGGTGGACGGCCGCGGCACCGTGCTGCTCGCGAACGAGGCGCTGCTGTCGGGGCTCGGCCTGCAGAACCCGCTGGGCCGCCACTACATCGAGTCGATCCGCCACCGCGAGATCGACGACGTCATCACGCGCGTGCTGTCCTACGGCCAGCGCGAAGCGGCCGAGTTCGAGTTGACGGCGCGCAAGCGCAGCTACGCGGTGACCGGCGTGCCGCTGCTGAACGCGGCCGGCGCGCCGCAGGGCGCCATCCTCACCTTTCACGACATCACCACCGCGCGCCGGGTGGAGAGCGTGCGGCGCGACTTCGCGGCCAACGCTTCGCACGAGCTGCGCACGCCGCTCACCTCGATCCGCGGCTTCGTCGAGGCGCTCGAGGACGGCGCCATGAACGAGCCGAAGACGGCGGAGCGCTTCCTCGGCAAGATCCGGGTGCACGCCGACCGCATGGCCGAGCTCATCGAGGACCTGCTCGAGCTGTCGCGGCTCGAATCGGGCGCCGACGGCGTCGGCTTCGAGCCCACCTCGCCGGCGCGCCTCGCCGAAGCGGTGGTTGCGGCCTTCACCGAGCGCGCCGCCGCCAAGAGCATCGTCCTTGGCGTGCGCAAGGAGGCGGATGTCACCGTCTCCACCGACGGCGAGCGGCTGCGGCGCATCGTCGAGAACCTGGTCGACAACGCCGTCAAGTACACGCCCGAGGGCGGCATGGTGACCGTCGTGATCTCCGCGGGCAAAGGCGGCGGCGCGCGCATCGAGGTGCGCGACACCGGCCCGGGCATCGGCGCCGAGCACCTGCCGCGCATCTTCGAACGCTTTTACCGCGTCGACAAGTCGCGCAGCCGCGACCTCGGCGGCACCGGCCTCGGCCTCGCCATCGTCAAGCACCTCGCCGAGAGCCTGGGCGCCACGGTGGCCGTCGACAGCGAACTCGGCGCGGGCACCAGCTTCCTCATCGACCTCCCGCGGCGTTAAGGCGCGAGGAATCTCCGCAGAACGCGTGCTAGCATCCGCGCGCGTCGACAAAATGTCGCGCTTTTGTCAATGGGAATGTCATGAAGGTCGACCGCATCATCAAGTGGTTCATGCCCAAGGAGGAGAAGTTCCATGTCCTCCTGGATCGCGACACGCAGAACGTGCTGCGCGCCGCGCGGCTGTTCAATGACTTCGCCCACATCCAGAACCTCGAGGACCGGCGCGTCAAGATGGTGGAACTGCGCGCCATCGAGCACGACGGCGACCAGATCGCGCGCGAGGTGTTCGACGCGCTCAACACCACCTTCATCACCCCCTTCGACCGCGAGGACATCCGCTCGATCGCCTCGTACCTCGACGACATCGTCGACCACGTCGAGGGCGTGGCGCAGAACCTGATCCTGTTCGACCTGCCCGACTCGCCCGAAGCGCTGAAGCAGTTCGCGGCCATCATCACGGCGATGGCCGAGCAGATCCACAAGGCCACGGGCCTCATCTGGAACCTGGCCAACGAGAAGGAGATCCGCGGCGCGACGGTGCGCATCTCCGAGCTCGAGAACCAGGCCGACACGCTCTTCAACACCGTGATCGCCGACTTGTTCAAGGCCGAGTCGCGCAATCCCGTCGAGATCCTCAAGTGGAAGACCATCTATGAGGGGCTCGAGGAAGCGTGCGACGCGTGCAAGGACTACACGCACATCCTGAGCAACGTCGTCATCAAGAACGCCTGAGAACGGACCGCGCAGCCGATGCCCGCCGACCTGCTGGTCGTCTCCATCATCGTGGTCGCCCTCGCCTTCGACTTCATCAACGGCTTCCACGATGCCGCCAACTCGATCGCGACGGTGGTGTCGACGCGCGTCATGTCGCCGCAGCGCGCGGTGGTGTGGGCCGCGTTCTTCAACTTCGTCGCCGCCTTCGTGCTGGGCACCGGCGTCGCCAAGACCGTCGGCAAGGGCCTCATCGACATCAGCATCGTGACCCCCGAGGTGATCCTCGCCGGCCTGCTCGGCGCGATCGTCTGGGACCTGCTCACCTGGTGGTGGGGCCTGCCGGTGTCGTCGTCGCACGCCCTCATCGGCGGTTATGCCGGCGCGGCGGTGGCGAAAGCCGGCTTTGCCGCGCTCATCGTCTCCGGCTGGACCAAGACGCTGATCTTCATCGTGCTGGCGCCGCTCATCGGCATGACGCTCGCGTTCACGCTGATGGTCACGGTCACCTGGATCTTCCGCAAGTGGCAGCCGTACCGGCTCGACACGCTGTTCCGCAAGCTGCAGCTCATCTCCGCGGGGCTCTACAGCCTCGGCCACGGCGGCAACGACGCGCAGAAGACCATGGGCATCATCACCGGGCTGCTGATCGCCTCCAACCACCTGCCGGTCGACACCGGCATCCCCATCTGGGTGATCCTTTCAGCGCACGCGGCGATCGCATTCGGCACGATGTTCGGCGGCTGGCGCATCGTCAAGACGATGGGCAGCAAGATCACCAAGCTGCAGCCGTTCGGCGGCTTCTGCGCCGAGACCGCGGGCGCCATCACCCTGGTCGGCGCGACGCTTGCGGGCGTGCCGGTCTCCACCACGCATACGATCACCGGCGCGATCATCGGCGTCGGTGCCACCAGGCGCCTCAGCGCTGTGAAGTGGGGCGTCGCCGGCCGCATCGTCTGGGCCTGGGTGCTCACCATCCCGTTCTCAGCCTTGGTCGCCGCCCTCCTCTACAAGGTGACGCAGCTCTTCTAGCCGTTTTTCCGAAGCGCCTCCATCGCTTGCGCTACCTCGCCGTTTTCCCGAGGAGCTCAACGCTTGCGCTGCGACCGAGGGATCTCCGTTGTAAGAACCTACTGCGTCCGGACGCAGTCCATCACTTCTGCTGCGTCTGTTGCGCGCGCAGGCCTGCTGCGGGCGCCACCTTCACTGTGTCCGGACACAGTAGCTTCAGAAACTACTTGAGGTGTCGCCCGCTCTCTCGAAGTTTTCTGGCCGTGCGGACCTTGTGCGGCAGCGTGACGAGAGACCATACGGTCACTGGAGGGGGCGCCGTCTGGCGCCCGGCCGGCTGGAGGCTAGACTGTGGGCAGCGTGACTTCGAACAGTTCGAGCAGCGACTCGGAACGAATGGCGGCACGACTCGACGAACTGGACCGCAAGGTTCGCCAGCTCGAGGAGCGGCCCGTGCTGCGTGAAGAGAAGTTCATTGAATCAACGCCAAAATGGCTGCAGGCGATGATCAGCGTTGCCACGGCCGTCCTCCTCCCGACGTTGTTCGTTGGCGCGGCGCAGCTCTATGGGATGCATGGCGACGTGCGCGCCCTGCAGGAAACAGTGAGCGCTGTTCAGAGGGATGTGAGCGAGCTGAAGGCCGCTTTTGGCGAACTGCAGCAATCCGACAAGGAACAAAGCGCGAGTCTCGCCCGTATCGAGATGCTTCTGACCGGCCGGCGACTACCTCTGCGCTAACGAACATGACAGGTGGACAAAGCAGCATGAGGAGTCATCGACCGACATGGCACTGATCGAGCCCGGCAAGAAGGCGCCCGCGTTCAACCTGAAAGACCAGGACGGCAAGGCGCACAAGCTGTCCGACTACGCGGGCAAGCAGGTGATCCTCTACTTCTATCCGAAGGACGACACGCCGGGGTGCACGCAGGAGTCGTGCGACTTCCGCGACCTCCAGCCCAACTTCAAGAAGAGCAAGGCCGTGGTTTTCGGGATCAGTATCCTCGACGAGAAGAGCAAGGCGCGCTTCGCGGAGAAGCACGGCCTCAACTTCCCGCTGCTCGCCGATGCCGACCATGCGGTCGCCGAGAAGTACGGCGTGTGGCAGGAAAAGTCGCTCTATGGCCGCAAGTTCATGGGCATCGCGCGCACCACGTACCTCATCGACGGGGACGGCAAGGTGGAGAAGCGCTGGGACAACGTCAAGGTCGGCGGGCACGCCGACGAGGTGCTGGCGGCCGTTCGGTCGTAAAGAGTCAGGGCGTGAACCTCAGCGCGTTTGAAACTCAGGGCCTGAAACCCAAACACTGAAACTCAGGCCTCAACCTAACCAACGATCAGCCAGGTACCGCCCAGGATGAGCAGCGCGCCGACCAGGATGCGCGGGCTGAGGGGTTCGGCGAGCCACAGCGCAGCGAGCAGCACGGTGAACACCAGGCTCAGCTTGTCGATCGGCGCCACCTTCGAGGCAGGTGCCATCTGCAGGGCGCGGAAGTAGGCGAGCCAGGACACGCCGGTGGCGAGGCCGGAGGCGGCGAGCAGAAGCAGCGTGCGCTTTGACAGCGAGCCGAAGCGGGCGGTTTCGCCGGTGAGCGCCGCGAGCGCGAAGGCGAACGGCACGATCACGACGGTGCGCAGCGCCGTGGCCAGGTTCGACGGCACCTCGGCGAGAGCGGCCTTGGCGAGGATCGTGACCAGCGCCGCCGTCAACGCCGAGACCAACGCCCAGACAATCCACATAGCGTCCTCCCGTACCCGTCTGCCGCCTCTCGCTTCCCCTACTTCCCGGGGATCTTGTACACGTCGCGGGCGGGCTTGAGCGGTCGCAGCAGCCAGTAGGGCCGGCGCAGGCCGTCGGGCGAGACTTTCTGGGCGGGACGGGTGCGCTCCATCCACTCCTTGTAGGCGCCGCGCGACTTCTCGGTGTCGACGAAGACGTCGGCGTAACGGTCGCCGGGCTCGGCCTTGCGCACGCGCACCGCCTGGTGCCAGCAGTGCATCCCGGAGATGGGATCGGGCTGGACCGCGAAGGTCAGGTTCTGGTGCACGCCGCCGTCGGCCCACCAGATGCGTGCGGTATCCGCGTCTTCGGAGGCGAACGGCGCGATGTCGGCGCGGCGGCGCAGCGACCAGTGGCGGCCGCTGTTCTCGAGCGCCACGGTCGGCATCATCTGCCGCTGTCCGGCGTCGCCCGTCTTCCAGCGCCCCATGTGATGGCTGCAGGCGACGACGCCGGGGCGGATGCCCTCGCTCACCCACGCCTTCACCACGAAGTAGCCGAGGCGCGTCTCGACGCGCACCAGGTCGCCCGTCTTCAGGTCGAGGCGCTCCGCGTCGTGGGTGTGGATCCACAGCGGGTTGGTGTGCGCGATCTCGTCGAGCCACTTGGCGTTGGCGCTGCGGGTGTGGATCTGGATCGGCAGGCGGAAGGTGGCGATCAGGGGCATTTCGCCGGCCTTCAGGTTCTCGGCGTGGATGTGGCTCTTGATGTAGGTCGGCAGCGCGTACTCGGGCCAGCCCCAGTCCTTGAGCGTCTTCGAGAAGAACTCGAGGCGGCCCGAAGGCGTCGGGAAGCCGCGCCGCACCACGCCGTCGTCGTCGATGCCCACGAGCCGCCGGCCGGCAGCATCGCCGTCGGGCGTCGGGATCGGCACGATGTTGACCGGCGCCGGCTTCGGCGCGCGCGTGAAGACGCGGTCGAGGTCGTCCTTCGACGTGTCCTCGAGTTCCGCCGCGGGCACCGGCTGCTCGTGGACCGGGCCAACGCCCGCCGCCACTTCGAAGACGCCGTAGCGGCGCATGAACTCGAGCGGCTTCAATCCTTCCGCGGCGGCGCGCTCGGGCAGGCCGGGCACCGACTTCTCGAAGATGAAGCGGTAGTACTCGTCCACGCCGAGCTTCTCGCCGGGCTTTTCCTGCGACTCGAAGTGCCTGCGGATGCCGAGCGAACCGTCGGGATCGATGCGCCACGAGAGCGCGATCCAGAACTCGTTCTCTTCCCAGACGGCGCCGGGGTTGACCTCGCGGGTGTCGCTCACGGTCCCGCCCAGCCGCTCCTTCGCCGCCTTCTTCACCGGCTGGCGGAAGCCGAGCCACTGCGAATCGTGCGTCTCGTAGGAATGCAGGTCGTGGCGCTCCGGCCCCATGCCCATCGGCAGCACGTAGTCGGCGAACTGCGCCGACTCGCTCCACGTCGGCGTCAGCGCCACGTGCAGCCCGATCTTGCCGGGATCCTTGAAAGCCTCGATCCAGCTCATGCCGTCGGGGTTGGTCCACACCGGGTTGTAGACGCGGCTGAAGTAGACGTCGAGCGTGCCGCGGCCGTCGGCGAGCAGGTGCGGCAGCAGGAACGACAGCTCGTTCATCGCCAGCGGAAACTCGATCGGCCAGGTCAGCTCGTTCCACTTCGGCGGATGCGGCGGCGTGTGGATCGGCCGCGGCACGAACTTGTTCCACGCGTTCGGGAAAGTGCCGCCTTCGGTCGCGACCGCGCCGAGCAGCGCATTGATGAGGAACAGGCACCGCGACACCTGCCAGCCGCCGAGGTTGCCGGCGGCGGCGCTGCGCCAGTTGTGCGACGAGAAGCGCGTGCCGGCCCGGGCCACCACGCGCGCCACTTCCTCGATGGCTGCCGCGTCGACGCCCGACTCCTGCGCGGCGTATTCGAACGTGTAGCTCGCGTAGGTCTCGCGCAGCGCCGCCTCGAAATTCTCGAAGGTGACCGCGGTGCCCGGCCGCTCGCTGCGCAGGTACTCCTTCCAGTTCCACCAGCGGCGCACGAACTCGCGGTTGTGCGCGCCGGTCTCGACCAGGTGGCGCACGATCGCAAGCAGCATCGCCGCCTCGCTGCCCGGATAGGGCGCGAGCCAATGATCGGCGTGGGTCGCGGTGTTGCTGAGGCGCACGTCGAAGACGATGAGCTTCGCGCCGCGCGCCTTGGCTTCCATCACGCGCTGCGCGTGCGGGTTGAAGTAGTGGCCCGACTCGAGGTGCGCGCTGATCAGCAGGATGACGTCGGCGTTCGCGTGGTCGGGGCTCGGCCGGTCGAGGCCCATCCAGAACTGGTAGCCGGCGCGGCCCGAGGACGAGCAGATGTTGGTGTGCGAATTGTGGCCGTCGACGCCCCACGCCGCCAGCACGCGCTCGGTGTAGCCGTCTTCACCCGGACGGCCCACGTGGTACATGACGTCGTTCGGCCGGCCCGCGACGATCGCCTTGCGGATGCGCGCCGCGATGTCGTCGAGCGCCTGGTCCCAGGAAACCCGTTCCCAGCCGTTGCCGCCGCGCTCGCCGACCCGCTTCAGCGGGTACAGGATGCGGTCGGGATCCTGGATCTGGTTGAGGGTGGCCGGGCCCTTCGCGCAATTGCGTCCGCGCGAGCCGGGGTGTTCCGGGTTGCCTTCGAGCTTGCGGATCTCGCCCGTGTCCTTGTCCACATAGGCAAGCAGCCCGCACGCCGATTCGCAGTTGAAGCAGGTCGTGGGGATGAGCGCGTAGCGCTTCTCGACGCGGCGCGGCCACGCCTGCGAGTCGAGCTCGACCCAGTCGTCCCAGCGGTCGGTCGGCGGGTACGGCCGAAGCGGCGAGCGTTCAGGCAAGCGGCACCGCCTGCGCGGCCTGCACGTAGGCGTGCTCGTAGGCCAGCAGCCCGAGGAGCGCCGCCGCTGCGGCCACGGGGCCGAGCCACGGCGTCAACACACCGACGAGCATCAACGCGACACCGGCGCGGAAGTACGTGCGGTAGCGGCCCCTGGTCATCTCGAGCGCCGCGAGCCGCGCGTGCGCCGTGGGGTGGCCGACGAGCACCTCGCCGAGCACCAGCAGCAGGTGAATGCCGCCGGCGATGCCGGCGACGCGCAGCAGCGTGGCCTGCACCGGCGCCGCCGCGCCCGTGTCCGCCGGGAGGAAAATCTGCACGAGCGACAGCGCGCAGGCGCCGGCCAGCGTCGCCTGCACCAGCAGCTGCGGAAAGAGCAGCGGGCTCTGCCACAGGTCGCGGGCCTTCGACTGCGCGAACAGGAACGCTGTGTACGCGGCGGTCAGCGCCGCCAGCACCAGCCCGGGAAAGCGCAGCGCCTCGCGCAGCTCGGGATGAGCCGTGAGGCTCGCGGCAAAGTGCACGCCGAGCACGATGCCGTAGCCGGTGATGATGAAGGCGCCCTTGGTGAGCCAGCTGCGCCACTGCGGGCGGGTGAAGATCAGGTAGAAGCGCTCAGGGTGCTTCAGGTCCCAGAGAAGGAGCGCGCCGGTGAGGCCGAGGAAGGTCCCGCCGAGGATCGGCGCGGCCCACACCCACAGCACGCTCTGCGGTTCGAGCGCGCCGGCGAGGATCAGCAGCAGCGGCACCAGGTAAGCGCCGGCCGCGATGCCTTTCGTCCAGGTGTAGAGGCTGACGCGATAGTCCCAGGGCGCGCGGTGCGGGACGTCGTAGGACAGGAGCGCCGCCGCCGCGCTGTTGGCGCCGCCGGGCCAGCCGGAGGTGACGTTCTGCGGCCCGCTTCCCTGCTCGCTCCACATGAACAGGCCGCCGTCGGGGCGGCGCGCGGCGAGCGGGTCGAGCGTCGCCGCGTGCGCGCCCTTGTAGAAGAGCTTGGGCGCCGTGTTCTTCTCGGGCCGGCGCACCGCCACGACGTCGCGGCCGACGTACTGCGCGACGCGCGACTCGGGATCGGCAAGGTCGCCGACGACGATCGCCTGGGTCGGGCAGACGACGACGCACGCCGGTTCGAGGCCGACGTCGAGCCGCTGTGCGCAGAAGTTGCACTTCTCGGCCGAGTTGTCCTGTGGGTTGATGAAGATCGCGTCGTACGGGCACGCGGCGATGCACGCCTTGCAGCCGATGCAGATCGACTTGTCGAAGTCGACGATGCCGTCGTGGCGCTGGAACATGGCCGAGGTCGGGCAGGCGAACACGCACGGCGGGTGCTCGCACTGGTTGCAGCGCGTCACCTGGAAGGCGCGCCTGGTGCTCGGGAAGACGCCGACGTCCACGGACTTCACGTAGGTGCGGTTGACGCCGAGCGGCACCAGGTTTTCCGACTTGCAGGCGGTGCTGCACGCGTGGCAGCCGATGCAGCGGGTGTGATCGATGACCTTGGCCCAGCGCGTCGCCGACGCCGCGGGCACGGTCGTGTTGGGGTTCACCGCAGCGAGTCTAGACTGGGGCCAGCCAATGTTCATCGAACAGCTCTACCTGGGCTGCCTCGCGCAGGCGTCCTATCTCGTCGCCGATTCCGGCGTGGCGGCGGTGATCGACCCGCGCCGCGACGTCGACGACTACATCGCACTCGCCGAGCGCGAGGGACTGAAGATCGCGTACGTCGTCGAGACGCACCTGCACGCCGACTTCGTCAGCGGGCATCGCGAGCTCGCCGCGCGCACCGGCGCGCAGATCCTGATGAGCCGCGCGGCGCAGGCGACGTTCGCGCACCGCGCGCTGGATGACGGCGACGAACTCGCCCTCGGCAACGCCCGCCTGCGCTTTCTCGCAACCCCGGGGCACACGCCCGACAGCATCTGCGTGCTCGCCTACGATGCGCCCGACGCGGCGGCGCCCACCGCGATCTTCACCGGCGACACGCTCTTCATCGGCGACGTCGGCCGGCCCGACCTCTCCGGCGCACGCGGCATCTCGTCGCAGGCGATGGCCGGCATGCTGTTCGATTCGCTGCACGGCAAGATCCTGCCGCTGCGCGACGACCTCGTCGTCTATCCCGGGCACGGCGCCGGCTCGCTGTGCGGCAAGAACATATCGAAGGAAACCTGGTCGACGCTCGGCGAACAGCGCCGCAACAACCACGCGCTGCAGCCGATGGCGCGCGACGCCTTCGTCCGCCTGATGACGGAGGACCTGCCCGAAGCGCCGTCCTACTTCGGCCACGATGTTGCGATGAACCGCGGCGGCGCCGTGGCGCTTGCCGACCTGCCGGCGGCGGCACCGCTCACGCCTCCGGAGTTCGCCCGCCTCATGGACGACGGCGCGGTGGCGCTCGACGTGCGCACGGCCGCGCTGTTCGCGGCCGGCCACGTGCCCGGCGCGATCAACATCGGCCTCGACGGCCAGTTCGCGTCGTGGGCCGGCACGCTGCTGCCGCTCACCGCGCAGGTGGTGCTGGCGGCCGGCTCCGCGGACGAGGTGCGCCAGGCGCAGCTGCGGCTCGCGCGCGTCGGCATCGAGCGCGTCGCGGGCTATCTCGAGGGCGGCATGGACGCGTGGCGCGCCGCGGGCCGGCCGCTCGCCGCGTTCGCGGTGGCAGCACCGGGCGCCCTGGCCGCGCGCCTGAGCGCGGCTGCGCCGCTGAAGCCGCAGGTGCTCGACGTGCGCCGCCGCGCCGAGTGGGACGCCGGCCACATCGCGGACGCCTCGTTCCTGCCGCTCGACCGTCTCGCTTCCGAGATGCCGGCGCTCGACCCGGCGCGCCCGGTGGTGGTGGTGTGCGCCGGCGGCTATCGCGCCAGCACCGCGTGCAGCATCCTGGCCGCGCGCGGCTTCACCGACCTCACCAACCTCGAGGGCGGCATGGCGGCCTGGAGCAAGGCCGGCGGCGCCGTGACTACCGCGCCTTAGCCGCGGCCTTCAATGCGGTCACCGGCTCGAGCGTCACCGGCGCGCTCGCCCGCTGCCGCTCCCACGCGCGTTGCAGGTCCTGCGGGATGCGCACCTGCGCCCGCACCGCCTCCTCGCCCTTGCCGGGCTTGCGCCGCTTGTAGCTGCCGTCCGGCTGCAGCACCCGCGCCTTGACGTTGTCGCGCAGCAGCGTGTCGAGTGCGGCCAACACCTTGGCGCGGCCTTCGGGCGCCTCCACCGGGAACATCAGCTCGACGCGGCGGTCGAGGTTGCGCGGCATCCAGTCGGCGCTCGCCAGGTACACCTCGTCTTCGCCGCCGTTGTGAAAATGGTAGATGCGCGCGTGCTCGAGGAAGCGGTCGACCACCGACACCACCTCGATGTTCTCGCTCACGCCCTTGACGCACGGACGCAGGCAGCAGATGCCGCGCACGTTGAGGCGCACGCGCACGCCGGCAGCCGATGCGTCGTAGAGCGCGCGGATGATGTCCTCGTCGACCAGCGCGTTGACCTTGGCGCGGATCTCGGCCGGCTGGCCGGAGCGCGCACGCTCGCTCTCACGCGCGATCAGCCGCAGCACCCGGTCGCGCAGGCGGGTCGGCGCCATCACCAGCTTGCGCATCTCCGGCGGGTCGGAATAGCCGGTGAGCGCGTTGAAGAAGGCCGAGGCGTCGGCGCCGATGGCATCGTCGGAGGTGAGCATGCCGAGGTCGGTGTAGATGCGCGCGGTCTTCTCGTTGTAGTTGCCGGTGCCGAGGTGCACGTAGCGGCGGATGCCGTCGCGGCCGCGGCGCACCACCAGGCAGATCTTGGAGTGGGTCTTGAAGCCGCGGATGCCGTAGATGACGTGCGCGCCCGCCTCCTCCAGGCTGCGCGCCCACACGATGTTCGACTGTTCGTCGAAGCGCGCCAGCAGCTCGACCAGCACCGTCACCTGCTTGCCGCACTCGGCCGCGCGCGCCAGCGCCTTGACGATCGACGAATCGCCGCCGGTGCGGTAGAGGGTCTGCTTGATCGCGAGCACGTCGGGGTCCTCGGCGGCGCGCGCCACCAGCGCCACCACCGGGTCGAACGACTCGTAGGGGTGGAACAGCACCAGCGTGCGGTCGTCGAGCACCTTGAAGATGTCCTCGAGGTCGTCCGGCTCGAGGCCGGGCAGCGGCTTGAGCGGCGGGTCGCGCAGGTCTTCGAGCGCGGCCAGGTCGGTGAGCGGCCACAAGACGCGCGGGTCGAGCAGGCCCTCGATGAGGTAGACGTCCGCCGGATCGACGCCCACCAGCACCGTGAGCCTTTCGAGGATGTCCTTGCCCGCCCCGGCCTGCACCTCGAGGCGCACGACGCTGCTGCGGCGGCGGTTGCGCAGCTCCTCCTCGAGCGCCGCCATGAAGCTGCGGCCGCCCTCGTCGTCGAGCTCGAGTTCGGCATCGCGCGAGACGCGGAACACCGCCGTCTCGCGCACCTTCTGGCCGGGAAAGAGCGCGCCCAGCTCGTCGCGGATCAGGTCCTCGAGCAGCACGTAGGTCGCGCCCTCGGCGCCGGGTGCGCGCACCAGCCGCGACGAGCGCAGCGGCACCTGCACCACCGCCATGCGCACCTCCGCCTCGGCGTCGTCCTCGGCCGGTTCCAGCAGCAGCGCGATGTTGAGGCTGAGGCCGGCGAGCATCGGGAACGGGCGCGAGGAGTCGATCGCGAGCGGCGTCAGGGTCGGCAGCACCTCGTTGCGGAACAGGCGCGTCACCGCCTGGCGCGAGGCCGCCGGCAGGTCGGCCGGCTTCTCGATGCGGATGCCGCGTTCGACCAGGCCGGCAAGCACCGGCCGCAACGCCTGCTCGTGCAGGCGCGCCAGCATCTCGCGCACCCGCTCACGGATCTGCGCCAGTTGCTGCGCCGGCGTCATTCCCGCGGGGTCGGGGCCGATGTCGTTCTCCTCGATCGCGTGCTTGAGCGCCGCGACCCGGACCATGTAGAACTCGTCGAGGTTCGAGGCGACGATGGTCGCGAACTTCAGCCGCTCGAGGAGCGGCACGCTCGGGTCGGCCGCTTCCTCGAGCACCCGCAGGTTGAACTCGAGCCAGCTGAGCTCGCGGTTCAGGAACAGCTCGGGCTGCTTGACCTCGCGGCGCCGCGGCTTCGCCGGTGTCATCCGCGTGCTCCCTCGCGCAGGGTCACCCGCCGGCCGAAGACCTCGCTCATCAGGTCGGAGCGCGAGGCGGCGGCGAGGCGCTCCATGGTGAGGTCGCCCGAGCCGTCGAGTTCGAACACGACGCCGTCGTCCTCGAACGCCACCTTCAGGTCGCGGACCTTCTGCAGGTGGTCGGCGTCCAGGGCATTGGCGAAGCGCAGGATCGCCCCGAGCTTGTTGACGACGATGCGCGAGTCGCTGTCGAGCGCCATGTAGGCGACGTGCGAGCGCTGCGGCAGCGCACGGCGGTGGTAGCGCGCGACGTTCGCGACCACCGCCAGGTCCTCGCGCGTCAGGCCGAAGATCTCGGAAACCGAGATCAGGTAGTGCGAGTGCTTGTGGTGGCCGCGCACGTTCACGAAGATGCCGATGTCGTGCAGCAGCGCCGCCACCTCGAGCAGCAGGCGGTCGCGGTTGGACAGCCCGTGCTCGGTGCGCAGCTCGTCGAAGACCCGCACCGCCAGCGCCGCCACGTTCTTCGCGTGCGCCGCGTCGAAGCCGTAGCGGCCGCCGATGCTGGTGGCGCCCGCGATCACCTGCGCGCCGAAGTCTTCGCCTTCGCCTTCCCCCGGGTTGAGCAGGTCGATGAGCAGGCCGCTGCGCAGCGACGCGTCGGGCACCAGCACGGCCTGCGCCTGGGTCTCGGTCAGGAGCTCGCGGTAGGCGAGCAGCGCCGGCACCAGCGTCTCGGCCTCGGCGAGCGGCAGGTGGCGCTGCTCCACCAGCGTCTCGACGTCCTCGGCCGCGAGCTGGTCGGCGAAGGCGAGGAAGGCGTCGCGCGACACGCTCAGCAGTTCGCCGTCGTGGCTCTCGGCCTCCTCCTTCAGCAGGTGCGTGGCCGCGAAGCGCGCGTCGCCGCCGAGCGCCACCAGGTGCGTGACCTCGCGCAGCGGCAGCGCGCGGCGGATGTCCTCGACCACGTTGTGGATGTGGCGGCGCAACAGGCGCACCCGCTGTTCGTGGCTGCCGTTCCACGACGCCAGGCTCTGGCGCATGCGGATCGAGCCGAGCGCGTAGGTTCCGGAGTGCAGCGGCTGGCCCTTGCGCAGAAACGACAAGTCGGCGCTGCCGCCGCCGACCGCCGCCAGCAGCGTGCCCGCGGCCGACCACGCTTCGTGGCTGCGCAGCTGATCGCGCACCGCCACGTAGGTGAGCCGGTTCTCCTCCGAGCCGTCGATGACCTCGACGTCGAGGCCGGTGCGCAGCCGGATGCGGTCGAGAAAGGTGTCGCGGTTAGAGGCTTCGCGGACGGCGCTGGTCGCGACCGCGCGGTAGCGCACGACTCCGTAGGTGTCGAGGATGCGCCGGAACCCCTCGAGCGCCTTCAGCGCCGCTTCCATGGTGGCGCCGCCGAGCCGGCCATGGGTGAAGGTGTCCTTGCCGAGCTGCACCGCGCGCGTCGCGCCGTCGAGCACGCGCAGCGGCTGTGCCTCCGCCACGACCAGGCGGATGGCGCTCGCGCCGATGTCGACAACGGCAACGGCGCGCGCCGGTTCGGGGGGCGGCTCCGAGGCCGGCTTGCGGGTGATTGTCCGACGCCGGGGCTTGGCCATAGGGGGTCACGAGATGTGCCGGTGAGTCTCGATTCTACCCGTGACAATCCCGTGACGCGGCGCGGCCGCAAAGGGAGACGACTACGGCCACTACCGGCGGTGGCGCGCCTCCACGAACACCGCAGTGGTCCGCGCCGGCACGTGAAAAAGGCCGTTCGCGATGTCGAAGGAAGCGGCGCGCACCACCGGGTCGCTGGAACGCGCCAGCACCGGGTGCAGGCGCAGCTGCGCGCCGGCGAGCGCCGGGTTCGCGATCGCCTGCGGCGCGGCCGTCGCGTTCACGATCACCACGACACGCGCCACCAGCCGGTCGAACCGCGCCTGCGGATCGGCGATCGTCATGGCGACGACGCCGGGCACCTGGCGCGGGCCGGTGTTGAAGAGGCTGAGCGCCGCGTTGACGTCGGCGCCCGTGGGCAGGCGGAAGAGTTTGCTGCTCGCGCGGATCCGCAGGACTTCGAGCATGTGATCGAAAGCGCGGCGCATGTGCGTCGGCGCGGGGCGCAACGCGGGGTTCGCGAGCAGCGGCTGCAGCTGCGGCCAGTTGGCCTGATTGTCGGGTGCCGGCGGCAGGCCCACGCCCCAGTTGTTCGACTCGCCGGTGAAATCGAGCTTGTTGAACCAGTCGCCGGAATTGAAGCTGTTGCGGTCGAGCGACTTGGAGCGCAGCAGTTCGACGCCGGCGTGGAAGAACGGTATCCCCTGGCCGAGGCCGATGAGGCTCACGCCGAGGTTCTGGATGCGCACCCGGTCGTCCATAGAAGTCGCGACGGGTGCCTTCAGCTGGTTGGCGTCAAACAGCGTCTCGTTGTCGTGCGCGTCCGCGTACTTGATGTCGTCCACCGGGTCTTGCGCGTAGCCGGCGCGCTGGCCCAGATACTCGAGGTCACGGCCGGCGACCGTGTTTCCCCAGCGGTCCTCGAAGCGGAAGCTCGCGAGGTTGCCCGAGAGGCCGAGGCGCAGCCAGTCGGAGCGCTGCAAGAGCGCATTCAGCTCGTCGCCCTGGATCGTGCCGTTGCGGTCGTAGAAGAGGCCGTTGATGAAGCCCTGCTCGCGCAGGCCGCTGAACGGGCCACCGCCGCGGATCGCGTCGCGGCTGCGGTCGTCGAAGGTGCCGATGCCGGTGCCCGCCATGTTGCCCTGCACCGCGTTCACGCCGCGCGCGCCGTTTGCCACCTCGCCGAAGTTCCAGCCCTCGCCGTAGACGTAGATGGCGCGGCCGTCGACACCGTCTTTCCACGGCCGCAGCGCGTGCAGCGCCTCCTGCACCTTCAGCATGTTCGACTTCATGTGGTGGCCCATGAGGTCGAAGCGGAAGCCGTCCACCTTGTAGGCCCTTGCCCAGGTGACCGCCGAGTCCACCATGAGCTTCTCCATCATGCGGTGCTCGCTCGCGGTGTTGGCGCAGCAGGTGCTCGTCGTTACCGCGCCGTCGAGGTCGAGGCGCTGGTAGTAGCCGGGGACGACGCGGTCGAGCACCGAATGCTCGGCCTGCCCCGAGGCGCTCGTGTGGTTGTAGACGACGTCCATGACGACGCGCAGCCCGATCGCCGCGAGCCCGCGCACCATCTCGCGGAACTCACGAATCCGCTGCGGCCCGTCCGGGTCGGTCGCATAGCTGCCCTCGGGCACCGTGAAGTGAAAGGGGTCGTAGCCCCAGTTGAAGCCGTCGCGCGCGGCCACGGCCAGCACCGCAGACTGCTGCTGCGTCGAGTCGGGCGGCAGCACCGCGAGGTCGCCCTGAGGCACAGCCTGGTCGGCGCGCCGCTCGGGCACGGTCGCGAAATCGAAGCTTGGCAGCAGGTGCACGTGGCTCAGGCCCGCTTGTGCCAGCCGGTGCAGGTGCTTCATGCCGGCCCCGCGGGCTTCGGCGAACGCCTTGAACGTGCCGCGCGAGAGAGCCGGCACGCTCAGGTCGTTGATGCTGAAGTCCCGCACGTGCAGCTCGTAGAGGGTGATGTCCGCGGGGCCGTCGAGCCGCGGTTTGCGCAGGATGTCCCAGGAGAGCGGCTTGAGGTCGCCGTCGTCGAGGTTCACGACCTGGCTGCGCTTGCTGTTCGCCGACAGGCTGAGCGCGTAGGGGTCGGTGACCAGGTTGCTGACGATCGCTTGAACACTTGGCGCGTACACCTCGACCTTGTAGAGGTAGTAGGCGCGATTCCAGGAGCGCGGGCCCGAGACGCTCCACACGCCGGTGGCCGGGTCGAGGGTCATGGGCGCCTCGGCCGGCAGCGTTGCCTGCGAATCGACGAACACCTGCAGCGTCACCCGGCGCGCGGTTGGCGCCCAGACGCGCAGCGTCGGCACGCCGCCGTGGAAGTGCGGGCCGAGCGGGCCGTCGTAGTGGTAAAGGTCGTCGAGGACGCCGGGAATCTGCACCGCGGTCGCGTCGAGCGGCGTGCCGTCGGCCGCGGTTGCAGCGAGCGCCAACTGGCCCTTCAGGATCGCCTTGACCGCGGCGGCGTCGCTGCCTTGCGCCGGCAGGCGAAACGCGGCAAAGCCGGCCAGGTGCGGAAACTTCTCGCGCAGCGCCGCGGGAAGCCCGCCGGGGTCGCGCACCAGGTCGATTGCGGTGCCGCCTTCGACGCCGCCGGCGCCCAGCGTCAGCCCGGCGTCGTCGCTTCGGTGCAGGCGCACGACGGCACCTTCCGGCAACGACGCGGGGTTCCAGGCGAACGTGTCGCGGCTCAGCCAATGAGCGCGCGCGAGCCGCAGGTCGCCTCGCGCTCCGCCGCCCGCATCGCTCGTCATCTGGGAATCTTCATCGATGTGATGGCCGGCGGCGAGCGCCGCGGGTGCCAGCAACGCGGCGGCCGTGGCGAGACGGCGCAGCGCTGCGGGCCCTGCGGCCCTTTTCGAAAACATCGCGCACTATGCGCCGGCAACCGCCGCCAGGTCAACGGCCAAAACGCGGGCGGGCGGTGTACGCTCGCAAGAGAACGATGCGACTGCTCCTCATCCGCCACGCCATCGCCGTCGACTCAGGCACGGCGGGCATCGCCGACGACGAACGGCCCCTGACGCGCGAAGGGCGCGAGCGGTTTGCCGAGGCCGCGCGCGGCCTCGCGCGGCTCGTCGACGCCCCGGACGCCCTGTTCACGAGCCCGCTGCTGCGCGCCCGCCAGACGGCGCAGATCGCGCGCGAGGCGTGGGGCGGGCCGAAGCCGCAGCTGCTCGAGTGCCTGTCGAGCGGCGAGTTCGCGCCGCTCGCGAAGGCGCTCGACGCCGAGGGCGAAAAGGACGGCATCGTGCTGGTGGGCCACGAGCCGCACATGTCGGAGCTGCTGGCGCGCCTCGTGGGCACGAAGCGCTATGCGGCGCTCGCCTTCCGCAAGGGCGGTGCCGCCCTCGTCGACGTCCCCGGGCCGCTCGGCGAGGGTGGACGGCTCGTCTGGTTCCTGCCGCCGCGAGTGTTGCGGGAGATCGCCGATTGAGGCTGCGCCCGGCCGCCGCCGGCGCGATGCTCGCCGCGCTCGGCCTGGCTGCCTGCGGCGCGAGGCATGCCCGGCCGGCGCTGATCCTGCTCATCACCGTAGACACGCTGCGCGCCGATCACCTCGGCGCGTACGGGTTCGAGGCGCCGATCACGCCGGCACTCGACAAGCTGGCGGCGGAGTCGACGGTGTTCGACGCGGCATTCGCGCCCACCTCCACGACGCGGCCGTCGCTCGCGGCGATCATGACCTCACACTACCCCGCCGAGGTCGGGGTCACCGGCAACACCGCGCCGATGGCACCGCAGGCGATGACGCTGGCGCGCTGGCTCAAGGCGCGCGGCTTTCGCACGGCGGCGGTCGTCAGCAGCTACATCGTGCGCCGCGCCAGCGGCCTCGACGCCGGCTTCGACACCTATGACGACGCGCATCCGGTGCGCTTTACGGGCGGCGCCGAGCGCCGCAGCCGCGCCACCACCAGCGATGCCGCGGCGCTCCTGGATTCCCTGCAGCCAACGCCGGAGAAACCGGTATTCCTGTGGATCCACTACATGGACCCGCACGGCCCGTACCTGCCCCCCGACGAGCTGCGCGCGCGCTACCTGCCGCGGATGCTGAAGGCGCCGGATGCCCTGCTGCAGCTGCCGATCTCCAGGGATCATCACGGGCAGGACGCGATCCCGACCTACCAGTACCAGGAGGGCCATCGCGAGCCGGCGTACTACCGCGCCGGCTACGCAGGCGAAGTGGCGTTCGTGGACCACAGCATCGGCGAGTTGTTGCGGCGCATGGCGCGCGGCGGCCTGGCCGAGCGCAGCGTAGTCATCGTCACCGCCGACCACGGCGAGAGCCTGGGCGAGGACGGCCAGTGGTTCGCGCACTCCGACGCCATCCACCTGCCGCTGGTGCGCGTGCCGCTCCTCGTCAAGGTGCCGGGCCGCGCGCCGGCGCGGCGCGCCGACACCGCGAGCCTGCTCGACCTGTTCCCGACGATAGCGGCGCTGGTCGGCGCGCAGCCGCCGGCCGGGCTGCGCGGCGAGGATCTCCTGCGCGGCGCGACGCCGCGCAACCGGGTTCTTTACTTCAACACGCTGCAGCAGCCGCCCTGGAGCTCGCGCGGCGTCCTCTACAAGGACAGCCGCTACCTGGCGTGGGACACGCCGCCGCGCCGCGAGGCGTTCATGCCGCGCGACCGCGACGTGTGGTCGGGCGAGGCGCTCGATGTCGATGCCGTGAGCCGCGAGGAGCTGCGCCGCGAACTGGCGCGCGCCGAGGCTTCGATCCGCGGCGTGGCGCCGGGACCGCGTGCGCCCGTGGACGCCGAGGAGCTCGAACGCCTGCGCTCACTCGGCTACGTGGACGGCGACCAGGAATGAGGGCGGCCGCCGCGCTTGCCACCCTGCTGGCGCTTGGCGCCGTGCCCGCGGCAGGGGCAGCCGACCCCGCCACCTGCTTCGACTTCGCGCGGCCGGTGAGCGCACTGCTGCGCCCGCCGCCGGCGGCAGCCGCGGGCGGTGCGGACGTGCACGAGTTCGCGCGGCGCGCCGACGGCACCGACTGGGCCGCCGGACGCGCGTTGATCGCGGCGCCCATCGCCCGCGTCTACGCGCGCATCCTCGAGCACGAGAGCCTCAAGGACATGAGCAAGACGACGCTCAAGCGCACGCCCGAGCCAAAGCCCGGGTACCTTGCGTTCCAGTACGTGGACGTGGCGGTGCGGGTGCGCGCGCTGCTGGTGCGCATGACGATCGAGTGGCGCGAGGCATGGGGTTTCGTGCTCACCGAAGGCACCGAGGCCGAGCCGCGGCGCATCGTCGCCTCTTACCAGAAGGTGTCGGGCACCGGCCACATCCGCCATCTCTGCGGCCAGTACGTGCTGAGCGCGGTGGATGCCGCGCACACCGATCTCGCGTTCTACGAGGAAGTGCGCGCGGCGCGGCGCGACGCCGAGGCGACCCGCAACATGCACATGGGCATCCTGAGGAACCTCAGGAAGCCGTAGCTATGCGCCGGGTGTCGGCGCGACGATGAAGCGGTAGCCGATGCCGACGATGGTCTCGACGTGGTCGCGCGCATCGCCGAGCTTGATGCGCAGCCGGCGGATGTGGGCGTCGACGCTGCGCGTCTCGACGTCGCTGGCGCAGCCCCAGACCCGGTCGAGCAGGCGTTCGCGAGTGAGGATCTTGCCGGGGCGCTCGAGCAGGCAGCGGAAGAGTGCGAACTCCTTGTGCGTGAGCCGCAGCTCGCGGCCGCGGTGGCGCGCGATGTACGACTCGTAGTCGACGTCGAAGTTGGCGTCGCGATAGCCGGGGGCGTCGCCGCGCGCGGCCTCGGTCTTGCGCAGCGCGGCACGGCAGCGCGCCGCCAGTTCCTTGAGGCTGAACGGCTTGACGACGTAGTCGTCGGCGCCCATCTCGAGGCCGAGGATGCGGTCGCTCTCGTCGGCGCGCGCCGACACCATCACGATCGGCAGCCGCGCGCCGAGCGGCTGGCGGCGGATGGTGCGGCACACCTCGAGGCCGTCCATGCCGGGCAGGTTGAGGTCGAGCACCACCAGGTCGGTGCCGCGCTGCACCAGCTGCAGCCCTTCCTCGCCGGTGCGCGCCACGATCGGCTGCAGCGACACCTTCTCGAGCTGGTGGGCAATGGCTTCGGCGATGTCGGCGTCGTCCTCGATGATGAGGACGCGCCGCCGCGGCTCGGACGGCTGGGCCCAGGCCGGTGCGGAGGTGGTGCTCACCGTTCACCCGCCGGCGCTTCGTCGTGATGGTGGCGCACGTCGCGCGCGTCGACGAAGAAGATCACGTCTTCGGCGATGTTGGTAGCGTGGTCGGCGATGCGCTCGAGGTTGCGGCTGATGAGGATCAGCGGCAGCGCTCGCTGGATGGTGCCGGGGTCGGCCATCATGTGCGTGAGCAGCACCCGGAACACCTGGTCCTTCAGCTGGTCGACCTCGTCGTCCTGCGCCAGCACCTTGCGCGCCAGCACCACGTCGCGGTCGACGAACGAGTCGAGCGCGTCGCGGGTCATGCCCTGCGCCAGGCTCGCCATGCGCGGGATGTCGATCACCGGCCGCAGCGGCGGGTGCGGCAGGATCTTGAGCACGTTCTCGGCGATGTTCACCGCCTGGTCGCCGATGCGCTCCAGGTCGGAGTTGATCTTCATCGCCGAGGTGATGAGCCGCAGGTCCTTGGCGATCGGCTGCTGCAGCGCCAGCAGCTTCAGGCAGCGGTCGTCGACCTCGATGTGCAGCTCGTTGATTTCCCTGTCGGTGTCGATGACCACCGTCGCCAGGTCCTCGCGCCGCTCCATGAGTGCCAGCACCGAGCGCTGCACGTGGTCCTCGACGATCGCGCCCATGTGCAGGAGCGTCTGCTTCAGCTTCTCGAGCTCTTCTTCGAAGTGCTGTCGTTCCATCTTCTCTTCTTCCCCTGGCGCGCTATTGTGATATCAACCGAAGCGACCGGTGATGTAGTCCTCGGTCAGCTTGTTGGCAGGCTTGGTGAACAGCTCGGCCGTCTGCTGATACTCGATCAGCTTGCCGAGCCAGAAGAAGGCGGTGCGGTCCGAGACGCGCGCCGCCTGCTGCAGGTTGTGGGTGACGATCACGATCGTGTACTTCGCCTTCAGCTCGTAGATGAGCTCCTCGATCTTGAGCGTCGCGATCGGGTCGAGCGCCGAGCACGGTTCGTCCATGAGGATGATCTCGGGCTCCACCGCGATGGCGCGCGCGATGCACAGGCGCTGCATCTGCCCGCCCGACAGGCTGAGCGCGCTGTCCTGCAGGCGGTCCTTCACCTCGTCCCAGATCGCGGCGCCCTTGAGGCTGCGCTCGCAGGCCTCGTCGAGCACCGCCTTGTCCTTGACGCCGGCGATGCGCAGCCCGTAGATGGTGTTCTCGTAGATCGACTTCGGGAACGGGTTCGACTTCTGGAACACCATGCCGATGCGGCGCCGCACCTCGATGACGTCGGTGAGCGGCTCATAAAGGTTGACACCGTTGGCCTCGAGGATGCCGGTGACCTTGACGCCGTCGATCAGGTCGTTCATGCGGTTTAGGCAGCGCAGCAGCGTCGACTTGCCGCATCCCGACGGGCCGATGAAGGCGGTCGCCGCCTTCTCGGGGATGTCGAGGGTGATGTCGTGCAGCACGTGGTTGTCGCCGTACGACAGGTTGACGTTCTCCACCTTGATCGCGACCCTGGCCGGCCCGACAGGCGCCGGTCCTGGGGCCCTGACCTCGGTGCGAATGAGCGGCGTCCTCTCGGTCACTGTGCCCGCTTCCTTGGTTCTTTCCATTGTGGTGTCCATATTCGACATCCGACATCTCACCAAAAAACGCCGTTAGAACGCCGAGGTCTGGTACTTCCTGCGCAGGCGGTTGCGCACCAGGATCGCCGTCATGTTGAGGGCCACCACGATCAGCAGCAGCAGGATCGCGGTGGTGTATACCATCGGCTTCGCCGCCTCCACGTTCGGGCTCTGGAAACCGACGTCGTAAATGTGGAAGCCGAGGTGCATGAACTTGCGGTCGAGGTGGAAGAACGGAAACACCGAGTCGAGTGGCATCTCGGGCGCCAGCTTGACGACGCCGGTGAGCATCAGCGGCGCCACCTCGCCGGCGCCGCGCGCCATGGCGAGGATCAGGCCGGTAAGAATGCCCGGCGCGGCCGCCGGCAGGACCACGCGCAGGATCGTCTGGAACTTGGTCGCGCCCATCGCGAGCGAAGCTTCGCGCATCGAGCGCGGCACCGACGCGAGCGCCTCCTCGGCCGAGACGATCACCACCGGCACCGTCAGCAGCGCCAGGGTCAGGGACGCCCACAGGATGCCGCCGGTGCCGAAGGTCGGCGTCGGCAGCGATTCCGGGAAGAACAGGCGGTCGATCGAGCCGCCGACGAAGTAGACGAAGAAGCCGAGGCCGAAGACGCCGAAGACGATCGAGGGCACGCCGGCGAGGTTGTTGACCGCGATGCGCACCAAGCGCACCAGCGGACCCTGGCGCGCGTACTCGCGCAGGTACAACGCGGCGAGCACGCCGAGCGGCACCACCATCAGGCTCATCAGGAACACCATCATCACGGTGCCGAAGATCGCCGGGAAGATGCCGCCTTCGGTGTTCGATTCGCGCGGATCGTCGCTGACGAAGGTCCACAGCCGGCTCGCGTAGACCGCGGCCTTCGCGCCGAGGCCCAGCTGGTTCGCCGGGTAGGCGCGGAAGATGTCGAGCGCAGCGATCTCCTTGGTGGCGCCGTCGGCGGCCGCGAACGTCACCCGCGACTCCCCGGCCTTCGCCATCACCGAGGCGAGCTCCTCCTGCTTCGCCTCGTAGCGCGCGTGTTCGGTGTGGTCGGCGCGCGCCAGCGCGTCGCGCCTTGCGGTGAGGTCGAGGCCCGGGTTCTTGCGGTGCTCGAGGTCGAGCGCCAGGCCCTTCATGCGGATCGCCTCGATCTGCATGTTGATGGCGCCGATCTCGTCCTTTTCGAGCGCGCGGATCGCGCGGCGATCCTGGTGCGCCTGCCGCAGCAGCGCCGGCAGTGCGGCTTCGACCGCGGCCGGGCCGTCGGCCACGACGGTGTCGCCGCGCCGGATGGCCACCGGCGTGCCGATGAGCGGCCCGTACTCGCGGCGCTCGACGAAGAACGCGTCGCGCGGCTTGTCGCGAGAGGCGATCTGCGCCTCGTCGATCCAGCGGAAGTCGGCCCCGCCGATGTCGCGGTTGCCGACGCGCACCTGGATGCGGTGCACCGGCACGCCCTTCTCTCCCGGCTGCGGCACTTCCTCGCGGTTCACGACGTCGCCGAGCACCACGGTGCCGTCCTTCAGCGTGATGCGCTCGAGCGGCTGCGGCCAGAAGAAGCCGAGTCCGTTGGTGAGGATCACGACGATCAGCCCGGCGATCATCAGCAAGGCGATGCCGAGGGCGCTGCCGGTGAACCAGATCATCGGTTCACCGCGGCGGACCAGCGTCATGATCTTCATCAGATGACCTTGTAACGCTCGCGCAGGCGCTGGCGCACCAGCTCGGCGGCGGTGTTGACTGCGAAGGTGAGCATGAACAGGGCGAGGCCGGCGAGGAACAGCACCCGGTACAACGTGCCGCCGTAGGGCGCTTCGGGAATTTCGACCGCGATGTTCGCCGACAGCGTGCGCATGCCGTTGAACAGCGACCAGTCGAGCACCGGAGTGTTGCCGGTCGCCATCAGCACGATCATGGTCTCGCCGACGGCGCGACCGAAGCCGATCATGACGGCGGAGAAGATGCCCGGGCTCGCGGTCGGCAGCACCACGCGGGTCGCCGTCTGCCAGCGGCTCGCGCCCATCGCGAGCGACGCCGCGGTGAGGTGCGAGGGCACGCTCGAGAACGAGTCTTCGGCGATCGTGAAGATGATCGGGATCACCGCGAAGCCCATGGCGAGGCCGACCACCAGGGCGTTGCGCTGGTCGTAGACGAGGTTCATCGCGGAGTTGAGCCACAGCCGCAGGTCGCCGCCGAAGAAGGACGACTCGACGATCGGGCCGGCGTAGGTTGCGAACAGCGCGCCGAGGAGCAGCAGCGGCAGGATCAGCATCACTTCCATGCCGGGCTTGATGCGGCGCGCGAGGCCGTGCGGCAGGCGGCTCCAGAGCAGGAACCCGGCGGTGCCGAACGCCGGCAGCAGCACGGTCATGAGCAGGACCGGCACCAGCGATCTCTCCACCCGCGAGGCGAGCCACAGCCCTGCCAGGAAGCCGACCACGACGCTCGGCAGCGCCGCCATGATCTCGACCGTCGGCTTCACCTTGCCGCGGATCGAGGGGTGCATGAACTGCGAGGTGTAGAGGGCGCCCATGATCGCGATCGGCACCGCGAACAACATGGCGTAGAGCGTGCCCTTGATGGTGCCGAACACCAGCGGGATCAGGCTGAACTTCGCCTCGAAGTCGTCGCTGCCGCCGGTGGACTGCCAGACATAGTCGGGCCGCGGATAGCCCTCGTACCAGACCTTGCCGAAGAGCGCGCGCCACGACACCTCGGGATGCGGGCTCGAGACGGTGTAGCGCTGCAGCTGACCCGCCGTGGTGGTGATGATGCCGTCCATCTTCGGGGTCACGAGCAGGTCGGTGACCGGCTGGCCGTGGCCCGGGAAGCGCAGCAGCGTCCGCTCCGAGGTCAGGTGGCGCAGCACCAGCGAGCCGTCGGCGGCGGCGGTGACGAAGCTCTTGTCGCGCGGCGACGAGGCGATGTGCGTGATCGCAGCACCCTGCGATTCGTAGACGTGGGAGCGCGCCAGGGACGGATCCGCGTCGTCCTCGCTCTGCCGGACGCTGATCCAGGAGCTCAGTTCGCCCGAGTTGTCGCCCACCAGCAGGCTGATCTCGCCGAGTGAGAAAGAGAGCGCCGTGACCGGCGCGTTCGACAGCTTGCGCACCTCGAGCAGGCGCGGCTCGGCGGCGCCGATGTCCCAGTGGTAGACGTCGCCCTTGTCGGTTGCGGCGAACAGGGCATCGCCGGCGCCGAGTGCCACGTGCGTGAACGTCTCGCCGGCGCGCGAGGAGAGCTGCACACGGCTCGGTTCGCCCTCGCCGCCGGGCTTCACCAGCACCAGCGTGCCGGGCGCCACCGCCGCCGCGATCGTCGGGCCTTCGTCGCCTTCGTGCAGCCCCAGCAGGCCGACCTTTGCCGTACCCGCGGGGTCGACCACGATCACCGCGGTCTCCGTCACCACCGCATCGACATCCGCCAGTTTTTCGTTCTCGAAGCGCGGCTGGAACGCGACCTGCTCCACCAGCACGCGCCCGTCGGACGTGCCGGCGACGATCGTCTGGTGCAGGGTCGAGCGGAAGGCCGAGGTGATCGTGGCCGTACCGAGCGAGGCAAGCGGAAAGCTCTTCGCGACGGTGCCGTCACCGAGCGAGCGCGTCACGATGCGGCCATCGCTCAGCAGCTCGTACGCGTACTTCTGGTATTCGTCAACACCGCTCACCAGCAGCGCCGGGGCGCCGGTCGCCGCCGCAGCGGCGGGCGGCAGTCCTGCAGGAGCAGGCGCCGCTGCTGCTGCGGGTGCTGTCGGATTCGGTGGCAGCGCCGGGAGTGCCAGCGGTGCCAGTGCCTCGCCGCGGGCGCTGCGGAAGAGCGGCAGCGCCTCGGCCAGGATGAAGATGAAGATGAACAACACGGCGGCGATGATGAACAGGCCGCCGAGGGTGATGACGAGCGTGGCCAGGCGGTCGACGAGCTTGACCCGCCGCACGCGCGCGGCGGATCTTGCAAAGGTTCGCGGCGTCGTCGCCAGTGCTGGCCACGGTCTTGGTTGCTATTTCGGTCTCGGCGCCTACTCGATCTTCGCCAGTTCCTGCGTCACGATCTCGGCGGGCAGGGGCAGGTAGCCGTCCTTCACGACGACCTCCTGGCCTTCCTTCGAGAGCACCAGCTTCAGGTACTCGCGCACCACCGGATCGAGCGGCTTGCCGGGCGCGCGGTTGACGTAGATGTAGAGGAAGCGGTGCAGCGGGTACTTGTCGGTCTTCACGTCCTCGTAGCTGCCCGACGAGTAGTAGCCGCCGGCCTTTTCCGCGAGCGGCACGGCCTTGACGCCCGAGGTCTTGTAGCCGATGCCGCTGTAGCCCATGCCGAAGCGGTCCTCGGTGACGCCCTGGACGACCGATGCCGAACCCGGCTGCTCCTTCACCTGGTCCTTGTAGTCGCCGTTCTGCAGCACGTGCTCCTTGAAGAAGCCGTAGGTGCCGGACGCCGAGTTGCGGCCGTAGAGGCTGATGGGGCGGTTGGCCCAGTCGCCGGTGAGCCCCAGCTGGCCCCAGGTCGCGACCGCCTTGCCGCCGCGGCGGTGGCTCTTCGAGAACACCGCGTCCACCTGCGCGAGGTCGAGCTTCTCGAGCGGGTTGTCCTTGTTCACGTAGACCGCGAGCGCGTCGTAGCAGGCGCGGATCTGCGTCGGCTTGTAACCGTACTTCTTCTCGAACTGGTCGATCTCGGTGGCGCGCATCGCGCGCGACATCGGGCCGAACTGCGCGGTGCCGGTGATGAGCGCCGGCGGCGCCGTCGACGAGCCCTTGCCCTCCACCTGGATCTTGACGTTCGGGTACATCTTGAGGAACGACTCGGCCCACAGCGTCATCAGGTTGTTCATCGTGTCGGAGCCGACGCTGTTGATGTTGCCGGAGACGCCCGAGGTCTTCGCGTACCCGGTGATCGCTGTCTTCCACCTTGACCGCCTGGGCGAGCGCCAGGCCCGCCAGGGATGCGAATGCCAGGAGCGCCGCTGCGGTGCTCTTCATGTGCTTGCCTCTTTCCATGTCTTTGATCAAAAGGTACCGGCCCGAAGGAACGGGCCGGTTAATGCGTGCTGTTAAATCCGTGTTAACTCCGACGGCGTCCTACGCAGATCCAGACTAGAGTTTGAAGCGCGCACTTCACGAATTGTCCTTCAGCTTCGTCGACTTGTTCTCGAGGATCCGGTAGTCGGACTGAATCTTGGCGTTGTGCTTGTTGTAGAAGTAGTTGAGGCCAAAGCCCAGTTCGGTGCGGTCGTTGCTCGAGGTCTTGTCGGTCGGGTCGAAGCTCGCGTAGCGCACGGCCACTTCCCAGTGACGCGCCGAGTCGAGCAGGTAGCCCGCCTGTGTGTGGTAGCCGTTCGACTTGAAGTTCTCGATGGTGCTGACAATGGGGTCGATCTTGCGGTTGTAGAAGGCGCCCATCAGGAACAGCCGCTTGTACTTGAGGACGGCATCGACGCCGTAAGTGGTCCGCTTCAGCGCGCCGCTGCCGCACGGGCAGGACGTGACCGAGGGAATCACCGCCGGCGTGCCCGCGGGAGCGCCCGTCGGCACCACCGGCGCCACGGTGTTCGCGAAGTCGTTCAGCTCCCACTGGCCGGCCAGTGCGAACAGCGGCTTGTCGGTGGATTCGAAGTCGCTCTCGGAGTAGCCGGGCTCGCCCCAGGGCAGCCAGGTGACCCGCGCGTCGTATTGGAACTTGTTGTTGTCGTTCAGGGTCTTGTTGCGCTGGTTGCCGTTGAAGAGGCCGACGCGCCACTCGAGCTTGCCGCCGCCGAGGAGACCGTCGAGCTGCAGGCCCAGGTCGCGGCCGCGCTCATACTCGCCGGCGATGATCGAGCGGTCGACGAACTGCTGGTTGAAGGACGAGGTCAGTTCCTGGCGCCCGAACGGCACCTTGAACTGGCCGAACTGCGCGCGGAAGCTGCGCGTGCCCTTGCCGAAGTCGTAGGTGAAGTAGGCGTCGTTGATGGCGCCGCCGGCGACCGCGTCGTTCTGCAGGTCCTGGAAGGCGAACTCGAGCTTGTAGCCGATCCACTTCTTGTAGATCCAGCCCTGGAACTGCGGCTCGTAGCGGCGGATGCGGAACGAGCCCTTCGAGTCACCCTTGTTCGAGGTGCCCGGAAGCTGTGTCTCCGACGGCGGCAACTGGTGCGTATAGCGCAGTTGCAGGCGGTTCTGGAACTGGATCTGGCCGTTGTCGAAGTCGACCGTGGTGCGGCCGTCGCGGTAGACGATGTCGACCTTGGGCGTTTTCGGCTTTTCAACCACTTCGGCGATGCCGTGCTTGAAGTTGTAGTAGTTGATCGCCTGCTCGCTGTCGAAGACCACCGTCTCGCCGTCCGGACCGAGCGCCCGGGCGGGTGATCGCGACACCAAGCTCGGCCCCGCCGGTTTTCTGGAAGGCTCGCCTCGGCTGGCCGTCATGTCGAACACGTAGATCCGCCCATCCTTCTCTACCTCCTGTAGTACATGCCTTGCGCCGCGCCGGCGCAGGCAGCACAACTGCGGCGAACAACAAGATTCCGGCGAAGAAGCGGTGAGGCGGATGAGCTTCACTCATTCCCTCCTTGGGATTTTCTCGAGCGGCAAGCTATCGGCCCAAAGTAACGGCGCGGCGGCGGCCCGGTTAATTCGGCGTTAACTCCGTGGGAAGATCACCTTTCCATGGCGCGTTTTCTGGGCGACATCCGTGCCGACGAGCGCAGCGCCGCGCTTTTGTCCTTTTTCGGCCTGTTCGGCATCCTCGCAAGCCACACGATCCTCGAGACCGCGCGCGACGCATTGTTCCTGTCGCGGCTGCCGGCTTCGCAGCTACCGTTCATGTACCTCGCGATCGCCGGCATCGCGATGCTCATCTCCGACTCGCCGCTGAAGCGCCTCGGCCGGATCGCGGTGAAGTTCAGCCTCAGCTTCCTGCTGCTGTTCGCCGCCGCCGTCACCCTGGCGTTCTATCTCGCCGGCGTCGGCTACCAGGGCCACTTCCGCGTCTACGGCCTCTACATCTGGACCGGCGTCTTCGGCACGCTCGCCGCGGTCGAGTTCTGGGTGATCATGTCCGACCGCTTCACCGTGACGCAGGCGAAGCGCGTGTTCCGCGTGGTCGCGACCGGCAGCGTCATGGGTGCCGTCGCCGGCTCGGGCATTGCCCGCATCGTCGCCGGCTCGTTCCCCGCCGACACGCTCTTGCCGACTTCCGCGCTGTTGATGGTGCTGACGGCGCTCGGCCCGGGCCTCTACCTGCAGCGCACCACCATCGACGCTCCCGGCGGGCGCGGCCTGGCCGCTCTGCGCGAGCCGCTGCGCCTCATCCAGGGCAACGCCTACCTCAAGAACCTTACGGTGCTGGTGCTGGTTTCGACGGTCGCCATCACGGTCGCCGACTACGTCTTCAAGAGCGAGGTGGCGCGCGCCATCCCGAAGGAGAACCTCGCCGAGTTCTTCGCCACCTTTTATATGGGGCTCAACATCGCGGGGCTCCTCACCCAGTTCCTGCTGGCCGGCATCCTCATGCGCCTGCTCGGGTTGCACCGCGCGCTGTGGGTGCTGCCGAGCCTGCTGGCGCTCGGGTCCGCCGGGGTCGCGTTCGGCGGTGGCCTGGCGGCGGCGCTGATCATGAAGGGCGCCGACGGCGCCTTCCGCTTCTCGCTCAACAAGACCGCGATGGAGCTGCTGTTCGTCCCCATCCCCGACGCGCTGCGCTCGCGGGTCAAGCCGTTCATCGACGGCGTCACGCAGCGCGCCGGCCAGGCGATCGCCTCGCTCGCGATCCTCAGCGACATCGGCCTGCGGCGCGGCGACTACGTGCTGGCCTCGGCGGCCGGCGGCTTGTGCATCGTCTGGATCGCGTTCGCCGCCGACATCAAGAAGCACTACCTCAACTTGTTCCGCGACGCGCTGCGCGAGGGTTCGATGCACAGCTCGGTGGACATGCCGGAGCTCGACCTGGGCTCGCTGGAGTCGCTCTTCTCCTCGCTCAACAGCGCCGAGGACAGCGAGGTGCTCGCTGCCCTCGACCTGCTGGCGGAAGAGGGCCGGGTGCGGCTGGTGCCGGCGCTGCTCCTCTTCCATCCTTCGTCCGCGATCGTGCTGCGCACCCTGGAGCTCTTCGAACTGTCGAAGCGCGACGACTTTTATCCGGTCGCCGACCGCCTCATCGGCCACCCCGACCCGGAGGTGCGCGCCGCCGCGCTGCGCGCCCGCAACGCGGTGGCGCCCGACGAAGCCTCGCTGCGCGCCTCCACGGGCGACGTCGATCCGCTGGTGCGGGCCACGGCGCTGGTGGTGATGGTGGCGCGCGGCCTCGGCACCGACGAGGACCGCGAGGCGATCGAAGGCATCGCCTGCGCCGCCTCGGCGCGCACCCGGCTGGTGCTGGCGCGCGCCATCACGCGCCAGCCCTCGCCCGATTTCGTCCCGGCGTTGACGCTCCTCGGAGACTCCTCCGAGGAAGAGGTGCAGATCGAGGTGGCGCGCGCCATGGGCGCGGTGCGCGACGACGCCTTCCTGCCGCCGCTGATGTCGTTCCTGGTGAGCCACGAGGTGCGGCCGGCGGCGCGCGCGGCGCTGGTGGCGCAGGGCGAGCGCGCGCTGCATTTCCTGGCCGAGTCGCTGAAGGACGAGCACCTGCCGCACGAGATCCGCCGCCACGTGCCGCGTTCGCTGGTGCTGTTCGAGCCGGAGGCGGCCCTGCAGGTGCTGCAGGAGCGGCTGCTCGACGAGAACGACGGCCTGGTGCGCTTCAAGATCATCCGCGGCCTCGGCCGTATCGCCACCGAGAACCCCGGCATCAACTTCGACGACTCGGTGCTCGACCAGGCCATCGAGCGCACCATCGCCGCCACCTACCGCCTCATCGAATGGCGCGCGATCCTCGAGAACGGCGCCGCCGAAGTGCCGGCGCGCCTCACTCCCGGCCACGAGCTGCTGGTGGCGCTGCTGCGCGACAAGGAGACGCACGCCATCGAGCGCCTGTTCCGCCTGCTGTCGCTGCGCTTCACGCGCGAGAACTTCAAGCCCATCCACCGAGGCCTCGGCAGCACCAGCGCCAAGATCCGCGCCACCTCGCGCGAGCTGACCGCGAACGTGCTGCAGCCACCGCTGCGCGACCTGGTCATCGGCCTCATCGACGACGTGCCGGATGCGGAGCGGCTGGCGGTGCAGGGGCCGGTGACGCGGACACCGCCGACTTACGAGCAGCTGCTCGGCGAGCTGCTGGAGCAGCCCGGCGAAACCATCCGCTCGCTGGCCGCCGGCCATATCGGCGAGCTGGGCCTCGTACAGTTCGCCGAACGCCTGCGCGCCTTCGACCGGCACAAGACCGGTTTCTTCGTCCGCCAGGTGTTCGAGCGGGCGCTGCGCGCGCTGGATGCGGCCGCCGGCAGCATCCCCGGTGCCGAAAGGACCGCCGGTGCCGGGTAAGTCGAAGCCGAGGCTGCGCTCTCGCCGCAGGGAAACCGTCGACGGCGTGCGTTCCACGTCGCTCCTGGAGCGGGTGCTGTACCTGCGGATGTTCGACGCCACCGGCGGTGCGCGCTCCACCGACCTCGCGGTGATCGCCGAGCTGTGCAGCGAGCGCTACTTCCCCAAGGGCGCCGTCATGCGGCACATGGGCGAGATGGTGGACACCATCCACCTCATCATCGAAGGCCAGGTCGAGATCCGCACCGAGGACCTGCAGCTCGCCAGTCTTGGGCCTGGCGACGCCGTCGGCTGGCTGCAATACATGGCCAAGGACCCGCAGGGACTCGAGGCGATCGCCGCCACCGACGTGCACTGCCTCGACATCGACGCCGAGGCGCTCATGGAGGTGCTCGAGGACCGTTTCAACCTCACCTACGGGATGATCAAGGGCAGCTCGAAGCGACTGCTCGCGCTGCTCATCGAGAACCCCTGGGTGTTCACCGACCTCAGCAGCTTCGACATGCCGGCGCCGCGCAAGGAGATGGACTTCGTCGAGCGCATCGCGTTCCTGCGCAAGGCGCCGATCTTCAAGCGCAGCAGCATCAACGCGCTTGCCGAGCTGTCGCGCGGCATGAACGAGGTGCGCTTCGATGCCGGCACCGAGATCTGGAAGAAGGGCGACGCCTCGGGCGGCATCTTCGTCATCATCGACGGCGCTGTGCGCTGCCGCTCCGACGAGGATGCGATCGACTTCACCCTCGGCCCCGGCGGCCCGCTCGGCTCGATCGAGAGCATCTCCGAGACGCCGCGCTTCTACGACGCCACGGCGCGCACCGAGGTGACGGCGCTGCACACCGTGGCGGAGACGTTGCTCGACGTGTTCGAGGACAATTTCGAGATGGCGAGCGACTACCTGCAGGTGATCGCGACCGACGTCATCCGCATCTCCAAGATGCGCGCCGGGGTGGAGCGCGCGAGCGGCGCGGTATCCATAGCCGGCATGTCGAAAGCCGGCTGAGGCGGCCCCCCTCGGTAGGCGGCAGACTGAGTGATAGATTCTCGGCCTGCCGGACTGGCCGCGGAGGGCCTCTAGAACATGGATTCTTTGCTCGTGCTGCTGGCGGTTGCGCCCGCGGGCGAGGAGACGCCGCGCTCGCTGACGGCGATCAACCAGATCGCCGATTTCACGTTTGCCGACCTCGGCCACTCGCTCCTGTGCCTGCTGGTGGCGGGAGCGCTGGGGGCGGTGCTCGCCTTCCGGCCTCGGCCGGCCGGCGGTCCGCCGCGCGGCGCGACCGTCATCCAGACGCAGATCATGCTGGCGATCGTCGGCTCGCTGGTGATGCTGATCGTCGGCGCCAGCCTGGCGCGCGCCTTCGCGATCGCCGGCGTCGCCGGGCTGGTGCGTTACCGCGCCAAGATCGACGACCCGAAGGACGCCAGCGTGCTGCTCGCCTGCCTCGCCGTCGGCCTCGCCTCCGGCGTCGGGCTCATCTATCTCGCCACGGCCGGCACCCTCTTCATCATCGGCGTGCTGCGCATCCTCGAGTGGCGTGCGCCGTGGCCGACGGCTTCCTTCGACCTGAAGATCGCAGCCCGCGACCCTGCGGCGCTCAAGCCGGCGCTCGAGTCGCTGCTGAAGAAGCACGGCGTGAAGTTCGAGTTGCGCGCCTCCACCGAAAAGGAGATGACGTACTCCGCCGAAGTGCCGCAGGGCAAGGGCACGGACCAGCTCTCCGAGATGATTGTGGCGCTGCGCCAGGGCGAAGCCGTGGAAGTGGCCTGGGCGGAAAAGAAGCCAGGCAAATGAAGCTCATCATCCAGCCCGACGACGGCATCGAGCCAATCCTGAGCGCGATCCGCAAGGCGAAGACCAGTCTCGACGTCGGCATCTTCCGCCTCGACCGCCGCGACATCGCCGAGTTGCTCGCCGTTGCCGCCGGCCGCGGTGTCGCGGTGCGCACCCTGATCGCGCACACCAACCGCGGCGGCGAGAAGAAGCTGCGCCGCCTCGAGCAGGCGCTGCTCAAGACCGGCGCCGGCGTGCGCCGCACCGACACCGACCTGGTCCGCTACCACAGCAAGGTGATGGTGGTGGACCGCAAGAGCGTGTACATCCTGGCCTTCAACTACACGGCGCTCGACCTGAAGAGCCGCAGCTTCGCGGTCGTTTCCAAGAAGCGCGAGCTGGTGGCAGAGGCGCTCAAGCTGTTCGAGGCCGATTCGCTGCGCCAGGACTACGCGGCCGGCTCCAAGTCGTTCCTCGTGAGCCCGGTCAACTCGCGCGAGCGGCTGGCCGAGTACCTGAAGGGCGCGCGCAAGGAGCTGCTCATCTATCACGTCCCCAAGCTCACCGACACGCGCATGATCCGCATCATCAAGGAGCGCATCGCTGCCGGCGTCAGCGTGCGCATCCTGGGCAAGGCGGGCGGCGGACTCACGGCACTCAAGATTCCCGGCGTGCGGCTGCACCTGCGCGCCGTGATCCGCGACGGCAAGCAGGCGTTCATGGGCAGCCAGGGCCTGCGCAAGCTGGAGCTCGACCACCGTCGCGAGGTCGGCGTCATCGTCAAGGACCGCAAGGTGGTGGCGAAGATGGCGGCGATTTTCGAGGAGGACTGGGCGGCGGCGCTCGGCGCCATGCACGGGGTGGCGGTCGCTGGCAAAAAGGGCAAGCCGCGGCGTAAGGTGAAAGCAAAGCCGGCAAGCGGCAAATGACTGGAGCAGCGCCATGGGGTTCTTCGCAGGTTGTCTAGGCCTCGCCGTTCTCGCCGGTAGTCTCGCGCAACAGCCGCCGCCCGACACCGCCGCCAAGGTGGCGAACAAGGTGAAAAAGGCCGAGGCGGGCCCGCAGGTGCCGATGAGCCCGGCCGAACAGGCGGCGCTGAAGGCGTTTCGCGACGCGGTCGCGCAGTACGCTGCGCTCCATGCGCGCGAGGCTGCGAAGCTCGGCACGCCCAGGGCCGACAGCGCGGCGGGCGCCGACGCGAAGACGACGTCGCTCGCCGCCGCAATCGTCGCAGCCCGCCAGCAGGCAAAGCAGGGCGACATCTTCACGCCAGCCGTGCAGCCGGTGTTCAGGCGGCTGCTGGCGAAGGAGCTGCAGGGCCCGGACACCGGTGCGGCCCGCAGCGCCGTGGTCGAAGGCAACCCGCAGAAAGACGGGGAGTCGGTGCCGGTGAAGCCACGCGTCAATACGGAGTATCCATCGGGCGCAGCGCTCTCGACCGTGCCGGCAAGCGTCCTCGCCACGCTGCCGGTGCTGCCGGCGCCGCTGCAGTACCGCTTCGTCGGGCGCGACCTGATCCTGTTCGATTCGGTCACGAGCCTCATCGTCGACTTCCTGCCGGCCGGCACTCCCCCGCTGCCGGCGAAGTGAGATCTTGAGAGGCGCCGCGTTCCTAACCCTGCTGCTGGCGCTCGGCCTCGGCCAGTGCCCTGCCTCGCAGGCGCCGCGCGAGGTCTCGCAGGCGTCGAACGACAGCGCCAAGACCGCGCTGAAGCTGCCGCGCAAGGACGGCTCGGTGCGCTTCGGCGTGATCGGCGACAGCGGCCGCGGCCGCCGCGAGCAGTACGAGGTGGGCGCGCAGATGGCCGCCTTCCACGAGGTGTTCCCGTTTGAGTTCGTCATCATGCTGGGCGACAACATCTACGGCGCCGACAGTCCCGCCGACATGAAGCTCAAGTTCGAGGACCCGTACAAGGCTCTCCTCGACAAGGGCGTGAAGTTCTACGCGAGCCTCGGCAACCACGACAACCCGAACCAGCGCTTCTACAAGCCGTTCAACATGGACGGCCAGCGCTTTTACACGTTCCGCGGACCGAGCGGGCCAGGGAAGGGCGAGGGCAGCGTGCGCTTCTACGCGCTAGACAGCAACTACCTCGACAAGGAGCAGCTCACCTGGGTGGACAAGACGCTCGCCGAGTCGGACTCGGAATGGAAGGTCGCCTACTTCCATCATCCGCTCTACTCGTCGGGCGCGCTGCACGGCTCCTCGCTCGAGTCGCGCGCGGTGCTCGAGCCGCTGTTCGTCAAGAACAGCGTCAGCGTGGTGTTCTCAGGCCACGACCATTTCTACGAGCGCACCAAGCCGCAGAAGGGCGACATCACTTACTTCGTCTCGGGCGCCGGCGGCTCGCTGCGCAGCGGCAACCGCGCCTCCGGCATCACGGCGAAGGAGTACGACGCCGACTACCACTTCATGCTCGTGGAAATCGCCGGCAACGACCTCTACTACCAGACGATCAACCGCGCCGGCCAGACGATCGACTCGGGCGAGATCCATCGGCCGGGCGCGCCCGCCGAGGCCAAGCCCGCGTCGCCGGAAGCGAAGCCGGTCGAGGTGGCGGTGCCCAAGGTCGGGACGCCGGGCCGCTCGACGCCCGAGGGACCAGGGCCGCCGACCGCCGAAGCCGACCCCGAAGCCGACTCCGACGGCCTCACCGAAATCGACTGCAAAGCCGCCGGCGGCGAAGCCGACGCCGAAGCCCTCACCGACGCCGACGCCGTCCTAGTTCGGGCAGCGGTGGTCCACCACCTGGGCCCGCTTGTCCTTGAACGCGGCCACCCACTGTTCGACCGAGGCGGGTGCCGTCTCATCCTTGCTGTCGGCCGGTCGATGCTTCACGCCGGAGATTTCGAACAGGTCGCGAAGCTGCGCGTCGCTCAGCTGTGCCAGCAGGCCGGCCAGGAACGCGCGGCCTTCCTCGCGGATCACGGGGTTGCTCAGGGTCCCGGTGAGCGATCCGCCGAGCTGGGCCTCGCAGGTCGCCGGGTTCTTCCACACCGGCAGCGTCGCCCACCTGGCAAGCCTGACGCTGTTTTCGTTCTTGTTCAGCAGCGAGCTGCGGCCGAACGTCAGGCCGAGGTCGTGGATCATCATCAAAGGCGCGCGGCAGCCGGTGCGCCCGACAGAGGCGCCGGGCGGACAACTGAGGCGCTGGTTGTCGGACTTGCTGTCGGTGTGCTGGATGAACGCCGCCAGCAGCTTGAGGCCTTCGCGGTGCGCGCGCTCGCCGGGCGGCGCGCCCGGGCCGATCTCGTCGAGCTCGTCCCATTTCCACCCGGAATCGGGCCGCGTCTCGAGCGTCCGCCCCGGCAGTCGCCACTCGATCGCCGCCGGGTCGAAGACCGCCGTGCCGGCGGCGCGTTCCTTGTGCTCCGCCGGGTCCGCGGAACACCCGCGGCAGCGCACCCGCACGGGATACATGCGGTCGGCGCCGAAGCCGAGCCCCCACAAGAGCCGTGAGGCGAGCACCTCACCGATCACCTCGGCGTTGTCGTCGCCGTACTTGACCTTGTACTCCTGGCCGCGGCTGCCGACGCAGGTGAACTTGGGCGACTTGCCGCCGGATTCGGTGGGCTTGTAATCGCAGGTGATCCACTGGCCAGGCGCAGGCCTGTTCTTGTCGCTTGGCCCGACCCTGAAGTTGACGTTGCGGACGACCACAGGCGACCAGACGTGCGCCCGCCGGATGGCCTCGAGGCGCGCCTCCTCGGTCAAGGCCTCGCCGGGCTTCAGCTCCCGGTGGGCACAGGCGCCACAAGCGACGCCGGTGGCAACGAAAAGAAGGGGTACAAAGAGGTGCGCCCGAAAAGCCTTCATGGGTGCCGACCTTCCCTTTCAAGGGGGGATATCGGCGCCGATTGTAGCCCCCAACCTGCAGGCAGTCTCGGGCGGCGCCGGACGGGTGTGATATCGTCCGGCCACCAAAACCCGCATGGCGAACCAGGATCAAAGCTCCTCGGCCCCGCTCACCCCCCTCGACCGTTTCCTGCGCCTCTTCAGCGACGTCCGCGGGGGCGAGGGCGTCGGCGTGCTGCTGATGTTCGCGAACGTCTTCCTCATCCTGCTCGGCTACTACATCATCAAGACCGTGCGCGAGCCGCTCATCCTCACCGGCGGCGGCGCCGCGGTGAAGACCTACGCCTCTGCCGGACAGGCGCTCGCCCTAATCGCCTTCATCCCCATCTACAGCTGGCTTGCCGCGCGCCTGAAGCGCTCCAGCCTCATCGTCGCCCTCAACCTGTTCTTCGTCGCCTGCATCATCCTGTTCGAGGTGGCGATCAGGCTCGACGTGCGCTTCGTCGGCGTCGTGTTCTATATCTGGGTCGGGATCTTCAACCTCTCGATCATCGCGCAGTTCTGGAGCTACGCGAACGACATCTATACGAAGGAAATGGGCGAGCGGCTGTTCCCCGTCATCGCCATCGGCGCCACGCTCGGCAGCCCGATCGGCGCGAAGATCGCCGGCCAGCTGTTCAAGATGGGCCAGCCGCTGCACTTCATGCTGCGGCTGAGCGGCGCGATCCTGCTGGTCTCGCTCGGCCTCTACTACCTCATGAACCACCTGGCGAAGGCGCGGCAGCGCACCCCGGCCGCCGAGCCGGTGCTCGCGAAGGGCGACGGGTTCGCCCTCGTCTTCAAGAGCTCCTACCTGCTGGCGATAGGCGTGCTGCTCATCATGACGAACCTGGTGAACACCGCCGGAGAGTTCCTGCTGAGCACCAAGGTTACCGAGGCAGCGGCGAGCCTTGCCGACAAGAAGGCCTTCATCGGCGGCTTCTACGGCGACTACCTGTTCTGGACTTCGGTGCTCGCGGCACTGCTGCAGGCGTTCGTCGCCTCGCGCCTCGTCAAGGCCATGGGCCTGCGCGGCGTGCTGCTGGCGCTGCCGATCGTGGCGCTCGGCAGCTATTCGATCATGGCGGCGGGCGCCGGCCTGATGCTGGTGCGCCTCGCGAAGATCGCCGAGAACGGCACCGATTATTCCTTGATGAACACCGCCAAGCAGTTGCTGTGGCTGCCGACGAGCCGCGAGGAAAAGTACAAGGCCAAGCAGGCGATCGACACCTTCTTCGTGCGTTCCGGCGACGTGTTGGCGGCGGTGCTGGTGTTCGTCGGCACGACACAGCTCGGGCTCGGCATCCGCGGTTTCGCGGTGGTGAACCTCGCGCTCGTGGCGCTGTGGCTGTTTCTAGCGTTCAGGGTGCTGAAGCTGAACGCAGCGGAGACGAGCAAGGCCGCGGCCTAGCGGTCGTGCGTGCGTCGCTTCGCGCCTTTGCCATGGCTTTCGCGCTGGCCGCGTGCTGTGCGTGCTCCGAGAATTCCCGCAACGACGCCGAGCTGGCCGCTGCCCGCGCCGTGCCGCAGCTCGGCGCGGGCGAGCGCCTGTTCACGCTGCTCTTCGTCGGCGATGCCGGCGAGCCGGTGCGCAACGTCGCGCCGATCTTCGCCGCGATCGCCCGCGAGGCCCGCGCCAACCCTGCTTCAACCGCGGTGCTGGTGCTGGGCGACAACGTCTACGATGCGGGCCTGCCCCCGGAAGGCGATGCAACGCGGGCCGAAGCCGTCGCCCGCCTCACCGCGCAGTTGGCGCCGCTCAAGGCTTCGGGCGCCCGCAGCATGTTCATCCCGGGGAACCATGACTGGGGCGAGGACCGCGAGCCGGGCTGGCAGACGGTCAAGCGTCAGGCCGACTACGTCGAGGAGATCGGCCGCCCGCAGGTGCGATTCCGGCCGCGAGACGCGTGCCCGGGCCCCACGGTCGAGGACGATCTCATGCCTGGCGCGCGCATTGTCGCCCTGGACACCCAGTGGTGGATCGAGCAGGGCGAGAAGCCGCGCAATCCCGGATCGTCCTGCGCGGCGGCAAATGACAGCGAGGTGCAGGCGGCGCTGCGCGTGGCACTCGCTCCCGCGGATCGCCGACCGGTGATCCTGGTGTCGCATCATCCGCCGGTTTCGGGCGGCGGCCACGGCGGCCACTTCACCATGCGCGATCATCTCTTTCCCCTGCGCGCCTGGAAGGGCTGGCTGTGGCTGCCGCTGCCGGTCGTCGGCTCCCTCATCCCGGCGGGCCGCTCCCTCGGCTGGTATCCGCAGGACGCGCCGGCAGCCGTCTACGAGCACATGCTGTCGGTCCTGAACCCGGTGCTGCGCGAGCATCCGCCGTTCGCCTGGGCCGCCGGCCACGAGCACGGCATCCAGCTGCTCGAGGGCGGCGGCCTCGCAAGGTGGCTGATCGTGAGCGGCGCCGGCGCCTTCCACCACACACGAATTCCCACCCGGCTGCCGGCCACGCACTTCGCTTCGGGCGAACCGGGGTATGTTCGCCTCGACATGGCCCGCAACGGGCGGGGACGCCTGGCTGCTGTCGTCGTCGAGGCCGATGGCCAGGCTGTCGAACGCTATGCCGAACGAATCGACTGATTAGAGGTTGCCCACTATGAAGCGCATCATTCCGGCCGTCCTTGCCGTCCTTACGTTCGTCACGTTCATCCCTGCCGGCACCGCAGCCTTTGCGGCGCCGCAGGCACCCGAAGCGGCGGCATCGCCAGCGCCCGGCGGCGAGACGCGCACGGTGGTGGCTGGTGCTCGCTACAAGAAGGGCGGCCTCTACCGCTTCCTCTTCGGCAGCAACTACCGCGACTTGTGGCTGACGCCTTTCAAGGCCGACGTCCTGAACCTGCAGACTTACGCCGGCGGCCTCAAGCCGACGCGCATCGTCGGCCACGGCCAGAGCCGCGGCCTCGCGTTCAAGGGCGGCGACGGCCGGCTCTACACTTTCCGCCCGATTCTCAAGGACCCGAGCGGCCTGCTACCGGTTGAGTTGCGCGAAACCTTTGCCCGCAAGTTCGTCACCGACCAGATGGCGTCCGGGCATCCCGCCGGCCACACCATGGTGGCGCCGCTGCTGAAGGCGGTGGACGTGGTGCACAACGATCCGCACCTCGTGATCGTGCCCGACGACGAGGCGCTCGGCGAGTACCAGAAGGAATTCGCCGGCCAGCTGGGCGACATCGAGGAGTTCGGCGGCAGCAAGGGCATCGTCGCGGCCGAGGAAAATATCGACGGCGAGGAGCTCTGGCAGCGGCTGCGCGAGAGCCCGGCGGTGCGCGTCGATTCGCGCGCCTACCTGCGCGCGCGGCTCGTGGACATGATGATCGGCGACTGGGACCGCCACCGCAACCAGTGGCGTTGGGCCAAGATCGCGGGCAACGACCGTTTCATCCCCATCCCTGAAGACCGCGACCAGGCCTACGTGAAGTTCGACGGCTTCGTCATCGGCATCTTCCGCCAGGGGCTGCCGCTGCTCGTCAACTTCAGCGACGACTTCTCGAGCATGGACGGGCTCACCTTCGACGGCTGGGACGTGGATCGCCGCCTGCTCGCCGACCTCGAGCGCGAGGCGTTCGTCGAAGAGGCGGCGAAGGTGAAGGCCTCGATCACCGATGCGGTGATCGAGGAGGCGGCGCGCCGCATGCCGCCCGAATATTTCGTGAAAAACGGCGCCTTCACCATCAAGGGGCTGCGCCAGCGCCGCGACGAAGTGGACCACCAGGCGATGAAGTTCTACAAGTTCCTCTCGCAGAAGGTGGACATCTACGCGACCGACGCAGCGGAGGTGGCGAACGTCGAGCGCGCGCCTTCGGGCGACGTCACCGTGACACTGGGCGCGGAAGGCCAGGATCCGTACTTCAAGCGCACGTTCCACAAGAACGAGACCGACGAGATCCGGCTGCTGCTGTTCGGCGGCAACGACAAGGTGGTCACCAAGGGCGACACCGGCGGCATCCTGGTGCGCGCGGTGGGCGGTGACGGCGCTGACGTGGTGGACGACACCGGCGGCGGCCGCACCAAGGCGTACGCCTCGGGCAGCGAAGACCGCGTGCTCACAGGCAAGGGCACGAAGTGGGACCAGAGCGACTACGTCCCGCCGCCGGCCAACAAGAGCGGCGCCTGGATCCCGGCGCGCGACTGGGGCCGGCGCACCATCAAGCAACTGCGCCTCACCGGCGGCACCGACTACGGCGCCATCCTGACGGCCTCGCTGACCTCGACGAGTTACGCCTTCCGCAAGGACCCATTCTCGGCCCGCCACCACTTCAGCCTCAGCTTCTCGAGCACGGTGAAGGCGTTCCGCGGCGTCTACGACTTCGACAAGCGCCTCGAGAACTCGAACGTGCGCCTCGGCCTCACGGCACTCGGCTCCGGCTACGACATCCTGCGTTTCTACGGCTTCGGCAACGAGACGCCCAAGATCGAGCCCGACAAGAACAGCAAGATCGAGAACGATCAGTTCCTGGTGGCGCCGCGCGTCGTCTTCCCGATCGGCAAGCTCGAGCTGTCGCTCGAGCCGGTCTTCAAGTGGACCAACACCGAGCCGAAGGACAACCCGGTGTTCGACCCGGCCTTCAGCAACCCGGGAACCAACGGGTTCATACCGCCGGCACTGACTGTTGACAGCGTCGCGCAGATCGGCGCCGGCTTCGAGGCGCGCATCGACACCACCGACAAGCCCGCGTGGCCCAGCCGCGGCATCAAGTTCTGGGCGGGCGGCCACGCTTACCCGGAGGCGCTCGACATCGAGGACTCGTTCGGCGAGCTGCACGGCGAGCTCGCCGCGTACCTGAGCCCGTCGGTCCCCGGCAAGGTGATCCTCATGCTGCGCGGCGGCGGCAAGAAGGTGTTCGGCGACTTCCCCTACTTCGAGTCGGCGTTCCTCGGCGGCCGTTCGGTCAGCTCGATCGGCGGCCTCGGCGACGATCCGGGCGTGATCCGCGGCCTGCGCCCGCAGCGCTATGCCGGCGACGGCGTCGTCTACGGCAACGCGGAGCTGCGCGTGGCTCTCGGCAACGCGTTCATCTTCGTTCCCGGCGAGATCGGCATCCTCGGCCTCTACGACGTCGGCCGCGTCTACCTGAAGGGCGAAGACTCGAACAAGTGGCACAACGGCGTCGGCGGCGGCCTGTGGTTCGCCTCCCCCAACCGCCGCAACTCGGTGACCCTGTCGGTCGCCAAGAGCGAAGGCCGCATCGGCTTCTACATCAAGACCGGCGTCGCTTTCTGATGCTTGGGGTCCTGGCCGCGGTAGCGCTCGCTGCCGCGGCCGAGGGCTCGGCGTGCGCGCCGCCCTCGGACCCCGCGGTGGCTGCAGCGCGGGCGGTGGCCGAGGGCATCGTCGCCGCCGACAACCGCCGCGATCTGGCGGCGGTGCTTGCGAGTTACGCCCCCGATGCCGTGCTGCTGCCGCCCAACGAGGCGCCGGTCGTCGGCATCGACGCGATCCGGCCGCGCTACGAGGGGCTCTTCCACGACTTCGCACCCGCGATCGAGCCGCGGCTCGACGAGATCTGCGTGAGCGGCAGCACGGCGCTGATTCGCGGCCGCAACGGCGGCCGTCTCGTGCCGCGGCAGGGCGGAACGCCGCGGCGTCTCGACGACGTCTACGTCATGGGTCTCAGGCGCGCGGAGAATCGCTGGCGGATCACGCATCTCATGTGGCATCCCGCGTCACGACCCGAGACGGCCGCACTGGCCGCGGCACCATCGTCGCCCGAGCCCTTGCCCGACGGCCGGGTCACGTTTCGCCTGGCGGCGCCAAGCGCCCAGGTAGTCGAGCTCGAGCTCGAGGGCAAGGCGGTACCCATGACGAAAGCCGGTGCGCTGTGGAGCGTCACGACCGGCCCGCTCGAACCAGACCTCTACGGCTACCACTTCCTCGTTGACGGCGTGGCGCTCACCGATCCGGGCAACCCCGAGTACTACCCGAACCTGCTGTCGCAGAGCAGCGCCGTGCTGGTGCCTGGCACCCCGCCGCGGGACTGGGAGGTCCAGGACGTCCCCCACGGCACGCTGCACCGCCACACGTACCGCTCGGCGGCCGCCGGCGACAGCCGCGAGTACTTCGTGTACACGCCGCCCGGGTACGGAGCGCAGGACAACGGGCGTTTGCCGGTGCTGTACCTGCTCCACGGGTTCAGCGACGACGCGAGCGGCTGGTCGGCGGTGGGCCGTGCGCACGTCATCCTCGACAACCTCATCGCCAGCAAACGCGCGGTGCCGATGATCGTGGTGATGCCGCTCGGCTACGGCACGATGGACATCGTGAGGGACTCAGGGCTGCGCGACACTCGCGCTGCGCCGCCGCAGCTATTCGCTCTTCCTGCGGACCCTGATCGACGAAGTAGTGCCGGCGGTCGAGTCTGCCTATAGAACCTCGACCAGCGCCTCGGATCGCGCCGTCGCCGGCCTCTCGATGGGCGGTTTCGAATCGCTGCTCGCCGGTCTTCGTCACCCCGAGCTCTTCGCCTGGGTCGGCGCCTTCAGCACCGGCGGGCTCGACGACGATTTCACCGCCGACCTGCAGCTGCCGGCGCCGCCGACGACCGGCGCCAGAGCGCCGCCTCCTCTACCTCGCCTGCGGCACCGACGACCACCTCATCGGCATGAACCGCCGCCTGCACGCCTGGCTCGACGACCGCAAGCTCCGCCACGAGTACCACGAAACCGCCGGCGCCCACGCCTGGCCAGTCTGGCGCCGCAACTTCATCGAGTTCGCGTCGCGTTTGTTTCGCTAGCTCATCGACGGATTGGCCTCCCGTCCCCGTCCAATCCGTCGATTTCCCTTCCTCGGTTTCCCCGGGCGCTTGCGTCGTCGTCCGTTGTTGCCGTCTACCGATCTGCTGTTACTTCCTCCGGAGGTGTTACTGCGTCCGGACGCAGTAACCCCCAGCACGGTCGAGTTGCGAGCCCATACTCACCCGATGAGGACGTCGTACTCATGGCCTGAGTATTGGTCAGAAGAGATCCCTCGGTCGCAGCGCCAGCGATCCACTCCTCGGGAAAACGGAATGCGGTTACGCTTGGCTCCTTCGAAAACGGAGGCATCATGACGTTCAAGTCCTTGATTGGATTCGCATTAGCTCTCGTTGCCAGCAGCACTGTGATAGCGCACGCGGCAGACGCGCCATCAAACGAAGCGCTTGCCGAAGAAGTACGCGCCGCCGAAACGGCGTTCGCGAAGACGATGGCCGACCGCGACCACGTCGCGTTCACTGCCCTGCTTTCGGAGGAAGCCGTCTTCTGGGGCGGCAAGGGCGCCGTGCGCGGCCGCGACGCCGTGGCGGCGGAATGGAAGTCGCTCTTCGAGGGTCCGAAGGCGCAGTTCTCATGGGGACCGAAGGACGTCGCCGTAGGAACCTCCGGCGACATCGGCTTCTCGACCGGCCCGGTCTACGACACGGACGGCACGCGCACTGGCACCTACAACTCGGTCTGGCGCAAGGAGAAGGACGGCAAGTGGCGCATCATCTTCGACCACGGCTGCCCATCATGCCCCGCGTGTAAGTAACCCTCCCGTTTTCCCAAGGAGCCCATCGCTTGCGCTGCGACCGAGGGATCTCGTCGGAGCCAGTGTTCCGATTGGTAACGCAACTGCGTCCGGACGCAGTTGACTATGTCCGTTAGGCCGCGAACTCCAGTCAATGGCGTTCAGCGTCGCGGCGATGGAGGGGTTTTTGGGGTGTCGAGCAGTACTTTGACTGCTAGACAGGCTGAAAATTCTTCGGGCAAGCGCAAGGAGCTCTCAGACTTCGGCGAGACGTAGAGGACGGCGAGTGGTTCGGAGCGCGGGCGTGGAGGCCGCGAACTCAGAAGGGCGTTCTATGTCGCGGGCCGACGAGTGAGGGCGACAGATCTTCCACTGAGCCCGAAGCCCGCGCGCAGGACCACTCGCGGACCTTCGAGCTATGGGCTACGTGAGCGAGGCCTTGTGCTGCGCGACCAGCTTCTCGACCACCTCGGGTTCGGCGAGCGTCGTCACGTCGCCGAGGCCGTCGTATTCACCCCAGGCGATCTTGCGCAGGATGCGCCGCATGATCTTGCCGCTGCGCGTCTTCGGCAGGCCGGCCGCGATGTGGATGACGTCGGGCGCGGCAAAGCCGCCGATGGCTTCGCGCACCTGGTCCTTCAGCGCGCCCTGCAGCTCCTTCTGGTCCCTGCTGGCTGCGTGCGCGTTGACGATGACGTAGGCGTAGATGCCGGTGCCCTTGATCGCATGCGGGAAGCCGACCACCGCGGCTTCGGCCACCGCTTCGTGCGCAACGAGCGCGCTCTCGATCTCGGCGGTGCCGAGCCGGTGGCCAGAGACGTTGAGCACATCGTCGATGCGACCGGTGATCCAGTAGTAGCCGTCCTCGTCGCGCCGCACGCCGTCGCCGGTGAAGTACAGCCCCGGATACTGCGTGAAGTAGGTCTCCTTGAAGCGCTGGTGGTCGCCCCAGATCGTGCGCGCCTGGCCGGGCCACGCCGAGCCGAGGCACAAGGCGCCCGCGGCGGGATTGCCCTCCTGCACCTTGCCGGTGCCGGGCTCGACGATCACCGGCTTGATGCCGAAGAGCGGCAGCGTCGCGGATCCGGGCTTGGTGGGAGTGGCGCCCGGCAGCGGCGAGATGAGGATGCCGCCCGTCTCCGTCTGCCACCAGGTGTCGATCACCGCGCAGCGCGAGTCGCCGACGACGTCGTGGTACCAGCGCCAGATTTCGGGATTGATCGGCTCGCCCACGGAACCAAGGAACCGCAGCGAGCTGCGCTTGTACTTCTTCACCCAGTCGTTGCCGTGCTGCGCCAACGCCCGCAGCGCGGTCGGCGCCGTATAGATGATGTTGACGCCGAGGTCGTCGACGATCTGCCAGTAGCGCCCGGGGTCGGGATAGACGGGCGTCGATTCGAAGATCACCGAAGTGGCGCCGTTCGCGAGCGGGCCGTACACGATGTAGCTGTGGCCCGTGACCCAGCCGACGTCGGCGGCGCAGAAATAGATCTCGCCTGGGTGATAGTCGAAGACCACGCGGTGCGTGAACGACGCGTAAACGAGATATCCGCCGGTGGTGTGCATCAGCCCCTTCGGCTTGCCGGTGCTCCCCGAGGTGTAGAGGATGAAGAGCGGGTCTTCCGCGTCCATCGGCACCGCCGGCGCCGTGGCGCGCTCCTTCTTCATCTCGTCGGCAAGCCAGAGGTCGCGGCCCTCCTCCATGGGAACGTCTACTTCGGTGCGCCGCACCACCAGCACCGTCTTCACCACGTCGAGGCCGTCGACCGCCTTGTCCACCGTCTTCTTGAGCGGCACCTTGCGCCCGCCGCGCAGCCCCTCGTTGGCGGTGACCACCACCCCGCACGCGGCGTCGACGATACGGTCGCGCAGCGACTCGGCGCTGAAGCCGCCGAACACAACCGAGTGCACGGCGCCGATGCGCGCGCATGCCAGCATCGTGTAGACGAGCTCGGGCATCATCGTGAGGTAGATGCAGACGCGGTCGCCCTTGCGCACGCCACGGCTCGTGAGCACGTTCGCCACCCGGCACACTTCGTTGCTGAGGCGGCCGTAGGTGATCGTCTCGTACTCGCCCGGCTCGTCCTTGGCCCAGATGATCGCGGCGCGCTCGGCGGCCTCGGGCAGGTGGCGGTCGATGCAGTTCCAGGCGGCGTTCAGCTGCCCGCCGGCGAACCACTTGAAGTCGACTTCGTTGAAGTCGGCGCTGAACACCCGCTGCGGCTCCCGAAACCAGTCGAGCGCCCGCGCCTTCTCGGCCCAGAAGCCTGCGGGGTCCGCGAGCGAGCGCTCGTACTCCTTGCGGTACTGCTCGAGACCCTGGATGTGGGCGCCCTTGGCGAACGCCGCCGGAACGGGAAATGTCTCGTCGGCCATGAAAGGGACGCTAGCAGAAACTAATGTGGCGCTCGCTTGCGCCAGCCAGGCCCGAAGCGGCGGTTCGCGGCCAGAGCCACGGCCCGCGCCTCGTCGGGCGCCTTGAACATGGTCCAAAGCTCCTCGGCGAGTGCGTAGCCTTCGGGCGTGGGGGCGCTGCGCAGGATGTCGTCGATCGACTTGCGCACGCGCTCCTCGCGGCCGGTTGCGACGTTCAGCATGGCGAGCGAGGCCCGCGCGTTGAGGTTGTCCGGGAAGAGCGCCAGCTCCTTGTCGAACTCGGCTTCGGCCTCGGCGTAGCGGTTCAGCTGCGCGAGAGTGTCGCCGGTGTAGTAGTGCAGCCCGTTCAACTGGATGGTGCGGCCCGCGAGCAGCGCGATTGCCTCCTGGAACGCCGGCAGCGCCTCGGCGAAGCGGCCGGCGTGATGGAGGCGCAGCCCCTTGACGTAGAGCGGCAGCGGCAGCGTGGGGTCGGCGGCGTGCGCGAGCGCCGCTTCGCGTTCGGCGCCGGCGCCGTCGCCGCGCACGAGGGCGATCCGCGCCAGCAGTTCGTGGGCTGCGGCCGGAGCGGGCTTCAGGGCGAGGCGCGCATGAGCCTCAGCGTCGTCGAGCCGGCGCAGCCGCAGCAGCAGGTTGCCAAGCGCCAGTACCGCCCCGGAATCGTTCGGCGTCAGCGCCAGCGCGCGCTTAAAGGCGCCGGCGGCGCCCGCATCGTCGCCGGCTCGCTGGCTGACCTGCGCCAGTTGTAGCCATACGTCCGACATCCCCGGATCGTCGGCCAGGATCTTGCGGTAGAGCGGCAGCGCCTCGGCGAAGCGGCGCTGGCCCGCCAGCGCCGACGCCTCGCGATACGCCTCCAGGATGCGCACCTTGTCCTTCGGGTCGGCGAGCGTATCGGCATCGGCATCCATCGAGGCTGCGGTGCCGCCGACGTAACCGAGCGCCGCCAGCCGCTCGCGATCCTCGGCGGAGACCTGGCCCGGCCCTTCGGCTTTCGAACCAGCGAGACTTGCCGCGAGCGCCGCGCGCATGGCGGTGCGGGTCTGCGGCTGGGCCGCCGAGAGGTTGTTGCGCTCGGCGAAGTCGGACTCGAGGTCGTACAGCTCGTCCTTCGGCGCGCGGATGTAGCGGTAGCGCGAGTCGGTGAGCGCGTACAGCTCGCTCCAGCCGAAGTGGAAGCGGGAGTAAAACGCCTCGGAATAGACCACGGGCTCGCGAAGCGCCGTCTGCGTCCCTTCGAGGAGCGGCCGCAGCGAGCGACCCTGCAAGGCCGACCCTGAAGGCGGCGCAACGCCAGCCATGTCGAGGAGCGTCGGCACCAGGTCGATGTGCTGCACCGTGGCAGTGACTCGCCGTCCGCCACCCCGCGCCTGCGGCAGCTTGACGAGGAGCGGCACGCGGATCGTCTCGTTGTAGAGGAAGAGGCCGTGTTCCTGCTCGCCGTGGTCGCCGAGCCCCTCGCCGTGGTCGGCGAGCAGCACGATCAGCGCCCGGTCGTAGAGGCCGAGGTCGCGCAGGCTCTGCAGCAGCCCGCCGAACGACTCATCGGCCGCGGCGATCTCGCCGTCATAAGGCGCAAGCGCAGCGAATCGGGCCGGCGGTTCGTAGGGCTTGTGCGGCTCGTAGACGTGGAAGAACAGGAAGAACCGCGGGTCGCGCGCTGCCAGACAGCCAGGCGCGCGCGGCGGCGAGCGTGTCCTCGCCCTTGCGCTGGATCTGGCCGAAGGAAGACTCGCCCGAGGCCGCGGGCAGGTTGCTGTCGAAGACGTCGAAGCCCTGGCCGATGCCGGTTTCCTTGCGCAGCACGTACGCCGACACGAAACCGGCGGAAGCCCAGCCACTGCGCTTGAGGAGCGCCGGCAGCAGCTCCTCGCCCAGGCTTCACGGTGAAGCCGACGTTGTCGCGCACGCCGTGCTCGAACGGCAGCCGGCCGGAAAGGATGGAGGCATGCGCCGGCAGCGTCTGCGGCGAATGCGAATACGCCCGCTCGAAGACCACGGCGTCGCGCGCGAACGCGTCGATCGCCGGCGTCTGGCCACTTGCGGTAGCCGTACGCCGCAAGATGATCGGCGCGCAGCGTGTCGATCGACACGAGGACGATGGGGCCCTTGATGGCGACCCCGCCTGCCCCGTCGCGACGGCACCCCGCGAAAGCGACGCAGAGAACCGCCGCAAACGCGACGCCGACGATACCTTTCACACCGCCAAGTCTGCGGCCAGACGGCGTCGGTCTAGAAATTGAGGCGCAGCCCGAGGCGCACGATGCGCGGGCTGACGATCTCCTGGATGCTGTTGAAGCCGGTGGCGCCCACCAGGCTCTGGTCGGGCTGGCGCGCCAGCACCGTCGACTTGTTGAGCAGGTTGAAGGCGTCGAGGTCGAGCGCCGCCTGCACGCCGTGGCCGAGCTTCACGCTCTTCGAGATGCGCGCGTCGAGGATCGACAGCGCGCCGAGGCGGAACTGGTCGACGCTCGAGGCGACGAGCACGTTCTTCTGCGGCGGGAAGTTGCCCTGCACCCGGTCCACGGTGTGGATGTAGTACGGGATCGCGTAGCCCTGGCGGACCAGCAGGTTCGCCGAGAGGTTGATGCCCCACGGCGCCTGGTAGAGCCCGTTGGCGATGAACTGGTACTTCGGCTGGACGATGTACGAGGTGCCGCTGCCCACCGAGCCCTTGAGGATCGAGAACACCACCGGGCCGCCGTCGATGCCGGGCGACTCCGGCGACGGCGTCGGGTCGTCGATGGCTGTTGCACGGGTCGTCGAAGTACTCGTTGTGCGAGTTGGTCGAGAAGCCGACGCGCGCCATCCAGTGATTTGCGAGGCGCTTGGTGGCCGACACCTCGAAGCCCATGTAGCGCTGGTGATAGCCCTCGCGGTTCACGAGCTCGTGGCCGTTGCCAACCGGCAGCTTGTCGGCGGGCAGCCCGTAGTAGGGCACGCTGTAGGACTCGCCGAACAAGGTGCCGGTGATGTCGGCGCCGCGCACGTAGTCGCCGGAGCGCACGCCGATGAGCGGCTTCCAGGTGACGTTGGTGAAGCGCCGGTAGGTGAAGGAGGCGTTGACCGCCACCTCGACATCAGCTCGCGGTCGATGCCCAGCACGATCTCGTGGGTGCGCGGCGTCTTCAGGTTGGGGTCGATGCGGTTGACGCTCTTCGCCGCGGAGGCCGGGTTCGACGGGTCGAAGCCGTAGAAGCCGATGGGCCCGCCCTGGAACTCGGAGCGCTGCGCCATGCCGTCGTGGTTGGCGTCGATCGCGAAGTAGTAGACGCCCGAGTAGGTGATGCCCGAGAGCGCGCGGACGTCGCGGGTCTTGAGCAGGCTCGAGAGCATGCCGTAGCTGGCGCGCACCAGCGTCTTGCGGTTTTCGTCGAGCGCGTAGGACACGCCGATGCGCGGCGACAGCGTGTTGTACTTGAGGGCGGCGTCGATGCCGGGCGCGGTGACGCTGGGCAGCAGCGACTCGTTGGGCACGGCCGGGACGGTGACCTCGTTGATGGAGCCGGTGCTGCGGTCGAAGCGCAGCGCGAGGTTGACGGTGGCGCGGTTGAACACCAGCGTGTCGCCCACCCAGGCGCTGCCGAAGTGGCCGGTGGTGTCGCTCTTCCAGTCGCGCTTCACCTGGCCGAGCATGGCGCCGTCCTGCGCGAAGCTGCCGAGGCGGAAGGTCCAGATCTTCTGGCCGTCGCTCGCGATCTTGGAGGACGAGGTGATGGGCGTGCTGCGATACGAGAAGCCGAACTTGAACTCGTGCTTGCCCTTGAACCAACTGCCGTCGACGACCGCCGCGGTCTGCGGGCGCTCCGAGGTGCCGTAGAAGAAGGAACCCGACCACACGCCGCTCGAGTCGAGCACCACGTTCTTGTCGATGCCGCCGGCGGGCGTGTAGTTCTGGCTGGCGTTGAACTTCGACAGCCGCGCCGTGAGGAACAGGTTCTTCGCCAGCACGAAGTCGCTCTGCACCTTGTAGAGCGAGATCGGCGCGTCGATGATGAGGGCCGTTTCCGGCGGACGCGCCGGCGACAGGCCCAGCGCGCGCGGTCCGCCGGAGCTGCGGAAGAACGTGAACGAGGGGCGGATGGCCGGCGTCGCCTGCCACGCCGACTTGAACGCGTAGCTCTTGATGGTGGTGCGCGCCGGGTTGCCGGCCAGGTCCTTCTGCTTCAGGTCCATCTTCGAGGCGCTGCCCCAGAACCAGGCCTTGTCCTTGACGATGGGCCCGCCCATCTCGAAGCCGTAGTCCATGTAGCGGTCGATGCGGTTGCCCTTGTCGTGGCCAATGACCGCGGCGTACTCGGGCGTGACGTTGTTGCTCTGCAGGCTGTCGTTGTCGAAATAGATGCGCGCCGAGCCGTGCGGCACGTTCTCGCCCTGCTTCAGGACGTAGTTGACCTGCACGCCGGGGCTCGGGTTGGTGGTGGTGGCGCCGCCGGTCGTGACCTGCACTTCCTGGAACGAGTCGAAGTCGACGCGGCCGAGCGCGTACTCGTAGCCGCCGTCCTGCAGCGAGACGCCGTCGAGGTTGACGGTGTTGTCCTGGTTCGACGCGCCCTTGGCGAAGTAGTTGGCGCGGCCGCCCGACTCGGAGCCGCCGACGTTGATGCGGTCGGTGACCACCGACGGCACGTTCTGCACGATCGAAAGCGGGTCGCGCGAGGTGGGGATCTCGGCCAGCTCTTCCTTGCTGATGCTGACGCCGGTGCTCTGCTTCTTGTTGTCGATGAGCGGCGCCTCGGCCGTGACCTCGACCTCCTCGCTGCGCGCGGAAACCTTCATGGCGATGCGCAAGCGGCACCGCGCTGCCGGCGCTCACCGAGACCGAGGACGCGGTGTAGGTGGCGAAGCCGCTGAGCGCCGCCGACACCTTGTAGGTGCCGACCGGCAGGTTCAGGAAGTGCGCCTGGCCAAGCGCGTCGGTGGAGGCGGTGCCGTTGAGCGGCCCGCGACAGTTCGACGTTCACGCCGGGCATCGCGGCACCGCTGGCGTCGCGGACCTCGGCGTCGATGCGGCCGGTGAACACCTGGGCAAATGCCGGCGCCGCGACCAGCGCGAGCGCCACGAACAACGAAAACGGCAGCCGCAGCATCGCTCGCATCAGGAGCCTCCGTGAATTCGTCTCACGATTATGAGACGTAGTCTTGCGTTATGATGAGCCGCGCCGCGCGCTCTGTCAAGGCAAAATGGCGCCCTGCGGAGGGAGCTTCAGATGCGCCTCGACCGACCCCTGTGCCTCGCCGCCCTGCTGTGCCTCCTGCCGTGGGCAGAGTCCGCGGCAAGCCGCCGCCCAGCAGCCCGACAACTACGTGTTTGCCGACCACTACGACAAGCGCGAAGAGCTGGTGCCGATGCGCGACGGCGTCAAGCTCTTCACCATCATCTATACGCCGAAGGATGCGGCGCCCGGCAAGACCTACCCCATTCCTCGTCAACCGCACCGCGTACGGCCAGCCGCCCTACGGCCCCGGCAAGTTCCGCCGCTGGGGCGGCCCCTACGTCGAGTTCAGCAAGCGCGGCTACATCTTCGTGTACCAGGACGTGCGCGGCCGCGGCATGTCGGAAGGCGAGTTCATCTACCAGGTGCCGTTCATGCCAGGCGACAAGACCCCGAACTCCAGCACCGACATGTACGACACCGTGACCTGGCTGCTCAAGAACGTACCAAACCACAACGGCAAAGTAGCCGAACGCGGCGTCTCGTGGACGGGATGGGAAGCATCGATGGGCGCCATAAACGCGCACCCCGCCATTCGCCTGTCGTCGCCGCAAGCGCCGCCGCAAGACCAGTTCTTCGGCGACGACCTGCACTCGAACGGCGCCTTCCAGCTCGCTTACGCCTTCGACTGGATGTCGCAGAGCGGCCGCGTCCGCCCCAAGCCGACCGCCGAGCCCGACCCGGAGTTCGACTACAAGACGCCCGACAGCTTCCGCTTCTTCATGGAGATGGGCGCCGCCGCCAACGCCCGCAAGTATTTCGGCGACACCTCCCCGACCTGGGACGACCTGATGCGCCATGGGACGTATGACGAGTACTGGAAGTCGCGCTACGTCTCGCCGCACCTCAAGGACATCAAGCACCCGATGCTGGTGGTCGGCGGCTGGTTCGACGCCGAAGACTTCAACGGCGCCCTCCTCGCCTTCGCCGGATTAGAGAAGAACAGCCCCGGCAACCGCAACTACCTGGTGCTCGGCCCATGGGTCCACGGCGGCTGGGCATCGCAACCCGGCGACAGCCTGGGCGCCATCAACTTCGGCGCGAAGACCGGCGAAACCTTCCGCAACGAGGTGGAGGTGCCGTTCTTCGAGGAGCTGATGCGCGACGGCCCGCCGGCAAACCTCCCCAAGGTGCTCGCCTTCGAAACCGGCGCCAACAACTGGCAGCGCTGCACCCAGTGGCCACCTAAAGCCAGCGCGCGAGCGCTCTACCTCAGCGGCGACGGCAAGCTGGAGTGGGACAAAACACCAGCCTCAGTCAAAGCGACCAGCTTCGACGAGTACCGCAGCGACCCATCAAAGCCAGTGCCCTACACCCAGGAAATCGCCACCGGCGAAACAAGACGCTTCATCGTCGAGGACCAACGCTTCGCCGCCACCCGCCCGGACGTCCTCGTCTACGAATCAGCACCGCTAACAGAGACCTGACAATCGCCGGCCCGGTACCAGTGGAATTGTTCGCGTCCACGACCGGCACCGACTCCGACTGGGTGGTGAAGCTCATCGACGTGTTGCCAGAGGACACGAAGGACGCCGACCCGGACAACCCGCTCCGCGTCCGCATGGGCGGCTACCAGATGCTCCTGACCGGCGACATCATGCGCGGCCGCTTCCACCAGAGCTTCGAGAAACCGGTCCCCCTCGTCCCCGACAAGGCGACGCAGTTCAACTTCTCCCTGCCCGACCGCTTCCACACCTTCAAGAAGGGCCACCGCCTGATGGTCCAGGTGCAAAGCACCTGGTTCCCCATGTTCGACCGCAACCCCCAGAAATTCGTCGACATCTACCACGCGAAGCCGTCCGACTATCAGCCCGCCACCCAGCGCATCTACCGCACCAGCACGCGCGCCTCGCGCCTGATGCTGCCGGTGGTCGGCCCCGACTCCGGCTGCCACGCGGCCGCGGCCGGCAGCACGCGGGACTGACCGCTACCGCCGTCTCGCTTCTGCCGCCATCGCCTTGGCTGCAGGCGTGGAGAACGGGAAGTAGTCGAGAACGTCGTACTCCCAGACGTTGCTCGGAAATATGACGACGAGTTCCGCAACCTGGTCATCCAGGTTCTGGAAGGAGTGCGGCACTCCGGCGGGAATGTTGACTATGTAGGGGCCCTCCTGCACGAACAGCTTGTCGCCGAGTGCGTAGAGAACCTTCTGGTCCTTTAGGAGCACGTGGGCTTCCTCGCCCTTGTGGGTGTGCATCGGCGGCGCGCCGCCCGGTGCGGTGTAGGTGATACCGATGGTCAGATTCTGGTAGCCGTGCCGCTGACCCTCCATGACGTGTACGTATTCGCCAGGGCCGGGGTTGATCACGTCCAGAGCGCTCTTCGGCAGGGCGAAATCCTTCACCTCTTTCATGGCCGGCGGTTGGAACGGCCCGGGCACTCTTCGAGTCTCGAGAACCTTGTGCGGATGATGCTGCGCATTCAGCTGTCGCGTCGCTTCGCCCACGTCAACGATCAGCTCGCCATGCTCGATCCTCTGCCCCTGTTGTGCGTCCGCGGCCGTGTGATTCACCACAGGTTCCGGGAGGAGTTTGGAAGTCGCCTCCACTTCGGCTGGACGAGGAGCGGAGGCGGGAGAACAGCCAACGAGCACCAGTGCGAGACCAAGCGCTCCGGCAGTTTCGCGCGGCCATAGGATCTTCATCGATGTCGCCCCTCCCGATCGAAATGCGCCTTGCGGCGGGATCGTACGTGGGTGACTATCCCCTGTCCAATCGTCCTCGACCAGGCGGCGCGGCGGCGTGCCTCACTCGTCCCGCATGAGTCGCGAGGGATCGAAGGCGAGTGCTCGCAGGGCCGGAATGGCAGAGCCGGCGACTCCGATCAATGCCATCGCCAGCACCGCGCCTGCCAACACCGTTGGATCGCCCGGCTGCGCCTGGTAGACGATGCGGCCCAGTAGCCGGCCCGCGGCTAGTGCTGCCAGAAGGCCGAAGGCCGATCCCACCGCAAGCAGAGCCGTAGGCCGCCCCACCGCGGCGGACACCACTTGCGCGCCGCGCGCGCCCAGCGCCATGCGGATGCCGAGGTCCTTGATGCGGCGGCTCACGTTGTGCGCTGCCGTGCCGAAGATCCCGGTCAGCGCGAGCATCACGGCGAAGAGACCCATGACGCCGAGTGCGAACGCAGCGGCCCGGGCCGGGTACAGAACGCGTGCTAGCGCCTCGGGCCACGTCTGCAGCTTGATCGGCGCGTTCGGCTGAACGCTGCGGAGCGCGTGGAGCAGTGACGCGCCGATCTGCGACGGCGGCAGCGACGCCCTCACGACCAGGACGGCAGCGCCCATGTTCTGCGCAAGGGGCACGAAGGCCGCGGCCGCCGGCGACTCGACCAGGTTGTGGTACTTGCCATCCTCGACCACGCCGACGACTTCTGTGAGGCGTTCCTGAAGGACGAAGTGCTGACCGATCGCCGGACGACCGCCCCACAGGGTGCGCGCGAACGTTTCGTTCACCACCGCTACCGGCGGAGTATTCGTCGTATCTAGCCAGGAAACGTCCCGCCCCTCGAGAAGGCGTGTACCTGCGGCCTTCAGGTATTCCGGCGACATCGGAAACACATGGGTGCTCAGCGCGCCGTTCTCCGGGGTGAACTCCGTCGTTTCGGGCCGGTAGACCGGGTACAAACGCCGCGCGCCGCTCATCGGCGTCTCGCTCGCCGCTCCCACTGCCGTTGCACCGGGGACGCCGCGGACGGCTTCGATCATCTCCTTCTGCTTCTCGAGCGCCAGCTGCCCCTTGAGCTGGCCGAGGTCGATGGTGGCCAGCATCACCCCTTGTGGTTTGATACCGGCCGAGGAGCCATCGAGGGCCCGCTGCATTCCGCGCACGGCCACGAACGAAGCCGTCACCAGGAGCGTGCAGATGGCGATCTGGGTGACGAGCAGCAAGTCGCGGACGGACAACCGCCGGCGCGACGAGTCGGCCACACCGTTCTTGATCATCTGCTGCGAATTGCCCGCCCACGCCTGCCGCGCTGGCACCACCCCGATCAGCAGCGCGCTGCCCACGATCAGCAGCAACCCCGCAAGGTACACGAGCGGATCGAGGTCGAGGTCCAGGCGCTGGTGGCCGTAGCCCAAGGCTGTCGGCCACCGGTTCAGCACTGCCACCAACAGGCGCGCGCTCGCCAACCCCGCAACACCGCCGATGAGCGTGATCACCAGCGCCTCGGTGAGCAGTTGCCGGACCAGTCGCAGCTGGCTCGATCCCAATGCGACGCGCACCGCCAGCTCCCGGCTGCGATCAGCCGCCCGCGCGGCAAAGGCGCTGGCGAGGTTGACGCAGACCCCCGCCAGCAGCAGGAGCGTCAGTACGTTCACTCCGTAGAGGAAGCGGCGAATGCCCTCACCGTCATCGCCCATCAGCCCCGGGCGGATCAGCCGTATCGAGACGGCCTTGTCCGTTTTCGGATACTCCCGCGCCAACTGGCTGCTTATGGCGTTCAGATCGGCCGTTGCCCGCTGCGCCGTGACTCCCGTCTTGAGCCGACCGATCAGCAGGACCGCACGCCGCTCCCGGTTCTGAAGGTATTCCGCGCCGCCGAGGTTGTTGACGATGGGTATCCAGTAGTCCGGCCACGAGAAACGCTCCGTCCCGTGAAACGACGGCTCGGCAACGCCGATCACGGTGAAGGGCTGCTCGTTCAGCCTCACCGTCGTGCCGATGACATCGGGGTCGCCATGAAACGTGCCGCGCCACAGTGTGTCACCCAAGACGACGTACGGCGCCGAGTTCACGCCCTGCTCGTCGTCGGCGCGGAGGAGCCTCCCCACCTGAGGCCGTACTCCGAGCATGTCGAAGTAGTTGGCCGACACCGCGACGCCGTGCACGTTGGGCCCTGACTCACGCTCGCCGAGGGTCGCCTCCGAGTACGCCCAGACCCCGATCAGGTCGCTGAAGCTGGTGTTGCGCCGCCTTAAATCCTGGAATGCGGGATAAGAGGTGGTCACGTTGCTGCCACTCATCGCCGCGCCGTATCGAATCTGATAGAGGCTATGTGGGTCGCTGACCTCGAACGGGCGCAGCACCACCGTGTTGAGCACGGCCAGCACGAAGGCGTTGGCGCCGATCGCCAGTGCGAGCGAGACCACGGCCACGAGTGTGAACGCTGGCGTCTTCCGGAATCCGCGCAGCGCGTGACGAAGATCAGTCAGTGCCATTTTTTCGAAGCAAGCCTACTTCTGCAGCCGGGTCGTATGCATGAGATATGGGTTGGGGTGGCCTGACCGTCTTCGTCAGCCGCGACGCCTGCACCTACCTGGTGCTCACCGCCCGTGACGGCGATCCTGGCTGATCCGCCGGCAGCACCAGGGACTGGGCGGTGCTAGGGTCCACTCAACCCCAGCCATGTTTCTTCAGGACATCTACGTCTACCCGCTGAAGTCCGCCGCCGGCATCCGCCTCGAGAAAACGAACCTCGACAAGTTCGGCCTCGCCTTCGACCGGCGATGGATGCTCGTGGACGGCGAGGGACAGTTCCTCTCGCAGCGCGTCCTGCCGCGGATGGCCCTGCTGAGAGTGCTGGAGTACGAACAGCGTCTGGTAGTCGAAGCCCCGGGGATGCAGGCGATCGCGGTGCCGGTCCCGGATGACGCAGCGCGCACGCGTGCCCGTGGTCGTGTGGGACGACGAGTGCGAAGCGGTGCTCGCCGACAACAAGGCCTCCGCGCGCCTGAGCGAGTTCCTCGGCGCCGACTGCCGCCTCGTCTACGCGCCGAACAGCTTCGAGCGCCCCGTAGACCCAACGCGCGCCCCACCCGACAGCCGCGTCGGTTTCGCCGACGGCTTCCCTCTTCTCGTCATCGGCCAGGCCTCGCTCGACGACCTGAACGCGCGCCTCAACGCAAAAGGGCGAAGCCGCCGTGCCAATGAACCGGTTCCGCCCAAACCTCGTGATCGCCGGCAGCGCGCCATTCGAAGAGGATGACTGGCACCAGCTCATGATCGGCGAACCCGGCACGTCGGAAGCGGTGACCCTCGACATCGTCAAGCCGTGCGCCCGGTGCTCGATCGTCCCCGTGGACCAGGCCACCGGCATCCGCGGCAAGGAACCCCTCGCAACCCTCGCCACCTACCGCCGCCGCGAAGGCGGCGAGGTCTACTTCGGCCAGAACGCCCTGCACCGCGGCAAGGGCCCCCTGCGCGTCGGCGCTCCCGTCACCGCCCGGAAGTAGTCCCCGTCGACCGCTGCTTGCGATACTCTCGCCCCCACGTGGGCACCGAAACAGATGTTTTGTCGGAAGTCTGCAACCTGTTGACGCACGCCCGCGTCGGACAGGCCACTGCTCTCCTCCAAAAAGACTACCCATTCCGCCGAATGCCGCCGGTAGCGCGTACTTTTCGCCCATCGGAAGCGTTTGAGCTGTTCAAGCGAGACGGCTTCGTCGATCGCTATTCCGGGCACCGCCTCGTGTTTCCCGGCGTTCTTCGCGTGCTGTCCCTCCGCCTCGGCGACGCGTTTCCTTATCACCCAAACTGGAGGATGTCCGACACGCACATTGCTTACTGGCAGCTGTATCCGACGATTGACCATGTTGACCCTGTTGCTCGCGGCGGTAACGACACGGTCGACAATTCAGTAACAACATCAATGCTGCGAAACAGCGCAAAAGCGAACTGGACGCTAGAGGAGCTCGGGTGGCAACTTCATCCGCCCGGTCAGCTCGCCGAATGGGATGGACTCTTGTCCTGGTTCGTGGCGTACACGGACACGTACGCAGACTTGCGTGGACACAAGGCGGTTGCAGCGTGGGCTGCACTGGCACGTCGAGGCAGCATCAAGCCGCGCGGTCAATCCGCGCACTAGGGTCCCGTGCGGAGCGTGCCGTGAACGTCAAGTCAAAGGTCAGCGAACTCAGGCTCTTCAAGCGGCAAGAAGAGTTCGTTTCGGTGCAGTACATTGACGATCTGCCGCGCGGAATGCGCGGCATCTACGTTCTTTACAAATATCGTCCCAGGATTCGGCGATACGACGTCGTCTATGTCGGGATGGCAGCGGAAGGAGGGATTGGGCCCCGACTTCGGTCCCACCGCAAGAGGAAGAAGGACCTCTGGACCCACTGCTCCGTCTTCGAGGTTTGGGACAACATCACCCACGCCGAAGTGAAGGAATTGGAAGGGATCTTCCGCCACATCTATAGAAGAGATTCACGCGCCGCGAAGTTAAACGTCCAACGGACGTTCGCCAAGATGAAGCGACTTCCGCCAATTCTTCCACCCGGAAGGGCTAGTCTGAAGACATGATCAAGAAACTGCGACAGCGTCCCGACCCCGTGACGTAGTCAGCTGTCGCAGCAAGAAGCGTTCGGACTCGCGGATCAAGCTTCTCGTCGCTGAGCTTGGCCTTGGAGAGGCCGGGCTGCACAACTACTACGTCGTAGTAATCGGGTGCAAACTTCGACATCAACAGTGTTTCGAGCTTCTTCATGTCGCCGTTGAGGCAGGGCGATCGATGGGCACGTTCCTGGAGGCGGCGAAATAGCCGCTCGCGGGCGTAGGCCCATGCGGTCGACTTCACGGCCTGGCCAAGGACCTCGTAGAGGTCCTCAACCCGAGCCCCGGCCTTGGATTCGGCGGACTTCTTGCAGTGGTAGAACGTCACAAACACGTCCCCGCCACGCCCGACAACTTCGATGAAGTCAGCAACCTCATAGGAACCGTCGTCGTAGACAACTACGGAGTCAGATTTTTTGCCGAAGTTGAACGCCAAGGTAGTCGTGAATTGAAGCCAAGCCTTTTGCGCTGGCACCGCGTTCGACTTCGATGTCGACTTGCTCAGTGTCCCAGTCGATCACGCGCACTTGACCGTCGTCAAACGGGCTGTCAGAGCGGGGCCGCGTGAGCTGGCGCCCTTCAAGCACCGAGAGATCGGCGAAGTATATGCACGGGGGTTCGCTGGCTAGGTACTGTGTGAGACTCACTTCAAGCCCGTCGTGATAAACGACCGGCCCTGGTGAATTGCTCTCGGCCAACGAGAACAGGGTCGCCGCCGTCAGCGAAAAACGAAGTCTCCAATAGAGCGTCTCGTGCCTAATCACGAGTATCACGGCATCGGCAGACGAGGCCGCTCGATCGATATCCATTGAGAGATCCAAGATCGGTATCTCGAAGGGCTGGTTGCGATCGTCATGGCCACGGATGATCACATTGCTTCGATAGACGACGTCCTTCCAGGCAGCGGCGAAAGGGCCGTCTGGAAGAGTTGAGACAATCCGTGTACTCGGCAGGCGGTCCCATCCGGATCCCGTATCGACCTTCGCGTCGGAAGCAAGCTTCTGGGCCAGGCCGTCCAGCCAGTCGAGGAGCTCGGGTATCTGGGTATGTCGGTGGCCCACACCTTGGACCCGCTGCTTAGCCCGATTGTGACCTTCTGGCCCTCGTCGACCGCGGTGGCCATGCAGTGCCCTTGGCCGAAGCGACGGCCATCCCCTTGCGCAATCTCGTCAGCCGGTCTTGGACCGGTCTTCGTGACATAGGAGGAACTCCTGGAGAGCCCAAGGACCCGCATTCCCACTTGATACATCACGGTGTCCTTAAGGTCCCGGAGGGCCCTGTTGACCGTGTCGAGATCGAGTAGAGCCGGGTCACTCGAGGCAACACCGGCGGCGATCCGATCGTAGAGGCTCGGGGTCCGTTTCGACGCCGTGATGAAGAGGAGGCGGGACGCCTCGTGATAGTAGAGCATGAACACGTGGTGCTCGACCTGCTCGAACATCGGGATGTCGATCCAATCGGGCTGACTTTCTTGCCGCGTGACGACGATAAGTGCATCAGGATCTTCAGCCTCGGCACGATGAATGACATTCATGCCATGAGGCAGGTTAAGGTCGCCTTCGAAATCGACGCCATCCTCTACCTTGTAGATACGGACGTGCCAAAACGGCCTCAACGCGTAGAGTGAAAGGTCTTCCACGTCACCGGACTCGCTCGTCTCAACGTGGAATTTCCTGAGTGTCTCGCGCGTTTTTTCCTCCCTGGTAATCCGGACCTCAAGGAGTTTTGGAATGATCTCCTGCCACTCGGAGCCCTCCCGGTATATGCGTTGCGCTTCGATTTCGATGTCAGAAGGAATCGCGAGGAACGTCGCAGGGCCGATGTCCGGAGCATTCGTCCTAGCGAAACGGCCAATGAATTGCAGCGTGATCGCAAGGGACTTGTGCGGGCTGTGAATCGCGGCGATCTTGAGGTTCGCGAAATCGAAGCCTTCGCCCAGCATGTCCACGCAGATGATGCCGTCCAGCTCTTTCCTACGAAGGGCCGCGATCGTCTTGGTGATGACCTTCGGGGAGTGACGGCTGTGAACGAGACGCAATTTGAGTCCAGTGGGCTCATAGATCTTTGCGAGGTGGTCTGCCCTCGCCCGACCATCGGTTCGTACCATGAGGAAGTGCGACAGGCCAGCGCTACGGTCGGCCGCAAGTACTTCTGTGGCTCGTTTCGCTACGGCTGAGTCGGGATCCTCGGAGGCATCGGCTTTGATCGCCTCGTATCGAATGGGTCCGAACACCTTATCGTTGAAGGCCTCGCGCGTCGGATAGACGTAGATCAACGTGGCCTTAATCTCACGGCGATCCGCACGAAACGGTGTTGCCGTGACAAGCAGCTTCTGCGCCATCGGAAAGGCGGCGACCAACTCGTTCCACGTGTGCGCCCCACTGTGATGTGCCTCGTCCACGAGCACAAGGTCGAACAAGGTCAGGGGGAGGTTCCGGTACGTCGCGAAGGGCTGGACTAACGCAGTTCGGCGTGCTCACAACGACATCCTTCAGAAGAGAGACTGTTCCAAGCCTCCGGTGACGTGATCCTTTTTTGCGACCTCCACAACCGCCGGCAGGTCCTCTACTCCCGCAAGAGCTCCCGCTGCTTTGAGGCTTGAGAGCGTGGCGAACTCCTCAGCAATCTGGCCCCGCACGAGGCGGCTAGGGGTTACAACCAGGACTCGCCTTGCCCTCGAGCGAGGCGCAGAAGGACTAGGACGGCAGTCTTCCCCGACCCTGTGGGCATTGTTACGAGGGCCGCGTCTCGCTTCAGTACAAAATGCGATGCGATCGCGTGGAGCGCTCCGAGCTGTCCACGTCGTAGGCCAGGCTTCCCTGCGCCGCCGATTGGCAGGCGCACACAGTCGTAGTGGTCGCCGAAATAGGACATCCTGCTGTCCCCACCTAGAAGTGTTGTCAGGAGTATACCGTTGGGACCATTTGCAGCTCACGCTAACGTGCGGTGTAGTGAGTTCACCCTCCGTGCCCTTGGCTGCACGCAAAGGTGCCGTCGACCCCAAAATCCATCGACCAGCGCTCGTTCCCTTGCGTGGGCGTGGCAATCGGCCGGCGGTAAGAGCCAGCGATCCCGCTTCCGACGGCGCCGTCGCACTGCCAGGCCGCCTCGCGGTAGATACGATAGACGCGCTTGTGGTTCATTCGCTGACCAGCACGTCGCGCAAATATCCCCTGCACACGTAGATATTGCCCCACCCCTACCGCTCCGCAGCCAGAGTCGTCAACTGCCCGTGAATCTTGACATTCTGGTCGATGCGTGGCGACGGTGGCGACAAGTCGCTTCGCTCAAGCCGAGGAGCCGACATGCACAACGCTGGCTCACCGCGTACTCTCGTTCGTGAGGAATTTCACCGCAGAACGCCGCTGCGTGGTCGTCACCACTTTTTCTCGCCACCGCCTTTAGCGCATGGTAGTCCAGAGTCAGGTCGGCTACCAATGCTTCAGCCGTCGGTTTCATCCTCGAGCTGTTTCAGTCGCAGCGCTTCGCTCACATCCACGCCCCCAATTTCGATTCCAGCGGTAGATAGTGTGCTCCCCTAGGCCGTGCTACACATCAACTTCGAGCCTTCAGCCCGGCTTCGTGTGCTCCTTCAGCGCACCGATGATCGGTTTCGTCGTAAGCCTGCATCGCGTCATTCCCTCCATTCCGGCCGGAGAAATGCCAACCTAACGCGAGCTAGATTTGGGGGCAGGTCAACTCGATGGTCGATCTTCAGAAGCCGCCGTGTAGGGTGCGTGCCTGTCGCGGACTTCGGTCACAGCGACAGCAACAGCCGGCAATATATAGTCCCACGTGCTACTTCTCCGTGGTATAGCAGGTTCTGGGCGAATCAGACGATGTTGCGTGTTCGCGGTCCGGATGGTGGGCAGTGCTTAGAGGCGTAGGTGCTCGACCACTTCACAGCTGCCGCGTCAACGAATCGAGCAAATCGCTGAGGTCTATCGGCGTGTACCCATCGAACTTGACTTGGTCGATCCTGGTATAGCGCCATGTTTTTCCTGTGGCGAGGCTGATCCGTGAGCACCAGGTCTGCAGCGCTTCATCCTTCGCCGTCGTGCCCTCCCAGACGCGTCCCTTGGTCTCGATAATCCAGTTCACTTCGCCGACGTTCGTCTTCTGCACGACCACCCAGTCTGGATGATAGAAGCCTATTGCACCGCTCGGCTTCAGGTAATCGACCCGGAACTGGGTGCCGGACTCGCCCTGCTCGGTCGTGCCTAGGGACGCGAAGCGCAACACGTCGCTCGCCCCTTTATCCAAGAACACGGCGAAACGGCGCTCAAACTCATTGTAGGTGGCGACGTAGTTGAAGACCGTCTTCCTCGCCTCAAGCGGTGGGAGATTGCGCCGCCAACTGAACGGCTTCGTATCAGACAATCGGAAGTCAGCTTTATCGAACTCGATGGCACGCCGCTCGATCGTCAGCTCAGCGATCTTGCGGGCGAGATACTTAGCGATGCCATCCTGCAGCTCCAACCGGGAAAGGTGGGAAAGGAGGGTCTCGTCCTCAAGATTCGCAGTTCTGCCGAAGCAGCGGGTCGCGACGTAGCCCCGCACCGAGGGATAGAGCTCCGCGAACCGATTCGGCAACTTGGCACGGTCGATGACCTTGTTGGTGATGCGGGCAAGCAGCTCAGACGCAGGTGCCAACTCGTCCGACGCGATGTCGGCCTGATGGACCTCTGTCGCAGTGGTCGCGAACTCGAGCTTGAGCTTTCTATCCGGAACACCTCGGCGAGATCTTCCTGTTCGTAAATGGCGTCAAGCGCCTCGACCTCCAATTCGGAGAGCTTGCGGATGTCATGCTCGAGGCTGGGCTTGGTGATCGGAATCGCGATGTCGTAGGCGAGACGTTCTTTGATCGGCGAGATAATGACCGGTGGCATCGGATCGATCTTGGTACTGGCGACCCCCACGCCCTCCGCTTCAAGCTGGCTACGCAGCACGTTGAGCAGGTTGCGGGTGCCGAGTACCTCCAGAGTCTGTGTCCGATCTGGGCTCACCTGAGTCATCAGCCGTAAGCCACGCCCGATCACCTGCTCGGGTAGTATCTCCGCCCTCGCCGTGAAGGGACGCAAGCCCAGTACCACGGTGACGTTCCGGACGTCCCACCCCTCGCGCAGCATCATCACGCTAACGATCGCCTTGACCTTGCTCTCTGCCTTGTCGATGTCGCGGGCGGCCTCGCGCGCCTTGTCGAGGTCCTTCTTGGTGATCTCGCCTGCTGCGTCGGTGTGGATGACCAACACCTCGGTCTCCTTGAAGCGGAAGTCCTTAGTTTTCAATAAGTATCCGCCGATTGCATCGGCGTAAACGTTCTTCTCAGCCATGATGAAGAGCACCGGCTATACCTCGAGTTGCTTGTATACCTTGTAATGATCTTTCCAACGCTGTACGGCCGCCCGCAGCCAGTAGCCGTACTTCTCACCAATGTTGTCGGCTGTCACGCCATCGGGGTCGTCCTTTGGCTGCTTGGCGTCGTCCTCCTTGGTGACGATGAGCGGCGCCTTGACGATGCGGTCCTCCACCGCCTGGGCAAGCGGGTAGTCGCAGACCGTCCAAGGAAAATACATCGCGTTCTGATCCTTGGGCGTGGCTTAAAAGTCGAGCCAGAGTGCGAGGCCTTTCGGCAGCGCGCGATGCACGCCGAGTAGCGACCGGCTCCAGGCCAAATCCTCGTCATGGACGTGGTGGGCCTCGTCGTTCAGCACGATCAGATCCTGAAGCGATTTGACGCGCTCCAGCATGGGGCGCTGGCCTGAAGCAGCGTGGTCCCTCGCAGGCTCCTTGCCGAGCAGCGCCTCGACGGCGTTCTGCAGCATCCACTCCTCGTCGCGCGACTCGTAGAGCTGGTGAACGTTGGTGAGAAAGAGGTTGCTCGACGCGTCGGGCTCGGCCGCCTCGCCGCGTAGGATCACCTTCTGCGAAAACGCCCCGCGCCACTCGGGAGGAATCAGCGGAAGCTCGTAAAAGATGCGGTTGGCAGCGAAGTCGCGCTCCAGCCGCTGGTAAACGATGATGTTCGGCGCGACGATCAGGAAATTGGTGGACATCTCCGAGTCCGGCAAGCGCAGCTTGTGGAAGCGGGCCCAGACGATGGCCATCGCCACCACCTAGGTCTTGCCGGAGCGCATCGCCATCTTGAGAGCGAAGCGACGCAGATCCTGGGGCGGCAGGTCCTGCAGGCCCTCAGCGTCCAGTTCCGGCACATAGCGCCGCAGTTGCCGCCGGCTGTCCATCGTGGTCTGGAAGGTGATGTTCTTCGTGAACAAGTCTTTCTTGAAAATCGTCGCGTGGGTTTCAATGAGCTTCTGGTTGTCGCGCTGGTCAGCGACCTCCACCAGCCACACCAGCGTTTCGATTGCCTCGCGTTGGCAGAAGTGATAGCGAAAAGGCACGCCGAAGCCGGGGACCTCGTGGTCGTCGCCGAACCAGTATTCGAAGAGACGCCGCGTAACCTCGGACGCGCCTTGGTAGCTGCCGGCGCGCCAAGCGTCCACTTCGGCGCGGATCCTCGGCACCAGCAGCAGTCGGCTCGGGCGGCGGCCAGAGGTCTCCGCTCGCCAGCCGGTCGGAGCCGCGTCGTCCTTTACCAGGTACGAAGTCTGTTTTTCCCATGGCTGGCGGCCCTGTATCTCAGGCAGCTCTCTGTCGTAGGCGATGACGGCCTTGGCCATGGCTACTTCACCTCCACGTCGAAGGCCTGCGAGGTGTCGTTGCCGAAGATGTCGATCACCTTGACGAGGATGCGGTAGTGGCCACTCTTCTCGTAGGAGTGGGCGTCGGAGCTAAGCGGAAGTTTACGCTCCTTGCGCGTGCGGTAGGCCACCTATCCCTGCATGAAGGTGTCGTTCTGAAAGTCCCAGTCCACCGCCCAGTAGTCGATGTAGTCAGACCACTTCTTCACCTTGCTGCGCACGTCCTCAGGGATCAGTTCGGTGTTGGGGAGTACGAAGTCCTTGAGCACCACCTGCGCGGCGAGCTTCTTCGGCTGTTTGATCTCCGCCTCGAGGTAGGCCAGTTCAAAAAAACGCACATCACCCTTGGCGGCAGCCTGTTGCTCCATCACCTCCCGCGGGATCTGCAGGAGGAGAAGCTTCACCCCGCTCTTCTTCGCGGCCTCGACCATCAGGTCATAGAGGCCCATCTCCCACTCCCAGCCGAGCACATGCAGCTCGCTCTGCATTAAGCTTGCCGCACTCGCCCACCGCTGCGTCGATCTCGGCAATGGTCACGGGGGCATCGACGGCGCCGATATGGACCATGGCCTTGCCCTTCCTGCCGTGCAGGTGCGCCATCCCCGCGACTGGCTGCGCGCGGTAGAGCTTGAGGATGAAGGCCAGGTACTCGTAGAGCGCCTGCTCGACGATCGGCTTGCCCTTCGTTTCGCCGAATGTCACCCCCTGCCAGTACTGTCGCTCATACTTGCCGAGGTTCAGCACCTCGAAGGGCTTGCAGTTCTCGATCCCGAGCAGCCGCTTGCGGGTGACGTGAATGCCCCAGCGGCCCAGATCGCAGCCGATCCAGCGGGCTCCATGTTTCTCCGCCGCGACAAGCGATGATCCAGAACCACAGAAAAAGTCAGCGACAATTCCACCTGGCCTGCTGCAAGCCTCAAGAATTCGACTTACTCATTCGACGGGCTTTTGTGTCGCGAATCCCGTGTAGTCCGAAGAAGCGGGAGGTACGAGCGGAATTCGCCAAACGTCGTCGATGCGTCTAGTTGTCTGGTCGTAGTAGACGAGTTCGGTCGGATTCGCCGCGTACATTAATGGCTCTACCCTTGTGTTTCTTTCGGAGAAGTCGCTTTTGTGGGGTGTCGCGAGCCTCATCAATTGGCCGATACGTTACTTCGCCACCCTTCGTGTACCAGAAGATTACGTTGTGCTTCCTCCCAAAGTTCTGGCCGTCAGCAGCAAACCGGTTGTAGTAGTACCAAACGATTTCGTTTCTGAAGCGCTCGCTACCGAAGACCTCATCGAGAAGCGCGCGAACAAAGTAACCCACATGCCAGTCAAGATGGATGAATAGGCTTCCATTTGGCGCCAGGAGGTCCCTCGCAAGCTCAAGTCTAGGTTTCATCATCGCGAGGTATGAACCGGCACCACCGGCCCAAGTGTCGCGATATGCCTTCTCCTCGATTAACGATGGCTCCTTGATGAGATCCTGCTCACCAACCGACGTCTCAATCGAGAAATCGGCCCCGCTATGAAACGGTGGGTCGATGTAGATGAGGTCGATCTTCCCGGTAAACTTCTCCAGTAGCGACCCCATCACCAGCAGGTTGTCGCCCCAGATGAGCTTGTTCCGCCAGCCCGCCTCGAAGGTGTCGCCCTCCTTGCCCTCATAGAAGTCGAAGAGGCCGGCCTGCACGCTGCCCTTCTTCGCCTCGCGCGTGGCGCGGCTCTCGTTGACGGTCTCGATGACTTGGAAGGGCAGGCTGACGCGCGGCACCTCCTTCAGCGCGCCGTCCTCGTTGTACTTGCCTTGCCAGACCAGCTCGGTCCGTGTGATGTCGATCTTTGCCATGCGCGTTAGTCCTCTCGAGGTTCTTATTCGGAATCTGTCTCGGCGATGTCGAGCCAGCCGTGTCGAAGGTAAAGGTGCGTGCCTTGCCAGCGGTGTTCTGTATGCGAACAAGGCGAGCCTCGTCTGTGCCAGCGCATTCCACCACATACAGCCAGTAGGCCTCGCCGTGCTCGCGTGCGCACTGAAACTGCGTGTGCGAAAGGCCGACCGGCCGGTCCGCGAGCCGGCCCGTCATCGCCTTGACCTCGCACCAGCGGCGTGGCCTGCCATCCGGTCCCTGTTCGAAGAGATCGAAGCCGCTATTGTGTGTCGGCGTGCGCTGCCACCGAGGACCCCTGCGCGTATCAGCGCGGATGCCCTTCGCCTCGAGCGCCACGCGCGACGCCTGATCCAGGCCGTCTGGGTCTCGCCCCTCGTCGTCAGTATGCGTCCCGATATAGGAGATGAACGGCCTGCCTCCCGAGCCGCCCGGAGTGCGCTTCCAGCCGCTAGAGCCAGAACGCCTTCCACCAGGAGCGACGCCCCCTTGTGCGCCATTTTGTGTCGGCGCGCCAGCTGTCGGATCCGTCGCCCGCGGCTTGTTCGTTCACGTGGCTCCAAGCCTCTTCAGTGCGTCATCGACGCTCTCGCCCCTGCCCTCGTCGCCGGCAGGGCTTTCTTGCTGCACACCAAGCCGATGGCGCAGCTCGGCTTCGCTTGCGATACCCAGTTTCCTGAGCAGGTCGAGCAAGCCGGGCTCGATGCCGGCCTCGCGCGCCAGCTGGTCGATGACCGGCCGCTTGAAGCGAATCTTCGAGAGCAGAAACGGATTCGGTTTCCAATCGAGCGAATCGAACAGGACAGCGGACGGAAGGCGAAGAGTTCCGTCGGCGTCCGGCACCCACTCCTTGCCGTTGAGCAGTCGCACGAAAGCTGCGTCGTAGTCGGCCCTGTAGCTCCCGTAGTGCGTCCATGTATAGACCGCGCCGAAGACAGCCTTGCCGCGCCGCTCCTCCAAGTTCGCCAGCTCTTCCCACAGCAAGCTGGCCCGCTCCCGACGCTCCTCGGCGCCGAGTCCCGGCAGCATCCCGATCCAGGCTTCTAGACCCTTCAGCGACCAGTCGGTTACGCGATCGTTCTGATGCGAGGTCTCAGCGTGCCCCGCCCGCACGCGGAGCTTGCGCCTCTCCTCCCATGATAGCGATGTGTCTTCGACCGGACGCGGATAGCGCACGGCGCCGCATGCTTCGAGTACGTCGCGCACGTCCTCGCCCTTCAGGCACGCGTAGCCGTCATCGACAAGGCGCACGCCTTGGACGCCGGCGAAAAGCCGCGTCAGCCGCTCAGTCGCGAGGTAGACGTCGCCCAGCGTGGCCATTCGCGGCGCATCGTCGCTCTGCGCTCGTGGCGCGACAAACTTGGTCTCGCGAAGCGCGGCGACCAGTCGGCCGCGGCGGCTGTCCGAGTCGGTTCGGTACGCGCGCAACATCCGCTCGATGTCGGCCGCGTACGCCTCGGAGTCCAATGCGGCCTGATCCGTGGAATACCGCGGCAGCACGTTGACGATCACGTCGTCCACGAGGTCTGGCTCCGTAAGGCCGAGCGCTTCGAGAAAAGTGCGGGACCCTTCCGTGTTGCATACGGCCCGGCGCACTGTCGGAAACTCGGTGGCGACCGCGCCGGGAAGGAATGCCTCTGGCTGGCCGTTGACCTGGGCGCGGACATGCCGGCAGTCCTCGATCCTCACGAGGGGCAGCTCACGCGCGCGGAAGTGCAGAGCCTTCTGGTCGCCGAGGAACTCATAGAGCCGGCGCACCCATTCGTCGGGCTGCGCTTCGAGGAACTGCGCGGTGAACTTCGGGAGAATGGTCTCGGGTCTGACTTCCTCGACCTGCAACTCCTCGATTAGGTAGTCCCGAAGGTCCGGTGTGCGGTCCTGCGAGATCGCGCCATCCAGCCAGGCGAGTTCGGTCTGTGCGCCGAGCAGCGCCGTGAGCTGCGCCGGACTCAGCAACTCGCGCAATTCCTGGGTCCGGGCAAGCCGGGCCTGTTTCGCGGGCAGGTGCCCGCCGCCGTGACGGGGAAGCAACGCTTCTGCGGCGAGCGCGCTTCGCGCGCCCTCGAAGATGGGCGCGAACATCGCGCCTTCCGGGAACTTCGCGCGATCAAGCGGCAGGCAGCGCAAGGCACCCGCGTCGAGGTGACCGTTGTCCCTCAGCCAGAGGAGTGCATGACGCACGACGTCTGCCGTCTCGGCCACGCAATGCCGGTTCCATGCATCCTGCGCGGGCACGTTGTCCCGGCTAGGCGTGGTCCGAAAGGGACCTTGGAGCAGGAACCCGAGGTGCGTTTCCAAGGCCGTCGGGAAAAAGACCACGAGAGGCGAGCGCGAGATGGGGCGCAACGTCTCGCTGCCCGACTTCGTATCCCGGCCGATGGAGAACGCAACCTCGACGTTGCCCACATTCTCGCCTTCAGGAGAGAAGACCGACTTCGAGAAAAGGATCCAGGATTCCTCCACATCCGGCGAGCCCGCAGACTGGCCGATGACGGTGATCCTGCGCACCGAGTCGGCAAGCCGATCCGGCTGGCTCCGCAAGTAGATTCCGGATAACCGACTCTCCGCGCTCCACTCGATCTCCTCGATTGCGCGAAGAAAGAGGAGCGAGCCCGCGCCCAGCCGCTTCAGCCCGGATTCGATCTCCGTTGCATCCTCCCCGTGACGCAAAGGGAGAAGCACTACGGTTTCGTCTGCGTCCCTGCGAGCCTGCGGAACAGCTTCCGGCCAGACAAAGCTCTCGATCGCAAAGCTCTCATCGCCGGAGTAGATCTCTGGCCGATCGGTAAAGGCGTAGACCGACTTGAATCCGATGCCGAATCGCCCGATTGCGGTGAGGTCCTTCGTGCTCTCCGCGATGCCGCAGATGCCGCGTACGTCCGCCTGGTCGAAGGGCTTGCCGAAGTGGCTGATCCGAAGCGCCCCTGGCCCAAGCTGAAACCGGACGGAGCGCTTGCCGGTACCCGAGCCGCGCTTGAGCAGGGCGTCCTCAGCGTTCTGGAGAAGCTCGTAGATGAAGTGGGTACGATCGTCGTAACCGATCGGCGAGCAGCATCGGGCCGATGCGCCCGATGTCGGTTCCGTAGCGGCGCTCGTTCTCTGCGCGGATGGTCAGGTAGTCGCACGCCATCAGCCGCGTGCCTCCCGGCTGATCACGCCATCCGCGTGGCACAGCATACGCAGGTCGCACTCCTTGCAGATTGCCGCCTCGGGCGGCGTCGTCACCGCGAACTCGCGCGCCTGAATGCGACGCACGGTCTCGTCGAAGTGCAGGCCGGCCTCCTCCACGCGCTTCTGGTCGTAGGACAGAACCACTAGCGCATCCTGCTTGCGCGGTTCGGAAGTCCAGTAGAGGAGCAGCCGCTCCGGGTGCCGTTTGCCGTGGCGGCGCTCCAGGATATGGGCGTAAGTGCAAAGCTGGCGCTCGTAAGTGGCGAGCAGTTCGGGGCAGTCCTTCGGGCGCGGCGAGGTCTTGAAGTCGAGGAGTTCCAGCTTGCCGTCGCCGCCGAGCAGCAGATCCACCTTGCCGGTGAGGATGTAGCCGTCCTTCTCCAGCGAGACGTCCACCTCGGTCTGGATGACGCGCCGCATCTCGTCGCTGGTTCTGGTGGAAGTAGTTCATCACCTGCACGAAGCGCTGCTTCGCGGGCCCTATCGCCGATGGGCCGCACGTCGCTCGCGACGAGGTAGCGGAAGGTGCGGTCAAAGAGCTCGCGGATGCGGGGCTCGTCGAGCGTGTCGAGCCTGCCGTCGAGGGCGATGCGGTGGATCTCCTCGATTGTCTGGTGCACGAGCAGGCCGAAGAAGATCACCGCCGAGCGCGAGGGCGTGAAGTCGTACTCGCGGAAAAACTGGTACTGGCGCGGGCAGGTCTCGTAGACCTTGAGGTCGCCGGTGAAGCTGTAGGACTTCTTGACCGGCATCGCTCTCGCGCACTTCGAAGCGCTGGGCGGCGAGCAACTCCTTCTGCACGTAGGGCCATTGCGGGAGCCCCTGCCAGATGGGAGTGAAGTGCTCCTTCGGGGGCTCGTGGGCCGTAAGCACGAGCACCTTTTGCGGCCGCGAGAAAGCCACGTAGTGCAGCCGCATGCGGTCGAAGCGAGTGATGCGGTTCTCAGGCTCGAAGGGCGGGCGGTGGTAGAAGGGGCCGCAGGTCGCGGTCGATCTGCTTGGGGCTCGAGAGCTGCGTCGCGAGCGAACCAACCACGACCACCGGGAACTCGAGTCCCTTGGCTTGGTGGATCGTCATCACCTGCACGTGGCCCTTGGGGAAGGGCTGGTCCGGGTCTTCGTACTCGTTGATGCCGCCGTCGTAGAGCAGACGCAGGAAGCTGTTGAAAAAGTGTAACCGGAGGAACTCGCGGTTGCGGTGCGTGACGACGGTGTAGTGGTAGTAGCTCTGGAAGACGTTCAGCAGCTGGGAGAAGATCGCGAGGTTGCGGGCGCATGTTCTCGTTCTTCACCGCAGCTCTTGAACGGGTCGAGGGCGAGCAGGTGGTAGAAGTAGTCGGCCGGACGCAGGTCGAGCGCTTCGCCTTCCTGCAGGGCCGGCGATCTCGCCGGTCCATAGTTGCAAGCGCTTCGGCGAGCGGGTGCGGTGCGCCGAAGCGGCGGGCGAGTTCGAACGATGGCATCGTCGACGTAGTTGGCCAGTTCGGCTACCGCGCCGCCGACCTGGCCGCGCCCGTTGCCGTGCCAGCCGAATAGCACCGCGAAACAGGCGACCAGGTCAGCGGACCTCGTGGAATGTCGAAGTACGCGCGGGCTCGCGGGCAGAAGGTCGGGATGCCCTTGGCCTCCAGCGCGGCGAGATACGGGCCGCTGTGTTCCTCCCGCACGCTGTGCAGGAGCAGGGCTACTTGTCCGTAGTCGGCGATGACCCGATTGCCTCTCAGGAACTCGACGATGTCTGTGAAACGAGCGGCCTCGTCGCGCTTGTCCTTGCCCCAGATCGCGATGACGGAGGGGTAGTTCAGGATGCGTTGCCGCTGCGTCGGCCTCGATGGTCTTGTCGTGGCGGAATGAGGCGCCGTTGCGGTTCGACCAGTCCGTCGAAGCCATCCAGCGGTCGTAGCGTTCCACGATCGCGCGGTGGGAGCGGTAGTTCGTCGTTAGTTTGACTGTAGCGCAGCCGGGCATCCGTTGCGGGAACTCGAGAATGTTCCGCACCGTGGCGCCGCGGAAGCGATACAGGCTCTGGTCCTCATCGCCGACCACGCACAGGTTGCGGCTCGTCTCGGTGAGTTTGAGGAGGAGCCGCTCCTGAATGTAGTTTGTGTCCTGGTACTCGTCCACAAGCACGTAGCGGAGATCGCGAGTCACGGCGTCCACGGTGCTGGGATCGCTGAGCAAGTCGTAAACGAGGCGCTGAAGATGCGCGAAATCGGTGCGGTTGGCATCGAGCAGCGCACGCTCGTAGCGCCGATAGGCGTTGCCGATGGCGTACGAGAATGGGGTCGGCGGAGACGATGAGCTGTTCAGGATCGACGAGCTCCTCGGTGAGTCTTGTCGAAGTAGCCGCGCGCGCCGACGATGGCCGTCCAACGAGTCTTCCACTTGCCGAGGAAGAGGTCGTTCTCCGCTGGTCCAATAATCTCGTCGAAGTGTTCGAAGATCAGGAGGAGTTGCGTGAGCTCGTCAAGTGTGTCGAAGTTGTGGCCGAGCTCCGTCCGGTGGCGGTGCTGTGTGAGCACGCGGTTGCAGAAGCTGTGGATTGTAGAGATTGCTAGTTCCGAGAGGTCGCCTGTGTAGCCCACTTTGCGCGCCGCGGCGGCCAACCGGTCGCGCATTTCGAAGGCGGCCTTCTCGGTGAAGGTGCATAGCACGAGTTGCCCGGGGTGTGCCTTTTCCAACAGCAGGAGATTTAGCGCGCGAAGCACGATGCTGAACGTCTTGCCCGATCCCGGACCGGCGATCACGAGCAGCGGACCATCGAGATGACCGACGATCGCGCGCTGGGCGTCGTTGAGCCCCGGGTAGTGCTGCTCGATGGCGGACGCGATGCTCACAGGAGACCCGCCTTGCGGAAACTGAAGGTTTCCTGCGCCGACACGATGAGGTGGTCCACGACCTTGAGATGCACGGCGTCTGCACCGAGCACGATCGCCCGCGTGAGCGCCTTGTCGTACTCGCTCGGCGTGACGTTGCCGTTCGGGTGGTTGTGCGCGAGCACGAGTGCCGCTGCTCCCCGCTTCAGGGCCGCCTCGATCACCCGGCGCGGATACACCGATGCCCGGTCGATGGTGCCTTCCTCGAGCGTCTCGACCCCGTCCCGCATGAGCCGATGCGCCGAGTCCAGGTAGGCCACCTCGAAGACCTCGTTCCGAAGAGCTCCGATCCGCATGCGCCAAAAGTCCGCAAGTCTGGCCGGATCCACGAGCGAGTCGTAGCCTTCGCAGCATTGCTGTAGGAAAAGCGTCGCCGCAGCCTTGATGATCCGCAGTGCAACCGGCGTGACGGTCCCGATGCCGGCGATCGCGCGCATGTCCTCGATGGGTGCATCCAGGATGCCCCGCAGATTACCGAAACGCGCTATCAGGGCCTTGGCCGGCTGTTTCACGTCTGAGCGCGGAACTGCGAGAGTAAGCACCAGCTCGACTACCTCGTAGTCGGCGAAACCAGCCAGACCGGATTTCAGGAAGCGTTCCCGGAGGCGCTGCCTGTGGCCGTGGTAGTGGTGATCGCCGCCGCTCATGCCCTTGGTTCCACGATCCTCTACGCCGCTAGCGCCGGCGCTTCCGAGCTGCCGCGATGCGTTGAACTTCCGCACATCATGGGCTTGTCGCCAACGGTAAGGGCAAGGGGCGCCACCCCTCGAAGCTTGGAGCGGCAAAAGAGTCGTTGGTCGAGGTGGCTAACTCTGCTTTGCCGACGTTGGGGATCTTCAGCAGGAGGTTACTCAGATCCTCTTTTGGATCGGTCTCGACCCTGTCGCCGAGCGCCTTCGTCGCAGAGTTGTACTGCCTGCGAGAGAGGGGCCCTGAGCCATTGGCCGGAGTATACGGCGGGACCGCAGGAGTGAGGGACTGAGCGTTACTTCTCCGGGGCTCTTCTCCGGGCTGAGCAGGTACTGGTCGAACCAGGCGAGGTTGTGGGACATGGCGGCGCGCATGGCTCTTGGGGTGTCGAGGATGTGGCCCATTCCCTTGTAGAAGATCAGGCGGGAGGGGACCTTCTTGTCCTGGAGGGCGCGGTAGAACTCCTTTGAGTTCGCGATCGGCACTCTCGGGTCGTCGGCGCCGTGCTGGATGAGGGTGGGGATGCGGGCATCCTTGATATAGGTCATTGGGGAGCCCTTGGTCCAGGCGCCGGTGGGGTCGTCCCATGGCGTTGAGCGGAAGAAGGCGTGGAACCAGTCGTCGATGTCGCTGTTGACGTAGTCGGTTTGCCAGTCGGTGATGCCGGCGCCTGCCGAGGCGGCCTTGAAGCGCTGCGGGTAGCGGACCGAGAGGAGGGCTGTCAGGTAGCCGCCGTAGCTCCAGCCGGCGACGCCGACTTTGTCGTTGTCGACGATTCCTTCTTTCACCAGGGCGTCGATGCCCGAGACGATGTCCTCCGGCTCGCCCTGGCCCAGCTTGCCGACGATGAGGCTCTTGAACGCTTCGCCGTAGCCGAGGCTGCCGCGGTAGTTCGGTTCCAGCACCAGTACGCCTTTTTTCAGCCACACTTCGATGGGATAGGGGACGTCGTTGCCCCATTCGTCTACCGGCGAGGGGCGCGAGTAGGACGACGGGCCGCCGTGGATCACGATCATCAGCGGGTAGCGGCGGCCTTTCGTCGAAGTTCTCCGGCTTGTGAAGCACTCCCTCTATCTTTGTGCCGTCCTCGCTTTGCCATTGGACGAGCTCGTGCGTGGTCTTTGGCCAGGTTTTTAGCTGGTCGCCGAACTGCGTGATGCGGCGCGCGGTCATCGGGGCTGTGCCTGTTGGAAGCTGCCGCCACGCACACCTCGTCGTAGCTCTGCGGGGTGGCGCAGATGAACGCGAGTTCGTTCTTCTCCTTGTTCCACGATCTTCCCGAGGTGATCCACTCCTTGCCGGGGGCCATGAGGGTTACTGCGCCGGTCGTTGGGTTCACGCGATAGAGGTTGGGGAACGGGCCCGCGAACGAGCGCATGTAGATGCCCGACGGCTCCCAGTCGATCGGAATCATGAGCTCGTCGTGCTGCACCTTCAGCAGCGTCACTTCCCCGCCCTGTGCCGGGACTGTCGCGAGCTGGCCGTTTGAAAAATAGTGGTGACCGGCGTTGCCGTTGCCGGTGACGAACAGGATCTGCGTGTCGTCCGGCGACCACACGGGCCACTGGTCCGGGCCTGGGCGGCTGACGAGGCTTTTGACCGCTTTGCTCTCGACGTCCACCACCGAGAGGTCGGAGTTGAACTCGGTGTTGGTGTTGTCGCTTGGGCGGTGGTCGAAGGCGATCCTTTTGCCGTCGTGCGACCAGGTGAAGCGGCGTATGGAGTTTTGGCCGCTCGTGAGCTGGCTGACTGCTTTTGTCGTTGTGTCCGCCAGGAACACCTGGCTTTGTGGCGCGTACTCGCCGACGACCTCGTAGCCGCTTTCCTCTTTGTCGCGCTTGGTTAGTGCGTCTGGTCTGGGGATTCGCGCGACGAAGGCGATGGTCTTGCCGTCGGGTGACCAGGCGTAGAGGGCTACGCCGGTCGTTACGTTCGTCAGGGCTTGTGCGTCGCTGCCGTCCGCGGCGGCGGTGAATATCTGGGTCTTTCCTTCCCTCTCCGACAGGAATGCGAGGCGCTTGCCGTCGGGCGACCACTGGGCGGCGTAGCTCGACTCGAGGCCCTCGGCTATCGGTCGCGAGGTTGCCGCTTTCACATCGGCTATTGCGAGGCGCTGCGTGAAGGCGTTCTTGTCCCAGTCGGTGCCGCGCACCGTGTACACGACCTTGGCGCCGTCGGGTGAGAGTGCTGCGTCGTAGGGGCGCTGCAGCGAAACCAGTTGGTCGAATGTCGGCGGGCGTCGGCGGCGATTGCGGCCGAGGCGCACAGGAGAAGCGGCAAGGCGGTCCAGTTCATGGCGCGGCAGCTTACTCGATGGCTGCCGCGTTAATCTTGGCGCGCTTGCGTCCCTTCATCGCCGGTTTTCTCCTGTCGCTGTCGCTGTGCGTCGATCTCGGCATGGTGAACGTGGCGCTGATGCGCACCGCGATCCTGCACGGCGTGCGTGCGGCGCTCGCCTTTGGCGCGGGTGCGACGCTGGGAGATCTCGTTTACGCCTTTCTCTCGGCGATGGGTGCTGCCGCGGTGATGGGAAGTCCGGTTGCGCGGCGCGTGGTCTGGATTGCGGGCACTGCGTCGTTGCTGTGGCTTTCGTTCCACATGCTGCGCGAAGCGTTGCATCCTAAGGCGATCGATGCCAACGCTGGCGGCGATGGCGCTCGTTCGCTCTCGCTCTTTGGGCACTTCGGCCGGGGTGCTGCCGTCGCGCTGTCCTCGCCCACCGCGATCCTGTGGTTCGCGACCGCGGGCACGGCGCTCATCGCTGCTTCCACGGCTGGTCAGGGCCGGGCTGGGTTGGCGTTCTTCTTTGGCGGGTTCGCGCTCGCCTCGCTCCTGTGGTCCTCGTTTCTCGGTGGGCTCACCGGGCGGCTGCACGGGCGGCTGGGGACGAAGCTGACGAGCGGGCTCGCGTTCTTCTCGGCGCTGCTCTTCCTCGGCCTTGCGGTGAAGGTCTTCTTCGACGCGCGGCCCTAGATCACGACGAGGTCGCGGGCGAACGCCTTGTGGAAGCGGTTGCTGAGCTTGGTGTCGCGCCAGCCGACGAGGCCTTTGACGCGCACCGTAACGCTCGAGCGGCCCACCTTGGTTCGCACCGACAATGCGCGCTCGCCGCGGCAGCGCTCCTCCAGCTCGTCGGCGAGCAGCAGCACCACGGCGGCGCGCTCGATGGCGCGGGTTTCGTCGTCGATCAGCGGGAACCACTCCGCAGGGTCCCAGTTCGAGGCGCCGGCACGGCGCGCGACCGCGGCGACGAGGGCGATCTCGCGCTGCGAGAAGCCGTCGAGGGCGGCGGCCATCAGGATCTCGGCGGTGTGCTCGTGGCGGTTGAAGAAGTCGAGGGTGCGGCCGGTGTCGAGCAGGTAGGCCGCGAGGGCAAGCGCCTCGACGTGGACGGCGTCGGTCTTTGGCTCGAGTGCTCGGTAGAGGGCCGTCGCGAGGCCACGGCGGCGGTCGGCGCTCTTCTCGTTCCAGGTGTCGAAGCGCAGGCCGAGGGAACGAAACGACGTGCGGCGCACCGCCTCGATCGACGGCGGGTTGGCGCCGAGCTGGCTGAGCGCCAGGCCCTCGCGCACGCCCTGCCCCGAGACCACGATCTCGTCGGCGCGCAGCGTGTCCATCAACGATTCGATGCCGATGGCGCCGCCGACGATCGAGTCGGCGCGGTCGTCGGAGAGGCCGGGTATCTGGTCGCGGCGCGACGACTTCGTGCTGCACAGGAGCTCGACGATCTCGCCCACCGAATCGCGCGACAGCAGGTAGCCGTGCACCCGCTCCACCGGGAAGTCGCTGCGGCGGGCGTCGATCTTCGCCAGGTTACGGACGGTGCCGCCGGTGCCCACCAGTTGTTCGCCGCGGCGCAGCTTCGCCAGGTCCATCTCGCCCAGCTCGCCGCGCACGTGCTTGCGCAGCCGGCGCAAGTCTTCCTTCGACGGCGGGTCATCCTCCAGGAAGCGGTTGCTGAGGCGCAGCGAGCCGAGCTTGAGGCTGACCGCTTCCACCAGTCGCCGCTGCGCGAAAGCTCGAGACCTGCATGCTGCCGCCGCCCATGTCGAAGATGAAGCCGCTCTCCACCGGCAGGCCGTGCAGCGCGCCCATGAAGCCGTAGCGGCCCTCGGTCTTGCCGTCGATCGTGACGATGCGGATGCCGAGGCGCTTCTTCACGCGGGCGATGAAGGCGTCGCCGTTCGAGGCGTCGCGCATCGCCGCGGTGGCAACCGCGTGGATGCGGCGGGCGCCGGCGCCTTCGGCGAGCGCGCGAAAGTCGCTGAGCGCCTCGAAGGCGCGGTCCATCGCCTCGGTGGTGAGCTTGCGGTATTCGTCCACGTCGGCGACCAGGCGCAGGCCGGCGCGGGCGCTGGCGACGATGCGCAGGGCGCCGGCCGCATCGAGCCGGTAGACGACCACGCGGCCCGAGTTGGAGCCGATGTCGATGACGGCGATCGGGTCTTTGGAGGAATGAGAGCGCGCCACGCGCTCCCAAGCTTACAGAAGCCGGACGAAAGCCGCCGCGAAAATACCGAGTGCGCCGCCGGCGATGACGTCGCTCGCGTAGTGGCGTCCCAGGACCACGCGCGCCACGGCGATGTTGCCGGCGAGCGCCAGTGCGAGAAGTGCCAGGACTGGTTCGGCGAGCGCCACGGCGCCGCACGCCGCGAAGGCGTTCATCGCGTGCCCGGATGGAAACGAATAGCGGTCGTAGATCGGCGGCGCACCGCCATTTGCGGGGCGGGACCGCCTCGTGAGGCGCTTGAGGATGATGATTGCCGCGTTGACGATGACCGCGAGGCTGGCCGCGCGTTCCAGGCCCGACGCTTCGTGCGCGGCGAGCCAGGCGATGCACGGCAGCCAGAGCCAGCCGTCGCCCAGGCGCGACATCGCGATCATCCAGCGGCGCAGCCAGCGTGGCGTTCTCCAGTCGGCGACGCGGGTGGCGATGCGCTGGTCGGAAGCTTCGAGGTACGAGAGCACCGCGTTCATGCGATCCCCAGGCGCCGGCGCTGCGCGGCGCGCGCCATGCCGAGCGCGTAGACCCGCGGCATGGTGTGCTCGCGCAGCCGGCTCCAGCCGACCGCGGCGCCGATGGCCGGCACCCACAAAGGCGCGCTCGCGAGCAGCACGCTGGCGAGTAGCGCTTTGCGTGCCCCGCGCGCCGAACGGATGCCGCTGCGCGCGCCGGCCAGCGCCACGTCAAGCACGTCCCGCGTGAGGCCGATGCCGTTCGAGGCCGTGCCTTCTGCATGGCACTTGCCGGCTCTTAAGCCGTCGAGAAACTCGGTTATGGAGCGGGCGCCGGGCACTACGGTGTAGGAGCGGGCGACGAAGCGCAGCGCGTGCGAGTCGCTGCCGCCGACGGCACCGGCGTGGATGCGGCGGCGCGCGTCGTCGGCGAGCGCGTTCGAGATCGCGGGCAGCATCGCGTTGCCGGTCTCGAGAAGTGATGCGATCGACAGCGCCCAGTCGAGGTCGGCGGTGAGGCGCCGTCCGGTGAGCGGCGAGAACAGGTGGTTGACCGCAAACGGGATGTCGTTGGCGGCGAGGTACGCCACCAGGCGCTCGCCGTCGCTGCGCCGCCGCGTGATCTCTTCGTGCTGGCGCTCGTCGATGCCGTAGACGCCGAAGTGCAGCTCGCGTCCCCCGCCCAGCAGGACCGTCACTTCCTCGCTCACGAAGGTGCCGGGACGGCGCTCACGCAACAGCAGCGCGCCCGTCACGGAGTCGTGGTCGGTCAGGGTCACGATATCCATGCCGCGGCGGCGAGCCGTCTCGTAGACAGCCTCGGGCTCGGAATAGCACTCGAGCCAGCCCGGCAGCAGCGGCACGTTTGCGGAGCCTGAGTGCCGCGAGTGAACATGAAGGTCGCACCTCATCGGGGGCCTCCTCTTTGCTGCCCCAGAAGCTAGGCCCTGGGCGGCGCATTCCTGTGATGACCGCGGAAACTGTGTGTTACGGGCCGGAAGTGCTGTCGATGCCGCGGCGTCACGCCGTCGTCACGGGGCTTCGCCACAATCGTCGCTCAGGATGGACGAGGCCGGCCGGGCGGGAAAGCTAGTCGTTTTCTACCTCAGTGCCGGCGGCGGACACCGTGCGGCGGCGCGCGCCATCGCCGCGGCGGCCGCCAGCCGCCATCCCCGGCTCGAGGTGGCGCTGCACGACCTCGCCGACGTGATGCTGCCGCTCGACCCGGTGCGCCGCGTCTTCGGGATTCGCGGCGACGACCTCTACAACAGCATGGTGCAGCGCGGCATGACGCTCGGCCTGGTGCCGCAGTTGCGCGTGCTGCAGGCGCTCATCAAGCTGCGGCGGCGCGCGCTCAGTGCGTGCATCGCGCGCTTTCTCGCGGTGCAGCAGCCGACCGCGGTGCTGTCGGTGCTGCCCAACTTCAATGCGGTGCTGCGCGACGCCGTGCGCCAGGCACTGCCGAACGTGCCGTTCGCGGTGGCGCTCACCGACTACGCCGACTTTCCGCCCGACTTCTGGCTGGTCCGGGACGTCGACCGCGTGCTGGTCGCGACCGACGAGGCCGCGCAACAGGCGCAGAGCGCCGGCCTCGGCGCCGCCGTGCGCCGCATTTCGGGAATGATCATCGACCCGAACGCACACCGCCGCGAGGCGCTTTTGCCGCGCGTTGCGCGCGCCTCGTTGGGGCTGCCCGAGGATGCGTTCACCGTGCTGTGTCTCTTCGGCGGCAAGGGCGCGCCGGAGATGGCGCCGCTGACGTGCGGCACTGCTCGCCGCCGATCCGCGCTGGACGGTCGTGGCCATCGCCGGGCAGAACGAGCGCCTGGAGCGCCGGCTGCGGGTCATCGAGGCTGGTGCCTCGGGCCGCTTGCGCGCCTACGGGTTCACGCACGAAGTGGGGCGACTGATGGTGGCCAGCGACGTGCTGCTCACCAAGCCCGGACCCGGCACGCTCGCCGAAGCCTTCCATCACGGCCTGCCGGCGGTGGTGACACACAACGCCTTCACCATCCCGCAAGAGCGCTTCAACGCAGGCATGCTCGCGGCGCGCGAGTTCGGGGCGAGCGTGCGCCACTGGCGCGAGATGCCGGCCGTAGCGCTGCAGCTGCAGAGCGACCCCTGCCGCCTGGCGGCGATGCGCGCGCGCCTGCTGCGGCTGCCGCCGAACCGGGCCGTGGAGGAAGTGGCCGACGAGATGGCCCAACTCGCGCGGCGAGCGTAAATTCCGCTACCATCGTTGCCTTCGATGTCCGCTTCTTCGCCCAGGCACCTCGACCCGAAGCTTCTCTACCGCCGGCTCGACAGCCTGCTGGGCACGCTCGAGACCCGGCGGGCCTCGAAAGAGGTGCTGAAGCAGTTCATCGAGGAAGCCTTCCAGACCTTTCGTGAGGACCTGCGGCTGCGCGCCGGGGTGCTGTACCGCGAGGGCCGCGAGAGCTTTGCGATCGTGAAGACGGTCGGCACGCTGCCGGCGCCGCCGCTCGACACCCTCGACCCCGACAGCCCGCCGCTCGCGCAAGTCCTGCAGCACGGCGTGTTTCTCTTCGACAACGCCAGCGCGGCGACCACACCGCTCGGCCTGCAGCCGACGGTGGCCGCCGCCGGCTTCGTGGTCGGCCGGCGGCCGCGGCGCGACGTGGTGCTCTTCTTCCTCGACTTCGGCTGGGTGCGCGAGGAGCTCGACTTCGCCCTCAACACCATCCGCTCGGCGCTCGGCGCGCGCATCGGCGACGAGCGCGTGCGCGGCAGCTTCAAGGAAGCGGCGAAGATCCAGGCGAGCCTGCTGCTCGAGCCGCCCGACTTCCCCGGCTACGAGATCGGCTGCCGCACCCAGCCCACCGAAGAGGTGGGCGGCGACTTCTACGACTTCCTGCCGCTTGGCCCCGAGCTTCTGGGCATCGCGGTCGGCGACGCCAGCGGCCACGGGCTGCCGGCGGCGCTGCTGGTGCGCGATGTCGTGACCGGCCTGCGCATGGGCCTCGAGAAGGAGCTGAAGATCACCCACGTCCTCTCCAAGCTCAACAAGGTGATCCACCGCAGCGCGCTGTCGAGCCGCTTCATTTCGGTCTTCTACGGCGAGCTCGAGCCCGGCGGCAACCTCATCTACTCGAACGCCGGACACCAGCCGCCGATGCTGTTCACGCGCGGGCCAGTGCAGGAGCTCACGATCGGCGGCACCGTCATCGGCCCGCTGCCCGAGGTGGCGTTCAGCCGCGGCTTCGTGAAGCTCGAGCCCGGCGACGTGCTGGTGATGGTCACCGACGGCATCGTCGAGCGCGGCGACCGCAAGGGCGAGTTCTTCGGCACCGACGGTGTCGAGCGCGTCGTGAACGCGTCGCTCGACCGCAGCGCCCGCGAGATCACCGAGCGGCTGTTCGAGGCGTCGAAGCTCCACGGCTTGTCACGGCCCTGGGACGACGACGCCACGGTGGTGGTGGTGAAGCGCCTCGGCTAGGTGAGCGGCGTCTCGGGCTCGGGCTCGGCCTTGCGCGTGCGCCAGGCGCGCTCGAACGGCAACCGCCACGCGTGCGGCGCCACCAGCTGGTGGATGGCGTTCGGTCCCCACGAGCCCGGCGCGTACGGCTTCACCGGCGGCGGGTTGCGCAGCAGCGGGACGGAGCGCTCCCACAGCGACTCGATGCCTTCCGCCGTGGTGAAGAGCGTGTGGTCGCCGCGCATCGCGTCGAGGATCAGCCGCTCGTAGGCTTCGAGCACGTCGCCGGCGCGATCCGTTTCCTGCGTCGAGAACTGCATGCTGAGCTTCTCGAGCCGCATGCCCGGCCCAGGCCGCTTGCCGTAGAAAGACAGCGACACCTTCGACTCGTCGGCCAGATCGAAGGTGAGGTGGTCCGGACCCGACGCGCCAACGCCCGAACCCACCGGGAACATGGTGCGCGGCGCTTCCTTGAACGCGATCGAGATGATGCGCTGGCCCTCGGCCATGCGCTTGCCGGTGCGCAGGTAGAAAGGCACGCCGGCCCAACGCCAGTTGTCGAGGCCGACCCGCAGCGCGATGAAGGTCTCGGTGTCGGAGTCGCGCGCGACGCCCTTCTCTTCGCGGTAGCCCGAGTACTGCCCGCGCACCACGTCGCCTGGGTCGATCGGCAGCAGCGAGCGGAACACCTTGTTCTTCTCTTCGCTGATGGCGCGCGGCTCGAGCGCGGTGGGCGGCTCCATCGCGACGAACGCGAGCACCTGGAAGAGGTGCGTCACCACCATGTCCTTGTAGGCGCCGGTCGCTTCGTAGAAGTTGGCGCGCAGGTCGAGGCCGAGCGTCTCGGGGATGTCGATCTGGACGTGGTCGATGAAGTTGCGGTTCCAGATGGGCTCGAACAGGCCGTTCGCGAAGCGGAACGCGAGGATGTTCTGCGCCGCTTCCTTGCCGAGGAAGTGGTCGATGCGGAAGATCTGCGACTCGGCGAAGGTCTCGTGCACCCGGTCGTTGAGCGTGATGGCGCTTCGCAGGTCGGTGCCGAACGGCTTCTCCATGATGACGCGGGCGCGCGCGACCAGCGCTGCCTCGCGCAGCGTCTGGATGACCACCGGCGCCGCTGCCGGCGGCACGCTCAGGTAGTGCAGGCGCTGCGCCTGGGGACCGAGCTTCGCCTCTGCCGACGCCACCGCGGCTGCGAGGCCGGCCGCGCCGCGGCTCGCCGGCACGTAGTTGACGCGCTCGGCGAAGCGGTGCCATTGGTCACGCTCCAGCTGGCGGTGGCTGAACTCGCGCATCGCCTGCGAGACCAACTTGCGGAACTGCTCGTTGTCGAGGTCGTCGAGCGAGGTCGCGACCACCTGGATGTCGGGCGCCAGCGCCGAGAGCGAGAGGTGCGCGAGCCCGGGCAGCAGTCGGCGCCGCGACAAGTCGCCGGTGGCGCCGAACAAGGTGATGACGTGCGGCGGCAGGGGCTCATCGCCGGACGACGTTGCGCGCGCGCCGGGCGCAGGATAGGCGATTACCTGCGCGGCCGCGTCGGTGGTCATGGACACGATGCTCCCCCAAGTCCGCTGCGGCAACAAGCGCAGAAAGCGGTTGACCATCGGCGTGCCCCAACGCAGAATCGCTGCTCGATCAACCGTTCCACCGGAGACCCCTCCCTGATGCTGGTAGAAAACCAGACGCTTGCGCGCATGGCGCAGAAGCTGCGCCGACATTCCATCGAAGCCACAACGGCAGCCGGCTCCGGCCATCCGACCACGTGCATGTCGGCCGCCGAGATCATGTCGGTGCTGTTCTTCGACGAAATGCGCTTCGATCCGCGCGACCCGAGCGGCCGCGACGCCGACGTGCTGGTGCTGTCGAAGGGTCACGCCGCGCCGATCCTGTGGGCAGCGCTCAAAGAGGCGGGAGCGATCGACGACGACCTGCTGACATTGCGCCAATACACCAGCCGGCTCGAGGGCCACCCGACGGCGCGCATGCCGTGGGTGCGCGTCGCCACTGGCTCTCTTGGCCAGGGCTTGTCGGCGGCGGCCGGCATGGCCAAGGCACGCAAGCTCGACCACACTCCGGCGCGCGTCTATGCGCTCCTCGGCGACGGCGAGATGGCCGAGGGCTCGGTGTGGGAAGCGGCGTCTTTCGCCGCGCACCAGGGCCTGGACAACCTGTGCGCCATCGTGGACGTGAACCGCCTCGGCCAGAGCGGCCCGACGATGTTCGAGCACGACCTCTCGGCCTACGAATCGCGGCTGCGCGCCAGCGGCTTCGAGTTGGCGGCGGTGGACGGCCACGACGTGCGCGCGCTGCGCGAGGCGTTCAAACGTGCGCGCGCCAGCGCCGGCAAGCCGTTTGCGCTCGTGTGCCGCACGCTCAAGGGCAAGGGCGTCTCCTTCGTCGAGGACAAGGAGGGTTGGCACGGCAAGCCGTTCAAGAAGGGCGAAGAAATGGAGCGCGCCGTCGCCGAGCTCGGCGACACCGATGTCGAGATCAAGGTCGAGCCGCGGCGCTACACCGCGGTCACCTGGCGCGCGCAGCCCGCGCTGCAGGCGGCGCCCGCGTACCAGAAGGGCCAGGAGGTCGCGACCCGCGAGGCCTACGGCACGGCGATCGCGGCGCTGGCGAAGCAGTCGCGCGACGTGGTGGCGATCGACGGCGACACCAAGAACTCGACCTTCGCGGAAAAGCTGAAGGCGGCCGCGCCCGATCAATTCGTCGAAGGGTACATCGCCGAGCAGAACATGATCGGGGTGGCGCTCGGCATGGCCACCGAGGGCAAGATCCCGTTCGCGTCCACGTTCGCGTGTTTCCTGACGCGCGCCTACGATTTCCTGCGCATGGCGGCGTACTCGAAGCCGCCGCACCTGGTGGTTTGCGGCTCGCACTCCGGCGTCTCGATCGGCGAGGACGGGCCGTCGCAGATGGCGCTCGAGGACCTCGCCATGATGCGCGCGCTGGTCGACAGCACGGTCCTCTACCCCGCCGATGCGGTGAGCGCCGAGCGGATCGTGGAAACCGCGGCGCGCACCCCGGGTCTCGTCTACATCCGCACCTCCCGGCCCAAGACGAAGGTCATCTACGACAACGCCGCGACCTTCCCGGTCGGCGGCTCGAAGACGCTGCGCCGCAGCGACAACGACACTGCCACGATCGTCGCCGCAGGCGTCACGCTGTTCGAGGCGCTCGACGCAGCCGACGCGCTCGCGGCGGAGGGCGTCCACGTCCGCGTCATCGACCTCTACTCGGTAAAGCCGCTCGATGCGCCGACATTGGTCGCCGCCTGCCGGGAGACCGGGCGCATCATCACGGTCGAGGACCACTCGGTGTGCGGCGGCATCGGCGAGGCCGTCCTGGCCGCGGTGGCCGGCGGCTGTCCGGTCGAGATCCTCGGCGTGCGCACCACTCCGCGCTCGGGCAAGCCGGAAGAGCTGATGGCCGCCCATGGCCTGACGAAGGACGCCATCATCAAGGCCGTGCGCAAGGCGCGGTGAGCCGGCCGCGGAGCGTCGGCGCGGCGCTTCTCGGTTCGCTGCTCGCGGCATCTCCGGCCGCGGCCCAGCTCGCCGTCCGTCAGCCTTTCCGCTTCGGCGCGGAAGTGAAGGCGCACTACCGCGATTCGCACGACGTCGCCGTCGAAGACCATTTCCCGTTCCCGCCGAACTTCCTGCCGCCGGGCCAGGACAAAGTCTTCCTGCGCACCGTGGAGCCGGGCCGCGCGTTCGAGGTGTCGACCCTAAACCTGCACGCCGAAGGCGACGTTTTTCACAACGTGTTCCTGCGCATCGAGGTGCACGTGCGCGACTTCTACAACCGGAACCCGACCTCTGCCGACGACCGCTTCAAGCTGCGCGAGGCGTTCGTGCGCATCGGCCCCGCGGTCGAGCCGCTGGCGGTCGGTGACGCCGAAGGCAGCTCGCTCTACCTCACCGCCGGCCTCGCGCCACGCTTCACCAAGCAGGTGCGCCGGCGCCTCGAGAGCTACGGCTTGTGGGGCACCGCGGTCGGCCGGTTCGAGGAGCCGCAGGTGCAGGCTGGCGGTGTCGTGAACGGCCGGTTCTACTGGCGCGCGATGCTGGCGAACGGCAACCCGGTCTTCTTTCGCGACACGAACGCCCTTGCCGGCGACAACGGCACGCCGCAGCGCCAGCCCGGCAACGTCTTCCCGATCCACCAGTCGGGCTTCCCCGTCCTCTATGACGCGCAGCGTCCCGGCGCGTCGCTGTCGGGCCGTTTCGAGTGGGGCGGCGGCATCGGGGTGAAAGGCGGCGGGCTCGAGCGGGCGGTGGACATTTTCGGCTGGTACTTCGCGCGGCGCCTGCAAGACCGCGTGGACCTGCCCGGCACCACCTACAGCGGCGACCTGCAGCTCCTGCGCGGCAACGGCCAGCCGCTGCCGTTTCGCGGCGACCGCAAGCGCGAATGGGGCGTGAACGCGGAGGCGCGTGCCGGCGGCTTGCGCTTCTTCGGGCAGTGGGTGGACCAGGAGATTGCCGGCCTGCCGCGCTCGGGCTTCGAGGCCGAGTTCGCGTGGCGCTTCGAGCCGCGCGGCCACCTGCTGCAGCCGGTCGTGCGTTTCTCGCGGATCGACAACGACTGGACGACGCCCGACGCCTATCCCGGGCCGTCCGTCGGCTGGGACTGGCGCAAGCTCGACCTGGGCCTGCGCGTCGGGGTCGCGAAGGGCACCGACGTGACGCTCGAATATTCGCGCCACGACATGCAGGTGGACGGCCGCAGCCTGCATCCCGACGAGGTGCTGGTCACGCTGCGCGCCGGCTTCTAACGAGGTTACGCTTGGGAATGGCTCCCTCGTCCCCCGCGCGCCGGACCGTCTGGATCCTCGGCGCGCCGTTTCCCGCGGCAATCGTGTGGCTGTGCGGCTTCATCGTCGCGGCATCCGTGGTCCTGGCCGTGGCCGGCCGCGGCGCCTCGCTGCCGCTCCTCGACCAGGTCGCTCTGGTGCCGGCGCTGCTGCTGCGCGGCGAGGTGTGGCGGGCCGTCAGCTGGTGCTTCTTCGAGCTCGACCCGCTGGGCCTCATCTTCAGCATCCTGGTGCTCGCGTTCCTCGGCCGCGACCTGGTTGCGGCGTGGGGCCCGCGCCGCTTCCTCGCCTTTTATGCCGGCATCGGCATCGTGGCGGCCGCCGCCACCCTCCTCGTTTCGCTCGTGTGGCGCGACCTCGGCGCGATGCGCTACCTCAGCACCTGGCCGGTGGTCGAAGGGCTGATCGTCGCCTGGGCGACACTCTTCCCCACGCGCCAGCTGCTCCTCTATTTCGTGCTGCCGGTGCAGGGCCGCACGCTCGTCATCCTGACGCTCGCCGGCACGCTGCTCTTCGCGCTCCTCTCCGGCGTCGCGCTCTACGTTCCCCACTTCGCCGCGATCGGCGCGTCGCTCTTCTACGTGCGGTCCTTCAACAACCTGCTGGTGCGCTGGAACATGTCGCGGCTGCTGCGCAGCGCGCGCCGCCCGTCACACCTGAAGATGGTCGAGAAGAAGAAAAAAGGCAACGGCGACTCGGGCTGGGTGCACTAGCACTAACGAGGACGCGCGCCGAACAGAGCGGTGCCGACGCGCACGTGGGTGGCGCCTTCCTCGATCGCCACGGCGTAGTCGTGGCTCATGCCCATCGAGAGTGCGCCGCCGTCCAGCAGTTCGCGCTGCAAGGCGGCGTCGCGCAGCGCCCGCAGCCGCGCGAAGTAAGGACGCGTGTCCTCGGCGTCGTCGCTGTAAGGCGGCACGATCATCAGTCCGTCGAGCCGCAGCGCGTTCAGCGCGCGCACCTGTTCGAGGAGCGGCAGCAGCTCTTTTTCCGGGACGCCGCTCTTCGTTTCCTCGCCGGCGATGTCCACCTCGATCATCACCGGCAGCACCTTGTCCTGCTGCACGGCGAAGCGGTGCAGGCGGCGCGCGAGCTCGACGCTGTCGAGCGACTGCACCGAGTCGAAGATCTCGACGGACTTCTTCGCCTTGTTCGACTGCAGGTGGCCGATGAGGTGAAACCGGGCATCGCCCGCGCGCAGGTCGGCAAGCCCGGTGAGCTTGCCTTCCGCTTCCTGCACCTTGTTCTCGCCGAAGTCACGCACACCGAGGTCGAACGCCGCGCGCACCGTCTCGGCCGGATGCGTCTTGGTGACGGCGATGAGCGTCACGTCCTCGGCGCGGCGGCCCGACGCGCGGGCGGCCGCGGCCACGCGCTCGCGAACCGCCGCGAGCGCTTCAGGAAGGCTTGTCGTATGGCTCCTACTGCTGCGGCTGCTTCGGCGCCGCGGCGGCCTTCCTGATGTCGGGAAGCATCTTCTCCGCCGCTTCCTTGTACTGGACGTTCGTCGGGTTCATCGCCAGGTACTTCTCCCAGCGCGTCACTGCCTCGGCGTAGTCGCCCATCTGCAGCGCCGCATTGCCGAGCAGGTACTGGACCTCGGAGAGGCTCGGGTCGGCGGCCTCGGCCTTCAGGAACACCTCGCGCGCCTCGGCGGCCTTGGAGCTGTTGAGGAAGCCGACGCCCACGTCGAGCAGCAGCTTCGGGTCCTTGCTGGTCGAGATGATCGCGTTCGCCTTCTCCGTCTGTCCGCTGGCGGTGTAGACGGTCGCGAGCAGCGACTGGGCGGCGTCGTAGTCGGGCTTCTTCTGCAAGGCGGTATTGAGCTGCGCTTCGGCGTTCGCCCAGTCCTTCTTCTGCACGTAGACGAAACCGAGGTTGAAGTAGGCCTGCGCCATTTCCGGCTGTTTCGCGATCGCTTCCTTGTAGGCGGCCTCGGCGGTCGCGAAGTCCTGCGCCTGGGCGGCCTCGTAGCCCTTCTTGAAGAGCGCCTGCAGCTCCTCGTTGGCCGCGTTCGCCTCGGCCTGTTTGGCGGCGGCGGAGTTGATGATGAGGTCGGGCAGGTACGTGGGATCGCCGAGGTTGATCTTGGCTTCGGCGAAGGCGCCCTGGTAGGCCTCCTTGCTGGCCGTGACCTTGTAGTCGCCCGGCTGCAGGCCCACCTGGGTGTACTCGCCCTTCTTGTTGGTCTTCGTCTCGTAGGCGCGGGTCACGCCGCCGAGGTATTCGATCTTGATGGTGACGGCTTCGACGGGCTTCTTGTCCTGGTCAAGAACCTTGCCGCGCGCGGTGCCGGTCTGGGCGAAAGCGCCGCCGGCAAAGCCGAGCGCTGCGATCGCAAGGGTGGAATAGAAGGCAATTTTCCTCATGAAGCCTTGAGTCCTCCTGGAAATAGGATGCAGTTAGTTTCGCACGCCGTCTGCTTTTTTTGCGGGTTCTTCGGCGGCTGCGGCAGGGGCGTAGACGGCGCTGCAGCCGGGCGCTTCCCAGACCCGGACACGGCGCAGCAGGCGGCCGTCCTGGCCGAGGAGGGCTCGCACCGAGTCGAAGAAGTAGCGCGCCACGACTTCCGCCGAGGGGCTCTGGCCGGCGAGGTCGGGATGCGCGTTGATGTCCGCGTAGTGGAAGCGCCGCGCCACCTCGCCCACCGCCTTTTTCAGGTGCTCGAAATCGATGACGACGCCGATCTCGTCGAGGGTGTCGCTCGCCGCCACCGCTTCGACGCGCCAGTCGTGGCCGTGCAGCGGCTCCAAAAACTCGCCGCCGCGCGTCAGGCGATGGGTGGCGCAGAACGTCGTTTCGTAGGCCGCCTCGAACATGCGCTCAGGTTACCTCGGCCGCCGCGAAGAACCGCTGCACGTCGGCGCGGTCGTGGGTGAGGCGCGCGGGCGGCAGGCTTTCGATGAAGCGCCGGCCGTAGGACTTCTCGATGAGGCGGCTGTCGAGGACCGCCAGCACGCCGCGGTCGCTGCCGGAACGGATCAGCCGGCCGAGGCCCTGCTTCAGCAGCAGCACGGCGCCCGGCACCTGGTAGTCGGCGAACGGGTTGTCGCCGCGGGCGCGCAGCCGCTCGATGCGGGCGGCGACGATCGGGTCGCCCGGCGAGGCGAACGGCAGCTTGTCGATGATCACGCACGAGAGCTGGTCCCCCGCGACATCGACGCCTTGCCAGAAGGAAGACGTCGCGAGCAGGACGGCGTTGGGTGTCGCGCGAAACGCGTCGAGCAGCACCGCCTTTGGCGCTTCGCCCTGCATCAGGATCGGGTACGGCACCTCGCCGGCGAGCTGTGCCGCAACCGCCGACATGTTGGCGTACGACGTGAACAGCACGAACGCGCGGCCATGGCTGTGGGTGACGAGCGACTTCACCTCGGATGCCGCGCGCACCACGAAATCGGGCGAGCGCGGATCGGGCATGTTCCGCGGCACGTACAGCACTGCCTGGGTCGCGAAGTCGTAAGGCGAGGCGAGCTGCAGCTCGTCTACTTTTCCGAGGCCAAGGCGTGCGCGCAGGTACGAGAAGCTGTTGTCGACGGTGAGCGTTGCCGAGGTCAGCACCGCGGCGCGCACGTTGTCGAACAGGCGCTCGCGCAGGATCGCCGAGACGTCGATGGGCGTCGCCTTCAGGAAGACGCCGCGGCCGCGGGTCTCGACGAAGTAGACGTGGCTGTCCTCGGCGGCTTCCACCGCGAAGCGCAGCTCGTCGCGCAGCGCCGCCGCGCGCACGGCAATGCCGCCGAGCGGTTCGGGCCGGTCGGGAATGGCAAGGATCGCGGTGCGCACGCCTTCGAGCCGGGAGAGGAGCGCCGTCGCCTCCTCCTCCTGCACCGGCGACATCCATCCGGGCCCAAGCCGCCGTCCGTTGGGCTCGCGCGCCAGCATGCGGAACAGGCGGTCGGCGCGGTAGCGCACCGCCTCCAGTTCGGCGAAGGTCTCGCGGTCGTCGATGCGCGCCGCCTTCAGCTCGCGCTCGATGTCGCGGCACAGGTCCTCGATGCGGTACGACGACACGGCCGCCCCGAAATACTGCGTCGCCACGTCCTCGAGGAGGTGCGCCTCGTCGAGGATCACCGTGTCGTACTGCGGGATCACTTCCCCGTAGCTCGACTCGCGCACCGCGAGGTCGGCGCACAGCAGGTGGTGGTTCACCACCACCACGTCGGCCTCGAGCGCGCGCTCGCGCATCTTCGTGATGTGGCAGGCTCGAGAACTCGGAGCACGACGCGCCGATGCAGTTCTCGCTCGCCGCCGAGATCTCGCGCCAGAAGTCGACGGCGTCGGGAAGGTCGGCGATCTCGGCGCGGTCGCCGGTGCCGGTGAGCGGCGCCCACGACTCGACGGCGCGGAAGAGCGGAATCTCGTCGAGGCGGCGGAAGCTGCCGGAGTCGGCGAACGAGCGGTAGCGCAGCAGGCACAGGTAGTTGCCGCGGCCCTTCATCACCGCCACCCGCAGGTCGCGGCCGAGCGCGGCTGCCAGCAACGGGATGTCCTTGTTGAGGAGCTGCTCCTGCAGGTTTTTCGTACCCGTAGAGATCACGACGCGGCGGCCCAGTTCGATTGCCGGCAGCAGGTACGCAAGCGTCTTGCCGGTGCCGGTGCCCGCTTCGGCCAGCAGCACGCCGCCGTCACGCAGTGTCGTGCCGATGCGCTCGGCGAGTTCCTGCTGCGAAGGCCGGTTCTCGTAGCCGGCGAGGACCGCAGCCAGCAGGCCGCCGCTGCCGAAGAACCGCTCCGGCGTTACCCCCGGCGCAGGCTGGTGCTGGTCCTGCTCCTGCTCAGGCGCGTGCGGTTGCAGCAGCCTCGTAAGCCTCCAGGCGCTCGGCGTACAGCGGAAAGCGCGCGCACAGCGTATGCACCTCGGCGCGCACCGCCGCGAGCTCGGTGTCGTTGTCGGCCGACTGCAGTGCCCGCGACATCAACTGGCCGACCTGCGTCATCTCCGCCTGCCGCATGCCGCGGGTGGTGAGCGCCGGGGTGCCGATGCGCACGCCCGAGCCGACCATCGGCGAGTTGGTGTCGAAGGGGATGGTGTTCTTGTTGACGGTGATGCCGGCCTTCTCGAGCGCCGCCTCCGCCGCCTTGCCGGTGATGCCGCGCGCGAACACGTCGATGAGGATGAGGTGGTTGTCGGTGCCGCCAGAAACGAGCCGCCAGCCCTCGCCGGAAAGTGCTGCGGCCAGCGCCTGGGCGTTCGCCAGGATCTGCTGCTGGTAGGCCTTGAACGAAGGCTCGAGCGCTTCCTTGAAGGCGACCGCCTTCGCGGCGATGACGTGCATGAGCGGCCCGCCCTGCACGCCGGGGAACACCACGCGGTCGAGGTCCTTCGCCCACTTGGCGGTGCACATGGCGAGGCCGCCGCGCGGTCCGCGCAGCGTCTTGTGGGTGGTGGTGGTGACGAAGTCGGCGTGCGGCACGGGCGAGGGGTGGAGCCCCACCGCCACCAGCCCGGCGATGTGCGCGATGTCGGCCATGATGGCGGCGCCGCACGCGTCCGCGGCGCGGCGCACCGCGGCGAAGTCGATGATGCGCGGGTAGGCGCTGGCACCCACCACGATCATCTTCGGCTGGTGCTCCTTCGCGAGCGCCAGCATCGCGTCGTAGTCGATGCGTTCGTCTTCCTTGCGCACGCCGTAGGGCACGATCTTGTAGAACTTGCCGGAGAAGTTGAGCGGGTGGCCGTGGGTCAGGTGGCCGCCGTGCGACAGGTTCATGCCGAGCACGGTGTCGCCCGGCTGCGCCACGGTCATGTAGACCGAGGTGTTGGCCTGCGCGCCCGAATGCGGCTGGACGTTGGCGTGATCGCAGCCGAACAGCTCCTTCACCCGGGCGATCGCCAGGTTCTCGACCACGTCCACGAACTCGCAGCCGCCGTAGTAGCGCTTGCCCGGATAGCCCTCGGCGTACTTGTTCGTGAGCGTCGTGCCGAGCGCCTCGAGCACCGCCTCGGAAACGAAGTTCTCGGACGCGATCAGCTCGAGCTGCTCGCCCTGGCGCCTGGTCTCGTCAACGATCGCCCCGGCAACCTGCGGGTCGGTGCGCAGAAGATGGTGCATGGGAGGAATCTTATCGTCTGCGCTCTTACTTAGAGCGGCTCTCCACCTCGGCGAGGGTGGCGCGCAGAGCAGGCAGCGCCGCCAGATCCTTCGGCCGTCCAGCCCTTGCCTTGGCCTCAATAAGGGCAGCCAGGCTCAAGACCCGGATCGGGAGGCCACTCGCTAGGGACATTTCAATAGTGCGCGGCAGCAGCTGCTCGTAGCCGGCCGCATCGTCGTCTATGGCACCCAAACAGTCCAGGTCGCCATGATTCGTTGCAAGCAACTGGTGTCCTGGTCCGGCGAGATGCGATGCCTGTGGCCGCAGGGCACGCGGGTCGTGGCGGTAGACCGCGTCCAGGGTCGTGAGGACGTCGCACAGGCGCGCGACGTTCTCGGTCGTCCTGCGGTGAACGATATCGAGATCGATCGTCGTCAGCGGGGCTCCCTGCAAGACTCCCGCGGTCATGCCAACCACGATGAACTCGACCTGATTGCCAGCGAGGAGCTGGAGAAGTTCAGCGAACCGGGCGCGCCTCATTCAGGTCCCGAATCTCCAGCACGGCTTCGATGAACTCCGTGGCTTTTCGCAACCGTTCTTCGGGCGAAAGCGCGAGCATTTCCCTGATTTGGGCACGATCCACGCCGTTCTCGTCGATATCCGGCGTCATACGCTCGGCGTTCGCGGCACGCGCTTCCATTTCGAAAGCAGCCTAGCAGATCCACTACAATCTCCTCCCCATGCCTCCCGCTGCGCCCTCCGCCTTAGCAACGGGCTCCGTTTCGCTGTCGCGGCGGGGCGACGCGCGCGTGCGGCGCGGCCACCCGTGGGTCTACGCCTCCGACGTCATCGAGAGCGGCGCGCTCGAACCGGGTGCGATCGTGGTGGTGCACGCGTCGACCGGCCAGGCCGTGGGCTTCGCGCTCTACTCACCGCGTTCCGAGATCAGGCTGCGGATGATCGCGTGGGGCGAGACGCTGTCGCCGCACTGGCTTGCCGAGCGGCTCGACGCCGCGATCGACTTTCGGGCCTCGGTCGCGGCCGGGGCCGGTGCCTGCCGGCTGGTGCACGGCGAGGGCGACCTGCTGCCGTCGCTGGTCGTCGACCGCTATGGCGAGTACCTCGTCATCCAGACACTCTCCCAGGGCATGGAGTCGCGCAAGGACGAGATCGTTGCGCACCTGGCTGCGCGCTTGTCACCAAAGGGAATACTCGAGCGCAACGACCCGAAGGTGCGCCGGCTCGAGTCGCTGCCCTCGCTCGTCACCTGCCTGCACGGCGAGGTTCCCGAAGAGGTCATCGTCGAGGAGGGCGACGTGCGGCTCGAGGTCGACCTGTGGAAAGGGCAAAAGACGGGTCTCTTCCTCGACCAGCGCGAGAACCACGTCGCGGCGCGCGGCTATGCGCGCGGGCGGGTGCTCGACGCCTTCACCTACAACGGCGGCTTCGCGCTGCAGGCGGCGCGTGCCGCCGACTCGGTGCTCGCCGTGGATCTTTCAGCGGAGGCTTTGCAGCGGGTGCAGAAGAACGCCGCGCGCAACGGCATCGCCAACATCGAGACCCGCGACGCCAACTGCTTCGACGTGCTGCACGACCTGGAGCGCGCGGGCGAACGCTTCGACCTGGTGGTCCTCGACCCGCCGGCGTTCGCCAAGAGCCGCTCGGCCATCCCCAACGCCTGGCGCGGGTACAAGGAAATCAACCTGCGCGCCCTGAAACTGCTGACGACCGGCGGCCACCTCATCACCTGCTCGTGCTCGTACCACATCCACGAAGGCGAGCTGGAACAGATCCTTTCGGAAGCGGCCGCCGACGCGGGCGTGCGCGCCACCATCGTGGAGAAGCGCCGGCAGGGACGCGATCATCCGGTGCTGCTGAGCGCGCCGGAGACGTACTACCTGAAGTGCTTCGTGCTGCGCCGGCTGGACTGAGACGAGGGTTTTTCGGGCCTGGTTGCCAGAAAGATCAGCCAGCGCCGTTCCCTGGTCAGGCGGCGCCACCACGAAACGGCGAGGCCCACAGCTGCCAGCCGAGCGGTGAACTCGGCGCGCGTCCAGCGGACGACGTGGTAGTCGCCGGATTCGCCGTATTCCCAGGACTCGCCCGAGCCCTCCTGGATAGAAACCAGGAAACCGCCACCGGGAGCAAGCGCGCGAACGATCTTGCGCAGCACGCGGGGGATGTAGGAGCGGCCGACGTGCTGCAGCACGTACAGCGCGACCACACCTTGGTAGCCACCACCGAGGTCATTTCTCAGAAGATCGAGCGCACCCACCCGCTTGCCGCGCTGTCTCTGCAGGTCGCGGAACGCTTTGCTGACGTCGGTTCGCCGCACCCGCAGGCCCCGCGACTCCAGGTAGTCGGCGTCCCAACCCGGGCCCGAGCCGATCTCGAGGACCCTGCCGCCTGGGCCAGCCAGCGTGGCCAGTCGGTCGAGCGCCTGCTTGCCCAGGCCAGTCGGGCGCCGCGACACGCGTCGCGCGTACTTCGTTGCATACGCCTCGTAACCAGCAACTGTGCGCTGGTTGTCGGTCTTTGGTTTCGTATGCATGCGCCGAGGGCGATCCGGAACGCTACGACGCCGTGCGGCCGAGCCTTGCTCCCATGCGGGCCCACGCCGACCGCAGGCTCGCCTTGAAGCCGCGCTGCTCCATCTCCGCGAACACCATGTAGGCGACCGGCGTCACCACCAGCGTCGGCAGCAGGCACAGCATCTGGCCGCCGATGATGGTCACCGCCACCGCCGAGCGCTGCGCGGCGCCGGCGCCGTAGCCGATGGCGGTCGGGATCAGGCCGGCGACGATCGAGAACGTGGTCATCAGGATCGGGCGCAGCCGCACGTGGTTCGCCTGCAGCACCGCCTCGCGCAGCGGCACGCCCTCGGCGCGCAGCTTGTTCATGTAGTCGACCTGCAGGATGCCGTTCTTCTTGACGATGCCGAGCAGCAGCAGCACGCCGAGCGAGCTCCACAGGTTGAGGGTGCGGCCGGTGACCCAGAGCGAGAAGAGCGCGAACGGGATCGACAGCGGCAGGCTCAGCATGATGGTGAACGGGTGCACGAAGCTGTCGAACTGCGCCGCCAGCACCATGTACATGAAGATCGAAGCCAGCAGGAACGCGAGGATCAGGTTGGTGGTGGTCTCGTCGAGGATCTTCACCGAGCCGATGAAGCGGAACGAGTAGCCGGGTGGCAGGCCGACGTCGCGGATCGCCTGGCTCGTCTGCCGCGCGGCCGAGTCGAGCGGCAGCTCGGGCAGGTTGTTGGCGAAGATCGTCACCTGGAACTGGCGGTTGAAGCGCTCGATGCGCGCCGGGCCCAGGCCCCGCTGCACGCTCGCGACGTTGTCGAGGCGCACCATGCCGTTCTTGCTCGACGGGATCATCAGCCGGCCCAGCGTCTCCGGGTTCTTCTGCTGCTCGGGGATGAGCTGCAGGGTGACGTCGTACTGCTCGTCGCCCTCCTTGTAGGTCGTGATCTGGTCCTCGCCCGCGATCATCAGCCGCAGCGCGTTGCCGAGGTCGGCGGCGCGCACGCCGAGGTCGGAGGCGCGCTGGCGGTCGATCTGCACCTCGAGCTCCGGGCTGTTGATGCTCACCGTGGTGTCGACGTCGGTGAGCCCGTTGATCTTGACGATGCGGTCGGAGGCGCGCTTGGCGATGCCGGCGACCGTCTCGAGATCGGGGCCGAGGATCAGGGCGCGGATCGGGAACCACAGCTCGCCGCCGCCGAGCGCCGACGGGATGATGACCTTGTAGCGCAGGTTCGGCACGGTCGCGAACAGGTCGCGCATGTCCTGCGCAGCCTTGAGGTTCGAGAACTTGCGCTCGGCGCGGTCCACGAGCTTCACGTAGAGGTGCATGTGGCTCATGATCCCCTCGTGCACGTAGGGGTTCACGAACGAGACCCCGGGCATGGCGGCGATGCGTTCTCCCAGCTCCCGCACCACCTTCGAGGAGACCGCGAGCGACGTGCCTTCCGGCAGGTTCAGCGATGCGGTCAGCTCGCCTTCGTCATCGGGCGGGATCCAGTCGCGGCCGACGAGGGCGTTCAGGGGAATGGTCAGCACGAACACCACCGCCACCATCGCGAGCACCAGCGTGCGGTGGTCGAGCGACCAGCGCAGCACCGTGCCGTACTTGCCGTCGATCCAGGTGAAGAACTTCCAGTCCTTCGAGCCGTGGCTGCCGCGGCTGCCTTCGGAGGCGCGCAGCAAGCGTGAGCTGAGCATCGGCGTGAGCGTGAAGCTCACCAGCATCGACACCAGGATGGCGAACGCCATGGTCCAGCCGAACTCGTTGACGTAGCGGCGCGCGTAACCGCTCATGAAGGCGATCGGCAGGAAGATGATGACCAGCGACAAGGTGGTGGCGAGCACCGCGAGCGTTATTTCCTTCGTCGCCTCGATGGCGGCGAGCCGCGGCTCGTACTTCTTCTCCTCGATGAAGCGCACGATGTTCTCGAGCACCACGATGGCGTCGTCGATGACGATGCCGACCGCCAGCGTCAGTGCCAGGAGCGTCATGTTGTTGAGCGTGAAATTCATCAGCTTCAGCAGCGTGAAGGTGGCGATGATCGAGGTGGGAATGGCGACCGAGGCGATCACCACCGAGCGCCAGCTGCGGATGAAGAGCAGCACCACCAGGCTCGCGAGGATGCTGCCGAGCAGCAGGTGCTCCTGCAGCGACTCGATCGAGGCGTTGATGAAGATCGACTGGTCGCGGATGGTGCGCAGCGAAATGCCGGTCGGCAGGTTCGGCTGCAGGGCGGCGATCTTCTTCTTGACCGCGTCGATGATCTCGACGGTGTTGGTGCCCGACTGGCGGCGGATGTCGAGGGTGACCGCTTCCTTGCCCTCGAGCATGTTCCACGAGCGCGGCTCGGCGAAGCTGTCGGCGACGTAGCCGACGTCGCGCACCCGCACCGGTGTGCCGGCGACGTTCTTGACGATGACGTCGCCGAACTGCGACACGGCGTCGAGCCGGCCCAGGGTGCGGATGCCGAGCTCGGAGTTGCCGCGCACGATGGTGCCGCTCGGCACCTCGACGTTCTCGGCGCGCACCGCGTCGGCGACGTCCACGATGGTGAGGCCGTAGGCCGCCAGCTTGTCGGCGTCGGCGAACACGCGAATCTGCCGCAGGCGTGCGCCGGTCAGGCTCACCTCGCCGACACCGTCCACGGTCTCGAGCACGCGCTTGATCTGCTTGTCGGCGATCTCGGTCGTCTCGCGCAGGTTGCGGTCGCCGGACACCACCACCGACAGCACCGGATCGGCGTCGGGGTCGGCCTTCTGGATGACCGGCGAGAGGATGTTGGGCGGCAGGTCGCGCAAGGCGCCCGAGACCTTCTCGCGCACGTCCTGTGCGGCGCTTTCGATGTCGCGCTCGAGCACGAACTTGGCGGTGATCCGCGCCGAGCCTTCGGTGGTCATGGAGCTGAGCTCGTCCATGCCGCTGACGCTCGACAGCACCTCCTCGAGCGGCAGCACCACCGTGGTCGCCATCTCTTCCGGGGTCGCGCCCGGCAGGTTGATGGTGACGTTGACGGTGGCGGGATCGGCGCGCGGGAAGAGATCGACACCGAGGTCGCGGAACGAGAACGCCCCCAGCACCGACAGGAAGGCGATCAGCATCACGGCGAACACGCCGCGCTTGACGCAGACCTCCGCGAGGCTCATGGGCGCGCTAACGCTCCTCGGCCACCGGCGCGCCGTCTTTCAGCGCGCCGCCGTCGAGCGGCACGGCCACGCGCGCGGCGGCGTCGAGGCCGCTCTCGATCTCGACCTCGCTGCCCTCACGCGAGCCGAGCGTCACCTCGGTCTCGTGCAGGGTCTTGTTCTCGACACGGTAGATCTTGTAGACGCCGTACAGGTAGCGCAGCGCCTCCTGCGGCACCACCAGCGCGCGGTCCACGTGGTTCGAGACGATCTCGGCGCGCGCGAAGAAGCCCGGCTTCAGCAAGCCGTCCTTGTTGTCGAGCAGCGCCTCCACCTCGAGGGTGCGCGTCTGCATGTCCACGGACGGGCTCATGCGCGACACCTTGCCGGCGAACTCGCGGCCCGGATAGGCCTCCACCTGCACCTTTACGGCCTGGCCGATCGCGATCCAGCCGGCGACTTTTTCAGGGACGTTGAGGCGCACGCGGATCGGGTCGGCGTCCACCAGCACCATCACCGGCGTCTGGATCTTGACGTACTGCCCCGGGCTCACCAGCCGCTGGCGGATCTCGCCGCTAAACGGCGCGCGAATGGTGGCGTCGCCCAGCTTCTTGCCGGCCCGCGCCAGGGACGCGCTGCGCTGCGCCGCCTGCGCCTGCAGGTTGCGGACGTTCTGCAGCGCCATGTCGTAGGCGGCGCGCGTCGAGTTATGGCGCGACTCGACCTCCTCGAAGGTGCTCTTCGAGATCAGGCCCTCGGCCATCAGCTCCTTGGCGCGGTCGTATTTCTGCCGGGCGTCGGCGCGATCCGCGTCGGCCTTGCGCACCTCGGCCGCTTCGCCGGGGTTTGCGATCGGAGCGCCGTCGGGGGCGGTGAGGCGCGACTCGATCTGCTTCAGCGAGGCGCGCTGCTCGTCGACGTCGAGGCTCAGCTCGAGGGGCACGATGCGCGCCAGCGCCCGGCCCTGGTCCACCTTGTCGCCGATGTCGACGAACACCTGCTGCACGCGGCCGTCCACCTCCGAGCCGATCGTGACCTCCTCGAAGGCGTGGCACGAGCCGACCGACTGGACGGTGCGCTGCACCTCGCGGGTCTTGACCGCAACCACGCGCGCGCGGATCGGCTTGGGCCCGTTGTCGCTCGCCTTCGACCGGCCGCAACCCCAAAGCCCGGCAAGCGCAAGGGCGCACCCAGCGTATCGAAAAAGTCTGGAGCGGGAGGTCATGGAAGGTCCGTCAATCGTACAACGAATGTTGCGGCCGCCTCAGGCGGCGTCGGGCCCGTCGTCCTTGTGGTCCTGGCGCGCGGCGCCGCCCTGCAGGGAGGCGATGACGGCACGCGCGGCCGCCTCGTCCGCGGGCGCCACCAGCACCCGCACGCCGATCGCCATGCCCAGCGCCGGATGGGCGCCGGCGAGGTTCTCGCCCATCACCCACGCCTCGATGCCGGCGGCCTCCAGCGCGGCGCGGCACAGCTGCGCTTCGACCGCCGTTCCGAACGTTTCGACGACGGCGCCCGGATCCATGCGCGCGAGGCTACTCCTGCGTGTTGAACTCGTCGCGTGGGAAGAGGTCGACGTTGATCTCGCGTGCGGCGGCGCCTTGGAACGGCACGACCTGCGCCGTGGCTAGCGCGGCGCGCACTTCGGCGGTGCGCTGCTCGCCGAAATAGCCGCTCACCCCTCCTTCCAGGAGCCGCGCCTGCCAGGCGGCGACGTCGAGCGGAAACGGATCGAGGCTGCCGACGAGGATGGTGCTGTTCTGGAAGTCGACGACGTAAGGGAACACGCTGCGGAAGGTGGCGCGCACCCGCGGCGACGGCGCCCAGGTGCACATGAACCCGCCCGGCCGGAGCTTGCGGGCGCAGAGCGCGAAGAACTCGCGCGAGTAGAGGTTGCCCGAATAGGCGTTGGACGGGCGCAGCGGGTCCATCTCGATGACGTCGTAGAGCTCGTTCGACTGTTCGATGGCATTGCGGCCGTCGGCGACTCGCAGGCTCACCCGCGGGTCGGCCAGGAACTGCTCGAGCGCCCGCGGCGCCAGCCGTTGCGCTCGCAGCCGGTCGAGAATCGCCTTCTGCGGCGCCGAAATCTCGAAGACGCGAATCTCGCGGGTCACGTTGCTGCGGCTGCCCGACGCCCAGGCGGTGTCGCCGGAGCCGAGGCCGATGAGCGCGATGCGCTCGGGCCGGGCGTGCATCATCGACGGCAGCGCGCCCAGCAGCGTGTGCGTGCCGCCGTAGGGCAAGGTGCTGAAATGCTTGCCGCTCACCCACATCGCCCAGGTGTCGTGGCGCCCGGGGGTGAGCGCCACCACCCCGGTCGCATCCTCCTCGACCAGCGAACGGCCCGGCATCTCGCCGTGGAAGCGCAGCCAGAAGCGGTCCTGTCCGGGCAGGACCATGAGCACCGCGGCGATCACGGCGGCCCACGCGGCGAAAGAGCGGCGCGCGGCGGGCAACAGCCGGAAGCCGAACGCCAGGAACACGAATGCGCATGCGACCAGCACGCGCAGCGTGCCGGTGGTGCCGAGGCTGTTGAGGAGCACGATGCCCGCGAACAGCGCACCGGCGACACAGCCGGCGATGTTCGCCGCCTGCAGCCAGCCGACCTTGAACCCGCTGGTGCGCGGATCGTCGTGCACCGCGGTCTGCAGGGTTGCCATCGACACGCCCATGAGGATCGTCGGCAGACCAAAGAGGAGCGCCGGCAGCAACACGTAGAGCCGGAACACGGAACCGCCGTCCCACGCGCCGCCCAGGTTGAACGAGCGGGAACCGTCCCAGATGTCGGCCAGCCACGAGACGAGCGGCCAGTGGACCGGCGCGTAAACGAGGGCGGCGAGCGCCAGCGCCGACAACGCCAATAGCGCGCACTGGCAGGCGATGAAGCGCGCCAGCGGACCATGGCCGCCGGCCTTCATGAAGCGCGCCCCGAGCGCGCCGGCCGCGTTTCCCAGCAGGTAGATGGCGAGCAGCGTGCCGAAGGTGAAGGCTGTGGCACGCACCGCGATGTCGAGCACGCGGAACCACACCATCTCGAGCGACAGCGCGACGAAGCCGCTGAGCGCGTAGAGGGCCATCCAGTGCAGCGGCGGCCAGCGGGTGCCCGAGACGAGCGGTGCCGTCGTCTCGACCGCCCTCGAGCGCGCGGGCGCGCGCGCGGCCGCAAGCGCCGCCGCCGCGGCCAGAAGGTTCGCGACCGCGGCCACAGCGACGGCGGTGCGCATCCCGTGGCTGCGAATCAACCACCAGGGCGCCGCCACCGAACCGAAAGCGGCGCCGAGCACGTTGATGCCGTAGACCCAGGCAACGGCGCGCGCCGCCGTATCCGCCGAGCGCACGGTCGCGCGGGTGAGGAACGGCAGGCTCATCCCCATCAGCAGGGTGGGCGGCAGCAGCGCCGCGAAATGCAACAGCACCGCGCGCCAGCTCTGCCCGTAGAGCGCGGCGTGGCCTAGGTACAGCCAGTCGTAATAGATCCGCACGCTGAGAGCGCCGAAAAGACCGATCAGCAGCTCGAGCGCCGCAAACGCCAGGAGGGCCTGGCGACGCTCGAAGCGCTCGCTCAGGCCGCCGCCGATCAGGCTGCCCAGGCCAAGCCCGGCCATGAATGCGCCGACGATGAGCGCCACCGAAAAGAGGCCGATGCCGGTGTGCAGCGCCAGGATCCGCTGCCAGCACACCTGATAGATGAGGGCGGCGGCGCCACTGAGGAAGACGGCTGCGGGGAGTGCCACGCCCATGAAGAGTGCAGGAAGTCTAGCGGGCTCGGCGCAGGCACCGCCTATAAGTTTTTAACACTCAATAAACTTGACAATAACTCACTCACTACTTACATTCAGACGAGTCGGAGGACTATGCGACTCGATCAATTCACCGTAAAGGCCCAGGAAGCCTTGACTTCCGCCCAGACTGCGGCCGAGAAGGCCGACCATCCCGAGTTCACGCCAGAGCACCTTCTGGCGACCCTGCTGACCCAGGAAGGGGGCGTCGTCCCGGCTGCGCTCGGCAAGATGGGCGTCGATACCGCGTCTCTCGGTCAAAGCGTGGCCACCGCGCTTGGCTCCCTCCCCCACCAGCAGGGCGCCCCCACCCAGGTCTCGTCGCGCCTCGATGGCGTGCTCAAGCAGGCGCTGCGCGAAGCCGAATCGCTCAAGGACGAATACGTCTCCACCGAGCACCTTCTCATCGCGCTCGCCGAGAGCAAGACGCCAAGCGGCGAGGCCCTGAAGAAGGAGGGCGTCACGCGTGCGTCGCTCCTGAACGTCCTGCGTGAGATTCGCGGCACGCACCGCGCCTCCGACCCGAATGCCGAGGAGCGCTACCAGGCGCTCGAGAAGTACAGCCGCGACCTCACCGAGCTGGCGCGCAAGGGCAAGCTCGACCCGGTCATCGGCCGCGACGACGAAGTGCGCCGCGTGGTGCAGGTGCTGTCGCGCCGCACCAAGAACAACCCGGTCCTCATCGGCGAGCCCGGCGTCGGCAAGACCGCCATCGTCGAGGGCCTCGCGCAGCGCATCGTCTCGGGCGACGTGCCCGAGTCGCTGAAGAACAAGAAGGTGGTGGCGCTCGACCTTGCGGCACTGGTCGCGGGTGCCAAGTATCGCGGCGAGTTCGAGGACCGCCTGAAGGCGGTGCTGAAGGAAGTGCAGGACTCGGGCGGCGAGATCATCCTGTTCATCGACGAGCTGCACACCGTGGTGGGCGCTGGCGCCGCGGAAGGCTCGATGGACGCGTCGAACATGCTGAAGCCGATGCTTGCGCGCGGCGAGCTGCGCTGCGTCGGCGCAACGACCTTGAACGAATACCAGAAGTACATCGAGAAGGACGCGGCACTGGAGCGGCGCTTTCAGCCGGTGTTCGTCGGCGAGCCCGACGTGCAGGGCACCATCGCCATCCTGCGCGGGCTCAAGGAACGCTACGAAGTGCACCACGGCGTGCGCATCCAGGACTCGGCCTTGGTGGCGGCGGCGACCCTCTCCAACCGCTACATCACCGACCGCTTCCTGCCCGACAAGGCGATCGACCTGATGGACGAGGCGGCCAGCCGGCTGCGCATCGAGATCGACAGCATGCCGACCGAGATCGACGTGGTCGAGCGGCGCATCGTGCAGCTCGACATCGAGAAGACGGCGCTGCAGAAGGAGCGCGACAAGGCCTCGAAGGAGCGCCTCGCGCGCATCGAGAAAGAGCTGGGCGACCTGCGCGAACAGTCCTCGGCGATGAAGGCGCACTGGCAACAGGAGAAGGCGGCGATCGCCCACATCCGCGAGACCAAGAGCCAGATCGAGAAGACCCGCTTCGAGGCCGACACGGCCGCCAATCGCGGCGACCTCGGCAAGGCGGCGGAGCTGCGCTACGGCAGCCTGCCCGATCTCGAGCAGAAGCTCATCGCCCGCAACAACGAGCTCGCCGCGCTGCAACGGACGCAGCGCATGCTGAAGGAAGAGGTCGACGCCGAGGACGTCGCCGAGGTGGTGGCAAAGTGGACCGGCATCCCGGTGACGCGCCTCCTCGAGGGTGAAGTCGAGCGGCTGCTGCGCATCGAGGACAGCCTGCGCGAGCGCGTGGTCGGCCAGGACGAAGCGCTGCTGCTCGTCGCCAATGCGGTGCGGCGTTCGCGCGCGGGCCTCGGCGACCCGAAGCGGCCCATGGGGTCCTTCCTCTTCATGGGGCCGACTGGTGTCGGCAAGACCGAGCTGGCGCGCGCGCTCGCTGAGTTCCTCTTCAACGACGAGCAGGCGCTGGTGCGCATCGACATGACCGAATACATGGAGAAGCATTCGGTCTCGCGCCTGGTCGGCGCGCCGCCCGGCTACGTCGGCTACGACGAAGGCGGCCAGCTCACCGAGGCGATCCGCCGCCGCCCGTACGCGGTGGTGCTGTTCGACGAGATCGAGAAGGCCCACGGCGACGTCTTCAACATCCTGCTGCAGGTGCTCGAGGACGGCCGTCTCACCGACGGCAAGGGCCGCACGGTCGACTTCCGCAACACCGTGATCATCATGACGAGCAACGTCGCCTCCGACCTGGTCGCCGAGATGGCGAAGCAGGAGACGCGCGAGGACAAGCAGATGCTGCTCGAGGCGCTGAAGCGCACCTTCCGCCCCGAGTTCCTGAACCGCATCGACGAGATCGTCACGTTCAAGAGCCTCGGCAGCGAGGAGATCGGCCGCATCGTGGACATCCAGCTGCGCGACCTGCAGAAGCGGCTCGCCGAACGCAAGATCACGCTGCAGCTCTCGGACGGCGCACGCCAGCGCCTGATCGAGAACGGCTACGACCCGAGCTTCGGCGCCCGTCCCCTGAAGCGCACCATCCAGCGGATGATCGAGAACCCGCTGGCGGTGGAAGTGCTCTCGGGCAGCTTCTCCGAAGGCGACCACATCATGGTCGAGACCAAGGGCGACTCGCTGCTGTTCCGCAAGGAAACAAGCGTCGCCCAGCCCGCGTAATCGACGGATTGGCGGTCGTTCCCGTCCAATCCGTCGATTTCCTTTGCTCCGTTTCCTAAGAGCTTGCCGTCAGCGTCCGTTCCGATCTCCTGTTACCGCGGCCGGCGAGTGGTCCTCCGCGCGGGACGTTCCAGCCCGAATTAGCGAGCGCTTCCATCGCTTGCGCTGGCGCGCAGGATCCACCGCTTGCCGCCCCCGACCAAGCACACAGTCAACTGCGTCCGGACGCAGTTGCTCGCCGCGGCCTCTCCCCAAAATCCTGAGGGGATCCCATCACTTTCCAGCCGTCTAGCAGTCAATGGACTGCTAGACGCACAAAGCCTTCAGTCCCGCGACGCTGGAACGCCGTATCGGAGTTCGCGGGCTTCCGCGCCCGCGCTGCTGTGTCCGGACACAGTGGATCCCTCGGTCGCAGCGCAAGCGTTGAGCTCCTCGGGAAAACGGCGATCCCCAACGCACATAGTCAACTGCGTCCAGACGCAGTCCACCAAGCCCAGGACCAAAACGCATCAGGCTTGATGCGGTCGGCTCGAATGATGGTGGAACTCGTTCCGGAACGAGTTCCAGCGTCCTGCGGGCCCTTCGCAGCGCGGCCAACGACATGGGCTACTCAGACCTTCGTGCCTCCAAGCTCGCGCTACTGTGTCCGGACGCAGTAGCAGCAGATCGGGGACGGTTGGTCCTTAGCCTTCGTCTTCCACGGACGCAAGCGCCTGGGGAACGGACTAACGGAAATCGACGGATTGGACGCGAACGACTGCCAATCCGTCGATGACGAGCGCAAGCGTTGAGCTCCTCGGGAAAACGGGGATCCCTCAACGCACATAGTCAACTGCGTCCGGACGCAGTCCACCAAGCCCAGGACCAAAACGCATCAGCCTTGATGCGGTCGGCTCGAATGATGGTGGAACTCGTTCCGGAACGAGTTCCAGCGTCGCCTGCGGGCCCTTCGCAGCGCGGCCAACGACATGGGCTACTCAGACCTTCGTGCCTCCAAGCTCGCGCTACTGTGTCCGGACGCAGTAGCAGCAGATCGGGGACGGTTGGTCCTTAGCCTTCGTCTTCCACGGACGCAAGCGCCTGGGGAACGGACTAACGGAAATCGACGGATTGGACGCGAACGACTGCCAATCCGTCGATGACGAGCGCAAGCGTTGAGCTCCTCGGGAAAACGGGGATCCCCAACACACATAGTCAACTGCGTCCGGACGCAGTCCACCAACTGTGTCCGGACACAGTAGCAGCAGATCGAAACGGATGCGGAAGCGAAGCGCCTGGCCAACGGACTAACGGAAATCGACGGATTGGACGCGAACTGCTGCCAATCCGTCGATGACGTGCCAGGACGTGATCTCTTCGAACTGTTCGCTGCCGTCGCCGGGGAAGGGCGTCGCCGTGATGGCGACGACGCCGCCCGCCTGCGCCATCTCGATGGGCGCGACGTAGACGTGGACACGGGTGCTGCGCTTCTCGTAGCAGGACAGCACCGCGAACGGCGGGCGCCGCTGGGTGAGCGGGCCCAGCTCGCCCTTGAGGTCGGCGTAGCGCACGAGGCGCAGGAAGTCGGGGCGGTCGAGCGTGCGCAGCCGGCCGTAGTCGGCGGCCTCCAGCGGATTGCGAATCACCACGAGCGGCGCCGTGCGCAGGTCCACGAGCGCCTCGACCGCCGCTGCTCCACCCGACGACATTCGCGGCCACAACGGCCGCACGGCCATCGGGCCGATAGCGGCCACCACCGCGACGGCAAGCGCGATGCCGCCCGACGCGCGCACCAACGTCCGCTCCGCGTGGTCCAGCGATTGCGCCTGCGGGTGTGCTCGTACTCTCGACACGGCGCCCAGGGCGAGGAACGCTGCGATGAACGGGTAGCTCGGGGCGAGCGCGCGAAAACCGGTGTCGCTGTAGATGAACGGCGCCGACGCCAGCACCCCGGCCGCCGCCAGCGCCCAGAAGAGTGCGCTGGCGCGGTCGCGGCGCGCGAGGTGCAGCACCGCCAATGCCGCGGCCAGCAGCAGCAGCGCCCCGCCCCACCAGTAGTCGCGGCGGATCTCGGCGGACGTCGGCCGCATGCGCTCGTCGGCCGTCTGCAGCAGCCACCGCGGGCTCAGCGCCTGGCTCAGCGTCACCGGCGTCTTCGAGAGGAAGCGCGACTCGTTGTGCCCGAGCGACCCCAGGAAGACCGACGGGTGCGACGCGATCTCGGCGAATGCCGCTCGCCACACGCCGCTCGCCTGCTCGGCCTCAGGCCTTGTGTCATCGGCGCCAAGGTCGGCATCGGCCTGTTCGTAGTTGCCGCCGCGGGCGAGCCCGTAAAGAGTGCGCGCGACGTGACTCGTGAAGGTGGCTTCGCCCGAACTGTAGAGCTGGTTCAGCAGCATGGTGTGCAGGCTGCCCGCCAGGAACACCGCAGCCACGACCCCCGCTGCCTTGAGGCGCCGCCCGGGAAACGCCGCGACGCCCCAAACGGCGAGCGCCGGCAGCAGGAACTGCGCGCCGGGCCGGGCGCGCAAGCCCATCTCGAGCGCGAAGAATCCGAGCGCCAGCGTGCCGAGGTCGCGCCGCGCGCGGGCGGTGAGCAGGATAGCGGCCGCAAGACAGCCGAAGACGATGCCGATCGGTTCGGTGAGCACCGCCGGTGTGTAATCACGCGAGAGCGCGTAACAAGCACCGAGCACTGCGACCGAAGGCCAGGCGCCGAAGCGCAGTGCCAGCGACCGCGACAGCAGGAACGCCGCGGCGCCCAGCAGCAGCGCCTGGAACGCGAGTGCGAAGGGCACACTGCCGCGGCCGAGCGCGAGGCGGAATGCCAGCCAGCAGGCGTGCAGTGGGCGGCGCGCGCTGTAGGTGCGGAACTCGCCTTCCTCCAGGAGGCGCACGCCGCCTTCGTAGTGGCCGGTCGCATCGCCCCACGGCAGCACGCCGAAGAGCGCCGTATGCGCGCTCACGGCACTGGGCGGCTGGCTCGACCACTGGCTCCAGAGCGGCAGCAGGAACAAGGCGGCGCAAAGCCACAACCCGTGGCGTCCGCCGATGCGCAGGATGCGCGCTTGCAGGCCGCGCGCCGGCCGGCCCAGGAGTGCTGCGATGCCGCCGGCGAGCCCGATGAGAAAAAGGCCCGGGCCAACCGCGGGCTCGAGCGAAACGGCCGCCGCGCGCAGCGGCGGGAGCCACCAGGCAAGCGCGGCGATGGCGCCGCAGAGCGCCGTGCGCGCGATCGGCATCGTCCAGCGTGAAGCGCTCGTCCCGTTCAAGGACTGCGATTCTAAGCGGCGGCGCGGGTTTCGCGCCGTGTGCTAACTTGATCGGCACATGAGCCGGCTGCGCGCCATCGCGCTCAACTTGCTGCTGCTTGTCGTTTCTTTCGGCCTGGTGGCAGCCCTCCTCGAAGGCGCCGCGCGCTGGTACATCAAGCGCGTCTACGTCGACCCTCACGGCGAACTGGAGCCGATGGGCCGGTTCAACCCGGTGCTCGGCTGGGACAAGAACCCGGGAGTGAAGCGGCGCATACGGCGCGCCGAGTACGACGTCGAGATCGCCTTCAACTCGAAGGGCCTGCGCGGCCCCGAGCGCGACTACCCCGTGCCGCAAGGTGTCAGGCGCATCCTGATCCTCGGCGACTCGTTCGCCGAGGGGTATTACGCCGAGGAGGACCAGACCGCGCGCGCGGTGCTCGAGCGCACACTGAACGCCCGCGGCTGCGGTCCGGTCGAGGTCATCAACGGCGGCACGCTCGGCTACAGCACCGACCAGGAGTACCTGTTCTACCGCGACGAAGGCAGCCGCTACGGCGCCGATCTGGTGCTGCTCTTCTTCTATTCGAACGATCTCTACCACAACACGCGCAACAACCTCGGCACCAACCGCCCCAAGCCGATGTTCTACGTGGACGGCGAGAAGATCGTGCCCGCCAACCTGCCGCTCAAGGAGCCGCCGCCGGTGGCACCGGAGCAGATGGTGCCGTCGCCGTGGCGCGGCTCGTTCGCGCTGCGCCTGCTCTCCGACCGCACCATCGACTCGGCGCCGCGATTGCACGAGTTCCTGGCGAGCCTCGGCCTGGTGCAGCGCGCCGGCAAGGATCCGTCGCGTGAGCTGTGGCCGTTCGGCCCAGCCAACAACAAGGAAGTGGCCGACATGTGGGAGCGCACCGGCGCCATCCTGCGAGCGCTCGACGCAGGAGGTGCGCGCCCACGATGCCCGGCTAATGACGCTCTACGTGCCGGCGCGCTTCGAGGTGAACGACGCCGTCTGGGACCTGACCCGCGAGCGTTACGACTGGGGCCGGCGCTGGCGGCGCGAAGCGGTGGTCGAGCGGCTCGGCCAGGTCCTGGCGCCGCTCGGCGTGCCGCTCCTCGACGCGCGCGATGCGCTGCATGCCGCCGATTCGGGCGCGCGGCCCGCCTACTACACACGCGACCTGCACTGGAACGCGGAGGGCAACCGCATCGTCGGCGAACAGCTCGCTGGCGACATCGTCAAGGAGGGCTGGCCATGCCCGGCTGGCCGCTGAGCAGGGAGGAACAATGATCGTCGGCGCTCATTCGATCGTCTACAGCAAGGATCCCGAGGCGGATCGCAGCTTCCTGCGCGACGTGCTCACGTTGCCGCATGTGGACGCGGGCCATGGGTGGTTGATCTTTGGCTTGCCGCCCGCCGAAGTCGCCGTGCATCCTGGCGACAAGAACGACGTCCATGAGTTCTACCTGCTGTGCGACGACATCAAGACGTTCCTCACGAACATGGGCAAGCGCGGCGTTTCGTGCAGCCCGGTGCAGGACCTGCGCTGGGGCCTGCTGACGAGGGTGAGCCTTCCCGGCGGCGGCACCCTGGGCGTGTACGAAGCGAAGCACCCGCGCCCGAAGGCGCAGCGGGTTGTCGCCGGCAAGCCGCGGGCGCTGCAAGCCGCCAGGAAGCGCGCGAAGAAGCGCTAACGCAGCGATAGCTTGCGGATGGCGGCTGCCTGCTGCGCGCCGCGCAGCAGCGTGACCACGTTGTCGCCGCGGTACAGGGCGCTCTTCGGCAGCGTGATCGCGGCGGCGGCGGGATCGTTCGCGTCCGCGGCGCTGAGGCTGCCCAGCTCGCGGCCGTTGAGCGAGACACCAATCGGTTCCTGCGGCGGCGCCGTGAACACGAGCGTCAGCAATACGTCCCTCGGCGTCAGCACCGGCACCAGCAGGCTCGCCGCGGGTTCGCGCAGCACGGCGGTGCCCGTCGCTTTCTCTTCGCGGATGCCGAAGCCGTCGCGCAGGAACCAGCGCGCCTCGCCGAGGCGCGCTGGCTCGGCCGCGAAGCTTTCGAGCCCCTGGGTCATGAAGTCGTACGAGAACGGGCGGCCCGCTTCGAGAAGCCGCGCGACCCGCAAGCTTTCGCGGCAGGCCGCGAGCGTCAACGCGCCGTCTCGCGGCCCGGACAGGTCGGCACGGCGGTACCGGTCAAGCGACGCGACAGTCATGACGATGGTGGCGGCCGCTGCGGCCAGGCCGGCTGCACCCAGGGCTCGCGGCCAGGGAGACGGTGGCGGCGCGCGGCGGCGGGCGCCGAGCGCGAGCAGCGCGAGCGCGATCACCCAGGGAAGCGCGTATACGGAGAGCCGACGAAAATCGGCGCCGTAGACCGAGAGACCAAATCCGGGCAGCGCGCTACCGAGCGGCGCAGCGAACGGCAGCGCCAGCGTCGCCGCGATCTGGTAGAGGTTGTCCCGTGTGAACTGCCGGCCCTCTGCACGCAGCAGGCCCACGGCCGCGACGGCCAGCAACCCGCCCATGGTCAGCGGCGGCAGCCAGCTCCGCCATGCGAGCGCCGAGACCCGCAGCAGCTCGAGGAGGCGCGCCGGGCCAAACGCGCCGCCAGTGTAGTCGGGCCACACCTGGAAGAGCGCCTGCCGCGCCAGCATCGCTGCCGCCGCGATGATGCCGAACCGCTTCAGGCGCCACGCCCATGGGCGCTCCGGGTCGACGAACAGAAGATGCGGGACCAGCAGAACGAACGTCTCTTTCGACAGGACGCCGAGCACGGCAATTGCCGCGAGCACACCGGCTGGCGCCGCCGCTTGCGCGGCCCACAGGAACAGGATCCACAAGGCCACGGTGGGCGGCTCGACCAGGAAGCGCGCACCGATGATTTCGCCAACCGGCGGCGACGCCACGAATGCCGCGATGCCGGCGGTCGCGGGCCAGGGGGAGAAGCCGAGCCGCCGCAGGTAGAAGTAGAGGGCGATGCCGGCGAGGGACATGCCGGCGAGCGTGAGGGTGCGGAAGCCGGCGGTGGGCCGACCGCGGCCGATCCGGCCGGCGATCGCGGGCCCCAGCGGCCGGTACCCCCAAGGCTTGGCGGTGAAGACCGACGGGTGTTCGGCCATGGCGATATACACCCAGGCGTCGAACGCCGGCAGAGAGAAACGGCCGTGGACTATCCGTGGGTTGCGCTGGTTGGCGTTCTGGACGAGCACACCGCCCACGGCGACGAGCACCGCACACGCAAACGCCGCGCCGCGCGTCACCTTGATGGACTTGAAGGCCACGGCTCGGCACGCTAGCACGCAGCGAAGTCGCGCCGCAGCTTCAGTGCACCTTGCGGGTCTTCTTGTTCATGTAGTCCATGAGGACGTACTGCCCCAGCGTGTAGGGCGTCGTGAAGTACGCCTTGCCGCGGCACATCGCGGTGACGCGGCGGACGAAAGCGACCAGGTCGCGGTCGCGCGCCAGCATGAAGGTGTTGACCAGCACGCCCTGGCGCCGGCAGTTCGCCACTTCCTTCAAGGTGAGGGCGACGACCCGCGGGTCGAGGCCGAACGGGTTGCGGTAGATGCGCCCGTCGTCCTCGGTGAGCGCCGACGGCTTGCCGTCGGTGATCATCACGATCTGCTTCATGTCCTTGCGCTCGCGCGCCAGGATCCGCTGCGCCAGGCGCAGGCCCTCGCGGGTGTTGGTGTAGTACGGGCCGACGCGCACCGAGGCGAGCTTGCTGAGCGGCACTTCCTCGGCCGAGTCGTGGAACAGCACCAGGTGCAGGCTGTCGCCGGGAAACTGCGTGCGCAGCAGGTGCGACAGCGCCAGCGCCACCTTCTTCGCCGGCGTGAAGCGGTCCTCGCCGTAGAGGATCATGCTGTGCGAGCAGTCGAGCATGACCACCGTGGCGCACGACGAGAAGTACTCGGTCTGGCGGACCAGCAGGTCCTGGTATTCGAGGTTCAGCGGCACGCGCAGGCCTTCGCGCGCGATGGCGGAGAGGAGCGTGCCGCTGACGTCGAGGTTGAGGGTGTCGCCGAACTCGTAGACCTTGGTCGGGCCTGAGGCCTCGACGCCGGTCGCGAGGTCGCGCGTTTCGTGGTGGCCGAACGACGACTTGCCGAGGCTGCCGAGCAGGTCGCGCAGCGCCTTGTAGCCGAGGAAGTCCGAGGTCTTCTCGGTCATCTCGAAGCGCAGCGGCGCACCGGTTCCGGGCCCGCCGCGCCCGGCGGTCGGGTCGTTGAACGGCTGCGTCTCGGCGCGGCGCAGGTAGCCCTCGCGGGTCATGCGCTCGATGGTCTTGTGCAGGAACTGGCCCAGCGCGTCCTGGTCGCGCATCAGCTTGTTCAGGTCTTCCTCGGAGAGCAGCCCGCGCTGGACGATGGCGTCGAGGATCGCGTCCTGCAGCGCCGCCTCGTCGCCGGGGTCGAAGTCCTCGCCGTCGTACTCGAAGCCCGACTGCAGCAGGTGGTCGGACAGCTCACCCACCAGGCTCTCGAGGTCGAGGTCGTCCCAAAGCTCCGAAATGTAGCGGTGATAGGAAACGGCGCGGGCCATGGGCTTGCCCTAGTTGACCTGTTTCTTCATCCGCCGCAACTGTTCGAGGCGCTCGACGTCGATTTCCATCTCCACCGGGCGCTCGGTCGCCTGGAAGCCGCGCTCGTCGCTGCGGCCGATCTTCTTCTGGGCGCACAGGCCCTCGAGGATGAACTCGGCCGCGGCGGCGGACACCGGCGCCGGGTCGGCTTCGCTCGCGCCGAGGAACGAGATGCGCTGCAGCAGGCCGGGCACCGCGCTGAAGCGCCGCAGCAGTTCGGCCGACGGCAGGTCGGCTTCGAGCTTGAGCGAGCTGCCCTGCTCGAAGTGCGCGATCACCGGCCGCAGGTCGGCCGCTCCCATGTAGACGGAGAACACCTCGCCGATCGCCTGGCGGATGAGGTCGCGCGCCACCGCCTCGGCGCCGACCAGCTCGCCCTCGTATTCGAGCTCGAACTTGCCGGTGAGGGCGGGTGCCGCGGCATAGATGTCCGAGACGCGCGGCACCACCGGAGTCTCGTTGTGCACCAAGGCGCGCCGCTCGGCGTTCGACACCACGTTCTCGAGCGCCGAGATCGGCAGCCGCTGGCTGACGCCGCTGCGCTTGTCGATCTTCTTCTCGCGGCGCGCCGCGAACGCCACCCCCTCCACCACCTCGCGGATCTGCCGCGGCACGCGCAGCTCCACCTCACGGTTGGTCCACGCTTCCTGCTGCGTGATCGCGACGCCCTGCTCGAGGGTGCCGGCGTAGTGGGTGCGGACCTCGCTGCCGATGCGGTCCTTGAGCGGCGTGATGATCTTGCCGCGCGCCGTGTAGTCCTCGGGGTTGGCGGTGAACGCCATCACGACGTCGATCGGCAGGCGCACCGGATAGCCCTTTATCTGGACGTCGCCCTCCTGGAGGATGTTGAACAGTCCCACCTGGATGCGCGCCGCGAGGTCGGGAAGCTCGTTGAGGGCGAAGATGCCGCGATGCGCGCGCGGCAGGAGGCCGTAGTGCATGGTCAGCTCGCTGCCGAGGTCGTGGCCGCCGCGCGCCGCGCGGATCGGGTCGACGTCGCCGATGATGTCGGCGATGGTCGCGTCCGGCGTCGCCAGCTTCTCGACGAAGCGCTGGTCGCGGCCGAGCCACGAGACCTCGGTGGCGTCGCCGCGCTCCGCGACACGGTCGCGGCACGGCCGGCACAAAGGCGCCAGCGGATCGTCGTGGATCTCGCACCCCGCGATCACCGGCACCGAGGCGTCGAGCAGGTTGGTGAGGCTGCGCAGCAGCCGGCTCTTGGCCTGGCCGCGCAGGCCGAGCAGGATGAAGTTGTGGCGCGAGAGGATCGCGTTCACCACCTGCGGCACCACCGAGTCGTCGTAGCCGAGCACGCCGGGAAAGAGCGCCTCACCCGCCGCCAGCTTGCGGCGCAGGTTGCGCCGCATCTCGTCCTTGACGCTTTCGCTGCGATATCCCGACGACCGCAACGCACCCAGAGTCTTCGCCCCGCTATTCGTCGTCGCCGTTACCTTCATTGACCGGATTTGCCCTCCAACCGGCGATCGAGAACGCAGATGAGTCCTTCGGTGGACGGCACGCCCTCGAGGCCCGCCGCGTCGCGGCCGGCGACCCGCCACCGGTAAAGACCGGGCCACGGCACGCTCAGAGTCGTCTTCGCACCGTCGACGTCGCGGTCCATGAGCACCTCTTCTGACCCGATCGCGAGCAGCTGCAGGTGCGAGCGGCCCGGTGGCGTCCACGACACGTCGAGCGGCTCGCCCTGCGCGACGTACGCCGCGTCGGCGCCGGGGAAGATCACCTGCGGTCGCGACGGCAGTTCGACGGCGCGCGGTGCCACGCCTTCCGTGAACACCGCGCCGGCGCCGCCGGCAACCGCCAGGTTGTGGCCGTTGCTGGTGACGAAGAAGCGGCCCTGCACGACCGTCACCTGCACGGCATTGCCCTCGCGGCGGACCACGGCCCAGCCGTCGCCGCGCACCTCGCCGCGCGCCGCCACCACCTTGACGATGTCCGCCTGCTTGCTCGCGATCTCGGCGCGGCCGCGCGCCAGCTCGAGTGACAGCACCGCGCCGGAAACATTCAGCTCGCTGTCGGCGCCTGCGGTCACCGACATCACGGGAAACTCGAGACGCGCAAGCGCCTGTGGGCCGGTGCGCACTCTCGTGCCGTTGGTGATGCCGGTGCCTTCTTTGGCAGGCGCGAAGGCGGCGCCGCCCACGGCCACGCTGACAGTGCCTTCGACGAGTGTCAGGCGCGCGACTTCGGTGGCTGCGCTCGCGGCCGGCGCAGCCGCGAGCACGGCTGCCGCGGCGCCTCCGGCGAGCAGGCGCAGAGATGACCTCATGCTTCGATTGTACGGGAGTGCTTGCGAAAAACGGCTCCCGCGAGCGGGAGCCGCTGTGACGGGCGCTTCAGGCGGCGGGTGTGACGGGCGCCGCAGAGACTCCGAGCTGGGTCATCAGCCCCTCGACCTCGGCTTTCAAGGCCTTGGCGCGGTCGACGGCCGCGAGCACGTCGCCGCCCTGGAACGCGCCGGCGATCTCGGACCAGCGCTGCGGCAAGGTCGCGACGGCGCCGGTCGCAGCCGTGAACGCCGCGGGCTCCATGCCCTTCGGCGGCTTGCCGGCAAGCTCGGTTACGCGCGCGGTGAGTGCCGCGATCATGCCGGGGAGCGCGCCCTGGATCTCGGTGAAGGTCTTGGTCAGTTCGTCCTTGCGGGCGAGCGCCGCCTGCAGGACTTCCTGCGCCTTGGCGGGAATCGAGCGCGCCGCTTCGGACGCGCCCTTGTAATCGCCCTTGTTGAACAGTTCGTGCGCCGCCGCATTCTCGGCTGAGAGTGCCGCGAACTGCTCGGGAGCGAACCGCTCGGTGTCGGCCTTGACGCTCTCGACGGCAGCGTCGGCTGCCTTCAGGGCGGCCTCGGCCGGACCTTTCGCGCAGGCCGAAACCAGCGCCAGGCCAGCCAGCATGACGGCGATCGACAACGCTTTACGCATGAAATCTGCCTCCGATAATGAAGGCTTCATGCTACTTGAAGTCGATAACCACCTGCGGACCGGGGGGGTAGGACAGTCCCTTCACGCCCTGGATCTTCTTCGCGTTCATGGTCTCCGGGTCGGAAGCTCCGGCCATGAACTTCTTGATGTTCTCGTCGTCGCTCGCCATGACGTCGAAGTCCATCGACATGATGGTGGCGGTCGATCCGCTCGAGGGCACGTTGGCGGTGGTGATGGTGCCCGGCACCTCGACCGCGGTCGAGAGCTTCATACCCTTCAGCATGCCCTTCATCATCGTCACTTCCTGCGCTGCCTGCTCGGCGGTCTTCTCCGGTGCGGCTGCGGCGGCCGCGTCCTCCTTGGTCTCCGGCATGGTGACGGTGAGCTTCTTGCCGGCGAGGTTGAAGCGCAGCGGCTGCTTGATCGCGACCGCCTCGGAACCGCCGGGCGAGCTGAGGTTCATGTCCACCACCAGCGTGTTGACGTTGTCGAAGGCGTAGCTGATCTCGTCGGCGCCGGCGGCGTTCTTCTTGAGCGAGACGAAGCGTACCCCGGGCCCCATGAGCCCGGCGCGCTCCTTCAGCTTGGCTTCGCTCGCGGCCTGCTTGTCGGCCGCGGACTTGGAGTCGAGCTGGGCGAAGGCGGCTTCCATGCCGGCGCCCTGTTCGCTCAGCTTCATGGTCTCGACGATGGTGCCGCTGCCGTTGGCGTTCACGTGGATGACGCGCCGGCCCTCGATGCAGGCGGCGCTGATGAGGGCGAGGACGCAGGCGAGCAGTGAGCGGGTCCGCATTATTTGGCACTCCTCCGGTTTTGGGTAGGGTGCGCGGAGTATACGCACAAGGCCGACTAGAATGACGGTTTGGACAACATCCGCAACTTTTCGATCATCGCGCACATCGACCACGGCAAGACCACGCTCTCCGACCGCCTCATGGAGCGCACCGGCGCCCTCAGCGAACGGGAGATGACCGCCCAGTTCCTCGATTCGATGGACCTGGAGCGCGAGCGCGGCATCACCATCAAGCAGCACTCGGTGCGGCTCGAATACCTGGCGAAGGACGGCAAGAACTACATCCTCAACCTCATCGACACGCCCGGCCATGTGGACTTTTCCTACGAAGTGAGCCGCAGCCTCGCGGCCTGCCAGGGCGCCTTGCTGGTGGTGGACGCGAGCCAGGGGGTCGAGGCGCAGACGCTCGCAAACGCGCACCTTGCCGTCGACTCCGCGCTCGAGATCATCCCGGTCATCAACAAGATCGACCTCCCCGGCGCCGAGCCCGACAAGGCGCGCGAACAGATCGAGACGGTCATCGGCATCGACGCCTCGCACGCCATCCTGGCGTCGGCCAAGCAGGGCATCGGCATCGACGAGATCCTCGAGGCGATCGTGCACCGGGTGCCGCCGCCGCAGGGCAACCCCGACGGGCCGCTGCGCTGCCTGGTATTCGACTCGTGGTTCGACCAGTACCGCGGCGTCGTGATCCTGGTGCACGTGGTGGACGGGCGGCTGGTTCCCGGAATGAAGGTGAAGCTGATGGCGTCGGGCGGGCTGTGCGAGGTGGAGCAGATCGGCGTCTTCACCCCCAAGCCGCTGCCGGTCGCGAGTCTCGGCTCGGGCGAGGTCGGCTTCGTCACCGCCGGCATCAAGACGGTGTCGGATGTCGCCATCGGCGACACGCTCACCGACGCGCGCACGCCCGCGGCCGAGCCGCTGCCCGGCTTCAAGGAAGTGAAGCCGATGGTGTTCGCCGGGCTCTACCCGGTCGAGTCCAACCAGTACGAGGAGCTGCGCGACGCCCTCGACAAGCTGCGCCTCAACGACTCGTCCTTCTTCTACGACCCCGAAACCTCGACGGCGCTCGGCTTCGGCTTCCGCTGCGGCTTCCTCGGCCTGCTGCACATGGAAATCGTCGAGGAGCGCCTGGAGCGCGAGTTCAACCTCGACCTGCTGATCACGGCGCCGTCGGTGCGCTACCGGGTGCTGAAGACGGACGGCGAGATCATCGAGATCGACTCGCCGGCGCGGCTCCCCGACCCCGGCTCGATCGACTCGATCGAGGAGCCGATCATCAAGGCCACGATGCTCACGGGCGAGGAGCACGTCGGCGCCATCCTCAAGCTCTGCCAGGACAAGCGCGGCATCCAGAAGGGCATCACCTACATCACCCCGACGCGCGTCATGATCGAGTACGAGCTGCCGCTGAACGAGATCCTGCTCGACTTCTACGACCGCCTGAAGTCGGCGTCGCGCGGCTACGCCTCGCTCGACTACGTGCTGTCGGGCTACTGGGTGTCGCCGCTGGTGAAGCTCGACGTGCTGGTGAACGGCGACCCGGTGGACGCGCTCTCGCTCATCGTGCACCGCGACATGGCGTACGAACGCGGCAAGGCGCTGGTCTCGAAGATGCGCCAGCTGATTCCGCGGCAGATGTTCGAGGTGGCGATCCAGGCCGCCATCGGCTCGCGCGTCGTCGCCCGCGAGACGGTCTCGGCGCTGCGCAAGAACGTGATCGCCAAGTGCTACGGCGGCGACATCTCGCGCAAGCGCAAGCTGCTGGAGAAGCAGAAGGAAGGCAAGAAGCGGATGAAGCGCGTCGGCACCGTCGACATCCCGCAGGAAGCCTTCCTGGCGGTGCTGCGCGTCGACGACTGAGGCGCCCCGCTAGTAGAGCAGCGGCTGCTCCACCTTGTTGTTGAAGTGCAGCACCTTCTTGAAGCCGGGAAGGATCTGCACCTCGCGGTCGTACTCGAGCGTGATCTGGCGGTTGGTCTCGACCGTGGACACCTTGAACATGTCGAGGTCGATCCAGGCGTCGAGGCGCTCCTGGCGGACGTATTTGGCGAGCTGGTCCTGCACCTGCTGGTCGGCCTTCGGCCCGCGCGGCGTGCGCGCGATCTCGTTCATCTTGTCGGTCAGGGAGAAGTTGGCGATGTAGGCGGGTGCCACGTTCCACGCGGCCCACGCAATGGCTGCGAAGACGACAAGCCAGATGATGCTGGACAGGCGGCCTTCGCCTCGTTGCGACTGCGACATGAAACCTCCTCGGTCTAGCGGATGAGGTGGAAGAAACGGCTCCAGCGTGTCTTGCCGAAAGCCGTGAACGTATCCCGCAGCCAGGCGCCGGTGTCGCGGGACGGTGCAAACTCGGCGCGGTCCGCGTCGTACGACCAGTACACGACGACCGCCCGCCCCTTCACCTGGTCCTCCGGGAGGAACCCCCAGTATCGGCTGTCGCGGCTGTTGTCGCGGTTGTCCCCCATCACGAAAAGCTGGCCCGTGGGCACCGTGACCGGCCCATAGTTGTCCCGCTCACTTTCGGCCCGAAACCCGTATTCGGGGTCGTCCCGGCGCAGGGGCGGCTCCTCGAAGCGGGTGTAGTGCTCTTCCAGGGGCTTGCCGTCGATGAGCACCGCCTTGTCGCGGATCTCGACCGTCTCTCCCGGCAAACCTATGACCCGCTTGACGTAATCCTTGTTGGGGTCGTCGGGGTACTTGAAGATGACCACGTGCCCGCGGCGGATCGGCTTCTTCGCGAGCATCAGGTCCTCGAAGCGGCCTAACGAAGGCGAATAGAGCACCTTGTTGACCAGCAGGTGGTCGCCCACCAGCAGGTTGGTCTCCATGGACCCGGTTGGGATCTTGAAGGCCTGGACCGCGAAAGTGCGGATGAAGAGCGCCAGGATGATGGCAACCACGATCGACTCGAGATATTCCCGCGCGATCGACTTCTTGCGAGGGGCCGGGGTTTCGGTCATCGAAGCGGTAATACTAACCCGCGAGAGCGGCGTCGAGCAGGGCGCGGCCTGCCTGCAGGACCTCGTTCACGGTTGCCAGGTCCGCGGCGCCGGACCCGGCATCGCCAAGGGACGGGGCGTTGGCGCGCACGTTCTGCGCCGCGCCCATGAGGCCCGCCCAGGCGAGGGCCTGGCCGGAGAGCGCGTCGGAGGTCGCGTTGGGGTTGCCGTCCCTGGCCGCGGTCGCGGCCGACTCCATGACGGCAAGGCACTGGCGCGCGGTTGCCATCGGCACGTCGGTGGCCCGACGCATGGCGGCGGCGATCGCCTGCTTGCGCGCCGCCTTCTCGGCGTCCGTCGCCTTCGCGAGGCGATACGCGGCGACCACGCCGTTGTAGGCGTCGGTGTCTTCGTCCACCAGCTCGCGCAGGCGCTGCGTCGCGGCCGCAGCGACAGCACCGGCGGCATCGAGGCGCGCGCGTTCCTCCGGCGCGCCGGTCCGCGTCTTCGGCATGGCGCACACCATCGCCGCCAGGCTCGCGCCGACGGCGCCGCCGAGCGCCGCGGCCGAGCCGCCGCCCGGGGTCGGCTCGGTCGAAGCGAAGCGGTCGAGCAGTTCGCGCACCGGCAGCTCGGTGAGGCTCACGCCATTTTCCCGAGGATCTGCTTCGAGATGACCAGCAGCTGCATGTTCGAGGTGCCTTCGTAGATGGCGCCCACCTTCTGGTCGCGGTAGTACTTCTCCACCGGATACTCGCGCGTGAAGCCGTAGCCGCCGTAGATCTCGACCGCCTTCGAGGTGACGTACTCGGCGGTGCGCGATGCGAACAGCTTGGCCATCGCGGCTTCCTTGACGAACGACGAGCCGGCGTCGCGTAGCCGCGCCGCGTTGTAGGTGAGCAGGCGCGCCGCCTCGATCTGCAGCGCCATGTCGGCGAGCTGGAACGAGACCGCCTGGAAGCTCGCGAGCGGCTCGCCGAACTGGCGCCGCTCCTGCGAATAGGCGAGCGCGTGCTCGTAGGCGCCCTGCGCCACACCCACCATCTGCGCGCCGATGCCGATGCGGCCCTCGTTGAGCGTCTCGATCGCGATCTTGTAACCCTTGCCGAGCTCGCCGAGCATGTTGTCCTTCGGCACCTTGCAGCCGTCGAGGACCAGCTCGCAGGTGGACGACGCACGAATTCCGAGCTTGTCTTCCTTCTTGCCAACGCTGAAGCCGGGAAACGAGCGTTCGACCACGAAGGAGGTGATTCCCTTGTAGCCCTTCGCGGGGTCCACGTTCGCCATGACGATGAAGACCTGGGCCTCGGCCGCATTCGTGATCCAGAGCTTCTGGCCGTTCAGCAGCCAGTGATCGCCCTTGTCCTCGGCCCGGCACGCGAGCGCAAACGCATCCGAGCCCGAGCCGGCCTCGGACAGCGCATAGGCGCCGACCCACTCGCTCGCCAGGCGCGGAAAGTAACGCTTCTTGAGGTCTTCGCTGCCGAAGCGCAGCACCGCGTTGTTGACGAGGGTGTTCTGCACGTCGACGAACACGGCGATCGACGCGTCCACCCGCGCCAGCTCCTCGACCGCCAGCACCGACAGGAAGAAGGTGCCGCCGGCGCCCTGGAACTCGTCCGGGATCTCGACGCCCATGAGGCCGAGCGCGAAGCACTCCTTGATGAGCCCGGGGTCGAGCAGCGCCTCCTGGTCCATCTTGTGGACCAGCGGCCGCACCCGCGCCTCGGCGAACTGGCGCACCTGGTCGCGGAACATCTTCTCTTCTTCGCTGAGATGCGTGAGCGGCATTTCTGGGAGTGTCTCCTGGACAGTGGTGATTTTACCCTTCGGCGCGGAGGCGCGCCTTTGACGGCGCTGCCGAGGGGTTCATACTGCTCGCACGCTTCTCGTCAGGAGGACTCATAGTGTCATCACCTCTCTTTGAAATCCTTGGCCAGGCCCTGGGCGGCGGCCAGACCCCGCGCGACATCGGCGCGAAGCTCGGCATCGAGCCGTCGCAAGCGGCGACCGCAATGAGCATGGCGATCCCGGTGCTGGTCTCGGCGCTCAACCGCAACGCCGCTTCCCCGCAGGGGCGCTCGGCGCTCGAACAAGCACTCGACCGCGACCATGACGGCAGCGTGCTCGACGACCTCGGCGGCTTTCTGGGCGCCGGCGGCGGCACATCGAGCGGCGGCGGCATGGGAGGTGCCATCCTCGGCCACATCCTCGGCAGCGACCGCAAGCAGGTGGAGAACCGCATCGGCCAGGCGTCGGGCCTCGACGCGGCAACCATCGGCAAGCTGCTGGTGATGGTGGCGCCGCTGGTGCTCGCGGCCCTCAGCCGCGCCAACAAGCAGACGCCAGCCAGCACCAGCATCACCGACATCCTGGGCGGCGCGGCCGGCCAGATGGGCCAGGCGCAGGGCGGCGGCGGGGACATCCTGTCGCAGATCCTCGGCTCGGGCGCGCCGCAAGGCGGTCAGGAGAGCGGCGGCGACGCCGGGCTTGGCGGGCTGGCGTCGATCGGCGCCAGCGTTCTCGGGGGCCTGCTGCGCGGACGCTGATCGTTCGGTAGGGTTGTCCCGTTCGCATGCGGATCCTCGTCGGCACCAGCGGGTGGAGCTACAAGGAATGGAAGGGGTCCTTCTATCCCCCCGACCAGAAGCCGCCGGGAATGCTTCGCTACTACGCGGAGCGTTTCCCCACGGTGGAGGTGAACAACACCTTCTACCGGATGCCGACGACAGCGCTCCTCGAGAGCTGGTGCGCCGAGGTTCCTGAAAACTTCACCTTCGTCCTGAAGGCGTCGCAGAAGATCACCCACATGCGCCGCCTCAAGGACGTGGACGCGGAGGTCAAGTATTTCCTCGAGACGGCGCAGGCGATGGGCGACCGCCTCGGCGTCGTGTTCTTCCAGACACCGCCCAACCTGATGAAGGATGCCGACCGCCTCGCCCGCTTCCTGCGCGAGATCCCGAAGGGCCGGCGCGCGGCGTTCGAGTTCCGGCATGCGACGTGGTTCGACGACGAGGTATTCGGGCTGCTGCGCGACCACGACGCGGCGCTGTGCCTCGCCGACATCGACGAAGAGTCGGCCGCGGTGGGCCTGGTGCCGACCGCGAGCTTCGGCTACCTGCGCCTGCGGCGCCCGGAGTACAGCGACGACGACCTGCGGATGTGGCTCGAGCGGATCCGCGTGCAGCCATGGCAGGACGCGTTCGTCTTCTTCAAGCACGAAGACGCGGGCACCGGGCCGAGGCTGGGCGCGCGGCTCATCGAGCTGTCGTGACGACGCCGGGGCGCAAGGCCCTGGCGACACTCGCGTGCCTGGGCGCCACGGTCCTCGGCGCCTGCTCGTCCAGAGAAGACGCGCCGACGCTGGTGCGCACGCGCCTGCTTCCCGCGCTCGGCGCACGCGCTGCAAGCAGCGCGCCGCCCCCCGGGTTCAAGGTCGAGTCGGCGGGGCCGGCGTCGCTGCGCCCGGTTGCGAGCGGCGGCGACGAACGGATGGCTCTGGTGGTCGATGCGCCTGCAACCATCACCATCCCGCTCGCGGCGCCGCTCGGCGACTTCCTGTCGCTCGGCATCGCGGTGCGCCCCGACGATCGCCAGGCGCAGGCACGCATCGCCGCACGTACCAAAGACGGCACGCTGTATCCACTCGGCGGTGGTCCGGTGGGCGGCGTGCGCGGCTGGCGCGACTGGCGGCTGCCGCTGCGCGGCGCCGTGCGGCGCGCGGTGGCCATCGTCATCACGGTCGAGGGTCGCAAGGCGAACGTGGCGCTCGCCAGCATCGCGCTCCTCGCGCGGGCGCCGGCGCACGTGCCGAACGTGCTCCTCTACGTCGTCGACTGCCTGCGCGCCGATCATGTCGGCGCCTACGGCTACCGCAAACCGACGACGCCGCACCTCGATGCGCTTGCGCGCGACGGTGTCGTCGCCGAGCACGCCTATGCCTGCGGCGGCTGGACCAAGCCTTCGGTCGGGTGTCTCTTCACCGGTGAACAGCCATCAGGACATGGCGCGCGCTCGCTCGCGGATGGCCTCTCGGATGCGCCGGCGACGCTGGCCGAGACGTTCCGCGGCGCCGGCTACGCAACGGCGGCGTGGGTCGCGAACCCGATCCTCGACACCGGCGCGTGGGGCTTCGGCCGCGGCTTCGATTCGTTCACGCAGCTGGCAGCCGGCAACGCCGAGCGCAACGTCAACGCCGAGGACGGCGATGCGGCGCTGCTTTCGGCGCGCTTCGGCGCCTGGCTCGCCGCGAACCGCGAGCGGCGCTTCTTCGCCTACCTGCACTCGATCGACGCGCACTACCCGCACATCGCGCGGCCGCCGTTCGCTGCGCTTTTCGGCGTGCCGCCCGGGGTGCAGGGCAAGGAGCCCGCGTACTACGACGCGGAGATCGCGTACAACGACCGAGCACTCGGCCAGCTCCTCGACGTGCTGCGCCGCCTCGACCTTTACGACGACACGCTGGTGGTGGTGACCGCCGACCACGGCGAGCACTTCGGCGAGAAGGGCTTCTACAGCCATGGGCACAGCCTGTTCGACGAGATCCTGCACGTGCCGATGGTGCTGAAGCTGCCGGGGGCGCGCTCCGCCGGACGGCGACTCACGGGCAATCTCGGCAACGAACGGCTCGCGGCGACGCTGCTCGACATCGCGGGAGTCGCGGTGCCGCCTTCGTTCCAGGGTCGCAGCTTCGCGAGCGACCTGGTGCGCGAGCCGGCGCAGGACGCGGACATCCTGGTCGCGGAGCTGGCCTCGCCCAACGACGTCGCCTTTGCCGCGCGTGATTCCAAAGGGCTGAAGCTGATCCGCCGCCTGCTCCCTGACAACGACACGCTGCTCTTCGACACCCGCACCGATCCCGGCGAAGCGGTGAACCTGTGGCCTGGCGGCGAAACGCGGGCAGCGGCGCTCAGTGCGGCGGTGCGCGCGGCGGCGGACACGCTGGAAGGCCGCCACCTGCGCTTCGCCGCAGGTGCCGAGAGCCTGGTCCTGAAAGCGAGCGCCCCGGGGGGATTCGATCCCACGGCTGTGCTGCGCAGCGTCCGGGGCGACACGGTCACGGCTGACGGCAAGGCCGGGTCGCTGACGATTACCCTGGCGGCGGCCGCGGCGCCGCGCCACTACGTGCTGCGGCCGAAAAACCCTGCTGCCACGGTCTCTTTCGAGCTGCGCGGCCGGGAAAAGGCACCCTGGCAGGCTGCCCTCGGCGCCGGCGAACAGGCGCTTCACCCGCCGCTCGCCGTCGACTTCGTCGGCCCGGCGGCCGCACGTGCAAAGCTCACTGACCCCGCCCTCGAGGAGCGCTTGAAAGCACTGGGATACGTAAGATAGGGGCCGCATGACGACGACGCCGTCGACGTCGCAGACGCAGAGAGGGGCTCGCGTCCGTGTCGTGCCGCCCCTTCTCTATGCCCTGCCCCTGGCGCTTCTCCTTTACCTGCACACCCGCGTGCCCTGGAGCATGCCGCCGGGTTCCGGCCGCTCGCCGTTCGGCACGCTGCTCATCACCATCGGCACGGCGTTCTGCCTGTCGGCGATCATCGTCTTCACCGCGAACCAGACGACGATCGTGCCCAACCGGCCGGTCTCGGCCCTGGTGACGGAAGGCCCGTACCGCTTCACCCGCAACCCGATGTACACCGGCCTGACCCTGATCTACGCGGGCGTATCGGTCGTCTTCGGCAGCTGGTGGCCGCTGCTGGCGCTGCCGCTGGTCCTTTTCGTGATGCGGCGCCACGTCATCGCACCCGAAGAGGAGTACCTCACGGAGAAGTACGGCGCGGCCTACGAGATCTACTGCAGCCACGTGCGGCGTTGGATCTAGGTTTTCACTCCTAGCGCGCGAGGGCGAGCGGCTCGATCCCGTCCGCCAACGTGAAGGTGGCGCCGACGGCGCCGACCACGGCGGTCTTGCGGCTCAGCTTCGCGAGCTCGCGCATCCGGAAGACGGCCTCGATGCCGGTGCAGTGCGCGCCGAGCAGCTGCGAGACGCCGAGCGCCGCCAGGCGCTCCGCGGTCCAGCGCAGTTGTTCGTCGCTGGCCGCGAACAGGTGGAAGCCTCCGAGCGCTGCGTACACCTTGCCGCCGGGGACGATGGTGCCCGCATATTCGAGCGTGTTGACGATGCCGGCGTGGCCGCAGCCGCTCACCACCACCAGGCCTTTCGCGGTTGCGATGACGACGGCCGAATCTTCCGGCACCGTGTCTTCCACTTCGCCTGACGGGCCGCGCAGCTTCTGCAGGCCGCTCCAGTTCTTTTCGGGATGGGGGCGCGGCACCGGGCCGGTGAGCCAGACGCCCGGCAGCAGCTGGTACGGTCCGTCGTGCTCGACGAAGGTGCCGCCGAGCGCTTCGTACTCGGCCTTCTTGCCCAGCAGCCCGTTGTCTTCGGCGCCGTCCTTGCCGGGCCGGCTATAGAAGATGCCGCGGCCGACGTGCGCCCGCGACAGCGCGCGCGGATTGCGGCTCATGGCTTCGCGACGCAGCGTGATGAGCCCGCCGGTGTGGTCGGAGTGGTTGTGGGTCAGCACCAGCTCCTCGACGGTGGACAAGTCGATGCCGAGCTCGGCGGCGTTCTTCGCGACGGTGTCGGGCCGCGCGCCGGTGTCGATCAGCAGGCGATGGCCGTCGGCCTCGACGAGCGCCGCAAACCCCCACTCGCCGACGCCGGCGCGCGGGTCGCCGGAGAGCATCGTCGACAGAATGGTGACCTTGAGGGCCGCGATGGCTGGTGTCATTTCTTCAGTTTCTCCGAAAGCCGGGACAGCACGCGCAGCAGGTCGCCCGGCTCGCGCAACACCGCGATGACCGGGTCCGTCTTCTGCTTGCGCAGCCGCGGTGGCACCGTCCTGATGGTGAACGCGTCGGGGTCGAGCTTGTTGTTGACCTCGCTCCACTTCAGCATCGTCGACACCGTCGCCCCCGGACGCGGCCTGACGCTGAGCGGGCCGGCGATGGTCTTGCCGTGGCCGTTTTGCAGGAAGTCCACGTACACCTTGCCCCCGCGCTGCCCCACGGTGCGCGTGATGGTCGCGATCTTCGGCAGGCGGTCGACGATCACCCGCGCGATGACCTCGCCGAGCGACTTGCTCTGTTCGTAGGTCAGCTGCTCGCCGAGCGGCACCAGCACGTGGATGCCGGTGGCGCCGCTGGTCTTCACGTAGGTGTCGAGCTCGATCTCCTCCGCCAGGTCGCGGATCGCGAGCGCCACGGCGATGACGTCCTGGAACGGCGCACCCTTGGGGTCGAGGTCGAGGATGCACCAGTCGGGATGCGGCAGGCTCTTGATGCGGCTCGACCAGACGTGCAGCGGGATGGTGCCGAGGTTCGCGAGGTAGAGGAGCGTCTCCTCGTCGTCGGCGATGAAGTAGTCGATCTCGCGCTGGGCGTTCTCGCTCCAGATGCGCTCGGTGCGCACCCAGCCGGGCACGAACCCGGGCGCATCCTTTTGAAAGAACGACTTGCCGTCGATGCCGTCGGGATAGCGCGTCAGCACCAGCGGCCGGTCGCGCAGGTACGGCAGGAGCCACGGCGAGACCGCGCGGTAGAACTCGATGAGGTCGCCCTTGGTGTATTTCTCGACCGGCCAGAACACCTTGTCGAGGTTCGAGTAGTTGATCTTCTTCTCGACGATCACCTGTGGCGGCGCCGGGACCACCTTCGTCTGCTTCACAGGTGCGGCGGCACTGACGGGCGCGTCTGCGTTCTCGCGATCATCGCCATCGCCGTCGTCGCTGTCTTCCTCGCGTGCGCCGGGCGGCGGCGCACCGGTCTTGCGCGCATCCTCCTTGATGCAGTCTTCAGGCGCCTTGTCGTCGCGGAAGCGCAGGAATACGGGCTGGCGCAGGTTGCCGTCGCCGGTGTACTCCTTGAAGCGCACCTCGCACACCACCAGCGGCTCGACCCAGGTGTGGTCCTTGCCCTTGGGAACGTTGCCGCTGCATGCCGGCGACTGTCGCTTGTTGTCTTCCAGCTCCTTGCGCACCGATTGCAGCAGCGCGTCGTTGAAGCCGGAGCCGACGCGCCCGCAGTAGACGAGCACACCGTCGTCGTAGGCCGCGACATGCAACGCGCCGAAGCCGACGCGCGACCCCTCGCCCTTGCTGTAGCCCACCACCACGAAGTCGCCGGTCTTGTCCACGCGCAGCTTCAGCCAGTTGGGCGAGCGGCCGGCCTGGTACGAGGAGTCGGCCTTCTTCGCCATGATGCCCTCGAGGCCCATGCGGCTGACCGCGTCGTAGAAGGCCTCGCCCTGCGCCTCGACGTGATCGGTGTAGCGCAGCGGTCCGGCCTTCGGCAGCAGCTTCTGCAGGATGCGCTTGCGCTCCACGAGCGGCAGCGGCCGCAGGTCGAAGTCTTCGAAGGCGAGCAGGTCGAAGACGAACAGCGTCGCCGGCAGGTCGATGGTGGCGCGCGCGATGTCGGTGGTGCGCTTCAGGAGCGCGCGGCGCTGCAGCCTCTGGAAGCTCGGCCGCGCCTGGTCGTCGAGCACCACCACCTCGCCGTCGAGGATGATGCCGTCGTACGGCAGGCCGCTCAGCGCGCGCGTGATCTCGGGGAAGGTCGCGGACGCATCCGAGCCGCGCCGGAAGACGAGCTGGCCCTTGTCCGCGTCGCGGCCGGCGAGGATGCGGTAGCCGTCGTACTTCAGCTCGAAGATCCAGTCCTTGCGCGTGAACGGCGCGTCGCGGGTTTCCGCGAGCATCAGCCCGGCCTTCGCGAGCGCCAGCTTGCGGCGCGGCGCCTTCAGCTTCTCGAGCTCGGCACGAATCTCCTCGGCATGGCGGTGGCCGTTTTGCAGCTCTTCGAGCGTCAGCCCCGAGTAGATCGATTCCTGGGTCGCGATCGCCGTGCCGCGCGCGCCCGACCAGGCATCGCTCTTCTTGATCAGCATCCACTCTTTCGAGGTGTTGCTGCGGCCCTGGCCCTTGAGGCGAAACAAGTGCCAGGTGCCGCGCAGCTTGTAGCCGCGCAGCTCGAAGTAGAGCTTGCCGCTGCGCATCCCCTCCTGCGGATCCTCGAGCGGCACCCACAGGCCGCGGTCCCAGACGATCACGGCACCGGCGCCGTAGTTGCCCTCGGGAATCACGCCCTCGAAGTCGGCGTACTCGACCGGATGATCCTCGACTTCCATCGCCAGGCGCTTTTCGTTGACGTCGTACGACGGCCCCTTCGGCACCGCCCACGACAGCAGCACGCCGCCGAGTTCGAGGCGGAAGTCGTAGTGCAGGCGCCGCGCCGCGTGCTTCTGCACGCAAAAAAGATGTCCAGTGGCCGGCGCAGCGGGTACCGGTGCCGGCGCCTTTTCGACGTCGCCGCCAAACGGTTCGGGGGTGCGGTCGGCCGAGCGCTTGTCACGATACTTCTGCAGCGGCTTCGCGGGAGCCTTCGGCTTCACGCGTCAAACCTTAGCGCGGGTGGTCACGGCAGCTGCACGAGGGCCACGCCCGCGACCGCTGTGTCCTGCGGCGCTCCCGGCGACGAGAGGCACAGGTAGTTCTCGCCCGAGCGCAACGCGAGGCTCACGGTGGTTTCTTCCCACGCTGGGCCCAGCATCAGGATGCCGACGGGCTGGTCGTTCAGCAGTAGCGACGCTTGCGCCACGGCCGAACCCGCCGCGCGCCGAGCGGTGATGCGCGCGAGCAGCGTGCGCGCGCCGTCGACCGGAAGTGCGAGGCAGCTGCGCGGACCGAGGGCAAAGCGGAAACGGCGCTCCTCGCCGCGGCGGATGTTGCCGAACCCGCCGCGCAGGAAACGCGCGGACGAGTCTTCGCCGAGGTCGATGCGCCCATCGAGCGCGAGGTCGTAGTAGAGGTACTCACCAACGAACATCTTGTATGCGAGCGCCGAGCCGCGTTCGCCCAGCACCGCACCGAGGAAACGGCGCCCGGCACCGCGCACTTCGCCGGCCTGTGTCGCAGCCACCCGCTCGAACGGCGCCGGACCTTCGGGAAAAGCGCCAGCCTCGTAGCTGCGCGCCAGGCCGAGGTTCCAAAGCACGAGCAGTGCGACGCCGGTGGCGGGAGCAAGGAGCGGCCGACGCTGCGCTGCGGCGAGCAGCCGGGCGATGCCGAACGCGAACAACGGAAACACGACGTCGAAGCGGCGAGCGCCGAAGGCATCGGCCCCCGCCCACTCCGGGCCATGCATACCGAGCACCGAGCCGTTGACCCATGCGGCAACGCCGACGGCCAGCAGGGCGGCCCCGGCGAACAGGCGCTCGCCCTTGCGAAACAGCATCATGGCGAGTCCAACGAGCGCGAGCGGCGCGAGCGGCGTCCAGGTGAGCAGCCCGCGGTCTGCAGAGAGGAGCACGTTGACCAGGTTGGGCGCCGACCAGTCGAAGAAGGCGGTTCCGGTCGGCATTGTCAGGAACCGCCCGAAGAGGCTGCGCCATACGAGCATCTGCGGAATGAAAACGAGGAACGCCACCGGCACCGCCACCAGTGGAACCAGCGGACCAACCCGCTTCCTGAGGAGGTTCTCGCAGAAAAGCGGCAACAGGAACGCCGCCGCGACCACGACATTCTGCGGCCGCAACAGGGCGACAACTCCAACCACTGCGCCCAAAAGCGCCCAGCTGCGGACGTCAGGACGCTCACAAACCCGCCACCACCCCGCGATGAGGAAGCACATGGCCGCGGCGCTCAACCCGTGCGCCATCCACGGCACGCGAAACACGTAGTACGCCCACGGCGTCGCGAGAAACGCAGCGGCAATAGCGAGCCATGTGACGAGCTTGCTGGCGCGCGCGGCCACAACGCGATACAGGACCGCGAGTCCAAGCACCGTGAAGAACAAGGTGCCGAGAACCGCCGACCACCGATACGCGGCGGAGTAGCCATCGGCCGCGCCCAGCATCGGCAGCACTGCAACAGCAACGTGCGCGGTCGCGTAGAACGGGCTCCACAGGAGCGCTGGCCCGACGGAGTGGTAATTGACCGGCAGGCCGGTGGCCGTCCGCGGCAGCGGCGCAAACCCGTAGTGCTGCCACTCGTTCGCGAAGTCCACGTCATGATCGAAGAAGAGCGACCGTGCGTACGAAAAATAGCTCGCCGAGTCGGCGCGAAACGCCGGCTTCACCCACGCGGCGGCCGCAGTAAACAGCGCCCAACCGGCAAGCAGCGACAACGCGCCACTCCGCGCGCCTCTCACGCTCTCAGCTCTTCAGCCATCGTGACTCCGGACATTACCCTGTCCCCCGCAGTCCTGAGCGCTACTTGCGCTTGCGCTGGCGCGAAGGACCCGCCAGCTCACTGTGTCCGGACACAGTGGCTCGCCCAGGTTCAGCGCAAGCGATGAACTCCTCGGGAAGACGGGGCTCGGGGAGCGCCGTAGACTCCATTCCGTGGAAACGATGGGACTCACGGTTGGCGTCGTGCTCGCCGTGTTGGTTGGCGCATTTGCACGGGCGGTCGGACTCGATCGTGAGCGCTCGTTCTACTCGACGGTGCTTATCGTCGTCGCATCGTATTACCTGCTGTTTGCGGTTATGGGCGGCTCGGCGCGCGCGCTTCTCATCGAATCGGTCGCCCTGATCGCCTTCGTCTTGCTCGCCGTCGCCGGCTTCAAGCGAAACCCATGGCTCGTCGTCGCCGGCCTCGCCGGTCACGGTGTCTTCGACCTGGTTCACGCGCGCGTGGTGCACAATCCTGGCGTCCCGAAGTGGTGGCCTGCCTTCTGCCTTGCATACGACGTGACAGCCGCTGCGTTCCTGACGTGGGTCTTGCGGAGAGGGCGCCAACCCTAGCGGATCAGCACGACGAGGGGGGCGAATCCAGCCGAGCCAGTCACGTGGACCTCGTGAAACGCGGCGCCTTCGGGTGGCACCGGCACGAACTCGTCGAGCGGAACAAACGCCGTGGCATGGGCATCGATCGGCTCGCTGAGGTGGTGGACATAGGTCCGGCCACCGCTTGCGAGCGTGAGGTCGACGCCGCCCAGCGCGTCGGCGCCGGTAGAGAGACGCAGCATGCCACCTTCAAGGGATGCCGTGAGGCCGCCGCTCGGCTGGGCCGGCGGCGCGCTTGCGGGAGTTTCTGTGCCGGCGCCGAGGCTCGCGGCAAGCGAGGGCATCGGCCGGTGCGGCGCAGCTGGTTGGCGGCGCAGCCCGACGTATCCCGCGGCGGCGAGAAGCAGAACCGCGGCGGTGGGCACGGCGAAGCCCGCCCGTCGTGAATTTGAGCGCAGAACGATGCTTGCGTGCGGCGGCGCGTGCTGCACCTCGTCGCGAATCGCCTGAAGATCCTGGAGCAGCTTCGTCGCTGCCGGGCGCGATTCCGCTGGGCGTTTCAAGAGGCAGCGCGACAGTAGCTCCTCGAGGGGCCGCGGCAAGGCCGGGTTCACGGCACGCAAGGGGCGCGGCTGCTGCTTCAGGTGGGCACGCAGTACCGCCTGCGGCGTCGGGTTCGGCGGCAAAGGAATGGCTTTCTCGTTGTTGGTGAAGAGCGAGAAGAGCGTGAGGCCCAGGCAGTAGACGTCGTGCGGCGCCTCCAGCGCCTTGCCGTCGGCGCCTTCGGGCGAGGTCCATTCGGGAGTTCCGCGAAACACGTCGGTCTTGGTGAGCTTCATCGACTCGGCAAGGCGGGCGATGCCGAAGTCGCCGAGCTTCGCCGCGGGCCGCCGGCTGCCGGGCAGGTAGATGTTCGCCGGTTTGATGTCGCGGTGAATCAAGGATGCCTGGTGCGCGTGCACCAGGCCGGCGGTCACGTCGATCGCGATGTCGAGCGCTTCGAGGAGTGAAAACGGGTCGGCGGCGGCAGCGCGTCGCTCCAGCTCGCGGCCGAGGTCGGGGCCGTCGACGAGCTCCATCTCGATCCAGCCGAGGCTGCCGCGGACGAACACGCCCATCGGCCGCACGATAAACGGCGAGCTCACTTCCGCGGCGTTGTTGGCTTCGCGCTGGAAGCGCGGGCGGTCGGCGGCGGCCAGCGGGGTGAAGATCTTGAGCGCTATTTCCTTGTCGAGGACGCGGCTGCGCACCCGCGCCACGACCGCATGGCCGCCGAGGCCGATCTCCTCCCAGCCTTCGTAACGTTCCTTGAAGACCGAGTCGCCGTAGCAGAGCGAGCGGTACGCCTCGGTGTGGTCGGCGTCATGGGGCATGTTCCGTCCCGCGCGCCTCTAGGCTCTCGTCTTCCTTGCGCACCAGGCCGCAGCGCCGGCGGTAGCGCAGGAAGGTCATGTCGGAGACCGCCAGCGCCCGCGCGGCGTCGCGCATGTTGCCGCCGTGGTGTTCGATGCGCCGCCGCAGGAACTCGGTCTCCCACATGAGGAAGCCTTCGTCATAGGTTGCGTCATCGGCAGCGAACGCGGCGGCGTCTGGATGGCGCGGGCCATGGATCACTTCGGGGCAGGTGCGTTCGATGTCGACGACGTCGATGCGCGCGCCAGCCTTGGCATAAGTGATGAGCGCCATGCAAACGTTGTCCACCTCGCGCGCGTTGTTCGGCCACGAGTACGACATCAGGGCGCGAAACGCCTGCGTGGTGAGGCCGGCGGTCTTCTTCTTCAGGTCCTTCTCGTGGCGCGAGATGAAGTGCGCGAGCAGCGGCCTGATGTCGGCACGGCGCTCGCTGGTGCCGAGCGGCGCGAGGCGGATCTTGAGTCCGCTGATGCGGCTCCACAGGTCGTTGCGGAACCGGCCGGCGGCCACCTCAGCCGGCAGGTCGCGATGCGTGGCCATCACCAGCTGCACGTCCACCGGCTCCGGCTGGATCTGCCCGATCGGGTGCACGGTGCGAGCCTCGAGCACGCGCAGCAGCAATGCCTGCGCGTCGAGCGACAGCTCCCCCACTTCGTCGAGGAACAGGATGCCCTTGTGGGCGCCGCGAAACAGCCCCGGCGAGTCGCGCACCGCGCTCGTGAACGAGCCGCGCAGGTGGCCGAACAGCACCGACTGGGCCATCATCATGTCACCGCGCAGCCCGGCGCAGTTGTAGGCGACGAACGGCCCCTTGCCGCGCGTCGGCGAATAGTAATGAAGATAGCGGGCAACGAGCTCCTTGCCGGTTCCCGAGTCGCCGAGGATGAGGATCGGCCGCGGGTTGGCGCGGCCGGTCGCCGGAATGAAGGTTTCGTCGAGCAGTGACAGCAGGCCGCGGGTCGAGGAACTCTCGCCGATGATGTCCGGGGCGCCGCTTCGGTCTTGCTGCAGGCGGCCTTTCTCCTCCTCGAGTTCGGAAATCCTGCGCCGCGTGGCGAGGTGCAGCCCGAAGCCCCAGCCGAGCGCGATCGAATAGCTCGCGAGCCAGGCCCGGTCGTCGTCCGCGAAGGCCTGGGCGAGACCCTTGTTCTGCAGGTAGAGGACGGCGATCACCGCGCCTGTGTAGGGGTCGAGGATCGGCGCGCACAGCACGCTGCGCGGGTCGCCCGACAGGGAGGCAGTGAGCGAGGGCGAGGCCGCCGCCTGCGAGTTGGCGATGAAGAGGGCGGCGCGCCGGTCGATCGCCTCCTGGATCACGGTCGGGCTGACGCCCTCGATCGAGCGGCGCTCCCGGCACGCCTGCTGCTGCTCCCAGGTCAGGCCGCTGGAATAAAGGATGTCGAGTTCGAGCGGATCGTTTTGCCGGACGTACAGCAGCACGGCGATTTGCGCGGCCAGGCCGCGGCGGGCGTAGCTGAACGACTCGGACAAGGCGACCACGGGATCGCCGGTCCTCGAGAGTTCGCGCTGAGCGGTGCTGAGCGCGAGGTTGAGCAGGTTCCGGTCACCATCCTCAGGCCCGCGGTCTGCGGCTGATTCCGCACTTGTGTTCGGCATAGGCGGCGAACTTTACACCTCTGGTCAAACCCGCAACTCTGACCCGCAGGACAGTTGCGCGGCTGTCATTTCTGCGGGCCCCCGCTCGAAAATTCGCTGTTTTCCCAAGTTTCGAGAGCGGTCTTTGTATTGCTCCCCTCAGTGCAGGAGGCAGGCATGCGACGAGAGATTGTGATCCTGACCGTGTTGGCGCTGTTGCTGACCGCCGGAGCCGTGATGGCGGCCCCGTTCGACAACCTTGCCGAGGGCATCGACAAGGCTGGCCGGAAATGGGGGCCGTCGCTGATGGTCCTTGGCGGGTTGATCGCCGGCGGCACGATCGCCCTCGGCTCCCACAACTCCGGCGAGAAGATCCGCAACTTCGTGGTCGGCGCCTTGTTCCTGGCACTCGCCGCGGGCGGCGGCACGGCGCTTCTCACCCTCTTCCGGACGTACACGAAGTAGCCGCGCGATGGCCAGGCGAGTGTCGCAGCCGCTGCGCAACCTCGACGATTCGCTGCGGGTGTTCCACGTCCTCACCTTCCGCAGCTGCGGTCTGGTGATGGCGTTCTTCAGCCTGTGCCATGGGGTCGAGTGGCAGTTCCGGACCTGGAGCGTCCTGTTCGGCTCGCTGTCGTTTGCCTTCGAGCTGGCGGTCTCGGGTGGTTTCGCGCTGCTGCTCGCATGGATCGAACGGCACGACGACGAACACTACGTGCCTTCGGCGGTGCGCTTCTACGCGAACGCCGTCTTCGAGCGTGTCGCTCCCAGGCTCGTCGCGCGGTGGTCGGCGGGGGCGATCGCCGTCTACATTGGCGCGGACACCGTCCTCGCGATCGCATCGACCATCGACGAGTCGTTCGCGGCGCTGCCGCCTGCCAGTGCGGGGCTCGCGGCCGCCGCATGGCTCGCCACGCGGCATTGGCCGCCTTTGGCGCCCATCGTCTTCAGCGCGGCGGCCGCTTCCACCACCGAGATGGAGGTCTGAGCCGTGGCAAGCGCGGTCCTGGAACGGTCGTTGGCCGAGGAACTGAGCATCCTGAGCGTCGACCACGACCTCATCTGGCACCGCGACGGCGACGTCACCGTCGTCTACCGCCTGCACGCGTTCCACGAGCCGTCGCTCGACGACGATGCCATGAACGCCGCGGCGCTGCTTGCCGAAAACGCCTGGTCCGGCCTGCCCGAAGGCACGCGCTACCAGTTCTTCGTCCTGCTCGACCAGCACCAGGCGCGGCGCATGCTGACGAAGGCGCTGCCGCCGATCGTCGACGACGGCGGAGCGGCTGGGTTTCTCGAGGAGCTGCGGCGCTCACGGCTCGAAGGCCTGCTCGCGTGCGACGAGTCGGTGGTGGCGCAGGATCGCCGCCACTACCTGGCGGCAACCTTCCGGCCTACCAGCCTGCGCCGGCGGCGCCTGGTACCGCTCGTCGCCTCGCTGCGCACCATGGCCGGGCGTTTCGCTGGACAGCCGCGAGTGGCGAGCGAGGCGGCCCTCGAGCACGAGGTGCTGCAGGAAGCGGCGCACTTCGAGCGGCGCGTGTTCCGTTCGCTGTCGACGCAGGAGGGCCTCGAGCTGCACCGCTGCCGCGGCATCGAGATGGCCGCGGTCGCGCATGAACTCCTGAGTCCCACCGCCGCCAGCCATTCCCCGGCGCTGAGCGTCACGACGCCGCTTCTCGAAGACGACATCGTCGTGGAGCGCACCCGACTGCGCGTCGGCGACCGCTTCGTCGCTATCCTCTCAATGAAAGACCTACCCGACCGCACCGAACCCGGACTGCTCGTGCCGCTGCTGCGCCTCAACCGCGGCCGCTATCGCCTGGTCTACAGCATCGACATTCCCGAGCGCGCCGAAGAGCTGTCGCTGCTGCGGCGTAAGGCGGCTCTGGCCGAGGGCCTGCGCCACACCGCCATGGTGGAGACCGCGCGCACCGACCCGCACGCCGACGCCGTGTCGGCGCAAAGCAACGAAGCGATGCGCAAGATGTTCTCGTCTACCCAGCGCCTGTTCGGCACCTCGCTGCAGCTGGTGCTGATGGAGGATTCCGTCGAGACGCTCGAGGAGGCGGTGCAGGAGGCGCTCGCAGCCATGGCCGCGACCCAAGGGATGCGCGGCTACCGCGAAACGTTCCTGCTGCGGCGGCTGTTCCTTTCGCACGCTCCCGGCGCGCCGCCGGTGCTCGAACGGCGGCGCAAGGCGCTGACGCCGGTGATGGTGGACCTGCAACCGGTGTTCGACTTCCGCAGCGGCGACTCGACACGCGGCGTGCCGTTCCTGACGCGCGACCGGGCGGCGATCTTCTTCGATCCCTTCGATCCACGCGCCCAGATGAACGCCAACATCCTGGTCACCGGCACCTCGGGTGCTGGCAAAAGCGTCGCCGTGCAGATGATCGTCTCCGGTTACGAGCTGATGGCCGCCTGCCACGGCCACCCGGCGCCGCGCGTCTTCATCATCGACAATGGCGCGAGCTACAAGCGCTTCATGGATGCGCGGCCGCACGACGGCCGCTACATCCCGTTCAGCTTCAACGAGCCGCCCGGCTGCGACATTCTTGCTTTCGATCCTGCGGTCGACGACCGCGAGGAGCACGTCAGCCGCCTGCAATGGCTGCTCGTCGACCTGCTGCGGCTCGACCCCGCGAAGGACGGCGACTTCGAGGAGAAGAACGCGGTCATCGAACGCGCGCTCCTCGATCTCTATGCCGAAGGCAGCGACGGAGGCACCCGCACCTTCGCCGAACTGAGCCACCACCTGGGCGACTCGCCGGCGAGCCGCGCAATCGGCGACCGGTTGCGCTCGTTCGTCGACGGCAAGTTCGCGCGCATGTTCGCGGCGAACGACCGCCTGGCCGTCGGCGACGACGTACACGCGGTGTGCTACGACTTCGGACGGCTCGCCGAGCACCCTGACCTCGCGCTCATCGCGCTGCGGCTCGTCATCTATGAGATCCGGCGCGCGGCGGCGCGCCGCCATCGCGCCTCCGGCAGGCAGGGACGCAGCTTCCTGGTGCTCGACGAGTCGTGGGCGCTGCTCGATGCCGGCACCGGCGGCGCGCTTACCACCATGGCCGCGCCGTTCATCGCCGCTTCGGTGCGCATGGGCCGCAAGGAAGGATTGTCGACCATCGCGCTGTCCCAGCAGATCGAGGACTTCGCCCGATCCGGCTACGGCGCGGCGATCCTCGGCAACTGTGCCACCAAGCTCGTCGGCCGCCCTGGTAAGGAAGCGGTCGCCGCAATCGAAAAGCACCTGCGGTTGAGCGCCCGCCAGGCCGAGCAGGTGCGCCGGCTGGCGTGCAACGACCGCTTCCACGAGTTCCTGCTCACCCAGGCCGACATCTCCAACGTCGTTCGCATCACGCTCGATCCGCTGTCGCGCTGGCTCTTCACCTCCTCGCCGCAGGACCGCGAACGCATCGCGGCGCTTCAGGCGAGCCGCCCCGAGCTCGACCTCCTCGCCACCCTGCGCGTCCTCGCCGCAGAGACCAGGGAGCTTGCATGAAGCGCACGGCGCTGGCGGTCACCTACGTAGCCGCCGCGGCGATGTTTGCCATGGGTTCGGCGTACGCGGCCGACGACGACTTCGAGAACGCGATGAACGGCGTGCAGGAGGTGCTGGCCGGCGTGCTCAAGGACATCAAGGACAGCGTCGTCGCGACCCAGCGCAAGCTCGAGGCCGTTTACCCGGAGTCGACCAAGAAGCCAATGAAGCTGCGCTTCAGCGGCGCCGAGAGCCTGGCCGGCCAGGCGGGCGCGGCGGCGAGCCAGTTCGAGTTGGACGGCGACGCGCGGCAGCTGGTCGCGGACGTCTTCGGCGCCGGCACGCCGCTCAGCCGCAGCACCTGGCAAAACCTCTTCGGCGCGCCGCCCACCTTCCGTAACGACGTTGCCGAGCTGCTCGACGTGAGCGCCGTCCTCGGCATGAACGTGGTCGCCGCACGTGTCAGGGAGTCGCACCAGCAGAAGGAATTCTGGGACGACCTCGCCCACGAGACCGCGCGCGGCGGCGACGACCAGGGCGCCGGCCTCGCGGAACGGCACATGGCGATCGGCATGGCCGGCATCGGGCGGGTGATGATCGAGCAGAGCGAGACTCTCAGCAGCGAACTGGCGCTCCTGAGCCTGCGCCAGCAGGAAATCCAGTCGCGTCGCCGCATCGCGGCGGCCGCGGCCTTCGCGCCATACGCAGCGCTCGCCGGGAGCCGAAGGTGAAGCTGCCGCGCAGCATCGCGGCCGGAATTCTGGTCGTCGGCCTCGCCGCGGAGGTGCGTGCCGACGAGCCGGGCGCGGTCCTGAAGCGCGTATTGAACGCTCTCGCCAACTTCGCCGGGTTCCTCAAGACGATTGCCGAGGAAGGCGTCCTCCACGAACAGAGCGTTGCGCAAAAAGGCATCGCCGACACCCTGACGAAGGTCGCGTTTCCATTTCCGGAGGCGGATCCACGTCCCGGCGTACTCGGGCCCATCGGCATCCTGCTCGGGGAAGTGCGCAGCCTGGCCACCGAGTTCGCCGATCTCGACGTCGACAAGGGCTGGGCCTGGTCGGCGCGCACCGAACTCATCCGCCGGGTGCGGATCGCCGACCAGGACGTGGTCCTCGATCGCGCGGGCATGGAAGCGATCTTCGGCGCGCCCGCCCGTGGCGATCTCGACCGTGAGCAGCTGACGAGCCTCGTCGGCCTGCTGAGCGAGGGTATCGTCAAGAGCCACGTACAGGCCTCGGGGCAATGGGCCACGATCCTGCCCTCGATCGAGAAGGCAAGCGCAACCGGCGCGCGCGCCACCCCTGGCGATGCGCTGCGCGACGCCGCCTGGCTTGCGGCCGAATCCGGGCGCATGGCACAGCACAACTCCAGTATCCAGTCGCAGCGCCTGGCGATCGAGGCGCTCGAGATCGGCCGCGAACTACAGGACACCCGCCTGGCCGACGCGGCCGGCTTCTCGGCGTACGCGGCATTCGCCTGCGCCGTGGCGCCGTGCAAGGCGGGCGCTGCCAGATGAGGAAGACGCTGCAGACGCGCCACATTCGTAGACTGCTGCTCGCGTTGTGTGTGGCGCTTGGCAGCAGCGGCTGCGTCGATCAGGAGGTGCTGAAAAGCTTCGCCGAGCTCGACGTGCGCAACACGGTGCTGGCCAACAACCCCGCGCTCACCGGGCTCATGGCTCAAGGCGCCGCGGTGGGCCGCACCTTCTCGGGCGCGGCGCTGGTGCTGCTGTGCCTGGTGCTTGGCTTCCGCGCGTACCAAGGCCAGCCGTGGCTGGCGCTGGCCAAGGAGTGCTGTATCGGCGGGCTGGTCTGCGCGTGGCTCCTCACCACTTATACCTTCGAAAGCGGACCGGTGCGCTACCTGGCGACGACCGGCTGGATGTTCTACGACCAGACCACCGGCGAGAAGTCGTTGTTCTCGGTGCTCATCCCGAGGCTCGCGCGCGACGCGAACTGGATGCAGGATTTCCAGGAGTCGGTCGATCGCATCCAGGATCCGCAGGTGCGCCAACAGGCGATGGTGCGCGTGTTCCAGTTCAGCCAACCGTTCTGGACCAGCCTGTTCGGGACCAACGTGCTGTGGATCTTCATCCTGCGCTACATCCTGCTCGCGACCTACGCGTTCCTGATCGCGTTCTACTGGGTGCTGACGCCTTACGTCGTGTGGACCGTGGTGCTGCCGCAGACCCGGCCGGTCTTCAAGGGCTTCGTCCAGAGCTACGTCGCGGTCTGCATCTGGCCGCTGCTCCTCGGCGTCGTGGAGCGGCTGATCGGCGCGCTGCCGTGGGACGCCTGGCTGCCGCCGATTTCCGCCGAGCCGCTGCGCGGCGCCAGCGACTGGACCCATAACCAGCTGGTGCTCTTCAGCATGAACGCCGTGTTCCTCTCCGCGGTGGCGAGCATTCCGGTGGTCGCTTCGAAGATGGTGTCCGGCGCCGTCCGCTCGGCGATGAAATGAGGTTGCAAATGAATGGCAATCCGGCGGTCGCTTTCTGGCAGAGCCACGAACGGCGGGCACGCCTCTACGGCGTCGCGCTCGCGGTGATGGCGGTCATCAATCTGATGTCGCAGGTCAACCTCTACCGGCAGTCCCACAAGGAACGCGAGGTGGTGCGCATCGGCTGCGACGGCATCCCGCAGCTGGTGCGGGTCAACGACCAGGTCTACGCCGAGCCCGACGAGCGCGAGATCCACGCCTTCGCCGCGGAGTTCACGGTGTTCTTCATGCGCGGCGACAGCTTCAGCGCCGTCAACGACGCGGCCTGGTGCGCGCGCCGCATGACGCCGGAACTCGGCGAAGCCTATAAGAGCGCCATGCGCGGCAGCCGCCACCAACAGGGCGCAATTGCCATCCTCGAAGGGCTCAAGCGGCGCACGCAGATCGACCCGTCGACGCTCGAAATCGCGGTCGACCGCAAGTCTTATCCGTGGCGCGCCAACGTCAAGGGTCGCCGCCAGATCGTCGGGTCCGACGAGGCCGCAGGCCAGGTGTTCGAGCTCGACCTCGAGCTGTTCCGCGCGTCGCGCAATGACGTCGTCGAAGGCCTGGTGGTGTCTGCCGTGCAGCCGCGCGGCGAGGCCATGGCCACTGCGGTCACTGAACTGGAGGAGAGGAAGCCATGAGCACCGCACCCAGAGCCGCGAGCCTGCCGTCTCGCTACGAGCAGGTGCTGAACCAGCGCTGCGCCGAGGCGATGAAGACGCTGCGCGACCAGAGCAACGGCCGCGCGCCGGCGCCGAAGCCGCGTCTGTGGAAGCTGATCGCCGGCCTCGGCACCGCGGCACTCGCCGCAATCGTGATGAACAGCGGTGCCAGCGCCGCGCGCTCCACCGTGCCTTTCGCGGCGACCAACACCGTGCAGGTGATGGGCCTCTCGAATGGCGTCCGCGATTTCATGCCACCGGCGCCAGCGCAGGCGCCGGCAGCGCCCGCGGCTGAGGAAGCTGCTGAAGAAAAGACCGACGACGCGCCGGCCCGTTCGCCGGTGCGCGCTGCCCTGCCGCCAGCGAACCCGCGGGTACGCGCGGCCTCCGCGCTTGCCGGCATCGCCCAGCCCGACGAAGTCGTGGACGCCGACGTGAGCCCTGCCGGCACCGTCGCCTGGCTGCGCCCCGCCCGCAAGGCCGGCGACGAGGCGGTGCTGTTCGACGAACAGGACGACCCAAGCCTGACGATCGCCGCCGACCGCGCCGAGGACGGGCCGCGGCGCGTCGTCAACGTCGGCACGCGCTTCGCCGCGACCCTGATCTATCCGGTGCGTACCGGCGGCGCACCGGTGCCGGTTGCGGCGCGCGTCGTGGATGACGTGCGCGTCGGCGAACAGGTCGTGATCCGCGCCGGCGCCACCCTCGTCGGTTCGGCCATCGCCACCCGCGATTCGAACCGGGTGCAGGTCGCGTTCCACGCCTTCGTTCAGGACGGACTCACCATGCGGCTCCAGGGCCTCGCGCTCGGCACCGACGGCGACATGGGTGTCGTGGGCAAGGTGCTGCGCAAGGCGAGCACCAACCGGAAGTGGGGTGCGCGCGCGGTGGGAGCCGTCGGCGCAGCCGCGTCCATCGGGCTCGCGCGCAAGACTTCGGGTGCCGTCGGTACCGCCGCGCGCGAGATCGCCGACGACGTCGACCGCGACTTTGACTTCTTCGAGCGCACCTGGGGCGAGGACCGCACCGACAAGGTGATCGAAGCGCGCGCCGGCGAGAAATTCGTCGTCTGCCTGAACGCCGACCTGGACGTGCGATGAACCGCCTGGTGGTGGTGCCGCTGATGCTCGTGCTCGTCGGCATCGCCTGGCCTGTTGTGATGCTCGACGGCGGACCGCTCTATGTCGATTTCGTGCGCCAGAACCCAGGTGCTTGCACCGGCCTGGCGGCGTCGTGGGCCATCGTCTTGTATTGGCTGACGCGGCGGGTCGCGGAGCTGGCACTGTGGCGCGGCAGCGGCCGCAAGCTGGCATTGCGCGAGCGCAGCGTGAGCCATGGCAGGCGCTGAGCCGGCGCGCGGCGCCCACGGCATCGCCTTCCTCGGCGCGCTTGCCGGCGCCGCGTTCAGCGCGCTGCTGGCACCCGGGCTCGCGGCCGCCGGCGGCTATCCGCAGTTGCTCGAAGCGGCACCGCGCGCCGCGGGCTACGTCGCCTGGGCGTCGGCGCTTCCCTTTCCCGTGCTCGGTGCGTTGCTCGTCACCGCCGCCATGCGCATGCTGTCGATCCACGGCCTCTCGCAAGGACTCGGTGGACGGCGCAGCGCGCTCCCGCCTTACCCGTTCGATCCGTCGGTCGTGCAGCTGGTCCTCGGCGAAGAGCACGAGAAGAACGGCGCCCGTTGCGGACGTCCGCGCTGGCGCGTGCTGCCCGAGAAGGGCATGTGCACCGGCATCCTCGTCACCGGCGCCACCGGCGCGGCGAAGACCTCGGCGGCACAGTATCCCTACACCGCGCAGCTCATCCGCCTGCACGCAAACGACCCGGACCGCAAGCTCGGCGGTCTCATCATCGACGCCAAAGGCAACTATGCAGATTTCGTGCGCGAGCAATGCGCGCAGGCTGGCCGCCGCGACGACTACTACGAGATCAGCCTCGAGTCGGGGGTGCGCTACAACATCGTCGGCCGTCCCGACCTCGAGGCGCCGGCGCTCGGCGGCCACATCGCCGACATGATCCAGAACATCCAGGGCAAGTCGACGCAGGATCCGTTCTGGCACCAGGAGGCCAAGGATCTTGCGACCCAGGTGATTCGCATCGTGCGCCTGGCGCAGGGCCGCGAGCCGACCATGGTCGACCTCTACCGCCTGTCGACGTCGGTGACGCTGTTCGCCGACTGGCTGGCGCTTGCCGAGATCCGGGTGCACAACGGTCAAGGCGACCCGGCCGAGTACCAGGCGCTCGATTTCTGGCAAAAGCAGAAGAACGCCGGCCTCGACCCGAAGCTGAAGAGTTCGATCGCCGCGACCCTCAACGGTGCGTGTTCGCTCTTCGACGTGCCCAGCATCCGCGAGGTGTTTGCGCCCGCGCCCGAGGCCGCGAACTTCGCCGGCTTCGAGGAGCTGATCGCCGCAGGGCGCATCGTGGCGCTGCGCGTGCCGTACAGCGAGCTGAAGACGGTGTCGCAGATCGTCGGCACCATGACCAAGCTCAACTTCTTCGACGCCGTGCTGGCACGGCTGGCACGCAGCGACCAACGGCGCGCGGATCCGGGCCGCATGGTGTTCTTCGTGGCCGACGAGTACGACGGCTACGTGACCCAACCGGCCGACGGCAACTTTCTCTCCAAGTGCCGCGAGGCGCGCTGCTGCTCGATCCTCGCCACCCAGAGCTACGAGAGCTTCACGGCCAGGCTGCACGACGAGCACGTCACCCACCAGCTGCTCGCCAACCTGCGCACCAAGATCTGGCTGTGCTGCGAGGACAACTACACCGCACGCCAAGCAGCCGACCTGTGCGGCGAGGTGGAGCGCGAGAAGCTGAGCCGCAGCCGCAACGAGAACTCGCAGGGTAGCTACTCGGTGTTCGACGGCCGCTTCGTGTCTGCTGATGCCGGTTCGTTCGGCGAGAGCACCTCGATCAGCCTGCAGCGCGAGCACGTGTTCCCGCCGCGCGCCTTCACCCGCCTCAAGCTCAACCAGGCGATCGTCAAGATGTTCGATGGGGAAAGCGTGTGGGACCCGGCCGTGCTGTACCTGAAGGCCGCCTACGCCAACCCCGACCAGTCGTGGTTCGCGGAGCGCGACGAGTCGGGAGTCGACGTCTCGGATACTATCGCCGGGTAGCGCATGCGGTTCTCAGGAATTTTCGCTGCCCTTTCGCTGGCGATCGGCTTCGGTCCACTTCGGCCCGCGGATGCCGCGCCGCGCGTCGTCACCATTGCCGCGGGCGCCGCCACGGCGGCTTCGCCGCTGCGCATCGAGTGCCCGTTGAACCAGGCCACACGCATCGTGGTGGCGCGGTCGCTGCGTCGCGTGGTGGTGAAACCGCCCACCGCCGTCGACCCTCTGGGCATCGCGGTGCTCGGCTCGCGACCCGAAGGCATCATCCGCGTGCAGCCCACACGCCACCCTCTCTCCGCCGAGATGCACGTGAGCGTCGAAGGCCGCGTCCTGGTACTGGCGCTGCGCACGAGCTCACAGGGAGCGCCTTCCGAACTGCGGCTCGTGCTTGCGACTGCGGAGCCCGAGCCCGCCGCGGAGCCGCTCGCTCGCGCGATGGTACGGCCGGCGCCACAAAGACCGGTGCCGACACACGCGCCGACGCCTGCCATTCTGGCGCAACCCAACGCGTTGCCGACGCCGGTGCCAACGCCCGTGCCGACACCGTCCCGCTCTGCGTCGCCCACTCCGGCGCCGGTGGTGGCGCAAGCAACCGCCCCGCCGGCGCGGCCCTCCCTCAGTGCACCTGTTCCGGCGGTCACACCCACGTCGCTCTTCACGCCGCGACCAGCGCCGCCCGCGCCGCAGCCGACAGCACAGCCTGCGTCGTCACCGGCCATGGATTTCGAAGGCTTGCTTTCGGCGAAGTCGGTCGCCATCAATCGCCGCGAAGGTCTGCCGGGACAGAAGCCGCTGGTGCTCGACGACGCGCTGAAGGGCGACACCTCGGTGTGGCTGCGCTTCACCTTGCATGGCGGCGCCGCCGAACGCGTCGCGCTCGTCACACTCGCCGGCCAGCCGGTTTCGCTCTTCTCGCAGAAGCCGGCGGGCAACGATCTCAAGATCGTGGTGCAGGTGCCAGCCGCGTCGCTCACGAAGAAAGCGTCGATGGCCCTCGAACTCGCCGGCGGCCGCCGGTACTACTTCGCCGCGCTGACGACACCGACGCTCACGAACCTGTTGAAGCGTTTCTAAGAGGAACCGCGGGTGCTGCACGACACCGCCGCGAATAGAGGATGGGTTTTCTGGACCGTATTCAATCCCGCTAGTGGCCTGACTCGAATGTCACGTCGTCTGGGTGCAAAGAGAGGCGCCCTATGCCGTTGAAGCGCCTGGATAACCGGGAATTGCTAGACCGCGACGGGGGCCTTGATCGCAGGCAGTGGGTCGTAGCCTTCTACTGTGATGTCGTTGTAGCCGATCGCGAACAAGTCGCGGGGCGCGTCGTTTAGGCGCAGGATCGGCAGCTGGCGCGGCGTGCGGGAGAGCTGCTCGCGCGCCTGCTCGAAGTGGTTCGAATAGAGGTGCGCGTCGCCCAGCGTGTGTACCAGGTCGCCCGGCATCAGCCCGGTGGCGTGCGCCATCATCGTGGTGAAGAGCGCGTAGCTTGCGATGTTGAACGGCACGCCGAGGAACATGTCGCCCGAGCGCTGGTACACCTGGCAGCTGAGCTTTCCCGCGGCGACGTAGAACTGGAAGAGTACGTGGCACGGCTGCAGGGCCATGCGCGGCAGGTCGGCAACGTTCCACGCCGAGACGATCAGGCGGCGTGAGTCGGGGTTCTTGCGGATCTCGTCGAGCACCCAAGCGACCTGGTCGATCTCGTGGCCGTCGGGCGCCAGCCAGCGGCGCCACTGCTTGCCGTAAACCGGTCCCAGCTCGCCTTGCGAGTCGGCCCATTCATCCCATATCGTTACGTTGCTGGCGTGCAGCGATGCGACGTTGGTCTCCCCGCGCAGGAACCACAGCAGCTCGTGCACGATCGAGCGCAGGTGCAGTTTCTTGGTGGTGACGAGAGGAAATCCCTGCGCGAGGTCGAAGCGCATCTGCCGCCCGAATACCGAGCGCGTGCCGGTGCCGGTGCGGTCGCTCTTCTCGGTGCCGTTCTCCAGCACGTCCTTCAACAGCTCGAGATACTGCTTCATGCGACGGCGACTCTACCGCCAGACCCACGCGGTTTCCCCGACGAGCTCAACCCTTGCGCCTCCACCGGCCGTTTTCCCGAGGAGCGCAACGCATGCGCTGCGACCGAGGGACCCCCGTTGCAGTCCACTGTGTCCGGACGCAGTAGCAGTACCGCCTGATCCTTCTCGAGGAGCCCGCAAGGCTGCGCAGGGTGCCATCCGGAGGCGCATCATTTTTGCGGGAAGGCGTGCCTATCGAGGACGGTTTGGCCAGCAACCAGCCCTTTTCGGTGGCGGCGCGCCGCGTGCATTCGGTAAGGAAATGGCACGCAACGAAGCCACGGAGGGCGCCCCGCAAGCCGCGGAAGAGGCTTTCGCGGCGTGGGCCGCGAGGATCGAACACGCGCTCCTCGAGCTGCGCATCATGACCGACTCGGCCGGCCGCGCTTCGGTCGGGTCGAACGTGCTGCTGGCCCACTGGATGTCGCGTACCGGCGGGTCGGGCGCGACCGAAGGCGACCTGGCGGAAGCACTGGCGGTTGCAGCGCAATCCGCGTGGACCGCCCAGTTGCGTGTCAAAGGCGTCGTCACTGATGGAGAAACGGAGGAGCCGCAATGAGTTCTAACCTGCCGCCGATCGGCGGTGATCCGGCGCTTGCCGGGATTCCGGGTCAGCAACAAGCACAGCAGCCGGTGACTTCCCAGGAAGCCTGGAAGACGCTTGAACAGAACACCCCGGGTGTGGTTCGCGATACGAGCCAGCAGCTCGAATACAAGACCGGCGAGATCATCAACGGCCGCTAGCCATCATCATCACGGAGGATCGCAAGTGGGCCTGTTCGACCGCCATCGCCTCAACCTCGTCGACGTCGAGATGTCCCTGGGCCGCACGCTGCGCGGCGATCCGGGCGATGGCGAGATCTCGGTGTTGTGCTCGCTCGGCGCCGGCCGCCTCTCGGAAGCGCGGCTGCGGCTTGGCGATGCCAGAATCGGCGCCGATTTCCGCGGCCTGGTCGCCGCGCACCTCGCCACGGCCGCAGCGGCACCGACGTTCGAGGTGACGCTCCCCGCCGTGCGTGCCGAGGAACTGCGCCAGCGAGCCGCCCGCGAAGGCCGCAGCGTCGAACAGCTCCTGGGGGCCCTGCTGCTCGCCCCGAACCCCTGAGCCACTGTGTCCGGACACAGTGGGTTGCAACTGAGATCCCTCGGTCGCAGCGCAAGCGTTGAGCTCCTCGGGAAGACCTCGAGGTGTGGCATAATCCCCGCCTCGTGAAACAACTGCCGGCCGGCCACCTCTACGCGTATTCGTACCGATACGCACTCGGGGTGCGCGCCTAGCAGCGGTTCACGAAGCTGACGAACGCTGGTCAAGCCCGCAACCCGAAAGGGGACGCGGGCTTTTTCATTTTGTGCATTCACCAAGGAGACGAGACATGTCGGCGAAGAACATCGCGGTTCTCGGGATCGACCATCCGGGAGCTTCCGATCCGCTCTATCGCGCCCGCCGCGACGAAATCGCGCAGCGTTGCCGCGACCACCGCATGGCGGGCCGGGAACCGCCGCGGCTCGTCTACACGGGCGAGGAGCACGGCACCTGGCGCACGGTCGCGGAGCAGCTCGCCGACCTGCACGCGACGCACGCGTGTCAGCGCTACCAGCACGCGCGCCAGGTGCTCGGCATCCCGCGCACCACGATCCCGCAGCTTGCCGACCTCTCCGCGGCGCTGCGAGCACAGAGCGGGTTCACGGTGCGCGCCATCGAGGGACTGGTCGAGCCCGCCGAATTCCTCGGCAGCCTCGCCGACCGCGTGATGTCGTCTACGCAGTACATTCGCCACGCCTCGCGGCCCGAGTACACGCCCGAGCCCGACATCGTCCACGAGGTCCTCGGCCACATGCCGATGTTCGTCGACCCGCATTTCGCGGCACTCTCGGTCACCATCGGCCGCGCGGCGCGCACCGCGAACCAGGCGCAGCTGGTGTTCCTCGACCGCCTCTACTGGTTCACCCTCGAGTTCGGGCTGGTCGAGGAGCAAGGCGGCGTCAAGGCCTACGGTGCGGGCCTGCTCTCGAGCTTCGGCGAGCTGCCGCACGCGTTCTCGCCGGACGTGCGGTTGCTGCCGTTCGACGCCGACACCGTCGCCTCTACCAGCTACCAGTTCTCGGCGATGCAGGACCGCCTGTTCGTGGTGCCGTCGTTCGAGGCCCTGCACGACCAGCTGGCCGCATTCATTCGCGGAACTCGCTACAGCTCCGCGGGTACAATCGCTCCATGAGCCAGCGCTCCGTCCTCGGCGTCATACTCGCCGCCAGCCTCGGTGCGAGTGCCTGCGGCGGGGCTCAAGACCCCAACCTGTTCGTGGAATTTACGGACCTCGACGGCTACTGGGGCGTTGAACCGGCGAGCGCCGGCGAGCAGTACATCGCGCCGATGGTGCGGGTCAACATCCGCAACAAGGGCCAAACCGACCTCGAGTTCGTGCGCGCCATGGCCACCTTCCGCCTGGCGGGCTCGGATGATGCGTGGGGCTCCGACTTCAAGTTCGTCACGCAGGGCGGCAAGCCGCTGAAGGCTGGCCAGTCGCTGCTCCTCGAGTTCAAGTCGGAGGCGCGCTACCACTCGCCCGAACCGCCGGCGGCGATGTTCGGCAACTCGCATTGGAAGGATGCGCGCGTCGAGATCTACGTGCGGCTCTCGTCCTCGCAGTGGATCAAGATGGCCGAAGGCCCGGTGGCGCGCCGGGTCGGCCCGAAAGCGGCGCAGTCCGACCTGACACCGGCGCCGGTCCCATCCCACAACTAGTGCAGGGCGACCGGGCAGCGGCGCGGCGGCGCGACCTGCTGATCGCGCTGGTCCTCACGCTGGTGGCTGCGCTCACCCGCTTGCCGCGCCTCGGCGTCCCCGGCGAGGAGTTCTTCGACGAGGTCTACCACGCGAAGACCGCGCAGCAGTACATCGAAGGCGTCGTGCCGCTCGAATGGGTGCACCCGCCGATGGCCAAGATCCTCATCGGCGTCGGCGTGCGCCTCTTCGGCTACGAGCCGTGGGCGTGGCGCCTGCTGCCCGCACTCGCCGGCATAGCGGTGGCGCCGGTCTTCTTCCTGCTCGCGCGCCAGTTCCTGTCGCAGCGCGCGGCGCTGCTGGCAAGCGTGCTGCTGCTCGCGGACGGCGTCTACCTGGTGCAAAGCCGCACCGCGATGACCAACATCTTCGCCATCCTCTTCCAGCTCGGCTCCGTGCTCATCGGCGTGCGCGCCGCGAAAGAGGAGCCGTTGCCCGCGCGTTCCATGATCGGGCTCGGCGCGGTGCTGGGTCTGGCGCTCGCCACCCGCTGGACCAGCCTGTGGGCCTGGGGCTTCGTCGGCCTGGTGCTGCTGGTGGTGCGCAGGAAGCGTTTTCTCCGCTGGCGCGAACTGGCGCTCGCGGCGCTCGCGTTCGTGGTGCTGCCGGTTGCGATCTACATCGGCAGCTACTACGCCATCCCCGACTGGAGCGGCCACATCCACAAGGCCGGCCTTGCGACGTTGTGGCACCTGCAGAAGGACATCTGGAACTACCACGCGCATCTCAACGCGACGCACCCTTACTTCAGCAACTGGCAGACGTGGCCATGGCTGTATCGGCCGACCTGGTACTACTACAAGGAAATCGACGGCTGGGTCTACGGCATCTTCGCCGTCGGCAACCCGGCGGTGTGGTGGCTATCGGTGCCGATCAGCGCCTGGGCGTTCGTCACCGGCCTGTGGAAGCGCAACGCCGCGCTGCTGTTCGCTGGCGCCGGGTTCTTCTGCATGTACCTGCCGTGGGGCATTTCGCCGCGCACCCTCAACTACTCGCACTACCTCCTGGAGGCGATCCCCTATGCGTGCCTGGCGCTCGGCGCGGCGCTCGACTTCTTGTGGGACGGCCGCCTGCGGGCCGTGGCGCGCGGCTACGTGGTGCTGGTCGTCGCGTTGTTCTTGCTGTTCTTCCCGGTCCTGACCGCGGTGCCGATTCCCACGACCTGGTTCCAGGCCCGCTTCCTCGGCGTGGGCGCGTGGACCTGGTTCGTCAAGTGGATCTGAGGCGCTACCAGTCCTGACACGCGAGCTCGGTGGGGCCGAGCTCGACCCTGGGGTGCGCCGTCAGCGCCTGGTCGTCGCTGAAGGTCGCGACGCAGGTGACCTGGAACTCGCTGACGCCGTTGCGGAAGGCGATGAAGCGCTTGCGGTCGCCGCGCTCGACGCACACCCCGAAGACGCGCGCGGCGCCCGGCGCGAGGAAGTTGCCGGCGCTGACCGTCTCGTTCTCGGCGATCACGTTGGCACCCGTGAGCACCTGGTGGCTGACGCTCATGGTCACGTTCACTTCCTCGCACTCGCGGAAGCGGTCGTGAATCGTGCCGCAGCTCAACAGGGGCGCCGCGGCCGCGAGCAGCGCGACGATCCCGATGCGTTCAGAACGAAGCCTCACGGATGAACCCCCTCGAAAGTCGAGGACTATTCTCGCACCTTACTTGAAGAGCTTGCGCAGGTTGTCGAGGACCGAATCCTTGGGTGAGAGCGCCTCCAGCTCCTGGCGGGCGCCGCGGTGCTTGGCGTCCAGGCGCACCGCAGTGCGCAGCTCGGCGAGGGCGCGGGAGCGCTGCTTCATCCTCTTGTAGTACAAGCCGAGCTGGTAGCGGAAGTCGGCATTGTCGGGGTCGAGGCGGATCGCCTCGAGGAACTCGCGTTCGGCGCGCTTGGCGCTCGCCGGGTGGCGCGACAGGGCGATGGCATAGCGCGCGTGATAGCCGGGCACTTCGGGCATGTGGTCGACCAGTTTCTCGTACACGCGGGCCGCGTTCACGAAATCGTTCACCACCATGCGCGCCTGCGCCTCGAGCAGCAGGTGGTCGGCAAACGCGGCGCCCTGGAAGGCGCTCGCGCCGACGCCGGTGGAGCCGGTGGTCACCCGCTGCATGTTGGCCGTCGCCCGCGGCACTGCCGGAGCCGGAGTCGAACCCTGCTCCGAGGGCGCGGCGGGCGGCGTATCGGGCGGCGCGCCAGGCGGGATTTCACCGCCTGCGTGAACCGGGGCCACCCCCGGCGGGGGGCGGAAAGCGAGCGTCTGCGGCCCTTCGGCGGCAGCGGTCTGGCGCGCGAGCCGCAGCATCGCGGAGGCGCGTCCGAGGATCATCTCGATGTCGCGCTTCAGCTCCTCGTCGTCGCCCACCGCTTCCAGCAGCTGGTGGTAGCGCTCCATCTTTTCCTCGAGCGCCTTGACGAGTTCGTCCTTCGGGGCGGTCTTCGACAGGTTGAGCCAGCTCTCGCGGTCGAACTTGTCCGAACGCGCCAGCTCCTGCTCCACTTCCTCGTTGATCGCCTCGCGGAAGGTCGGGTCGGGGCGGCTGCGCAGCGCCGACAACAGGAAGGTGCTGGTTTCCATCTGGATCACCGGCTGCTGCTCGGACTCGTCGCCGCCCACCGAATCGAGCACGCCCGAAGCGATGAACGCATACACGCTGCGCAGGCGTGAGGCCACGATGCCGCCGGGCGCCCACGCCAGGCGCCGCACGGTCACCGGCTTCGTCGCCTGGTCGAGGATCTCGAGCTCCTCGGCGCCGCACTTGCGCGTGCCGAAGCGGAACGGCGGCGCCGCCGAGAGGATTACGCGGCGGTCGAGCTCGCCGATGCCGTTCTGCACGAACGCCGCGTTCTTCATCTGGCGGATGCCGACGTAGAGAATGCGGTGCACCGACAGGCTCACCATGAACTCGAGCGGGATGGGACAGCGCCGCTCCTCGAAGATCGACTGGCCCGATTCGAGCTCGAACAGCGACAGCACGATCTGCGTCACCTGGCGCGCCACCGAGCCGCCGAGTTCACGGCGGTCGAGGACCCCCGCTTCCACCAGCGCCTCGCCGAAGTGGCGCTTGCGGCCGCTGTTGGCCATGACCACGAGCGCCTTCTCGACGTCCTCGCGGACCACGCGGCCCTGCGACATCAGCGATTCGCCGAGTCGGTCGGCCTTGACGTTGCTGCCCGCGAACACCACGCGGCCGTGGTCGAAGAAGATGGTCTTGACGTCACGTCCCGAACTGACCGTGAGATCCCCGGTCTTGCGGCCGGCGGAAATCTGGCGGATCGTTTCCGAAATCGGGGTGGTGGAGAGGTCTGTAAACACGGGCGCTTTCGCGAGCCCTCGATGTTAATTCCAGCCGGGTCAGGCTTTGGTGCGCCGTCGCACCTTGTCGAGGGCCCAGTTGGCGTGGGTCAGCGGCTTCGATTCCTGCCTCAAAGCGGCCTCGATCACACCGTCCCGCCCGATCACGAAGCTGGCCCGGCGGAAGAAACCGATGACGGGCCACTTTACGCCGTATGCGGCGCCGACCGAGCCGTCCTGGTTGCCGACCAGAGGGTACGGCAGCTCCAGGCTGGCGGCGAACCGGTCCGCCACCTCCTGCGTGTCGGAGGATACGCCCACCACCGCCATGCCGGCTTCGGCAAGGTGCGGGAATCGCCGGCGAAACTCGCCGGCCTCGGACGTTCAACCGGGAGTGAACGCCTTGGGATAGAAGAAGACCACCGCGCCGTCGCCCTGTGCCGCCACAGCGTGGAGTGAACTGCCGCCCACTTCGAAATCGGGTGCGGCGTCGCCAACTTCGAGCACGTCAACGACGTTAGCCTACAATCGGGAGCGATGTCCCGATCCCTCATCGCCGGCAGCGGCGCCGCGATCCCGCCGCGCGCGGTGACCAACGACATGCTCGCCCGCGTCATGGAGACGAGCGATTCCTGGATCCGCGAGCGCAGCGGTGTGGTGCAGCGCCATTACGTTGAGGAAGGCACCGGCTCCCTGGCGCTCGGCGCCGCGGCGGCGCGCCAGGCGCTCGAGTCGGCCGGGGTCGCGCCCGAAGAGGTGGACCTCGTGGTGTTCGCGACCATGACGCCGGACCACCTCTTTCCAGGGAACGGCGCCCTGCTTCAGGCCGAGCTCGGATTACGGCAGGTTCCCTGCTTCGACATCCGCCAGCAATGCGTCGGCTTCCTGTATGCCCTGCAGCTCGCCGATGCGCACGTGCGCTCTGGCCTCGCGAAAACGGTGCTGGTCGTCGGCGCGGAAGTGCACAGCGGCTTCATGCCCTTCAGCAAGGAGAACTGGCGCTACCTGTATTCGGAGTCACAAACCGCGCCGACGCCGCAGGAGTGGGAGTGGAACACGCGCTTCCGCCACCTCACGGTGCTGTTCGGCGATGGCGGCGCCGCGGTGGTGGTGCGCGCCAGCGACGCGTCGGACGGCCGCGGCATCGTCGACCACGACCTGCACACCGAGGGCGCGGACTACGACAAGCTGTACGTTCCTGGCGCCGGATTCAGGCGCCGGCCCTACATCGACAACGAGCAGATCGAGCGCGGCGACCACATCCCGGTGATGGACGGGCGCCACGTGTTCCGCATCGCCACCACCAGCATGGTCGCGAGCGCGCGGGCTGTGCTGGAGCGGAACGCGATCGGCGTCGACGACCTCGCGATCGTGCTGATGCACCAGGCGAACAAGCGCATCAACGAGCATTGCCAGCTGGCGCTCGGCATTCCCGACAGCAAGATGATCCACAACATCGAGCGTTACGGGAACACCACCGCCGCCACCATCCCGCTGCTCTGGGACGAGGCGGTGCGCGCGGGGCGCATCCAGCGGAACGACCTGGTCCTGATGGTGGCATTCGGCGCCGGCATGAGCTGGGGCGCCACGCTCGTGCGTGCCTAAGGGGCGCGTTCCGGCGCTGCCGCGCCTCGCGTTCTTCCTGCTGCCACTGGTTTTCATCCTCGGCTTCGGGCTGCGCTATGTCCGCGCGGTGCCGGCGAGCGGCGACGAGGTGGAGTACCTGCTGCTCGCGCAGAGCCTGTGGCGCGAGCACGACCTCGACCTTGCCGATAACTTCAGGCGCGGCGACCATCTCGAGTACACCCACGACCTGCGCGAGATGCCGTATGGCACCTGGCGCGCCGACGGCCGGCCGATTTCGACCCACAGCGTCGGCTTGCCGCTGCTGCTGGCGCCGTTCTATGCCGCGGGCGGCAGGGCGGCGTGCGTGGTGCTGATGGCGGTTTGCGCCGCCGCGCTCATCGCGCTCGTGCACCGCTTCGCGCTCGAGCTGACCGGCGATGCCGATGCCGCGCTCACGGCATGGCTTCTCGCCGCCTCCCCGCCGCTCTTCTTCTACGGGTTCCACGTCTACACGGAGTCGCCCTCCGCGCTGCTGGTGTTCGGCGGCTTCCTGCTGCTGCTCCACCCGCGCGGCATGGCACGTGCCGTGCTGGCCGCGGCCTGCGTCGGCGCGCTGCCGCTGCTGCACGTCAAGATGATCCCGGCGATGGCCGTGCTCGCGCTCATGGGCCTCGCGCGCCTGCGCGGCCGTGAGCGGATTGCGTTCGGCTGCGTCGTCGGGGCATTCCTGGCCGCGTACGCGCTGCACCACTACCGCGTGTTCGGCGACCCGTCACCGCTGTCCCTCTACGGCTCGAAGGTGCCGCGCAAGATCCAGCGCTCGTCGCCGTGGCTCAGCCTGCCCGGGCTGCTCCTGGATGGCGCCTTCGGGCTGCTGCCCATCGCACCTGCCTTCATCCTCGGCCTCGCCGGCGCGGCTTCGTGGTGGCACCGCCTCGGCGCCGCGCGCTTCTGGGCAGCGACACTCGCCGTCTCGCTGGTGCTGCCCGTCCTGCTGTGGCGCACCTGGTGGGCGGGTTTTTGTCCGCCGGCGCGCTTCCTCGTGCCGCTGGTGCCGTTCCTGGCCATCGCGGCCGCCTGCCGCGTGGCCGAGTGGCGGGGCGGCCTCGCCCGCTGCCGCTACCTGCTGCTCGCCTGGGGCCTGGCTCTCGCGCTCTACATGAGCGCGCGGCCGGACGCGCGCCTGCTGCTGGCCGATCGCGCGGGGCCGGCCCCGATCTGGGACGCGCTGAGCATCGGCGGCGCGTCGCTCAACGACATTCTGCCGCGCCTCACGCAGCCGGCGCTGACGCCGGGACGCGCCGTCTTCTGGTCGCTGGTCGTCATCGGCATTCTCATGCTCGACGCATGGCGCGGGAACCAATCGCGCGCTTCGCTCGTCAAGACGACATGAACCAGCGCACCAGCGCCGCCGCCCTGGCCATGTCGCTCGCTCTCTGGTCCTGCGCCAGCGCGAGCGCGGCCGGCAACGAAGCCGACAGCACGATCGTGCAGCAGCCGGCGGTAGTGAGGCTGCCCGCGTGGGAGTCCGTGGAACGCCTTGACCGTTCGACGGAGCGTGCGGAGTACGACGCGTTGCGCGCCGACACCGAGTACCGCCTCGAGCGATTCACATACCGCAGCGACGGCCTCGAGGTCAGTGCCTACCTCTACCGCCCGGCGGTGGCGCCGGCGGCACTGCGTCCGCTCATCGTGTTCCTGCGCGGCAGCTACGTGGTCGAAGGACAAGCGCCGCATCTCGCGGCGACCTTTCACCGCCTCGCCGAGGCGGGCTTCACGGTGCTGGCGCCGATGTTTCGCGGCAGCGACGGCATGGCGGGCCACGACGAGATGGGCGGCGCCGACGTCCACGACATCGGCAACGCCGTCATTGCCGCCGCGGCACTGCACGCGGCCAACACCGAAGCGCTGTTCCTCTACGGCGAGTCGCGCGGCGGCATCATGACGTTTCTCGCGATACGCGCAGGGCTGAAGGCGCGCGCAGCGGCCACCTTCGGCGCCATCACCGACCTGGATGAGTACCTGAACTCCGACGAACGGGCTGCGGCTCTCGGCCCGCAGATCTGGGGAAGCGACTTCGCGACCAACCGAGCCGGCATCGTCGCGGCGCGCTCGGCCCGCCGCTGGCCCGAAGCGCTCACCGTGCCGCTGCTGCTGATGCACGGCACGGACGATAAGGGAGTGCCTGTGACGCACACGCTGGAGCTCGCCAGGGCGCTGTCGAAGCAAGGTTCCCGCTACGCGGTGCGGATCTTCGACGACGACGGACACACCCTCTTCCGCAACCGCGTGGAACGCGACCGCACCGCCGCGGCATTCTTCGCGCAGTTCCGCTAAAGCGAAGCGCTCACAACAAGGTGCCGCGCAGGATCAGCGCCGCCACCTGGAAGTAGATGACGAGGCCGGTGACGTCCACGAGCGTCGCAACGAACGGCGCCGAGCTGGTGGCCGGATCGAAGCCGAAGCGCCGCAGCAGGAACGGCAGCATGCTGCCCGAGAGCGTGCCAAACGTGACGACGCCGACGAGGCTCATCGCGACCGCTGCTGCCAACAGCAGGTAGTGCGGGCCGTAGTCGTTGATGCCGAACTTTTGCCACAGCACGATGCGCACGAAGCCGATGACGCCGAGCCCGGCGCCGAGCGTCAAGCCGGAGAAGATCTCGCGGCGGCAGACGCGCAGCCAGTCGCGAATGCGCAGCTCCTCGAGCGCCAGCGCGCGGATGATGAGCGAGGCCGCCTGCGAGCCGGAGTTGCCGCCGCTGCTGATGATGAGCGGCACGAACAAGGCGAGCACCACGGCGCGCGCGATCTCGTGCTCGTAGTGGCTCATGGCAGTGGCCGTCAGCATCTCGCCGATGAACAGGGCGGCGAGCCAGCCGCCGCGCTTGCGCGCCATCTCCCAGAAGCCGACGGTCTCGTAGGGCATGTCGAGCGCCTCGAGGCCGCCCATCTTGTGAATGCCTTTGGTCGTTTGCGCCTCGGCGACGTCGAGGATGTCGTCGATGGTGATGATGCCGAGCATCAGGAACTCGTCGTCCACCACCGGCAGGGCGACGCGGTCGTAGCGTTCGAAGATGCGCAGCACTTCCTCGCGCGGTGTGGTGTCGGGCAGCGCCACCAGCGGCGAGTCGTCGGTGTCGGTGACCAGCGTGCCGGGTGCCGCCAGCACCAGCGAGCCGAGGCGCACGCCCGCGAGCAGCTTGCCGTGCTCATCCACCACGTAGACGACGTTCAGCGTCTCCTTGTTGCGGCCGGTGCGCCGGACGTGCTCCAGCGCTTCGGCAGCGGTCATTCCGGGCGCGACCGACGCAAAGTTCGGCGTCATGTAGCGGCCGGCGGTGTTCTCGGGATAGCTGAGGAGCGCCAGGCTCGCCTTCAGCTCGGAAGGGGGCAGCCGCCCGAGAATGGCGTGCGCTATCGGCTTGGGCAGCACCTCCACCATGCGCGCGCGATCGTCGGGCCGCATCTGGCCGACGATCTCTGCGAGCTGCTGCGGGGGCACGGTGCGCAGGATGCGCCGCTGGCGATCGGGCGGCAGGTAGGCGAACACGTCGCCCTTGCCGGAACCGAGCAGGCGGAAGAGGATCAGCTCGTCATCGCCCTCGAAGGCGCCCATCACGTCGGCAACGTCGGCGGCGTGCAGCCCGGCAAGCATCCGGCGCAGCTCGTGCCACGAATGGTTGGCGAGCAGCGTACGTGCGCGGTTCTGACGGCGTTCGGCTGCGGCCTGGCTAATCATGCGCTCCCGCTTTCATTGAACCTCGGTGGCCTGATCCTGGGTAATGCGCCAGCGGCCCTTCTGCTTCACCAGCACGAAGGTGCGCACGCGCCGCTGGCCGGCGTTGTCGACGACGGTGGCGACCGCAACTTCCTGGGTGGGAAACCGCACCGTCGTTTCCTCGATCACCGGCACGCCACCGCCAATCTCCCGCCGCAGCGCCGCCAGCACGGCATCGCGGCCGCGGCTGCGTGCGCCGCGCGCATCGACGTGGGTCCAGTCGAGCGCCGCATATCGGTCGGCGTTGCGAAAGTCGTTGCGCGCGGCATCCCTGTAGAAGGAGGAGAGCGACTGCCGCACCTGCAACTCGTCCTCGGACGACTCGGCTGCGACGCCACCGCCCATCGTCAGCAGCGCCGCGAGCAACATTCCGGTCCGCATCGTACCTCCCTTGGGAAACGACCGCCGGCGCCGATCGTAAGGTCGCGCGCACGCAGCGCGCCCGCGCTACAGGCTACGCGGAGGCAGAGGCGGGCGCTCAGTAATCCTCATACCAGCGGGGCGGCAGCGACGCCGGGTGGTAGAACCCCGTCCACGGCCATGCCGTCGACACGCACAGGGCCGTTAGCCGGGCCATGCGCTCGCGCGCGGTCGTCTGCAAGAACGCAGCGCGCGCGTCGGCGGCGAGCGCCGTGGCCTCGCTCCACACACTGCGCCCCACGGCGACGCCCGAAGCGCCCGCGCGGCAAGCCGCTTCGGCCTGGGCCAGGAACGTGTCGTAGTCCACGGATCCCGAAAGCAGTAGCCACGGGGCGGCGCTAGCCGCGGAGAGCTCGCGGCAGGCATCGAACCAGCCGTCCGCGTTCGAGGCGTCGCCGGGAAATTCGGCTTTGAGGATGTCGACCCCGGTGCTCACCAGGCGCCGCGCGGTCGTGACGATGACCTGGCCGCGCTCCGCGGCCGACAAGCGCGGGCGCTCGGGATCAGGCGAATAGCTGAGCGGCTCGAGCAGCAGCGGCAGATCCTCGCGCGCACAATCGGCGGCCACGTCGCGCACCAGCTGCTCCACCTGCGGCGCGGTCGGCGCCGCGGGGTGGTAGTAGACGAGCAGCTTCACCGCGCTTGCACCCATCCGCCGGGCTTTGGCAACCGTCCAGTCGGGCAGAATCGCGCTGCGTCGCGCGCTGGGCTCTCCGTCATAGCCAGTCGCTTCGACGGCGACGACCAGGCCGCGATCGCCCGGCAGGCTGCCGGCAGCGATCGCCTGCGCGGCGCCGAACTCCGGGTCGAGCAGGACCGCTGTGGCGGCCGTGGCGACGCCGGCCACCGCCGCCCGCTTGAACGCCACGAGCTCGTCGTCGCTCACCGCCTGCGGTGCATCGGGACGCAGCGCGCGCCTGAGGTTCTGGCGGTGGTCGAGCGCCAGTATGGAAAAAGTCGCGCCGGCCGTGGAGCATTGTTGCAGCCCGCGCAGCTTGCCGATGCCGAGTGGCCGCGATTGGCGGCGCGGCGACGACCCAGGGCCGCTTCGCATGCGGCTCAGACGAGAATCACTTTGACGCCACGCGCGCGCAGAGCCGCCACCATCTGCGGACTCGCGCCGGTGTCAGTGATCAGCTTGTGCAGTTTGTCGATGCTGGCGATCACTGACAGGCTGCGGCGCTGGAACTTCGAGGAATCGGTCACCGCGATCACCTCGCGCGAGACCTGGATCATGAGCGCGTTCAACTGCGCTTCGAGGACATCGGGTGTCATCAGGCCAATCTCGGGGTCTAGGCTGTCGACCCCGAGGAACAAGCGGTCCGCGTGCAGGCCGCGCAGCACCTGCTCCGCCTGCGGGCCGGCAAGCGAGTAGGACATGTGCCGCAGCATTCCGCCCAGCATGATGAGCCGCACGTGCGGCAGGTTGGCTAGGTCCATCGCGACGTTGAGGGCGTTGGTGATCACGTTCAGCGAGCGCAGTTTCAGGGTGCGGATCTGGCGCGCGATTTCGGCGGTCGAGGTGCCGGAGTCGAGCATGATGGTCTCGCCGTCGTTGATCTCGCGCACCGCGGCCTGGGCGATGCGGACCTTCTCCTCATGGTGCTGCGTCGCTTTGACGGCGAGCGGGATGTCGTCGCCCTCCCGGCGCCGCAGCGCGCCGCCGTGCGAGCGGACCACGGCGCCCGCCTGTGCGAGCGCGTCGAGGTCGCCGCGGATGGTGACGGCCGAAACGGCGAAACGGTCGGTCAACTGCTCGACGGTGACGCGCTGTTTCGCCTCGATCTGCTCGATGATCTGTCGGCGGCGCTCCTCGACGAAGAGCTTCTCCGGCGGCGCGGCGGCCGGCGGCGGCCTGCGCCGGCGGGCGCCGCTGGCGCGGCTCAATGCCGGCCGCTCGGGGTGCGGACCGTCACTTGTATCCTTCGTCTGATTGCGAGATATTACACATGCTTGCCTTATATTATCTGAGGGTTGCCGCGATGGTTGTCAAGTGGCAAGGCCCGGTTGGAGCGAACGCGTGAACCCGCCGGCCGACATCGAGTCCTGGCTGCAGCACTTGACCGGCAGCGGCGAGGTCGGCGCGCTGCTTTCGGCGCCCCAGAACGAGCAGATCGAGCTTGGCTACGGCCATACGCTGCGCGAGATCTGCCAGCAGCCGGCGACCTGGCTCGGAACCGCCGCCCGGCTTGGGGCGTGCCGCGGGCTGGTGGCGGAGTCCCTGCAGGCGGCCGGGATCGGCGATCGGAGCGGCAGCATCGTGCTCACCGGCTCGGGCAGCTCGCTCTACGCCGGCGAGTGCGTCGCCGTGCCGCTGCAGGAAGCGTTCGGTGTGCCGGTGAGTGCGGTGAACGCCGGCCAGCTGCTGACGCACCCGCGCGGCTCCCTGCCGCCGTCGGGACCTTTTCTTGTCGTGTCGTTCGCGCGTTCGGGCAACAGCCCGGAGAGCCGCGCGGTCGTCACCGACCTGCTCGCGCAAGAGCGCGCCTCACAGCTCCTCATCACCTGCAGCCGCGACGGCGCGCTCGCGAGCAACTACCGCGCGGCGCCGCGCGTGCGTACCGTTGTCCTCGACGAGAGCACCAACGACAAGAGCCTGGCCATGACCAGCAGCTTCACCAACATGACGCTCGCGGCCCGGCTGCTGTCTGGCATCCCCGGCGGCCCGCAGCAAGGCGCCGCCGACGCTTCGGTGCTGGCCGCCTCTGCCGCCGCCGTCCTGAGCGGCGCCGCCGAGCCGCTCCGCGAGGTCGCGCGCAGCGACTTCCGCTCGGTGCTCTACCTGGGCAGCGGCTGCCGCCTCGGCGCCGCCCGCGAGGCGGCCCTGAAGATGCTCGAGATGACCGGCGGACGTGTGCACACCATGGCCGAGTCCTACCTGGGGCTGCGACACGGACCGATGTCCGCGGTCCACGACGACAGCCTGGTCGTCGCGTTCCTCTCTTCCGATCCGATGGTGCGGGCCTACGAGATCGACCTGATCTGCGAGCTCGAACACAAGCGGCTCGGCCAGCGGCGCGTCGTCGTCGGCGCGGGCGTACCGGCCGGGCTCACGCAGGGCGCTCGCGACCTTGTTGTCGACTTCGACCGCGGCGCGGCGCTGGCGGATGGCGACCTGCCGATCCTCGACGTGTTGGTCGGCCAGTTGCTCGCATTTTTCCGCTGCCGGCACGAGGGGCTGCGGCCGGACTCCCCCTCCGACGGCGTCATCAGCCGCGTCGTCGAGAGCTTTCCGATCCATTCCCGGACCTGACGGCGAGTGCGGTCGTTGCACGTTGCGTCTTTCGTTTTGCTTTACTAACCTTTCAATGCTTATGTTTTTGCCAGCGCCCGGCCGCGCGTTCGCCAGCGACTCGTAGCGTGCGCCCGTCCGCGGCCAACGCGAAGCTGCTCGTCGTCGGCGAGATCAACGTGGACTTCATCCTTCAGGGCTACCGCGACTTCCCCGCCCCCGGCAAGGAAGTCCTGGTGGAAGACTTCGTCATGACGCTGGGCAGCGCCTCCGCGATCTGCGCCGTGGGTCTCGCGCGGCTCGGCGCCGAGGTCGCGTTTCTCGGCAAGGTAGGGCGCGACCCGTGGGGCGAGTTCTGCGTCGCCACGATGACAGGCGCCGGGGTCGACGTCGCGCGCGTGGTGCGCGACGACGGCATCAAGACGGGCGTGACCGTGTCGATCTCGGCGCCGGCGGACCGGGCGCTCGTCTCCTTCCCGGGCTCGATTGGCGCGCTCACCGGCCGTGACGTCGCCGACGCAGCGTTCGCGGGGTTCGCGCACCTGCACGCCTCGTCGTATTTCCTGCAATCCGGGATGCGCGCCGATTTCAAGGACGTGTTCCGGCGCGCGCGCCATCTCGGACTGACGACGTCGCTCGATCCGGGCTTCGACCCGGCTCAGACCTGGGGGCGAGACCTCGTCGAGACGCTGCGCGAGGTGGACCTCTTCTTTCCGAACGAGGTGGAGTGCCGGGCCGTGAGCGGCGCGACCGACGCCGCCGCGGGGCTGCGGGCGCTTCAAAACGGCCGCACGCGCACCGTCGTGAAGCTCGGCGCCGGCGGCGCCATGACGCTCGAGGGCGACGCCGTCCTGCACGTGCCGGCGTTTCCGATCGAGGTCGTCGACACGACCGGGGCCGGCGACTCGTTCGACGCCGGCTATCTCGATGCTTTCCTGCGCGGCGCCACGACTCGCGAGTGCCTGCGCCGGGCGAGCGCCTGCGGCGCCCTAGCGACGCGCGGCGCGGGCGGCACCGCCACCCAGGCAAGTGCCGCCGAGGTCGATGCCTTGCTGCGGTCGCACGCGTGATCGCGGTCGCCGGTTTCAACGCGGCGCTCGACAAGCTGATCGAGGTCGAGGCACTGCGGCTCGGCGAGGTGAACCGGGCGCGCAGCGTCGCCGCCTGGCCGGGCGGCAAGGGCCTGCATGTCGCGCTCACGATCGCCGCCCTCGGCGAAGCGGTACAGCTCGTCGGCCTGGTGGACGCCGATGCCGCGCGCCGCGCCCGCTTCGAGCGGTTCCTGGCGGAGCGCGGCGTGCAGTCGCTCGGCATCGACGCCGGCGGCGAGCTGCGGACGAACCTTGCAATTCGCGACGCCGCGGGGCGCATCACGGAAATCCTCGAACCGGGTCCGGAGCTGCAAGGCGAAGCCGGCGAGCGTCTCCGCGACGTGTTCGCCGCCGCCGCGCGCCAGGGAACGGTGGCGGTGATGTCCGGCAGCCTGCCGCCCCGCCTGGGCGAGGCCACCTACCACGACCTTATCGCGCAACTGCAGAGCCAGGCGGTGCGCTGCCTGCTCGACACGAGCGGCACGCCGCTGCGCCTGGGTGTCGCCGCCGGGCCGCATCTCGTCAAACCCAATCGCGACGAAGCGGCGGCGCTGCTGGCCGGCGGCATCGACCGCTTCGAGGCAGCGCTCGGCGCCGTTGGCGCGATCGGCGCGCTCGGTGCCGCGCGCGTGGTGCTGACTCTGGGGGCGGAGGGCGCCGTGGCGCTCTGGGACGGGCGTCGCTGTCGTATCACCGTGCCCGCCATCACGGTGCGCAACGCGGTGGGCTCAGGCGATTGTTTTCTCGGCGGCCTCGCGGTCGGCCTGCAGCGAGGACTGGAGCCCGAGGCGTGCCTGCGGCTCGCCGCCGCCTGCGGCGCGGCGAATGCGCTCGGCACCGCGAGCGGGGTGCTCCGCTACGAAGACGTTGTCGCCCTGACTCCCGAGGTGGGGATCGAATGGATCGACGCTCAGCCCTGAAAGCAGCCGTGGTGCTGCACGCGTTGCTGTGCTTCTCGTGGCCGGCGCTCGCCCTCGACTCGGCGGTCGTTCGCGGCGCCGGCGTGCGCGTCGAGTTCGACGCGGCGATGCGGACCCGCATCGTCGCGAGGGTCGCCGGCAGGGACGAGGTGCTCGGCCCGTTCGCCGCAACCGAGACGCTGCTCACGACCGGCCGTGAGCTGCGCCGCTGCGTGCTCGAGCACGCGGCCGAAGAACCGATCACCGATGTGTTCGGCGCCGGCCGCCGCGTGGCCGTGAGCGGTCGCTGCGGCCCGCTTCGCAAGACCGTCTTCGTGGACGTCTACGACGAGTGGCCGCGCTGGGCTCTTTTCACGGTTCGCTACAAGAACGAGGGCGCGACACCGGTCGTCTTGCGGGGCTGGACCAGCAACGCCTATGTGTTCGCGCCGCGACCCGGCGACCGCGAACCCGCGTTCTGGTCGTACCAGAGCGGCTCCTACGAGCGCCGGCCCGACTGGGTGCTACCGCTCGGTCGTGGCTTCGATCGCAGCGACAACTTACCATGGGCATGAACGCGTCCGACTACGGCGGCGGCACGCCGGTGCGTCGACGTCTGGCGCCGCGACATCGGCCTCGCGGTCGGGCATCTCGAGCTCGCGCCGAAGCTCGTCTCGCTGCCGGTGCCGCGCGACACGCAGCGGCGGCGCGAGCTCGCGCTGGCAGTGACCGCGAAAGCCGCGCAGACGCTCGAGCCCGGCGACAGCTTCGAAACGTTACGCACGTTTCGTGGCTGTGCATCAGCGGCGATTACTTCAAGCACGCTGCGTCGATTACCGGCGGCTGATGGTAAGCGCAGGGCGTCGTCCTGCCGCAGTCGCCGCCGGGCGCGTTCGAGCCGATCTGGTGCGCCTGGGGCTACGGCCGCGACTTCACCGCCGAGCAGATCGACGGCGACGCTGCCGATCGTCCGGCGAGCTCGGCTTCGGCTGGGCGGTCGCTCGACGACGGCTGGCAGACCGCGCGAGGGCGACTGGGATCCCGATCCGGAGCAAGTTCCCGCGCGGCGACGCCGACATGAAGGCGCTCGTCGAGAAGATCCACGCGCGCGGGGCTGCAAGGCGCAGTTGTGGTGGGCGCCGCTCGCGGCGGATCCGGGCACGCGCACCGCAGCGCGAGCACCCGGACTGGCTGCTGCTGCAACGCGGACGGCACGCCGCGCAAGATCACGCTGGTGGAACGCGCATCTACCTGTGCCCGGCGTACGCGCCGGTGCGCGCGGATGCCGCGGCGCTTCGTGCGCAAGGCGCTCGCGCGACTGGGGCTTCGATGGCCTCAAGATCGACGGCCAGCACCTCAACGGCGTCGCCGCCCTGCTACAACCCGGCGCACCACCACGCAGCGCCGGAGGATTCGGTCGAAGGTGTGCCGGGCTTCTTCGAAGCGATCTGGAGACGCCGCGCGCGAGGCGCGACCCGATGCGCGTGGTCGAGATCTGCCCGTGCGGCACGGCCTACTCGTTCTTCACGACTGCCGTTCCTGAACATGACGGTCGCCTCCGACCCGGAGAGCTCCTGGCAGGTGCGGCTCAAGGGCAAGACGCTGAAGGCGCTGACTGGGCGACGGCATCGCCGTACTTCGGCGATCACGTCGAGATGAGCGACGGCGGCGACGACTTCGCCTCGACCTTCGGCGTCGGCGGTGTCGTCGGCACGCAACTTCACCTGGCCCGGCGCGCCCGGCGAGAAGGACCCGAAGCTGCTGCTCACGCCCGAGCGCGAGAAGCCGTGGGCGAACTGGATCGCAGCTCTACGACGAGCAAGCGGCTGCCCGAGGGCGAATACCTCGGCGAGCTCTACGACATCGGCTTCGACCGGCCCGAGGCGCACGCGATCCGCAAGGGCGACGCGCTGCTACTACGCCTTCTACGCGCCGCGGCACGACGGGCGCGATCGAGCTGCGCGGTCTCGAGCCGCGGCGCGCTACCGCGTCACGGACTACGTGTCGAACCGCGAGCTCGGCCGCGTGCAGGGGCCGACGGCGCGGCTGCGCGTCGCTTTCGAGAAGGCGCTGTTGCTCGAAGCCCGGCCCGAGCCCGCAGCGAACTGGACCCATCGGGTCCGCATCGCCGCCTACCCGCTCGACGCGACCAGGACCGCGGCGATCGTGCGCGCCGCGGCCGACGACCACGTCTTCGGCATCGAGGTGGACAACGACGTGACCGGGCGCTACGAAAGCTTCCTGCACCCGGAGGAGAAACTGGCGGCGATCAAGGACCTTGCTGCCCGGGCGCACGCGGCTGGCAACCGTGCGTTCGTCTACATCGCCGGCACCGAGTGCATCACCAGCGATGCGGAGAAGAGCGCGCACACGCTCGCCAGGGACCATCCCGACTGGCTGCAGCGCAAGCTCGGCGGCGAACCCGCCGTGTTCACGAGCGGCGCCGCCTTCTGGATCGCCGCCGGCGAGGAAGACGCCTGGATCTCACCGTACGCAACCGAGTGGCGGCGGCTATACATGGAGCGCGTGCGCCAGATCGCAGCCACGGGGATCGACGGCATCTACGTGGACATCCCGTACTGGATGACGCACTTCGAGGGCTGGGAGGATTCCTGGGCCAGTTTCGACGAGCAGACGGTGGCGGCCTTCCGCGCGCGCACCGGCCTCGATGCGCGCCGCGACTTGAAGCTCGGCGACTTCGGCGACAAGAACTTCCGCCAGTGGCTCGACTTCCGCATCGCCACCATCACCGAGTTCGTGGCCGAGATCGCGAGCACCGCGCGAGCGGTGAACCCCGCGATCATGACCATCCCCGAGATCTACCCCGGCATCGAGCGCGAGGCCGTGGTCGTGGGCGCCGACGTCTACCAGTTGTACGGGGTCGCCGACGCCATCGCCCACGAGTACGAGACCGGCGGCGGCGACCACATGGCCACGTCGCGGACGATGCTCGACTGGTTCCTCTACCAGGTGGGCATGCAGTCCTTCCGCGCCTTCGCCGCGGGCAAGGCGACCTGGATCCTCAACTACTCCTGGGACGGGGACCCGAAGATCGCAGCGCCGGAACCGATGATGAACCTCGCGATGTCGGTGGTCATGGCGGGTGCGAATTTCTGGGACGCCGCCACGCACGTGATGTCGGGGTCGAACGATCCGCCCACACGCCGGCGCATCTTCGCATGGCTCGAACGGTACGAGAGCACTTTCTACGGCGGTCGCGAGCCCGTCCATCCGGTCGGCGTCTACTTCTCGCCCGCGACGCGGAACTACTCCCCCGAGGCATTCCTGCGCTCCTACCAGGGCATCGTCGTCCTGTTGATGCAAAAGCACCTGGAGTTCCAGATCGTCACGCCGCGCACGCTCGCGGCCTTTCGCGGCACGAGCCTGATCCTGCCCGACGTGCGCGAGCTTGGCGGCGACGAACGGCGCGAGTTGCGCGCGCAGCTCGCCCGTGGCACGCGCCTCGTCGTCACCGGCGCCGATGCCACCGGCTTCGACGACGCGGCGGGCGTGCGGCGCTTCGCGGCTTGTCCCGGCAAGGCGCACCTCGACGCGCTGCAGCACAATTTCGCAACGGCGGATCCGGCCGCAGCCGACGAGTTCGTCGCGGCGCTCGCCGCCGATGCGTCGATCCGCGTCGAAGCACCGCCGTCGGTCGCGACCCAGATCGCGCGCGTGGGCGGCCGGCCGCACGTGTTCTTCGCCAATTTCGCGGGCCTCGCCCCCGGCCGCAGTGCCGTGCAGACGCCGGCGCAGGAAGTGCGTGTCAGCGTACCGCTGCGAAGCGGCGGCACCGCCTGGCTGCTGCCCTTTCTCGGCGAGCCGGTGACGATCGCCGGCGTCCCGCAGGCGGACCGGCTCGTGTTCACGCTGCCCGCGATCCACAAGGGTGCCGTCCTCAGGCTCGAGGAACGCTAGCGGCGGCGAGCGAGCAGCTGGTCGGCGTTGCCCGCGTAAACCTTGGCGAGCACGCCCTTCGCGAGGCCCATGCCGTAGCCGCGCCACCACTCGGCGTCGGCCGGCCAGAACCATTCGTCCTCGGTCTCCATCTGCCGCACGTGCGCGAGGTACATCGGCAGCACCGGGTCGTTGTCCGTGCCGAACAGGATCCGCTCCGCGTGCGCCGCCAGGAAGCGGCGGGCGGTGAACGGCTGCCGCGCCAGCTCCCACATGCGCGCCGCGAAGTCGACCTGCACGTTGGGGTGCCGCTCGAGCAGCGCGCCGACCGCGGCCAGGTCATTGGCGAGGTTGAAGGCGTGCACCGCGACGAAGCGGGTGTGCGGATGGCGCGAGATCACCGACTCGAAGCGCGCGAGCATGGCCGTGAAACCCGGCGTGCCCCTGCCGTACAACGACCAGTTGGCGGAGCGCCGCAGCTCGTTCTTCTCGTCCGGCGCCTCGTAGAACGCCGCCGGCTCCGCCACGTGCACGAAGACGGGCACGCCCAGCTTGCCCGCCTCGTCCCAGAGCGCGTCGAAGCGGGCATCGTCGATGTAGTACGGCGTCTCGCCCACGCGCACCAGGCCGAGACCCTTGTCGCTCAATTCACCAAGGCCGGCAGCACCCGCCGCCACGTCGGCGCGCAGTCCCTGCCGCAGCCGCTCGCCGTAGTCCGGCGCCTCCACGCCGGTCTTGTCGAAGCCGGCGAACATCACGAAGCGGCCGGGGTACGCGGTCGCGTACGCCTTCACCAGGCCGCGGAACGAAGCGCCCGTCTCGCCGGTCAGGATGAACGTGGTGCGGACGTTCACCTGTTCCTGCAGCTTGACCCAGGCGGCGATCGCCGCGGCATCGGTTTCGGCATAGGCGTGGCTGTGCGCGTCGACAGCCGGCACGGCGAAGCGTTCGACGTGGGTGCGCGGCACGACCAGCGTTGACACCATGCGGCCGGGGTCGAACCTGTTGTCGGCGGGAACGTCCTCCGGCCGCTGCTCGGGAACCTCCTGCGCCGCGAGCGGCACAGCCGACAGGGCCAACGCCAGCGCGGCGCCGAGCCCGGCCGCTCTAGGCAAACGTTTCGGCCGGGCCACGCGCTAGAACGCGAGCCGGGCGCCGAGCTGTAGCTGGCGCTGCGAAATCGCGGTGTAGGTGATGGTGCCGCCCGACTCGCCGTCGCCGACGAAATTGTCGGGCAGGCCGAAGTTGGGATGGTTGAACGCGTTGAACGCCTCGAGCCGCAGCTCCAGGCGCACGCGGCCGCGAACCTTGAACTCCTTCATCAAGTAGAGGTCCATGGTGCGCGTGCCGGGGCCCACCAGGCTGTTGCGCGGCGCGTTGCCGAACGTGAACTCGGCGGGCGTGGCGTAGGCGTTGGGGTCGAACCAGCGCTCGGGAGTGCGCTCGCCGGGATCGGGATTGCCGACGAGGTCGGGCCGCAGCTGCCCGAAGCTGCCGGTGTTCGAGGTGTCGAGGCCGGTCGCGGGCGAGAACGGGAAGCCGGCGGCGATAGTGACGATGCCGCCCAGCTGCCAGCCGCCGATCAGCCGGTCGAGGAGGCCCGCGCTGTCGAGAAAGCGCCTGCCCTTGCCAAACGGCAGGTCCCACGCGAAGCTCGTGACCGAGCGATAGCGCTGGTCGTAGTCGGCGGGGCCGTGCTCGGCCTGGATGTTGTAGCTGTCGGGGGGCCAGGGCGAGGCGCAGCAGATCTCGGGCTGGTCGTTCCACGCCTTGCCGTACGTGAACGCGCTCAGCAGCCAGAGACCGTTGCTCCAGCGCTTGTTCAGCTTGAGTTGGACGGAATTGAAGGTCGAGCTGCCCGCGTTGGTGATCGACGCGAAGTTGCCGAACTGCGGGTACGGCCGCCGCTCCTGCGGGTCGCCGGGCCCAGGCTGCGGCTGGTTGTAGTCGCGCAGCACCTGCAGCCTGCTGCCCTTCGAGCCGACGTAGGCGACCTCGAGTAGCGTGTTCCAGCCCAGGTCGCGCTGCACGCTCACGCTCCACTGCTGGTAGTAGGGGCTGCGGAATCGCCGGTCCACCGAGAGCACGCCGGGGAAAGACGCCGCGGCCGCGTCGAGCGGCGGAAAGCCTTCGTCCACGAAGGCGGCGGGCGTGACGCCGAAGTCGCTCGACTTCGACAGCGCGAAGAAAAACGGAATGCTGTAGCCGAGCTGAAAACCGGTGCGCACTTCCTGCGGCGCGTAGAAGACGCCGTAGCCGCCGCGGAACGCCGTCCGGCCGTCCTTGAACGGCGACCACGCGAAGCCGAGCCGAGGCGCGAAGTTGAAGTTGTCCACGTCGATCAGGCCGCGTGAGTTGCCGTCCCTGTTGGCGATCAGCACCTGCCCCGTGTCGTAGTCGAAGTTGCTCTGCCGGTCGTCCGCTTCCACGGTCGCGCCGGCGCGGTCCCAGCGCAGGCCGAGGTTGAGCGTCAGCGACGAGCTCACCTTGAAGTCGTCCTGGACGAAGAGACCGATCACCGGCGTCCGGTTGCGCGTCTGGGTGATGTTCGAGATGTCGATCTGCGACGAGTAGCCGAGCAGCGCGTCGGCGAGCGCCGCGCCCGTGCCCTCGTTGTGGTCGGCATCCTGGGTGAACTCGCCGCTGAAGCTGAACTTGCCGCGCGGCTGCGGAATCTGGAACAGGTCGAAATCGCTGAGCCGGAACTGGAAGCCGGTCTTGACGCTGTGGCGGCCGCGGACGAGCGACAGCGTGTCGGAGAGCTGCAGCTCCTGGGTGCGGGTGTAGGTGGGTATGAACTCCGGGTCGCCGATCGGGCTGAAGCCGGGGTCGAACACGGTGATGCCGGTGATCGCCGGGTCGTTCGAAACGCCGGGGACGGTCAGCTCCGGCGGCGGCGGCTTCTGCCCGCCGGGTGTCGTGCCGTCCGAGCCCTTGACGCGGTTGAAACCGAAGCGCAGCTCGTTGACGGTGCCGGACGAGAAGATGCGCGTGTAGCCGAGCGCGCCGCCCCAGGTCTTCGACTGCGACGTGCCGGTGCCGTAGTCGCCGCCGTTCGCGAGGCCGGGGAAAGGCGGCTCGATGAGCGTCGTGCCCTTGGTCAGCGACAGGCGCAGGAACAAGCGGTCGGTGTTCGAGAGCTGGTGGTCGAGGCGCAGATCGCCCTGGTTGGCAGAGGTGATGGTCGCCGGGTTGACCAGGTAGTTGTTGATGAGCCCGTCCTGGTTCGGGTCGGGATAGAGGTTGATGAAGCTCCGCGCGAGCGGCGAGAAACGATCGGCCGGGATGACGTTGCCGGGAAACGGCTCGCCCGTCAGCGGGTCATAGATCACGTTGTTGCCATCGCCGGAGAAGTCGCCGCGCCGCTGCCCCGCCGTCGGCACCGAGAATATCGCCGTGTTGGCGCTGCTGCGGCGGGTGCCCTGGTAGTCGAAGAAGAAGAAGGTCTTGTCCTTGCGGATCGGCCCGCCCAGCGTGCCGCCGAACTGCTGGAAGTGGAACGGCGCCTTCTCGGACTCGGGGTCTTCGAAGAAGCCGCGGGCGTCGAGCGACTCGTCGCGCAGGAAGTAGAAGCCGCTGCCGCTCACTTCGTTGGCGCCCGACTTGAGCGTCGCGTTGATGACGGCGCCGCCGGAGCGGCCGAATTCGGCCGAGTAGGTGCTCGTCTGCACCTTGAATTCCTCGAGCGCGTCCACGTTGGTGTAGAGCGCCGCTTCGCCGCCGTCGTTGCTGTTGTTGTCGATGCCGTCGAGCAGGAAGTTGTTCTGGCCGCCGCGCGTGCCGTTGACCACGAAGGTCGCGTTCACGTTGCCGTTGCTGCCCTCGGCGGTGCGGATGACGCCGCTCGTCAGCGTCGCGAGGTCGATGTAGTTGCGGCCGTTCAGCGGCAGGCCGACTATCTGCTGCGCGTCCACCACTTCGCCGAGCGACGAGGTCTCCGACTGGATGAGCGGCGCGTCGCCGACCACGACCACCGACTCGGCGACGTCCCCCGGCTCGAGCTCGAAGTCGATCCGCAGGCGGTCCTGCACGCGCAAGACGATGCCCTCGCGCGTCTGCTTCTTGAACCCCGTGCGTTCGACGCTCACCGTGTAGGTGTCGATCAGGAGCGGCGTCGCGACATAGCTTGACCACGTCTCGTTCAGTTTCTTCGTTGCGTTGGTCGTTGACTCGCGCACGCTGATGCTCGCGCCCGCGACCAGGGCGCCGCTCTTGTCGCGCACCGTGCCCAGGATCGAACCCGTGTCCACCTGGGCGAGTGCCGGCGTGCTGGCGAAACAAAGCGCGGCGAGGGCGAGGAAAGTGCCCGATCCTCGTTTCATACGTGGTCTCCCAACAGAAGACAAGACAATCAAACGCAAGTAAACGGAAATGTACGCCCCCCTTCCAAAGGTTGTCAAGGGCACGGACTGCCGGCCGCAGGCCGCGTCGCAAATAGTTATAAGTAAAGACAATCCATCCGTCGACTCAGGATTTCAGGGTTTCGCAACGCAGCGCAAGATGCGCCATAAGATTGGACGACTGCGCGAGCCGCGCCCCGCGCGCGCCTTGGTAACGTGCTCGACGTCGTCATAGACGCGAAGGTCCGGAGGGTTCGACGCGGGCTCTGCGCGTTTCGGCGTCGCCCGCCATCGCCTGCCGAATGCCTGGTCATCGGCGCCGCGGACGGCCGCGTCTACTGTTTGAAATGAGGAAGCCTGCCATGAAGACCCTCGCTGCCGTCTCGCTGCTTCTGGTCGTGACCGCGCCGGCCGCCGCCGAGGCGGGCCCAACGCTCGACGGCACCGTCTTTCTCGACTCGAACGGCAACGGCGCGCGCGATGCAAGCGAGCCAGGAGTCGACGGCGCACGCGTGTCAGACCAGGCCGCAACGGTCACCACGGGCAACGACGGCAACTACGAGATTGCCGACAGCAAGGGCTTCGGCGTCGTCTTCGTCAACGCACCGGCCGGCTACAAGGCGGCCAAAAGCTTCTGGAAGCCAGCACAGGACGGCGGTCCAGTCGATTTCGCGTTAGCCAAGGCGCCTTCGCCAACGACCTTCACCTTCGTACACGCCTCCGACACGCATGCGAGCGCCGCCAGCCAGCCCAGGATCGAGGCCGCGCGCCGCATCGTGGAAGCGCAGAAGCCGGCTTTCGTCCTCATGACCGGCGACCTCGTCAAGGATTCGTTGCGCGTCAGCGAGGAAGAAGCGCGCGGCTACTGGGACATCTACATGGCGGAGATCGCGAAGTTCCCCGTGACGGTCTGGAACGTGCCGGGCAACCACGATATCTTCGGCATCGAGCGCCACCTCTCGCTGGTGAGCCCGAAGAATCCCCTGTATGGCAAGGCCATGTACCGAACGCGCCTGGGACCAAACTACTACTCGTTCGACTATGGCGGTGTGCACTTCGTCGCGCTCGACACCGTCGACGTGGACGACCTCTGGTACTACGGCCACGTGGACGCGAAGCAACTCGAGTGGCTGAAGGGCGACCTGGCAGCAATCCCGCCAACAATGCCCGTCATCACCTTCAACCATATCCCGCTGCTCTCGGCCGTGGACGTGCTCTCAGGATTTCGCGACGAGCCGCCCGCGGGTTCCCTGATAACGGTCAAGGGCAAGACCCAGTACCGCCACGTCGTCTCGAACCTCGACGAGGTGCTCGCAATCGTGAAGGGCCACCCCTACCCGGTAGCCCTCGGCGGCCACATGCACACGCGCGAATCGATCCGCTACGAAGCCGAAGGCCCCCTCACCCGCTTCGAGCAGACCGCCGCCATCGTCGGCCCAGGCGGCGACGACACGATGACCATGCGTTCCGGAATCACCCTCTACACGGTCACTGACGGCAAAGTCAGCGAAGGCACGTTCCTGCCCATCCCGTAGCGTCCCTAGTCGGCGGCGGTTCCGAATGCAGTGAGTGGGATGGCGCCGGCGGAGCGGGAGTCGCCAGTCGCGGCGCGGCGGTGGTAGTCGAGCTGGCCCAGGTGGTAGGTGAGGTGGACGCAGAGGTGCAGCAGCATCTGGCGGGTGCCGATGTGGCGCTTGACCATCGCTTGTGAGAACGGTTGGTCGAGGATCTTTTCGTCGAGTTTTTCGAAAGTGCGGGCGACTTCCTCGCGAGCAGAGGCGACTGTAGCCAGCACTTCCTCTTTCGGCATGGTGCGCGCGGCGAATTCGGCGTCGCGGTTGCGGACATAACCCGTGGCACCGAGGGTGGCGCCGACGAAATGGCGCAGGTTGCCCGCGAGGTGCAGGGCGAGGTTGCCGCCGGTATTTGGCAGGCCCGGGACAGCTTTGAACAGCGACTCACTGTCGGGGTACAGCTCGACCTCGCGGCGCAGGCCATCGAGATCGCGCAGGATGAGCGTTGCGATTTCGGAAAGCATGAGCGGAGCCTACCGCGCTCCCGCCCGTTTGGTCTGGCTTGGGGCGAGACGCGGCGCGACAATGACGGCAACACCAAATGCAGCCGCGACAACTGAGCGCGAGGGAATTGACCGGGGCGAGCCTCGCCCTCGCGGGCGTCTGCTGGGCCTATCACGCGGAGCTTGCCTGGTACCTCGAGGGCTTGCGGCCGCCGCTCGGCGCGCTGCGGGCGATGAAGGCGGTGCCGCTGTACGCGAACTTCAACGTGAACCTGAGCTTGTGGCTGGTACCCGCACTGCTGGTGGTGGGGGCCTTCGTCTGGGCGGCGCCGCGCTTCTTTCTCGGCGCCCAGCGACTCGGTACTCTGCTTGCCGTCGCGGTGCCGGCTTTCTGGGCTGTGTGCCTCAGCGTGTCGATGATCGACGGCTACAAGAAGCCGTTCTTCGACGACGAATGGCACGAGGCAGTGCCGTCCTTTGCCGAGCCGTTCGCGCAGAAGTATCACGAGTTCTTCTGGGATGTGCGGCTCGTCGACAAGTTCGGCGGGCCGCGCGGCTTTCTCGGCGAGTTCTCGGGGCCGCGCGTGCAGGAACGCATCTCGCTGCACGGCGGCACGCATCCGCCGGGCGCTGCGCTCTTCCTCTGGGCTGCCGCGGGATTGTTCGGCTACACCTACGTGGCAACGAGCCTCGCCGCCATCGCTTTCACCGCTCTCGCGGTGGTGTTCACCGGCGCGATCGCCTGGCTCGTTGCCGGAGGCGCGGCTGCGCGCATCGCCGTGGCGCTGATGCTGGTCACGCCGACGATCGTGCTGTTCACCGCCACCTCGATGGACGGACCGTCGAGCGTAGGGATCCTGGCCGCAATCCTCGTCTTCGTACACGCGATGGTTCGTCCCGTTGCGTCGCCGTGGCTTCACGGCGCCGCGCTGGGGGTGACGCTTGCCTTGTCCGCCTTGATGACCTGGGCCACGCTCGGGACCGCGGTTTTCTTCGCGGCGTTCGCGTTCTGGTGCTGGCGCGACGGTCTCGTGCCGCTGCCGCGCTCGGCGGCGCTCCTCAGCTTTGGCGCTTTCGTTTTCGTTCTGGCCAATCTCGTTCTCGTCTGGTGGTCGGGCTACCAGCCACTCGCCGCGCTCGCAATTGCACGTGCTAACGACGAGTCGATGATGGGCACCGGCCACGAAACGCTCGGGCGCTACCTCAACATCGCGGTGGCCAACGTCGCGGCGTTCGTCATCGGCGTTGGACTTCCGACAGCGGTGTTGTGGCTCGGCCGCTTTCGCGATGCGGTGGCGAAGGGCGGGTTCGCTGCGGTCTTCTGCAAGGCCGCGCTTTTCACCGTCTTGTTCATGGCGACGGCGACGCTCTACACGCTCGAGGTCGAGCGCATCTGGTTTTTCGCGGTGCCGTTCGCCGTCATCCCGGCGGCGCTGGTCATCGACGGCGCGCTGGAGCGGCGCGCGCTGTTCGCGACCGCCGTGACGCTGCTCGCCGCGCAGACGATCCTGATGGAAGCGTTCCTCAACACCCGCTGGTAGGCGGCTTCAGTCGAAGCGCCAGTACGCGAGCGTCTCCAGATCCTTGATGAGGACGCCGTGGTCGTCGATCGCCGGCGCCGCCCACGTGCCGGCATCGGCGACCGTGTAGGTGCGCAGCGGTGCGAATGCGGGCTCGTCCTGCTTCAGCACCAGGAGGCGCCCGAAATCGGTGAGGGCGAACCAGAAACCGTTGCCGGCGGACAGCGACGCGGTGTCGCCCTGCTGGCCGTCGCTGAGCCAGAGCGTCCTGCCGGTCTTGAAGTCGAGCGCGAAGAACTGGCCGCGCTTGCGGTGCGAGAAGCCGAAGATGCGGCCGTCCGCGAGCACCGGCGCGCTCATGTGCATCGACACTTCCGAGTTGGTCCAGACCTTCTCCAGCTTGAACACCAGCCCCTGGCGCACCGGGCGGATTGCCATCACGCCCTTGGCGAGTCCGGAGTAGATGACGATGCCGTCGTGGACGAGGGGCGGCACCGAGTTCTGGTCCCCCTCGGTGGTGAACGGCACGCTCCACAGCAAGGCGCCGTTCGACGCCGCCACCGACACGAGCCGGGTGCGCGTGAAGGTGAGCACCTGCTCGACCTTGCCGATCTCGGCGACCACCGGCGAGGCGTACGCCGGCCCCTCGCCCGAGAAGCGCCAGCGCTCGCGGCCGGTCGCCGGATCGACGGCGACCAGCGCGCCGCGGTCGCGGTCGCCGGCGACGAACAGGGCGAGGCCGTCCACCAGGATCGGCGAGGCCGCGTTGCCGAAGGGCGGCATGTTGGTCATCGCGGTTTCCTCGAAGGTGCGCCGCCAGAGCAGGTTGCCGGTGGCCGCGTCGAACCCCGAGGCAATGCCGGAGATGCCGTAAGTGATGACCCGCCCGCCGGCGACGAGCGGCGTCGCCTTCGGACCACGGCCGTGGGCTGTGACCGCCGGGTTCACGCGGTACGGCGCACGGTAAACCTGGCGCCAGATCTCGGTGCCGGTGCCGAGCTCCAGCGCCTGCACGATCTCCTCTTCGCCGCTGCTCGAGAAGATGTAGACGCGGTCGCCCACCACCAGCGGCGTCGACTGCCCGCCGCCCACTTCCTTGCTCCACGCGCGGCGCAGCGTCAGCGGCCAGTCGTCGCGCTTCAGCGCCACGATCGCGTCGCAGTTCGGTCCGCGCGCCTGCGCCGGCGGCGCCGATGGGCCGGGCGCGGGCGTAGGCTGCGCCTGGCGCGCTGCCGCGGCCGCAGCCACTGCGGCCAGCGCCAGGCCGAACCCGACGTGTCGCGCTATGCGCAGTCCGTTCACGGCCGCTTGGTGTCCGGTGCGGCGGCTGGCGCCGTCGCTTCCTTCGCGGGCTTGCGGCCCGCGCCGAGGTTGTCCCAGTTCATGACCGCGTTGAAGACCAGGCTGTGCGAGCCGTGCGTCTGCCAGCGCCACATCGGGTTGATGGCGAACAGCACGACGTGCCCAGTGCCCACCGGGCAATCGATGACCGCCGGCTTTTCGGCCAGCTCCTCGCCCTTGTCGAGCATGCCCGAGATCCAAAGGTCGTCCTTCTTCGCGAACTTGAGGACGGTGCGCGGCAGGCGGTCGTCCGCGGGCACCAGGTTGCGGACGAACTCGTAGATCTCTTCCGGGATGTCGGCCGCTGTCTCCATGTCCTTCTTGGCGGGCGGTGGCGGCTCGACGTACGGCCGCCCCTGTGGGATGTCCGGATCCTTCAGGCCGCCGCGGCCGGTGACGCGGGTCGCCGTCGGCGAGCCGAAGATGTCGGCGAAGCGTCGCGCCGAACCGAGCGCCGTGCCGATGCCGGCGTCGAGCACCGGGCCCTGGTCGAAGTAGACGCCGAGAGTGTCCGCGTAGCCGTACGCGATGGGGCTGCCCTTGTCGCTGACGGTGGTGCGCAGCACGCTGCCGTTCGCCTGCAGGCCCTTCGGCGCGACGATCTCGACGGCCTCCACCATGCCGGTCTCAACCGGCAGCGACACCGAGCCCACCGCGGCGATCAGCAATCCGCCGGCGGCGGCGAAGCGCCGCAGGTTGGCGACGCCCTCGAAGCCGAAGCCGCCACGCATGTCGGCCGTCTGGTCGGGGCCGCCGAAATTCGGCGACGCCTCGCTCGGCTGCCATGGGATCGCATCGGCAGTCTGGATCCCCTGGATCTGGCGCTGCGTCGAGACGCCGGCGTTCGGCGCGTAGATGAGGACGTCCCATTTCGCGCGCAAGTCGCCCGTGTCCCGGATGGTGTGGTCGGAAATGTAGTCGTAGGGCACACCGTAGCGGTCGAAGGCGATGCGCCACCAGCCCTCGTTCTGTGTGTTGATCCAGTCGTGGATGATCGCGATGCGCGGTATGCCTATGGGGTGCGTCTTCACCGACGGCGCAGCGGCCGCGGCAATCGGCAGGCCAAGCGCCTTGCCGGCGGCGTCGAGGGCACCGCGCGTGTCGGCAGCGGGCTTGCCGTCGGCAGGCTTGATGATGAAGGACCCCGCCGGGTATTTCCTGCCGCCGGCTTCGAACGGTTCTTCCGCCGCCGCGAACGCCAGGTCCTTCAGCTTGAAGCGCAGCGAGATCATCTGACTCTCGGCGTTGTTCGCCACCAGGAACACGGGGCCCGTGCCGCTGACGCCGCCGGGCGCCACCACCGTGTCGCCGGTGATGAGCGTCATCGGCGCCTTCAGCAGTGACAGGTCGGTGACACGCACGGTCTTCACGTTGTGCAGCGCGCCGAGCGTCCAGCCGGTGTCGTCGTAGGGGCGCGGGTCGCTGACGTTGTACCACTGCGTGTCGAGCAGCATGTCGGCCATGCGGCTGTACGGCTGGTCCATGCGGATGACGACCGAGCCGGCCGGAAACGACGTCTCCTTGCTGCTCGCGACACCCTTGTCGTCCTTGACCTTCTCCACCGCCTTCATGGCGCCGCTCGCGCGATGCACCTCGACGCCCTGGATGCGCAGCGCGTTCAGCAGGTCGGCGACGCCGGCCTGGCGCGCCTCGTCGCCGGGAATCACGTATGCCGCGGGTCCTTCGTTCACCGGCTTCGCCACCGAGCGCTTGCTCTTCAGGTAGAAATTGTTGAGGAAGCGGTCCTTGCTGTCGGCGACGTGCTTCAGGGCGAACAGCAGCGCCGACTGCTGCATGTTGACGTTGTTGCGAAGAGACCACTTCACCTTCGGCAGCGGCGGGTTGGGGCGGAACCACGCGCGCTCGCTTTGGCCGCGCACCGTACGCTCCTTGGTGTCGGCGCCGCCGTTGCCGAAGGTCTCGTAGAAGCGGCCGATCGAGTTGTGGCCGTTGGCCGCATAGAACATGTAGTTGGGCGCCCAGCCGTCGTAGAAGCCGTGGGTCCAGACGCCGGGAACGCCGCGCTTGGTCATCTCCTCGATTTCGTTATACGCAAGAATCTGCCACTCGTCGATGAGGATCGGGTCCACCCACGCGTTGTACGGCCCGGTGCCGGTCGAGGTGTAGAGGAACGGCACCGACTCGTGCAGGTCGTGGACCACTTGCGGGTGGTACTCGAGGAAAGTCTTGATGACGTGCTGGCTCTGCTGCAGTGCCAGGCCCATGCCGTCGCGATTGTTGTCGTGGGCCACGTACTTGCCCCAGTAGAGGAGCGACGGCGGCGTACGGCCGGGGTTGGCCTTGCGGTAGCGATAGACGTCCACCATGCGCTCGCGGCCGTCGACCTCGAGGACCGGCGTGAACATCACCACCGCATTGCGGCGGATCGCCTGGATGAAGGGGGTCTCCTCCACCGCGAGTCGGTAGCCCAGCTCCATCAGCATCTCGGGCGAGCCGGTCTCCGGAGAGTGCATCGCACCGGTGGCCCAGTAGAACGCCTTGCCTTCGGCGATCAGCGACGCCGCCTCGGCGTCTGTCGTCTTGCGTGGATCGGAGAGCCGCGCCGTGATCGCCTTCAGCCGCTCAAGGTTCTTGAGGTTGGCCTCATCGGAGATCACCACCAGGATCTGCTCGCGGTTTTCCTCGGTCATGCCCATCGAGAACACCTTGACGCGCGGCGAGGCCTTCTCGAGTTCGCGGAAATACTTGTGGACGTCCTTCGCGTAGGTGAGCCTGTCGGCCGCGCCGGCGATGTAACCGTTCGCCTTCTCCGGGCTCGGCACGGTGGACGATGCCGGCAGGTGGTCGACGAGCTCGGTGAGGAACATCGGGTCGGTCGTGAACTCGCGGATCTTCCTGGTGTACCCCTCGTCGTTGCCTTGCGCGAGCGCCAGGGCGGGCCACAACAAGGCAAGAGCCAGGAAGGGTCGAGGCATGGAATCTCCTTCAATAATGGCGACGGGAACGGCCAGAACGTTAACTAAAGCGATGTAGCCGTGCAAGAAACCGTGAAGGGTGATGCCGCGCACACGGGAGGAGGCTGACCGCCCGCCAGAGTGGTTTTCAGGAGGCCCTCCCATGTCGATGTTCCGTACCTTGCTCGCCCCAGCCGCACTCTTGCTCCTGACTGCCGCCGCCGCGCAGGCCCAGACCGACGGCTTCAGCGTGGAAGTGGGCCCGTCGTTCATCACCAAGTCGGGCAGCGTTTCTTTCGGCACGGGCGCGCTGCAAAGCGACGCCGGCTGGGCCATTCGCGGCCGGCTGCGCTACGGCATGGGCGCCCTCGCCATTGCCGGCGAGATCCAGGCTTCGAACCAGAAGTACGGCAGCAGCGGCACCGGCCTGCCCTCCGACCTCAACAGCACCTACCTCGGGGTCGCGGCAATGCTGCGGCCCATCAAGCTCGGCCCGGTTGAGCCGTACGCGGAGCTCGGCATCGGCCGGCTGTCCTTCAAGGACGACCTGATCGCGACCGGCGACGACAGCAAGACCGCGAGCACCTACGGCCTCGGCGTGCTGATCGCGCCGGGCGGCCGCATCGCCTTCGACGCCGACCTGCGGGTGCTGCGCCAGACGGACCTGCAGTTCGGCGGCATCGGCTCGCGCTTCAAGTACGACCCGAAGGTGTTCACCGCGATGATCCTCATCAAGCTGTAGGAGCAACCGGGATCCCTCGCTCGCAGCGCAAGCGCTGCCAGCACTCGGGAAAACGGGGGGGGCAGCTGGACACTGAACCGTCTGGTCAGTAGAATGACCAGGTGGTCATTAGTCTGACTCCGAAGTCAGCCCGCCGCGAACGCCGCGAACGGCTGGCGAAAATCCGCGACGAGGAGATCCTCGGCGCGGCGCGCGCCGTGTTCGCGCGCCAGGGCTTCGAGCGCGCTTCGGTCGCCGACATCGCCGCCGCCGCCTCGGTCGCCAAGGGCACGCTCTACCTCTATTACCGCTCGAAGGAAGCCATCTACTTCGAGATCCTGGCGCGCGACCTGCGAGAGATGCGCGACCGGGTGCGGGCGCAGGTGCAGGCGGCCACCACCTTTCGCGCCAAGCTGCAGGCCTACATCGAGGCGAAGGCCGCGTTCTGCGGCGCCAACCGCGACTTCTTCCACATCTATTCGGCCCAGTTCGGCGGCACCATCCAGCCGCCGGAGCGCTTCCAGAAGGTGATGCGCGAACTGAAGGAAGAGCAACTCGTCTACCTCGAGAAGAACATCCGCGACGCCATTGCCGCCGGCGAGATTCGCGAGGTGCCGGCGCGGCTCGCGGCGCAGGCCATCTCCGACGTCACCCGCAGCCTGTTCGTCAACACCATGACGGACGGCAAGGCGGCCTCGAGCGAAGAGGTATCGGCGTTCCTCCTGGAGTGGTTCTGGAAAGGACTCGCGAAGCGATGAAGCGTGCCGGTGCCGTAGTGGCCGTGGCGATCGGTGCGTGGTGCGCCGCGGCTCCCCCGCTGCATGCGCAGCTGCCGGAGGGCATTCGCGTCTCCGACCCGGCGGTTTTCGGTGGCATTCCGCAAGGCGTCGCGACCGGCGAGGTGTTGCAGGTGAGCCTCACCGACGCGATCGACCGCGCGCTGCGCTACAACCTCGCGCTGGTCCTGCGCGAGCAGCGCGTCGGCGTTGCCGAAGGCAACCGGTTGCAGGCACTCTCCGACCTCATGCCGCAGGCGAGCGTGCGCGGCACCGCCTCGCGCCAGAAGATCAACCTCGAGGCGTTCGGGTTCTCGCTGCCGGGCGTGCCGGCCCTCGTCGGGCCGTTCAACGTCTTCGACGGCCGCGTCGCCGTGACGCAGGCGGTGATCGCGCCGAAGGAGTGGGCCGAGCTGCGCGCCGAGCGCGCCAACGTGGACGCCGCGAAGGCGAGCGTCAAGGATGCCCGCGACGTCGTGGTGCTGGTGTCGGGCAGCCTCTACCTGCAGGCGGTGGAGGGCCAGGCGCGCATCGACGCGGCGGAAGCGCAGCTCAACACCGCGCGCACGCTGCAGCAGCTCGCCATCGACCGTAAGGAAGCGGGGCTCGCGCCGGCGATCGACGTGCTGCGCGCCGAGGTGCAGGAAGCCCACCGGCGCCAGCGGCTGATCGTCGCGAAGAACGATTTCGACAAACAGAAGCTCAACCTGGCGCGCGCCATCGGCCTGCCATCGGGGCAGCCGTTCGTCCTCAGCGACCCGATGCCGTCGATCGTGCGGCCCGCGCCGCCGTACGAAGCGGTGATCGCGCACGCGTACGAGATGCGCGCCGACTATCTCGAGGCCGAGGCGCGGGTGCGCTCGGCCGACGAGCGTATCAAGGCGGCCAAGTACCGCCGCCTGCCCAGCCTTGACGCCAGCGCCGACTACGGCTCCATAGGCCAGACGGTGGGCGGCGCGCTTGCCACTTTCACGGTGAGCGCCTCGGTGCGCATGCCGATCTTCGACGGCGGCAAGGCCAAGGGTGAGACGGTGCTGGCCGAAGCCAACGCCGACGCGGCGCGCGCGACGCTCGCCGACCTCAAGGGCCGCATCGACAACGACGTGCGCGCGGCCCTGCTCGACCTGCATGCGACGCGCGAAAGGGTGGCGGTGGCCGTGCAGGGCCTCGACCTCGCCCGCCAGCAGCTCGGCCATGCCGAGGATCGCTTCAGGGCCGGCGTCTCGAGCAACCTCGAGGTGGTCGAGAGCCAGGAGGCGCTGGCGGCCGCCACCGAAAGCCAGATCGAGGCGCTGTTCGAGCACAACCTCGCGCGCGCCGCCCTGGCCCGCGCCCAGGGCGGCGCCGAGGCGTCCTACAAGTCGCTGCTGAAAGGAGAGTAGATGCGCAAGTGGTGGATCGCTCCAGTCGCCGTCGTGGCACTGGTGGCGGCTGTGTTCGCCTACCTTCACTACTCGGTGCGCGAGTCGACCGATGACGCGCAGATCGACGGGCACGTGAACCCGGTGTCGGCGCGCGTCGGCGGGCCGGTGCTCGCGGTGCTGGTGCAGGACAACCAGCGGGTGAAGGCCGGCGACGTGCTGGTACGCATCGACCCGCGGGACTACGAAGTGGCGCTCGCCAAGGCGCAGGCCGATCTGGGCCAGGCCGAGGCCGCACGCCTGGCCGCGGCCAGCGACGTGCCGCTGACGACCACCAACGCCAGCAGCTCGCTGAACGCCGCCGCGAGCGACACCGGCATGGCCAGCGCGCGGGTGTCGGCCGCGAGCGCGCGGGTGCGCGAAGCCGAGGCGAACGCGCTGCGCGCCAGCGCCGACCTCGAGCGCATCAAGGCGCTGGTCGACAAGGACGAGGTGAGCCGGCAGGAATACGACGCGCGCGTCGCCGATGCCGCTGCCGCCCGTGCCGCGGTCGATTCGGCGCGCGCCTCGGAGCAGGAAGCGCATCGCGGCGTCGAGGTGGCGGATGCGCGGCTGCGCCAGGCGAACACCGGGCCGCAGCAGGTGGCGGTGGTGAAGGCGCGCTGGGCCGAGGCCGACGCGCGCGTCGCCGAGTCACGCGCGCGGGTCGAAGAAGCGCAGCTCAACTTGTCGTACACCACGGTGAAGGCGACGGTGGACGGTTTCGTCAGCCGCCGCGGCGTCGAAGTGGGACAGATGGTGGCCGCCGGCCAGCCGCTGCTGGCGCTCGTGGACCTCGACAACGTCTGGGTGACCGCCAACTTCAAGGAAGGACAAGTGGCGCACATGCACGCCGGCCAGGAAGTGAAGATCAGCGTCGACGCCTTTGGCGGGCGCAGGTTCCGCGGCCGCATAGACAGCATCGCCGCCGCCACCGGCGCGCGCTTCTCGATCCTGCCCGCCGAGAACGCGACCGGCAACTACGTCAAGGTGGTGCAGCGCGTGCCGGTGAAGATCGCCATCGACCATGGCGACAACGACGACCACGTCCTGCGCCCCGGGCTGTCGGTGGTGCCGACGGTGATGCTCCGCTAGAGCCGCGCACGGCAACTCCCATGGAAGACGCAGCGCTACCCGCGTCGATACCGGTCGTGAACCCGTGGCTGGTGGCGGTCGCGGTGATGTTCGCGACCTTCATGGAGATCCTCGACACCACCGTCGTCAACGTCTCGCTGCCGCACATCGCCGGCAACCTGTCGGCGACCATCGACGAATCCACCTGGGCGCTCACCTCGTACCTGGTGGCGAACGCCATCATCCTGCCGATGACCGGCTGGCTCGCCAACTTCTTCGGCCGCAAGCGGCTGCTGCTGATGTCGGTGAGCGGCTTCACCGTGGCGTCCTTCTTCTGCGGCCTCGCCTGGAGCCTGCCGTCGCTGGTGGTGTTCCGCGTCATCCAGGGCCTCACCGGCGGCGCGTTGCAGCCGCTGTCGCAGGCGGTGCTGCTCGAGGCGTTCCCGCCCGACCAGCGCGGCAAGGCGATGGGCTTCTGGGGGCTCGGCATCGTGGTGGCGCCGATCCTCGGCCCGGTGCTCGGCGGCTGGCTCACCGACAGCTACTCGTGGCGCTGGGTGTTCTACATCAACATTCCGGTGGGCATCGTCTCCGTGCTGATGACGCGCGCTTACGTCTTCGATCCCCACTACATCAAGCGCAGCTCGAACCGCATCGACTACTGGGGCATGGGCATGCTGGCGCTCGGCATCGGCGCGCTGCAGATCCTGCTCGACAAGGGACAACAGGAGGACTGGTTCGAGTCGAAGGCGATGGTGTCGCTTGCGGTCACCGCGGTGCTGGCGATCGCCGCCTTCATCGTGCGCGAGCTGCGCACCGACCATCCGGTCGTGAACCTGCGCATCCTCAAGGAGCGCACCTATGCGACCGGCGTGTTCCTCATGACGTGCCTCGGCTTTGTGCTCTACGGCAGCCTGGTGCTGCTGCCGATATTGCTGCAGACGCTGCTCGGCTACCCGTCCTACCAGGCTGGCATCGCCATGGCGCCGCGCGGCGTCGGCGCCTTCATCGCCATGCCGGTGATCGGCATGGTGCTCTTCAAGGTCGGGCCGCGGCGGCTGCTGGTCGCCGGCCTGCTGCTCGGCTCGTTCACGCTCTTCTGGCTGGGCAACCTCAACCTGCACGCGGGTTACTGGGACATCTTCTGGCCGCAGTTCCTGCAGGGCATCGGCATGGGACTGCTGTTCGTGCCGCTCACCACCATCACCATGGACGCGATCGCGCGCGAGCAGATGGGCAACGCCACCAGCCTCTTCAACCTGATGCGCAACATCGGCGGCAGCCTCGGCATCGCCTCCGCCACCACTTTCCTGGCGCGCAACCAGCAGGCGCTCACCACCCGCCTGGTGAGCCACGTCTCGCCTTACGACGTGGACGTGCAGGCGCGCCTCGCCGCGCTGAGACGCGCGTTCATGGCTGCCGGCTCGGACGCCGCCACCGCGCTGCAGCAGTCGCAGATGGCGCTCGCCGGCATGGTGGCGCGCGAGGCGGCGATGCTGTCGTTCGTGCAGGTGTTCCGCATGCTCGGCTTCGTGTTCCTGCTGAGCGTGGCGCTGGTGTCGTTGATGCGTGCGCCGCGCGGCAAGCCGGGCGGTCCGCCCGCCGCGCACTGACTGTTAAGGGCGGCGCCTCACAGGTACAAGTGCAGCTGGAACAACCAGGTCTTCGACGTGAGATCGGTGCCGCGCACCCGGTCGCGATACCAGGCGACGTCGATGTTGTAGTGGGTGCGCGGCAGCGCCGTTGCACCGAGCATCCAGCGCATCACACCGCCCGAAGTATCCCCGGGCAGCGTCGCGAGCTGCGGCGACACCTTCAGCCAGATGCCACGGTACACCTCGAAAGACGTCTCGTTGAAGAAGGTGTAGGCGGGATCGCCATCGACACCCGAGCGGAAGTCGGCGTCGGCCTCGGTCCAGATCGTGACGCGCGCGTGCGGCGCGAACCCCAGGGCCAGCCCGCCGATGCTGCTGCGCGGAGCGTTGTCGGATGCCGCGCGATGCAGGCCCGACACCGCGAGCACGGTGCGTGAACCGAGGTCGCGCTGGTAGCGGGCGGTCGCGGTGAACGACTGGCGGCCGTCGTCGTCGAGCACCGAGTCGGCCCGGCCGGGGCCCGCCGACACCTGCAGCAAGCTGTTGTTGCCCGCGTGGCTCAACTCGACGCCATAGACCTGGTCGTAGTGATCGAAGCCGAGCGGGGCGCGCGTGAACGCCGTGTGGTCGGCGACGCGTATGCCGAAAGCCGGGAAGAATCGGCCGGCGCGCACGCCCCAGCCGGAATCGGCCTGGTACGAGGCCCAGTACTCGTAAGACTTGAGGCGTCCGCCGTCGGCCAGCGGCTCGCGGCCGGCCTCCGCGTACAAGGTGAGCGGCCCGCTGCGAAACGCCGCCAGCAGGTCGGCGTTCATCAGGAAGTTGCGATCGACGCTTCCCCCCGGGAAGCTGACCTGCACGCGCGCCGGCCGCACGTCGATGCCAAGATGCAGCTTGTCCATGGTTTCGCCGAGCGCGCCGTAGAGGAACTGCGCTTCCTTGGTGAGCGCGAGGTTCGCGTTGTTCGCCGCGGGCTGGCCGCCGGTTGTGGACAACTCGTTGTGCGACAGCGAGCGGCCGTAGTCGGTGAGGAGGCCGCCCCCGGTCGGCGAGAAATGGCAGGTGGTGCAGCGGGGGTATTGCTTCGACAGGAACATCGGCTCGGCCGCGAGCCGCTGCGGCGGCGCGGCGAGCGCCAGGCCCAGCCCCGCGAAACAGAGCAGGTGCCTTTTCATGATTTCACCACCAGCGTCACTCGAACCTCCACCACCGGCTTCACGCCGACCCCAAGATAGCGCGGGTCTTCGATGCCGTAGTCCGAAAGCCGTACGGGAAAACGTGCATCCACATGAATGTTGGATCCACTTCTCTGAATGCGGGCCTCGCCGGCGACCTCTTTGGAGGTGCCGTGGAGCTGCAGCTTGCCGGTGAACGCGGTCTTGCCCTGGAAGGCCGCGGGGGCGCCGCTCACGCCGGTGAGCTTGAGTTCGGTGAGCACCGCGCGCTCGTAGCCGTCACCCTTACCGACCTCGAGATACTTCTCGCGCAGGTGGGTGTTGCGCAGTTTGATGCCGGTGTCGAGGGTCTTGAGGTCTACCGCGATCTCGCCGCCGAAGGACGGCGGCTGGGATGCGGCATCGACGAGCGAGCCGGTGACCTGCGTGGTGACGGCGTCGAAGCCGCCGCCAACGGTCAGTGGACAACGAACCGAAATTTCGCCGCTCGCGACCTGCCAATGGGCGGGCGCGGGCGCCATTGCGGTGAGGACGAGCAGGGCGCTTGCACGCAGCATTTGCGGGTTCTCCTAGAGCGTTATCGACAGCGTATCGCCGCTGAGCGACGCGGGAAACTGCCGCAGGTTCGACGGCGCGGGGCCGGCGAGCCGCGTGCCGGCGGTGCTGTATTGCGAGCCGTGGCACGGGCACACGTACGTGCTGCCGGAGATGCCGGTGATGGTGCAGCGTTCGTGCGTGCAGATCGCGGTGAGCGCGACGAACGTGGTGGCGCTGGTGCGCGACACGAGCAGCGGTGTCGCGCCGGCGCTCACCAGCGCGGCGGAGCCCGGATTCGCGAGCGCCGTACCCGCGCCGACGTTGACGCTTGCGGTGTTGCCGCTGACCGAGGCCGTGAGCATGGCGAGGAGCGACGTGTTGCTGGGCTGTGAGACTCCGTCGCCGCCCCCGCCGCCGCCGCAGGCTTGCAGGAACGTGAGCAGGGTGCCGCTCAGTGCCGCAGCGGATGCGCCGCGGCAGGCGACGGCGCAGAACTCGCGCCGCGTGGCTTCTGCTCCGGCTTCGGTTTCGGTTTCGGTTTCGGTTTCGTCACGCGCCACGCTCGACCTCCAGGACTGAGGGTGTCCACTGCGCAGGAATCCCGCGGCTGATGCGCGGTGAGGTGCAACATGTGTGCCCGCAAGACGTAAAACGATGCGTATACTCTCGCTTCCGCGATGCCAACATCGGGCAAACTCAATAGCAGAAGCCGCAGGATCACCGCAGGACCGGAGCGCTCGCCGAACCGAGCCATGCTGCGCGCGGTCGGCTTCGGCGACGGCGATTTCGACAAGCCGATCGTCGGCATCGCCAACGGCCAGAGCACCATCACGCCCTGCAACGCGAGCCTCGGCACTCTCGCGGCGCGTGCCGAGAAGGCCCTGCGCGCTGCCGGCGCCATGCCGCAGATGTTCGGCACCATCACGGTGAGCGACGGCATTTCGATGGGCACTGCAGGCATGCGCTACTCGCTGGTTTCGCGCGAGGTGATCGCCGACTCCATCGAGACGGTGTGTGAAGCGCAGGCGATGGACGGCGTCCTCGCGATCGGCGGCTGCGACAAGAACATGCCGGGCGCGCTGATCGCCCTCGCACGCCTCGACATCCCCGCGATCTTCGTCTACGGCGGCACCATCAAGCCGGGACGCCTGCACGACCGCGACCTGACAGTGGTCAGCGTCTTCGAGGCGGTGGGACAGCATGCCGCCGGGCGCATCGACTCGGCTGAGCTCGGCAGGATCGAGCGCAGCGCCTGTCCCGGCGCAGGCTCGTGCGGCGGCATGTTCACTGCCAACACCATGTCGGCGGCCATCGAGGCACTGGGGTTGAGCCTGCCAGGCTCCTCCACCATGGCTGCGGAAGACGACGAGAAGGCGGAGAATGCCGAGCTCTCGGCGCAGGCGCTGGCGCTGGCTATCCGTGCGGGCCGCGGCGCGCGCTCGCTGCTGACGCGAAATGCATTCGAGAACGCGATCGCGGTGGTGATGGCGACCGGCGGCTCGACCAACGCCGTGCTGCACCTGATGGCGATCGCGCACGCGGCGGACGTGCCACTGGCGCTCGACGACTTCGAGGCGATCCGCCGCAAGGTGCCGGTGTTGTGCGACCTCAAGCCTTCGGGCCGCTACGTGGGCACCGACCTGCACCGTGCCGGCGGCATCCCGCAGGTGATGAAGATGCTGCTCGCGCACGGCCTGCTGCACGGCGACGCGCCGACGATCACCGGCCACACGGTCGCCGAAAACCTGTCGGCCATTCCCGCGGAGCCACCGATGGGACAGGATGTGATCCGCCGCTTCGACGCGCCGCTCTATGCCGAAGGCCACCTCGCGATCCTGCGCGGCAACCTCGCAAGCGAAGGCGCCGTCGCCAAGATTTCGGGCATCGCCGCGCGCAGGCTGAGCGGACCGGCGCGCATCTTCGACTCCGAGGAGGCGTGCCTGGGTGCCATCCTCGGCGGGGCGATCCGCCCCGGCGACGTCGTCGTCATCCGCTACGAGGGGCCGAAGGGCGGGCCGGGCATGCGCGAGATGCTGGCGCCGACGGCGGCCATCATCGGCGCGGGCCTCGGCGATTCTGTCGGCCTCGTCACCGACGGCCGCTTCTCCGGCGCAACCTACGGGCTGGTGGTGGGGCACGTGGCTCCGGAAGCGGCGATCGGCGGCAACATCGCGCTGATCCGCGAAGGCGAGCAGATCACGATCGACGCCGAAAGGCTGCGGCTCGATGTGGATCTGGACGACGCGGAACTGGCCGCCCGGCGCGCGGCCTGGCGTGCGCCCAAGGCGCCGCCGCAACGCGGCGTGCTCGCGAAATACGCGCGGCTCGTGGGCAGCGCCAGCCGCGGCGCCGTCACCGACGAAAGTTGACAAGCGCGCGGGCACGGAGTTAGGGTCCGGTCTTCGTCATGTCCAACCGCCACCAGCTCGCCACCGCGCTCCCGGCCCAGACCCGGGAACTGGTGTCCCTGCTGCTGCTGGTCCTGATCTCCATTCCTCTGCGAGGGGGTTCGGTGATCTAGGCCAAAGAGGCCGGGCGGAAAGATCAGCGAACCCCGAGGGAAACCTCGGGGTTTTTGCTTTTTAGGGGGTGTTTCTTGATGAAGGGCGCGGAAGTCCTCTGGGAGTCGCTGGTGAGGGAAGGCGTCGATACCGTCTTCGGGTATCCGGGCGGCGCCATCCTGCCGGCGTACGACGCGATGCTCCGCTTCCCCATTCGCCACATCCTCGTGCGCCATGAGCAGGGCGCGACCCACATGGCTGACGGCTACGCGCGGGCCACCGGCAAGGTCGGCGTCGCGATCGCGACCTCGGGGCCGGGCGCCACCAACATGGTCACCGGCATTGCCACCGCGATGATGGATTCCTCGCCGATCGTGTGCATCACCGGCCAGGTCGGCTCGCGTCTCCTCGGCACCGACGCCTTCCAGGAGACGGACATCACCGGCATCACCATCCCGATCACCAAGCACAACTACCTCGTCACCCGCGCCGAGGACGTGGCGGGGGTGATCCGCGAGGCGTTCTACGTCGCGCGCTCCGGCCGTCCGGGCCCGGTGCTCGTGGACATCACCAAGGACGCGCAGCAGGGGACCTGCGAGTTCGCCTGGCCCGACGCGCCGCGGCTGCGCGGCTACCGTCCCGATCATTCGCCAAGCGCTGCCGAAAGGCACCGCGCCATCGACCTGATCCACGCCGCGGAGCGGCCGGTGATCCTCGCCGGGCACGGCGTCTCGCTCTCCGGCGCCGAGCAGGCGCTGCGTGCGTTCGCCGAACGCACCGGCATCCCGGTGGCGATGACGCTGCTGGGCATCGGCGGCTTCCCCGCCTCGCACCCGCAGAACCTCGGGATGATGGGCATGCACGGCGAGGCCTGGGTCAACCATGCGATCCAGGACGCCGACCTGCTGCTCGCCTTCGGCATGCGCTTCGACGATCGCGTCACCGGCAACCTCGCGAGCTACGCGAAGCAGGCGAAGAAGATTCACGTGGACATCGACCCGGCCGAGATCGGCAAGGTGGTCGCCGTCGACGTCGGCCTGGTCGGCGACCTGCGCGAGGTGCTCGAGACGCTGCTGCCCGACATGCCGCAGGGCGGCCGCGCCGCATGGAGCGCGCATATCGCGGCGCTGCGCGGCGACGCCGCGGTGCGCGACATCCAGAACCTGCCCGACGACGGCCACCTCTACGCCGCGCACGTCATCCATGACCTGTGGCGCGCGACCGGCGGCGGCGCCATCGTGGTGACGGACGTCGGTCAGCACCAGATGTGGGAGGCGCAGTACTACCACCACGAACAGCCGCGCACGCTGGTCACTTCGGGCGGGCTCGGCACCATGGGCTTCGCGCTGCCGGCCGCGATCGGCGCCAGGGTGGCGCGGCCCGATGCGGAAGTGTGGGTGGTGGCGGGCGACGGCGGCTTCCAGATGACGCTCTGCGAGCTGGCAACGCTCAAGCAGGAAGGGCTGCGGCTCAATATCGCAGTGGTGAACAACGGCTATCTCGGCATGGTGCGCCAGTGGCAGGAGTTCTTCTACGAGAAGCGCTACGCCGCGACGCCGCTGCTCTCGCCCGACTTCGTGGCGCTCGCGGCCGCGTACGGCATCGCGGGCGTCACGGTCACGACGCGCGCCGAAGTGCTGCCCGCGATCGCGCGTGCGCGTGCCGCCAGCGGCGCCTTCATCATCGACTTCCGCGTCGAGCAGGAGGACTCGGTTTATCCGATGGTCCCGGCCGGCGCCGACCTCGCGGCCATGATTCGCCGTCCCACGCCCCTGGCAGAAACCGGAGCCGACGCATGATCACCCTCGTCGTAGACGTCGAGAACAAGCCTGGCGTCCTCACCCGCGTGTCGTCGCTGATGCGGCGGCGCGCCTTCAACATCGAGTCGCTGACCGTCGGCCACACCGACGTGCCCGGCGTCTCGCGCATGACGATCGTGGTCGACACCGACGGCGCCGGCGCGCGCCGGCTCGCCGCCAACCTCTACAAGGTCGTCTACGTGCTGAGGGTGGACGACGTCACCGAACGGCCGTCGGTGCTGCGCGACCTGGCCCTCGTCAAGGTGCGCGCCGATGCCGCAACCCGCAGCGGAGTGATGCAGATCGTCGACGTCTATCGCGCGCGGGTGGTGGACATCTCCCCCGATTCGCTGATCGTCGAGATCACCGGCACCGAGGACAAGATCGACAGCCTCGTGGAAGTGCTCGAGCCCTACGGGGTCCTCGAGATGGTGCGCACCGGCCGGCTCGCCATGGTGCGCGGCCAGGGCAACCCGAAATTCGACGCCGTCGCAGCGCCAGTCCGCACCGGCGCGGTGGACGACGGCACCATCGCCTGCAGCGTTTAACCGGAGGACTTGAAATGACGACCAAGCTCTACTACGACAGCGACGCCAGCCTCGACGACATCCGCGGGCGGCGCGTCGCCATCGTCGGCTACGGTTCGCAGGGCCACGCCCACGCGCTGAACCTGCGCGACTCGGGGGTGGAAGTGAAGGTGGGCGCTCGGCCCGCCTCGCGCGCCGCGGCGAAGGCGCAGGCCGACGGCTTCGAGGCGCCGTCGGTGGCGGCCGCCGCTGCCTGGGCCGACATCGTGATGATGCTGGCGCCCGACACCGCGCAACCGCGGATCTACCGCGACGAAGTGGCGCCTGGCCTGCACGCCGGCAACACCCTGATGTTCGCGCACGGCTTCAACATCCGCTACGGCACCATCAAGCCCGGCGCCGACGTCGACGTGTCGATGATCGCGCCGAAGGCGCCGGGACACCGGGTGCGCGAGGTGTTCACGGAAGGCGGCGGCACGCCCGGCCTGCTGGCGGTGCACCAGGATGCGAGCGGCAGGGCCCGCCAGGTGGCACTCGCGTACGCGCGCGCCATCGGCTGCACCCGCGCCGGCGTCATCGAGACGACCTTCACGGAGGAAACGGAGACCGACCTCTTCGGCGAGCAGGCGGTCCTGTGCGGCGGCGTCTCGGCGCTCGTCAAGGCCGGATTCGAGACGCTCATTGAGGCGGGCTACCAGCCGGAGATCGCCTACTTCGAGTGCCTGCACGAGCTGAAGCTGATCGTGGACCTGATGCAGCGTGGCGGTCTCAACTACATGCGCTATTCGGTGTCGGACACCGCCGAGCACGGCGACTACACCGGCGGGCCGCGCATCGTCACCGGCGCCACCCGCGACGCCATGCGCGCCATGCTGGCCGAGATTCGCGACGGCAGCTTCGCACGGGCGTGGATCGCCGAGAACGAGGCCGGCCGGCCGAGCTTCGACAGGATGCGGCGCGCGGAACGCGGCCACGTCATCGAGCAGGTGGGCGAACGCCTGCGCGCGCTCATGCCGTTCCTCGATCCCGTGGTCATCGACGGCAACGGCGAGCCCGTGCGGCTGGCGCAGGCCGAGGCGGTGGCGGTCCGATGACACGCATCACCATCTTCGACACCACCCTCCGGGACGGCGAACAGTCGCCCGGCTGCAGCATGCATCCCGCCGAGAAGGTGCGTCTGGCACACTCGCTCGAGAAGCTCGGCGTGGACATCATCGAGGCAGGCTTCCCCATCGCCTCGCCGGCCGAGATGGAGGCGGTGCAGGCGGTCAGCGAGGCAGTGAAGACGGTGCGGGTGGCGGCCCTGTGCCGCGCCAAGCCCGAAGACATCACGGCCGCGGGCGGCGCCTTGCGCAACGCCCGCCAGCCGGTGATCCACACCTTCCTCGCCACCTCGGCGCTGCACCTCAAGTACAAGCTCAAGACCTCTCCGGAGGAAGCGCTGCGCCAGGCGGTCGCGGGCGTGACGCTCGCGCGCACGCTGGCGCCGGAAGTGGAGTTCTCCGCGGAGGACGCGTCGCGCACCGACTACGGCTACCTGCGCGAAGTGCTGCAGGCGGTGTTCGCCGCGGGCGCGCGCACCCTCAACGTGCCCGACACCGTCGGCTACTCGCTGCCGCACGAGTACGCGGAGATGGTGGGCAAGCTGGTGCGCGACCTTCCCGATGCCGTGATCTCGGTGCATTGCCACGACGATCTCGGCCTCGCCGCCGCCAACTCGATCGCCGCGGTGGTTGCCGGAGCACGGCAGGTGGAGTGCACCATCAACGGCATCGGCGAACGCGCCGGCAACGCCTCGCTCGAGGAGATCGTCATGGCGCTCAAGATCCGCCGCGACACGCTCGGCTTCGACACCGGCGTGCGCACCGAGCTGCTGGCCCCGACCAGCGCGCTGCTCTCCAGCACCACCGGCATGTGGCCGCAGCCCAACAAGGCCGTGGTCGGCCGCAACGCCTTCGCCCACGAAGCCGGCATCCACCAGCACGGCATGCTGGCGAATCCGCTGACCTACGAGATCATGACGCCGGCGAGCGTCGGCGTCGCCGAGTCGAGCCTGGTGCTCGGCAAGCACTCGGGCCGCCATGCGGTCGAGTCGCGGCTGCGCGGCCTCGGCCTGGCGCCGGACCAGGCCGAGCTCGAGCGGATCACGGCCGCCGTCAAGGAACTCGCCGACCGCCAGAAGTTCGTCTACGACGACGACCTGCTGGCGCTCGCGTCGCACGTTCCCGAGCGGCGCGCGCGGCTGGTGCGCTACCAGGCACTTTCGGGCAACCAGATCGTGCCCACCGCAACAGTGGAGGTGGAAGTGGATGGCACGCGCCGCACCGCCTCGGCGGTCGGCAACGGTCCGCTCGACGCGGCGCTGAAGGCGGCCGACGAAGCGCTCGGCTTCGACCTCGAGCTGCTCGAGATGCACACGCGCGCGGTGACCGCGGGCAAGGACGCGCTTGCCGAAGTGATCGTGCGGGTGCGCAGCTGCGGCGTCGAAGCCACCGGCCAGGCGGCGAGCACCGACACCATCGAGGCGACCTTGCGCGCCTACGTCTCGGCGATCGCCACGGCGCGCGCGGCGGCGGTTGCCGCATGAGCGCAGCGCGCACCATGCTCGACAGGATCTGGGATGCGCACGTGGTCGCGGCAGCGACGGCGCACGCGCCGGCGATTCTCTACGTCGACCTGCACCTGATCCACGAGGTGACCTCGCCGCAGGCGTTTGCCGAGCTGCGGCGGCGCGGCTTGCGCGTGCGGCGGCCCGATCGCACGGTCGCAACCGTAGACCATGCGATCGCGACAGCCGGCGAGACGGCGCCGGCCGCCGAGGCGCAGGTCCAGGCGCTCGCCGCCAACTGCCGCGAGTTCGGCATCCGCCTCTTCGACCGCGGCGACGCCGGCCAGGGCATCGTGCACGTGATCGGGCCGGAACGCGGCCTGACCCTGCCCGGCAGCACCATCGTCTGCGGCGACAGCCACACGAGCACCCACGGCGCCTTCGGCGCGCTCGCCTTCGGCATCGGCACCACCGAGGTCGGCCACGTGCTCGCGACCCAGTGCCTGCTGCAACGCAAGCCGAAGGCGCTCGCGATCGAGGCGAGCGGCGCGCTGCGGCCCGGCGTCACCGCCAAGGACCTGGTGCTCGCGATCATCGCGCGCATCGGCACCGCCGGCGCCACCGGCGCCGCCATCGAGTACCGCGGCGGCGCCATCCGCGCGCTCAGCATGGAAGAGCGCATGACCGTGGGCAACATGTCGATCGAGGCCGGTGCGCGCGCCGGCATGATCGCGCCCGACGACACGACCTACGAGTACCTCGCGGGTCGCGCCGACGCGCCTCGGGACGCGGCCTGGGACCGCGCGCTGGCGCGCTGGCGGCAGCTGCCGTCGGACGACGGCGCCGCCTTCGATGCGTCGTTTTCGATCGACGCCTCGGCGCTCGAGCCGATGATCACTTACGGCACCAGTCCGGGCAGCGGCATGCCGGTGGGCGGCACCGTGCCCGATCCGCACGGCGAGCCGAGCCTCGTGCGCGCGCTGCAGTACATGGGCCTGCAGCCGGGCGAACGCGTCCTCGGCCGGCCCGTCGACGTGGTGTTCATCGGCAGCTGCACCAACGGCCGGCTCTCCGACCTGCGCCTGGCCGCGCGCGTGATGCGCGGCCGGCACGTGCCGCAAGGCGTGCGTGTGCTGGTGGTGCCCGGATCGCGGCGCGTCAAGGCCGAGGCCGAAGCCGAGGGCCTCGACGCCGTGTTTCGCGGCGCCGGCGCCGAGTGGCGCGATCCGGGCTGCTCGATGTGCATCGCGATGAACGGCGACATGGTGCTGCCCGGGCAGTACGCGGTCTCGACCAGCAACCGCAACTTCGAGGGCCGGCAGGGCCCGGGCGGGCGCACGTTCCTGGCCAGCCCACTGACGGCCGCGGCTGCCGCGGTCACCGGCCGCATCACCGACCCGCGGGAGATGAGCGCATGAGCGCCTTCGCCCCGGTCCGCTCGCACACGGTGGTGTTCGCCGCCGACAACGTGGACACCGACCAGATCATCCCCGCGCGCTTCCTGGTCGCGACCGAGCGCGGCACGTGGGGCGACAAGCTGTTTGCCGACCGCCGCTACGACGCCTCCGGCGCGCCGCGTCCGGACTTCCCCCTCAACGACGAGCGCGCGCGCGGCGCCAGCATCCTGGTCGCGGGCCGCAACTTCGGCTGCGGCAGTTCCCGCGAGCACGCCGCCTGGGCGCTGCGCGATTTCGGTTTTCGCGCGGTGCTGGCGCCGTCGTTCGCCGACATCTTCCGCGGCAACGCCCTGAAGAACGGCCTGGTGCCGGTGGTCGTGCCCGCGGAGTTGCACGCGCTGCTCTGCGCGGCGCCGGGCACCGTCGTCACCGTGGACGTGGAGGCACTCACCGTCACGCCCGAAGGCGGCGTTCCGTCCAGGTTCACGCTCGATGCGTTCAGCCGCTACTGCCTGCTGAACGGCGTGGACGAACTCGGCTACCTGCAACAGAACCAGCAGCGCATCGCGGACTACGAAAAGGCCCGGACAATCCTTGAGGAGGCTTCGTTCTCATGAGCGCACGCATTGCCGTACTTCGCGGTGACGGCGTCGGACCCGAGGTGGTGAACGCGGCGCTGCGCGTGCTGCGCGCCTGCGTCGAGTTCGAGGAGCGGCCCGCCCTCGTCGGCGGCGCCGCCATCGACGCCACCGGCGAACCGCTGCCGCAGGCGACGATCGACCAGTGCCGCGAGAGCGACGCCGTGTTCCTGGGTGCCGTCGGCGGCCCGGCCTGGGAAAACTCCGGGCGGCGAGCCGAGGAAGGCATCCTCGGCCTGCGCAAGGCCCTCGGCCTCTGGGCCAACCTGCGGCCGGCGCGCTACATGGGGCTGCCGACGCCGCTGCGCGAAAATCTCGCCCGCCACGCCGACCTGCTGGTGGTGCGCGACCTCGCCGGCGGCGTCTACTTCGGCGAACCGCGCGGCACTGGCGAGACCGAGGCCTGGAACACCTGGCGGCAGACCACCGAACAAACGCGCCGGGTGGCCCACGTCGCCTTCAAGGCCGCGCGCCAGCGCGCCTCGCGGGTAACCTCGGTGGACAAGGCGAACGTCCTCGAAGCCTCGCGGCTGTGGCGCGCCGCGGTGATCGCGGTCGCGGCCGAATATCCGGACGTGGCGCTCGAGCACCGCTACATCGACGCCATGAGCTTCGAGATGCTGGCGGCGCCGCAGCGCTTCGACGTGATCGTCGCCGACAACCTGTTCGGCGACATCCTCAGCGACGAAGCCGCCGCGGTGACGGGTTCGATCGGCCTGCTGCCCTCCGCCTCGCTCGGCGACGGCACGCCGCTGTTCGAGCCGGTGCACGGCTCGGCGCCGACGATTGCAGGCCGCGGCATCGCGAACCCGGTGGGCGCCATCCTCTCGGCCGCCATGCTCCTTGAGTACGCCCTCGGCCGCCCCGACCTCGGCCGTCAGGTTGAGTCGGCAGTGACGCTGGCGCTCGGCGACTGCCGCACGCCCGACATCGGCGGCACCGCCACCACTGCCGATTTCACCTCGCGCGTCCTGCTGCACCTCGAGGCGCAGGCGTGGTTTGCGAATGGCGAAGTCGAGTCGGTGCCCGACTACGGCTGGGGCGTGTAGCGAAAAGCCGCGCCTACCGCGCCACCACGATGTCGCCGCTCTGGATGGGGCGCGCACCGTCGGCAAACGGCAGCTCGATGCCGTCGAAGCGAATCGGCAGGCCGACGGCGCCGAGCGGTGCCGGGCCGTCGATGAGCTGGAAGTGCAGGTGCGGCTCGGTGGAGTTGCCCGAGTGACCCACCCGCGCAATCACCTGGCCGCGTTTCACCGACTCGCCCACCTTCACCGAAACGCTGCCCGGCTGCAGGTGGCCGTAGGCCGAGAATTCTCCCGGCGCATGTTCGATGACCACGTGGTTGCCGAACACGGCGGTCTCGCCTTGCACGAGCCGCTCGCCCTGGCTGGCGATCACGCGCTCCATGTAGGCCGCGAGCGCTTCGCCGGGCTGGCGCAGCGCCGGCACCGACTCCGCTTCGGCGGCCGCTGTGGCGCGCACGATGCCGTCGGCAGCCGCACGCACGTCGGCGCCATAGATGAAGTAATCGGCCAGCTGCGCCCCGCTGCCTCGGTGGGTGAGGCCGCCCGCGCCGATGCGCACGATGTCGAGCGCGAACTGTTCGGGCACCGCCCAGCGATGGCCGGTGTGCGGGGTTGCGCCGGCGCCGACGAAGGTGGTGCCGGCCACCGGGAACGAGTAAGAGATCTTGCTCTCGAACGCCGCTACCGGCACGGTGCCCTCGGCGGTGAGCGCGGCGCCTTTGGCGTCCTTGCCCCGCACCGCCACCCGCACCGCGTCGGCGGTGCCGCGGAAGGCGATGAAGCGTGACGCGACGAGGATGGCCGTGCGCGGTGCGAGCGTTGGCGTGGCGCTCAGGGAGGCACCGCCGCGCAGCAGCACGTCCGGGCGGAACTGGAAAGCCAGCAGCTGCAACAGACCGCCCTTCGCGAGGCCGGAGCCGAGCGCGGCCGCGCGCGTCAGCCCGTCGGCGCCGATCGTCTCCGTGACCAGCACCGCGCCCTTCGCCCGTACCTCGATGTCGAGGCTTTCGATGGTCGCGGCCGCGTCGCCCGTGTTCACGACTGCGGCGTTGTGCAGCACCACGCTGCCCAGGCTGCGCGAGCTTTCGAGCGGCCAGGCATAGATGCGGTCGGGCCACGCGCGCACCTCGAGTGCCGGTCCGGCCGAGAGCAGCGAAGGCGCCGCCAACACCGACATTGCCGCGAGCATGAGCATGCGCATCGCCTGGCCTCCTTGCGTTTCCAAAATGGGCATGGTGAAGTCTGCCCCAATGAGCGCCTTCAAAGGTCTCGCAGTCGCATATCTGCTCGCCGCGGCCTCCCCGGTGCGAGCCGTCGCTGCCGAAATTCCAACTCCCGAATCCGTTCTCGGCTTCGAGGTCGGCGCCGACCGCAAGCTCGCCGACTGGACGCAGATCGTCGACTACTTCCACAGGCTCGACGAAGCCTCCGGGCGCATCACCGTCGAGGAAGTGGGCAAGACCACCCAGGGGCGCCCGTTTCTGGTGGCGATCATCACCTCCGAGGCCAACATGGGCCGCCTCGAAGAGATCCGCCAGGCGAACCTGCGGCTCGCCGACCCGCGCGGCCTGGACCCGAAAGAGGCGCAGCGGTTGATCGCGACCGGCAAGACGATCGTCGCCCACAACCACGGCATCCACTCGACCGAGGTGGCAGCGACGCAGACCTCGATGCAGCTCGCCTGGGAGCTCGCGACCACCAGCGATCCGGCGCTCCTCGAGGTGCTCGACAAGACCGTGATCGTGATGCTGCCGTCGCACAACCCCGACGGCACGCAGATGGTGACCGAGTGGTACCGCAAGTCGCTCGGCGAGGCCTGGGAGGGCCGCGGCATCCCGTTCCTCTACAACCAGTACGTCGGCCACGACAACAACCGCGACTGGTACATGTTCAGCCAGGTCGAGAGCCAGCTGACCGTGAAGTACGTGTACGACCGCTGGCGGCCGCAGATCGTGCACGACCTGCACCAGATGGGCAGCGACTCGGCGCGCATCTTCATGCCGCCCTACGTCGACCCGTGGGAACCGAACGTGGACCCGGCGCTGATCGCGGCGAGCAACGCGATCGGCACGTCGATGGCCGCGCGCATGATCGCCGCCGGCCGCACGGGCGTGGTCCTCAACGCCATGTACGACGGCTGGACGCCGGCGCGGGCCTACCCGCACACCCACGGCGGCGTGCGCATCCTTACTGAGTGCGCGTCGGCGCGGATGGCGTCGCCGGTAGACGTCAAGCGCGAGGACCTGCACCGCGGCATCGGCTACGACGCCAAGACCGCGTCATGGAACTTCCCCCTGCCCTGGCAGGGCGGCACCTGGCGGCTGCACGACATCGTCGACTACCAGATGGCAGCCTCGCACGCGCTTCTCGAGCACGCCGCCGCCAACCGCGGCTTCTGGCTCGCGAACTTCTACGCGGTCAACAACCGCGCCGCCACGCGCCAGTCGCCGTTCGCCTACATCATCCCGGAAGAGCAGGCCGATCCCCTGGCTACGGCACGCCTGCTCACGGTGCTGAAAACGGGCGGTGTCGAGCTGCAGCGGGCGCGCGCCAGTTTCGCGGCCGCGGGACGCCGCATCGGCGCGGGCGCCACGGTCGTGCTGATGGCGCAGCCGTGGAGCGCCTTCGCCGGCACCCTGCTCGAACGCCAGCATTATCCGGATACGCGCGAGTATCCGGGCGGTCCGCCGCAGCGGCCGTACGACGTCACCGCGCACACGCTGCCGCTGCTGCTGGGCGTCGACGTGGTCAAGGTCGAGGAGCCGATGACGCTTGCGCTCGAGCCGCTGCGGGACGTGTCGGTGCGCCCCGGCCGGCTCGAGGGCCACGGCCGCTTTTATGCGATCGGCCACAAGAACGGCGACCTGGTGGCGCTCGGCCGGCTGCTGCGACAGAAGGTGGCGGTGCGCTGGGCCAATGAAGCCTTCACGGCGGCGGGCCGCAGCTTTGCCGCCGGGACGCTGCTGGTGCCCGCCTCGGCGCTGCGCCTGCTGCAGCCGATGGTACGCGAGCTGGGCGTCATCGCCATCGGCGTCAACGCTTCCCCGCCGGCGCTCGCGCTGCGCGCGCCGCGCATCGCCGTCTATCAGAGCTACGACGCGTCGATGGACGAGGGCTGGACGCGCTACGTCTTCGACAAGGAAATGGACGTTCCCTACACCACACTGCACGACGCCGACGTGCGCGCCGGCGGCCTCCTGCAGAAGTTCGACGCGATCGTGGTTCCGGATCAGTCGGAGAATTCACTCCTCAAGGGCTATGCCGCGGGCACCATGCCGGCAGAGTACGCAGGCGGCCTGGGCGACTCCGGCGTCGCCGCGCTGCGCGAGTTCGTCACCGCGGGCGGCACGCTCGTGGCGCTGAACGAGGCGTCGCTGTTCGCGATCAAGGACCTCGGCGCCGGCGCGCGGAACATCTTCACCGCGGAAGATGGAGCCAAGGCCGCGGCGAATGATTTTTACTGCCCGGGGGCGCTGCTGGGCGTGAAGCCCGACCTGTCGTCGCCGCTCGCCCACGGCCTCGACGACGCTGCCTCCGTCTGGTTCGAGGACAGCCCCGCGTTCGAGGTCGGCGCCGGGGCAAAGGCCGTGGCGACCTACGTCGACGACGATCCGCTGCGCTCCGGCTGGCTGCTCGGCGGCGCGCGTCTCAAGGGCAAGGCTGCGCTCGTCGACGCCAGCGTCGGCAAGGGCAGGATCGTGCTGTTCGGCTTCCGCCCGCAGTACCGCGCGCAATCGTGGTCGACGTACATGCCGCTCATGAACGCGATCTACCTGGCGGCGGCGAAGTGAAGCGCCCGGCACTGGCCTTCACACTCGCCTGCGCGCTGCCCTGTGCAGCGTTCGCGGCCGCCACCACCACACCGCCGGCTCCCGAGACGGTGCTGGGCCATCGGCCCGGGGCTGACTTCAAGCTCGCCGATTACGAAACGCTGGTGAAGTACTTCAAGGCACTCGCCGCCGCCTCGCCGCGAGTCGTGGTGAAGGACATCGGCAAGACCGCCGAAGGCCGCGGGATGATCGCCGCGATCATCACATCCGAAGAGAACCAGCGCCGGCTCGAGCACTATCGTGACGTGTCGAGCAGGCTGGCGCTCGCCCGCGGGCTGGACGAGCGCGCTGCGCGAGCGTTGGCTGCCGAAGGCAAGGCGGTCGTCTGGATCGATTTCGGCCTGCACGCGACCGAGGTGGCGCCGGCGCAGGCGTCGCCCGAGATCGCCTACCGCGTCGCGACCGAAGAGAGCGCGGAGATGCGCCGCATCCGCCGCGACGTCATCTTCATCCTGGTGCCGTCGATGAACCCCGACGGCCTCGACAAGGTGTGCGCGTGGTACCAGCGCAACCTCGGCACCCCCTACGAAGTGGCGCCGATGGTGGAGCTGTACCACCGCTACGCCGGCCACGACAACAACCGCGACTGGTACATGTTCAACATGCCCGAGTCGCGCAACGTCGCGCAGCTCCTGTACCGCGAGTGGTTTCCGCAGATCGTCTACAACCAGCACCAGACGGCGCCGTTCCCGGCGCGCATCTTCGTGCCGCCGTTCGCCGACCCGATGAACCCGAACATTCCGCCGCAGGTGATGCGCGGCATAGCGAGCGTCGGCGACGCCATCACCTCGCGCCTCGAGGCCGAGGGCAAGACCGGCGCCATCAGCCGCATCAGCTTCGACACCTGGTGGAACGGCGGCATGCGCACCGCTCCCTACTTCCACAACATGGTCGGCATCCTCACCGAGACCGCGTTGTGGCGCTACGCGACGCCTCATGAATACGACGCCGCGAAGCTGCCGAAGAAATTCGGCGACGGCGTCACCTCCACGGAACAGCCGACGTCGTCCTACCCGAGCCCGTGGCGCGGCGGGTGGTGGCGGTTGCGCGATGCCGTCGACTACATCATCAGCGCCTCGCTCGCCACCCTCGACATCGGCTCGCAGCAGCGCGAGCAATGGCTGTACGGCATGTACCAGATGGGGAGCGCGGCGATCGACGCCGGCACCCGCTCGGAGCCGTTCGCCTACGTCATCGGCGCGCAGCAGCATGATCCGGGGGCGGCGCGAAAGCTCGTGGACGTGCTGATGCTGGGCGGTGTCGAAGTGCAGCGCGCGACGCAATCCTTCCGCGCGGGCGACACAGACTACCCGGCTGGTTCGTACGTGGTGCCAATGGCGCAGCCGTTTCGCGCCTACGCCAAGGACCTGCTCGAGCCGCAGAAGTATCCCGACCGCCGCCAGTCGCCGAACGGCCCGCCGATCCCGCCCTACGACATCACCGGCTGGACGCTGCCGGCGCAGATGGGTGTCGACGGAGCGATGGTGCCGAAAGCGTTCGCGGCCGCGCTCGCTCCGGTCACTTCCACGACGCCAGCCGCGGGACAGGTGCAAGGCGCTGGCAGCTTCATCGTCGCCGACGCGGCGCGCAACGATTCGTACCTGCTCGCGAACCGCGTGTTGAAGGCCGCCGGCACCGTCTGGCGCACCACTGCCGCGGCGCGCGTGGGCGAGCGCGAGTTCGCCGCCGGCGCATTCGTCTTCGACGCCGGTGCCAACCGCGCGCTCTTCGACGCTTTCGCCCGTGAGCACGGCGAGGGCCTGGTGGCAACGGCCGCAGCTCCGCCGGCATTGGCGCCGCTTGCCGCGCCGCGGATCGGGCTGCACAAGCCGTGGACGGCGTCGATGGACGAAGGCTGGACGCGCTTCGTCCTCGAGCAGCACGAGTTCGCCTACACCACCGTGCTCGACGCCGACATCCGCGCGGGCCGGCTCGCCGAGCGTTTCGACGTCATCGTCCTCGCCGACTCGCCGGCGCCGCAACTCATCAACGGCTACTCGGCCGCAATCGTGCCGCCGGAGTTCGCCGCGGGCTTCGGCGCCGCCGGCGCCGCCGCTCTCGAGGAGTTCGTGCGCGGCGGCGGCACGCTGGTGACGCTCGACTCCGCGTCGGACCTGCCGATCGACCTGTTCGGCATCGGCATCCGCAACGTCCTCAAGAACGTCTCCCGCTCCGAGTACTTCTGTCCCGGCGGGCTGCTGCGTGCGACCGCTGATCCCGCGGATCCGCTGGTGTGGGGCATGCCCGCGAATTTCACCGTGTTTGCCGAGCGCGGCCCGGCCTTCGACCTGACGAACGGCGACGACGATGACGACGAGGGCGAGGAGTCGCCGGCAGCGGCGCCGGTGGTGGGCGGCAAGCCCAGGATCGCGGCGCGCTTCGCCGAGAAGGACGTCCTCTATTCCGGCTGGCTGCTCGGCGAGGGCAAGATCGCAAAGAAGGGCATCGTGGCGGAAGTGCCGCTTGGCAAGGGGCGGGTGATCATGCTGGCGTTTCGCGCGCAGTTCCGCGGCCAGCCGCTCGGCACGTTCAAGATCCTCTTCAACGCTCTCCTACCGCACCCGCGGTAGCTGCCAGGCCTCGCGCCGCTGCTCGTATTCGGCGCGCGGCATCTGCACCAGCACCGGGTGCAGCCGCGGGTCGAGGCGGTGCAACAAGTGCTGCATCGGCACGGTGTCGAAGGCGGTGCAGCCGGCGGTCACCGCGGCGCTGGTGGTGCGCAGGTGCAGGAAGATACAGCTGCCGCCGCCGGCTGCCGCGGGCGCCTGGTTGTGGCCGACCACCACCAGCAGCCGGTAGAGGTCGTCGCCGCGGCGCATGTCTTCCGCCGAGTTCCAGTCCTTCGCGACTTCACTTTCATCGACGATCTGGTTGTAGTAGCGCGACGCGGGGTCGTCCACACAGCGCAAGGTGGCGCTCGCCTGGCGATAAGGGAGATGCGTGCCCGCGGGTGCCGCCGCCTCGTAGCCGGTGGCCTCGAGAAGTGCGAACACTCCAGCCGGTGAGCGGCCGTCGCCCTCCTTCTTGAAGGGCCTGCCCGGAAAGCCGGGGTTGCGGTGCAGTCCCATACCCCACGCGAGCCCGGCCCTGCCGAGGGAAGCGGGCACTGGCTGCAGCACGAGCCGCCACGGTGCCGACGGAGCAGAACGTTCGAAGACGCTGACGAGCGCGGCCGCGTGGTCCCAGCCTTCGCTGAGCGACACCACCATTTGCCGCGATTCCGCGGGAATCGGCGTCGGCGCGGGAGCAGTTGTGAGCGCCGACACAATGCAGAGGGGAAGGAGCATGTGCGATTGTGCACCGAATTCTCCGTGCCGGCATCGCAGTCATTGTTTCGCCCGTGCGCCGACCCTACAATTTTGAAACTTGTCCCCGATAATCTGGTCGTTGCTTGCAGCGCTGGCAGGCGCTGCGTACGCCGTGCATCACTTGCTGCGTCGCACGCGCCGCGAAGCGAAGGACTCGCTGCGCGAACGCGCGCGCCTGCGCGTGATGGTGCACGACAACTTCGAAATGATCGGCCTGCTCAGCAACGACGGCCTGATCCAGTTCCAGAATCCGGCGGTCAACGAGGTGCTCGGCTACACGCCGCAGCAGCTGACGGGTTCGAGCTTCGTCGAGCTGGTGCATCCCGCGGACGTCGCCTCCTTCCGGCGCCTGCTGCACCATTCGTCGGCGACGCCGCGCCAGCCGATCCAGGGCGCTTTCCGCGCCAAGCATTCCGACGGCTCGTGGCGGCACTTCGAGGCATCGCTCACCAACCACATCGCCGAGCCGGGCGTCCACGGTATCGTCGCGAACCTCAAGGACATCTCCGAACGCTTCGAGCTGCAGGAGAAACTCAGCCGCCAGGCCTTCGTCGACGGCCTCACGCAACTGCCGAATCGCGCGCTCTTCCAGGACCGCCTGTCGCACGCGCTGCGCCGCGCCAGCCGCCGCACCACGGCGGTCGGCGTGCTGCTGCTCGACCTCGACACCTTCAAGGTCGTCAACGAGAGCCTCGGACCGAACCTTGCCGACCGGCTGCTGATCGAGGTGAGCGAGCGGCTGCGCCAGGGCCTGCGGCCCGAAGACACTCTGGCGCGCCTCGGCGGCGACGAGTTCGCGGTGCTGCTCGAGGACATCGCGCGGCCGCAGGACGCAGCATTCGTGGCCGAGCGCATCGGCAAGGACCTGCACGCGCCGTTCACGATCGCCGGCCGCGAGGTGTTCGTCACGGCCAGCGTCGGCATCGCGGTGGACGGCGGCGACGGCCAGGCCGAGGACGTGCTGCGCAACGCCGACCTCGCGATGTACGACGCCAAGCAGCGCGGCCGCGCGCGCCACGCGTTCTTCGACCCGGCGATGACCAGCCGCGCGTCGGAGCGCTTCGACGTCGAGAGCGACCTGCGGCGCGGCATTCCCGGCGAGCTGGCCGTCCACTACCAGCCGGTCATCGACCTCGCCAACGGACGCATCCTCGAGTGCGAGGCGCTGGTGCGCTGGGAGCATCCGCGGCGCGGCCTGGTGACCCCCGGCCAGTTCATCCGCGTCGCCGAGGAAACCGACCTGATCCATACCCTCGGCCGCTTCGTGCTCGAGGAGTCGTGCCGCCAGCTCGCGATCTGGCGCGCCGCCTACCCGGCCGCGGCCGAACTGGTCATGAGCGTCAACATCTCGCCGAAGCAGCTGGGCAGCGACGGCCTCGTCGACATGCTGCGCGAGATCCTGGAGCGCGCCGCCCTGCCGCCGTCGGCGCTCAAGCTCGAGGTGACGGAGTCGGTGGCGCTGACCGGCGCCGAGCAGGCGATTGCCAGGCTGCAGGCGCTGCGCAACCTGGGCGTGCGCATCGCCATCGACGACTTCGGCACGGGCTACTCGGCGCTCACCTACCTGAAGCGCTTCCCCATCGACACCATCAAGGTGGACCGCTCGTTCGTCAGCGGCCTGGGCCGCGACCCGCAGGACAAGGCGATCGTGGGCGCGGTGCTGGCATTCGCCCGAGCGCTCGGCCTCGACGTCACCGCCGAAGGCATCGAGACGCACGAGCAGTTGCGCGAACTGAAGGAGTTCAACTGCCACCGCGGCCAGGGCTACTTCTTCGCGCGTCCCCTCACCGCCGGCGACTTCGAAGCCCTGCTGCGCAGCGGCAGCGAACTCGCCCGTGTCATCACCGCCTCGACCGCGTCGTTGACCGCCATTCGCGCCGCCGTCTAAACTACCCCTTCGCCGTCACCAGCCGCTCCAGTCCCTGCTGGGAGGTCGTCCAACGGCAGGACACATGGCTCTGAACCATGGAATCGGGGTTCGAATCCCTGCCTCCCAGCCACAAGAAGCTAGACGCATCAGAAGGCCAAGCGCCTCATGGACAACGGGTTCGTCAAGTCCTTTCAGGCTGGCTCCAAGTTGAGTTTCTCTGTGAAGGCGACAGAAGGATTGCAAGTAAGCGCGACGGGGCCAACCCAAGACGAGATTGATTCGCTGTGTTTGACCAATGCGGATGTTTCTCCAAGACAACGACCAAATCTCCCTGCGCAACACCGCCAAGCTCTACGAGGCGGAGTACATGCCAGCCGCGGCGCGGGACCGAGTTGGCGCGGTGCGCCACGGCCTCAACACGGTCCTGCAAAAGCCAACGTTTCTTAGCATCTTGGGCGACCATCCGACGCACGGTGAAGTCCTGGAGACCGTGCTCTACGGCCACCTCGGCCACACCAACCGCGAGCAGCGCGCGCGTTACTTGGAGTGGGTTGCCCCGCCGTGGGCCTCGGTGATGATCGACTGGCTGTTCGTGGACGTCTTGACTGCGGTAATCCAAGCCGTGAACACCATCGATTCGCTGCCAGCTAGAACGTCAACCGGATTCCCCCATTTACGACCCTTCCGTCGAGTGGAGCCCAGGCGTCCACCGTCCATCGACCGTCCGTGCCTCGCGTCGGTCTCACAAGCGGGTTGTACTTCGTTTGCCGGATGTCGCCCAGGTTCTCGGCGTTTACGAAGAAACGTGCCCTGCCTACGCGGTGCTCTGCCAACAGGCCGAACACCACGTATGCGCGGCTGTGCGACCGATACGGGTTCTTGTCCAGGCGTTGCGAGCCGGTGTAGTACGTCTCGATGCCAATTCGGCTTCGTCCGGGTCGCTCCCATGCGGTAACGAAACCGACGACGTGCTTTGGCGTGAGCGGGGCAAGGTCGCGCACCCCCAGGTCGGCGTCGATCTCCATGGAACGCGTGAACGTGTACGTGCCGGTGGTGACGAACGACTGCCAGCGGATCTTCGCCAGGAGTTCCGCGCCGAAGGTGCGCGTCGAGCCGGCGGCGTTCATGATCACGAGACCGTCATCGCTGGCGCTCACCGCCGCGGGGTCGCGAACCAGAGAGCCAAACAACGTGCCGTGCAGTTCGGTGGCGCCAACGCTGGTGCCAATATCCAAGGAGAAGCTGGCGGCTCGCTCCGGCTTGAGATTTGCCAGCGGAACAACTCGCGACAAGCCTACTGCTTCGGTCTCCTCCGTAAACGGCGTTGGCGCGAAGTAGCCAGTGCCCGCCGATCCCCGCAGGGTCCAGCGGCCCGGGCGCAACAGGACGGATACCCTCGGGTTCACGAAGGTACCGTATTCGTTGTGATGGTCCATTCGCGCACTGGCCGACAGTGTCGCCTTGGGGCTGAACGCCCAGTCGTCCTGGACGAACACTCCGGGGACCGTGTAGGTGTAGTCGAAGCCGGCAACGTCCCTTGCCAGATACACGTCGGCCTGAACGGCCGTGCCCGCAACCCAGGTGTGGCTGCCGTCGGTGCCGGTGAGGGACGCTTCTCCAAGCCAGGTCCGATGCCGGTCGCGCTCGCGCACTGGCCCAAAAACGTGGTTGTGACGCTGGTTCGTGAACGACCCGCGCACCGCGAAGAGCCGGCGCCCGGCGAATGGCGTGCGCACGACCACGCCAGCATCGAGTCGTCTTGTCTCAAGGCGTTCCTCGAACGGGCTCCCATCCGGAACCAGCCCGCCGTTGAGGGTGCCGCCGTTTCGATCCTCGGCCATGACGCCCGCCGTAACGAAGACGGACCGGCCCGTTCCGTCGTCCCAGAAAAACCGAGGTCGGGCGATGCCCCGGCGATACTCGGCGATGTCGGCCCAGCGATCGCCATCCAGGTCTTGAAGACGCTGGTCATGAGCGCCGCCGAGGAACGTGAGTCCGACGCGTTCTCCCCGCTTGCCGGCGAGCCACAGGACGCCGTCCGTGCCTTGCCGTGTCGTGCGATTCAGGAGCAGGACTCGTTCCGCCTTTTCGTCGGGCGGTCGTCGAGACACCAGGTTGATGACGCCACCGAGAGCAGACGCGCCATAGAGCGCGGAGGCGACTCCCTTGATGATTTCTACCTGGCCAAGATCCATGGGCGGAATCTGAAGCAGACCGATCGAACCGGTCTGGCCACCGTAGAGTGGCAAGCCATCCGCCAGGATCTGGGTGTAGCGACCCCGTAAACCCTGAATGCGAACGTTCGCCGCCCCTAGGGACGGAGACGCGATCTGCACTCTCAGACCGCTCGTCTCGTTGAGAAGCATTGCTATGTCACCGGGTGTCATCAGCAACTTCTCTTCGATCTCCTCAAGGTCTAAGACCTCGACGCGCAGCGCCTCGTCCTGCAGACGCTTGCCGGTCCGCGTGGCAGTGACGAACACTTCCTCTTCAACTTCCAGCACCTGCACGGGTTCGTCGGCTGTGGCAGGGGCTTCAGGTTCCTGGGCAAGCGCCGTAGACGAAGGGCGAAGGAGAAGCGCAACGACACTGATGGGGCGAACGAACCGCATTAGAGACTCCTCTAGAAACGAATTCCGGCTCAGCGGAGGCTCCGAGCCCCGCCCAGGCACTAGAGCAGTCGGGATTTGGGGACGTGCAGGATTTCGCGTCCGTCAGCGGTCGGAGCGCCCAGTACGGTCAAGGGAGTCAAAGCCATACCAGATGCGAACTCCGATGGCTGAGCTGGTGCGCTCAGCACCAACGACGTCGACCCCAACCGGCAACACTCCAATGAGCAATGAACACTCGACTGTTCATCGCCGCATACAGAGGCGCATTCGAGGATCGACAGGCCGCTGGTTGCGTGCAGCGCGAGAACTAGCAGCAGCCATGTGGTCAGCCGGCTCACTTTCACACTGCCTATGTTCCCACAACGGGAAAGGCGGATCCCGCCGAGCGGGAGTTATTTCCGACGGCAGCTTGTTTCCGGCGAACTCGCATGACGGCCATCTTGCCGCTGAAATGACCACGGTCCCGTAGGGAGAAATTCTCACTTGACCCTGGAACGTGTTCCACCGCCTACAGTGCTTTTGCAGTGTACCGGAGGGACAAACGATGAGCCTATTGATTGCGACGTTGATTGCGGTCGGACTCGCAGACGGACAAGAACACACGAACTGTCCGATGCACCCAGACAGTTCAAAGCCAACTGAAGCTGTTGCTCAACGGCATGAAGAAGCCACCGGCATTGCCAACCACGGCACTAGCCACCACTTCGTACTAACCAAGGACGGTGGACAGATCGAGCTGAACGGTTCGCCGGAAGCACGCGAGGGCATTCGCAGTCACTTGCAAGCGATTGCCCGGGCTTTCGCAGCGGGAGACTTTTCCATTCCTTCGAGGATCCACGACCGTACGCCGCCGGGTGTGGATACGATGAAGGAACTCAAGGGTGCTATTAGCTACCGCTTCGAGAAGAGCGAAGATGGAGGCATTGTGCGAATTGCGACGGCCGATCCTGCAGCCCTCCAAGCGGTTCATGAGTTTCTGAGGTTCCAAATAGGCGACCACGGCACGGGAGACCCACTCGAGCCAAGATGACGGATACCGAAAGAGCCGCCGACAATGCGGGCGACTGAGATAGCGCGTCTCGCCGGTCTGAGCACGGACACGCTGCGTGGATACGAACGCCGCGGCTTACTTGCGCCGCCCGCAAGATCGGCAAATGGCTATCGCGAGTATCCAAGATCGGCATTGCGTCGGATTCGCTTGATTCGGCAGGCCCTGGCCATCGGGTTCACGCTGGAAGAACTTCAGCGTGTGCTCGGCATGCGGGATCGTGGCGGAATTCCGTGCCGCCAAGTTCGGGAGCTGGGAAGCGAAAAACTACGGCTGCTTGACGAGCACCTCGAAGAACTGGGCAAGGCCCGGGAACGGCTTCACGCGGTCTTGTCGCGGTGGGATGCGATTCTGTTGCAGACGCCGCAAGGGGCCCGGGCGGCCCTGCTCGATGCATTGGATGGACTGGTTAGCGAGGATGTGATCTCGCCCTTGCTTCCGCATGGGCTGCGCCAACGTCGCTGAACAGGCCCAGAGAGTCAATACAAAATCGATCCAGACTCTTGTGGAGACTTTCGAGATTGCAACCGATAAGGGTACGTTCGAGATCTACAGCACGAATCGGTTCAAGCGCGCTGGAAACCACAGCGCCGGTACGCGCTAAGCGCGGCGGCAGTAGCAATAGACGAACTGTTGAGTCGTGCCGAAAGGCGTCTGGTGCCTTTCCTCACGATGTTCGACCAGGGTGAAGTCCCAACCGAACGTCTCGTGTAGTTGGTCGGGGGCGTAGCGTTCCACAGGTAGGCCCGAGCATCGGGAGGGACCGTTAGGACCGAATGCTCCAACAATTACGTGTTTGCCCGGCCGCACAACGCGAAGCACTTCATCCACATAACGCCTGCGCGCCTGGTGGTCCGTGAGGAAGTGGAAAACAGCGCGATCGTGCCAGACATCTACAGAACAATTGGCGAGCGGCATTGTCAGCGCATCGGCGACGACCAAGGCAGGGTTGGATCCAGACACGTCCATGCGCTGTCGCGTCCGCTGAAGAGCTGGAGCTGCAAGATCGAGCACGACTACGCGCCTATGCCCTGCGTTAACTAGATCATCAACGAGGGTACTGGCGCCGCCCCCTACATCGATGATGGTGTCGTCCTTGCTAACTTGGCTTCTCTCGATCAACGAGAGAGATGTCCTCAAGTGTGGTGCGTACCAGCTAACCTCGTGGTCGCGTTTCGACCTGTAGACAGTCTCCCAATGAGACACGTTCGAAGCCGCCATCGTATCCTCGCGACGTTACTCTGCATCAGATAGAACCCGACGACTGCAGGTTCGAGGTCTGAGTCCCGAGTGAGTCCTATGGTGTAGTAAGGGGACGCAACTCCTTTACATACAGTCCCGTTTCCCTGCCTGCCAGCCAAACTTTGCCGTAAGGCACACCCGTCCTTACTTGTCTGAACGCAAGTTTGGGACGAAACCTTTACATCGAAGATGGCCGTGCCCATGTCCTGCAGGACAACCGTGCGCGCCAGTCACGGCCACGAGCAGGGGGAGACCAGCACCGCCGACCAGCACCCACGCGCCAATGCGTGATCGTCGGGTGACTCAGGAGGCCGCGCTGTCGCGCGTCGCGCCAGGCGATCTTCTCCGTCAGGATGGAACGCCGCAGCGTCAGCACGGTGAAAAGCCAGCAGCGTCACGGCATGCACCATGCCCGCCACCGGCGAGCGCGCGCCCGAGCGGAAGTTCGTCGCGGTGCGCGCAATCGCTCCGGTGACGGGAATGCCGCCGACTAGCGGCGCCAGGATGTTGGCCACCCCTTGCGCCATGAGTTCGGCGTTCGAGTTGTGCCGATCGCCCGTTCGAATCGGCGACAACCGCGGAGAGCAGGCTCTCCACCGCCGCCAGCAGCGCCACCGTCATGGCGGCCGGCAACAGCGGCAGGATCAGATCAACGCGCAGCGTCGGAATGTGCATCGGCGGCAGACCGCCGGGGATCGCGCCGAACTTGGAGCCGATGGTCTCCACCGGCACCTGAAACAGGACGACGGCGACCGTGCCGAGGACGAGGGCCACGATCGAGCCGGGCACACGCCTCAACCATCGCGGCACCAGCAGCACCAGAGCGAGCCAATGCCGAGCGCCGGCGCCCCCGGATGGAACGTGTGCATCGACTCGGCGGACAGCTTCATGCGCGCGAAGAACTCGGTCGGCGGGTTGCCGATGCCCAAGCCGAAGAAGTCTTTGATCTGGGTGGATGCGATCAGCAAGGCAATGCCGTTGGTGAAACCGAGGACAACGGGCCGCGGGATGAACTTGATGGCCAGGCCGAGGCCGGTGACCGCCAGGAACAACAGGATGACGCCCGCCATCATCGTGAACCATCAGCAGGCCCGACAGGCCGTGCGCGGCGACGATGCCCGCGACAATGACCACGAACGCGCCGGTCGGTCCGCTGATCTGAATGCGTGAGCCGCCCAGGAAGGACACCACGAACCCGCCGACGATCGCCGTGTAGATGCCCGCTTGTGGGGTCACGCCCGACGCGATTCCGAACGCCATCGCCAGCGGCAGCGCCACCACACCCACCGTGAGCCCGGCGATCACGTCGGCAACACACGCGCGGCGGTCGTAGCTGGCGAGGTCCTGAAACAGCTTCGGCTGCCAGGTTCGCCAGGGAATGCGACTAAGCACCGCGACTCATCCGCGCCCGCTCGTGTTCCGGGTCCATCGAGACCCTTACTGTCTCACGCCGCGCCGCCGTTCCGCAGCATCACCAGCAACATGCGCGCCGGCTGTCGAGCGTCGACGGCATGTGGCACACCGGCGGGGAGCCGGACGATCGTGCCGGTCGTCGCCTCCACCAGCGCCCCGGCGATGGTCACGCCGAGCCTGCCGGTAAGCACCAGGACCAGAGCATCGAACGGAGAGGTGTGCTCGGTGAGCCCCTGGCCCGCGTCGAACGCGAACAGGGTGACCGAGCCGCCCCCCTTCTTGGCGAGGATCCGGCTGGCGATGCCGCCAGGGGTCGGCGCGATGAGCGTCTCAAGAGCGCAGGCCTCGCCCGCGGGTAGTGCGGTGAGATTCGAAGACATCGGGGATCCCTTTCCTGCGCGCCGAGCCTTGCCAGCGCGCTCCGAGTGAACTAAAGTTGCATTTTACATGCAACTTACTTCCTTTACCGACTACGGCCTCCGCGTGCTCATCTATGCGGCCGTACATTCTGATTCGCGATGTCTCACGACCGACGCCGCCACGGCGTTTGGCATCTCACGTCATCACGTGGTGAAGGTCGTCAACGAGCTCCAGCACCTCGGCTACCTCGACACAACCCGCGGCCGCGATGGCGGGTTTGCGCTCGCCAAACCGCCAGACCGCATCCGGATCGGCGAGGTCGTCCGACGTACCGAAGGCACCATGACGTTGGTGGAGTGCTTCGAACGAGACACGAACACCTGTCCCCTGTCGCGCGCATGCGGACTGAAAGGAGTGCTCAGGGAGGCCTTTGGCGCGTTTCTCGCGGTGCTCGATCGCGCCACGCTGGCCGATCTGATCGCTGAACCACGGTGGATTACGCAAGTGGTGGCGCTCCAACCGCGCTCGACACGAGCCGACATGCGCAAGGCGGCGTCATGACTTCAGCGATGACAGACATTGCCTCTCGCGCTGACATCGAACGCCTCGTCAACGATTTCTACGCGCGCGTGCGTGGCGACGACCTCTTGGGTCCCATCTTCGATGACGTCGCCCACACGGACTGGGTGCGGCATCTGCCGAAGATGTACGACTTCTGGGAGGGTGTGCTGTTCGGCGTCGCCGGATTCCGTGGCAATCCGCTGGCCGTCCATCGCGAACTCGCCAGCCGAGTTGCTCTCGGCGACCGGGAGTTTGGGCGGTGGCTCGAATTGTTTCACAAGAACGTAGACACCCTCTTCGGCGGTCCGTGCGCCGAAGACGCCAAGGCGCGTGCGTTGCGGATTGCCGCGATGATGCGGCACCATATTTCGAGCCTCGGTGGTACTGTGCGATCGACGGAGAGGGGGTGATACCTGTGTCTTTGACGACGGCGCCCTTCCGGACATCGAGGCTTCGGCAGGTGATCGGGCCAATCGGCTGGGGCCTTGGCGCCACGCTGGGGCTCTCGGTCCTCATCCTCGTCGGCTCGCGCACCCTCGCCCATTTTGACGCCGCCCTCGTCGGCTACACGTTCTCCGTATTGTTCGCCACGTTCGGCCTGACGTATCGCTATGCGATGTGGCTGCAGCGCCCGCCCACGGCCATGTACTGGCGGCGTGGCTGGCAGGCGTTCTTCCGGCGAGGCTGGCGACGACGGAACGCAGGGGCGTGGATTCGCCGCGTCGGCACCGACCTGCTTGCCAATCGCTTCATCTTTGCGCGCGGCCGACTGCGCGGGTTCACGCACATGCTCATCATGTGGGGATGCCTCATCGCCGTGGCGATCACCTTTCCTCTCGTCTTCGGGTGGCTGCACTTCCGGCCGGTGCCTGGCGACCTTTCACTGTACGAGGCGGTCGCGTTCGGCTTCCCGGCCTTCCGCTTTCCGCACGACTCGGTGATGGCGTTTATCATGTTCCACGGCCTGGTGTGGTCGTCGTTCCTGGTGATTGCCGGCGTGATGCTGGCCATGCGGCGGCGCATGCGCGAAGAGGGCGCGGCCGCAGTCCAGCGGTTTGCCGAAGACTTCATGCCGCTGATCCTGCTGTTCGCCGTCAGCCTCACGGGACTGATGCTCACCGCGAGCTACACGTGGATGAAGGGCTACGCCTACACGTTCATCGCGATTCTGCATGCGATCACGGTGATCGGCACGTTTCTCTGGCTGCCGTTCGGGAAGTTCTTTCACATCTTTCAGCGGCCGGCGCAGCTCGGCGTCAGCTTCTACAAGGACATCGGCCGGACCCAGGAACTGGCGCATTGCCGCCGCTGCGGTCATGCCTTCAGTTCGCGCATGCATATCGAGGATCTGATCGAGGTGGAGCGCCAGTTGGGGTTTCACTACGACATCCCCGGTGACGATGGCCACTACCAGTGGATCTGCCCGCGCTGCCGGCGGGCATCGCTGGCCATGGCGCAGGGCGCCTTGTGGCGTGGCAAGCGCGGCGGCGCGCCGCTGGCACACGGTCGTCCGCTGCCCATGCCCGTCCATGCCAATCCGGCGCGGGGACAGGGGCCGCTCGGTGCTGAAGACGCCGACAATTTCTTCCCGTAGCTCACCCCCGCTGCAGTTTCACAGGAGCACGCAGACCATGAACGGCCCGGCTCGAACGACAGAGACGACCTCCTCACTCGATCGGGAGACCATCGCCCAGTTCGGACCGCATCTGGCCTACGCAAAAGATGATCGGCTCGACAGCGGTGTCGAGCCCGACAAGTACGTCAAGACCCACTGCTGCTTCTGCGGCCAGCAGTGCGGGATGCAGCTCAAGGTCAAGGACAACCTGGTGATCGGCGTCGAGCCGTGGTACGAGTTCCCCTTCAACAAGGGGATGATGTGTCCCAAGGGCATCAAGCGCTATCTGCAACAGGCGCATCCCGACCGCCTGCTCCATGCCTACGAGAAGGACACCGCCTCGCCTGGCGGCTTCAAGACGATGGCCTACGATGCGGCCATCCGCAAGACCGCCGGCGAGATCGAACGCATCCAGGCCACCTACGGGAATGACGCGTTCGCGCTGCTCTCAGGCGCGAGCCTGACCACCGAGAAGACCTACCTGATGGGCAAGTTCGCCCACATGTGCCTGCGCACCGCGAACATCGACTACAACGGCCGGCTGTGCATGGTGAGCGCCGGGGCGGGCAACAAGAAGGCCTTCGGCATCGATCGCGCCGCCAATCCCTGGGACGACATCCTCGGTGCCGAGGTGATCCTGGTGAGCGGCGCCAACATCGCCGAGTGCGCGCCGATCACGACCAACTACGTCTGGCAGGCTCGCGAGCAGGGTGCCAAGGTGATCGTCGTCGATCCGCGCATCACGCCGATCGCGCGGACCTGCGACCTGTTTCTGCCGGTGAAGCCGGGCCGCGATACCGCGCTCTTCAACGGCATCCTGCATCTGATGATCGAGCACGACTGGATCGATCACGCAGTTCATTGAGCAACCACACGGTCGGCTTCGATGCGGTCGCGGAAGAGGTCCGGGAATGGACGCCGCAGCGCACCGCTGAAGTGACCGGCATCGCGGTGAAGTCGATCCGAGCAGGCCGCGGAATGGTGGGGCACGGCGAAGACTAGCTTCCTCTGCCACGCGCGCGGCCTCGAGCATCACAGCCACGGCGTGCAGAACGTGATGAGCGCCATCAACATCGTGCTCGCCTCCGGCCGCATCGGCCGTCCGAACTGCGGCTATGCGACGATCACCGGCCAGGGCAACGGCCAGGGGGGACGCGAGCACGGCCAGAAGTGCGATCAACTTCCCGGCGGCCGCGACCTCGCCAACCCCGAGCATCGCGCCTACGTCGCCGGCGTGTGGGGCATGGATCCGTCGGACCTCCCGCAGCCGGGAGTGGACGCCTACGAGATCATCCGCAAGATCGACCGCGGCGAGATCAAGGGTCTGCTGAGCCTCTGCTTCAACCCGGTGGTCTCGCTGCCCGACAATAACTTCGTCCGGCAGGCGCTCGAGAAGCTGGAGTACTACGTCGTCATCGACTTCTTCATGAGCGAAAGCGCGCGTTATGCGAACGTCGTCCTGCCGGGTTCGCTTCAGGAAGAGGACGAAGGCACGGTCACCCAGACGGAAGGGCGAGTGATCAAGATCAACAAGGCCGTCGAGTGCCCGGGCGAGGCTCGGCCTGACTGGCAGATCATCCAGGACATCGCGAAGGCCCTGGGCCGCGGGCAGGGGCTAAGCTTCGAGAATCCCCGCGAGATGTTCGAAGAGCTGCGCGTCGCGTCCAAGGGCGGGGTCGCCGACTACTCCGGGATCACCTACGAGCGCATCGAAGAGAACTTCGGCGTGTTCTGGCCCTGTCCGAGCGAGGTGCCGGAGGGCGTCGCGATGCCCGGGCCTCAAGGCACGCCGCGGCTGTTCGAGCCTGGGTCATGGAACCCGGTCGCGAAAGGCGCTGGGCCGTTCTATTTCCCAGATGGCAAGGCCCGCCTGAACGTGACCGCATACGTGGGACCGGCCGAGGACGTAGATGAGGAATTTCCGATCATCCTCACCACCGGGCGCGTGGTCAGCCAGTTCCTCTCGGGGAATCAGACCAGGCGCATCGGCCCGCTCGTCGATCATTGTCCAGAGCCGCGGATCGAAATGCACCCGCGACTGGCGACGCGACTGGGAATTACCGACGGCGACTGGGCCACGGCCGAGAGCCGGCGCGGCAACTGCACCTTGCGCGCGTCGGTGGTGACGACGATCCGGCCCGACACGGTGTTCATTCCGTATCATTGGGCGGGCCGTAAGAGCGCCAACCAGCTGACGATCTCCGCGCAAGATCCGATCTCGAAGATCCCCGAGTACAAGGTGTGCGCCGTGCGAGTCCGAAAGGCGGATGCGCCGCCGGCGTATGCCGATGCCCTCGAGCCTCAACAATAGCCAGGTCCCGACCCATGCCTGTTCCAGATGCTCTCGAGTTCTTCATCGACCCAGGCCGGTGCATTGGCTGCCAGGCCTGCATCCAGGCCTGCACTGAATGCGACACTCACAAGGGGCAGTCGATGATTCAGCTCGACTACGTGGATCGCGCGCACTCGACGCAGACGGTGCCGGTGGTGTGCCTGCACTGCGACTCGCCGACCTGCGCGGAGGTCTGTCCGGCCGACGCCATCAAGCGGACCGAGGACGGCATCGTGCAGACGGCCAGGAAGCCGCGCTGCATCGCGTGCAACAACTGCGTCCTGGCCTGCCCCTTCGGCGTCCCGAAGATGCAGACCGAGATGAACCTGATGATGAAGTGCGACATGTGCTACGACCGGACGTCGGTCGGGCTGAAGCCGTGGTGCGCGTCGGCCTGTCCGAGCCAGGCGCTGGCGTTTGGCACGCGCGCGGAGATGGCGCGGCTGCGGCCACACGCCAAGCCGGTCAACACGTTTCAATTCGGGAGGCAGACGATTCGCACCAAGGTCAACATCATGGTCCCGCGCGACTCCGCCGTAGAGATCGTGGACGTGACGGCGGCGATGCACGAGCCGACGATTGGCCACGAGATGCTGGACGATGTCTTCGAGCCGGGGCCGGATCGGGGTGACCCATGATTCAGAATCAACGCGGCTTGGAGGGTCCTCGAGATCTCGATCACGGAACCACGCCTCCGGACGGCCGCCCGATCGGCGAGCAGCCGAAGTGGCGCCGTGACTTTCCCATCGACTGGGCCCAGGACGAGTACGTGTCGCGTCGAGAACTCGTCAAGTTCATCGTGCTCACAAGTGCGGCGCTGGTCGTCGGACAGTTTTGGATCGTGCTGAAGAGCGCCTTCAGCCGGCCGGCGCTGCTGGCGCCCGGCGTTCCGATCGCCCGCGTCGACGAGTTGCCGATTGGTGGCGCCAGAACATTCACCTACCCTGAAGGCAGCACGCCGCGATTACTCGTGCGCACCGGCGCGGCCCGCTTCGTCGCCTACGACCAGCAGTGCACGCATCTGTTGTGCCCGGTTGTGCCCGCCGTCGAAGTGGGACGCCTTCACTGCCCGTGCCATAACGGCTGGTTCGACCTCGAGACGGGCCGGCCCGTTGCCGGTCCGCCCCAGCGGGCACTGCCGCGGATCCTCGTGGAGGTGCGTGACGGTTCCGTGTACGCGACAGGCGTGGAGGAATCGACGACATGATACGGCGTGTCCGGATGGTCCGTGCCCAGCGGATGACGATCGTCAACGCCATGCTCGCCTTCGTGGTGTTGATCGTCATCCTGCAGTTGTGGCTGCTGACGGCCACCATGAATGCGTATCTCGGTAGCGACACCGCCACGGTCGTGCCGGCCGCGGTCGGCAGCCTCGTCTGCGTTGGCCTCAACGCCGGGCTGCTCTGGTACCTGTTCCGCTTGGAAAAATGACGGGATCGCCGGCCGACACCATCGGACGCAGGCTGGCTGGAGCGGTCGCGGGCCTCTTCCCCGGCTATTTCGCCGTCGTCATGGCCACGGGGATTGTCTCGATTGCCGCCCACGTCCTGCAGATGCCGCGCATCGCGTTGGCGCTACTCGCCATCAACATCGGCGCCTATGCGGTGTTGACGGTGATGTTCGTGATTCGGCTCGTGGTGTATTTCCCGCTGGTGCTCGACGACCTGAACAGCCACGCGCGCGGCCCGGGGTTCTTCACCGTGGTCGCCGGGACGTGCGTGCTGGGCAGCGAGATCGCGATCCTGACTGGCCGCACCGGCGCGGCCCACGCGCTGTGGGTCGGCGGCATCGTGCTGTGGGTGATCGTGATGTACGCGTTCTTCACGGCGACGGTCATCCGAGAGTCGAAGCCGACGCTCGAGACGGGCATCAACGGCGCGTGGCTCCTCGGCATCGTGGCGACCCAAAGCGTGTCGGTCCTCGGCACCCTGCTCGCGCCGGGCATTGAGGACGGGCGGGAGGTCGTACTGTTCATTGCCCTGTGCATGTACCTGCTGGGCGCCATGCTCTACCTGACGATCATCACGCTGATCTTCTACCGCTTCACGTTCGTGCCGTTGACTGTGGACCAGATGACGCCGCCGTACTGGATCAACATGGGCGCCGTTGCCATCACCACACTGTCAGGAGCATCGCTCCTCATCCAGGCGGAACTCTGGCCGTTCCTGGTGATGGTCCGGCCGTTCATCGCCGGATTTACGCTCTTCTTCTGGGCCACCGCCACCTGGTGGATCCCGCTGCTCCTCATCCTCGGCGTGTGGCGGCACGTGGTCCGCCGTTTTCCCCTGAGCTACGACCCTCAGTATTGGGCCATGGTGTTTCCGCTTGGCATGTACACGGTCTGCACCATGAGGCTCGTCCAGGCAACCGGCCTGGAATTTCTCATGGTGATTCCGCAGGTCACCGTCTACGCCGCCTTGGCGGCGTGGGCTGTCGTGCTCGTGGCAATGATCCATCACCTGTGGCTCGGGGTTCGCGTGATTCCCGATCCGACCTCAACCCGAGGCGTCTGATCGCCTTGGTGGCCTGAGATGCTGTCCGAAACTTGTCTACATATTTCGGACAGCCGACCCGAAGCCTGCGTCTAAAACTACAGTCCAATCAATCGGTTGGGAGGATGTTCGCGTCACGCTGCCGTAATGGGTAGTTGCGAATTGCGTCCCTGACACCCAGCCACAATACGCTGAAAATACGCGAATCCACGCCCAGCGACACAGACGCCGCACCGGGCCCAATTCGGAAGGACTCTACGAATCTCACTTCTTCATTCACGGGTTGAGGCATCGTGGGTGCTCAGCAGAAGCTGCGGCGCGAACGTTGCAACCCGGCGACCTCTTGACGCTCGAACCCGACACGGATGATCCTGTTGATCCTGAAGCGATGCGGGTCATTGCTCGTATCGGGGCGGCACCTTGGTTTTGTGCCTCGCTATCTCTGTCGAGACGTAAGGGCACTTCTAGCAGCTCGATGCTTGGCACGCCGCTTGCTCCCAAGAGCGCTCGCCAGACGGGTCGGGGCAGGTGGGTCTAGTGTCCTGAGCACGAAAGCCCCGCTTCGGCCCGTCGCCACTGACTTCTTATTTTTCGGACTTGGGTACTTGTTTGGGCTGTCGGGGCCGTTTGTAGGCGTGTTCCTTGGCCAGCAGGCATTGAACAGTTTCTACGTCAGCCGTATCCGCGAGGCGTTGGACCTTTCCGCCACACTCAGTGCAACGATGCCAGCCCAGAAACTCGCCGAGGTTTTACTCCCTGCGGGCGTCGTTCCATGTCTGCACCTTCTACACGGATTTATCGCCACGCAAGACTCCTCAGGATCGCACCGCTAATGCACGCCTGCGCTTCGTCGCGTATGCTGGCGATTGGGCTTGACCCGTTTTCGTAGACGCTTTTGGAAAGGCGGATACGGGGGCCGGACCGGCCTGACCACCGCCGAGCGCGAAGAGTTGTGGCGGCTGCGCAAAGAAATCAAGGATCTTCGTGGCGAGCGTGACCTGCTAAAAAAAGCAGCGGCCTTCTTCGCCAAAGACCAGCGATGAAATTCAAGCTGATCGCTGCGGAGAGGGCGACGACGCCGACCCGAAGGCTGTAGCCGCTGGCTGGGGTGTCTGTTCCTGGCTTTTACGCTTGGCAGCGTCGTGGCGAAAGCGATCGCGTCCGTTGCGACCGTCAGCTCACCGTTCTGGTTCGCAGCTGCTATGAAAGCAGCCGGCGCACCTATGGCAGTCCTCGAGTACACGCCGACCTGGCAGAACAAGGCATCGGCGTGGGACGCAAGCGGGTGGCCCGTTTGATGCGTACCGAGGGTCTGAAGGCACGGCCTAGAAAGCGGTTTAAGTGCTCCAGGATGAGTGAGCACGATCAGCCGATCGCGGCCAACCTGGGAAACGAATTGGACGCAGGAGTTGACGCGCACCGCGTCTTGAGCAGGCCTCAGAAACAGGTGCCTGCTGTGGCCACGACCCCGTCTAAGTGTCCAGCCTCAGAATTCGACGGTATAGATCTCGCGCCGGCCGTGATCCACGAGGTCGTGATACCCCTTCATGATTTCTTCCATCTCTTTCATGGCCGCCGCGTCGCCCTCGCCCATCTTCATGAAAGCATCGACGCTCTCGACTTCCATCTCGCTAACCACGGTCCAGAATCGCTCGGCGCTGACATCGGTGTAGACGCGGGACTTCGGCATACCGACGCGAGGGCCCAGCGCACCCATGGCCTTGAACTTGTCGACGAGCGCACGAACCTTGCCGGGCTTGCAATACATGATGTCGCGAATCATCAACATATGAATCTCCTCATCCAATGACCAGCTGAAGTTGGCCGCGCGCCGCGAACGTCCGGAACGCCCGGCCTGACTCAGAACATCACGAATGCTCGTCGTTGACAACTAGGCACGCTGCGCCGCATTTTCGATTCGGCCGCGCCGGCTCTTCGGCGCGGAACTCACGGGCGATCGATCAGCGGTCGATAGGTTGACCCGCAGCGTGGCGTCGCCGCGGACTCGGAGCGATGCATTGCGCAACTCCGGCGCCAGGCCAGACACGCTCCCGCGTCGCAGGAATGCACATCGCCGTCGCCGGTACGATGTGTCAGGGGCGAACGGGGCCTGACTTGCGCGCACGGGAGCTCCGCGACGGCGGCGGCGCCACGGCCGCGGCAAAGAAGAAATCGAGCATGGCCGTAAGGGGCGCGGCGTCTCCCCTCAACCTGCTGCGAAGCGCCGCACCCTCCCAGCAATCGACCAGCAGGTGCGCCAGCCGGCGCGGATCGGAGTCGGCGGGCAGCTCGCCTCGCTCGCGCGCATGCCCGAGACAGCGAGCGATGCTTGCGGCGATCGCGGCGAAGCAGTCTCCGATCTTTTTTCGAAACCTGTCATTGACGCCCGACAATTCCTGCCCAAGGCCGCCCAGGAGACATCCTAGGTAGCCCTCTTTGCGGTAGCTCTGCTCGGTCAGTTCGAAGAAGCGTCGGATCCGGTCCAGAGGCGGGCGGCTCTCGTCTTGAAGGCAGGTGGCGAGTCCGGCATGCACCTGCTCCATGTACTGTTCGAGAACCTGAAACGCATAATCCTCCTTGTCACGAAAATGATGGTAGAAGGAACCCTTTGGTGTCGACGCTTCCGCGAGCAGGGCCTGAATGCCGAGATCGTTGTAGCCATGACGCAGGAGCATCATCAAGCCGACATCGAGGAGGCGCTGCTTCGTCGGGTGCGTCATCGCCAACAAGTCAGCTACTCATCTTGGCGATCATGTGATCGATGGCAGTGCTGTGCTCGCGCTCAGGGCTGAACATGATGATCTCGGCGTCGGCATCGACTCTGACGTTGTGGCCGGGCGGCCAGTAGAACAGATCGTTGGCGGTCACGGTTTCGTTCGTCCCGTTGGCGTCGGTCGTAGTGATCTGCCCGCGCAGCACGAAGCCCCAGTGTGGGCACTGACACTGATTGCGCTGGAGACCGACGAACAGCGGCGTCGTATCGACGCCGGCGGCCAGTGTGAAGTACTCGCCGCTGATCTGATCGAAGCCGCTGACGCTTCCGAAGGCCTTCCGCTGGCGAATCACGACGCCTGGAATTTCCATCCGGACATCGACGTCATCCTTGGCTACGTGCATCTGACCCTCCCGTCTTTTGATATTAGACCGAACGGTCTAGTATTGTGGCATATTGCACGTCGCCCGGAACACTTTCCTTCGACCGAATGCATCAGGTTGGGATGATGTTCGCGAAGGTGCTCGCGCAGCCCAAGCGTCGTGCCGGCGCGTGTGGCTTGATTTTTCTTTGGAACCTGACGCTGGTCGGCACTGCGCCCGGCGTGCAAAATCCAGCCACGACATTCTCAACCGGCACTGACCTCGTCATCGTCGATGCGGTCGTGCTGGACAAACAGGGACAGCCCGTTACCGGTCTGACTCAGGACGACTTCATCGTCAAGGAGGATGGCGAGCTACGCAGGATCCTGAGCTTCGAGGCTTCTTCCGAGCCGCTGGTCGTGGCAGAACCACAGCGGAGTGCATCAGCGGTTGAACCAAGCGTCGCGGTCGCCGCCCCGAAAGCTGCGAATGCGTCTCCTGGCCGTACGTTTGTGTTGTTCTTCGACGACGTCTTCATCGGTCGGGACCTCGTCGCTGAAACCCGCGCGGCGGCTCTCGCCTTCCTGCGGGGCAGCATGCGGACCGGCGACAGGGTGTTAGTTGCGAATGCCTCGGACGACCTGAACGCCGACGAGGTACTGCCCGACGGCACACCCGCTGTGGAGGCTGCGATCAATGCGTTCGCCGGGCGCAACGATCTTGGCCTGGCTCCAGGCAACTTCGTCAACACCCAGACGTTTCGCGGCGAATTGAAGCTCAGCAACCGTACGGAGCTCGGCGCCATGGAAGCTGTGCGCACCGGCCGCGCCCGGGGTGGCGACTACGAGATCGAACACCAGCGTCGCGCCCGCGTACGGCAGACGACGCGGGCGATGATTGCCCAGATGGACCGGCTGGCCGCGACCAAGGGCCGCAAGGCTTTCTTCCTGCTGAGCCAGGGCATCCTTCAGGACGATGGACCGGAGTTGCGAGCCGTCGCTGCCGCCGCCCGAGAGGCGAACGTCGTCATTTACTTCGTCGACGTCCGTGGCATGACCTCGTCGTTCACCGAGAATTCGGCGTCGACACTGGATCCCGTCAACCCCAATGCCGGGAGCGAGGACTATCGTCGTGCTCCCGACGCGGCGACCCTTATTGCCTCTTCGGGAACAAGCCGCGACGCCGAATCCGCTGGCGCCGCGAACCTTGCCCGCGAAACTGGTGGCACCGCGATCCGCAACACCAATGACCTCGCGCGCAACATGATTCGCGCCGCGGATGAATCACGTTCCTTCTACCTGCTCGGCTTCGCCGCGGGAACACGCAACAACCCCGACAAATGGCGCAAGCTGGAGGTGCGAACACGCAGCGGCGAGCGCGTCAAGGCACGCCGAGGTTATACGTTGCGACGTCCCGAGCTCGAGAACAACGGCCTCGCAGTTGCCGGTCGACACTGCTCGCTTACGCCTTTGAAACCCTTCCCGGCGGCGACATGACCCGTAGCGTTGTCGCGGTCGAGTTCAATGCCGCGGCACAGAACAAACGTAGCGCACTCCGCGCTGTGGAGTTCTCGGTCAGCCTTCGCCAACGGGACACGGGAAAACTCTTCGAGGCGGGCGGCAGAGCGCCGGTGGCGGTGGGCACCGGGGAGTCACCAGCCTGGCGAGCGCTTTCCCGAGAGTTCGAGTTGCCCCAGGGTATTTTCGACGTACACGTCGCGCTGCGCGATCCGGCAAGTAATGCAATGGGCGCCAGCGACGCCCGCCTGCAAGTGCAGGCTCCGATCGGTCTACGGCTGTCGACGCCCGTCCTGACCGACCGCGTGCTGAAGACGGGTGCGAACGTCAAGCCGCGCGCTGCCATGGGTGCGCACCGTGTCTTTCACACCGGCGGCACCCTGTATTGCGAGTTCGAAGTCTTCGGGGCGACTGCCAATCCGGCCACAAGGATCCCCGACGTCGTGGCCAGCGCCAGGATCGTCGACACTGCCGGCCGGCCGGTTCGCGACGCGCCCGCGACGGCGATTGTTCCGGACGAGCGTCACCGGCTCGTGCGGTTTGTCGGCATAAACGTCGCCGACCTTCCGGCCGGCGGGTTCACGCTCCAGCTCAAGGTGCGCGACCGCACCACCGGCACAGAAGTCGAATACAACGAGCATTTCACCCTCGAGTAGGTAAGCGATGGTCGGCTACGTGTTGGAGTTTCGGGAGATCGATCGGACGCGGGGCGCGGTCGTTGGTGGCAAGGGCGCGCACCTGGGCGAGCTTTCGCGGATCGAAGGCATCCGCGTGCCGGCCGGGTTTTGCGTGACGACGGAGGCCTTCCGGCGGATCCTGGCGGACGGGCCGTCGATTAACGATCGGCTCGATCGGTTGTCGCGTCTGGAGGCGGACGATCACAAGGCGATCGGCGCTCTCAGCGCTGAGATCCGCCAGACCATCGAAGGGATCGAGGTCCCTGACGATCTGGCGGCAGCGATCACCGGCGCGCTCGTTCGGCTCGGTGCGCACACCGCCTATGCGGTTCGATCGAGCGCGACCGCGGAGGACTCACCGTTGGCATCTTTCGCTGGTCAGCACGACAGTTACCTGAATGTCTCGGGTACGGAGGCGATCCTCGAGCACCTCAGCCGGTGCTGGGCGTCGCTCTTCACCGACCGGGCCGTGACGTATCGCCTGCGGAACGGCTTCGATCACCGCAAGGTGCAGATGGCCGTTGTCGTGCAGCAGATGGTCCTCGCGCAGGCGGCCGGCATCCTGTTCACCGCCGATCCAGTCACCGGCAACCGGAGAGTCGCCTCGGTGGAGGCGACTCTCGGCCTCGGCGAGTCGCTGGTCTCCGGCCTGGTCAACGCCGACGTGTACAAGGTGCGGGACGGCGACGTCTTTGCCAGGTCGGTTGCCGGCAAGCCCGCACTGACAGATACGCAGGTGGTGCGGCTCGTGCAGCTGGGCCGGCGAATCGAAGCGCACTTCGGCCTGCCGCAGGACATCGAGTGGTGCCTGGTCGACGATGACTTCCAGGTCGTCCAGAGCCGGCCGATCACGACACTGTTTCCCATTCCTGTAGTCGCGGACCAGGAGAACCACGTCTACCTTTCCGTCGGGCACCAGCAAATGATGACGGACGCGATGAAGCCGCTGGGGTTGTCGCTCCACCAGTTGATAGCCGCGGGGACGATGCACGAGGCCGGCGGGAGACTGTTCGTCGATGTCGCTCCGCGTCTGGCGTCGTCGGCGAGCCGCGCGGCCTTTCTCCAGATGGTAGGCAACCACGATCCGCTGATCGGTGATGCGCTCAATACAGTCCTCGAACGCGGCTTCATTCGGCCGCTGCTGGACGCGGGTGCCAGCGGGGCGGCTGCTGCGCCGGCTCCGATCGAAACCGATTCGGCCATCGTTGGCGAACTGATCGGCCGTAACCAGGCATCGGTCGCTACCCTGAAGCGCGACATCCAGGGCAAATCCGGAGCGGCGCTGCTCGACTTCATTGTCGCGGACCTGCAGGAGCTGAAGCGGATCCTGTTCGATCCGCGAAGCAGCCAGGTATTCATGGCGGCGATCGACGCGACCGGGTGGCTCAACGAGCATCTGCAAACGTGGCTCGGCGAGAAAAACGCGGCCGACACGCTTACCCAGTCCGTCGCCAACAACGTCACGTCGGAGATGGGGCTGGCGCTGCTGGATGTTGCGGACGCGATCCGTCCGCACCCCGAAGTGGTGGCTTTTCTTCAGAACTTGCAACGCGACCAGGACGGTGACGGCTTCCTCGAGGACATGGCCAGACTTGGAGGCGGACCGGAAGCGCGAGATGCGATCCGGGCCTGGCTCGACAAGTACGGCATGCGCGGCCCCGGCGAGATCGACATCACGAGGCCGCGCTGGAACGAACGTCCCGCCATGCTCGTGCCCATGATCCTCGGCAACGTGAGGAAGTTCGAGCCTGGCGCAGGCAAGCGGCGTTTCGAAGAAGGACTGCAGGCGGCCGCGAGAAAGGAGCAGGAAGTGCTTGCACGCTTGCGAGCCTTGCCGAACGGGGAGCAAAAGGCCGAAGAGACCAAGCGGATGATCGACCGCGTCCGGACGTTCATCGGCTACCGGGAGTATCCGAAGTACGGTTTGGTCAGCCGCACTTTCCTTTACAAGCAAGCCTTGATGCAGGAAGCGGAACGCCTCGTGCAGTCCCACGTGCTCGGCAAGAAGGAAGACGCCTTCTACCTAAGGTTCCAGGAGCTGCACGACGTCGTGCGCACCGGCCGGGCTGCGCATGACGAGCTGATCCGCGAACGCAAGGTAGCTTTCCGGTCGTATCAAGCGCTCACCCCGCCGCGCGTGATGACGTCGGACGGCGAGGTCCTCGCTGCCTCGTATCGACGCGACGCCTTGCCGCCTGGAGCGCTGGTGGGCTTAGCGGTTTCCGCGGGGACCGTCACGGGGCGCGCCCGCGTGATCCTGGACGTCGCAAAAGCGGATCTCGAAGCGGGCGACATTCTGGTCACGGCTTACACGGACCCCAGCTGGACGCCGCTGTTCGTCGGCATCAAGGGCCTGGTGACGGAGGTCGGAGGCCTCATGACACACGGCGCCGTGATCGCACGCGAGTACGGCCTGGCCGCCGTCGTAGGGGTGGAGCGTGCCACTGTGCTGATCCGGGACGGGCAACGGATCCGCGTCAACGGAACGGACGGCTACGTCGAGATCCTTACGGGTTGATCTGCTGCAACGCGCCGATGACGTGCGACTGGTGAGGAGCAGCACGGGCTTGCGGTCGTCGTCCCCGCGGATCGCCACCCACTGCTCGATGCCGCCGATCCTGACGAAAGATGCCTCCTCGATGCGCCGCGGCTGCGCCTCGACTCTTTGGTCAGGAACAACGGCAGCGACCAGAAGCAAAAGAATGTCTCTCACGCTCATCGATCGCACATCCGCAAGCGGGCCTGGAATTCAACGGGCGAATCTGGGATTCTGGTCGAAACGCAAAGGAGCGCACTGCATGACGCCAAAGAACACGATTTGTCTCTGGTTCAACAAGGACGCGGAGGAGGCGGCACGTTTCTACGCCGCTACTTTTCCAGACAGCAAGGTGACCGCCGTGCGCAAGGCGCCGGGCGACTATCCGGGAGGCAAAGAGGGCGAAGTCTTGACGGTGGAGTTCACCGTTGTGGGCATTCCTTGTCTCGGGCTGAACGGCGGCCCCGAGTTCAAGCACAGCGAGGCCTTTTCATTCCAGATCGCGACCGATACCCAGGAAGAGACCGACCGCTACTGGAACGCGATTGTTGGCAACGGCGGGCAGGAGAGCCAGTGCGGCTGGTGCAAGGATCGCTGGGGCCTCTCCTGGCAAATCACGCCGCGTGTGCTGACCGACGCGATGGCGGCCGGGGGTGCCGAGGCACAGCGTGCTTTCGAGGCGATGATGCCGATGAAGAAGATCGACATCGCCGCCATCGAGGCGGCACGACGTGGCAAATGATCCGGGCGTGGGCCCGGTGCGCGTGCACATGAGCATCTCGCTCGATGCATCGAGCTCGAGCGCATCAACGTGATTCCTTCGTCAACGGGTGTCACTCACCTGACCTTTCGCATTCCCAGAAATCGCTGACGAGGAGACTTTCATGGCTGCGATGACTGCCGGAGCACTGGTGCCCGTAACGATGCGTGCGGCTGCGATCCGCCGGTTCGGGCCGCCGTCGGCGATCAAGGTCGAGAGCCTGCCGGTGCCGCGTCCCGGCCCGCGAGAGATCCTCATCGCACTGCACGCCGCCGGTGTCGGCAGCTGGGATCCGGTCATCCGCACGGGTGTGTGGAAACCTGCGGGACGCACGAAATTCCCACTGGTTCTCGGGACGGACGGCGCGGGGGTCGTGGTAGCGAAGGGAGCGCGGGTCAGGCGTTTCGCCGTTGGCGATCGCGTCTATGCCTTCAAGGCGGGAAATCCGAAGGGCGGTTTTTATGCCGAGTACATCGCGATCGACGAGCGCGCCGCGGGCCATGTGCCCCGCGGGCTCGATCTCATGCAGGCTGCGGCCGGCGCCGTGACGGCCCTGACCGCACTTCAGGGGATCGAACGTGTGCTGCGCGTTCGCAAGCGGGAGGTGCTGCTGGTCTTTGGAGCATCCGGAGCCGTGGGTACGCTGGCGGTGCAGTTCGCGAAAGAGCGCGGTGCGCGCGTGCTGGCTACCGGTTCGGGCCGACAGGTGACGACGCTCCTTCGGCGGCTTGGCGCCGAGGCGGTCATCGACGCCAGGGACCCGAAGGCGCCCGAGCAAATCCGCAGCCTGGCACCCGACGGTATCGATGCCGTCCTCGCTCTGGCCGGTGGCAAGGAACTCGAAAGGTGCCTGGACTTCGTGCGCGACGGTGGACGGATCGCCTATCCGAATGGCGTCGAATCCGTGCCCGGGAAGCGCCGGAAGTTCCGCATCACCGCCTTCGACGGAGTCGCGGAGCCGCGCGAGTTCGCACAGCTTGGATCCGCGGTCGAGCGTGTGAAGCTGCGGGTGCCGGTCGCGGCTGTCTATCCACTCGGTGCTGCGGCAGCGGCGCATCGACGCCTCGAGCAGGGCAAGGTGGTCGGGCGCATCGTGCTTCGTATCCGCGCACGCCGACTCAGCTGACGAAGAGCCGTGCCTTGAACTCCCGGGCACGGTCGCGGGAAACGACCAGGTCGGTGCCGCCTGCGTCTTTCAGGCGCAGGTTGAGGCTGCCGCCGGGCAGGGTCGTGACGTTGCTGATCCACGCTGCGTTGACGATAGTGCCGCGGTGGATGCGGAGGAAGCGCTTGGGGTCGAGCAGGTTCTCGAGCTGCGCGATCGTGTGGTCAACACTGTGCGACTTCCCCGCCGAGGCGGCGTAGGTCAGCTTGTTGGCGGCGTAGAAATGGGTCACCTGGGCGAGGTCGATGAACCACACGCGGTCGCCCAGCCGCGAGGCTATTCGCTCGGGATACTCGCTTGCGGAGGTGCGCAGTGTGTCTGCGAGAGTCCGAAGCAGCGCCTGCAGGTCGGGGGCCTCGAGCTCGCGGCGGCGCAGGTGTTCCACCCGGCCGAGCGCGCGATCGAGCTGGCCCGGATCGACCGGCTTGAGAAGGTAGTCCACCGAGTTCACGGCGAATGCCTCGAGCGCGTACTCGTCGTGCGCGGTCGTGAACACGACGCTCGGCTGCACCGGGAGCCGCGCCAGCACCTCGAAGCCGTTGAGCCGCGGCATCCGGATGTCGAGGAAACAGACGTCGGGCGGCGCAACGGTGAGCGCCGCCACGGCGTCCTCCGGTACGGTCGCGCTGCCGATCACGTCCACGCGGCCGGTCTCGGCCAGCAGCCGGGTGAGGCGCGCGATCGCGAGCGGCTCGTCGTCCACGAGGTAGGCGCGCAGCTTCATGACCGCGGCAGCACCATCTGCACGACACACCGGCCGCCGCGCCGCGAGACGTCGAGGCGTGCGCGCTCGCCGAACAAGGCGTCGAGGCGCCTGACGAGCGAGTCGAGGCCGTGGCCGGCGCGCAAGGCGGTGAGGTCGAAGCCGGCGCCGGTGTCGGACACCTCGATCGTGACCTGCCCGTTCCGCGCCACTGCGGCCACCAGCACCTCGCCACCATCGCGCTGCGGCGTGATGCCGTGCTTCACGGCGTTCTCCACCAGCGACTGGATGGAGAGCGGCGGGACCTGCGCATCCCGCAGTTCCGCCGGCACCTCGAAGCGGCCGCGCAGCCGGTCGCCGAAGCGCGCGCGCTCGATGGCGACGTAGTCCTCGACCATCGCGAGTTCCTGGTCGAGGGGAATGAGCGAACGTGAGCTGTTGTCGAGCGACGCGCGCAACAGCGCCGACAAACGGCCGACCATCTGTTCGGCCCGCACCGCATCGATCCTGACAAGCGCGCTGATCGAGTTGAGCGTGTTGAAGAGGAAGTGCGGATGCAGGCGCGACTCGAGGGATTGCAGGCGCGCCTCGGCAACCAGCTTCGCGGTGCGCTCCTCGGCGACTTCCTTCTCGTGCAGCTTCTCTTCGGTGCGGCGCAGCTGGTCACGCATCGAGTCGTAGGTAAGAGCGCCGAGCGCGAACACCACGGCTAGCAGCAGCGCCCCGCTCAGCGTGTGGAGGTATTGCCGCCAGAAGTGCTCCGGCACGGCCACGCCGGTCCCCATGAGAAGCGCTTGCGCCGCCAGGCACCCCACCGCGGCGAGCGGGATCGCCGCCGCCAGCACTGCGGCAGGAAGAGGCCAACGGCGCAGCGCCAGCTGCTGCACGATCGACGGTCCTGCGAACAGCGCGGGAATGCCGGTGACGTTCGTGTAGACGAGCGCGAACGCCCATCCCTGCAGGAGTTCCGCCGCCGTGCGGCTGCTGCCCAGGCCCATCAGGGGCACCGCGACCACGGTGGACGCGTTCAGCGCCAGCAGCAGCTTCGCGCGCCCGGTTGGCGTCATTGCTTCAGCGGCGCGAAGATGCCGCTGCGAAAGATGCTGATCGTGTGCGGCGCTTCCTGGCCAGGAAGCTTCATTTCTCCCAGCACGTCTTCCTGGAGCGTCGCGTATTCGACCTGTTTCGTCGACAGCGACACCCAGATCTCTCCCCAGTAGTGGCTGCGGCCTTTCAGGGTCATGCCGCCGTTGTCGACAAGGAGCGGATTGAACAGTGCGCGGTACAGGATCACCGCGCACTCCTTGCCGTTGCGTTGCGAGCGCCCGATCCAGGTGAGCTGCACATCCTTATTGTGGAAGGTGCCGACTCCCGGCATGCTCACGTCTTCCGCCGACAACAGACGATAGGGCGCGTTCAGCCTCAGGTGCGCGAACTGATCCTGGCCGAACATCTCGATCATGCCGGTGTCCCAGACGAGATTACGCTCGAACACGGCTGTCGCAGGGAAGCTCTTGAAGAACTCGGGCTTCATGCTCTCGTCCAGGCTCTTCGGGCCCGTGTGGTAGCGAAGCCCTTCCATGAACTCGCGTTTCTGTCCGGGCACCGCAATCTCCGCCGCGCCGTTCGATTCCGCGACCGTGACGTTCGACCACATCGCCTCGCCACCGGGAAGCCCGCGCGTGTAATCGCCCATGATGCGCTGCCGCTGCACCACCTGGCCGGTCGTATCGGTAACCGTATGGTCGACCGTAAAACGGTACGGGCGGGGCCCGCTGTCCTTCACTGCCGTCCCCTGGGGCAAGGTCCAGGACTGGACGAGTACGGCCATCGCCACCGCAATGCTGCTCACTCGCATCGTGCTGCCCTCCTTTTGAACGAGTGTCTGCTGGTGGCGCACAAGCGGCATCCAACGGCCGACGAAAGGCGCCTGATTCCTGACAGGGGCCCACTGCGGCCCGATGAAATGACGCAAAATACGCGCGATGCACCGCGTCCTCCGTCTCCCATGGGTTGCCTGCCTCGCGATCACGCCGGCCTTTCCTCAGTTCGACCGCGTACTGCAACTCGAGACCACAAGCGAGACGTCGGCGAACGTGAGCATCGGCGATGTGAACGGCGATGGTCATCTCGACCTGGTGCTGGCCAAGGGCCGCCACTGGCCGCTCGTCGATCGCGTGCTCCTGGGCGACGGCCGCGGCCACGTCGTTTCGGCTTCGAATCTCGGCGACGCGTCCGACCGCAGCTATTCCGGGCGGCTTGCCGATCTCGATGGCGACGGCGACCTGGATGTCGTCATCAGCAACGACAATCCGGATCCGAAGCTCGTCTACCTCAACGACGGCAAGGGCGCCTTCCGCGTGGGATCGACGTTCGGCCGGGCAGAGTGGGAAACGCGCAACGCCACGGTCGCCGACGTCGACGCCGACGGCAAGCCCGACATCATCGTCGCGAATCGAGTGAGCAAGGGCGACCCCGCGAACTACGTCTGCCTCAACAGGGGCGCGGGGCGCTTCGACGACAACTGCCAGCCTTTTTCGCACGAGCCGGCGACGACAATCGCTGCTGCGGACTTCAACCACGATGGACGGATTGACCTGGCCGTGCCGCATCGCAACGGCGGCCAGAGCTACATTTACCTCAATGACTTCAAGGCGGGATTTCCGGACGCGAGCCGCATCCCGTTCGGGCCGGCCGATGCGACTATCCGCGCGGTCGAAGCGGTCGATCTCGACAGCGACGGCCTGCTCGATCTCGTGGCCATCGACGAGGCTCGTGGCGTCAAGGTCTTTTTCGGACAGAAGGACGGCACGTTCTCGCCGGCCGTCGAGGTCGCCGATGGCAAGACGACACCGTACGCGCTCGCGGTTGCCGACCTGAACGGCGACGGCCATGCCGACATCGTAGTGGGGCACCTGGCGGCGCCTTCAACGATCTTCTTCAACGATGGCACCGGCCGCCGCTACTCGCCCGTCTCGTTTGGCGACGGGCAAGGCGACGTCTACGGCTTCGCCGTCGCGGACATCGATGAGGATGGCCTCCTCGATATCGCCGTGGCGCGCTCGGGGGCGCCCAACGTCGCCTATTTCGCCCGCCTGGTTGCCCGGGAACGGGTGGCCGAAGGCCTCAGGAACAGCACGAAGAATTAGCTGGCTGCGAAGCAGACAACGGCCCAACATGGCTGCACATCCCGAAAAACGGATCAGGAGCCCAGGCCATGCAATGCACTCGAATCGTCGCTTTGGCAGGTGCGCTGCTGCTGGCGTCAGGCGCGGCGCGGGCCGCGCTCGCGCAGGGCAGCTACGTCGTCGAGGATCTTGGCGCGCTGGCCGGCGACACGAGCAGCGTTGCCCAAGCCATCAATGCGTCCGGGAACGTGGTCGGATGGTCCGCGGGTCCGGCCGGCACGCGGGCGTTCATCTATACCGACGCCGATGGCATGGTGGCGCTCCCGGGCTTGCCGGACCGGCCGCGCACCCTGGCGCGCGACATCAATGAAGCCGGCGCCATCGTCGGCTCGGCCAACGCCGGCGGGACCGACCTTGGCCACGCCGTGATGTGGAGCGGCGGCGCGATCGCGGACCTTGGAACGCTTGGCACCGGTTCCTACAGCGAAGCCTGGGGCATCAATAACGCGGGACAGATTGTCGGCCGGTCGGACACGAACGGCAGAGTCCACGCGTTCCTCTATACCCAACAGGACGGACTCAGGGACATCACGCCCAACAGCGACAGCGGTTTCGCGCTCGGCATCAACGACGCCGGCCAGGTCGCCGGCTACAAGACCGCTCCCGGCGGCTATCACGCGTTTCGCTGGCGGAACGGAACTTTTACCGACCTCGGGGTGCTTCCCGGCTTCGCTCACAGCTTTGGCTGGGACATCAATGCGGCGGGCCGGGTCGCCGGCAGCTCGACGACGGCTTCGGCCAACAGCCAGCGGGCGGTCGTTTCCAACGAGGGGAACACCTTGTCGAACCTCGGCGGCGTGGGCGAGAGCAACGTTGCCCTGGGCATCAACGCCGCCGGCCGCGTGGTGGGCCGAGGCCGGCCCACCGCCGGGTTGGAGCGTGCATTCGTCTCGACCGACGCGGGCACGCTGCGCGACCTCAATGAGCTGATCGATCCGTCGCTCGGCTGGTTCCTCCTCGGCGCCAACGACATCAACGACGCGGGACAGATCGTCGGCTACGCATCGAACAGCTTCACCGGGCAGACGCACGCCGTCAGGTTGACGCCGCAGAACACCCCGCCGCCGGAGTGCACCGTCAATTGCGCGCGTTCAACGCACATCTCGTTCCTGAGCGAACCCGCTGGCAATGGTTTCGCCGTCAAGGGCAGGGTACTGGTGCGCGACGAGAACGCAGCAGCGCTGGCCGGGGCGCTGGTGGTGGTTCGCTGGACGAAACCGAACGGCACGAGCGAGGACGACAACGTTTTCACCAACTCGAAGGGCGTAGCGGTTTCTTCCACAAAAGGCCGCAGCGGCGTTTACACCCTGCAGGTCGTGAACATCGTGCTGTCGCAGTACACCTTCAATCCGAGCCGGAGCATCACCAGCAAGAGCGTCACCATCCCCTAAGTCCTTGACGTTCACGGCCTTCTGCGCCCACTCAGGCCGGTGCTCGCTTTTCGCCAGACTTGTGTTTAGTGTAGTAAGTCGATGGACATTAAAGGGTGAAGATCTCGAGCCGGGGGCTTTATGCCCTGAAGGCGCTCACGCACCTGGCCGAGGCCCATGGCGGCGGTGGCCTGGTGAAGATCCATGAGATCGCCTCGCGCGAGGACATTCCGGAGAAGTTTCTCGAGGGAATCCTCGTCACCCTGAAGAACGCCCGCATGCTCGCGAGCCAGCGCGGCCGCGAGGGCGGGTACCGACTGCGGCGCCCGCCCGAGGAGATCTATGTGGGCGAGATCGTGCGCAGCGTCGACGGGCCGCTGGCGCCGTTCGGCGACGCCGACGAGCTGGCGAGCCGGGTGCGGACCGAGCGGCGCCACGCCGGGCTCTTCGACCTGTTCCTCGACGTGCGCAACGCCGCCTCGAAGATCATCGACCACACCAGCCTCGCCGACCTCGTGGCGCGCAACCGGCGCGTGCTCGCGGCGCGCGCGCGGCGCAGGCAGGCGCGTTCCTGAAGGGTCTGTGAACTTATGTCTATAACCTCTGTAGATAATAACGACTCGGCAATGTGGGAAGTGGCAGTGCGCCGCGCCGTGGATTCCCTGCGCTACGGCTCCGTCGAAGTGGTGGTGCACGACGGGCGCGTGGTGCAGGTGGAGACGCGCGAAAAGATTCGCTTCACGGAGGAAAGCCGGCCGGTCAACCGGAGGCTGCAGCACGACAACGACGGCCGGGCCCACCGCAAAGGCGGCGGCGCCGCGCCCACTGCTGAGGAGACGAACGAATGAGATCCGTACCCCTGTTCCTGGCCGCTGCGCTGCTCACGGCCGCGCCCGGCCGCGCCCAAGACCCGGCGCCGTCGCCAACACCGGCTCCGGCGAAACCCGCCGCATCTGCCGGTGCCGACGGCTTCACCCTGCAAAGCGCCGACGGCGAGTTCCGCCTGCAGCTGCGCGGCTACGTGCACTTCGACGGCCGCTTCTTCATGGGCGACGACGGCTCGCTCGCCACCGACACCTTCCTGCTGCGTCGCGTGCGCCCCATCCTGCAAGGCGCCCTGGGCAAGTACTTCGATTTCCGCATCATGCCCGACTTCGGCCAGGGCACGACCGTGCTGCAGGAGGCGTGGCTCGACTTCAAGCCCTCGCCCGCGTTCTCGGTCCAGGTCGGCAAGTACAAGTCGCCGGTGGGCCTCGAGCGGCTGCAGTCGGCCACGGCGATCTCGTTCGTGGAACGCGCCTTTCCCACGAACGTCCTCCCCAACCGCGACCTCGGCATCATGGTCCACGGCGAACTCGGCAAGGGCCTCGTGAACTACGCGGCCGCGGTGCTCGACGGCGCTCCCGACGGCGGCAGCGTCGACGGCGACACGGAGGACGGCAAGGACCTCGCGGGCCGGGTGATGCTGTCGCCGTTCGCCAGGGGCAAGTCGGCGCTCAAGGACCTGAGCTTCGGCGTCTCGGGCACCACCGGCAAGCAGACGGGCACCCTGCCCGCCTACCGCTCGGGCGGCCAGATCAGCGTCATCACGGCAGCCACCGGCATCACCGCCGACGGCACGCGCCGGCGCTATTCGCCGCAGCTTTCGTACTACACGGGGCCCTTCGGCCTGCTCGCCGAATACGCGCGGTCCCGCTCGCGGGTCCGCAACGTCGCCGGCGACCACTTCGACTTCCGTTCCAAGGCGTGGCAGACGTCGGCCACTTTCGTCCTCACCGGCGAGAAGGCGTCGTTCGCCGGCGTGCGGCCGAAGAATCCGTTCGATCCTTCGAAGGGCCAGTGGGGCGCCATTGAGCTCGCGGCGCGCGTCCACAAGTTCGAGCTGGGCGAAAGCACCATTGCGGCGGCGCTCGTCGATCCCGCCAAGTCGCCGCGCAGCATGTCGGCGTGGACGCTCGGCGTCAACTGGTCGCTCACCCGCAACGTCAAGCAGGTTTTCGATTTCGAGCACGTCAATTTCAAGGGCGGCGCCGCCGACGGCGGCAACCGCGATGCCGAGAACACCATCTTCATCCGCACGCAGATCAGTTTCTAAGGAGTCATCCCATGTCCATAGCCAGAACGATTGCCGCAGCCGCGTTGGCCCTTGCCAGCACGGTCGCGGGGCCGGCCGCAGCACAGGAGCTGTTGAACGTTTCCTACGACCCGACCCGCGAGCTGTACCAGGACGTGAACGCCGCATTCGCGAAGCAGTACAAGGCGAAGACCGGCAAGGACGTGACCGTGCAGCAGTCGCACGGCGGCTCGGGCAAGCAGGCACGCGCCGTGATCGACGGCCTCGAAGCGGACGTCGTGACGCTGGCGCTCGCGTACGACATCGATGCCATCGCGTCCGCCGGGCTCCTCGACAAGGCCTGGCAGAAGCGGCTCGGCAACAACTCGGCGCCCTACACCTCGACGATCGTGTTCCTGGTGCGCAAGGGCAACCCCAAGGGCATCAAGGACTGGAACGACCTGGTGAAGCCGGGCATCCAGGTGATCACCCCCAACCCGAAGACTTCGGGCGGTGCGCGCTGGAACTATCTGGCGGCCTGGGCTTACGCCATGAAGCAGCCGGGCGGCAGCGACGCCAAGGCGCGCGAATTCGTGAGCGCCTTGTTCCGCAACGTCCCGGTGCTCGACTCCGGCGCGCGCGGCGCCACCAACACCTTCGTCCAGCGCGGCATCGGCGACGTGCTGCTCGCCTGGGAGAACGAGGCTTTCCTCTCCATCAAGGAGCTGGGGCCGGGCAAGGTGGACGTGGTGGTGCCGTCACTCAGCATCCTTGCCGAGCCGCCGGTGACCGTGGTCGACAAGGTCGTGGACCGCAAGGGTACGCGCGCCGCCGCGCAGGCGTACCTGGAATTCCTCTACACCCCGGAAGGCCAGGAGATCGCGGCGCGGCACTACTACCGCCCGCGGCTCGCGGCCGTCGCGCAAAAGTACGCGTCCACGTTCCCCAAGGTCAACCTGGTCACGATCGACGGCGCCTTCGGCGGCTGGGGTAACGCGCAGAAGACGCACTTCGCCGACGGCGGCGTGTTCGACCAGATATACCAGCCGAAGTAAGGGCCCGATTCCATGCTCTTTCGCAAGCGCCACAGCGTGCTGCCGGGCTTCGGGCTATCGCTCGGCTACACGCTCCTCTACCTGTCGCTGATCGTGCTGGTGCCGCTCGCGGCCCTGTTCGTGCGCAGCACCAGCCTCGGGGCTGCCGGGTTCTGGGCGGCGGTGACGGCGCCGCGCGTGGTCGCTTCCTACAAGCTCACCTTCGGCGCCTCGCTGGTGGCCGCGGCGATCAACGGCGTGTTCGGGCTCATCGTCACCTGGGTACTGGTGCGCTACCGCTTTCCCGGGCGTCGCCTCATCGACGCGCTCGTCGACCTGCCGTTCGCGCTGCCCACCGCGGTCGCGGGCATCGCGCTCACCACCCTCTACGCCCCCAACGGCTGGCTCGGCGAACCCCTCGGCCGGCTCGGCATCAAGGCGGCGTTTACACCGCTCGGCATCATGATCGCCCTCACCTTCATCGGCCTGCCGTTCGTGGTGCGCACGCTGCAACCGGTGCTCGAGAGCCTCGACCCCGAAGTGGAAGAGGCCGCCGCCAGTCTCGGTGCCGGGCGCTTCGAAACGGTGCGCCGCGTGGTGATGCCGAGCCTCATGCCGGCGTGGCTCACCGGCGTCTCGCTCGCCTTTGCGCGCGCGCTCGGCGAATACGGCAGCGTTGTCTTCATCGCCGGCAACATGCCGATGAAGACCGAGATCACGCCGCTCATCATCATCACCAAGCTGGAGCAATACGACTACGGCGGCGCGGCGGCGATCGCCACGGTGACGCTGCTCGCGTCGTTCGTCATCCTGCTCGGCGTCAACCGGCTGCAGTCGTGGAGCGCGCGGCTCGGCACGGCGGAATGACCATGAGCGACAGCCGCCGCACGGTCACCGAGCCGCTCGCCGTCAAGCTCCTGCTGGGCGCCACGGCGCTCGGGTTCCTCGCCTTGTTCCTGGTGGTGCCGCTGGTCTCGGTGTTCACCGAGGCGCTGCAGAAGGGGATGAACGCCTACTTCACGGCACTGACCGAACCCATGGCGCTCTCCGCGCTCAAGCTGACGCTGATCACCGCCGCGATCGCGGTGCCGCTCAACCTGGTTTTCGGCGTCGCCGCGTCCTGGGCCATTGCCCGGTTCGAGTTCCCCGGCAAGAACGTCCTGGTCACGCTCGTGGACCTGCCGTTCGGCGTCTCGCCCGTGATTTCCGGTGTGGTCTTCATCCTGCTCTTCGGCCGCACCAGCCTGCTCGGGCCCACGCTGCAGAATCTCGGCATACACGTGGTGTTCGCCGTGCCCGGCCTGGTGCTCGCCACCATCTTCGTCACGTTCCCGTTCGTGGCGCGCGAGCTGATCCCGCTGATGCAAGCGCAGGGCGCCGACGAGGAGGAAGCGGCGCGGGTGCTGGGCGCGTCGGGCTGGCAGATGTTCTGGCGCGTCACCGTCCCCAACCTGAAATGGGGACTGCTGTACGGCGTCATCCTCTGCAACGCGCGCGCGATGGGCGAATTCGGCGCGGTGTCGGTCGTCTCCGGCCACATCCGCGGCAAGACCAACACCCTGCCGCTGCACGTCGAGATCCTCTACAACGAATACAACTTCCAGGCCGCCTTCGCGGTGGCATCGCTCCTCACCCTGCTCGCGCTCGTGACGCTGGTCGCCAAGACCGCGGTCGAATGGCGTTCGGCCGCCGTACGTTCCACCAGTCCACTGGAGAACATTCATGTCGATTGAAGTCCGCAACGTCACCAAGACGTTTGGTTCGTTTGTCGCGCTCGACGACGTCAGCGTCACCGTGCCCACCGGCGAGCTGGTGGCGCTGCTCGGACCGTCGGGGTCGGGCAAGACCAGCCTGTTGCGCATCATCGCCGGCCTGGAGCGCCCCGACCGCGGCCAGATCTTCTTCGCCGGCGAGGACACGAGCCGCGCCGATGTCCGCCACCGCGGCGTCGGTTTCGTGTTCCAGCACTATGCGCTGTTTCGCCACATGAGCGTCTTCGAGAACGTGGCGTTTGGCCTGCGGGTGCGGCCGCGCGCCAGCCGCCCGCCGGAGGCGGAAGTGCGCCGGAAGGTTTCCGACCTGCTGAAGCTGGTGCAGCTCGACTGGCTCGGCGATCGCTACCCTTCGCAGCTCTCCGGCGGGCAGCGGCAGCGTGTCGCGCTGGCCCGCGCGCTCGCGGTGGAGCCGAAGGTGCTGCTGCTCGACGAGCCGTTCGGTTCGCTCGACGCCAAGGTGCGCCAGGAGCTGCGCCGCTGGCTGCGGCGCCTGCACGACGAGATTCGCGTCACCTCGGTGTTCGTCACCCATGACCAGGAAGAGGCGCTCGAAGTGGCCGACCAGGTCGTGGTGATGAACAAAGGCAAGGTCGAACAGGTCGGCACGCCGCAGGAGGTGTTCGATCGTCCGGCGACGCAGTTCGTGATGGGCTTCCTCGGCAGCGTCAACGTGTTCAAGGGCCGCGTCGCCGAGGGCCGGGCGCATTTCGGATCGCTCTCGGTCGACTACCCCGAGCACCCGGCGAGCGAAATGCTTCCGGCCAAGGCATTCGCCCGGCCGCACGACCTCGAGCTGTGGCGCGAGCAGGACGGCGACGGCTTCTGGGCCGTGCTGCGCCACGTGAATCCGGGCGGCGCCGTCGTCAAGCTCGAACTGGAAGACGACGAGACCGGCCTGGTGCAGGTGGACGTCACGCGCGAGCGCTATGAAGTGCTGCAGCCCGTGACCGGCGATCGTTTCTTCGTCAAGCCGCGGCAGGTGCGCATCTTCGTCGCGGACGCCTGAAGCGCCGCAAGGTCAGGGATAGCGGACGCTGTCGCAGGCACCGCCGGCACACACCTTCAGTTCACCCAGCTTCTGCGCCAGGCTCGCCTCGATCGCCGCGTACGCGGCGTCGCCGTGCAGGTTCGTGAGCTGGTACGCGTCCGCGGACAGGTCGTAAAGCTCGAACTCGGTGGGCTTGGTCGGAAAGCGCCATTCGAGATACACATAGCGCCTGGTGCGGATGCCGTCGGTGTAGCGCGCCCCCGTCGACTCGTCGCCGTTCTCCAGGAGGATGGTGCGGCTCGCCAGCGTGCCCGGATGGTTGGCGGCGAGCCGGAGGTTGCGGCCGTCGAGCACGCGTGCCGGCGTCGCGCCTGTCCACGCGACCAGGGACGCCGCGAAGTCGATGTTCGCGACCAGCGCGCTGCTGTGGGCACCCGCGGCGAAGCCGGGCCCGCGGACGATGAGCGGCACGCGCACCGACTCTTCGTAGAGCTTGGTCTTGCCCTGCTTCACCCGGTGCTCGCCCTGGAAGAAACCGTTGTCCGAGGTGAAGATGAGGTACGTGTTCGCGAGCAGCCCGTCCGCGGCAAGCTGGTTGTAGACGCCCTCCACAAGATCGTCGACTGCCAGCAGCGACTCGAGGCGATCGCGATAGCGCGCCGTCACCGCCGTCACCTGCGCGGGCGTCAGCGACGGCAGATTGGCAATCGAGTGCGGCTTGTCGCTGACGTCGGCTTCGTTGAACGAGGGCGGCATCGGCAGCGGTTCGGCGGCGAAAGCGCCCTCGTGGCGAGGCGCCGCGCGCGGCCCGTCGCCGCCGGCCTCGGCGTGCGGCGCCAGCGGTGCTATCCACATGAAGAACGGCCCGCCTGCCAGCGCCCGCGCGTGCAGCGCGGCAACCGCACGCGCCGCGAGCACATCGGTCTGGTAGTCGGCCGGCTCGTTGCGGTACTGCACCAGGGTGCCGTTCTCGTTCACCGTGTAGCCGTACATCTTGTAGGCGGAGAAGCCGACGGTCGCCTGCCAGTCGCTCCAGCCGGGAGGGATCTCGGTCTGCGGCACGCCGCCGGTTCCATAGCCATTCAGGTACTTGCCGATGTGCGTCGTGTGATAGCCGGCAGCCTGCAGCCAGACGGCAAGAGTGTTCGTGTGGTCGAGCTGGGTGTAGCCGCCGAGCGGCGGATTATTGCTGTTGACGCCGTGGTTGTGCGAGTACTGGCCCGTCAGGAAGGTGGCGCGGGACGGGCAGCACAACGGGAACGACACGAAGTTGTTGTCGAAAGTGGTGCCCTCGCTGCCGAGGAGCGACAGCACCCTCGGCATGAAGCGCAGCGAGTCGAGCGTCTGGTCGTCGGTCATGATTACGACGACGTTCGGCAGCGGCGCGGCGACGGCCGGCGCCGCGGCAACAGTGAGCGTTGCAGCGATGACGCAGAACAGTTGCGGCAACTTCCGGGTATCCATACCTCGACCGTACCCCCGAGCGTGGCGCCGCGCCAGTACTTTCAGTTCAGCGCTTCGCCTCGGGCGCAGGGCCGATGAACGCCAGGATCGCGTCCATCGTCGCCCTTTGGTTCTCCTCCATGAGCCAATGGCCGGTGTTGGGCAAGACCACCGACTTCGGATCGGTCGCGACCAGCTTCGCCTGCTGCGCGAGCGCCTCGCCGTTCGCCTTCTCGCCGCCAATCGTCAGCAGCGGCATGCTGAGCTTCGTCTGCGCCAGGACCGCGAACTCCTTCGCGGTGCGCGGGAAGTCGATGAAGTAGGCCCAGCTCGCGCGCATACGGCCCGGACGCGCATAGGCCGCGGTATACGCCTGGCGCTCCGAATCCGGGATCGACTGCTTCGGGTTCGCCGCGAAATCGTTCCAGTAGTGCTCGAAGTAGGTGCGCTCGCGTCCCTTCACGAGCGCCTCGGGGGTGGGGCCGTTAAAACGGAAATGCCAGATCGCCGGATTGTCGTAGATCGCCTCCCACCCCTCGACACCAGGCAGGAAGGCATCCATCAGCACCAGCTTTTCGGTTTCCGCCGGAAACTGCGCGGCGTACGCATAGGCGACCATGAGGCCGATGTCGTGACCCACCACCACCGCCTTCTCGACACCGAGGCTCTTCATCAGGCCGTGGATGCGAATGGCCGAGCGCTTCATGTCGACGCCCTCGGCCGGAACTGCGGAATCGCCGATACCCGGCAGGTCGGGTGCGACCACCATGAAACCCGGCGCGAGCCGCGGGATGAGTGGCCGCCACATGCGCGAGGTTTCGGCATAGCCGTGCAGCAGCAGCACCGCGGGGCCCTGCCCTGCGGTGAGGTAGTGCACAAGCGCGCCGTCCACGGTGGCTGTCCGCGACTGGGTGGCGGGAGCGGCGGCTTGTGGCGCGGGCGCGGACGCGGGCAGCGGCGAACAAAGCAGCGCAGCACAGGCGAGGGCGAATGCGGTGGTCCGATATCTCTTCATCCCCATGAGCCGAGTATCTCCTTTGTACATTCGTCCGGCTAGTGGGTACCAGAAGGGCCGGATGTGGAGGCTTCCGGGGCCGAAGACGGGCATGGTCCTTGCTCCTCATGGAAAGTTTGGACCATTTTCGGGGAGATATCCTTATGAAGCATCGTCATCCTGGCCTGTTGCTCAGCGCATTCACGGCGATCCTGCTCGGAGTGATGAGCATTGCGGCCCATGCACAAGCGGCGCGCGGGCGAGACCTGCGCTCGCTCCAGACGGAGCTGACGCGCCTCGACGAGGCCCTCGACGCGCTGCCGGCGGAAAACCCGCGGCGGGCCGAGTTCGAGCGGCGCGCCCAGGACCTCCGTGACGACGTCACCTGGCTCGAGGGCCAGATGCGCCAGCGCCGTGAAGACCCGAGTCGCGGCGACGGTGCCACGGTGGAAAAGGTGCAGCAGGTCCAGCAGTCGGCCGCCGCCCTGCGCCGGGACATCGACGCGACGCTCGACCGCGCCGCGCAGCCCGACGCTGGCCGCGATGCGGAAATTCCCGCCGGCACCGAATTCGAGGTGAGCCTCGACCAGCCGCTGTCGTCGCGCACCGCCCGCATCGAGGACCGGGCCGAAGCCACCACGCTCGACCCGATCATGGTCGCCGGACGCGAGGTGGTGCCTGCCGGCACGCCCGTGTCGGGGATCGTGACCGACGTGCAGACCGCGGAGCGCGTCCAGAGGGACGGGCGGCTCACCCTCGATTTCCGCAGCCTCGACATGGAGGGTGCGGCCACCAGCATTCGCACTACCGTCGTGTCGGTGAGTGAACAACACTCGGGTGGCAGCTCGGCGAAGAAGGGCGGCCTCGGCGCGCTTCTCGGCGGGGTGATCGGCGGGGTGATCGGCGGCAAGGAGGGCGTCCTGCTCGGCGCCGTGGTCGGCGGGGGCGGTACGCTCGCGGCCACCAAGGGCGAGAACGTGGAGCTTCCCGAGGGCACGGTGCTGCGACTGCGGTTCACCGAAACCGCGCGCCTCGGCACCAGGAACTAGGCGGAGGGCAGCACCACCACGAACTCGCTGCCCATGCCGTCGCCGTCGCTTTGGGCGGCGACGGTGCCGCCGTGGCCCTCCACCACCTGGCGCACGACCGCGAGGCCGATGCCGCGGCTCGCCGGCGCGGTGTTCGGCGCCTGCTGCTCGAACAGCTCGAAGATCCGCTCCAGGGCCTCCGCGCGGATGCCGATGCCGTTGTCGCGCACGCGGAAGCACACCTCTGATGGCGTCTGCGTCAGCATCACCGCGATCTCGCCGCCCGGCGGCGTATAGCTCGCGGCGTTGCGCAGCAGGTTGGCGAACGCCTGCACCATGCGCGTCGGGTCGACGCGCAGCCACACCGGGGCCGCACCCAGCGCCACTTGCACACGGTGGCGCTGCTGGTCGAAGAGTGGTGCCGTCATCGCGAGCCCGCGCTCGACCAGCTCCCGCAGGTCGGCCGTTTCGCGCCGCTCGGCGTCACCGTCCCGGCGGTTCGTTTCCGACATCTCGGCGGCGTAGTCGATGAGGCGCGCGACGTGGCGCAGTTGTGCCTCGATGATCTCGGCCGCGCGCTGACGGCGCTCGGGACTGAGGCTGAGGCGCATCACCTCGAGCGCGGAATAGCCGGCGGCGAGCGGCTGCCGCAACTCGTGACACAAGGTCGCGAGGTAATGATCCTTGAGGCGTGCTGCGGTGGTGGCGCTAGACAAGGCGGCCTGTGCTTCCACGAGTTGCTTGCGCAACTCCGCGTGACTGGCGGCCGCATCGCCATTGCCGTCGGTCGGCAGGGGAACGTGCTGCAGGGAAGGATTGGCGAGTTCCAAGGAGACAGGTTTCTCCAGTCGCGCAGCGCATGTAAATCGGGAAGGCAGACACTTTCATCAGGGTTTTCCCCGAGGTGCAATGAACGACGGCCGGGTTTAGAAATGAGGTTGATACTGAAGTGAGACGATGGACGCCAGGCGAGTCGTGGTCATCGGCGCTTCCTCGGGCGGGATCGATGCCGTCCGCCGGATCGTCTGCGCTCTGCCCGAAGGCCTGCCCGCCGCCATCTGCGTCGTCATCCACACCGCAGCCGACTCGCCCGGTGTGATCGACGAAATCCTGCGGCGCGCGACGCGGCTGCCGGTCGCGAATGCTGAGAATGGTGCCCGTCTCGAGGCGGGGCATCTCTACGTCGCGCCGCCCGACCATCACCTGCTGATCGAACCCGGCGCGCTGGCTGTGATCAGGGGGCCGAAGGAAAATCGCTTTCGCCCTGCGATCGATCCCCTGTTCCGTTCGGCCGCACAAGCGTATGGCGCGGCGGCGATCGGCGTGATCCTCACCGGCAACCTCGATGACGGCACGGCGGGCCTCGCGGCAATCAAGCGCCTGGGCGGGATCGCGGTCGTGCAGGATCCGCAAGACGCGCAGTTCCCGTCGATGCCCGGCAGCGCCGCGGCGCACGTCGACGTCGACCACATCGCGACGCTCGCGGAAATCCCACCGCTGCTCGGGCGCCTGCTCGCCAGCCCGCTGGTGCCTGAGACTACGGGTCCTTCAGCCAGTCCCTGAGAACCGCGAAGCGCACGATGTCGATGCGGCTGCGGAACCCGAGCTTGTGCATGCCGTTCGCCTTGTGAGTTTCCACCGTCTTGACGCTGAGGGTGAGCCGCGAGGCGATTTCCTTGTTGCTGTAGCCGAGGCTCACGAGCCGCAGGGTCTCCTCCTCGCGCGGGCTGAGGCTTGCGTCGGCAGGCGGTCGCGCGGTTGCCGGCCGGGCACCGAAGTCGCGGATCACGTTGGCGGTGATCGCGGGGTCGAGGTAGCTGCCGCCGGCGGCGACCGCGCGAATCGCCTGCAGCAGCTCGCCCGAGCGGCTCTGCTTCAGCACGTAGCCAGCGGCGCCGGCGCGCAGCAGCTCGCGCAAGTAGCCGTCGTCGGAGTGGCGGCTCAGCGCCACCACCCGCACCGCCGGGCAGCGCTCTTTCAGCAGTTCGGTCGCGCGCAGGCCATTGACGTCCGGCATCGAAACGTCCATGACCACCAGGTCGGGGTTGAGCCTGCAGGCGAGCGCGACAGCGCTCCTGCCGTCGATCGCTTCGCCGACCACTTCCATGTCGGACTGCGCGTTCAGGATCGCCTTCAGCCCCTCGCGCACGGTCTCGTGGTCGTCGGCGAGCAGGATCCGCACGCGGGCCATTCCCTATACTATCTGGCAGCAATCCATGGCTGCGACTGATTTCGTGATCGTCGGCATCGGCGCATCGGCTGGCGGCATCCAGGCCATCAGACGCTTCTTCGAGAATGTGCCCGCGGACAGCGGCATGGCGTTCGTCGTGGTGCTGCACCTGTCGCCCGACCACGACAGCAAGCTGGCGGAGGTCGTGCAGCTCTCCAGCTCGATTGCGGTGACCCAGGTCGAGGGACGCGTGGCGGTTGCGCCCGACCACGTCTACGTCATCTCACCCAACCGCAGCCTGACGCTCGCCGACGGCCACTTGTCCCTCGCCGAGATCGAGGGCTTCGCGGAGCGGCGCGCGCCGGTCGACATCTTCTTCCGCACGCTGGCCGAGTCGCAGCACGCGCACGCAGTGGCGGTGGTGCTCTCCGGCACGGGCGCCAACGGCTCGATGGGCCTGAAGCGGGTCAAGGAGCTGGGCGGCGTCTGCCTGGTGCAGGATCCCGGTGAAGCGGAGTTCGCGGAGATGCCGCAGAACTCGATCGCCACCGGCCTCGCCGATCACGTGCTGGGAGTCGCGGCCATGCCCGCAGCGATCCTGGCGTACAAGCGCAGCCTCGGCGAAGTGCGGCTCCCCGAGCCGTCCGCCGATCCGCCGCCGAGCGACGAAGAGGCGCTGCGCGACATCTTCGCCCTGCTGCGCGGCAGCACCGGTCACGACTTCGCCAACTACAAGCAGGCGACGGTCCTGCGGCGGCTGGCGCGGCGCATGGGGCTGCGCGGCATCCACGACCTGCCGGGCTACGCTGTCTACCTGCGCGACCAACCCGGGGAAGCGCAGGCGCTCCTCAAGGACCTGCTCGTCAGTGTCACCAGCTTCTTTCGCGACCCAGCAGCGTTTGCGGCGCTCGAGAAAGCGGTCGTCCCGCGGCTGTTCGCGGGCAAAGGCGAAAACGACCACGTGCGCGTGTGGAGCGCCGGCTGCGCCACCGGTGAGGAGGCCTATTCGCTGGCTATGCTGCTGGCCGAGGCGGCCGCGGAGCTGTCGGCGCCGCCGGCCATCCAGGTGTTCGCGTCCGATCTCGATGGCGATGCGGTGGCGCGCGCCCGCGATGGCCTCTACACGCTCAACGACTGCGCCGACGTGGCCCCCGAGCGGCTGCGGCGCTTCTTCGCCAAGGAGGGCGAGCGCTACCGCGTGCGCAAGGAGCTGCGCGAAATGGTCCTGTTCGCCCACCACAACGTGGTCAAGGATCCGCCGTTCTCGCACCTCGACCTCATTTCGTGCCGCAACCTGCTCATCTACCTGAACCGCACCGCGCAGCAGCAGGTGTTGGAGATGTCGCACTTCGCGCTGAACGCCGGCGGGTTCCTGTTCCTCGGCTCCTCCGAGTCGATCGAGGGTGCCGGCGACCTGTTCGCCACGGTCGACAAGGAGGCATGCCTCTTCAACAGCCGCGCGGCCGCGCCGCGCCTCAACGTGGTCATCCCGGAACTGCGGGTCGCTGGCGAGAACCGGGTGCCCGGCCTCGCGCCGGCGCTCGCGATGCACGGCGCCCGGGAACACATGTCGACGGCGGAACTGCACCAGCGCCTCCTGGAGCAGTACGCGCCGCCGTCGGTCGTGGTCAACGAGCGGTTCGACATCGTCCACGTGTCCGACCGCGCCGGCCGTTACCTGCAGATCGCCGGCGGCGACCCGACTTACAACCTGCTGCGCGCCGTCCGTCCCGCGCTGCGCCTCGAATTGCGCACCGCGCTCCACCACGCCGCGCAGCAGCGCGTGACCGTCGAGGCCCGGGGGCTCACGCTGGAACTCGACTCGGGGCAGGTGGTCGTCGACCTCACGGTGCGGCCGGTGCTGGGCGCCGGCGATCCCGCGGCGGGCTTCTTCCTGGTCTTGTTCCACGAGCTGGCATCGGACGCGCTGCTCACGCCCGCCACGAAGGCGGAGCAACTCGGCGGCGACGACGCCGTGCGCCATCTCGAGGCGGAGCTGCAGCGCCTGCAGGCACTGCACCGCGCCACCGTCGAGCATCATGAGACCCAGGCCGAGGAACTGCAGGCGTCGAACGAGGAGCTGCAGGCGATCAACGAAGAGATGCGCTCGTCGGCCGAGGAGCTGGAGACGAGCAAGGAAGAACTGCAGTCGCTGAACGAGGAGCTGCGCACCGTCAACCAGGAGCTGAAGATCAAGGTCGAGGAGCAAGTCCAGGCGAACGACGACATTCGCAACCTGATCAACTCCACCGAGATCGGCACCATCTTCCTCGACCGCCAGTCGCACGTGAAGCTGTTCACGCCGCGCGCGCGCGACGTGTTCACGCTGATACCTGCCGATCGCGGCCGGCCGCTCTCCGACATCAACAGCTGGCTGGTCGCCCCCGAACTCCAGGACGACATCGCCCTGGTGCTGGAGCGCCTGGAACGCGTCGAGCGCGAGGTCGCGACGCGCGACGGCCGCTGGCAGCTCATGCGCATCCTTCCTTACCGCACCGCCGAGGAACGCATCGGCGGCGTGGTGCTGACGTTCGTCGACATCACCGAGCGCCGGCGCACCGAACAGGCGCTGCGCGCCTCGGAAGAGCGGCTGCGGCGCGCCATCGGCATCGAGACCGTGGGCGTCTTGTTCTTCACCAGCACCGGCGTGGTGATCGACGCCAACGAGGCCTTCCTGCGCATGACCGGCCATGACTCGGCGGACCTCAGCCACCGCCGGGTGCAATGGCAGGCGATGATTCCGCCCGAGGAGCGCGCGCGCACCGGCGCCGCGATGCGGCAGCTTTTGGACACCGGCAGGATCGCGCCGCGCGAACAGCTGCTGCTGCGCCGCGACGGCAGCCGCTGGTGGAGCCTGTTCACGGCCACCCGCCTCGGTCCGGACGAGGCGGTCGGCTTCGTGATCGACCTGAGCGAGCAGCGCCGCGCCGAAGAGCTGCAAGGCAGCGAACGGCGCCTGCGCCTCATCCTCGAGAGCGCCACCGACTACGCGATCTTCACCACCGACCTCGGCGGCCGCATCGACAGCTGGAACCCGGGCGCCGAGCGCATGTTCGGCTACCGCGAGGACCAGGCGGTGGGCCGGCCCATCGACGTGCTGTTCACCCCCGAGGACCGCCTCGCGGAGGTGCCGCGCGCCGAGCTGGCACGCGCCGGGAGCGAGGGCCAGGCGAGCAACGAGCGCTGGCTCCTGCGCGAGGACGGCTCGCGCTTCTTCGCGAGCGGCGAGATCGTGGCGCTGCGCGACAGCGGCGGCGCGCTCGTCGGTTTCGTCACCATCGCGCGCGACCTCACGGAGCGCAAGCGCCTCGAAGACACCCTGCTCGAGGCGCACGGCGAGCTCGAGACGCGCGTCGAGCAGCGCACCGCCGAGCTCGGCGCGGCGAACGCGGAGCTCGATGCCAAGCTGCAGGAGCGGCACGCGGCCGAGGACGAGATCCGAAGCCTGATGCGGCGGCTGATCACCGTGCAGGAGGACGAACGCAGCCGCATCGCCCGCGACCTGCACGATCACCTGGGCCAGCAGGTTGCCGGCCTCGGCTTGCGCATCGACGCACTGAACGAGCTGTCGCCGCAGGACCCGGCGCTGCGCGCGGCGATCGCCGAGGCGCGCAAGACCATCGCGCGCCTCGACCGCGACCTCGACTTCTTCACCTGGGAGCTGCGGCCCGCGGCGCTCGACGACCTCGGCCTGGTCGCGACGCTCGCCGACTTCGTGCGCGAATGGTCGAAGGAATTCGGCATCCCGGCCGACTACCACGGCAGCGGCCTCGACTCGGTGCGGCTCGCCTTCGAGGTGGAGACGAACCTCTACCGCATCGCGCAGGAGGCCCTCAACAACGTCTACAAGCACGCGCATGCGGCGCGGGTGGGCGTGATCCTCGAGCGGCGCGGCGACGAGGTGGTGCTGGTGATCGAGGACGACGGCGTCGGCTTCCAGAAGGGCGAGAGCGCCACCGGCGCGCAGGAGCGCGGCATCGGCCTCCTCGGCATGCACGAGCGCGCCGCCTTCATCGGCGGCCGCCTCGAGATCGAGAGCAGCCCCGGCCGCGGCACCACGGTGTTCGTCCAGGCGCCGCTCGGACTCTGACCTCTTAGTAGACTGCGCGGCAGCATGGTCAACGCCCGCGACGCCCTCCGGCAACTCCGCGAAGGCAACGAGCGGTTCGCCGCGAACCGCGGCGGCGCTTCTTCCTACCTCAGCCAGGCGCGGCGCGCCGAGCTCGCGCAAAGCCAGGAGCCATTCGCCATCATCCTCGGCTGCTCCGACTCGCGGGTGCCCGCCGAGATCGTCTTCGACCAGGGCCTCGGCGACCTGTTCGTCATCCGCGTCGCCGGCAACATCGTGGCGCCGTCGCAGGTCGGCAGCGTCGAGTTCGCGGCCGCGCGCTTCGGCACGCGGCTGGTGGTGGTGCTCGGCCATTCCCGCTGCGGCGTGGTGCTCGCGACCCTCGAACAGCTGCTGCGGCCGGAGACCAGCCACTCGGAGAGCATCCGCTCGATCGTCGACTTCGTGCGGCCTTCGGTGGGCGCGCTGCTGCAGTCGGGCTGGGGTGGCGACTTCGAGCAGCTGGTCGCGCAGGGGGTGCGCGCCAACATCCGCGAGTCGGTGCGCCACCTGCGGCGCGGGTCGCAGATCATCGAGCAACTGATCCGCGACCAGGGGCTGCTGGTGGTGGGCGCCGAGTATTCGCTCGAAACCGGTCTCGTCTCGTTCGACGAAGCCGAGTGACGGAAATGACGCAGGAGCCCTTCGGCGGCATCGAGGCGGGCGGCACCAAGTTCGTCTGCCTCGTGGGCACCGGGCCCGACGACATCCGCGCCGAGGCTCGCTTCCCCACCACCACCCCGGCCGAGACCCTCGCCCGCTCGCTCGAGTTCCTTGCCGCCCAGCACGCGCAGCACGGCCGCCTGCGGGCCGTGGGCATCGCATCGTTCGGGCCGATCGACCTGCGAGCCGCCTCGCCCAGCTACGGATGCATCACCTCGACCCCCAAGCCCGGCTGGGCGAATGTGGCGATCGTCGAGGCCGCGCGCCGCGCGCTCGGCGTTCCAGTAGGATTCGACACCGACGTGAACGGGGCCGCGCTGGCGGAGGGGCGCTGGGGCGCCGCGCAAGGCCTCGATTCGTTCCTCTATATGACGATAGGCACCGGCATCGGCGGCGGCGGCGTCCTCGACGGGCAGAGGATGCACGGCCTCGTGCACCCGGAAATGGGCCACATCCCGGTTCGCCACGACCGCACGCAGGACCCGTATCCGGGGTGCTGCCCCTATCACGGCGACTGCCTCGAGGGACTCGCGAGCGGTACCGCGATGAAGGAGCGCTGGGGTGTGCCGGCCGAAACGCTCCCCGCCGATCATCCCGCTTGGGCGCTCGAAGCCGGCTATCTCGCGTCGGCGCTCGCCACGTTCGTGTGCACGCTGTCGCCGCAGCGCATCGTCCTCGGCGGCGGCGTGATGGCGAATGCGGCCCTGTTCCCCGCGATCCGCGCCGCGGTGGCCGCGTGGCTCAACAATTACATCCGCGCGCCGCAGCTGCTCGCGGACCTCGACAATTTCATCGTCGCGCCGGGCCTCGGCAACCGTGCCGGCTCGCTCGGCGCCATTGCCCTCGCCGAACAGGTGGCCACCAGTTGAGAATTCCCGCAGCACTCGTGTTGTTCGCGGCGGCGGTCCTGCCCGCGGGTTCCGCGCAGGACGCGGCCGCGCCGGCGAGTGCCGGCATCCTCGGCTTCGGCACGGCGGCCGCGGCCCGCCAGCTGGCCGTGGAGGCCCGTTTCACGGCGATCCCGACGCCCGAGTCGGCGCGCGACTTCCACCGCGTGTTCACGTCCGAACCGCACCCGGCGGGCTCGACGCGCAACAACGAGCTGGCCCAGTACATCGCCGACACGTGGAAAGACCAGGGGCTCGAGGACATCGTCATCCGCCGCTACGACGTCCTCAACTCGTACCCGCGCGAGATCGCCCTCGACATGGTGTCGCCGGTCAGGTACGTCGCGAGCCTGCGCGAGGACGTTTACCCGGAAGATCCCGACACCGCCAACCCGCGGATCCGCGGCGCCTACCTCGGCATGTCGCGCTCCGGCGAGGTCACGGCGCCGATCGTGTACGCGCGCGGCGGCAACCCCGAGGACTACGCGCACCTGAAGATGAGCGGCATCGACGTGCGCGGCAAGATCGTGCTGGTGCGCTACTCGAACCCGTACAGTTACCGCGGCTTCAAGGCGCTGACGGCGCAGCGCGAAGGCGCGGCGGCCATCCTCATCTATTCCGATCCGGCCGAGGACGGCTTCAAGAGGGGCAAGGTCTATCCCAACGGGCCGTGGGGTCCGGAGAGCCACATCCAGCGCGGCGCCATCACCTACGACTTCATCGTGCCCGGCGACCCGCTGACGCCCGGCTATGCCTCGGTCGAGACCGCCGTGCGGGTGGCGGGCAGCGAAGCGCAGTCGCTGCCGAAGATCATGGCGCTGGCGCTGTCGTGGCGCGACGCCAGGCCGCTGCTCGCGAACATGGGCGGTCCGCTGGCGCCGAAAGACTGGCAGGGCGGGCTGCCCATCCGCTACCGGCTCGGCGGCGTCGGCCGCGTGCACCTCAAGATCGACATGGACACGAACATCCTGCCCAACTACGTGGTCGAGGCGCGCATTCGTGGCAGCGAGCTGCCCGACGACTGGGTGGTGTTCGGCAATCACCGCGACGCCTGGGAGTTCGGCGGCGTCGACCCGTCGAGCGGCACGGCGTCGATGATGGAGCTGACACGCGGGCTCGGCGCGCTGCTGAGGGTCGGCGTGCGGCCGCGGCGCACGCTGGTCTTCTGCAGCTGGGACGGCGAGGAGGTCGGCCTCACCGGCTCGACCGAATGGGGCGAGCAGTTCGCGGACGCACTCAGGGAAAAGATGGTCGCGTACCTCAACGTCGACTCGTCCACCTCGGGTCCGCGGCTCGACGCGAGCAGCGTGCCGTCGCTGGCGCCGATGCTGGTCGAGGCCACCAGGACGCTCAAGGATCCTTCGGGAAGCTCGCTCTACGACGCCTGGAAGAAGAGTGCCGCGGCGCGGCGCGGCGCGAAGTCGATCGGCGACGACGAGCTCACCGACACCAGGATCGGCAGCGGCTCCGACCACACGGTGTTCCTCAACTTCCTCGGCCGGCCCACCATGCTGCTCGGCTTCGACGGCGACTACGGCGTCTACCACTCGGCCTACGACAACTTCTACTGGATGAACCGCTTTGGCGATCCCGGCTACAAGTACCACACGCTGATGGCGCAGCTCTGGGGCGTGGTGGGCCTGCGCCTCGCGAATGCCGAGCTCCTGCCGTTCGACTTCGCGCTGTACGCGAAGCACATGCGCGCCTTCACGAACGAGGTCGCGGCGAAGCCCGGGGCCGCGGCGAAGGTCGACTTCAAGCCGCTGCTCACGGCGCTCACCGCGTTCGAGACGGCTGGCGCCGACGCCAACGCGTACCTGGCGGCGTCGCTGCGCGCGCCGCTAAGCGACGAGTCGAAAGCCGCGCTCAACAAGGCGCTGATGGCGGTCGAAGGCAACTGGCTGAACCCCGACGGCATTCCGGGCCGGCCGTGGTTCAAGCACATGGTGTACGCGGCGCGCTTCACCTACGCGCACCTGGAGCTGCCGGGGCTGACCGAAGCGGTCGAGGCGTCGAACTGGCCGGTCGCGCAGCAGCAGGCGAACACCCTCGAAGCCGCAGTGCGGCGCAACGCCGAGCTGTTGCGCGGGCTGCGCGGCAGCGAGACCGGCGGCCGCTAGCGGGCTAGGCCCGGCCGACGAACTCGCGCGTCTCGGTGTGCACGCGCACGCGCTCGCCTTCCTCGATGAACAGCGGCACGCGCACCGCAAGCCCGGTCTCGAGCACCGCGATCTTGGTGGCCCCGCCGCTCGCGGTGTCGCCGCGCACGGCCGGCTCGGTGGAGGCGACGCTGAGCTCGACGTGCTGCGGCAAAGACACGCCGATGGGGCGGCCGTTGAATTTCTGGATCTGCACCAGCATGTTCTCGACCAGCAGCTGCCGGTCGTCGCCGATCATGTCCGCGCCGAGCGTCAGGGTGTCGTAGGTGTTCTGGTCCATGAAGTTGTAGCCGTCGTTGCCGCCGTAGAGATAGGACGCCGGCACCATCTCCAGGTCGGGCTCCTGGAACTTCTCGCCGGCCTTGTAGGTGCGGTCGAAGACCGCACGGGTGATGAGGTTGCGCATCTTGATGCGCACCAGTGTCTGGCCGCCGCGCGCCGTGGGCCGGGAGATCTCGACGTCGATGGCAGTGAACGGCACCCCCTCGCTCTCGAAAAAGGTGCGCCGCTTGATGTCGATCGCCTCGATCAGTCCCGCCATCGCGAATAGCCTCCAGCCGCCAATCCTCCCACGACTTGGCGCGGCTCACGACTTGCGCAGGCGCAGCAGGGTCAGGCCGAGGCCGAGCGTGCCGAAGACCGGCCCGGCGGTTGCTGCGAGGCGCAGCGCCGCCGGCAGTGCCGCGCCGCCCAGGCCGGTAACAGCCAGGTGACGAGTGGAGAGCACCGCGTCGAGTGCCGCCATCGCGGTGACGGCGAGCAGCCGCGCGGCGGACGGCCGGCTCGCTGCACGAAACAGCATCGCCAGGAGCGCGATGTCGTAGGCGACCCAGGCCCAGAGCGCCGGCGCGCTGAAGGCGAGGAGCTGCTGTCGCCCGGCGGCGGCGATGAGCGCGAGCGCCGCCGTCCATGCGACGAGCGGCAGCGCCAGCGCGAACGGCGGGCCGTTGGGACGGCGCACCAGCGTGCGCCAGCCGAACTCCAGCAGACGCCCGCCGGCGAAGGCGCGCAGCACGTCGAGCAGCACCAGCGGCGCCATGCCGCGGTCCCACGCCATCCACACCGGCTCCCAGCGCGCGGGCAAAAGCCGCGCGCGAAAGCGGCGCAGACCATCGAAGTCGTAGAGCGGCCGCAGGGCGAAGCGCGCGGCGGCGAGCCAGGGCGGCAGCCCGCCGGTGAGTGGCGTCAGGCCGGGAGTGAGGAACGAAGAGCGCGCACCGACTTCGCGCATCAGCCGGTCGAGGAGGAGTTCGGTGGTGCCGTTCGGCGCCGCCCTGCCACGCAACATGTCTTCGATGAGCCATGCCCCGCGCGCGTAGATCGGCACCGCAGAGAGGAACTGCACCAGGGCGCCGCGGTGCTCGGCTGCGAGATAGACGTGCTCATGCGGCTCATGGAAGGGCTCGACCGCGACCAGGAACGTCATCGGCTCCATGCGCCGCGAAGCCAGCCACGCGCGCGCCAGCGCCATAACCGCAGCGCGCAGCGGCGCGCCGGGGGCGAGCTCTGCGGCGGCGACGAGGCGGATGGTGACGCCCTTGGCGCGCGCTCGCCGCAGCTGTTCGCGCAGCTTGGCGCTGCGCCTCAATGTGCCTTGCCACTGCGCCGGATCGAGCACCGACTGCAGCCCGATCTGCAGCCTTTTCATGCCGGCGAAGGGCGCGAGGCTCTCGACGCCGAAGAAGACCGGGCGCCGTCCGGCGCACTTCGCGGCCGCGGCGAAGGCGGCGGCCGCTGGCGCGCACCGCGCGGACGCCGTCAGCGGCCGGCCGGCCGCGATCCACGACCTGCCGGTGTCGAGGTACGCGACCGCGGCGTCGCCGTGCGGCGCGTGCCACCACGACATGCCGGATTCGAGGCCCTGGAACGAGACGGCGTCGGCACCGTGCTCCCGCAGGGCGCGCACCGCGCGCGGGTCGGCCACGCCTCGAGGTTACAGGCGTTACTCCGAGCGCAGTCCCGCGGCCGGATCGACGTGCATCGCGCGCAGCGCCGGCGCCAGGCAGGCGCACAGGGCGACCAGCACCAGCACCGCGCTCGCAGCCATGGTCGCGCGCAGGTCGCCGGGCGACACCTCGAAGAGCACCCGCTCGAGGGCGCCGTGGCCGGCGCGCACCAGCAGCAGGCCGGCGGCGAGTCCCGCGCCCACGAGCAAGGCACTCTGCCGCACGATCATCCGGCCGACGAGAGCCGGCCGCGCCCCGAGCGCCAGGCGGATCGCGAGCTCGCGGCCGCGCAGCGCGACGCTCCAGGAAAACATCGAATAGACGCCGATCGCGGCGAGCAGCCCGGCGAGGCTGCCGAACAACACCAGGATCGCCATCAGCAGCCGCGGCTCCGCCGAGCGCTCCGCGAACCGTTCACCCCACGTAACGGCCGGCGCCATCGGCACCTGCGGCGCGGCCGTGCGTAGTGCCGCGCGCAGCGCCGCGGTGGCGGCCCCGGTGCTCGTGGCGCGCACGGTGACGAACACCTCCTGGAATGGAAACTGGCGGGTGGTGAAGTAGATGGCCGGCTCCATCGCCTGGCCGAGCGGCACGTTGCGCACGTCCCTGACGACGCCGATCACCTGGTAGCGGGTGGGTGGCGACGGCGGCCTGCCCCCCGGCGGCCGCGGTCCGCGGATTCTCAGCAGGTTGCGTCCCAGCGGACCGATGCCGCTGGCTTCGCTGGTGATCACGCGAGTCAGCGGATCGCTGCCGGCAAGGAAACGCTGCGCGAAGGTCTCGTTGACCATCACGATGGGCGCCGCCTCGTCGGTGTCGAACCTGGCGAACGTGCGGCCCGCGCCGAGCCGCGCGCCCATGCTCTCGAAGAACCCGTCGCTGACGCTCAGGAACTGCGCGAGCGGCGCATCCTCGGGGCGCGCGGGTGCCGGCACGCCTTCGATGCCGAACGGCGTGCGCCAGCCGATGTCGAGCGGCAGGCGGTTCGCGGCGCCTGCGGCCAGCACTCCCGGCTGGCTGCGGATCGCGTCCAGGATCGCTTCCTGCGTCCTTTCCACCTTCAGCCATTCCTCGAAGGCGCCGGTCTGCGCCTCGATGAGGACGGTGGTGGTGACGACGGCGTCGGCATCGACGCCGGTGGGCGTCTCGATCATGCGCGTCACCGTGCGCACCAACAACGCCGAGCTGACGAGCAGCACGCACGCGAGCGCCACCTCGCCGGCAACCAGCACGGAGTAGGTGCGCCGCGCGCCGCGCGAACTGCCGCGCTCGCCGGCTTTCAGGTCGCTCGCGAGCCGGCGCTTCACCAGCAGCGCGGCCGGGATCAGCCCGAAGAGCAGCGTCGTCGCAACCACCACGGCCACGCCAATGCCCAGCGCCCCGAAGCGCAGCGACGCCTCCTCGAGGCGCGGCACCGACACCGGACTGAGCCGCACCGCGAGCGGCAGCGCGGTGGCGGCGAGCAGCAGGCCGAGGAGGGCGCCGCCGAGCGAGAGCACGAGCCCCTCGCACAACAGCTGCGTGACCAGCTGGCGGGGTGCGGCGCCGAGCGCGATCCGCACCGCAATCTCCTTCTCGCGCGACAGCGCGCGCGTCAGCATCAGCGAAGCGACGTTGAGGCAGCCGATGACCAGCAGCAGCGCGACGGCGCCGAACAGCACCACGAGTGCCGGGCGGTAGTAGCCGAGCTTGTCCTCGAGCAGCGGCGTCAGGCGCGTCCCCCAGGCCTTGTTGCTGGCCGGATAATCGGCGGCGAGGCGCAGCGCCAGCGCATCGCTCGCGGCGCGCGCCTCCTCGAGACTCTTGCCGTCGCCGAGCCGCAGCACCGCTTCCATGAAGTGCGCGTGGCGGCTGTGCAGGGTCATGTCCCACGTCAGCCGCTGCCAGATGTCTACGCTGTCCGGATAGTGAAAGCCGGGCGGCATGATGCCGACGACCTGATAAGGCGTGTCGTTCAGGATCAGGTGCCGGCCGACGAGCCCGGGATCGGCGTTGTAGCGCGTGCGCCAGAGGCGGTCGCTGACGACCGCTATCCGCTCGCCCGCGACGAACAGCGGCCCGCCGGCGGGAAAGCCGGCGCCAAGCTGCGGGCTGACGCCCAGCACCGAGAACAGGTTGCCGCTGACCTCGATCGTCTTCACGCGCACCGGCTCGAGGCCGGAGTCGGTGAGGTTGATGCCCGGCCGCCACCACGCTGCCGCGTCCTTGAACACCGGCAGCGCACGCTGGTCCATGAAGTTCACGGGCGAAATGGGATCGCGCCCGAGGCCCTTCTCGTAGTTCGTATCCCACATCGTCACCAGCCGATCGGGCGCGGCGTAAGGCAGCGGCCGCAGCACGATCGAGTCGACCAGGCTGTAGACGACGGTGGCGGCGCCGGTGCCGAGCCCGAGGACCAGGATCGCGGCGAGCGCGAAACCCGGATGCTGCCGGAACTGGCGCACCGCGGTGCGCACGTTGCTCCACAGCTGCAGGCTCCGGCCGCTCGCGGCTGCGGCGAGGTCGTTCGCCGCTCGTTCGCGGCGCAGGGAAGGATCGCTTGCCGCATGGCGGCGCAGCTCGGCGAGCGGCGCTTCGGCAAGTGCTGCGACCACGCGCTGCCGCGCCTCGGCGGCATCGCAGCCGGCGCCAAGCGCCGCTTCGTGCAGGTCTTCGAGGTGCAGCGCGATCTCGTCGCAGGTTGCGGACGGCAGCGAGATGCCGTCGTGCCGCGCCTGTTGCGCCACCAGCTCGCGCCAGTCGCTCATGCCTGGTTGAGCCCGGCAACGGCGCTCAGTGCCGCGATGAAGCGCGTCCAGTCGGCGCGCTGCTCGGCCAGCAGCTTCCGGCCCTTCAGCGTGATGCGGTAGTAGCGGCGGCGGCGCTGCCCCGCCTTCTCGAGCCACGCGCCCTTGAGCTGCTCGCGCTCCTCCAGCCGGTAGAGGGTCGCGTACAGGGACGCGAGAGTGAAGCGCAGCGTGCCGCCCGAGCGCGCCTCGATCAGGCGGGCGATGTCGTAACCGTGCAGCGGCCGCTCGTCCACGAGTGCCAGGATGAGGAGGTCGGCGCTGCCCTTCTTCGCCGCCTCGATGGTCGCCGGTGCGGCCGTTTGGATGTCCATATATAGGAAGGCATCATATAGCACACCTGATGCTTGTCCCTTGGACGGCGGCCCGGCGGAAAAGGTTGGCGGCTACCTGGCCGCTGGCGCCACCGGCCGGAACAGGAGGTCCTGGTAGTCGAAGCTGAAGTCGGCGAGCGGCGATACCGCCTTCATCCTGAAAGTATCGATGCCGCCCTCGGGGGTGAGGGCAAACGTCAGGAACGCGTCGGGAATCACCGGGTCCTCCCATTTCACGCGGAAGGTGTCGTGCTGCCAGTGCTCGAGCCGGCCGCTCAGTTTCGGCGTGGCTGCCGCCGCGAAGTGCAGCCCGCCTTCGGCAAGGCTCAGCGTGACGTCGCCGAACCACTGGTCGCGGTAGGTGCCAGCATAACGGGCCGGTTCCAGCGACGGGCGCGAGCCCGCCATCCGGCCCGAGTCGGCGGCGCCTTCCACTTTTGCGGCCTCGGCCTCCTCGGTATCGCGCAGCTTGCGGAACGGCGCGATCCAGTCGCGCGCCTCGCCCTTGAGGTAGAAGTCGAGGAGTCGCCAGCTGATCGCGTGCAGCGCTCCGGTGAGTTCGCCGTTCGTCAGCAGGACGATGCCGAGGTTCTCGCTCGGTACCAGGACCACGCGCGACACCTCGCCGATGAGCCCGCCATCGTGCGTGACGATCTTGCGGCCAGCGAAGTCGAAGAAAGCCCAGCCCGAACCATAGGCGGTGAAGTTGGCGCGCAGCGACTCGAGCCCCGGCGGCATCGGCCCCATCGGCAGGATGGTCTGCGGCGTCCACATCCAGTCGGACTGCTTCTCGGTGAACAGCCGGCCGGCGGCACCCGGCAGCTGGCCGCGGCCGAGCTGGGCCATGAGCCAGCGCGCCATCTCGTCGCTGCAGGAGTTGATGCCGCCCGCAGCCTGCAGGGCGTCTATCGACGAGCGGGTCGTGGGCACCACCTTGCCGGCGACGAACGCGTGCGGGGTGGACACGTCCTGCCTGCCGGCGAGCGCCGAGACGGATGTGGTGGTGCAGCCGGTCATGCCGAGCGGGGTGAGGATCCGCTCCTTGACGAACGCGTCCCACGGCTTGCCAGCCACCGCCTCCACCAGTTGGTCGGCGACGACATAGAGGATGTTGTCGTATGCATAGCCGCTGCGGAAGCTGGTCGCGGGCTGCAGGTAGCGCACGCGGCGCACGATCTCGTCCCGGTTCAGGTTCGACGCCGGGAAGTAGAGGAGATCGCCCTGCCCGAGGCCGAGCCCGCTGTGGTGCGGCAACAGCTCCGCCACCGAAATCTCACGGGTCACCCACGGATCCCACATCTGGAATCCGGGCAGGTGCTTGACCACGGGGTCGTCCCAGCGCAGCTTGCCCTCGTCGGCGAGAATCGCGAATGCCGCCGCCGTGAACGCCTTGGTGTTGGAGGCGATGCCGAAGACGGTGCCGCCGTCCACCCGCTCGGTGCCACCCTGGCGGCGCACGCCGTAGCCCTTCGAGAGCACGACCTTGCCGTCCTTCACGATCGCGAGTGCCGCGCCGGGCGTGCCGAAGGCAGCCAGCGCCCTGTCGACGTAGGCGTCGAGGCCGGGAGGGATTGCGGTCGCGGGGATCCTGGCGGGCGCCGCGGCGGGTGCGGCGGCGAGGAGCAAAGAGGCAATGTAATGAATCATGTTGCGGCGAAGTCTATAGCGCTCCGGCCGCGCCCGGCCCTAGACTGGCAGGGTGATGGCGACTGGCAGAGCGACCCCGGCCCGCAACCGCACCCGCTTCACGGCGCTTGCCCTCGCGGCGGTGCTCGCGGTTTCGCTCGTCGCGCCCTGCGGGTGCGCGGCGGCAGCGGCGCAGTCCGCGGCCGGTGCCAGTCACTGCGAAGACAACGCGTCCGCGAACGCGGTCGCGAGCGCCGCAATCGAAGCGGCTTGCTGCTGCGGCGCGGCGCGCCCCGATTGGTCCGCGCGCACGACCGCCGCGACGCCGGCGCCGGCTGCCGCGCTCGCCGTACTGCAGCCCGCTTCGCTGGGCGACCCGCGGGGGCTGCCTTACATCCAGGACACGTTCCCGCCCGCCGACCTGCAGCCCCTTCCCCGCCCCCCCGCGTTCGCCATCCTCCGCGTCTGATCGGCGCATAAGCGCCCCCTCTCCCGCCGCAGCAGCCGCCGTCTCTCGCCGAGGGTTTTCACGATGCCGAATCGCAGCACCATCCTGCCGTTTTGCGCCACCGGCCTGTTGGTCGTAACCGTAGCCGGCTGTGCCGGGACCACCCCGCCGCCCAGGCTCTCGCCCGTCGATCCGTCGCTGCCCCAGGCGCCGGGCGCCGCGCTGCGCGCCGCGCCCGACGACGTGCGCCGCCTGCTCGAAGGCGGCCTGCAACCCGCGGCCGCCGCGCGCATCGCCGTGCTCAACAACCCGCAACTCCTCGCCGGGTTCGAGGAAGTCGGGGTGTCGCGCGCGGCGCTCGCAGAAGCCTCGGCCCTCGAAAACCCCGAGTTCACCGGACTCGTCCGCTTCGGCGGCGGCACCAACACCGAGTTCTCGCTGCTCGCGAACATCTTCGACGTGTTCGCGCGCCCGGCGCGCAAGGGCATCGCCGCGGTCGAACTGGAGCGCGCCCGCGCCCGGCTCTCGTACCAGGTGCTGACACTCGCGACCGAAGCGCGCACCGCGGTCCTGCAGCTGCAGGCGCAGGAAGAACTGGTGCGGCGGCTTGCCACCATCGAGGCTCTGGCCACGACCGGCGCCGATTTCGCGCAGCGGCAGCTCGCGGCGGGCACGCTCGGCGCTCTCGAAGCCGAGAACCAGGCGGCATTGCAGATGGAAGCGCGGCTCGACCTGACGAGGGCCCGTGCCGATGCCGTGCTTGGCCGCGAGCGCGTCAATCGCCTGCTCGGGTTGTGGGGCGGCGACACCGCCTGGCTGCTTGGCGGCCCGCTGCCGGAACTGCCGCCTGTCGAACTCGAACAGGCCGGCCTGGAGGAAACCGCGGTGAGCCAGCGGCAGGACGTGGCGGCGGCGCGCTTCGGCGTCGACCTCGTCGGCCGCGCGCTCGCGGCGCGGCGCAGGACGCGCTTCTTCCCCGCGGGCCTGCACGCTGGGATCAGCACCGAGCGCGACGCCGCGGGCGGGCCGCGCGTCACCGGGCCGGAAGTGGCGCTGCAGCTGCCGATCTTCAACACCGGCAGCGCCTCGCTGCGGCGCCTCGAAGCCGAGCATCGCCGCGCCCAGCGCCTGCTCGAGGCAGCGGCGCTCACGGCGCGTTCCGAGGTGCGCGAGGCCGGCGCGAAGGTGCTTGCGAACCGCGAGCTCGCCAGGTCCTGGCGAGACACGCTGCTGCCCCAGCGCCGCCGCGTCCTGGCATTGACGCTGCAGCACTACAACTCGATGTTCGCCTCGGCCTACGACCTGCTGCTCGCGAAGCGCGCGGAAGTGGAGGCGGAGCGCGCCTATGTCGGCGCGTGGCGCGACTACTGGATCGCGCGCGCCGAGCTCGAGGCCGCACTCGGCGGCGCGCTGCCCGGCGGAGCCACTTCCGAAGGAGAGAAGCGATGACTACCAGGCGCAGGATCCTCGCGAGCGGCGGCCTGTTCGCGGGCGCAACCGCATTCATGAACCGGCTCGGCGCCGCATCCCCGGCAGCCGGGTATACGCCGGTGGTGACACCGAACGGCACGACGCTGCCGTTCACGATGCAGGGCGGGGTCAAGGAATTCCATCTGGTCGCCGAACCGGTGGCGCGCGAATTCGCGCCCGGGATGGTGGTGAACTGCTGGGGCTACAACGGCCAGACGCCGGGTCCGACGATCGAGGCGGTCGAAGGCGATCGCGTGCGCCTGCTGGTCACCAATCGCCTCGCGGAACACACGAGCATCCACTGGCACGGCATCCTCCTGCCGAACGGCATGGACGGCGTCGCCGGGCTGACGCAGCCTGCGATCAAGCCGGGCGAAACGTTCGCCTACGAGTTCACGCTCCGGCAGCACGGCACCTACATGTATCACCCGCACGCCGACGAGACCGTGCAGATGGCCATGGGGATGATGGGCTTCTTCGTCATCCACCCGCGCGCCGCCGCAGGCCCGCGCGTGGCACGCGACTTCTGCCTGTTCCCGCACGAGTGGTCGGTCGAGCCGGGCACCGCCACCCCAAACCCGAACGTGATGAGCGACTTCAACATCTTCACCTTCAACGGGCGGGCGTTTCCCGGCACGGCGCCGCTGGTGGTGCGGCAGGGCCAGCGGGTGCGCATTCGCGCCGCCAACGTCAGCATGGACAGCCATCCGCTGCACATCCACGGCCATCACCTGTGGCTCACCGGCACCGATGCCGGTGCCATCCCGCAGTCGGCGCAGTGGCCGCAGAGCACGGTCAACGTGCCGCCCGGCACCACCCGCACCGTGGAGTTCGACGCCAACCTCGAGGGCGATTGGCCGTTCCACTGCCACAAGGCGCATCACGCGATGAACGCCATGAATCACACGCTGCCGAACGTCCTCGGTGTGGACCAGAAGGAGCTGCAGAAGCAGCTTGATGCGCTCGTGCCGGGCTCGATGGCGATGGGCACCGCGGGGATGTCCGAGCACGCGGCGCATGCCGAGCACCTCGGCACGCTGCCGAACACGCTGCCGATGATGACCGGCGCGGGACCCTACGGCAACATCGAGATGGGCGGGATGTTCACGATCATCAAGATCCGCGCCGGGCTGCGCGGCTACGGCGATCCGGGCTGGTACGACCCGCCGCGCGGCACCGTCGCCTGGAAGGTGCCGGGATAGCGAAGTTCCTCGACCGCGGCGCTGAGGGCGGCGCCGCATTCGAGCGCGAAGCGCGCGGACGCGATGTCGTCGGCGCGCGTACGCCCGAGGTTCAGCAGTGCCAACGGCTTGCCGGCCTGCGCTGCGGCCGTGCAGAAGCGGAAGCTCGAATAGACCATCAGCGACGAACCCACGACCAGCACGGCGTCCGCTCGCTGCAGGGCGCTGTAAGCGTCGGCCACCACCGGCTTCGGCACGCTCTCGCCGAAGAACACCACCGCGGGCTTGAGCACGCCGCCGCACGCGGGACAGTCGGGAACCGCGAGGTCGTCGAACGGCCCTTCGAGCACGGCATCGCCGTCGGGTGCCGCACCGGCAGCCGCCATCGCCGCCACCGCGGCAAAGCGCGGGTTCCAGGCGACGAGCAGCGTCTGCACATCGGCGCGCGCCACGCGCTGCCCGCAGTCGAGGCAGCCCACCGCGTCGAGCCGTCCGTGCAGGTCGATGACAGCGCGGCTGCCGGCGCGCTGATGCAGGCCATCCACGTTCTGGGTGACGACGCGCTCGACGCGGCCCATGGCTTCGAGGCGCGCCAGTGCGCGGTGCGCCACGTTCGGTTCGGCGGCGGCGACGCGCGCGAAGCCGACCAGGCTGCGCGCCCAGTAGCGTTGGCGCACCGCGGCGCTGCCGACGAAGTCGCCGTAGGACACCGGGCGCTTGTGCTTCCAGTCGCCGTTGCGGTCGCGGTAGTCGGGGATGCCCGAAGCGGTGCTGCAACCGGCGCCGGTGATCACCAGCAGCCGGCGATGCGCGTCGAGCCACTCGACGAAGCCCTGATGATGCTGTTCGGTGGGGGTCAACCCTTCGATACTAGCGCGCTTCGGCGGTGCGCGACGCAGCGGCCATCAGCACGAAATTGTCCGGGTCGAAGACAACAGCGGCCGGCCGCGCTGGCGCCGCGAACGTGAATTCCTGGCGCTCGCGATCGAAGGTCACCGCCTCGCGGCGGGTGCTGCCATCGGCCGCGCGGATCTCGACCTGCATCGGCAAGCGGAGCGGCTTGAAGGCGGCGGCGCCCGGGTCGGAGGCGGCAGCCCCCTGCGTCATCTCGAGCCGCACCTGGTGCACGGCCTCGTCGTAGCTCCAGCCGGCGCTCACCTGCGGAATGTCGGCGCGGCGCAGCCACTGGTCGAACATGAAGCCGAGCTCCTGGCCCGATGCGTCCTCGAGACAACGCTCGAAGTCGGCGGTGGTCGCGTTGCCACCCGCGTAGCGCCGGTAATACTCGCGCACGCCACGCCAGAAGGCGTCGTCGCCCACCACGCCGCGCAGCATGTGCAGCGTCCAGGCGCCCTTCTGGTAGATCTGCCCGCTCAGCACCTTCGTCATGTCGGCGAGGTTCTCGTGGATCACCCGGTAGCCGGGATTGGCGGCGGCGAACTCGAGCACCTGCCTGCGGCTTGCCTCCAGCTTGGCGAGGAACACGTCGCGCCCGTAGGTGCGCTCGTTGAAGAGCAGCGTGAAGTAAGTGGCGAAGCCTTCGCTCAGCCAGACGTCGTCCCAGTCGTTTTCGGTGACCGAGTCGCCGAACCACTGGTGGGCGATCTCATGGACGATGACGTCGTGCCAGCGCTCGGTGACGCGCGGGCCCGCGACCGAATCCTCGCCGTAGAAGATGTTGCCGGCGAGCTCCATGCCGCCGCGCACGCCCGCCGCCTGCACGTTCGCGAGCTTGCCGTAGGCGTAAGGGCCGACGTTCTCGCTGAAGAAAGAGAACGCTTCGGGCGTCGGATGGGCGAAGGTGCCAAAGCCGTGGTCGCGGTCGCGGGCGTAGACCCAGGTCGAGAGGGGCGTGCCGCGCACGGTGCCGAGCTGTTCCACCGCGAAGCGCGCGACGCCTATGCCGTAGAGCCACGGCGCAATCGGCACATCCTGCCGCCAGCGGGTGCGCCGCCGGTCGCCGTCGAGGTCGGTCTCCTCGACCAGCACGCCGCTCGCGAGCACCTGGTAGTGCGCCGGCGCCTCGATGTCGAATTCGCACGCCGCCTTGTCGTAGGGATGGTCCACGACCGGCAGCCAATTGCGTGCCAGGTCCGGCCAGTTGCTGCTGAAGAAGGTGCGCTCGCCATAGCGATTCGGGCCGATGCGCAGCGCTTCGGCCGGCACGCCGTGGTAGCGCACCAGCACGCTGAAGCGCGTGTGCGGTGCCCCCGGCGGCAGCGGCACGCTGAGCCGGTCCTGTTCGTGGCTGAACGCGGCGAGTGCGCCGTTCACCTCGACGGCGCGGACGGCCATGCCCTTGCCGGCGCGCGCCGCCGACTGCTTCACCAGGTCGAGGACCAGAGCCTGCGGCGGCGGAAGTGCAGTGGTGCGCTCGCCGTCGATCCGGGCCTCTGCCGCGATCTCGTCGCTGCCATCCTGGAGCGACAGCTTGAACACGTAGCGCGCGATGTCGACGCCGCTTTGGCGCGGATAGGTGTCGGCGTGGAGAGGCGCTGTGGCGGCCACGAACACGGCCAGGCGCAGGCAGGTTTTGAGCATGTGCGGGGATTGTAGCGGGGCCGGCCCCGACCGGCTCCATGCACTTGCAATAAACAAGGTCTTGTGATTCACTTGCATCATGCTGCAAGGCGCCGCACAACCCGGCAGGCCCGAGCCGGCGGCAGTGCTCACCAAGGCGGTGATGCGGGCGGCCGACCACCTGGGCCTCGCGCAGCGCGACCTCGGCAGGATCCTCGGCGTCAGCCAGGCCTCGATCTCGCGGCTGCCCCGCCGGCGCCTCGATCCGTTGTCCAAGGAGGGCGAGATCGCACTCCTCCTGCTGCGCCTCTACCGCAGCCTCGACTCCCTGGTGGGCGGCGACGCCGCCAAGGCCAGGGACTGGTTCCGCAGCCGCAACGCCCATGTCGGCGGAGTGCCGGCGCAACTCGTCCTGACCATCCCCGGACTGGTGCATGTCGTCGAGTATCTGGACGCGATGCGCGGGAAGCTCTAGGGCGAGGCGCCTCGTGGCGCGGCCCTGGCGCGTAGTCGAATCGCAGTACCTGGTCGCGACCCGCAAGCTCGTCGACACGGATGCGGAGCAGCACCTGCTCGAGGAGCTCATCGAAGGCGTGAAGCCGCCGCTCGAGAAGGGCCGCGCGCTCCACTATCTGCTGGCGACGCCCTTTCGCTATCCGCCGCTGCGGCACGGTTCGCGCTTCGGCACCCGCCAGGAGCGGGCCCTCTGGTACGGCGCCGACGAGCCGCGCACTGCCTTCGCCGAGGCGGCTTACTACCGGTTGCTCTTCCTCGAAGGGTCGGCGGCGCCACTCGCGCCGCTGGTGCTCGAGCTGTCGGCGTTCCAGGCGGTGGTGCGCACGGAAAAAGGCATCGACCTCACGCGCCCGCCGTTCGCGGCGCACGCCGCCGCCATCTCGTCGCCCGTCTCCTATGCCGCTTCGCAGCAGCTCGGCGCCGAGATGCGCGCCGCCGCGGTGGTCGCGTTTCGCTACCGCTCGGCACGCGACCGCGAAGGCGGCGTCTGCCTCGCGCTCTTCTCGCCACAGGGTTTTGCCGCGGCGCGGCCGACGCCGCCGCAGGCGTGGCACTGTGTCGCGACGCGCGAGCGGGTCGAGCTGCGCAAGAAAGACGTCTTCGCGCGCACCGCGTTCGCTTTCCCGCGCGCGCAGTTCGAGGTTGCGGGACGCCTGCCGCACCCGGCCCTCTGACGGCCGCGCGGGCTACTTCGCGGTGTATCCCGCGGGCAGCGCGACGTCCTGCGGCGTCACCTGCGACGAGACGCTCAGCACCTCGTGGGTGGTCGTCATCAGGACGCTGCGCGCTTCGTCGCCGCCACCGCCGCCGCCCTTCTTCATCTTTTGCGCCAGGAGCGCCGCGAAGCCGCCGGCCGCCGCCGCATCCCCGCCCGCCGGCTGCTCGGGGTTGCGCACCGACTCCATGGTTGTGGTGGTCAGCACCGGCGAGCCGTGCATCTTGTCCGTCTCGGCGCGCAGCTTCGCCATCGCCGGGCCGATGCCGGGATTCATCATCGCGGCGGAAGCCATCTGTCCCATGGACGCCAGCGCCGCGCCCAGGTCGGCGCCGCCGTAGAGCTTCTGCGCGTAGCGCCGGTCGAAGTCGGCGACCTCCTTGCGCGCGCCGAGCGCGTCGCTCATCCACATGTCCGAGCGCATCACCATGCCGCCGCCCTGTTCGAGCGTCTTGCCCTTCTGGCGCACGCTGATGGTCAGGACCATCTGCTTCGCGTCGAAGCCGTTGATCGCCTTCGCCTGGCCGGTATCCTTCACGTCGTAATCGACTTCGACGTTCGGGTCCTTGCCCGGCGCGGCGGCCGCAGGCGGCTCGGCCTGCGGCTTCTTGCCCTGCATGCGGGCGCGCGCGTCTTCCATCTGCTTGCGGATCGCCGCGAAGCTCAGGACGGTGTAGGTCTTGTTGCGCGGGTCGAGCCGATAGACCTTTTCTTCCTGCAAGTCGATGATCTCGCCGCTCATCGCGCTGAGCGACAGCTTGCGGTCGCCGAGCACCGCCACCGTGCTGAGCGTTGGTGCGTTGGCGCCGCCGCCCATCGCACCGGCCATCGCACCGATCAGGCCGCCGAACTTCGCTTCGGTTTTTTCCTGCACCTTGACCGCCGCCACAGCGGCGTCGGCCAACAGCAGGCTCGCCAGCAAGGCGCTGGCCGCGATCCGCTTTTCCATGACTTTCCTGTGCCTCCGCAACCACGCTACACCGCGTCAAGTATGCGACGATAGAGGCGCTTCGATGACGGATCTCGATCTCAGCCTGCGGCACAGCGACGACACGCCTCCCGATGGTTTCGAGCCGCTCACGCCCGAAGCGATCGCCGCCGCCCGCCGGGCACGCGAGCGCCGCGGCGGCCCGGTGCTGTTCTTCGCCGAACTGGCGCTTGCGTTCGCCTGGCTCTACAACGGCCTGTGGTGCAAGCTGCTGCACGGCTGCGCGTCCGACGACGCGATGCTGGTGGCGCTGCCCGGCCGCTGGTTCTCCTACGCCGACGACTGGCGCCTCGGCATCGGTGCACTGCAGGTGCTGCTCGCCGTCTGGGTGCTGACGCGCACGACGCCGCGGCTCTGCGCGCTGGTGCAGGCGGGGCTGGTGTTTGGCCTGGCGGCCGCCGCCTTCGTGCTGGCACCCGGGATCGCCCTCTTCGACCCCGGGCGCATGGTCGTCGAAAGTGTCGTATTCCTCGCCCTCATCCTGCTGGTCGCCAGCCGCCGCGCGGGATGATCCAGAACGGAGACAGCGACTATGGTTTCTGACGCGTTCGGCGCGCGCGCCGCGCTTCGGACCGCGCACGGCACATTCTCGGTATTTCGCCTCGAGGCGCTGGCGCGCGCCGGCATGGCACCCGGCCTCGAGCGGCTGCCGTTCTCGATCAAGGTGCTGCTCGAGAGCGTGCTGCGCAATGTCGACGGCGAACTGGTCACCGACAACGACGTGCGCAACCTCGGCGCCTGGGACGCGGCGGCGCCGCGCGACGTCGAAGTGCCGTACATGCCGGCGCGCGTCATCCTGCAGGACTTCACCGGCGTGCCGGCAGTCGTCGACCTCGCGTCGATGCGCGGCGCGGTGCGCGCACTCGGCGCCGACCCGGCCCGCATCAACCCGCTGGTGCCGGTCGACCTGGTCGTCGACCACTCGGTGCAGGTCGACTATTTCGCCTCCGGCGACGCGCTTGGCAAGAACGCGGCGCTCGAGTTCGCAAGAAACCGTGAGCGCTACGAGTTCCTGCGCTGGGGGCAGAAGGCGTTCCGCAACTTCCGCGTGGTGCCGCCGGCTACCGGCATCGTGCACCAGGTGAACCTCGAGTACCTGGCGAAGGGCGTCCTCACCCGCAGCGTCAACGGCGATCAGCAGGCATTCCCCGACACCCTGGTCGGCACCGACTCGCACACCACCATGATCAACGGCCTCGGCGTCCTCGGCTGGGGCGTCGGCGGCATCGAGGCCGAAGCCGCGATGCTCGGGCAGCCGCTCTACATGGTGACCCCGCAGGTGATCGGCTTCCGTATCACCGGCAAGCTCGCGGAAGGCGTCACCGCCACCGACCTGGTCCTGACCGTCACGCAAATGCTGCGCAAGAAGGGCGTGGTCGAGAAGTTCGTGGAGTTCTACGGCCCGGGCCTCGCCGAGATGACGCTCGCCGACCGCGCCACCATCGCCAACATGGCGCCGGAATACGGCGCCACCTGCGGCTTCTTCCCGGTGGACGACGAGACGCTCGTCTACCTGCGCCGCACCGGACGAAGCGAGGCCGAGGTGGAGCTGGTGGAGCGCTACTGCAAGGAGCAAGGGCTGTTCCGCACCGAGGGCACGCCCGATCCGGTGTTCAGCGACACTCTGGCGCTCGACTTGTCGTCGGTCGAGCCGAGCCTCGCCGGCCCGAAGCGCCCGCAGGACCGCGTGCCGCTCACGCAGATGAAGGAGTCGTTCCGCAAGTCGCTCACAGCGCCGGTGAAGGAACGCGGTTTCGGCCTGGCCGAGGCAGACCTGGCGCGCAGCGCCCCGGTCGATTTCCGCGGCAGGAACGAACTGCATCACGGCGCCGTCGTCATCGCCGCCATCACCAGCTGCACCAACACCTCGAATCCGTCGGTGATGCTCGGCGCCGGCCTCGTCGCCAGGAAGGCGGTGGCGCGCGGGCTCACCGTCCCCGGCTACGTGAAGACGAGCCTCGCGCCAGGGTCGAAGGTGGTGACCGAGTACCTGGCGAAGTCGGGCCTGCAGAAAGACCTCGACCTTCTCGGCTTCAACCTGGTCGGCTACGGCTGCACCACCTGCATCGGCAACAGCGGTCCGCTGCCGCCGCCGGTTTCGCAGGCCGTGAACGACGCCAAGCTGGTGGTCGCGGCGGTACTGTCCGGCAACCGCAACTTCGAGGGCCGTGTCAACCCGGACGTGAAGGCCAACTACCTGGCCTCGCCGCCTCTGGTCGTCGCCTACGCGCTCGCCGGCACCACCGACATCGACCTGCGCAGCGAGCCCCTCGGCAAGGACCGCGCCGGCAAGCCGGTGATGCTGAGCGAAATCTGGCCGACGCAGAAGGAAGTGGCCGAAGCCGAGGCGCTCATCACCGGCGCGATGTTCGCAAGCTCCTACGGCAACGTCTTCGACGGCAACCCCGAGTGGAACGCGATCAAGGTGCGAGAAGGCGACCTCTATGCGTTCGACGCGGCCTCGACCTACATCCAGGACCCGCCGTTCTTCACCGGCCTGACCCGCGAGCCGCTGCCGCTGCGCGACATCGACGGCGCGCGCATCCTCGCGATCCTCGGCGACTCGGTGACCACCGACCACATCTCCCCCGCCGGCGACATCGCCGAGGCGAGCCCCGCCGGGCACTACCTGAAGGAACACGGCGTCGCGCGCAAGGACTTCAACTCGTACGGCTCGCGGCGCGGCAACGACCGGGTGATGGTGCGTGGCACCTTCGCCAACATCCGCCTCAAGAACGCGATGGTGCCGGGCGTCGAGGGCGGCGTCACGGTGCACTTCCCCTCTGGCGAGCGCCTCGCGATCTACGACGCCGCCGAGCGCTACCGCGCCAGCGGCACGCCGCTGGTGGTGCTCGCCGGCAAGGAGTACGGCAGCGGCTCGTCGCGCGACTGGGCCGCGAAGGGCACGCTGCTGCTCGGCGTGCGCGCGGTGATCGCCGAGAGCTTCGAGCGCATCCATCGCAGCAACCTCGTCGGCATGGGGGTGCTGCCGCTGCAGTTCCAGGCCGGCGAGAACGCCGAGAGCCTCGCGCTCGCGGGCGGCGAGGAGCTCACGATCCGCGGGCTCGCGGGCGAGCTGCGGCCGCGCCAGGAGATGACGGTCGAGGTGCGCAAGCCGGACGGCACGCGCTCCAGCTTCACCACCGTAGCGCGCCTCGACACGCCGGTGGAGGTCAATTACTACCGCAACGGCGGCATACTGCACACGGTGCTGCGCAAGATGGCGCGCGGACGGGGCTAGCTACTTCCGCGCAGCACTGACCGCGACGCGAAACCCGATGCTGTACGAGAACGTGTCGGGCGGCGTCTCGTGGCGGTGGCTCACGGTGAGCAGGTCGGGGTTGTCGTCGAGCCAGGCGCCGCCGCGCACCAGGCGGTTGTCGGTGGGGGCGCCTTCTGGAAACTTCCCGCCGGGATAGGGCGCATAGACGTCGGCCACCCATTCCCAGGCGTTCCCCGACATGTCGAAGAGCGAGTAGCCGTTGGCGGCATACTTGCCGACGGGCTCGGTGCCGCGCGTCGGCTTCAGCTTGACGTCGGGCAGGTAGTTGGCGCGGCCGCTGAGTTCCTCGTTGCCCCAGGGGTAGCGAGCCCCGACCAGGCCGCCGCGCGCGGCCTTCTCCCATTCCGCTTCGCTCGGCAGCCGCACCTCCTGCCCCGTTTCCTTGCCGAGCCAGGCGCAGTAGGCGAGAGCGTCGTCCATGCCGACGAGCACCACGGGATGGTTCTCCTTGCCCGCGGGCGGCTTGCCGTTTTCCCACGCGTAGTTCGCGGCGATCTCGCGGAAGCTCGCGAGGCGCTCGGGCGCCACGATCGACGGCACCGGCTGCGAACCGGGCAGGCGGTGCGAAGTGGCCGCGACGAAGCGCGCGTACTCCGCCTGAGTCACCTCGTGGACGCCGATCAGGAATTCGGCCACCGCCACCTTGTGCGCCGGATGCTCGTCGGGCGCGCCCGCGTCCGAACCCATGATGAAGTCGCCGGCCGGGATGCGCATCAGCGGCGGCAGCGGCTCGGCGGCGGAAACGGCGCCCGCGGTTGCGAGGACGAGACAGGCGCCGGCAAGAACGTTCCGCGGCCAGTGGCTCAAGGTCATGGCAGTCCTCCGCTCTATCGCCGGCAACTATAGCGGCTTCAAGCGCGCATATACTCGGATGGCCCAATGCCGACACTCACGTTTCTCGGCGCAGCGCGCACGGTCACCGGTTCCCAATACCTGCTGCGCACCGCAGGCTCGTCGGTGCTCGTCGATTCGGGCATGTTCCAGGGCCCGAAAGAGTTGCGCGACCGCAACTGGCAGGCACCCGGCTTCGACCCCGCCCGCATCACGGCGCTGGTCGTCACCCACACGCACCTCGACCACATCGGCCGCATCCCGAGGCTCGTGAAGCAGGGCCTGCGCGCGCCGGTCTACTGCACGCCGGCGACCCGCGACCTCGCCGAGGTGCTGCTGAAGGATGCGGCGCACCTGCAGGAAGAAGACGCGGAGTATCTGAACCGCAAGGGGCTGACGAGCCACAAGCCGGCGCTGCCGCTTTTCGACAGCGCCGACGTCGAGGCGGCGCTGAAGCTGTTCCGCACCGCGAACTTCGGCGAGACGACGGCGGTGGCGCCCGATGTCGCCTTTTCGTACACCAACGCGGGCCACCTGTTGGGCGCGGCCTCGGCGCGGGTGCAGGTCACCGAAGCCGGCAAGGAGACGAGCATCCTGTTCAGCGGCGACGTCGGCCGTTTCGCGCCGATCCTCACCCGGCCGCCCGACCTCGCGACCGCCGCCGACTACATGGTCGTGGAAAGCACCTACGGCAACCGCGTGCACGAGGCGGTGCCGATCGAGGAGCAGCTCCTCGGCATCCTCGAGCGCACCTTCGCGAAGGGCGGCATCGTGCTGGTGCCGGCGTTCGCGGTGGGCCGTGCGCAACAGGTGATCTGGCTGATGGACAAGCTGGTGAGCGAAGGCCACCTGCGGCCGTTCCAGATCTATCTCGACAGCCCGATGGCGATCGACGCGACCCGCATCTACGCGAACTATCCTGACGCACACGGCGAGAGCCTCACCGGTATCGGCGGGCGCAGCCTGCTCTATGGCCAGTGGGTGCACTTCAGCCGCACCCGCGCCGAGTCGGAAAAGCTCAACGACGTCAAGGGCCCGGCGGTCATCATCTCGTCCTCCGGCATGTTGACCGGCGGCCGCATCCTGCACCACTGCCGCCAGCGCCTGCCCGACTGGCGCAACACGCTCGTGATCACCGGCTACCAGGCCGAGAACACGCTCGGCCGCTCGCTGGTCGAGGGCAAGCGCACGGTGCGCATCCACAAGGGCGAGGTGGCGGTGCGCGCCGAGATCGCGAGCCTCAAGGGCATGTCGGGACACGGCGACGCCTTCGAGATGGTGCGCTGGCTGTCGGCCGTGCAGCAGCCGCCGGCGCGTATCTTCGTGACGCACGGTGAGGCGGTGGCCGCCGAGTCGCTTGCCGCCAAGATCAGGAACGAGCGCGGCTTCGCCACCACCGTGCCCGGCATGAACGAAACCTACGACCTCGCGAGCGCCGGGGAGTTCGTCTCGGCACGATGAGGAAGGCCGCGATCCTCGACATCGACGGGGTGATCCTGCGCGACGACACGGCCCTGCCGGGCGCGCGCGAGATGGTGGCGGAGTTCACCGCCGCCGGGCGGCCGTTCCTGTTCCTCACCAACTACTCGTCGCAGACACCCGGCGACCTGCGCAACCGCTTCCTGCGCGCGGGCATCGAGGCGTCCGCCGACCGCTTCTACACCTCGGCGATGGCGACGGCGGAATTCCTCGACCAGCAGGCAGGCACCTCGCGCAAGGCGTACGTGATCGGCGAGGGCGCCCTGGTGCATGCGCTCTACCAGATCGGCTTCAGCCTGGTGGAATCCGAAGCCGACTTCGTGATCCTCGGCGAGACCCGTTCCTACAACTTCGACATGATCCAGCGCGCGGTGCAGCTCATCAACGCCGGCGCGCGCTTCGTCGCCACCAACCCCGACGTCTCCGGGCCGCACGGCCGGCCGAGCTGCGGCGCCCTGGCGACGCCGATCGAGAAGATCACGCGCATGCAGCCGTTCTACGTCGGCAAGCCCAGCTCGTTCATGATCCGCGCCGCGCTCCACCACCTGCAGACCCGCACAGACAACACCCTGATGGTGGGCGACAACATGGACACCGACATCATCGCCGGCATCCAGGCCGGCATGGAGACGGCGCTGGTGCTGACCGGGGTGAGCCAGAAAGAGGATCTCGGCCGCTACGCCTACCGGCCGCACCAGGTGGTCGAGAACCTCGCCGAACTGGCGGTGCTGCTGGCCCGCCAGGACCAGGAAAACCCCTCCAGCTAGTGCCCGCGCAGGTCCGCGCTACAATGAATTCATGACCCTCAAGGATCGCATCCAGTTCCTGAAGACGCCCGAAGAGGTCGATTCTTTTCTCGCTTCAAACCCCGAGGCCGCGATCTTCAAGGCTGGCACCTGCCACAAGACCCAGGAAACCTTCACCCACGTCCAGGGGAACCTGGAAGCGCGCGAAGGCCTGCCGCTCGGGATCATCCGCGTGGTCGAGTGGCGGCCGGCGAGCGACCGTGTCGCCTCCTTGACCGGGATAGCCCACGAATCCCCGCAATTCATCCTTTTCAAGGACAGCAAGGCCGTGTTCGACCGCGACAACTGGGACATCACCGCCGCGGACGTGGCCGCCGGCCTGGACGAGAACTTGACACTAACGGGAGGTCGTCAGTGAACCCCAACGTCAGCGAATTCACCACGCAGAACTGGGAAGCGGAAGTGCTGAAGTCGGCGCAGCCGGTGCTCGTCGATTTCTGGGCCGAATGGTGCGCGCCGTGCCGGATGATTTCGCCGTTCGTCGAAGCCGTCGCCAACGACTTTGCGGGCCGCGTGAAGGTCGGCAAGCTGAACGTGGACGAGCAGGGCGAGATCGCCATGAAGTACGCGATCCGCTCCATCCCCACTCTCCTCGTCTTCAAGAACGGCCAGGTGGCCGAGCAGCGCGTGGGGGCACTTTCCAAGACCGATCTCGCGAGCCTGCTCAGCAAGCATTCGGACACGGCGGTCGCTTCGCGCTGACGTGCCGTCAGCCGTTGTGACGCAGGGCGCCAGTGTTGCGGCCGGGGCCCGCGTGCTGCAGACTTCGCAAGTTCATCCCCCCGCCGCACATGATCGGAGAAGAGAAAACGTGCAGAAGTTCATCACCTCGAGCGACGCGCCGAAGCCCATCGGGCCATATTCGCAGGCGATCATCGCCGGCGGCCTGATGTTCGTCTCCGGCCAGGTGGCGATCGATCCGAAGACCGGCAACCTGGTGGAGGGCGGCATCTCGGAGCAGACCGAACAGGTGCTGAAAAACCTGCTCGCGATCCTCAAGGAAGCCAAGCTCGGCGCCGAGCACGTCGTGAAGGCGACCGTGTATCTCGCCGACATGGCGGAGTTCGCCGCGATGAACGAGGTGTATGCGCGCCACCTGGGCCAGCATCCGCCGGTACGCTCCACCATCCAGGCCGCGGCCCTGCCCAAGGCAGGAGCGCGCGTCGAGATCGACGTGATCGCCGCCTTTTAGTTAGGCGACGGCGGTGCGGGTGCGCACGGGCGGCTTGGTGATCTTGCCCGAGCGGATGCAGCCGGTGCAGACCTTGACGCGCCTGCGGGTGCCGTTGACGACAGCGCGCACCTTCTGCAGGTTCGGGTTGAAGCGGCGGTGCGTCACGTTGTGGGCATGGCTGATCCGGCTGCCGAACTGGGGGCCCTTGCCGCAGATTTCACATCGCATCGCCATCGTCTGATCGTCTCCCGAAAAGCCCTGATTCTAGCCGACTTCGCGCCCTTGCGGCTAATGCCGCTGGCCCTGGCGCTCCACGCCCAGCACGCCGGAAACGCCGCGCACCGAACGCACCACCTTTTCCAAGTGCTTTAAATCCTTCACCTTGAGGGTGAACTCGATGGCCGCGGAGTGGTCGTCGAAGGTGCGGGCCTCGGCGTTCCTGATGTCTGCCTGCATCCCGGCGATCACCGCGGTGATGCCGGCCAGGAGGCCGGGCCGGTCTTCGACGCGCACGGCGATCTCCACCTCGTAGGCCGCTTCGCCGCTCGTCTCCCACTCCACGTCGATGCGCCGCTCGGCCGCGTAGGCGAGGTTGCGGACGTTGGGGCAGGCCTGCGCGTGCACCGAGATGCCGCGGCCGCGGGTGATGTAGCCGACGATCGGTTCGCCGAGAATCGGGTTGCAGCACTTCGCCCGGTAGATGAGCAGGTCGTCGGTGCCGCGCACCCGGATCTGGTCGCCGTCGAGGCGGAACAGCTTCTTGACCGCGTCGCTCAGCGGCCGGCGGCGCTCCGGCGGCGGCGCTTCAAGCGACTCGGCCGGCACCAGCAGGGTCAGCGCCTGGCGGATCGGCAGCTTGCCATAACCGATCGCGGCGTAGACGTCGTCGCCCTGGCTGCCGACGCCGAGCTGCTGCGCGAGGCTACTGCCCTTGGCGGCGTCCGGGATCGCCCGCTTCAAGGTGAGGTCGTAACGCTTCAGTTCGCGCTCGAGGTGCTTGCGGCCGATGTCTATCGCCTGCTGCCGCTCGGCGTTGTTGAGGTAGCGGCGAATCTTCTGGCGCGCCGAGTTCGTGACCACGAGGCTCAGCCAGTCGCGGCTCGGCTTGTGCCCGGGCGAGGTCAGCACCTCGACGATGTCGCCGTTCTTCAGCGTGTAGCGAAGCGCCACCATCTTGCCGTTGACGCGCACGCCCACGCACTGGTGGCCCACTTCGGTATGCACCGCGTAGGCGAAGTCGAGCGGCGTCGCGTTGCGCGGCAGCGTCTTCACGAGCCCCTTGGGCGTGAAGCAGTAGACCTCCTCCGGATAGAGGTCGAGCTTCAGCGAAGCGAGAAACTCGTGCGGGTCCTGCACCTCGTGCTGCCATTCGAGCACCTGGCGCAGCCAGGCGAACGCCTGGTCGTCCTTGTCGAGGCCGGCGCGGCCTTCCTTGTATTTCCAGTGGGCGGCGATGCCTTCCTCGGCGACGCGGTGCATCTCGGTGGTGCGGATCTGGATCTCGAACGGCTGGCCGTCCTCGCTGATCACCGAGGTGTGCAACGAGCGGTAGCCGTTGGGGCGCGGCATCGCGATGAAGTCCTTGATGCGCCCCGGGATCGGCCGCCAGGCATTGTGGAACACGCCGAGCGCCGCGTAGCAGTCGCTGACGCTGGTGACCAGCACCCGCAGGGCGACGAAGTCGTAGACCTGGTCGAGCTGGATGTGCTGGCGCTCCAGTTTCTGGTGGATCGAGTACAGGCGCTTGATGCGGCCGTCGATCGACATCAGCTCGATGCCGGCCAGCGCCAGCTTGTCGGCGCAGCTCGCGCGGATCTTGTCGATGAAGTCCTCGGCGCTCTTGCGGCGCTCCTCGACCCGTGCCGCGAGCTCCTGGTAGGCGTCCTGCTCGAGGTACTGGAACGACAGCTCCTCGAGCTCGTTCTTCACCAGGCTCATGCCGAGCCGGCCGGCGAGCGGCGCATAGATGTCCATCGTCTCGCGCGCCACGCGCTGCCTGCGGTCCTCGGGCAGGTACTGCAGCGTGCGCATGTTGTGGAGGCGGTCGGCGAGCTTCACCAGGATGACGCGCACGTCGTCCACCATGGCGAGCAGCAGCTTGCGGAAGTTCTCGGCCTGTCGCTCCTCGGTGGACGAGAACGGGATCTGGCTGATCTTGGTGACGCCCTCGACCAGGTGGAAGATCTGCGGGCCGAAGTTCTCCTTCAGCCGGTCGGGTTCGGTGAGCGTGTCCTCGAGCACGTCGTGCAGCAGGCCGACCGCGACGCACGACGGGTCGGAGCGCATGTCGGCGAGGATGGCGGCGACCTCGAGCGGGTGCGTGAGGTAGGGCTCGCCTGAGGCCCGGGTCTGCCCCTTGTGCTCGACGGCGGAAAAGACGTACGCCTTGCGCAGCAGCTCGAGGTCAGGCGAACCGGGGTGATTGCTCCTGACCGTTTCGTAGACGTCTTCGAACTGCGTCATCGACTCTCACCCGCATTCCTGGCGTATCCCCTGCAAGTCTAACGCCGCTACTTCGCCTTCTTGCGAAACGCGGCGACGAAGTCCTTGAGGAGCAGCGGGTTGTTGCTCTTGATGCGGCCCATGAGGAAGTCGCTGGCGGACGGCGTGTGCTTGCCGGCCCAGACCTCGAGGAACAGCTCCTTCGTGCTCTTGAAGAAGCAGTCGGCGTCCTGCGACGGCTTGCCTTCCTTCACTTCGCACTTGTCCGTGCCGAGCGAGACGCTCCACTTCGCGTCGTCATCCAGCGAGAAATAGAAGGTGCGCGGTGTCGTGACCACGCCCTTCTGGAAGAGCTTCGGCAGCCCCTTGAAGATTTTCGCGACCTCGACCTCACGTTGGGACACGAGCACCTCGCTGGCGGCGAATGATAGCTTACGGACCGGATTGCCAATGAAAAACCACTTGATGACGATGCCGGTCGCGCTCTTCCTGTTCGCCGCCACGCTCGGCGCCGCGCCTGACGAGCCGGCGGACCTCGTGCTCACGAACGGGCGGGTGATCACGGTGGACGCGCAGGACAGCGTTGTCCAGGCGCTCGCGGTGCGCGGCGAGCGCATCGTCGCGGTGGGCACCGATGCTGAGGTCAAGCCGTTCATCGGCCCCAGGACCCGCGTCATCGACCTTGCGGGCCGCGGCGTCACCCCGGGGTTGATGGACGCGCACAACCACCTCGCGAGCAGCGGGCTCGACGTGCTGCTCAATATCCAGATGTCCTACCCCAACGTCAAGAGCGTGGCGGATGCGGTGGCGCTGGTGAAGGAACGCGCTGCGAAGACGCCCGCGGGCGGCTGGATCCTCGGCGCTGGCTGGGACGAGAGCAAGCTGGCCGAGCGGCGCTACCTGCGTGCCTCCGATCTCGACGCCGCTTCCGCGGGACGGCCGATGTGGCTGGGCCACACCACCGGCCACTACGGAGTCGCCAACAGCGCGGCCCTGGCACTCGCGAGGATCAGCAAGGAAACGCCCGACCCTCCAGGCGGCACCATCGACCGCGATGCCGACGGCACGCCGACCGGCGTCCTCAAGGAATCGGCGTTGAATCTCGTCACCAAACTCATCCCCGACGCAACCCCCGACGAGTGGGTGGCGGCGATCGCGGCGCAGGCAAAGGAGTTCAACCGCTCCGGCATGACCGGCGCCAAGGATCCCGACATTGGCGAAGCGATCTGGACGGCGTACGGCAAGGCGCACGCGCAGGGCACGCTCACGGTGCGCGTCATGGCGCTCTGGGGCGGCGGCCAGACCGAAGCGTCCGCAGCAGCGGCGATCGCAAAAGTCCGGTCCGTGCCGCACCCGCCGGAAGCGACCGGCGACGACCAGCTGTTCCTCGGCGGCGTCAAGCTCTATTCGGACGGCAGCGGCGGCGCGCGCACCGCCTGGATGTGGAGCGACTGGTTCAGGAACCGCACCGAACCCGACAAGGGCAACAGCGGCTATCCCGCCTACGATCCGCAGGTCATCCGCCGGCAGATCCGCGCCGTCCACGAGGCCGGCCTGCACGTGAGCACGCATGCGGTCGGCGACCGTGCCCTCGACTGGGTGCTCGACAGCTACGACCAAGCGCTTGCCGCGGCGCCGAAGCGCGGCCTGCGCCACGGCCTGATCCACGCCGTCGCGCCCACCGACCACGCGCTGGACGTGCTGGCCCGCCTGCAGAAGGACATGGACGCCGGCTATCCGGAGCCGTCCGCGACCTTCCTCTGGTGGATCGGCGACACCTACGCGGGCACGTTCGGCGCAGCGCGTTCGCCCCGGCTCAACCCGTTCAGGACGTTCCTCGCCCGCGGCATCAAGTGGGCGAACTCATCCGACTATTCCGTGACGCCATTCCCGGCACAGTACGGCATCTGGGCGTCGACGGCGCGCGAGACGCTTCTCGGCGTCTACGGCAAGACGCCGTTCGGCACCGCCGAGGCGATCGACGTGCACCAGGCGCTGCGCGCTCAGACGATCAACGTGGCGCGCCAGATGTTCCTGGAGGACAAGACCGGGTCGCTCGAAATTGGCAAGTACGCCGACATCGCGGTCTGGGATGTCGACCCGTATGCGGTGCCGCCGGCTCGCATCAAGGACATGAAGTGCGAGCTGACGGTGTGGAACGGGAAGGTTGTGTACGAGAAGTAATCGTGAGTCGCGCGTCGCAACCAACGCGACTCACGATGCCGTTCTTTTCCTTCTCCCCGGAAGCGCGGCGCGTGAGCGCCGCCTAAAAGATGCTGCCCTTCCTATCCGTTAGCTTTTTGGAAGGTTGGTGACAAAGTCCGAGACCAGCTGGCGCTGGGCGTCGGGGGTCATCGAGGACTTGACGATCCGCGACGCGGCTTCGACGGCGAGGTCGGCGACCTGGCCGCGCAGTTCCTGGATGGCGAGGTTCTTCTCGCGCTCGACCTGCTCGCGGGCGCGAGCGACGATGCTCTCGCTTTCGGCGCGCGCCTTGGCGGCGAGGTCGGCCTTGAGCGCCTCGGCGTCCTGCAGCGTGCGCTTCAGGATCTCCTCGCGCTCGCGGCCGGCCTGGCGCAGCATCTCCTTGTGCTTCTCGAGCAGGGAATGCGCCTCGGCATTCGCCTTCTCCGCGCTGTCGACCGCATTGCGCACGAAGCCCTCGCGTTCCTCGACCATGGCCAGCAGGGGCTTCCACCCGAACTTGCCGAGGATGAACGCGAACAGCGCGAATAGCACGAGGGTCGCCCAGAACAGGGTGACGTTGAAGTCCATCAACCCACCCTGGCCGCCGCCTTCCGCCGCCGCGGCGGCTAAGGTCCACACCACCGACATCATGGCGCGGTCCTACTTGGTCGCAAGCAGGATCGAAACGATGAGAGCGAGGAAGGTCACGCCTTCGATGAGGCCGGCGGCAACGATCATCGCGCCTCGAATGTCGCCGGTGGCGCCGGGTTGGCGCGCGATTCCTTCCATGGCCGACGCGGCCAGCCGGCCGATACCGAGACCGCCGCCTATGATCGCGAGACCGGCGCCGATACCCGCCGAGAGATACGCAAGACCTTTGGGATCCATGAACTTCAGTCCTCCTTGAAATCGCGCCTAGTGTGAGGGATGAACGTACATCCCGATGAAGATCGCCGTGAGCAGGGTGAAAATATAAGCCTGGATGAACGCCACAAGAACCTCGAGCACCATAATGAAGAGCGCGATGCCGATGCTGACCGGCGAGGTCACCAGGCCCATCGCCAGGCTGATGCGCGCCATCAGCGGAATCAGCAGCAGCAGCGCGGTGATCACCATGTGACCGGCGATCATGTTGGCGAACAACCGGATCATCAGCGCAAATGGCTTGGTGAACACGCCGATGATCTCGATTGGCACCATGATGATCGTGATCGGCCAGGGCATGCCGTGTGGGATGAGGTTCTTGAAATGGCCGAAGACGCCGTGCTTGGCGATGCCGCCCCACTGCTGGGCGAGCAGCGAGACCGTGGCGAGCGCGGCCGTGACCGCGATGTTGCCGGTGGAGGTCGCCGAAAACGGCAGCAGGCCGACGAACGCGGCGGTCAGAATAAAGAAGAAGAAGCTCGCGAGCAGGGGGGTCCAGCGCGTCCCCTCGCCGTGGCCGATGTTGCGTTCGGCGATCTCGTCGCGGATGAACAACACGATGGTCTCGACTAGCGCCGCGGGACCCTTGGGCACCTTCTTGTGGTCGTAGTTCGAGACCGCCACGCGCGCCGCGATCAGCACCAGACCGGCGACCAGGGCAAAGAACAGCAGGTGCTTGGAGCGGAAGCCGAAGATCGGCTGGTCGGTCACGTGGTGCATGAGGATCGCGGCCGGATCGTCGTGGCCGCCACCATGCTCGGCAGCTTCCTGGTGTGGCGCCGCTTCCTGGTGCGGTGCGGCGGCCGGTTCCTGGGCGAAGGCCTGCGTGCTCGCGAGCGCGCCCGTGAAAAAGATGGCTGCGGCCGCGCGCTTCAGCGCGTTTGCCTGCACCTTCAGCTCCGCCACCATGAACAAGGTGAAGAGTCCAAGCAGCGTGGCGACGAACGGTGTGCGCGGCAGGTTGAAGACGCCGAGCGCCAGGTACACGAACCCGAGCACAAGCGCGAGGCGCAGGAGCGTGCCGACCAGCACTGCGGTGAAGAACGTCTTGTTGGAGCGGCGCGCTCCCCAGGCCGTGAGTCCATGCGCCACGAGTGTGTTGAACCCGCAGAGCGCGGCCGCAGCCATGACGGCGGTGCGGTCGGCCGCGGAGGGCGCGCCGCAGGCGGCGGCGATCATCACGGCAGCGACCACGGCGACCACGGCAAACATGTAGCGTTCCGGTTTCAAGTTCGGCGGCTCATCTCAAAGTAGATGCGTCGGAGATGGTAGAAAACCGCCACCAGCCCCAGAGCCGAACCCGCGAGCAAGAACGCGGGATCCGTACCCAGCAACCGGTCGAGGCCATACCCGCCGGCCACACACGCGAGGACACTTCCCGCCAAGCTGCTTCCGATCCACAGATAAGGCGCTATGTCGCTGACGCCGCGCATCTTGCCTCGATCTGGTTGCAACTTGCCTTGAAGCCTCGCACGCCAGTCCGGGGCGTCCGACAGCGAGGCGCAGACTACCACAGCCCCATGACGACCGGCGACTGCGCAAGCGACTAGTGGCGGCGCTTGCGCCGCTTCGGCTGGATGACCTGCAGGTACACCCGCCAGAGATGGAATCCGAACGAGAAGAGCGTAGCGACGATGCCGGTCCAGAAGAGCACCGGCTCGCTGCCGAGTTTGTGATCGAGCCACGGTCCGCCGCTGAGGAAGAGCAGCAGGCTGATGAGGAAACTCGCGGCGATCTGCGCGTAGGGGGTTGCGTCCCTGAAGGCGCGGGCGCGCGCGAGCTCGTCGGTCAGCAGGTCTCGGGCTTTCATTGCTACTCGGTGGCGACTTCGATCGGTCCGGGCGCTGGTGCGCCGACGGCGACCACGCGGCGGGGGTTGATGAACTCCGTGTAGATCCTGAGCGCCGAGAGCAGCAGCGACAGCACCACCGGCCCCACGAGGAAGCCGGCCGCGCCGAACGACAACAAGCCGCCGATCGTCGCGAGGAACGCCAGCAGCGGATGGATCTGCGCCGCGCCGCGCAGCACCATCGGCTTCACCACGTTGTCGATGCCGCTGATGACGACGACCCCGTACACGAGCAGGATGGTGGCGCTGCTGGTGGCGCCGTTCAGGAACAGGTAGACGACCGCCGGCACCCAGCCGAGCGGGCTGCCGAGGATGGGGACGAACGCCGCGAGCACCACGCCGAACGACCAGAGGAGCGGCGACGGCACACCCAGCATGGCAAACGCCGGCCAGGCGACGATGCCCTGGGCGAGCGGCACCAGCACCATGGCCTGCACCACGCCTTTCACGGTGCGCCCGAGGTGCTCGAAGATGTCGTGTTCCTGCTGCTCGGAGAGCGGCGAGATGGCGCGGATGACCTGGCGGATGGGCGGCCCGTCGCGCAGGAAGAAGAACACGAGCATCGCGAACAGCAGGAAATCGAGGAGCGCCGAGGTCAGCCGGCCGACGATGCCCTGCACCAACTGGTTGAGCCCGCTGACGAGCCGCGACAGCGCGCCCGAGACCACCTGGCTCACGGTGTTCGAGTCGATGCGCCGCAGCGACGGGTAGCGTTCCGGCAAGCGCTCCTGGATGAGCGCGCGCAGCTCGTCGGGCTGCAGCTTGGGCGCTGACCATTCGACGAAGCCCACCGCCTGGCGGCCCATCACCGTCACCGCGGTCAACACCGGCAGCAGTAGCGCGGCGACGCAGGCAAATGACAACAGCAGCGCCGAAGCCCACGCCTGGCGGCGCAGCAGCCGCGTGAGGCGGACGTGCAGCGGGTTGAGCAGCACCGCCACCGATCCCGCGACGGCGATGTCGATGAGGAACGACCGGAACACGAGGTACGAGAGCAGCAGGATGACCGCCATCGCCACCACCAGCGCAATGGTGTCGCGGCGCCGCGTTGGCGGCACGGGCGGCAGCGGCTGCGGCAGGACGCCTGGATCGCTCATCGCGTACTCGCAGGCACTCTAGCGCACGGGCTCACCCCTGCGGCGGGTCCGGAACATCGCTGTGCGCGGTGTTGCCCGCGGCGATCTCGAGGGCGTGGCGCAGGACGCTGCGGATCGCCTCCAGCCCGCTCGCAACGCCTGCAGGGCTGCCCGGCAGGTTGATGACGAGGGTGGCGCCGATGAGGCCGCAGACACCCCGCGACAACGAGGCGAACGGGGTCCTGGTGAGCCCGCTGGCGCGCATCTGTTCGGCGAGGCCGGGGACTTCCCGGTCGATCACGTCGAAGGTCGCTTCGGGCGTCAGGTCGCGCGGCGACAGCCCGGTGCCGCCGGTCGTCACCACCAGCTCGGCGGCGGCCGCCGCCGCGAGGATGGCTGCCGCGACGTCGGAACGGTCGTCGGCGACCACCACCGGCTCGCCCACCGCGAGGCCCGCCTGCTCCAGGAAGCGGCGTGCCGCGGCGCCCGAAAGGTCGGTGCGCCGGCCGGCACGCACCGAGTCGCTCACGGTGATGACGATGGCGCGCTTCACGCTTCTTTACTTCCGGCAGTTTGACGGACGATCCTCACCCGTCTCAACATGAGCATTGGCATGGCCATTAAAAGGATGATACTGGCGCTTGGGCGAAACGGCGCGCTCGGAATGACCCTCTTCGCGTCGGCGGCCGCCGCGGCCGCCGCCTCGGACCGGGTGGTGTCGGTGGCGCTCACCGACAAGGACGGCGCCGCGGTGAAGTCGGTGTCGACCACCGACCTCGCGGTCGAGGAGAACGGCATCGCCCGCGAAGTGGTGGACCTCGCGATCGACACCCGGCCGCTGTCGCTGGCGCTCATCATCGACAGCAGCGAGGCTCTGAGCAGCGCATACCGGCTCAACATCGTGCCGGCGATAGCGCCGTTCCTGCGCTCGCTGCCGGAAGGCTCGCGCTACATGCTGTGGACCACCGGCGACCGGCCGACGCGGCGCGTGGAATGGAGCGACGACCCCGCGGCGGCGACCGCCGCGTTGCGGCGCGTTTACCCGCAGGGCGGCAACACGCTCCTCGACGGGATCGTCGAGGTGACGAAGGAGCTCGCGAAGAAGGAAGCGGCGCGCACCGCGGTGGTGGTGATCACCGGCTCCGGCATCGACTTCTCGAGCCGCACCAAGGAGCAGGCGGTCGACGAGTCGCTGGGCAAAGCCGACATCTTCTACGTGCTCGAGATCAACGAGGGCGGCGACGTGCCCTTCAACCTGCAGTACGCGCTCGCGAACCTCACCGACAAGAGCGGCGGCATGCAGCTGCGGCTGATGACGGCGATGGGCATGGAGTTCAACCTCAACAAGGTGGCGGCGGACCTGAACGCCCACTACCGGCTCACCTACAGCGAATCCGGCGATGCCGAGAAGCGCAAGCTGCTGGTGACGATCGCGCAGCCTGGCGCGCGGGCGCGGGTGCTGGGAGCGGTGCGCTGAAACCTTCGCTGCGCCGCCGCTCGTTCCTGGCCGCGGCGCTCGCCGCGCCGTTCGCGCGGCCGCTGTTCGCCGCTGGCCAGGCGCAGACGCCGACGTTCGAGACCGGCATCGACCTCATCAACCTGACCGTCTCGGTGACCGACGGCCGCGGCCGCTTCGTCACCGACCTCGTCCAGGACGACTTCGTCGCGTACGAGGACGGCATCCGCCAGTCGATTTCGCTGTTCACCCACGAAAACCTGCCGATTTCGTTGTCGCTGCTCATCGACACCTCGGCGTCGATGGACGACAAGCTGAAGCAGGCGCAGTCGGCCGCCATCCGTTTCGTCAAGACGCTGCGCCAGCAGGACCTCGCGCAGATCATCCAGTTCAACGACCGGCCGGTGATCCTGCAGGACTTCACCGAGAACCAGGAGCAGCTCGAGTCCGCGGTGAAGCGCACGCTCGCCGCGGGCGCGACGGCGCTGCACAACGCCCTCTACGTCGCGCTCAAGGAGTTGTCGAAGCAGAAGAAGGCGGGCGAGCTGCGGCGGCGCGCCATCGTGCTGCTCTCGGACGGCGAGGACACCTGCTCGATCGTCACCGACGACCAGGTGCTGGAACTGGCGCGGCGCACCGAAATCGCGATCTACGCGATCAGCATCCGTCAGCGGCAGCAGCGCGAGTCGGCCAACTTTTCGCAAGCCGCCTACCTGCTGACGGCGCTGTCGCGCGACACCGGCGGCCAGGTTCACTTCCCCGGCTCGATCTCGGAACTCGATGCCGTCTACGACCGCATCGCCGAGGAACTGCGCACCCAGTACAGCGTCGGCTATGTCTCATCCAACGCCCGCAAGGACGGGCGCTGGCGACGGATCGTGCTGCGCGTGGCGAGCCGCGAGGACCTGGTGGTCCGCCACAAGCTCGGCTACTTCGCCGCGCGCGCCTGACACAGGCGGCGCGCGCAGCCGCGGAGCGCGTCAGAAGCGGAAGTTGAGGCCCACGTGGAACCGGCTGCACGCCCGGCCCGAGTGATAGTGAAGGGCTACGGCCGGCTCGCGGTAATAGCCGGGGTAGTAGCCGCTGTCGTAGTAGCCGCTGTCGTAATAGCCCCCGTAGTAAACCGGCGGCGGCGCGTAGTACGCCCGGGCCGGCGCGTAGTAACGCGGGTAGTAGCGCGGGTAATAGCGTGGCGCATAGCTGCGGTAGGCGGGGGCGCGGTAGCGGTAGTTGTAGCTCGAGTGGTAACCGCGCGAGTAGCCCCGGTCGCCGTGGCCGCGACCGCGCGAATAGCGGTCACCGGCCTCGGCAGCGATGGGGAGAGTGAGCGCGGCCGCCGCTGCAAGAACAAGGGCTGCTTTTCGAAGCATCACGGGAGAGTCCTCCTGCCCTGGTTATGTGCAAGCGGCGTTCCAGATCGCCGCCTTATGGATCAATGACTTACGAGGATGGTGCGGCCCCGGCACCGTCGCCCGTTCAGGACAACGGCTGCCTGGCGCCCCTTACTCGATCCAGACGCGGACGGTCTCTTCGTCGCTGTCGATTTCGACGAGGCTCTGCCCGGCATCGAGTTCGGCGAGCACCTTCGCGAGGCTGATGCCGCATGGCAGCAGGCGGCGCCCGCGGTCATGGTCGCGGTCGTGGTCGCAACCGATATCGATCGGCAGCTCGTCGCCGAGCGCGCGCACCAGGCTGAGCGGCAGGTTGATCGTCACCTTCCGGTTGTTCTCGCGCTCGCTGACGCGCACCTTGAACCACTGTGCCTCGGACCTGGCCTTGGCGGCGGGGCGCGCTGCGGGCGCCGCGGACTGCGACGGTGCCGCGCTCGCCTGCGCCGCGTTGGACGCGACCGCCTTCTTCACCACGTCGAGATCGTCGTCGGCCGCGAACGCGATCGCAGCGCCCACGCCGATTGCCAGCGTGGCGGCGATAGCCCATGAAATTCCACTCTTGCCGTTCATCATCTTCATTCTCCTATTCGATCCAGATGCGAATCCGTTCGCCGTCATCGCCCACGATGTCGACGAGCGGGCCGCCGGAATAGTTCTTGAGATTGCCCATGAAGTTCTCGGTGTTGAATCCCTTCTTGCGCAGTTCGACGAGCGCGTCCTCGGGCAGGCTCTTCAGCACCAGGTCGGCGAGCCCGAGCGGCATGCTCACCGAAACCTCCTTCTTGCCGGCGCGCACCACCTCGACGCGGAACCAGCGGCCGGCTTCGCCCTGCGGCGCGCTGCTGCGCGCCTGGCTCGCAGCACCAAGCTTCACCAGGCACAGCTGGGCGCGCTCCACGAGGTCGGAATCGCGCTCGTCGCGCACCAGCGCCTGCAGCGCGCCGATTGCCGGGCTGCCTTTCGGCGCGCCGAGGCTGCACATCTGCAGCGCCGAGTAGTAGCGCACCGTGCGGTTGGAATCGGCAAGGCCCTGGGTGAGCAGCGCCATGTGCTGTTCCTTGCCGGCTTTCACCAGCCGCGTCGCGATGCGCACCCGGCTGGTGCGCGCGTCTTCCGAGAGCTGTCCTGCCGGCCGCTTCTGGATGTACTTGAGGTACTCGCCGAGCGCGCGCTCGTCGTCACCCAGCTTTTCGCTGCACTGCGCGACCCAGTAGAGCGCGGTGATGCCTTCGCTGCCGGTGCCGCGGGCAACCGCGCTCCATGCCTGGCGCGCGGCATCGTACTTGCGGTCGAAGTACAGGGCCTTCGCGGCAGTCGCGGCATCGCCACCCTGGGCCACGGCCGGGCGCGACAAGACGGTTGCCACGCAGGCTGCGACGCAGAAGGCCGCGAGCGCGCGGCGCAGGGCTTGCATCGTCATCCGTCGAGCTCGCGGGCCATGAGGTCCATCTTCATCAGCAGCCGCCGGCTGGTGAGCGCGGCGCTGATCGACTCGATCTGCGAGCGGCGCGCGCACGGGTCGAGCGCCGCCACCTCGCGCAGCAAGTTGTCCACGTCGTCGAGCACCGGACGCACGCTCGCGAGCGCCTCGGAGTCGTCGACGAGGAAGGCGCGGCTGCGCAGCAGCGCGCGGCTGCGCGCCGCCTCGTCGCCAACGTCCACGTGGCCCTTGCGCGTGCAGCGCGGCAGCGTCTCGGCCACGGTCACGAGCAGGTCCTGGGCCTCGCTCAGGTACCGCGCCGCGTGCTCGCGGCTGAGGTTGCGCTCGAGCCGCTCCATGGAATCTGCCGAGAGCACGATCTGCCGGGGCTGCGCCGCCGGCGCCGGCGTTGCCGCGAACTCGGGCTGCTGCACGCGCCGCACGAGCGGCGGCACCACCAGCCAGGCTGCGAGCACGGCGGCGGCGGCGACCGGCACCAGGATCGCGCGCCACGGCAGGCCGCTCGCCGCAGCCGGCGCCTTCCGCGCCGCGATGCGGCTGCGCACGTCGGCCACGAGCGGCGCCAGCGGCGCCTCGACTTCGACCTGCACGGCCGGCATCGCCTGCAGCATGGCGCGCAGCGACTCGAGGTCGGCGCGGCACTCGGCGCAGCCCGCGAGGTGGCGGTGCGCCGCTTCGGCCGCGGCGACGTCGTGATCGAGCGCGCCTGCGGCGAGCAGGCTGACGCGCTGGCGTTCGCGTTCGTGCAACAGGTCGATCGGGATCGGCATCTTCATGCGCGCAGCCCCTCGAGCCGGCCGCGCAGGTGGTGCAAGGCGCGGTGCAGGCTGCTCTTCACCGTGCCGAGGCTGATCTGCAGCGTGGCGGCGATCTCCTCGAGGGTCAGGCCCTCGTAGTGGCGCAGCACGAAGATGGCGCGCTGCTTCTCGGGCAGCGTGCGCAGGGCGATGTCGATGCGCCCGCCGATCTGCGCGCCGAGCAGGCGGTGTTCGGGCGTCGGCTCGCCCGTGGCCTGGCGCGGGTCGTAATCCTGCTCCGCGAGCGGCGCCTCGTGGCGGCCGCGCCGCTGGCCGCGCCGATACTGGTCGATCGACTGGTTGATGGCGATGCGGCTCAGCCAGCGTCCCGGTTCGTGGGTCATCGGGAAGCGTGCGGCATTCTGGAACGCCTTCACGAAAGTCTCCTGCGCGGCGTCCTGCGCATCGTCGTGGCAGCGCAGGTAGGACATGCAGAGCCGGTAGATGCGCCGGTGGTGGCGCTCCATGAGCGGCGCGAGCGCGTCCTGGTCGCCGCGCGCAAGGCGCGCCATGAGCACTTTGTCGTCGTCATTGCCGGCATTGGTTTCGGTGGGCTCCACGCAACCGCGGCGCGCGCCTACTTCATCCAGACGAGGACGCGTTCCTCGTCGGACTCGACCGACGCGACCACACCCCTGGGGAGGGCCGACAAGTCGCTCAGCTGGCCGTCGCGCAGGCTGCGCCGCAGCGCGCGCGCCACCCGGTCGCCGTGCTCGTCGCCGCTCGACTCCCATTCGAGGCTGCCGGAATGGGCGTGGCGCACGAACTTGTTGGCGAGCCAGATGGGCACGCTCACCCGCACCATCTCCCCGTCCTTCGAGTCGTAGACGAGCACGTTCAGCTCGCTCGGCCGGCCGCCGTGTCCCGTGTATTGATCCGCCTCGGCGAACGCCGCGCGGAAGGCGCCGTCCGCGTTCGCGACGTGCTCGACCCTGATGAGGCAACCGCTCGATGCGAGGGCGGCGGCAGCGATGACGGCGACTGCTTGGATCCGCGGCAGCTTCATGTCCGGTTCTCTCCCAAGGGCACCCTGTCGTGCACCCTGTTGACGCGCGCGACCGCCCGGAGGTTCCTGGTCTTCATTGATTAGCGGCCTCGGCGTCGCCTATGATGGCCGCTCCGCGCCGTTTCTCAAAGCGCAAAACCGCTCGAAGCCGTTCACCCACAAGGAGATCGCCGGTATGGCCTACAACGTGACCCTGATTCCCGGCGACGGCATCGGGCCGGAGGTGGTGGGCGCCGCCGTGAGGGTGCTCGAAGCGACCGGGGTCGCGTTCTCCTGGGAAACGGTCGAGGCGGGCGCCGGGGCCGCCGGCAAGCACGGCAATGCTCTGCCGCCAAACGTCCTGGAGTCGGTGCAGAGGAACAAGCTCGCGCTGAAGGGGCCGACCGCCACCCCCATCGGCACCGGCTTCCGCTCGGTCAACGTGGAACTGCGCAAGCGTCTCGACCTCTACGCCAACCTGCGGCCGGTGGCGAGCATGCTGGGCGTCAAGAGCCGCTACGAAAACGTCGACCTCATCGTGGTGCGCGAGAACACCGAAGACCTCTACAGCGGACTCGAGCACGTGGTGGTGCCGGGCGTCGTCGAGTCGATCAAGATCATCACCGAGAAAGCCTCGACGCGCATCGCCCGCTTCGCCTTCGAGCACGCGCGCCGCATCGGCAGGAAGCGCATCAGCGCCGTCCACAAGGCCAACATCATGAAGCTCTCGGACGGCCTGTTCCTCGATTGCTGCCGCAAGGTGGCGAAGGAATATCCCGAGATCACCTACGACGAGGTGATCGTGGACGCGCTCTGCATGCAGCTGGTCCTCGACCCGACGCGCTTCGACATGCTGCTGCTCGAGAACCTCTACGGCGACATCGTCTCCGACCTGTGCGCCGGCTTCATCGGCGGCCTCGGCATCGCACCCGGGGCCAACATCGGCGAGAGCGTCGCGATCTTCGAGGCGGTCCACGGCAGCGCGCCGGACATCGCCGGCCGCAACCTCGCGAACCCGCTGGCGCTGGTGCTCTCCGGAGCGATGCTGCTCGACCACATCCAGGAAAACGACGCGGCGGCGCGGGTGCGCAAGGCGGTGAACGCGGTGCTCGCCGACGGCAGGAAGCTGACCCGCGATCTCGGCGGCTCGGCCCACACCACCGAGATCGCGGAAGCCATCGCCGCGCGGCTCTAGGAAGCCGCGCGCGGGCTCAGGCGCGGCGCGCTACGGGCGGCGCTTGTACGTGATCCGCAGCAGCACCGCCTCCTTGCCGTCCGCACCGGGCGCCGACATGGTGAAGACGCGGGTGTTGTCGTTGTCGCTGTAGACGACCGACTGTTTCATGGTCATGGAACCGCCGGTGCCGTCGGCGCCGACGAACGAGCCGCTGAGCGTCTTGGTCGCGGGATCCCACGTCGACTCGCCCATGCCGATCGACGCCGCCATGGTGTCGACCCAGCTGCCGACGTACTTCTTTTTCGCCGGGTCCCAGCCCGTGATGCCGTGGCCGCGGAACGGCGTGCCGCCCATGTCGGTCTCGAAATCGGTGATGAGCCACATGCCGCCGATCAGCGTGTTCTTTTCGAGGCCCTTCGAGGTGCTCATGGGCGCGTTCGGCGCCGCGGCCATCTCGACGACGGCGTCCCAGGTGCCAACGTCGGCCTTGAGCCGCTCGTGCTCGGGACCGGGCTTGGGCATGGCCGGTGCCTGCGCCGCCGAGGCCGTGGACGCTGCGGTCGCTGCCCCAAAAACCAGGGCCAGCAAGAGAGTTGCGCGGTTCATGTGTCCTCCCTGAATTGTTATTTCTTGCCGACGAAGGCGTGCACGAGCCAGTTCACGATGCCGAGCACCAGCGCGCCCAGGATCCCGGCCGGGATGACGCCTTGCACCGTGTAGCCGGAAATGAACAGCGAAACGGCCCACAGCAGGATGCCGTTCACCACGAAGTAGAAGAGGCCGAGCGTCAGGATGATGAACGGCAGCGACAGCAGCATGGCGATGGGCCGGACGATCATGTTGAAGAGCGCCAGGATCAGCGCCGCGATGCCGAGCTGCACGTAGTCGCCGGTGAAGCTGATGCCGGGGACGAAGTAGGCGGTGGCCAGCAGGCCGAGCGCGTTGGCGAGGAGCGTCGCTATCAGTCTCATCCTCGATATCCTAGACCTTCTCGACGCGGCACGAGGCGTTGTAATCGGGTTCGTGCGAGGCCTGGTCGATTTCCTCGCGGGACAGCAGCACGTTGCCCTCGGGCCAGTGGACGGCCAGGTTGCCGGGCTTGATTTCGTCGATGCGCACCCGGCCCGCGAACGAGCCGCTGCGCGACACCAGGCGGATCCTCGACCCGTCGGGAGTGCCGAGCCGCGCCGCGTCCTCCGCCGACATCAGGACGTCCTCGCGCAGCGCGCCGGTCAGCGGATCCTTGTCATGCTGCACCATCGAGTTGAACTGCTTGCCGCGGCGGGTGGAGACGCGGAACTCGCCCGCGCGGGTGCCGCTTTGGTGCAGCTTCGCGACCGTGAAGTGCGCCTTGCCGTCGACCGTTGCGAAACGGCCGTCGCTGAACAGGCGCGGACCGCCCCACTGGAACTGGTCGCCCTGCCCGCCGAGTTTCTCGATGCCGGCGTAGAGCGGCACCGCCCGCGAGATCTCGTCGCGGATCGCCTGCGAGCTCGCGAAGCGCACGGAGGCTGCGAGCTCCGGCCGCACCCGCGCCGCCACCTCGCCGAACACCTCCCACTCGGCCTTCGCCGAGCCGATGCGCCGGCCAGCGACCTCAGGCGAAAAAATGATGCGGCGCTCGGTGGAGGTCTCGGTGCCGCCGCCGGGCGATTCGTAGCGGGTGGTGGCCGGAAACAGCAGCACCGTGTCGCGCGGTGCGATCAGCATCATCGACGTGAGCACGATGTCCTGGTGGATGCGGGTCGCGACGTTGCCGAGCGCCGCGGCCACCGCGGTCGGGTCGGGCAGCGTCTCGAGGAAGTTGCCGCCGGTGATCCAGAAGGCGTCGAGGCCGCCGCGATAGGCAAGGTCCACCATCTCGGCCGCGGTGACCCCCGGGAAGGTGGGCAGCGCAAACCCCCACTCGCTCTCGAAACGCCCGCGCTGCAGCGTGTCGAGCGACGGCACGCAGCCGACCTCGGCACCGCCCTGCACTCCCGAGTGGCCGCGGATCGGCATCATGCCGACCTTCTCGCGGCCGAGGTAGCCGCGCGCCAGGCCAACGTTCATGAGCGCCTCGATCGTCTCGACGCCGTGCACGTGCTGCGTCAGCCCCATGGACCAGACGAACACCGCATTTTTCGCGTCGCGCAGCAGCTGCGCGAAACGCAGCATTTCCGCGCGCGAGGCGCCGCTCTGCGCCTCGAGCTGCGCCATGTCGAGGGACTCGGCGTGGCGCTGGGCCGCCTCGAAGCCGCGCGTGTTGCGAGCGACGAACTCGCGGTCGATCCAGCCTTCGCTCGCCAGGATCCTGAAGACGCCGGTGAGGAACGCCTGGTCGCCGCCGGTGTCCACGGCGAACCAGTCGTCCGCGAACCTGGTGCCGAACATCGCCGACTCGGGGACCGACGGCACCCAGTAGTTGCGCAGGCCGGGTTCGCGGTACGGGTTCACCACCGCGACGCGCGTGCCGCCCTGCTTGGCGAGGTACAGGTACTTCATGGTGACCGGCTGGTTGTTGGGCGTGTTCGCGCCGAAGAAGACGATGAGGTCGGTGCCCAGCCAGTCGCTGTAGGAACAGGTGGTGGCGCCGAACCCGAGCGTGCGCTTCATGGCGACGGTGGAGGCCGCGTGGCAAAGCCGCGCCGAGTTGTCGACGTGGTTGGTGCCCATCGCACGCGCCGCCTTCTGCGCGGCGTAGTAGTGCTCGTTCATGATGCCGCGCGAGGTCAGGTAGACGGCGAAACGGTCGGGGCGCGTGGCCCGGATCTGCTGCGCGGCGAGGTCATAAGCCTCGTCCCAGCCGATGACGCGGAAGCCCTGGTCGCCGCGGCGGCGCACCATCGGTTCGGGCAGCCGGCCGAGCGCGCGCAGTTCCTTCGAGCTCATGGAAAGCAGCGGCGCCAGGTCGGCGAGCCGCTCCACCTCGAGCGCCGGGGCGGTGTTGAGCCGCAGCAGCTCGAGCCGCACCATGCACAGGTGAATGCCCTCGAGCGTCCAGTCGCGCAGGCCGGTGGTGCCGAGCGCGCAGCCGTCGCAGGTGCCGCGCGTCAGGATGCGCCAGGCGAACGGCAGCTGGTCGGCGTTCTCCCAGGCAATGCGCGCCATCTCGAGGTAGTGGTTGGGCTTCTGGATGCGCCAGTCGCGGGGCACGCGGGACGACCAGAGGGCGGGATTCCAGGTCACGGTCGGTAAGAGTCTACCGTCCCGTTCCGGCAAACCGCCGGCCGGAAGCGGCTCGGTTACTCGGAGCGGAGCGCCGCCTGCGGGTCGATGCTGCTCGCGCGCCGCGCCGGGCCGATGACCGCGAGCGCCGCGATCACCACCAGCAAGGCGCCGACCGACGCGAAGGTGGCCGGGTCGAGGTGCGACACCTCGAACAGCAGCGAGCGCATCATGCGGGTGGCGCCGAGTGCTGTGCCGAGGCCGAGCACGAGGCCGGCCGCCGTGATGCCGAGGCCTTCGCGCAGGACCATGGCGAAGATCGCGCGCGCATCGGCGCCGAGCGACATGCGCACGCCGATCTCGCGGCGGCGGCGCGTCACCGAATGCGCGAGCACGCCATAGATGCCGAGCGCGGCGAGCAGCACGGCGACCGCGGCGTAGGCGCCGAGCAGCGTCGCGAGTGAGCGCGGGGCGACGTCTTGCGCGGCCAGCCGCTCGTCGAGCGCCGCGATATCGGCCAGCGGCAGGTCGGGGTCGAGCGAGCGCACCGCGGCGCGCAGCGGTGCCACCAGCGCGGCTGGCGGCAGTTGCGTGCGCAGCGCCGCCGTCAGGCTCACATTGGGGCGCTGGGCATAGGGAAAGTAGATATCGCGCTGCGGGCCGCTGCCGCCGGGCGGAAAGCCCTGGGCGATGTCGGCGAGGCTGTAGCGCTCGCGCTGCCGCGCATCGGCGGCGACACCGACGACGGTGATCGGCGGCAGGTCGCGCAGCTGCCGTTTCACCTGCCGGCCCACGGGGTCCTGCCCCGGCCACAGTTCGGCAGCAACGCTCTCGCTCACCACCGCCACCAGCGGGCTGCCGGCGCGGTCGTCGGCGCTCAGGTCGCGGCCCCTCACGATGCGTATCCCGAGGTTGCCGAGGGCGCCGGGATTGACGCTGTGGCGGAAGATCATCACGAAGTCTTCCGGCCGCTCGCCGCTGCGTTCGAACGGCGACAGCATGATGATCCAGGTGGCGCGGCCGAGCAGGCTCGGCCCCCAAAGAGTCGTCGTGGCTATGCCCGGGACGCTCGCGAACTTCTCCTGCAGCGCTTCCGCGAAGCGCGCGCGCGCGGCTTCCTCGCGGTAGCGCTCGGTCGTCAACTCGAGGCGAAACGTGAGCAGGTTGCCGGTCGCAAAGCCGAGGCCCGAGCCGGTCATTTCGCGGAAGCTGCGCAGCATCAGCCCGGCGCCCACCAGGAGCAGCGCCGCGAACGCGACCTCGGCGCAAACCAGGGCGCGCCGCAGCCGCTGTCCGCCGCCAACGGCACCGCGGCCCACCGCGTCCTCGCGCATGCGCGCGCGCCGCGCGGCGAGCGCCGGCGCCACGCCGAAGACGGCGGCGGTGAGCAGGCTGAGCAACAAGGCCGCCGCAAGCGCGCTGCGATCGAGCGCCACGTCGAGGTACGCCGAGACGTGCTGCTGCACCCAGGCGCGCAGCACCGTGGTGGCGCCGAACGCGAGCAGGGCCCCGAGCACGCCGCCGAGCGCCGCGAACCACAGCGCCTCGGCGAGCAGCTGGCGGAACAAGGCGCCGTCCGAAGCGCCGAGGCTGCGGCGGATCGCGAACTCCGCGCGCCGGTCGGCGGTGCGCAGCAGCAGCAGGTTCGCGACGTTGGCGCAGCCGATGAGCAGCACCAGCAGCGCGCCGGCGGCGAGCAACCGCGTGGCCGAACGAAATGGACCGCGCAGGTATTGCACGAGCGGGACGGTCTGCAGGTGCGAGCCCATGTGGGTCTGCGGGCGCTCCTCGGCGAGGCGCGCGGCGATGGCGTCGAGATCGGCCTGTGCCTGCGCCACACTCACGCCAGGCCGCAGCCGCCCGAGCCCCCAGAAGATACGGTAGACGTTCGAGAGCGGCGCCTGGCCCAGGAGGCTCTCGGCCATCGACGTCGGCAGCCACAGGTCGGGCATCGGCACCTCGGCCGCGGCCAGGTCGGCAAAGCGCTGGTCCACGATGCCGACCACCGTGTAGGCGGCGCGGTTCAGCACGATGGTGCGACCCACGAGGCCTGGGTCGGCGCCGAACTGCCGCGTCCACAGCGCCTGCGAGAGAAGCACCACCGGATGGCCGCCCGGCTTCAGGTCCTCGTCGGGGCGAAATGTCCGCCCGGCCACGAGCGGCGGCTGCAGCATTTCGAAATAGGACGGCGTGACGAAGCTCGGCTTCAGCGGCACCGGTGCGGTGTCGCGATCACCGGTGAGCGATACCGTGCCCCACGTCTCATAGGCGCCCACCGTCTCGAAGGAGCGGGAGTTTTCAAGGATGGCGCGGTAGTCGGGGAACGACATGTTGCCCGAGCCGCCGGGCCAGGTGCTCCAGATGTGGACCAGACGGTCGGCCTGCGGATAAGGCAGTGGCCGGAAGGCGACCGCGCGCACGGCACTGAAGACGGCGGTGTTGGCGCCGATGCTGAGGGCGAGGATGGCGACCACGAGAGCGAGGAAACCCGGCCGGCGCAACAGCCCGCGCAGCGCCTGCGTGAGGTCGTGGGCGCCCAGGAGCGGACCGCCGGCAGAGGGCGCGGTGGCGACGATGCTTACGGCGGGCGCTTCCAGCAAGGCCGACTGGCAGAAGAGCGAGAAGGCCAGGACCTCGAACCGCAGCCGCAGCGCCAGCCTCCGCAGCGGCGAGGCAGCCGCAGCGTAGGCCGGGAGCGACTCGTCGAGGAGGTCGGAAAAGGCCGGCTCGAAGCAGCGCTCGCGGCGCGCCCTGCCGAGGAGGCCCGAGTAGAACGGGCGGCGCAGCCGGCGCGCGTAATCAGGCATGCGCCTCGCGGCGGGCGCGGAACAGGCGCCCATAGAATTCCTCGGCGGCGCGCAGCGCGCGCTTGCCCGCCGGCGTGATGCGGTAGCGGCGCTCCTTCAGCATCTGCCCCGCCACCAACCGCTGGTCGTACCAGCCCTCGGCGAGGCCCGCGTCTTCGAGCCGCGCCATCATCTGGTAGAAGGCCGGCCCGGAGTGGCGCACCGAAAGTGCCGCCAGTTCGGCGCGGATCGCTGCGCCCTTGCACTCCCCGCCGGACAGGATGCCGAGCACGGCGATCTGCAGGTGGCTCGGTTGCGGCAGCTTCGGCGGCGGCGGCACAGCTGAATAATGCCACGTTACGTAACTGCTGACTACGTTAAATCTTGCGCAGCTTGATCTCGCTGACCACGTGGCGCGGGCCCTTGCGCAGCAGCAGGTGAGCGCGCTCGCGGGTGGGTTCAATGTTCTGGCGCAGGTTCGGCCCGTTGATCTCCTCCCAGATGCGCAGCGCCTCGGCGCGCGCGGCGTCGATCGTGAGGTCGGCGTAGCGGCGGAAGTAGGAGGCGGGGTCGCGAAACACGGTCTCGCGCAGCTTCAGGAAGCGCTCGACGTACCACGAGCGGATGTCGCCCTCGTCGGCGTCGACGTAGATCGAGAAGTCGAAGAAGTCGGAGACGAACACCTGCGCGCGCTTCGAGCTGCCCGACTGCAGCACGTTCAGCCCCTCGATGATGAGGATGTCGGGCTCGTTCACCACCTGGTGCTGGTCGGGAACGATGTCGTAGACCTGGTGCGAGTAGACCGGCGCCTCAACGTGCGCGCGGCCGGCCTTGACGTCGCCGAGGAAGTGCACCAGGCGGCGGGTGTCGTAGCTCTCGGGAAAGCCCTTGCGCGTCATCAGCCCGCGCGCCTCGAGTTCGGCGTTCGGGAACAGGAAGCCGTCGGTGGTGACGAGGTCGACGCGCGGGTGGTTGGGCCAGCGGGCGAGCAGTTCGTGCAGCACGCGCGCCGTGGTGCTCTTGCCCACCGCCACGCTGCCGCCGATGCCGATGACGTAGGGCACCTTCGACGCCGGCCGGCCGAGGAACACGTCGCTGACACGGTACAGCTCCTGGGCGGCCGCGACATAGAGGTTGAGGAGCCGCGACAGCGGCAGGTACACCTCCTCGACCTCGCGAAGCGACAAGCTGACGTTGATGCCGCGCAGGCGCTCGAGGTCGGCCTCGGTGAGCGTCAGCGGCGTCGCGCCGCGCAGGCGCGCCCACTCGGCGCGGTCGAAGGCGATGTAGCGGGCGAGGGCGGCGGCCCGGAACGACGTGCCCAGCGGCGGCGGCGACGGGCGGGGCAAGGCGCCCTTACGCCGTCACGCCCGCTGGGCGGCGAAGAAACGGTCGCAGGCGTCGCGGAAGCGCTTTTGCAGCGCCGCCGACGAATCGTCCGCGGGCAGCGCGCCGAGCCGCTTCAAGGCGGCCTGTGCCGCCTTCACTTCCTCGACCGCGGCGCGCTTGCGGGCTTCGGCCTCGGCGCGGCCGCCGATGGCGCTGCCCGACATCGCGGCCTGCAGCTTCTGTGCGAGCGAGGCGACCGAATCCGCGGCCGGCGCCGCCTCGCTGCGCGGGATCAGGCTTTCGACCTTCTTCACCAGCTTCTCGAGGCGCTTCTTCGACATCTGCGGATCGAGTTCGGTGCCGGCGAACGAGCCGGGGTCGCGCGCGGCCACGGCGGCGCGTGCCGCGAAGAAGCGGTCGACGTGATCCTTGGGCAGCGGGCCCTTGGCGGACAAGGTCTTCCAGCGCGAAAGCACGTCCTGCACCCTGGTCTTGAAGTCCTCGGCGAGCGCTTCGCCTTCGGGCGGCAGCAGGCCCTCGAGCTCGGCGCAAAGCGCCACGGCTTCGGTGCCGCGCTCGTCGCTTGCGATCTGGTAGCGCTTCTTGAAGCGCTCGAAGAACCCGTCGCAGGCGGTGCGGAAGCGCTTCCACAGCACTTCCGACTTGCTCTTGCGTACCGGCCCGACCTTCTTCCACTCGGCCTGCAGCCGCTGCAGCTCCTTCGCCGTCTTCTCCCACTCGAGCGACTGCGAGAGCGCCTCGGCCTGGACGCAGAGCGCTTCCTTCTTCGCGAGGTTCTCGTCCCAGACGCCCTTGCGCTTGTCGAGGTCTTCCTTGCGCTTCTTGAAGAACACGTCGCAGGCGGTGCGGAAACGCTGCCAGATCTTCTCCGAATGCTTGCGCGACACCGGCCCGGAAGCTTTCCACTCGTTCTGCAGCTTCTGCAGCTCTTTCGCGGTCTCGACCCAGTTGGTCGATTCCGCGAGCGCCTCCGCGCGCACGCACAGCGCTTCCTTTTTCGCCAGGCTCTCGGCCCACACCGAGCGCCGTGCCACCAGGAAGTCGCGCACCTTGCCCGACACCTGGTCGCGGGCTGCCTTGTAGCGCTGCCAGAGGAGCTGCGCCTGGTTCTTCGGCACCTGGCTGTACTGCTTCCACTCCTCCTGGATTTCGCGGTAGCTGCGCACCAGGCGGTCGCCGGCGATCGGCTCCTTGAGCGCCTCCATGCGCACGATCAGCTCTTCCTGCTTGGCGACGTTCGCCCAGCGGGTCCAGTCGTCGGCCTCGCGCAGCTCCTGCACGCGCGGGTAGAGGAGGCCGCGCGCCGCCTTGAGGCGCGCTACCAGCTCTTCGCGCTCCTTCTTCGTCGGCAGCGGGCCGGTCTGGTCGAGCGCTTCCTTGGTTTCGCGCAGGGCGAGCGCCGCGTCCTTGAGCGCCACCGTCTCGGCCTTCGCCAGCGCCTCGATCTTCTCGATCAGCGCGTTGAGGCGCGCCTGGTTGGCGCGCACCTGCTGTTCGCGCTCCTCGCGCGACAGCTTGTCGTGCGCGGCGAACAGCGCCTCGGCCCTGGCGAAGCGCTCGAGGAGCGCGTCCTTCCAGTCGTCGTACTCCGCGAACGCCGGCAGCGAGGCGCGCAACTCGGCGAGGCGCTTCCTGCCCTCGCCGGGCTCGGCGTCGGTGGCGGCGATCTCTTCGGCCTCGGCGCAAATCGCCTCGGCGGCGGTGCGCCGCTCTTCCGAAGGGCCGAGCGCGTCGAAGCGCGCCTGCGCGTTCCCGCCAGCGGTATCGAAACGCGCCTGCAGGGCACGGCCCTCGTCGCTGTCGAAGGCGGGCAGCTCGGCCCACTCGCCGCGAATCGCCATCAGGCTCGCAGGAATGGTTTCGCCGCGCAGCTTCTGCACGCGCTCCACCAGCGCCTCGCGGCTGCGCCTGGCGGTCTCGAGCGCTTCCGCTTCGCGGATCATCGCCGCCTTGGCTTCCTCGTAGCGCGCGATCTCGTCTTCGCTTGCGTCGTCCTTCGGCGCCGGCACGGCGTCGGCGGCGCGCAGCCCGGAGAGGCGCACGGCTGCACGCCGCGAGGCGGCCTTGTTGCGCGACTTCTCGGCGAGCTTCGCCAGCGCCTCGCGGTCGTCGAGACGGTCGACGGCGGCAACCGCCACATCGCGCGACTCGGCCTTGCCGGCCACCTCGGCGAGCAGCGCCTGGTCGTCGATGCGCGCCAGCGCCTCGAGGCGCAGCACGCCCTCCTCGGCGTTCTTCGCGAGCGTGGCAAGCCCGCGCGGGTCGCTGATGCGCTCGAGCGCCGCACGGCGCACGCTGCCGAGGCGCGCCGTCTTGGCGAGCAGCAGCAGCGCCTTCGGGTCGGTGAGCACGGCGGAGGCGGCGCGCGCGCGCTCCTCGTCGCTGTCCTCGGCCGCGATCTTCGCGAGCCGCGCGGCAGCCTCGCCCTTGACGATCGCGTCGGCCTCGTCGCCGCCGATGCGCGCCAGCGTCTCGACCGAGTCGATCTTCGACACCGCCACCTTGCGCACGTGCGGGTCGGCGTCGGTGGTGGCGATGGTGGTGAAGAGCTCCTGGTGCTCGCTGCCGAGCTGGCGCACCGCGCTCGCCCGGATCACCGCGTCGGCATGCTGCCAGGCGGGCTTGGAGCGCAGCTTGTCGAGTAGGGCCATTAGGTGTTTGGAAGTGTTCCTGACGAAAGTCCAGAATACTACACGGGACCCGAGGGGCCAGCAGGCGACGCTATCATCGCGGCACATGGTGCTGCAGGCGACGCTGCTGATCGTGCCGTCCCTGGCCGCGGCCTCGCTGTGGCCCAGGCGCCTCGCCTCGACCGGCCGGGCGGTCGCCGGTCTCCTGCCCTTTCGCCTCCAGGAACTAGCGACAGCCGTGGCCGAGCCGGCGCTGCTCGGCGGCGGCCGCCGCCTCTGGGACAGCGGCCTCGCGGCGCTCCTGGCGGGCCGGCACCTGGGCGAGGTGCCGCAGCTGCGCCTCGACGTCAACCTGCCGAGCGGACCGGTGGCCGCGGCGCTCGCCCGCACGCTGCGCGACCTGCGTGCCCGCGGCTTCACGCCGGATGAGGTCGCGGCATTCGCGGCGCGCGGCGGCGGCAGCGGCGACGATGCCGACCGGCTCGCCGCGCTCGCCGCCTTGTACCGGCGCTTCGACGCGGACATGGCCGGCTTCCTCGATCCCGCCGCCATATATAAGGAAGCGGCAGCGCGCGTTGCGGAGACGCCGTGGCTCCGCGGCGTGGCGGGGTTGGTGGTGGAACGCCTCGACGTTCACGGGCATGAACGGCTCTTTTTCGAAGCACTCGCGCGGACCGTGCCGCTGCGCCACCTCGACGAAGGCTACGCCGGCACCCTCCTGGAACCGCTCGCCCCGCCGCCAATGCCGCCGGACCTCGAGGCGGTGGTTGCGCGGTTGTTCGCGCCGCCTGCGCCACCAACGCAATCCCGGGAGACTCCGGCGGCCCGCGGCGGAGTCACTTTCCTCACCGCGTCGTCCGAGGCCAACGAGGTGCGCGCCATCGCGCGGCGCATCCTGCAGAACGCGCAGGCCGGCATGCCCTTCGAAGACATGGGCGTGCTGCTGCCGCGCGCCGAAGACTACGCGGCGCTCTTCTCCGACCTGTTCGAGCGCCTCGGAATCCCCTACCGCCTGCATCCGTCCCTGCCGCTGCGCTTCGGCCGCGCGGCGCGCACGCTGCTGCTGCTGTTCCGCTGCCGCGAACTCGAGCGCGCGGCGGTCATGGAGTTCCTCACGTTCGTGACGCCGCCCGAAGGCACGGGCCCCTGGCCCGCGTCGCAATGGGACGACATCAGCCGCGACGCGGCGATCGTGTCGGGCCGCGAGCGCTTCCGCGCCGGGCTTGCGCACTACGCCGAGGAACAGCGGCGCGAGGCGCAGCGCCCGAGCGACGAGGCGGCGCAGCGGCGGCGCGCGGCGCGCGCGCAGAACGCCGAGAGCCTGGCGGCGGTGGTGGAGCGCCTCGCCGCCACGCTCGAACGGCTCGCGGGCACCGCGTCGTGGCGCGACTGGTCGGAGCGCCTCCTCGCTGCGATCGACGAGTGGCTGGGCCCCGAACACGACCGCGATACCGTGTGCGCGGTCGTGAAGGACCTGGGCGGGCTCGAGTTCGCGGCGCCTCTGGCGCGCTTCGAGGAAGTGGAGCGCGTCGTCGCAGCGCGCTTCGAATGGGAGCGCATGCCGATGGTGCGCGCCGAGGGCTCGGCGGTGCATGTCGGCGTCTTCGATGCGCTCGCGGGCGTGCCGTTCCGCTTCGTCGCCATTCCGGGCCTCGTCGAGGGCGGCTTTCCCGGGCTGCTGCGTCCCGACCCATTCCTCCTCGATGCCGAGCGCGAGGCCTTGTCGAAAGCGCAGGACGGCGCGGCACCTGCCGGCGCTGCTCCCGCGACGCCTGCGGCAACCGGCAGGCAGCTGGGCCTCTTCGAGGATCCGGCAACGCCTGTGCCGCGCGTCGCGGGCATCGATCCGCTGCCGACGAGCCAGGACCGGCTGCTCGCTGCGCGCCGCCGCTTCCGGCGTGCACTCGCGCAAGCGACCGAAAGCCTGTGCCTCTCCTATCCGCGCGCCGATCCGCGCACCGGCCGCGAACGCCTGCCGTCCTTGTTCTTCGCCGCCGCGGCCTCGGCGCTTCACGGCCGCGTCCTGGCGGCATCCGACCTCGAGGCGCTGGTCGCCGAGGATTCGCTCGACGCGCTCCCCATCCTCGAGACGCTCGACGCCTCCGAGCGCGACCGTGCACGCATGCGCCGCGGCGAGGACGGCGCTGCCGATGCCATCGCCGCGTCGTCGCCGCACTTCCGCCGTTCGCGCCACGCCGCCGAGCGGCGCTGGTCGAAAGACCTCACGATGTACGACGGCCTGGTGAGCCCGCTGCCCGCCGACCTGGCGCTGCGCCTCGACCCGACGACCGGCGGCACGCCGGTGTCGGCGAGCCGCCTGGCAACGTTCTCGCAGTGCGGCTTTCGCTACATGCTGCAGTACGTCCTGAAGCTGTCGCCAACGCTCGAGCCCGAAGAGCGCCTGCGGCTCTCGCCGCTCGAGCGCGGCGACTTGTTCCACCGCGTCGCCGAGAAGTTCCTGCGCATGGAGCGCGACGCGGGCCGGCTGCCGCTCACGGACGATGTCGCAACCCGCGCACGACTGCGCCGGGCCGCCGACCAGGCGCTCGACGATCTCGCCGCCAGGAGCCCGCCGCTCTTCACCGCGCTGTGGGAGCGCGAGTGCCAGGCGTTTCGCGAGCTGACCCTTGCGTGGCTGCGACGCGAACTCCGCACCGCCAACAGCACGACGCCCATCCACTTCGAGGTCGGCTTCGGTCCGAGCGTCGCGCCGAGCCCGGGCGAGCCGCACCTGAAGGAACCGCTCGCGATCGACCTCAGGGACGGGCGCGTGCTGCGTGTCGGCGGCAAGATCGACCGCATCGACCGCGCGCAGGACGGCACCCTGGTGCTGCGCGACTACAAGACAGGCCGCGCGCCCAAAGACGACAACCGCATCTTCCGCAGCGGCTCGCAGCTGCAGATCCCGTTCTACGTGCTGGCCGCGGGGCAGCTGTTTCCGGGCGAAAAGGTCTCGCGCGCGTTCCTCGACTACGTGGACGGCGGCCGCGACGTGGTCTTCGACCTGAAGGCGCTGGGCGACGAGGCGTTCACGACGCGGCTGCGCGACATGGTCGACGCCATCGCCTCGGGGCACTTCGTCCAGGAACCGGCGGCCTGCACCTGGTGCGACTTCAAGGCGGTGTGCGGGCCGCAGCCGCACCTCGAACTGCGCCGCATCTACAAGCTCAACGATCCGCGGGTGCGCAGCGTCCTGCGTCTGCGTGACTCGCGATGACGACGACGCGGGCAGCCTTCGTTCCGGTGGACCAGGCGGCGCGCGAGCGGGCGCGCACCGACCTCGACACGAGCCTGGTCATCGAGGCGGGCGCCGGCACCGGCAAGACGACGCTGATCATCGACCGCATCGAGGCGCTGGTTCTCGGCGGCCGCGCCACGCTCGACCAGATCGCGGCGGTGACCTTCACCGAGAATGCCGCCGCCACCATGAAGCTGCGGCTGCGCGAGCGCCTCGAGCGCCGGCGCACAGACCCCGCCCAGAGCGCAATCGCGCGGGAGCGCGCCGCGGCCGCCCTCGACATCCTCGAGCGCGCGCCGATCTCGACGATCCATGCCCTGTGCGCGGCGATGCTGCAGGAGCGGCCCCTCGAGTGCTCGGTGATCCCCGGCTTCCGCATGGCCGACGAGGCCGAGATCGACCTGCTGTTCGGCGCGGCGTGGGACGAGTGGCTCAGCACCCGCCTCATGGAGGGCGACGACATCGTGCTGGCCGCGGTGGACGCCGGCATCGCCCTCGAAGCCGAGAGCTGGGCCGAGCGCTCCTCGCTGCGCGGCCTCGCCCGCCGCCTGGTTGAAGAGCGCGACCTGGAACCGCTGGTAGGCGCCGTTTCGGGCGGCCCCGACATCCGCGTGCAGCTGCTGGCGCTCGGCAAGAAAGCGCAGGCGCTCTGCGCGCAGGCGGAGGCCGCCGACACGCTGCGCGCCCGGCTCCACGCCTTCGGCGGTTTCGCGACGGTGGTGCAGGAGGTCGATGAAGCCGAGCTGGCACAACACCTGGAGGGCTTCGCGCCGCTCGACGTGCGCGGCAACAAGGAGAAGTGGGCGTCCGCGGAGGCGCTCGAGCAGGGGCGGGTGCTGCGCGAGGAGATCAACTCCGCGATCGCCTCGTGGCAGGCGGGCCGCTCCGCGGCGTTTCACGCGCGCATCGTCGCGGCGCTGCTCGGCGTCGTCTCCCTTTACCAGAAGAAGAAGCGCGCGCGCGGCGCCCTCGACTTCCTCGACCTGCTGGTGCTGGCGCGCGACGCGCTGCGCGACCGCGAATCGCTGCGCCGCTATTTCCGCGCACGCTTCCCGTATCTCATCATCGACGAGTTCCAGGACACGGACCCCTTGCAGGGCGAGATCGCGGCCTTGCTCGCCGGCGACCGGCCCGGCGCGCTCGTGGTGGTGGGCGATGCCAAGCAGTCGATCTACCGCTTCCGCCGCGCCGACGTGGATCTCTTCCGCCGCATTTCCAAGGAGTACGAAGCCGCGCCGCGCCGCGCCGTGCTGCACCTGACGCAGAACTTTCGCTCGCGGCCTGCGATCCTGAGCTTCGCCAATCGCGTGTTCGCCGAGTTGATCCAGGCTTCCGATGCCGCGGGACAGCCGGCCTACGAGGCCATCGAGCCGCCGCCAGGACTCGACCCGTCGCCATCGGTGATGGCGCTCGGCTTCGAGGGCGCCTTCTCATCGGGCGAAGACCTGCTGCGGCTCGAAGCGCCGGCCACCGCGGCCTTCATCGGGCGCGCCGCGGCCGGAGGCTTCACGGTGCGCGATCCCGCTACGGGCACGAGCCGCGGCAGCCGCGCGGGCGACGTCATGGTGCTGGCTTCGCGCCTCACGCAGCTGCGCCACCTCGAGGAGGCGATGGACGCGGCCGGGCTGCGGTTCACGGTCGAGGGCGGCAAGTCGTTCTTCGATCGCTGGGAGGTGCACGAAACGCTCAGCGTGCTGCGCGCGATCGACGACCCGTCCGACCGGGTGGCGCTGGTGGCTGCCCTGCGCTCCTCCTTCTTCGGCGTCAGCGACCGCGACCTCGCCGCCTACGTCCTCGAGGGCGGTTACCTCGGCGGCAAGGTCGACGTCGAGAAGCAGGGCGCTGCCGCGCTGGGTCCGGCCATGGCGGCGCTCGGCGCGCTGCACGAGCGGCGGCGCGAGCTCACCGTGGCGCGCCTGCTCGACGAGCTCTACGACGAAACCCGCGTGCTCGCGGCGCTCACCGGCGCGAAGCGCGGCGAGGCGCAGATCGCGAACCTCGAGAAGGTTGCGGCTTTGGCGCGCGGCGCGGCCGCGCTCGGAGTGCTGACGCTGCGCGGTTTCATCGCGTTCCTGCAGGAGCGCATCCGCACCGCGCGCGAAGAGCCCGACCTGCCGGCCACTCGCCCCGGCGATCCCGACACGGTCCGCGTCCTCACGATCCATCGCGCCAAGGGGCTCGAGGCGCCGATCGTGGTGCTCTACGACTGTGCCGCCGACAGCCAGCGCCGCTCCGACGCCATCCCGCTCTGGGACCAGCACAAGATCGCGATCGGCTTTCGCCGCAACTGCCAGCCGCCCGGCTGGGATCAGCTGGCGAAGGCCGACGGGGCACGCGCCGCCGCCGAGAGCCGGCGGCTGCTGTACGTCGCCTGCACCCGGGCGCGCGACCTGCTGATGATTCCCGCACCGCGCGGCGCCCGCCCCGGCGACTTCCTCAAGGACCTCATCGCGCACCTGCCGCAGCGCGGCGACGACGTCGTGCAGGTGCTCGAGGCCGAGAGCCTGTTCCAAGGTCCGCCGCCGCAGGCGCATCCGCCCGAGCCGACGCTGGTGCGCGAGGATGCGCTGGCCGCGCGCTGGCTCGGCGAACGCACGGCGCGCCTCGAAGCCGGCTCGTACCGGCCCTTTGCACCCACCGCCGCCACCCGCCTGGTCGCCGATACCGCCGCCGCCTCGGTGCTGGAGGCGCCTCGCGGCACCGGCGGGCGCGACTTTGGCCGGCTGGTCCACCGCATCCTCGAGCGCATCGACTTCGGCCCCGGCGCACGGGAGCGCGCGCACGCAATGGCTGCCAGCCTCGCGCCGTCGTTCCTGCTCGACGCGGCCGCGGCCGGCCGCGCCGCCGAGGCGGTGACGCGGGCGCTGGCGCTGCCGGTGATGGAGCGCGCGCGGCAGGCGAGCGCCGTCTGGCGCGAGCTGCCCCTGTGGTTCCCCGACGAAGGCGTGCTGGTGGAGGGTGTCGTCGACCTGCTGTTCGTCGAAGCCAACGGCCTGGTGGTGGTCGACTACAAGACCGACGCCATCGTTGCCGAGCAGGCGCTGGCGCAGGCCGCGCACCATGCGGCGCAGCTGCAGATCTACGGCCGCGGCCTCGCGCAGGCGACCGGCATGGAGATTCGCGAACGGGTCGTGCTCTTCACCTCGCCCGGCATCGCCGTCACGGTGTAGCAGGCGGCGACGCGACGTTCACGCAGGGCTCGCCCGCGAAGCGGCGGCGGACGTTCGCGGCGATCGCGCGCCGGCGCCGGTCGATCGTCCCCTGGGTCCAGCCCGAAAGGTGCGGCGTCATCACCACGTTGTCGAGCTCGTGGAACGGTTGCGATGCGGGCAGCGTGTCGGGCTGTGCGGCGGACGGATAGCGATACCAGGTGTCGATGACAGCACCGGCGATGCGCCGCTCGCGCAGCGCCGCGTAGAGCGCCGTCTCGTCGATGAGCGCGCCGCGCCCGACGTTGACGACCAGCGCCGAGCGCGGCATCGCCGCGAGCGCCGCGGCCGAGACGATGCCTGTGGTCTCGGGAGCGAGCGGCAGCGTCACGGCGAAGAATTCGCAAGCGGCCCAGAAGCCGGCGAGGGCTCCCGGGGCGAGGCTGTGGTAGCGGTCAACCACCGCCCCGGGCGCAATCGCAGTGCGGTTTGCGACGTGCACGGTCATGGCGAACGCCTTGGCGCGTAGCGCCACCGCCTTGCCGATGTGCCCGTAGCCGAGGATGCCGATGCTGCGCCCGGCGAGCTCGCCGTGGACGCTGCGCGCGACTCCGCCGCGCAGCGTCCAGTCGCCGCGCCGCAGGTCGGCATCGGCACGCGCGAAGGGGATCGCGTGGTTGAGCATCGCCGCCAGCACGTACTCGGCGATCGGCTGCTCGTGGCCGAAGCAGTTGCAGACGATGGCGCCTGCTGGCAATGCGGCGAAGTCGACCTTGTCGAGCCCGGCACCCGGCATGTGCAGGAGGCGCAGCCCCGCCGGATGCGGCAGCGACGCGTCGAAGCGGAAGCTGACGATCACCTCGGCCGCGGCATAGGCGGCGCGCTCCGCATCCGAGCGCAGCGCGTCCGGCAGCAGCGTCACCTCAGCGGGCACGTCGAGGAGCGCCGCGAAATCGGCGCCGAAGGCGGACGCGGCTTCCCCGTGGAACACGATGCGCATCCCGAAACGTTAACAAAGGGCCCGGGCCGCGCGTGCCCGGCGTTTGGCCCTGCCGCGGCGCCGGTGCGTGCTAGCGTCCTTGGCAGTGGTAGCAGTCACGGTCGATCCGCTCCTCGAGCGGGACAAGTCGGAGTTCTCGTGGTCGGTGTCGCGCCACGACTGTTTTCACAGCTGCCGGCGCCGCTACTACTACTCGTACTACGCCTCGCTCACCGACGCCGAGATCTACCGCCTCAAGAAGCTTTCGGCGCTGCCGCTGTGGGCCGGCAGCGTGGTGCACGAGGCGATCGAGGAGTTCCTGAAGACGCACGACGCGATCCCGCCGCCCGCGGATCAGGAAGCGCTGATCCGCGCCATCGTCCACAACCGCATGCTCACCGACTGGCGCGAGAGCGAGGCCGGCAGCGCCCGCTTCCGCCTGTTCGAGCACGAGTATTCCTCGCCTGTCGACCAGGAAGACAAGAAGATCCTGGTGGGCACGGTGATGCGCTCGATGCGCAACTTCTTCCGCAGCCCGACGCTGGTCGAGGCCTTCGCCGCCTCGCGCGAGCGCTGGCTCACGGTCGAGGACCTCATCTCGTTCCGCGTCGGCGACGTGCCGATCTTCCTGCGCATGGACCTCGCCTACCGCGATGCCAACGGCCGCGTCATCATCGTCGACTGGAAGACCGGCCGCTCCGAGGGACGCTTCAACGAGGTGCAGCTCGCCGGCTACGCGCTCTACGCGAAGGAACAGGGCTGGGTCGAGTCGCCCGAAGAAATCGTCACCGAGCTCGCGTATCTCGCGGTGCCCAAGTACGTGCGCCGCTCGGTCGACGCGAAGCGCCTCGAAGCGGCGCGCGCGTTCGTCGAGAAGAGCGCCGCGAGCATGCGCCGGCTGCTCACCGACCCCGTCCAGAACCTCGCGCGGCTCGAAGACTTCGCGATGGTCGACCGCCCGCAGATGTGCAAGCGCTGCAACTTTCGCCGCCTGTGCTTTCCGCGTGCCCTGACCGAGGCCGAGGCGGCGCCGCCCATCGCCGTCTGAGCCCGGCCGCTGCTCCCGGCCGGGCCCGCTTCGTCGTCGTTCTCCTAGGGCACCGTGACGTTGTAGGTGCAGCTCTGGTTGTAGGCGGCGCCGATCGCGTTCTTCTGCGCGGTCGTGTAGCCGAGCGCGTTCGCTGCGTTCAGGACCGCCTGCGCCGCGCTCTTCTGGCTGGTGTTGGCGCCGGTCATCGACAGGCCGGTCCAGAAGGCGCGGTCCATGGCCACCGCGCCGATCGCCTGGCGCGCGAGCATGTTGCAAGAAGCCCAGTACTGGCCCTGGTCGTGAATCTCGGAGCCGATGTTGCCAGGGTAGGTGTGGCCGATGTTCCAGTTGGTGACGCGTCCGGGCCAGAACGGGTTGTGGCCGTCCCAGTTGAACACCCAGAAGTATTCCGGGTCGGTCGGCTTCCACTGCTTCGGGATGTCGCGGCTGTAGCTGTTCGCGGCATAGTCGCCAACGCCTTCGGAGAGGCCCTCGACCTGCGAGAGGTGCCCGGCGGTCGCCCAGCTGTGCAGCCCGTGGCCGAGCTCGTGCACCACCACGTCGGCGTCTTCCGCGTCGTCCACGCCGCCCTGGCCGAAGGTGACGAAGCCGCCCTGCGAATCGACGAAGTGCGAGTTGTCGGCGCCGCTGAATCCGTGCGGGTCGTAGTGCACGCCGCCCGCGTACGTGGGCCGCGCCGCGACGCCGAGCGTGAGGTTCACGTAGCGCATGTAAGTGTCGATGTGGTAGTACGTGTTCACCGCGTCGAAGAACTTGTTGCTGCGCACGAACGTGAAGGTGCTGGTGTTGCGCACCGGGCAGGCCGCGTCGTTCGGCGCCTCGAGCTCGCGGCACGCGGCCCACGGGCCGTCGAGGTCGAACTTGCCCGCGGCGCCCTCGACGTCGCGCAGCGTCACCAGCTTGCGCGCCTTGCCGAGCTCCGCGGTGTTGGCGCCGTTGCCGTCCACGAAGCCGGGGTCGCCGTACTGCGCCTTTGCCTTGGACAACGGATCGGGAACGTGGATGCGGCCCTGGCCGTCGGCGTTGTGCGACTTGCTCTCGGCGCGCACCACGGCGCCGGTCGCGTCGTCCACCAGCACTTCCCAGCTGCCCGCAGCCACCTGCCAGACGATCCTCGTCGCGCCGTCGCCGCCGCGATAGATCATCCGCTGCAGCGCTTCGACGGCACCGTCCACCGAGCCGAGATGGGCGCGCGCCGCGGCCGCGGCGCTGGCCTTGCCGCGCCCCGGAGATGCGGCGGGCAGCTGCAGCCCGCGCACGGTGTCGTTGTTCACGAACACGACCGCGCCGTCCACCACGCTGATGGCGAGGTCGCTGCCCCAGACCGGCAGCCCGGCGAATTTCTGCGTGTAGCGAACCACCGCGAGCGGACCAGACGGTCGCACCGTGCCCGCAACCAGGCTCGCAGCGGTCTCGGGATCGAGGCCGAGGTCCTGCTGGCGCGCGCCGATGAAGGCGTCGGCCGCGGCCTTGGGCGACGCCGCGCCGCGCAGCGCGAAATCGGGACGGTACAGGATCGCGGCGGAGCCGTCGGCGTTGTAGACGCCGTCGGCGCGTTCGAACTGGTCTACGGGCCGCAGGACGCCGACGGTTTTCTGCGCCTGCGGGTCCACGCGCGGCGCCTTGGCGAATGCCGTGGCGGCGGCGGCGAGGCAAACGAGAGCCGCCGCGACGGTGCGGCTTGCTGGAATCTTCATCGGGGGCACCTCTGACGAGATAAATAAGGAAGGGATGGCGTCCCCCCTGACGCCTCACGCTGCAGGGCGGACGCGGCGATTGTAAGCCCGGCTCCGCAGCGCCAGCCACGAAAAAGCGCGCCGCTGCTTTTCAGGCTTCCCAGAAGCCGGTGACCGCGGCGATGCGGCCGTCCGGTGCGAACCTCATCACGTTCGTGCCCTTGCCGACGACCGCGCCGTCCTTGCGCGCTTCGAAGCGCACCAGCGCCGTGCCGTGGCTCGCAAGGACATCGCCGGCGCGGAACAGGCGCACGCCCGGCATGTGGACTGCCGCCGCGGCGGCGTGCGCGTCTACGTCGGCCTTGCCGAAGAGCGCGCTGTAGCGGTCGTGAAAGGTGACGTCGTCACTCGCGGCGTCGAGAGCCGCCGCCCGCTTGCCGGCGTCGCTCTCGCCCCAGAGGCTCATCCACAGGTCGGCCTTCGCAGCCAGGTCGCCCTGTTCGGTGCTGCTGGCGGCCGCGGAGAACCGAGACATCTGGAAGCGCCAGCCCTGCTCGTGCTCGCTGGCCACGGCACGGCTCGGCAGGCCCGAATGCCGCAGCGTCACGAGCGTGCCGCCCGGCGCTTCCGCGAGTTCGATGGTGATGAGCGAGCCGCCGGGAGGAATGGGCTTGCCTTCGCCTTCGTAGCCGTACGTGAAGGCGAAACGTTCGCCTGCGACCAGCTCGCGCACTACGCCCGTGGCGTGGACGTCGCCGGGATGCACGATGACGACCCGGCCGCCCGCGACCGGCTCGACAGTGGAACCAGCCCCCCACCACTGCGCCCACAGGGCGGAGTCGGTGAAGAAGCGGAACACCGTCGCCTTGCGCGCCGCGATCACGATCTCGCGGACGACAGCGATCTCGTCGTCATGCGGGTGCTTGCTCATTCCGCCGCCTCGGCCAAGCGCTTCAGCCGCTGCAGGGCGCTTCCCCACTGCGCTTCGAGGTGCTTACGGAACGGCGCGATGGTGCGGCGATCGGCCCGGTAATAACGGTTGCGCCCCGCGCGCCGCATGCCGAGCGCACCCGCTTCCGTGAGGATTTTCAGGTGCTGCGACACGGCACCGAACGTGACCTCTCCGAGCGAGCGGTGGATGACACCGGCCGCCAGCTCCTGGTCGAGGACCAGGCAGACGATCTGCTGGCGGCGGGGCTCCGCGAGCGCCTTCAGCAGGGCTGACATGGCAATAGTTTAGTTATTACTAAACTATTGTCAAGCGCTTTCCAGGCCTAGGGTTCCTGCTCCGCCGGTGCGAACAGCACCAGCACTTCGAGGTCCTCGGCGATGTCGTGGAAGCGGTGCACCACGTTCGCTGCGACGAACGCGAGCGACCCGGTCTCGACCGGCACCTCTTCGACGCCGATCGTCAGGACCGCGCGGCCCTTGATCACGTAGTAGAGCTCGTCTTCGGTATGCGGCTTCTGCGGATCGACGGCGCCTTTCGCGAGCTTGTAGAGGCCGAGGCTCATCGCCGGAACGCGCAGGAACTCGAGATAGCGCTGCGCGCCGCGCTCGTGTTCGGCGACGAGGCGGCGCAGGTCGAAGGCGAGGGCCATGCGGTGCTCCTGCGGGGCGCGTTACTGCTTCAGGTTGGCGGCGAAGAACGCAACGGTGCGCGTCCAGGCATCCTGTGCGGCCGCCTCGCGGTAGCCGTGCCAGGGATTGTTCGGGTTGGCGAACGCGTGGCCGGCGCCTTCGTAGAGCTTGATGTCGGCCTTCTTGCCGGAGGCTTCCAGGGCCTGGGCGAACGCCTTCACCTGCTCGGGCGAGGGGCCCTGGTCGTCGGCGCCGAAATTGCCGAGCACCGGCCCGTTGATGCGCGCGATCGCCGCCGGATCGGTCGGCGGCGCGCCGTAGTACGCGGCCACCGCGACGATCGCCTTTTCCTCGGTGCTGAGCGCATACGAATAGCGCCCGCCCATGCACCAGCCGAGCGCGCCGATGCGGTCCTTGCGCACCTGCGGCAGCCCCGCGAGATAAGCGACGGCCGCGTGCAGGTCGCGCATCGCGCGGTCGGCCGGCAGGCCGCTCATCAGCTGGTGCGCCACCGCCTCCTTGTCAGTCACCTTGCCGCGGTAGAGGTCCACCGCAAGCACCACGTAGCCCTCCTTCGCGAGCGCGCGCGCCTGGCTCTTGACCCATTCGTCGAGCCCCCACCATTCGTGCACCACCACGATCGCGGGCGCGGGAGCGGTGCTTGCCGGGGTCGCGAGGAAGGCACTCACCTTCTCGTCGCCGCTTGGGAAGGTCACCGCCTTGTCGGCGGCGAATGCGGCGGGAGCTGTCAACAGCAGCGCGGCGAGCGCCGCGCTCAGGAATCTCGACTTCGACACGGACATGGATTCACCTCTTCAGAAGAAAGATTGCCCTGCACGCCAGCCTAGCGCCTCAGCACCAGGCGCAGGTCGCGCTGCCCGGCGGCTACCGCGTCGAGCGAAGCGTGCGGCGCATCGGGTTCGCGCGTCAGCGGGTTGCCGTCTTTGTCGATGCGCACGTCGATGCGCAGCGACTGCGGCAGGCTGGCGCCAGCCATCGAGTCCGCGTCGCTGATCGCAAACGCGACCGGAAAGGCGTCCACCACGAGGCGCTTGGCGGCGGCCGGCGGACCCTGTGCCGTGCCGGCAGGGCGCACCACGATGAACACCAGCGCTCCGCGCGCGACGCTGCCGGCGAGCGCAGGGTCGAGCGCGATGGTGCCGGCGATCGCCGTGCCGTGCGCGGCAGCGGCCTGGGGCGGCGGTGGCGCGGCGCGCTCGGCGGTCATCTCGGCGTAAGCGCGGCGGAAGAGGTCCTGCTGCTGCGGGAAGCGCTTCACCGCCGTGGCGATCGTCGTCTTTGCGGCTTCGGCCTCGCCGAGGCGCACCTGTGCTAGCGCCAGGTGCAGGTAGCCGTCCACGAGGTCGGGATCGGTCTTGAGCGCCTGCTGCAGCATGTCGCGCGCCATTTCCGGCTGGCCCATGGCGATGCGCACCAGGGCCTGGTACGAGAGCGCCTCGGGCTGCCCCGGCGAAACCTGCAGCACCGCTTCGGTCTGTTCGAAGACGCCGACGAGGTCGCGGGTGTTGAGCAGCGCGCGCACCAATGCCAAGCGCGCGGCGACGTCCTGCGGCGCGTGCGCCACGGCTTCACGCATCGCGGTGATCTCCCGCGGCTCGGGGCCCGGCGTGCGGCCACCCTGCGGCGCGCCGCCGACGGTACCGGTGGCGCCCGCGCCGGAATCGCGCTCGGTGGTCCGCTGCGACACGAAAAAGACCAGAGCACCGAGGACGGCCATGCTCGAGACGCCCCAGATGAAGCCCGCGACCGCGGAGGCTCGCGGCGGTGCCGCGGCACCCGCTGCATCCGCCGCTCCCGGGCGCGTCGTCCTTGTGCGCAGCTCCTCGATCGCCTTCAGCGTGCGCGCCGCCTCCATCTCGAGGCGGAACTGTTCCCCGGCGGCGTCCGCGGGGTTGAGGTCGCCGGGCCGGCGGCGCAGTTCGTTGAGCTGCTCGTAGAGGACGTCGCGGCGCGCTTCGAGGTCGCGCATCTGTACGGCGTCCGCTCCCTTCAGGACCTCGGCGGTGCCGCGCCGCCTCCGCACCAGCCACAAGACGCCGATGCCGAGCAGTACGCCGAGGACGGCTGCGACGATGCCCGGATTCCAGTCGGTCGCGGCGCCTGTCAAGGTGCTCTCTGCTGGTCGCGGTTCCGCGTCGCGTCGCGGACTTGCCCAAGGTACCTCTCGAGCTCGGGATCGTCCGACCCGGTCGCAGCGGCTTCCGTGTCGCCCGCGCCGGCGTCGCCGCGGCGCAGCACCGCGAAGATCACCGCCGCGCCGATCGCGAGCGCGCCGATCGGCGCCAGCCAGACGAACCAGTTGATGCCTTCGCGGCGCGGCTCGAGCCGCACGAACTCGCCGTAGGAGCGCTCGAAGTACGTGAGGATCTGCTCCTCACCGTAGCCTTGCGCCGTCATCTCGCGCACCTGCGCGCGCATCGCCTGCGCCATTCCCGAGGGCGAGTCCTCGACCGAGAGGCCCTGGCACACCGGACAGCGCAGCACCGACGACACGTCCTTGCTGGCGCGCTCGAGCGCCGGGCCGAAGAGCGCGGGCCCGGCCGGAGCACCGAGCACCTCGCGGTAGTGCGGCGTCTGGTCCGCGGCACGCACGGGCGCCGCGCTCACCAGAGCGGCGATCGCGATCGCCGGCAGCAGCGCCTTCACGAGCCGTCCCTTGCGAGGGCGATGCCGCGCGCGAGGACCTCGCCTTCGAGCGGTGCCGCGTACTTGCCGACGATGCGGCCGGCGCGGTCGATGAAGTAGGTCTCGGGAACGCCGGCGACGCCGTACGCAACCGCGGTCGTGGCTTGCGGATCGAGCAGCGACGGATACGCGGCGCCCAGCTCGCGCAGGAACGCCGCCGCGCGCGCCGGCTCGTCTTCATAGACGATGCCAAGGAACGCGACATCCGGGTTTGCGCGTGCCGCTTCGAGCAACACCGGGTTCTCGGCCTGGCACGGCACGCACCAGCTGGCCCAGAAGTTGAGGACCACGGGACGGCCGGCGAGCGAGCGCAGCGAAACCTTGCCGCCGCTGTCGAGCGTGCCGAGGTCGAACGGCGGCGCCTGCTTGCCGACGAGCGGCGTCGCGATCGCGTGCGGGTCGCGGCCGAGATTCGCGACCAGCACCGCGACCAGCGGCACCACGACCACGAGGCCGACGCCGAGCACCCGCTTGTTGACCGCCACCTATGCCCCCGCGTCCCGGGTGCCGCGCCGCGCCGGGATCAGCGCTGCCAGACCGCCCAGGGCCATGAGGATGGCCGCGGCCCAGATCCACGCGACCATCGGGTTGAAGCGCGCCAGGATGCCGATGCTCTCGGCGCCCGGCTGGATGTTCATCAGCGAGACGTAGAGGTCGGAGAAAAGCGAGGTGCGCACCGCCGGCGTGCCGATCGGCTCGCGCTGCGTCTCGTAGTGGTTCATGCGCGGCGCGAGCGTGCCGGCGTCGCGGCCGCCGCGGCTGATGCCGATGCGGGCGATCACGGCGGTGCGGTGCGGCTCGCTCGTTTCCTCGGCGCCGAGATAAGTGAGCGTGTAGCCGTGCAGCGACACCGATTCGCCGCGCCGCAGCTGCACTTCGGCAGACGCCCCCTGCGTGCTGCTGATGGCGATCGCGAGGATCACGACGATGGCGCCCGCGTGCACCACGTAGGAGGCGAAGCGTCGCCGTCCGCCGCCGTGGAGCGACGCGCCGAGCGCCGCCCACGCCGATTCGCCGCGCCCGCGGGTGCGCGCCAGCGCCGGCGCCAGCATCTCGCGCAAGGTCACGCACGCGGTGAAGCCGGCAAACAGCAAGGTGATGAGCGTCCAGCCGTTGCGCACCGAAGCCGCGGCGCCGATGGCCGCCGCCGCGACGCCCGCGGCGATCGGCAGGCGCAGCGCCGCCAGGGCGCCGCCGCCGGTGGTGCGCCCCCAGGGCAGCGCCGGGCCGACACCCATGATGAAGAGCAGCGCCGTGCCGATCGGCACCGCCATGCGGTCGAAGTACGGCCGGCCGACGCTCATCTGCACGCCGTTCCACGCCTCGACCACCAGCGGGAACACGGTGCCGATGAGGATCGTGAACGTGAACAGGACGAACAGCAGGTTGTTGACGAGGAAGAACGCGTCACGGCTCAGGCCTCGGTGCAGCCTGCCCTCGGGCGCCAGCGCGTCGATGCGCAACGCGAGCAGCAGCACGCTGGCGGCGAGCACCAGGGCGAGAAACACCAGGATGGTGGGGCCGATGTCGCTCTGCGTGAACGAGTGCACCGAGTTGAAGACGCCGGAGCGCGTCATGAACGTGCCGAGGATGGTGAGGACGAAGGTGGCCAGCACCAGTGTCGCGGTCCAGCCGCGCAGCACGCCTTTTCTTTCGGACAGGATCGCCGAGTGCAGCGCCGCGGTGGCTGCGAGCCACGGCAGGAAGGATGCGTTCTCGACCGGATCCCACGCCCAGTAGCCGCCCCAGCCCAGCACCTCGTACGCCCACCAGCCGCCGAGCATGATGGCGACCGTGAGGAAACACCATGGCAGCAGCAGCCAGGTGCGCAGCGGCCGCAGGTAGGCGGGGCCGAGCCGCCCGCGCAACAGCGCGGCGCACGCGAGGCCGAACGGAATCGTCATGCCGACATAGCCGAGATAGAGGAACGGTGGATGGATCGCCATGAGGACATGGTTCTGCAGCAGCGGGTTGGGCCCGGGACCGTCGAGAGGCACCGGAAACACGTCGCGAAACGGCTGCGCCGGTCCGGCGAGCAGGAAGGCGAAGAAAGCGCCGCAGAAGAGCCAGGTGGCGGCAGCGTACGAGGCGTACTCGGGATGCGCTGCAAACAACGCGCGGCTGGCCGCATAGACGTACACGCCGAGCACCAGTCCCCAGAAGAGGACGGAGCCTTCGAGCGACGCCCACAGGCTGACGATCGTCACCCACGTGGGCACGGAGCGCGAGCCGAGCTGCGCGACGTAGCTCACCGAGAAGTCGTGGCTCAGGAGCGCCTTCACCATGACGAGGTTGGCGGCGGCGATCGCGGCGCAGAAAAGCTGCAGCAGGCGCTGCAGCCAGCGCCGCGCGGCCTGGTTGTCGGTGTGGCCGGTGACGAAGCCGAGGATCGAGCCGGCGGTCGCCGCGAACAGCGCGACCAGGATCAGGCCGCGGCCGAGGGACGCGGTCACAGACCCTGGGTGCTCTTCATCAGGTCCTCGATCGCCTTCTGCTCCGTGTCCCCCGGTGCCCGGTAGTCGTTGCCATGGGAGACGAGCAGGCGGTTGCCCTGAAAATAGCCGGAGCGGGTCATGGTGCCCTCGATGACGACGCCGATGCGCTCGCGGAACATCTGCGGCGGTACGCCGGTGCACTGCACGTGGACGCGGCCGCCCTTGCGGTCGACGACGTCGAAGGCGAGCGCCGACGGTCCTTCGCCATGGACGATCGAGCCGTCGGCCACCAGCCCGCCGAGGCGGATGGAAGCGCCGTACGCCTTGTCGCCGGCGGCGCGCAGTTCCGTGGGCCCCCAGTAGTAGACGAGATTCTTGCCGATGCCGCCGAGCGTCAGCGCCAGGAGCGCAGCACCCGCGACCGCGAGCGCTGCCACCGCGAACAGCCGCGGCCGCTTCAGCGCGCACCCCGCGAGCGCCGCGCCGCGCGCCACGAGCGCACCAGGTACAGCCAGTAGCCGCCGTAGACGAAGGCACTGAGCGTGTAGGCGGCGATTACGTAACCGTAGCCGCCGCTGATGACGCCGCTGCCTGCGCTCTCCATCAGGCGCCCGCCACGGCGGCGCCGCTTGCGAGCGGCGGCGCCATCTCGGATTCGAGGCGGCACGAGGCGATGCGCCGGCGCAGCATGATCATGCCGATCATCAGCAGCAGGATGCCGATGGCGTTGAGGCGCAGCGGCCAGTGGAAGGCGCGCGACACGGTCGCCGGGCTCGACTGCACCTGGTGCAGCGAGTTCCACCAGCGCACCGAGAAATAGACGACCGGGACATCGGCGGAAGCGATGATGGCAGCGACCGCCGACCAGGTGGCGCGCTTCACGGTGTCGTCGATGAAGCTGCGCAGCGCCAGGATGCCGGCAAAGGCACAGACGAGGATCGCGGTGGTGGTGAGCCGCGGATCCCAGTCCCAGTAGACGCCCCAGGTCGGTTTTGCCCACAAGGCGCCCTGGCAGCAGAGGAGCGCCGCGAGCACCGTGCCCACTTCCATCGCCGCCTCGAGGCGCGCGTCCCACAACAGGCCGCCGCGCCACAGGGACAAGACCGCGCAGACGAAGGCGAAGGTGAGCGCCAGCATCGCGTTCCACGCGGTCGGCACGTGCACGTACATGATGCGCTGCACGTCGCCCATGTAGGTTTCGCGCGGCGCCACGGCGAGCCCCCAGGTGGTGCCCCAGGCGAGAAACGCCGCTCCCGCCGCGGCGAAGAGATAGGGCGCGGCGTTGTCTTTCCGGGGGTCTGTCAATCTTCCACCACGCGGCCGAACAGCAGGCCGGCAAGGGACCAGTGTATCGCGTCGAAGCAGGCCAGGAGCATGATCCACGACGGCACCTGGCCCATCGGATCGCCCTCGAGCAGCAGGCCGCTGGCGCGCACCGCGGCGAGCAGCACCGGCACCACCAGCGGGAACAGCAACAGCGGCAGCAGCGTCTGCCGCGAGCGCAGCTGCGCGGTCATCGCGCCGTAGAGGGTACCCGGCGCCGACAGACCGGCAGCGCCCAGCACGATCACGGCAAGGAGCGCCGGCAGGTTGCGGATGGGCGCGTCGTAGAGGACCACCACCACCGGGGCGAGCGCCACGCCGAGGAGCGTCAGCTGCGCGGTGTTCGCGAGCGCCTTCGCGTAGTAGAGGATGCGTGGCGACACCGGCAGGAGCAGCAGGCCGGTGAGCGCCTGCTCGCGCATCTCGTCGCTGAAGCTGTCGGCGAGGGCCAGCGTCGAGCACAGGAGGAGCGCGAGCCACAGGAAGCTCGCGGCGTAGGGACGCAGCAGGTCGGCGCGCGGCCCGATGGCGAAGCTCAGGAGCAGGAGCGTCGTCACGCCAAACATGAAGACCGCGGCGAGCGCCGTGCGGTTCGCCCACATGAGAGCGCGATCCTTGCGCAGCGCCACGAACAGCGCGCTCATCGTGAGGCGAGCCGGCCCGCGGCGAGCGTCAGCGTGAGGTCGGCGGCGCCGCGGGCATGGTCGCCCTGGTGGGTCGCCATCAGCACGGTGACGCCGTCGCGCCGGAAGTCGTCGAGCAACGAGTCGACGAACGCGGCGCCGTCGCTGTCGAGCTGGGCGTAGGGCTCGTCGAGAAAGGCGATCGCCGGGCGCTGCAGGAGCAGCCGGGCGAGGCTCAGCCGCCTTTTCATGCCGGCGGAGAAGGTGGCGGGGGCGTCGTCGGCGCGCTCGGCGAGTCCCACCCGCTCGAGCACCGCCAGCAGGTCGGTGCGCGCCGCCGGGCGCGAGAGGAAGCGCGCCGCCACCTCGAGGTTCTGCAGCGCCGAGAGGCTCTCGTAGAGGAAGCTCGCGTGGGCGACGAGCGCCGAGACGCGCCGGATTTCCTCCCGGGCCCGCGCCAGGTCGTGTCCGGCCACGAGCGCCGTGCCGCGGTCGGCGCGCAGCGCCGTCGCAAGCACCCGCAGCAGCGTCGACTTTCCGGAGCCGTTCGGCCCGAGGACGAGAGCGCGCGCGCCGTGCGGCACTGCAAAGGAGATTTCCGCGAGCGCCCATCGCGCTCCGAAGCGCCTGCACAATCCACGGACGGAAATGGCTGCTTCAGGCACGAATATGGATGCTACAGCCCCTTTTCTGCCTTGGTGCTAACATCCGACCAACTTCCACCGTGGAATTGAGGGAGTGCATTTAATGGTGAAACTCCGGCTCGTACCGCCGCTCGGAAAGCCCATAGAGATCGACAAGGATTCAGCCCTGATCGGGCGCGAACTCACTTGCGACGTGGTTCTGAACGATGGTTCGGTGTCCCGGCGGCACGCGAAGATCGAGCGCATCGAAGGCGCCTTCAAGATCACCGACCAGGGCAGCGCCAACGGCACCTTTCTCGACAGCCAGAGAATCACCGGCAGCTTTCTGAAGAACGGCCAGGAGCTGCGCCTCGGCGGCATGGTCTACCGCGTGGAGGTCGACGAGCCGGCGGTTCCCGACCTGACACAGACGGTGGCCGCACCGGCATCCTCGGAACGCACGGTGATGCGCGACTCGACACCGCCGCCGCCACCACCGGCACCGCCGGCGCCGCCTCCGGTGCAGGCGGCACCGCCACCGCCGCCCCCGCCGGCATCGCGCGCCACGATTCCACCACCTCCGGCACCCGCACCGCCTCCGCCGCCGCGCCCTGCCGCACCACCGCCACCGCCGCGCGCGGCCATCCCCCGGCCCGCGGCCAGCTCCGTTGCCGTGTCGGCGCCGGCCAGGAAGGGCAAGGGACCGCTCTTCTGGATAGTCTCCGGTTGTTGCGGATGCTTGTCGTTGCTAGTACTCGTCGCCTTCCTCTTCGGCATCTACGTCTGGCGTGAGGCGCAACAGCCGACAGCAGCCGCGAACAGCGCGTTATCTCAACTCGGACATGGCGAAGTCGACCGCGTCTATGCCGAACTGGACCAGTCGTATCGCGATCGGATGACACTCGAATCGTTCCAAGCCCTCGTCCAGGAGCATCCGGGGTTGGCGGACTTCAAGGAGTCGAGTTTCTGGTTCCGGAAGAGCAACCTGACCGATCAAACTGCGACCCTCTCGGGTTTTGTGACGACGCAGTCAGGCACCAAGGAACCAATCAGCATCAGCCTGACGAAGGACGCTGGCACCTGGAGAGTAACGTAACATCCAGTTCATCAGCAGCTCTTCGCCCTTCTGATCTGACGACTCCATACGTCCCGCCGCCCGAACCCGTAGAGGCTCGCAACGAGCAGGCTTCGCGACGCCTCATGCTCACCTGGGACGACGGCCACGTGTCCGCGTTCGGCTGGGACTACCTGCGCAGCTGGTGCCCGTGCGCGATGTGCCAGGGACACGCCGCGGCGGCGCGCTACCTCGACCGCCATGACGAAACCCTGGCGCACGCCGAGCCCGTCGGCAACTACGCGCTCGGGCTCACCTGGGGCGACGGGCACAGCACCGGCATCTACAGCTTCCGCATGCTGCGCGCCCTCTGCCCTTGCGAAGCCTGCGGCGGCGAACGCCGCTAGCCGCCGCCGCGCGCCGGCACGCGCGCGGGCTCGAGGTGGACGATGACGTCGATGACGCCCGGAAACTTCTCCTTCACGGCCGCCTCGATGACGTCGCAGATCTCGTGCGCGGCGTACAGGGTCATCGCGCCGTCCACGTCGGCGACCAGGTCCACGTACACCGAGTCGCCGCCGCCGCGCGAGCGCACGTCGCGCACCGCGCGCACTCCCGGCACGCCGCTCACCACCCGCTCGATCGCGACCGGATCGAATGGCGCCTTGTCGGTGAGGATGTCGAACGAGGCGCGTAGCAGCTTCGCCGCCTGGAATGCGATGAAGCCGCCGATGACCACCGCCATCGCCGGGTCGAACCATGCAAGCCCGGCGCGCGTGCCGAGGAACGAGGCCAGCACGCCGCAGGTGACGTAGACGTCGGAACTGGTGTGCGCGGCATCGGCCACCAGGTACTCGCTGCCGAGGCGCCGGCCTTCGCGCGCCTCATAGCGCGCGACGAAGATGTTGATCGTCAGGGTCACGATCATCACCACGAAGTTGAGCGTGCCGATCGCCGCCACCTGCTGGCCGCCGCCGAAGTGCCCGAACGAACCGGCGACGAGGCGATAGGCGAGCAGGGCGAGCGCCACGCCGATCGCGAGCGTGGCTGCCGTCTCGAACTTGCGGTGGCCGTAGTGATGGTCGGCGTCCGGCGGCCGCAGCGCCACGCCGATGACGATCAGGCCGAGGACGTTGTTGAGGCCGTCAACCAGCGAATGGTAGCCGTCGGCCACCATCGACAGGCTTCCCGACAGGTGGCCGACGACGATCTTCGAGAGGCTCACCCCCGCGTTCAGCACGAGGGTGACGAGCAGGACGCGGCGTACGCCCGCGGCGCTCGCGGCGGCGGTCAGGCGGCTGGCCTCAGGCTTCCTGTTCGGCGACCAGGTTCAGGTTGGAGTCGTTCTGGAACAGCGAAACGCAACCGGAATAGAGGTAGCCCGACGCGAAGATGACGATGAACGGCAGGGTCGGATAGATCTCGTTGCTCACCGCGTAGATGCCCATGGCCGTGAAGTACAGGCCGAACAGCAGCTCGACGAACGGCACGAAGCTGAGGGAGCCGTGGTAGCGCTTCTGCTTCCATTCGTCGGAAGCGTTCTCGACGTGGTACTTGGGAGTGCGCGTGAACTCGGTCTGGTGGCCGAGCAGGGCCTCGATGACGGCCTTGGCGTTGTTCACCGACAGGCCGATGCCCATGGCGAGGACGGCCGGGATGTACTTGAGCCGCGACCAGACCCCGGCGCCGAAGATCTCGCGCTGGCTCGCGATGTAGAACGAGCACACGCTCATGGTCGCGCCGAGGAACAGCGGGATGTCGATGAGCATCATCTCGTACCAGCCCATGTTGTAGCGGATGATCATCGCCGGGAACATGAGCGCCGAGAGCAGCACCATCAGCGGATAGGCGAAGTTGGCGGTGAGGTGGAAGACCGCCTCGGTCTTGACGTGCAGCGGTAACGCCGAGTTGAGGATGGTCGGCAGCAGCTTCTTGCAGGTCTGGATCGAGCCCTTGGCCCAGCGATGCTGCTGGTTCTTGAACGCGTTCATCTCCACCGGGATTTCCGCGGGCGAAACCACGTCCTGGACGTAGACGAAACGCCAGCCGCGCAGCTGCGCGCGATACGACAGGTCGAGGTCTTCGGTGAGGGTGTCGTGCTGCCAGCCGCCGGCGTCGCCGATGGCAGTGCGGCGCCACAGGCCCGCGGTGCCGTTGAAGTTGAAGAAGCGGCCGGCGCGGTTGCGGCCGCCGTGCTCGAGGATGAAGTGGCCGTCGAGCAGCACCGACTGCACCTGGGTCAGCAGCGAGTAGTTGCGGTTCACGTGGTCCCAGCGGACCTGCACCATGGCGACCCCGGCGTCGTCGAAGTGCGCGAGCGTCTTCTCGAGGATGTCGGCGGGGGCGATGAAGTCGGCGTCGAAGATGAGGATGAACTCGCCGGTGGCGCTCCGCAGGCCGGCGTCGAGCGCGCCCGCCTTGTAGCCGGAGCGGTCGGTACGGTGTTGCAGGACGATGTCGAAGCCCTGTTCCTGGTAACGCTCGACCGCGCTCTTCGCGATCAGCGTCGTCTCGTCGGTGGAGTCGTCCAGCACCTGGATCTGCAGCAGTTCCTTCGGATAGCGCACGCGCGCCACCGAGTCGATGAGCCGCTCCACGACGTACATCTCGTTGTAGACCGGCAGCTGGATGGTGACCCTCGGCAACACCTTGGGGAGGGCCCCAGCCGGCAGGGCCCGGCGGTCCCGGTGGCGGAAGTACAGGTACACCATGACATAGCGGTGCACGCCGAAAACCGCCAGGATCACGAGGGTCAGGAAATACAGACCAAGAATGGCGAACTCTAGAGGGCTCATGGCCTTTTTTGGCTACCCCTGCTTATGAAAGCGCCGCGGCGTGCAAAACCACGGCTATGTTGTTTGAAAAAAAGAGAATGTTACACGACGGGCGTTCTTGACAAAAGAGCGTTCCCTTCCGATCTTTAGTGCATACCTTGGCCCTCGAGCCGAGCTTCAAGCCCCTGTTCAAGCACCTCTTAACCTGAATACAACACCTTCGTACGTACCGACCGAGGCACCAGGCGTGTCCGGCACGGGCGATTTCGCGTCGAAAAACCGCCTCTACGAACGGTTCTACCGCACCCTCGAGTTCCCCGCCATCCGGGCTCTTCTGGCGGGATTCGCTGGTTCCGTGCGCGGCCGGCAGGCCATGGCATCGCTTTCCCCGTCGACAGATGAGAGCGAAGTCCGTGCCAGCCTTTTGCAGTGCCGGGAGGCGGTTGCACTCCTCCGCGTGGCTGGCCGTCAGCCCTATAACGACCTGCCGGAAGTGGAGGAGGCGGTGGGCGTCGCCCGGGTGGCGGGGGCCCACCTGGAACCGGCCGAGCTGTCGCAGGTCGCGTCCTTCCTCGACGGCGCGCGGGAAATCTCGGTTTCTGTGGCGCGGGTGGAAGAAGCGCCGAACCTCGCGCGGAGCGCCTCACGCATCCTCGACGGCACGGCGCTCGCGGCCGCCATCAGGCGCGCCATACTGCCCTCGGGCGAGGTGGCCGACAACGCCTCGCCGCGGCTCGCCGACATCCGCCGCTCGCTCCTGCGGATGCGCGAATCGCTCGGCTCGGTGATGGACTCGTTCCTCAAGGACCGCGACGCAGCGCGCGTGCTGCAGGACAAGGTGGTCACCACCCGCAACGACCGCTTCGTGCTGCTCATCAAGGCCGAGCATCGCCAGACGCTGCCGGGCATCGTCCACGGCTCGTCGGGCTCGGGGGCAAGCCTGTTCGTCGAGCCGATGGCCGCGGTGGAGCTCAACAACGACATCGTGGCGCGCACCGAGGAAGAACGGGCCGAAGTGATCCGCATCCTCGCCCAGCTGACAGACGGCGTGCGCGCCCGCGCGCGCGAGATGGCGGAAGCGTTCCTGATCCTCGCCGAACTCGACGCGCTGCAGGCCAAGGCGCTCCTCGCCCGGGAGATGGCGGCGAGCGAGCCGCAGGTCGTGGGTCGCGGACATGAGCTGCTCCTGGTGGACGCGCGCCACCCGATGCTCATGCCCAACCTGCGCCGGCGGCTGGCCGAGGGCGCGGCGCCTTCAGACGCAGGCGCATCCGCGACGCGCACGAACGGCCCGGTGCCGGTGACCATCGGCCTCGGCGGCGAGTTCCCGGTGCTCGTCATCAGCGGTCCCAACACCGGCGGCAAGACGGTGGCGCTCAAGACGCTCGGGCTGTCGGTGCTGATGGCGCAGAGCGGTCTGTTCATTCCCGCGGCTGCCGGCAGCACGCTGCCGGTCTACGCCTCGGTGTTCGCCGACATCGGCGACGAGCAGTCGATCGCCGCCAACCTGTCCACCTTCTCCGCGCACCTCGCCACCATCGTCGCCATGCTCGACGGCCTGGCGCTGCCGTCGCTGGTGCTGCTCGACGAGGTCGGCGCCGGCACCGATCCCACCGAAGGCGGCGCCCTCGGCGTCGCCATCGTCGCCGCGTTCAAGGAGCGCGGCGCCACCGTCGCCGCCACCACGCATCACGGCCTGATGAAGACCTGGGCGCAGCAGACAGAAGGCGTTGCCTGCGCGTCCTTCGGCTACGACCCGCAAACCTACGCGCCAACCTACGTCCTGCAGCCGGGCGAAGCCGGTCGCAGCCTGGCGCTCGAGATGGCGGAGCGGCTCGGCCTGCCGCACGCGCTGGTGGCCGACGCGCGCGCTCGCGTCGACAAGAACCAGCTCGAAGTGGACGACCTGCTGAAGAAGCTCACCGCCGAGCGCGCCAGCGCCGCGGCCGAGCGCGAACAGGCGCAGGCGCTGCGCGCCGATGCCGAGATGTCGCTCGCGCGCCAGCGCCTCGCCGAAAAGGAGGTGGCAGCCGCGCGCAGCGGCGCCGCCGAGGCGTTCGCGCAGGAGCTGCGCCGCCGTTCCGACGAAGCGGCGCGCAAGGCGGCCGATGCCATCCGCGCAGCGGTGCAGCAGTTAGAGTCGTCGCGCAAGTCGACGCACGCCGAAGCGGCGCGCGCGCGCAGCGCCGCCGTCGAGGCGATCCGCCAGGCGCAGCAGGAAGCCGTCGCCGACCTGCCGGTCGCGGTGCCGGAGCGCGAGCAGGAGCTCGCCGGGGAGCCGCGCGTCGGCGACAGGGTGAAGCTCAAGGAACTGGGCGTCAGCGGCCAGGTGCTGGACGTGAGCGGCGCCTTCGTCGAAGTCGCGGTCTCCGGCAAGCGCCTCAAGGTGCGGCAAGCCGATGTCACGCGCCTCCCGGCGGCGCCCGAGAAGCCCCGGACTGTCCCTGTGCCGTCGCGGGTGCGCCAGAGCGCTGAAGAAGCGGCGCCGGAGATCAACCTCATCGGGCTCACCGTCGACGAAGCGCTGCCCAGGCTCGACAAGCTGCTCGACCAGGCGGCGATGGGCGACCGTGACGAGCTGCGCGTCATCCACGGCTTCGGCGCCGGCCGCCTGCGCGCGGCGGTGGCTTCGCTCCTCGAAGGCCACCCGCACGTCGCCTCGTTCCGTGAAGGGCGCGCGCACGAAGGCGGCGGCGGCGCCACCATCGTGGAGCTGAAGTAGATGGCCTGGCCCGATTCGTTCAAGGAGGAAGTGAAGCGCACCGCCGACATCGCGGCCTACATCTCCGACTTCGTGCGCCTCAAGAAGATGGGCGGCTCGTGGAAGGGCCTGTGCCCCTTCCACCAGGAGAAGACGCCGTCCTTCAACGTGCGCGGCGACTTCTTCCATTGCTTCGGCTGCGGCGAAGGCGGCGACATCTTCAAGTTCGCGATGCTGCACGAGAAGCTCACCTTTCCGGAGGCGGTCGAGGCGCTGGCGCGGCGCTTCGGCGTGGCGGTGCCGGCGCGCACCGCGGTCGATCCCGACAACGAGGCGCGCGAACGCCGCGAGCGCGAACAGGTGTTCGCCGCAATGGCCGCCGCCGCGGAGCTGTTCACGAAGACCCTGTGGTCGCCCGGCGGCACCCGCGCGCGCGAGTACCTGGAAAAGCGCGGCTTCCGCAAGGAGACGCTCGAGCGCATCGGCGCGGGCGCCGCGCTCGAGTCGTGGGACCACCTCATCCAGAGCCTCGGCAAGGCGTTCCCGATGACGGTGCTGCAGGCGGCGGGCCTGGTGGTGGAGAAGGAAGGCGGCGGCTCTTTCTACGACCGCTTCCGCAACCGCGCCGTCTTCCCCATCCTCAACGAGTCGAACCGGGTGGTGGCGTTCGGCGCGCGTGCGCTCGACTCGAGCGAACCGAAGTACCTGAACTCGCCCGAGACGCTCGTCTACCAGAAGAGCCGCACGCTCTACGGCCTGTCGTGGGCGCGCGACGAGATCCGGCGCCGCGACCAGGTGGTGCTGATGGAGGGCTACCTCGACGTGGCGCGCGCCATCGAATGCGGCATCGGCGAGGCGCTCGCCACCTGCGGCACCGCGCTCACCACGCAGCACGCGCGCTTCCTCAAGCGCTTCGCCGGGCGCGTGGTGCTGAACTTCGACCAGGATGCGGCCGGCCAGAAGGCGGCGCGCAAGAGCATCGAGATCCTGCTCGAGGAGCAGGTGCGCGTGGCGGTCGTGGAGCTTCCCGAAGGCCACGATCCCGACAGCTACCTGAAGGCCGAGGGCGCCGAGGCCTATCGCAAGCGCCTCGACGCAGCGCCCGAGGCGATCGAGTGGCTCATCCGCCGCGGGCTGGAGGAGAACGACACGCAGACGCCGCCGGGCAAGGCAGCGTTCGTGCGCGGCATCCTGCCGGCGCTCCAGAAGGTGCCCGACCGCGTGGAGCGCGCGGCGTGGGTGGCGCAGGTGGCGAGCCGCGGCGCCGTGGATGCCGCGGCCACCGAAGCCGAACTGCGGCGCGTGGCTTCGGCCGCCGCCACCAGTGCCGGACCGGCAGCGCCGGCGACCGATCCGACTCCGGCCGCCACGCGCCCCCCTGCCACGCGAGTGTCGCGCGCGGAGCGGTGGCTCGTGGCGCTGGTGCTGCAGCCAGACACCGAGGGCGCGCTCGAGGCGCTGCGCGGGCTGACGAGCGAAGAACTGGGCCGGCTCGCGACCGGTGAAATCCTGCGCGCCGTCCGCGACTCGCTGGCGGACGGCGGCGCCGTCAACTTCGAAGCCGTGCTGGCGGTCTTACCTTCGGAAGGCATGCAGCGTTTCGTGCGCGAACTCGCGGTCGATCCGCCGCCGCTCGGCGACGCGACGCCTGCCGGCTGCGTGCGCGAATTGCGCCTCGGCCCGCTCAAGGCGCGCATGGCGGAAATCCAGAAAAGCCTCGCATCGGCCTCGGGGGAAGCGCTCGATCGCCTCCTCCGGGAGAAGGTCGAATTGGGGCAACGTTTGGCGAATCTGTGACTTATGGGGGAAAATAGCATGTTTGGCCACGGGGTGACCTTCTAAATGGCTCTGTCGATTGAAGAACGGTACGACGAAGTCCGGCAGCTCATTACGCTGGGCAAGGAAAAGGGCTACCTCCTTTACGAGGAAGTGGGCGACATGCTGCCCACCGACGTCAGCTCGCCCGACGAGCTCGACGACATCTTTTCCATGTTCAGCTCGATGGGCATCGAGGTCGTCGACTCGGAGCAGAAGCTCCAGAAGAGCGACGAGGAGGGCGGCGCCGAGCTCGACCTGACGCCAGGCGCGCTCGACAAGACCAACGACCCGGTGCGCATGTACCTGCGCGAGATGGGCACCGTGCCGCTGCTCACGCGCGAGGGCGAGGTGGAGATCGCGAAGCGCATCGAGCGCGGCAAGAAGACCGTCATGCGCGTCATCAGCCGCACGCCGATCGCCGCCGAGGACGTGCTGCGCATCGGCGAGCGCCTGGGTGCCTCCGAGGTGCCGCTGCGCGAAGTGGTGGTGTTCGCCGAAGAGGAAGTCACCGAGGACAAGCTCAACAACAAGATCAAGCAGACCCTGAACCTCATCGGCAAGGTGTCGAAGGCGCACACCGAGTACCTCAACCTGCGCAAGAAGTTCCTCGAGATCCCGCGCAAGGCGCCGCGCTACGTGAAGGCCAAGTGGACCCTCGGCCGGCAGCGCATCGCGGTGGCGCAGGGCATCCGCCACATCGAGTTCTCCGAGACCTTCAAGCGCCGGCTGATGGAGCGCTTCCGCGAGTCGGTGGAGCGCGTGCGCACCGCCGAGGAGAAGATCGAGCGCCTCGAAGGCAAGATGAAGGGGCGCGTCTCCGAGGACTACAAGAAGCAGGTCCGCAAGATGATCCAGGACACGCGCGAAGCGATCCGCACGGTTCAGGACGAGTTCGACTCGCGCCCCAACGAGCTGCTGCGCACCTTGCGCATCCTCGAGGAGGGCGAACGCCAGGCCGAGCAGGCGAAGAAGGAGCTGGTCGAGGCCAACCTGCGCCTGGTGGTTTCGATCGCCAAGAAGTACACGAACCGCGGGCTGCAGTTCCTCGACCTCATCCAGGAAGGCAACATCGGCCTGATGAAGGCGGTGGACAAGTTCGAGTACAAGCGCGGCTACAAGTTCTCGACCTATGCGACCTGGTGGATCCGCCAGGCCATCACCCGCGCCATCGCCGACCAGGCGCGCACCATCCGCATCCCGGTGCACATGATCGAGACCATCAACAAGCTGATCCGCACCTCGCGGCAGCTGGTGCAGGAACTCGGCCGCGAACCCACGTCGGAGGAGATCGCGAAGCGCATGGACATCCCGGTGTCCAAGGTGCGCAAGGTGCTGAAGATCGCGCAGGAGCCCATCTCCCTCGAGACCCCGATCGGCGAGGAGGAAGATTCGCATCTCGGCGACTTCATCGAGGACCGCAACGTGGTGTCGCCGTCCGAGGCGATCATCAACCTCAACCTCAAGGAGCAGACCGAGGCGCTGCTGAAGACGCTGACGCCGCGCGAGGAGCGCGTCATCAAGATGCGCTTCGGCATCGGCGACGGCTCCGAGCACACGCTCGAGGAAGTCGGCCAGAACTTTGCCGTCACTCGCGAGCGCATCCGCCAGATCGAGGCCAAGGCGCTGCGCAAGCTGCGCCACCCGAGCCGCAGCCGCAAGCTGAAGGCATTCCTCGAGGGCAGCCGCATCTGAAGCCGGTCCGCTAGGGGCCGCCGCGGCCGGCGCCGCTACTACTGCTGGATGACCTCGACGTCGTCCACCCCAGCCTCGACGAGGCCGTCCGGCAGCGGATCGGCGGCCTCGAAGCGCAGGCGCACCGTCTGGCCGCGGAAGGCGTCGAGATTGGCGGTGGCCGCGGTCCAGACACCGTTGCGGTTGGCCGCGATGCCGGGCGACTCGAACACCTTGGTTTTGGCCGCGCCGACCACCACGAAGGCGCGGAAGGCGTCGCTGCTCGTAGCCGCGGCGTCGTGCGCCAGGTAGTAGCGGAACGACAGCGACAGAGTGCCCGACGCCGGCAGTACGATCGGCGGCGACTCGATGCTGGTCAGGCCGCGGTCGACGTCGTTGGTGGCCGCGGTCGCGCCGGCGGCGCGCGCCGTGCTGAGGTCGCGCTTGCCGCTGCTGGTGGTGCCGAGCTGCTTGGGCCCGCCGCCGTCGGCCGTGGGCGCCGGGTTGCCCCACGCCCACTTGCCGCGGCGCGCGGTGTCGCCGCCGTCGCGGTTGACGGTCCAGCCCCGGTCCACCTCGAAGTCGTCGGCGAACACCTCGCCGCCCGCTCCCGCCAGGCTGCCCTTGGCGAGCTCGGCCATGTATGCGGCCGCGAGCTTGGCAAACTTCAAAGCGTGGCGGGCATCGCCGCCGCTCGCAGCGAGGGTGTCGTTGGCCGTGTGGATGTTCGGGTTGTCGTCGCCGATCAGCGACTCGAACGGAAACGACGCCGGATAGCCGCGGGCGTACCACGAGGCGTGGTCCGAGCAGCCGTAGCCGCACTGGCTGGTGCTTTGCGCGAGGCCGGGCAGGTAGGTCTGGATGAGGAACGCGAGGAAGCCGTTCTGGCCCGCGTCGGTGCGGTCGGTGATGAGCACGATGTCCTGCGCCGGGCTGCCCTTGTAGTTGGTCATGTCGAGCTGCAGCACGCCGGCCACGTTGCGGTCGGCGTTGCGGAACTGCTGTGCGATGTCGGCCGAGCCGCGCAGCCCCACCTCCTCCGCCGCGTACGCCATGAACTTGACCGTGCGCTGCGGCCGGTAACCGCGCGCCAGCGCGACACGGATGACCTCGGACAGCGCCGCCACGCCCGAGGCGTCGTCGTCGGCGCCGGGCGCCCGGTTGGTTGCACCGCTGCCGTTGATCGAGTCCTGGTGCGCGCCGAGCACCACGATCTCGTCGGGCAGGGTGGTGCCGGGGATGGTGAGGATCACCGACGGCTGCCGCGTGACCAGCAGCGGGTGGCTGAACAGCTCGACCGTGACGTCGGCGCGGCCGGTGGCGAAGCCCGCCCACTGCGCGCGGATCCATTCCGCGGACTCGAGCCCGGTTGGTGTGCCGTGATAGCGCGTGAAGAACGCCGCGAGCGAGCCGATGGTGGCGCGGATGTTCGCCTCGCCGAGGGCATCGCGCAGCTCGGTCACGACCGCGGCGTTGTCGACCGTGTACACGGCGGGCGCCGGCGGCAGCGCCGCGGCCGGCGCGCGGTCGCGTTCCACGGCCGCGTAGGCCTCGTCGCGGTCGGCGTGCGCCACGAAGCCGCCGCAGCGCTGGCGCTCGGCGTGCAGCAGTGCCGCCAGCATCCCGAGCGCGCCGGTGCGCGTGCGCGCCACCACCACGTCGCCCGCCGACTCGACCTCGAGGACATCGCTGCGGCCGGCGCGGGAGAGCGCCGCCTGCAGGTGCTTTGCATGCGCTCCGCCCAGCGTGATCCATACGGGGTCGTCGTCGCCGGCGAACCCGGCGTTCGCGGCCAGGGCCACGACCAGAACGAGAGCCGGCGTGTGCCGGCGCCAGGAGAGCGTCATGGCAGACCTCTGCAGAAAAGGATGCGCGCGATTGCGGCGCAGGCTACACCAGCCGCCGGGTGCCTGTTCCGGTGCGCCGTCTAGAATCAGGCCCAGACCATGAGGATTCTCGTCACCGGCAGCGCCGGGCACCTGGGCGAGGCCCTGATGCGCACGCTGCGCGCCCAGGGCCGCGAGGCGCAGGGCATCGACCGGCTCGCCTCGCCGTTCACCGACCGCATCGGCTCCATCGCCGACCCGGCGTTCGCGAAGGAAGCGGTGCGCGGCGCCTTTGCCGTGCTGCACGCGGCGACGCTCCACAAGCCGCACGTCGCCACCCACACCCGCCAGGAATTCGTCGACACCAACATCACCGGCACCCTCAACCTGCTGGAGGCGGCGGTTGCGGAGGGCGTCTCGTCATTCATCTTCACGAGCACCACCAGCGCCTTCGGCGATGCGCTCACGCCACCGGCCGGGGCGCCCGCGGCGTGGATTGACGAAGACGTGGTGCCGGTGCCGAAGAACATCTACGGCGTCACCAAGACCGCGGCGGAAGACCTGTGCCAGCTGTTCCAGCGCCGCGAGCGGCTGCCCTGCCTGGTGCTGCGGACGTCGCGATTCTTTCCCGAACCGGACGACAGCGCCGCGCGGCGCTCGGACTACGCGGACCAGAACCTCAAGGCCAACGAGCTCCTGCACCGGCGCGTCGACGTCGCCGACATCGTGGACGCGCACCTGCTCGCGATCGCAAAGGCGCCGCAGATCGGCTTCGGCCGCTACATCGTGAGCGCCACGACGCCGTTTCTGCGCGAGGACGCGGCCCAGCTGCGCATCGGTGCCGCGGCGGTGGTGTCGCGACGTGCTCCCGGATGGGAGAACGAGTACCAAAGGCGCGGCTTCCGGATGTTCGCGTCGATCGATCGCGTTTACGACAACGCGCGGGCGCGGCGCGACCTCGGCTGGCAGCCCCGCGCCGATTTCACCGAAGCGGTGGCGCGCCTGCGCCGCGGCGAGAACGTGCTGGGCCCGCTGGCCGATCAGATCGGCGCGAAGGGCTACCACGCTGTCGCCTACGCAGACGGCATCTACCCCGTCGACTGACGTGCCCGCAAAGAGCCTGCTGCGCGCGCGCAGCCCGCACGGCGGCAACAAGGTCACGAACCTCGAGCTGTTCTTCGACCTGGTGTTCGTCTTCGCGATCACGCAGCTCTCGCACCTGCTGCTCGAGCATTTCAGCCTGGGCGGCGCCCTGCGCACGGGGCTCCTGACCCTCGCCGTCTGGTGGGTCTGGGTGTACACGTCGTGGAGCACCAACTGGCTCGATCCCGAGCGCCTGCCGGTGCGCCTGATGCTGCTCGCCGCGATGCTCGCGAGCCTGGTGATGTCCGCCGCCATCCCGCACGCGTTCGAAGAGAGAGGCATGGCGTTCGGCGCCGCCTACGCGGCAATCCAGGTGGGCCGCACCGCCTTCGTGCTGTGGTGCATGCGCGGCCACGCGGCGCACGTGCGCAACTTCCGCCGCATCCTCATCTGGCTCGCTGTGGCGGGCGTCCTCTGGCTCGCCGGCGGCTCCGCCTCCGGACAGGCCCGCCTCGGCTTCTGGCTCGCGGCGCTCGCCATCGAGTATGCCGCGCCGCTCGCCGCTTTCTGGGTCCCGGGGCTGGGACGCTCGGCGACCGCCGAGTGGGACATCGACGGCCACCACATGGCGGAACGCTGTGGCCTTTTCATCATCATCGCGCTGGGCGAGTCGATCGTGGTCATCGGCGCCACCTTCGCAGCGCTCGAGCCCACCGCCATAAACGTGGCCGCATTCTGCTGCGCGTTTCTCTCGAGTGCCGCGATGTGGTGGATCTACTTCGACCAGGCCGCCGAAGCGGCGGCGACCATCATCGGCCGCTCCGGCGATCCCGGAAGGCTGGCTCGCTCCGCCTACACCTATAGCCACGCGCTGCTGGTCGTCGGCATCATCGTCACCGCGGTCGCGGACGAGAAGCTGCTCGCGCATCCACTCGGCCACACGAGCCCAGGAACCATCGCCGTGATGGTCGGCGGCCCGGTGCTGTTCATGCTCGGCAACATCCTCTTCTGCTGGACCGTGGCGCGCGAATACTCACCGGGCGTCGTCTGCGCCACCGTGGCACTCGTGCTGCTGGCGCCCGCCGGCCCGTACCTGAGCCCGCTCGGCCTCGGCGCCGCGGTCACCGCGGTGCTGGTGGCCGTCGCGATCTGGGAGAGTTGGCAATAGCTGTTGCCTACAATGTAGGCTCTGTGCCAACATTGTAGGCGCATGGCCGCTGCGCTCGGTGAGTTCGAGGTCCTGGTGCTGCTTGCCGTCCTGCACGGTGGCGAGCAGGCCTATGCACCGGTGATTCGCGCGGCGATTGCCGAGCGCACTGGCCGCTCGGTGTCGCGCGGCAGCATCTACGTCACGCTCGACCGGCTCGAGGGGAAGCGCTACTTGAGCTCGCGTGTCGACGGCGACGCCGCCAGTCCCGGGCGGCCCCGTCGCTACTACCAGGTTGCCGCCCGCGGCCTGTTGGCGTTGCGCGCGGCCCTGCGCTCCGTCGAACGGATGCGCAAGGGGCTCGAACTGGCACTGGGCGACAGGTGACGAGTCTGCCCCGCCTCGTCACCTGGCTTGTCGGACGCCTCCTGCCGCTGTCGCGAGCGCACGCCGTGCTCGATGACCTGAACGACGACTACGCCGCGGTGCTTGCCGGCCGCGGCACCGCGGCGAGCCGCATCTGGCTGGTGCGCGAGACCGGATCCCTGGTGCGCGCCTACGTTGGCGCCAGCCTCAGGCGCTTCGCCCGGGGTCGTCCAGTGCTGGTTCGCGATCTCCAGCAGGCGCTGCGCTCGATACGACGGCGACCCGTCGGGACCGTGACGGCGGTGGCGATGCTCGCCTGCGGACTGGCTTCGGTGGCCCTCACTGTCGGGCTCATCGATGCACTGCTACTGCAGCCGGTCAGCCCCCGCCACGGGGCCGGCCTGCGGCGGATCGCCCATGTCGATCGTACCGGCCGAGTGAGCGCGGCCTTCTCCCACCGCGAGATGGAGACGCTGCGCGCGGCCCTGACGCCCGCGGCCACTGTTGTGGCGGTCAACCTTCAACCGGTCGCGATCCGCGCGCACGGCGCGCCAGATTTCCAGACGCTGGGTGAAGTGGTGACTCCTTCCTACACCGATCTCGACAGCCGCGGAATGCTGCTGGGACGGGCGCTGAGCGCTGGCGACGACGACCCGGGAGCGCCGCCGGTCGCCGTGCTGGGCGAACGCTTGTGGCGCCGTCGCCTGGGTGGCGACCCCGGCATCGTCGGCCGCACGCTGATTCTCAACACCACACCGGTGACCATCGTCGGAGTGTCGAGAGCCCGCGGCTCGGCTGCATACTTCGGTGCCAGCGTCGACGTCTGGATCCCGGTTGCGGCGGGAGACGCCATGCTCAATCCGGGATGGCGCAGCAGCGGGGACGATCGGTCCTGGCTGGCCATGGCTATCGCGACGAACGGTACCGAAGCCCTCGAACGTGGCCTGCTCGCCGCCACCGCGACCCTGCAGCACACCATGTCCAACACCTGGCGCGAGCGCCGCCTGCTGCACGAGCCGGGGTTGCTGCTGCGCGGCGCGCAGCGCGCTCCGGCACGCGGCTTCATCATCGTGTTGTCCGCGCTGGCGGCCCTCATCCTCGGCGCGGCGATCGCCAACGCGAGCGGCCTGGTGCTGGCGCGAGCCGCAGCCGAGGCGCGGCAGACGGCCGTTCATCTCGCCCTCGGCGCGGGGCGCGCGACGCTGGTGCGGCGACGGGTCCTCGAGGGCGGACTGATTGGGTTGCTCGCCGGGCTGACGTCGCTCGCGCTCTACGCCATCGCCCGGGCGCGGATGGCCGAGGTGGCCTTGCAACCGACGCTGATCCTGCGAGTCGACCTGCCGTGGAGTCTGCGGCTCGTCGCAGCCATCCTGGGGGCCGGCAGCGTGTGCGGTGTGATCCTGGCGCTCGCCCCGGCTGCCTGGTCGTGGCGGATCGAAATGGCGACAGCACTGCGTCGCGGCACCCTGCGCGCCGGGTCGGCAGTCGTGCCGACCATGCGCCGCTTTCTCGTGTCGGCTCAGGTCGCCTTCTCCCTTGCCCTCGTCATGGCCGCCGCGCTTTTCGTGCGCAGCACGGCCGCGCTCAGCGTGGCCGACGCTGGCTTCGACCGGTCCGGCCTGGTCGCCCTCGACTTCGACATCGAGCCCGCTCATGGGACCGGCGCCGGAGCCTCGGTCCTGGCGCGCCAGGCGTTGGATCAGGTGCGTGGCCTGTCGCAGATCAGCGCTGCCGCCATGGCGAGCCGCGCCCCGGTCGATGCCTCGACGCCCCTGTCCCAGGTGCGGCGGCCAGGCGATCAGCAGCCCTTCGGGCAGGCCACCTATCTCGCGGTCACCGATGGCTACTTCGAGACGACCGGGCTGCACCTGCTTCGTGGCCGTGAGTTCAGCCGCGACGACGCCGACCGACACCTCGCCATCGTGAACGCCACCCTGGCGGGCCGATTGTTCCCGGGTCAGGATCCGCTCGGGCGCACCATCGTTCTCGACGGCCTCGAAAGGAGCTTCGAGATCATTGGCGTCGCGCGCGATGCCAAGTACCTGAGCTTGACAGAACCCGCAGGCGCGCACGTGTACATCACCACGCAGCCGGAGTTCGGCCTTTGCCTCCTGGCGCGGACCAGGTCGGACTCACGCCGCGCGCTCGAGGTCATCCAGCGCACGCTTTACCGCGTCGGGCCCGGCGTCGTCGGGTTTTTCCCGCGGACGATCGACGACCACCTGGCCCTCGAGCTCCTGCCCGGACGGGCTGCTGCCGCCGCGGCGAGCCTGCTGGGCGGGTTTGCCCTGTTGCTGAGCGCCTCAGGGCTCTATGGCATGGTGGCTTGGTTCGTCGAAGTCCGGCGTACCGAGATAGGCGTGCGGCTCGCGCTCGGCGCGCCGCGCTCGAGCGTTGTGCGCCTGGTCGTCGGGCAGGCCATTGCAACCGCGGCCCCCGGCATGGTCGCGGGCCTGGCTCTTGGCGGCGCCCTGGTCGCGGTGACGCGCTCTTCGATTGCCGGCAATCATTCCCTCGAGCCAGCGGTGGTGGCTTTTGGAATCGCGGTCGTCGCGCTGGTGGTATTGGCGGCGAGCGCGGCACCGTGCCGCACGGCCGTGCGTGTCGATCCAGCGCTCTGCCTCAGGGACTAGCACGCGCCGGTACAATCGCGCCCATGCGCGATCTCCTCGCCGTTTTCGTTGCCGCTGCCCCGCTCGCCTTGTCCTGCGCCGCCTGCTCGAAACCGGCGGCAGCACCCCCGCCGGCCGCGACCGCGACGGCTACAGCACCGGCCGCGACCTTGCACGAGCGGGCGATCGTCATCGACACCCACGACGACACCACCCAGCGGATGTACTTCGACAAGACCTTCGACATTGGCGCGAGGCACACGGACGGCAACATCGACATCCCGCGCATGCGCGAGGGCGGGCTCGACGCGCTGTTCTTCTCGATCTGGGTGCCGAGCGACATGACCGGCAAGCCGGCGGTCGAGCGCGCACTGCAGCAGATCGATGCCGTGCACGAGGCGATCCGCCGCCACCCGCAGGACCTGATGCTCGCGACCACCGCGGCCGACGTCCGCAAGGCAGCTGCCGAGCACAAGATCGCGGCGCTCATCGGCGTCGAGGGCGGCCACATGATCGACGACGACCTCGCCAACCTGCGCAACTTCGCCGGCCAGGGCGTGCGCTACCTGACGCTCACGCACTTCAAGAGCAACAACTGGGCCGACTCCTCGACCGACAAGCCGAAGCACAACGGCCTCACCGCCTTCGGCAAGGACGTGGTGCGCGAGCTGAACACGCTCGGCGTCATGGTGGACATCTCGCATGTGGCCGACAAGACCTTCGCCGACGTGCTGGCCCTGACGACCGCGCCGGTGATCGCCTCGCACTCGTCGTGCCGCGCCATCTCGCACCATCCGCGCAACATGAGCGACGACATGTTGAAAGCGCTCGCGAAGAACGGCGGCGTCATCAACATCAACTACGAGGTGAGCTTCCTCTCCGAGGAGCTGCGCCTGGCAGGCGAGAAGCAAGGCGGCGTGGTGGCCTCACTGGACCGGATGTCGAAGCAGTGCGGCGGCGACGAAGCGTGCGCGACCCTCACCATGGCGCGCCTCACGCGTGAGGCGATGGAGAAGGGCAGCCTGCCGAAGGTCACCTGGGAAGCGATCGTCGAGCACATCGACCACGCGGTGAAGGTGGCGGGCGTCGACCACGTCGGCCTCGGCTCGGACTTCGACGGCGCCACCATGCCGTTCGGCATGGAAGACGCCTCGCAGCTGCCGAAGCTGACGGCGGCGCTGCTCGCGAAGGGCTATTCCGAAGCCGATGTGGAAAAGATCCTCGGCGGCAACATGCTGCGCGTCATGGAACAGGTGGAGCAGGCTGCCGCTCGCCTACGCCACTGAGGCGCCGCGGCCGCGTCTGGTAGCCTCGCCGTCGGGCCCGTAGTTCAGCGGTAGAACATCCGGCTCATAACCGGCCAGTCCCAGGTTCGAATCCTGGCGGGCCCACCAAACCGTCTTGAATCGTTATCTCGCCTGCTGTGCGGGATTCGGAATGACCCCCAACTGCATCATCATGCCGAACATGTCCAACAGGATTCGCGTCGAGACGATCTTCTCTCCAGCGAATCGGTCGATCACCATGCCCCACACGCGAATCGGGCGCTCGGTCGCCGGAATGCCCAGGAACTCGCCTTGATGCGTGCCGGACCAGACGAACCGGCTCAATACTTTGTCGCCCTCCGCGATCTGTTCTTCGAGAGTCCAGTTCGAATCCGGAAACGCGGAGCGAATGCGGATCAACAATTCCTTGAGACCATCGAGTCCGGGACCCTGCCCTGGGAAGGGCACCTCCTCAACCATGTCGCGCTCGAAGTAGTCGCCGGTCGCCTCGATGTCGCCACCGGTGAGGACACGGTCAAGGAATTCACCGACCCGAGCCTTGTTCCTGCCGGACATGTGCACCTCAGTCAGTTCGAGTGGGCCGCAGTATATCGGGAGCAAGGATGATAACTCCCGGGGCAGGCACGCTGTATTTGTTGATCGTGGGGTGCGAGGCCGCCTTCTGGGTGGTGCTCTTCACCGGCTTGGCGCTGCGCTACATCTGGCATCAGCGGCGCTTCAGTTCGTTGTGCCTGCTCTGCGTGCCGCTCATCGACGTGGCGCTGCTCGCATTCACCGTGCTCGACCTGCGCGGCGGCACGCGCGCGACGCTCGCGCACGGCCTGGCGACGGCGTATGTGGGGTTCACCGTCGCGTTCGGCCCGATCTTGATCCGCTGGGCAGACCAGCGATTCGCGCACCGGTTCGCGGGCGGCCCGCCGCCGTCCCCCCCTCCTTCTCGCGGCTGGGCGGCTGTGCGCTACGAACTGAAGCTCTGGGCGCGCTGCCTGGTGGCCGTGGCGATCACGGACCTTTTGCTGCTCGCCGTCATCGCGTTCGTCGCGAGGCCGGACGCGACCCGGGCGCTCGAAGCCTGGTACGTGCTCCCCTGGGGCATGGCTTTTTTCTGGTTCCTCTTCGGGCCACTCTGGAGCCTGGTCTTTTTCAAGCGCGAAAAGACGGGGACCGGGCTGCTGTTGCGACGTCTTCGCGAGGCAGACGAGGCGGAGTTCCTCGCGGCGCATCGCGCGACGTCGCCCGTATACCCGTCGTTCCTCCACTACTACCACGAGGGCATGCCGTTCCGGCGGTACCTCGAGGTGCTTGCCGAGCAGGAACAAGGCGTGAACCTGTCGCCCGAGCACGTGCCCGCCACTTTCCTGTTCGCGTTCGCCGGCCAGCGCATCGTCGGGCGCGCCTCGATCAGGCACATCCTCAGCGCGCCACTGCTGCGCTTCGGCGGGCACATCGGCTACGTCGTCGTCCCCGAGTTTCGTCGCCGAGGCTACGCCACCGAAATCCTGCGGCTCGCGCTGCAGCTCGCGCGCGCCGAGCTTGGCCTCGAACGGGTGCTGGTGACGTGCGACGACGACAATGCTGGATCGATCCGCACGATCGAGAAGAACGGCGGCGTTCTGGAGGACGTGGCCACCGGGCCCGACCTCAAGAAGCCCAACCGCCGCTACTGGATCGACAACAAGGGCTCCGCCTAGTTCAAGAAAATGACTCGTCGTGCGCGGGCACGAAGAAGCGTATCTTCGGCGCAGCTCATGACCAGCCGGCAGCGGTTGTTCGGCACAGCGGTCCTGTCGTGCGGCCTCGTCGCCGGCGCCTGTTCGGGCGATGGCGGCGTGGCGCCGACCTCGCCGACCGGGATGGCCGCAGGGCACGAGGAAGGCTTCCTCGAAAGTAGCGGCGCTCGTCTCCACTTCGCGCTCGACCTGCCGTCGGGACGCGGTCCGTTTCCGGCGGTTGTCATCGGCCATGGTTCCGGCAGGGTCACGAAACAGGAAGGCGCGGCGCACGTTCCGCACTGGCTCGGCCTCGGCTTTGCGACGCTGCGCTACGACAAGCGCGGCGTTGGGCAGTCGACCGGAACTTTCCAGGAACTGTCGGGTCGCAACAGCGAATCGAAAGTCGCGGAACTCGCATCCGACATGCTCGCCGGTGTCGAGTTCCTGCGCGCGCGCAGCGACGTCGACGGCGCCCGCATCGGCCTCATGGGCGTGAGCCAGGCCGGATGGATCATGGCCGATGCAGCGCAGCGCTCCGACCGCGTGCGCTTCCTCGTCGCGGTGGTCGGCTCGGCGATGCCGGTCGGCACCAATGTCTACTACGAGGACCAGCGCGCCCTGCCCATCGACGAAGCGTATGCGCGGCTCGCCACCTACGACGGCCCGCCGGGCTGGGATCCGCTGCCGGCGCTGCGAGAGACCACGGCGCGCGGGCTGTGGCTGCTCGCCGAGGACGACCGCCTGGTGCCGACGCGGGTCGCCGCGCCGCGCCTCGCTACCCTGGGCGGCTCGCTGCAGCAGTCGCGCACCTACCCGGATATCGGCCACGAACTGGGCGGCAGCTCCCTGTTCTGGAGCGACGTCGCATCGTGGCTGGCAGCGCAGGGTTTAAGGTAGCGGCCATGCTCTTGTTCATCGCCTTTGCCCTTGGCGTAACCGCCGGCCTGCGCTCGATGACGCCGCTGGCGCTTTTGGCCTGGACCGCGCACGACCGGCTGCCGGCCGTGGCGCAGTCGGCTGTCGCGTTCATGGCGTCGGTGCCGGCGAAGTGGGTGCTGGCCGTGTTCGCGGTGGTCGAGCTGTGCACCGACAAGCTGCCGTTCACTCCCAGCCGGCTCACAACCGGTCCGCTCGCCGCGCGCCTGTTGTCGGGCGCCCTCTGCGGCGTCGTGGTGCAGGCTTCGGCCGGGGCGCCGCTCCTCACGGGCGCGATCGCGGGTGCGGCAGGCGCAGTGGTCGGGTCGTTCACCGGCTATCGGGCGCGCCACGCTCTCGTGGCTCAGGCCGGCTATTCCGACCTGCTGATCGCCGTCCTCGAGGACCTCGTCACGATCGGCGCCGGCCTGTTCCTCGTCTCGCGGCTCTAGGCCGCCAGGTGAAGCCCTAGCGCAGCCACGCCACGCCGGCGGGAGTCTTGCCGGGTGCCGCGAACGTGCGCACGATGCGCAGCGGATCCGCCAGCGCGACGATCGTCAGCCTGTCGTCGTCCTGGTTGGCGATCACCGCGTGGTTGCCGTCGGGGGCGATGGCGAGGGCGGCGCCGCGCAGCGGCATCTGCAGCGCCGAGAGGATCTTGCGCTCCGCGGTGTCTATGAGCACCGCGCGCCGGCCCTGGACCACCACCACGCGCCTGCCGTCCGGTGTAAACCGCAGGCGGCCCGGTGCCGAATCGTCGAGAGCGACGCTGGCCACCACCACGTCGCTCTTCGCCGCGATCACCTGGATGCTGCGCCGCTCGTGATCGAGCACCCAGGCCTCGCGTCCGTCGGGCGAGAGGTCCACATCGCTGAGCGGATCGCCGGACAGGATCGTGCGGACGTTGTTCGCCTTGCGGTCGATGCCGACCAGCTTCCGGCCCGCAAGGTGCGGCACGTACAGCTTGCCGCCGTCGGGCGTGACCGCCACGAAGGCCGCGCCTTCGGTGTCGGTCTTCCACGACTTCTCGAGCGTCCCGGTCTCCGCGTCCAGTTCGAGGAGCGCGTTTTGCGGCGCGCATGCGACGAACAACGTGGTGCCGGAACCGTCGAGGCGCACGCCGCCCGGTGACGTGAAGCCCGCCAGCTCGAAGGTGCGACGCACCGACTTCCCCGCCAGGTCGAGCACCGCAACCGTGCCGCCGGCGTCCCCGTCCGGCGTGCCGGAGACAGCGACATAGGCGGTCTGCCCGCTGGCGCTCACCGCGATCTCACCAGGTTCCGCGCCCACGGTGAAAGCCGCACCCGCGGTACCGTCCTCGGGAGAAACAACCCTGACGCGGCCGTCGCCGCGCAGCGACACCAGGATGCGGCCGGTTTGCGCGAACAACGGCGCCGCAAGGACGCCGGAAGACACGAGCAGCGCGGCAAGGAGCCTCATCTCGAAAGCGTAAGCGAAGGGGCGGGCATTTGCCCGCACCGCAGGCCTACGATGCCGCGCGGAAGATGCCGCCACCGACCCAGTCCCGGAACCAGCCGGACAGTTCTTCGGCCGACGGCTTGTTGCGGCCGCGGCGGGCCAGGGCGTGGTCGAGCGCCTCGCCGAGCGTGGCGCCGCCGGTGATGTCCCTGAGCAGGTCGTATGCCGGCCGCACCAGGTCGAGACGGTACATCGAGTAGGCGCGGCGATGGATCGCGACCCAGGTGTCCTTGCGCTTCGTCTTCGGATGGTCGTGGTTGTCGTCTTTCACCGACTGCAGGTAGTCGTTCACGGGATAGCGCAGCGCCAGCAGGCGAAAGGCCGGCACCGCCTGCAGGCGCGCCGACTCCCAGGCTTCGGGCGGCAGCGCCTCGATCTCGGCGGTGCCGAGGGTCGCGACTTCCTCGGCATCGAACACTTCCGTGATGGCGAGTTCGAGGCGCGCGAGGTCGTGGAGGAAGTCGCGCTTTTGCAAGGTGCTCGATGCGGCGATGAATTCGGGCACATGGTCGCCGAGCCGGTTCAGGGTGTAGGCGCGCGACGGGAACTGCTCCACGTAGTCGGCGACGAAGTGTTCGAAGCCGTGGTCGCCGAGGAAATGCTGCAGTGCCGGGTAGTCGCTCGCGAGCGCGTCGTGCATGCGCAGCGGGTACATGCCGTGATAGATCGCCAGCCGTTCCGCGGCGCGCAGCGTCGGCGACGGCAGGATCACCCGCGCTGCCTCGGCATCCTGCGGCGGTTCGGCGGCAACCACGGCCGACTGGAACCAGCGCTGGAGATCGGCGAGCGCGGCGCGCGGCTGCCCGTCCCGGGCCTCGCCCCCGCTCACGCGGTGATGGCGTCCGCGGCTTGCGGCACGGGTGCTGTCTGGAACTCGCGCGCCTTCAGGGCTTCCCGGTGGACCACGTCGAACTGCGGGATGTTCTCGTCCCACTCGTAGAGGGTCGAAGTGCGGCCGGTGCGCGCCCACGCGCGGCGATACAGCTCCCACACCTCGGGCACGGCGTGATCGGAGTGCGTGTCGAGGATGTGCGTGCCCTTGTTGGTGTGGCCCGCGAGGTGGTACTGCACCACCCGGTCGGCGGGGATCGCGTCGATGTAGGTGCGCGGGTCGAAACGGTGGTTGAACGAGCTGACGTAGACGTTGTTCACGTCGAGGAGCAGCCCGCAGTTCGCGTCTTCGGCGAGGCGCGCCAGGAATTCCCACTCCGGCATCGAGGAGCCGGCGAACTCCACATAGGACGAGGGGTTCTCGAGCACCAGCGGCCGCTCGAGGATGTCGCTGACGGCGCGCGCGCGCTCGGTGGTGTGCGCCAGCGCGTCTTCGGTATACGGCATCGGCAGCAGGTCGTGGGTGTTGCGGCCGAGGATGCCGGTCCAGCAGAGGTGGTCGGAGACCCAATGCGCCCTGGTGCGCGTGGCCAGGTTCTTGAGCTTGCGCAGGTAGTCGCGGTTCAGCGGATCGGTGTTGCCGATGCCGAGGCTGACGCCGTGCAGCACCACCGGATAGCGCTCGGCCACCTCGTCGAGCACCTGCAAGGGGCGGCCGCCTGTGTCCATGAAGTTCTCCGAGAGAACCTCGAACCAGTCGACCTTCGGCCACTTCGCGAGGATGTGCGCGAAATGGGCGGTGCGCAGGCCGATGCCGACGCCAAGATCGCGAAAGGCGAAGCGATTCGTCATGAAAAAGAAAAGGCGGAAGGCCCGGCCGGCACCCGTGAGGAGCGCCGGCGCCGACCTTCCGCCGAAGGTGTAGAAACTACTCCTTCTTCTTCGCCGGAACCGCGCAGCCGCCCTTGCCCTTGCAAGAGTTCTTGCCGGCGCAGCCGCCGTCGCCGGTGGAGCATCCGCCCTGGCCCTTGCAGTCGTTCTTGCCCTTGCAATCGTGCTTGGCAGTCGTGGCGCAGCCACCCTTGCCCTTGCAGGAATTCTTCCCGGCGCATCCGCCGTCGCCAGTCTTGCATCCGCCCTGGCCCTTACATTCGTTCTTGCCTTTACAGGTGTGCTTCGCATGCTCGTCGCCGGCAAAGACGGAAGGGGCCAACTTCGAGCCCGCAACCATGCCGCCGACAACTGCGCCCATGATCTTGCTGAATTCGCGACGTTCCATGGATTATCGACTCCTTAAGGTTCTGTCCCAAGACGAGCGTCCAACAGCCGCTTTCCCATATGAGTACGCGCGGCGAGCGGCTAACGGCTTTTCGGAACGCCCGGAAATTGTAACGCCGCGCAGGCGGCTGTCCATTCCAAAAAACAGCAAAATCGGCCCCGAGTGCTAAGATTCGGATCTTCGCTTCATGAACGCCGACCTCGCAAAGCTCGTCCTCCTCCAGCGTGTCGAGAGCGACCAGCGGGCCAATGAGGCCCAGTTGGCCGAGATTCCCAGGGCAAAGCAGGCGCTTGAAAAGCGCGTCGCCGACGAGCGCCGGGCCCTGGATGCCGCCCGCGAGTCCCTGGCCGAGAGCCAGAAGAGCCGGCGGGCCCTCGAGGCGAGCCTTCAGGATTTCGAGACCAAGAGGGCCAAGTACAAGGGCCAGTTGATGGACGTGAAGACCAACAAGGAATACACGGCCGTCCTCCACGAAATTGAAGGGGTCGAGCGCGAGATCCGCGGGGTCGAGGACAAGATCCTCGTCGACATGGAATCGGCCGAAAGCCGGGCCGCGGCGGTCCGCGCCGAGGAAGCGACCTTCAAGGGCCATGAGGACGAGGGCAAGGCCGAGGCCGCGAAGCTCGACGCCCAGGCCAGGGCGCTTGGCGAGCGCGCCGCGGCGCTTCGCGGCGAGCGCACGGCGGCCGCAGCCACGGTGCCCGAGTCGCTGCTCGAGCTCTTCACCCGCATCTCCCGCCACCGCGGCAGCGGCATCAGCGAGGCCAAGGACGGTGCGTGCAGCGCCTGCCGCGTGAAGCTGCGGCCGCAGATGTTCGTCGACCTCAAGATGCACGACGACGTCGTCATGCAGTGCCCGTCGTGCAACCGCATCCTTTATTACATAGAAGCCGAAGCGCCCGCGCCGGTCGCCGCTCCCGCAACCAGCGGGAAATGACCGCCGCCCCTCCCGAGCTGCGCATCCACATCGACGGCGCCTCGCGCGGCAACCCCGGCAAGGCGTCCTGGGGCGTGCACGTGGCGCGGCCCGACGGCACCACCGTCGCCGGCCTGTGCGGCTGCCTCGGCCACACCACCAACAACGTTGCCGAGTACCACGCGCTCATCAACGCGCTGCGCTACGCGCTCGACCACGGCGCACGGCGCGTGGCGGTCTTCTCCGACTCGCTGCTGGTCGTCGAGCAGATGGCGGGGCGCTTCAAGGTGAAGCACCCCAACATGGTGCCGCTGTTTCGCGAGGCCCGGGGCCTGATGCGCCAGTTCGAGAGCGCCTCGCTGCGCCACGTGCGGCGCGAACAGAACAAGGAAGCGGACGCGCTCGCGAACCAGGCGCTGGACGGCGCCGAGCCCTAGGCCTGGCGCGCGAAGCCCGCGTAGCTGAGGATGCGCCCGGCGCTGCCGCCGTCGCGGCGATAGGAAGGAAAGCCGGCGCCGCAGCGCGTGCAGTCGAGGATGTGATGGATGCGCTCCGCGGCGATGCCGCCGGCGACGAGCTGCGCCACGTTCGCCGCGCGCACGTCGAGATGGGGGCGTTCTCCCTTCCCCGGCGAAAAGAAGCGCTCGCTGCCGGCGCCGAACGCAGCCACCACCTCGTCGCCGACTTCGTAGCAGCACGCGCCGATCGCCGGGCCGAGGCCGGCGATGAGGTCGCGCGGATCCGAGCCGGCAGCGACCAGCCGTGACAGAGCCGCCGCCGCCACCCGCGCCACCGTGCCGCGCCATCCGGCGTGCGCCGCAGCAACACGGCCCGCCCGCACGTCGACGATGAAGACGGGCTGGCAGTCGGCCGATTCGATGCCGAGCAGTTCGCCAGGCCGAGCCGCAAACGACGCATCGCCCTGCGGCCGGCCCTCCCACGGTGCATCCTGCACCACCGCGCCGTGCACCTGCGCCAGCAGGTTGAGCCGGCCGTGCGGCAGCAGCCGCGCTGCGAGCCGCGTGCGCTCCTCGTCACGGCTCGCTGGAATGGGATGGCCGCCGGGGTCGAATCCGTGGACCAGGCCGGGCACGGCATCGAATGCCGCGATGCGCCGCCGCGAGTTTCTCACCAGCACGATCGTACGCGATCCGCCTAGTACACTCTCGCCATGTCCGCACCGGGGATGCGCCGCGCGCTCGAGATCGTCGCCATCGCGGCGGTCGAGGCGATCCTCGCCGCCGGGCGTGGCCGCGAAGTGTTCACCGCGGGCGAGTGGGATTTCGCCCACGCCAAGAGCGACCCGGCTCGCCGGCTGGCCGCGCGGTATGCCGCCAAGCTCGCCGCCACCAGCCTGCTCGGCGCGGGACAGTCGCTGCTCGAGATCGAGGTGGTGCGCCAGCCAGGCCGCGCCCCGCAGCTGCAGATGCACGGTGCGGCGCGCGCGGCGCTCGAGCGCCTCGGCGGCCGGCCGATCGTGAGCCTCACGCACTCGCGCCGCCACGCGGCGGCGCTGGTCCTGCTCCTTGGCGGCGACCAGACATGAGGCGCCTGCTGGCCCGGCTGCTGCGGATCTCCCTGATCACCGCCGCGGTCGTGGCGCTCGTCCTCTTCATCTACCTGTCGGTATCGCCTTCCGGGGATGCGGCGCCCCATCCCTTCAACCACGACCGCAACGCCACCTGGCTCGAGCACAAGTGGCTCGAGAAGACGCAGACGGCCGACGACATGGCAGCGCTGTTCCGCGGCCTGCACGAGCGCGGCGTGCAATACGTCTTCCCGCACATCATTCCCTTCGATGCGAACGGGCGGCTGCCGCCGCACGACCGCCAGCAGCTGCGCGCCTTCCTGCAGACGGCGCGCGAGGTGGCGCCGCAGATGCGCATCGTGCCGTGGGTCGGCGGCCTGCGCGTCGGCTACAAGCGCCAGCGCCCCGGCACCATCGATCTTGGCAACATGCTGCAGCGCCAGATGCTCGTCACCGAGTGCCGCGGGCTCATCGACGAAGGCTTCGACGGCGTGCACCTCAACATCGAGCCGATCGACAACGGCAACGACGACTACATCGCGCTGTTGCGCGCGCTGAAGGCGGCGATCGGCGAGCAGGCGATCCTGTCGGTGTCGGCGACGCGGCCGGGACCATTCGCTCTGCCGTTCGCACCCAATTTCCTGTGGACGACCGGGTACTACGCCAGGGTGGCGGCCGCAGCCGACCAGCTGGTGGTTATGGCGTACGACACCGCCCTGCCCACCGCAATGCTCTACCGCCGGTATCTCGCGTACGCGGCGAAATCCACGACCACGGCGCTGCCGGCCGACCGCACGGGGGCCAGGGTGCTGATGGGCGTGCCCACCTACGAGGCGCGCGGCATCATGCACCGCAAGGACGTCGAAACGCTCGACAACGCGCTGCTCGGGATTGTCGCTGGATTACGCGGCGTCGGCGGCGGCGGCACCTTCGAGGGCGTCGCGCTCTATGCCGAGTGGACCACGACCGACGCCGAGTGGTCGGCCTACGACCGGCTGTGGCGAGGTCAGCGCGAGTAACGGATCAATTGGCGCGCGGCAACGCCATGACGACGGCGCCGCCCAGTTCGATCGAAAGCCCGGTAACTGCGCCGGCTTCTTCGTCGAAGCGCACGGTCATCGCGGGGTCGTCGACGCAGCGCAGACGGTTGCCGCCAACGGGCACGAGGCGCACCGGCGGCTGCTGCGGGATGCTCACCTGCAGCGCGCCGTTCGCGAGCGCCACCTCGGCGGCAAACCCCGACTTTGGATCCGCGTAGTGGCCCGCCAGCCGCTGCAGCGCGGCCTCCGACAGGACAACCGGCGTCAGGTCGGGCAGCGACGTCGGAAACGGCGGGCGATGCATGGTGGCGAGGCAACCCATGTCGAGCCGGTCGGCGCTACCGGCCGCGACGAAGGAAGCGATCAGGTGCTCGCCGCAGTCGGCGTTCGTCAGGCCCATGAAGACATGGCCGCCGCTCGGAACCACCGCCGCGACGCCGTGCGGCAGCGTGCGCAAGGCTTCAGCGGCTTGTGAAGGCGGCGTCACCGGATCCCATTGGCCCGAGAATGTCAGCACCGGCAGGTTGGATTGCACCGGCTCGCGGAACGAGGCGCTCGCCTGCCCGCGGGGCCAGAAGGAGCACGCGCGCCGCTGCTGCTGCAGGCGGTAGTCGCCGAGGAACGTGCCGCGCGCGGCAGCCTCCCCCGCGCCCGTTTCGATGAAGGGCAGGTCCTCCGCGCAGGTGACGGAGAGGTAGAGCCCCTGGGCGACATCGCCGCCGATGAGGCTGCGCCGCGCGGCGATCGCAGCTTCGGCAAGGCGGGTCCATCGACCCGCCGCCGCCTCGTGCACGACCAGGGGAATGGTCGATGAGCTGGACGGCTCGTAGAGCATCTGGCGCAAGGCTTCGGCCGTGAGATCGTATCCAAGCGAGACCGTGGCCACCGTGCCGGTCACGGGATGCATCACGGTGGCGGTGACCGGCGCCTTTTGCACGGTCGCGAGAACCTGAGCAAGCTCGGCGCGCAGCGCCGGGAATGCGGCGTTGCAGGAGCCTTCAGCCGCGCACTCGCCGAGGACGCCGTCGAGTGCGGCCTGGGCGTCACGGGCAAAGCGCAGCGGCAACGGCACCTGCGTGGGCACGACGCCGTGCAGGACAGCGGCACGCACGTGCTGGGGATGACGGCGCATGTACACGAGCGCCACGCGGCTGCCGTAGGAACCGCCGTAGAGATCGAGTTGCGAGTAGCCAAGCGCTGCGCGCAGGTCGTCGAGATCGTCGACCGACGCTTCGGTGGTGTACTTCGTCAGGTCGGCGCGCACTTCGAGCGCCTTGCGGCACTCCTGCACCGCCGCAACCGGAAAGTAGTCGCCGAGAACCTTGTCAAGGTCGAGGGGATCGCCGTACAGCGGGCATTTGAGGGCACCCGAGAGCCCGGTGCCGCGCAGGTCGAGAAACAGCATGTCCCGCTTCTCACGCACCTCGCCCATCATCATCGCAAGGCCCGCCGCCGCATTGGTGCTGGCCCCGCCCGGACCGCCGTTGATGAAGACGAACGCGTCGGGAGCGTGCGTCGGCGCGGTGGCATCGAGAATGACGAAGCCAAGTTCGAGCGTGCGACCCTGCTTCGCCTCCCGATCCTCGAAAACACGGAAGGTGCCGCAGCGCGCCTTGCCGTTGACGCCCGGCCATTCGCAAGGCTTGATGCTCAGCGCCGAATCGGCCGCTGGTGCCAGCACGACGCCCGCGAGCAGCAGCGCGCCGAGCAACTACTTTGCCTCGGTGGCGACCAGCACCGCGACGTAGTCGGCAGGGGCGATGGGCCGGGTCGAGAGCGGCGCAGGACGCAACTCGCGCAGGTGGATCAGGAATCCGCCGATGCTCAGGCTCTCGTCGAGCTTCGCGGCATGCAGCTCGCCGTTCCGCGCAGGAGCCCCGGGTGCCGAAACGGTGAGCTGCAGCGTCGCGTCTCCCGCCCAGATGCAAGTGACGTCGGTGGGACACCGCGAGTCGGAAGTGACGCTGTTCAGGGTGACCCGCAGCCTGTTGTCCACCGTCTGGCTCTTGGCAACCCCGAGTTCGAACGTCTGCCCCACCGCCACCGCAGACGGCTCGCTGCCGCAAGCCGTGAGCGCCAGGAAGGCAAAGCCCAGCCATGCCCGCATGAACGATCTCCTCATCCCGAATTTATTACGGTTGGCGGGCCAGGCGGTTCCAGTTTTCGAAAACGGCCGCCCGCGACCCCTTCAGGCTGTCGGCGCCATTCGCAGGTAGCGAGGCGACGTGCCCAGTTCCTTCCACTTGTCCGGCAATTTGTAGGACGGGTTCGGCGTTTCGACGCAGACGCCGCAGCGGATGCAGCCCTGGATTTCGGGGCAGTGCGGCGAGAGGCGCTCGGCGCGGCTGCGCTCGAGTTCCCTCCAGTAGTAAGACTTGGCGACGCCGTTGTCGATGATGTCCCAGGGCAGGATCTCGTCCTTTGAGCGTTCGCGGAACAGGTAGAAAGCCGGGTCGAGGCCCAGTTCCTTCATCGCGCGCTTCAGGTCGATGCCCTCGACAACCGCCATCTCGAGGGCGTCGGCGACGCGGCGGTCGGCGAGCGCCAGGATCGACTGGTGCACACCGGAACGGACGCTCTTGCAGATCGCGTTCACGTTCGGCATCTTGCCGAACGCCTTGCGCAGGTACTGCAGCTTGCGGTCGCTCTCCTTCGGCGCTTCCATGGGCAGCCACTGATAGGGCGTCCCCGGCTTGGGGACGAACGGGTTGACCGAGGGGTGCAGGCGGCCGACGCTGCCGCGCTTGCGGCCGACGGCGAGCATGCGCTCGCGGATCTGCGCGGTCAGGTCGACGATCGCCTCGACGTCCGAATGCTCCTCGAACGGCAGCCCGACCATGAAGTAGAGCTTCAGGTTCCTGATGCCGTTCTCGAAGATCCAGGTGGCCTTGTCGAGGATCTCCTCGTTGGTGAACTGCTTGTTGATGATCTTGCGCATGCGGTCCGAACCGCACTCGGGTGCCAGCGTCAGTCCCTGCACCCCTGTGTCGGCGAGCTTGAACACGAACTCGGGCGTGAGGTCGTCGAGGCGCAGCGACGCGACCGACACCTCGTAGTCCATGGCCGCGAGGTCGTCGACGATGTCGTTGATCTCGGGATGGTCGCAGACTGCGGTCGAGACCAGGCCGATCTTGTTGGTGAAGCCGCGCACTTCCTTCGCCCGCCCGACGATCTCGGCGCGCGAGAAGCCGCGCACCGGCAGGTAGTTGTAGCCCGCCCAGCAGAAGCGGCACATGCACGGACAGCCGCGCGAGATCTCGACCAGGAACTTCATCGACATCTCGGTGTGCGGCGTGAGGATGGTGGTCTGCGGCAGGCCCATCTTGCCCGCCCAGGCGCGCTGCCTGATGACGGTGCCTGGCCCGTCATAGCGCGCGACGGTGCCGTCTTGGTGGTAAGAGACGGTGTACCGCGACGGGATGTAGAAGCCTTCCTTCGGCTGCAGTGAATCGATCGCGGCCTGGCGGTTGGAGGTGCCGGCGAAGGCGTTCATCAGCTTCGGCACCAGGTTCTCGCCCTCGCCTACGGCAACGACGTCGGCAAACGGTGCGAGCGGCTCGGGATTCAGGAAGACAGCGGCGCCGCCGAAGACGATGACGGGGTCGCGGTCGGTGCGCTGTTCCGGGCGCAGCGCGATGCCGGCCATGCGCAGGATCTGCAGCACGTGCAGGTAGTCGTTCTCGAACGAGATCGAGAAGGCGAGCATGTCGAAGCGGCGCAGGTCGGTGCCGGTCTCGAGGCTTGCGAGCGGCTTGCCGCTCTTCTCGAGCGCCGCGCGCGCGGCGTCGCTCGGCAGGAAGGCCCGCTCGCAGACGACGTCGGGCGCTTCGTTGAAGAGAGCCTGCACACCCTGGAAGCCGAGGTTCGACATGCCGACGAAATAGAGATTCGGGTAGATGACGCAAACGCGGAAAGATCCGGCGTGCTTTTCGCCTCGAAGCGGAATCTCGGCGCTGCGCAGGTCGCGCGCGTCATCGGGGGTTGCGGACATTGGCTTGCCACTCAACAGTTTAGCGGCAAGGACGCGATTGCCCGCGGTGTCTCTAGCGGGCGGCGATCTCGAGCAGCCTCTCGTACTTCGCCATGACGACGCCCCAGTCGTAGTTGGCGTTCATGTACGCCTCGCCAGCAAACCCCATCGATTCAGCGGCTTGGGGGTTTGCCAAGAGGTAGCGCAGGCACTCGGCGAACTCCATATAAGAGGAGTAGTAAAGCCCGCCGTTGGCGCGCTGGGCCTGGCCGCGCATGACGTCGCAGCGGCCGTTCACGAGGGCGGGCCGGCCCATCTTCCACGCCTCGAGCAACACCATCGACAGGCTCTCGAAGGGGCTCGGCTGCACCAGCAGCCGGCTCGCGCGGATGATCCCGAGCTTGTCGGCGTCGCTCAGCACGCCGAGGTGGACGATGCCGCGGTGGTTCGGTATGGGCAGGACCGGCTTGCCGACGAGCACCAGCGCGGGCGCGTTCGTCTCCTCGTGCGCGAAGCGGATGTAGTCGGCGAACAGGCGGTCGCAGCCCTTCGCCTTCTCGATGCGGCCGACGTAGGCGATGAACTGCTTCGGCAGGTCGAGGCGGCGGCGCAGGTCGGCTTCCGGGGTGGCACGCGCCTCGTCGATGCCGACGCCCACCACCTCGCCGGGCAGCGACTTCTCGGCGGCGGCGCTCAGCAGCAGCTCGCGTTCTTCGGGGGTGTTGAAGGCGTAGGCCGCGGGCAGGCGAAAGAACGGCTTGAAGAGGCGCAGATGGACGGTCTGGTCCGCTTCCGCGGTGGGTGCCAGGATGGCGTTCCTGGCGACGATCGGCAGGCCGTGGAAAGTAGTCCAGTACCGGTAGGAAAAGAACAAGAACGCGGCGTAGTCGGTACCGTGCCTGCGAATGTGCTCGAGCAGCGCCGGCGTGCGCGGGCCGTGCTCGTCCATCCAGGCGCGCTCGTCGGCATCGCTGTGGGCGCCGAGATGCACGCGCGCGGTGAGCGGGTCGAAGCGTGCGGCAACCCGCTGCTCCGCCACCGCGAAGCGCCGCACCGCCACCTCGCGCACGCTGCTGAGCCCCGCGTCGTACTCGTTCGCCCAGGTGAGGTAGTCGAGGGCACAAGTGGTCAGCACCTCGACGTCGTGGCGCTCGGCGAGGTGTTCGGCGATCCAGCGCGCGTGCAGCTCCGCGCCGCCCACCACCTCTTCGCCGTACCTCTGTACGACGATCGCGATCTTCATCTTCTTCTTAAGGCCGCGGCGGCTGCCGGCTGTCGCGCGCTTCCAGCTGAGCGCGCAGCGCGCGCACCTCGAACTGCAGGCGGGTCTGCTCCAGCAGGGTGTTCTTGAGGACGTAAAAGAGGTAGAGGTTGATCTGCGCCTGGCGGCTCGTGACATGGTCGGTGTAGAGCCGCACGAACGGGCTGACCAGCTTCTTCAGCGCCACGCTGAGCGCGCCAAAGGCGCCGCCGCGATGCGACTCGACCTTGTAGGCGGGCGACACGTTCCAGTCGTGGCTCGGGTGCAGGATCTGGCCGAGGAGTGCCGCATCGATGCCGGCCGCCTCGCCCCACGAGCGGGCGCGCAGGTTGGCGAGGTCCTCGACTTCCTCGTCGCTGTAATAGCCCGCCTCGCGCTTGCGGCGGATCGCCGCGCGGATCTCGTCCATGACCTTGACGACGTCTACCAGCGGCTCTGACATGGGCGGCATAATGATGTCATAGGAGGGCCCATGGGCTCAGGAGCCATGCGGCGGCATTCGGTCTTTCTCATCGCAGTCCTGGCGATGTTCACGATCTGCCGGCAGCCGACGCTGACGGGTTGGGACGATGCCTTCTACGTGGCGCAGCTGACATCGGCGCTGGGCGAAGCCGCCGCAACTGCCGTGCCGGTTGGGCGAGACGGCCCATCTTGTGGCCGCGGTGCGGGCCCTGCAGCAAGGCGACCGCGCCGGGTTCGAGCGCTTCGCCGCTCATATCGGCCCCACCGGTCCGACCCGTGACGAACTGCTCGCGGCGTTCGGCGGCAGCGCGCGCGCTTCAGCGCATTGAACCATGCGGCGCGCAGGGCCGGCGCAGCTAGCATCGCCGCAATGAAAATCAAGAGAAGCCTGCCGCTCGCGTTTCTTGCCACGGCGTTCGTCGCCACCGCCGCCTGGGCGGAGCCGGAGGTGAAGGACAGCGGCGCGCGCATGCAGCGCCTCGCCGACGGCGTTTACGCGGTGCTGCACGACGATGCCACCGACGAGTGGCCGCACGGCAACACCGGTGTCGTCATCGGCACGCACGCAGTGCTGGTAATCGACTCGTGCTACCTGCCTTCGCGGGCGGTGAAAGACATCGCGCTCATCCGCCAGGTCACGCAGAAGCCCGTGGACTACCTGGTCATCACCCACTGGCACATGGATCACAACAACGGCACGATCGCGTATCGCGAGGCCTTCCCCGGCATCGAAGTGGTGGCGCAGCGCGACACCGCGCGCTTCATCGACATCAACAGCCGCTACTGGAGCCGCTTCAGCACGGCAGACGGCTCATCGCGGCGCGCTTCCCTGGCGGCGCTCGAAGCCGAGGCGGCAGCGGGCAAGGATGCGAAAAAGGCTGCGTTCGCCGTGCAGCGGCGGGGCGAGCTCGACGAGTTGGCGCATCTGACGGTGGTGCGGCCCGAGCGCGTCCTTGACCAGGAACTGACGCTCGACCTCGGCGGGCGGACGGTGCTCGTCAAGGATTGGGGGCCGGCCAACAGCCCGCACGATGCCACCGTCTACCTGCCGGCCGAGAAGATCCTGTTCACCGGCGACATCGTGGTGCAATCGCCATTCCCCTACACCGGCGCCTCGTGGCCGCTGCCCTGGATCTCCGTGCTGCGGTCGCTGGAGGCGATCCCGGTGAGCGCCCTCGTCCCCGGCCATGGTCCGGTGATGCGCGACCACTCCTACGTGCGGCAGGTGCGCGCGTTGCTGGAGGCGGTGGTGACGAGCGTGGAAGCGAGCGTCCGTGAGGGCCGGCCGCTCGACTGGATCCAGAAGAACCTTACGTTCGACGACCTGCGCACCGGACCCTGGGCGGAACGAAACCCACAAATGGATGAAGATTGGGTCTTCACCATTACGACCATCGTCGAACGGGCCTGGAAAGGAATCAGAGGGCAAGGATGAGCCACACGTCTTGGGAACGACACGGACGCGGCGCGGTTGCCACGGCTTGCGCACTGGGCCTCTTCGCATCCGGTGCGCAGGCACAGGACGTCGCGTCCTATCGTGACGCGGCCGGGCGCATCATCGCCGCGGCAAAGGACGGCAAGGCGTGGCAACGGCTCGCCGAGCTGACCGACACCTTCGGCAACCGGCTGTCCGGTTCGGCGCGGCTCGAGGCGGCGATTCGCTGGTGCGCGGACCAGATGAAGAAGGACGGGCTCGAGAACGTGCGCCTCGAGCCGGTGATGGTGCCGGCGTGGGTGCGCGGCGCGGAAAGCCTGGAACTGGTGGAGCCGGCGGGCGGGCCGCTCGTGCTCCTGGGTCTTGGCAACAGCATCGGCACGCCGGCAGCGGGCATCACCGGAGAGGTCGTCGCGGTGCGCAGCTACGAGGAGCTCGAGGCGCGCGCGGCCGAGGTCAAGGGCCGCATCGTGCTCTTCAACGTGCCGTTCACGAACTACGGCGAAACCGTGAAGTATCGCGGCGGCGGCGCTTCGCAAGCGGCGCAAAAGGGCGCCGTTGCCATGCTGCTGCGCTCGGTGGGGCTGCCCGGCCTGCGCACCGCGCACACCGGCGGCATGAACTACGACAAGGACCAGCCGCAGATTCCGGCGGCGGCGATTCCCGTGGAGGATGCCGACCGCATCCAGCGCATCCTCGACCGCAAGCAGAAGGTCGTGGTGACCCTGAAGATGGAAGCGAAGTTCCTGCCCGATTCGGAGTCGGCGAACGTGGTGGCGGAATGGCGCGGCCGCGAGAAGCCGGACGAGGTGGTGGTGATCGGCGGCCACATCGATTCGTGGGACGTCGGCGTCGGCGCCATGGACGATGGCGGCGGCAGCATGGCCGCCTGGGAAGCGGTGCGCGTCCTGAAGTCGCTCAACCTGCGCCCGCGCCGCACGATCCGCGTGGTGCTGTTCACGAACGAGGAGAACGGCCTGCGCGGCGGCACCGCCTACAAGGATGCGCACCAGGGCGAAACCCACGTCGCGGCACTCGAGTCGGACTCCGGCGTCTTCAAGCCGGTGGGCGTCGGCTTCACCGGCAGCGATGCCGCGCGCGCAACGGTGCGCGAGATCGCGGCGCTTTTGGCACCGATCGCCGCCACCGAGGTCGCGGTGCAGGGCGGCGGCGCCGACATCGGCCCGATCGTGAAGGAGCAGAACCTGCCGTCGCTGTCGCTCGACGTGGACGGCGCGCGCTACTTTCTCCTGCACCACACGCAGGCCGACACGCTCAACCAGCTCGACCCGGCGGAGGTGGCCGCTTCCGCAGCCACCATGGCCGTCATGGCCTACGTGATCGCCGAGCTGCCGGAGCGCCTGCCGCAGGCACCCGCGAAGACCGGGAAGTAGCTACTCGCCGCTGCCGCCGCCCTGCTTGCGCAGGAATGCGGGCACGTTGAGGTCGAAGCGGCCGCCGCCGCCCGCGGCCGCCTGCGGCTGCGGGGTCTTGCGGTAGAACCCGGCGGGATCGGCCGCCGGCAAGTCCGCAGCGGCGGCGGCCGCCGCGGCGCCGACGAAGTTGGTGAGGTCCACGGGCGTAGACGGCACGCGGCGCACGCTCTTGCTGAAGCCGGTGGCGATCACCGTCACCTTGACCGCATCGCCCATGGCTTCGTCGGTGACGATGCCGTAAATGATGTTGGCCTCGGGGTCGGCCACCTTGGTGATGAGCGCGGTGGCATCGGCGGCTTCGGACAGCGACAGGTCCGGACCGCCGGTGATGTTGACGATGATGCCGCGCGCGCCCTCGATCGAGCTGTCTTCGAGGAGCGGGTTCGAGATGGCGCGCTGCGCCGCCTCGAGCGCCCGGTTCTCGCCCTCGCCGATGCCGGTGCCCATCACCGCCTGGCCCATGCCCTTCATCACCGCGCGCACGTCGGCGAAGTCGAGGTTGATCTGGCCGGGCACGGTGATGATGTCGCTGATGCCCTGCACCGCCTGGCGCAGCACGTCGTCGGCGACGCGGAACGCCTCGGTCACCGGCGTGTTGCGCGCGACCGTCTGCAGCAGGCGGTCGTTCGGGATCGCGATCACCGAGTCGACGCACTCCTTGAGCGCCGCCAGGCCGTCGAGCGCCTGGGTCATGCGGCGCTTGCCTTCGAGGGCGAAGGGCAGCGTCACCACCGCCACCGTCAGCGCGCCGCCGTTGTCGCCGCCGAGCTGCGAGGCGATGGAAGCGATCACCGGCGCGGCGCCGGTGCCGGTGCCGCCGCCGAGGCCCGCGGTGATGAACACCATGTCGGAGCCCTCGAGCGCGTCGCAGATCTTCTCGGTGTCCTCGATCGCCGACTGCCGGCCGACCTCGGGGTTGGCGCCGGCGCCGAGGCCCTTGGTCAGCTTGCTGCCGATCTGGATCTTCTGCGGCGCCTTGTTGCCGTGCAGCGCCTGCAGGTCGGAGTTGACCACCAGGAACTCGACCCCCTGCAGGCCGGAGGCGATCATGCGGCTCACGGCGTTGCCGCCGCCACCGCCCACGCCCACCACCTTGATCTTGGCGCCGCGGGTTTCGGGATCGTCGGCGAAAGTGATCCGGTTGGGATTGTCTTCATGCATCTTCATCTCTAGGCGCCCTCCACTGAATCCGTCATGAAACCGCATCGCGGGCAGAAACCGCCGCGATGGGACGTCAGAAGCGACTGGCCGCAGCACGCGCACAGGCGGGCAACGGCGCGCCCGAGCGGCGTCTTGCGGCTGGTTGAAGCGAGAACGGCAGGCAGCGGCGGGAACGCCACGCCTTCGCTGCGGCGGCTGTCGATTGCTCTCCTCATCAGAAAAAGTCCGCGAGCAGTTCTTTGATGCGCCCGGTCATCTTGCCGAAAGTGCCGGTGGCGGCCGGGCGGCTCGACTGCAGGCTGCGGCCGAGGCGGTTGCGATAGCCGCTCAGCACCAGCCCGACGGCCGTCGAACAGGTGGGGTTCGAGACGATGTCGAGCAGGCCGCCGACCCCGGACGGCGTGCCGCGCCGCACCGGCATGTCGAAGATCTGCTCGGCCAGTTCCGGCAGGCCGTCGAGGATGGCGCCGCCGCCGGTCAGCACCACACCGCTGTTCAGCGAGCGGTCGAAGCCGGCACGGCGGATCTCGGTGAGGATCATCTGGCACAGCTCCTCGGCGCGCGCCTGGATGACGTCGCCCAGCACCTGGCGCGCCATGATGCGCGGCTTGCGGCCGCCGACCGTCGGCACCTCGATCGAGTCCTCCTCGCTGACCATCGAGGTGAGCGCGCAGCCGTGCTTCTTCTTGATCTTCTCGGCCTCGCTCACCGGCGTGCGCAGCGCCACCGCCACGTCGTTGGTGAAGTGCTCGCCGCCCACCTGCAGCACCGCGGTGTGCCACAGCGAGCCCTTCTCGAAGATGGCGATGTCGGTGGTGCCGCCGCCGATGTCGACGAGCGCCACACCCAGCTCCTTCTCGTCCGCGGTGATGCACGCCTCGGCCGCGGCGATCTGGGTGAGCACGGTGTCGATCACCTCGAGGCCGGCGCGGTTGACGCAGGTGATGGTGTTCTGCGCCGCGGTCTGCGAGCAGGTGACGATGTGCACGTTCACCTCGAGGCGCGTGCCGGTCATGCCGGTGGGGTCGCCGATGCCGTCCTGGTCGTCGACCACGAACTCCTGCGGCAGCACGTGCAGGATCTCGCGGTCCACCGGGATCGACACCGCCTTGGCGGCCTCGATCGAACGGCGCACGTCGTCCATGGTGATGATGCGGTTCTTGCTGTTCACCGCCACCACGCCGCGCGAGTTGAAGCCGCGGATGTGGGTGCCGGCGATGCCGACGTAGGCCGAACCGATCTCGACACCGGCCATCAGCTCCGCTTCCTCGACCACGCGCTTGATCGAGTCGACGGTGGCCTCGAGGTTGATGACGACGCCCTTGCGCAGGCCCTTCGACTCGGCCTGGCCGGTGCCGATGACGTCGAGGCGCGAGTCGTCGCTGATCTCGGCGACGATCGCCGACACCTTGTGGGTGCCGATGTCGAGTCCGACTATGTAGCGGTCTTTTTTCCTGGTCACTGCTCTTTGCCTCCCCGCATTGCGAGTGCGCTTCAATCCGGTATCGGCGCCAGCGCTTGCCCGAGCGACGCCGGGGTCAGGGAGCCGTGCGCTCCGAAGACCGCGGCGACCGCCCCGGCGGAGGGCAGCTTGGCGAGGATCCGGTCACGAAAACGAAGGTCGAAGTACTCGGCGTTCGGCGTGCGCTCCAAGAGTTCGTCGCGCAGCGCGAGGAAGCGCTCGAAGCGCCGCAGGTAGGGCGGCGCCCCGAGGCGCAGCACCACCTGGCTGCCGCGCAGCACCGCGCGCAGGTCGCCGCTCGGCTCGACGGTCACTTCGGAGATCTCGTCGGCCTTCTCGCCGAGGTCGGCGAGCAGGGCGCCGGCGCGTTCCGCGCGCCAGCCGCGCGCCTCGACCGAGATGCCGCTGAGGCCGCGCACCACCGGCAGGTCGAACTCGGAAGTGCGCGGGCCGTAGATGTCGATGAGCGTGCCGTCGCCGTCCATCAGGTACAGCTGGTCGATCTCGGCGAGGGCCACTGGATGGCGCTCGACGATCTCGACCTGCAGGCCGTTCGGCAGGCTGCGGCGGATGGTGGCCGCGGCGACCCACGGCGAGGCGTCGAGGCGCCCGCGCGCTTCGGCGATGTCGAGCGCCAGGATGTTCTCGCCGAGCGCCGGGCCCAGCAGCTCGCGCACTTCCCCATCGGAAAGGTAGTGATTGCCGCGCACCAGCAGGCGCCGCACCTTGAGCCGCTCGCTGTGCAGCACCGACTGCACCGCATACCAGGTGCCGGCGACGGTGATCAGCACGGCCGCCAGCAGCTGCGCGCCCAGCAACACCCGCGCCGCCAGCGAGCGGCGGCCGCGGCGCACGCGCATGCGGGTCTTCGGCCGCAGGAACGGCGCGTCGTCGTTGCCGCCGCTGGCTTCCGTGTCCGGAGTCTTCAGCGGGCGCACCCGCGGCCTGGCCGCGGCGCTGAAGGCGAGCTTCTTCTGGACCGGCTCGCTCATGCGCGCGGCCTCCAGACCCTGACTTCCATCTCGAGCGCGATGCCCGCGTCGGCGCGCGCCTTGTCGCGCGCGAGGTCCACGAGCTCGAGGACCTCGGCGGCGGTGGCGCCACCCTCGTTGACCACGAAGTTCGCGTGCTGGTCGCTGATCACCGCATGGCCGCGGCGCGTGCCCTTGAGGCCCACCTGATCGAGGATGCGCCCGGCCGAGGCCCCCGCGGGGTTCTTGAAGACGCAGCCGGCGTTGCGGCCGCGCGGCTGGCTGCGCACGCGCTGCATCTGCAGCTCGCGAATCTCCGCTGCGAGCGGCGCCGGGTCGGCTCTCTCCAGGGCGAGCGTGATCGACGCCACGGTGTTGCCTTCGGGGATCGTCGAGCCGCGGTAGTGGAACTGCCAGCCCTGCGGCGGCGCCACCTGCTCGCCGTCCGCGTCGAGCACCTCGATGCGCGTCATCACGTCGCTGATCGAGAAGCCGTAGGCGCCGGCGTTCATCACCGCGGCGCCGCCGACCGAGCCGGGGATGCCGACGGCACTCTGCACGCCCTTGAGGCCGGCGCGGCAGCAGCGCACCACGGTGCGGATCACGTTGGCGCCGCCCTCGGCGCTGACCGAGCCGTCGTCGTGCAGCTCGACGCGGCTCAGGTGTTCCGTGTTCACCACCAGCTCGTCGAGCCCGGCGTCGACCACCACCAGGTTCGAACCGCCGCCGAGGATGCGGTGCGGCGCCTGGAAGTCGCGGCGCACGCGCAGCGTCTTGCGCAGTTCGTCGCGCGAGCGCGGGAAGGCCATGAGAGCCGCCGGGCCGCCGACGCCCATCGTCGTGTGGCGGGCGAACGGCTCCTGCTCGCGAAACGGCACGCCGGCCTCCCGCAACGCGGCGCTCACCGCAGGGTCCATGACCTGAGCACCTCTTCACCGGCGCGTGAGACGCTGCCGGCGCCGAGCGTCAACACGAAATCGCCTTCCCGCACTTCCTCGCGCAGCGCCGCGGTGGCCGCCTTGAGGTCGCCGGCGTAGCGCGCATCGCGGTGGCCGCCGGCAGCGATCGCCGCCGCGAGCGCGCGCGCGTCGATGCCCGCGATCGGCTCTTCGCTCGCCGGGTAGATGTCGGTCACCAGCAGCACGTCGGCGGCGGCGAAGGCGGTGCAGAACTCCTGCCACAGCGCTTGCGTGCGGGTGAAGCGATGCGGCTGGAACAGCACCACGGTGCGCGCCTTGCCGGCGCGCATGCGCAGTGCCTGCAAGGTGGCGCGGATCTCCGTGGGATGGTGGCCGTAGTCGTCGATGACCGTGATGCCGTTCTGCGTGCCGCGCACCTGGAAGCGGCGATCGACGCCGGTGAAGGCCTGCAGGCCGTCGCGCACCGCGGCGAACGGAATATCGAGGTCGAGGCCCACGGCCACGGCCGCCAGCGAGTTGAGCACGTTGTGCGCGCCGGGCACGCGGATCTCGATCTCGCCCAGCGTCTCGCCCTGCCACGAGCAGGTGTAGCGCGTGCCGAAGCCGTCCGCGCGCAGGTCGCGCGCCGTGGTTTGGCAGCCGGCCGAGAGCCCGTAGGTGACGACCCGGCGCTCGATGCGCGGCAGCACCGCGCGCACCGGCGGGTCGTCGGCGCAGACGATGGCGGTGCCGTAGAACGGCACCTTGTTCACGAAGCCGACGAATGCGTCCTGGATGTCGGACAGGTCGCGGTAGGTGTCGAGGTGCTCGCGGTCGATGTTGGTGACCACCGCGAGGGTTGGCGTGAGCTTGAGGAAGGAGCGGTCCGATTCGTCGGCCTCCGCCACCATGTAGTCGCCCTTGCCGAGCCGCGCGCCCGAGCCCAGCACGTTGAGGACGCCGCCGACCACCACCGTCGGGTCGAGCCCGCCCTTGTCGAGCACCAGCGCCACCATCGAGGTGGTGGTGGTCTTGCCGTGGCTGCCGGCCACCGCGATGCCGTACTTGAGGCGCATCAGCTCGGCGAGCATCTCGGCGCGCGGGATCACCGGCACATTGAGCTGTCGGGCAGCGGCGATCTCGGCGTTGTCCGCGCGCGCCGCGGTGGAGGTGACGACCACGTGCGCGCCCTGCACCTGTTCTGCGCGATGGCCTTGGTAGACGCGCGCGCCGAGTGCCGCGAGCCGCTCGGTGACCGCCGAGCGCTTCAGGTCCGAGCCCGAGACCACGTAGCCGAGGTTCAGCAGCACCTCGGCGATGCCGCTCATGCCGGCGCCGCCGATGCCGACGAAGTGCACGTGCTGGAAGGACCTAAACACCGGCGTCCTCCAGCAGGTCGGCGACACGCGCAGCGGCATCGGGACGCGCCAGGCCGCGAGCGTTGTGCGCGAGGCGCGCGCGCTCTTCGGGAGCGGCGACCAGTTCCGCGATGCGCGCCGCGAGGGCGCCGGTGCCGAGATCGCTCTCTTCCACCATCAGCGCCGCGTCCTTGCGCACCATCGCGAGCGCGTTGGTCTTCTGGTGATCGTCGGCGGCGGCCGCGAACGGCACCAGCACCGCGGCCCGCCCCGCCGCACACAGCTCGGCGCAGGTGGTGGCGCCGCTGCGCGACACCACGAGGTCCGCCTGGCGCAGCCGCTGCGGCATGTCGTCGAGGAATGCCACGACCTCGGCCGGCCGGTCCGCGGCCGCATACGCGGCGGCGACCGAATCGCGCATGCGCGCGCCGGTCTGGTGGACGATTTGCAGCCGTTCGGCCCCCGGCAGCGCGCCGAGCGCAGCCACCACAGCGTCGTTCAGCACCTGCGAACCCTGCGAGCCGCCGAACACCAGCAGCGCCGCAGTGCCCGCGGCGGCCGGCGCGGTCGATGAAGCCGGCGCGAAGAACGCGCTGCGCACCGGGTTGCCGGTGACACGCGCCTTGCGCCCGTAGAAGCCGGTCGTTTCCTGGTAGGCGCACGCGGCCGCGTCGACGAAGCGCCGCAGCACGCGGTTGGTGAAGCCGGGAATCGCGTTCGGTTCGAGGATCACCGTGCGCGCCCCGAAGAGCGATGCGACGAGCACCACCGGCCCGCCGGCATAGCCGCCGACGCCCAGCACCGCGTCCGGCCGCGAGCGCAGCACGAGCAGCGCCGCGCTGGCGAGGCCGAACGGCAGCGCCGCCACACCGAGGAGGAAGCGGCCGAGGCCGACGCCGTTGAGCGGCAGGATCGGCAGCACCCGCAGCGCATAGCCCGCGCGCGGCACCAGCCGCGTCTCGAGGCCGCGGCTGGTGCCGGCGAAGGCGATTTCGCAATCGGGATGGCGGCGGCGCAGCTCGTCGGCGACGGCGATGCCGGGAAACAGGTGGCCGCCCGTCCCGCCGGCGGCGATGAGGAACGTGCGTGGCACTTTTCCTCCTCAGTCCGCATGCTGGGAAACATTCAGGATCAGCCCCACGCCGACCAGGGTGAAGAGCAGCGACGAGCCGCCGGCGCTGATGAACGGCAGCGGGATGCCCTTGGTGGGCAGCAGGCCGAGCACCACGCTGATGTTGATGAGCGCCTGCGAAACGATGGCGACGCTGAGGCCGGCCGCGAGGAACATGGCGAAGGGATCCGGCGCGCGGAACGCCGCACGGATGCCGCGCCACAGGAAGAACAGGAAGCCGAAGACCAGCAGCACCGCGCCGATGAGGCCCAGCTCCTCGCCGATCACGGCGAACACGAAGTCGCTGAAGGGATAGGGCAGGTAGAAGAGCTTCTGCCGGCCTTCCATGAGGCCGACGCCGGTGATGCCGCCGGTGCCGACGGCGATCAGGCTCTGGATGATCTGGTAGCCGGAGCCGCGTGCATCCGACCACGGGTCGAGGAAGGCGCCGATGCGGTCGCGCCGGTACGCCGCCATCATGATGGCTTCGTAGAGCACCGGGATGCCGAGCCCGATGAGCGCCGCGAAATAGCGCAGCTTGACGCCGGCGAGGAACAGCATGGAAACGCCGATGAAGATCACGACCGCGGCGCTGCCGAGGTCGGACTGGATGAAGATCAGGAAGCCGAACCAGCCGAGGAACATCAGCGCCGGCAGCAGCGCCGGCAGGAATTCGTTGATCTGCTGGCGCTTGCGGTCGATGAAGTACGCCATGTACAGCGCTGTCGTGATCTTCGCGAGCTCGGCCGGCTGGAACGACAGCGGCCCGAGCCTGATCCACCGGTGGTGGCCGTTCACCGCCGGCAGGAACAGCACCAGCACCAGGCACGCCATGGTGATGCCGGCAGCGCCGTAGACCACCTTCGGCTGCTTGAGCAGGCGGTAGTCGAGGCGCGTGATGGCAACCATCGCCGCGAGGCCGATGGCCGCCCACAGCGCCTGGCGCAGGAAGAAATAGTAGGCACTGCCTTGCGTCTCGTGGGCGAGCGGCGAGGACGCGCTCCACACCATCACCAGGCCGGTGCCGACCAGCACGGCGGTCGTGATCTGCAGCTGCAGGTCGGCGGCGAGGCGCCTAGCCATGGTGAAGGTGCGCCTCGCGCAGCGCCGCGACCGCGTCCTTGAAGGCACGGCCGCGCGCCGCATAGTCCGCGAACATGTCGAAGGATGAGCAGGCCGGCGCCAGCAGCACCGTGCCGCCCCTGGCTGCGCCGCGCAGCGCGTCGTAGCCAAGACGCACCGCCTCGTCCATCGAATCGGCGGCGACGACCATGGCGCGCTTGCCGAGGTCGGCGACGATGCGCACGCGCGCCTCGCCGATGGCGATGACCGTGCGGTCGGCGCGCTCGAGATACGGCAGCAGCTCGGCGAAGTCGCCGCCCTTGTGGCGGCCGCCGAGGATCACCGCCAGCGGGCCATCGAAGGCCTCCAGGCTGCGCTTGGCAGCGGCGACGTTGGTCGCCTTCGAGTCGTTGACGAACGCCACGGCACCGAGCGATCCCGCGTCTTCCAGGACATGCTCGGCGCCGCGGAAGTCGGCCACCGCAGCGGCGATGTTTTGCGGCGCCGCGCCCAGGATGCGGGCGGCTGTGGCCGCGGCCAGGAGGTCCTGCGCCAGGTGGCTGCCGCGCAGCCTGAGCGACGAGCGCAGGAACAGCTGTTGGTCGTCGGCATCGCTGCCTCTCAGCCGCAGCATGGCGCGGTCGCCCTGGAACCACGCGCCGTCGCCGCCGGGCGGCGGCGGCGTGCCGGAGTCCGTGAAGGTCACGATGCGCGCCCGCCCGGCCTGTGCGGCGCGCAGCACCGCGGGGTCGTCGGCATTCACCACCGCGAAGTCCGACGACTGCTGATTGGCGAAGATGCGCGCCTTGGCGCCCTGGTACTCGTCGAAGTCGCGGTGCTGGTCGAGATGGTCCGGCGTGAGGTTCAGGAACACCGCGAGCCGCGGATGAAAGCCGCTGGTTGCCTGCAGCTGGAAGCTCGAGGCCTCGACCACGAACAGCGTGTCGTCATTGGAGCCGGCGATGAGTTCGGTGAGCGCCTTGCCGATGTTGCCGCCGACGCGCACGTCGGCCCGGGCGCGGCCGGCGCGCAGCATCGCGCCCAGCGCCGCCGTGGTCGTCGACTTGCCCTTGGTGCCGGTGATCGCCGCGATGCTGCCGCGCAGCAGGCGCGCGCCGAGCTCCAGCTCGCCGATCATCGGCACCAAGGCGCGCGCGTCCACGAGTTCGCCGAGCATCCACGGCACGCCGGGCGACACCACGACGAGGTCGGCCTGGCGCAGCACGTCGCCGCCTTCGCCGCCGAGCCGCAGCGTCACTCCCGCCGCTTGCAGGCTCATGGCTTCCGCCGCCAGCTCCGCGGCGCGCTTGCGGTCGAGCGCCGTGACGTGCGCGCCGCGGGCCACGAGTTCGCGCGCCGCCGCGATGCCCGACCGCGCCAACCCGACGACGACCACGCGCTTGCCGCGAAGCTCCAAGGACTCCTCACTCGCCTATCTCAGCTTGATTGTGGTCAGGCTGAACAGCGCGAAGATGAACGCCACGATCCAGAAGCGGATGATGATCTGCGGCTCCTTCCAGCCGACCAGCTCGAAGTGGTGATGCAGCGGCGCCATGCGGAAGACGCGTTTGCCGCGCAGCTTGTAGGAGCCCACCTGGACGATCACCGACAGCGCCTCGAGCACGAACAGGCCGCCCACCGAGAACAGCAGCAGCTCCTGCTTGATGAGGACCGCCACCGTGCCGAGCGCGCCGCCGAGCGCCAGGCTGCCGGTGTCGCCCATGAAAACCTGCGCGGGATAGCAGTTCCACCACAGGAAGCCGATGGCGGCGCCCACCATCGCGCCGCAGAAGATCGTCACTTCCGCGGCGCCAGGCAGGAACAACAGGTCGAGGTACTCCGAGAGCTTGCGGTGGCCGGTGACGTAGGTGAGGCCGGTGAAGGCGGCGGCGGCAATGAGCGTCGAGCCGATGGCCAGCCCGTCGAGGCCGTCGGTGACGTTCACCGCATGGCTCGAGCCGATCAGCACCGCGGTCGCGAACAGGATGTAGAAGGCGCCCAGCTCCGGCATCATGTTCTTGAAGAACGGCACCACCAGCCGCGTCGAGTACTGGGTCGGGTCGACGCGCGACTCGAGATAGAGGACGCCGCCCAGCACCACGCCGATGCCGATGGTGAGCAGCAGCTTGGTGCGGCCCGGCAGGCCGAGGTTCTGCTTGCGCACCGTCTTCAGGTAATCGTCGGTGAAGCCGATCGCGCCAAACCCCAGCGTCGCGAAGATCAGCAGCCAGACGTGGCGGCTGGTGAGGTCGCCCCAGAGGAGCGTCGGGATGACGATGCCGGCGATGATCAGCAGCCCGCCCATGGTCGGCGTGCCGGCCTTCACCTGGTGCGCCTGCGGCCCCTCGGCGCGGATGTACTGGCCGATCTGCAGCCGGCGCAGCCGCTCGATCATGAACGGCCCGAGGAACAGCACCAGAAACAGAGCCGTCAGGCTGGCGACCGCGGTGCGCACGGTGATGTAGCGGACGACTCCGGCACCGGCCACGTCGTTGCGCAGCGCGTAGATGAGGTGGTAGAGCAAGGCTCACACCTCGGTCCTTCCCCGGTGCGCGACCAGGGCGTTGACGATCGCTTCCATGCGCACGCTGCGTGAACCCTTGACGAGCACCGCGTCGCCGTCGACGACGATGTCGTTCGCGGCCTGCGCGGCCGCGGCAGCGGTTGCGAACGCGTGTCCCTTGAGGGCCGGGTTGCCCGCGACAGCGCCGGCAAGAAACTCCGCCGCGAGCGGCCCCACCGCCACCACCACCTCGAGTTTGTCGGCAACGCTCTCGCCGGCCGCGCGGTGCAGCTCGGCGGCGCGCGCGCCGAGTTCGAGCATGTCGCCGACGAACGCCACGCGCCGCGCGCTCGTCTGCAGTCCCAGGGTCGCGACCGCGGCGACCAGCGCCTGCGGATTGGAGTTGTAGCAGTCGTCGACGAGCGTCACCGCGCCGCGCAGCCGCAGCACCCGGCCGCGGTGCGCTCCGGGCGAGAGCTCGGGCGCCGCCGCCGCGATCTGCGCCGGGGCGATGCCGAGATGGTGGGCCGCGGCCGCTGCCGCAAGGAAGTTGTGCATGAAGTGGATGCCGGCGAACGGCAGCGCGATGTCCACGGTCTCGCCGCCGATGCGCAGGTCGAAGCGCATGCCGCGGGTGGTGCCGCGCCAGTTCTCTCCGCACACCGCGAAGGCGCGCTGCTTGCCGAACCAGATGACCGGGCCCCGGTGACGCTCGCCCACCGCGCGCAGCCGCGGGTCGTCCCCGTTCAGCACCGCCACGCCGCCCGGCTGCAGGCCCTCGAGGATCTCGGCCTTGGCGGCTGCGATCGCGTCGAGCGAAGCGAAAAACTCGAGGTGCACCGGTGCCACGTTGGTGATGACCGCGACGTCGGGCCGGGCGATGCCGGACAGCTCGCGCATCTCACCGGCCGCCGACATGCCCATCTCGAGGACCGCCGCAGAGTCGTTCGCGCCGAGCCGCAGGATCGAGAGCGGCAGCCCGAAGCGGTTGTTGAGGTTGCCCTGGGTGCGCAGCACCGGAGCGCGCGTTTCCAGCATCGCCGCGGTCATTTCCTTGGTGGTCGTCTTGCCCATCGATCCGGTGATGCCCACCACCGGAATGCCGGCGGCGAGGCGGAAGTGCCGCGCCAGGTCGCCAAGCGCGAGTGTCGTGTCCTTCACCACCACCGACGGCAGCGCGGCGACCGCTGCCGACTCGTCCGCGATGACCAGCATGCGGGCACCACGCGCCGCGGCTTCGGCGGTGAACCGGTGGCCGTCGAAGTTCGGGCCGCGAATCGCGAAGAACACCTCGCCGCGCGCCACCGTGCGCGAATCGATCGAGACCCCGCTCGCCGGCGGCGCCGCGGCACCCGCGCCTGCGAGGCGGCCGCCGGTGCCCTGGAGGATGTCGTCGATGCCGAGGGTCGCTCTCAAGGTCGCGATGCCACCCATCACGCCTTTGCCCTGCGCCCGTCGGCGAGGCGGTTCAGCACGTCCTTCGCCACCTGCCGGTCGTCGAACGGCACCTGGCGGTCGCGCAGCACCTGGTAGGTCTCGTGGCCCTTGCCGGCCAGCACCACGGCGTCGCCGGCGCGCGCCAGCTCCAGCGCCTTCGCAATCGCCTCGCGGCGGTCGACGATGGCGAAGCGCTCGACCGCGCGCGAGCCGCCGTTGATGCCCTTCTGGATTTCGTCGATGATCGCCTCGGGCGGTTCGCTGCGTGGGTTGTCGGAGGTGATGACGACAATATCGGAAAGGCGCCCGGCAACCGCGCCCATCAGCGGCCGTTTGCTGCGGTCGCGGTCGCCGCCGCAGCCGAACACGGTGATGACGCGGCGTGGCTTCAGGTCGCGCACCGTCTCGAGCAGCTTGCGCAGCGCGTCGTCGGTATGGGCGTAGTCGACGATCACCGCGAAGCCGAGATCGGGCGCCGCCACCCGCTCCATGCGCCCCGCGACGCCGCTGACCGAAGTGATGCCGCGCGCCGCGGCCGCGAGCGGCAGGCCCAGCGCCAGCGAAGCGGCGAGCGCCGCCAGCACGTTGTGGACGTTGAAACGGCCGAGCAGCGGGCTCGCGATCTCGACGTCGCCCTGCGGCGTGCGCGCGGTGAAGCGCGCGCCGTCGAGGCTCAGAACCAGGTCGTGCGCGCGCACCTCGGCAGCCTTCTCGATGCCGTAGGTGAGCACCCGGCCGCGGCTGCGCTTTTGCAGCAGAGCGGCGCGGTCGTCGTCGGCGTTGATCACGGCGACGCCGTCGCTGCGCAGGTAGGTGTCGAACAGCAGCTGCTTGGCGGCGAAGTACGAATCCATGTCGCCGTGGAAATCGAGGTGGTCGCGGGTCAGGTTGGTAAACACCGCGACCGCGAAGGTGGTGCCGACCAGGCGCTTCATGACCAGCGCGTGCGAGGACACCTCCATCACCACGTGGCTGCAGGCAGCGTCGCGCATGCGCGCGAACAGCGCCTGCAGGTCGGACGATTCCGGAGTGGTGCGCTCGGACTCCCACAAGCTGCCGCCGATCCGGTACTGGATGGTGCCGATCAGCCCCGCCTTCTGGCCGCATTCGCGCAGCGCCGCCTCTATCAGGTAAGTGGTCGTGGTCTTGCCGTTGGTTCCCGTCACCCCGACGAGGCGCAGCGCCTCGGCGGGACGCACGAAGAACTCGGCCGCGAGCAGCGCCAGCGCCTCGCGCGCGTCGGGGGCGCGCAGCCACGCGACGCCGGGGCGGGCCGGCGCCTCCGAGCAGATCGCCACGGCGCCTTGCTTCAGCGCCTGGTCTATGAAGTCGTTGCCGTCCGCCAGCAGGCCGCGAATGGCGACGAACAAGGCGCCAGGCTTGACGCCGCGCGAGTCGTGGGCCACCTGGCGGATGTCGACTTCGGCGGCACCGTCACCGGAGAGTTCGGCGCCCCGAAGCCGCGCCGCCAGGGCGTCGAGCCTCAACGAAGCGTCCCGTCGGCCGCGGTTCCTGCCACGGCACCGGGCGCTGCGGCGTCGCCGAGGAGCAACGAGCAGGCGGCACCAGCCGCGACCTCCTCGCCCGGCTGCGGCACCTGCGCCGCGACCCTGCCCGTGCCGCGCAGCCTGACGATGAGGCCGAGGCGGGCGGCGGCGAGCGCCGCGTCGCGCGCCGAGAGGCCGCGCAGGTCGGGCATCAGCGCGGCGCCGTCGCCGATCGCAACGGGCGCGGGCGCCACGAGCGGCGCGGGAGGATGGTAGGCGGCTTCACGCAGCGGGCTCGGCTCGCGCACCCGCAGCCGGCGCAGCGGGTCGTCCGGCGGTATCGCGAGCCGCCGCAGCGACGCTTCGGCGACGCGCGCGAACAGCGGCGCCGCCACCTCGCCGCCGTGGTACTGGCCGCGCGGCGAGTCGAGCGTCGTGACGATGACGAGCGCCGGCTGCGCCACCGGCACGAAGCCGACGAACGAGGCAACATGGTCGGTGGCCGAGTAGGCGCGGGTGCGCGGATCGATTTTCTGCGCGGTGCCGGTCTTGCCGGCGACCGTGTAGCCCGCGACCGCGGCGCGCTTGCCGGTCCCGTCGGTCACGACCCGCACCAGCATGTCGGTGAGCAGCGAGACGGTGCGCGGCTGCAGGAACTCGCGCACTACCGCGGGCTGGAACTCGCGCAGCACGCGGCCGTCCTTGTCGGCGACCCGCTGCAGGATCTGCGGCTTCATCAGGCGGCCGCCGTTCGCGACCGCGGCGGTGGCGGCGGCCATCTGCACCCCGGTCACCGCCATCTCCTGGCCGAACGACATCACGGCGAGCGACAGGCTGCCCCAGCGCGCCAGCGGCTTCAGCAGGCCCGGCGACTCGCCCGGCAGCTCGATGCCGGTGGGCACGCCGAAGCCGAAGTCGCGCATGTAGCGGTTGAAGTTCTCGCGCCCGAGGCGCTGCGCCAGCCGGATGGTGCCGATGTCGCTCGACTCGGCGACCACGTCCTGGAACGACAGCCGGTGGAACACCTTGTGGTCGTTGATGCGCACGCCGCCGATCTCGATGTGGCCGTCGCCGCAGTCGATGATCTCCCCGGGCTCGGCCACCTGCTCCTGCAGCGCGCCGGCTGCCGCCACGATCTTGAAGATGCTGCCGGGCTCGTAGGCATCGGCGACCGCGCGGTTGCGCCAGCCCGCGCTGGTGAAGTCGGCGAAGCGGTTGGGGTTGAAGGTCGGCCGGTTGGCGAGCGCCAGCACCTCGCCGGTCACCGGATCCATGACCACCACCATCCCGGTGAGCGCGTGCGTCTCGTCCATCGCGCGGTCGAGCTCGGTTTCGGCGATGTGCTGCAGCGCCTCGTCGATGGTGAGCGTGATGGTGGCGCCGTCCGTCGAGGGCTTCTCGACGTGGCTCAGCGGCCGGCGGCGCGCATCGGTTTCGACCACCACCTTCGCGGCGTGGCCGCGGATGTCCCGGTCGAGCGCGTACTCGACGCCGCTCATGCCGGCGTTGTCGATGCCGACGTAGCCCAGCACCTGCGCCGCCAGCTCGCGCTTCGGATAGTAGCGGCGGTTCTCGGTGAGCAGGCCGACGCCTTCGAGCTGCGCCTCGCGCACCGCGCGCGCCCGCGCCGGATCGACCTTGCGCTTGATCCAGACGAAGCCGCGGGTCTTGCGCAGCTGCTCCAGCACCTCGCCGCGCTCCTGCCCGGTGAGTCCCAGCGCCTGCGCCAGCGCCGCCGCCGTCTGCACCGGGCGCTCGACGTCCTGCGGCACGGCGTAGACGCTCTCGGCGTCGACCGACACCGCCAGCGAGCGGCCGTTGCGGTCGAGGATCGGTCCGCGGCGCGGGTCGAGGTTGATGGTGCGCTCGCTCTGGCGGGCGGCGCGCTTCAGGAAAAAGCCGCGGTCGAGGACCTGCAGCTGCACCAGGCGAAAGACGATCACCAGGCACCAGGCGCTCGCCGCCAGCCCGACGAGCATCAGCCGCAGCCGCGTCAACTGGTTGGCGCGCGCGGCGGCCTCCGGCGTGAGCGGCGGCACCAGCATCGGACGCGCCTCGCTCACTGGCGGCGCTCCCGCTGGTCGTCATCGCGGTCCCGGCTCTTGTCCTCGCGCGCCGAGCGGCGCGCGCTGCGCTCGTCGGCAGCGGCGGCGGGCAGTCGCTCCACCACCACGACCTGTCCCGGCTTTGGCTTCTCGAGCCCAAGGCGGCGCGCGGCGATCGTTTCGACGCGCGCCAGGTCCTCGAGCGTCGCGCGCTCGAGCTGCAGCTTGCGGTTCTCCTCGCGCAGGCGCTCCTTCTCGCGTTGCAGCTGCTCCGCCGCCATCCCGGTCTGCAGCGACTCGAAGTGCGGCCAGGCGTAGAGCACCAGCCCGCCGACCAGGAGCGCGACCACCAGCAGTACCGTGCCGAGCCGGCGGTGGGCGTGCGGATCGCGCTCGCGGATCACCTGCGAGTTGTCGATCGCCTTGGCGAACAGGGCGCTGCGGTTGCGCGCGTTCACGCGGCCACTCGCTCGACCGCGCGCAGGCAGGCGCTGCGCGCCGACGGGTTCCTCGCCACTTCTGCCTCGCCCGGCCGCTGCGGCTTGCGCGTCAGCACCGTGAACTCGGCGCGCGGCAGGCCGCGCAAAGCGAGCTTGGCGGCGCGGTCCTCGAGACTGTGGAACGCGATCACCACCAGCCGGCCGCCAGACGCGAGGCTCTGCGCCAGCTGTGCCAGCGCTTCGCCGAGCGCCCGCAGCTCGTCGTTGACGTAGATGCGCAGCGCCTGGAAGGTGCGGGTGGCAGCGTCGTGGCCGGGACGCGCCGAGCGCGGCGCGTTGCGGCGCACCAGCGTCGCGAGTTCTGTGGTGGTGCGCAGCGGGTGGCTGCGGCGCGCCGCGACGATCGCGCGCGCGATGCGCCGCGCGTACCGCTCCTCGCCGTAGAAGTGCAGGACGTCGGCGAGTTCCTTCTCGCTGAGGCGGCGCAGCGCATCGGCTGCGGTCTCGCCCGAGCTTCGGTCCATGCGCATGTCGAGCGGCGCGTCGGCGCGAAAGCTGAAGCCACGCTCCGGGTCGCGCAGCTGCAGCGCGCTCGTGCCGAGGTCGACGATGGCGCCGTCGAGCGGCGCGGCCGCGATCAGCGGCGCGGCCGCGCGGAAGTCGCCGTGGTGCAGCGCGCAGCGCGCGCCGAACGGCTTGAGCCGTTCCCGCGCCAGCGCCAGCGCCTCGGCGTCGCGGTCCATGCCGATCAGCGTGCCGGCGGGCGCGCTGCGCTGCAGGATCGCTTCGGCATGGCCGCCAAGGCCAACCGTGCCGTCGAAGTACCGGCCGTCCGGCTTCACCGCGAGCCACCGCATCGTTTCGTCGAGCAGGACGCTCTCGTGGGCGATCGCCACATCAGATCCCGAACTCCGAGAGCGCGCGGGCGTCCTCGTCGGTGAACGGGTCCTGCTTGAAGAGCCGCTCGCTGAGGCGCTCCTTGTTCCACACGGCGAGCTGGTTCTGCAGGCCGAGGACGCAGACGTCGCCCTGCATCGCGGCGCGTTCGCGCAGCAGCTGCGGCAGCAGTACCCGGCCCTGCGGGTCGAGCGAAACGGCCTGGCCGAAGAAGTTCACCCGGTCGAGGAAGCGGGCCCGCGACGGGTTGGTGGACGGGACGGTCAGAAGCTTGCGCTCGATCTCGAGCCAGATCGGCATGGGATAGATGCGGACGTGCTCGCCGCTGAGGCTCGTGACGAACAGCTCGGTGCCGTGCTGGGACGTGATGAACGAGCGAAATCCGTTGGGGATCTTGAGGCGTCCCTTGTCGTCGACCCGAGCTGGATGATTACCGCGAAGCATGCCCACTTTCGCCCACAAAAAGCCACGGCGAGTCTATGGGCCCGTCGGAACCTTAGTCAAGGCGAAAAGCGAACGAAAGACGGGACCTAGCCTGTGGAAGAAAGCTGGATCACACTCCCGGAAACCCGGCTTCGTCGAGGAGCTTCTCGGCGTCCTTCACGAAGCTGTCCCAGGAGGCGGCGCCCCAGATCTCGAACCGGCTCAAGACCCCGACGACGACCGCGTCGCGGGTGAGATGCGCGGCGGAGCGCAGCGGCGCCGGCAACAGCAGGCGGCCCTGGACGTCGAGTGCCGCATCGACCGCACGGCTCGCCACCAGCCGGGTGAGCGTGAGCGCCTGGCGAGAAAAGGCCGGCAGGCTCTCGAGCTGCTGGCGCAGCCTTTCCCACTCGGTTTCGGTGTAGACGGCGAGGCAGGAATCGAGCGGCGTCACCACCAGCGACTGGCCCTGCCGGGCGAGCGCGCGGCGAAACGCCGGCGGCACCGGAAGGCGTCCTTTCGGGTCGATCTTGTAGCGGTAAGTGCCTTTGAACACAGCGAGCTACAAGTTTTCCACACTTTCTCCCACTTTTCCACAAACGGTAGCGGTCGATGGCGATGCCTCGGGCGACGCAAGCGACAAATGCCTCCAGCACCTCGGGAACGGAACTCGGGCGCTTCGCGCCCTCGGACTAATGGACCCGCGTCCCTCGCGGCGTCGGGCCAAACACGAACTCGCTGACGATGCCCGAGTTGCGCAGGCCGCCGCTCGACAGGCGCGAGCGCACGCCGATCCGTAACCCAAGGACGTTGTGGCGCACCTGGACGCCGCCCTCGAGCGCGAAATGTCCGGTGGTGTCCGCGAGCGACTTGTTTTCGTTGTCGTAGCCGACGCCCGCATACCAGGTGGCGAGAGTCGCGATCGACGGCGTGAACCAGACGTTGGTCGCGATCACCCAGTGCTCCTGGCGGCGCACCATGGTGACGCCGGCGTTGAACCAGCCGCCGACCTTGGGCAGACCATAGCCGGAGTAGAAGCCGGCCGTGATGCCCTTGCCGCCGCGGTCGTAGCGCGCGCCGAGAAAGGCGTTGCGAAACGGCTGGATTGGCCACCACTTGCCGTACTTGTACGTGAACTTGCTGCGGTTGATCGGCGGCCGGCCCTGCAGCTCGGCAACCGAAGCCGGCAGGTTGAGGTAGCCGCAGCTGTCGGGCTCCGGAATGAGGATTGCGTCCTCGCCGGCGTCGACGCGGCCTGTGGTGTCGTGCGGCGTCTCGGGTTCGGGGCAGGCAGCCGCGAAGATGTGACCCTGGCGCTTCCAGTCGAGCCGGCCGTGGTCGTCGGCGACGCCGTCGGCCGGCTTCTTGAAGCCGCGCGGAAACGGTGCGGGCTCGGTCGCGCAGGGCGCGTCGCCGATCCTGGTGATGTCGCGCAGCTGGTATTGCACGCTCGGGTACTCGAGGCCGCCATTCACGAGGCGCTCCTCTTCGTAGGTCTGCAGCACCTTGTGGTCGGCTGGCAGCTTCGGGCCGATGCGGTAGCGGCCGGGATCGAACGTGGCCTGCGCCGCGGCCTCCTGGGCGGCCGCGATGGCTGCCGCGGGCGAGGGTGCGGGAGCAGGTGCGTTGTCCACGCGCTTCCGTAGTTCAGCCATCTGGCGCGCGAGGTCGTCGAGGCCGCGCGTCAGCTCCAGGGTGCCCGCCATCACCGGCGTCAGGCGGTTCTTGCTCATCTGCGCCTGGTAGCGCGAGCCGATGACGCCACTGCCGAACACGTCGCGAATGCCCCAGGCATCGGCGACGCGCACGTTGACGTCGACGCCCGGGGTGTAGACGCCGTCGCCGTTGCGGTCGGGCGAGCTCGCGTGCTTGCCCTCCTCCACCAGGATGGTGATCGGCGAGCGGGTGTCGGGCGCGCCGCTGCCGCTGCGCAGGCTCGGCTTGATCTGCAGGATGTTCGCCATCAGCTCCGAGCCGTGCGCCCAGCCGGTGACGCGGTTGCGCTCGACGCGCGCGCGTCCCTGCTTGTCGCGCTCGACGTCGAGCTCGATGCTGATGCTCTCGATGTCGTGGATGTGCGGCTCGAGGCCCTTGTCCTCGGGGTAATAGAAGTAGTAGTTGATGCGCATGTGGCGGATCGAGTCGAGCGGCAGCCGCCCCTCGTACACCGCGGTGCGCTCGTAGGGCTTGAGCGCCCGGTTGACGCGCACGTTGTCGAGCTTGTAGTAGACGACCGGCCGGTCGCGGTCGGCCGCGGGGTCGCACGGCAGCGGTCCGGGGATGAAGAGGCGGGTGCCGTTGCGCACCTTGAGGAGCGGCTCGTCGTCGGAGAACCAGAGGATCGGCGCCGCGCGCAGCGCTTCCTCGTAGAGGCTGCCCTCCTTGGGCGGCGCCTGCTGCTGTTCCACGGTCCAGGTGCCGACCGGCGTCTGCTCCTTCTTCTGCGCGCCCGGTTTTTCGTCGGCGAGCGCAGGCGGCGCGAGCACCAGCGACAAAAGCGCCAGCCAGGCGGTCGGCCTCATCGGCATCGGCATGGTTGTTGGGCCGATATTACGACTGTGCGCGCGCCGCGATCCTCAGCAAGTCCTCAGAATTGCTGGGAGAATCGCGGTTCCCCGCATGGCGTTTTCGGTCTCGCGCTACCTCGACAGCCGCGCCCGCTTCGGCATGAAGTTCGGCCTCGACGCGATGCGCGCGCTGCTCCACGAGTTGCGCGACCCGCACCGCTGCGCACCGGCGCTGCTCATCGCCGGCACCAACGGCAAGGGCTCGGTGGTGGCGTACCTCGACGCGGTGCTGCGCGCCTCGGGCCTGCGCACCGGACGCTACATCTCGCCGCACCTCGTCGCGGTGAACGAACGGATCGCCGTCGACGGCCGTGACATCTCGAGCGCGGCGCTCGGCCGGCACCTGCAGAGGGTGCGCGCGGCCGCGAACGCGCTCGTCGCGCGCGGCGGGCTCACCGCCCAGCCGACTCATTTCGAAGTGTTGACCGCGGCCGCGTTCCTCGAGTTCGCCGCGCGCGGGGTCGATGCCATGGTCCTCGAAGTGGGCCTCGGCGGCCGGCTCGATGCGACCAACGTGGTGGCGCCGCTGGTGTCGGCGATCGTCAGCATCGACCGCGACCATGAGGCGTATCTCGGCACGACGCTCGCGGCGATCGCGCGCGAGAAGGCCGGAGTGATGCGGCGCGGTGTGGTGACCGTGCGCGGTCCCCTGCCGGCCGCGGCACTGCGCACGGTCGAGCGCGAGGCACGGCGCGCGGGTGCGCGCCTGGTCGCGGCGCGCGGCACGCGGCGGCGATTTCCGGGCGCCGCGTCGCTCCCCGGCCGGCACCAGCGGCAGAACCTCGAGGTGGCGCTGCGGGTGTTGGAAGCCGCGCGGCAGGCTGGGCTGGGAGTGCAGCTTGCGCGCGCCGCTGCCGCCGTCTCCAGCGTGCAGTGGCCCGGCCGCCTGCAGCAGCTCGGCGGCGTGCCGCCGCTGCTCCTCGACGGCGCCCACAACCCGGCCGCCGCGCGCGCGCTCGCGGCGCACCTGCGGCCGCTCGCCCCGGTGGTGCTCGTCTTCGGCATGATGGCCGACAAGGACATCGAAGCCAGCGCGCGTGCGCTCTTTCCGCTGGCGCGCGTCGTCATCCTGACGCGGCCGCGCAACAAGCGCGCCGCGACGCCAGCGCAAATTCGCAGGCGCGTCGCGGCGCTCGGCTTCGGCAAGCGCCTGCGCGCGGCGCCCGGCACTCAATCGGCGCTGGCGCTCGCACGGCGTCTCGCGCGCAGCGGCGAAACCGTGGTGGTTGCGGGCAGCCTCTACCTGGTGGGTGAAGCGCTCAGGCGCGCCATTCCTCGCGCCACTGCGTCGCCTTCTCGACCCGCGAAGAGACCACCTCGTGGCCGATCCCGGGACGCTCGGGAACGTCGATCTCGCCCTGCGGGCTCACGGTGACCGGCGGATCGACGAGGTCCTCGGCGAAGTAGCGCGCGCTCGCCGAGGTGTCGCCGGGAAGCGTGAAGCCGGGCAGCGTCTGCAGGTGGACGTTCGCGAGGCGCCCGATGCCCGACTCGAGCATGCCGCCGCACCACACCGGCACCGCGGCGGCGCGGCACGCCGCTTCCACCTGGCGTGCCATCGCGAAGCCGCCGACCCGCCCCACCTTGATGTTGATGATGCGGCATGCCCGAAGCTGCAGGGCGAGGCGCGTGTCCTCGGGGCCGCCGATCGACTCGTCGAGGCACACCGGAGTCTGCAGCTGCCGCTGCAGGATGGCGTGGTCGCCGATGTCGTTCCACGCGAGCGGCTGCTCGATCATCATCAGGTCGAAGGCGTCGAGCTTCTGCAGGTGCGCGGCATCGCCGAGGTGGTAATCGCTGTTGGCGTCCACCATCAGCGGCACCTTGGGAAACTCGGCGCGCACCGCCGCGGCGAGCTCGAGGTCCTGGCCGCGCTTGATCTTGACCTTGATGCGGCGGTAGCCGGCTGCCACCTCGAGAGCGACCTTTTGCACCAGGGTCGCGGCGCTCGGCTGCAGGCCGATCGAGACGCCCGAAGCGATGCGGCCGCCGCGGCCGCCGAGCAGCTTGTAGAGCGGCAGCGAGTCGCGACGGGCGCACAATTCCCAGATCGCCATCTCGAGGCAGGCCTTCGCCATGTTGTGACCGCGCACCCGCGCCAGCGCCGGCCACGCGTCCATGGGCCCGGCCAGTTCGCGGCCGAGCACCAATGGCACCAGGAAGTCGCGCAGGATGTGCGCGACCGTGCCGTTCGTCTCGGGCAGGTAGAAGGGATCGGGATCGGTGACGCACTCGCCGTAACCGGTGACCCCGTCGGCAGACACCGACACCAGCAGGAACACCTTCTCGGTGGTGCGGCCGAACGAGGTCTCGAACGGGTGCAGCAGCGGCAGCCGGATTTCTCGTACCTCGACGCGGTCGATCCTCACCCGCGCGGGCTGTCCAGCACGTTAGGCGGGCCGGGATGCGGCGTGCGGCGCCGCCGCCTTGGCCGTGCACGCGGCGCACAAGCCGAAGATCTGGTGGCGGTGGCCCTGGATGGTGAAGCCGATCTCCTGCGCGGCATCGTCCTGAGCGCGCTCGATCTCGTCGTTCGAGAACTCGAAGATCGCGCCGCAGCCGTTGCAGATGAAGTGGTCGTGATGGTGGCGCTTGTATTCGCGCTCGAAGCGGGTCTCGCCGCGCAGCTGCAGCTCGGTCGCGAGGCCGGCGGCGGTGAGCAGCTTCAAGGTGCGATAGACGGTGGTGCGTCCCACCGCCGGGTTCTTGCGCTTCACCAGCTTCAGCAGGTCGTCCACCGAGAGGTGGCTGTCGGAGCGGAAGAACACCTCGACCACGGCGTCTCTCTGGGCGCTGCGTTTCAGGCCGTTGGCCGCGAGGTGCGCGGTGAGGACTTCGCGCTCTTCGCGGGCCGTTTCGTTCTTTCCCCGGGCGCTCACTTTTTCGAATGGCGAGGGTAGCGTGAGGCAGAGCACAGTGTCAACGCGCGGCTTTACACCCGCGCGAGGTAGGGCTTAGGCTACCCGAGCCGTCGAGCCGGAAGAGGAGTCAATGAAGACGAAGCAGGCGAAGGCCACTTACGAGACACCCCGGATTCGCAAAGTGAACCTTGTTGCCGATGAGCTGGCCGTGACGGGCTGCAAGCGAAACATGGTGTCCGCGAACGTCTGCAACCGCGGCGGCACCCTCATCAACTCGGCTCAGGGCAGCTAGCCCGCGCGGGGCTCGGGAAGCCCGGATGACGACCGTACTCGACGAAATCTCGATCGCCGATTTCGCCCACAGCCTCGACGTCAGCGGCCGGCGTCTGCCGTGGGACGGAACCATCGAGACCTCCTTCCGCTGCAACCTCAACTGCGTCCACTGCTACGTCAACAAGCCGGCGGGCGACGCGGAAGAGATGCGCCGCGAGCTGTCGACGGAACGGGTGAAGACGCTGATCGACGAGGTGGCGGACGCCGGCGCCTTCGAGCTGCTGCTCACCGGCGGCGAGGTCCTGATCCGCAGGGACTTCAGGCAGATCTACCTGCACGCGCTGGGCCGCGGCCTGCGCGTCGGCATCTTCACCAACGCGACCATGGTCACCGAGGACATCGCCGACTTCCTCAGCGCGCATCGTCCCGCCGCCATCGAGGTCACGCTCTACGGGATGACGAAGGCGACCTACGACCGCGTCACCCGCGTGCCGGGCTCGTTCGAGAAGTGCATAGCCGGCATCGAGCGCCTCTATCGCCGCGGCCTGAACCTCAAGCTCAAGACCATGGTGCTCTCCTGGAACGTCCACGAGATCGAGGCGATGCGCGCTTTCGCCGCGAACCTCGGCACCAGCTTCCGCCACGACAGCCTGCTGAACGCGCGCGTCGACTGCGGCGCCAACCGCAACGGCGAGCTGCAGGTGAACGCCGAGGACATTCTCGCGGTGGACCTCGCGGACGAGTTGACCCGCGCGAAGATCTGGAACGCCTTTGCGCCGGCGGCGGCGGCCGCGGGCGGCGAGGTGCGCATCGCCGTGGCCGAGCAGGTGTTCGAGTGCGGCGCCGGGCAGATGTCGTTCACCGTCGATCCCTATGGCCAGCTGCAGTTGTGCCAGCTGGCGCGCAAGGCTTCCTACGACCTGAAGCAAGGCAGCTTCGACACCGGCTGGAACGAGTTCCTGCCGCAGGCTCGCTCGCGCCAGTGGCAGGACAACTCGGTATGCCAGTCGTGCACGCTGCGCAGCGGCTGCGGCAACTGCCCGGGTTCGGCCGAGCTTGCCACCGGCGACCCGACGGCGCTGCTGCGCAACTTCTGCGAGGTCACGCACCTGCGCGCGTTCGCGGCGCTCGGCAAGGACAGCGGCCATCGCCGCGACGCGACGTGCTGCGTCGGAGCGGGCGTGCTCGCCGCGCGACCCGATGCCGAGATTCACCTCGGCGGCTGCGGTTCGTGCAGCCACTCGGAACCCGCGCAGCCGCAGGCGCAAGCGCTGATCCAGATCGAGCGCCCGGTCCGCGCCGCAGCGGCCGCGGCCCGCAGCTAGCCGTCCTGCGGCGGCGCGCCCACAGCCTGCGGCTGCGCATCGGCGGCAGGACCATCAGGCTCCGCTACGACACCAGGGCACCGGCGCTGCGCCTGCCACGCGGCTACGAAGCGTTCGGCGCAAAAAGCGGCGCCGACATCGACCTCGAGGTGGTGCTGGCGCCGGTGCCGGTGCCAGACGCAGCACCGGTCTTCGAATCGGGCGGAACCTGGCGCGCGTACGAAGTCGGCGCGAAGATCCTTTACGTCTTTCGCCGCCCCATGGGCAAGGGCCCGCCGGCACGCGGCCTCCTCATCGACCGTCGCCGCCGCCGTGGCACGCTCTACCTGGCGCCGGGCGAGTACCTCGCTCACCGCGGCTTCGCGCTTTCGTTCCCGCTCGACGAGCTGCTGCTGCAGCACCACTTCGCCTACGACGGCGGCTTGGTGCTGCATGCGAGCGGCGTCGACACCGGCCGCGGCCTGGTGGCGTTCACCGGCCATTCGGGGGCGGGCAAGTCCACGATCAGCCGCCTGTTTCGCCGGCATGCTCCGCTCGCCAGCGTGTTGAGCGACGATCGTCTCGTGATCCGCCGGCGGCGCGGTCAGTGGTGGGCGTACGGCACGCCGTGGCACGGCACCGCGCGCCATGCCGCGCCGCGCGCGTTGCGGCTGCGGGCACTGTTCGTGCTGAAGCAGTCGCGCACCACCGCGCTCACGCGCATCGAGCCGCAGGGCTTCGCCAGCCAGCTGCTGGCCTTTTCGTTCCTGCCGCCGTGGGAGCCGGCTGCCTTCTTCGCGGTGCTGCGCACCGCAGAGAGCTTCGCGCGCGCGGTGCCGAGCTACTCGCTCGCCTTTCGCAAGGACGCCTCGGCGGTGGCAGCCGTGGGCGCGATCATTTCCGGCGGATCGGCGCCGAAACCACCTTCAGGGCGCCGATCTCGACGAGGTGGCGGGTAAAGGTCGCGTAGTCTTCCGCCGCTTCCGGGCGCTGCACGTCGAACGCCGCGATCATCTCGTCGACGATGGTGTCGCCGTCGGTGCGGCCGTCGATCCGCTCCCAGATGAAGACGCCCGCGCCGCCGAGGTTGTAGATCGCCTCGAGCTCGGCGCCGTGGCCGACGAGCGGCACCAGCACGAACTCCGGGCCGATACGCCGGCCGACGATGCGGTCGGAGCGCGCGTAGATGGTGCGCAGCGGGTTGTGCGTCATTGTCCCTCCGGCTTGATGCGCTGCACGCGCAGGCGCCAGCGTAGCGCAGACGCGAGCGAACGCAGAGCCAATCCGCGGCTATGGGGCGTACGGCCGGTGGCGCACGAGCGCACCACCGTGGCGATCACCTCGCGGCCGGAGATCTTCGCGTCCCACGGGTCGCAGCGGTCGCCCTTGGTGCGCCAGCCAGCGCCGAGCGGCAGCTTCAGCAGCAGGCGATGCAGCCGCAGGCCCTGCGGCAGCTGCGCCAGCACCACGTCGCCCACCCGCGGCCGCGTGCGCCGCAGCTCCACCAGTTCGCCCGCGAGCAGCGCCGGTTCCATGCAGCGGCCGCTGACGCGGATGCACACCGAGGCCGCGGCCGCGAGGTTCAACGCGACGGCCTCGCGCGCGACGGCTGCGCTCGCGGCGCCGTCGTGATCGATCACGACGCGCTGCCGGCCCAGCCGGCGAAATGGCGGCCGACGAGGCGCGCGCCGCGGCGCACGCCCAAAGCGGCGCGAGTGAAGCCGCGCGCGCTCCCGTCGTCGGGCGAGAGCGGCCAGAGCGTGCGGCGCACGAGGTCGAGTCGGTGCCCGCGCGCCAGTGAGAGGCGCACCATCGCGAGGCGCGGCTCGGCCGGCTCGAGAAAGCGTTCGGGCGTTTCCGCCGCGCTCGCGACGTGGCGCGCGAGCGGCCCGCGCAGCCGGAAATCGCGCAGCTCGGCGAGCACCGCTGCCGCTCGGTCCGGCGTGCCGAGCAAGTGGCCGGCGATCTGCAGTGCAGCAACCACGGCGAGGCCCGCACGCCACTCGGCGGCGCGCGCGACGATGCGCCGCGGATCGGGCCCCTCACTCGCCAACAAGGCGTGGAAGTCGCCGTGTTGCACCAGCCGCAGCACCAGGCCGTGCTGAAACGCCGCGTGCAGCGCGAGCAGCACCAGCGTGTCGGCGGCCGACGGCGCCAAGAGGCCCGTGGCGAGCCGGCGGCGGCCGCGCCAAAGCGATTCCTTGTCGACCGGAAAGAACCCGGGCGCCGAGGTGACGCTCCAGTGCAGCTCGACCATCGCGCCACTTCGGGGTTCGCGATACGCGACGGCGTGATCGGCGCGCTCGACGAACACGAGGCCGAGCGAACGCGCCGCCGCCTCGGCGCTCGCGATGTCGTCGAGCACCAACAGGTCGGCGTCGACCATCGGACGGCTCTCGACATCCGGGTAAGCCGTGCCGTGGAGTGCTGCGCCCTTCAAAGTGAGCGAGCGCACACCGAGTGTTTCGAGGTGCGCCTGGAGGCGCAGCGCGAGGTCGAGGAGCCGGGTGGTGCGCACCGCCTCGCGCACCATCGCGGCGGCGAAGACGGGTGGTTTCGAGGGGCCGAAGAGGGCCAGGACCCCCTGCCGTTCGGCGGCGCGGCAAAGGTCGTTCCCGGGCATGCCGGAAGGCACCCGCTTGAGGTGACGAACCCGGGCTATGTCTATGAGAGTGTGTTGGATACACTTTGACATGCCTGGCCTCGGAGGCTAAGTTAGCCGTGGACAAGTTGTCAAAAACCAAGGTCCGACGAGGCAAGTAATGCAGTCGAAAAGCTCCCTCGGCATTGCGGTCGCGGCTGCGGTTACCGTCGGCTTCGCTCTGCTTTATCCGCTCTACGGAGACCCTCGGGTGTCCGCCGTCAGCCACCCGGAATGGGCGCGCATGATGCTGCGTGGCCTCGACCTCGAAAGCCCGGGAATGGACACGGCGTCGGTTGCCTTCGGCGCTCTCGCGTGGCACTCGAGCCTGGCTTTCAAGGGCAGCGAGTTCGAGAAAGCCGATGCGGTGCGCGTGCTCGGCGACCCGCCGAACGCGGTCGCCGCCGAAGCGGGCGTCGGGCAGGCGAGCTATCCGCTCACCGTCGCACGCCCCGGCGAATACCAGATTCGCGCACACCTCAGCGGCCCGGCCGACAAGCCGGCGTCCGTCGAAGTGACGGATCGCAAGGGCGACAAGCCGCTCGCTACGTTCACGCTGCGCCCCGCGGCGCAGGCGGCCTGGGTCGACGGCGGCCGCGTGCAGCTCGCAGGCGGCGCTTACCTCGCCTCGGTGCTGCTGCCGCCCGGCACTTCGCTCGATCGCTTCGAAGTGGTGCCGCCGTGCGTCACCAACATCGAGCCGCTCGGCGGCTGGCAGACCGCGAAGGTCGCGACCACCGACGACGTGGCGGTGACGACGCTGCGCGCGCTCGACAAGGAATCGGAACTCGCCCCCGCCGGCGTGCCGCTCGACCTGCCGGGCAGCGCCATCGCACGCTACCTGCCGGCGCTGCGGCAGGCGGCCGTTACGGACAACTTCGACTCCGGCCCGCAAGGCGCCGAAGGCCTGCTCACGTTCCAGGTTCCCGAAGCCGGCCTCTACACCGTCTCCGTCAAGGGCAACCTGAACGGCGGGCAGCAGTGGACGGCAGACGGCTGCAAGAAGCAAGTGGTCTGCACCGGCTCGCGGCGCGGCACCGCTGCGGGCGAATGGACGCCGGTGCTGTCATCCGACTTCACTGCCGGCCCACACGCGGTCGCGGTGCGCCTCGGCCCCAACTCCACCGTCGAAGCTGTGCGTGTGCAGCGCAAGCAGGCCGGCGCGGACGCGTACGTCGCGGCCCTCAAGGGCCTCGGCCTCGAACTCGGCCCGGACGGTCCGGTCACGCGCAGCAAGATGGTCGACGCCGTTGATTTCCTGCGCAAGGAAAACCGCGCCAGCATGGGCGCAAGCTGCGCGGACGTGGCACCGCCCCAGCCCAACCCGCCGTCGGGACAGCAGGTCACTCACGTCGCAGTTCCCGGGCAGCCGGCTCCGACTGCCGGCGAGCCGCCGACGGTTCCTGGCGTCTCCCCCTTCGTGCCGATCCCGGAAGTCCCGAGCCCGGTCCAGGCCAGCGCACCGTCGAGCCAGGAGTAGCGGGGTCGATCCGGCGCTTTGCTAGCGGTCGTCTCCTGCGGCGACGCGCCGCAAGTGGGGCTTGATGACCTGCGGTACAGCGCCCGGCGGACTCTCCTGCCGGTTGTAATAGTAGTAGTAGTAGTTGCCGACGTGCAGTTCCAACATGTTCAGTACCACGCCGAGTAGCGGCGCGCCGACCCGCCGTAGCGCGCCAATGGCGCGGCGCACCAGCCGTTTGTCGATGCCGTTGTGCTTGACGATCACGACCACCATGTCCGAACGGCGCGCCAGGAGCAGCGCGTCGGTCACGGAGGCGAGCGGCGGTGAGTCGACGAGGATCCACCGGTAGCGCTGCCGCAGCTCGGCAAACAGGTTGTCGAGCTGGCCGCGGGCGAGGAGCGCCGGCGGATTGGGCGGCAGCGGTCCGGCGGTGAGCGCCGCGAGCGCGGGCGCGCCGCCCGACTGCACCAGGGTGTCGATGCCGAGGTGCTGGGTGAAGTAGTTGGTGACGCCTGGCTCGCGCGGCAGCCCCAGGCGATCGTGCACCTGCGCGCGCCGCAGGTCGCAGTCGACGAGGATCGTCGACTCTCCCGCCGCCGCCAGCAGCTTGCCGAGGTTCACGAGCGTCGTGGTCTTGCCTTCCTGCGGCGCCGTGCCGGTGATCAGCACGATCTGGCCTTCTTCGGAGCGGCGCGCGAACAGCAGCGCGGTGCGCAGGTTCTGGTAAGCCTCGGTCAGCAGGCGCGGATCACCGGCCCTGGGAATCGCCGCGAGCAGTTCGGTGTGCAGGTAGCGCTCGACTTCCTCCGGATCCTTGAAGGTGTTGTCGAGGTGATCGCGCAACAGCACCAGGCCGACGCCAGCCAGCAGGCCCGCACCGAGGCCGAAGAGCGCGATGCGGCGCTTGTCGGGCCACACCGGCGCGACCGGCACGGTGGCGCGCTCCACCACCGAGGCGTTGCTGTTGCGCATCGAGGCGGCGATGTTGGTCTCGTTCAGCTTCTGCAGCAGCACGTCGTAGAGGTTCTTGGTGGAGTCGGTGCGCTTGCGCAGCGTCTCCATCTCGGCGGTGGCGCGCGACTGGTTGACGGCGGCGGCACGCTGTCCGCCGATCGCGCCCTGCAGCTCGGACTCGCGCTTCTGCAGCTGCGTGTATTCCGCCTGCAGCCCGGCCGCCACCGCGTTGGCCCGGTCGGCGACGGCGCGCCTGGTCTGCGCGATCTGCGCCGTCACCTTCAGCACTTCGGGGTGGCCCTCGCGAAAGCGCCCGCGCAGGATGGAGAGCTGCGACTCGAGACCCGCGAGCTCGGCGTCGAGCGCCGCGGTCTGCTGGTCGGCCGCCACCTGCGGCACCGACTGCAGTCCGAGGTCGCGGCTGCGCAGGTCGCGGATCTGCGTCAGCGCCGCCTCGATGGTGATGCGCCGCGTCTTGGCCTCCAGGTACTCGGTCTGCAGCCTTTCGATCGACGCGTCCATCGTCGACTGCGCGCCCGGCGTCGTCGCGAGGTCCCGGCGCTGCAGGCCCTGGATGAGCTCGGTCTGCGCCGTCTGCATCGACGCCTGCGTCTGCTTCACCTGCTCGGTGAGCCAGTCCATCACCTGCGTCGCCTGCTGCATGCGGTTGGCGACCGATTCGCGGATGAACAGGTCGGCGAGCGCGTTCGCCCAGTCGGCCGCGGCTTGCGGGTCGGTGTGGCGGATGCTGACGTTGACGAGCCGGCTCTCCGGGATGGGCTCGATCTCGACGTGCCCCATGAAGATGGAGCCCGGATCGCGCGCGCCCTTGAACTCGGGCTGCGCGTCGAGCTTCAGCGCCGCCACCACCTTGTCGCCCAGGCCCCGCGACTTGAGGATCTTGAACTGCGTGTTGTAGAAGTCGGCGTTCTGCCAGAACGAGCCGCTGCCGAGAAGCGAATCGGTGACGTTCATGAGCATCGGCGTCGGCGGCTCGATCTGCAGCATGGCGTTGGCGCGGTACACCGGGGTCTGCAGGTAGCCGTAGAGCGTCATCAGCCCGAGGCCCAGGAGGGCGGCCGCCACCAGCAGCAGCCGCGCGCGCCACAGGAGGTGCGCGTAGTAGCGCAGGTCGAAGCGCGCCTCTTCGGCGTGCGCACCCGGCAGCGCCGGACCTGGCGGCGATGCGAGCGTGATCGGTGCGGGCACTACGTCCTCCCCATGGGCGAAGCCACTGGCGCCTAGAACCGGCGGCGGCTGACGCTGACGACGTCGTCCGCCTGCAGCAGCACGTCTTCGGCCTTGCCCTTGCGAATCGCCTTCAGATCGACCTCCGTGATCGCGGTCTTGCCCGCGGCATCGGTGCGGCGGATCCTCACGGTGCTGCTGCCGTAGCGGGTGAGGCCGCCGGCGATGGAGATGCCGCCGGTGATCGTGAGGTTGCCGTCGATCACGAAGCGCCCCGGACGCGCGACTTCGCCTTCGACGATGACGTAGGCCTTGGGCGCCGCCACGATGATGTCGCCCGCGTGCAGCGTGGTTTCGACGCCGGCGTGGTCGGCTGCGGTCGCGTTCTGCGCGGTGATGCGCACGCGCAGGCTCTTGCTGCCGTCCGGGAACGTGCCATCGACGCGCGTGATGAGCACATCGCCCGAGGCCTGCGGCGTGAAGCCGCCGGCCTCCATGAGCACGTCGATGAGCCGGCTGTTGGCGCGCAGTGGGCGCCGGCCCGGCTGGCGCATCTCGCCGACGACGAGCGCGAAACGGCTGCCGTACTCCTTGATGCGCACGTCAACCTGCGGGTTCACGAGGTAGTCCTTCGCGAGCAGTGCCGTCACCTCCTGGCGCACCTCCGCGAGGGTGCGACCGGCCACCGGCACCTCGCCGACGAGCGGCAGCGTGATGGTGCCGCCGGGATCGATGGGTGCGACGCGTGAGGCGTCCTGGTTGCCGATCACGATGACGTCGAGGACATCGCCGGCGCCGAGACGATACTCGTCCGGCGCGGCGGCCGCGGTTTCCTGGGCGCGGCTTTCCGCGACCAGGCCGAGGAGCAGGCCGGCGGCGAGCGATGCGAACCTGACGCTGCGCAACAGTAGTTTCATCCGCCTAGTCCTGGCTCTCGCTGCCGCCGCTGAATTTCGGCCGGCCGCGCGATCCCTGGAAGCCAAAGCCGAGCTGCACCAGCAGCGCCTCGGTCCTGACGTCGAAGACGTCGATGTTGGAGTCCCGGCGGTCACGACGATAGTCGATTCTCACCCAGGCGTGGCGTGTGAGGGAACGCCCGAAGCCCAGCGCCCAGCCGAAAAAATCGTCGCTGCGCCGCTTGCCGATGGCCGAGGCGACGGTGCGGTATTCGTTGTTCTGCCACTGCGCCGCGGCGCGCGCCGTGAGTTGCAGAGGCAGCTCGAACTGCAGCTCGGAGTTGAATGCCTTGGCGACGTAGAAGGCGTTCTCCTCGAAGGCGGAGGTGGTGGGCAGTGCGATTTCGGGCTGGCCGCCGGTCGTCGCGTAGAGCCCGTTGCGGCGCAGCAGGTCCACGCGGGTGTCGCGGCTGCCCCAGAGCGCGAGGCGGGTCGAACGCGTGAACTCCTTCTCGAGGCGCCCGGCGACCACCAGACCCTTGAAGCTCCGGCCGCCGGCGCCGGCGTTCGGCGTCTTCTGGTCGCGATAGCCGGCCGAGATCTGCCCGTCAAGCAGCGGTGCCAGGGTGCCGTCGAGGCTGAGCGTGTAGATGTTGGCGCGGCTCTCGACCTCGGGCCGGTCGATGGGGCGCGGGATGCGCTCGCGGGTGTAACCGAGGCGCAGCCGCAGCGTGGCGGCGAGGCTGCGGCTGATGCCGCCGTAATACTGTTGCGAGCGGTTCGAGAAGAAGCCCGAGCCGGGCTCGATCGTGACGCGGCTGAGGGTGGCGCCGCCGTCGATGCTGGTGTCGCCGCCCGCGAGCGTGCCATTCACGTCGAAGACGTTGTGCCTGAAGGGCTGCAGGCGGAAGAAATATTCCTGGCCGGGATCCACCTGGGTGACGTCGAGGATGCCCTTCGACCACTGATCGGCGGCGCGCAGCAGGAAGCTCGTTCCCAGCGGCAGTTCGATCCCGGCGCCGAGCCGGTGGCTCGACGCTGTCACCTCTTGAAGGGCGCTGCCGCGGCGAAACGCCGGTTCGTAACCGGCGCGAAACTCGCCGCCCGCGCCCACCGGATAAACGAAGTTGAGGCGCGGCTCGATCTGGAAGTAGGTGTCGCGCACCTTGAACGGGCGTTCGGCGGTGGCGCTCGGAAAGATGTCGCCGCGGATCAGCGACAGGACCAGCGACGGCTGCAGCGCGCCCGCGCCGATGGCGATGCCTGGCGGTCCGTTTTCACTCGGGGCGGGCGGCGGCGGTTCGGGGGGCGCCTCGGGCTCTGGAAACAGCGCCCTCACGTCCGGCGAGGGCGTCGGTGCCGGTGCCGGGGCCTGGGCCAGCAGCAACGCGGCGAGGAAGAGCGCGGTGGACATCAGTCGGTGGACCTTTGGAGCGCATCGCGGGCAGTCCCGCGCGGCGCGAACATCAGAAAGAGGAGCAGCGTGACAAAAACGACCGCCTGGAGCAGGACCAGAGCGCTTTGCAGGGGGGTCGCATCGACCAGGGAGACGGCACCCAGCCCGAGGCAGAGCGAAAACAAGTAGATGAGCAGTACCGCCGCGGGACGCGAGAAGCCGAGCGCCACCAGCCGATGCGAGAGATGGCGCTGGTCACCGACGTAGATCGGACGCCGCTCGAGCAGCCGGATGATCACCACCGTGGCGGTATCGACGAGCGGCACCGCCAGCACCAGCACCGGCATCAGCACCGGGAACAGCGAGCTCGACGCCTTCGAGACATAAGTCTCGAGCAGCGTGATCGTCGCCATGACGAAGCCGATGAACAGGCTGCCGGCGTCACCCATGAAGATGGACGCCGGGTGGAAGTTGTAGAGGAGGAAACCCAGCAGGCTGCCCATGAAGGCGACCAGGATGAGGCAGACGAAGAAGGTGCCCAGGCTCCAGGCATTGACGAGCAGGGCAAAGGCGGCGATGAACGCGACGCCGGCGGCGAGCCCGTCCATGTTGTCGAGCAGGTTGAACGCGTTGGTCATGCCGACGATCCACAGGAGCGTCACCACCGCGTTCATCCAGTGGGCGGGCATGAAGGTGGTGTGCACGCCCGCATAGACGACGATCGCTGCCGCGGCCAGCTCGCCGAGCAGCTTGGCGAGCGCCGGAAAGCGGGCGCCCAACATGTCGTCCATCATGCCGACCGCAAAGATGAGGATGCTGCCTGCCATGATGCCGAGCAGCTTGCCCTCGACCCGCCACGCCTCGCGCAGCCGCTCCGCCGCCGCGCCGAGGGTGGTGCGCGCGATGCCGGCTTCGCCCATCGTGAGGGCGAGCCAGTAGCCGCCGAGGACGATGGCGAAGAACGCGCAGAAGATGGCGAGCCCGCCGAGGCGCGGGGTGGGTGCCACGTGGCCGCGGCGTCCTCCGGGACGGTCGATGACGTCGACGCGGCGCGCCAGCGCGCGCACCGGCGGCACCAGCGCGGCGCTGAGGCTTGCAGTTGCCAGGAACGTGAGGCCAGTCAGGAGCGCCGGTTCCATTCAGGCGTTGCTCGCGCGCGGCGAAGCCGCAAGCAGCTTGCGATAGAAGCGCTCCATGTCGTCGATGAGGCGGTTGCTGGAATAGCGTTCGATGATGTGTGCGCGCGCGGCGGCGGTGGCGGCCGCGGCGGCGTGAGTGCCGCCTCCGGCCAGCGCCTTTTCGACGGCCGCGGCCAGGGCCGCGATGTCGCCTGGCGCTACCAGCTGCCCGAACTGTCCGTCCTGAAGCAAATCGCCGTTACCGCCGACCCGGGTTGCCACCACAGGCCTGCCCGCGGCGAGTGCCTCGATGAGGGCGACCGGAGTGCCCTCGTTCCGCGAGCAGTTCACGACCACGTCGAGATCGGCGTAGAGCTGCGCCAGGTCATGGCGCCAGCCAAGGAAGGAAACCGACTCCGCGACGCCGAGACGAAGCGCTTCGGCCTCGAGCGCTGCACGCTCCGGGCCGTCGCCGGCAATGACGAAGTGCAGGTCGGCGCGCCGCGAGCGCAGCAGCCGCGCCATCTGCAGGAACGCCGCGACGTCCTTGATCGGCGCGAGCCGGCCGACGATGCCGACGAGCAGCTGCGACGGCTTGCCGAGCTCCGCGCGCAGCGCACCGCGCGGCAAGGCGCCGCTGAGGGCCGAGAGGTCGAGGCCGAGGGGAATCGTGTGAATTTTCGCCGGGACTGAAACGCCGAGGCACAGCAACTCTGCACGCACCGTTTCCGACACTGCTACCAGTGCTGTGCTGATCCCGGCCAGGAGCCGCTCGGCCAATACGAAGAACTTGGTAGTGGGTCCACGGAAGTATCCATGGAGCACGTGCCCGTGAAACGTGTGGACAATCACCGGCACGCCCGCCATGCGAGCTGCGATACGCCCCAGGAATCCAGCTTTGGAGGTGTGGGTATGAACTATGTGCGGCCGGTATCCGCTGATGATGCGATAAAGCGCCAGCAGGGTCCTCAGATCGGCCAGAGGCCTGATCTCCCGTCCGAGCCCGGGCAATCGCTCGACGGATACGTTCCGGTCTCGCGACGTATTTCTGATCGTGCCCTCCCCAGACCCTTCGCGACCCACTATTAGTCGGGTCTCGAAGCCCCGTACACCCAATCCCTCGGTCAGTAGTGTGACGTGAAGACTGGGACCGCCAATGTTCAGCCGCGAAAAAAGCCGAACCACACGGACTGGGCCAGTTCCTGAGGCGTTCACGAGCGTCTGGACGGGCGAGAGGATAGCACGGCCAATTTCACGCGGTCAAAGCATTCTGCCGCAGGGACTTGGGTCAGAAGGAGAGCCCATGACGGCGCAGCCACAGCTCGAGGGTCAGGAGGATCCACAAGGCGTGACCATTGTCACGTTCCCTGGTCTCATGGGAGGCCAGCACCCGGCGCACATTATCCACCGGGATGAGGCCACGATAGCGGGGCCGATCGAGCAAGGTGTCGTGCGCAAGCTCCCTCAGGTCCTCGCGGAACCAGCGGCCGAGAGGCACCCCGAAGCCCTGCTTGGGCCGGCGCAGGATGCCGGGAGGTAGCCGGTCCACGAGCGCCTTCCTCAGCACCACCTTGCCCTCGCGGCCGCTGCGCTTGAAGCGGTCGGGCAGCGACGCGGCGAACGCAAAGAGGTCGCGGTCGAGAAACGGACTGCGCGCCTCGAGCCCGTGCGCCATCGTCATGCGGTCCATCTTCGGCAGCAGGTCGTCGAGCAGGTAGGTGCGCGCGTTGAGGTAGAGCAGGCGCGACAGCACCGACGCGCGCGGCTGCGCGGCGTCGAGTGTAGCCAGGGTCTCGCGCCAGGAAGACAGGAGGCGCTGCGGGTCGGCTGTTGCGGCGCCGGCGAGCTGCGCGACGTCCGCGACATCGTTGAACGTGCTCCATGCGAAATACCGCTCGAGGAACGGCCGCGACGCCTTGGCGGCGAAGCGCTGCGCCTGGCGCAGCGGGTGGCGGTTCGGCAATTGGCCCGAGCCGAAGAGCCGCAGCGTGCGATCGGCGAGCGCTATGGCGGGCGCCGGCAGCCGCTCGGCCAGGAGCGCCGCATAGAAGCGGTCGTAGCCGGCGAACGCCTCGTCGCCGCCGTCGCCGTTGAGCGCCACCGTGACGTGGCGCCGCGCCACTTGCGCGACGAGATAGGTGGGCAGCGCCGACGAATCGCCGAACGGCTCGTCGTGATGCGCGATCAGCGTCTCGATGAGGGCGGCCGCGTCCGGCTTCACCAGCTCCGCGTGGTGGTCGGCGCCGATATGCTGCGCCACCGCCGCGGCGTACGGCCGCTCGTCGAACGTCGCGTCCTCGAAGCCGACGCAGAAGGTGCGCACCGCCGGGCCGCCGCTGGCCCGCGCCGCGGCGGCTGCGATGGCGGCGACGCCGCTGGAATCGATGCCGCCCGAGAGCAGGATGCCAAGCGGCACGTCGGCGACCAGGCGCTTCCTGACCGCCGCGACCAGCAGAGCGTCGGTGCGCTCGATCGCCTCCTGCTCGGACATGGCGGCGGCTTCGCCCTGCGCCGGGAACCTCAGCTCCCAGTAGCGCTGCGGTGCTTCGATGCCATGCGCGTCGATCGCGGTGAAGGACGAAGGCGGCAGCTTCTCGATGCCGCGAAAGAAAGTGCGCGGCGACGGGACGTAGCCGAAGGCCAGGTATTCGCCGAGGTTTTCGGCGGCTGCCGCCACCGGCACGCCCGCGGCGAGGAGCGCCTTGATCTCCGAGCCGAAGAAGAGGCGCCGGCCGTTCGCGGAGCGAGCGACGTACAGCGGCTTCTTGCCGAACGGATCCCGCGCCAGCAGCACGCGCCGCCGCCGGGCATCCCAGAGCGCCAGCGCGAACATGCCGTCGAGCCGCGCGAAGATCGCGTCGCCGTGCTCTTCGTACCCGTGGACCACGCTCTCGGTGTCGCCTTGCGAGGCGAACACGTGGCGCGCCTGCAGTGCGGCGCGCAGCTGCGCGAAGTTGTAGATCTCGCCGTTCAGCATCGCGCGCACCGCGCCGTCTTCCGAAGCGAGCGGCTGGTCGGCGCGCCGTGACAGGTCGATGATCGCGAGCCGCCGGTGCACGAAGCCGACCGAAGGCGCGGCACTCTCGTCGACGAAGATGCCTTCGGCGTCCGGGCCGCGGTGGCACAGCGAAGCACCCATGGCGGAGAGCTCGCTGCGCGCGATGGGCGCGCCGTCGAGGTCGACGATGCCGGCGAGGCCGCACATGGGCGCGCTAGATCTCGCGCGGCAGGAGGCCCGCCGCGGCGCGATCGCGCGCCTCTTTCCTGCGCCGCTGCAGCTCCCCGCCGACCGCGCTGAACACCAGCAGCAGCACCAGCACCTGCGCACGGTGGCGGTAGGCGCCGCCGGCGTTCGCTTCGCCGAGCGCGTAGCCGAGCGTGAGACAGGCGGTGACCAGGCACAGCAGCATCGCCTTCGAGCCGTGCGCGAGCAGCAGGTGGCGGAAGCCGACGACGATCGACGGGATGAGCGAATAGAAGAAGAGCATTTCGGGAAAGGTCACCGCCTGGCGTGCGCTGCGGATGTCCCACGGGTAGGGCGAGAGCAGGAAGAAGACCAGGCCGCGCGGCAGGAACCAGAGCGCCTTGGCTGGCGTCGAGATGTCGACGGCGTCCTGGAAGCGGCTGGTGCCGAAGTTCGTGAAGTTCCTGGTTTCCTGGATGGCGTCGAGGTCGACGAGCCTGGAATGGTCGGCGCCCGAGACGCGGTCGAAATAGATGAGCCCGCCCGCGACCACCGCGCCGAGGAGCGCGTTGCGCAGGGCGTTGTTGCCGCGGCCGAGGACGAAGGAAACGACCACCGGTGCGGCCAGCGCCAGGAACAGGTAGTCGCGAAAGCCCGAGATGAGGACGATGGAACCGCCGAGACAGAGAACCGCCGGGATCGTCACCCGCTCGCGCAGTTCCAGGCCGGCGCGGCACATGACGAGGATCAGCACCACCACCCAGCAGTCGCGGATGTTCAGTGCCGACCACAGGATGAGCGACGGAAAGAACGCCGTCAGCTGCGCCGCGCGCAAGGCGACCTGCGCATTGGCGGAAGCGAGGAGCGCGATGTCCCAGGCGAGCTTCACCGCATAGGTGCCGACCAGCGCGTTCAGCAGCTTCGGCAGCAGCGAGTAGTCGCCGAACAGCCAGTACAAGGACGCGACGATGTAGTAATAGGCGCGCGGGTTGGCGTCGATCTTGTCGGGATAGACGAGCGTGTCGCCCTCCCAGTAGTGCGCGAGCCAGGCGCCGAAGAAGTGGTAGGTCGCCTGGTCGGGTGCAAAGGCGTTCTCGCTGACGGTGAGATGCAGCAGCAGCACGGTCGCGACCCGCAGGAAGAGCGCCCAGCGCACCAGCCGCGCGAGCGTCATGCCGCCCCGGGGGCGGCGAAGCGCTGCCAGTCGCGCGCCACCTCGCCCATCGTCAGCACCTCGAGGCGGCCGCGCTCGCGCTCGGTGCGCACCGCTTCGAGGATGCGCCGCAGGCCGCGGAACATCGGCGCCATCGGGTCGGCGAGGTTCGTGGGATGCGTCCACAGGTGGAAGACCGCCGCGGCGTCGATCGCGGCCGCGATGCCCTTGCGGGCGCGCGCGATCCGCAGCGCGAGCGGCAGGTGGCGGCGGCGGCCGTGCATCGGGAAATAGAGCATCGAGCCGGGAATCTCGACGACGCCGTCGGCGCGGCGTCGCGGACGGCAGACCCCCGGGGTGCGGGCCGTGACCACGTCCACCAGGTGTCCGGCGCGCCGCAGCGCGTCGGGCCAGCGGCCGTCGCAGTACCAGCGCGGTTCCGGGGTGCGGAAGCAGGAGAAGCCGTGCTGCGCGAGGAGTTCGGCATGGCCGACGCGGTTACGCGGGAAGGAAAAGCTGCGCGGTGCCACGCCGATGCCGGCCAAAGCCGCCACCGCGGCCTCGAGGTCGCCGCGCGCCGCCGCCTCGCTGCAGCCGGGATCGCCATAGATGACGTGGGAAAAGGAATGGCAGCCGATCTCGTGGCGCACGGCGGTCTGGCCCAGGCGCTCGATGAGGCTGCGGGCGAAGAAGAGCGGTGCCTGCCGTTCGTTGCCGCCGGGATCGTGCGCGAACCAGTCGTCCCTCGCCCAGGCGTGCTGCGGGCGCGCGAGCTGCGGATGATGCGGGGCTTGCGTCGGGCAGCCGTCGAGGGCGAGGTGCCCGACCACCAGCCACGATGCGCGCGTCTCGAACTCGTCGAGGAGTGCCAGCAGCTTGTCGAAAACCTGCTCGCGCTCGAGCCGGCAGATTTCGCCGTAACCCGAGACCCCATGGAGGTCGAGCGTGCCCCAGATGAGCTCGAAGTCGAGGCTCAGCACGAATGCTGCCGGCGGGCGGCTCATCGCGCCGCCCCGGGTTCACCGGCAGCCGGCGGCTTGCGCGCCACCAGCAGGAACATGTTGGCGAAGGCCCGCAGCAGCGGCGCGTCGGCGAGCGCCGGTTGCACCGGGTCGAGGAGGCGCAAGGCCCGCGGCAGCAGGCGCGGCGTGAGCCGCTCGATCCAGTTGAGCGGGCCGGTGTAGACGCCGTGCACCTCGATGTCGGCCAGGCCCGCGCGCCGCGCCGCGCGGCGCAAGCCGCGAGCGGTGATGAAGAACTGCCGCAGGCGCACCAGGTCCGCAACCGGCACCGCCCTCGCGACGCGGTTGACGAGCGGATAGGCGTTGAGGCTGAAGAGCGGCGCCGCCGTCGCCAGGGTGAGTCCGCCGGGGCGCAGGACGCGCGCCATTTCGGCGAGCGCACGGTGCGGCGAGGGCAGGTAGCGCAAGACTTCGACGCAGAGTATCAGGTCGAAAGCGCCGTCCGGCAGCGGCAGGCTCTCCACGTCGCACTGCTCGAAGCGCACCGCGGGGTTGTTCTCGCGTGCGAGCCGCAGCATGTCCGCGGAGCCGTCGACCCCGACCACTTCGTAGCCGCGGGCACGCAGCCACTGGACGTGATGCCCGGTGCCGCAGCCGATGTCGAGGGCGCGCTTGCCGGCGCCGTCCGCGCTCACCAGCAGTTCGAGCCACGCCGCCAGCCGCGCGCGGCTGTAGGCGAAGCACGAGGCGAACGCGTCGTTGCCGAGGTAGCGCTCGTCGAACTGCCCCGCCTGGCGGGAATGCTGCAGGACCGCTGCGTTTTTCTGGCGCTCGTTCGAGGTCATGGTTGCGAACCCGCCGCGGCGCTTTGCAGCACGCTGCCAAAGAGCGCGGCGCAGGCCGCGGCCGAGTAGCGCGTTTCCACGGTGCGGCGCGCTTCCCGGCCGAGCCGCTCGCGCAGCGCGCCATCGCCGGCGAGCGTATCGAAGGCGCGCAGCCACTGTTCGTGCCCCGAAGCCCACAGCCCGTCGACGCCGTCGCGGACCGCCTCTCGGTTGGCGCCCACCGGCGACAGGATCACCGGCAGGCCGCTCGCCATGTAGAGGAGCGCCTTGAGCGCGCACTTGCCGCGCGACCATTGGTCGTCGGGGAGCGGCATGATGCCGATGTCGAACTCTGCGACCTCCGCGGCCTCGTTGTGCGGCGTCCATCTGCGCCAGTCGAAGGCGACGCCGGGCAGGAGTGGCGCGCGGTCGGAGTGCACGCGCACCTCGAAGCCGTGGCGGCGCTGCGCTTCCGCGAGCACCCCGGCCTGCGCCTCGAGGTTGACCTGCGAGGTGCCGCTGCCGGTCCAGCCGACGACCAGGCGGCGGCCGTTCGCCGGCCCGGCGTGCGGTCGCGGCGCGAAGCGCTCGGTGTCGACGCTCGTCGGCACGATCTGCACGAGACGCGCGTGCGAGCGCGCGTAGTCCGCGAGGTACTCGTTGCCGGCCACGACCGAATGGCTGAGCGCGCAGATCCGCGCGGTCTTGCCGGGAAACTTCAGCCAGCGGAAGCCGCGGTTGGCCGCGGCGGTGTGGGTCTGCCACACGGCATCGTCGAAGTCGTAGACGAGCGGCACCCCGTGGCGCGCCAGCCGCCTTTCGATGGCCGCCGGGCCGACGATCGACGCCGTGCGGTGGACCACGACCACGTCGAAGCCCCTGAGCACGGCCGCACGCTGCCGCTGCACGGCGTATGCGACGACGAGGGCCTTCGCCTTCGCCGCCGCCGCAGCCGCGCCGCGCTGCGGCAGCAGTCGCACGAGGGCCGCGTCGGCGAACGGAAAGAAGGTGAAGGCGATGCCCTGGGAGCGCAGATGCGGCGCCCATTGCTCGAGGCGGAAGCGCTGCGAAGGCGTGGTTTCCAGCGCGTATGGCACGAACGCGGCGACGCGCAGCTCTTTCATGGGCGCACCGACCATATCTTGATGGTGTCGCCGAGCCGTGGCGGGCTGAGGAGGCTGTTGGCGGCGCGCTTCGCCGCGCGCCGCAGCGGGCTGCGCGTGAACGCTTCCGCGACCTCGGTGGCGGCCTGCTGGCGATGGAACGAGGGCGACAGCTGCCGCCGGCGCAGCCGTGCCAGGAGTTCCGCCGGGTTGAGCCCCTCGCAGCGCACCGTGCGCACCGCGAAGCCGGCGGCGCGCACCCGCGCCGTGAGCGCTTGCGGGCTGAAGAGCACCAGGTGGTCGGGCGGCGACACCACGCTCCACGCGCTGCCGAGGACGCGGCGGTTCAGCGAGCGCGCGTTGGGGGTGCTGACGTAGAGCAGGCCGCCCGGACGCAGCAGGCGGTGCGCCGCGCCGAGGAAAAACGCTGCGGCCGGCACGTGCTCGACGAGCTCGACCATGGTGACTACGTCGAAGCTTCCGGGACGGAAGAGCTGGTCCGCGAACGCGTCCGCAACCACGTGGCCGCGGGCCTGAGCGCGCGCCAGGGCCGGCCGCGACACCTCGGTGCCGTAGGTTTGCCAGCCGCGCCGGGCCGCGATGTCGAGCAGGTCGCCGGCGCCGAAGCCGACGTCGAGCCAGCGACCCTGCGAGCGCCACGGCTCGGCCGCGTCCACCAGTCGCTCCAGAGAACGCACCGCGTGTGGCGGCGGCGGTTCGGGTTCGCGATAGGCGTCTTGATAGAGATCAGAGGCGGCGGCACCCGTGGGCAGCGCCGTGACGGAGAGCGAGCGGCACCCGGCACACTCCTGCAGCGCGAAGCCGTGCTTCATTCCAAGGTCGCGCTGAGCACCGGCGGTGTCGCACGCCACGCAGCGAACACTCATCGCGCGGTCTCCGTCACGCCGATGAGCTGCGCATACAGGCTTTGGTAGCGAGGCACGCCGATGCCGGCAACCGAGAGCTCGCGCGCCGCGAGGTCGAGGCAGCGGGCCCGGGTGCCGGGATCGTCGACGAGCGCCTCCAGTTGCTCGGCTGTGGCCTCGAGTCCGCGCTCGCTGCCGCGGACGAAGAAGGCGCCGCAGCGATGCGCGCCGAGGAGCGCGTCGAGGTCGCCGACATCGACGGTGACGGCGACCGGCAGGCCGGCGGCCAGGTACTCGCCCACTTTCGTCGGCGACGAGGCGCGTTCGGCGGGGGCGCCCAGGAGCAGGGCGACACCGGCGTCGGCGGCGATCATCTGCGCGCCGATCTCGCGCGGCCGAGCGCGGCCGATGCGGTAATCGGCGCCGTCGCGCAGCCCGGCGGCGGTGAGCGCCGCTGCCAGTTCGCCAGGCTCGCTCTGGGTCAGGACCATCAGGAACCACCGCGGGTCGCGGTGCCGCAGGATATCGAAGAGCGCCACGGTGTCGGCGACGCCGTAGCGGGCGCCGAGCTTGCCGACGTAGAGCAGCACGCGCCGCGCCGCTAGTCCGAGGGCGAGGCGCTGCTGCTGGCGATCGGCGCCGGCGGCGAACACCGCGCCGTCGACGCAGCATGGAATCACCACGAGCGGCGCCGTAGCGTCTACCGGGCGCACCGCAGCGAGCTCGGTACGCATGCGTTCGGTCAGCACCACGAGCCCGTCCGCGTGGCCGATGAGGAAGCGCTGAGCCTTTTCCGTCAGGCGCGCGGCCAGGCCCCCCTGGCGCCAGTGGCCGGCACTCACGTATTCCTCGGCGAGCAGGCCGCGGATGTCGAAGACGAGCTTCGCGCCCAGCAGCGCCTGTGCGCCGAGGCCCATCGCGGCGCCGACGTGCGAGCGGCCATGCACCAGCGACAAGCGGTGGCGCGCGCACAACCACAACGCGCGCAGGTTGCCGGCCGCGATGTCGTAGAGCGTCGCGGGCAGCGACGGCCGCCGGTGATACCGGGCCGCGTGCCACCGGATGCCGTCTTGCGCCAGCCGCTCGCGCAGCGCGGTGCGCTCGGCGGCATGCGGATGCGGTGCGTTGAAGGTGAGCAGGTGCATGCGATAGCCGGCGCGCGCCAGGCCGCGCACGTAGGCAAGCACCTGCGTCTCGACCAGCGGCTCGCGCACGTCGAGGTAGCAGACGTAGAGCGCGCCGGGCCGCGCCGCGCGCCGCGGGCGCAGCCGCCGCAGCGGATAGGCGGCGAAGCGCAGGGCGGCGCTCGGCGTGCGGCTGACGGCAGCGAGAGCATTGCGGGCAAAGCCCGAGAGACTGCCCGCGCGGTAGTGCGAGCCCGCGAGCACGGCATGCAGCCGCCCCGACGCGCGCCGGCGCAACGCATGCACCGCGGGGTCTGGTTCGGCAAAGGCCTTCGCGTAGGCGCGTAGCATGTCGCGCTCCATCGCCCCGATGCCGGCGTGCATGTTGCCGGCATGGATGCGATAGCGCAGCAGCGGCCGCGGCACGAACGCCGCCTGGTAGCGCCGGGCGATGCGGTAATAGAGGTCCCAGTCGGCCGAGGTCGAGAGCGTCTCGTCGAAGCCGCCGACGGCCTCCAGTACGGCACGCGGTATGAGTGCGCCGCTGCCGCCGCCGAGGATGACGGGACGGCGCAGCAGCAGCATCTCCTTCCACACCGATCCCGACAGCCCGTCCAGATGCGTGCGCAGCGCGCCGCCGCCGGCGTCGATGTCGGTGACGCCGCAGTGCACGAGACCGGCGCCCGAAGCGCTGCAGGCCTTGACCTGCGCCGCGAGCTTGTCCTCTTCCCAGACGTCGTCGGCGTCGAGCAACGCCACCGCGTCGCCGGACGCCGCCGCGATGCCGCGGTTGCGCGCGGCCGCGACCCCGCGGTTTTCCTGGCGCAGGACGGTGATCGCGGCACCGAACCCGTCGAGTGCCTGCGCCGTGCCGTCGGTGGAGCCGTCGTCCACCACGATCACCTCGTGCGCGGCGCGGCTCTGGGCGAGCGCGCTTGCGACCGCCTCGGCGACATAGCGCTGCTGGTTGAAGACCGGGACCACCACGCTCACCCGCATCGCGCGCTCAGGATTTGATGAGCCACTGGCCGAAGGCATCCCGATGCTGCAGCGACCAGCCGTGCCGGTCGCAGAATTCGCCGACCGCCCTGGCGACGCCGTGGTGCGGGTGCGCCGGGTCGTCCTGCCAGTCGTCGCCGCTGATGACGCCGCCGCTGCGCATGCGCGGCAGCAGCAGCTGCAGCTCGTCGCGGGTGTGCTCGTATTGATGCGAGGAATCGAGATAGACCCAGTCGAAGCTGCGTTCGGAGAACGCCTCGAGGCAGACCAGGTCCTCGGCCACGTGGATCCGCACCTTGTCCGCGGCGCCGCGGCGGCGGACGATCCGGCGGACTTCGTTGTAAGCCGCGTGTGTCGTGAGGCGGCCGTGATCGGTGTAGGCGCCCCAGTCGGGGAAGCGCTCGCCGTAGACGAGCCACCAACCGTCGATGAGGTGCAGTTCGCGCGGCTTCGCGATGCGCAGGATGTGATCGGTGTACTGGCCGCGGAACACGCCGATCTCGGCGCCGATCGAGTATTTCGGCAACAGCCGCAGGAAATCGTCGCGCCGCGGACGGCCGAGCAGCCGCGCCACGCCTTCCTTGAGGTCGCGAGGCGTCCACATGGCCGGTATTATGCGCCCCCTCGATACTGCCCCAGGCCCCAGCGCCAGCCCGACTGGATGCGCGCTCCGACCGCAGGGGCTCGCTCCGGTGGTTCGCGCCGAACGTCATGTCGTCGGGCGCCCGACCACCACACCTATGGCGAAATCAGGAGGGCGGTACTGGCCGTGAGACGCGAGCCGCTTGAGCGCGCGGCGCGCCTGGCAAACCTCGTCACAGGAGTCCTCCCAGGGAGCCGTGCGCGGCATGCACGGTTGCCAGGCCTTCGCGCCAGCCGCGAAAGGTGTAGAGGCCTATCAATCGTCGGTAGAGGGAACGCAGCACGCGTTCCGTGGCTCCCACGCTCTCGCAGGCGGCGATCATCGCGCCGGCGAGGCGCAGGCCCGCATCGGTCGACAACGAAGCTTTCACCATCTTCCTGAGCCACAGGCGCGGCCCGTCGCCGGCGCGTAGCGGTCCACATTCGCTGATAAAGCGGCTGTCCTTGTGTGTCACGGGGTACTTGGCGCACAACAGCACCGTGTCGTGGGTGCCGCGGCGCTGGCCGCGGCAGCAGCGGAGCAGGTCGCCCGCCTGGTCGTTGTGCACGCAGTCGATGCTCTCGTCATAGAGGAAGCGGATCCCAAGGTCGCGGGCGCGCACTGCCAGGTCCTGGTCCTCGCAGGTGACCCGGAAGCGTTCGTCGAACGGGCCCGCCTGGTCGAAGTCGGCGCGCGGCAGCGACAGGTTGCGGGCGGTCGGCGTGTGCAGCTCCCAGAGCCCGGCGCGCAGCGGCGTCGTCTTGCGCGCGGCCGTAAAGCTCTCCTCGAGGTCGTCGAGGTATCGGCCGAAGGCGGTGGCGCGCAGCGAGGGCAGCTGGCGGACCCCGCCCACCACCCAGAAGCCGGGGTTTTCACGCAGCGTCGCGAGGTGCTGCCGCACGAAGGCGGGCGGCACCAGCAGGTCGTCGCTCAGCAGGATGAGTGCCCGGCCACGCGCCTCGCTGATCGCAAGGTTGCGGCCGGCGGAAATGCCCTTGTTGCGCGGGTGGCGGAACGTCTTCAAGGGCACGCCGAGGTCGAGGGCGGCGACGGCTTCGCTGGTGCCGTCGGTCGAGCCGTCGTCGGTCACCAGGATCTCGAACGCCGGCGTGCCGGGTTGCTGGCCGGCGACCGCCCGCAGCGTCTCGAGCAAGGCGTCCTTGCGGTTCAGGGTGGTGATGATGATGCTGGCGGCGACCGGCTCAATCGAGTTGGTCATAGACCTTCTCGTAGCCGCGCACCATTTCCGCGGCGTCGAAGAGAGCGGCGCGAGCCGGCCCCGCGGCCCGCAGGCGCGCCGCGAGCGCCTGGTCGTTGAGGAGGTGCGTGAGCGCCGCGCCGAGCGGACCGCTCTCGCCGCGCGGCACAACCAGCGCCGCCTCGCCCACCATCTCGGGCAATCCGCCCGCGTCGCTCACCACCAGCGGTCGCGAAGCCGCGAGCGCCTCGAGCGCTGCGAAGCCGAAGGATTCCGCCAGGCTCGGCAGCACCACCGCGTCCGCGGCCGCGAGCAGCTCCGGAATGTCCTGGCGTTCGCCGAGGAACGAGACCACGTGCTGGAGCTCGAGCGCCTCGAGCTGCGCGCTGAGCGCCGCGCGCTCCCTGCCGGAACCGGCAAGCCAGACGACCAGCGGACCGGCGGCGGCGAGCACCGCGGGCAGCGCCGCGAACAGCACCGCGTGGCCCTTCTCCTCGTGCAGCCGAGCCACGTGCAGGACGATGCGCGTCCCGGCCGGCACGCTGCCGCGCAGGGCGGCGATCGCCGCGGCGGCGGGCTGGCGCATGCGCTCCATGCCGTTGCGCACCACGGCGATCTTCGCCGCGGGCACGCCCTCGACATCGATGAGGATGCGGCGCGTGGCTTCCGAGACCGCGATGACGCGCGCGGCGCGGCGCGCGCTGTGCGCGTCGAGGCGCGTGTGCCAGACCTTGCCGAGGCGAATGTGATGGTCGGAATGATGGCGGGTGAAGACGAAGGGTGCGCCGCGCCACCAGGCGGCAGCGAGGCCCACGAGCGTCGGGTCGAAGCAGTGCGCGTGCAGGATCACCGGTGGACGCGCGACCTGCGCGGCCAGGCGGCGCACCGCGCCGGCGTATTGCGAACGCCGGGAGGCGCCGAGCGCGAAGGTGGCGACGCCCAGTTCCTGCATCGCCGCCTGCAGCGGCCCGGCCGCGGCCAGCGAGCCGATGCTGACCGGATAGCGCGCCGCGTCGTGATGGCGCGCGATCGCGCGGAAGTAGGCGGTGTCGGCGTTGCGGTCGATGAGGTGCACGATGCGCGCCCTTGGCTCCGGCTTCGGCTTCACTTAGGGATTGTCCCCGGGCGCGCCGTAGCGCCGCAGGCCCTCGCGCACGCCGTCGCGGATCGCGAGTCCGACCACAACGTCATAGGCGCGGCGCGCGAGCGCGCTGTCCGGGCTCACGCGCCCGAGGGCCCTGGCGAAAAGCGTGGCAGCGGCGCGCAGCGGCTTCATTGCGAGCGTCGCGCGCAGCGCCTTGCGCACCCGCGAGCCGCGGCCGTCCACGGCACTTCGCGGCGACATCGCGAGCAGCAGCGCGGCGCGCGGGCTGCGTTCGCCGTACTTGCGGTGCAGCAGCACGTCGGAAATGCTGTAGAGCCGCTGCCGCTCGCAGAACGACTCGAGGGTGATGGCCCAGTCGTTGTGCAGCACCACGTTCTGCGGGTCGTAGACGATGCGGTGGCCGCGGGCGCGCGCCCGGTAGCCGAGTTCGGCGTCTTCGCACGACGCGATCGCAAACTGCTCGTCGAAGCCGCCCAGCTCCTGGAACTGCGTGCGCGCGACGCCCAGGTTCGCGGCGCTCATCCCCGCCGTCTCCGCGAGACGCACCCCGCCCTGTTCTTCATGAAAACGCTCCCAGACCGCATCGCGGTAGCGGCCGAAGGCAGTTTCGCGAAGCCGCGGCGAGTGCACGATGCGCCCGATCACCCACGCGCCTCCGGCCAGTCGCTGGGCTTCGACGTGCAGCGCGACGAAATCGGGCCGCACCAGGATGTCGTTGTCTATGAAGATGAGGAGCGGCGCCTGCGCCTGCGCCGCGCCGCGGTTGCGCGCGGCCGCCGGGCCGGGCCTGGTTTCGCCGACCAGGCGGCCGCGCGGTCCGAGCCGCGCCAGGAGCGCCTCGGTTTCGCGCACCTCAGCGGCGGCCGAGCCGTTGTCGACCACGATCACTTCCCACGCCGGCGATGGCTCAAGCTCGCCAAGGGCGGCGAGCGTCTGAGCGAGCGCATCGATGCGGCCGCGGCTCGGAATGATGATGGTCGCAGCCGGCGCCGTCATGCGAGCGGTGCCTCCTTGCCGCGGATCACGGCGCGCGCGGCGCGCAACTGCCGTTCGCTCCTGGCGCGGCCCGCGGCGGAGCGGCGCGGATGCCGCGCTTCCAGCCACTGTCCCAGGGCCAGGAGCCGCAGGATCAGGGCGGCGCGCACGCGCCCGCGGATCTTGCACGTGGCGAGGTGCATGCCGCGCCACATGCGGAAGTCGCGTTCCGCCTCGCCGAAGGTGCGCACGATGCTGGTGCTCCCCGCGTGCGTGAAGACGAGCTCGTTGCAGGCGCCGATGCCGAAGCCCGCCTTGCGGATCCGGTGGCACCATTCCATGTCTTCACCGTAGAGGAACATGTCCTCCGCCATGAGCCCGGCGGCTGTCACCGCCGCGCGGCGCACGATGAGCGCGGCGCCCGGCACCCAGTCGCAATCGAGTCGCCGCGCGGCGTCGTCGTAGCTGCCGAGCAGGAACGAGGCGCGCAGCCGCCGCGGCAGCAGCAGGTGTGCGCGCGTGAGTTCGGCGAGGGTGCGCAGGGTGGACGGCAGGCGCCGGCCGGAGCGGCTGACGCGGCCCAGCGAATCCACGAACGCGGGACTCGCCGCGCCCAGCGCGGGATGCTCGTCCATGAAGGCGGTGAGCGCCTCGACGCCGCCCCTGGGGACCACCGTGTCCGGGTTGAGCAGCAGCCAGTAGTCGCCCCGAACTGTTGGCCAGGCAGCGTTGCAGCCGCCCGCGAAGCCGCGGTTCTCGCCGGTGCGAATCAACGCGGCGAAGCCGAACTCGGCCGCGACCAGCGCGGCGCTCTCGTCCGGCGAACCGTTGTCCACGACGCTCACCTCGGCGACGCCGTCGCGCACCGCGGCGCGCAGCGACTGCAGGCACGGCGCGATGACGTCGGCGGAGTTGTAGGCGACGATCGTGATCGAGACCCGCGGCGCGGCGTTCATTGCGCCTCGCGGGTGAGGGTCACGACCAGCTCTTCTCCGGCTGGCGCGCCAGCGGCCACCAGCGCGCCGCTCACGAGTGCCATGGCGCGGTCTGCCGCGGAGGCGGTTGCGGCATCGACTTCGAAGCCGCCGCGCAGCGCGCGCGAGGCCGCGTAGATCGCCGCCGCGCGCTGGTTGCGCGTGCGGGTGACGCAGCGCAGGCCGCAGGCGGCGCCCAGCGCCCGGATCGCCGCGGGCGGCGGCAGCGTCAGGTGCCGCGGCGGATCCCAGGAATGCCAGGCCGTGCCGAACCACCACGCGCCGAGGCTGCGGGGGTTGGGATAGAGGAGGACGGCGCGGCCGCCGGGGCGCAGCAGAGAGGCGATGCGCCGCAGCGCTGCGCGCGGTTGCGGCAGGTGCTCGAAGGAATGCGACAGCACCACGAGGTCGAAGGACGCCTCCGCGAGCGGCGCCTTTTCGAATGCGCCGCTGTGCACCACCGCACCGCTGTGCGCCCGGGCAGCGGCGGCGGCCAACGGATCGAAGTCGAGGCCTTCGGCCACGTAGCCGGCTTGCATGAGCCGCGCCAGCAGCTCGCCCGCGCCGCAGCCGACATCGAGCGCGCGCAGGCCGAGGCGCCGAGGAATGAGCTCGTCGGGCAGCGAGTGGAACGCGCGCTCGCGCAGGCGGCGGCTGTGGGCGAGGAGCCTCCCGGCGGCGCCCGCGCCGCTTTCGCCAAGGACGTGCGCGCGCACCGCGCCCCGGATGCCGTCGCGCAAACCCGCTGCGCCACGTGCCGGCGCCGACGGCGCTGCCGCAACCGGTGGCTCCAGATGCGTGAAATAGCTTCCCGGATAGAGCGCGTCCAGGTCGGCGGCCAGCACCTGCGGCGACTGGTGCACCGTCTGGCAGGACGGACAGCGAACGTAGCGGAACGTGCCGGGCGTGTGCAGCCAGCGGTCGGCCACTTCCATGAACGTCCCGGCCGAGCGCGTCGCAGCACCACAGATGGGGCAGGAGTCGAGCGGCTGGGTGCGCGGCGGCGCGGCCGGAGCGGCGTTCACGAGCGGGCCTCGGCGGGCGCTCTCCACAGGGCGCGGCGCAGCGCGTCCCAGTCGTCGCGCTCGAGCACCACCAGTGCTGCCACGACACCGAGGCACATGCCGATGAGGCCGCGGAAGCCGGGATGCGAGTCGAGCGCCGGCGCGGCGAACGCGACGACCAGGAACAGCGCGAGCGCCGGTGCGGCGAACACGGCCCAACGACCCACCGGGCGCCCCATGATGCGGCTTGCGATCACCGACTGCGCGATGCCGTCGCAAGCCACGCGCGCGCTCCAGGCGGCGCCTGCGCCGGCGATGCCGTAGCGCGGCACCAGTTCGATGACGAGCGCCGCGAACACCGGCAGCTCCGCAAGGTAGAGCGCCAGCAGGCGCGTCGGCCGCACGCGCGCCCGCACCACGGAAGCAGCGCCGCTGTAGGCCGCGAGCAGCACCACACCCAGGAGCACCAGACGTGTCGAGAGTCCCGCCTGCGAGCCGAAGTTCGCCCCCAGCCAGAGCGTGACGAGGTCGGGAGCGAGCGCGATGACCGGCAGCAGCACGAGCGCGGTGCTGGCGGTCGTCATGCGCGTCGCCTGGGCGCAGAGGCGCGCGCCCTCGGCGTCGCGCCCCGATGCGAGCACGCTGGTGAGGCGCGGAACCAGGAACTGGGTCACCGCCGCGCCGAACAGGGTGAAGCGCACCGCCGCGCCGAACGGCACCGCATAGAGCGTGAACTCGGCAACCGAGCGGAAGGCGGTGATGCCGATCTTCTCGCCGTCATAGAGCATCGCCGCGACCACCGCCGCCAGTGCGAACGGAATGCCGAGCCCCAGCAGGCCGCGGGCCGTGGCGAGGCGCTCGGCGCGCGTCGCGGCGCGCGCCCGGCCCAGGGTCGCGCGCCACGCGGCCACCAGCGTCCAGTCGACGGCGAGCTGCCCCATGAGCACCGCGGCGACCCCGCCGCCACCGATGACGAGCACCAGCGGCACCAGCAGCCGCACGACGCCGTGGCCGAAGCGGCACAAGGACGCTGTGAGGAAGCGTTCGTCGCCGAACAGCGCGCCGTACATCGCGACCAGCATCGGCTGCGCCGCCACCACCGCGGCCGCGAGCGGGATGCAGCGCGCGGCTTCGGCCATCACCGCGGGCGTGGCGTTCACCGCCCGCGCCCACGCTACCGGCGCCGCGCTCGCAAACACCACGCCCAGGATCACGGCGCTCGCGAGCGAGATGGCGAAGCCGGCGTGGCGGGTGCGGTCGGCCTCCGCGGCGTCGTGGCGCCCACGGCACTCGGCGAGCCGCCTGGTGAGCGCCTGGCCCACGCCGAACTGCAGGATCAGCAGCTGGCCGGAGAGCACCGTGACGATGCCGAGGATGCCGTAGGGCTCGACGCCGAGCCGCGACACCAGCCCGCGCGTGACGAAGATGTTGACGAGCGCGATGAGCACGTCGATGAGCACCGACGCCGCTGCCGAACGCCCCAGCCCGAACGTGTCGCGGGCGAGCGCTCCGCGGGCGCTCGTCAACGTCCCGACCCCGACCCGCCTGCCGCCTGCAGCAGCGCCGCGGCGCGCTCGCGCAGCGCCGTGCGCGAGGGGTCGAGCTCCTGGGCGCGGCGCGCGAACGCGGCCGCTTCGGCATTGCGGCCCTGTGCGTAGCGCACCCAGCCGAGCAGAAACCACGCCTCGGCGTCCGCAGGGCGGCGGTGCAGTGCCGTAACCAGCGCCGTCTCGGCGCGCTCCACCCGCAGGCCGCGCGCCACCGGATCGCCGATGGCCGAGGCGGCGAGCGCGTCGGCACGCGGCGTCGGCACCGGCAGCGACGGCGCGCGCCACAGCCAGAGCGCGCCCGCCGCGAGCGCCGCCGCCATGGCGAGCGTCTGCGCCCTGCCGGCGCGGCGCGCCGACGTGCCGCACAGGATCGCGAGCAGCAGCACGAACAGCAGCGCGTTCGACGGTACGCGTGCGGTGAAGTCGACGGCGCTGTGCACCAGGAAGACGACGACGGCGCCGAGCGCGCCGTGCAGCAGCGTGCGCTGCGTGGCCGCGCCGCCGGCCAGGCGGGTGCGCGTCGCGCCCGCCAGGAACCATCCGGCGCAGCCGAGCAGCAGCAGGCCCAGGGCGCCCGTCTCCGCGAGCCACTCGAGATAGTCGTTCTCGGCGTGCTCGATGCGAAAGCGCTCGCCCGAGCGCTTCGCCGGCGGCAGGGCGTCGACGAAGGCGCCCAGACCCGAACCCACCATCGGGCTGGTGGACGAGAGCCGCAGCGTGTCGCGCCAGGTGTCGAGCCGAAACGATGCCGCTTCGCCCGGCGCACCCGTGGTGTCGCCGAGGGTCGCGAGCCGGCGGTGGACGTCGCGCGGCAGCACCGCCACGAGGGCGCTCGCGCCGAGCGCCACCGCCACCAGCACGCGCAGCGGTCGGCGGGCGCCGAAGGACCGAAGCGCCAGGAACACAGCAACGCCGGCGGCCAGGCTGATCGCGCCGCCGCGCGACAAGGACACGAGCACCGCCGCAACCATGACCACGACCGCGGCGCCGCACAGCAGCACCCGATAGGCGCGCGGGCTGTCGATCCAGGAAAGCGGCGAGCGGGTGGTGCGCTCCTTGTCGGCGATGTCGAACAGCAGGCCAAGGCTCAGGACCGCGGCCATCGCGACGTAGCCGGCGAAATGGTTCTTGCTCACGTACGGGCCGAACGGCATGATCGTGGGCACCGCGAAGCGGCCGTAGAGCAACGGACCGAAGAGCGCCCGTGCCACGATCGCGTATACGGAGAGCGCCGCTCCCGAAAAGGCGACGGCCCACGCGACGATGTCGGCACCGCCGCGCACCGCGGCCGCCGCCGGACCCGCGAGGAAGGAAAGCGCCAGGAGTGCGGCGAACAGCCACACGCTGACGAGAGTCGCGTCGGGCGAGACCGAGATGCTGCCGCGACTACCGGCGAGGACAGCGGCCGCCGCGGGCTCGGCGGGAAACCAGACCGCCGCCGGTCCGGGAGCGACGATTCGCAGCAGGCCCTGGGGGAGCGGCAGCAGCTGCAGCAGGCCGAAAACCGCGAGCGCCAGGAACGGCCACGCCGGCACTGCCGGCACGAGCATGCCGGTGCGCGCCGAAAGCACGAGGGCCAGCGCCGCGGCGCCGAGTGCCGTGAGCGTCACGAGGCGCACCGAGAGCGGCGAAACCCCGCCGAGCGCCCACGGCGTGCAAAGCGTCAGCAGCACCAGGATCGACAGCGCGAATACCGACGCTTCCGAGGCTTCCTGGCGCCGTCGTTCGCGAGGGACGGTGTCGGTGGACGTGTGGCTACCCCTCTTTTGCAGGCGGCTGCAACCCACAGTCCCAGGAGCCGCCCGGGGGATTGTCGCAGAACCGGTTAGCCGAGTGGAGTGCGGCCCCTTTCGATTGCGGCCTGGGCCACAACCCTGCGCAACGCGACGGTGTCGAGCGCCTCGCGGCGCGTGAAGCGGCGCAGCGCGCCGAGGTAGGTACGCAGCATGTCGCCTTCGCTGATCGCAGCGAGCAAGCGGCGCGCGGTGGTTTCGACTGCGTCGAGCGCATCCTGGGCGAACACCTGCACCGCCGCCTGGTGCAGTGCGGCCTGCTCTTCGCCGCGCGCGACCGCCATCTTGCGCACCCGCAGCAGCGCGCTCTCGAGCGCGTAGACGTGCATCGCAAGGTCGGCGAACAGGCCAAGGATCTCCTGCTCTTCCGAGAGCTTGCCGCCGTGCTTCTGCGCGGCGAGCCCGAGGCACATGAGCGCCACCTTCTTGGCGCCGGCGAGCATCGCCGTCTCGGCGGCGAGGAAGCTGCCGTCAATTTCGGCGAACGCCGGCCCCGCGTTGAATTCGGCGACCAGCGCCGTGGCCTTGTCGAAAATCGGCAGGTCGCCTTTCAGCGCGCGGCGCAGCAGCCGGCCGGGCACCAGCAGGCGGTTGATCTCGTTGGTGCCCTCGAAGATGCGGTTGACGCGCGCGTCGCGCCAGTAGCGCTCCGCCGGATAGTCCTCGACGAACCCGGCGCCGCCGAAGACCTGCACCGTCTCGTCCACCACGTAGTCGAGCATTTCCGAGCACCACACCTTGACCATCGAGCACTCGACGTCGTACTCCTCGATGCGCCGCAGCGCGTCCTGGGGATCGTCGGGCAGGGCGCCCTCGAGGTTGCTGTCGATCATGCCCGCGGTGCGGTAGACGACCGACTCGGAGACGAACAGGCGGATCGCCATTTCGGCGAGCTTGTGCCGCACCAGGCCGAAGTCGCTGACCGGGTGCGAGAACGCCGTGCGGCCCTTGGCGTACTCGATGGCGCCGCGCAGCGCCAGCTTCGCGCCGCCGGTGACGCCGGCGCCGAGCTTGAAGCGCCCGATGTTGAGGATGTTGAACGCGATCTTGTGGCCCTTGCCGATCTCGCCCAGCAGGTTTTCCTTCGGGATCACGGCGTCCGCGAGGATCAGCGGCCGCGTCGAGCTGCCCTTGATGCCGGTCTTCTTTTCCTCGGCGCCGAGGCTGACGCCCGGCGAGCCCTTGTCGATGATGAACGCGGTGAAGTGCTCGCCGTCCACCTTGGCGAAGGTGATGTAGACGTCGGCGAAGCCGGCGTTGGTGAGCCACATCTTCTCGCCGTTCAGGATCCAGCTGTTGCCGTCCGGTGACAGCACCGCCTTGGCCCGCGCGTTCATCGCATCGCTCGCCGACGAGGCCTCGGACAGCGAGTACGAGCTGATCCATTCGCCGCTCGCGAGCTTCGGCAGGTACTTCTGCTTCTGCTCGTGGGTGCCGAAGTAGACGATCGGCAGCGTGCCGATGCCGGTGTGCCCCATGTAGCTGACGGCGAACGAGCCGTCGCGCGCCGACTTCTCGGACACCAGGCAACCCGACACCTTGTCGAGGCCGAGCCCGCCGTAAGCCTCGGGGACCTCGATGCCCAGCAGGCCCAGCTCGCCCGCCTTGCGGAACAGCTCGCGCGTCGTTTCGTAGCGCAGCGCCAGGAGTTCCGGAATGCGGGGCGCCATCTCGGTTTCCATGAAGTCCTCGGCGGTCTCGCCGATCATCTTCTGCTCCGCGGTGAAGTCTTCGGGTGTGAAGACCTCTTCGGGGAGGCGCTCCTCGATGAGGAAGCTGCCGCCGCGGGCGGCGAGCACGGGGGTCCTGGTATCGGTTGCCATCGCTAACCCTTCCTTAGTTCCTTGCCACGATCGCGGCGGCGCCCATGCCGCCGCCGACGCACATCGTCACGAGTCCATAGCGCGACTGGCGGCGTTCCATCTCGTCGATGAGCGTTGCCATGAGCTTGGCGCCGGTGCAGCCGAGCGGATGGCCGAGCGCCACCGCGCCGCCGTTGACGTTCACCTTCGCCGGGTCGAGCCCCGCCGCCTCGATGACGGCGAGCGCCTGGCAGGCGAACGCTTCGTTCAGCTCGATGAGGTCGATGTCCTCGAGGCGCAGGCCGGCTTGCTTCAGCGCCCTGGGAATCGCCTTCACCGGGCCGATGCCCATGATTTCCGGAGGCACGCCGGCGACCGCGAAGGTGACGAAGCGCGCGCGCGGCACGAGGCCGAGCTCCCTGGCCTTCGCTTCGGAAGTGACGATGGTGGCGGCGGCGCCGTCGGACGTGGGTGACGAGTTGCCGGCAGTGACGATGCCGCCGCGGGCGAACGCCGGGGGCAGCTTCGCGAGCGCCGCCGCGTCGCTGTCGCGCCGCGGGCACTCATCGACTGCGAAGCTCGCGCCGCCCGCAGTCAGCGGCACGATCTCGCCGCGGAAGCGGCCCGCGTCGATCGCCGCCAGCGCCTTGCGGTGCGATTCGAGGGCGAAGATGTCCGAGCGCTCACGGTCGATGTTGTACTTCTTCGCGAGCAGTTCCGCTGTGAGCCCCATCGCGAGATAGGCGTCCGGATAGCGCTCGACCAGCTCCGGGTTCGGCGCGATGCGCGCGCCGCCCATCGGGATCATGCTCATCGACTCGGTGCCGCCGCCGATCGCCACCTCGGCCGAGCCGCTGCGCACCGCATCCGCGGCGGCGGCGATCGCCGACAGCCCCGAGGCGCAGAAGCGGTTGACGGTCATGGCCGCGGCGCTGTCGGGAACCCCGGCCAGCAGGCTCGCGATCCGCGCCACGTTCATGCCCTGCTCGCTCTCGGGCGTGGCGCAGCCCAGGATCACGTCGTCCACCATGTCCGGTGTCAGCGCCGCGACCCTCGCGAGCGCCCCCTTGATGGCGGCCGCGGCCATGTCGTCGGGGCGCACCTGCGCCAGGGCACCCCGGCCGGCGCGGCCGACCGCGGTGCGCACGCTGCTGACGATGACGGCTTCGCGCATGTCTTTGCCTGGTTCCTTGGTCCTAGTTCCTCAGCGGCTGGTTGGTGTCGAGCATGAACTGGATGCGCGCGCGCGTCTCGGGCGTGCCGAGCAGCGACAAGAACGCCTCGCGCTCGAGATCGAGGAGGCCCTCCTCGCTGATCGTGCCCGGCGCGCGCTCGCCGCCGCACATGATGGTGGCAAGCTTCAGCGCGATCGCCGCGTCGTGCGCGCTGATCTGCGCCGCGCGCCGCGCGTTGTGGATGCCCGCCTTGAACATCGCGAGCATCGGCCGCCCGAGCGCGGGGATGTCGGTGCGCGGGCGCTGCGGATGCCAGCCGCTGCGCGCCAGGCCGAGGGCCAGTTGCTTGGCGTCGTGAATCAGGTGGTCGGGGTTCGCCGAGATCGAGTCGGCGGGCGTCAGGAACAGCTGCCGCGCCTCGGCGCCGGACGTCGCCACCCGCGCGAACGCGATGGTGTCGAAGGCGCGGCGCAGGAACGGAGACGGATCGGCGTCCTCGACCGAGGCGCAGCGAGCGAACGCGCGCAGCGTCATCTCCTTGGTGCCGCCGCCGCCGGGGATCAGGCCGACGCCCGCTTCGACGAGGCCCATGTAGGTTTCCGCCGACGCCTGCACGCGCGCCGCGTGCAGCGCGATCTCGCAGCCGCCGCCAAACGTGCGCCCGAACGGCGCCGCCACCACCGGCAGCTGCGCGTACTTCAACCCCATGTTGGCGCGCTGGAACTGGCGGATGGCGAAGTCGAGTTCGTCCCAGTCCCCTTGCTGCGCGCCCATCAGCACCAGCTGCAGGTTGGCGCCCACCGTGAACTGCTCGCCCTGGTTGCCGATGACGATCGCGTCGAAGTGTTCGCGTCCTTCCTTGACCGCCGCGTTCAGCATCGCGAAGGTGTCGGCGCCAAGCGCATTCATCTTGGAGTGGAACTCGACGAGGCCGCAGCCGTCGCCGATGTCGACGAGCGAGGCGCCGGCGTTCCTCCTGCGCACCACCGCGGGCGAAGCCGCCTTGAGCGCGCCGAGGTCGATGCAGCGGTCGCGCGGCGCGCGCGGCCCGTCGTGGAAGCGGGTGCGTCCCGAAGCCAGCAGCCTGGCGATGCGCTCCGGCACCTTGCGGCCTTCGGCGCGCGCGCGTTCGACGACCGCTGGCAGACCGAGGGCGTCGAGGGTGCGAAACGGCCCGAGGCCCCACGCGTAGCCCCACTCCATGGCGCGGTCTATCGACTCTTCGTCTTCCGCGATCTCGGGGACGAGGGAGGCCGCATAGAAGCCGGACGAGACCAGCACCCGCCACAGGAATTGCGCGCCCTTGTCGGTGCCGGCGACGATCCGTGCCAGACGCTCCGAGGCGTCGGTGAGGTGCGCGGTGGCTTCGAGCGAGGCGAACTTGCGCCGCTCCCGCGGCTTGTATTCGAGCGTGCGCCAGTCGAGCGCAAGTATCTCCTTGCCTTGCTTCTTGTAGAAGCCGCTGCCGCTCTTCTCGCCGAGCCACTTGCGCTCGAGCATCGTCTGCAGGAAGGGCGGCAGCTTGAAGACCACCCGCTCGGGATCTTCGGGCACCGCCTCGTACAGGTGGCCGGCCACTTTCGAGAGCACGTCGATGCCCGCGATGTCGGCGGTGCGGAAGGTCGCGCTCCTGGCGCGGCCGATCGCGGGCCCGGTGAGCAGGTCGACATCGGCGACGTCGAGGTCGAGGTCGATCATCGCCTGGAACACGGCACCCACCGCGTACGAACCGATGCGGTTGGCGATGAAGTTGGGCGTGTCCTTGCAGCGCACGACGGCCTTGCCGAGCCGGGTGGCGGCAAACCCCTCGAACGCCGCTAGCAGCTGCGGGTCGGTCTGCGGGCCGGGGATCGTCTCGAGCAGCTTGAGGTAGCGCGGCGGGTTGAAGAAGTGGGTGCCGAAGAAGCGTTTCTGCGCCACCGCGCCGAGTGCCTCCGCCATCGAGCGAAGCGGAATGCCCGAGGTGTTGGTGGTGACGATCGCCGTGCCCTTCAGGTGCCCGCCGCAGCGCGCGAACAGGTCGCGCTTCACCGCCAGGTCCTCGACCACCGCCTCGAACACCCAGTCGGCCTGCGCCACCGCCGCCTTCAGGTCGTCGTCGAAATTGCCGACCGCGATTGCCGCCAGGTCCTCGCTGAGGTGGAGCGGCGAAGGCTTCAGCTTGCGCAGCGCCTCGCGGCCGCGCTCCGCCAGCGCGCTGCGCGCCGTGCCGGCCGTTGCGGTCAGGTCGAGGAGGGTCACCTCGAGGCCCTGGGCGACGAGGTGCGCCGCCACCTGCGCGCCCATGGTGCCGGCGCCGAGCACCGCGACCTTGCGGATGTCGAGCTTCAAGCGGTTGCCGCCCCTTCGTACATGCGATCGATGACCGACTGGAACTTCTGCTCCACCACCCGGCGCCGCACGCTCAGCTTCGGCGTCAGCTCGCCGCTCTCGATCGAGAACTCCTTCGGCAGCAGCTCGATCTTCTTGATGCGCTCGAACGGCGCCAGGCCCGCGCACAAGCCGCACACCAGGTCGTGATAGTGGGCGCGCACCGCGGGGTTCTGGATGAGCTCGTCCCGGCCCCGCCAGCTGAGCCCCCTTGCGGTTGCCCACTTCTCGAGCGTCTCGAAGTTCGGGATCACGAGCGCCGAGGGAAAGTTGCGCTTGTTGCCCACCATCACCACCTCGCCGATGAAGCGGTCGCGCTTGATCAGGCTCTCGATCGGCTGCGGTGCGATGTTCTTGCCTCCGGAGGTCACGATCAGGTCCTTCTTGCGGTCGGTGATGAACAAGTAGCCGTCCGCGTCGAGATGGCCGATGTCGCCGGTGTGGAAGTACGAGTCGGCGTCGATCGCCTCCGCGGTCGCCTGCGGCAGCTTGAAGTAGCCCTTCATGACGTGCGGGCCGCGGGTCAGGATCTCGCCGTCGGCTGCGATCTTCACCTCGACGCCGGGGATCGGCCGGCCGACGCTGCCGGGCCGCAGCTCCTTGGGCGTGTTGACCGTGATCACCGGGCTCGTCTCGGTGAGGCCGTAGCCCTCGAGGATGGTGAGGCCGATGCTGCCGAAGAAATCGTTGATCTCCCGCGGCAGCGGCGCGCCGCCGGAGACGAACAGGCGCAGCCGGCCGCCGGTGCGCTCGCGGATCTTCCTGAAGACGAGGGCATCGGCCAGCCGGCCTTGCAGGCGCAGCGACGCGCCCGGGTCGGTGTGCGCGACGCGGTGCGCGAACAGCCGCGCGCCGCGGCGAAGCGCCCAGGCGAAGATGCTCTGGCGCAGCCTGCTGTCGGCCGCCACCTTCTCGCGCACTCTTGCGTGGATCTTCTCGTAGAGCCGTGGCACCGAGCACATGATGGTGGGGCGTATCTCGCCCATGTTGTCGGAAAGCCTGTCGAAGCTCTCGGCGTAGGCGATGGTGACGCCGCGGTGCAGCATCAGGTAGTGGCCGCCCATGCGCTCGAAAATGTGCGCGAGCGGCAGGAACGACAGGTACGTGTCGTCCGGTCCCAGGCCGGCGAAAGCGCCGAGGCTGCCGCTCACGTTGCTGACCAGGTTGCTGTGCAGCAGCATCACGCCCTTCGGGTCGCCGGTGGTTCCCGAGGTGTAGATGAGCGTCGCGATGTCGTCCGGCTTGACCTCGGCGGCACGCCGGCGCACGGCCTGCGGGTCCTTCAAAAGCGCCTCGCGGCCCAGGGCGCGCACCTCGTCGAGCGACAGCGTGTCCGCGATCGGCTCGCGGTCCATGCGGATCACGTGCCGCAGGTGCTTCAATTCGGCGCGGATCTCCTGGACCTTGCGCGCCTGCAGCGCGTTCGAGACGAAGATCACCCCGGCTTCGCAGTCGTTCAGTATGTAGAGCACCTGGCGCGCCGGCAGGGTTGCGTAGATCGGCGAGTCGGTCGCGGCCGTGACCAGTGTGGCGAGGTCGGCCATCGCCCACTCGGGGCGGTTCTCGGAGAGGATCGCGACCCGGTCGCCCTTCGCGATGCCGAGGGCGCGCAGCCCCATCGACAGCTCCTCGACGGCCTGGCGCAGCTCGTCCGAAGAGATCGCCTGCCAGGCGCCGTCCTCCTTGTAGCGCAGATGCGCGGCCTTGCGGTAGCGGTCGACCGAGTCGTAGAAGAGCTCGCACAGGGTGCGGATCGCGATCGCCATGGTCACTTGCCTCTAAGCGCCCGCCACGGCCCGAAGCGGCGTGCGCGCCGCGGCCCTGCGCGGCGACTGGAGCCCGGTCAGGAACAGGTCCGCGATCGGTTCGGCGAGCTGGGGCAGATCATAATCTTTGCCCGAGAGGATCCACGACGTCACCATCTCGTCGAGCGCGCCGAAGAACGCCTTGGTGACGAGCTTGCGCGGCAGGTCGGCGCGCAAGCTGCCGTCCTTCTGCCCTGCCTCGATCACCGCCGCGACCTCGGCGAAGTAGTCCTGCAGCCAGGAGGCGGTGAAGCGTTCCATGAACTTGGTGGACTGGCGCAGCTCCACCTGGAAGACGATGGCGAGGTCGCGGTTGCCGCCGAACACGCGCAGGTGGTGCAAGGCGATGCGCCGCAGCTTCGCCGCCGCGTCCGGCAGCGCGGCCAGCTCGCGCCGCGCCTCGGCGAGGTGGCGGGCCATGACGTCGTCGAACAGCGACACCAGCACGTCTTCCTTGTTGCGGAAGTACAGGTAGATGGTGCCGTCGGCGACGCCAGCCTTGCGCGCGATGTCGCTGACCCGCGACTTGAAGTAGCCCTTGCGCGCGAACACACGCACCGCCGCCTCGAGGATCTTGTCGCGCTTGCCGTCGTCACGCGGTCGGGCCACCGGGCCTCCGTAGGGTCTTGAATGAACAGCCATTCATTATCGAATGAGGCAGGAAAGGCGGTCAAGCGGGTTAACCTAAACGCCTTGAGCGACTCCCCCGACACCCCCATCGCGCTGGCGCTTGGCTCCAATCTGGGCGATCGCGCCCAGAACCTGATCGCGGCTGTCGCGGGCCTGCAAGCCGCGGGCGTCACCGGCATGAAGCGCAGCGATCTCTACGCGACCGAACCGGTCGGCGGGCCGCCGCAGGGATTCTTCCTGAACGCGGCACTCACCGGCCGCTACCGCGGCACCTGCCGCGCCCTGCTCGACGCCTGCCTCGACATCGAAAAGCGCCTCGGCCGCGAGCGCGGTGCGAAGAACGGCCCGCGCAGCATCGACATCGACATCCTTTTCTATGGGGACTCGGTGATCGACGAACCGTCGCTGCACGTTCCGCACCCGCGGCTCGCCGAGCGGCGCTTCGTCCTGCAGCCGCTCGCGCAGGTGGCGCCAGGGTGGCGGCATCCGCTCCTCGGCAAGAGCGTCGCGGAACTGCTCGCCGGCTGCCGCGACCTGTCGCAGGTGTGCGCCGGCGAGGCGTGGCCGGCGGCGGTGGGCGCTTGAGGTTCCAGTACGTCGCGATCGAAGGTCCGATCGGGGTCGGCAAGACCTCGCTCACCCGCCGCCTCGCGCAGCGCAGCGACTCGCAGCCGATCCTCGAGGAATGGGAGTCGAACCCGTTCCTCGCCGCCTTCTACGACGGCGCCGCCGGCGCCGCCTTCCAGGCCGAGCTGTTCTTCATCCTGTCGCGCCACCGCCAGCAGCAGGAGCTGCGCCAGCGCAGCCTGTTCTCGAGCACCACCTTCGCCGACTACACCTTCGAGAAGAGCAAGCTGTTCGCGAACCTCAACCTCGACGACAGCGAGCTGCTGATCTTCGACAAGCTCTATGGCCTGCTCGCCGAGAGCCTGCCGCGGCCCGACCTCGTCGTCTACCTGCAGGCACCGGTCGAGGTGCTGATGCGGCGGCTCGCCGGCAGCGCGCCGCGCGGCGCGCGCGACATTTCCGAGGAGTACCTGACCGAGCTGCTGCGCGCCTACAACTATTACTTCTTCCATTACACGCGCACGCCGCTGCTGGTGGTGAACACCGCCGAGGTCGATTTCGTCAACAGCGACGGCGACCTCGACGACCTCGTCAAGCAGATCGAGGCGATGACGCGCGGCACCCAGTACTACGTCCCCCGCACCTCTTGACCCGACCCTCGCGCGGGTCCATGCTTGCCTTCGACAGATGCCGAAGGGAAACGCCGACGAACGCCAGTTGCCGCTGCGCTTCGAGAGCGGCGCAGCCGTGCCGCGCGACGCGGGCGCGCTCGAGGCGCTGCTGGCGAGCGAGTCGCGGCGCGCGCTGCGCCTGACGCTCACCGACAACCGCTCGGTGCTGCTGTCGTTCACGCGTAGAAGCGACGGCATCCGCCTGCGCCTGCACCGCATGTTCCTGCACGCGCCCTTGTCGGTGACCTCGGCGATCGCGCGCGGCCTGCGCCGCGGCGGGCGCGCCACCGCGGCGGAAGTGCGCCGCTTCATGAACGAGAACCTGCACCTGGTGCGCCGCAGCCAGCGGCGCCTGCCGCCGCTCAACACCCAGGGCCGCGTCTACGACCTGCAGCAGCTGTTCGCGCGCCTCAACGCCGCCTTCTTCGGCGCGGCGCTCAAGGTGCCGGTGACCTGGGGCCGCGGCACCGGCCGCGCGCGCCGGCGCGGGCTGACCTTCGGCAGCTACGACCCGGTGCTGGCGCTGATCCGCATCCATCCGGTGCTCGACTCGAAGGACGTGCCCCTGTGCTTCGTCGAGAGCGTCCTGTACCACGAGATGCTGCACCACAAGATGGGCGGCGTCGCCGACAAGTCGGGCCGCACGGTCTATCACACGCGAGCGTTCCGCGAGGCCGAGGCGCGCTATCCCCGCCACGAGGAAGCGCTCGCCTGGGAGAAGAAGTCGCTGCCGCGGCTGCTGCGCGCCGCCCGCCAGCTCGAAGGCCGACGCTAGCCAAGCCGCCTCGTCGCCCGCCGCGGACCCGCCTTGAACACTCCCGCCCGTAGAATCGTCCTCCTCTAGCAGCCATGCGTTCCCTGCGCCGCCTCCTTCCGTACCTGCGCCGCTACCGTGGGGCACTGGTGCGCGGCATCGTCTTCCTCGTCGTCACCACCTTGTTCTCGGTGGCCTCGCCCTGGATCCTGCGGCGCGCCATCGACGACCTGACTCTCCTGCTGACGCGCGACAAGCTCCTCTTCTACGCCGCGGCCATCATCGGCCTGGTGGTGCTCGAGGGCGTGTTCCGCTACCTCATGCGCATGACGCTCGTTGGTCTCAGCCGCGACATCGAGTTCGAGCTGAGAAACGACCTGTTCGCGCACTTCACGCGGCTCGACGCGAGCTACTACCACGAGCACCGCATCGGCGACCTGATGAGCCGCGCCTCGAGCGACCTGTCGGCGGTGCGCATGGTGCTCGGGCCCGGCATCATGTACACCGCCAACACCGTCGCCACCGCGCTCGGCGCGATGGCGCTGATGGCGCGCCTCTCGCCGCTCCTGTGCGGGGCCGCGCTGGTGCCGCTGCTTCTGGTCTCGTTCCTGGTGCGCCGCTACGGCCGCCGCATCCACGACCGCTTCGAGCGGGTGCAGGAGCAGCTCGCGACGCTCGCGACGCGCGTCCAGGAGAACCTCTCGGGCGCGCGCGTGGTGCGCGCCTACGTGCAGGAGGACTACGAGCAGCGGCGCTTCGACGCCGCCAACGACGAGTACGTCGAGCGCAACCGCAGCCTCATCAAGCTCTACGGCGCGCTCTATCCCGGCATCCAGTTCCTGATGGGCCTCGGCGCGGTGCTGGTGCTGATCCTCGGCGGGCGCATGGTGGCCACCGGGCAGTTGACGCTCGGCGACTTCGTGGCGTTCTCCGCATACCTCGCCATGCTGCAGTGGCCGATGATCGCGGTCGGCTGGGTCATCAACCTGTTCGAGCGTGGCGATGCCTCGATGGGCCGCATCCTCGAGATCCTCGACGCGCCGCCGGGCATCAGCGACCATGCGCCGCTCGCCACCGGCCCGCTTGCCGGCGCCGTGTCTTTCCGGAACCTCACGTTCGCGTACGCCGACGGCCGCGTGGTGCTGCACGATGTCGACCTCGAGGTGTCCGCGGGCAAGACGGTTGCGATCCTCGGCGCCACCGGCTCGGGCAAGTCGACGCTCGTGAGCCTGATCCCGCGCCTCTACGAGCCGCCGCCGGGAACGGTCGCGATCGACGGCATCGACATCCGCGACCTGCCGCTCGCGGCGCTGCGGCGCACGGTCGCGTTCGTGCCACAAGAGCCGTTCCTCTTCTCCGAGACGCTGCGCGCCAACCTCGCGCTCGGCCTGGCTGAAGACCCGGGTGGGCGGGTCGAGTGGGCGTCGCGGATAGCGCAGCTCGACAAGGACGTGGCCGGCTTCCCCGCCGGCTACGAGACGGCGGTCGGCGAGCGCGGGCTGACGCTCTCGGGCGGACAGAAGCAGCGCGCCACGCTGGCGCGCGCGCTCGCGGTCGACCCGCGCATACTGATCCTCGACGACGCGCTGTCGGCGGTCGACACCCAGACCGAGGAGGACATCCTCACCGGCCTGCGCGGCGTGACCGCCGGGCGCACCACCTTCCTGGTTTCGCACCGCGTCTCGACCGTGAAGGCTGCCGACCTCATCGTGGTGCTCGATGCCGGCCGCATCGTCGAGCGCGGCACGCACGACGAACTGGTGGCGCGCGGCGGTTTCTATTCCGAGCTCAACCGCCGCCAGCAGCTCGAGGCGGAAGTGGCGACGGTCTCATGAGCGCCGGCCCCGACGACGATCCGGCCGCGGTCAAGAGCCACGACTGGCGCCTGCTGCGGCGCCTGCTGCGCTATCTGGCGCCGCACCAGGCGTCGGTTGCGTTCTCGTTCGTGCTCATCGTGCTGTTGTCGCTTCTCGACCTGGTGGGGCCGTACCTCACCAAGATCGGCATCGACCGCTACATGGCGCGCGGCGACGCGCACGGCCTGTGGCGCCTCGGCGGCCTCTACCTCGCGGCCCTGCTGGTGGCCTTTGGCCTCAGCTACGTGCAGACCTACGTGCTGCAGATGATGGGCCAGCGCATCATCCGCGACCTGCGCCGCGACATCTTCGCGCACCTGCAGAAGCTGCACATCGCCTACTTCGACCGCAACCCGGTCGGGCGGCTGATGACGCGGGTGACGAGCGACGTCGACGCCATCAACGAGCTGGTCACCTCCGGCATCGTCACGGTGTTCCACGACGTCTTCAAGCTCCTCGGCATCATGGGCGCGATGGCGTTCATGAACCTGCGCCTGGCGCTCGCCACCTTCGCGGTGCTGCCGTTCTTCTTCCTCGTCACCAACTGGTTCCGCAAGGGCGCGCGCGACTCGTTCCGCGAGGTGCGCCGCTTCGTCGCGCGCATGAACGCCTTCATCCAGGAAAACCTCTCGGGCATGTCGGTGATCCAGCTGTTCACCCGCGAGAGTCGCAACGAGGCCGCTTTTTCCGAGCTGAACCGCGCGCACGCCGACGCCAACATGCGCTCGATCTTCTATTACGCCGTCTTCTACCCGGCGATCGACCTGCTGGCGGCGCTCGCGATCGCCATCATCCTGCTATACGGCGGCGGCCAGGTGCTGCTGGGTGTCGCCACCATCGGCACGGTGGTCGCCTTCATCCAGTACACCGAGCGCTTCTGGCGGCCGATCTCCGACCTGTCCGAGAAATTCAACATCCTGCAGGCCGCGATGGCTTCGTCCGAGCGGATTTTCGTGCTGCTCGACACGCAACCGCAGATCACGGCACCAGCCGCGGCGCGCCGCCTGCCGGAAGTCGCGGGTGCGGTCGCCTTCAACAACGTGTCGTTCGCCTACGAACCGGGCAAGTGGGTGCTCGAGGACATCGACTTCACGGTCGCCGCGGGCCGCAGCATCGCGCTCGTCGGTGCCACGGGCTCGGGAAAGACCACCATCGCGAGCCTGCTGTCGCGCTTCTACGACGTCGACAAGGGCTCGGTCACGCTCGACTCGGTGGACGTGCGCACGCTCGACCCGGACCAGCTGCGCGCGTCGCTCGCGGTGGTGCTGCAGGACGTGCACCTGTTCGCCGGCACCATCGCCTCCAACATCCGCCTCGGCTCGGCGCTCAGCGACGAGACGGTGATGGCGGCGGCGCGCGCGGTGCACGCCCACCGTTTCATCGAGGCGCTGCCGGGCGGCTACGCGGCCGAGGTCAAGGAGCGCGGCGCGACCTTGTCGGTGGGCCAGAAGCAGCTGCTGTCCTTCGCCCGCGCTCTCGCGCACGATCCGCGCGTGCTGGTGCTCGACGAGGCGACGGCATCGGTGGACACCGAAACCGAGGCGCTCATCCAGGACGCGCTGCGCACTTTGCTGCGCGGCCGCACGGCCATCGTCATCGCGCATCGCCTCTCGACGATCCGCAACGTGGACGAGATCCTGGTGCTGCACAAGGGCCGCATCCGCGAGCGCGGTTCGCACCTCGAGCTATTGGCGAAGCGCGGCCTCTACTGGCGGCTCTACCAGCTGCAGTACAAAGACCAGGAAGGCGGCGGTGCTGTGCTGCCTTTGCCCATCACGGCGCCTTCAGGGAACTGACGAGAGTTTTGTGACTTCCGCCGGCGATAGCCGGCGGAAGGCGCCCGCGGCGATGTCGCCCAGCGCGAACCCGCCGATCGCCACCCGCACGAGTTCCAGCACGTCGTGGCCAACCGCGGCGCACATCCGCCGCACCTGGCGATTGCGCCCTTCGGTGAGCACGATTTCGAGCCAGGCGTCGCCGCCGCGCCGCCGGCCGAGGTCGCGGACGCCGGCCGGGCGTGTCGGCGAGGAGTCGTCGCCGAGCAGCAGGCCCTCGCGCAGCGCGGCGAGCGCTTCGCTGGACGGTCCGCCGCGCAGCAGCGCGTGATAGGTCTTCGGCAGGTGGCGCTGCGGGTCGGTGAGCCGCTGCCCCAGCCGATGGTCGTTGGTGAGGATCAGCAGTCCGGAGGTGTCGCGGTCGAGGCGGCCCACCGGAAAGAGCCACGGCAGCGACGGGTCCGCGGCCAGCAGGTGATAGACCGTGGGCCGGCCCGCCGGATCGGTGCGCGAGGTGATGTAGCCCGTCGGCTTGTTGAGCGCCACGACCGTGACCGCCGCGAGGTCGCCGACGGGACTGCCGTCGACACTCACACGGTCACTGCCAGGGTCGATGAAGCGCAGCGCGTTCGTCTCGCGGCGGCCGTTGACGCTCACCCGGCCTTCGGCAACCACACCTTCGGCCTGCTTGCGGGAGCACACGCCGAATTTCGAGAGCGCTCGGGCGAGGGAGAGGGTGGCGCGGCTCAGGCCGGTTCGCCGAGAGCGAAAGTCATCTGCCCCTCGCACACGACCTCGCCGTCCACCCGCGCGATGCCGCGCAGCGTGCCCATCTTGCTGCGCAGGCGCAGCACCTGGCCCTCGAGCAGGACCTGGTCGCCGGCCACGACCGGACGGCGGTAGCGCACCTTGTCGATGCCCATGAAGTAGATGAGGCGCGCGCGGTTCTCGGGCTTGGCGAGGATCAGCACCGCGCCCGCCTGCGCCATCGCCTCGGTGAGGATCGAGGCCGGCAGCATCGGCACGCCGCCCGGGCCGCCGATGAAGTAGCGCTCGTTGGCGGAGACGTTCTTGAGGCCGAGGACGCGGCGGTCCGCCTCCAGTTCGAGGATGCGGTCGACCAGCAGGAACGGGTAGCGATGCGGCAGGATGCGCTTTATGTCCTCGATTTCGAGGGGCAGCTTGAACTCGGTAATGCTCGTCATCGGGATGCGCCGCAGTGTACCAGCCGCTGCCGGGGCGCGTGTTACCATCGCCAGCAAGTTGGCGAGCAGCACCGAGCGCGTCGCGCAAGGCGTCCTGGCGGAGATCCTGCCACTCATCGCCGAGGTCAACCAGGTCCTCGACCTCGACAAGCTGCTGCCGCGCATCGCAGCGACTGTGCGCCGCATCGTCGACTACAAGTTCCTCGACATCTTCCTGCACCAGCCGGACGGCACCCTGGTCCCCGCGCTCGTCGAGGGCTACTCGCCCGAGCTCGCCTCGCAGTTCCGCGTCGCCCTGGGCGAAGGCATCGTCGGCACCGCGGCCGCGCGCCGCGAGACGGTGTTCGTACCCGACATCTCGCGCGACCCGCGCTACATCACGCTCTTCCCCGGCGTCGTCGCCGAGCTGGCGATTCCGCTCATCACCAACGACGAGCTGGTCGGCGTGCTGAACGTCGAGGGACCCGATCCGCACGCCTTCACGCCCGAAGCGATCATGGGCCTGACGGTGCTCGCAAACCACCTGGCAGCGGCGATCGCCAACGCCAAGCTCTATCGCGAGAGCCGTTACTACACGAACCTGCTGAAGAACCTGCACGAGATCGGCAAGGAGACCACCTCGATCCTCGACCTCGACGCGCTGCTCACGCGCCTCGCCGAGATCGTGAAGCGCATGATCGACTACGACAGCTTCGGCATCCTGCTGGTGGACGAGGCGGCGGGCGACCTGGTGCTGCGCAAGGCGGTGTGCTTCGGGCCGACCAAGGAAAAGACCCGCATCGCGATCGGCGAGGGGCTCACCGGCCACGCGGTGCTGGCGCGCCAGCCGATCCTGGTGGGCGACGTGCTGGAGGACCATCGCTACGTGCAGGCGGTGCCCGACACGCGCTCCGAGCTGGTGGTGCCGCTCATCTACAAGGACCGCGTGGTCGGCGTCTTCGACCTCGAGTCGCCGCACCTCAACCGCTTCACCCAGGAGCACGTCGCGATCCTGATGCCGCTCGCGAGCCAGGTGGCGATCGCGATCGAGAACGCGCGGCTCGTGGAGGAGATCCGGCGCACCGAGCATCGCCGCTCCCGGGAACTGGCGATCGCGCGCCAGGTGCAGGACGGCCTGTTCCCCGAGGAGGCGCCGCGCGGCGAGGGCTGGGAAGCGGCGGCGTGGTTCGTACCGGCGCTCGAGCTGGGCGGCGACCTCTACGACTTCTACGACCTCGCGGAAGGCCGCATCGGCCTCGCCATCGGCGACGTTTCCGGCAAGGGCGTGCCGGCGGCGCTCTACGGCGCTTTCGCATCCGGCGCTGTGCGCGCGCGTGCCTTCGAGCGCCATTCACCCGCGAGCCTCCTGGCCCGGGTCAACCGCACGCTGCGGCGCCGCGGCGTCGAGGGGCTCTACTGCACGCTCACCTACGCGCTCTTCGACTTTCGCGCCCACACGATGGTGCTCGCCAATTCCGGCTCGCCGTATCCGCTGCACTACCGCGCGCAGGACCGCACCTGCACGCCGATCGAAATTCCCGGCCTGCCGCTCGGCACTTTCGACGGCTCGGAATACGACGAGCACAGCATCGCTCTCTCCCCGGGCGACATCCTGGTCTTCCATTCGGACGGCGTCACCGAGGCCTACAACCGCCGCGCCGAATACAGCGTGGCGCGGCTGTCCGAACTGGTGATCGCCGCCGCCGCGCTGGGCGCCGGCACCATCGCCGAGCGCATCGGCGAGGACCTGCGCGCCTTCCAGGGCACGACGGCGCAAAGCGACGATGCCACGCTCGTGGTCGTCAAGGTGCTCGAGGCGCCCGCCAGCCCTATGGCTTGAGGATCACCTTCGCGGCATTGCCGCTCTCGAGGAGGCGCATGCCTTCCTCGATCTCGCGCAGCGGCAGGGTGTGGGTGATGAGCGGCCGCAGGTCGACGCGTCCCGAGCGCAGCAGCGCCTCGGCCTGGTGCCAGGTTTTCCAGATCAGGCGGCCGTTGATGCCCTGCACCGTGACGCCCTTGAAGATGACGTCCTCGGCGAGGTCGAGCGCCACCGCCTGCGACGGGATGCCGAGGAGCGAAATGCGTCCGCCGCGGCGCACCATCTTGAAGGCCTGGCGCACCGCGTCCGGGTGTCCGCTCATCTCGAGCACCACGTCGGCGCCGCGCCCGGCGGTGGCGCTGCGGACCACCTCGACCGGGTTGTCGCGCGTCGAGTCGATCACGGTGTCGGCCCCCATGCGGCGCGCGAGCTGCAGGCGGTATTCGCGCACGTCGGTCGCGGCGATGAAGCTGGCGCCGGCGGCGCGCGCCACCGCCACCGCGCAGCAGCCGATGGGCCCGGCGCCGAGCACGGCGACCGACAGCGAGGCAATGGCGCCGGCGAGCGTCGTGTGCACGGCGTTGCCGAACGGGTCGAGGATCGCGGCCACCTCGAGCGGAATGCTGCGGTCGAGCGCGTAGACGTTCTGCTCCGGCACCGCGACGTACTCGGCGAAGCAGCCCGGCCGGTCGATGCCGACGATCTGCAGGTTCTCGCAGATGTGGCTGTTGCCGGTGAGGCACTGGAAGCAGGTGCCGTCGGGGATGTGGCCCTCGACGGACACGAACGCCGCCGGGGCCACGCGCGACACCAGCTCGCCGATCGCCACCACCTCGCCGCAGAACTCGTGGCCGAAGACCAGCGGCGTGCGGATCCGCGAGGCGGCCCACTTGTCCCACTTGTAGATGTGCAGGTCGGTGCCGCAGATGCTCGCTGCCTGCACCTTGATGAGCACGTCGTGCGGTCCGAGCGCCGGGATTTCGACGCGTGCGACCTCGAGACCCGGGGCGGCACGCGGCTTGAGGACGGCGGTCATCGAGCCGCTGGTTTTCATTGATTTTGCGAAGCCAGAGCCTAGCAGGGAGCAACGTGACGCGCATCACAATCGCCAGTGCCAGCGCCTCTCTGGGCCTGTTTGCCGGGGTCTATACTGGCGTCACCGTGATACATGCCACAAAAATCCGCGCGGGTGCCGCCCTGGCTGTCTTCGCCGGGTGCTTGTCGCTGGCACAGGCGCGTCCGCTCACCAGCCAGATCCCGACCTTCGAGTCGGACGCGCGCATGGTGCTGCTCTCGGCCAGCGCCGTCTCGAAGAGCGGCCGGCCGGTCACCGATCTCACGGTCAACGACGTGCAGGTGTTCGACGAAGGCGCGCCGCAGAAGGTGGTGCACTTTTCTTCCGGCCGCGAGGGCGGCGCGCGCATCCTGCTGCTGGTGGACGCGAGCGGCAGCATGAACGCCGACCTGAAGCTCTCGAGCACCAAGATGGCGATGCTGCAGATCCTCAGCAGCCTCGATCCGGTCGACGAAGTGGCGCTCGCCGGCTTCGACAGCAAGTACTGGGGCGTCGTCGCCTTCACCAGGGACCGCAAGAAGATCGAGAGCTCGTGGACCGAGCTGCAGCCGTTCGGCACCACGGCTCTGCACGACGCGCTCAACAAGGGCGCCGAGGACCTGGCTTCGTGGGGCGAGGGCCGCCGCGCGGTCATCGTCATCACCGACGGCATCGACACCGCCTCGAAGAAGACGCCCGACGAGGTGATCGCGCGCTCGCGTTCCCTCGACGTGCCGATCTACACGCTCTCGGTGGTGTCGCCGCTCGACAACCCCGAGTCGGAGCGCTTCGTCGGCAAGGACCGGGCACTCGCGGCGCAGGGCGCGCAGGTGCTCGGGCGCTACGCGGACATGTCCGGCGGCGCCGCCTTCATCGTCAGCGAATTCAAGGATCTCAAGCTGGCCGCCGACCAGATCGTCGGCGAGCTGAAGCACCAGTATCGTATCGGCTACGACCTTCCGGACACCGGTTCCAAGGGGTTCCGGCGGGTCGAGGTGCGTTCGACGCGCAAGGGCGTTACCGTTCGTACGCGAAGCGGCTACGTGCCGCCGGCTTCGTGATTAGTAAAGCTATCGTTCCGTCATCCGTTCATTCGCCGTTCATATGCTGTTCATTGCAGCTGTTCATAACCGGGCGGCCGGCACATTAGCCGGCGCGGCCCATATAAGCGGAGGTCGTCCATGAAGTCCATACTCGTACTCGTCGTCGCGGCGGGATTCGCCGTCAGCGGTTGCGCCACCAAGAAGTACGTGGCGCGTGAAGTCGGCGCCGTCAACACCAAGGTCGAGAACCTGAACACCGAGCTCGAGAAGACCCAGGAGCGGGTGCGCAACAGCGAAGTCGCGATCGACAAGGTCAACACCGACGCCCAGTCCGGCATCGGCGAGGCCAAGAGCGCGGCCGGCGAGGCCAAGGCGACGGCAGACGGCGCCATGACCAAGGCGAGCGATGCGGAGAAGGCCGCGAAGGGCAAGCTGATCTACTCGGTGACCCTCGCGAACGACAAGGTGCAGTTCCCCTTCAACCGCGCGGCGCTCAGCCCCGAGGCACAGGCGATGATCGACGAGGCCATTGCCAACGTGAAGTCGGAGAACAAGGGCATCTACATCGAGATCGAGGGCCACACGGACTCGGTCGGCCCGGAAGCCTACAACCAGAAGCTCGGTGAGGAGCGCGCCGACGCGGCTCGCAACTACCTCCACGACAAGCACGGCATCGCCCTCGCCCGCATGAGCGTGATCTCGTACGGCGAAGACAAGCCCGTGACCGACAACAAGAACTCCTCGAACCGCGCTGCCAACCGCCGCGTGGTCATCAACTTCCTCGAGTAGTTTTCCTCTGACGGCGTCCTCGCTCGGGGACGCTGCGCACGCGACGGGGTGGTGCCTTCGGGCCCACCCCGTTTTTTCTTTGCCGCCCAGGCGTCGCTACAATCGCCTGGAATAAACCGCGCGGGACGCCGGTAACACTCGAAACGGCCCGTTTGCCTGTCCCGCCACATGGAGTGGAGCTGCCACCTGGCCCCTGACCCGATCGAGGCCGACCTGCTGGCAAAGGCACGGGCGGGGAGTGCCCTTGCTTTCGAGGAAATCGTCGTTCGCTACCAGCGGCGGGTCTACGCCGTGGCGCGCCGCATCGTGCGCCACCATCACCTGGCGGACGACGTGACTCAGGAGACCTTCCTGCGCGCTTACCAGGCGCTTTCCGGCTTCGACCTCGCGCGGCCGTTCGGCCCGTGGATCTGCCGCATCGCCGCCAACACCGCGATCAACCAGGTGCGCGCCAAGGAGAACCGGGAAGACCCGCTGGATGAGGACGAGAGCCTCGCCGCGGTCCGCACGGACGGCGCCGACGCACTCGCGCAGGTCGACGAAATCGAGCTGCGCGCCGCGCTCAACCGTGCGTTTTTGCAACTGCCGGCCGAACAGCGCGCGGTGCTGCAGCTGCGGGCCGTCGAGGAGTTGTCCTACAAGGAGATCGCGGCGGCGCTCGACATCTCGATCGGCACCGTCATGAGCCGGCTGTCGCGCGCCCGCGAGAAGCTGCGCGGCCTGCTGGAGGCGCGCGCATGACGGCACCCGTGCATCCGCGCGAGACGCTCTCCGCCTGGCGAGACGGCGAGCTCGACCAGCGGGAGCGAGCCGCGGTCGCGGCGCACCTGCGCGACTGTGCCTCCTGCACGCGCGAGCTCGAGCAGCTCGCGCGCGTCGATGCGCTGCTCGCTGCTGAGAGCCGCGGACCGGCCGACGTCCCGGACGGCTATTTCGAGGCGCTGCCGCGCCGCGTCGCCGCGCGCCTGCCACAGACACTGGCCAGTCCGCTGGCAGCAGCGCCTCGACCACGCGCGCCGCGGGCAATGCCGGGCTGGACGTACGCGGCCGCCGCTGCCCTGCTGATGGCCGTGGCGGCGCCGTTCGTGATCCGCGGCTTGCGCCCCTCGCAGAACCCGCCGGAGCAGTTCACGAACCAGACGCAGACGCCGGCACCACCCGCCGGCGTGGCGATGGCATCGGCGCCGCCGGGGGCGGCGGCGCCTGCGGCGCCTGAAGCAAAGCCGCGGGCGGCGCAGGAGCCCGGCCTCGCGCAGCGCCAGGCGCGCGCGGACGAACGCGAGGCGGACCGGCGCGAACCCCCGCACGTTGACGCGGCGCTCGCCGATTCCCCGCTGCGAGAAGCGCCCGGCTTCGCCGCGGCGCCGCCTGCACCGTCGCCGTCACAGGCCGCGGACGCCGCCAACGAGGCCCTCGCAGCCGCGGGACCCGCCGAGGCGCCCGCCGAGGAGAAAGCGGAGGCACGCGCGCGAGAGACGGCGGCCATGCCGAAGTCGGCGATGGCGCAGCAGGCCGGCGGCTTCGGCCTGCGCAGGGCCCAACCCTACAAGGCGGCGGAGGCGCGGTACGCAGCGCTCGCGGAGCGGAGCGCCGTGACGGTTGACGAGATGCGCGCGCTGCGCGCTGACTGGCGCTCGTTCCTCACCGATAATGGCGCCGGCCCCCACGCCGGGGAAGCGTGGGTGCGCATCGCCGAGCTCTCGGTGCGAATCGCCGCGGCGAGCGGCGACGACACTGACCTCACGCAGGCGCGGCTCGATGGCGCGCGGGCGCGCGCCTTCCTCGCTCGCGATCCCGTGCGCTTCAAGGGCCTGCTGGAACGGCTGCCGGAGGTGCCGGGCCGCAACGACTAGCCGCCTTCAGGCGGTCAGGCCGGCGGATCCTTCTTGAGCAGCACGCTGTTGCGAACCCCGTAGAAGAAGTAGATGACGATGCCCACGACCATCCAGAGGCCGAAGCGCTCCCAGGCCTTCGTCGGCAGGCCGAGCATCACGTAGAGGCAGGCGAGCACCCCGAGCGGCGCCACCACCCAGACGAACGGGACCTTGAAGGGCCGCGGCCGCTCGGGGTCCTTGATGCGCAGCGCCAGCACGCCCATGCAGACGACCAGGAAGGCGAACAAGGTGCCGATGTTGGTGAGGTCGTAGGTCTCGTCGTCGTCGAGCACGGTCGAACCCAGGGCGACGAACAGGCCGGTGAGGATGGTCGTGACGTGTGGCGTACGGAACTTCGAGTGCAACCGGCGGAAGAAGGGCGGCAGCAGGCCGTCGCGGCTCATCGAGTAGAAGATGCGCGGCTGGCCGAGCTGGAAGACGAGCAGCACCGCCGACATCGAGATCACCGCGCCGAGCGCGATGATCGCCTGGCCCCACTGCAGCCCGGCGACTTCGAAGGCGCGCGCCAGCGGATCGGAGCCGCGCAGCGCGGTGTACGGCACGATGCCGGTGGCGACCGCGCCGACGATCACATAGATCACCGTGCAGATGGCGAGCGACCACAAGATGCCGCGCGGCATGCTGCGCTGCGGGTCCTTGGTCTCTTCCGCGGCGGTCGAGACGGCGTCGAAGCCGATGTAGGCGAAAAACACGATGGCGGCGCCCTGGTGGATGCCGGTCCAGCCGTTGGGGGCGAACGGCCGCCAGTTCTCCGGGTTGATGTGCATCGCGCCGACGCCGACGAACAGGGCGAGCACCGCGAGCTTGATCGCGACCATCACGTTGTTGGCGCGGGCGCTTTCCTTCACGCCGCGCACCAGCAGCCACGTGATGGCGGCGACGATGACGATGGCGGGGACGTTCAAAGACATGCGATGGCCGAGGACGAGCGGCAGCTTGTCGAGCTGCTCGGGATAGGAATGGGTCACGTCGCGGTAGCTGTGGCACAGCCAGAACGGGATCTCAATGCCGAACACGCGTAACAGCGATGTGAAGTAGTTGGACCAGGAGATCGCGACCGCGATGTTGCCGACCGCGTACTCGAGGATCAGGTCCCAGCCGATGATCCAGGCGATCAGCTCGCCGAGCGTCGCGTAGGCGTAGGTGTAGGCGGAGCCAGCGATCGGGATCATCGAGGTCAGCTCGGCGTAGCAGAGGCCGGCCAGCATGCAGACGACGCCGAGCAGGGCGAAGGACAGGATCAGGGCCGGCCCGGCGCCGGCGCGGATCACGGTGCCGTCCGCCGCCACCTCGCCGACCGCCGCGGTGCCGATGCTCGAGAAGATGCCGGCGCCGATCACGGCGCCGATCCCGAGCATCACCAGGTCGAAGGTGGTGAGGGTGCGCTTCAGCCCGCCATGCGTGCGCTCGGCATTGTCGAGCGTCGACTGCAGGTCGGCGACGCTCTTGGTTCGAAAGATGGTGGACACGCTCAAGCACCCCCCGTTGTCGGCCGGTCGATGCGGCGGATGCTAGCACTCGGGCTGCAACCGGTAGAATGCCCCTTTGGTTTCAAGGAGATGGCGAACTCATGCTGGTGGTGATGCGGCAGGACGCAACCGAAGAGCAGATCCGCGGGGTGATGGCCGCGATCGAGGCTCGCGGCTACCGCGCCCATGCCATTCCCGGCGTCCAGCGCACCGCCATCGGCGTCACCGGCAACAAGGGCTCGGTCGAGGCCCCGACCTTCGAGAGCCTGCCGGGGGTGCTCGAGGTCATCCCGGTTACGCATGCCTACAAGCTGGTGTCGCGCGAGAGCAAGCCCGAGGACACGGTGGTCAGCATCGGTCCGGTGGCGATCGGCGGCGGCCGTTTCGTCGTCATGGGCGGCCCGTGCGCGGTCGAGTCGCGCGAGCAGGTGCTGACGGTGGCGCGCGCGATCAAGGCGGCCGGCGGCCACGTGTTGCGCGGCGGCGCCTTCAAGCCGCGCACCAGCCCCTATGCCTTCCAGGGGCTGGGCGAGGAGGGCCTGCAGTTCCTCGCGGACGCGCGCGAGGAAACCGGCCTGCCGGTGGTCACCGAAGCGATCGACGAGCGCAGCCTCGAGCTCGTCGAGCGCTACGCCGACGCCATCCAGATCGGCGCGCGCAACATGCAGAACTTCACGCTGCTGAAGCGCGCCGGGCGCTCGCAAAAGCCGGTGCTGCTGAAGCGCGGCATGTCGGCGACGCTCGAGGAGTTCCTGATGTCGGCCGAGTACGTGCTCTCCGAGGGCAACTACGGCGTGATCCTGTGCGAGCGCGGCGTGCGCACCTTCTCGGATTTCTCGCGCAACACCCTCGACTTGTCGGTGGTGCCGGCAGTGAAGAACCGTTCGCACCTGCCGATCGTGGTCGATCCCTCGCACGGCACCGGCCGGCGCGAGAAGGTGGCGCCGCTGTCGCGCGCCGCGGCCGCGGTGGGCGCCGACGGCGTCCTCATCGAGGTGCACCACGATCCCGACCGGGCGCTCTCGGACGGCCCGCAGTCGATAACACCGGCGAGCTTCGCCGACCTGGTGGGCGAACTGCAGCGCATCGTCGCGGTGGTCGGCAAGACGCTCTAGTGCCGCGCAAGTCCGCGCGTCAGCGCGGCTTGATCGCGATCAGCTGGCGCGAGACGAGGCCGGCGAGCAGCTCGAGCGCGTCCTCCTCGGCCATCGGGCAGACCTTGAGGATGGAGCGCACGCTCCACTCGCCGTTGACGCGCGACAGCAGGAAGCCCTCGCGCGGATCGAGCCGCTCCTGCGTCAGGCTCGCGAGGTCGCCGCGCAGCATCGGCACCGAATCGAGGGTGATGACGGACGACGCGGTCTGGTGCCTGGGGCGGCGGGTCTCGGCTTCGCTCACCGCCAGTAGCCCCTTCTTGGCGCGCTGGTTGAGGCGGTCGAGGTAGATCACGTTCTCGAACGAGCGGCGCGCGTCCACCAGCTTGCCGTCCAGGAACTGCTTTTCGCCCTGGTCGAGCATGCCCTTGATCGCGAGGATGCGCTGGCTCGGCGGCGGCTCGGCGAGCACCTTGTCGACGGCGACGAGACCCGCCTCGTAGAGCTCGCGAAACAGGCACGCGGTGTCGAAGTCGGAGCGGTGGATCTCGAGGCTGATCTCCTCGAGGGTGCGCCCGCCGCTCGCGAGCTGCAGCGCCTTGCGGCGGATCGGGTCCTCGGGCAGGTTCTCGAAGCTGCCGGTCAGCCGGAACGAGGTCTTGAGCGTCGGGAACAGCTGCTTCAACCGCGACCACTCGTCGACGCGGCGCACGCCCTCGAAGATGACTTCGGTGGCGGTCAGGTCGAGCGTGACCGGCGTTTCCGGCACGTCGCCCTCGATGAACTCGAACTCGCCGCGGGTCCACAGGAACAGGCTGTAGACCGTCTCGCGCGCCTTGCGCTTCAGCAGGCGCCGCAGTTCCGCCTCGGCGAGGATGCCGCTCTCGACCAGGATCGTGCCGAGCAGGGCGCCCTCGGATTCCTGCAGCAGCAGGGCGCGGAACAGCTGCTCCTCGGTGACGAGCCCCTCGCCCACCAGGAACTGGCCGAGGAACTCGCGCGGGTCGTTCGAGGAGGAGCTGTGGATCTTGCCGTTGCGAAACACCACGCGCTTCTCGACCGCGGTCCACACGACCTTGAGCGTGCCGGTCTTGGTGTTGTTCGACGCCCACTCCAGGACTTCAGGGAGCGACATCGTCTGCAGGTTGCCGGACAGGCCCATAGGTTATGAACTCGTGGAAAGCGAGGCGCGCCAGGCGCGCTTCACCCCCCGAGAGCGATGTCCCAGAACAGGTAGTCGCGCCAGCTGGCTGGTGTTCTCTTGAGCCCCACGCTCAACGTGAGGGCGGGCAGTGCGGGCGGCTTGCGCGGCCGGCGGACGAGGCTCAGGCCGGCCTCCTCGGGTGTGCGATCGCCCTTGGTGCGGTTGCAGGTGACGCAGCAGGTGACGATGTTGTCCCAGGTCTTGCGGCCGCCGCGCGCCACCGGCAGGACGTGGTCGAAGGTGAGGGCCGCCGGCGGCAGGTGCGCCGCGCAGTACTGGCAGGTGTATTCGTCGCGAGCGTAGACGTTCGAGCGCGAGAAGGGCACGTCCGCGAAGGTGCGTTTCATACGGACGTGACGGAGCAGGCGCAGCACGGACGGCAGCTTCACCCGCACCGTTACGCCGCGGATCTCCCGGTCGTGGTTGGCGATGACCTCGACCTTGCCCTGGAACAAAAGCGTGATCGCTTTTTGCCAGGGAACGATCCTGAGCGGTTCGTACGTCGCGTTCAGGACGAGCGTTTGTTCCATCGTCGAAAAGAGTTGGTGGTCTTCGACGAAAAATTGTGCCCCCCAGGCCGAGGCCTGTCAAGAACTTGGGGGGCAGCGAGTGACGCTACTCGCAGGCCTGCGCGTACGGCGCGTGAATTCCGGAGAGGGCCTGGTAGAGCGCCCGGCTCATCTGGCGGCACGCGGCGACCGCCTGGTCGCTGTCGGCCTCGCTCATGGCGCCCATGCGCTCGACGAGCAGCGTGGTCTCGTCGTAGTCGCCGCTGTGCAGCTCGAAGTACTCGGCGCAGGCCGCGGGCAGCGCGGCGTAGTGGCTCTTGAGGCCGGCCAGCTTGCTGTTTGCCGTCTTCGGCTGCTGCGCCTCGAACGCGTAGAGCGCGCCGATGGCGCTCGGCGCCGCGGCGAACAGCTCGCGTGTCGTTGCGAGGAGCGCCGCCGCCTGCTCCGTCTGCGGCGCGTCGCTTGCAACGGCGGTGCCGAGCGAGGCGGCGAAGCTACGCTCCCAGAGGCGCGCGTGCGCCACCTCGTGTTCGGCGATCTGCGCTTCGCCGAGCGTGCGCCAGCCGCCGTCGATGGCGGCGATGAAGGCGCCGTAGTCGCGGGCGTAGTCGCGCAGCGCCGCGACCTGCAGGGTGCCGTCGCTCCAGGCACGATAGAAAGGATGATCCAGCAGGTCGAAGGCCGAGATGGCTTCGTCGCAGCGGCGGCTGGTGGTATTGCTTTGCATCCCGATGCTCCTGTTCCGCTTGTCGAAAGTGGCCGTCGTCGGCATCTTACCGGGTCGCCGCGCAAGCTCAAGCTAGAGGATCAGCATGGCGTCGCCGTAGCTGTAGAAGCGGTAACCCTGCGCAATCGCCTCGCGGTAGGCGGCCAGCACCCGCTCACGCCCCGCAAAGGCGGCGACCAGCAGCAGCAGGGAGGACCGCGGCAGGTGGAAGTTGGTGATGAGGGCGTCGGTCGCGCGAAATTGATACGGCGGGTAGATCACGAGGCTCGTTTCGCCGCTGCCCGGTGCGATCTCGGGCGCGGGGCCGTGGCCCGGCACTGCCGCCGTTTCGAGTGTGCGGACGCTGGTCGTGCCCACCGCGACGATGCGCGCGCCGCGCCGGCGGGCGTTCGCGAACGCGTCGGCGGCCGCCTCGGGAACTTGGTACGGCTCGGCGGCGACCCGGTGGTCCGAGACGTCCTCGACCTTGACGGGTTGGAACGTACCCGGCCCGACGTGCAGGACGACCTCGGCGCGCTCGATGCCTTTTTCCTCCAGTTCGCGCAGCAGCTCCGCGCTGAAATGCAGGCCGGCGGTGGGTGCCGCAACGCTGCCGCGCTCGCGCGCAAACACCGTCTGGTAGCGCTCGCGGTCAAGGTCGCGGTCTTCCCCGCCGCGCTTGATGTAGGGCGGCAGCGGCACGCGGCCCTCGGCGTCGAGCGCCGCCCAGCCGTCGGCGGCGCTCGTCTGCAGGCTGACCTGGCGGCGTCCGTCGCTTTGCGACTCTGCCTCCTCGATCACGACACTGAGGTGCCCGGAAACGAACAGCGTGTCGCCGCGCCGGATGCGGCGACCGGGCCGCAGCCATGCGCTCCACTGCCGCCCGTCGGCGCTGCGTGGCGAGACCAGGAGCACCTCGGCGGCGCCGCCGCCCGGCCGGCGTGCGACGAGCCGCGCCGGGAACACGCGGCTGCGGTTCGTGACCAGCAGGTCACCGGGCCGCAGCAGGCTCGGCAATTCGCCGAAGGTGCGGTGAGCGATGGCACCGGTGGCGCGGTCGAGCACCAGGAGGCGCGAGGCGTCGCGCTGCGCCAGCGGCTCCTGGGCGATGGCGCCTGACGGCAGGTCGTAGTGGAAGTCTGCGGTCTTCAGGGTTTCAGGTGAACAGCTTCTTGTTGGCGGGCTCGGCGTCGCGCGGCGGCACACGGCCGAGGTGCTCATAGGCGCGGCGCGTCGCCACCCGGCCGCGCGGCGTGCGGTCGATGAAGCCGAGCTGCAGCAGGTACGGCTCGTACATGTCTTCGATCGCGTCGACCGCTTCGCTGACCGCCGCGGCGAGCGCCGCGACGCCAACCGGCCCGCCGCCGAACTTGTCGATGATGGTGAGCAGCAGCTTGCGGTCGACGTCGTCGAAGCCGTGCTCGTCCACCTCCAGGAGCCGCAGCGCGTCGCGGGCGACCGCGGCGTTGATCGTGCCGTCGGCGCGCACCTGCGCGTAGTCGCGCACGCGCCGCAGCAGCCGGTTGACGATGCGCGGCGTGCCGCGGCTGCGCTGGGCGATCTCCGCGGCACCGGCGGCATCGAGCGGCACGTCGAGGATGCGCGCCGAACGGCGGACGATGAACTCGAGCTCGGCCTGGGAATAGAAGTCGAGGCGGTGGACGATGCCGAAGCGGCTGCGCAGCGGCGCCGTCAGCAGGCCGGCGCGGGTGGTCGCGGCCACCAGGGTGAACGGCTTCAGCGGGATCTTCATCGACTTGGCGCCGGGGCCCGTGCCGATCATCAGGTCGAGGGTGTAGTCCTCGAGCGCCGGGTAAAGGATTTCCTCGATCTTGGCGTCGAGGCGGTGGATCTCGTCGATGAACAGCACCTCGCGCGGCTCGAGCGCCGTGAGCAATGCCGCAAGGTCGCCGGCGCGTTCGATGACGGGGCCGGCGGTCGACTTGATCGGCGCGCCGAGCTCGGCCGCGACCACATGGGCGAGCGAGGTCTTGCCGACGCCGGGCGGCCCGGACAGCAGCACATGATCGAGCGCGTCGCCGCGCGAGCGCGCCGCCTCGATTGCGACCCGCAGGTTCGCGACCACCGCCGGCTGGCCGACGTATTCGTCGAGGGTGCGCGGGCGCAGCGACTGGTCGAAGCCGAGGTCGTCGTCGACCGGCCGGCCCGAGACGATCCTCCCCTCAACCATGGCGTGCTCCCGACAATAGCTGCAGCGAGCGCCGCAACAGGTCCTCGAAGCGTCCGGCAGGGTCCTCGCGCAGCGCCTTGTCGACGCCGCGCTCCGCCTCGGGCCGCGAGTAGCCGAGGTTCGCGAGCGCCGACACCAGGTCGGCCTTCACGGTGCCGGCGCCGCCGCGCGGCTCGGCGTCGGCGTCACCGCCCGGCAGGACCGCCGGCATCTTGTCCCGCAGCTCCACCACCAGCCGCTCGGCGGTCTTCTTGCCGACGCCGGGAATGCGCGTGAGGCGCGCGACGTCGCTGTCGCGCAGCGCTTCGGTCAGGTCGTCGGCCTCGATGCCGGAGAGTATCGAAGTGGCGAGCTTCGGGCCGACGCCCGACACCGAGATGAGGCGCTCGAAGAGCTCGTGCTCGCGCGCGGTGAGGAAGCCGAAGAGTTGCAGCGCGTCCTCGCGGACATGCGTATGGATGCGCAGGCTCACCTCGCCGTCTTCGGGGGCGAGGCGGTAGAAGGTGGAGAGCGGTATCGCGACGCGGTAGCCGACGCCGGCCGTCTCGACCACCACTTCCTGCGGGCCCTTGCGCAGGATGCGGCCGCTGAGTTGCGCGATCACGCGAGGCCCCGCCGCTTCGGCGCCGCCGCGGCTTCGCCGGCCGGATGCGCAGCGGCGCAGAGTGCAATCGCGAGCGCGTCGGCGGCATCGCCCACCGGCTCTTCGGCGAGTGACAGGTGCCGCGCCACCATGAAGGCGACCTGGCTCTTGGCAGCCTGCCCGTAACCCGAGATCTGCGCCTTCACCGTCGCCGGTGCGAAGGCGAGGATGCGCAGGCTGGCCTCGCCGCCCGCCAGCAGGATGACGCCGCGCACGTGGCCGAGGACCAGGGCACTGCGGGTGTTGACCGCATGAAAGATGTCTTCGACCGCGAGTGCCTCGGGGTTGAGGCGCGCGATGAGTGCCGTGACGCCGTGATGCAGGAAGCGCAGCCGGTCGCTCAGCGCCGCGCGCGGCGGCGGTGCCAGCACCCCGGCTTCGATCAGGCGGTGGCGCCGGGTGTCTGTTTCGATGGCGCCCCAGCCGGTGCGCAGCGAGCCGGGATCGATGCCGAGGATGATCACGCGGCCGCTTGCCGTCTTAGCCGGCGGCTGCGGCCGCCTCCATCTCCTTCTCGGAGATGTCGAAGTTGGCCCAGACGCTCTGGACGTCGTCGTTGTCCTCGAGCGCCTCGACGAGCTTCAGCATTTGCTGCGCCCTGGTGCCTTCGAGGGTGATGTTGTTGTCGGCGTACTTGCCGAGTTCGTGCGACTCGGGCTCGATGCCGGCCGCCTTGATCGCCTTGACGACGCCGTCGTAGGCGCCTTGCGAGGTGATGACCTCGAGGATCTCGCCCTCGTGCGCGATGTCGTCGGCGCCCGCCTCGAGCGCCAGGTCCATGAGCTTTTCTTCGCTGATCTTGGAATCGGCGATGGTGATGACGCCCTTGGGCTTGAACATGTAGGAGACGCTGCCGGCGCCGCCGAGGCTGCCGCCGTGCTTGGTGAAGGTGTGACGGATCTCGGAAACCGTGCGGTTGCGGTTGTCGGTGGTGCCCTCGACGAGGATCGCGACGCCGCCGGGGCCGTAGCCCTCCATGACGAGCTCCTCGTACATGGCGCCTTCGAGCTCGCCGGTGCCCTTCTGAATGGCGCGCTTGATGTTGTCGGCGGGCATGTTCGAACCCTTGGCCTTGTCGACCGCGGTGCGCAGGCGCGGATTCGAGTCGACGTCGCCGCCGCCGAGGCGCGCGGCGATCGTCATTTCACGGATGATCTTGGTGAAGAGCTTGCCGCGCTTGGCGTCGAGCGCGCCCTTCTTGTGCTTGATCGTCGCCCACTTGGAATGTCCGGACATCGACTGCCGCTCCAGTTTTGAAAACGCATGATTGTAGCGCGAGGGCGCAACAAAAAAGGCCCGCGCGCGGATGACGCGCGAGAGCCTTCTTTACGGCGAGTACGAAAAAATCCCGGCAACGTCCTACTCTCCCACCAGGCTACCCTGGCAGTACCATCGGCGCAGGAGGGCTTAACGGCCGTGTTCGGAATGGGAACGGGTGTGACCCCTCCGCCATGGTCACCGGGATGAAGCTTGTCAAAGAGACGTAAGTGCGGACCAACCGAAGAATCGAACCGCATGGCCGTTGCCGGCAAGAACGAAGCGTCTCAAGCACTGTAAACGTTATGGCAAGCCTCACGACCGATTAGTACCTGTTGGCTGAGAGCCTCTTAAGCTCGTACACCTCAGGCCTATCAACCTCGTAGTCTACGAGGGGTCTTCAGGCAGGTTACCCTGCGGGAGATCTCATCTTGAGGCGGGTTTCACGCTTAGATGCTTTCAGCGTTTATCCCAACCGAACGTAGCTACCCAGCTATGCCTCGTGGCGAGACAACTGGTGCACTAGAGGTTCGTCCATCCCGGTCCTCTCGTACTAAGGACAGGCCCTCTCAAATCTCCTGCGCCCACAACAGATAGGGACCGAACTGTCTCGCGACGTTCTAAACCCAGCTCACGTACCGCTTTAATAGGCGAACAGCCTAACCCTTGGAACCTGCTACAGCTCCAGGATGCGATGAGCCGACATCGAGGTGCCAAACCTGGACGTCGATATGAACTCTTGGTCCAGATCAGCCTGTTATCCCCGGCGTACCTTTTATCCGTTGAGCGATGGCCCTTCCATACAGAACCACCGGATCACTAAGCCCTGCTTTCGCACCTGCTCGACTTGTAGGTCTCGCAGTCAAGCTCCCTTATGCCTTTGCACTCGTCGGCTGATTTCCAAACAGCCTGAGGGAACCTTCGGGCGCCTCCGTTACACTTTAGGAGGCGACCGCCCCAGTCAAACTACCCGCCTAACCCTGTTCCTCCCCCCGATTCAGGGGAGCAGGTTAGAACCTAAGAGCGTCAAGGGTGGTATTTCACGGTTGGCTCCTCCAAGCCCGAGAGCCTGGAATCAACGCCTCCCACCTATCCTACGCAGGACGCACCCAAGTTCAAGGTTAGGGTGCAGTAAAGGTGCACGGGGTCTTTCCGTCTAGTTGCGGGAAACCGGCATCTTCACCGGTACTACAGATTCGCAGTGCCCCTCGTTGAGACAGCGCCCAAATCGTTACGCCATTCGTGCAGGTCGGAACTTACCCGACAAGGAATTTCGCTACCTTAGGACCGTTATAGTTACGGCCGCCGTTTACCGGGGCTTCAGTTCAGAGCTTTGCCTTGCGGCTAACCCCTCTCTTTAACCTTCCGGCACCGGGCAGGCGTCAGGCCCTATACCTCCTTTTTATGAGTTTGCAGAGCCCTGTGTTTTTAGTAAACAGTCGCTTGGGCCAGTTAACTGTGACCCCTCGAGGCTTCGGAAGTAAATTCCTACACCAAGAGAGGCACCCCTTCTCCCGAAGTTACGGGGTTAAATTGCCTAGTTCCTAAACGAGGGTTCTCACTAGCGCCTTAGGATTCTCTCCTCGCCTACCTGTGTCGGTTTGCGGTACGGTCACCCACTGACTCCTTAGAGGCTTTTCTTGGCAGCGTGGGGTCGATCAACTAACGAGCCGAAGCTCTCGCCATCAGGCCTCAGAAACGCGATCCCGCGGATTTGCCTACGGAACCTTCCTACACCCTTGGACCCTCTTCCAAATCGAGGTAACTGATCTACCCTTCTGCGTCACCCCATCGGTCTTTATCGTCAGTTGGCAGTACGGGAATGTTGACCCGTTTTCCATCGGCTACGCCTTTCGGCCTTGCCTTAGGACCGACTAACCCTGAGCGGATTGACCTTCCTCAGGAAACCTTAGGCTTACGGCGAACACGGTTCTCGCGTGTTTTATCGCTACTTGTGCCGGCAGGGTCTCTTCCATATCCTCCACCCGTCCTTGTCGGTCGAGCTTCGCACGCGGATATGGAACGCTCCTCTACCAATCCCAGGAGACGAATCCCCTGGAAGTCCGCAGCTTCGGTATCAGACTTGAGCCCCGTTGAATTGTCGGCGCGGAACCACTCGACCAGTGAGCTATTACGCTTTCTTTAAAGGATGGCTGCTTCTAAGCCAACCTCCTGGTTGTTTGAGCGGATCCACATCCTTTACCACTGAGTCTGAACTTCGGGACCTTAGCTGGCGGTCTGGGCTGTTTCCCTCTCGACAATGAAGCTTAGCCCCCACTGTCTGACTGCCGCCGTCCGGTTTACCGGTATTCAGAGTTTGGTTGGATTCGGTACTCTGGTAAGAGCCCTAGTCCATCCAGTACTTTACCTCCGGTAACTAAATCGGCGACGCTAGCCCTAAAGCTATTTCGAGGAGAACGGGCAATCACGAGGTTTGATTAGCCTTTCACCCCTACCCACAGCTCATCCGAGCTGTTTTCAACCAACACCGGTTCGGGCCTCCGGTCGGTGTTACCCGACTTTCACCCTGGCCATGGGTAGATCACCTCGCTTCGCGTCTTTTCCCAGCGACTCATTCGCCCTGTTCGGACTCGCTTTCGCTACGGCTCGCGTAATCGCTTAACCTCGCCACTGAGAAAAACTAGCCGGCTCATTATGCAAAAGGCACACGGTCAGGCAAGCCAGATGCAACCCTGGCAACGCCCTCCCATTGCTTGTAAGCATGCGGTTTCAGGTTCTTTGGACTCCCCTCCTGGGGTTCTTTTCACCTTTCCCTCACGGTACTTGTTCACTATCGGTCACAGGAACGTATTTAGCCTTGGGAGATGGTCCTCCCGGCTTCCCGCAGGGTTTCTCGTGTCCCGCGGTACTTAGGAACCAGACTAGAGAGCTTCGTCCCTTTCGCCTACGGGGCTTGCACCCTGTATCGCCGACCATTCCAGATCGTTCGGCTAGGTACGAAGTTTCTTACTCTCCGGTGTTTCCGTAACAACACCATGTCCGGCCCTGCAACACCGCGACTACAACGCCTACGGGCTATCACGTAGTCGCGGTTTAGGCTGTTCCCCGTTCGCTCGCCGCTACTGGGGGAATCGCATTTGCTTTCTCTTCCTCCGGGTACTGAGATGGTTCACTTCCCCGGGTTGGCTGCGCCACCCTATTGAATTCAGGTTGCGCGCTCGAGGATTGCCCTCGAGGGGTTGCCCCATTCGGAAATCCTCGGGTCAGAGCTTGTTTGCAGCTCACCGAGGCTTATCGCAGCTTGCCACGTCCTTCATCGCCGTCCTGTGCCAAGGCATCCACCGCACGCCCTTAGTAGCTTTGCCATAACGTTTACACTGCTTGAAAACGTTATGCGCTTACATGCTTTGTGCTATGTGAGATTCACTTATTCAATGCCTTCAACAACTATTCGATTCGATTCTTCGGTTGTCAATGAGCCGCGGGCCGTTTCGCCCGCCGCAGCCGCTATGGCCACGAATCGTTCGTCCCCTTTCGGGACGAACCATCCCTGGTCGTAGCGGCCACCTCGTTTCAGCAGGCTCCCTGGTTGGTGGAGCTGGCCGGGATCGAACCGGCGACCTCCGCGTTGCAAACGCGGCGCTCTCCCAGTTGAGCTACAGCCCCCCGGGCTTCTTTGGTTGGTGGGCCTAAGTGGATTTGAACCACTGACCTCACGCTTATCAGGCGTGCGCTCTAAACCAACTGAGCTATAGGCCCGTTGATCGATCAAACGCACCGCACCGCGGAGCGCGGAGTTCTGCTTCCTTGAGGTATTCGCGTTCAGAAAGAGCGATCGCCAGGGCCTAAACCCTGGCGAAAACGGCTCTCTGAAAACTGGATAGCGGGTGCTTGTTTGACAGGCGAGTCCAGATCTAAAGAACTCCTTAGAAAGGAGGTGATCCAGCCACAGGTTCTCCTACAGCTACCTTGTTACGACTTCACCCCAATCACCGACCATACCGTGGGCGCCTGCCCCCTTGCGGTTGGCTCAGCGACTTCTAGTACAGCCGGCTTTCGTGATGTGACGGGCGGTGTGTACAAGGCCCGGGAACGTATTCACCGCGGCATGCTGATCCGCGATTACTAGCGATTCCAACTTCATGCAGCCGAGTTGCAGACTGCAATCCGAACTGGGATCGGTTTTTTGGGATTGGCTCCACCTCGCGGCTTTGCAACCCTTTGTACCGACCATTGTAGCACGTGTGTAGCCCGGGGCATAAAGGCCATGAGGACTTGACGTCATCCCCACCTTCCTCCGGCTTATCGCCGGCAGTACCTCCAGAGTGCCCAGCTTGACCTGGTGGCAACAGGAGGAAAGGGTTGCGCTCGTTGCGGGACTTAACCCAACATCTCACGACACGAGCTGACGACAGCCATGCAGCACCTCTATACGGGTCCCGAAGGAACACCTCATCTCTGAGGCTGTCCCGTACAGTTCAAACCCCGGTAAGGTTCTTCGCGTTGCGTCGAATTGAACCACATGCTCCACCGCTTGTGCGGGCCCCCGTCAATTCCTTTGAGTTTCAGCCTTGCGACCGTACTCCCCAGGCGGAGCGCTTAATGCGTTAGCTTCGGCACAGGAGGGGTTATAACCTCCTACACCCAGCGCTCATCGTTTACAGCTAGGACTACCGGGGTATCTAATCCCGTTTGCTCCCCTAGCTTTCGCGCCTCAGTGTCAGTGTCGGTCCAGGAAGCCGCCTTCGCCACCGGTGTTCCTCCGGATATCTACGCATTTCACCGCTACACCCGGAATTCCGCTTCCCTCTCCCGAACTCTAGCCCACCAGTTTCCCATGCCATTCCTCAGTTGAGCCGAGGGCTTTCACATGGGACTTAGCGAACCACCTACGCGCCCTTTACGCCCAGTAATTCCGAACAACGCTTGCCACCTCTGTATTACCGCGGCTGCTGGCACAGAGTTAGCCGTGGCTTCCTCCACCGGTACAGTCAATAGCCCGGCATATTAGGCCGGACTACATTCGTCCCAGTCGACAGGGGTTTACAATCCGAAGACCTTCATCCCCCACGCGGCGTTGCTTCGTCAGGGTTGCCCCCATTGCGAAAAATTCCCCACTGCTGCCTCCCGTAGGAGTCTGGACCGTGTCTCAGTTCCAGTGTGGCCGTCCGCCCTCTCAGGCCGGCTACCGATCGAAGCCTTGGTGGGCCATTACCCCGCCAACTAGCTAATCGGACGCGGGCTCATCTTCAAGCGCCAGGTCTTGCGATCCCCGGCTTTGATCGTCAGGACCGAAGCCCCGACGATGTCATGCGGAATTAGCACCAGTTTCCCAGTGTTGTTCCCCACTCGAAGGTAGATTACCCACGTGTTACTCACCCGTTCGCCGCTCTACTAAGGAGTTGCCCCCTATTCGCGCGCGACTTGCATGTGTTAGGCACGCCGCCAGCGTTGATTCTGAGCCAGGATCAAACTCTCCAGTTAAATTTTGGACCGTCGAGGAAGCTATTTGTTTAGAACGACTTCGCCGGGGTCCGTGAACTGGTTTGATAATTGGTCCTTAAGACTAAAACTCGCGTCAGAATTCACACGCTATCCAGTTTTCAAAGAGCCACCCGTTTTCCGGGGAACCCGACCAGAATATCATTTTCAGGCCGTAACCTGTCAACGAATTTCCGGGTCCGGTGAACTTCTTTAGTGGTCCTTCAGGCGGGGTGCACCGGCCAGTCAAGGCCGACGACTTCCAAACCGTTTGGTATGCCTCTAACGAAGAAAGAAGAGTATACGGGCGTTGCTCCCGGCCGTCAAACCTCTGCCGTGACGCGCACGTAACGGCGCGCGCCAACCGACAGCACCAGCTCCCTGCCCGCGGCGATCTCGAGCGATTCGCTCGCGCCAAGCGCGCGTCCGTCGAGCTTGACGGCGCCGGCGCGCACCAGCCGCACCGCTTCGCTCTTCGAAGGGGCGAGACCGGCCGCGACCAATACGTCCGCGGCGCGGTGCGCGCCGGCGCTCAGCCGCAGGAGCGGCATGTCCTGCGGCGCCTGGCGCGCCTGGTGCACGCGCCGCCACTCGTCCTCGGCATCTTCGGCGGACTTCTCGCCGTGAAAGTCCGCGACGATGCGGCGCGCGAGTGCGAACTTCGACGCCATCGGATCGCCCAGCTCCTGCTTCTGCGCGATCTGCTCCGCGGTGAAGTCGGTGAGCAGCAGGTAGTAGCGCCACATGAGCGCGTCGGAGATCCCCATCAGCTTGCCGAACATCGTGTCGGGCGCATCGGTCACGCCGACATAGTTGCCGAGGCTCTTCGACATCTTCTCGACGCCGTCGGTGCCCTCGAGGAGCGGCGTCGTCATCACCACCTGCGGCTCGAGGTCGTAGGACGGCATGATGTCGCGGCCGACATTCAGGTTGAAGAGCTGGTCGGTGCCGCCCAGTTCCACGTCGGCCGCGAGCGCCACCGAGTCGTACGCCTGCGCCAGCGGATAGAGGAACTCGTGCACCGAGATCGGCTGGCCGGCATCGTAGCGCTGGCGGAAGTCGCGGCGCTCGAGCATGCGCGCCACGTTGTAGCGTGCCGCGAGGCGGATGAGCCCCTCGGCGCCGAGCGCGCCCAGCCATTCGCTGTTGAAGCGCACTTCGGTGCGGTCGGGATCGAGCACCTTGAAAGCCTGCGTCTGGTACGTCTCGGCGTTCGCCAGGATCTCGCCGCGGCTGAGGGGCGGCCGCGTCTTCGACTTGCCGGTGGGGTCGCCGATCATGGCGGTGAAGTCGCCGATCACGAACACCACGCGGTGGCCGAGATCCTGGAAGTGCTTCATCTTGCGCATCAGCACCGTGTGGCCGAGGTGGATGTCGGGTGCCGTGGGATCGAAGCCGACCTTGACGGTCACCGGCTTGTCGCGCAGCAGCTTCGCCTTCAGTCCTTCGGCGGTCACCACGTCGACGCAGCCCTTGGTGAGAAAGGCAAGGTCGTCTTCCTGCTTCGCGCTCATTCGTTCTCCTTCAGCAGCACGCGCCGGCCGTCGCGGCGCAGGCCGCCGCCGAGCACCAGTCGCACGGCGGCGGGGTAGAGGCGGTGTTCCACCGCGAGGATGCGCGCCGCGAGGCTCGCTTCGGTATCGCCCTCTTCGATCGCCACCGCTTCCTGCAGGACGATCGGCCCCGAGTCGAGCCCTTCGTCGACGAAGTGCACGGTGGCGCCGGTGATGCGCGCGCCGTAGTCGAGCGCCTGGCGCTGCGCCGCGAGGCCGGGAAAGGCGGGCAGCAGCGACGGGTGGACGTTCAGGATGCCGCCAGGGAACGCGCGCACGAACGGCGGCGACAGCAGGCGCATGTAGCCGGCCAGGCACACGAGATCGATGCCATGCTCGCGCAGGAGCGACAGCAAGCCTGCGTCATAGGCCTCGCGCGCGAGGCCCTGGTGGCCGCGAAAAAAGGCCGGGATCGCGGCGGTTGCGGCGCGCTGCAAGCCTTGCGCGGTCGCGACGTTCGCAACGACCAGCGCGATCTCGCCCCCCAGGCGGCCGGCATGCTGCGCGTCGATCAGCGCCTGCAGGTTCGAGCCGCGCCCGCTGATGAGGACGCCGATCCGGCCGCTCACACGAACGAGACGCCCGCGCCGGGCACGGCCTCGCCGATGAGGTGGAACGCATGGCCGCGTGCGCGCAGCGACGCCTCGACCGCGCCGCGCTGCTCCTCCGAGACGAAGGCGATCATGCCCACGCCCATGTTGAAGGTGCGGAACATCTCGTCGTCCGCCACCGCGCCGCCCGCCTGGATGGCGGTGAAGATCGGCAGCACCGGCCAGCTGCCGCGGCGGATGGTGGCGCCGAGGCCGTCGGGCAGGACGCGCGGGATGTTGCCCTGGAAGCCGCCGCCGGTGATGTGGCACAGCGCTGCGATGCGCCCTTCCTGAAGCAGCGGCCACAGCGCATCGAGGTAGGAGAGGTGCGGGGCCAGCAGCGCGCCGCCGATGGTGCTGCCGGCCGCCGCGGCATCGCCAGGCAGCGGCGAGTCCACGGTGAGGCCGCGGTGCTCGAACAGCACCTTGCGCGCCAGCGAGTAGCCGTTCGTGTGCAGGCCAGCGGACGGCAGGGCGATGAGCGCGTCGCCCTTGCGGATCGCGGCACCGGTCAGCGCCATGCGGCGCTCCACCACACCGACGATGAAGCCGGCGAGGTCGTAGTCGCCGGGTGCGTAGGTGCCCGGCATCTCCGCCGTCTCGCCGCCGACCAGCGGACAGGAAAATTCGCCGCAGCCGCGCGCGAACCCCGAGACGATCTCCGCGACCACGTCCGGGTCCATCCGTCCGAGGGCGATGTAGTCGAGGAAGAACAGCGGCCGCGCCCCCTGCACCAGGATGTCGTCGACGCAGTGCGCGACGAGGTCGTAGCCGACGGTGTCGTGGCGGTTCATGAGCCGCGCGATCTGGATCTTGGTGCCGACGCCGTCGGTGGACGCGACCAGCAGCGGCTCGTCGTAGGCGTCCTTGTCGAAGGCGAACAGCGAGCCGAAGGAACCGATCGACGACAGCACCGCCGGGTTGAAGGTGGCGCGCGCCAGCCGCTTGATGCGCGACTTCGCTTCCTCGGCGGCGCCCAGGTCGACGCCGGCTTGCTTGTAGTCCACTTCGCTCTCTTCAGCCTTCCTCGAAGCGGCGATTGTACATCGCGGCATGGAACCGACCGGAAGCACTGGCGGCGTATCATCGACGCAGAATGGACTTCAAACCGCTGGCAACGGCGCTCGACGAAAAGCGCCGGCGCGTCGACGCGGCGCTGCTGCAACTTTTTTCGCAAGGCGAGGCCGAGCAGGTGGCGCGCGCCGCGCGCGACAGCCTGATGGCGCCCGGCAAGAGGCTGCGGCCGGTGCTCTCTCTGCTGGTCGCGGAGATCTTCCGCACCGATCCCGCCTCGATCCTGCCCGCAGCATGCGCCGTCGAAATGGTGCACACCGCCAGCCTCATCCTCGACGACCTGCCGAGCATGGACAACGCAGCGCTGCGGCGCGGCCGTCCGGCCTGCCACGTCGCGCACGGCGAGGCGACCGCCATCCTCGCCGCCTTCGCGCTGCAGAATCGCGCCTTCGAGATCCTGGCGCTCGGCTGGCCGGGCGCGCCCGATGCGGCAACCCGCTCAGGGTTCGCCGCCGCGCTCGCGCGCGCCATCGGCATGAGCGGCATGATCGCCGGCCAGTCGCGCGACCTCGCCGCCACCGGCGCCACGGTCGACTTCCAGACCCTCGAGTTCATCCACAGCCGCAAGACCGGTGCGCTCTTCACCTGCTCGGCACTCCTCGGCACGCTGCGCGCGAGCGAAGGCGAGGTGCTTGCGGTCGCGGCCTACGCGAAGAACCTGGGGCTCGCCTTCCAGGTGATAGACGACCTGCTCGACGTGGGCGGCGACGCGGCGGTGACCGGGAAGGAGACGGGCCAGGACACGAAGAAGACGACGTTCGTCTCGTTCGCGGGCGAAGCGGGGGCGCGCACTCTGGCGGAAGACCTGGCGCAGACGGCGCGCGCTGCGCTCGAGGGCCTGGGGCCGCGGGCGCAGCCACTGCGCGACCTTTCCTGCTATGTAGTCGCGCGCGACCGCTAGTTGAACGAGGCGAGCGCCGCGTCTTCGGTCTCGAACACCTCGAAGAGCGGCAGCAGCCGCGACACGTAGAGCGTCTCCTGGACGCGGCCGGCCTTGTTGAGGAGCTTCAACCGAGCGCCCTCGCGCTGCGCGCGCCGCAGCGCCGCCACCAGCTCGCCGAGTCCGGCGCTGTCGATGAACGGCACCTTGGTGAGGTTCACGAGCACCTTCTTCCAGCCCTCGGAGAAGAGCTCGCCAAGCGTGTCGCGCAGCAAGTCGTCGCCGAAGCCGGCGGCGAGCTTGCCGGAGAGGTCGAGGATGACGACCGTCTCCGCCTTGCGGACGGCGACGTGGAAGGGCCCGGTCTCAACCAACGGAGCGCCGCACGAGTTCGGGTCGCTGCTCGACGACGTAGCGGTCGCGGGCGGCGCGCAGGAACGCATCGAACAGGTTGGCGCGCTTCTCCTCGGTGAGCTGCGCGACGAGCGCAGCCTGTTCCCTGGCAAACGCCGCCGGGTCGAAGGCCTTTTTCTCGGTGACCCGCACCAGGGCATAGCCGGCGCTGGTGCGGATCGGGTCGGAGAGGGTGCCCGCCGGCAGCGCGAACACGGCGCGCTCGAGCCCGGCGCCGCTGCCGAGGTCGCCGAGCGGCTGGGAGCGCGCCACGAGCTCGAGGGTCTCCTTGCGCACCAGGCCAAGCGACCCGGCCGCCTTGTCGAGCGGCCCGGCGGCGGCCTTGCCGCGCAGCTCGCGGGCGCGGGCTTCGGCCGCGGCGAACGCCTGTTCCTCGACCAGGTCGGCGCGCACCTGCGCCTTGACCTCTTCGAGCTGCGCCGGCCGCGCCGGCTGCACTTCGCTGAGCGCAATGAACGCCGTGGCCGGGCCGACGTGGAATGCCTGCTTGTCGGTGGCTCCTGGTTTGAGCGCGAACGCCGCGACGGCAAGCTCCTTGGAAGCGAGCGGCGGCGCCGGCGCATCGCCGCGGGCAAACGGTGCGCTCTTCGTCACCGTGAGCCCCGCCGCGCGGGCCGCCTCTTCGAGCGTGCGGCCCTTCGCGAGCGTCTCCTGGACCGTCTGCTGCTTCTCGTCGGCGAGAGCGGCGGCACGCTCGCCGACGAGGCGCGCCGCGATCTGCTCCTTCACCGCGCTCATCGCCGGCACGCTTTCGGCCTTGCGCTCGTTCATCCTGATGATGTGGTAGCCGTAGGACGTCTTCACCACATCGGAAAGCTGGCCGGAGGCCAGGCCGAACGCGGCGGTGTCGAATTCGGGCAGCATGCGGCCGGCGGGAAAGCAGCCGAGATCGCCGCCGTTCGTCGCCGAGCCCTTGTCTTCCGACGACTTCTTGGCGAGCGCCGCGAAATCGCCGCCCGCCTTCGCCTTCGCGAGCAGGTCGTCGGCGATCTTCCTCGCGTCGGCGTCGGCATGGCCCTCGGCATCGCCGTCGCCCGACTTGACGCGCACCAGGATGTGGCTGGCGCACGCCTGTTCGGGCTCGATGAACTCGCTGCGATGCTCCTCGTAGTAGCGGTTCGTCTCGGTGTCGGGCACCGTGATGCCCGCGCGCAGCGCGGACGGATCGATCAAGAGCGCCGCGACCACGCGCTTTTCCGGAATCGCGTAGTGGTCTTGCTTCGCTGCGAACCGCTGGCGCACCTCGTCGTCGCTGACGCTCGCCGCGGCGCGGAACGGCTCCGCCGACACCTGCACGTATTCGGCCTTCAGCTGCTCGTTGCGCCGGCGGTATTCATCCTCGGCTTCGGCGGGCGAGACGCTGGCACCCGCGGCGACGATCGCCCGCAGCCGCTCGATCACCAGGCGCTGGCGCTGCTGCTCGGTGAAGTCGTCGGGCGTAACGCCTTGCAGGGCCAGCAGCCGCAGCAGTTCTTCGCGGCCGACGAACTTGCCGTCGCGCTGCAGGTTCGGGTCTTCCGCGATTGCCTGCGCAACCGCCGCGTCGTCCACCACGATCCCGAGCCGCTGCGCTTCGAGCTCGAGCAGCTTCTGGCTCACGAGCCCCTCGAACACCTGGTTCTCGAGGCCCATGGCGCGCAGCATCCGCTCGTCCACCTGGCCGCGGTAGGCCTGTTCGTAGAAACGCCGGCGATTGCTGTAGGCCGACTGGAACTCGCCCAGGGTGATGGGCAGGCTGCCGACCCGGCCCACCTCCTGGCTGCGGCTGCCTGTGGCCGCGCCCTGGAGTGACGGGAAGTACAACGCCACGAAGCTCAGCACGATGATGATTAGCGGGATCGTGAGGAACAGCGACTTTCGCTGGTGGTGCCGGCGTAGAAACTCTAGAGCCATTGCGGTTTATCGGTTTTCCAGTCCCAGGACGGTGTCGTTTGCGGCTTTGCTCGGAGCTGGAAATGATAGCGTCGCGGCTCACTTTCAAGCAAACCAGCGAACCGCTATAATCCCGCGGTCAGCCTAACTCTCGGAGGAAGCTGGCTTTAGCTCAATGGTGAAAGCCGCAGGCAAGGAACCCGTGAACGCACCCTCAGGCGGAGCTTCAAGAGGTTCTCGCCTCGTCCTCGCGCCAGCCGCCGTCTTCATGCTGGCACTTTGCGCCTGTAATGGCGGCGCCCCGGCACCGGCAACCACGGCCGCAACGGCACCGCGCGTCGCGATCGCCAAATTCGCGCGCCTCAGCGGCAGCGTCAAGGTGAAGCCGGTGGGCAGCGTCGAGTGGAGCGATGCGAACCTGCAGACGTCCCTGAGCCGCAACGACCTGGTGCGCACCGCGGCCGGCGCCTCCGCCGACCTCGAGTTCGCCGACAAGTCGGTGGTTTCGGTGCGACCCGACAGCCTCATCACGATCGAAGGGCCGGTGGTCGATCCGTCGTCGCAAAGCGAACGCATGGCATGGCGCATCTCTTCCGGCGAAGTGAACGTGCAGACGCAGCAAGGCACGAGCGAAGTGTCGACGCCCGGCGCCACCAACCGCGTCGCCGGAGAATCGAACGCCGCGATTCGCGTCGCCAAGGCGGGCGACAGCGACATCCGCGTGTTCCGCGGCAGCTCCGACGTCGAGACCATCAAGGGCCGCAAGATCCGCCTCCAGACCCAGGAAGGCCTGCGCGTCGATGCGACCGGCGGTGCGGGCGACAAGGTGACGCTGCCGAAGAAGCCGAGCCTGGTGGCGCCGGGCGACGCAGCGCAGCTCGCGTACGAGAACCCCGCGGCCGCCGCGACGCTCTTGAGCTGGCGGCGCCAGGACGACGCCGCGGCCTATCACGTGGTGGTCGATTCGAGCGCATATTTCAACGAGCCGCTGTTCGACCGCCAGGACCTGAAGCAGCAGGAGGCGCGCGCCCGCGCGCTCGGCGCCGGCAAGTTCTTCTGGCGGGTCGCCGCGGTCGGGGCGCAGGGCCTCGAGGGCGGCTACTCGGATTTCGCCAGCTTCAGCATCGTCAAGGCCAGCACCGCCGACGCGGCGGCTCCGCCGGCGCTCGCCATCGAAACGCTCGAGCGCCGCGGCAACATCCTGCTGCTGCGCGGTCGGACCGAGCCCGGCTCGCGGGTCACGGTGAACGGCGACGCCATCGAGATCCAGCCGGATGGCACCTTCAGCGAACACCTGCCGGCCGACCAGGACCAGCCTCCGGCGATCGTGGTGCGCGCGGTCAGCAGGGCCGGCGGCATCACCGAGCAGCGCCGCGCCGTGCCCGGCGCCAATTGATCCACGGTCCCGTGCGCGTGGCGATCTTCAGCGGAGCGGCGGTCAGGCGCAACCTGCGCAGCGCCGCCGGCGTGCGCTACGAGTTCCTGCCGCAAAACCTGCGCAGCAAGCCGACCACCGCGGTGGACGCGGCGCTCGTCGAGCTCGGCGCTTCGGTCACCGCGCGTCATGTCTCACGGCTGCGCCGCGACCTGAACGGCGTGCCGCTCGGCAGCCTCGGGCGACGCGTCGAAGCCGCCGCGGTCAAGCGCTCGAACCACCTCGGTTTCGACTTTCACCTGTCGACGACCCGCCCGGGCGAGCCCGCGAGCCGCGAAGTGAAGGCGCGGGTCGAGGCCGCGCCGCGCGCGCGCGCTGCCAGGCCGCGGCCAGCGAAAGCGGAAGGCGCCGGCTTTCGTGAGACCTCACGGCGGCTGTCGATCCTCACCGACGTCGTGAAGGCCGCCAATTCGACGCTCGAGCCGGGACGCGTCATGGAAACGATCATGTCGCGCGTGCAGCTGCTCGTGCCCTCGGAGGCGTGGACCATACTGCTGGTCGACGAGACCCGCCAGGAATTGCGCGCCGAGCTCGCGCAGGGCCAGGGCGCCACCGGCAACGGCCATGGTCCGCTGCGCCTCGGCGAAGGGGTCGCCGGCTGGGTGGCGCAAAGCGGCCAGGCAACGGTGGTGAACGACAAGGGCCGCTCGGTGCTGTGCGCGCCGCTGCGCTCGCGCGGCCGCACCATCGGTGTGGTCGAGGTGGTGAACAGCGGCGGCAAGGGTTTCACCCGGCGCGATCTCGACCTGCTCATGACCCTGGTCGAGCCGTGCGCCATCGCCATCGAGAACGCGCTGCTGTTCAAGAAGGCGGAAGAGCTCACCATCACCGACGACCTCACCAAGCTGTTCAATTCGCGCTTCCTCAACCTGCACGTGGGCCGCGAGCTGAAGCGCTGCAAGCGCACCGGCACTTCGCTCAGCCTGGTGTTCCTCGACCTCGACGGCTTCAAGGGCATCAACGACCTGTACGGCCACATGGCCGGGTCGCGCACGCTGCTCGAGGTCGGCGAGATCATCCGCGAATCGGTGCGCGACAGCGACGCGGTCGCGCGCTACGGCGGCGACGAGTTCGTCGCCGTGCTGCCCGAGACCGGCCCCGAAGGCGCACTGGTGATCGCCGAGCGGATGCGGCGCGCCATCGGCAGCCACACATTCCTGCGCGGCCAGGGCTTGCGCGCCACCATCACCGCGAGCCTCGGCGTCGCTTCTTATCCCAATCACGCGCTGACGCCCGAAGGGCTGATACAAAAGGCCGACCAGGCCATGTACCGGGCCAAGGAGCGCACCAAGAACGACATCGAGGTTGCGGTCTAGATCAACCGTCTCTTCAAGCGGCGAAGAGCCATCACTTTAGCGAGTCTCATGAACCTGCGTTCCGTCTTCAATCTGAGCTTCCTCTCCAGCGACCTGGCCATCGACCTCGGCACCGCCAACACCCTGGTGTACGCCAAGGGCAAGGGCATCGTGGTCTCCGAGCCGTCGATCGTCGCCGTCAACCGTTCGACCGGCAAGGTGGAGGCGGTGGGCCGCGACGCCAAGGAGATGCTGGGCCGCACCCCCGGCAACATCTCGGCGATCCGGCCGATGAAGGACGGCGTCATCGCCGACTTCGAGATCACCGAGAAGATGCTCTCGCACTTCATCCGCAAGGCGCACAACCGCAGCACGCTGGTGCGGCCGCGCATCGTCATCGGCATCCCCTCCGAGGTGACGCAGGTGGAGAAGCGCGCGGTCAAGGACTCGGCCCTCAAGGCCAAGGCCTCCGAGGTCTACCTGGTCGACCAGGCGATGGCAGCGGCGATCGGCGCCGGCCTGCCGATCACCGAGCCCTCGGGCAACATGGTGGTGGACATCGGCGGCGGCACCACCGACATCGCGGTGATCTCGCTCGCCGGCATCGTCTACTCGAAGTCGGTGCGGGTCGCCGGCAACGAGATGGACGAGGCGATCATTTCCCACATCAAGAAGAAGTACAACCTGCTGATCGGCGAACGCACCGCCGAACAGATCAAGCTCGAGATCGGCAGCGCCTTCCCGCTCGACGAGCCCCTGACGATGGAGATCAAGGGCCGCGACCTCATCGAGGGCGTGCCCAAGACGCTGGCCATCACCGACGCCGAGATCCGCGAGGCGCTGGCCGAGCCGATCGCGACCATCGTCAACGCGGTGCGCGTCGCGCTCGAGCGCACGCCGCCCGAGCTCTCGGCCGACATCGTCGACCGCGGCATCGTGCTGACCGGCGGCGGCAGCCTGGTGAAGAACCTCGACAAGCTGTTGCGCGAGGAAACCGGCCTGCCGGTGTCGGTGGCCGAGGACCCGCTCTGCTCGGTGGTGCTCGGCACCGGCAAGATGCTCTCCGACTTCGACCTGCTGAGAAAGATCAGCCTCGACCAGTAGGCGCCAAGTGGCACAGGCGGTCGAGCGACGTTCGAGCCGTTACCTCCTGCTGGGACTGGTGCTCGTGCACCTGGCGCTCATCAGCCGCCAGGTGGACGCGCGCGGCGGCACCTCGTTCCTGAGCCGCGCCGTGTACACGCTGACGCTGCCCATCGAGCGCGCGGTGTCGGCGGTGGTGCGCGGCGTCAAGGGCGTGTGGTTCGGCTACGTCGACCTGCGCCGTGCGCGCAGCGAGAATGATGGGTTGCGCAAGCAGGTGGCGACCCTCGAGGGCGACTTGGCGGGCGCGCGCGAGGACGGCCAGGAGGCGGCGCGGCTGCGCGAGCTGGTCGGCATCCGCAAGGTGCTGCCGGTGCGCACCGCGGTCGCGCGCATCATCGCCCGCGACGCCTTGCCGTGGTTCCAGGTGGTGATGATCGACAAGGGCCGCGGCGACGGCGTCGCGCTCAATGCCGCCGTCATCAGCTCGTCGGGCGTCGTCGGCCGCGTGATCGAGCTGGCGGAGCGCGCCGCCAAGGTGCAGGTGCTGCTCGACCCCAACACCAACGTCGGCGTCGCCAGCGAGCGCAGCCGCGTCACCGGCGTGGTCGCCGGCCAGATGGGCACCAGCCCCGGCTCGGCGCTCGACGAGCGCAGCGACCTCGACCGCGCGCTCGACGTCGCCTCGCGCGGCGACCTGCTGATGAAGTACGTGTCGGCCGTCTCCGACATCGCGGTGGGCGATTCGGTCGTCACCTCGGGCTTCGACCAGGTGTATCCGCGCGGCCTGCTGGTCGGCCGCGTCAGCTACGTCGGGCCGTCCACCGGCCTCTTCAAGGAAGTGCGGGTGACGCCCTCGACCCGCTTCGACAGCCTCGAGGAAGTGATGATCCTCGACACGCCGCAGCCGCTGCCCACCGACTTCACCAGCGTGAAGAAACAGCAGCGATGAACCTGATCGCGGTGGCCATCTGCCTCGCCCTGGCGCTGGTCGCGCAAGCCGGGCTCAGCGTCGTCGGCCCGGCCGCCGCGCATGCGTTCGACCCGTTCCTGCTGGTGGTGGTGTTCTTCGCGCTGCGCCACGGCGACACCAGCGGCATGCTGGTCGGCGGCGTCGCCGGCTGGCTGCAGGACCTGCACTTCGCCGGCCCGGTGCTCGGCCTGTCGGCGCTCTCCAAGCTGGTCGTCGGCTTCTGCGTCGGCCTCGTCTCTTCGCGCCTGTTCCTGACCGGCGGCGGCGAGCGGGCGCTGGTGGTGCTCGGCGCGGCGCTCATGGACGCGCTCCTGTTCGAGCGGCTGGTGTCTTTCTTCGACCTGCCGGCACAGCCCATCTCGCTCGGCCTGATGGCGGGCCGCGCCGCCCTCACCGCGCTTTGCGGACTCGCCATCTTCGCCTTCGCCGACCGGCGTATCCTTGCGAGGGGCCGCCGATGAGGATCTACGAGGACCTGCACCTCCTGCAGCGCCGCATCGAGGTGGTGCAAAACGGCGTGGTGGTGGCGTTCATCCTGCTGCTCGTGCAGTTCTGGTTCCTGCAGGTGATTCGCGGCGGCTACTACCAGTCGCAGGCCGAGATGAACCGGGTGCGCGCCGTGCCGATCGCGGCACCCCGCGGGCGCCTCCTCGACCGCTCGGGCGCGACGCTGGTCGAGAACCGCCCCTCGTTCAACATCGTCTTCACGCCCGAGCACACCGACGACGTCGACCGCAGTGTCGCGACCCTGGCGCAGCTGCTGCGCATGGGCGAGGCGCAGATCCGCGAGCGCGTCGCGCGGCGCACGCCGCTGCGGCCGGTGGTGATCAAGACCGATGCGAGCCTCGAGGACGTCGCCGCCATCGAGGCGCGCCGCCTCGAGCTGCCCGAGGCCCGGGTGGACGCGGTGCCGCTGCGCTCCTATCCGCTGGCCGCCGCCAGCGCCCACGCTCTCGGGCGCGTCGGCGAGATCACCGAGCGCCAGCTGCAGGCGGCGGAGTTCGTCGACCTGAAGGCGGGCGACCTCGTCGGCCAGGCCGGCATCGAACAGGGCTACAACCGCAGCCTCATGGGCCAGGACGGCGCGCGCCGCATCGTGGTGAACAGCCGCGGCATGGAAGTGAACGAGGCCGAAGACCGCCAGCAGCCGGCACCCGGGCCGAACCTCGGCCTGACACTCGACGCCGGCCTGCAGAAGACCGCGGAGCAGGCGCTCGCCGGCCGCGCCGGCGCGGTGATCGCACTCGACCCGCGCAACGGCGACATCCTCGCGATGACCTCGACCCCGGCCTACGACCCGAACACGTTCACGACCGGCATCGACATCTCGCTGTGGCGCAAGCTGAACGACGATCCGCAGAAACCGCTCCTCAACCGCGTCATCCAGGCGATCTACGCGCCGGGCAGCACCTTCAAGATCGTCACCGCGCTGGCGGCGCTCGAGGAGCGCCTGATCACGCCGCAAACCAGCTTCTTCTGCCCCGGCTACGTGATCATGTACAACCGCATGTTCCGCTGCCACAAGGGCTCGGGGCACGGCTGGGTCGACCTGAAGCGCGCCCTCACCGGCTCGTGCAACGCCTACTTCTACAACGTCGGCGTGCGCCTCGAGATCGAGCGCATCCACAAGTACGCCACGCTGATGGGGCTCGGCGCGCCGAGCGGCGTCGACCTGCCGGGCGAGTCCTCGGGGCTCGTGCCGAGCCAGCTGTGGAAGCTGCGCACCCAGAAGGCGCCGTGGTACCCCGGCGAAACCGTGTCGGTCTCGATCGGCCAGGGCCAGGTGAGCGTGACGCCGATCCAGCTCGCCCGGCTCGCGGCGCTGGTCGGCAACGGCGGCAAGCTGGTGGCGCCGCACCTGGTGCGGGTGGAGCGCGGCGACGTCAAGCGCTGGCCCGAGCCGCGCGACCTCGGGCTGCACAAGGAAAGCATCGCCGCCGTCATCGAGGGCATGCGCGGCGTCGTCAGCACCGGCGGCACCGGCTGGCGCTCCATAATCAAGGGCATCGACATCGCCGGCAAGACCGGCTCGTCGCAGGTGGTCGGCCACGACCGGCTGGTGCGCTCGGGCGAGGCGCACGCGATGCTGCCGCACGGCTGGTTCGTGGCGTTCGCACCCGTCGACAACCCGCGCATCGCGGTGGCGGCTCTGGTCGAGCACGGCGGCAGCGGCGGCGAGGCCGCGGCGCCGGTGGTCCGCCAGGTGCTGATGAAGTTCTTCGGCGTCAGCGACGTGGCGCCGGGAATCATCGGACCGATCGACGTGGAAGCCGACGAGATCGCCGATGTCCGTTGACCGCCGCGCGCTCTTCAACATCGACTGGGTGCTGCTCGGCGCGGTCGGCGCGCTGCTGCTCCTCAGCATCGTGACGATCCGCTCCGCCACCTTCGAGTCGCCGCGCTTCGCCGGCCTGTACGTCAAGCAGATCTACGCCATCGGCCTCGGGCTGTGCGCGTTCTTCGCGATGCTCATGGTCGACTACCGGCGCTTCGCGGACCGATCGCTCTGGATCTACATCGCGGTGGCGGCGTCGCTCGTGGCCGTGCTGCTGCTGGCGCCGCGCATCGCCGGCACCCGGCGCTGGTTCCTGATCGCGGGCGTCGGCCAGTTCCAGCCGGCGGAATTCGCCAAGATCGCCGCCGCGCTGCTGCTCGCCAAGATCTTTTCCGAGTCGCGCAAGGACAGCCTCGGCCTCGCCGAGATCTTGTTTCCGGGCATCGCGATCGCACTGCTCACCGCCCTGATCGCCGCCGAGCCCGACCTCGGCACCGCCTTCTGCCTGGTGCCGCTGTTCCTTTCCGTCACCTTCATGGCCGGCCTGCGCCTCAAGACCATCCTCGGCCTGTTCGTGGCGATGGCCGTGGTGGTCTCGATCGGCTGGCAATTCGCGCTGCCGTACCAGAAGGAGCGCGTCTACAACTTCCTCGACTCGTCGCGCGACCCGCAGGGCGCCGGCTGGCAGAAGCGCCAGTCGCAGATCGCGGTCGGCTCGGGCGGCCTGCTCGGCAAGGGCTACCAGCAGGGCAGCCAGAGCCAGCTCGGCTACCTGCCGGCGCGCCAGACCGACTTCATTCTCTCCGTACTCGCCGAGGAGTTCGGCTTCCTCGGCGTCATGGGCGTACTCGCCCTGTACCTTCTCGTTTTGTGGCGTGCCCTCGAGACGGCCCAGCTGGCACGGGACCGTCTAGGAGCGTTTCTTGCCGCCGGACTCGCGGCCACTTTCGGATTCCAGGTTGTCTACAATGTCGCAATGATCGCAGGGCTCGTTCCGGTCAAGGGACTGCCCCTGCCGTTCATGAGCTACGGCGGCTCTTCGGTGCTCGCCTCGCTCATGGGCGTTGGCCTGATCCTCAACGTCCGCATGCGGCGTTTTGCGAACTAGCGTGCTCTTCGCGGTGTTCGCGCACAGGACGGCCCCAACCCTTCCACCAGATGCAATCGCTGCGGCGGCTCCTCGCGGAGCTGCACGGGCGCGGCCAGCCGCCGCGCCTCGCAAGAGCCGCGGTTCCGGGAAAGGCTTCCCGCATGATCAAAGACATCATCGTCAGCACCACGCCGCAAGAGACCAGGGTGGCGCTTCTCGAAGACGGGGTGCTGGCCGAGCTGTTCATCGAGCGGCAGGCGCAGCGTAACGTCGTCGGCAACGTCTACAAGGGACGGGTCACCCGGGTGCTGCCCGGCATGCAGTCGGCGTTCCTCGACATCGGCCTCGAGCGCGACGCGTTCCTCTACGTGGCCGACGCCCTGGAGGGCCTCGACCAGAACCTGCTGACCGACGAGGAAAAGGAGGACGCGCCGCGTTCCGAGCGCAACAAGTCGCTGTCGATCGAGGAAAAGCTGAAGGAAGGCCAGGAGATCGTGGTGCAGGTGCTGAAAGAGCCGCTCGGCACCAAGGGTGCGCGCATCACCTCGCACGTCTCGCTGCCCGGGCGCTACCTCGTCTACATGCCCACGGTCGAGCACATCGGGGTGTCGCGCAAGATCAGCGACGACGACGAAAGGCGCCGGCTCAAGACCATCCTCAAGCAGATCCGCCATGACAGTGGCGGCGGCGGCTTCATCGCCCGCACCGCCGGCGGCTCGAAGTCGGTCGAGGACTTCGAGCGCGACGCGCGCTACCTGGTGAAAGCCTGGGACGAGGTGCGCGCGGTCGCCTCGCGCACCCCGGCGCCGGCGGTGCTGCACACCGAGCTGGCACTGGTGCAGCGGCTGCTGCGCGACATCCTCAACCAGAACATGGGGGCCATCCACCTCGACGACGCCAAGGAACACCAGAAAACCGCGGATCTCGTCGCCCAGCTGCAGCCCGAGATGCTGAGCCGCGTCCGGCTGCACACCCGCAAGGAGAGCATCTTCGAGGAGCACGGTGTCGCCGCCGAGATCGAGAAGGCGCTGCGCTCCAAGGTGTGGCTGCAGTCGGGCGGCTACATCGTCATCAACCAGACGGAAGCGCTGGTCGCGATCGACGTCAACACCGGCCGCAACGTCGGCTCGCGCAAGCTCGAGGACACGGTGCTGCAGACCAACATCGACGCGGCCACGGAGCTCGTCCGCCAGATACGGCTGCGCGACCTCGGCGGCATCATCGTCGTCGACTTCATCGACATGGAGGAGCGCAAGAACCGCAAGAAGGTGATGGCGATCCTGGAGCAGGAGCTGCGCAAGGACCGCTCGCCCACCAAGATCCTCTCGATCAACGAATTCGGGCTCGCCATCGTCACCCGCAAGCGCGTCAAGGAATCGCTCGAGCACATGCTGTGCGAGCCGTGCCCTTACTGCGACGGCCGCGGCGCGGTGAAGAGCGTGGCCACGGTGGCGCACGAGATCCACGACGAGATCCACAAGCTCTCGGACGACCTGCGCGGCCAGCCGCTGGTGCTGCGGGTCAACCCCGCGGTCGCGCGCGGCTTCGCCGCCGACCACGCCTCGGTGTGGCGTTCGCTCGAGTCGCTGGTCGGCGGCCGCGTCAAGATCCAGGGCGACCCGCTGCTGCACCAGGAGCAGTTCGACCTCGTCACCCACGAGTAGAGGTGGCGCGCGCGTAGTCGTGGCGCGCCATGTCGATGCGGTCGCGGCGGAAGGAAACGCCCTCGGCGCGCAGCTTTTGCCGCTGGCGTGAGGCCGAGTCGCCGGCGCGCACCGCGATGCGGCCCGTGGCGCCCACCACGCGGTGCCACGGCACGCGCCGCGCGACGCCCGGCGCCATGACCCGCAGCGCCCAGCCGACCGCGCGCGCCCGGCCGGGGAAGCCGGCGAGCGCCGCCACCAGGCCATAGGTCGCGACGTTGCCCCTCGGAATCGCCCGGATGACTTCGTAGACGCGCGCGACGAAGGCGTCCTTTCGAGTGTCAGCTCGAGCGGGCGTGCGAGTGCGGGTCGCGCTGGCGCGGGCCACCGCGAACTAGCGCTGCGCGGGCGGTGTCGGCGACGGCGTGGGAGTGGGCCTGGGAGTGGGTGTTGGCGACGGCTTCGGGGCGGCCGGCGCGGGAGCCGTTGCGGGCGCCGCCGGGACCGTCTCCTCAGGGGCGATGCGCTGCGGTTTCGCGGACCCGGTCGTGGAAATCTCGGCGTCGGGGTCGGCGGGCGCCGCCGGCGCCTTTGATGTCGATGCCCCCGGCGCTCCGCCGGGCGCCGCGGTATCGGCTTCGGTGCCGGACAGGATCGAGCCCTCGCCGCTCAGCGTCACTTCGGTCGGCACCTCGCGGACCATGACCTGGGTCTCGGGCTTGGCGGCCTCGCGCAGGCCGGCCATGTATTTCTCGTACTGCTCGTCGTACTTCGGCCGCATCAGCTGGTTGACGACGTCCTGGCGCGCTTCCTCGAACGGCCTCACGACCTCGGGTTTGCGGCTCACGACGCGCACGATGCGGTAGCCGCCGCCGTCCACGAACGGCTCGGAAATCTCGCCCGGCTTCAGCTTCGCGGCCTCGCGCGCCAGCACCGGCGCGAGGTCGGCGGCCGTGAGCTCGCCCAGCTCGCCGCCGAGGGCTGCCGTGGGCGAGCCGCTGTTGCGCTTCGCCTGTTCCGCGAAGTCCTGTCCGCCGCGCACCGCCGCGGCGATCTCGCGCGCCTTCGCCAGCCCCGCCGGCGACGCGGGCGCAACCAGGATCTCCTGCAGGTGGATCGTTGCCGGGGTGGTGAAGTCGGCCTTGCGGCTCTCGTAGGCGGCGCGCGCGTCGGCGTCGGACACGGCGATCGTCGGCTCCAGTTCCTTGCGGATCACCTGCTGGCGCAGGATCGAGCGTTCGATGTTGCGCTTGAGGTCGGCGAGCGTCATGCCCTCGCCGCGCAGGCGCGCGTTGAAGTCTTCCTCGTTGTCGATCTTGTTGTCCTTCTTGATGCCCTCGATGACCTCGTCCACGTAGTCGGGCCGCAGCTTGAGGCCGAGGTCGGAGGCGCGCCGCACCAGCAGCAGCTCGTCGATCGCGTCCTGCAGGATCTTGGCGTTGTTCTCGCGCAGGTAGGCGTCCACCTTGTCGGGCGGGATGCGCGCCGCCTGCGCCGCCGCCACCTGACGGTTGGTGAAGTCGGACATCGTGATGATTTCGCCGCCCACCCGCACGAAGACGCGTTCGATGACCTCGGAGCGGACGAGCGCGGGCAGAAGCACTAAAGCGAGGGTTGCGGCAGGCCGGAACTTCATTCATTCACCTTGGCGCGGGCAAGGAGCCCTGCCACGAATTGTCGCACTTTTCCGTCGGTCTTTTCGGCCAGCAGCCGCGCCCGCAGCGCCGCATGCGCGGCATCCAGAGACTCGATGCGGCCTTCGGCGCGCGCGTCGAGGCGGAGAATGTGAAATCCGAGCGGGCTCGAGACGACCCCGCTCATGGCTCCCGGCCGCAGCGTCCAGGCCGATTTTTCGAGCTCCTCGGGAAGCTCGCCGCGGCGGAACGTGCCCATGAGCCCGCCCTTCGCCGCCTCCGGGCCAATCGAGCGCGCCCGTGCCAGCGCCTCGAAGGGTGTTGCGCGCCGCGCCAGGCGGTCGCGCAGGTCGAGGGCCTCGCGGCTGGTGCGCACCAGGATCTGGCTGAGCGTGATCGTCTCGGGCTCGCGCAGCCTTGCGCCGCTGCGCGCGTACTCGGCGGCGATTTCCTCTTCGCTTACGGTGACATCCTCGGCCTGGCGCGCAAGCAGGGCGCGGATCGCCGCGTCCTGCTGCTCGCGGCTGGCCTGCGGCTTCAGCAGGCCCCGACGCCTCGCCTCGATCGCGAGCACGCTCTCCTCGATGAAGGTCTTGCGCACCGAGTCGCGAACCTCGGGCGTGAGCGGTCCGCCCCGTGCTTCAAGATCCTGGACGTATGCCGCGAAACTGGCGCGGGACACCGTCGCGCCTTCGTATTCCACGAGCGACGCGGCGGCGCCGCGGCGCTGACAACCGTAGAGGACGACACTCGCGGCCAGCCAGGCGAGGACGAACGCCCGCCTCATGGCTCGTAGACCGTGTTGCCTCCGGCAACCGTGCGCACGATCCTGATGTCCTTGATCTTTTCGGGCGCCACCTCGTGCGGATCGTCGGCGAGCATCACGAAGTCGGCCAACTTGCCGGCCGTGATCGAGCCCTTGGCGGCTTCCTCGTGGGTGGAATAAGCGCCGTTCAGCGTGTTGATGCGCAGCGCCTCGGCGACGCTCACGCGCTGGTTGAGGCCCCACTGCTCGCCGTTCCATCCGGTGCGCGTCACCATGCCCTGCATGCCCATGAGCGGCGCGAAGGGCCCGGGGTAGAAATCGGAGCCGGCCGCCGGCACGATGCCGGCGTCGAGGAACGAGCGGTAGGCCATCGCCCGCTTCATCAGGTCTTCGCCGTAGAAGTGGAACTTGTCGGTGTTGTAGTACGCGTAGGTCGTGAACGGCATCGGCACCGCACCCAGCGCCTTCATGCGCCGCAGCAGGTCGTCGTCGATGAGCGTGCAGTGCGTGATCTTCGGGCGCGTGTCGGCCACTGGAAACGCGGCGAGCGCGCGTTCGTAGGCGGTGAGCACCGAGGCGATCGCGACGTCGCCGTTGGCGTGGCAGTTGACCTGGATGCCGGCGCGGTGCACGCGCTCCACCCACGCGTCGAGCGTCTCCTGGTCCTCGGTGACGTTGCCCTTGTAGCCCGTGGTCGAGCCGGGATAGGCGGTGCGCAGCGCCATGGTGCGTTCGGAGAAGGAGCCGTCGACGATGTGCTCCGAGGTCGCGCCGAAGCGCATCCACTCGTCGCCGAAGCCGCTGCGGATGCCGTTTGCGATCATCGCTTCGAGTACCGCGCCGCTCGCCTCGTAGCTGACGCGGTGGCGCAGTTCGCCGCGCGCGCGCACCTCCTGGATCGCCGCCAGGTCGCCGCTCTCGTGGTGCACGCTGGTGAGGCCGTAGCGCGCGAACTGCTTCGAGATGTGGGCGAGGCCGTGGCGCTCGCGCTCGGCTTCCTGCGCCGCGGTGAACGAGTGGCGCTGGCCTTTCTCGTCCAGGACGTCCATCGCCCGGTCGGTGACGCGCCCGGTGAGGTTGCCCGTGGCATCGCGGTCGAAGGTGCCGCCGGGCGGGTTCGCCGTCGCCTTCGTGACTCCCGCCAGTGCGAACGCCTTGCTGTTGTAGAACGACGTATGGCCGCCGCGATGGCGCACGACCACCGGGTGCTCGGTGGACACGGAATCGAGATCGGCGATGCTGAGGGCGCGGCCGTCCTTCACCTTGGTGTCGTCGTGAAAATAGCCCGCGACCCAGATGCCCGGCGGCGTCTCGCGGGCGCGGGCGCGCAGCTTCGCGACGATGCTCGCGATGGTGACGAACTCGACTTCGAACGGATTGCCGACCAGCACCTCGTAGAGCAGCATGGCGCCGACCGGATGGTTGTGGCAGTCGATGAAACCCGGCACCACGGTCAGCCCCTCGGCGTCGAGGGTGCGCGTGCCCTTGCCGGCAAGCGTCCCGATTTCAGCGCTGGTGCCGACCGCGAGGAACCGTCCGGCGGCGACCGCGAAGGCTGCGGCGCGCGGCACGCGGTCGTCGACCGTGTAGACGCGCGCGTTCACCACCACGAGTTCCGCGTCGCGCACATCCCGGACGTCGCGCGCTGCCGCGGCTTGTGCGGCGGCGCGGGCAACCGGTGGCGCACCGGCAGCGGCCAGGGTTGCTCCGGCGAGTGAAACGAATTCGCGGCGTGAGTTTCTGGCGGTCATGGCGTCATGCTCCTGCGTTTGCGGGAGCCTGCGCCAGTGCGCCGAGCGCCGCCTCCAGGGTTTGCAGCGGATCGGCGCCGCCGGGAATGCGCAGCGTGCCGTCGGGGCTGAGGGCGGCACCTCGGGTGCGCGCGACCAGCGCCACCAGGTCGGACGGTGAGAGTTCGGAATCCGGCGCGAAGCGCAGCGCCAGCACTTCGGCGGTGCGGTCCACCTGCAGCACGCCGAGCCCCTCGGCCGCGGCGCGCACCACCGCATAGCGCACGAGGTCGCGCACCCTTGCGGGCAGCGGACCGTTGCGGTCGGCCATCTCCTTCGCGAGCGCCTCGTGCTCGGCTCGGCTTCGGCCTTCCGCCAGGCGCTTGTAGAACGACATCCGCTGCTGCACGTCGGGCACGTAGTCGTCGGGGATGCCGAGCTCGAGGCGCAGGTTGAGGATGGCGCGCGGCCGCTGCGTCTTCGCGTCGCCCGCAAGCGCCAGCACTTCCTGCTCGAGCAGCTTGATGTAGAGGTCGAGTCCGACCGCCTCGATCTGGCCGCTCTGCTCGCCGCCCAGCAGGTTGCCGGCACCACGCAGCTCGAGGTCGAGGGCCGCGACGCGAAAGCCGGCGCCGAGCTCGGAGAATTCCTGGATCGCGGCGAGGCGCTTGCGCGCGATCTCCGAAAGGGCGCCGGTCGGCGGCACCAGCAGGTACGCGTACGCGCGGCGATCGGAGCGGCCGACGCGGCCGCGCAGCTGGTAGAGCTGCGCCAGGCCGAAGTGGTCGGCGCGGTTGATGAGGATGGTGTTGGCGCGCGGGATGTCGAGGCCGTTTTCGATGATGGTGGTCGCGACCAGCACGTCGCTGCGGCCCTCGACGAAGGCGAGCATGCGCCGCTCCAGTTCCTTTTCCGGCATCTGGCCGTGGGCCACGCTCACCTTCGCGTCCGGCACCAGCTCGGCCACCCGGTGCGCCAGCGCGTCGATGTTCTCGACCCGGTCGTGCACCAGGAACACCTGGCCGTCGCGGCCCAGCTCCTGGCGGATCGCCGCCGCGAGCGCCTGGTCCGAGAACTTGTGCACTTCGGTGTGGATCGCGAGCCGGTCCTTGGGCGCGGTCTCGATGACCGACATGTCGCGCAGGCCCGAGAGCGCCATCTGCAGGGTGCGCGGGATCGGCGTCGCCGACAGCGTCAGGCAGTCGACACCCTTCTGCATGTGCTTCAGCTTCTCCTTGGCGGCGACGCCAAAGCGCTGCTCCTCGTCGATCACCAGCAGGCCGAGGTCCTTGAAGACCACATCCTTCGACAGCAGGCGGTGGGTGCCGATGAGGATGTCCACCTTGCCGTCGCGGGTGGCCGCCAGCGCCGCCTTCACGTCCTTCGGCGAGCGGAAGCGCGACACCATGTCGACCTTGACCGGGAACGGCGCGAAGCGGCGGCGGAAGGTCTTCCAGTGCTGGAAGGCGAGCACCGTGGTCGGCGCCAGCACCGCCACCTGCTTGCCGTCGAGCACGCAGCGCATGGCGGCGCGCATCGCCACTTCGGTCTTGCCGTAGCCGACGTCGCCGCAGACCAGGCGATCCATCGGCGTGGCCGCGGCCATGTCGCGCGCCACGTCCGCGATCGCCTGCGCCTGGTCGGGCGTTTCCTCGAAGTCGAAGCTCGACTCGAACTCCCGCATCCACGGGCTCTCGGCTGTGAAGGCGTGGCCGGGGCGCGCCTTGCGCTCGGCGTAAAGGCGCAGGAGCTCCTGCGCCATGTCGCGCATCGCCTTGCGGACGCGGCGCTTGACCGTCTCCCACTTGGAGCCGCCGAGGCGGTCGAGCGCGGGGCGCGCGCCCTCGGCGGCGGTGTACTTCTGGATGCGGTCGAACGCTTCCACCGGCACCTTGAGCCGGTCGCCGCCCTGGTAGCCGAGCACCATGAAGTCGGCGCGCTGGCCCGCGACCGCGATCGTCTCGAGCCCCTCGAAGCGCGCGATGCCGTGGTCTTCGTGCACCACCAGGTCGCCCGGCTTCAGGTCGCGGAAATCGGAGAGGAAAGCGCCGATGCCGGCGCGCCGGCCGCGCTTGTGGAGCCGCACCTCCTCGGGATAGACGTCGCCGTCGGCGAGCACCGTGAGGAAGAGTTCCGGGAACTCGAAGCCGCTGTGGAGCGAGCCGGTCTTGACGATGATCGGTCCCTCGCCGGAGGGCGAGGGCGAGGACGACACCGCGAGGCCGTCCTCGCGGAGCACCTCGGTGAGGCGTTCGGCGCGGCCGGGGCTGCCGAGAAAGAACACGGCCGCGCCCTTGCGTTCCTTCAGGTCGGCGACGAGCGCGCGGATGTCGCCGGCGTAGCGCCTTGCGGGGCGGCTTTGGACCGCGGCACCGCGGTTCTCGGGATCGAGCTCGCGGATCTCGAGCACAGCTTCGGCCTGCAGCCGCGCGTGCAGGGCCGCCTCGCTCACTACGGCGCCGTCCAGGGCGAGGTTGAGCGCGGCGCCGCCGCGCAGGCGGTCGTCCTCGGCCCGCGCGCAGAGGCCGGCCATCTCGGCGACAACCAGCTCCGGCTCGATCACGACGAGGGTGGCGGCGTCGAACCAGGTCCACGCCGGCACCAGAGCGCCTGGCACCAGGCTCAGGTGCTCGCCGACGTCGTCGGGCAGGATGCCGGCATCGAGCCGCTCCACGAGCACCGCGGCATCGCGCCGGCCGAGGATCTCGATGAGCCGTTCGCGCAGCCGTGCGGCGAGTGCCTTCGGCGGCAGCACGTCGGACACCGGGTTGATGCGCAACTCCTTTGCCGTGCCGGTGCTGCGCTGGGTGCGCGGGTCGAAGCTGCGCAGGCTTTCCACGAGATCGCCGTCGAATTCGGCGCGGATCGGCTCGTCGGCGTCGGTCGGGAAGACGTCGAGGATGAAGCCGCGACGCGCCATCTGCCCGGGCGCCACCACCGGATCGCTGCGCACGTAGCCGGAAGCGTCGAGGATCGCGGCGAGGCCTGCGGGCGAACGTTCCTCGCCGACGGCGAGGCTGAGGCTGCGCCCCAGCAGGTGCTCGCGCGCGAGCACCGGACGCAGCAGGCCGGCGGGCGACGCGATCGCCGCGCGCAAGCCGCCCGAAGCCGCCGCGATCAGGGCGGTGGCGCGGGCCAGCGAAGCCTCCGGATGGCGCGCCAGGGCGCGAAACGGCAGCGGCCCGGGTGCCGGGAACGCGAGCACGCTGCCGGCTTGCCCCAGCTCCCGGCAGAGAAGCTCCAGGTCGGCCGCGTGGCGCTCGACGTCCCTTTCGCGCGGCACGATGAACAGCGCGGGCCGCTCGGGCGGTGCGCCGATGGCGCCCGCAAGCAGGCGTGCGGTGCCGGCGAGACCATGCAGCGCGGCGCGGCCACGGGTGCGCAACGCCTCGGCGGCCGCGCGCAGCGCGGCCTGCTGCACGACTGCCGCTGTCCACGGCGCGTTCATGTGCGCCGGACGCGCGCCAGCAGCTCGGTCGTCGACAGTCCCGGCAGGAGCGGCACGCGCAGCACCACGCCGCCCGCGGCCGCGACCTCGGCGCGGCCGACGATCCGGTCGAGCGCCCAGTCGGCGCCCTTCACGAGGACGTCGGGCAGCAGCGCCTCGATCGCGCGCAGCGGCGTGTCTTCTTCGTAGATCGTCACGCGGTCCACGCACTCGAGCGCGCGCAGCACCTCGGCGCGCTCCATTTCCGGAACCGTCGGCCGGCCCTCGCCCTTCAGCCGGCGCACCGAAGCATCGGAGTTGATCGCGACCACCAGCACGTCGGCCGCCGCGCGCGCCTGCTCGAGAAGCGACAGGTGGCCGGCGTGCAGCAGGTCGAAGCAGCCGTTGGTGAACGCCACGCGCAGGCCGCGCTCGCGCCACGCGGCGCGCTCCGCGCCCAGCTCCGAGAGGCTCGCGGCGAACGTCGGGCGCGGCGCCGTCACTCGGAGAGGTCCAGCTCCGCGCGCGGCTGCGGCGGCGCAACCGCCGCCTCGGGCGAGAACGTCCAGCGGTGCGCCGGGCGATAGACGCCGACGTCCTTGACGTGGCTCTTGACGCGGAACGAGTACTTGCCCCGGTGATAGTCGTAGGGCGTGCCGTCGCGGGCGTGCACCGCGAGGTCGATGAGGTAGGTGCCCTCGACGAGCCGCAGGTCGTCGATCTCGAAGCCGACGCGCGCCTCGCCCGCGAGGCGCGTCGCCACGTAGTCCTCGATGTGGGTGTTGGTGCCGTAGACCGCCTGGCCGTCCACCGTGAAGATGCCGATGCCGAAGACGAAGTCGGTGCACTCGCTGCGCGCCCGCACCCGCAGGTCGACGCGCAGTTTTTCGCCCGGCACGAACATGTGGCGCTCGCGCCCGGAAGCGTCGCGCAGCGCCACCGCCACGATCTCGATCTCGCCGCTGCCCCAGCGGCCCTCCCGATACCCGCTCTTCTCGTCCGCGCCGACATTCGGCGGCGCCGGCTCCTGTGGCGCGGCGGCGGCGCCGGTCGCGGCCGCCTGGCGCTGCGCGAACAGCGCCTCCTCGCCGCCGGCGACATAAGTGAGGTACGCGTCCACGACGCGCTTCGGGTCTCCCTGGTCGGCGACCTTGCCGTGGCGCAGCCACAGCAGGTCGTCGCACATCTTCTCGACCAGGCCAAGGCTGTGCGTGACGATGACGATGGTGCGGCCCTGGCGGCGAAACTCGCCGATCTTGTCGAGGCACTTGCGGGTGAAGCCTTCGTCGCCTACCGCCAGCACCTCGTCGATCAGCAGCACCTGCGGGTCCACGTGGATCGCGACCGCGAAGCCGAGGCGCGCGTACATCCCCGAGGAGTAGGTCTTGACCGGCGCGTCGATGAACTCGCGCAGCTCGGCGAAGTCGACGATCGCCTCGAAGCGCTCGTCCACCTGCTTGCGCGTCAACCCCAGCATCACCCCGTTGATCGCGACGTTCTCGCGGCCGGTGATCTCGGGATGGAAGCCGGCGCCCAGCTCGATGAGCGCCGAGACGCGGCCGTCGATCGCGAGGCTGCCGAAGGTCGGCTTGGTGATGCCGGCGAGCAGCTTCAGGGTCGTCGACTTGCCCGAGCCGTTCTCGCCGATCACGCCGAAGGTGCAACCCTTCGGCACCTCGAACGACACGTGATCGAGGGCCGTGAAGGTCTGGTCGGGGCGCAGGTCGGAGAGCAGGCTGCCCTTGAGGAGCGCGCTCTTCAGTGTCTTGAACTGGTTCTTGTGCAGGAAGCGCCGGTAAATCTTGGTCAGGTCCCTGGCGGCGATTGCCGGAATCTTGCCGCTCATACTTCTTCCGCAAGCGTATCGCGCAGCCGCTCGAACAGGAACAGGCCGGCGGCGAGCATCGCAAAGGAGGCGAGTGCTGCGAGCGCCAGCCCGCGCGCGTGGTTGAAGGTGCCGTGGAACAGGATCTCCTGGTAGGAGAGGATCACGTGCGTCATCGGGTTGAAGCGCAGCACCGAGCGCAGCGGCACCGGCAGCGACTGGAAGTCGTAGAGCACGGGCGTCGCGAAGAACCAGACGTGCAGCACGTGGCTCAGGATGCTCTGGATGTCGCGGAAGTGGACGGTGAGTGCCGCGAGCAGGTAGCAAAAGCCCAGGGTGAAGACGAGCTGCACGGCGATCACCACCGGCAACAGCAGGATGGTGAACGAGAGCCGGCCGTAGAGCACGATGAAGAACAGCAGGATCGGCAGGCCGTAAGAGAAGTGCGCGAGGTTCGCGAGCACGCTGACCGTCGGCAGCACCTCCGCGGGAAACAGCACCTTCTTGATGAGGTTGCCGCTGCTGATGAGGACGCCCGAGGCCTCGGCGGCCGAGGCGCTGAACCAGGTCCACGGCAGGATGCCGCAGAAGATGAAAAGGAAGTACGGGGTGATCGCGGCGGTGCGCGCGCCCGGAAACATGTAGGTGAAGACGAGCCAGTAGGTGAGCAGCAGCAGGATCGGGTTGATGAAGCTCCAGACGAAGCCGAGGATGCTGCCGCGGTAGCGGGCCTTGAGGTCGCGGCTCACGAGGCTCTCGATGAGCGCCCGGTGGCGAAGCAGGTCTTCTATCTGGCGGAGCATTTGGATGGGGCGAGCGGAAGGCAAAGTGTACCGTAGGGTGTCGTAGCGGCAGTTTTTCGGGGAATTGCTTGGACCTTCAGGAAGTACAGAAGCACTGGGACCGTTTCGGGCGCGAGGACCCCTTGTGGGCGGTCCTCACCACGGACGGCAAGGAGCACGGCCGCTGGTCGGCCGAGGAGTTCTTCGCCACCGGCCGCGCCGAGATCGAGATGATCCTCGCCGGCGCAGCGCAGCGCTCGGTCACGATACGCCGCGGCGTCGTCCTCGACTTTGGCTGCGGCGTCGGACGCTTGAGCCAGGCGCTCGCCGACCATTTTGCCCGCGTCGACGGTGTCGACATCGCACCCTCGATGCTCGTGGCGGCGCGGCGCCTCGATCATCATCCGGGCCGGGTCTTCTACCATCTGAACGCCGAGCCGCACCTGCGCCTGTTCACCGACGCCACGTTCGACTTCGTTTACTCGACGCTGGTCCTGCAGCACATGGCGCCCGAGTCGGCGAAGGGCTACATCGCCGAGTTCTGCCGGCTGCTTCGATCCGGCGGCGTTGCGGTGTTCCAGCTGCCGTCGGACCAGGCAACCGTGGACTCGCCGCCGGACGCGACGCGCACGACCGGCGCGGCACCGCTGCCCGCGGCGCAGCGCCGCGCGCAGCTCAGCGTTTCAACGCCGCCAGGCCCGCTCGCGGCGGGTTCGCGGTTCACGCTCGAGGTGACGGCCAGGAACGTTGGCACGACACCCTGGCCGTGCCGCGGCCAGAACGACTCCCGCTTCGCCGTGACAGTCGGCGGACGCTACCTGGATGGCTGGCGCCGGCCGCTCCACAAGGGCAGCGTTCGCGTGCTGCTGCCGCACGACCTCCTTCCGGGCAGTGCCGTGACGGTTCTCGTCAGCCTCCTGGCGCCAGCCGCGAACGGCACGCACGTGCTGCAGCTGGACGTGGTCCAGGAACATGTCGCGTGGTTCTCCGACTGCGGCTCGCCGCCGGCGTTGGTCGCGGTCGAGGTCGTCGGTGGCGGCGCCGCGGCGGGCCCCGGGCCCGCGCCGCTCGCGGTCAGCTACCCGCGGCTCTCAAAGCTCGCGGCCGCGCTCGGTGCGGTAGCTGCGCGGCGGTTCCTCAGAGCGCAATACTGGCGCCTGCGGCGCTTTGCACGGCAGCGCCGCGACGCCTTTCGCCGGCGCACGGCGTCGACGCCGATCATGGAAGTGAGCTACGTGCCGCGCGCCGAGGTGGAGGCTGTCGTTCGCAGCGGCGGCGCTCGTGTCATGGACGTCGAAACCCACGTCATCGAGGGCGGCCTGCGCAGCCGCCGCTACTGGGTCACGAAGTGAGCGGCACCGCGACCGTTGCGGAACCGCCCTCCGCGAACCAGCGGATGCCCTCATCCACCAGGTCGAGTTCCAGGCTGGTACCGGACGGCGGCCGCGGGATGCTGACCACCAGGGCTATGTCGGCGCCGGGTTCGACATCCGTGGGCAGGCTGGCGCGGAAATAGTCGCGCTCGGCGACGCGTCCTCGGTCGTGCAGCTGCGCGCCCAGGCGCACGCTACCGACGCCGTCCGCGGTGGCCGCGCGCCACGCGGTGTCGCCGTCGTTGCGGATCAGCAACTGCAGGTCGATGCTTCGCGGCGTGTCGGTGCGCGCGGCCACGAGAATGGCAGCCTGCAGGCGGTTCGGCCGGCGCGAATCGACGACGCCCGCCACCTTGCACGGGACGTCGAGGACCGCAGAGCCGGCCATCTCGAACCAGACGACGAACTCGTCGACCAGGTCGATGCGCAGGACATAGTCGCCGCGCGCCGCCGGCAGCGGTACCGCGACCGTGAAGCTCACGGTCTCGCCGGGCGCCACGTTTTTCGGCAGCGCCTGGCGCGCGGCACTGTGCACCACCATCTCGCCGCCGGCCGAGAGCACGTGCACGCCCGCGCCCACGTAGCCGCCGATCGCATCCACTTCGTGGAGCCACAGCGTGTCGCCGTCGTTGCGCACCGCGACTTCGAGCCGCAGCGTCTCGCCGGGCTCGGCGACCAGCGGTGCAGGAGGACCCTTGAGCTCGAATGCGGCGCGCAGGAGGCCGGGGGCGCGGCTGTCTTTTTGCTCCTCGCCCTTCAACAGGATGATGAGCAGGAAGTCGTGCAGGCTGGCACGAATCGCGCGCACCGGGAACACCGAGTCGCGGCCCTTCATGAAGGAAAGGAACTGTTGCTCGGTGAAGGTCATGGCCTCGGGTGCCGCGTAGGGCTTCACCAGCACCGCGCTGAAACCTGCGGCGCGCGCCTTCTGCGCGAGCTCGTCGAAGTGGATGTCGTTCTCGAGGACGCCGAAGCGCTCCATCTCCATGTGCGACTGGTCGGCGTGCGAATGGTTCTCGCCGGGCTCGGCCATCACCACCCGGCCGCCCGGGCGCAGCACCCGCGCCATCTCGCGCAACACCTCGTCCTGGTTCGGCACGTGGTGAAAGGCATCGAACACCGCGATGCGGTCGACGCTGCCCGCAATGAGCGGGATCTGGTGGCCGTCGTAGGGCAGGAAGCGCGGCTCGAGCTCGGGACGCTGGCGCGGGTCGAGTGCGAAAAGCTCCTTGCCGAGCTCGAGCGCCGTGGGGCTCACGTCGATCGAGATGGTCCGGCAGCGCAGGCGATTGAGCAGCGACGACAACCAGCAGCTGCCGGCGGCGAAATCGAGGACCGTGTGGCCCACGCCGAGGCGCAGCTCGGTGATGAGCAGCCCCAGCCGGTAGAGCATCGGCCCGGTGTCCTGCACCGTGGACATCGGCTTGCCGAGCGCATGCTCCCGGCCGGCGCGATCGGTGCGGATCGACTGCCAGTGGCTCTCGGCGTTGCGGTTCCACTCGTCCGCGCGCGCCAGCAGTTCGCTTTCGGAAAACTGCCGGTGCTGGTGATGGTGGCCGTGCGGCGCGGCACGGCCCGCAGCGCGGCGCAGCCGCCGGCGCACCCGACCGACGAAATCCGGTTTCATTGCGGGCATTGGAAAGGGACGGCGCGCAGGCCGCCTGGCCGATACTCTAGAACGACCGTCTGGCGGTCGCAGCGGATGGCGCGGATCGAGACGCCGCGGATCTTGTCGTCCTCGGCCAGGAAGCGCACGGCATAGCTGGCATCGCGGCCGGCGACAAGCGTGCCTGGGCCGAGCGGCGGGCGCGGCGGGCGCGCCAGGTCGCCGAACACGATGAAAGTGTCGAGGTCGCCGAATACCGAGGTGTCGATGGTGCCCGGCGCCGTGGTCACGATCGGCACGAAGCGCGCGGCGTCGCCGATGTAGGCGTAGGAAAGCGGCTGCGGCGTCGCCGCACTGCCGCGCAGAGCAAGCGCCGAGAGGTACTGGCTGCGCGAGGTCAGCATCGGCAGGCGGCCGTCGAGGCAGATCGGCGCGTTCACCAGGTACGGCGAGCCGCCGCGGCGGTCGAGGTCGGCGAGCACCGAATCGACGATGTCGGCGGCCTCGCGCACCGCCGACGCGTTGGCACGCAGCGACCAGGCGAAGCACAAGGCGAGTGCCGCGGCGGCCGCGAGGGCCAAAGGCTGAGGCAGGCGCAGGAGCAGAATCGCGAACAGCAGGCACGCGCCGAAGGACGGGATATAGACGTACCAGGACGCGGGCTGGCCGAGCACCGGCAGCATGGTGATCGCGAGAAAGCCGAGGGCGAAGGCGATGGCCGGTGTGAGGGCGCGGCGCTGCCAGGCGAGAACCACCGCGATGACGGCGACGAGCGCTGCCACCGCAACCAGCACCGGTGCCGTGGCAAGGCCTTCGACGATCCCGAGGTCCCAGGGGTAGACGCTCCACAGGATGAGGCGCGCGCCGCCCACGAGCGCTGCGCTGGAGCGCGCCACGAGGCGGGCGTCGCCGCCGATGCCGCCGAGGACCTCGACGCGCACCACCATGTAGAGGGCGAAGACCAGCAGGAAGGGCAGCGCGGCGCGCACCGCGGCACCCAGCCGCCGCCGCACGCCAGCCTCGGTGGGAGGGGCGCTCAGGAACGCGTGCATGGCGACGACCAGCGGCAGCGTCGCGGCCATTTCCTTCGCGAGCAGTGCCAGCAGGAAGACGAACGGCGCCAGCACGCGGAGCGCTGCTGTCTTCGCGACGGAAAGCCAGAGCGCCAGCAGGAAGAAAAGCCCGCAGAGCAGGTCGGTGCGGCCCGCCAGCCAGAAGACCGACAGGTCGTGCATCGGGTGCAGCAGGAACAGCACCGACGCGAGCAGGGCGGCCGCGGCGCCCGCCAGCTGCCGTGCGAGCGCAAACGCACAGAGCGTGGCGAGCACGTGCAGCACCAGGTTGGTTTGGTGCGCGCCGCGCGGATCCTGGCCGGTGCGCCAGTGGTCGAAACCGAGGCTCAGGTTGATGAGCGGACGGTAGTAGCCGCCGCGATCGTTGCCGCCGCCCCAGTCGGTCGCGAAGTAGTCCTGCGCGGCGGCGAGCGTGCGCGGCTGGCTCCAGTTGAGCAAGATGAAGTCGTCGGAGAGAAACGGTGCCGACAGCGCCGGCAGCGACGCCCAGAAGAACAGGGCCATCGCCGCCGCGGCGCACGCCAGGATCGTCCGGCGGTCGGCGAGGCGGGACATGGATGCGACTACTTTAGAGCGCTATCGGCGCAGCGGCTGCAGCCCTACCTGCGCGCGGCCGCGAGCCGCGTGACCGCCTTCTGGTATGCGTCCTGCGCTTCGGCGTAGCCGGCTTCGCCGCGCAGCTGCTTCAGCTGCGCCTCGGCGCGCGCCTTGGCTTCCTCGGCGCGGCCGGCGTCGATGTCTTCGGCGCGTTCGCCGATCTCGGCAAGGATGCTGACGCGGTCGGGCAGCACTTCGCAAAAGCCCCAGAAACAGGTGAGGCGCCGCTCGCTGCCACCCTGCACGTAGCTGATGACGCCGACGCCGAGCGTGGCGAGCAGCGGCGTGTGGCCGGGCAGCACGCCGAAGTAACCCTCCGAGCCCGGCGCCTTCACCGAGTCGACGTCCGCCTGCACCAGCAGGCCCTCGGGCGTCACCACCTCGAGATGCAGCTTGGTCGGCAGCGCCTGGTCGGCCATGGCCTAGAGCTTCTTCGCCTGCTCGAAGACGTCCTCGATGGCGCCCGCCATGTAGAACGCCTGTTCCGGCACGTCGTCGAGCTCGCCCGCCACGATCATCCTGAAGCTGCGGATCGAGTCGGCGAGCGGCACGTACTTGCCGGGGATGCCCGTGAACTGCTCGGCCACGTGGAACGGCTGCGACAGGAACTTCTGGATCTTGCGCGCGCGCGCCACCGTCAGCTTGTCGTCGTCCGAGAGCTCGTCGATGCCGAGGATCGCGATGATGTCCTGCAGGTCCTTGTAGCGCTGCAGGATCAGCTTCACGTCCTTGGCGGTGTTGTAGTGCTCGTCGCCGAGGATGCGCGCGTCGAGGATGCGCGAGCTCGAGGCGAGCGGATCGACCGACGGGTAGATGCCGAGCTGCGCGATCTGCCGCGAGAGGTTGGTGGTCGCGTCGAGGTGCGCGAAGGTGGTGGCGGGCGCGGGGTCGGTGTAGTCGTCGGCCGGCACGTAGATCGCCTGGATCGAGGTGATCGAGCCCTTGCGTGTCGAGGTGATGCGCTCCTGCAGTTCACCCATCTCGGAGGCGAGCGTCGGCTGGTAGCCGACCGCCGACGGCATGCGGCCCAGCAGCGCCGACACTTCCGAGCCCGCCTGGGTGAAGCGGAAGATGTTGTCGATGAACAGCAGCACGTCCTTGCCTTCGTCGTCGCGGAAGTATTCGGCGGTGGTCAGGCCGGTGAGCGCGACGCGCAGGCGCGCCCCGGGCGGCTCGGTCATCTGGCCGTAGATGAGCGCCGCCTTGGATTTCGCCGGGTCCTTGACGTCGATGACGCCCGACTCCTGGAACTCGAGCCAGAGGTCGTTGCCCTCGCGGGTGCGCTCGCCGACGCCGGCGAACACCGAGACGCCGCCGTGCTGCTTGGCGAGGTTGTAGATGAGCTCCTGGATGATGACCGTCTTGCCGACGCCGGCGCCGCCGAACAGGCCGATCTTGCCGCCGCGCAGGTACGGCTCGATGAGGTCGATGACCTTGATGCCGGTCTCGAACATCTCGAGCTTGGTCGACTGCTCCTCGAAGGACGGGGCCGGGCGGTGGATCGGGTAGTACTTGGTCGCCTGCACCGGCCCCATCTCGTCGACCGGCGCGCCGATCACGTTCAGCACCCGGCCGAGCGTTCCCGGGCCCACCGGCACCATGATCGGGTTGCCGGTGTCGATCGCCTGCATCCCGCGCACCATGCCGTCGGTCGGCAGCATCGCGACGCAGCGGCAGCGGTTTTCGCCCAGGTGCTGCTCCACCTCGGCGACCACGTCGATCTTGACGCCGCCGTCCCTGCCTTCGTCGACGATGCGCACCGCGTTGTAGATCGCGGGCACGCCTTGCGGAAACTCGATGTCGACGACCGGCCCGATGATCTGCACGACCCGACCCACATTCGCTTCAGCCATGTCTCTTCCTAGTGCCTGTTGCTGTCTTTAACGCTCATGAACTTGCGCCCGAGACGACTTCGATGATCTCGCGGGTGATCGCCGCCTGGCGGACCTTGTTCATGTACAAGGTCAGCTTGTCGATCGTCTCCGAGGCGTTCTTGGTGGCCGAATCCATCGCCGCCATGCGCGCGCCGTGCTCGGCGGCGGCCGATTCCAGGAGTGCGCGCCAGATGTTGATCTCGACGTACTTGGGCAGGAGCGCGCCATAGATGTCTGCGGCGCGCGGCTCGTAGAGATACTCGACGAGCGGCGCCTGCGCGGGCTGCTCCAGCTTGGGAATCGGCAGCAGGCGCTCCACCACGATGCGTTGTGCGATGACGCTCTTGAACTCGTTGAAGATGAGGTACACGGCGTCCAGCTCTTCCGCGGCATAGGCGGCGACCGTCTGTGCCGCGATCTCCTGCGCCGTCCGGAAGCGCAGCGTCTGAAAGGCGCCGATGTGCTCGGAGCGGAACGCGGCCTTGCGGCGGCGCAGCGAGTCGCGGCCCTTGCGGCCGACCGCCACGACGCTCACCTCGTGGTCCTTGTGTTCCGTGAGGAAGGCGTTGGCGCGGCGGATGATGTTGGCGTTGAAGCCGCCGGCGAGCCCCTTGTCGGCCGTCACCACGATGACCGCGACCCGCTGCTCCGGCCGCTCGCGCAGCAGCGGGTGCGCCTCGGCCGCGCCGCGGGTGGCGATGCCCTGGAGCACCTCGCTCAGCCTGCGCGCGTAGGGCCGCGCCGCGAACATCGCCTCCTGGGCCCGCCGCAGCTTCGCGGCCGACACCATCTTCAGCGCCTTGGTGATCTGCTGCGTGTTCTTGACGGTGCGGATGCGCCGTCTGATGTCGACGAGGGCAGGCATGGCAACGCGCTTGGTGCGCCTACTCCTTCGTCTCGATCGTGAACAGTTCGGCGAATTCCTTGCACGCCGCGTGCAGCTGGTCGGTGAGCTCGCCCTTGATGTCCTTCTTTTCCGCGATCGCCTTGAGGAGTTCCGGGCGGCGGGTGTCGAGGAAAGGCAGGAACTCGCGCTCGTAGCGGCCGCACTGCTCGACCGGCACCGGGTCGAGATAGCCGTTGGTCGCCGCGAAGATGATCGCCACCTGCTTCGCTTCGGGCAGCGGCGAATACTGGTCCTGCTTCAGGATCTCGGTGAGCCTCCGGCCCTTGGCGAGCTGCGCCTGGGTCGACTTGTCGAGGTCGGAGGCGAACATCGCGAATGCGGCCAGCTCGCGGTACTGCGCGAGGTCGAGGCGCAGGCGCCCGGCCACCGCCTTCATGGCCTTGGTCTGCGCCGAGCCGCCGACGCGCGACACCGAGTTGCCGACGTTGATGGCGGGACGGATGCCCGAGTTGAAGAGGTCGGCCTCGAGGAAGATCTGGCCGTCGGTGATCGAGATGACGTTGGTCGGGATGTAGGCGGAGATGTCGCCCGCCTGGGTCTCGATGATCGGGATCGAGGTGAGGCTGCCGGCGCCGCGCGCGTCGTTCAGCTTGGCGGCGCGCTCGAGCAGGCGGCTGTGCAGGTAGAAGACGTCGCCGGGGTATGCCTCGCGTCCCGGCGGGCGGCGCAGCAGCAGCGAGATCTCGCGGTAGGCGGCGGCGTGCTTCGAGAGGTCGTCGTAGATGCAGAGCGCGTGCTGCTTGCGGTCGCGGAAGTATTCGCCGATGGCGGTGCCGGAGAAGGGTGCGAGGTAGAGGAACGGAGCCGGGTCGCTCGCGGTCGCGCTCACCACCACCGTGTGGCGCATGGCGTCCGCTTCCTCGAGCGTGCGCACCACCTGCGCCACGGTCGAGCGCTTCTGGCCGATGGCGACGTAGATGCAGACGACGCCCTTGCCCTTCTGGTTGATGATGGTGTCGATCGCGATCGCGGTCTTGCCGGTCTGGCGGTCGCCGATCAAGAGCTCGCGCTGGCCGCGGCCGATGTTGACCATGCTGTCGATCGGCTTGATGCCGGTCTCGAGCGGCTCGCGCACCGGCTGGCGTTCGACCACGCCGGGCGCGATCTTCTCGATCTCGCTGAACTCGCTGGTCTTGATCTCGCCCTTGCCGTCGATCGGCTGGCCGAGCGCGTTGACGACGCGGCCGATCATGGCCTCGCCCACCGGGATCGACATGATGCGCTTGCTGCGCTTGACCTTGTCGCCTTGCTTGATTTCGCTGGTCTCGCCCATGAGCACGGCGCCGACCGAGTCTTCCTCGAGGTTCAAGGCGATGCCCATGACGCCGTGCGGCAACTCGAGCAGCTCCCCCGCCATGCAGCGCGCGAGGCCGTGGATGCGGGCGATGCCGTCGCCGACCGAGAGCACTTCGCCCTCCTCGGACACCGACGTTCCCGGCGCGAACCCGCCAAGCTGTTCGCGGATGATCCTGGTGATCTCTTCGGCGCGAATCTCCATCTTCGGTGCTCCGCTTTCCTTCTGCTTTTAGGCGTGTCCCGATAGCCGCGTGCGCAGGGCGCGCAGTTGCGCCTGGACGCTGCCGTCGTAGGTGAGGCCGGCGATGCTGACGACGATTCCGCCGACCAGCGCGGCATCGACGCGGGGTTCGACCGCGACGCCCTTGCCGGTGAGTTTTTCGAGCGCGGCGACCAGCGCCGCTAGTTCGCCCGCGGCGAGCGGCGCGGCCGACACCACGCGCGCGCGCGCGATGTTGCGGCTCGCGAACAGCTGGTCCTCGAACGCGTCGGCGACCGCGGGCGCGTCGACGCTGCGGCCCTGGTCGATGAGGATGTCGAGAAATTGCAGCGCCAGGGACTCGCCGCCGTCGCTGGCGACAGCGCGCAGGATTTTTTTCTTCGCGGCTCCTGCCACGGTGGGATCGGCGAGCACCGCGGAGAGTTCGCGGTTCGCGCGCAGCAACGCCGCCAGCGGCTTCAGCGTCTGGTTCACGGACTCGGCTGCGCCAGCACCCCGGGCCTGGGCTGCTTCGAACAGGGCGCGAGCGTAGCGGCGGGCCGCCGCCGGAGCGTTTTTCTTCATGGATTTGCTTTGCTTAGGTTGCTTCCCGCGGCGGAGAACGCGTCGAAATCTAGCACGCGTGGCGGAAGCGGTCAAAGACACAAAAGCGCCGGAGTAAACTGCGTGGCGACGCGTATGCCCAAGATCTGCAACAACATTCTGGAGGCCATCGGCAACACTCCGCTGGTGCAGCTGAACGCGATTCCGCGCGGCATCGTGGCGGCGCGGGTGCTGGCCAAAGTGGAGACCACGAATCCCGGCAACTCCATCAAGGACCGCATGGCGATCAAGATGATCGCCGATGCCGAGGCCGCCGGAAAACTGCGGCCGGGCGGCACCATCATCGAGGGCACTTCGGGCAACACCGGCATGGGCCTCGCCATCGCCGCCGTGGTGAAGGGCTATCACTGCATCTTCGCGACCACCGACAAGCAGTCGAAGGAGAAAGTCGACGCGCTGCGCGCGTTCGGCGCCGAGGTGGTCGTCTGCCCCACCGACGTCGAGCCGGAGGACCCGCGTTCCTATTACTCGGTTTCCTCGCGCCTCGAGCGCGAGACGCACAACGCGTGGAAGGCGAACCAGTACGACAACCTCTCGAACCAGGAAGCGCACTACGAGCAGACCGGGCCCGAGATCTGGGAGCAGACGGACGGCAGCGTCGACCACCTGGTGGTCGGCGTCGGCACCGGCGGCACCATCAGCGGCATCGCCCGCTTCCTGAAGGAGAAGAAACCCGCGGTGCGCGCCTGGGGCATCGACAGCTACGGCTCGGTGCTCAAGAAGTACAAGGAGACGGGAATCCTCGACAAGAACGAGATCTACCCGTACGTCACCGAAGGCATCGGCGAGGATTTCCTGCCGAAGAACATCGACTTCTCGCTCATCGACCACTTCGAGAAGGTCACCGACCGCGACGCCGCAATCATGACGCGGCGGATCTGCCGCGAGGAGGGCATCTTCGCCGGCAACTCCGCGGGCGCGGCGCTCGCCGGCCTCCTGCAGCTCGCCGACAACTTCAAGGCGGGCGAGACCGTGGTGGTGGTGTTCCACGATCACGGCACCCGCTACCTCGGCAAGATGTTCAACGACGACTGGATGCGCGAGAAGGGCTTCCTCGACCGGCTGGGCCTGACCGCGCGCGACCTGGTGGCGCGCCGGCGCAGCGCGCCTCTCGTCACCGTCGAGCGCACCGAGAAGGTGGCGCGGGTGGCGCAGCTGATGGAGGAAAACGACTACTCGCAGATCCCGGTGACCGCCGACGGGCGGCTCGTGGGTTCGCTCAGCGAAGGGCACCTCTACGCCGAGATCGTGCGCGACCCCGAGGTCGCGAAAGGGCCGGTCGAGGCGATCATGGAGCACGCCTTCCCGTTCGCCGACATCCAGACCAGCGTCGACGCGCTGGCGAGCATGCTCACCCCCGATTCGCCGGCGGTGCTGGTGCGCGACTTCAAGAGCGACGCGATCTACATCATCACGCGCTCCGACGTGATCCGCGCGCTCAGCTAGTCAGCGCACCGCCAGCGCGCGTTCGCCGCGCTCCTCGGCCACACCAACGACGCGCGCGTTGGGCAGCTCGGCCAGCAGCGCCTCGACCTGCGCCCCGGGCACCAGCAACAGCAGGCCGCCCGAGGTCTGCGGGTCGAAGAGGATCGGCTCGAGCCGCGGGTCGAACCCGTCTTCGAAGGCGACCTGCGGCGCAAAGGTGGCGCGATTCGACTTCAGTCCTCGCGACTCCGAGGTCGGCGCCAGTTCGAGAGCGCCGGGCAGGAGCGGCAGCTGCGCCGCATCGAAGCGCAGGGTGAGCGAGCTCTCGCGGGCGATATTGAACGCGTGGCCCATGAGGCTGAAGCCGGTGACGTCGGTCGCGCATTTCACCGCCGCCCGGGTCGCGACCACCGAGGCGATGCGGTTCAGCTGGGTCATCGAAGCGGTTGCGGCGCGCACCGCTGCCGCGTCGGCGCGGCCCGCCTTGAGCGCGGTGGCGATGATGCCGGTGCCCAGCGCCTTGGTGAGCACCAGCACGTCGCCGGCGCGGCCGGCGGCATTCGTCATCAGTTGCGCGGCGCTGACCAGGCCGGTGACGGCGTAGCCGAACTTGATCTCGGGATCGCGCACCGTGTGGCCGCCGAGCAGCGCGCAGTTGGCGGCCAGAAGCTTGTTGGCGCCGCCGCGGAAGATGGCGGCGGCCGCCTCGTGTGGCAGGCCGTCCGTGGGCAGCGCCGCGATCGAGAGCGCCGACAGCGGCAGGCCGCCCATCGCGTACACGTCCGAGAGCGCATTGGCCGCGGCGATGGCGCCGTAGTCCTCGGGATCGTCGACGATCGGCGTGAAGAAGTCGACGGTCTGCACCAGGTAGCGCTCCGCGTCGAGGCGGTAGATGCCGGCGTCGTCGCCGGTGCGGTAGTCGACCAGTACGTTGTCGTTGTCGGCGCGCGGCAGGTCCTGGAGGATGGCGCGCAACTCGGCGGGGCCGAGCTTGCTGGCGCAGCCGCCGCACGCGGCGAATTCCGTGAGGCGCAGGGGTTTCTGCGGTGCGACGGACGTTGTCGTTGGCGTCGCCATTGGGCCTTATGCCTGGCGCGGCGGCTGCGGCAGGCGGATGACCTCGCCCTTCATGGGCGGCGCGCCCATGTCGCACTCCCCCTCGAAGAAAGCGCCCTCCTCGATGATGAGGCGCGGCGAGCTGAGGTGCCCGCGCACCTGCGCGCCGGCCAAAACCTCGATGCGCTCGCGGCCGGTGACGTGGCCGTTGACGCGGCCGCGGATCGAAACCGTGCCGCAGTCGAGGTCGGCGTCGATGGTCGCCTTTTCGCCGACGATGAGCGCCGCCTGCGACACCACCTTGCCCTTGATGCGGCCGTCGACGCGGAAGGTGTTCCTGAAACGCAGCTCGCCGATGATCTCGGTGGTCTCGTCGAGGAAGCCGTTGAGGTCGTCGTTCGCCACGGTCTTGAATCGCATGTGCATGCCGCCTTCACTACCCCTGAAGAGCCGATCCTACGCCTTGGCCTTGCGCAGGAGCAGTTCGTAGAGCCTGTTGAGTTCCTCCTCGCCCATGAAGGCGACCTGGATCATGCCGGCCTTGCCGCGCCGCCTGATCTCGACACGGGCGCCGAGTGCTGCGCGCAGCCGCTCTTCGGCGGCGCGCGTGTTCGGGTCCTTTTTCGGCAGCTGGCGCTTGCGCGGTCCGCCGCGGCGTTCGGCCACGCGGCGTTCCACCTCGCGGACCGAGAGCGCTTTCTCCGCCGCTTCCCGGCCGAGCGCAATCTGCTCCTCGGCCTTGTCGAGCGCCAGCAGGGCGCGGGCATGACCCGCCTCGATCGCCCCCCCGGCCAGCAGGTCGCGCACGCTGCGCGGCAGGCGCAGCAGCCTGATGGTGTTGGCGACCGTCGAGCGCTCGCGGCCGACGCGCTTCGCCACCTCTTCCTGCGTGAGGTGGAAGTCTTCCTGCAGCCGCTGGAACGCCTGCGCTTCCTCGAGTGCCGACAGCTCCTCGCGCTGGATGTTCTCGACCAGCGCCAGCTCCAGCAGCCGGTCGTCCGCGACCTCGCGCACGGCGACCGGCACGGTGCGCAGCCCCGCGGCCTGGGCCGCGCGCCAGCGGCGCTCGCCGGCGACGATCTGGTAGCGCCCGTTGGCGCGACGCCGCACCAGGATCGGCTGGATGATGCCGGTGGCGCGGATCGACGCCGCCATCTCCTCGATGCGCGCCGCATCCCAGACGGTGCGCGGCTGCTGCGGGTTGGGCTCGAGGCTTTCGACCGGCACGTCGAGGGTGCCGGTGGCCGGCGCCGTTTGCTGTGCCGTGTCGCCAAGCAGCGCCGAGAGTCCCTTGCCGAGCGCCTTCCTCTTCATCGCCGCAGCATCTCCCGGGCGAGCTCGAGATAGGCCTGCGCGCCGCGCGAGCGGATGTCGTAGAGGACGATCGGCTTGCCGAAGGACGGCGCCTCACCCAGGCGGATGCTGCGCGGGATGACCGTCTTGAACACCTTGTCCTTGAAGTGCGCGCGGATCTCGCTCGTCACCTGCTGCGTGAGGTTGGTGCGCTCGTCGGTCATGGTGAGCACCACGCCCTCGATTCTGAGATTGGGGTTGAGGCTCTCCGTCACGCGCGCCGTCGTCGACATGAGCTCGGTGATTCCCTCGAGGGCGAAGTATTCGGCCTGCAAGGGTACCAGCACCGAGTCGGCGGCGACCAGCGCGTTCAGCGTCAGGAGGCCGAGGCTCGGCGGACAGTCGATGAAGATGAAGTCGTAGCGCGGCGCGAGCGGTGCAAGCGCCTGGCTGAGCGCGAATTCGCGGCGCTCGACCGACACCAGCTCGACCTCGCACCCGGTGAGGTTGCGGTCGGCGGGCACCAGCCACAGGAACTCGAGCTCGGTCGGCAGGATCACGTGGTCGATCGCGGCGCCGTCGATCAGCACTTCGTAGAGGCTCTGGCGCGGGTCCCTGGTGCGCTTGCCGAGCCCCGAGGTGAGGTTGCCCTGCGGGTCGGCGTCGATCACGAGCACGCGCTTCTCGGCGACGGCGAGGCTCGCGGCCAGGTTGATGGTGGTCGTGGTCTTGCCGACGCCACCCTTCTGGTTCGCCACGGCGATGATCCGGCCCACGGTCGCGGTTCTGCTCTCCCTTAGCTGCCGCCACGGCGTCTGTTGCGGGGCGGGAGGATACCACGCGCGGCGGTCCGCAGGGCTTGAACGGGCGCCAACGTAAACGCTTTATGTTTAGTATGTATTCGTAATTCAGGCTGTTTCACGTGAAACAGACTGGCTGGCGGCCGGCGCCGGTGTTCCACGGGAAACATTCAGCGGTAACGATGCACGCGGCGGCCGGCGACCACCAGCTCGGCGTGGTCGAGTTCGCGGCCGGCAGGGCCCGTGGGTGCCTCGCCCCACACGAGCAGCTGACCCTCGGGCGCCAGAAACCCAAGCAGCGCTGGCAACGGCAGCGCCAGGGCGCGGATGGTGACGTTGGCGCAGGCCGGCCCGCGCCAGGCGTCGTGGCGCCACGGGCGCACCTCGATGTCGCCGCGGCCGCAGGCGCGCGCCGCCTCGCGCAGGAACGCCCAGCGGCGGGTGCGCGGCTCGAGCAGGGTCGCCTGCACGTCGGGCCGCAGCAGCGCCAGCACCAGCCCCGGCGAGCCGTTGCCCGAACCGATGTCGAGGAGGCGGCCCGGCTGCAGCGCCGTGGCCAGGGGCGCCACCGGCGCCACCAGCAGGGCGACACGCTCCTCGGGGGTTGCGGCGGCGGTGAGGTTGACGCGCCGCGACCAGCGCGCCAGCAGGTCGAGGTAGGGTGCCAGTGCCGCGGTGGCGCCCGCGGACAGTCCCGCAGCGGCCAGGGCCTCCTGGTGGCCCGGGACCGGCGGCTTCACTCGGCGGTGTTTTCCGAGCTGAGCGCGATCGTCAGGCGGCGCTCCATGCCATCGCCGACGCTGTAGGTCTTGATGCCCTCGACCTGCGACAGCACCATGTGCACCACACGCCGCTCGTAGGAATTGAGCGGCGGCATCATCCGCGGCAGGCCTCGCTCCTTGACGTCCTGCGCGAGGCGCAGCGCTTCGGCGGTGAGGGAAGCTTCGCGCACCGACTTGCGCGCCGGGTTGGCGACCACCACCCGCGCCGTCTCGCCGCAGCGGCCGGCGATGCGCTGCAGGATGGTCTCGAGGGCCAGCAGGGTCTCGCCCTCGGCGTCGTCGAGCGCTTCGGCGCCCGCGCCGGAGACGCCGACGCTGATGCGTTCGCCCTGGCGGTCGACCGCCATCTCGAAGGGCACCTGCAGCGCCGCCGCAAACGCCTGGCCCAGGCTCACCACCGAGCTGCCGAACTCGGCTGCCGCCTCGGAAGCGGGCGGGCGCGGCGTCTCGCGAGGGGCGGCGGCTGCGTCGTGGTCACGGCGGCCGCGGCCGGGGCGCGGCGCGCGCGCTTCCGGGCCGGCGGCGGCCGATGTCTGCACGGGTGCGGTGGCGCGCGCCGGCTTCAGGGTCTCGAGCATGACGGCGATGCGCGCCGGCGTCGCCGCCCGGCCGGGTGTCGCCGGCGAACCGGCATCGACCACGACGTGATGGATCTGCGCGGCGGCAACGCCCAGGCTCTCCGCGGCGCGCAGCAGCGCCTCCGCGACGTCCTTCCCGGTGAAGACGGCGTCCTTCATCGCGCGGCCCCTTTCCCGGAGCGGGCCGGCGACAGCGCGGCGCGGCCGCCCACCAGCTTGAGGGTGATCGTCTGCTGAATGATCGAGCAGACGTTGGAGGTGAGCCAGTAGAGGTTCATGCCGGCGGGCGCGGCGAAGAACATCACCGTGAACATCAGCGGCATCAGCATCATGATGCGTTGCTGCGCCGGATCCATCGCCGACGGCATCATCCGCTGCATCAGGAACATCGAAAGGCCCATCAAGACCGGAATGATGAAGTAAGGATCCTTCTGGCTCAAGTCCGGAATCCACAGGAAGTGCGCGCCGCGCAATTCGATGCTCACCTGCAGCACGCGGTAGATCGCGAACAGGAAGGGCATGGTGATGAGCAGCGGCAGGCAGCCGACGGTCATCTGCGAGCTCATGCTCATGCCGTGGCGGGCGTAGAGCGCCTGGATCTCCTTGTGCATGTCCTGGCGCTTGGGATCGAGCGCCGGCACCTTGCGGTAACGCTCCTGGATGACCCGCATCTCCGGGCTCAGCTTCGCCATCTTGACGCCGTTGGCGATCGACATGTGGCGCAGCGGGCCCATCACCAGGTTGATGCCGACCGTCAGCAGCACGATCGCCCATCCGTAGTTGCCGATCCAGCCGTACAGCCACTTGAGGAGCGCGATCATCGGCACCACGATCGGCCCGATCCAGCTGCCGACTTCGACCACCCTGGCGAGCGACGGGTCTATACGGGCCAGCAAGGTGTGGTCCTTGGGCCCGACGTAGAGGCTGGCGGCCCCGGTCCCGGTCCCGAGGTCCAGTTCGGCGACCGGCGACTGGTGCGGCTTGCCGTCGGCCCCCGGCGCGGCGAACACCCGCACGGCAGCGCTGGCGCCGCTGTCCCTCGGCATGAACAGCGCCGCGAAATAGTGGCTCTCGACGCCCGCGAAAACCACCTGGCCGAGGGCCCTCGGCCCGGCGATCTTGTCGCCCGCCAGCTTTTCGAGCGAGTCGCCGCTCAGGAACACCGCCGCCGGCGGGGTATAGCCCTGCACGGCCTTTTCGGCCTCGCTCTGCGCCGAAATGCCCGGGCCCCAGACGATCTTCTTGCCGATCTCGCGTCCGCTGCGCTCGACCGAAGCCGCGACCGAGACGAGGTAGCCCGACTGAAAGGAGAGCGTCTTGGTGGCGGCCAGGTCGCCGTCACTGAAGCGGAAACTCAGTTCGGCGCTGCCGCCGGGATCGACCTTGACGTCCTCGCTCGAGGGGACGAACAGGCCCTCGCGCAGGCGCCGGTCGAGTTCGACGTCGCCGGTCTCGAGGTCGAGCGGCTTCGGTCCGTCCTTGAGGCCGGGGGTCATTTCTTCCGGCTGGCCGCGGGCATTGCGGTAGTTGACGAGCTCCCACGACAGCAGGCGCGCCCCGCGGTTGGTGAACGCCAGGCTGAAGACCGGCGTGTGGACCTCGATGCGCTTTTCGGCCGTGTCGGCGACGGCAGGGGCGGCCGTGGCGGCAGGCGTGGGTGCCGCGTTTGCCGGCGATGCCGGAGCCCGCGCCGCTGCGGCCGGCGACGCCCCGGGCTCGGCTCCAGGCGTCGCCGGAGCGGCCACCGCGGGCGGCGCAGGCGACGGCTTTGGCGGCGCCGGCGGCGACAGATAGCGCACCGCCACGATCAGGAGGTAGGTCAGAACGAACGCCAGCAGGATCCGCTTCTCGTCCATCGGTTTCTTTGGTTCTCTTTGCTCTTCGTTTTAGGGGACTGGGTCGTAGCCGCTGCGGCCGAACGGCCGGCAGCTGCCCAGGCGCCGCGCGGCCAGGAAGCTGCCGCGCCACGCTCCGTGGCGCCGCAGCGCCTCCTCGGCGTAGCGGCTGCAGGTGGGCTCGAAACGGCAAAAGCCGCCAAGGAGCGGCGACAGGGTCACGCGGTAGGCCTCAATGCCGAGGAGCAGCAGCGAAACGAGGCCGCGTTCCAGCGCGGAGGAAGCGGGCGAGGCGGCGCTCGAGCTCATCCGCGAGGCCGCGCAGCGTGGCGGCGCCGATATCCGGCTTCGCGACTAGCACCAGGTCGATCGTGGGCGCCGGCAGGGCCGTGTTGCGCAGCCTCTGGCGCAGCGCCTCGCGCAACAGGCGCTTGGCACGGTTGCGCACCACCGCCGAGCCGACGCGCCGCGAAACCGCGAGGCCGAGCCGCAGCTGGGCGCACTGGTTCTGCGCCGCGATGAAGAGGAAGAAGGCGCCGTCGATGCGCCGCCCCTCCTTGAAGGCCTTCTGGAAATCTGCCTTGCTTCGCAGCCGTCCGAGGCTGCGCGCAGCCGCCCGCGACATGCACCCTGGACCACGCTCTCTTGGCGCCGCGGTTCCCGCTTCGGGACCCGCTAGACCGCGAGACGCTTGCGGCCCTTGGCCCGGCGCCGCTTCAACACCAGGCGGCCGCCCTTGGTACGCATCCGCACGAGGAAACCATGGGTGCGCTTGCGCTTGCGGTTGTTCGGCTGGAACGTGCGCTTCATTTGGTTGCTTTCAGGCCTCTTCAAAATCCCGCTAAGGGCGGGAGGTGCAAAGCCTTAGAGTGTACCGAGGCCGCTCGGGAAATGTCAACCGCGAGGCCCGTCAAATGGTTGCCGGAAGGGCCCCCATGTGGTAGATTTTTCGTGTCTTAAGCCGCGCTCCCAGGCCTGTCTATTCAAGGTTTTCTGGCCGTTATTTTCCACAGGTGTTGAAATCTCTGTGCAAAAGGGCGTTTCTTCGAACCTGCGCTCTGTGCGCGCAGTGTAGATTACATTAAGTGGTTTAGTTTCAATAAGATAACAGGGCAAGATTGACCACGTCTGACATCGCCGGCCTTTGGGACCGAGTGCTTACGCGAGTCGAGAGCAAGGTCAACGAGTACAGTTTCGCCACCTGGTTCCGCCCGACGTCCTTTCGCGCCCTGGACGGCGCTTCGCTCATCGTTTCGGTGCCGAACATCCAGTTTCGCGATTGGCTCACCAAGAACTACAAGGCGGTCATCGAAGAGGCGCTCAGCGACATCGGCCGCGGCGACTTGTCGGTCGCCTTCGAACCCTCGGAAGGCGCAGCCGGAAGCCCCGACGCGGCGGAAGTCGCGGACATCTCGATCCTCAACCCCAAGTACACGTTCGAAACCTTCGTCGTCGGCTCGTCCAACCAGTTCGCGCACGCGGCCTCGCGTGCGGTGGCCGAGATTCCCTCGAAGTCCTACAACCCGCTGTTCATCTACGGCGGGGTGGGCCTGGGCAAGACCCACCTCATGCACGCGATCGGCCACTACGTGCGCGCCCGCAACCGCACCTCAAGCCTGCTCTACATCTCTTCCGACCGCTTCATCAACGAGATGATCAACGCGCTGCGCTTCGACCGCCTCAACGCCTTTCGCCAGAAGTACCGCAAGGTGGACGTGCTGCTGATCGACGACATCCAGTTCATCGCCGGCAAGGATCGCACCCAGGAGGAGTTCTTCCACCTGTTCAACGCCCTGCACGATGCGCAGAAACAGATCGTGATCTCGAGCGACTGCCCGCCGCGCCAGATCCAGAACATCGAAGAGCGCCTGATGAGCCGCTTCGAGTGGGGGCTGATCGCCGACATCCAGTCGCCGGACATCGAGACCAAGGTCGCAATCCTGCGCAAGAAGGCGGAGTCCGAAAGGGTCGAGATTCCCGAGAACGTCGCCTTCTTCATCGCCAGCAAGGTGAAGACCAACGTGCGCGAGCTCGAGGGCAGCCTGATCCGCCTGATCGCGTATGCCAGCCTCACCGGGCGCGACATCGACCTGCCGCTCGCCCAGGACGTGCTGCGCGACCTCATCCAGAACGACGGCAAGCCGGTGTCGATGGAGATGATCCAGAAGACGGTCGCCGAGAAGTTCAGCATCAAGATGGCCGACCTCAAGGCCAAGAACAACGCCAAGGCGGTGGCGTTCCCGCGGCAGATCGCGATGTACCTCGCCAAGGCGCTCACCTCGGCGTCCTTGCCCGAGATCGGCAAGGGCTTTGGCGGCAAGCATCATTCGACGGTGATCCACTCGGTGCGCAAGATCGAAGCCGAGCGCAAGAAGGATCCGGAATTCGACAGGCTTATCAACAGCCTTATCCAAGGCCTGCAATGACTTTGCCCGCAAACGTCAACAGCGACCGGCCAGCACGGCCTGTGGATGCTTTGTGCGCGCCTGCCGGCTGGTCGTTTCATGCACAGGCGCACGCACGGCACAGGGCCGCTTTTCCGCAGAACGCTGCACAGGCGAAACAGCCTGCCTGCCATGCCTTGCGGCGGTTGCCAACAGCTTTGGGCCGCGCCTTACTTCAATGACTTCCCATATGAAATTGATCTCTAGAGAAAGAGAGTGACGATGGAACTCACCATCCAGAGAAGCGACCTCGTCAAGGAACTCTCCCTCGTCCAGGGGGTGGTGGAGCGCAAGAGCTCGATACCGATCCTGTCGAACGTCCTGCTGGAGGCGGCCGCGAACCAGGTGACGTTCTCCGCCACCGACCTCGACGTCTCGCTGCGTGGCCGCTGCGCCGCAACGGTCACGAAGGAAGGCTCGGTCACCATCGGCGCCAAGAAGCTCTTCGAGATCGCGCGCAGCCTGCCGGAGAAGGAAGTGCGCCTCAAGGCTTCGAAGGAAGCCTGGGTGACGGTCGACTGCGAACGCGCCAGTTTCCGCATCGCCGGCCTGCCGAAGGAAGACTTTCCGGCGCTGCCGCAGGCGCAGGACGACCAGGGAGTCGCGATCCCCGCCGACGTACTGCGCGACCTGATCGCACGCGTCGGCTTCGCGGTGACCGCCGAGGATGCCCGCTACTATCTCGCCGGCGCGCTGCTGATCGTGGAGAAAGGCAGCGTCGCGATGGTTGCGACCGACGGCCATCGCCTCGCGTTCGCGAAGCGCGCAGCCGACGTCAAGGTGAAGGAGAACATCCGTTCGCTGGTGCCGCGCAAGGCGGTCAGCGAATTGAGCCGGCTCCTCGAAGGCGCCGCCGCGGTCACCTTCCAGCAGCAGGAAGCGCACCTGATCTTCACGATCGACGGCCGCAGCCTGTCGTCGAAGACCGTGGAGGGCCAGTTCCCCGCGCACGAGCGGGTGGTGGCGGTGACCGGCGACAAGCAGCTGGTGTTCGACCGCGACCTGCTGACGAGCGCCATCCGCCGCGTCAGCCTGCTGTCCTCCGAGCGTTCGCGAGCCATCAAGCTGTCGCTCTCGCCCGACACGCTGCAGCTGAGCGCGCAGTCTCCCGACGTCGGCGAGGCGAAAGAGTCGCTGGCCGTCGACTACAAGGGCGCCGAGGTCGAGATCGGCTTCAACGCCCAGTACATCCTGGATTTCCTGGGTGCTGCCGGCACCCCCACGGTGCAGGTCGAGCTGAAGGACAACGAGAGCCAGGGCGTCTTCAGGCCGGCGGCGGCGGACCAGGACAAGGACGACGACAAATTGGTCGAGTACCGCTACGTCGTCATGCCGATGAGGCTTTAGGCAACGGTGGTTTCCTGAGCGTCCTGACCATGCTGGAAGTACGCGACCTGCGCAACATCGAGAAGGCGGCCCTGTGCCTCGACCCGGGACTGAACGTCCTCGAGGGCCGCAACGCGCAAGGCAAGACCAGCATCCTCGAGGCGGTCGCCTTCCTGTCGCGCGGCCGATCGTTTCGCACCGACGAGGCGGCGCTTGCCATCCGCCGCGGCGCGCCGGGCCTGGCGGTGCGCGGCGACGCGGAGGCGGGCGGCAGCAGCTGGAGCCAGCGCATGGAGCTTTGCGGCACGCGCCGCGTGTTCGAGCTCGACGGCCGCGAGGTGGGACCGGGCGAGTACGGCGAGCGGCTCGAGGCCGTGGTCTATTCGAACGACCGCATTCGCGCGCTGCAGTCCTCGAGCCGCGAGCGCCGCGCCTACATCGACCGCGGCGGCGCGCGGCTGTGGCCGGGATATCGCCAGGCGCTGCGCGAGTACGACAAGACGCTCGCGCACCGCAACGCGGCGCTCAAGCAGGATGCGCGCGACCTCACCGCCTGGAACGACCAACTGGCGCTTGCCGGCGGCGCCCTGCGCCACCGCCGCGGCGAATACGCAGCACGCCTCTGCGCAGCGCTTCGCGACAGCGAACCGCTCACCGGCGAGCTGGTGACGCTGGCCGTCGGCAGCGAGGCGCCGGTGGGCAGTGCTGCTGCCGAAAGCGAGAGATTGCGCGCGCAGATGGCGGCGGCGCTTCCCGTGGAACGCCGCGCCGCGCGCACCCTGTGCGGCCCGCACCGCGACCCGGTGGCGCTGCGGCTCGACGGCCACGACATTGCCGCGGTCAGTTCGGGCCAGGCGCGCACCGCCATGCTGGCGCTGCTGCTCGCCACCCTCGACGTGTTCCGCGCCGAGCAGGGGCGGGCGCCCGTGGCGCTCCTCGACGATCTCGATTCCGAACTGGACGACGAACGCACCCGGGCCGTGTGCCGGGCGGTGGTGCGCCGCGCGCAGACGCTGGTGACGACCGCGCATCCCGGATGGGCGCGGACGCTCGGCAGCCTCGGGCGGCGGTTCGTGGTCGAAGCTGGCTGCGTGGCGGCCGCTTCATGAACGAAGGCGATGTGAAAAGGGAGACGATGAACGACGACCAAGCGAAGCCGGCAGCGGCCGAAGAGTATGGCGCCGAGGCGATCCGCATCCTCGAGGGTCTCGAGGCGGTGCGGGTGCGCCCGGCGATGTACATCGGCTCGACCGGCGAACCCGGCCTGCACCACCTCGTCTACGAGGTCGTCGACAACTCGGTGGACGAAGCGCTCGCCGGATATTGCAGCGAGATCGGGGTGACCATCCACATCGACAACTCGGTGACCGTGGTCGACAACGGCCGCGGCATCCCGGTCGGCCCGCACCCGGGGGTGCCCGGCATGGACGCGGCCGAGGTGGTGCTCACCAAGCTGCACGCCGGCGGCAAGTTCGACAAGAAATCGTACAAGGTGTCGGGCGGCCTGCACGGCGTCGGCATCTCGGTGGTGAACGCGCTTTCCGAAGCCCTCGAGGTGGAGATCTGGCGCGACCACAAGGTCTATCGCCAGTCGTACGGCCGCGGCAAGCCGCTCGGGCCGATCGAGAACACCGGCATCACCGACAAGCGCGGCACCATGGTGCACTTCAAGCCCGACGGCACCATCTTCGAGACCTCGGTGTTCAGCTTCGACACCCTCTCGCAGCGCCTGCGCGAGCTGTCGTTCCTCAACAAGGGCATCCTCATCACGCTGCTCGACGAGCGCGACGGCAAGCAGCACCGCTTCCAGTACGAGGGCGGCATCGCCTCCTTCGTCGAGCACCTGAACCGCAACAAGGAGACGCTCAACCCGACGATCATGATCGAGGGCGTGCGCGACGAGGTCTCGGTCGAGGTGGCGCTGCAGTGGAACGACGGCTACGCGGAGAACATCTACTCGTTCGCCAACAACATCAACACCCATGACGGCGGCACGCACCTCGCGGGCTTCAAGAGCGCCCTGACGCGCTCGCTGAACGCCTACGGCGCCTCGTCCGGCCTCGCCAAGGACCTCGCCGACCAGATGCAGGGCGAGGACGCGCGCGAAGGCCTCACCGCCGTGATCAGCGCCAAGGTGCCAAACCCGCAGTTCGAGGGCCAGACGAAGGGCAAGCTCGGCAATTCCGAGGTGCAGGGCATCGTCGCGAGCCTGGTGAACGAGAAGCTTTCGACCTTCCTCGAGAAGAACCCGTCGGTCGCCAAGCGCATCGTCCTCAAGATCCTCGACGCGGCGCGGGCCCGCGAGGCGGCGCGCAAGGCGCGCGACCTGACGCGCAGGAAGGGCGCCCTGGACGGCGCCGGGCTGCCCGGCAAGCTCGCCGAATGCCAGGAGCGCAACCCGGAGCTGTGCGAGCTGTACCTCGTCGAAGGCGACTCGGCCGGCGGCTCGGCGAAGCAGGGCCGCGACCGCAAGTTCCAGGCGATCCTGCCGCTGCGCGGCAAGATCCTGAACGTCGAGAAGGCGCGGCTCGACAAGACGCTCGGCTCCGAGGAGATCCGCAACATCATCACGGCGCTCGGCACCGGCGTCGGCGCCGACGACTTCGACGTCAGCAAGCTGCGCTACCACCGCATCATCATCATGTGCGACGCCGACGTCGACGGCAGCCACATCCGCACGCTGCTGCTCACCTTCTTCTACCGGCAGATGAAGGAGCTGATCGAGCGCGGCCACCTCTACATCGCGCAGCCGCCGCTCTACAAGGCGAAGCTCGGCCGCAACGAGCGTTACCTGAAGGACGAAGCGGCGCTGAACGCCTACCTCATGGAGCGCGCCACCGAGAAGCGCACCGTGCGGCTCGGCAGCGGCGCAATGGTCGACGGCCAGAAGCTCTCGCACCTCGTCGAACGCATGGTCGGCTATGGCCGGCTCTCCGACATGGTCGAGCGGCGCGGCACGCCGCGCCTGCTCCTCGAGATCCTGCTGCGCGGCCAGGTGAAGGACGAGGCGGCGTTCTCCGACAAGGCGCGGCTGCTCGAGCTGATCAAGCCGCTGCGCGACGGCGGCGCCGACATCGTGCTCGAGAAGGACGAGGAGCACGGCGCCTTCGAGATCGTCTACCAGCACGGCCAGAACGGCCACGCGCGCGAGGTGCGTATCGGCCCGGCGTTCATCGCCGCTCCCGAATACAAGGCGCTCTACTCCGCCTACGACGAGTTCAAGGACCTCGACGCGGGTCCGCTGACGGTCGTGGACGGCACCGAGCACGTGGTGAACGGGCGCGAGGAACTGGTGAACCACATCCTGAGCGAGGGCAAGAAGGGCCTGACCGTGCAGCGCTACAAGGGCCTCGGCGAAATGACCGCCCAGCAGCTCTGGGAATCGACCATGGACCCCGGCACCAGGACGCTCCTGCAGGTTCGCCTCGAGGATGACGAAGTCGCCGAGTACATGTTCACGACCCTCATGGGCGACGCCGTCGAGCCGCGCCGCCAGTTCATTGAAGACAACGCGTTGAGCGTGAGGAACCTGGACATTTGACGGACCAACAAGACGCCGCCTCGGCGGCGAAGATCCCGACCAACATCGCCGACGAGATGCGCCAGTCCTACATGGACTACGCCATGTCGGTCATCATCGGCCGCGCCCTGCCCGACGTGCGCGACGGGCTCAAGCCGGCCAACCGCCGCGTGCTGTTCGCGATGCACGAGATGGGGCTGCAGCCCGGGCGCCCCTACAAGAAGAGCGCACGGGTCGCCGGCGACGTCATCGGCAAATACCACCCGCACGGCGAAGGCGCCGCCTACGACACCCTGGTGCGCATGGCGCAGGACTGGTCGATGCGCGCGCCGCTGGTCGACGGCCAGGGCAACTTCGGCTCGATCGATGGCGACCCGCCGGCGGCCATGCGCTACACCGAGTCGCGCCTGACGCGCGCCGGCGCCAGCATGATGGCGGACATCGACAGGGAAACCGTCGACTTCCAGCCGACCTACGACGACAGCGGCGTCGAGCCGACGGTGCTGCCGACCGCCTTGCCGAACCTGCTGGTGAACGGCGCCTCCGGCATCGCCGTCGGCATGGCGACGAACATCCCGCCCCACAACCTCGGCGAGATCGCGGACGGCCTCATCTACCTGCTCGAGAACCGCACGCTCGACGCCGACGAACGGCTCGCCGGCCTGATGGCGCGGGTGCACGGCCCCGACTTCCCGACCGCCGGCTTCATCATGGGCCGCGCCGGCATCCGCCAGGCGCAGCGCACCGGGCGCGGCACCGTCATCATGCGCGCCAAGGCCGAGATCGAGGTGCGCAAGGGCGAGCGCGAGTCCATCGTCATCACCGAGATCCCGTACCAGGTCAACAAGGCGCGGCTCATCGAGAAGATCGCGGAGCTGGTGCGCGACAAGCGCGTCGAGGGTATCTCCGACATCCGCGACGAGTCCGACCGCGACGGCATGCGCATCGTGGTGGACGTGCGCAAGGGCGAGCCGAGCCAGATCGTCCTCAACAACCTCTACAAGCACACCCAGCTGCAGGAGAGCTTCGGCATCATCTTCCTCGCGATCGTCGACCAGCGGCCGCGGGTCCTGAACCTGCTGCAAGCTGCCGAGCTGTTCCTCGACTTCCGCCGCGACGTGGTGCGCCGCCGCACCGCCTTCGACCTGCGCAGGGCCGAGGCGCGCGCCCACATCCTCGAAGGCTTCGCCAAGGCGCTCGACCACCTCGACGAGGTCATCGCGCTGATCCGCGCCGCCAAGACCGTCGACCTGGCGCGCAGCGGCCTGATCGAACGCTTCGCATTCTCGCTGCTGCAGGCCGACGAGATCCTTAAGCTGCAACTGCAACGGCTGACGGCGCTCGAGCGGCAGAAGATCGTGGACGAGCTCACCGAGGTGCGCGCGCTGATCGCCGACCTGCGCGACATCCTGGCGTCGGCGAAGCGCATCGACGCGATCGTCGGCGAGGAGATCCTGAAGATCCGCGAGGATCACGGCGACCCGCGCCGCACGCGCATCGAGGAGGCCGCCGACGAGCTGACGATCGAGGACATGATCGCCGACGAGGACGTCGCGATCTCGATCACCCACGGCGGCTACGTCAAGCGCACCACCATCGCCACCTACCGCGCGCAGCGCCGCGGCGGCCGCGGCCGCGTGGGCATGAAGACCAAGGAAGAGGACTTCGTCGACCAGCTGTTCATCGCCTCGACCCACTCCTACATCCTGATCTTCAGCGACCGCGGCAGGGTCTACTGGCTCAAGGTGCACGAGATCCCCGACGTCGGACCCACCGGCAAGGGCAAGGCGGTCGTCAACCTGGTGCGGCTGCAGGAGGGCGAGAAGATCGCGGCGTTCACCGCGGTGCGCGCCTTCGACCACGGCGGCTACGTGCTGCTCGTGACCCGCCGCGGCATCATCAAGAAGACCGAGCTCAGCTCGTTCGCCCACCCGCGGCCGTCGGGCATCATCGCGCTCTCGGTGGAAGACGACGACGCGCTCATCGACGCGGTGCTGACCTCGGGCGAGGACGAGCTGCTCATGGGCACGCGCGAAGGCATGGCGATCCACTTCCACGAGAAGGACGTGCGCCCCATGGGCCGCACCGCCTACGGCGTCAAGGGCATCGAACTCGACGCGCACGACGTGGTGGTGGGCCTCGAGGTGGTGGCGAAGGGCACGCTGCTCACCGTCACCGAGAACGGCTACGGCAAGCGCACCGACATCGAGGAATACCGCATCCAGCAGCGTGGCGGCAAGGGGCTCATCAACATCAAGACCGAAGGCCGCAACGGGCCGGTGGTGGGTGTCAAGTTCCTGCGCGCGGATGAGGAGGTCATGCTCATCACCAAAGGGGGTATGATCATCCGCCTTAACACAGCAGACGTCTCGACCATCGGGCGCAACACCCAGGGCGTGCGCATGATCAACCTTGAAGAGGCGGATCACCTGGTGTCGGTGGCGAGGCTGGCGGAGCGGGAAGACGGGGGCGAGAACCTGGCAACGGAGGAGCCCCTCAACGACCCTTCATGAGGAGGTCTTCATGCGGAACCTAACAGTCCTGTCGGGAGTGCTTGCAGTCGGTCTGCTGGGCGCGGCCTGCGGCGGACCCGAGAACGCGATCGTCGACAACTACTTCAAGTCGGTGCGCTCCGGCGACACCCAGACGCTTTCCAGCTTCGCCACGGTGCCGTTCCCCGGCACGGTGCAAAGCTGGACCATCAAGGGCAGCGAGCCCGACACCAAGGGTCCGGCGGCGCTGGCCGACCTCGTTGCCAAGCGCAACGACCTCGACGCGCAGATCGCGGCCAACAAGAAGGCGGCGCAGACCTTCATGCTCGACAACCCTGCCGAAGGCACCCAGGTGCAGGACCTGCTGCGCTCCGGCGGCAAGATTCCGCCCAAGCTCGCGACCTTCGCCGCCAAGTGGGACCAGTTCAACACCAAGGACCGCGACCTGAAGAAGGCGCTCGCCGAGGCCACTTCCGCGGTCGACCGCGAGAAGCGGCTCGTCACCATGTCGCTGACCTCGCCCACCGACGACATCGAGTCGCTGAGCGGCGACGTCAACACCAAGACCGTCAACGTCGACGTGACGTCCGAAGGCGACACCAAGCCCTACGCCATGACCCTGACCCGCTACGAGCTGAAGAGCGGCGAGCAGAAGCTCAACAGCCGCTGGGTGGTCACCGGGCTCACCGCGAAGTAGGCCTAGACCGCTTCCAGGCCGGCGAAGCGCGCGACCAGCTTCTTCGCGCCGACGCCGGGAAAGCTGACGGTGAGCTTCAGTTCATCGCCGGCGCCATCGATGCGCAGCACGGTGCCCACGCCGAAGAGCGGATGGCGCACCCTCTGCCCCGCGGCGAACTTGCCCGCGGGCAGCGGTGGCGGCAGGGTTTCCGCGCTCAGGCGCGGGGCCGTCCTCGCGGGCCACGCCGGTGCCCGCGGCGAGCGGCTGCCCGGCTCGTACTCGTAGTGGCGGCCGTCCTGCGATTTGCTGAGCAGGTGGTCCGGGATCTCGGCGACGAAGCGGCTCGGCTCCGCCAGCCGCCGCTGGCCGAAGACGAGGCGGCTGCGCGCGAAGGAAATCTGTAGCCGCTCGCGCGCCCGGGTCATGCCGACGTAGGCGAGGCGCCGCTCCTCTTCGACCTGGTCGCTGTTCGCGATGCTGCGCGAGTGCGGCAGCAGGCCCTCCTCGAGCCCGGCGAGAAACACCTCGTCGAACTCGAGCCCCTTGGCCGAGTGCAGCGTCATCAGCACCACCGGCGCCTCGCCCTTCGCCTTGTCGGTGTCGGAGAGGAGCGCTATCTGGTCGAGGAAGCCGCTGAGGTCGGCGTGCTCGGTGCGCGCCTCGAACTCGGCCGCGGCCGAGAGCAGTTCGGCGAGGTTCTCGAGGCGGCCCTGGCTCTCCTCGCTGTCCTCGGCGGCGAGCGCCGCCGAATAGCCGGAGAGCTGCAGGGCGCGCTCCAGGAAACCGCGCACCGTCAGGCCGGCGCTGTCTTTCTGCAGGCGCCCCAGCAGCTCGCGAAAGCCGTTCATCGCGACCGCGGCGCGCGCCGGCACCAGTGCCTCGTCGATCGCGGCGCCGAGCGCGTCCCACGGGCTGATGCCGCGCTGCGCCGCCAGGCGGTCGATCGTGTCGAGGCTGGCCTTGCCGATGCCGCGCGCCGGCACGTTGACGATGCGCCGGAAGGCCACCGCGTCCGCGAGGTTGCGGCTGAGCCGCAGGTACGCGAGCACGTCCTTCACTTCCTTGCGCTCGTAGAAGGACACGCCGCCGACCACCACGTAGGGAATGCGCTGGCGCAGCAGCGCCTCCTCGAACAGGCGGCTCTGCGCGTTGATGCGAAACAGGATTGCCGACGAGCCGCGGCGGTCGAGGTGCGAAACCACGTGCGCCGCTTCCTCGAACTCGTCCGAAGCCGCGTGCAGGCGCACCCGCTCACCCGTGCCGCGGGCGGCGCGCAACGTCTTGCCCTTGCGCTTCTTGTTGTTCTCGACCAGTGCCGCGGCCGCGTCGAGGATCGACTGCGAGCTGCGGTAGTTGTCCTCGAGGCGCAGCACCTTGGCGCCCTTGAAGTCGGCCTCGAAGTCGAGGATGTTCTGGATGTCGGCGCCGCGCCACGAGTAGATCGCCTGGTCCTCGTCGCCGACCACGGTGATGTTGCCGCTCTCGCCCGCGAGCAGGCGTATGAGCTGGTACTGGGTGCGGTTCGTGTCCTGGTACTCGTCCACCAGGATGTAGCGGAAGCGCCGCTGCCACGCCTCGCGCACCGCGGCATTGCGCTCGAGGAGCGCCACGCTGCGCAGCAGCAGGTCGTCGAAGTCGACCGCGTGCGCGGCGGTGAGCACCGCAGCGTAACCGGCGGCGATCTCGGCGTAGCGGCCCGGGCTGTCGTCGTCGTCGCGCTCCATGGCCACGCCGCGGCCGAGGTTCTTGCGCGACGAGATCCACGACAGCAGGCGGTGCGGCGGGTAGAGCTTCTCGTTCATGTCGAAGCGCTTCAGCACTTCGCGCACCGCGGACAGCTGGTCGTCGCCGTCGTAGATGACGAAGTCGTGCGGCAGCCCCGCGGCCTCGGCTTCGCGGCGCAGCAGGCGCACGCCGAAGCTGTGGAAGGTGGAGAAGAAGCCGCCCTTCGCCGCATCGCCGGCGAGTTCCTCGATGCGGCGGCGCAGTTCGCCCGCGGCCTTGTTGGTGAAGGTGACGGCGAGGATCTGGTACGCGGGCACGCCGCGGTCGAGCAGCAGGTGGGCGATGCGCCGGGTGATGACGCGGGTCTTGCCGCTGCCGGCACCAGCCAGGATCAGCACCGCGCCGTCGGTCGCGAGCACCGCCTCGCGCTGCGAGTCGTTGAGGCCGGAAAGGGCGATGGCGCCCGTGTCTTGCTGCGTCTCGCTCACTCGACCGTGACGGACTTGGCCAGGTTGCGCGGCTGGTCGACGTCGCGGCCGGCGCGCACCGCGATGTGGTACGACAGCAGCTGCAGCGGCAGCACGTAGAGGAGCGGCGACCACAGCTCGTCGCTGCGCGGCACCTCGAGGACCGCGTCGGTGGCGGGGTCGATGCTCTCGCCGATGTGGGTGTCGCCCTCGCCCACCAGCGCCACGATCCGGCCGCTGCGCGCCTTCACTTCCTGGACGTTCGACAGCATCTTGTCGTACACCCGGCCCGGCGGGCAGATCGCGACCACCGGCAGGTTCTCGTCGATGAGCGCTATCGGCCCGTGCTTCATCTCGCCGGCCGGGTACCCCTCGGCGTGCACGTACGAGATCTCCTTCAGCTTGAGGGCGCCCTCGAGCGCGATCGGGTAGTTGATGCCGCGTCCCAGGTAGAGGAAGTCGCGCGCCTGCGAATAGTTCCGCGACATCGCCTCGATCGCCGGGTCGAGCGCAAGCGTCTGCTCCATCTGGTGCGGGATGCGCGCCAGCCCCTCCATCAGCTCACGGCAGCGCTCCCGCGACAGCGTGCCGCGCAGCCGGCCGAGGCGCAGCGCCAGGAGTGCCAGCGCCACCAGCTGCGCGGTGAACGCCTTGGTCGAGGCCACCCCGATCTCCGGGCCGGCGTGCGTCAGCAGCGTGCCGGCGGCCTCGCGCGTCAGCATCGACCCCTGCACGTTGCAGATGCCGATGCCGAGCGCGCCGCGCTTCTTCGCTTCGCGAAAGGCGGCGAGGGTGTCGGCGGTTTCGCCGCTCTGGCTGATGGCGACGGCGAGCGTCGTCTTCGAGACGATCGGCTCGCGGTAGCGGAACTCGCTGCCGTAGTCCACCTCGCACGGAATGCCGGCCACCTGCTCGAACAGGAACTTGCCGATGAGTGCCGCGTGCCAGCTGGTGCCGCAGGCGAGGAAGGTGACGCGCTGCGCGGCGCGCAGGCCGTCTTCCGCGGCACCCAGCTCCTCGATGTGGACGTCGCCGCCCTCGAGGTCCATGCGGCCGAGGAGGGTGTCGCGCATCGCGCGCGGCTGCTCGTGGATCTCCTTCAGCATGAAGTGGCGGTAGCCGCCGCGTTCGGCCTGCACCGGATCCCAGAGGATGCGCTGCGGCTTGCGTTCGGTCGGCTCGCCGGTTGCCGTCTGCACCTCGGCGCTGCCCGGCCGGATGGTGACGACGTCGCCGTCCTCGAGGAAGACGAAGTCGCGGGTGTACTGCAAAAGCGCCGGTATGTCGGAGGCGAGGAAGTGCTCGGCGTCACCGCCGATGCCGACCACGAGCGGCGGCCCCATGCGCACGCCGACGATCTTCTGCGGCTCGTCCTTGTGCAGGATCACCAGCGCGTACAGGCCCTGCATCGCGCCAATCGCCTCGCGCACGGCGTCTTCGAGCGAGCCCTTGTAGAGCGACTCGACCAGGTGCGCGACGATTTCGGTGTCGGTCTGCGTGACGAAGCGGTGGCCTTCCCTCTCGAGCCGCTGTTTCAGGGGCAGGTAGTTCTCGATGATGCCGTTGTGCACCACCACGATGTTGCCGTGGCAGTCCTGGTGCGGGTGCGCGTTCTCCTCGCTGGGGCGGCCGTGGGTGGCCCAGCGTGTGTGCCCGAGGCCCCAGGCGCCGCGGATCGGGTCCGCCGCGAGCACGTCCTCGAGGTTCTTGAGCTTGCCGGCCGAGCGGCGGCGCGAAAGAACGCCGTTGTCGACGACCGCGACGCCCGCGGAGTCGTAGCCGCGATACTCGAGGCGCCGCAGGCCCTCGACGATGACCGGCACGGCGTCACGCGATCCGACGTAGCCGACGATTCCGCACATGGTGAGCGCTGCCCTTCGCTAGTGTTTCGCGGCTTTTTTCTGCGCGCCGCGGGCGCGCAGTTCGCTCGCGCGCCCGGGCTTCACCGCCTGGCGCGCGCGGCCGAGCGCCAATGCGTCGGCGGGCACGTCTTCGGTGATGGCGCTGCCGGCGGCGACATAGGCGCGCGCGCCGATCGTGACCGGCGCCACCAGCGTCGAGTTGCTGCCGACGAAGGCCGAGTCGTCGATGCGGGTTTCACTCTTGACGAAGCCGTCGTAGTTGCAGGTGATGGTGCCGGCGCCGATGTTCACCTTCTCGCCGATCACCGCGTCGCCCAGGTAGCTGAGGTGCGGCGCCTTCGAGCCATTGCCGAGCACCGTTTTCTTGAGCTCCACGAAATTGCCCACCTTGGCGTCGTCGCCGATCGTCGTGCCGGGGCGGATGTGGGCGAACGGACCGATCGCGGCGCGCTTGCCGACGCTGCATTCGAGCAGCAGGCAGTGATCGAGCACCCGCGCGCCTTCGCCGATCACGGCGTCGACGAGCCGCACGAACGGGCCGACGACAGCGTCCTTCGCGACCACGCTGCGGCCCTCGAGGATGGTGAAGGCGCGCAGCGTCGCGCCCGCCGCGACGCGCACGTCCGGCCCGACGATGACGGTGTCCGGGTCCTCGATCACGACACCCGCTGCCGCCAGCCTTTCGAGGAGCGGTGCCGGAACGCCCATCGGTCCGGGCCTCAGTCCTCGCCGGGCATGATCGCGTCGAGGAACGCGTCGCTGTCCCGGAGGTGGTCGAAGTCGGGGTCGTGGCGGGCCTGCGCGCGGTTGGCCGCGTCGATGCGCACCGCCGAGGCCAAAGACTTCACGGCGTCGTCGTCCTTGCCGAGACGCGCCTGCGCGGCCGCGAGGCAATAGAGCGCGCTGTCGTTCTTGGGGAGCAGCTCCGAGGCCTGGGTGAACGAGCCGAGCGCCTCCTGATACTCGCCGCGGTTGTGCAGGTAGACGCCCTGGTTCAGCCATTCGTCGAAGGACTTCGGCTTGGGCGCCGCCTTCTTCTCCGCACGCTCGCAGATCGACTTGTACGCGCGCGCCCGGTCGACGAGGTCGCGCTCCTGCGAGTGCGACTTGAGGATGTCGTCGAACAGGCCCGAGGCCTTGTCGAACTCCTTCTTGCCGAAGGCTTTCACGGCCTTCTCGAACGCTTCGATTCCGGGTGTGGTTTGACGAGCCGCTGCCTTGGTCTTGACGCTCATGGGCTTTGATGTCGCTCCGCTTGTGAAGAAAGCCCTTTATTGTACGGTGCTGCGCCGCGAAGCGCCAAAGGCGCCTTTCCGTCCGTTAAGATCAAGCGCCGAAAGGGGTTTAGCCGACGTGACGAGGGCCGGAGTCGATCTCGAAGATGGTGCTTCGCTCGCGGCGCTGCGCGCGCAGTTCGCGATCCTGGGGCACACGAACTACCTCGTCAGTCATTCGCTTGGCGCCATGCCGCGCAGCGCGCGCGCCGCGATGGGCGAATACCTCGACGCGTGGGAGCGGCTGGGCGTGCGCGCCTGGGCGGAGGGCTGGTGGCAGCTGCCGCAAACGCTCGGCGACACGCTCGGGCGCATCATCGGCGCGCCGCGCGGCTCGGTCGTCATGCACCAGAACGTCTCGATGGTGCAGTCGCTCATCGCATCCTGTTTCGAGTGGCAGGGGCGGCGCAACAAGATCGTCTACGACGCACTCAACTTCCCGTCCGTGATGTACGTCTACGAAGCGCTGCGCCGCAGCGGCGCGCGGCTCGCGGTGGTGCCGTCGCCCGACGGCATCAAGGTGCCGCTCGAAGCGCTGCTCGCGGCGATCGACGAGGAGACGCTGCTGGTGCCGGTGTCGCACGTGATCTTCCGCAGCGGCTTCATCCAGGACATGCAGGCGATCGTGGCGCGCGCGCACGCGGTCGGCGCGCTGGTGGTGGCCGACATCTACCAGTCGGCGGGCTCGGTGCCGGTCGACGTCACCGCGTGGGATGTCGACTTTGCGACCGGCGGCTCGGTGAAGTGGCTGTGCGGCGGCCCCGGGGCCGGCTATCTGTATGTCGCGCCGCGGCTGCACGCGCAGCTGCGCCCGCAGATGACCGGCTGGGCGGCGCACGCGCGGCCCTTCGCCTTCGAGCCGGGCGCCGTCGACTATGCCGAGGGCATCGCCCGCTTTCAGCACGGCACGCCGTCGGTGCCCGCCCTGTACGCGGCGCGCGCCGGCTACGCGGCGGTTGAAGCAATCGGCGTCGCCGCGATCAGGCGCAAGTCGCGCCGCCAGACGCGGCGCCTCATGGAGCGTGCGGCGCAGCACGGGCTTCTGGTGCGCTCGCCGCAGGCGGACGAAGAGCGCAGCGGCATGGTGATCCTCGACGTGCCCGACGGCGCCGCCGTCACGCGCGAACTCCTGCGGCGCGAGATCCTCGTCGATTTCCGGCCCGGGGCCGGCATCCGGTTGTCGCCGCATTTCTATACGACCGACGCCGAGCTGGACGCCGCCGTCGATGCCATCGTGGACATTCTCGCGACTGGCGCCGCCCGCGTCTTTGCAGGGGCAAACGCCGACTACTGACCGTGAGCAACGTGGCTATCTGGCCACAGTCAAGTGTGCATGAATAACCACAATCCGGTTGGGCCAAGGGACGATCCTCAATAGAATCAAAGCGTTACGGTCCCGTTGCCTGGCTCGCTTCTTGCACTCTGGGCGGCGTGCAGCATCGCCGAACTCTCCGCCGGTCAGTAGGTTGCACAGGCATCGGCCTCCATTCGGGGCGCACAGTGCGCCTCGACATCAAGCCGGCACCCGCGGGTTTCGGCATCCGCTTCCATCGCACCGATGTGGACGTCGAAATACCGGCGAGTTACGACAACCTCGCGCGCGTCGATCATGCCACGACCCTGAGCCGCGACGGCATCTCGATCGGCACGGTCGAGCACCTGCTCTCCGCGCTGGCAGGGCTCGGCATCGACGACGTGCTCATCGAAGTCGATGGCCCCGAAGTGCCGGTGCTCGACGGCAGCGCGTCGCCGTTCGTCATCCTGCTCCATGAGGCCGCAGTCAAGGTGCACAACGTGCCGCGCACCTTCCTCAAGGTCCTGGAGAGCGTCGAGGTGGTGCACGGCGCCAAGAGCGCACGGCTCGTACCCGCGGAGCGCCTCGAGATCCGCTACACGATCGGCTTCGACCACCCGCTGCTGCGCCACCAGATGCTCGACATCGCGGTGACGCCGCAGGCGTACGTCGACCTGATCGCACCCGCGCGCACCTTCGGCTTCATGCGCGAAGTGGAGGCGCTGCGCAAGAGCGGCCTGGCGCTCGGCGGCAGCCTCGAGAACGCCATCGTCATCGGCGAGACCGGCGTGCTCAACAACCGCCTGCGCTTCGAGGACGAGTTCGTGCGCCACAAGATCCTCGACGCGATCGGCGACCTGGCGCTCCTCGGCTTCCCGCTCATCGGGCGCCTCGAGGCCGACCGCGCCGGCCATGCGATGCACGCGGCACTGGCGCGCAAGCTGCTTGCCACCTCGTCGGCGTGGACGCTCACCGAGTCGGAATCGCCGCGCGCCTTCGAGCTGCCAGGCATCGCACCGCTGCCGTCCCTCGACCCGTCGCTGCAGCGCGCCTGACGCTAGCGCCGCCGCCCGACCACAGTCGCCCGCAGGGCGATCTGCGCGCCCGGCTCCTTCTCGCCCGCCAGCATGATGTCGACCGTCTGCGCCATCGGCCCGGGTTCGGCAGCCGTCGTCATGGTGACGCGCAGCGGCGTCGACTCGCCGGGAGCGAGGTCGCGGTGCCGCTCGTCGAGCGGTGCCACGGTGCATTGGCAGGTCGAGGTCACCGACGCGATCCGCAGCGGCACCGAGCCGCCGTTGCGCAGGCGGAACTCCTTGGCGACACGCTGCGACGGGCGCACCTTGCCGAAGTCGAAACTCTCAGGCTCGACCACCAGGCGCGGCGCGGCACCCTGGTCCTGCGGCTGCGCATGCGCAACGGCAGCGAAAAGCGCGAGCAGTGCCGCTAATGCCAGCAGGGACTTCATGACCGGCGTGCCGGCACCCGCGCGGTGGACTTCTTGCGCGCCGGGCGCGCGCCGCCCTGCAGCTTGCGCATGTAAGCGTCGAGCATCTCGTTCTCGTAGGTGACGTAGTTGAGGAACAGGCTCTCGACCAGGTAGTTGCGGCGGTCGTCGCCGCTCATCTGTTCGACGACGCCGCGGATCTCGGCCATGACGTCCTCGAACGAGCCCTTGAGCTCGGCACGCAGCGCCACTTCGCGGTACAGCGCCTCGACCAGCGACAGCAAGTCGCCGTCGAGCTCGAGCCGGGCGCCGGTCTTCAGGCGGGCGCGGGTCATTGGCGCAGGCCCGCGAGCGCCTCGGCCTCGTCGCGGTGGATGTCGACGATCTTGTGCACGCCGGTCATCGACAGCAGCGTCTCCACCCGCGGCTGCGGCGACACCAGCTTGAGCGCGCCGCCCTGCTCGCCCAGCAGGCGATGGATGTCCATCACGCAGCCGATCGAGGCGCTGTCGATGTAGCTGACCGCCGCGAAGTCGATGAGCAGCTTGCGCGTGCCCTTCGCGACCAGCCCCTGGATCTCGCTGAAGAAGGACGACAGGATCGGATAGGTGAGCTTCGACTCGCCGATCCGGACGATCGTCACGCCGTCTTTTTCATCAACACTCATGCGCATGTCTTCACCTCGCTGCGCTGCCGCGCCGGCGCCGCGGCTGCCGCGTACGGCGCAGCAGCCGGCCCAGCTCTTCGCGGCCGCGGTTGATGCGGCTCTTAACGGTGCCTTCGGGAAGGCGCAGGCGCCGCGCCATTTCCTGGTAGCTCATCTCCTGCAGGTCGCGCAGCACCACCGCCTCGCGCAGCTTGGGCGCCAGCTTCTCGAGGCCCTCGCGCAGCAGCGAGCGGCGGTCGTCGTCCTCGAGGCCGCGCTGCGGGTTGACGCTCGGGTCGGCGGCCAGGTCGATGGCGGTGGTGTCGGGGCTCAGCACCTCGCGTTCGCGGCGCCGCGAGCGGTAGTGGTCGATGCAGTAGTTGCGCGCCACCGACGACAGCCAGGTGCCGAAATCGGCCTCGCGGTTGAAGCGGTCGAGGGCGCGGAACACCTTGAGGAAGATTTCCTGGGTCAGGTCCTCGGCCTGGTCGTGGCGCGCGGTGAACTTGAAGGCGATGTTGAAGACGCGGCGCTTGTGGCGCGCGACGATCTTCTCCCAGGCGGCGGGCTCCTGGCGCAGGCAGCCCTCGATGAGCGCGATGTCGTCCGCGGTCGGCGCCGGCGCCGTCCGGGGAAGCGTGGCGGCGCGGGACATCGTCACCGAACGATCGTACGTGGTTGCACGAGACTGCGTCAAAACTACTTCAGGGCCGGGCGGCCCGCTTCGCTCCACGCCGTGTACCAGTAGCTGCCGGCATCGCCGACCGCGGCGCTCAACATCATGCCGAGGATCTCGCCGGCGCGCAGCCCGAACTGCTCGTAGAAGCTCTCCGAGTAGGTGTTGTTGCCGCGCTTCGCGAGCTCGTCGAGGTAGAGCAGGTTGTCGAGCCAGACGTACACCGAGCGCAGCACCGCGAACGAGTGCTCCTTCGGCACCTCGATGAGGTGCGCGTCGTCGAGCCGCCACTTGATCCTGCCTTCGTTCGCCTCGGGCAGCCGCGCGGTGAAGCGCGCCCACAGGCCACCCTGCCGGGTCTTGTCGCCGTCGAAGTTCTGGGACAGCGCCAGGGGGTTGCGCAGGTTCGCGGCAAGCCGCGCCATGGTGTCCGACTCGGCGAGGATCTTTTCCTTGTCGCCGCTACGGAAGGCCTGGACCAGGCGCAAGTAGCACTCCTGGATCAGCCACGGCAGGCGGCCGGCGCGCGCCGCCTGTTCGGGATACTTCGCCTTGATCCCGGCTTCGGTGTACGGCACGTTGTCGAACGGGAACGGTTCGAACATGTCGATCATGAAGCGCTCGTCGGCGCTTTCCTCGGCCGGCTCCGAATCGGGTGCGAGCGACGGCAACTCCGCCTTGTGCGCCTTATAGAAGGATTTCAGCCCCGACGGCAGTGTGTCGATGGTGCGCGCCAGGACCTCCTGATGGACGCTCTGGCTCCAGGCGTGCGCGACGGACGGTGCGCAGACAAAAGCGGCGCACAGCAGCAGGGCAACACGGCGGCTCGTAAGCACCAGCGGACTCGCTTTCTTTCGTTAGGCCACGCGGGCCAGCGTCAAAACCCGGACGTCACGAGCACCGGCGGCGCGCAGCGCCGCGATCGCCGCCGCGAGTGTCGCGCCGGTGGTCATCACGTCGTCGACCAGCACCAGCCGTTCCGCCGCGCCGATCGGCCGCAACGCCGCGAATGCGCCGGCGACGTTGCGGCGCCGGGCCGCGGCACTGAGGCCGGTTTGCGGCACGGTCGCGCGGCAGCGGCGCAGCACGCGCGCTTGCGGCAGCTTGCCCATGGCGCCGAGCGCGCGCGCCAGCAGTTCCGACTGGTTGAAGCCGCGCTCCTTCTGCCGGCTGCGGTGCAGCGGCATCGCCACCAGGCCGGTGGCGCCGCGCAGCACCGCTGCCGCTGCTTCGGACTTGCCAAGCTCGCAAGCGAGAGTGCGCGCGATGCCTTCCTTGCCGGTGTACTTGAGCGCATGGATCGCGAGGCGCAGCACGCCGTCGAACGGGCCGAGCGATGCACCCTGCTGCCACCAGGAGAGCCCACGCCGGCAGCGGCCGCAGCGCTGGGCCGCGGCGAGCGACTGGCCCCTGACGCTGGCACCGCACGCGCACGCGGGCGGCTCGAACCGCTCGATGGCGCCGATGCACGAAGCGCACAGGACCCCGCGGCTCGGAGCGTCGAGCGGCTGCCGGCACGCGGCGCAGTCGGTGGGAAATGTGGCGGCGAGCAGCGGATCGACGACCAGGCGGCGCAGGCCGCGCAACAGCCTGGGCGATGGGCCGAAGAGCGCCGCAGCCAGCGTCATCGGCATCGCGCCTAGAGCAGGCCCTGCTCCTGCTTCTCCTGGCAGGAGATGCAGTGTTTGGCCCACGGCACCGCTTCGAGGCGCTTTTTCTCGACTTCGTCTTCGCACACGGCGCAGACGCCGTAGCGGTCGCCGTCGAGGCGGATGAGCGCCTCGTCCACGAGCTTCAGCAGGCTGCGTTCGGAATTGGAGAGGCTGAACAGGAATTCCTTGGTGGACGCGTTCGAGGCCTTGTCGGCGATGTCCTGGGCACCTTCCTCGTCGGCTTCTTTTCCGTAGGCCTTGTTCTTCTGGTAGGCCTCGATGATCTCCTGCTTCTTCTGGCTCAGCTTCTCGCGGAAGTGCTTCACTTTCTTCTGGTCCATCGTCGAATCAAGCTCCCAAAGGTCCCTGGCGCGCCCAACACTCCATTTTGTGATGGTTTTCGTTTCCTGTCACGCGATGCCATAGCGCCGCCGCTTCTCCCACAGCGACTTGCGGCTGATGCCGAGGACCGCGGCGGCCCGCGTCTGGTTGCCCTCGACGCCTTCGAGCACGAAGCGGATGTAGGCCTCCTCCACCGCCCGCAGCGACGGCCGGCGTTCGCGTCCCGCCCACAAGGTCGCCGGCTGCTCGAGGATCTGTCCCGGCAGCGCCCGCAGCGGAATCGTTTCCGCCGTCGAGACGATGCAGGCGCGCTCCACGGCGGAGCGCAGCTCGCGCACGTTGCCGGGCCACTGGTAGCCGCGCATCGCATCGAGCGCCTCCGGCTCGAAGCCCTGCGCCGCGGTCAGGCCGCGTTCGCGCTGGCGCTGCAGGAAGAGCGCCACCAGCGGCTCGATGTCCTCGCGGCGGTTGCGCAGCGGCGGCAGCGTCAGCGGCAGGACGCTGAGGCGGTGGTAGAGGTCCTCGCGGAAGGTGCCGGTGCGCACCGCCTCGCGCAGGTCGACGTTCGACGCCGAGATGATGCGCACGTCCACCTTCACCGTCTGGTTGCCGCCGAGCCGCTCGAAGGTCTGCTCTTCGACGACGCGCAGGAGCTTCGCCTGGTGCGCGGGCTCGAGGTCCTGGATCTGGTCGAGATAGAGGGAGCCGCCCGACGCCAGCTCGATCTTGCCCGTCTTCGCCGCGCGCGCGTCGGTGAACGCACCCTTCTCGTGGCCGAACAGCTCCGACTCGACCAGGTCGGTCGGGATCGAGGGGCAGTGGATCTTGATGAGCGCCGCGTCGCGGCGCGGGCTGGCCGCATGGATGAGGTGGGCGAGCAGATCCTTGCCGGTGCCGCTCTCGCCCTCCAGCAGCACGGCGCCGCGCGCCGCGGCCAGGCGTTCCGCCACCTCGACCAGCTCGCGCATCACCGCCGAGCGGGCAACGACGTGCGCCGCGAAGTCGTCGGCACCCATCAGGCGGGGATCTCGATGCGCTTGGCTCCGCCCCAGAGCCGCTCGAGGTCGTAGAACATGCGACTCCTGGTCGTGAAGATGTGCACCACCAGGCCGCCGTAGTCCATCAGGATCCATTCGTGGCGCGGATAGCCCTCGACGTGCTTCGGCTTCATGCCGATGCGCCGCAACGAGTCCTCGATGCTGTCGGCGATCGCCACCAGCTGCTTTTGGTTGCCGCCCGAAACGACCAGGAAGAAGTCGGTGAAGGCGTCCACCTCGCGCAGGTCGAGGACCACCAGGCTTTCGGCGAGCTTGTCCGCCGCCGCGGCGGCGGCGACGCGAACCTCTTCGGGAAGCGTCATCGGTAGAGCCTCTTTCGATCGATGTATTGGGCGACGGCATCCGGCACCAGGTAGCGCAGGCTGCGGCCCTCGCGGGCCAGCCCGCGCAGCACGGTCGCGGAGATGGCAAGTGTCGTACCGGAGACGGTGTCGTGCTCGAAGCCGACGTCGGTGGTGGCGCTGGGCGCCCCCGGCCGCGAGACGACAGCGACCCGGCACAAGGACAGGATGCGCTGCGGCTCGCGCCACGAGGCGAAGCCGGCGGCCGCGTCGCTGCCGAGGATGAGGTGCAGCGAGGCGCCCGGGTAACGTTCGTGCAGCGTCCGCGAGCGTGTCGACGGTGTAGCTCGGCCCTTCCCTGCGGACCTCGTCGTCGCAGGCGGCGAGCCGCTCGTCGCCCGCGGCCGCGAGGCAAGTCATGGCGAAGCGCTCGGCGCCGCTCACCGCCGACTGCGGCCGGTGCGGTGCGGCGCCCGTCGGCATCAGCAGCACGCGGTCGAGGTGCAGGTCGAACGCAGCGTTCGCGGCCGCCCGCAGGTGGCCGAAATGGATGGGATCGAACGCGCCGCCGAACACCCCGAGCCTCATGCCTTCCCCGCCGCGGCCGCGTCGGCGCGCTGGCGGCGCTCGACCTGCAGCAGCAGTGCGCGCCGCAGTTCGGGGAGGCCGGCGCCGCTCACCGCCGAGATCGGCAGCACCGTGAGGCCAAGCGTGCGCGCCGCTGCCTCGAGCCGCGGCAGCGGATCGTCGTCGGCGTCGACCGCGTCGCGTTTCGAGGCCGCCACCAGCTGCGGCCGCTGCGCGAGGTCGGGGCTCCACGACTCGAGTTCGCGGCGCACCGTCTCGAGGTCTTCAACCGGATCGCGGCCGCTGGTTCCCGAGGCGTCGACGACGTGCAGCAGCACCGAGGTGCGCTCGACGTGGCGCAGGAACTGGAGCCCGAGGCCGGCGCCCTCGTGTGCGCCTTCGATGATGCCGGGGATGTCGGCGATCACGAAGTCGCGGCCGCCTTCGGCCACCACCCCCAGCACCGGCGTGAGTGTCGTGAACGGGTAGTCGGCGATCTTCGGGCGCGCCGCCGACAGCCGCGACAGGAGCGTCGACTTGCCGGCGTTGGGCAGGCCGAGGAGGCCGACGTCCGCGAGCAGCTTGAGGTCGAGGCGCACCCAGCGCTCCTCACCCGGCGCGCCCGGATCGGCTTCGCGCGGCGCGCGGTTGCGGTTCGACAGGAATGCCGCGTTGCCGCGCCCGCCGCGCCCGCCGCGCGCGAGCAACAGCCGGTCGCCTTCGCGCAGGACCTCGCCCAGGAATTCCTCGTTCACGGCATCGGTTGCGAGAGTGCCCGGCGGCACCGCGATCTCGGTGTGCGCCGCCGAGGCTCCGGTCATGTTGCTGGAGCCGCCGTGGCTGCCGCGATCGGCGCGGTATTCGCGGTGATAGCGCAGCGGCAGCAGCGTGTTCTGGTGGGCGACCGCCACCAGCACGATGTCGCCGCCGTCGCCGCCGTTGCCGCCGTTCGGCCCGCCCATCGGCACGTAGGGTTCGCGGCGGAAGCTGACGCACCCCCGGCCGCCATCACCGGCCTTGACGAAAATCTTGACCTGGTCGACGAACATCTACGGGAGGGGGGTGCTGGGTGCGAAGCGTGCGCCGGGCGGCCGGGTCGTCGCGGGCGCCTACTCGGCCGGGACGACGCTCACGAAACGGCCGCGGCCGCCGTGATCCTCGAAGCGCACGTGGCCGTCGGCGACGGCAAACAGGGTGTGGTCCTTGGCGAGGTTGACGTTCTTGCCCGGCTTCCAGCGCGTGCCGTGCTGGCGCACGATGATGGTGCCCGAACGCACCTTCTCGCCGCCGAAACGCTTCACGCCGAGGCGCTGGGAATTGCTGTCCCGTCCGTTGCGGCTCGACCCCTGGCCCTTTTTGTGCGCCATCGCTGACTAGACTCCGTTAATTCGTTGAAATTGCAGCCAGTTAGGCGCTGATGCCGTCGATGCGCAGGCGCGTGAACGACTGGCGGTGGCCCTTGGTTCGGCGGTAGTGCTTGCGCTTCTTGAGCTTGACCACGCGCACCTTGGCGGAGCGGTCATGCGCGAGGACCGTTCCGGTGACGCTCGCGCCCTTGAGCAGGGGGCTGCCGACCTGCGGGGTCTCGCTGCCGCCGACGAAGAGCACCTCGGAAAGGGTGACCTGCGCCCCGACTTCGCTCGTCAGGCGCTCGACGGTGATGGTGTCGCCTTCGGACACCCGGTACTGCTTGCCGCCGGTCTCGATGATCGCGTACACGCTCGTCTCTCCTGGCACTTAGGCCCGCCGCCAAAACCCCGATTGTAGCGAAATTTCCCCTAAAAATCGAAGCCGACCCAGAAGTCGAAGCGGGACTTGGAGGAAACCTTCAGGTCGGTCAGTTTCGACCAGTCGAAGTGCAGCGGATAGCCGAGGAAGAAGAACTGCAGGCCGGCGCCGTACGAGGCGCGGCCGTTGACCAGGCGGAAGCCGTCCACCTGGTCGCCGAACACCGGGTCGCGCACGAACGAGACGCCCGGTTCGCTGGTCGAGAACTGGTAGTCCTGGCCGTTGTACTGGGCGCCGCCGATGCCGAAGTAGAAGACGCCGCGCACCGGGCCGATGAGGCCGATCGGCGTCGCCGCGACGTCGATGATCGGGAAGCGCAGCTCGGTGTTGGCGAAGAAGCCTTTGTTGCCGGAGAGCGTGTAGTAGTCGTAGCCGCGCAGCTCCATGTTGCCGCCGAAGTAGAAGAACTGCGGCGTGTCGCCCCACGACTTGAAGCCGCGCAGGCGCGTGGCGAACACGGTGGTGGTGCTGCCGATGCGGAAGTACTTGCGCATGTCGACGTCGGCGGTCTGCCGCGAGAGCAAGGACCCGAACCCCGGCGCGTACTCGAAGCCGAGCGAGAAGGTGCTGCCGCTCAGCGGGCCGAACTGGTGGAAGCGTGTCGTCTCCTGGACGAGCGCGACGCGCAGTGGCGCGATGGTGCCGCTGAAGAGGAAGAACTGCTGGCCCAGGGCCGCCGCCTCCTCGCGCAGCTGCTGCTCGAGCTCGGGGTCTTCGATGCGCTGGCGCTGGCGCAGCAGGCCGGCCTGGAACTCGAGGCGGCGGTAGCGGTCGAGGGGATACTGGCCGATCGCGTAGGCGCCGGTGAGCCGCGAGGTGGCGTAGGCGCTGTCGCGCGACAGGAAGTCGCGCGGGTCGGTGATGTAGAGCGTCGGGAAGTAGAACTGGGTGTTGTCGAAGACGTTGAGGCCGTACTGGAAGCGCTTCGCGAGGTTGAAGTAGGTGGCGCTGTAGGAGCGCAGGTCGCGGATCGAGTAGGCGGTGAAGATGAAGTTCTTGTCGCCGAGCACGTCCGAGAGCGCCAGCTGGCTGCCGCCGAAGAAATCGCCGCCCGAGGTCACCTGCAGTTCGATCGGCGGGCGGCCCTCGAGGTAGAGCTTCTCGAACACCTTCTTCTTGCGCTTGTTCTCCGCCACCACCTGGTGGACGACGTCCGGCTGGAAGTCGACGAGGTCGGCTTCGGCGCCGGCGCGCACGTCCTGCTCCACTTCCTTCAGCGGCTCCTGCGTCTCGAGCGTCTGCAGCAGGTAGTCGCCCTTGAAGTAGCTGATGAAGGCGACGCGGTCGGCGCCCTTCGAGGAGAGCACCGCCGGCGACAGCACGCCGCCGAGGGCGTCCGTGTACTGGCGGATGGCGCCCGTCTTCATGTCGAGCGAGCGCAGGTTGTAGACCTCGTTCTCCTCGTTCGAGACGTAATAGACCTTGCTGCCGTCGGTCGAGAAGGTGGGGGTGACGTCGTCGAACGGGCCGAAGGTCAGCTGGATCTTGCGCGCGCGATCCTTGAGCGCGAACACGTAGACCTTCTCGTTGCCGCTGACGCGCCGCTGGTAGGTGACGTACTCGCCATCTTTCGAGACCTGCGGGTTCGAGTCGGCGTAGGCGTCCTCGGTGAGGTTCTGGAACTGGCCGGTGTCGGTGTCGAGGATGTAGATGTCCGAGATGCCATCCTTGAGAGCCGAGAACACCACGCGCTTGCCGTCCGGCAGGATGCTCGGCGCCGTCGCCTGGTCGAGCGGCACGCTCACCGACTTCACCACGCTACTGTCGAGCACCGAGACCAGGTAGAGGCTGCGGTGCTTGCCGGCGCGCGCGAAGAACGCGACCGCGTCGCCCTTCGGGTCGAAGCCGATGGAGCGGCCGGCGACGAACTGGTCGTTGATCGAGATGCCTTCGTAGCGGTTGGTGTAGCCCTTCGTCATGTTGCGCACGAACGAGCGCTCCTTGGTGGACAGGAGCACGAGGTCGGCCTCGCCGTCCGAGCGGTTGGCGGTGAGCGCCGCGGCCATCTCGCCGGACGGGCTGGGGCTGAACGCGAACACCTGCGTGTAGCGCGAGCGTTCGGAGTCGGGCGAGAGGTCGCGGCCCCAGTCGGAGGGCCGCTGCTTGTCGCGATAGGGCTTGAAGCGCTCCTTGATCCACTTCTCGAACTGGTCGTCGAAGTCCTCGGGCTTGAGGCGGAACGCCTGCATGTAGATGTCGTCGGTGCTGCCGCCGATGATGCCCTTGCGCAGCGTGTACAGGAACTGGCGGATGCCCTCCTTGCCGAAGCGCGCCTCGATGAACTCGAACACCGCGTGGCCGAGGTTGTAGGCGATGAAGCGGCCCGAGAGCGGCGCCGAATCGGTGCGCGACATCTTCGGGATGCGGTCGGTGATGGCCGCATCGCGAATTTCCATGATGTCGAGCGGCGCCCACACGCCTTCTTCGTAAGAGGAGAGGCCCTCCGCAACCCACAGCGGCGTCGCGCGCCGGGTGATGCCCTGCGGGATGAGGTCGTTCTCGAAGACGTGGGTCAGCTCGTGCACGATCAGGCGCTGCAGGCGGTCGGGCGGCTCGTCGATCGGCACCAGCATGCGGTTGCGGATGCCTTCGGTGAGGGCGCCCGAGCCCTCGGTGTATTCGGGCGGCGCCAGGTTGGTCTGCTCGTACTCGGTGTGCGTCTTGTAGAGGATGAGCGGGATCGGGAACGGGATCTCGTGCTTCAGGTCGGACGACACCTGCTGATAGGCGCTCTCCGCGTAGGAAGCGAGCCGACCGAGGTGCTGCTCGAACTCCGGGTAGTAATAGATCTCGAAGTGCGGGCTCTTGTAGATCTGCCACTTGAAGTCGTCGTACTTGACGTTGTTCTTGCCGAAGTACGGCACGAACTGGGCGGCAGCCCGGGGTGCCGGCGCCAGCAGCGCCAGAGCGGCTGCAAGTCCCAGGAAGAGGCGGGTCGGTCTCATGCGAGGCACCAGGATTCCGTGTGGGAGGGGCTTAGCGAAGGAGGACGCGCGTCCCCCGGATCTTCTGCGGGGCGATGACGCCGAGGAAGTTCGGCAAGACGCGGTCCATCAGCTCGAAGTAGGAGCTGAGCGCCGAGGTCTTCTGGTCTTCACCGTAGAGCACTTCTTCGGAGAACTTCTCCTTGTGCAAGGTGGCGCCGGTGCGGCCGTCGACGAACACGAAGTCGGCGTTGAGGACGAAGCCCTTGCGCTCGAGGTAGCGGTTGCCGCGCACCCGGCGCTGGCGGCCGTCGGCGCCGCGGTACACCTGCTCGTCGGTCGCGAAGCCGGAGCGGTTCTGGCTCTCGAAGCCGAGCTTGCCGGTGACGATCAGCGGGTTCTGGTATTCCTCGCCGAGCTTCCGCCAGTATTCGGGATCGAGCAGGATCTTGTCGGCCTCGAGCTGGTACTGCTCGCGCTGCTGCTTCGTGTACTTGCCGCCTTCGCCGATCTTCTGCGCCACCTTGTCGAGCGCGTCGGCGAGCGGCGGGCGGTCGGGTTCGAGCACCTGCAGGCGCGAGCTCGAGCGCAGCTGGTTCTGCAGCAGGCGCGCGGTCTCGGAACTGAGCTCGATCTCGGACTCGCCCGGCGAAGTGACGAAGCCGGCGATCAGCACGCGGCGGAAGGTGCCGACGTCGAGCTTGCTCTGCAGCGGAGTCTCGATCGGGACCTCGACGAACGACGAGCAGCCGCCGATGGCTGCCGCGGCGAGGAACACGAGGACGGCGCTACGGCTTTTTCTTGGCCTTGCGGTTTCTCTTCTCATCCGCTTCCTTGAAGAGATCAAAATTCTGTTGGATGTAGGCGTTGCCGGGGTTCAGCTTGAGCGCCTTCTCGTAGGCCTCGCGGGCCTGGGCGAAATCGCCCTGCTGCTCGAGCGCAATCGCGAGATTGTTGAGGGCCGAGGCGTTGTCGGGCTCGGCGTCGACCGCCTTGGCGAAGCGGAAACGTGCCTCTTCCCAGAGGCCGCGGCGCGCGGCTTCCATGCCGAACTGGACTTCTGCCTTGCTGTTGTTCGAGTGCGCGGCGGCGGAGAGCGGCCATGCAAGGGCGGACAGCGCGACGAAACCAAGGCCCATTGCTCTCATTTTGCGAGGACTTTCGATATTAAACCTGCGCTTTGGGAAAGCAAGTGCGATGCCAGCGGCCTTGCCACGAAAGACGCTGTTTTACTAATGCGAGGCGGGCGACGCGGACCCGCGGTGTCGCCCGCAGGCGCAATACTGTCCTCCGCAACGCTCTCCCATCGCCTGTCGTTCGAAAGGAAAAGACGATGGTGAGACCCGAAGCCGAAGCCGCGCTTGGAGATGCCGAGCGCCTGCTGCTCCTGACCCTGAGCGTGCTCGACGTGGCGCCAGCGCGCGCCGCCCGCATGCGCGCCGCGGGCCTGCGCGACGTCCTTTGTCATCCAGCTGCCTTCCCCAACCTGCTGAGCGAAGCGCAGCGGCTGCGGCTCACCTCGGGCAGGGCCTTCGACGAGGCGTCTTTGCTGCGCGAGACGCTCACGCGCCGCCGCATCGAGATGGTGGCGCTCTGCGACCCCGATTATCCGCCGCTCCTCAAGGAGATCGGCGATCCGCCACCGATCCTCTATCTCCTCGGGCGGCGCGCAAGCCTCGCCGAAAACGCTCCGCCCATCGGCATCGTCGGCACCCGCGCGGCCAGCGGCCGCGGCCGGGCGCTGGCGCGGTCGCTCGCCACCGAGCTCGCTGCCGCGGGGGCCCTGATCGTCTCGGGTCTCGCCCGCGGCATCGACACCGAAGCCCACGCGGGCGCCGTCGCCGCGGAAGGCGTGTCGCTCGGGGTCCTGGGCGGCGGCTTCGACCATTTCTATCCGGAGGAGAACCGCGCCCTTGCCCGGGCGATGATGGAGCGCGGAGCGGTGTTGTCCGAATTTCCGCCACAGGTCTCTCCCCACCGCGGCCGGTTTCCACAGAGAAACCGTGTAATATCAGCACTTTGCGAAGGAATCGTTGTGGTCGAGGCGCCCCCAAAGAGCGGTGCCCTCGTCACCGCCCGCCTGGCTCTAGACGCCGGCCGCGAGGTCATGGCGGTGCCCGGTTTTCCGGGCCAGCGACAGTCCGAGGGAACCAATGAGCTGATTCGCGAGGGTGCTACCCTGATAAGGAATGCAGCCGACGTGGCAGCGTCCCTGGGTCTTCAAATCTCGAAACACACCGCCAAAGAAGCGTCTTTCGGCCTGTCCCTGGCCGGAGGGGTCTTGACCGCGGGTGTACCTTACGCACTCGAAGACATAGAAGAGCGCACCGGCCTTCGCGGTTCCAAGCTCCTGAGCGTACTGGGCGAGCTGGAACTGAGCGGTGAGGTGCGGCGCGTCCCGGGAGCCCGCTACGTCGTTGGCGCAGTAAGGAAGGGCAGTTGACCAAGAACCTCGTCATTGTCGAGTCGCCGGCTAAAGCCAAGACAATCAACAAGTACCTGGGCAGGGACTATCAGGTGAAGGCCTCCATGGGCCACGTCCGCGACCTGCCCAAGAAGCGGGTCGCGGTGCGCGTGCCGGGCGCAAAGAAGAGCGCCGCCAAACCCAGGGTCAAGGGTGCCAGAGCCGAGCCCAGGGGCATCGAGATCGCCGGTGTGGACATCGCCCAGGGCTTCCACCCGCAATACGAAATCCTCGCCACCCGCAAGAAGATCATGGACGAGATCAAGGCGGCCGCTGCCGATGCGCCCGCAATCTTCCTGGCCGCCGACCCCGATCGCGAGGGCGAGGCGATCTGCTGGCACATCGCCGAGGAACTGTCGGCGAAGGCGCGCAAGAAGGTGAAGCGGGTCGTGTTCCACGAGATCACCAAGAAGGCGGTGGCTGCGGCCTTCGAGCACCCCGCCGACATCGACGAGAAGAAGGTGGACGCGCAGCAGGCGCGCCGGGTGCTCGACCGCCTGGTGGGTTTCGGCGTGAGCCCGATCCTCTGGGAGAAGGTCAAGCGCGGCAGCTCGGCAGGCCGCGTGCAGTCGGTGGCGCTGCGCCTCATCTGCGAGCGCGAACGCGAGATCAAGGCGTTCGTCAGCGAGGAATACTGGACGGTCGCCGCCCACCTCGGCGCCGGTGCGCCGCCGCCCTTCCTCGCGAACCTGCTGAAGAGGGCCGGCAAGAACCTCGAGATCGGCAACGGCGACGAGGCGGCGGCAGTGCGCGCCGACCTCGAGGCGGCGACCTTCCGCGTCGACAAGGTCGAAGCCAAGGAGCGCCGCCGCTTCCCGGTGCCGCCGTTCATCACCTCGAAGCTGCAGCAGGAAGCGTTCAAGAAGCTGCGCTTCAGCGTGAAGAAGACGATGCAGGTGGCGCAGCGGCTCTACGAGGGCATCGAGCTCGGCGCTGAAGGTGCCGTCGGCCTCATCACCTACATGCGCACCGACTCGACACGCGTTTCGAACGATGCGCTAGACGCCGTGCGCGGCCGCATCGGCAGCGACTACGGCGCCGACTTCCTTCCCGAGAAGCCGATCTTCTACAAGTCGCGGAAGGATGCGCAGGACGCGCACGAAGCCATCCGCCCCACCGACCTGCAGCACGATCCCGAGTCGATCAAGCGCTTCTTGTCGAAGGATGAGCTGGCACTCTATCGGCTCGTCTGGAACCGCTTCGTCGCTTCGCAGATGAAGCCCGCCGTCTACGACGAGACGATCGTCGACATCGGTGCCGCCTCCTACCTGTTGCGCGCCAAGGGTTCGACCATGAAGTTCAAGGGATTCCTCGCCGCTTACGAGGAAACGCCCGACGAGCGGCGCGAGGTCAAGCCGTCGCAGGAGCCGGAGCAGGCGGCGGACGACGACACCGAGCCCGAAGCCGCGGCCGGCGTGCTGCCGCCGCTCGCGGTTGGCGACGTGCTGAAGCTCAACAAGCTCGACACCGACCAGCACTTCACCCAGCCCCCGCCACGCTTCTCGGAAGCGACGCTCGTGAAGGAGCTGGAAGAAAACGGCATCGGCCGGCCGTCCACCTACGCCTCGATCATCGCGACCATCGAGACCCGCGAATACATCGAGAAGCGCGACGCCAAGCTCTTTCCCACCGAGCTCGGCTTCGTGGTCACCGACCTGCTGGTCGAGAACTTCAAGGACATCGTCGACGTCGAGTACACGGCGGCGATGGAAAAGGAACTGGACGAGATCGAGGACGGCACCGACAACTACCTCAACACGCTCACCACCTTCTGGGGCAAGTTCGAGAAAGACCTGCTCCGCGCCCGCAAGAAGATGAAGGACATCAAGGGCATGGAGGAGAAGACCGACGAGAAGTGCGACAAGTGTGGCTCCCCCATGGTCATCAAGTGGGGCCGCTACGGCAAGTTCCTCGCCTGCTCCAACTACCCCGAGTGCAAGAACACGCGCCAGCTCGAGGGCGTGAGCGAAGGCGGCCCGGAGCTGCATGAGGACGTGGCCGCCGAGATGTGCCCGCGCCATCCCGACCAGGCCATGGTGCTGCGCAAGGGCCGCTTCGGTCCGTTCCTGGCGTGTGCGCTCTATCCCGAGTGCAAGGAGACCAAGCGCCTGATCCGCGGCGAGGGCGGCAAGCTGCAGGTGGAGAAGCTCGCGCCGATCGACGAGACCTGCCCGGAGTCGGGGCATCCGCTGATGTGGCGGCGCGGGCGCTTCGGCCCGTTCATCGCGTGCAGCGACTACCCCAACTGCAAGTACATAAAGAAGAAGGAAGCGCGCGAGATCGGCATGACCTGCCCGGAGTGCGGCGAGGGCCAGGTGGTGGAGCGCAAGGGCCGCTGGGGCCGCTTCTTCTACGGCTGCAAACGCTACCCCGACTGCAAGTTCACGGCCTACAACAAGCCCCTGCCGGAGCCCTGCCCCGATTGCGGCCGCGCCTACCTGCTCGAGAAGGAAACGAAGAAGGACGGCAAGGTGGTGTTCTGCGGCAACGAGGAATGCCACTACAAACGGGCTGCGTGAAGTGACGTCCACGCCGCAGCCGACGCCGCGCGTGCGCGTGGTGGGCGCGGGCCTCGCCGGCAGCGAAGCTGCGTGGCAGCTGGTGAGTCGCGGCATCGCCGTCGACCTGCATGAAATGCGGCCGGTGGTGGCGACGCCGGTGCACCAGACCGGCGACTTCGCCGAGCTCGTCTGCTCCAACAGCCTGCGCGGCGACGCCCTCGACCAGGCCGCGGGCCTGCTGAAGGAAGAAATGCGCCGCATGGACTCGCTGGTGCTGCGCGTCGCCGACTCGGTGCGCGTGCCGGCGGGCTCGGCGCTGGCCGTCGACCGCGGCCTGTTCGCGCGCGGCGTCACGCAAGTGCTCCGCGACCACCCGCTCGTCACGGTGCACCGCGAGGAGATCACCGCCCTGCCGGACGACCCGCTCGCGATCGTCGCCACCGGGCCGCTCACCTCGGCAACGCTCGCGGCGAAGATCGCTGCCTTCGTCGGCCGCGAGCACCTCTACTTCTACGACGCCGTCAGCCCGGTGCTCGAAGCCGACAGCATCGACGAGACCAGGACCTTCCGCCAGTCGCGCTACGGCAAGGGCGGCGACGACTACCTCAACTGTCCTTTGGACGAAGCGCAGTACGCGGCGTTCCTCGCGGCGCTCATGAGCGCGGAATGCGCGAGCGTCAAGGACTTCGAGCACGAGTTCTTCTTCGAGGGGTGCCTGCCGGTCGAGGTGATCGCGAGCCGTGGTCCCGACACGTTGCGCTTCGGGCCGATGAAGCCGGTGGGCCTCACCGATCCGCGCACCGGCCGGCGGCCGTTCGCCGTGGTGCAGTTGCGCCAGGACAACCTCGCCGCCAGCCATTTCTCGATGGTCGGTTTCCAGACGCAGCTGAAGTGGGGCGACCAGAAGACCGTCTTCCGCCTGATTCCCGGGCTCGAGCGTGCCGAGTTCGTGCGCCACGGCATGATCCACCGCAACACCTACGTGAACTCCCCCGCCACGCTCTTCCCGACTTTCGAGGCGCGCACCCGCCCCGGCCTCTTTTTCGCCGGGCAGATGTCGGGCGTCGAGGGTTATGTCGAGTCGGCGGCCTCCGGCCTCATCGCCGGCGTCAATGCCGCGCGGCTCGCGAGCGGCGAAGAAACGGCGGCGTTTCCGGAAGAGTCGGCGCTTGGCTCCCTCGGCCGCTACATCTCGCAAAGCGATCCGCAGAACTACCAGCCGACGAACATCGCCTTCGGGCTCCTGCCCGAGCTGCCGCAGAAGATTCGCGACAAGCAGAAGCGCCGCGCGGCGCAGGCGCGGCGCGCCCTGGACGCGATCGCACTGTTCCGCGGCCGCAGCCTCGGCACCACGGCGTAGCGCGTGGGCGAAGCAGAGAAAATAGCGAAATGAAGAAGGCGGTGGCGGCCTTCATTCGTCACCTGGAAAGCGAGCGCAACGTCTCGGCGCATACGGCCCGCGCCTACGCCCAGGACCTCGGCCAGTTCACCGCCTGGGCGGAGGCAAGCCTCGGCCGTGAGCCGCGGCCGCGCCAGGTGGACCACACGCTCATCCGCGGCTTCCTCGCCCACCTGCACGACGCGGGCCTGCGCAAGACTTCCGCTGGCCGCAAGCTCGCCGCGCTGCGCACCTTCTTCCGCTTCTTGTGCCGCGAGGGCATCCTCGCGAAGAACCCGGCCAGGGCGCTCCTCTCACCGCGGACCGAACGGCGCATCCCGGAGCATCTGGAGGAAAGCGAGGTGCCGGCCTTTCTCGACCTGCCGGGCGACGACTTCGCGGCGCTGCGCGACCGCGCCATCCTCGAGCTCTTGTACGGCACCGGGATCCGCTGCGGCGAACTCGTCTCTCTCGACTCGGGCGAGGTGGACATGGCCGCCGGCATGATCCGTGTCGTCGGCAAGGGCAGCAAGGAACGAATCGTGCCGTTCGGCGAGGCGGCGCGGCGCAGCCTCACGGCCTACTTCGGGGCACGAAAGGGCCGCAGGAGCGCCGGTGACGCGCTGTTCGTCAACCAAAAAGGTGGGCGATTGACAGATAGATCGGTGCGCCGCCTGATCGCAAGACGGGTCGCCCAGACGGCTACGAACCGGCGGATCAGCCCGCACAGTCTGCGTCACTCCTTTGCCACACACTTGCTGCAAAGAGGGGCGGATCTCCGTTCTATTCAAGAACTTCTGGGCCACTCCAGCCTGTCCACAACACAGCGCTATACGCACGTGGATCTCCGCCATATTATGCAGATATATGGAAAAACTCATCCACGGTCCCACAAACAAAAGTAGATCGACATAAATAATGGCCTGCCCGGGGTCAGGGGCGTCTAATTGGACAGGATGACGGTCGACGTGTGGGCGACGATGGGTATATTCGGATGACGCGATGACGGACGAAGAGCTGGTCGCGGCTTTCCAGGCCGGCGACGTCGGCTGCTTCGACGAGTTGACGCTCCGCTGGGAGCGGCAGATTCGCGGCGCGGCGCACCGTGTGCTCGGTTCCGCGGAGGAAGCGCGCGACGTCAGCCAGGAGGCATTCCTCAAGGCATACCGGGCGTTGCCGGGGTTCAAGCGCGAGGCCAAGTTCTCGTCGTGGCTCTACCAGATCGGGCTCAACCTGTGCCGCGACCGGCTGCGGCGCCGCAAGGTGCGGTCGTTCGTCAGCATCGATGCGCTCGAAGAGCACGCGGCGCTGCCGGCACGCACCGCAACCGCGTACGACGACGTGGTCCGGGGCGATTTGGCGCGGCTCGTGGCCGCCGCGGTTGCGGAGCTGCCCGACGAGGAGCGGGAGGTGGTGATCCTGAAGGAATACCAGGAACTCACCTTCGTCGAGATCGCCGACATCCTTGGCGTGCCCACTTCCACGGTGAAGACCCGCCTCTACCGGGCGCTCGGCGTGCTGCGCGTGCGTCTCCTGGAACGCGGCGTCCGCAGCGGCGCGATGGCGGCGGCGCCGCTTTCGAAAGCAGCAGAATCATGAAAGAGGACAAGACGATGCCGAGCGCAACAGCAACATGCGGAAGGAGCGAGGAGCTCCTCGACCTGGTCTACGGTGAAGCGGCGGGGGAGGCGAGCGCCAGTCTCCAGTCGCACGTCGCCTCGTGCGCCGCCTGCCGCGACGAGGTTGCGGAGCTGCGCCAGCTGCGCGTCCGGCTCGCCGAGTGGCGGCTGCCGGTTGCCGGCCCGCTTCCGCGGCAGCCGCGCACTGCGTACCTGCGAAGCTTCGCCGCGGCCGCTGCAGTGCTGCTGCTCGTGGGCGGCGCTTTCTTCTGGGGACGCAGCGCCGCCACCGAGACCCCGGCACGAGTCGCGGCGCTGCTCGCCGCCGCCGACGAGCGCCAGCGCGCCGAGATCCAGGAGCTGCGCGTGGCGCTCACGGCCCGGGAGCCGCAGGCCGGCAGCCCGCAGGGCGATGCGTTCCTGCGCCAGGTGCGGGAAATGATCGCGCAGAGCGAAGCCCGGCAGCAGGAGCACTACCGCACGACGCTTGCCGCCTTCTCCACGGCGGCCGAGCGGCAGCGGCGCATGGACCTCGCCAGGGTGAGCGCCAGCCTCAGCTTCCTCGACGGCAAGAACGGACAGCAGGCGGCGCGCACCACCGAGCTCATGGGCTACCTGATCCAGGCGTCGGCGGCGGGGAAGTGAGCGTCATGAAGATCGCCACGACCGTGACCCTGCTGCTTGCGGCGCTGCTGGCGCCTCTGGGCGCGCGCCCCGCCGCGGCCCAGCAGCCGCAGCGCGACCAGATCTTCCGCGTCAGCCTCAGCCTCGACCAGGCGATCGGCGAGGTCACCCGCAACGCCTACGCCTGGGAGTTCACGCCGTCGCGCGGGCAGGGGATCGTCATCCCCGGCTACGGGCTGGTGTTCGTGCTGGCGCCGCGGCCGCTGCCCGGCGAGAACGAAGGCGCTCGCATCATCAGGTTGCGCGAGCTGCCGCGGCGGCGAGCACTCTCGCCAATCGACGCGCGCGCCCTCTCCGACATGCAGCAGCAGCTGCAGGCGCACGAGAAGGTGCGCGAGGAAGCCGACCTGGCGCTGGCGCGCGCGATGGCGGCGCTCGAACAGATGGCGCGCCTGCGGCTCGTGGACAGCGAGGGCCGGCTGCAGCAGGTCGCGGCACCGCCGGAACCGCCCGAGTCGCCGAGCAACGTGCGCGTCCCGCCGCCGCCGGCTGCGGCAGCGCCAGTGCCGCCTGTGGTCGCGGCGCCGGCGGCTCCAGCACCCGCAGCACCCGTGGCACCGGTGGCGCCCGCGCCGCCCGCCGGGTTCACCGAACCGATCGCGCCGGACATGACGCCCCCTTGGGTCAACTGGCTCGAGGCGGAAGGCGAGGACGAACCGCTGCCCGACCCGCGCCAGGTGCTGGCGCAGATCCGTGTCGCGGTCACGAACGTGCTGGCCGCCGAGGCGCCGCACCTCGACTTCCTGCGCGGCGACGACCAGGTGGTGGTGGCCGTCAACTTCGTCCCGGACGGGTTCTTCGAGATGCGCCGCCAGCCGACCAAGACACTCGTGATCCGTGCGAAGAAGAAGGACCTCGTCGAGCGCGCGTCGGGACGGCTGAGCGACGCCGAATTCGACAAGCGCACCGAAGTCACCGAGTACTGATCGCGGCCGGCGCCGCGGCGTGTACTAGCGCTTCGCGAGCAGCAGGTACAAGGTGAGGAGCGCGAGCGAACCGTCGCTCGCCGCGAACAGGAGGAAGCTCGCCGGGGAGCCGTTCGCGAAGTGGTCGTAGACGAAGAGCAAAGCGCCCAGGCCCTTGGCGAGCACCGAGGCGAACCACAAGTAGCCGCGGCGCGCCCCGAGGTCGCGCACCGCCCAGAAATAGCCGGCGCCGAGCGTCAGCGTGAAGACGCCGTTCAGCTGCGCGTTCACCATCGGCACCGGCTGCGGCGCGCCGAAGAGCGCCGCCATCTGCGGCGAGAAGAACAGCATCGCCGCGGCGAGTGCTACGTCGTACCAGCCGGAAAGGAGCGACAGGAGGCGCAGCGGCGCATCGCCGCGTGCGCCAGGCAGGGGAGCCACGGTCGATATACTAAGCTCGACCGCACGAAACGCCGCGCCCACCATCATGAACGCATGAGACGCCTCTCCGCTCGCCGTATCCTCGCTGCAGCCCTGGCTGTGGTGGCGGCTGGTAGCGCGTGCGGCAAGAAGGGCGACCCGCTGCCGCCGATCCGGGTGCTGCCGCAGGCGGTCTCGGCGGTGAAGCTCTCGCAGAGCGGCAGCAAGCTGCTGCTGAGCTACCAGGTGCCGCGCGCCATGACCGACGGCACGCCGCCGCCGGTGCTCGACATCGAGCTTTCCTATGCCGAGGGTCCGGGCGATTTCGCCAAGCACGCGAAGAAGACCAGCAAGCAGGCGGCGCCCGGCGAGGCGCTGAGCGAGGTGTTTCCGCTGCCTGCCGCCAGGACCACGGTGCGCGTGTCGCTGCGCGCAGCCGCCAACAAGCGCTTCTCGGCGGCCTCGCAGGTGTTGAGCCTGGTCGTGCGCGAGCCGGTGGAAGTCCCCACGGCGCTCTGCGTCGCGCTCGCTGCCCGGGGCATCCACGTGGAATGGGCGGCGATCGCGCCGCCGCCGCCCGCGCCGCCAGGTTTTGGGCCGACGCGGCCGCTGCCCCAGCCGACGCCCAGCGGCCGGCCCGGCCGCCCGGGCGCATCGCCGTCGCCCTCGCCAGGCCCGACGCCGACGCCCACGCCGACGCCGACACCCACGCCGACGCCGACACCCACGCCGACACCTTCGCCCGACGCGTCGCCGGTGCCCGGAGCCTCCCCGGGTGCGAGTCCATCGCCGTCTCACTCGCCATCGCCGCCACCCTCGCCGGCGGTTACCTACCGCGTGTTCCGCCGTGACCAGGAAGGCACGTACCCAACCTCGCCGCTGAACACGGCGCCGCTCTCGCTCACCGAGTTCGAGGACGTGGACGCGCCGACCGAGGCGACATCCTGCTACACGGTGCGCGCGGTGGTGTTCCTCGATCCGCTGGTCGAGAGCGCCGACTCGCAGGAAATCTGCGTGCGCCTCGAGGATCTCGCTGCGCCGCCGACACCCACCGGCATGGCGGCCTTCGTCCGCGACCAGGCGGTCGAGATCGTGTGGGATGCGGTCGCCGTTCCCGACCTGGCCGGCTACCGGGTGATGCGCGCGGCTCAAGGCGGCAAGCCGGCGTTGCTGCACGAGACGGACGCCGCCACCACCAAGTTCACCGACCAGACGGCGAAGCCCGGCGTCGTCTATCAATACACGGTGGTCGCGTTCGACAAGGCCGGCAACGAGAGCGCGCCGACGGCATCGGCGCAGGCAGGGACCCAGCAATGAAGTTCGTCCGTATCGAAACAGCCTCTGGGCCCGCATGGGCGCGCGAGGAGGACGGGCGCTACCAGCACCTCGGGGCGGCGCCGTGGGACGGCGGCAAGCCGACGGGCGCCGCCACCGAACTCTCGGCCGCGAAACTGCTGGCGCCGGCGCAGCCGACGAAGATCGTGGCGATCGGCCTCAACTACAAGGACCACGCCGCCGAGCGGGGCAAGCCGCTGCCCGAAGAGCCGCTCATGTTCCTGAAGCCGCCGTCGTCGCTGATAGGTCCTGGTGAAGCGATCCGTATCCGGCCGTGGGTGGGGCGCGTCGATCACGAAGCCGAACTCGGCGTGGTCATCGGCAGCAAGGCGGCAAACCTCAAGGATCCGCAGGACGCGGCAGCGCACGTCTTTGGCATCACGTGCGTCAACGACGTCACGGCGCGCACCCTGCAGGACAAGGACGTGCAGTTCACGCGCGCCAAGAGCTTCGACACCTTCTGCCCGGTGGGCCCGTGGCTGGTGAGCGGAATCGACCATCGCGACCTGGTGGTCGAGTGCCGCGTGAACGGCCAGGTGCGCCAGAAGAGCAGCACCGCGCAGCTCATCTTTCCGGTCGAGCACCTCGTCTGGGCGGTGTCGCGGGTGATGACGCTGCTGCCCGGCGATATCATCTCGACCGGCACTCCCGCCGGCATCGGGCCGCTGGCGAAGGGCGACATCGTGGAGGTCGAGGTGGGCGGAGTCGGTATCCTCAGCAATCCGGTTGCGGGCGACGAGTCGTAGGCGATGAGCCACGCCGACGAGGTCCTGCACGACAAGATCCGCCGCGCCGAGGAAGGCGGCGGCGCCGAGCGCCGCGAGCGCCAGCATGCCGAAGGCAAGCTCACCGCGCGCGAGCGCGTCCTGGCTCTGCTCGACGACGGCTCCTTCGAGGAGCTCGACAAGCTGGTGGAGCACCGCTGCCTCGACTTCGGCATGGCCGGCAGCAAGGTTCCGGGCGACGGTGTCGTGAGCGGCTTCGGCCGCATCGACGGGCGTCTCGCCTACGTGTTCGCGCAGGACTTCACGGTGTTCGGCGGCAGCCTCTCGGAGACGAACGCCAAGAAGATCTGCAAGGTCATGGACCTCGCGATGAAGAACGGCGCGCCCATCATCGGCCTCAACGACTCGGGCGGCGCGCGCATCCAGGAAGGCGTCGCCTCGCTCGGCGGCTACGCCGACATCTTCCTGCGCAACACGCTCGCCTCCGGCGTCGTGCCGCAGATCTCCGCCATCCTCGGCCCGTGCGCCGGCGGTGCCGTGTACTCGCCGGCAATCACCGACTTCAACGTGATGGTGCGCGACACCTCGTACATGTTCGTCACCGGCCCCGACGTCATCAAGACCGTGACCCACGAGGACGTCACCAAGGAAGACCTCGGCGGCGCCATGACCCACAACGTCCGCTCCGGGGTCGCGCACTTCGCCGTCGACGACGACCGCGCCTGCCTCGCGCTGGTGCGCGAGCTGCTCTCGTACCTGCCGGCGAACAACGCCGAGCAGGCACCGCGGCTTGCGTGCAGCGACCCCGCCGGGCGCGCCGACCCAGGCCTCGACACGCTCATTCCGCTGGAGCCCAACAAGCCCTACGACATCAAGGCGCTGATCGCGGCGGTGGTGGACGACGCTCGCTTCCTCGAAGTGCACGAGCACTATGCCGCGAACGTCGTCGTCGGCTTCGCGCGTTTCGACGGCGCCACGGCGGGCATCGTCGCCAACCAGCCGGCGGTGCTCGCGGGCTGCCTCGACATCGACGCGTCGGTGAAGGCGGCGCGCTTCGTGCGCTTCTGCGACGCCTTCAACATCCCGCTGGTGGTGTTCGAGGACGTGCCCGGGTTCCTGCCGGGCACGGCCCAGGAGTTCGGCGGCATCATCCGCCACGGCGCGAAGCTCCTCTACGCGTTCGCCGAAGCGACAGTGCCGAAGATCACGATCGTCACCCGCAAGGCCTACGGCGGCGCCTACTGCGTGATGGCGAGCAAGCACCTGCGCACCGACCTCAACTTCGCCTATCCAAGCGCCGAGATCGCGGTGATGGGCCCGGAAGGCGCCGTCAACGTGCTCTATCGCAAGGAGCTGCAAAAGGCCGAAGACCCCGAGGCGCTGCGCCGCGCCCGGGCGCAGGAATTCCGCGAGAAGTTCGCAAACCCCTACATAGCGGCCGACCGCGGCTTCATCGACGAGGTCATCCGGCCGCGCGACACGCGCGCCAGGATCATTTCCGGCCTGGCGATGACGCGCAACAAGCGCGACAGCAACCCTCCACGGAAGCACGGGAACATCCCGCTTTGAAGATCCGCAAGGTGCTGGTCGCGAACCGCGGCGAGATCGCGGTGCGGGTGATGCGCGCCTGCCGCGAAATGCAGGTGGCAACGGTCGCCGTCTACTCCGCGGCCGACCGCGACGCGCTGCACGTGCGCCACGCCGACGAGGCGTATGCGATCGGCCCGGCGCCGTCGCGCGACAGCTACCTGCGCGCCGACGCGGTGCTCGACGCGGCGCGGCGCGCGGGCGCCGACGCCGTGCATCCCGGCTACGGCTTCCTGGCCGAGAACGCGGCGTTTGCCGCCGCGGTCGTGGACCAGGGCCTCACCTTCATCGGCCCGAAGGCCGAAACGATCGAGCTGATGGGGGAGAAGACCTCGGCCAGGCGCGTCGCGGTGGCCGCGGGGGTGCCGGTGGTGCCGGGCAGCCTGCATCCACTCGACGACGACGCCGCGATCGCGGCCGAGGCCGCGCGCATCGGCTATCCGGTGATGCTGAAGGCGGCCGCGGGCGGCGGCGGCAAGGGCATGCGGCTCGTGCACTCGGCCGGCGACGTGGCGCAGGCGGCGGCGCGCGCGCGCAGCGAAGCCATGAACGCCTTCGGCGACGGCCGCATCTACGTCGAGAAGGCGATCCTCGCGCCGCGCCACATCGAGATCCAGCTCCTCGCCGATCACCACGGCAACGTCGTGCACCTGTTCGAGCGCGAGTGCTCCATCCAGCGCCGCCACCAGAAAGTGGTGGAAGAGAGCCCGTCGCCCGCGGCTTTCATGACCGCGGACCTGCGCCGGCGCATGGGCGAAATGGCGGTTGCGCTCGGGCAAAGCACCGGCTATCGCAACGCCGGCACCCTCGAGTTCCTGGTGGACCGGGACGGCAACCCATACTTCCTCGAGATGAACACCCGCCTGCAGGTCGAGCACCCGGTCACCGAGATGGTCACCGGCCTCGACCTGGTCAAGCTGCAGATCCGCATCGCGCAGGGCGAGCCGCTGCCGTTTGCGCAGCAGGACCTGGCGCAGCGCGGCCATGCGATCGAGTGCCGCGTCTACGCCGAAGACCCCGAGCAGTCGTTCCTGCCGAGTCCGGGAAAGATCCTTGCGCTGAGCGCACCAGGGGGACCCGGCATCCGCGACGACTCCGGCGTCTACTCGGGCTGCACCGTGCCGGTGCACTACGACCCGCTCATCTCCAAGCTCGTGGCCTGGGGCAAGGACCGCGACGAGGCGCTGGCGCGCATGCGCCGCGCCGTCTCCGAATACCGCGTCCTCGGCATCCGCACCACGTTGCCGTTCTTCGCCAGGGTGCTGCGCGATCCGGCCTTTACCGCCGGCCGCTTCGACACTTCGTTCATCGAAGCGTTGCTGGCGCAGCCGGCCGCGGCCCCGGCGGAAGGGGACGATGGCGCCGAGCTCGCCGCGGCGGTGGCCGCGGCACTGACGTTTGCGGAGCACCAGTCGCGCACGCACGCGCCGCAGGCGGGCGCAGCGGCGGCCGCGGGCAGCGCGTGGTGGCAGGCCGGCATCGGCTCTGCGCTGCGGCCGCGCCGATGATCGTCGACGCCACCATCGGCAAACGCACCTGGCGCATCGAGATCGCCGGCAGCGGCGAGGCGCGCGTCCTCAAGGTGGACGGCCGCACGCTCTCATGGAGCGTCGCGGGCACGGGCCCTGCCCTGCATTTGCTGCTCGACGGCCGCGGCCACGATGTCGGCGTGGTTATCGAGGCGGACGGCTTTCGCGTGACCACCGCGAGCGGCAGTTTCAGCGTCGTCGTGGAACCGGTACACGCCGGTGCGGCTGCTTCGGGCGCAGCCACGGTGTCGCGCAAGGTCCCGTCCGCCAAAGCGCCGGTGCGGGCGCCGATGCCGGGCAAGATCGTGCGGCTGCTGGTGGCCGAGGGCGCCGTGGTCGCGAAGGGCGCGGGGCTGCTCGTGATCGAGGCGATGAAGATGGAGAATGAAATCCGCTCGCCGCGCGCCGGCACCGTCTCGGGCCTTGCGGTCCGCGAGGGCCAGGCGGTGGAGGCGGGGGCCGCACTTTGCGTCCTCTCGTAGCCGCAGCGCCGCACCTTCGGTCCCGATCATGAAACGCTGGCCGCTTCGTCGCGCGTTCTGGATTGCCGCCGGCACGCTGGCCGTCGTCGCCCTGGCGCGCCCGTGGTCGCCGGCGCTCACCGGCTACACCGCGCGGCGCCTGTCGCAGGCGCTGTCGCGCGAGGTGACGATCGGCCGGGTGCAGACGCATTTCTTCCCGCCGGAACTGGAACTGAACGAGGTGCGCATCGCTTCGCCGCAGGCCGGCGCGCCACCGCTCTTCACGGCCTCGCGGGTCATCCTGCGGCCGAGCCCGTTGTCGCTGTTCGCGACGCGCACCGTGCTGTCGCGGGTGCGGCTCGAGAAGCCGGTTCTGCACGTGGCGGCGTTCGCGGACGGCACCTCCAACCTGCCGCCGGCCGGCGACGGCGGCCCGGGCCGCGGCGACGTCCGCATCCGCCGCTTCATCGTCGAGGGCGGCGAGATCGTCGTCGACCACGAGCGCATCCCGCTCGACCTCGACCTGCCCGACCTGCAGGCGCGCCTCACGTCGCGGCGCGACGGCGGCGTCGGCGGTCCGGTGTCGTTCGCGCCCGGGACCCTGCGCTTCGGCACGGCGCCGGTGCTGCCTTTCGGGCTGTCCGCCAACATCGAGTGGCGCGGCCGCCGGGTCGGGCTCACCGACGGCAAGCTCGCGGCGCGCGACACGGCGCTCGACCTGAGCGGCGAACTGTTCCTCGAGGGCGGCATTCGCGGGCTCCTGTCGCTGCGCGGCCGGGTGGATGTCGGCGAGCTCGACCAGCACGTGTTTCGCACCGGCCTCAACCTGCGCGGCCGCGGCACCTGGAACGGCCGCACCACCATCGACGGTTCGACCATCCGTTTCGAAGGGCGCCTCGACGCGCGCGAAGGCGCCTTCGACGGCGTCGCGGTCGAGCGCTGCGCTATGGATGTCGACTGGGACGGCACCGACCTGCGCCTGCGGCGGCTTGCGGCCGCGGCCCTCGGCGGCACCGGCGAGCTCGAGGTGGACGTGCCGACGAACCGCAGCGGCGACGTACGGATCGCCGGCACCCTCGCCGGCGTCGACGCGGAGAACCTCCTCTCTTATGTGTTTCGCACCGGCAAGCCCGGCCTGGCCGCGGCTGCCACCGGTCCGATCGACGTGTCGTGGCCGAAGGGTCGCGCGCGCCTCGTCAGCGGCCGCGCGCTTCTCGACCTCGCTGCGAGCACCCGCGGCGACGGCCGTACGCCGCTCGCCGGGCGTGTCGACTGGCGCGCGGAGAAGGGCGTGCAGACATTCGCGGCGCTCGACCTGCGCACGCCGGCAACGACGCTGCGCGCCGCCGGCCGCATCGAAGCCGACGATCGCGCCGCGCTGGACGTCGACCTGGCTGCTTCCGACCTGGCCGCCGCCGACGATCTCGGCGCGCGCGTCCGGCGCGCGCTCGGCAACGCGCAGGCGGCACCCGTGGGCTTTTCGGGCCGCGGCACCTTCGCAGGCCGCATGCGCGGCACCATTTCCAACCCGATCTTCGACGGCCGCTTCACCGCGCCGGCGGTGGCGTATCTCGGCGTTTCGTGGGGCGCCGCCGAGTGGGACGGCGAGCTGGAGGGCGCGGAACTGCGCTCGCGGTCGCTGCTGGCGCGCCGCGGCACGGCGTCGCTGCGCCTCGCCGGCCGTATGCAGACGGGCGACACGGGCCAGGCCGATGCGATGGATCTGAAGGTGAGCCTCGACCAGTGGCCCGCGGAAGACTTGGTGAAGGCACTCGACTGGCAGCTGGCCGCAACCGGCGACCTCAGCGGCGACTTCACCCTGAGCGATCGGCGCAGCGCGCCCGGTGGCGGCGGTCGCGTGGCGGCGAAGAGCGGCACGTTCCACGGCCTGCGCTACGAGGATCTCGACATGGACCTTGCCTTCCACGGCAGCACCACGGAGGCGCGCGCCGCGACCGCGAAGGTGGGCGGCGGCGACGTGGCATTCGCCGGAAGTATGACCGACGCCGGGTCTTACGACGGCCATTGGACCGCGAAGAACGTGGAGGTCGAACAGCTGCTGCCAGCGCGGGAAGGCGTGCCGGCCCTCGCCGGGCGCATCTCGGGCGAGGGCACGCTGCGCGGCCCGCTCGAGCGGCCCGAGCTGCGCGCCAGCCTGCGTTCGCCGCGGCTCTTCCTCGGCGACGAGGGGCTCGGTGACCTGGATGCGTCGTTCACCGGCGACGGCAGCGGCGCAGTGCGCGTCACCGCGGCCAGCAGTTCGCCGCGCTTCGACGTGACCGCCAGCGGCTCGTTCGCCGCCGCCGCACCCAACGACGGCGAGCTGCGCCTGGCGATCCGCAACACCAACCTCGATCCGTACCTGCGCGCGGTTGCGCCTTCGCTGCCGGCGGCGGTGCGGCTGGTGGCGGCCGGCGGCATCGCGATTCGCGGTCCGTTCGCAACGCCCGAAGCGCTGCAGGCCGACGTCGAAGCCACGAGCCTCGACGCGGTGCTGCCCGAATACTCGATGAAGAGCACCGGCACCGCGCGCGCGCGTTACCGCGCCGGCCGGCTCGAGATCGAGGAGACGCGCTTCACCGGCGAGGGCAGCGACGTGCAGGTGGCCGGCAACGTCGGCGTCACCAACACCCGCGACATGTCGTTCACGGCGCGCGGGCGCGCCGACCTGCGCGTGGTGTCGGTCTTCACCGAGCGGCTGCGCGGCCGCGGTGCCGCCGAAGTCACGCTCGACATCTCCGGCACCACGCAGCGACCGCGCGTCGACGGCACGCTGCGCATCGCCGGCGCCGGCATCCGTGCGCGCGGCTTTCCGCAAGGCCTCGAGGACGTGCGCGGCACGGTGCGCTTCACCGAGAACGTGGCGGTCCTCGACAACGTCCACGCGACCGCGGGCGGCGGGCCCCTCGGGCTCGAAGGCCAGGCGTCCTATGCCGCCGGCCGCCTCAGCAGCTTCGACATCCGCGCCTCCGGCCGCGACCTGGCGCTCAACTATCCGGAGGGGCTGCGCAGCGTGGTGGGCGCAGACGTGCGCTTCTTCGGCGACGCCAACCGCCAGTGGGTCACCGGCACCGTCGACGTCCGGGAAGCGGTGCTGACCCGCCGCTACGACGTGGCCTCGCAGCTCTTCCAGCAGACGGCGGCCGCCATCACCGGCACCTCGCTCTACGAGGGCCTGCGCTACGACGTCAAGATCCGCGCCCCCGGGACGATCCGCATCGACAACAACCTCGCGCAGCTCTCGGCGCGCGCCGAGCTGGCGCTGCAGGGCACCTACGACCGGCCGGTGCTCGTCGGCCGCGCCGAAGTCGAGGACGGCCGCGTGTACTTCCAGGGGCAGAGCTACAACATCCGCCACGGCACCCTCGACTTCGCGAACCCGCAGCGCGTCGATCCCTTCTTCGACATCGAAGCCGAGACGCGCGTGCGCTCCTACACCGTGACGCTGCGCCTCAACGGCACCATCGACCGGGTGACGCCGACGCTCACCTCCGACCCGCCGCTCGACACCCTCGGCGTGCTGAGCCTGCTGGCCGGCGCGCCCGAGAGCACCGTCACCGACGCCTCCTTCCAGAGCGGCAGCGAACGCGTGCAGCAGAACCTCGCCATGGCCGGCGCCGCCGCCTTTGTGAGCCGCGCCGCGCCGCTGACCCGCGAGGTGCAGCAAGGCGCCGAGAAGGTGGCGCAGCGCATCGGCCTCAACCGCTTCTCAATCGACCCGTCGCTGGCGCGCGGCTCCAACACCAACCCGACCGCGCGCCTCACGCTTGGCAAGCGCATCGCCCGCGACGTCGACTTCTACTACTCCGTCGACCTGAAGAGCACGCAGGAGCAGCTCTACTCGCTCGAGTACACGGTGTCGCGCCGGCTTTCCATCCTGTTCACGCGCGCGGACCCACAGGGCGCCGGCGTCGACCTGAGGCTGAAGAAGAGCCGGTGACCGGCCGGCGGCGCGGCGCCCTGGTCGGGCTCTTCCTCCTGTGCGCCGCGTACTGGCCGCGCCCGTGCCGGGCGGCCGAGCCGCGGCGCATCGTCAGCGTGGTGGTGGACGCCGCCGACACGGAAGTGCGCCGGCTGGCCCGCTATGTCGCCATTCCGTCGGGGACGCCGCTCGAACCCGAGGCAATCCGCGCGCTGGTGGAGCTGATCTTCGCGACCGGCCAATACGAAGACGTCGTGGTCGACTCGGAGGAAGTGCCCGGCGGCGTGCGCCTCGTGATCCGCCCGCGGGTGGCGCCGCTGCTGGCTGCGATCAAGGTCACCGGCCGCTCGCCGCTCCGCCGCGACGACATCCGCCGGCTCGGCGGGCTGCACGAGCGCGAGGCGCTTTTCCCGGCAGACCTCGAGCAGGCCGCGCGCCGCCTCGAGGAGGCGCTGCGCGCGCGCGGCTTCGTGGCGCCGCAGGTCGACGCCATCAGCCGCCGTGTCGAGGCCGGCGCCGAGGCGATCTTCACGATCGCGGCCGGCGAGCGCCTGCGCATCGTCACGGTGCAGGCACCGGGGGCCGGCGCCCTCGAGGCGGTGGCGGTGAAAGAGGCACGGCCGCGCGCTGGACAATTCTTCGACCTCGAGAAAGCGCGGCGCTCCGCCGAGAACGCGCGCAAGCGCCTGGCCGAAGCCGGCTACTGGCGCGCGACCGTCACGCCGCCGGCGTCGGTCGCCGAGGTGACGGGCGGAGCGATGGTGTTCGTCGTGGAGCTGGGGCCGCCCATGGCGCTCGCCTTCGATGGCACCGCACCGCCGCGCAAGGTGCAGAAGGCGGTGCTGCGGATCGCGCGCGAGGGCAAGGGCCGCGAGGATGCGCTCGACGAGGCCGCGGAGCGGCTCGAAGCGGACGCGCGGCGCCGCGGTGACCGTGGCGGCGCCATCGCGCGGCGCGTCGAGGAGCGCGACGGCGCCACCACCGTGGTGTTCACGGTCGCACCCGCGGCAAAGGCGCGCGTCTCGGCGGTTTCGGTCGAAGGCTTTCCGCGGCCGCCCGCGCTCGCAACCCGGATGGACAAGCCGCTCGACGAGACGGCGCTTGCGGCGGATCGATTGCTGATCCAGCAAGCCGCCCTGCACGCCGGCTACCCGCAGGCGGAGGTGGCGGTGGAGGCGAAGCCCGGCGGCGGCGATGTGGCGGTGTTGTTCCGCGTCAGCCTCGGCCCGCAGGCGTTCTTCGGCGTGATCTCGATCGACGCACCGACGGAGGTGCAGCCGCTCATCGAGCGCCACCGCAGCCACCTGCGCACCGGCGACCCGTACACCATCGAAGCGGTGGCCGCCGAGCGCGACGACCTGGTGGCGGCGCTGCGCAACGACGGCTATGCGCAGGCCGAAGTCGCGCCGAGTGTCGTGCCCTCCGGCGAGGGCGACCGCATCGACGTGGTGTTCGCGGTGCAGCCGGGGCGCCAGGAACTGGTGGGCCGCATCGTCGTCGCCGGGCTCGAGCACACGCGCGAGGAAGTGGTGCGCCGCGAGATCACGCTCGTCGAGGGCAAGCCTCTGGGCCTCGACCAGCTGCTCGAGAGCCAGCGGCGACTGTCGGCGCTGGGTCTGTTCCGCGCGATCCAGATCGACGAGACCGACGCCGACGCCCAGGGCCGCCGCAACGTGGTGGTGCGGGTGCGCGAAAGCACGCCGACCAGCGTCTCGTACGGCGCCGGCTACGGCGAGCGCGACAACCTGCGCTTCAGCGTCGAGGTGACGCGCAAAAACCTCGCGGGCATGAACCGCACGCTCTCCACGTTCGCACGCTGGAGCTTCCAGACGAACCGCTTCCTCGCCACCTACCGCGAGCCGTTCCTGCGCAACCGCCGGCAGGACCTGTTCCTCTCGATTTTTCGCGAGGAGGAGGAGCGCGACAGTTTCAGCTTCCGCCGCTACGGCACCAGCGCGCAGACCGCCTTCGCCCTGGGCAAGACCTGGAACGCGATCGTGCGCTACTCGTTCCAGAAGACCGACACCTTCCGCGTGCAGGTGCCGCTCGACGAAGTCGACCGTCGGTTCCAGCAATCGACGCTCTCGGGACCGTCGGTCTCATTCGTCAAGGACACGCGCGACGACGCGCTCGACCCGTCGTCCGGGCACTTCATCGGCATGGACAACCAGCTGTCCCTGAACGTCCTCGGCGGCGACACGTTCGCGAAGACGTTCCTGCAGGCCGCGGCCTACCGCCGCCTCAACAGCCGCACGGTGCTGGCGGTCGCCGGCCGCGGCGGCCTCGGCCGCGCGTTCGGCACCACCGGCCTGCGCCTGCCGCTCGCCGACCGCTTCTTCGCCGGCGGCGACTACAGCCTGCGCGGCTACCGCCTCGACACCGCCGGACCGCTGGTGCTCTCGACCGATGGCTCGCGCCTGCTGCCCGAGGGCGGCAACGCGCTGCTCCTCGGCAGCGTCGAACTGCGCTTCGACCTCGCCCGGCGCTTTTCGGTCGCGGCCTTCACCGACTTCGGCAACGTCTATCCGTTCATCGCCGCGATCGACCTCGGCGACGTGCTGGTCTCGGTCGGCACCGGCATCCGCTACAAGAGCGCCATCGGGCCGCTGCGCCTCGACTGGGGCTACAAGCTCGACCGCCGCCCGCAGGAAAAACCCTACGCCTTCCACGTGACCATCGGCCATGCGTTCTAGCCTCCGCCGTGTGCTCGTGTCAGCGATCGGTATCCTCATCGGCGCTGCCGCAGCGACGTCAACACGCGCCGACACCATCGAGCGCGTGCTCGCGGTGCTCGACAACCGGCCGGTGCTGCTCAGCGAGGTCACGCTGCAGGCGCGGCTCCTGAAGCAGGACCTGCGCGCCGCCGTCGAGACCACGATCGACGAACGGCTGATGGCCCGCGAAGCGGCGCGCATTCCGCAGGCCGCGACCACCCGCGAAGAGGAGGAAGTCGCGTATCAGAGCCTGGTGCGGAACCTCGACAGCGCCGCCGCCGCCGTAGACGAGGCGGGCCTGCGCCGCATGGCCCGCCGCCAGCTCGCGGTCCTCAAGTACATCGAGTTTCGTTTCCGCCCGCAGGTGCGCGTCGAGGACGAAGCGGTGCGCACCGCGTACGAGGAGCAATACGGCGGCGACCCCAACGCCCCCGGCTTCGAAGACGCCGCCCAGCAGCTGCGCGAACAACTGGAGTCGGCCCGCCTCTCCGTCCTCGTCGAAGCCTGGGTCAAGGAGCTGCGCGCCGCCGCAGTCATCCGCCGCAACCCTCTCGGCTCGGTCGCAAACCCGCTGATCGACTGACGCTATTTGGGCTGGATCAAGTCCCACTGGTTGCCGTAGAGGTCCTTGAAGACCGCGACGGTGCCCCAGAGTTCTTCCTTCGGCTCGCGGATGAACTCGATTCCTTCCGTGCGATAGGCGTCGTAGTCGCGGCGGAAGTCGTCGGTGTGCAGGAACAGGAACACGCGGCCGCCGGTCTGGTTGCCGATGCTCGACGCCTGCGCCGCGGTTGAGGCCTGCGCGAGCAGCAGTCGCGATTCGCTGGCGCCGGGCGGCGACACCACCACCCAGCGCTTGTCCTGCTCGGGCACATACGAATCCTCGACCAGCTCGAAGCCGAGCTTGCCGACGTAGAAGGCGAGTGCTTCGTCGTAGTCGCGCACCACCAGACAGACGAGGCCCAGAGACTGTTTCATGGCTGGCCGGTCAATCGTACTTGCCGTGGCGGGCGTTGGTGCGAATTGTCAAGAGGTCGGTGAAGGCGCGCATTCCCGAGACCAGGCCGACGCGGGAGGCTTCGTCGTTGCGCCAGGTCACGCCGACCTCGGCGATGCGCAGCCCGCGCCGCCGCGCCGCCACCAGCACCTCGACGTCGAAAGCGAAGCCGTCGTGGGTTGCAGGAGTGAACGCCGCCTGCGCGGCGCGCGCGGTGAAGAGCTTGAAGCCGCACTGTGTGTCGTGCAGGCCCGGAAGCAGCAGCGCCTGCACGACGAAGTTGAAAGAGCGGCCGGCGGTCTCGCGAAAGAGTCCTTGCCGCACCTTGACGTCAGCCTTGTCGGCGGCACGCGAGCCGATGGCGATGTCGGCGCCTTCTGCGATCACGGCGCGCAGCTTGTCGACGTCCTCTATCGGCGTCGACAGGTCGGCGTCCGTCATGAGCCGCAGCGGTCCGCTTGCTTCCAGCATGCCGCGGCGCACCGAATGGCCCTTGCCGCGGTTCTCGTCGTTGCGAAGCACGCGTGCCCCCGCGGCGCGTCCGAGCTCGGCGGTCTTGTCCTGCGAGCCGTCGTCGACGACCAGCAGCTCGCACGCGATGCCGCGCGCTGCGCAGAACGCGGCAATGCGCTCGAGGGTGCGTGGCAGGCGGTGTTCCTCGTTGAACGCGGGAATGACGACGCTGAGCTCGGCGGAGGCGCCCGGCATCACGAGCCCGCGCTGAGCTCGTCGAGCAGGGCGCCGATCCCGAGCGGGTAGCCCCGCAGGTTGAGGTCGCGCGCCGCCCAGCGGATCTCGTCGTCGAAGAAGCGCGCCAGCGGTGCGTGCGCTTCGTCCTCTTCGCTCATGCCGGCGCGCAGCTCCGCCTTGCGGGCGTCCACCGCGGCGAGGAACGCCGCGAGTTTCGCGGTGGTTGCGACGAGATCGTGCTCGCGGCGGACGAACTCCCGCGCGGCGGCGCCAAGCGCGGCGCGTGCCGCGGGGTCGGCCAGCAGGTAGCGCAGCACCGCTTCGATCTCCGCGGCTTGCGAACGGCCGGGACGGATGGGCACCACGATGCCGGGAGGAAACTCCTCGGCGCCCGGCGTGCCGGCGGTGACGAGCGTCGTCCGGCCGAGGCCGAGCGAGCGCACCAGCGCGCCCGACATCTCGCCAAAGCTCGGATAGCGCAGGCTCAGGATCACGTCGGCGGCGGCCAGGTGGCGCACGAAGTCGGCAAGGCTGACACGCCCCGCGATCCGGCTGCGCTCGGCGAGCGGCGAGCCGGCCACGAGGTTCGCAAGCGGAAAGTCGCGGTCGACCTCGCCGGCCGCGAAGAAACGCAGCCGCGGGAACTCGGGGGCCAGTTTCGACAGCGCCGCAAGCGCCGGCTCCAGGCATTTCGCGCGCGTGGCGAGCCCGGGGGCCGTCACCACCAGTTCGTCCGCGGCGATGCCCAGTGCGCGCCGCGCATCGGCGTGCGACGGCTCGAGTGGCAAGGAGAGATGATGCGGCACGTGCAGCACCGGCCGGCCCGGCATCGCGGCGGCGGCTTTGGCGGTGATGTGCCTGGTGAGGCCGACGACCGCGAGGCTGCGCTCGAGGATCCGCTCGTTCAACGGAAAGCGCGACGCGAGCACGTCGCCGCCCAGCGCGCGCGCCATCTGGCGGCCGACGAAGGTGCCGGTTTCCCCGTACGCGCGCCGCATCTCGCGCAGGTAGCGGGTGCGGTTGCCCTGCTCCACGGTCTCGAACAGCACCAGGTGGTGCAGGTTCCACTCGTGCAGGACCGCAACGCCGGGCGCGGCGATGGCCGCGCGATAGACGTAGGCGTGTGAGGGCGAGTTGCCGAGATGGTAAAGGTCGAGGTCGGCAGCGGGGAGGCGCGACGGCTCGACCACCGGGAACACGTCGCGGATCGCCGGTTCCACCGCCATCGGGTTTTCGACCACAGCCGTGATCTCGGCGTGGCGGCGCAGCGCCTGGATCTGTTCGAGCGTGTAGTCGGCGATGCCCGAGGGCGACGGCGGCAACGGACTCCAGACGCGCAGGCGCAGCCGCCTGGGGGCGGGCGTATTCACGCGAGCCCCTCGGTGAGGCGGTCGATGACGCGGTCCCAGGTGATGTCGCGGACGCGCGCATGGCCGGCTTCGCCCATGGCGCGAAGCGTGGCTTCGGGCGTATTCCACAGCCGGTCCATCGCGGCGCCCAGCGATTCCGCGTTCGGTTCGGCGACCAGTCCCGATTCGCCGTCCACCACGAACTCGAGCGGCCCGCCGGCGTCGGTGGTGGTGATGACCGGCTTGCGCGAGAGGAACGACTCGACCGTCACGTAACCGTAGTCTTCGTTCACCGGCGCGTACCAGGCGCCGCGGCAGCGCGCGTAGAGCGACACCAGGTCGTCGTCCGAAACGAAGCCGAGGAACTCGACGCGGTCCGAGACGCCCATGCGCTCGACACGTTTTCGCAGTTCGGATTCGAGCGGTCCGCTGCCCGCGATCTTGAGGCGCGCCGCGCGCGAGCGCGCCACCGCATCGATCGCGAGGTCGAGCCGCTTGAGGCGGTCGAGCCGCCCCGCATAAAAGAGGAAGGGCTCGTACGCGTCGGTGCGGTGCCGGCCGAGGTGCTGCGGCGGCGGGTAGAGCGCCTCGCCGGAGAGGGCGCTGAATTTCGCCAGCCGCGCCGCGACGTTCTTCGAGATGGTGAAGATGCGCCGGCACTCCGCGAGCGCCGTGCGGTCCATCGTGTGGATGGCCTCGCGCGCCTGATCGTGCTCCGCCGAGCCGTCGAAGGAACAGTACTCCGTGCCGTACAGGTCGTAGACCTCGCGGTGCTGGTGGAAGAGCCAGGCGACCTTGCGCGGATGGCGCACCAGGAAACTCGGGAACTTGGTGGGGATGACGAGGTCGACCGGTGTGCCGTTGCTCTCGGTGAGGTCGAGCAGGCGCCAGGCGAGCGCCTGCTTCACGATCTCGGTCACCGGGTACCACTTGAACGGCACGTTCGCGATGTCGACGCGGAACCCGCGCCGCGCGAGGTTGTCGCGCAGCTCGTGCACCAGGATCTCGGCGCCGCCCTTGATGAACGGCGCCTGCACGGCGCAGATGACGACGCTCTTCATCCTCTGCATGCGCGGCTAGGGCTTGCGCGCCGGCTCGAGGTCGGAAAGCCGCGCCCGCAGCTCGCGCAGCGACGCCTCGATGCCGAGCGTCTCGCGCTCGGAGAGGCTCAGCACCAGGTCGATGCGCTTGACGAGATCGTGGACGTGGGCGACGAGCTCTTCCTGGAGGATGAGGTGGCGCTCGTCGATCTCCTGCAGGTGCTTCGCGTGGATGCCGAGGACGCTGTCGTATTGCAGGTGTGTCGCGTGCAGGCGGCCGTCGACATAGGCGAGCAACTCGTTGTCGAACTGCACCTGGCGGGCGTTCCACGCGATCTGCGCGGCGCGCGCAGGCGCCACCATGCGGTTCACGAACCGGCGGAGCAGCCCGGGCGTGTCGCCCGCGGCCTCTGCCCGCCACAGCGTGTTGACTTCGGCGGGATCGGGCCGCACGGGAAGCGCGACTGCCACCGGCTCGGCGTCGGGTTGCGCCGGCACAGCGGGCGGCCGGACCGGAAGCGGCGCCGGCAGCCGTCCCTGCGGGGGCTGGTGCAGGGCGCGCTCGCGCACCTCCGCGCGGATCCGCTCGAGGTCCGCGGTGACGGCGGCCGCGTCCTTGGGAGTGTCGCCCATTGCCTTGTCGCTCTGGCTCTGGATTGTACCGCCCGGGTGTCAGCGGCTGAGAGACACCGTGCAAGAATCGAGGCCGTGGCACTCCCCAGGAACGGCATCGTCATCGACGAAACGGCGTACATCGCACCGGCCTCCAGCATCGTCGGCGACGTGCGCATCGGGCCGCGCGCCTCGGTCTGGTTCTCGGCGGTGCTGCGCGGCGACATGGAGCCGATCGAGATCGGCGCCGAGAGCAACGTGCAGGACGGCTGCGTGATCCACACCGACTGGGACATGCCGGCGGTGCTCGGCGAACGCGTCACCATGGGACACGGCGCCATCGTGCACGCGTCCGAAGTGCACGACGAGACGCTCATCGCGATGCGCGCCACGGTGCTGAGCGGCTGCGTCATTGGCAAACACTGCCTGGTCGGCGCCGGTGCCGTCGTGCCCGAAGGCACCAGGGTGCCGGCCGGCTCGCTGGTGCTGGGGGTCCCCGGGCGCGTCATACGTCCGCTGACACCCGCCGAAGTCGACCGGGTGGTGAAGAACGCCGCCGACTACGTCACGCTCGGCGCCGAGCACAAGGCGAAGAAATACCCGATCTGGTAGCGGCTATTCCGCCCGCTTCCAGTTGAGCACCGCGTTCCACACCAGGCGGTGGTCGCCGTGGTTCAGGTCGCGGTGCAGCGGGTTGAAGTTGAAGGCGACGATGCGGCCCTTGCCGGTGGGCACGTCGAAGATCGCCGGGCGGCCGACGAGGCCGCTTTCGCCGCGCGCGCCGCCGCTCACCAGGAAGGGCGACCCGTCGCTCGCACCCCACTGCATGACGATCGCCGAGCGGTCCACCGGGCCGTCGAGGCACGAGGTGCAGTACGACATGCGCAGCCAGTGCCTGGGCGGGTCGTACGCCGGAAAGTTGGCGCGGAACACATAGGTGTTCTCGGCGTAACCGTAGCCGATCGGGTCGTCCTTCTTCACGAAACTCGCGCGCACGTGCGAGCCCGGCGTCCAGATGCCGCGCAGCTCGCCGCCTTCGCCGACGCGCGGCACCGCCAGGCCGGCGGAGCGCCGCACGCCGCGGATCAGGCCGCCTTCGAGCGCCAGGGTCGAGCCGCTGCCCATCGTTATCAATACGCCGCCGGCTTCGGCGAACGACTGCAGCTCGGCGAGACCGCGGTAGCCGATGCCGCCGGTGATGTCGTCCGATTCGGCGGGGGTACCGAGGTGCGGCGTCTTCGCCGTCTTCTTGAACGGCATCGGGCCCCAGGCCGAGGGCAGGCCGCTGATCTGGGCGGCGAGCTCGAGGTCCACGTGGCCGTAGAGGATGACGTCGAAGCGGGTGCGCAGCCCGCCGGCGCGCACGTCCTCGTCGCGGATGTAGGTGTAGGGAATCGCACGCTGGTCGAGCGCGTAGCGCACCCAGCCGCTGGCGTCTGTATCGGCCCAGGGCACGAACACGCCGAGCCGCGGCGCCGGCGCATCGTGGCGCCGGACGTCGGGGGCGGAGGCGGCACCCTGAAAATCGATGCCCCACTTGTCGCTGGTCGCGGCCACTGCCTTCGCCAGCCCGGCCTGAGCCGGCAGTATCCAGGAGCCGCGCGGATACGAAACGCCGCCCGCATCGAACGGCTGCTCCGCGATCTCGACACGAAACGCCTTCAGCTGGTAGCGCGCGGCGAACAGCGACTCCTGTCCCGTGTCCTTGACGAGCAAGACCGAGCCGTCGCCCGAGACGCGGCCGTGCGCCTGCGGGGGTTCAGTGAGGAGCGTTGCGGCCGCGGTCTTCACCGCAGGATCTGCGATCGCCACCGCCTGCAGGTGATCGTGAACCGGCAGTGCCCAGGAGATGTCGTCGTACGGCTCGACCTTCGAGTCTTCCGGGTAGACCTGCGGCGAGAGCAGGTCGACGGCATAGTTGCGATACGGCTGGTCGAGCTTGACGACGAAGCTGCCCGCGGGGAAAGAGCCTTCCTTCACCGCGAGCGCGACGTTCGCGCGCGACACCTCGATGCGCTGCGCCATCAGCCGTGCGACCATCGCCGCGACACGGTGCGGGTCGCCCTGGTCGGCAGGGATGACGTAGGCGAACGGCGGACCGTCCACGCCCTTGCGGTACGAGTTCACGCCCTTGCGGTAGAAGTCCCACAGCATCGGCTTCGCGTTGCGCGCGGTGAAGTCGAGCGCCGCCAGCGCGGCCGTCTGCTGGTAGTTGACGTTGTCGCGCATCGACCAGCGAAAGCGCGTCGGCGGCGGCACCGGCCGGTACCATTCGCGGCTGACGTCGCCGCGGCCGAGCACGCGGTCGGCGGTTTCCGCGGTGGTGTTGCCGAAAGTCTCGTAGCCGCGGCCGAGGCTGTTGTGGTTCATCGCCACCGAATCGAGAAAGTGCTGGCCGAAGCCTTCGCCGAAGTCCCAGGTCCACACGCCCGGCATGCCCATCGCGGTCAGCGTCTGCACCTCGTGGAAGCTCATGGTGAGCCACGCGGTGGTTGCGATCGGGTCGAGGTTGGGGTTGTAGGGACCGGTGCCGTTCCACGTCTGCAGGAGTGCGATCGCTTCGTGCAGGTCGTGCACCACGGTCGGGTGGTACGCGTGGAACATGCGGTGCACTGCCTGGGTCGCGGCATGCGTCTGCTGGTGCGTGTCGCGGTTGAGGTCGACGTACGCGTAGCGCGACCAGTAGGGCGGCGACTGGCGCGGCAGGGTGTCGAAGTCGGTGCGGCCCTTGAGGTACGCGTAGAACCAGTCGGCGACCTTGTCGCGGCCGTCGGGGTTCGACACGGGGTTCAGCAACACCACCACGTTCCTGCGGATCGCCTGGATCATCGGCACTTCCGACACCGCCAGCCGGTAGGCGAGTTCGGGCAGCATCTCGACGCTGCCGGTCTCGTCGGCGTGGATCGCGGCGTTGAAGTAATAGATGGGACGCGCCGCGTCGATGAGCGCCGTCGCCGCGGCTTCGTCGGTTTTGCGCGGGTCGGCAAGCGCCGCGGTTGCCGCCTTCAGCCGCTCGAGGTCGCGGATGCCGTCTTCATCGGCGATCGCCACCAGCACGATCTCGCGGCCCTCTTCGGTCTTGCCGATCGTCTCGACGTGCACCCGCGGCGACGCCTTGGCGAGCGCGCGATAGTACGCATAGGCACGGTCCGAATAGGTGAGCTCGCCGGCGGCGCCGGAGACGTGGCCGAAGAAGTCGAGGGGCGAAGGCACCTGTGCCGATTCCGGGACGGTCGCGACCCAGGGCGAAAGGTAGCGCGGCTCGGTGGTGAAGCGGGCGATGGCTTCGGTCGACGCCGTTTCGGGCGCGTCGCTGTCAGCCGCGGCGCCGAGCAGGCCAAGCGAACAAACGAATACGGTCGTGACACCGCGCATCGTCATGAAGATCGCGCCTCCGTGGCGACGGAGCGTAGCACGCACGTCGCGGTAGCATGGACGGCCGATGCTCACGCATGCGTTCATCGCCTTGATTTCGCTGGCCGAACCGCCGCCGCCGGTTTTTGCCGGCCGCCAGGATCAGCTGCAGGTCTCGGCGCCGCGCCGCGAGGACGAAATCGCGATCGACGGCAAGCTCGACGAAGCGGCGTGGGCCGCCGCGGCCCGGCTCACCGAGTTCTCGCAGTATTCGCCGAACGACGGCAGGCCGGCGGAGCAGGGCACCGAGGTGCTCGTCTTCTATTCGCCCACCGCGATCTACTTCGGCGTGCGTGCGCAAGCGGCGCCAGGCAGCGTGCGCGCGAGCCTCGCGCAGCGCGACTACCTCGATGCCGAGGACACCGTGACCTTCCTGCTCTCGACCTTCAACGACGGCCGCCAGGCGATAGCACTCACCGTCAACCCGCTGGGGGTGCAAGCGGACGGCACGCTCATCGAAGGACTCAGCACCGGCGACGCGGGCGGCGGGTTTTCCGGGCTCGCGACCGGACGCGAGACGCCGAACCTGGCGCCCGATTTCGTGTTCCAGTCGAAGGGCCGGTTGACGCCGGCCGGCTACGAGATCGAAGTAAGGGTGCCGTTCAAGAGCCTGCGCTACCAGAAGGCCGACACGCAGAGCTGGGGACTGCACGTGCTGCGGGTGAGCCAGAGCTCCGGCTTCGAGGACTCGTGGGCGCCGGCGCGGCGCTCCGCCACCTCGTTCCTCACCCAGGGCGGCGTGATCGCCGGCATGCGCGACCTCCACCCCGGCCTGGTGCTCGACCTCAACCCGGAAGTCACCGGCCGCCTCGACGGCATCCGCTCGGGAAACGACGCGTGGCGCTATCACGGCCGGCGCCCGGAAGTTGGCGGCAACGTGCGCTGGGGCGTGACGCCGAACCTCTCGCTCACCGGCACCGTCAACCCCGACTTCTCACAAGTCGAATCGGACATCAGCCAGATCCAGTACGACCCGCGCCAGGCGCTCTTCTTCGAGGAGAAGCGGCCGTTCTTCCTCGACGGCCTCGAGCAGTTCGCGACCCCCAACCGGCTCGTGTACACGCGCCGCGTGGTGTCGCCGCTGGCCGCCGTCAAGCTCACGGGCACTCTCTCCGGCACGAGTGTCGGCCTGCTGTCGGCGGTGGACGACGAGAACGTCTCGCGCACCGGCAGCGACCACCCGGTCTACAACGTGCTGCGCGTGCGCCGCGACCTCGGCCAGCGCTCGCGCCTCGGCCTCGTCTACACCGACCGCATCGAGGGCAGCGACTGGAACCGGGTGGCCGCCATCGACGCGCGCATCGCCCTCGGCCAGACGTCCAACCTCGACCTGCAGGGCAGCGTATCCGGCGACCTCGTCGCCGGAGTCAAGAAGACAGCGCCGCTGTGGAACGCCACCTTCAACCGCAACGGCAAGCGCCTCGGCACGCGGCTGCTCCTGAGCGGCATCGACGACGACTTCCGCGCCCGCGCCGGCTTCATCAGCCGCGCCGGCATCGTCCATGCCCTGGCCGACCAGCGCGTCAGCTTCTTCGGCCGCGAAGGCTCGTTCCTCGAGGTGCTGAACAGCGACCTGGTGCTGGACGGCACCTGGCAGTACGACGCCTTCTTCGGCGCGGGCGGCGTGCAGGACCGCAAGCTGCACTTCAACAACAACGCGACGCTGCGCGGCGGCTGGAAGGTCGGCGGCTCGATCCTGGTCGAGACCTTCGGCTACGACCCCTCGCTCTACACGGACTACGCGATTGCCGGCGACCGTCCCGGCGAGATCCTGCCGTTCGTCGGCACGCCGCGCATACCGAACCTCGACTGGGTGGCGAGCTTCTCGACGCCGCAGTTCAAGCGCTTCGACGCCGAAGTGAGCGCCGTCTGGGGGCGCGACGAGAACTTCTCCGAGTGGGCGAGCGGCAAGATCGCGTATCTCACGGTCGACCTCAACTGGCGGCCGACCGAACAGTTGCGCGCCAACCTGCTCTACAACCTGCAGCAGGTGAACCGCCGCACCGACGGCTCGGTGGTCACCAGGCGCCACATCCCGCGCCTCAAGATCGAATACCAGGCGACGCGCGCGATCTTCGGCCGCGTGGTCGCCGAATACGTCGCCGACTACCAGGACGACTTGCGCGACGTCACGCGCACCGAGCGGCCGATCCTCATCCGCAACGCTGCCGGCGGCTACGATGCGGCGCTCGGCAAGAGCGCCAACGACCTGCGGATCGATGCGCTCTTCGCCTGGCAGCCGACGCCGGGCACGGTGTTCTTCGCGGGCTACGGCAGCTCCGTGTCGGACGCGGACCTGTTCGCCTTCCGTGGCCTGCGCCGCACCCAGGACGGCTTCTTCGTGAAGTTCAGCTACCTCTTCCGCTTGTAGCAGGCAGGACGCGCCGCGCCGCGGCGCTTGCTAGTGCAGTACCTGCGGGCCGCTTTCGGCCTTGCGACGCTGCTTGCCGGGCTTGCGCGCCAACGCCAGGACGCTCGCGCCGATCGGCAGGCTGACGCCAAGCCCCACGAGCCACGCTTCCATCCGCAGCAGCCGCAGGAACGTCCATTCGAGCGGCGCGGGCAGGAAGGAGACGTCGGAGCCGTGGCGGCCCAGCAGGCGGTCGAGCAGCCGGCGGGCGAGGAGCAGCGGCAAGAGCAGCGTGTTCGCGTAGGTCGCGCGCACCACCTCGAGCCCGGCGGAGCGCAGCAGCGCGGTCAGCTCGCCCCTGGTGTAGCGATGCCGCGAAAGCACGGCTTCGTCGTGCGCGCCCCAGAGCATCCGCAGCGCCGGCACCCGCACCAGCACGAAGCCGCCGGGCTTCACCACCCGCGCCATCTCGGCAACGGCGTCGCGGTCGCTCGTGACCCACGCGTGATAGAGGACGTCGAAGGACGTGGCGAGCGCCACGCGCGCGTTGCGGATGGGCAGCGACAGCACGCTGCCGCGTATCGCCGGCACGCGGCGCGCGCGGCAATGGGCGATCGCGTCTTCCGACAGGTCGACGCCGATGGTGCGGCCGAAGCGCCGCATGTGGATGAGGTTGTTGCCGGTGCCGCAGCCTGCGTCGAGCACCCGGGCGTTCACGTCGGGTGCGAATTGCGCCGAGCGCAGCAGCGCGAACGCGATCTCGCGCATGCCGGCATACCACCACTGGCGCTCCTCGGCGGCGAACATGCGCGCGTATTCCTCGCTCTTCACCGGCGCACGCGCGTGAACACCAGCTTGTCGACGCACGCGCTGCCGCCGGCGCTGGTGCGCAGCGTGAACTCGTTGAGCTGGGGGCGCAGCGCGGCCGCTCCGAGTGCCAGTTCCTGCGCCGCGAACGCGTCGCCAAGCGGCACCGACCCGGCATCCTGGCCATTCGCCGCGAAGAACAGGCGGCCGCTGCCTTTGGCGTGGATGGCGACCCGCAAGTCCTCGGGCAGGTCGAGCGAAGCGAACAGGCGCGCGCTGCCATCGACGCAGCGGCACGACACGCCGTTCTCGCGCTGCGGCTCCAGGAAGCCGTCGCCGACGAGAGCCGGATCGGCTCGCGGTTCGCCCAGGTCGACGATGCCGCCGAGGCTCTCCTGGCGGAAGAACAGGTACTTGCCAACCATCTCGTCGTATTTCGCGCTCGGCAGGCCGGTGCGCGCGGCGAACAGCCAGTTCGCCGGCCAGGCCGAAGGCGCGCCGAACCAGCTGGCGAAGAGGCCGGCGTTGGCCCGGGTCACCGCGGCGAAGGACACCGTGTCGTCGCGTGGCACCGCGCCGCGCCGGTAGTTCTCCATGAAGAGCAGGTTCCAGGCGCAGGCAAGCGCCGCCGTAGCCGCGACGACGCGCGCCGGATGGGCCGCAGCCCAGCGCACGAGCTGCTCGAGGCAGGCGGCCAGGCCGAGGGCCAGGAGCGGCATCACCGAATCGAAGCGGCGATTGGAAAACGACCCGCCCGCCCACCAGTCGGCGGACGCTGCGTTCACCCAGGTCATCAAGGCGAGTACGGCGAGGAGCGGCAGCCAGGCGCCGCGCCGGCGCCATGCGAGCGCCGCGATGCCGAGAAACGACAGCCAGAGGACCGGCGTCCAGAAGAAGAGGCCGTGGCGGGAGGAGAAGAACGTCTCCAGGAGGCGCGGGTGCGAGAGCCGCAGGTAGTCGGTGCCCTGCACGGGATAGGCAAGCAGGTACGCGCCGAAGATCGACTTGAACACGATGAGTTGCGGCAGGACGCCGAGGAAGAAGCCGGCGCCCACCAGGACGGCACTTTTGCATGCGGCGAACGGAGCGCGCCGCGTACCAGACAGCACCGTGTATGCGGGCAGCAACAGGAAGACGGCGTTCTGCCAGCGGACGTCGGCGGCGAGGCCGATCGCGATGCCGAGCAGCACCGCGCGCGCCGGCGGCAGGGAAAAGCACCCGTCCCACCACAGGCGCAGGCACACGGCCGCGATGGCGAAGCTGATGGCGTGGCTGACGGTGGCCTCGTAGATCGCGTACCAGGCGACGGCGGTCCCGTAGAAGACGATGAGCGCGGTCCAGAACGCCGCCTTCGCATCGAACAGCTGCCGCGCCCAGCCGAAGGTGAGCATCAGGCCCAGGACCGCGTACCAGAGGCTCGCCAGGCACACCGCGCGGATGTGCAGCGGCGAGTAGCCTTCCTGGACGTCGCCGCGCCAGCGCGCGAGCCCATCGGCAGCCGCGTAGAACGGCATCCAGAAGAGCGCGGGTCCCACCGAGAAGTTGGTGCGGCGATAGCCGGTGACGGTCGGGTTCTGCTTGTCCCAGCGCTGGTCGATGCCGAAGTGCGCGAACTCGTTGGCGAACGAGACGTCGTGATCGAAGTAGAGCGAGCGCAGGTGCGCGTAGTACTCGACCGCGTCGGCATCGAGGCGCGGCACCGGTGCGTGCCACGAAAGCCACAGCGACGGCAGCAGCACCAGCAGCAACAGCGCCACGCCGAGGCGATCGTGCAGGCCGAAGAGCCTCATGGCGCCGCGCCCGCTCCGCCGCGGCGCGCCAGTGCGTGCTCCGCCGCCTGCCGGCCGAGCCCCAGGGCGCCGCTGATCGAGCGGTCGTGCGGATGCAGCTGGCAGGAGTCCGTGAGGTAGAGGTTCGGCACCGGTGTGTCGATGCCAGGCGTCGCGGTGCGGTAGTCGGTGAGGCAGATGGGCTGCGCGAAGCGGTCACGAAACACGGCGCTGAAGCGCACCTGGCGCCGGTCGAAGGCGGGATCGATGAGCGTCAACGCGTCGGTGTAGGCGCGCAGCACCTGCTCGTCCGTCTGCGCGTAGCGCGGATCGTCGGCGGAGAGATATTGCGGCACGTACAGGACGTGGTCGCCGCCCAGCTCCGGCATCGGGTTGAGGTTCGTGTACTCGATCATGCCGGCGAACGGCACCCGGATGTCGTTGGTGTTGACCCAGAAGAAGGGAGTGGTGCGGCGCGCGAGCCGCAGGAACAGGCAGAAGATGCCGATCGTCGGAATCCGCCGCACGCCTTCGACGTACGGGCCGTCGAGCCACGGCGTCATCTTGAGGAAGCGCGAGGTGGTCACGGTGGACACGACGACGTCGGCCGCGAGGTTCTCGCCGTTGACGCGCGCGCCGTCGGCCGCATCGGGGGTGCCGAGGATCGCCTCGACGTCGGCATTCAGGACGATGCGCCCGCCGCGCGCCTCGAGGTCGCGGGCGAGCGCTTCGAGCACCACGCGGCTGCCGCCCTCGACATAGCCGAGTTCCTCGCGCCATGGCGAGGTGCGCGAGCGCGACAGGCGCTCCATGCGCGCCCAGATCCAGGCCGCGCTGATGCGCGGCGCGTGCTCGGCAAACTTGAACTTCATGAGCGGGTCCCAGATGACGTCGTAGGCGGCCGCCCCGAAGTTGCTCTTCAGCCAGTCGACGGCGAAGAGCGGTGCCAGCTCCGCCTCCTTCATGCGCTGGCCGCGCTGCAGCGCGAGGCCGGCGCGGAACCGGTCGCGCAGCGCGAGCGGCTTGAAGCGCAGCAGGTCGATGGGGGTGAGGAACGGGTAGAGCTCGCCGTCCACGAAGTAGGCCATGCGCGAGTCGCGCCAGCGAAGCAGATGCGACAACGACAGCTCGCCGAGTGTCGTGACGAGGTCGTTGTCCCCTTTGCAGATGAAGTGGTAGTAGCGCTCGACGCGCACCCCGCCGGCATCGAAGGAGCTCGCGAGTCCGCCGACCACGCCGCTGGCCTCGAGCAGCGTCACCGCGGCGCCGCCGCGCGCCAGCACGTTCGCCGCCTTGAGGCCGGCCGGACCTGCGCCGATCACGATCGCCTTCATCGTCATCGCGGCTGCACCCGGCGCAGCTCGAGAGAGGCGACACACGCCTGCTGCGCGTCGCTGCCGAGCGTGACCTCGTTGACGCCGTCGCGAAACAGCGTCGCGGGCGCGGCCACGGCCGGAGAGTTCCAGCCCGGCGTGAGCAAGGCGCTGCCGGCGGGCTGGCCGTTCACCGCCACCGCGAGGCTGCCCGCCGCCTCGGCGTGGACGTTCAGCACCACGTCGAACCCTTCGGCAACATCGAGAGGTGTAAAGATGCGGCCGTCGCGTAGCAGGCGGCGGCAGGCGCGGCCGTCGCGCGCTTCGCTCCGCGCGAAGCCGCTGTCGAGCAGGCCGCGATGCGCCTCGCCGCCCACCTCGACGCGGCCCTCGAGGTTGCCCTGGCGGTAGAACATGTACTTGCCTACGACCGCGTCGAACTGGCCGGGCGGGACATCGTGCCGCGCGGCGAACAGCCAGCTCGCGGGCCAGGTCGTGGGGAAACCGACAGCGTCTTCGACTGCCTCGGCCGAGCCACCGGCGAGGTTCGCGAAAGAGACGGTGTCGTCGCGCGGCACCAGCCCGCGCCGCACCTGCGCCATCAGCGCGCCGTTCCACGCGACGGCCGCGACCGCCACGGCCGCCGCCGCAAGGGACGGCCGGCGCCGGATGGCACGCACCGCAAAGGCCGCCGCCGCGGCGATGCCGAAGGCGAGGATCGGCAGCAGGCTGTCGAAGCGGCGGTTTGAAAACGACCCGCCCGCCCACCAGTCGCCGGAGCAGAAATTGACGTACGTCATCAGAACGAGGGGCACGGCCAGGACCACCGCGGTGCGGTTGCGCTGCCCCAAGAGGAGAGCCATGCCGAGGTAGCCGGCCCAGAAGACGGGCGTCCACGACAACAAGCCATGCCGCGAGGAAAAGAGCGTCTCCCAGAAGAAAGGATGCGTGAGGCGCAGGAAGTCGGGCCCGTGCGGCGGGTTGCGCAGCAGCCACTCGCCGTAGAGCGTGTGCCACGCGGCCAGTTGCGGAAACGCCGCGACCAGCACGCCGGCCACAAGCAGGACGCTCGCAGCGCACAGCTCCTGCCACGAGCGCTGCTTGCGACACGCGGCAGAGGCGAGGTCGATGGCAGGCAGGATCAGCAGCACGCCGTTCTGCCAGCGGATGCACATGGCGAGGCCGAGTGCCAGGCCGAGCCACAGCCAGCGCGCACCAGAACGCTCACTCTTGTCGCGGTCCCATAGGAAGATGACGAGGCTGGCCGCGAATGCCGAGGGCGCGTGCGACATGGTCGGCTGCTGCACCATGTACCAGTGCAGGAAGGTGGCGCCCCACACGAGCACCGTCGTGCCGAGCGCGATGCCGGCCGTGAAGTGCCGCTGCAGCGTTGCGCGGATCAGGAGCAGCGCCGCGAAGCCGAGCGCGAAGCTGCCCAGCGCGACCGCGTTGCGGTGATGCGGGCCATAGCCGGAAAGGTCCACCGGCGCCCCGCCGGTGGCCTGCACCCGCGCGACCGCCTCGCCGGCAAGGAAGAACGGCGACCACACGAGCGCCGGGCCGATCGAAAAGATCGAACGGCGCAGCCCGGTCTTCGTCGGCACCCGCAGGTCGCCGCGCTCGAGCAGGCCGTAGTGTTCGTACTCGTTGGTGAAGTCGAGGTCGAAGTCTTTCCACAACGAGCGCACGTACGGGTAGTACATGATGCCGTCGCCGTTGATGCGCCCGCCGGCGTACTGGAACTGGTAGAGCGATGGCAGCATGCACAGGCCAAGCACCAAGGTGGCGCGCGAGCGAAACCACAAGCTGGCGCCGAGGGCGCCGAGGAGCAGAAGGCGCAGCGCGAAGCCGGCGCGCCCCATCGCGCCGGGGATGAAGATGCCGGCGCCGCCGCTGACGATGGCGACGAGCAGGTCGCAGGCAACCGCCGCGAACGCAGCCGCGGCGGCGGTGCGCGGCGTCAGCCTCACCTCGGACCCTGGGAGAGCAGGCTCTCGTAGAGCCGCAGCGTCTTGCCAATCGCGTGGTCCCAGGAAAAGCGCGCCGCCACGGTGCGCCGCGCGGCCTCGCCGAGGGCCGCGCGCAGCGCCGCGTCCTGGATGAGCGACTCGATCGCGGCGGCCAGGCCCGCGACGTCGCCAACGTCGCTGAGCCGGCCGTTCGTGCCGTCCTCGATCTTGTCGGGGATGCCACCGGCGCGCGTCGCCACCACCGCCGCGCCATGCGCCATGGCCTCGAGTGTCACGAGCGAGGAGCCTTCGTAGCGCGTCGCGTGGACGAAGACGTCGGCGCGTTCGTACAAGGCGTGCAGGTCCGCGTCGCTGACCCGGCCCACCGCGTGCACGTGCTGCGACGCGCCGAACAGCCGCGTGAGATCGGCGCGGAAGGTGCCCTCGCCGACCAGCACCCACGCCCAGCGGGCCGGCAGCGCCTTGCGGCTCTCGAGCAGCGTCAGCGCGCCGAGCACGTCGGCGAAGCCCTTGTACGCCTCGATCCGCCCGACCGAGAGCAACACCGGAAACGAGCCTTGCAGGAACGGGAAGCGCGTGTTCGCGTGCGCCTTCGGCTCTTCCGGGGTCACGGCGCGCAGCCGCTCGAGGTCGACGGCGTTTTCGATGACGCTCACCTTGGCGTCCGGAACGTCGAGCAGGCGCAGGACCTCGGCATGGGTCGCCGTGTCGGTGGCAATCACGCGGTCGGAGAGCGCCGCCGCCTGCCGCGACAGCCGGCGCACGCGCGTCAGCGCGAGGCGCTTCAGGCCGACGGTCTTGTGCTCTTCCATGCCCTGCGGGTTCATGATGAGCGGCGCGCGCAGCGATTGATCGGCGGCGCGCAGCTGGCCGTAGCCGAGCGCCGTCAGTCCCTGCGCGTGGACGATGTCGATGCGCCCGTCGCGCACCTGCTGCGCCACGTCCTGGCCGAGCCGCCACGAGAAACGCGGGTAGTAGAGGACGCGGTCGAACACCCGGCCGTGGGTCTGGCCGCGCCGCGGGCCGTAGGGAGTCGTTCGCACCTCGCCGGGGAATTCGCCGCTCGCGAGGTCTGCGTCGGCATCGGCCGCCGGGCGCGTGAACAGCACCGTCTCGACGCCGCGCCGCTGCAGGTGAAGTGCGAGGTCGTAGACAGCGCGCTCCAGGCCGCCGGGCGGATGCAGCGGATGTGCCGCCCGCGACAAGAGCGCGACCCTCACACGAGCCGCCGGTACACGTCTTCGTAGCGCGGCACCAGCACCTCGGGCGAAAACGCCCGCGCACGGTCGCGGGCACCCTCGGCAAGCCGCAGCGCGAGGCGTGGGTCGAGGACGATGCGCGCCACCGCCTGCGCCAGGCCCGCGGCGTCGGGGACGATCAGGCCGCTCTTGCCGTCCTCGAGGATCTCGCGCGTGCCGCCGGTGTCCATCGCGGCGATCGGCACGCCGAGCGACAGCGCTTCGAGCAGCACCCGCGACAACGGCTCCGGCCACAGCGACGGGAACACCAGGCCGCTGGCCCGGCCGAGCGCGCGCAGCGCGTCGTCGCGATGCGTCCAGCCGCGCGACACCAGCTCGACGCCGCGCGCCTCGGCCGCGAACTTCATCTCCGCGAGCAGCGAGCCCTCGCCGAGCACCACCAGGGGCAGACGCGTCCCCGAGGCGGCGATCGCCGGCACCAGCAGGCGCACGCCCTTGTTCTCCTCGAGCTTGCCGATGAACAGCAGGAATTTCTCCGGCAGCTCCAGCGCCGGCGCCTCGCGTGCAATGCGCGCCGTCTCCTCGGCGTCCACGATGTTGGGCAGGGTGAAGACGCGCTCGATGGCGAGGCCGAGGCCGCGCAGCTCGGAGGCGATGGCTTCGCTCACCGCCAGCACCGCCCCGGCCTGCAGCAACGCGCGTCGCTTGGCGGCGAGGTCGGTGCGCATGTAGGGGATCGCGGCCAGGGACAGTGGCCGCGGCAGCGGCACGTGGCCGTCGACGCACTTCGTCATGTTGACGAGCGTGCACTCCGGGCAGAGCGCGCCGCGGCTGATGCGCGTGGACCAGAAGCACACCGGCCAGTGATCGCGCACCGTCACCGCCACGCGCTGTGGCGCGCCCGCCGACAAGGCGCCGAGCGCCGACAGCGAATGCTGCGCGTGGATCACGGCACCTTCATGCGCCGCGACCGCGGCGCGGATGACGCGCGGCACCGCGAAGCGCTTGCGCCCGGGTGCCGGCAGGCGGGTGACGTCGAGGGTGCCGTCCTTCACGGGGCCGGGGCTCGTGGTCACCACGGTGACGTCGTGGCCGGCGCCTTGCAGCGCGAGCGCCAGAGCGCGCGTCGACCAGCCGGCGCCGCCGGCGCGCGGTGGATACACCTCGGTCGGCAGCAGGATCCTCACGCGCGCGCCACCTGGCGCAGCACGCCTTCGACCTGCGCGCAGTGCGCGGCCCAGGAATAGTGGGCCACCACCCGCTCGCGTGCGCTTCGTCCCAGCCGCTGCCGCAGCGCGGCGTCGTCGGCAAGCCGCACCACCGCGTTCGCGAAGCTGGTGGCATCGCCGTCCGCGAAGAACAGCGCTTCCTGTCCCGCGCGCACGATCGACGAAAGCGGCGTGCGCCCGATCGTCACCACCGGCAGGCCGCTCGCCATGTATTCGAAGACCTTGAGCGGCGACCAGTAAAAGCCGAGCCGCAGCTGCGCGAGGCGCGCGGTGTCGTAGGGCGCCGCGCCGATGTCGGCCGACGCCGCCACCTCCGGCATCTGTGCGTACGGTACCTTGCCCAGGCGGCGGCCGCGAAAGCCGCGTGCCGGACCCGTTGCTTCACCGCCGGCGAGCACGAAGAAGAGATCGGTGCGGCCCACCAGGCTCGCCGCCGCGGCTTCGAACACCGAGACGCCGTGCCATGGCCGGAAGCTGCCCATGAACAGCACCACGGTTGCGCCTTGCGGCACGCCCCACGCCGCGCGCAGCGCTTCGGAGCGTCGCGCCGGCGTGAATCCTTCGACATCGGCGCCCCACGTGACGATGTGCGCCTTGGCGCGCGCAGCCTCGGGCACGATGCTGGTGATGGGCGTGAGGAGAGCGGCGGCATCGCGGCACAGGCTCTCGCGGTAGCGGTGCATTGGCCGCACCAGGAGCAGCCGGTCAACGAGGCCCTTGAGTGAGCCGGGATGGTCGATGACCGGCGAATTGACCTCGAGCACCGAGGGGATCCCGAGCTCTTTCGCAGCGCGGATGCCCTCCCCGCCAAAGTTGTAGTAGCGCTCGATGAGCGCATCGGGCTGCGCCTGCCGCGCGATCGCGGCCACGGCGGCGCGCGCGCGAAAGCGGAAGAAGCGCTGCTGCGGCGACCACGAGATGCGGTGCCAGGTGACGCCGCGCAGCGGCTCGGGCGCGCTTTGCGCGTCGATGACCACGTGCATGTCGTGTCCGCGGGCCGCGAGGCCGCGTGCCACCTCCCACACGTGGATGCTGCCACCGGTGGTGCCGGGGACGCGCTGGTCGGTGGCCACGTACAGAATCCTCACTGCCCCTTGGCCGCGTCCGGCAGGTGCTCGAGGCGCGCGAAAAAAGGCCCGGTGCGCACTCGTGCGAAGAAAACCACGTCGAGCTTCATCAGCCAGGTGAGCGCCGCCGCCACAGCCATGACGAAAGGCGACGGCGGCGGTCCGCCCGCGAGGCGCGCGGCGGGCTGTGGCGCAGACTCGTGGGCGTGCCCGGTCTCAGCATGACCATGGCCGTGCCCATGCCCGGCCGCGGCCGCGGTGCCGGCGCGGCGGCGCCGCCGCTGCTCGACGAGGCGCAGGAACAGGTCTTCGATGACCGCCTTGAAGAACACGTTGTAGTAACGGCGCTCGCTGACCCGCAGGCCGGCGGCGGCGCACAGCGCATCGAAATGCTCGTGCGAGCGGATGGCGTTGCGGTGGTCGCTCTTGCGCATCGCCTCGCGCTCGTGGTCGATGAGGCCGGCCTCGCCGAGCCGCCGTGCCAGCCGGTTCACGCCGCGCTGGAAGGACGCGATGCGCGACGATTCCATCGCATGCGTGTAGACGAACAGCGCGCCGTCCCGGCGCAGGGCGCGCCGCGCTTCCACCAGAATGTCGCTGACGCCGTCTTCCTCGAGGTGCTCGAGGACGTCGAGCGTGTAGCCCTTGGGGAAGGTGGCGTTGCGAAACGGCAGGCGCCGCAGGTCGCCCTTCACCAGGTCCACGGTGCGCGCCGCGCGATCGAGGAAGTAAGGCGCCAGGTCGATGCCGGTGGGCCGCGCGCCGTGGGCGGCGGCGAACAGCGAGAACTTGCCGGCGCCCGAACCGAGGTCGGCGACCACGTCGCCCGTGCCAAGCCGCAGCATCTTCGCCATCATGTCGAACTTCACGCGCGCCGACAGCAGCGGCGGCGCGTCAGTGACGCCGAGGCGTTCGTGGAACTCGTGGTCTTCGTAGAGCGACCCGGCGCCAACCTCGGTGCGCGGCGCGAGGTCGGCAAAGCCGCCGTCGTGATCGAGCGGGTAGAAGGCGCCGCAGCAGGAGCAGTGCAGGCGCGCCGAGCCGTCTGCCGCCGGGGCCAGGCGCACCTTGTCGGGACCGCCGCAGGCGCAGCGCACCCGCGCTGCGTACTGGGCAGCGCAATGCTCCTGGTGATCGCCTGGCGGCCGAGCGCAGGCAGCGCAACCCCCGGGTTCGAGGCACACAGGACACGCGGCGATCGCGAGCAAGGCATCGGAAATCATCGTGCCTCGCGCACCAGCCGCTCGCGATCGGTGACGAACAGCCAGGCGGTGCGCACCAGGCGCGGCGGCACCGCGGTGAACTGGTTGACCGCCACCGCCGGCCACGCGAGGCCCTGGCGGTCCATGATGCGCAGCGCGAACTGGACCATGAGCGAGATGTTCCACCAGGTGAAGAGCGACAGGACCAGGGCCGCGAGGAACCTGCGCCCGCCGGCGAGCAGCTCGGCGAACGCCATGGCGAGGCCGAAGGCGAGCAGCGGGTAAGTGGAGACGAAGCGGCGCGCGCCGAACGCGCCCGCCTGCGTCCAGCTCAGGACCGAGCCGTTGATTGCGACCTGGACGAAGAACGCGGCAATGAGCGCCAGCGCCCAGGCGGCGCGCTGCTTCCAGACGAGCGCCAGGAGCCCCGCGGCCGCGAGCAATGCCAGTGGCGTCCACCACAAGAAGCCGTGCGCCGGATCGACGAGCACGGCGAGAAAGTGCGGGCTCCCGAAGCTCATCTTGCGCGCCACCAGCCGCGACGGCCCGTACGAGCCGTTGATCGCATGGTAGGCCGCGAGCTGCGGAATGAACACCACCAACGCCGCCGCGACCATGGCCGCGGCCGCCGCCGCCACGCGCGCCAGCCCGCCCCTGCGGCGCAGAATCAGGGCGAGGAGCAGCAGCGGCAGGACCAGGAACAGGCCGTCCTGTTCGCGCACCAGCGCGCAGAAGCCGGCCGCGGCGCCGCACAGCACCCAGTCGAAGACCGACGCCGAGCGCATGAAGAATGCGCGCAGCGACAGGCAGAGGAGGAGCGCCACGCAGAAGAACGAATTGGCGTGCGCGAACCCCGGCGCCACGGTCGTGTAGTAGAGGAGCGGGCTCGCCGCCCAGGTGGCGAGGACCGCGAGCAGCGCCGCGCGCTGCGGGAAGTGGCCGTGGCGGCGCAGCGTCTCGAACAGGAGGAAGAGCCCGGCGAACGCATAGAACGCCGACGCGTAGCAGACGGCGGCCACGTACGGCCGCGAGAAGCCGTCGGCCGGAACCTCGGCGCCGAACGCGCGCGCGACCAGCACGCCCGCGTGCGCCAGCGCGTAGAAAGGCGCCCACAGCAGCGCCGAACCGAGCGGCGCGAAGTTGATGTGGGCGCCGGTGCGCGGCTCGCGCAGGTCGAGGAAGGTCGCCTTGAAGCCGGCGAGACCCGCGGGGTCGAGCGCGTGGAAATGGGCGTACTCGTTGCCGAACTCGAGGTCGCGGTCGAAGGCCATCGACCGCAGGTAGGAGAAGTATTCGATCTCGTCGGCGCCGCGCAGCCGCGTGGTCACGAGCGGCAGGCTCAGCAGGAACACGAGCGCCAGCAGCTTGCGCGGCGTCATCCTTCGGTACCCGCTTCGAGGCCGCGCAGCAGGAACTGGATCTTGCGCGCCCGCGCCGGCCAGGCGAAGGCAGGCGCCGCGTCGAAGGCGGCGCGCGCGAGGCGGCGCGCCAGCAGCGGGTGCTCGACGAGCCTGCGGATCGCTTCGCCGAGCGCCTGCGGATCGTCCGGCGGCACCAGCAGCGCGTTCTTCTCGTGCTCGAGGAACTCCCTGCTCGACGGCAGGTCGCTGGTCACCAGCGGGCGGCCGGCGGCCATCGCCTCGAACGCCTTGAGCGGCGAGGTGTGCCGCTCGCTCATCGCGGTGCGGCGGAACGGCACGGCGATGACGCTCGCGCGCAGCAGTTCGGCCTGCACCTCGGCCTGCGGGATGGTGGGCCGCAGCTCGGTGCGCCCGGTGAGGCCGCGCGCCTCGACCAGCGCGCGGATGCGGGCGAGATCGCGCTCACCTTCGAGGCCGCCGATGACGACCAGTGTGGCGTCGGGCACGAACGCCATCGCCTCCACCAGCACGTCGACGCCCTTCCACGGATAGAGCTGTCCGGCATAGAGCACCCGATGCGGCGGCTCGGCCACGAGCGGCGGCGGTTCCGCGTGTGCGGACAGGTCCGCGCCGTTCGGGATCACGGCCACCCGCGGCCGCTGGCCGTAGGCTTCGGCGAACGCCGCGGCGATGCCGCTGGTGGTCGCGACGAACGCATCGGCGCCGCGCCACACGGCGTGCTCGCGCCGCTGCAGCCGGCGCAGCTTGCCCGCGCTGACCCGCTCCGCGGAGCCGTAGAGCGCCGCGCGCTCCTGGTACATGAGCGCCTCGACCGCGTGCGCCTCGTAAACCAGGGCACCCTTGCCTTGCTGGCGCCAGCGCACGAGTGCTGCGGCGAGCTGCAGGTCGCGCGTGTAGACGACGCCGCCGGTCCGGAGGTGCGTGCGCGCGCGGCGCAGCGCCTGCCACAGGAACCTGAGGCGCGGCCAGAGCGTGCGGCCGCGGCGGTGGCCGACCGCAACCCGCGTGACGCGCAGGGTCGTGGCCGCCGGCACGCCGTAGAGCGCGAGGATCTCCGCGGTCGCGCGCGGGTCGCTGTGGCGCACCAGCAGCTCGGTCGCGATGCCGAGGTCGGCGAGCGCGGCGGCGGTCTTCACGATCTGCACGCCGTTGGCGCGCTCCAGCGGAAAGCGGATGTCGGCTGTCATCAGCACGGAGATGCTCATGGCAGCGGCTTCTTCAGGACGCACTCGATCTGTCCCACCATCACGTCCTGCACGCCGCGGGTGCGCAGCAGCAAGGAGCGCAGCGCGTCCGGCAGCGCGCGGAAGAAGCCGGTGAGGTGGCGGTCGGCGCGCAGCAGCGTCAGGCCCGAACCGGCAAGCCACTTGTCGAAGAGCGGCAGCGTCACGTGCTGCAGCAGGTCGTCGTGCTTCTCGCCGCCTTGCGCAGCCAGCGCGATGAAGGTGTTCGCCTCCTTCGGCTCGCGCAGCGTCCACGGCGCCTTGGCGGCGAGCCACTTGAAGGTGCGGAAGGCACGGTCGCGGCCGAGCACGATGTGGATGGGGATCGGCAGGCGCAGCCGCGGCAGGTGCGCGCCGGCGAACGACAGGTGCGGCGCGGTGGAGAGATAGAGCAAGCCGCCGGGGCGCAGCACGCGGCGGCACTCGGCGAGGTATTCCTCCGCCGAGGCGACATGCTCGATGACCGAGTGCGAGAAGACCACGTCGAAGGACTGCTCGCGAAACGGCAGGATCAGCGCGTCGCCCTGGACGAACGCGGCGCGTTCGATGCCGCGCTCGCTGCGCAGCCGGGTGCCGGTGCCGGAAAAGCGCGCGTCGAGGTCGAGGCCCACGGAGAAGCCGGCCTCCTCGCCGAGCGAAAGAGCGGTGCCGCCGCTGCCGCAGCCGGCATCGAGCACCCGCCCCGCAAGCGCGACGCCGGCGCGTTCCAGGGCGCGGATCACCTTGGCGCTGCGCAGGTATTCCCACTGGGCGTAGTCGTACTCGCCGCGAAAGCGGCGCGCGGCGGCCGCGGCGATGGCGCCGTCGTCGATCGTCCTCACGCTTCGCGCGCCTCGGCGTAGAGCTCGAGGTAGCGGCTGGCGACGCCTCTCAGGCGAAAGCGTTCCTCAATGATGCGCAGCGAGCCGGGCGCGGCGCGCCGCCGCGCCGCGACCGCGGTTGCCACCGCGTCGGCGAGCGCGTCGCTCTGCCGGCGCGGCACCACCGCAACGTCGTCGCCGAAGATCGCGCGCAGCTCGGTGCCGCCGGGGTTGTCGGTGGAAACGACGCGCGTGCCGCAGGCCAGCGCCTCGAGCGCCACCGTCGGCGTCGCCTCGAGCACCGAGGACAGCACGAACAGGTCGGCGGCGCCCTGCAGCCGCGCGATCTCGTCATTCGGCACCAGGCCGAGGAAGCGCACGCAGTCGTCGAGGCCGGCATGCGCCGCCTGCGCGCGCAGCGCCGGCTCGGTCTCGCCGGAACCGGCGATCAGCAGCACCGCGTCGGGCAGCGCCTGGCGGATGCGCGGCATGGCCGCGATCAGCGTCTCGTGGTCGGCGAGCGGGTGCAGGCGCTTGACGTTCACCAGCAGCGTGCCGCCTTCGGGCAGGAAATGACGCCGCGCGGCCTCTCGGGCCACAGGATCCGGCGGCCGGAAGACATCGGCGACCGGGGGGTAGACGACGGAGGCGGCGCGCATCGGCACGTTCAGCTCGCGGCCGCGCTCGAGCAGCGCCGCGCTGTAGAACGCGACGTGCGCCGCAGCGGCGTTCAGGTGGCGAAACAGCGGGTCCTTGCCGTCGTGGTGCCAGATCTCGGTGCCGTAGTGGGTCAGCACGTAGCGCTTGCCGGCGCGGCGCGCGAGCCGCGCCGCCACCTGGTTCATCCAGGTGTTGGAGTGGACGTGCACGACGTCGGCCGCGTCGATGAAGGCGCGCGCCTTGCGCCAGGTCTCGAAAGCTTCGACCGCCTGCGGCACGCGCGTCGCGCGCAGGCGCGGCGAGCGCCGCTTCACGTAGGCGATCTCGCCGGTGGACGGCTTCGCGCCGAAGGTGAGGAAGTTGACCGCGTGTCCCGCCGAGCGCAGCTCGCCGCCCAGGAGGTGCGGCAGCAGCGCGTTCGCGGCTTGATGCGGTGGCAGGTGCGGCGTCACCATCAGGATGCGCATGCTGCTCGCCGGGCTCAGCTCGCCCGCGGGTACGCGCGTGCGAACTCGGCGTAGGTGCGGCCCTGCGCTCCGAGCCGCGAGGTGAGGTGCTCGAACAGCGCGCCGAGGTCGGCGAGGAAGCGCGCCACCGACGCTTCGTCGGGAGTGTAGGGCGAGCCGCCGGGCAGCAGTTCGCTGCTGTGGAAGATGATGTTGAAGCACGGCGCCTGGCGACGGGAGAGTGCCGTGGCGAACGCCAGCAGGTCGGCGCGGCTCGTGTACGACGGGCGCAGCCACACCGGCCGCAGGCCGATGCGCTTGAAGGCGCCGCGCCACGGAATCGGCTTGAGGCGCGCGTATGCCGCTTCGATCGACTTGGGCAGCGCGGGTGCGGTGGCCGAGGTGATCGGCACCTCGAGGATGCGCGCCTTGCCGGCGCGGCGCACGTCCTCGTAGTCGGGGTAGTAGGGAAAGAGCGGCGCGCCGTCGAAGACCATGCCGCGCTTGCGCTTCTCGTTGAACAGCGGATCGACGCTGGTGTCTACCGTGTACCCGAGCGCCTCGAGGATCGGCAGCGTGCGGCCGTCGAAGCCGTTGCGGCCGGCGCGGTAGGTGGTGGGGCGCGTGCCGAAGTTTTCGGCGATCACCTCGGTCAGCTCGCGCAGCTGCCGCTCGAGAAGCTCGGGCGGCAGGTTGTGAGGATAGGTGTGGTCCTTCCTGTCCTCGGCGCGAAACGGGGGCGAGGACCAGGGGTGCAGGTGCGTGCCGATCTCGCAGTGACCGGTGGCGGAGAGTTCCTTGAGGATGCCCCGGCTCTCGGGCCGGGTCGCCATCTCCCAGGTGACGAGGTAGGTCGGCCGTACGCCGAACGAGTCGCAGAGCGCCTGCAGCGCCGGCAGGCGCGCGGCATTGCGCACGGCGTTTTCCTCGCGGCCCTGCGCCGACCACTGGTCGTCGGCCTCGGTATCGATGCCGACCAGGATTGCCGGTGCCGTCATCGGTCCATGTCGCTGTCGCCGAACATCACGTGCCAGTCGGCGGCGCGGCTGAAGACCGTGCCGTTCTCGACCCGCGAGCGCACGCAGAACTGCATCGGCGATGGGCCGGCGCGAAAGCCCAGCGCGCGCAGGTCGTCGGCGAGCGCGCCGTTCATCGAGAACGCCTGGGCGCGCGCCACCGAAGCGGCGGCGAAGCGCTCGAGGATCGAGCGCAGGAGCGCCGCCTTGGCCTCACGGTCGTGGGCAGCGGCGAACACGTCGAGGATCCAGCCGAGGCGCAGCCCGTCGTGCTCGGCGACGCGCGTCACCGCGTAGCCTGCGAGCTCCCCGGCGCGGCGCGCCTCGAGGATCTCGTAAGTGCGCGTCGGGCACTCGCGGAACTTCCACTGCAGGTAGGCCGCGTCGCGCCGCACGCACATCGCGTAAGAGGCGCGCGCACGCTCCCACAGCGCGTCGTACTCCGCCGAAAACTCTCCGGCAGCGCGCACCTCGATGGCGCTGGTCCCTGCCAATTGCCGCTCGCGCTGCGTGAGGCGCAAGGCGAGCCCGAGGAACGGCGCGCCGACGGCGCCGAAAAAAGCACCGAAGCGCCGCCTGAGCACCGCGCCGGGGTCGAGCACCTTCTGGTAAAACGGCACCGGGCCGACGTCGGCGTAGCGCAGCTTCTTGAAGAGGCCGTAGGACGATTCGGTCAGGCCGAGGCCGAGCGCGACGTCGACACTGTCGCTCCACTTCGTGAACAGCGCGGCGCCGATACCCTTGCCGCGCGCCTCGGGCTTCAGGAACACGTCCATGCCCCAGGACGAGCGAATCTCCCTGTTGTCCCACCAGAGGCCGACCGGCATCGATGCGTACTGCCCCAGAACCTTGTCTCCTTCGCGGGCCACCCAGATCTCGGGCCCCGCGGCCGATGTCCGCGGATTGTCGAGGTATTGCCAGCGCCAGCGCCGCTTCGACCCTTCCGTGAGCTTGAGGCCGAAGACGCCTTCGTACTGGCGGAACAGTTCCTCGTCGTCCGCCCCGGTACGGCGATCCACAACCGCTGCCATGTATAGGTCTACAAAAGACTTAATGCTATCACCCGCCCCCTTGCGGGACGGTAACGCGAGGGCTTGGTCAGGCGCTCAGTTCGCGGCCTGGTCGCTGAGCACGGCGAGCACGATGCGGACGGTCGCCACCTCGACGCTCGCCGCCTGCACCGAAACCGCGCCGAAGCACATGTTGCGGCGGCAACGCACCTCGCCTTGCAGGACGAGGAGCCCGGCGGCGTCGCACACGGGGCTGCGGAACTGCGCCTCGATCTTCACCAGGCGCGGCCGGCCGCGGTGGCCCGCCGCCCAGGCCCAAAGCGCCACCAGCTGGCCGGCGGCTTCGGTGAGCAGCGAGCCCGGGAAGATCGGGTCGTCGGGGAAGTGCTGTGCGTAGACCCAATGCGACTCGAGGTCGACCTCGCCCGTGATGAGCGGGCCGTCGAGCGTCGTGATCCGCGAGATCTGGCGCATTTGCGACACCGGCAGGAAGGTTTTGTCGATGTCGATGAGGCCGAGCGTCATGGTTGGGCTCCTCTCCGCTCGCCGCTTGCCCCGGTGTAAATTCCACACCGGCGAAAATGGCGTCCTCTAACCGCTTGCTGAGGCCACTGGCATTGGGCGCGATCGGTTTCGCCCTCAGCCTCGCCGTGTTGCAGAAGCCCGCTCCGATGTTCGTCAACTTCGGCGCCGGCGACGACAACTTCGCCCGCGGGTTCAGGTCGGGTTGGGAGCGCGACGGCGCTGCGGGCGCAGGCGCGACCATGTTTCACTGGACCCGGGACGGCTCACGCATCGAGCTGCCCCTGCGCATATTACGCGGCTCGCCGACGGCGCGGATGCGGGTCGCGCGTTTTATCGAAACGCCGGTCACCACCAGCGTCTGGGCGCACGGCCAGGTACTCGCGCGGTTCGACAGCCTGCCGGGCGGTTGGACGCAGGCGACGGTGCCGCTCACCGCGCTGCGCGGGCCGTTCAGCCTGCTGCTGCGCGTGCAGCCGGAAGAAGGCGAGAAGCTCGGCACGGCGCTCGACTGGATGGAGGTTGACGGCATCAGCGCGGCGTTGCCTCGCGCGCACCTCTTCGCGCAGTGGGCGCTCTTTTTCCTCGGCGTCCCGCTACTCGCTGCGGCGCTTTTCGGTGCGCACGGCGGCGTGGTTGCGGCAGCGAGCGTCGCGCTCTTCGGCCCGGCCGCGGTTCTCTGCGACCGCTTTGGCGGCCTCGTTGCAGTTGGCGAGTCGGCGGTGCCGGCGCTCTTCTGCACGCTCGTCATCGCCGCCGCCGCGGCCGGGCTGCGGCGGCTCGGCATCGACGCCCGCGCTGCGCGGCCGTGGGCGCTTGCCGCATGCCTCGCCTGCTGTACCGTCTTGTTCCAGCCCGGCTTCTACTACCCGGACGTGGACACGCACGCGCGTTTCGTGGACGCCATCGCGCGCGCGCCGCATACGGCCATCGATCCCGCGCCCTACCAGCTGCGATTCAAGGCCTGGACCCGCACGGTTGGCGACAAGACGGTGGCGTTTCCGTACTCGCCGGTCTTTCACCTGCTGGCGCTGCCGCTGCGGCCGCTCATCGGTTCGGTCGCGGCGGTCAAGGCGCTGGCGGCCGCATCGCTTGGCGCCGGCCTGCTCGCGGTGTTCGCGTTGTCGGCACTCCTCGGCACCGTGAAGCACGCGCGCTTCGGCGCGATGCTGCTGTTCTTCACGATGCCGGTCGTTTCTTCGCGGCTGTCGCTGGCGCTCTATCCAGCGCTCTTCGCGCAGGCGCTCGAGCTACTGCTCGCCGTGTTCCTGGTGCGCTGGTGCGGCCGCGAGCACCCGGCGCGCGGCGCGCTGCTGGCGGCGCTGTTCCTGGTGCAGGCGGCGTACACCGGATCGCTCTTCACTGTGTCCTTCTTCCTGCTGATGCTCGGCGCCGCCCTGACACTCTCGGGCCAGCGCGAAAAGGCGGCGCGTTTGCTTGCGGTGCAGGCAGCCGCCGCGTTCGCCGTGATCGCGATCCTCTATTTCCGCTTCGTGCCGGTGTTCCTGCGCGACGTCCTGCCGGCAGCCGGCGCGGCTACGGCCGAAGGCTCGCCGTGGGGTCGGCTCTTCATCTTCTACGGTGTGGTGCTGCCGGCGCTCAGCGTGCTCGGCGTGCTGGGCCTGCGGCAAGCGCCCCAGGGAGCGCTGCGCGTGCTCATCGCGCTGTTCGCCGCGGGACTGACGCTTCTGGCGCTGCGCTATGTCGTGCCCGGCGTGTTCCGCGACGTCAAGGATGTGGAACTCCTCGCCGGCGCGGTGGCGGTCGCCGCCGCCGCCGCGCTCGCGCACCTGTGGGACGAGGGCAGGAGCGCGCGCGTCATCGCCTGCGCGGCCCTGGCGCTGCTGCTGATGCGCGGCATCGCTTCCGCGGTGGCCGCATTCGGCGAACGCTTCGTCGCCGTCGGCCGTTGATGAAGACGCTCTAGATACTCTCGTCGGCCGTAGGACCGTAGGAGCTCGGCACCGCGATGTCGAGCAGGCGCAGGTAGACCGAGAACTGGCCGCGGTGATGGATGAGGTGGCTGAGGCTCATGTCGCGCACCGCGTAGCGCCGCCGCTTGGTGAAGCGCACCGCGCCCTGGATGCTGAAGGACCACCTCGCATCGAGCGCCGCGTCGTCGGCGGCGGCGAGTGCAGCGAGCGCCTCTTCGACCGTCGCGTCGAAGAACGCCAGCAGGTCCGCGCTGTTTTCAGCGGTGCGGCGTTGGAATGTCTTCGGATCGAAGTCGAAGGCGTCGCCGGACAGGATGCGCGGCGTCCACGCGATGCACTGCACGATGTGCGACGCGAGCCCCCCGGCGCGTGCCGACTTGGGGTGCGGCTGCCAGGCAAACTTGTCGTCCGGGAGTCGCGCCAGGTGCGGCCGCGTGGTGCGCGCCTCGTTCTCCAGTTCCTTCGCAAGGCCGGTCGTGGTCATGATGAATAGTAGGCAGACAGGCCGACGGCCAGGGGCGCGAGGATTGCGCCCGCGGCCACCAGCGATCGGCCCATGCGTGATTTACTCGGACTTTGCCGCGCCGATGACGCCGCAGGCGAGACGTCCGCCCGCGTTGCCGGTCGGCTGGGTCTTGAGGTCGTCTGCGTTCGTGTGCACGATGACTCCGCGGCCGAGGATCGACGACTCGCCGCTGAGCGACAGCTTCGAGTCGGTCACCGCGATCTTGGCGACGCCGTCCGCACCGGCCTCGATGTTGCCGAGGTCGCCGACATGGCGATGCTCCTCCGCGGGTGCCGCGTGCGGCTGGTTCAGAGGGTTCCAGTGGCCGCCGGCGGAAGCGCCATCGGGCGCCGAACAGTCGCCGAACTCATGGACGTGAAACCCGTGCGTGCCGGGCTTGAGGCCGCTGATCTCACCCGAGACCGCGACGCCGCCGCCCGACGTGCTGAAGGTCAAGGTTCCCTTCACGGTGCTGTCCTTGGTCGGTGTGAGGACGGCGATCGCCTTGGTGGGCGGGGCCGCGGCGGCCGCGCCGGCGAATGCGAGAACTGCTGCGAGCGACAGTAAAAGCTTCATGAAGCCTCCTGGGTCATCCGGTTTTCATCACTATGCCGCAAGCGCTTGCGGCTTGCGAGCGGCGTTCAGGGCACGAGGCGGTAGCGGCGGTAGACCGGCTCCCAAACCTCTTCGCGGATGCGCCGGTGCAGCGCCGCCGTGTCGCGCCTGGGCGCGACGCCGTCCTGCTGCGCCTGGCGCGCCACCACCGATGCGATCGCCACCGCCACCGAACGCAGTTGGTCGACCGGCGGCAGGAGCGCCGTGCCTTCGCCCTGCGCCGCCGGCGAGAGCCCCGCGAGCGCCTTCGCCGCGGCCATGAACATCGTGTCGGTGACGCGCGTCGCCTCGGCGGCCAGCACCCCGAGGCCGACGCCCGGGAAGATGTACGAGTTGTTCGTCTGCGTCACGCCTGGAAACGGGCTGCCGGTGCCGATCAGCGCGCGGCCGGCGGTCCATTCGAGCAGGTCCTTCGGGTTCGCCTCGCTGCGCGAGGTCGGGTTCGAGAGCGGAAAGATCACCGGGCGCTCGACGTGGCTCGCCATCGTGCGGACGGCTTCCTCGGTGAAGGCGCCGGCCTGGCCGGTGACGCCGATGAGGGTGGTGGGCCGGGCGTTCTGCATGACGTCGACGAGGCCGATGCGGCCGGGCTCTTGCAGCGTCCACGAGGCGACCCGCGCAGGCGGCTGCACGAACGGCACCTGCGCCGGGTGCAGTCCCGGCATGCCTTCCTGCAGCAGGCCCGGCTTGTCGATCGCGAAGAAGCGCGCGCGCGCATCGGCCAGGGTCGAGCCCTCGTCGACCATCGCCTGCAGCAGCAGCGAGGCGATGCCGCAGCCGGCGGAGCCCGCGCCCAGCAAGGCGATGCGCTGCTCGCGCAGCGGCACGCCGGTGAGGTTGATGGCGGCCATCAGCGTGCCGGCGGCGACCGCGGCGGTGCCCTGCACGTCGTCGTTGAACGTGCACAGCCGGTCGCGGTAGCGCTCGAGCAGGCGGCCGGCGTTGGCGCCGGCGAAGTCTTCCCACTGCAGCAGGATGTTCGGCCAGCGCGCCACCACCGCGTCGACGAAGGCCTCGATGAACTCGTCGTATTGCGCGCCGCGCACCCGCTCGTGCCGCCAGCCGATGTAGATGGGGTCGGCGAGGCGCGCCTCGTTGTCGGTGCCGACGTCGAGCAGGATCGGCAGCGTCTTCGACGGATGGATGCCGGCGCAGGCGGTGTAGAGCGACAGCTTGCCGATCGGAATGCCCATGCCGCCGGCGCCCTGGTCGCCGAGGCCGAGGATGCGCTCGCCGTCGCTCACCACGATGATGCGCACGTCGTCGAAGCGCGGGTTGGCGAGGATGCGCGCGATGCGGTCCTTGTTGGGATAGCTGAGGAACAAGCCGCGCGGCTTGCGCCAGATCTCGCTGAAGCGCTGGCAGCCTTCGCCCACGGTCGGCGTGTAGACCACCGGCAGCATCTCGACGATGTGCCGCGACAAGAGCGCGTGGAACAGCGTTTCGTTCGTGTCCTGCAGGTCGCGCAGCAGCGCGTAGCGGTCGAAGTCGGTGGGCAGGCGGCGGATCGCCTTGAGGCGCCGCGAGATCTGCTCGTCGAGCGTGCCCACCTGCGGCGGCAGCAGGCCGTGCAGCTTGAAGACGTCGCGCTCCTCCTCGGTGAAGGCGGTGCCCTTGTTGAGGAGCGGCTTGCCGACGAGGTCGAAGTCGGTGAACGCCGTTGCGATGCTGTCGTCGCCGCGGTCGCTCACCGCCGGGAGAGCCAGGCGCGCAGTTGCGCGCGCTCCGAGTCGCGCAGGAAGCCAAGAGCCGCAGCCAGCAGCGGGAACGCCGCGCAGCACGCCGCCTTCCATGCGACGGCGCTCCAGAAGGGCGCGGGTGCCAGGCGCGACAAGGTGAAACAGGCTGCGGCGGCCACGCTCAAGCGTAGCAGCCGCGCGATCTCGAGGGGCAGCGGGTAGACGCGCGCCGACAGCCACGCGCCGAGCGCCGCCATCGTGGCGTACGAGATCACCGTGGCCCACGCCGCGCCCATGATCCCGTAGCGCGGAATGAGCGCGAGGTTGGCGGCGACGTTGAGGACACCGGCGACCAGCGCGATGAGCGGATAGACCGAGGTCTTCTTCTCGATGCCGAGGCCGATCGAGGTCAGGAGGAACACGCCGTGCAGCAAGTAGGCGAGCGCCACCACCGGGACGATCGCAGCCCCGGCCCACAGCTCGGGCCGCTTGAACGCGAGCACCTGCAGCGCCTCGCGTGCGAACACCGACACCAGCAGTGCCATCACCAGAAACCCGGCGAACGCGTAGGTGATGATCCGCGCCTGGGTCCTCGCGGCGTCGGGCTTTCCCAGCTGCGAATAGACGAACGGTCCCCAGGCCGGCTCGAACGCCGAGCTGCCGAACTTCACGCCCGCGCCGAGGCTGTAGGAAAAGCTGTAGACGCCGACGTCGGCGAGCGAGACGAAGCGGTCGAGGAGCGGGCGGTCGATGAGGTTCTGCACCTGGATGAGGAGCGCGTGCGGCACCTTGGGCAGCGCGAAGCGCAGCGCGTTGCGCAGCATCGCGAAGTCGAACGCGAAGGCAATGTTGCGCAGCAGCGTCGGCAGCAGCACGGCGGTGAACACCAGCGTGCCGGCGATGTCGGCCCACAGGAGCGCCGCGACGCCGAAGCCGCGCACGGCGAGCACCAGCTTGCAGCCGATCGTGACCGCGTGGCGCAGCATGGTGAAGGCGGTGAAGGTCCGCGGCTTGTCCTGGATGCGCAGCAGGCCCTGCGGGATGAAGCCGAAGATCGACAGCCACACGTCGGTGGCCGAGAGGATCAGGAAGTGCTTCGCCGGATGCGGCGCGCTGAAGAGGAGGGCGGTCAGCGGCCCGGCGCACAGCACCACCGCCGCGAACAGCAGCGTGCCGACCACGGCCGAGAAGATCCACAGCGTGCCGGCGTGGCGGTGGCGCTCGGCCGCGGTGCGCTGCTCGTAGTGAGTGCGCAGGAAAGCGTCGTCGAGGCGCAGGCGGAAGAAGATCTTGGCGCATGCCGAGAACAGGTTGAGGATGGCCCAGATGCCATAGTCCGCGGGCGTGATGAACGCCGTGAGGATCGGCGCCAGCAGGATGTTGGTGATGTTGGTGAAGACGTCGGCGAGCCCGTAGATCGCCGAGTGCGAGAAGAGGCGCGCGACCAGGCCGCGCACCGAAGGGGCCGCGGCGGTGGCTCCGGCGTCCCCTGGAGAAGGCTCGCTCAGAGCCGCCCTTTCTCCGACATGAAGTAGCCCGCGACGTTGTCGATGATCTCGTCGAGGTGGATGCTTGGCTCGTAGCCCACCAGGTTGCGGATGCGGGTGAGGTCGGGAACCCGCCGCTGCATGTCCTCGAAGCCCGCCTCGTACGCCTGGTCGTAGGGCACCTGCACCAGGGCGCTCGGCGAGTTGGTGCGCGCCTTGACGCGCTTCGCGAGGTCGAGGATCGAGATCTCTTCCTTGTCGTTGCCGATGTTGAACACCTGGCCCACCGCGTCGGGGTGGTCGGCGAGCTTCATCAGCACGTTGACGACGTCGGCCACGTAGGTGAAGCAGCGGCTCTGCGTGCCGTCGCCGAAGATGGTGAGCGGCTGGCCGAGGAGGGCCTGGCGCACGAAGTTGGGCACCACCATGCCGTAGCGCCCGGTCTGGCGCGGGCCGACGGTGTTGAACAGGCGGAACACCACCACCGGCAGCTTCTTTTCCTTCCAGTACGCGAGCGCCAGGAATTCGTCGATCGCCTTGCTGCAGGCGTAGCTCCAGCGGCCCTTGGTGGTGGCGCCCATCACCAGGTCGGCTTCCTCGTTGAACGGCACCGCGGTGCTCTTGCCGTACACCTCGGACGTGGACGCGATCAGCACCTTCTTCTTCTTCTTGTTGGCGATCTTCAGCACCATCTCGGTGCCGTGCACGTTGGTCTCGATGGTGTTGACCGGGCTCTCGACGATCAGCTTCACGCCGACCGCGGCCGCCAGGTGATAGACGACGTCGACGCGGTCGATGAGCTCGGCGAGCGCGCTCTCGTTGGTGACCGTGTCGATCACGTAGTGGAAGCGGCGGTCACCCTTGAGGTGCTCGATGTTGTCCACCGAGCCGGTCGAGAGGTCGTCGACCACGTAGACGGTGTCGCCCCGGGCGAGCAGCACCTCGGCCAGGTGGCTGCCGATGAAGCCGGCACCGCCGGTGATCAGGGCCTTCTTGGTTCCGCTCCAGTGCAGCTGCGGGATTGCCGGCGCGCGGCGTCGCTCTTCCATTCGATTCTCTCGCTTCCTTCGCTTCGCTTTAACTCTCGGCCTTGCCGCGGCCGCCGTGGTTCAGCACCAGCTCCGCTGCGCGGCTGGCGCCGAGACCATCGACCAGGGCTTGTCCCCGCCGGCTCATGGCACGGCGCTCCTCGAGATTATCGAGCAGCTCCGCCACGCTGCGTGCGATCGTCGCTTCGCCCACTTCGGTGCCGAGGCCGAGATAGGAAACCGTCCCGTGGCGTGCGAACTCCGTCATGCGCTTGTCCTCGCGCGTATTCTGAGCGAGGACCAGGCTCGGCGTCCCGAGCGCCGCCAGTTCGTAGACGGTCATGCCGCCCGAAGCCACCACCAGGTCGGCCTGCTGCATCAGGTCGGCGATGTGCGCGCCGAGCGAGTCGAGGAGCCGCACCGGGCGCACGAACGCCGCCGCGGCCGCCGCGAACGCGGCGTGATGCGAGAAGGCCGGCCCGGCCACGGCGATCACCTCGACGTCCTGCGGCAGCCCCTGCAGCGCGCGCGCCGCCTTCACCGTGTAGCCCTGCGGGTCGCTGCCGCCGAAGCTCAGCAGCACCAGCCGCGGCCGCTCGCGCACTTCCTTGGCGCGGCCCTGGAAGTGCGAGCGCAGGATCGCGAACGCCGGCCCGCCGTAGAAGCCTTCTGGCGTCTCGCGCTCCTCGTGCATCACCGAGACGATGAGCTGCGCGTAGGCCTCGGTCTTCTCCAGGTCGTCGAGCGTGTCCACCAGGTTCACGGTGGTGGCGCCGATGTGCGAGAGCGCCGCCAGGTAGTCGTCGTCGAGGCGCGGCAGGTCGTTGACCAGCACGTCGGGGGCGAAGTCGCCGATGGCGTCGAGCCAGCGGTCGCGGCGCTTCTCCACCAGCCGCACGTCGTAGCCCGCGGCCGAAACCACAGCGAGCCCCTCGGCCGGCTCGGCCTGCATCAGGAACGCCACCTCGGCCCGCGAAGTCGCGCGCAGCGCGTCGGCGACCGCCAGCGAGCGGTACACGTGGCCCATGCCCATGTCACCGCCGCCGTCGACGCGGAACAGGATGCGCGGATGGCGCAGCAGCCGCTCCGCCATCCAGAAGTCCTCGAGGTCGTGCACGGTGAAGCTCTCGCGCTTGTCGAGCACCAGGTAGGCGACGCGCTCGCCGAAGCGGCTCGCGCCGCGCAGCACCCCGCGGCGCAGTGCCACCACCGCGCCGTTCTCACGGTAGATCGGCTCCTGCTGGTCGCGGCGGCCCTCGCGCTCGAACAGCGGCCGCAGCAGGCCGTCCGCGGCCCGCCATTTGAGGGTGCGGTCCTCGCTCACCGACACCACGCTGTCGAACTGCCCGTCGCTCGCCAAGAGCCGGGTGATGGCGGCGTCGATCGTGGCCGCGGTGCGAAACGGCGTGGTCGCCTGCAACACCACGATCACGTCGTAGCGCTCGCCCTGCTGCTCGAGCGCCGCCACCGCGTGCTCGATGACCGGGCGCAGGCTCGGGATGTTGCCGGCCAGCTCCTTCGGCCGCAGGAACGGCACCAGCGCACCGTGGCTGCGGGCGATGTCGGCAATCGACTCGTCGTCGGTCGAGACCACCACCTGGTCGACGAGGCTCGCGCCGCGGGCGGCGCGCAGCGTGTGCGCCAGCAGCGGCGCGTCGCCGAGGCGCTTGATGTTGAGGAACGGCACCGGATCGCTGCCGCCGCGAGCGGGGACCAGCGCCAGCACCCGGGCGCCGCCGCTCACACCATGTCCCAGGTGAGGGTGGTGTCTTCCGGGATGTCGACGCGCGCCGTGCGGCCCGCGACCAGGTCGAAGAAGCGCGGGCTGATGCCGGTGCCGGGCCGCTTGTAGGTGAGCATGGCGCGCGTGATGGTGGCGCCCTTCGCGATCGCGACCGCGCTGGTGACGCTGCGGCGCGCGTAGAGGAACGCTTCCTGCTCGAGCGGTTCGAGCCCCTTGACGCTCTTGCCGAGCGCCTTCTCGACCGTGCGGATGCCGTCCACCATGGCGCGCAGTTCGGGCGGGTCCACCGACAAGTGGTGGTCGGGCGAGCCGGGCAGCTTCTTGTCCACGGTGTAGTGCTTTTCCACCATGCAGGCGCCGAGCGCCACTGCCGCCTGCGGCACGCTGATGCCAAGCGAGTGGTCGGAGAGCCCCACCGGCACCTCGGGAAAGGCGCGCATCAGGTGCTCCATCATGCGCAGGTTGATGCCTTCGGGCGGGCACGGATAGCGCAGCGTGCAGTGCAGCAGCAGCACGCGTTCGTTGCCGGCGCGGCGGCACACCTCGAGCGCCTCCTCCACTTCGGCGAGCGTGCTGGTGCCGGTCGAGAGGATCATGGGACGGCCCACGCGCGCGGCGCGCTCGATGAGCGGGTGCGCTGTCAGGTCGGCGGAGGCGATCTTGAACGCTGGTACCTCCAGCGCCGCGAGACGATCGACGGCGTCGTCGTCGAAAGGCGCCGAGAAGGCGACGATGCCGGTGGCGCGCGCGTGCGCCAGCAGCGCGGCGAAATCCGCGTCGGAGAGTTTGTCGAGCTTGTCGAACGTGTCCCACTGCGTGCCCTGCGGGTCGTCCGGCTCCACCCAGTAGCGCGGGGCGACGCGGGTCGCGATCTTCGACGCGGTGTAGCTCTGGAACTTGATGGCGTCGGCGCCCGCGGCATGCGCCGTCTCGATGAGCTGCCTGCCGAGCGCCACGTCGCAGTTGTGGTTGACGCCGGCCTCGGCGACCACATAGCAAGGCTCGCCCTGGCCGACCCTGCGCCCCGCGACCTCGAACCTGCGCTGCACCGAAGCGCCCTAGCCCTTCCGGCCCGGGGAAACCACCTGCTCGTCGAGGCTCACCGAGCGCAGGTTCGCCGACTTGTGGCGCAGCGCGATGTTGGTCTTCGCGAGCTCCTTGTCCGCCTCCAGCAGCGCCACGGCGTCGCGGGTCTCGAGGTGCTTGCCGGGAGCCGCAAGCCGCCGGAACACCTCCTGCATCAGGCTGACGTCCGCGGCCTCGTCCACGGTGAGCCGCAGGTGCGGCTTGTTGAGTTCCGGCGCCAGCTCGGCGGTGCGGATGCGGAATTCGGCGGGATGCTCCTTGATGTAGAGCGTGACGAGTTCCGAGCGGTGGCGCGCGTCGCCGCGCTCCCACGAGCGCTCGAGCGCCGAGGTGGCGATGACCTCCGGCAGGATGCCCATGAGCAGCGCCGGGCCGGGCACGTAGGTGTATTCCGAGCCGCTGCGCAGGTGCATCGCCACCAGCTGGTCGACAGTGCCGAGGTCGGTCAACGGGTTGTCGCCCGTCACCCGCACCACGTGGTCGGCGCGCATGTGGTGCGCGCAGTCGATGGTGCGGCGCAGCACGTCGTCCTCGTCGCCCTGGAATGCCGGCACGCCGAGGCGGCGCGCGATGTCCACGAGCACGGTGTTCTCGGCGTTCGTCGAGGTGGCGAGCGCCACGCTGTCGAGACAGGGCAGGGACGCGATGCGCGTCAGCAGCACTTCGAGCAGCGGCCGCCCGCCGAGGTCCACGAGCGCCTTGCCCGGGAAGCGCGCGCTCGCCATGCGCGCGGTGACGATCGCCACGACCCGCGGCTCGTCGAAGCCGAAGGTGCTGCTCATTCGAGCATTTCCTCGAGGATCGTCTCGTCGGCCTGGATGGGCCGCGTGGCGCGGCGGCCGATGATGCGGTCGGACTCGCGCGGCGCGAAGCCGGGCTCGAAGCGCACGTCGGTGCGCTTGAAGGCGAGCATCTCGCCGGTCAGCACCTTGCCCCGCGGGATCAGGCCCTTCGCCACCACGAAGCGCGCCATCATGCGGTGGTAGCGGCGCGCGTCTTCGCTGCCGCCGGCCGGCTGGTCGTCGCCGCGCGCGCGTTCGGCCTGGCGCAGCAGCTCGACCATGCGGTAGAAATCCTCGGGGTTCAACGACGACTGGTAGTCGAAGCCCTTCTCCGAGCGGTCGAGCGTGAAGTGCTTCTCGACGAGGTCCGCTCCGTAGGAAACCGCGAGCGCCGGCGCCACCAGCGCGAAGGCGCTGCCGCCATCGGTGTGGTCGAGGAAGCCGACCGGCACGCGGTAGCGCTCGCGCATCGCGGCGAGCTCGCGGTAGCGGATCTCCTCGATCGGCGTCGGAAACGTCTGGAAGCCATGCAGCAGCCCGCCGGGCACGGCACCGGCGAGCGCCAGCGCCTCGCGCACCACCTCTTCGGCCACGCCGCCCGTGGCGAAGAACACCGGCTGGCCGGCTTCGCCGACCGCGCGGATGAAGTCGGGGTTCTCCATGTCGGTGGTGTGGATCTTGTAGGCCTCGGCGCCTTCTTCGGCTGCCAGCAGCAACGACGGCTTGTCGAACGCCTCGACGAACAGGGTCAGCCCGGAGGCCTTCGCCTGGCGCAGCACCTTCTTCCATTCCTTCGCTGCCAGTTCGATGGTGTCGAAGTCCTTGCGGCCCGGATGGCGATGGATCACGAGGTCGTCCGAGCGGAACACCTGGAACTTGATGCCGTCGGCGCCCATCTTGAATGCGGCGTCCAGCATCTTCAGGGCGGCGTCGACCGAGCCGCCGTGAGCCGAGGCGACTTCGGCGAGCACGAAGCACGGCTGGCCCTCGCCAAGGCGCCTCGCGCCGACCGCGACAGTGGGGGTCGGAATCACCCTAAGACGGTATCACGGAAGGGCTTATAGCCGTCTTGCGGATCAGCTCCAGGAGCCTCTCCGTGGCCTTGCCGTCCACCCCGCAAGCCACCTCTTCGAGGTAGCGCCGGCGGGCGATGTCGAGGTGCGCGCGGGTGTCGGAATCGAACAGCACCTTCTCGAGCGCCGGCCTCGGGTCCTCGCCCGCGTTCACCCCCAGGGCCGCGCCCGATTGCACCAGCGCGCGCAGGTTGGTCGGCATGTTGAGGACGATGACGGGCCGGCGCACCACCAGCGCCTCGATCGCCGCCAGCGATTCGACCGTCACCAGCGCATCGCTCGCGACCAGCAGCTCGCCGAGATTTTCCCTGGCGGTGACGACGTCCACGTGGCGCGCGCCCAGCTGCTTCAGCACCGTCTCGTAGGGCTCGTCGGGTTCGGCGGGGTGCGGCTTCACGAGCGCCGCCACGCCCTGCATCGACTCGACCGCGCGCACCAGCCGCGCGAAGGCCGAGCCGAGCGCCTGGTGGGTGTCGCGGATCGGGCGGAAGCGGCTTGCCACCGTCAGCAGCGCGTCGCCGTCGTCGATGCCGAAGCGCTCGCGGATGAGGGTCGCCTTGAGGCGGCGCGCGCGTTCCAGGAGCGCGTCGAACTTCGGGCTGCCGGTCACCACCAGGCGCTCCGGCGGATAACGGCCCATCGTCACCAGCAGGCGCTTCGCTTCCTCGCCGAACACTGCGGTGACGTCGGGGATGGGGCACTCGGCTTCGTCCGCCTCGTGCCGGTAGGAAAAGTAGTGCGGGTAGAGGATGCCGTGCTGGATTGCGACGCTTTGCACCGCCGCGGCGCGCGCCGCCGCGAGCGCCGCGCGGCCCCAGCCGCTCGACTCGGCGTACAGCACGAGCGCCGCGGGCTTCGCCCATTCGAGGATCTCCGCCGTCTCCTCCATCGAGCGCACCGCCCACGGCAGCTGCAGCAGCATGGTCGCGGCGAGGTCCTCGGCGCACAGGTCCGAAAAGCGCACCTCGCGGTGGCTGAAGGCCTCGTGCAGCGACGGATCCTTGCGCAGCCGCCGCCAGGCGTGGCGGATCTCGCGACTCGCTCGTGCAGTGGCGCGCGCCACGCGCCGCGTGGTGAAACGGTTCACCGGCACGTAGTCGGCCCGGGCGCGATTGGGGCGGATCCAGTCGCCCAGGCGGTGGCGCAGCCCGCGCTTGCGGTGCGCTTCCTGCGGCCCGACCGCGACCACCACGCACTCGAGCTGCGGATCGGCACGCAGCGCGGGAATGAGCGGGCCGAAGTAGTGCTCGCTGGCGGTGCCCGGGTTCGCGGGATCGTCGCTCTGCCAGAAAGCGGCGTGCGAGAGGAACAACACCGGCCGGCGGCCGGGCGCCGCGCTGCGTGCCGGGATGCCGCCGGCGGCGGCGTGCTTCCACGCCGACAGCGTCGTCTTGGCGTTGTTCCAGCGGCTCGCGCGCGCTGCCTTCGCAGGCCGCGGCACGCGCGGTGGCAGCGCTCCCTTGAAGGCGATGCGCTGCGCCTCACAGAGCCGCTGCAGCAGCAGGGCCTCGTCGCCCGCAAGCCCGGCGGCGCGCACTTCGTCCGGCCGCTCGCGCTCCAGCGTGCGCGCGAACAGTTCCAGAACGCGCACGTGGCGCGTCGCGTCCGTCGAGTGGTGCAGGTAGAGCTCGGCGAAATACCAGAGCGGCACGCCCTTGACGCGCAGCAGGCCCTTGAGCGGCGCGCCGTCGACCTGCGCGCGCCGGCCGAAGTCCTTGGTCCACGCTTCGGCCGCTTCCTCGATGGCATCGGCGTCCTGCAGCAGGCTCTCGGGGACCGAAAACGCGTCGCCGCGCGCCTCTACGGCAAGGGACGGGTCGAGGACAGCGATGCGCGTTCCCGCGGCAGGCGCTGGCAGCACGTCCCTGACGAAGATCAGTGTGGTCACGGCCTGGTCTTAAGGAAAAGCCGCCGGCGCCAGCAGGCGGGAAGCCGCATTGTAGACGGCGTCGACACTCACCAGCTGCAGGCACTCCGGCTGCGGTGGCGCAAGACACTCGGCCGGCGGCCGGCGGATCTGGTTGCACGGCGCGCACCACAACGCAGCGCTGACGACAACATGGCGCGTGCCCGCGGCGCCGCTGCCGCCCGCGAAGTAGCGGCGCGGGTCGGATGGCCCGAAAACGCTCACCGACGGCGTGTCGAGCGCACAGGCGAGGTGCATCGGGCCGGTGTCGGGAGAGAGCACCAGATCCACGACCGCCAGCACCGCCAAAGTCTCGGCGAGCGTGAGGGTGCCGGCGGCGTCCCATGCAGCCGCGCCGAGCGCCGCGGCGAGGGGCGCCGTGAGGCCGGTGTCGCCCGACGAACCGGTGAGGACGAACCGCGCGCCGTGCTCCTGCGCGAGCCGCCGCGCGACGGCACTCCAGTTGTCGAGCGCCCACTGCTTGATCGAACGCCCGCCGCTCGGGTGCAAGGCGACGATCGGCTTTCCAGGTACCAAGCCCGCCGCGGCGAGGCGCGCGCGCGCCGCCGCCATTTCTTCCTGCGACGCGAGCGGCGGCCAGGCGCCGCTGCCCGCCTTGCCGGTGATGGCGGCGACCGCGCGCCGCGATTCCTCGGCCCACGAGACGGTTTCGTCGAGCGGCAGGATGTGGGTGAGCGCAGAGCCGAAACCGCTGTTGGCGTAGCCGACGCGGCGCGGCGCACCGGTGGCGCGCAGCAGGTAGTTGGCGCGCGGATCGCAGGACAAGTCGAGGGCGAGGTCGACGCTGCCGCGCAGTGCCCTGGCGCGCATCACGGTCTGCCGCCACGAGAGGGTGCGTTCGCCGCCACGCCCGACCCACGGCGCGTTCCACAGCAGCAGCTCGTCCACCGGCGCGCGCCGCGCGATCTCGGCGCTCCACTCGCCGACGGCGAGGCGGATGCGCGCGCCGGGCAGGGCTGCGCGCAGGTCGGAAAGCGCCGGCAGCGTCATGGTGACGTCACCGATGCGGTCGAGCCGCAGCACCAGCACCTCGCGCAGCGCGGCGGGCGCGAAGGGGAGCGGTTCGGGTCGGGGTGCCGCGAGCGCAGCGGCGCGCAGCGGCAGGCCGGCAGCCCACACCGCGGCGCGCTCGAGCGGATCGACGATGCGGTTCTGCGCGCCCCTAGCCGGCGTGTAACGCTTGCGCGAAGGCATAGCACTCCTCGAAGGCGAGGGCCGCCGCCGGCCAGGTCAGCTTCGACGTGGCGAGCGAGCGTGCGGCGGAGCCAAGCACGCGGCGTTCCTCGGGATGGTCGCGCAGCCGGGCGAGCGCCACGGAAAGCGCCAGTGGATCGCCCGGCTCGACCAGGAGGGCGGTGCGGCCGTCGTCCACGGTGTCGGGGATGCCCGCGACCCGCGACGCGATCACGGCGCGTCCGCAGGCCAGGGCCTCGAGCAGCGTGTTCGGCAGGCCGTCCACATTGCCGGAGCGATCGACGACCGATGGCACCGCCACGACGTCGGCGCTCGCCATCGCCCCGGCGAGGGTTTCGCGCTGCAGCGCGCCGAGCAGTTTCACCGGCGCTCCGGTCGCGTCGATCTGGCGCTGCAATGCTCCGCGCAGGTCGCCGTCGCCGGCGATCGCGACGTAGATGCCGCGGGTGCGCGCGGCGGCATCGACGAGGTGGCGGAAGCCTTTCTTCTCGACCAGGCGGCCGACGGCCAGCACCAGCAACGTGGCGCGGGGCAGCCGCAAACGTTCCTTCCACGCGGCCGCGGCGCCGCGCTCGGGCGAGAACGCCTCGGTGTCGACGCCGTATGGAATGGTGCGGCTGCGGTTGGCGGGCGCGCCGAGGGCGATGGCGCGGCGCGTCAGGTCGCCACTGCAGCCGGTTATGGCACCGGCGCTGCGCAGCGCCGACTTCGCGAGCGCGCGCGCCGGCGCGAAGCGCTCGGCGATCGCAACGTCGCTGCCGTGCAGGCTCACGATCTGCGGCACGCCGCGCGCTTCGACCAGGTCGGCGACGAGCCCGGCGTTCGGGATGACCCAGTGGTGGTGCACCACGTCGTAGCGTTCTGCGCTCAGTCGCGCGCCGACCGTCTTGCGCAGCGCCCGCGCCACCACCGGCGCCAGCAGGTAGACGCTCTTCTTCAGCTTTACGTCGGCTTCGAGGCTCTGCGCGTAGCCCCAGATGTTGAGGCCGCGGGTCGGCGCGTACTTGTAGGGGAAGAAGCGCACCGGGTCGTCGGCCTCGCGCCGCAGGTCGGGGTGGAACGGCAGCACCATGTCCACCGCATGGCCGCGCGCCACCGCACCGAGCGCGATGCTCTCGATGAACGGCGCGGTGACGTCGCCGCGGAATTTCGGATAGGACGACGTCACCATCAGCACCTTCATTTTTGGCCGATGGTAGCAGCCGTGAAGCGGATGCGGTCCACGGCGATGCCGAGGTCGCGATCGTCCTGCGAACCCGCGAGCACGTTCTCGGGACGGAAGGTGCCGTCGCGTCCGCGCGGGTCGCGCACGTCGAGCCGCAGGAGCGGCGCGCCCGCGCCGAGATCCTGTGGCACGGTGAAGCTGTGCTCGCCCCAGCCGGGGGCGGCAGCGAAGTCGCCGAGCGGCTTGCCGCCCACCGACACGTAAACCCGCGCCGCGCGCGCCGGCGGCCGCTTGTCGCCGGTGGCGGTGATCGTGACCGTGCCGCCGGCGCGCATCCCCGGCGCGTACACGGTGGCGCAGGCGCCGGTCCAGCGGTAGGAGCGGCTGCCCTCGGCCAGCTCCTTGTTGAAGAAGCCCGACACCTGGAAATCGTCGGAGCCGCCGATGTCGATGCTGTCGAGGGCGGGCACGTTGAGCTCGCCCGGCGCCACCACCCGCTGCACGGTGAAGCGCAACGCGCGCGGCTCGGCCTTTTGCGGCTTGCGCCCCTCGGCGCGCTCCCACTCGAGCGTGCCGAAGGAATAGGTGCCGGCATCCTGCAGGAACACGCCGCAGAGGCTGGTGCGATAGGTCTTCACGAAGTAGATGTTGCGGTAGGTGGAGCCGCCGCGCCACGCCGCGATCAGGTGGTCGAGCTGCGCAGGATCCGGGTTGAAGCGCGCCAGCTCGAGGACGTTCATGCCGTGGATCGCCCAGAGCGGCAGCGACAGCAGGTGGATGCTGGCACGCTGCTCGAACACCACGACGTCGTCCTTCGAAAAGCGCCGCGCGACCTCGTCGGTGAAGCGCACCGAGTTGCGCCAGTCCACGAAGCGCGCGATCGGCGCCATCTCCCGGCCCACCAGCCACAGCGACAGCGCGGCGAGCACCGCCGCCGGGATGCGCCAGTGGCGGCGCTCGCGGTAGAGGCTCAGGAGCGCGTAGGCCGCGAAGGCGCACGCCGCCGGTGCGATCACCGGCACGAAGCGCCGCAGCGCGAAGTAGTAGTCGTTCCAGATGCGCATCTTGTAGAAGTAGAAGAGCGCAAAAGACACCGAGAGCAGCGTGAACAGCAGCTGCCGCCTGGCGAAGCGGTGACAGAGCAGCAGCAGCCCGCAGGTGGCGAGCGCCAGCACCAGCGGCGAGAGGAACCAGCCGAGCCGGTAGAAAGACTGCGCGTCGTGCGCCGCGAGGCGGTGGAAGCCGAGGCCGCCGAGGAACCAAAGCGCCAGCGGCGGCAGCATCGTGATCGGTTGCGGCCACGGGTTGCCGTCGGCCAGCGCCCACGCGGACAACTGCGGCCGGACCGCATAGGCGTACAGCGCGAGTACGCCGAACACCACGCTCGCCGTGCGGCGCAGCGCGCGGCCATGCTCTTCGAGAAGGCGCACCAGCTGCGGGCCGAAACGAAACGCCGCCCACGCGCCAGCGGCGCCCAGGGCTCCGAGCACCAACCACACGAAGAGCGGCAGCTGCCAGTAGGGGCGCGAGGCGATGTTGAGGACGTACTTGCGCGAGAACAGCATGCCGTGAAGGGCTGCGTGCAGCGCCAGCGCCGCGAACGGCAGCAGCAGCGAGAGGCTGGTGCGCCCGTCGAGGTCGCGGTGCGCCTTGCGGATCACGACGTACAAGGCGAGCGGCAGCACGATCAGGACGCTGTCGATGCGCACCAGCAGCGACAGGCCGAGCGAGGCACCGGCGAGGAAGCCGAACGGCGCCGCGCCCCGCTCTTCCCAGCGCGCCACGCACAAGAGGCCGAGGAAGATCAGGAACTGCGACAGCGTTTCCGACACCGGGTAGCGCGCGAACCACACCTCGATGACGGAGAGAGCGAGCAGCGCGGTGGCGAGCGCCGCCACCGCGGCGTCGAAGATGCGCCGCAGCGCGAAGAAGAACGCGAGCGTGCCGAGGATGCCGAAGACCGCCGGGGTCGCGAGCGCGCCGCGCACCCCCATCGCCTGGAAGAGATAAGCGCCGAACGCCGGGAACAGGTGGAAGAACTCCGGAAAGACCCGCGCCGTCTCCGGGCTCTGCAGCGGAAACCCCATGAAGCGCGCCGACGAGAACTCCCCGCTGCCGGGGCCGCGGAAGAAGAGGCTGCGGTCCTGCGCGGGGATGGCGAGCACCACCGGGTCCACGTACGCGATGGCGCCGGTCCTCGCTATCTGGCCCATCGCGGCGATGTAGGTGCCGGGATCGCGGCCGCCGAAAAGGTATTCCGACGGCCGCGCCTGCAGGCCGAAGGCGAGCGCCAGCAGCGCTATCGCGAGCGCCGACACGCGCGACGCGCGCGCCCCACGCCACGGCGAACTGAGCAGGCGCCTTGCCAGCAAGGCGCCGGCAAGGCAGGCGGCGCCGACGGCAGCCGCGCAGCGCGGCAGCGAAAAAATCCCTAGCTCCGCGAACAGCAGCGCGCTCCACGCCGCGGCGCAGGCGCCGGCGGCGGCGGCGAGGAACAGGCGTTCGCACGGTTCCATGTCCGCCTTGTCGGCGGGCTCGAGCCAGGCGAGGAACAGGATGCCGGGAGCGAGGAACAGGACCAGCGCGGCGAGGATCGCGGCGGCCGGGTCGACGAGGTTCACACCCGTTCGGCCAGGCGTTTGACCGCGGCCGCGACCTGGCGTACCTGCGCGTCGCCAAGCTCCGGATAGAGCGGCAGCGACAGGATCTCGCCGCAGGCTTGCTCAGCCACCGGGCTGTCGCCAGGCTTGCCGCCAAGGTGGCGGAAAGCGCCTTGCAGGTGCAGCGGGACCGGATAGTGGATGAGCGCCTGGATGCCTTCGGCGGCGAGCGCCGTCACCAGAGCGTCGCGGCGCTTGTGCCGGATGACGTAGAGATGGTTCACGGCGCGCGCGTATGGCTGCTCGTGTTGCAGCACCACCGAAGCGCCGCGCAGCTCCTCGTTGTAGAGCGCCGCCAGCTGCCGCCGCCGTTCGTTCCAGGCGTCGAGGTGTCCGAGCTTGGCGCGCAGGATCGCCGCCTGCATCTCGTCGAGGCGGCTGTTGATGCCGGAAAGGTCGTGGCTGTAGCGGTCTTTCTGTCCGCCATTTCGCAGTTGTCGCAGCCGCGCCGCGTCGTCCGCATCGGCGGCCAGCACCGCGCCGCCGTCGCCGAACGCGCCGAGGTTCTTGGTCGGATAGAAGGACAAGGCGCCGAGGCTCGCGATGGTGCCGACGGTTTGGCCCTCGTAGCGGGCGCCGTGCGCCTGGCACGCATCCTCGACCACGACCAGACCGTACTGCGCCACGAGCGAGAGCACCGGGTCGAGCTCCACGGGATGGCCGTAAAGGTGCACCGGTACCAGGGCCTTGGTTGCGGCGGTGATGCGATCGGCGACCGACCCGGTGTCGAGGTTGAGGGTCGCCGCGTCGACGTCGGCGAACACCGGCGTGGCACCGGTGCGCAGGATCGCGAGGCCGGTGAAGGCGGCGGTCAGTGTCGAGGTGATGACCTCGTCGCCCGGCCCGATGCCCTTCGCCTCGAGCGCCAGCTGGATCGCGTCGGTGCCGTTTGCCACCGCTACCGCGTGGCTGGCGCCGAGCGCCGCCGCCAGCTCCTTCTCGAAAGCCGCAACCTCGGGGCCGAGGATGAACCAGCCCGAATCGAGCACGCGTGCGATCGCGGCGTCGATCGCTGGCCGCAGCGACGCCACCTGCGGGTGCAGGTCGACGAACGGAATGGCGAAGGTGCCGCTCACAAGTAGCGCTCCTTGTGGGCCAGGTAGTAGCGCAGCGTCGTCTCGACGCCGCTGCGCAGCGGCGTCTGCGACTCCCACCCCAGCATGCCCTTGATCTTCCCGGCATCCGAGGTGAAGTCGCCGATGTCGATGCGCTTGCGGTCTTCCGGGAACGGCCGCAGCTCGACCTGGCCGCGCCCGGCGAGTTCCACGAGCAGGTTGGCGAGCGCGCCCAGCGAACTGGTGGCGCCGCCGCCCAGGTTGAAGACCTGGCCGTCGGCGGCGTCCGCGGCGCCGGCGCGCAGGAACGCGTCCACCACGTCGTCCACGTAGTCGAAGTCGCGCACCTGGGTGCCGTCGCCGAAGAGCTCGATGGTCTCGCCGAGCACCGCCTTGCGGAAGAACCAGCCGATGAAGCCCTGGCGCGGATGGCGGATGAGCTGGCGCGGGCCGTAGGTGTTGGTGAGCCGCAGCGAGCACGCCCGCAGGCCGTACACCGAGTGGTAGACGAGATGGTAGAGCTCGCCCGAGATCTTGTTGATGCCGTTGACGTCGGTCGGGTTCAGGGGATGCGCCTCGCTGACCGGCAGGTGCTGCGGCTTGCCGTACACCTGGCGCGTGCCCGCGTAGACGATCTTCACCTCGGGGTTCTGCTTGCGTACCGCCTCGAGGATCCACAGCTGGCTGCGGCAGTTGATCTCGAGGTCGGTGAACGGGTCGGTCATCGAGTCGATGTGGCTCACCTGGCCCGCCAGGTTGAAGAGGTAGTCGGCGCCGCGCACCAGGTGCTCCATCGCGTGGCCGCGGACGTCGGCGTAGTTGACCCGCACCCGGCCCTCGTAGCCGTCGAGGTTGAAGAGGTTGCCGCCGTAGTCGGGAAGCAGGCTGTCGACCGCGAGCACGTCGGCGCCGAGGTCGGCGAGCGTGCGACACAGGTTGGAGCCGATGAAGCCGAGGCCGCCGGTGACCAGCGCCGTCTTGCCGCGGTAGGCGTCGCGGTGGCCGCTCACCTGCGCACCACCAGCTCGACCCACAGCTTCGCGAGGTCGAGGAGGGTGCGAAACACGCGCGGGAAGTTGAAGAACTGCGAACGGCCGTAGCTGCGGTGGTAGTGGTGCACCGGCACCTCGGCGATGCGGAAGCCGCCGTCCTGCACCTTCTTCATGAGCTCGACGCAGATCACGCCGGAGGAGCGTGTCAGCCGCACCTTGGCGAAGATGCTGCGGCGCATCAGACGGAAGTCGCAGTCGACGTCCCGCATGCGCAGGCCGAACATCAGCTTCACGAACCAGTGGTAGAGCCGGCCGATGACGACGCGGTGCAGCGGATCGGAGCGGCCGATCTTGTAGCCGTTGACGAAGTCGACGTCGTCGCGCAGCGCGCGCCACAGCACCGCGATCTCGCGCGGATCGTACTGCGCGTCACCGTCGGTGTAGAAGACCAGCTCCTTCGAAGCGTGCTCGAAGCCGGAGCGCAGCGCGCCGCCGTAGCCGCGGTTGGCGCCGTGGTGGACCACCTTGAGCCAGGGGAAATGCAGCGCCATCTCGTCGAGCACCGCGCCGGTGTGGTCGGGGCTGCCGTCGTCGATGACTATCACCTCGTAGTCGGGGGTCAGCTCGCGCGCCGCCATGTGCGCGACCAGAGCGAGGCTCGCGATGGTGCCGGCGTCGTTGTAGGCCGGGAAGAATACCGACAGGCTGCGCACGCTCACGCGCTCATTGTACTTTTCGCGCCGGCCCAGGCCGCGAGGCCGAGCGCCGCAAGAAGTGCCAGCGGCAGCGCCGCGCCGAGCCCGCGCGGGCGGTAGCGCAGCGCGATGCGGTGGGTGCCGGCGCCGAGCCGCAACGCCGACTGGAAATGGTTGACGCGGAACAGGCGGCGGAAGTCGTCGTCCACGGTCGCGTGCCAGCCGGCGTCGAAGGCGAGCGGCAGCACCAGCGTGCCCGGCCCTTCCGCGAACAAGTCGATGCGGCTGCCGGCATCGCGGCTCACCGCAGCATGCGACGTGCGGCCGCCGGCGGGATCCTCGCCGTCGGCATCGGCGGCGGTCACCAGCGCCTCGTCGTCGACGTCGATGCCGTGCGCCGTGAGTTCGCGCAGGGCGGCGAGCACTGCCGCATCCGACTCGAGGCGGCGGGTGCGTGCCACCACCCGCGGGCCCTGGCAGGAGCGCACTTCGTAGAGGCTCACCGCCGAGGTCTGGAGCGCGCTGCGAAACAGCCCCGTGTCGCTGGTGAAGGCGGATGCGGGCGAGACCGGCGTGCGCTTGCGGGTGACGGTATCGTCGAGGCCCAGCGCGCGGATCGTCAGCTGCGCCTGCGGTGCGGCGCGCGTGACCCGCACGCCGACCACGTTGTAGCGGCCGGGCAGCAAAAGCTGCGCCGCCGGCTGCGCGGCGCTGAGGTTGAGGCGAAACGCGCGGCCGCTGGCGAGCCGCGCGTCCAGGTGAGCGATCACGTCCGCGGGCCGGAAGGCGGCCGGGTTCGCGAGCACCGCTTCCACCGCCACCGCCGTCGCCGCGGTGAAGGGCAATGCGAAGTCGCGCGGCGCGTCGCCGAGCGGCACGTCGAGCGGCTGCGGTTCGCCGTGCGGCCCGCCGCCCGGGCCACCGGGGCGCAGCATCGCGCCGGGCACCTCCACCCAGCGCACGCCGAGGAAGCCGAGGCGCGCCGGATCGGCCGCGAGGAAATCGGGGTGAAGCCCGCCGCCGGCGCCCATGCCGTCGAACGCCTGGCGGATGCGCTCCGCCACCATCGGGTCGTAGCCGTTGACGCTGCGCCGCCCGGTGAGCGCGCCGAAATTGGCGTAGCCGAGGTCGATTGCCGCGTCGCCGGGCCACTGGAAGGCGAGCGCCAGGATCGGCTCGCCGACGCGCGCGCCCATGGCGCCGTCCACCGCGGCGCGGGTGGTGGTGCCGTTCATCAGCTCCGTGCGCAGCGGTGCCGCCCCCGCGACCTGGCGGGCGTGCGGCTGCAGCAGGAAGGAAACCGTGAGCGGCAGCAGGAACACTCCAGCGATCACCGGGTCGCGGTTCTCGGCCAGCAGGAACCACAGGATGAACGCGACGGCGAGGACGCCGACGGCGCCCGCGAGCGTCTGCGGCAGCGGCCCGCCGAACATCGCCGCGAACGAGAGCGCCGCCGCCGACGCCATCGCCGCCACCAGGAAATGCGCGCGCAGCCGGCGGCCGAGGCGCAGGTGGCGCGAGCGCCAGGCGGCCGACATCGAGAGCCCGGCGAGCACCGCGAGCGCCAGGTCGAAGACGAGAGGCAGGGCTCCCGGCGCCGACAGCGGCCCGCGCCCCCACTGCAGCCCGAGGCAGACCGCGAGCGCCACCGCCAGTGCGCGAAACGGCAGCTGCGTGAAGACCAGCGGCACCGCGGCCAGGGCCAGCGCCGGCGCCGGGCTGTGCGAGACGTAGCGCAGCACCAGTCCGGAGAGTCCGGGCAGGTCTTCCCCAGGCGGATTCGCAAGGCCCGTGGTGCGCAGCCCCGACTGCGATGCGGTGGCGAGCGCCGGCAGCAGCTGCGGCGCCGCGAGGCACAAGCCGCCGGCAAGCGCCACGGCGCTCATCCAGACGGGCGGCGTGCGCGGCCCGCGCAGCACATGGCCGAGGAGCACGCGGCCGGCGACGAGTGCGAGCCCGGCGCGCGCGGCTTCGGGCGAACCGGCGAGGAGCAGCAGCGCGACTGCGGCGGCCAGGCCCACCGCGCGCCCTGGCCGCGCCTTGTTCATGTGCGACTCCGCCGCGAGCAGCAGCAGTGGCAGCGTCGGCGCCGCAACCAGGGTGGCCGTGTCGCTGAGGTGGCCGATGAGGTAGGGGCCGAGTGCAAACGCCAGTGCTGCGACGTAGGCGCCGACGGTGTGCGCGCCGAGGCGCCGCAGGTAGAGGAAGGTGAGCACCGCCGCGGCGCCGAGCGACAACAAGACCAGCGCCTGGAAGGCGTCGAACGGATAGAACGGTGCCAGCAGCGGCATCAGCGGATAGAAGGCGCCGGGCCGGTACGCGGCGAGCAGCGGCGTGCCGAAGAAGATGCCGGCGTTCCACGACGGCAGGTCGAAGTGGCGATACGCGTCCCAGACGGCGGCGCGCAGCGGAAAGTGCAGCGCGGCACCGTCGCCCGGCCCGAGCAGGCGGCCCGCGAGCCAGAAGGGCGAGAGCGCAATCGCCGGCAGCAAGGCGAGCAGGGTGATGATGTGGCCGTCCCGCAGCCGGAAACGGCGGGTCACCGCCGGTCCTGGCCCGCGGCGATCTGTTCCGAGATGAGGCCGAAGAGGAAGACCACGACCGCGAGCTGGATGAGGAGCGCCGAGCCCATCGGGATCTTGCCGTGCTGCACCACGTTCCACACGCCATAAACGCCGCCGAGCAGGAACGACGCGCAGGCGAGCGGCGCGAAGATGCGCAGCGGGCTGTAGAGCGTGACGATCCTGAAGATGATGAGCAGGAACTTGACGCCGTCGCGCAACGGCCGGATCTTGCTCGCGCCGACGCGCGCGCGCGCCGCCACCGGCACGAAGGTGACGTTGTGGCCGGCCTTCAGGAACGACAGGCAGGTGGTGGTCGGGTAGGAGAAGCGGTTGGGGAGGAGGTGGATCACCTCCATGAGGCGTTCGCGGCGCGCCGCGCGAAATCCCGACGTGAGGTCGGGGATGCGCCGGCCGGTGAGCCAGGTGGCGAGCGTGTTGAAGACCCGGTTGCCGAGGGAGCGAAGCAGCGACTGGTCGGCCGCGGCGCGCGCGCCGATCACGAGGTCGTATTCGCCGAGTGGTTCGAGCAGCTTCGCGACGTCCGAGGGGTCGTGCTGGCCGTCGGCGTCCATCAGCAGCACGTACGGCGCCTGCGCCGCACGGATGCCGGTCTTGACCGCGGCGCCGTTGCCCTTGTTGTACGGATGGCGGAGGACGGTGGCGCCGGCGGCCGCGGCGCGCTCCGCGGTCGCGTCGGGCGAGGCGTCGTCGATCACCAGGATCTCGCGGAAGGCGAAGGCGGCGCGCAGCCGTTCGATCACCGCGCCCACTGCCGCCTCTTCGCCGAAAGCTGGAATGACGACCGAGACCTCCGCCGCCTCAGCCACGTCCCGGCCCCGCCTCGCCGCCGCGCAGCCCGCCGGCCTCGGCGAGCCGCGTGCGGTAGAGCAGGTCCTCGAGCAGCTTGCGGTTGCTGGCGACGAGGTCCGCCATCAGCCCCCAGAGCAGCGTCTGGAAGCCGAGGATCAGCAGCAGCACCGAGAGGATCGCCGACTGCAGGTGGCCGCGGATGTCGCCGAGCCACCAGAACCACGCGTAGCGCAGGCCGAGCAGCACGCCGGCGCCGAGCAGCAGCGAGCCGAGGATCATGAACACCTTGAACGGCTCGTACATCGCGTAGATGCGCACGATGGTGGCGCCGCTGCGCTTCACGTACTCCCAGGTCGAACCGAAGAGCCGCGACGGCCGCGTCTCCTGCGACTCGATCGGCAGGTGCGCGACCGCGAGGCGCTTCTTGCCGGCCTGGATGATCGACTCGAGCGTGTAGGTGAACTCGCTGACGATGTTGATGCGCAGCGCCGCCTCGCGGGTGAAAGCGCGGAAGCCGCTGGTGGTGTCGGGCAGTTCGGTGCCCGAAACCTTGCGCACCACCCACGAGCCGAAGCCCTGCAGGCGGCGCTTGCCCCACGAGAAATGCGCCACTTCCGAGACGCGGCGGTCGCCCACGACCAGGTCGGCCTCGCCGTTCAGGATCGGGCCGATGAGCCGCGGGATTTCCTTGCCCGGGTACTGGTGGTCGGCGTCGGTGTTGACGATGACGTCGGCGCCGAGCCGCAGCGCCGCGTCGAGGCCCGCCATGAAGCCGTGCGCCAGCCCGCGGCGGCGGCGGAAGCGGACGATGTGGTCGGCGCCATGCTCGCGCGCGACCGCGGTGGTGCGGTCGGACGAGCCGTCGTCGATCACCAGCACCTCGACCACGTCGATGCCGGGAATCTGCCGCGGGATCGCCGCAAGGGTTGCGGGCAGGGTGCCCTCCTCGTTCAGCGCCGGTATCTGGACGATGAGTTTCACCTTGGCCGGAACGGTAACACGGGGTGCTTTTTGCTCGTTAGCGAGTTGCGCGTGCGCGCGCCAGGGCGGCGCGCAGGCCCGAATGCCAGCGGAACTGGCGCAGGTTGTCCATGACGGCCGGGCCGTTGTCGTCGCGGCGCGCGGCGGTGCCAGAGGTGCGCAGCAGCGCGCCGAGGTCGGTGCGCGCCGGCTCCTCGAGGCCGAGAGCCGGAGTCTCGCGGCGGAACGAGTCGTCGTCGCGGCCGCTTGCAAGCCCGAGAGCCGCGATCCAGCCGCCGAGCGTCAGCAGCGACGACCACGGCCGGTCGCTGCGTGGAAAGACGAAGGTGGCCGGATCGATCTCGATCGGGATCAATGACGCCCCGCCGCGCCGGTGGAGGTGGAAGCGGTAGCCGGGCTCGAGCGTTGCCGTGCGCACGCGGCGCCGCACCGCGACCGCGGTGTACTCGCGCGCGATCGGGCCGCGCACCACCAGCTCGAGATCGCCGGCCGTGAGCGCCGCGCTGCCGAGGCCCTGCTCGATGCCGATGCCGAGGTCGAGGACGAGCGCTGCGCCGCGCAACTCGCCGCCGCGTGCCAACTGCGGCTGAAGCGCCGGCAGCACCTGCCGTTCGTCGATCACTTCGGCGCGCAGCCCGGCCGCGCCCAGCCGCGCCGCTTCGGCTTCGGCCGCCGGCTCTGCGAGGATGCGGTGCACGAGCAACCCCTGGCGCCGCACCAGCAGCTCGGCTTCCAGAAGTGTCAGTCCGAGTGCCGCGCCGACCGCGGCCGGCGCCGTGCCCATCCCGGCGCGGGTGAAATCAAGCAGCACGATGCCGCGCGCGGGACCCGGCGGCGGTGTGGCAACGGTGCCAGCGGCGGAGGCCGCATCCAGCGGCGGCATCGCCACCGGGGCGGGCGCCCGTGCCGCATCGCCAAGCGGCGCCCCGCAGTAGAGGCAGGTGGCGCGCTGCAGCGCCACCGGTCGCCCGCATTGCGGGCAGGCGCTCACACGTTGAACCGGTAGTGCACCACCTCGCCGTCCTGGATCACGTACTCCTTGCCTTCCAGGCGCAGCGTCGCGTTCTCGCGGCAGGCGGCGAACGATCCGGCTTTGATGAGGTCCTCGAACGGCACCACTTCGGCGCGGATGAAGCCGCGCTCGATGTCGGAATGGATCTCGCCCGCCGCCTGCTGCGCACGGGTGCCGCGGCGGATGGTCCAGGCGCGGCATTCGTCGTCGCCGGCGGTGAGGAACGAAATGAGTCCGAGCACCTGGTAGGAAGTTGCGATGACGCGGTCGAGGCCGGGCTCGGCGAGGCCGAGGTCGGCGCGAAAGGCCGCGGCATCCTCGGCGGAGAGCGACGCCATTTCGCCCTCGATCGGCGCCGACACCGGGCACAGCGCGTAGCGCGGCCGCGCGGCAAAGGCGGCAAGGCCCGACTTCGCGACGAGTGCCTGCGCCTCGCGGATCTGCTCCTCGCCCAGGTTGACCGCCAGGATCACCGGCTTCTCCGAGACGAACGAGTAGTTGCGCAGCCTCTTCCGCTCGTCGTCGCTGAATTCTGCGGCGCGCAGCGGCTGCTCGCTCTCGAGCACCTGTTTCAGTTTCGCGAACAGCGCGCGCTCGGCGACGTCCTCGGCGCGGTTCAGCTTCTTGATGCTCTGCTCGAGGCGCGCGAGCCGCGCGTCCACCGCGAGCAGGTCGGCGAGGATCAGCTCCTCCTCGATCATCTTCGCGTCGCGCAGCGCGTCGATCGTCGACTCCGAATGCGGCACCACATCCGACTCGAAGGCGCGCACCACGTGCACGAAGGCGTCGACGCCGCGCAGCGCCGGCAGGTCGACGAGCGTCGCGCCTTCGCCTTTGGAGACGCCCGGCACGTCCACGTACTCGACGGTCGCCGGGGTCCTCTTCTTCGGCTTGAACATGGCGACGAGGCGGTCGAGCCGTGCGTCCGGCACCTTCGCGATGCCAATCCTGGCCTCGGGCTTGCCGCCCGGCGGCGCCGGCGGCGCCTGCGTCAGCAGGCTGAAAAGAGTGCTCTTCCCGACCAGCGGGAGGCCGATGATTCCGACTTTCATGGCTTGATTCTAGTGGGACAATGAAGGGCGCCACCTTCCGAGGGGGGACCAACGCTCATGAAGACACGCCTTGCCGCACCGGTATTCCTGCTGTTCTCGCTGTCGGCTGCCGCGCCCTTGGTGCGTGCGGACGAATGGCTGAGCGACGAGAACGGCGTGTTGCAGATGCTGCTGGCACACGAGGAAAAGGGCGGTCCGGACGGCGGCACGCTCACCCTCGACCGCAACAAGAAGACGATCACCTGGATCGGCGCGCCGGGCGAGCACGGCTGCAAGCTCAGGATCGAGGGCAAGTTCGAGTCGGTCAAGACCGTCAAGGACAACGGCCGCGAAGCGGGCTTCGTCCTCGAAATGAAGGACGGCAAGAACAAGAAGCTGGTGCTGCTGCCGCTGCCGTACGCGCAGTGGTTCCTGCTGCAATGGAAGGTGGCCGAAGGCAGCTTCGGCAAGACGCTGCCCGAGGGCACCCTGTCGGTGGGCGGCGGCAAGGGCGAGACCTCCTCGATGTCGCCGAGCGGCTCCGCCGGCAACGCCGGCCCGAGCATGAAGCACCAGGACATCCCCGAGCTCGTGGAGAGCGACACGAAGAAGGCGATCACCGCGGCGCGCGGCGCGCTCGGAGGCTCCGCCAACTAGTTGACGCCCGGCTTCGCGTTAGCGCTGCTGCTCGCCGCCAAGGCACAAGCGCCCCTGGCACCGCGTTCGACGCGGCTCGCGCGCGTGGCCGTCCTCGAGGATCGCCGCTCGCTCGGCGAAGGCAGCGTCACGCTTGCGGCGCTGCTCGCCGATCCCGACCGCTCGGTGCGCCGCCGCGCGGCGCTCGCCGCCGGCCGCATTGGTGAGCACGAGATCACGGGTGCGCTCGCCAAGCTGCTCGGCGATCCCGACACCGAGGTCCGCCGCACCGCCGCGTTTGCCCTCGGGCTCGTCGCCGATCCCGCGGCGGCGCCGGCGCTGCGCACGGCGCTTGGCGCCACCGGGCAGGATGCGCTGGTGCGCGGGCGCGCCGCCGAGGCGCTTGGGCGCCTGGGCGATGCAGGCGATGCCGCGGCCATCGCCGCGGCGCTGGTGGCGAGCACCGGCTCGCGGCCGCTGCCGATCGTGGTGCGCGGCGGCGCCGATGACGACGGCTCGCCCGCCGACGCGGAGTGGGGTGCGGCGCAGCTGATGCTCTATGCGCTGGCGCGCCTCAAGGACGGGCCGGCCGCGGCCACGGCGCTCATCGATGCGGCGAGCGGCGCGCCGCGCTTCGACTGGTGGGCCGCCGCCTGGACTGCGATGCGCATCGAGAAGCCCGAGCTGGCGCCCGTCCTGCGAACGGCGCTCGGCTCGAGCGATCCGTTGTGCCGGGCGTTCGCGGCGCGCGGCCTCGGGGCACTCAAGGATCCGGCTGACGTCCCCCGCCTGGCGGAGTTGACGCGCGCCGCCGACGCGAACGTCGCGGTTGCCGCGCTGCGCGGCCTTGGCCTGAGCGGAGCCGCCGCGGCGGTGGCGCCTGCCGTGCGCGCTCTCGAGTCGGAGAATCCGGTGGTGAAGTACGAGGCGCTGCGCGCCATCGCGGCGCTTCCGGGCGACAAGTCGGTGCAAGGCGCGGTCTTTCCGTATCTCGCCAATGCCGACCCGTGGATCCGTTCCGCGGCATTCCCGGCGCTCGCGCGCACCGACGGCGAGGCGTTCTCGCTGGTGTTGTCGGGGCTCGACCCCGAACCCGTGTTCTGGGTGCGGGCACAGATCGCGGCGGCCCTCGGCATCGCCTCCGACCGCGCCTCGTCCGAGATCCTCGACCGCATGCTGCGCGACGAGGAGCCGCGCGTCATCCCGGCGGTGCTCGAGGCGCTGCGCACCGCGCGTGGCGCAGGGGCCTTGCCGGCACTCCTGTCGCGGCTTGCCGATCCCGACTTCGCGGTGCGCGCCGCGGCCGCCGAGGGGCTCGCAGAGCTGAAGGCGCAGGGCCAGACGGAAGCACTGGACGCGGCTTACAAGGCTTCGCTCCAGGACGCCGATCCCGACGCGCGTTTCGCGCTGATCAAGGCGCTGGCGGCGCAGGACGACGCGGCGGCGCTGGCCGCGATCAAGGACATCGCGCGCACCGATCCGCTGCGCGTGGTGCGTGCGCGCGCGCTCGCCGCGCTGCACGCGCGCGGCGACGACGAGCCCATCGACCTCGGCCCCGAGAACGTCACGCGCCCGTTCCTCGACTACCGCCAGGCGCTCGGCATCTACGAGCAGCGCAGCGATGCGCCGCTCTTCACGCCGCGCGCCTATGTGCGCACCCGCCGCGGCACCATCGAGATCCGCCTCGACGTGGTGGACGCACCGCTCACCAGCGCGTCCTTCATGGCACTGGCGCGCCGCGGCTTCTACGACGGCCTGACCTTGCACCGCGTGGTGCCGGGCTTCGTCATCCAGGGCGGCTGTCCGCGCGGCGACGGCAACGGCAGCCCGGGTGCCGGCACCATGCTGCGCTGCGAGCTCAGCCCGCGCGCCTATCGCCGCGGCTCGGTGGGCATGGCGCTCTCGGGCAAGGACACGGGCGGCAGCCAGTTCTTCATCACGCACGTGCCGACGCCGCACCTCGATGGCGCCTACGCCCTCTTCGGCTTCGTCGCGCAGGGCATGGACGTCGTCGACCGCATCGAGCCCGGCGACGTCATCGAGCGCATCGACATCGTCGACGGCCGCTGACCGGCGCCGGCACAGGAAAGACAGCATGGACCCGGTCGCGCTGGTGGCGCTCGACATCGACGGCACGCTGCTCACGACGGCCAAGACCATCACGCCCAGGACGCGCGCCGCACTGCACGCGGCCGCGCGCCGCGGCGTGCGCATCGCCCTCGTCACCGGCCGGCGCCATCCCTCGGCGCGGCAGGTGGCGGACGCCCTCGGCCTCGACGTGCCGCTCATCCTCCACAACGGCGCGCTGGTGGTGGAAGACGGCGCCGTCATCCTCTGCCGAGCGCTGCCGCGCGCGACCGCGGCACGGGTCATCGAGCTGGGACGGCGCCTCGATGCCGACCCGGTGGTGCACTGGGGCGCACGCGGCGAAGGTCTCCTCTACGTCGAGGGTGCGCGCAGCGTGCACGAATCGCTGGCGCGCTACCTTGGTCATTCGCGCGACGGGGTGCGCGTGGTTTCCGACCTGACGCGCGACTATCCGGGCGATCCGGTGCAGGTGATGTTCGGCGGCGCGCTGCTGCCGATGGCCGACTTGTTTCCACGCATCGGCGCGGCGCTCGGCGACGAGGTGTTCGCGACGCGCACCGTGTACCCACACCTCGGCTGCGCGTTCATCGACGTGCTGCGCCCCGGGGTGTCGAAGGGCGAGGCGCTGCTGTCGCTGTGCGCGCGCCACGGTGTGCGGCGCGAGCAGGTGCTCGCGATCGGCGACAACTGGAACGACCTCGAGATGCTGCAGGCGGCGGGCCGCGGGCTCGTCATGGGAACCGCCGAAAAGGGCCTGCTGGCCGCCGGCTTCGAGGTGCTGCCGGGGAGTGACGACGACGGGGTCGCCGTCGCCGTCGAGCGCTACGTCCTGCAGCCGGCCTAGGCCGGCAAAAAAATGAGGGGGCGAGAGAAACGTCCCCACCCCCTGTACTCACGTTTCTGAAGCCAACTAGCGCTTCTTCTTCGTGGCCTTCTTCTTTGCGGCCTTCTTCTTGGCTGCCATTGGTTTCATCACCCCTCTCGGATCCGAAAAACGAAAGATCTCAACGGCTGCGGCATCAAAGCCATCGGTGAAGATCGGGCTGCGGGCTAACCCAGGGTGCGGCTTGAAGGCAAGCCCGCCGCCTCTTCAAAGACGACTACTTCTTCTTCTTCGTGGCCTTCTTCTTCGCCGCCTTCTTCTTCGCCGCCATTGTTAGATCCCCCCTTTCGGACGCGAACTCAAGGGCGCCGCACAATCCGACCGAAACAACCTATCGGGTGACTGCGCTCTTGGCATACTAGCGGTAGGGTAGGGAGCGCCCCATACCCTGTCAAGCCTTTTTTTGCGTCCGCTCCGCCCGAGGTGAAAGAGCGCACACAACTTAGGCTGTGGAAGAAAAGCGCTGGATCCGCGCCGGACCGCATGGATGCTGGTTGAAATCGATATCGGCGCGGCCAGGCGCGCAGCGGCTGCGCGGCAGGCGCCGGACGCCGCGAATGCCGCGCGGACAAATGCCTTGTATACAACGTTTGATAGTGGCGCCCGGGCGAGCGGCTAAAATCCGGCACCCACCGATGTTCTCCTTCGAGGTGCTCGCCCGGGACGGCCGCGCGCGCGCCGGCATCCTGAAAACGCCGCACGGCGACATCGAGACGCCGGTGTTCATGCCGGTCGGCACCGCCGCTGCCGTGAAGGCCGTAACGCACCGCGACCTTCACGAACTCGGCGCTCAGGTGATCCTCGCGAACACCTATCACCTGATGCTGCGCCCGGGTGCGCCGCTCGTCGCCAGCCTGGGTGGGTTGCACGGCTTCACGCCGTGGCGCAAGCCGTTCCTCACCGACAGCGGCGGCTACCAGGTGATGAGCCTGCGTGAACTGCGCACCCTCGACGACGCCGGCGTCTGGTTCCAGAGCCACCTCGACGGCTCGCGCCACCATCTCTCGCCCGAGAGCTCGATGGACGTGCAGATGCAGCTCGGCGCCGACATCGTCATGGCGTTCGACGAATGCCCGCCGTATCCGGCGGAGCGCGCGGAGGTGGCGTCGGCCACCGAGCGCACCGCACGCTGGGCGGAGCGCTCGGCGCGTGCGCACACGCGCCCGGACCAGTGGCTGTTCGGCATCGTGCAGGGCGGAGTGCACGACGACCTGCGCGAGCGCAGCGCCCGCCAGGTGAGCGGCATCGGCTTTTCAGGCCATGCGATCGGCGGCTTGTCGGTGGGCGAGCCGAAGGAGGACATGCGCCGCGTGCTGTCGCTCCTCGACCCGCTGCTGCCCGAGGAGCGGCCCCGCTACCTGATGGGCGTCGGCACGCCGCAGGACATCTTCGACGCGGTCGCGCGCGGCGTCGACATGTTCGACTGCGTGCTGCCGACGCGCAACGGCCGCAACGGCCAGCTGTTCACCTCGGCGGGGCGCATCTCGATTCGCAACGCGCGCTACCGCGACGACCCGCGGCCGCCCGACGCGCGCTGCGCCTGCCTCACCTGCCGCACCGCGAGCCGCGCCTACCTGCGCCACCTGCACATGGCCGGAGAGATGGGCGCCGCGATCCTCATGACCATCCACAACCTGGCCCATTACCTTGACACCCTGAGGGCCATCGGGCAAAGTATCCGGCTGGGTCAATTCAGGCAGTTCAGGGAAAAAAGCCTGGAGTCTCTGGCGGCCCGCGCGGCGGACGAGAACGACTGACAAGCCGCCAAAACCCATCACGCTGCGGTTAACGAAGGTACAGGCGAAACGATGTTCGATCCACAACTCCTGCTGCCGCTCGGCATGTTCGCCATCATCTACTTCGTGCTCATCATGCCGATGCGCAACCGGCAGAAGAAGCTCGAAGAGACGGTGAAGGCGCTGAAGCCCGGCGACCGCATCATCATGAACCCTGGCATCTACGCAACCGTGGCCGCGATCCACGACGATTCGCTCGACGTGCGCCTCGACGAAAAGACCAGGGTGCGCATCCTGAAGACCGCCGTCGCCCAGCTTCTGGGCCCCCAAGGAGAGAAGTAAGCGCCATGCCTGTCGCGCTCCAGAACCCAATCGTGCTGTGGCTGGTCCTGACCGCCGCGGTCGCCGGACTCGCCTATGCGTTCATGCGCCCCGAGCTGCGGGTGCGCGCCATCTGCTATGCCGCGATCCTGATCGCGAGCTTTGTCGCGTTCTGGCCTCCTTATGAAAGGGACGGCGTGCCGGGCAAGCTGCATCTCGGCCTCGACCTGCGCGGCGGCATCCACCTGGTGCTGCGGGTGGTGACGGACGACGCCCTGAACGCGACCATCGACGACGCGGTGCAGAACTCGCGCAACCGCATCGGCGACCGCGGCATCACGGTCGCGACCGTGGAGCGCGTCGACCCGACCCGCTTCCGCATCGAGGGCGTCGATCCGGTGCGCGTCAAGGACGCGCGCGACATCCTGCGCGACTACTTCCGCACCGGCTGGGAGATCCGCGAGCCGTCCGAGGGACGCTTCGAGGTGGCGCTCACCGACGCCGAGGTGCGCCGCGTCAAGGAGCAGACGGTCGACGAGGCGATCAAGACGCTGGAGCGGCGCATCAACCAGCTGGGCGTGGCCGAGCCGGTGATCGCCCGCCACGGTCAGGGCGGCGACCAGATCCTGGTGCAGCTGCCGGGCGTCAACGACATCGAGGCCGCCAAGCGCATCATCAAGACGACCGCGCAGCTGACGCTCAAGATGGTGGCCGATTCTGCGCCCACCCGCGAGGCGCTGCTGGCGGCGCACCAGGGCCGCATCCCCGACAACATGGAGGTGGTGCAGGGTCAGGGCGTGTCGGCCGGCGAACCCATCTTCTATATGGTGCAGCGCGAGGCGGTGGTCACCGGCCGCGACCTGCGCGGCGCACGCGTCACGGTGGACCAGCAGAACCGCCCGGCCGTCGGCTTCACCCTCAACCCGGCCGGCGCCGACAAGTTCGGCCGCGCCACCGGCGCCAACATCGGCAAGCAGCTCGCCATCATCCTCGACGGCACGGTCTCGAGCGCGCCCTCCATCAACTCGCGCATCGGCGCCGACGGCATCATCCAGGGCAGCTTCTCCACCCAGGAAGCCGACGAGCTCGCCAAGGTGCTGCGCGCCGGCGCGCTGCCGGCGACGCTCAAGTACCTGCAGCAGCTGAACGTCGGCGCGTCGCTCGGGCGCGACTCGATCCGCTCGGGCATCATCGCCTCGCTCGCCGGCATGGCGTTCCTCGCGGTGTTCATGCTCGTCTACTACCGGCTCGCGGGACTGAACGCGATCGTCGCGCTGACCGCCAACATCCTCATCCTGCTGGGCGTCATGGCCTACACCGGAGCCACGCTGACGCTGCCGGGCATCGCCGGCGTCATCCTGACGATCGGCGTCGGCGTCGACACCAACGTGCTGATCTTCGAGCGCATCCGCGAGGAGCTGCGCAACGGCAAGACCGTGAAGGCGGCGATCGCCAACGGCTTCGAGCGCGTCTGGCTGACGATCATCGACACCCACATCACCGCGCTGATCGCGGCCGCATTCCTCTTCCAGTTCGGCACCGGCCCCATCAAGGGCTTCGCCGTCACGCTCGTCATGGGTCTCGTCGCCAACGTGTTCGCTTCGTACTTCATCAGCAAGTTCCTGTTCGACTGGACCCAGGGCCAGCGCCAGGGCAGCACGCTGAGCATCTAGGGAACGTCGCCAATAATGGAACTCCTCAAGAATCCGAATTTCGACTTCATCGGCAAGACGCGCTTCTGGCTGACCGTCAGCGCGGTCGCGCTGGCGCTCGCGATCGGCCTGATGGCGACGCGCGGCCTCAGGTACGGCGTCGAATTCTCCGGCGGCACGCAGCTGATCGCGCGTTTCCAGTCGTCGCCCTCGATCGACGAGATCCGCAATGCCGTGAAGGGCGTCGATCCCGAGGCGGTCCTGCAGACCTACGACGACCCCGCCAAGAACCAGGTGCTCATCCGCCTCGCGCAGGCCGGCGCCGACAACGAGATCACCGGCCCCGCGCAGAACGTGCTGGCGGCGCTGTCTCGCACCTACCCACAAAACCCGGTGATCGAGTCTTCGAGCGAGATCGTCGGCCCGGTGGTGGGCGGCGAGCTGCGCCGCACCGCGGTGACGCTGACGGTGCTGGGGCTCGCGGCGCAGCTCATCTATATCGCGGTGCGCTTCAAGGGCGCGCAGTGGGGCACCGCCGCCACCGTCGGCGTGTTCCACGACGTGCTGCTGACGATGGGCGTGCTGGTGCTGACCGGCTACGAAATCACCCTGAACGTCATCGCCGCGCTGCTGACGCTCGTCGGCTACAGCGTCAACGACACCATCGTGGTGTTCGACCGGGTGCGGGAGAACATGAAGCAGCACCGCAAGGACAGCTTCCCCAAGATCCTGAACGACGCGCTCAACCAGACGCTGTCGCGCACCATCATCACCGCCGGCACCACCTTCCTCGTGGTCCTCGGCCTCTACCTCTTCGGCGGCAGCGTGATGCGGGGTTTCGCCTTCACCATGCTGGTCGGCATCGTGCTGGGAACCTACTCTTCCCTGTACGTCGCGACGCCCCTGGTCGCCTGGTGGCAGAGCCGGCAGGACAAGCAGAAGGCCTGACCGGGCGCAAAAAAACGTGGCGGCGCCCAGCCCGCTTCCGGCCCACTAGGCCCGGAGTATCATCGAAACAATGAGCCGCACCGAAGAGCCGCTGTTCACCGACCTGCCGCTTTCGGGCAGCGCCAAGCCGCCGCACGACCGGCGGAAGTTCATCGGCTCGGTGGCCATCCACACCATCGCGGTGACGGCACTGGTGATCATTCCACTTCTCTCCCACGAGGAGCTGCCCGACACCACCGACCCGTTGCGCATCCTCATCTTCAACCCGCCGCCGGCCGCCGCCATCTCGATGCTCAAGGGCTCGGAGTTCGGCAAGAAGGAGGAGGCGCCGAAGAAGGTCGCGGAGAAGCCGGTCGAGAAGCCGAAAGAGCCCGAGGTGAAGCCCGAGTTCGTGGCGCCGAAGGAAACGCCGAAGGAAGTGGTGAAGGAAGAGCGGGTCGCGGCCGCCGACCAGTTCGGCAGCGAGACCGGCAGCAACCTCGGCAACATCCAGGGGCTCGAAGGCGGTATCGACGCGGGCCAGGTGGGCGGCATCGTCGGCGGCGACCCCAACGGCTGCGTCGGCTGCACCGGCGACGGCCCGGTGATGGACTTCGACCGGCCGCCCAAAATACTGAAGCAGACCCAGCCGCGCTTCTCGCAGGAAGCCTTCGTCAAGAAGATCGAGGGCGTGGTGCTGGTGCAGCTCACGATCGACGCCGACGGCCGCGTGGTGGCGGCGCGCGTCTTGCGCTCCATTCCGGCGCTCGACGCCCAGGCGATCTCGTGCGTCAAGGAATGGATCTTCTCGCCGGCGATCAAGAACGGCAGGCCGGTCAAGACCGTCGCCAACGCGAACGTCACCTTCCGCGTTTTCTAGGGAACCTTTTCGGAACCCGTTGAAGTCCAACGGTGTCTTTGAGATGGAAGCGCTCCCGGTCTTGACACCTTGAAAAACCGGGGATTACAATCCCAGCCTTCGTGACAGCGAGGAAAGCGTAGCGCTCCGCGGAAAGCGAGGCAGGTAACATGCAGCAGCAAAGGCTTTTCGAAGATCTGATCGATTCGGACGTCCGCGGCCACAAGACCAAGCAGAGCCGCATCCTCCCCATCTCGCTGGCGCTGCACGCGATCGCACTCATCCTGCTGGTGGTGGTTCCCATCTTCAGCAAGGAACAGCTGCCGGACCCGACCTCGGTCGTGAAGGCGTTCTTCGTCGAGCCCGCGGCCGCTCCGCCTCCGCCTCCTCCGCCTCCGCCGCCGGCCCCCAAGGCCCCGGTGGTGCAGCAGAGGCCGGTGCCGACCGAGGTGCCCAAGTTCGTAGCGCCGGTCGAGACGCCCACCGAGGTCAAGCCCGAGGCGAGCATGGACCTCGGCGTCGAGGGCGGCGTTGCGGGCGGTGTCGAGGGCGGCGTCGCCGGCGGCGTCGTCGGCGGTGTGGTCGGCGGCCTTCCCGAAGCGCCGGCGCAGGTCACGGAGCCGATCCGCGTCGGCGGCCAGATCAAGGAACCCAAGATCATCAAGCGCACCCAGCCGGTCTATCCGGACATCGCCCGCCAGGCGCGGGTGCAGGGCGTCGTGATCATGGAGTGCGTGATCAGCCCCAAGGGCACGGTCACCACCTGCAAGAACCTGCGCGGCATCCCGCTCCTCGACCAGGCGGCGCACGACGCGGTGATGCAGTGGACGTATTCGCCGACGCTTTTGAACGGTGTTCCGGTTCCCGTCATCATGACGGTCACCGTGAACTTCAAGCTCAACTAACGAACGCTTATAAGCTAGCCTCATCACGGACGGACAAGACCAGGAGGACGCATGGGTCACTTCAGTATTTCGGAGATGTGGATCAGCATGGGGTGGGTCGCAAAGGGCGTTGTCTTTACGCTCCTGATCATGTCCATCTATTCCATCGCAGTCATGTTCGAGCGCTGGTGGACGTTCCGCGCGGCGACCGCCCAGTCGCGCAAGTACGCCCCCGAGGTCGCCCGCCTGCTGAAGGCCGGCAAGATCAAGGAAGCGGTCGACGCGTCGCGCGGCGCCGGCGTGAAGCAGTCGCACCTCGCCAAGGTGCTGCTCTCGGGCCTGCAGGAATGGCAGTACCAGTCGGAGTCCGGTGAAGCGAGCCGCGACAAGGACAGCGCGGTCGACGCCGCCAAGCGTGCCATCCAGCGCGCCACCGCGGTCAACATCGCCGACCTCAAGCGCGGCCTCTCCGGCCTCGCCACCGTCGGCTCGACGGCGCCGTTCGTCGGCCTGTTCGGCACCACCTTCGGCATCATCAACGCCTTCCAGGGCATGGCGCTCACCGGTTCGGGCGGCATCGCCGCCATCTCGGCCGGTATCGCCGAGGCGCTCATCACCACCGCATTCGGCCTGTTCGTGGCGGTGCCCGCGGTCTGGGCGTACAACTACCTGACCGGCAAGGTCGAGAGCTTCGGCATCGAGATGGATAACTCCAGCTCCGAGCTGCTCGACTACTTCATCAAGAAGACGGCCTAACAGCAGCGGCCGCTCCCGTGCGCGGGCTCCCTCGTTCCTCCTGGGGGACCCCGCAAAAAGGCGGGGCGGCAAGAGAAGACTAGGAAGAGGTAACTGCCATGTCCATGGCCGTTGGCGACAACAAGAGCGGCGCGATCGCCGACATCAACGTCACACCGATGGCGGACATCATGATCGTGCTGCTCATCATCTTCATGGTCATCACGCCCCTGCTGCAGAAGGGTGTCGACGTGAAGCTCCCCGTGGCTGCCAACACGAAGGAGAAGAAGGAAGAGCAGAAGACGATCCAGGTCACGGTCCGAAACGACGCCAACCACACGGTGTACCTGGGCGGCAAGGTCGTCCCCAACCCCGAGACCGAGCTGGCCGAGCAGATCAAGTCACGCCTCGAAGAGGCGACCGAGGACCAGAAGACCGTGCAGTTGAAGTGCGACGTCAACCTCGACTACGTGGAGGTGCTGAAGGTCATGGACCTGCTGCACAAGGCCGGCGTCGAAGACATCGCCCTCATCACCGACAAGAAGGTCCAGGGTTAAGCGATGGCCCACAAGAAAGAAAAGGCCGTCCACGCCCACGAAGGCGGCAAGGTCTCGGCCGGCGCCGCCAAGTCGGACATCAACATCACGCCGCTCATCGACGTCATGCTGGTGCTGCTCATCATCTTCATGCTGGTGACCCCGCTGTCGCCGCGCGGGCTCGACATCGCACTGCCCGCCGACAACAAGGACACCACGCCGCCGCCACCGAACAACAACCAGACGGTGGTGCTCGACATCGACGCGAGCAGCAACCTGAGCGTCAACAAGGCGCCGGTGACCAGGGAAGAGCTCGAGGGCCGGCTGCGCGACATCTTCCAGACCAAGTCCGACAAGACCATGTTCGTGCGCGCCGACGGCAAGGTGAAGTACGGCACCGTGGTGGACGCGATGGACTCGGCCAAGGGCGCGGGCGTCGAGCGCATCGGCATCATCAACGACGAGGCCAACGCCGCCGCCGCCGCCGCCAACCAGCCGCCTTCGCAGTAGTCATCGACGGATTGGCGGTCGTTCGCGTCCAATCCGTCGATTTCCGTGAGTCCGTTCCCCAGGCGCTTGCTCATCATCGACGGATTGGCTCCCGTCCCCATCCAATCCGTCGATTTCCGTTAGTCCGTTCCCCGGGCGCTTGCGTCCGCGTCCGTTCCCGATCTGCTGTTACTGTGTCCGGACACAGTGGATCCCTGGTCGCAGGCCCGCGTTGAGCTCCTCGGGGCAACGATTGGGCCTCACAGTCCGAGCTTCCTGAACCGCTCGGCGTCTTCGCCCTGCACCACGTCTTCCACGTCGTTCAACGGCCGGATCTCGATCTCGGCATCCGCGTTCTCGCCCATGGGGTTGGGGAAGCGCATGGCCCATTCCATGGCTTCCTCATGCGACTTCACCTGGATGAGGGTGTAGCCGGCCACCAGCTCCTTGGCCTCGGCGAATGGGCCGTCTATGACCGTGCGGCGGGCGCCCGCATAGCGGATCCTCGCGCCCCTGGAGGACGGCTGCAGGCCCGAGCCGTCGAGCAGCACCCCGGCCCTCGCCAGCTCCTCGTGGTAGGCCACCATGGCGTCCACGAGCGCCTGCTCGGGCATCTTGCAGGCCTCGGAGTCGGCGCTGCCCTTGACCATGATCATGTAGCGCATCGTTCCCCCTCATGGACCCGTCGAATGGGAGAACAGCAGATCGACAAACGGGCTACCGCCTGGGGAACGGCAGGACAAACGGCAACGGACTACCGCCTGGGGAACGGCAACGGCCGCAAACAACGGCAACGACAACAGGGAAGCGTCTAAAAGCAGATCGGCAACGGAAATGGCACGGGCTTCGCCCGTGCCATGACGTTAAGAAGCGGGCGAGGCCGGTTTCAGCGCCGCCTGCTGGGCGGCGGCTTCCTGCTGCTGCTTCTTCAGCTCGATGCCGAGCTTCTGGTACTTCTCGGCCTCGTCGAGATAGCCCGTGCGCTGACGGGGGTCGGTGGTGGCCGAGGCGCGCACGCGGTAGAGCAGGTTCTTGAACACCACCGCCTCGAAGTAGTCGGGCTTGAGGGACAGCGCCTTGTCGGCGTACTCGAGGCCGGCGACCGCGTAGGCGTCGCGCTGCTTGGGGTCGAGCGAGGCGTCGCGGTAGGCCTTGTCCCAGTAGAAGACCGCCACCTTGTGGAAGCCGCCCGGATCCTGCGGTGCCAGCTCGGCGCAGGCCTTCAGGGTGGTGATGGCGTCCTCGAAGCGCGAGGTCTTGCCGTCGGCGTTGCGCCCGGACGGGTCGGACCAAAGCGGCTTGTTGTAGAAGCCGGCGACGTGCGAGCAGAGCGCGGCGTCGTTCGGATACAGCTCGCGGATCTTCTTGTAGACCGATTCCGCCTCGGCGGTGCGCTCGAAACGCTCGTAGAGGTTGGCCATCGCCAGCAGGAACTTGGCATCGTTGGGGTTTTGCGACACCAGCTGGTTCGCGTACTCCACGGCGCTGTCGTAGTTGCGGTACGGGTCCTCGGCGTAGATGCCGGTGAGCGCCGCCAGCGCGTTGGCCTTCACCTGCTTGTCGTCCTCGGTGGTGCCGGCGGAATTGACGACGCTCTTGTAGCCCTCGATGGCCGTATCGAGGCGCGACTTGTTGTCGGGAATGTCGGTGCGGCCGGGCCGGTAGAGCGCCTGGTAGGAGCTCGCGCGGTAGAACGCCGCCGGGGCGTTCGCCGGCTCCAGCTCGAGGGCGCGGTCGTATTTCTCGATGGCCTTCCGGAAGTTTTCTTCCTTGTAGAGCTTGTTGCCATCCTTCAAGGCCTGGCGCGCCTGGATGCTGGAGCAGCCCGCGAAGCCGATGGCAGCAACGATCAGGAAGGAGAGACCCGTCAAGGAGACACGGTGCTTCATCGGTCTTACTCCCGAAAGAGATTGAATCGAAAGGAAGTTATCGCTGCGAAGTGGAAAAGCTACAACATCTGCTGGAAGGGCGCAAGAAGTCAGGCGGAGGCGCCCAGGGCAGAGAGCAGCAGCGACGACACCGCGAACAAGGCGACGCCGACGAACACCACCGCCGCCATGCGCAGGCCCCGCTCCTCGTTCACCTCGGGGATGAGGTCGCTCGCCGCCACGTACAACGTGACCCCGGTGGAGAGCGGCAGCGCATAGCTGACGGCCGCGGCGAAATAGTGCATCACCAGGACGCCCAGCAGGGTGGCGCTCGCCAGCACCCAGGTGGCGGTCCAGGCGCCGCGATTGCCGCGGCCCGAAGCCAGGGCAATCGAGGCGACCGTGAAGCCCTCGGGAATCTTGTGCAGCGCGACCGCCACGAAGATCAGCACCCCGAGCGACATCGAGACCAGGAACCCCGAGGCGATCGAGACGCCGTCGAAGAAGGTGTGGATGGTGAGGCCGGTGAGCGCCGACCACGCGACCGCGGGGTTCAGCATCAGCTCGCCGTGTGTCTCCTCGCCGAAGTGGAAGTGCGGTGCGATCGTGTGCTCGAAGAAGTGCACCAGGAAGTAGCCGCCGAGCATCAGCGCCGGGGCATGCGGCGACAGCGCCATGCTCTCGGGCAGGAGCCGCAGGAACACCGCCGCCAGCATGAAGCCGGCGCCGAGGCCGATGAAATACTTGAGGAAAATCTCGTTCCAGTGCTTGCGGCGCGTGACCACGTAGCCGCCGAACAGGTTGGCGGCGGCCGCCGCGGCGCCGAGCAGCAGGCTCGCGGCGAATGGACCGATCTCCGCGCTCAGCGGGGCCTTCCCTCTTTCAGGCGACCGGCTCGGCGAAGCGTTCGCACAGGTCGACGAGCGTCTTCACCCCGAAGCCGATGGCGCCCGCCTCGTAGTATTTCCATTCCTTGTCGCGAAACATCGGCCCGGCGATGTCGAGGTGCACCCATTGCGCGCCGTCCGGAACGAACTCGCGCAGGAACAGCCCGGCGGTTATGGCGCCGGCGACTCCGCCGGTGGCGATGTTGTTGATGTCGGCGAACGGAGTCTTCAGCGACTCGGCGTACTCCTCGACCAGCGGCAGCTCCCAGAACGCCTCGCCGTGGTTGCCGCCCGACTGGAGGATGCGCTTCGCGAGCTCGGGGCTGTTGCCGAACAGCCCGGCGACGCTCGGGCCGAGCGCGCGCACCACCGCGCCGGTGAGGGTGGCGATGTCGACGATGTGCGTCGCACCCTCCTCGCCGGCGCGCGCGAAGCCGTCGGTCAGCACCAGGCGGCCCTCGGCGTCGGTGTTGTCCACCATGATCGACTTGCCGTTCTTCGCCGTGAAGATGTCGCCCGGCCGCTGCGCGTTCGCGTCGGGCAGGTTCTCGGCGCAGCACAGGATGCCGAGCACCTTGACGGGCGGCTGGAGGCGGCCGATCGCGCGCATGGTGGTGAGCACCGCCGCGGCGCCCGCCATGTCGCCCTTCATCTCCCACATGCGGTCGCCCGGCTTCAGGCTGATGCCGCCCGAATCGAAGGTGATGCCCTTGCCGACGAGGGCGAGCGTCGCGCCGGACGCCTTCTTCGGCACGTGGCGCAGGATCACCATGCGCGGGGTGTTCACGCTGCCTGCGCCGACGTGGATGATGCCCTCGTAGCCGCGTGCCTTGAGCTGCGCGGCGTCCAGCACCTCGATCTCGAGGCCCACTTCCTTCGCGATCTCGGCGGCGCGCTGCGCCAGCACTTCGGGCGTGACCACCGCGCCCGGCTCGTTGATGAGGTCGCGCGCGCGGTTGACGTTCTCGCCGACCCAGGCGTATCGGGCCTTGCGCGCCTCGGCATCGGCCTGGTGGTCGGGGTGGGCGAACACCGTGAGGGTCGCCTCGTTGCCGAGGAAGTCGTCGCGGTCGCGCTTGTACTTGTCGAACGTGTAGGCGCCGATGACCGCGCCCTCGACCGCCTTGCCGACGAGCGGCGCCGCGGTCTGGTCGTTCACCACGATGCCGACATTCGCGAGCCGCAGTTCCTTCGCGATCTTGAGCCCGCGCGCCGTGAAGGTCTTGACGTTCTCCCAGAGGTTGTAGCCCTTGACGTTGGGGCTCCAGTACACCGCGACCGCCCCGGGGTTGGCGCCCTCGCCAAGTGTCGCGTAGTACTCGCGCTTCAGCTTGCGGTTCTGGAAGGCGTCGCGAGCCTTGTCGACGTGGCGCGTCACTTCGGGCACGTCCACGGAGTGGAGGGTTTGTGCGGGGTCGAGGACCACCACCAGCAGGTCGAGCCGGGTCGCTGACACAGGCCCGAACGAGAGCTTGATGTTCATTTATTTCCAATCATATCAGCCGGTTTTCTTCCGCCCTCGCCGCGCCGTCATGTAGAGCGCCAGGCCGAGAAGGCCCAGGCCCAGGATGATCGCGCCGGCAAACAAGCCCACCGTCGACAGCAGGATGCTGCGATCGCCGATGAGGAAGCCGAATTCGAGTGGTTGTCCCTGCAGGCTCTCGGCAACCGTCTCGCGCCACGAGACGATGTTGCCGCGCTCGAGGCCGTCGACCGCGTTGCGATGCTCGAAAACCTTCGCCGGCAAGTGCACGCGCACCGCCACCAGTCCGGCGACGTTCGCTGCAGCGGCCGCGGGCGCGGCGGATGCCGACGCGGCGCCGGGGCGCAGCCACTTGCCGTAGACCCGCAGCTTGCCGGGTTCGCGCGCCATGCCGAGCCCCAGAATGTCGGGGAAGGCGGGCGAACCGCTCAGCTTGTTGACGTCCTGGAAGCGCGCGCTGAGGAAGATGTAGGGATGGCCGCCGCGGCGCGTCACGGTCACGCGGCGCACTTCGAGGCCGGCCGACTCGAACAAGCGCCGCGCTTCCTCGCCCATCGCCCCGGTGTCCGCGACCGGCGAGCGCAGTCCCTTGAACTCGGCCCACAGCTCCGGGCGGCCGGTGACGCTGACGTCGCCGGTGCCGTCCACGCGCAGCCAGAACTCGTGGTCGAACTCGTAGGTGGTGCAGCCGCGCAGGGCTAGGAGGAGGAACAGGGAGGCCGCGGCAAGAACCCTCATGGGCGCCGTGGATTATAAGATCAAGGTCCCCGCAAATGCCCGCGCCAGCCAAGGTCCATCTTATTGACGGCAGCGCCCAGTTCCATCGCGCCTACTTCGCGATCCGCGGATTGGCGACGAGCCGCGGCCTGCCGACCAACGCGACCTACGGCTTCACCACCATGCTGCGCAAGCTGCTCAGCGACGAGAACCCGGAGTACGTCGCCATCAGTTTCGACGTTGCCGGGCGCACTTTCCGCCACGAGCAGTACGCGGACTACAAGGCGAACCGCCGGCGCATGGACGACGACCTCGCGGTGCAGGTGCCGTACGTGCGCCGCGTCTGCGAGGCGTTTCGCATCCCGATCATCGACCTGCCCGGGTTCGAGGCCGACGACGTCATCGCGACACTGGCGCGCCAGGCGGTGCGCGCGGGCTTCGCGGTCGTGATCGTCACCGGCGACAAGGACCTGCTGCAGCTGGTGGACGACGACATTCGGGTGCTGAACCCCGGCCGCGACGGCGTCGGCGCGACCCTCTACGACCAGACGGTGGTGGAAGAGAAGTTCGGCGTCCCGCCGGCGCGCGTGGTGGACGTGCTGGCACTCGTGGGCGACGCGGTCGACAACGTCCCCGGCATTCCCGGCATCGGCGAGAAGGGCGCTCGCGACCTCATCAAGGAGTTCGGCAGCCTCGAGGCGGTGCTCGAGAACGCCGCGGCGGTGAAGCGCAAGGCCTACCGCGAGGGCCTGGAGCAGCATCGCGACATGGCGCTCCTCTCGAAGGAACTGGTGACGCTGCGAGTCGACGCGCCGGTCAGCTTCAACGCCGAGCTGATGCGCCGCGTCGAACCCGACAAGGAACTGGCGCACAGCCTCTTCACCGAGCTCGAGTTCATGGTGCTCGCGAAGGAATTCGCACCCGAACACCTGGTGAAGGCGGTCGACGCGCGGCTCGTCTCGGACAGCGCCGCGCTCGACGCGCTCGCCGCGGAGTTGCGCGCGGCACCCGCGCTGACACTCGCTCTCCTCGGCGACCAGGCGTCCGCCTCGCGCATGAAGCTGCGCGGTGTGGCGGCGCAGGCCGCGGACAGGACGCCCGCCTACGTGCCGTTTCGCGACCATTCGCTGCTCGGCGAGGGCCTCGAGGAGGAGGCGGTGCTCTCGGCCCTCGGTCCGGCTCTCGCCGAGGAGGCGATCGCCAAGCGCTGCTTCAACAGCAAATCCGACACACTGGCGTTGTCGCGGCGCGGCATCAGCCTGCGCGGCGTCGCGGTGGACGTGCAGATCGCCGCCTATCTTCTCGCCCCCGGCCGCCGTGCGCAGGGCCTCGGCGACCTGGCCGCCGAGTATCTCGGCGAGCGTCCGGCCAACATCGACAATCTCGTGCTTCCCGAGGGCGCCGAGGCTTCGCACGCCGCGCGTGCCGCCGGCGAGGCGGCCGCGGTCATCGACCGGCTCGCGAACGTGCTCACGCCGCGCATCGACGCGGAGGGCCTCGGCGACGTCTACCGCAACATGGAACTGCCGCTGGCGCAGATTCTGTGCCGCATGGAAGCGTGCGGCGTCAAGGTGGACGTCGCGCACCTTGCGGCCATGAGCCGCGACATGGACAGCCAGCTGGTGGTGCTGACGCGCGACATCTATTCGCTTGCCAAGGGCGAGTTCAACATCAACTCGCCCATCCAGCTGCGCGAGATCCTGTTCGACCGCCTCGGCCTGCGCTCGGCGAAGAAGACCGCCAAGACGCGCGCCGCGTCCACCGCGGAAGACGTGCTCGAGGAGCTGGCGCTGAGCCACGAGCTGCCGCGCAAGATCCTCGACTACCGCCAGGTGCAGAAGCTGAAGTCCACCTATGTCGATGCGCTGCCGCTGCTGGTGGACAAGGCGACCGGCCGCATTCACGCGACCTTCAACCAGACGGTCGCCGCCACCGGCCGCCTGTCGATGAGCGACCCGAACCTGCAGAACGTGCCGATCCGCACCGCCGAGGGCAAGCGCATCCGCGAGGCGTTCGTCGCCGAGCCCGGCCACGTGCTGCTCTCGGCCGACTACAGCCAGATCGAGCTGCGGGTGCTGGCACACCTCTCGCAGGACGAGACCCTCATCGACACCTTCCACCGTGACGAGGACGTCCACGACCGCACCTCGCGCGAGGTGTTCGGTCCGTTCTCGACCATGCCGGCCGCCGAGCAGCGCCGCATCTCGAAGATGGTCAACTACGCGCTCCTCTACGGCAAGACCGCCTTCACGCTGGCGAAGGACATCGGCGTGCCGCAAAAGGAAGCCGAGCGCTTCATCGGCGCCTACTTCGACCGCTACCCGCAGGTGCGCGGCTTCATCGACGACACGCTGGCGGCGGCGCGCAAGAGCGGCATGGTGCGCACCCTGCTGGGCCGCCTGCGGCGCCTGCCCGACATCAACTCGAAGAACTTCCAGGTCCGCATGGAGGCCGAGCGCCAGGCGATGAACACACCCGTGCAGGGCTCGGCCGCCGACCTCATCAAGAAGGCAATGATCGACGTCGATGCGGAGCTGCAGCGCAGCGGGCTGCGCACGCGCCTCATCCTGCAGATCCACGACGAGCTGCTGCTCGAGGTGCCGCAGGGCGAGAGCGAACAGGCGATGGCGCTCGTCAAGGACAAGATGGAGCACGCCATGGCGCTCGACGTGCCGCTGCGCGTGGACGCGCGCCTCGGCGCCAACTGGGCGGCCGTCCACTGACGTCACCGGGTTCGGGCCTACAATTGCAGGCGTGCCGCTCTACGAGTACCTCTGTCCCAAATGCGGGCTGTTCGAGAAGATCCGCAAGTTTTCAGACGCCCCGCTCAGGAAGTGCCCGACCTGTGGCCGCGCGGTGGTGAAGCAGGCTTCGGCGCCCGCCATCCAGTTCAAGGGCGCCGGCTGGTACGTCACCGACTACGCCGGCAAGGACAAGGCGCGCGAGGCGAAGGCCGAGGCCGGTGGGGCGCAGTCGGAGGGCAAGTCCGAAGGCAAGTCTCGAAGGCAAGTCTGACGCCAAGGCCGAATCGGCTCCCGCCAAAGCGGAGTCGAAACCGAAGGATTCGAAGCCGGCGGGCAAGAGCAGCGCCGCCGCCAAGGCGAAGTAGCGGCGCCTACAGCTTCAGGCCCTTCAGGTAGCGGCGGAACGGCTCGCCGAGGTCGTCGCGCTTCAAGGCGAACTCCACCGTCGCGATCAGGAAGCCGAGCTTGTTGCCGGCGTCGTGGCGCACACCCTCGAAACGGTGCCCGTAGAGCGCGCGCGTCTCGCGCAGCGCCCGCAGGCCGTTCGTCAGCTGCACCTCGCCCGACCCGTCGCGCGCCGTCTTCTCGAGCACCTCGAAGATGTCGGGCGTCAGGATGTAGCGCCCGATGATGGCGAGGTCGGACGGCGCGTCTTCGGCCCGCGGCTTCTCCACCAGGTCCTCGATGCGGTAGACGCGCCCCGAACCGCCCTCGGCCGTGCCCTTGATGACGCCGTAGGACGAGATCTGCTCCTTCGGCACCTGCTGCACGGCGATCACCGGGCTCTGGTAGGCGTTGAAGGTCTCGATCATCTGCTTCATGCACGGCACGTCGCTGTCGATGATGTCGTCGCCGAGCATCACCGCGAACGGCTCGTCGCCGACCAGGTCCCGCGCCATCAGCACGGCGTGGCCGAGGCCCAGCGTCTCGCCCTGGCGCACGTAGGAGATGTTGATCATGCTCGAGACTTCCTGCACCTGCTTCAGCAGGTCGAGCTTGTTGCGCTCCTTCAGCATGTTCTCGAGTTCGTAGGAGACGTCGAAGTGGTCCTCGATCGCGTTTTTGCCGCGGCCGGTCACTATGATGATGTTGGTGATGCCGGAGGCGACCGCCTCCTCGACGACGTACTGGATGATGGGCTTGTCGACGAGCGGCAGCATCTCTTTCGGCTGCGCCTTGGTGGCCGGCAGGAAGCGCGTGCCGAGCCCCGCAGCCGGAAAGATCGCCTTGCGAATCTTCATCGTGCTCCTGTTCGCTTGATCGCTCCGAGGATCGTAACATCATCGAAACGGCATGCTCGACCTGCGCTACGTCGTCGAAAACAAGCAACGTGTGCGCGAGCGGCTGCTGGCGCGCGGCCTCGACCTGCCCGACGATGCCGGACCGTGGGCGCTCGACGCCGAGCGCCGCGCGGCACTGCAGGAAGTCGAGACGCTGCGCCACGAGCAGCGCAAGGCGGGGGAAGAGATCGCGCGGCTCGGGCGCGCGAAACAGGATGCTTCCGCGCTCAAGGCCGAGATGAAGGGTGTCGCCGAGCGGATCGGCGCCCTCGAGGCGACGCTGCGCGACGTCGAGAGGCGCATCGAGGAGCTGATGCTCGGCATCCCCAACCTGCCCGACGACAGCGTGCCGGTGGGGAAGGATGCGTCGGCCAACGTCGAAGTGCGGCGCGTCGGCACGCCGCGCGAATTTTCGTTTGCCCCGAAAAACCACTGGGAGCTGGGCCCGGCGCTCGGCATCCTCGACTTCGAGCGCGCCGCGAAGATCTCGGGTGCTCGCTTCACGGTTTACATGGACCTCGGCGCCCGTCTCGAGCGCGCCCTCATCCAGTTCATGCTCGACCTGCAGACGGGCGAGCGCGGCTATCGCGAAGTGATCCCGCCATACCTCGTCACCGCCGAAACCATGCAGGGCACGGGCCAGTTGCCCAAGTTCGAGGCGGACCTCTTCAGGACCGCGGCGGGCGAGCGCACGCTCTACCTCATCCCGACGGCGGAAGTGCCGCTGACGGCGCTGCACGCGGGCGAGATCCTCGAAAGTGCCGCGCTGCCCATCCGCTACGCAGCCTTCACCCCGTGCTTTCGTTCCGAAGCGGGTTCCTACGGCAAGGACGTGCGCGGCCTCATCCGCCAGCACCAGTTCCACAAGGTCGAACTCGTCAAGATCACCGACGCCGAGACCTCGATGGCGCAACTGGAGTCGATGGTCGAGGACGCGGAGGAAGTGCTGAAGCGCCTGAAAATTCCGTACCGGGTGATGGCGCTGGCCACCGGCGACATGGGCTTCAACTCGGCGAAAACGTACGACCTCGAGGTCTGGCTGCCCGGGCAGGACACCTGGCGGGAGATCTCTTCGTGCTCGAACTGCACGGACTTCCAGGCGCGGCGCTCGAACATCCGCTACCGCGCCGGGGCGCAGGGCAAGCCGCGCTTCGTCCACACCCTGAACGGCTCCGGCCTCGCAGTCGGCCGCACGCTCATCGCCGTCCTCGAGAACTACCAGCAGGAGGACGGCTCGGTGGTGGTGCCCGAGGCGCTGCGCTCCTACATGGGCGGCATCGAGCGGATCACCGCGCCGGCTGCCACCTAAAGCCCGCTCCTAGCGGTCCTTGAACTCCTTGTAGAGCCGCGTGTGGCGGGTCTCGAGGCTCTGCGCGACGCCGTCGATGTAGACCGCGGTGACCTCGGTGCGGTGGTCCATGATGTCGCCCGTGGCGAGGAACAGGTTCGCGTCCTTGCCCGGTTCGATCGAGCCCATGCGCGCGGCGACGCCCAGGATCTCGGCGGGCGACAGCGTGATGGCGCGCAGCGCCGCGTCGGCCGCGAGCCCGTAGGCGCGTGCCATCGCCGCTTCATAGGGCAGGTTGCGGGTGAACGCTGCGGTCGCGTTGACGATCGCGAAGGGCACGCCCGCCTTCTGCAGTGCCGCAGGCGTCGCATAAACGGAGTCGTACGGGTCGCCGTAGTGGCCGGGAACGCGGTCTACGGCCAGCAGCACCGCGGCGTCTTTCTGCTTCAGCAGGTCGACGCAGCGCCAGGCCTCGAGCCCGCCGGCGATCACCGGCTTGAACCCACGCTCGACGGCGAAGGCGACGGCGCCGCGGATGTCGTCTTCCTCGTCGGCCGCGATGATCACCGGCAGCTTGCCGAGCGCCACCGGAGCGAGCGCCTCCATCGGCAGGTCGGGCTTGCGCGAGGCCGAGGCCGAGCCGTAGGCCTTCGCCTCGTCGAGCAGGTTGCGCAGGCGGTCGAGCGCCGCCTTCTGGTTCTTCTTCTTCTCCTTGACGCGCTCCTCGAGCGTACGCAGCTGCGGCTCGTCGAACAGGTTGTCGATGTTGAACTCGCGCTCGCCCGAGGGGTAGCGGATGTGCATCGCCACCGGCTGCTTCACGGTCAGCGCGTCCGGAGTGGAGCCCGCCAGCCGGATGAGCGCGCTCTGGCCGGAGATGAGGCCGCCATCGGGCGCCACCAGCACCGCGGTCACGCCGTTGGCGCGCGCCACCGGGATCAGGTCGCTGTGCGGCTGCAGCGCGACCCAGGCCTTGGCATGCGGGTTGACGTCGCCGACCTCGTTGGTGTCCACCGAGCCCGGCACGCTGCCGATCTCGGTGAGGCCCATGTCGGAGAGCGCGTCGATGAGGCCAGGGTAGACCGTCTTGCCCTTCGCATCGACGATGGTCGCGCCGGCGGGCGGCGCGAGGTTGGCGCCGACCGCCGCGATCTTGCCCTTCTCGATGACCACGGTCGCGTTCTCCAGCGGCGCGCCCGACACGGTCAGGACGCGGCCGCCGACGATCGCGATGGTGCCGTCCGCCGCGCCGGCGAGGCTGGCGGCAGCGGTGAGCAATGCGAACAGGAACCAGGCGCCCTTCACTTCGCACCTCCTGACGCGGCCTTGGCTCTCGTGGCGAGGTCCTTTGCCCGGTCGAAATAGACGGCGCCGTCCACCAGCGTCTTTTCGACCACGGCGTCCGGCGCGAACGGATGGGCGCTGAAGATCGCGAGGTCGGCGTCCTTGCCGACTTCGATCGAGCCGGTGCGCTTGTCCACACCCAGCTGCCACGCCGGGTTGATGGTGATCATCTTGAGCGCCTCGTCCTCGCTGACCCCGCCGTACTTCACCGCCTTCGCCGCCTCCCAGTAGAGCCGTCGCGCGAGCTCGTTGGAGTCGGAGTTGAGCGAGACGTTGACACCGTGCGCCGCCATGATCGCGGCGTTGTAGGGGATGGCGTCGAACGCCTCCATCTTGTACGCCCACCAGTCGGAGAAGGTCGAGCCGCCCGCGCCGTGCTTCGCGATCTCGCTCGCCACCTTGTAGCCCTCGAGCACGTGCTGGAAGGTGCGGATCTTGAACCCGAACTCGTCGGCGACACGGATCAGCATCAGGATCTCGTCGGCGCGGTAGCAGTGGGCGTGGACGAACACCTTGCCTTCGAGGATCGCCTTCAGCTCTTCCATCTGCAGGTCCTTGCGCGGCGCCACCGGTTTGTCCTTGCCGGCGGCCACGGCCTTCGCCTGTTTCTCGTACTCATCCCATTCCTGCTTGTAGGCGCGCGCCGACTCGAACGCCTCGCGGATCACGGCCTCGACGCCCATGCGCGTGCCGGGGTAGCGCGGCGGCCGGCCGGGGACACGGAAGTTGGAGCGCTTCGGGTTCTCGCCGAGCGCGAACTTGATGCCCGGGGGCGCCTCCTTGAAGACCAGCTCCTCCGGCGTGCGTCCCCAGCGCAGCTTGAGCGTCGCGTTCTGGCCGCCGATCGCGTTGCACGAGCCGTGCAGCACGTTGATGGTGGTGACGCCGCCGCCCAGCTGGCGGTAGATGTCGATGTCGCGGTCGTCGATGACGTCGCTGACCCGCACCTGCGCGGTGACCGAATCGGTGCACTCGTTCACCGAGCCTTCGACACCGGTGTGCGAATGCGCGTCGATCAGACCCAGGCGTGACGAAGCGGCCCGCGGCATCGATCACCGTCGCGCCCTTCGGCACGGCCACGTCCTTGCCGACCGCGGCGATCCTGCCGTCGCGGATCAGGATGGTGCCGTTCTCGATGCGGCCGGCGGCCGACACGGTCAGGAGCGTCGCGCCGGTGATGGCGGTGACGGCCGGCGCCTGCGGCGGAACTGCCGGGGTCCAGGCAACGGTGTCCTTGTCCTTGTCCTCATCCTTACCCTTGGCGTCGTCAGCCTTGTCGGGGGCCTTGCCGTCGGCGCTCTTTGCGGCATCGCTGTCCTCGGGCTCGTAGAGGCGTCCGTCGACGAACACGTACTTCGCCTTCGTGTCCTTCGCGAGCGGCTCGCCGCTCCAGGCCACGACGTTTGCGATCTTGCCGGTCTCGACGCTGCCGAGCCGGTCGGAGACACCGAGCACCTCCGCCGGTGCCAGGGTGATGGCGCGCAGCGCGGCTTCCTTCGGCAGCCCCTTGTCGATCGCCTTGCGGACGCCGGCGACGAAGTCGCGGCCGTGGCCGGACACGAGCGCGAACGAGACGCCGGCCCTGTGGAGCGCCGCCGGGTTCTGTTCGGCATCGGCGATCGTCTGGCGGTCGCGCTCGACATCGCTCTGGTCGAAGGCGCCGGCGGGCATCGGCGGGTCGTAGTTGACGCTCACCAGCAGCGGCAACTTCTTCGCCTTCACGAGGTCGCTGAGGTGCGCGGCCTGCATGGCGCCGGCGACGATCACGCGGATCTTGAACTCGTCGCGCAGCGACAGGGCGCGCCGCACGTCGTTCTCGCGCCGTGCGGTGACGACCAGCGGCTCCTTGCCGTCGATGACCGCCCGCCAGGCGGCGAGCCCCGGATCGTACGCGGGGCGCTTGCGGCCTTTCGGCGCGCGCTCGTAAGCCGCCCACTCATCGCGGTAATGCGCCGCGTCGAGCAGCGCCTGGCGCGCGTACGCCATCGTCCCCATGAGCGAGCCGGGATAGCGCCCGCTGCCGACCGTAGCCATGTGCAGGTGCTGCGCGAACGGCTGCAGGACGACCATCGACTCGGGACGTTCGCCCGCGGTGTTGATGAAGACGCTCTGGCCGGGGAGCACGCCGTCCTCCGGCACGACCAGGGCGCTGGTGATGCCGGCGTCGCGCGCCTTCGCGGCGTCCGCGATGCGGATGCGGTCGAACACCATCGCCGCGGGAGCCAGCGGGCCGGGCCCCGGGGCGGCCGCCTGGCCCTGGCCGGCCGTGCGCGGCGGCGACGGCGCCAGGCCCACCTTGCCGAATCCGTCGATGAAGCCGGGGGTGATCGTGAGTCCCTTGCCGTCCAGGATCCGTGCACCCAGGGGCACCTTCGCGTCGGCGCCGACGGCCGTGATGAGGCCTTGGTCCATCACCAGGGTGGCGTTCTCGAGCACCGCTCCGGAGACGGTGACGATGCGAGCCCCGGTGAGGGCGTAGACGGGGTCCTTGGCGGCGAGCGACGGCGAGCTGGCCGCGAACAGGGCCAAAGAAGCCAGGAGCAGGGATTTCATGGCCCCGGAGTATAAAGCCCGCGCGATAGAATGGCGGCTACGTACATGCACGTACCGGCCCGCCGCGAGCACATTCTTTTCGTCTGCACCGCGAACGTCGACCGCAGCCGGACGGCTGAAGATCTCTACCGCCACGATTCGCGCTACAAGGTGCGCTCCGCCGGCACCGCGCCGTTCGCCACGACGCCCATCTCGAAGGAGCTCTTCGAGTGGGCCGACCGCGTCTTCGTGATGAACGAGAAGGAAGACCTGCACGTCACCCAGCTGCGCCTGCGCTTTCCCGCAATCAAGCGCCCGGTCTTCGACCTCGACATTCCCGACCGCTGGTTTCGCGGCGATCCCGAGCTTGCGAAGAAGATCATCGCCAGGCTGCGGCCGCACCTGGGAGTGCCGGCGAAGGCCGGCGACTCGGGGGAGTGGGAGCTAGAATTCAGCCCCGACAAGCCGCCGGAGGGCTAGCCTAACTGGTAAGGCAGGAGCCTTGAAAGCTCCCGGGCCGCAAGGCCCTTGCGGGTTCGAGTCCTGCGCCCTCCGCCACACCGCACTGCTCCAAAACCGCGAACATCTTGACGCGCGGCGCGAGTAGGGAAATACTTTCTCTCCACACTGTGCCGTTCTGCCGCGCCCATTCAATGAGGTGATTCCATGCGGAGGCTCTCGGGCCTTGCGTGTCTTGTGGTGGCCCTTCTGTCCTCTGCGCCGCTGTTTGGCGGCGAGACCGGCTCCATCTCCGGCGTCATCCGCGACTCCCAGGGAGGCGTCCTGCCCGGCGTCAACGTGAAGGTGTCCGGCCCGCAGCTGCCCGCGGGGCGCGACGCCGTGACCGGCAGCAACGGCGACTACTTCTTCCAGCGCCTGCTGCCCGGCGACTACAAGGTCGAGGCGCAGCTGAGCGGCATGGGCAAGACCAGCCGCGAGATTCGCGTCTCGGTCGACGTCGACTCGCAGATCAACCTGACGCTGAGCCCGCAGTTGAGCGAAGAGGTGACGGTCACGGGCGCGACACCCGAGGTCGACCTGCGCAGCTCGGAGGTCAACTTCAACTACACCGCCGAGGTCATCAAGGACCTGCCGCTGGAGCGCTCGTACAAGGGCCTGTTCCAGCTCATCCCCGGGGTCGCGGACAACCGCACGCCCGTGGGCCCGAACGGCGGCGGCTCGCGCCAGGACAACGTCTATCTCATCGACGGGGTCAACATCACGAACCCGGGCTTCGGCAACCTGACTACCGAAGTGAACGAGCTCGACATCGTCGAGTTCAACATCAAGCGCGGCGCCATCAGCGCCGAGGGCGGGCGTGCGGCCGGCTTCGTCGCGAACGCCGTCACCAAGTCGGGCACCAACGAGCTGCGCGGCGCGGCGCGTTTCGAGTACATGCCCGACGGCCTCATCAGCGACGCCGCCGACAACCGGTTCCGCGACACCACGGTCACCACCGTGCTCAACCCGGCGCTCGGCCTCGGCGGCCCGCTCGTCAAGGACAAGCTCTTCTGGTACGGCTCGGCGCGCTACTTCAAGGAAGTGCTGAACGACCGCCAGAACCAGCTCGGCACCGTGCTGCCCGACCGCGAGGCGACCGGCAAGGAGTACTTCGGCAAGCTCACCGCCACGCCATCGCAGAAGCACCTCATCAACCTGAGCTTCCGCGACCGCCCGCGCGACGTGAACTTCAGCAGCCTGCTCGCGACCTCGGATCCGAGCGTCGCGACCACCGACGACACCGGCAGCAAGATCGCCTCGGCCTCCTGGTCGTACTTCCCGACCCAGCGCACCCTGGTGGACGTGAAGTACGTCTACTACAAGGAGAACAACCAGAGCGACCCGAACACCGACCTCGGCTACCTGCCGACGCCCTTCAACGTCGCCAACCCTGCGGCGAGCGGCTACTACCTCGACCCGACGCGCGGCAACACGCGCTTTGGCGGCTACGAGTACTCGGCGCGCGTCAACTACAAGCGCCAGGAGCTGAAAGCGAGCCTCGGGCAGTTCTTCGACCTCGGCAAGACCAGCCACCAGGTGAAGGTTGGCGCCGGCTACGAGTTTGGCGAGGAAGACTTCTTCCGGCTGACGAACGGCTGGGGCGACATCCAGCGGGTGACGGTCGGCGGCCTGCCGCGGCTGCGCGCCCGCTATTACTTCGAGCAGGCACCACAGCTCGGCCAGGGCCGCACCTGGTCGGTCTTCGCGCAGGACACCGTGACGCTCGGTCCGCGCCTCACCGTGAACCTCGGCGTGCTCGCCAACAAGGACGAGTACGCCCAGGAGATCGCCAATAGCGGCGGCTGCGGCACCGTCAATACTCCGAGCCATCAGCCCGGCGGTGCCGCGGTGTTCGAGACCGACGGCGATCGCTGCACCTTCCTGCGCTTCGGTTTCGGCGACGAGATCCAGCCGCGCATCGGCGTCAACTTCAACCTGCGCGAGGGCCAGGGCGACAAGGTCTACGCGAACTACGGCCGCTACTACAACATGGACCAGAAGTCCTCGGGCCGATCCCTCGCGCCGCGCCGCATCTTCCAGCGCGAGGCGATCTTCGACCCCGTCACCGGCGCCCTCATCTCGAACGTCGACCGCGCCAGCACCACCGGCAAGCTCATCGACCCGGCGCTGAAGCCGACCTACAACGACGAGTACCTGGTCGGCTACGCGACGCCGATCGGCGAGGACTGGGCCGCCGACCTCTTCTATTCGTACCGCAACACGAAGAACTTCATCGAGGACGTGCCCTCGGTGCTGCCCGCCACCGGCCCGTACGCCGCGGCCAACCTGCCGTGCGATGCGTTCGCCTCCTGCCAGGGCGACGTCGCGAAGCGCAAGTACCAGGGCGTGACGGTGGAGGTGAACCGGCGGATGAAGGATCGCTGGGCGCTCAACACCAGCTACACGTACAGCAAGTTCGAGGGCAACTTCGACCTCGACTACGACTTCAACGTCACCATCTTCAACACCTCCTCGTTCATCCAGGACGGCCCGGGCACGAACGTGCAGGAAAACGGCCGCTACGGCCCGCTGCGCTACGACCGCCCGCATGTGTTCAAGGCGTTCCTCACGGTTGAGCCGGTCAGCCGGCTGACGCTCGGCGGCTACCTGCGCGTGCAGAGCGGCACGCCGTGGAACGCGCGCGCCCAGGACAGCCAGGGCGGCGCGGCGCTCTTCTACGTCGAGCCGGCGGGGGCGCACCGCAACCCCACCTGGACCAACTTCGACCTGCTCACCGCGTATCGCGCGAAGCTCAGCGAAACCACCGGCCTCACTCTCGAGGCGCGGCTCTTGAACGCCTTCAACAGCAAGACCCGCATCCAGACGAACTCGGTGCAGTACACCTCGAACTCGATCACCTCGGATCCGCAGCCGGTGATCACGCCGCTCATCGACAACCCGTTCTTCGGCACCGGCAACGCCTTTGCGCCGCCGCGCCGCCTGCTGCTCAGCGCGACCATCGACTTCTAGCCGGGGCGAAGCCGCCGCTTGCGGCGGCCGAGAGTTTGATGTCCAGTGTCCTCCAGGGCCGCTTCGTGGTCCTGGAGGACAACATCATGAAGACGCTCGGAGTGCTGCTGCTCGTGCTCGGTGTCCTGGCCCTCGTCTACAAGGGCTTCTCCTACACGCAGGAAACCCACAAGGCCAAGCTCGGACCCATCGACATCGCCGTCGAGGAAAAGAAGTCGGTAGACATTCCGGCCTGGGCGGGTGTCGTCGCCGTGATCGTCGGCGGTGGCCTGCTGCTCACATCCAAGCGAACCTGAGGCGATCACCGCCGCCGGCAGTTTTTCATCGAGCCGGGTGGCATCTTCTGGTATCTTTCGCGCCAACACCTAACTGAGGCGGCGAAAGACCAATGAAACTGACGGTTGTCGTTGCGTGTTCCCTCCTGGGCCTGGCACCCTTGCCGGCCCGCGCGGCCGAGGAGCGCTCCGCACAGGCGCACCGCCTCGTCACCGATCCGGCCGAGCTGCAGTCCTACGGCCTGTCGGACGATGCTATCTTCTTCATTGCCCCGGGCGCCGACGTGGCGCAGCCGCCGGGCGGCATGGCGGGCGACGAGCTGTCGGCCGCCGCGCGGCAGACTGTCGCGCGCCGCAGCACGGCCCAGAAGATCGACCGCATCATCCGCTACAAGACCTACGACTCGCAGAACCTGGTGGCGAACGACATCGTCACGAGCGCGCCGCTGTCGAGCGGGCTGCAGCTGCGCTACTGGCCGCAGAACCGCTCCGACCCGCGCCACTCGCTGCAGGTGCAGCTCGAGAAGGGTGCGCGGCTGCAGGGTCTGCGGTGGTGGGCCGTCGACCAGAAGTTCGAGGGCGATCCCGACCTCATCGTGTTCCGCTTCTTCTCCACCTGCCTGCCGGCGTTCGAGGGCGGGCATCCCGTCGTCACTTTGCTCGCGACCGCCACCACCGATCCGGAGGTGCACGCGCCGCAGTCGGGTTTCATGGACCTGCCCGACATGGTGGTCGACAACGCCTCGTGCGCGTATGTCTTCGAGCTCGACCAGTCGCTGACCGTCTCGCCGCTCGATTCCATCTACCTGCAGCGGGTGCGCGTCCAGTACTCGACACTGAACCCCTGATTACTGCAGCCGCCGCAACGCCTCGCGCAGGCCCAGCGCTTCGCGGTAATCCGGCCGCAGGCGCAGCGCCTCGTCGGCTTCGCCCAGTGCCGCGTCGATACGGCCCAGCTGACCCAGCACCACCGCCAGGTTGAGGTGCGCGCTGGCGCTTGCCGGGTCGAGGTCGCGCGCGGCCTCCAGCGCTTTGCGCGCGTCGTCGAGGCGCCCGAGGCGGGCGAGTGCCACGCCGAGCTTCTCCCAAACGGGCGCCGCCGCGGGATCGGCGCCGACCGCCTTGCCCAGGAGCTTTTCGGCGCCCGCGAAATCGCCGGCGCCAAGCGCCGTCTCGCCGCGCTGCGCGTAAGCCTCGGCGAGGCGTGCGGCGAGCGCCGTGCGGTTTACTCGCGCCGTTTGCAGCCGCAATAACAGCGCGTCCGCTGCGGCGTCCTCGCCGCCGGCAACCAGCAGCAGCGCCTTTTCGCCGGCTTCCGAGCCCCAGCCGTCGTCCAGCCCGTGATCGTTCCAGGCGATGGCGCCGCAGCCTGCGACGGCGAGTGCCGTGAGCGCCGCGGCGCGATGGTTCCCGGCCCGCAGCCAGCCGCAAAGACGCGCCACTGCGATGCCGGTGCCGATCGCGAGCGGCACGAACAGCGCGAGCCGGTAGCGCGAGGTGACGAAGAAGAGCGCCACGCTCAGCGCATAGGCCGGCGCGACCACGAACCAGGGGGTGAGCGCGGGCGCGGCAGTGCGCCAGGCGAGGAACAGGCCGACGGCGCCCAGCGGCACCAGGAGCGCGGCGCCGACGAAGAGGTAGCGCAGCACCGCCGACTCTTCGCTCGCGTAGAAAGCGTAGGAGTAGTTGAGGGCGATGTCGGCCCGGCTCAGCACGTAGGCGAGCTTCGTCGCCAGCAGCTTCGCCGCCGCGGCAGGGGAGCCGAGCAGCCACTGAAACGCTTCCTCATAGAAGTGCGCATCCACCTGGGAGGGCCGGAGCGGCCGGCCGGCCGCGCGTTCGGCCAGCGCGCGGGCGTCGCGTGCCTGTCCCGCGATGTCGGGAGCGATGCCGGGGAGCGCCTTGTAGGTGCCGTCCGCGGCAGGGTTGTTACCGATGTAGAAATTGAGCCCGCCATGGGCGGACACCGGCACGAAGTCGTGCGCCACCCAGGCGTTGCGGGCCGTCGCCGGCACGATCGCGAGCGCCACGCCGGCCGCGTAGGCCGCGGCGCGCCGGTACCTCGACGCGCCGCCTGCGATCGCGATCGCGGCGACGACCGCGGCCGCAACCAGCAGGACGTTCGGGCGGTTCAGCGCGAACAGCCCGAGCGCCGTCCCCGCGACAACGAGCCGCGCGGTACCGGCGCCGTCAGCGCCACCCAGCGCCCTCAGCAGCAGGAAGAGGGCGAGCGCCATGAGGAACGGGTCGAGGGCCGACTGCAGGATCAGCACCTCATTGAAGGTGGCGACGCCGCAAAGGGCGAGCGCCGCGGCAGCGGCGATGCCGGCGCCAGGGTTCGCAAGCCGTCGCGCCGTGGCGTAGACGAGCGCCACGGCGGCCGTGCCGAGAAGCACCTGCGCCAGTCGCGCCCACCAGAGCGTCGCATCGCCAAGCGCCAGGAAGGGCGCGAGGAACCAGGCGTAGAGCGGCGAGACGAAGAAGACCTCGCGGCCGGCGAGCAGGTCGCCGTTCGCGATTCGCTGCGCCAGGGCCACGTATACAGCACCGTCGAGGCCGGCGGTCGGCTGCAGGGAAGGGCTACCGGCCAGCTCGCGGAGCACCAGCGCCTTGGGCGCCAGCACGAGGGCGAGAAGCGCTGACCGCTGCCACGGGCGCCTGGCGGAAATCTCCACGGGAACGTGAGCATTCTCACGTCCACCCGCCGCTTCGATCAAACAGTGACGGCGGAAGCTCGCACCGCGGCGGCCTTTCGATACGCTGCGCTTCCCATGAGCGTCCTGCAGTTTCCCGACCTGCGCAGCCAGAGAGGCATAGCACCGAAGACCGATGCCTGGCAGCTCGGGAAGTACTCGACCGGGAAGCCTGGGCCGACGGTCGTGCTCATCGGCGGCGTGCACGGCAACGAGCCGGCCGGCGTCGCCGCCATCCGCAGCGTGCTCACGCAGCTGCGCGAGCGCCAGCTGCCGCTGCGCGGTACTGTCTGCGGCCTGCTGGGCAACCCCGAGGCGCTGAAGAGCGGCCAGCGCTACCTGAGCCGCGACCTCAACCGCGGCTGGCATGGGCGCACGCTGTCGGCGCTGCGCCACGGCTACGGCTCGGCGCACGAGGACGCCGCGCAGCGCGGGCTGCTCGCGGCACTTGCGCCCTACATCTGCGAACCCGATCCGAAGCCCGTCACCTTCATCGACCTGCACAGCACCTCCGGGCCCGGCGCGCCGTTCGCGTGCATCGCGGACGTGCGCCGCAACTACACCGTGGCGGCGGCGCTGCCGATGCCGGTGATCCTCGGCATCGAAGAGATGCTCGACGGCACGCTGCTCGGCTTCCTGTGCGACCTGGGGCATTCGGGCATCGCGATCGAAGGCGGCCAGAACGACGACCCGGCGACCGTGCTGCGCCACGAAGCCGCCATCTGGATCAGCCTGGTCGCGACCGGGGCGCTGCGTGCGGACGAAGTGGACCACCTCGCGCGACACCGCGCAACGCTGGCGCAGGCGACCGCCAAATTGCCGCGCTTCGTCGAGGTGCGCCACCGGCACGTGACGCGCCCGCAGGACGGTTTCACCATGGAGCCGGGTCTCGCGAGCCTCGAGGGCGTGCGCAAGGGCCACACACTCGCCCGCGATCATCACGGCCGCATCGGTGCGGTGACGAGCGGTCGGCTGCTGATGCCGCGCTACCAGGCGCAGGGCGACGACGGGTTCTTCATCGTGCGCGACGTGCCGGCTTCGCTGCTGCGATTCTCGGGATTGATCCGCAAGGTCCCGACCGCGGTGTTCGCCGCGTTCCTGCCGGGCCTGACGCGGGTTGGGGCCGATGAGTTCACGGTCGGCACCAGCCGTCGTGGCACCCGCCGCGTGCTGGAGCGCCTCGGCTACCGGCGCATCCGCGCCACCGCCGACGGCAGCCTGCACCTCTCACGCCGCCGCCCCGACGAGCGCGGCGTCGATCCGTTCGACTACGATCCCGCCTTGAGATAGCCGCGCCGCAGGTCGGCGACGAGCGCGTCGGCGGAAGGCGCCCGGCCGAGGAAGTCGCGCACCACTTCGCCCGAGGGCCGCGACAGTCCGAAGCGGTAGATGCGCTCCGAGAGCCATTCGTAGTAGTCGCGGTCGTCCATCAGCGGCCCGCGCAGCTCGCGCGCCCGCGCCCGGATGTCGGCGACGAGGATGGCGCCGAGCGCGTAGTTCATCATGTAACCCGGCGAGTTGACGAGCTGCCCGCGGCGCGCCCACCAGCTCCACTCGGGGTGTTCCTTGATCCCCAGGTAGCGCGCGGCGATGCCGGTCCACACGGCGTTGGGGTCGGCGTTCGGCTCGCGGTGCATGCGCCACTCGAAGAGCGCCCAGGCGACGTCGAAGACGATGCCCGAGTATTTCGAGCGCAGGCTGTCGCGCAGCGGCGCCTCGGCGCCCAGGTACTTGCGCTGCCACGCAGGCTCGTAGATCTCGAGCGAGAACATGTCGGCGAGCCCCTCGGTGAGCGCGTCGCTGTCGGGCCAGTCGCGATAGGCGGGGCGGGTCCGGATGGCGGCGATGTGCACGGCGTGCCCGGTCTCGTGGATCAGCTCGTTGAGGTTGCCGAGGCCGCCCGTCTCGTAGGTGGCGAAGATCGACGGCTGCCCGGGCGTCCACGCGCCGTTGCGCAGCCGCGGGCGCGCGCCGAAGTCGCAGAACGCCACCGGCGTCTTGCCGGGCCGCGGCTTGACGTCGAACTGCACGTTCAGCTTCGCGACATCGGCGCCGAGGTCGGCATAGGCGCGGCTGTTGATCGCCAGCAGTTCTTCGAGCGGCACGCGCGCCGCCAGTTCGCGGCCGGCGGCACCGTGAACGTAGTCGTAGTCCCACGGCTCGACCGGCTCGACCGGCGCCAGCTCGCGCCACGCCTCGAGGATCGCGACGAGCCAGCCCTCGAGCTTCGCGCTTTCGATGCCGAGCGACTCGAGGTTGGCTTCGATCGGCGAGCCTTCCTTGTTCCACTTTGCCGCCGACAGCGGCAGCATGGAGCGGTACGGGCTCAGCGCATCGTCGTCGCCGTTCACCGCGCGGAACATCGGCACCATCGCCATGAACAACGCCTTGCGCCGCGCCGCATCGTCGGCGCGCGTCATCATCTCGAGGATGGTGAGGCGCGCGTACTTGTTGCCTTCGAAGGCGATCGCTCCTGCCTCGCGTCCGTAGCAGCCATAGGTCGCGTTCTGCAGGCCCTTCGAGGCCGGTCTTCTTCAAGACCGCCGCGGCATCGAACGGGCACTCGACATCCTTGCCGGTTTCGGTGCGTTCCGAGTCGTCGCGCGGCGAGAGGTTGGTGAGGAGGGCATGCTGCATCGTTTCGAGCGCCTTGCGGTCGTCCGCCGGCAGCGCCGCCTGGTCGAGCGACTCGAGCTCCTTCTGGATTTCATCGTGGAGCTTGCGGAAGTCGGCTCTGGCCGACGTCACCGTGGTGCCGTCCGGAAACGCCTTCGCGTCCTTCGCCCGCGCCACCGCGAGCCGGTCACGAATCTCGAAAAGGTCGAGATACTTGTCCTCGATCCGCGGCAGCAGCGCATCGCTCGCGCGCACGCCCGTGGCGAGCAAAAAGACCAGGAGAAACGCTGCTTTCAACGCTGCACCACCCTATGGACCGTGAAAAGGCCGCAGCGATGTTAAGTGGTATCCTGCCAGCTGCGCCACGCCCATTGGCAATCCACCCTTTCGCGGAGAGGTGCTGGAGTGGCTGAACAGGACAGATTGCTAATCTGTTGTACGGCCCTAAAGCTGTACCGGGGGTTCGAATCCCCCCCTCTCCGCCAGTCCCTCGCTGACGCTCGGTCCTGTCGGAGCGGCGGGAATTCAGTTCCGCGCGACTTCGCTTCGCGAAGATCGCCGACGTAATCGAATCCGGCCAATCGGCTCAGCTCCCTCGCTGACGCTCGGTCCTGAGTAACAGCCGTTTTCCTGAGCCGCGGACGCCGTGCCGTCGCGGCGAAGGATCTCTCCGTTGCTGCGCGCAAAAGAAAAACGGGCCGAAGCCAATGTCTCGCGCTCAGGATCGCTCGACACCGCCCCCGGCCCGTCGATAGAGACTTTACTTCGCGGCGTCTTCTTTTGAAAGGGTCTGAGTAACGGTTTTGTTGAATGCGCCGGAACTCACGCCAGCTCCGGTCTGACACAATGAAACCTGGTCAGGAGGATCGATGGCAAAGAAACGAACGAAGAAGGTGACGAAGAAGAAGGCCGCGCGGAAGAAGGTGGCGCGCAAGGCGAAGGCATCGTCGCGGCCGCGCACGTCGAAGACGAGGCGGATGCCTGCCGACTCGAAGGGCCTCGATGGCTGGATCACCCACACAGAGCTCGCGAGTTCGGACGCCGGTGCTACAAAGAGCTGGTGCGCGGAGGCGCTCGGCTGGACGTTTCAGCCCAGCATTCCGTCGCCGAACGGTGAGTATCATCTCTTCACGTATTCCGACAAGGGCGGCGGCGGCATCCGCAACCTGAACGCCGGCGAAGCGCCCAGCAGCACCCCGTACCTGCACGTCGCCAACGTGGACAAGGCGTTCGCCAAGGCGGTTGCAGCCGGTGCCGCGGCCTTGATGTCTCCCGAGACCATCATGGAAGGCGTGCGCATCGCCATCGTGCGTGCGCCGGGCGGCGTGGTGATCGGATTCTCCGGCAGCAAATAGCCGCGGCTACGAGGTCGCCTGGCGCAGCAGTTCCGGCAGCACGTTGCTGCCGGTGACGATCACCCCGACGCTCTGGCCGCGAAAGCGTTCGGGCTCCTGGAGGATTGCGGCGATGCCGGCGGCACCCGAAGGCTCCGCGACGATGCCTGCGTCGCGGAGCAACAGGCCCATGGCGGAGATGAGCGCGGCGTCGTCCACCACGACAAAGCCGTCGGCGAGCGATGCGATCGTTTCCGCGGCGGACTCGACCGGCTCGTCGATCGCCATGCCGTCGGCGATCGTGTTCGCCGGCAGCGTCAGCCGCTTCTTTGCCTCGATGGAGGCGAGCATCGCCGGCGAACCGGCGGCGCACACGCCGAGGACGCGGGTCTGAGGTGCCGTCTCCTTGATCCACGACCCGACCCCGGTGACGAGCGCGCCGTCGCCGATCTGCACGAGGATTGCGTCGAGCCCGCCAGTTTGTTGCAGCAGCTCGACCGCCAGGGTGCCAGCACCTGCCGCGATTTCCTCATGGGCGCCGTCCTCAATGAAGGTGGCTCCGGTGCGCGCCGCTTCGGCGAGCGCCAGGTCGCGGCCGACAAGGCCGCGCGCGACGAGCTGCACGTCGGCACCCAGGCGGCGCATCGCCGCGAGCTTGCCCGGGTTGTCGTCCACCGACGAGAACACCGTGACCGCGATGCCGCGGCGCACGCCGGCGCGCGCCATCCCCTGGCCGAAGTTGCCGCTCGACGTGGTCACGACCCGCTGCGGTGCGGGGCGCAGCGACTCCATCACGGCTTCGGTGCCGCGCCCCTTGAAGGAACGGATCGGGTTGAGGGTCTCGACCTTGAGCACGCAGCGGCAGCCGAGGAGGTCGTCGAGGCCGCCGCTCGAGACGACCGGCGAGTCGAGGAACACCGGGTCGATGGCGCCGCGCGCGGCGAGTATCCGCTGCCGGTCGATTCGCATATGTGGTCTCCGCAGCGGCGGAGTCTAGCAGCCGGCCTGGCCCTAGAATCTGCGGATGGCAGCTCCCGGCTTCCGCCTCCTGGTCACGGCCGATCACGAAGCGATGAGCCGCCGTGCGGCCGCCGAGATCGTCGCCGCCGCCGAAGCGCGGCCCGGCCTGCTGCTGTGCGCCGCGAGCGGCGCAACACCGTCGCGCGCCTACCAGCTCCTCGAACGCCACCGTGAAGCCTTCCAACAGGCGCGGCTCGTGAAGCTCGACGAGTGGGGCGGCCTGAACCTCGACGATCCAGGCAGCTCCGACACCCAGATCCGCCGTGAGCTGGTGGCGCCGCTGAGCATCGACGAGCACCGCTTCATGGCGTTTCGCGGCGACCTCGACGATCCGGCACGCGAGTGCCAGCGCGTCTCGTCCTGGCTCGACGCCGCCGGCGCCATCGACATGGCGGTCCTCGGACTCGGCCTCAACGGCCATCTCGGCTTCAACGAGCCGGCGGCGGAACTGCAGTTGCGACCGCATGTCGCCACACTCAGCGAGACCTCGCGCACCCATTCGATGGTGGCCCTGGCCAGGGGCACGGCCACCTACGGCATGACGCTCGGCATGGGCGACCTGATGGCGGCGGAGCGCGTGCTGCTCGTGGTCAGCGGCGAGGCCAAGCAGGCGGCGCTCAAGCGGCTGTGCGAGGGCGCCATCAGCACCGACTTCCCGGCGTCCTTCCTGCGCGTGCACCAGGACGCGCTCTGCCTTTGCGACATGGCGGCGGCGGTCCAGCTTTCGGGCCGGTTGTGAGCGAGAGACCGGAAGAGCGCGCGATCGGCATCGACATCGGCGGCACCAAGACGGCGGTTGGCGTCGTGAGCGCCACGGGCAGGGTCGCAAGCCGCAGGGAATGGCTCACCGAGCCCGAGCGTGGTTTCGAGGCTGGCATTGGCCGCATCCGTGAGGCGATCGATGCGGTCCTGGTGGAAGCCGGATGGAGCACGACACCGGTGCGCGGCATCGGCATCGGTTGTCCGGGCCCGCTCGACACCGCGGCCGGCACGATCGAGAACGACTACACGCTGCCCGGCTGGGGCGGCCGCAACGTCGTCGCGGCGCTTGCCGGCTACGGCGTCCCCGTGTGGCTCGAGAACGATGCCGATGCAGCGGCCATCGGCGAAGCGTTCGCTGGCGCCGGGCGCGGCTGCCGCAGCATGGTGATGCTGACGTTTGGCACCGGCATCGGCGGCGGCAGCGTGGTGGACGGCGCCGTGGTGCGCGGCCTTGCTGGCCAGCATCCGGAGCTCGGCCACATCCCCGTCGACCCCGACGGGCCGCCTTGCTACTGCGGTGCGCACGGCTGCTTCGAGAGCCTCGCTTCCGGCACCGCCATCGGCGCCAGCGGCCTCGGCACCAGCCGCGAAGTGTTCGCCGCGGCGGAGCGCGGCGAACCGGCCGCGCAGGAAGTGGTGGCACGCGCGCTGCGCGCCGCCGAGACCGCGGCGTGGACCATCGCCCACGCCTGTCTTCCGGAGCGCATCGTCCTCGCCGGCGGCATCATCGAAGACCGCTTCGAGCTGTTCGCCGCCGCGATGCGGCGTTCGCTGTCGCGCGCCACGCAGTTCCGCGGCGAGATCTCGGTGGTGCGCGCCACCCTCGGCGCCGATGCCGGTGTCGTGGGCGCGGCGCGCATCGCGCTCACGGGCGTCTAGGGCTGCGGCTCCGCGTCCGCGTCGTACACGCGCGTCACGCTGAGCGCGGGCCCGCGGCCGCCCTCCATCCGCGCAACGACAACCAGCTGGTGCTGCGCCTCGTCGACACGAAACGTCTCGACAAGTTTCGAGCCGTGCGCCGTCTTCGATTCCACCACGAGTGCTGTGCCGTCGAAGCGGCTCGTCACCTCGGTGCCGCCGGCATCGGCCTTGTACTTCTTGCCGTCGGGGTGCAGCGAGCGAATCGACTGGTTTGAGGGCACGAGGTCGATGCCGTTCTCGGAAGCCTGGATTGTCAGCTCGGTCGCGGGCTCGAACAGCGCTTCCATCGCCGCCGGCCGCGCGCCTTCGCCCTGGCCGCGGCTGCCACCACCGCCGGGGCCGCCCTGGCCGCCGCCCCAGTGCCCGCCGCCACCGCTGCGCCCGCCCATGCCGCCGCCGCCATGCCGGCCGGCCGGTTCGCCGCTGCCGCCGCCGCCGCTACCGCCGCGCGCGTCGCGCATCTTTTGCCGCGCGTCCTCGCTCTTGCCGGCGTTCAGCGTCCAATGGCCGACGAAGCTGCCGGCAGGCGTAGCGGTCGCGGGCGTGGCCGCGAGAAGTGCGAAAACCAAGAGACTGGACAAGATGAAACCTCCGGGGAAAAGGTGCGCTCGCGGTTTAGACCGGGGCGCGCCGCCGGAGGTTGGCTCAGGCCGCCGCGGGTTCTTTGGGCGGGAACTCGCCTTCCCAGCGAGCGACCACGGCAGTCGCGACGCAGTTGCCGATGACGTTCACCGAGGTGCGCGCCATGTCCATCAACTCGTCGATGCCGAGGATGGCAAGGATGGGCCATTCAGGCAGGCCGAATTGCGACGCGGTCCCGAGCAGGATCACGAGCGTCGCGCGCGGCACGCCGGCGACGCCCTTGCTCGTCAGCATCAGCGTGAACACGATGGCGAGCTGGTGGGTGATGGTCATCGGCATGTTCGCGGCCTGCGCCACGAAGATGGTGGCGAGCGCCAGGTACAGGGTGGACCCGTCGAGGTTGAAGCTGTAGCCGGTGGGCATGACGAACGCCACGATCTGGCGCGGCACGCCCAGCTTTTCCATGCGCTCCATTGCCAGCGGCAGCGCCGCCTCCGAGCTGGTGGTGGCGAAGGCGATCGAGACCGGCTCGGCGATCGCGGCGATGAAGCGCCGCAGCGGCAGCCGCGCCCACAGCGCCGCCGGCAGCAGCACCGCCAGCAGGAAGACGGTGAGTGCCACATACAAGGTCGCGAGCAGCTTGAAGAGGTTGACGAGAATGCCGAGCCCCATGTGGCCGACGGTGTAGGCGATGGCGGCGCCGACGCCGATGGGCGCAAACATCATGACGATGTTGGTGAACTTGAACATCGTCTCGGCCAGCGCATCGATCACCACCAGCAGCGGCGCGCGCTTGTCGGGGCGCAGTTGCGCGAGGCCGATGCCGAACAGGATGCTGAACACCACCACCTGCAGCACGTGGCCCTCGGCCACCGCCTTCGCGATGTTCTCCGGGAACGAGTGCAGCACCACATCGGCCGCCGTCTGTTTGACCACGGTGATGTTGGTCTGCTCCATCGCCGGGGGCGCCACAACGCCGACCCCTGCCTTCGAGATGTTGATGGCGGCGAGGCCTATGACGAGCGCGATGGTCGTCACGACTTCGAAGTAGACGAGCGCCTTCACCCCCATCCGGCCCACCTGGCGCAGGTTCGAGTGGCCGGCGATGCCCACCACCAGCGTCGCGAAGATGAGCGGCGCGATGATCGTCTTGATCATCCGCAGGAAGATCTGGCTCAGCAGCCGCAGGCCCTGTCCGACCTCCGGCCAGTGATGGCCGACGAGCGCGCCGAGCACCATCGAGATGAGGATCCAGCTGGTCAGCGAGCGGCGGTCCAGGCCGTACAGGACCAGACCGAGCGCCAGCATCCCCTGGCCGACGAGGCCCAACGTGTAAGCGCCCGCAAGCCACGAGCCCGAGGCGATCGCGGCGCCCAGCAGCGTGAGGAGAATTCCGATGGGACGGATCTTGACCATGATCCGCCGCAGTATATGCTGCGAGGCCAACCTATGGCCCACGCGACACCCGGCGATTCGTTCGTCACCGTCCTGTACGTCTTCATGCTTGCGACCTTCATCGGTCTCGGCGTCATCACCCGGGTGTCGCGGCTGCTGCACACGCCGCTGATGTCCCTGACCAACGCGATCTCGGCGATCGCCATCGTCGGCTCTATCGCGATTGCTGGGCAGCCGCATCCGCCGATCATCACCTTTCTCGGCGCCGTGGCGCTGTTTGCGTCCATGACCAACATCGTCAGCGGGTTCCTCATCACGAACCGCATGCTGAAGATGTTCAAGAAGAACTAGGGCGCGGCGCCACAGATGCAACTCCTGACCGAAGCTTGCTACCTCCTCGCCACGGCGCTCTTCATCTTCGCGCTCTACTGGATGAACGACCCGAAGAGCGCGCCGCGCGCCGTCTGGGCGGGCGCCTCGGCCATGGCCCTCGCGGTCGTGGGCACCATGTTCACGCCAGGCATCGTCAACTGGCACTGGATCGCGATCGCCCTGGTCCTCGGCACAATCGTGGGCGTGCCGCTGAGCCGCGTCCCGATCACGGCGGTGCCGCAGCGAACCGCCCTCTCGCACGCGTTCGGCGGCCTGGCCGCGGGCCTCGTCGGCACCGCGAAGTACTACACGTGGCTCGGCGAAGGCAACGCGGAGTTGACGGCGTTTCGCATGACGGCAATCGTCGTCGAGGTGCTGCTCGGCTTCCTCACGTTCACGGGCAGCCTGATGGCCGCCGCCAAGCTCCAGGAAGTGAAGTGGATCCCGCAGCGGCCGGTGACCTACCGCGGCCAGAACCTCATGAACCTGGGCCTCTTCGCCATCGCCATCGTCTGCGGGCTCCTGCTGATCGTGCGGCCGGTGGACTACGCGTACCTGTTCCCGGCGGTGATCGTGCTGTCGCTCGCGTTCGGCGTGCTGCTCGTCATCCCCATCGGCGGCGCCGACATGCCCACGGTGGTGTCGCTCCTCAATTCCTACGCCGGCCTGTCCGCGGTGGCGATGGGCTTCGTGCTCGACAACAAGGTGCTGGTGACCGCCGGCGCCCTCGACGGCTCGTCGGGCCTCATCCTCTCCATCATCATGTGCCGTGCGATGAACCGCTCCTTCAGCAACGTGCTGTTCGGCGCTTTCGGCCAGGTGCAGGCGAAGAGCGGCGCCGTCGAATCAAAGCCGGTAAAGACCGAGACGCCGGAAGGCGCGGCGCAGGTGATGGAACTGGCACAGACGGTGGTGATCGTGCCGGGATACGGCATGGCCGTCGCCCAGGCGCAGCACCGCGTGCGTGAGCTGTTCGACCTGTTGCGCAAGCGCGGCGTGGACGTGAAGTTCGCGATCCACCCGGTGGCGGGCCGCATGCCCGGCCACATGAACGTGCTGCTCGCCGAAGCCGAGATCCCGTACGACCGGCTCATCGAGATGGACGACATGAACCCGGAGATGCCGCAGGCGGACGCAGTGCTGGTGATCGGCGCGAACGACGTGGTGAACCCCGCCGCCCGCCACGACAAGTCGAGCCCGATCTTCGGCATGCCGATCATCGACGCCGACCGGGCCCGCACCTGCTTCGCCATCAAGCGCAGCATGAACCCGGGCTTCGCCGGCATCGACAACGAGCTCTACACCGCCGACCACACCTACATGCTCTTCGGCGACGCCAAGGCGGTCGTCGGCGACCTGGTCAAGGCCCTTTCTGGCACCGCCTCCCACTAGCCCGGTTTCCTGGGGGCCTTGCGCTAGCGCTGCCGCCCGTATTCCTGAGGGCCCCTTGCGCTCGCGCTGGCCCGAAGGATCCACCGTCGCACCGTATTCCTGAGGGCTGATTGCGCTTGCGCTGGCCCGAAGGATCTTTTCACCCGTCTAGCAGTCAAAGGACTGCTAGATGGCCAGAAAGATCTGCCGCTACTGCGTCCAGACGCAGTACCAACCCGTTTTCCCGAGGAGCTCACCGCTTGCGCTGCGACCGAGGGATCTCCGTTGAACCCACTGTGTCCGGACACAGTGAGATCCCTCGATCGCGACGCAAGCGTTGAGCTGCTCGGGAAAACGGAAGGTGGATCCTTCGGGCCTGAGCAAGCGCAAGGAGCCCTCAGGAATACGAGCGCTGGCGCGCGGGATGCGCCGTGACTAGGATTGAAGCGAGATGAAGCTTCGCCTGTTCCTCTGCGCTCTCTGCCTCGCGGCGGTGCCCTTCGCCGTGCGCGGCCAGACCCCGTCCGCATCGCCGTCGGCGTCGCCAATGCCATCGCCGTCGACGCCGTCATCGCCGGCGTCGCCGAAGCCGCCCGGCACGCTGCAGGCCGACATCGACAAGGCCGTGGACGACGCGATCGACAAGGGGCTGCTGCGCTTCGAGACCAACGTCGAGGTGGAGGGCACGACGCCGCAGCAGGCGTTCGAGAACCTGCTGAAAGGGTTCGACCTTGAATGCGGCGCGCCCGACCGCGGCGCGCCGACCGACGCCGAGACGCGCCAGCAGATGCGCAGCGTCCGGCCGACCACCCCGTACGTCGTCGACTTCGTGCCGCTCCTCGGCGCGCTGCAGAAGAAGATGGCGGCGCGCGGACCCGGGCGCTACTACATCTACGAAGTGAAGAAGCAGGACGGCACGGTCTACCGGCTGCGCGACACCCCGATGCCGATGCAGCAGGCGTACAACACTCCGGGCGCTGAGTTCCGGCTGATGGCCGAAGCGAAGGACCTGCAGACGGCGAGTGAGGCCATCTGGCGGCTCGAACGCGGCCTGGCGGCGCAGGGCAAGGGCGACCAGTCGGCGCCGGCGCCGTGGCTCAACTGGAACTGCCGCCCGCGCTGAGCTACAGTCCCTGACGGCGACGCCGGGGCCCCCTCCAACGACTGTCCGCCATCACTGGGGCAGGCCCTATGCGCAGAACGGTGTCGGCAATCGTCGCCACATGGCTGGGTATCTTGTTGTTGATCGCGCCAGCCATAGTCGCGGGCCGCACGGTCCGGGATCATCGCGACCCGAGCCGGGGCGGCAGCGCCTATCGGCTCGATGCGAGCGTCGTGTTCAGCATGACCCTCGACTTCACCGCTGGCCAGACGCGCACGTGTGAAACGCGCAACCTCACCGGCGGCGCCGACCCCGTGCTGCATCTTCTGGCGCCGAAGACCGGCAATGGCGCCGTGCAAGAGGTAGCGCGCGACGACGATTCAGCCGGCGGCCTCAACGCCCGCTTCAGCTTCCGCGCGTCGAGCGCGGGGCGGTTCCGGCTCGTCTTGCGCGCCAACTGGAACTCGGGCCAGGGCGCCGCCGATCTCTTCTGTGATGGACGTGTCGTCTGGCTCCGCCTGCCCGTCGGCGGTGCCTTCAAGCGCCTCGAGAATACCCGTGCCGGCGAGACCCTGACGATCGTGCCGCTGCCGAACGGCCCGCGCAGCCACACCTTGTACACGCTCGACGACGACGGCCGGATGCGCGAGCGCTACGAAAGCGGCGCCAACGAGAGCACCGGCCGACCGCTCGCGAACCGGCCCGTCGAGGTGATTCTGGTCGGCAACACGTTCCCCGACCAGGCTCGTCCGGTGCGCCTGGTGCGCAACGACCGCGCTCTCTCGGGGCACGACCCGGACCGCGATGGCCTCGGTTCCGAGCTCGAGAACCAGTTCGGCACCTGCTCCACCAACCGCGAGGCGGTCGGCAACTGGGAGTGCTCGCGGTCGATCGACCCGCGCGACACCGATGGCGACGGCCTGCAGGACGGCACCGAATTGCTCGGCACACTGCTCGGCGCGCCGTATCAGCTGCTGCCGCGCTGGGGCGCCAACCCGCGCCACAAGGACGTGTTCATCGAGGTCGACTACGGCGCGTCCTCGCGCAACGATCCGCCGCAGCTGCTGGCGCCGGACGATGCCGTGCGCATGGCGCAGATCTACGCCGACGTCGAGAAAAATCCGCTGCTGCGCCTGGCGCACGCCCAGTCGCTCGACAACCCGGACCTCGAGCCGGGTGTCAGCCTGCATTTCGACACCGGCCAGAACCCGCCGCCCGGGGCGGCCGAAAAAGTGTTTGCGACCTATGGCGATTGGGGCGGCCACGACGTCGCCTCGCCGGTGTGCGACGGCGACGATTGCCACCGCGCCGACGCGGCCGACGTCTGGAGCTCGATGATGCACCGCAACCGCGTTGGGCTCTTCCACTACGCGCTCGGTTACCCCGGTTCCGGTGGCCAGGCGCCGCTGCACGCGGCGACCCTCAACCTGCCCCTCGACTCCGCCGAGGTCGCCGCGCACGAGTTCGGCCACACCCTGGGCATCGACCACTCGGGGCCGCAGCGCGCCGAGCCCGATGCGAACTGCAAACCCAACTATCCGAGCCTGATGAGCTACGCCTATCTGGGGCGGTCGTGCCCGACCGGCGGCATCGTGGTGCCATTCGTTGCGGTCGGCATGGCACGCGTGGATGGCCGCCTGTTGCGCTTTAGACGCCGCGATCGCGGCGGTCTTGGCGGCGGCTTGCCCACGCCGGCGGACGAGCCGTGCCAGACGTTCGCCGACGGGTTCGGGCGCGCCGCGCTCAACAACGTCGCGCTGGTCGAGAAAGCGGGCGTGCCCGCGAACGGCCCGGGCGTGAAGTACCTGGCCGACCTGCGCGACGTCTTCGGCTACAACGTCGACGACGCGAGCGGCAGCGTCGACTGGGACCGCGATGGTGTGTTCTCCGACGCGCCGGTGCGCGCCTACGCCAATGACGGCGGTGGCAGCTGCGAGTTCACCCGCACCAACACGATGCGCACCGGCGGGTTGACCGACGGCGTGCCGGCGCTGGCGCGTTTGGGTAACCGGACTTTTGTGTTCTATGGCGACGAGCGCGACCGCCGGCTGTGGGTGGACTTCACCGACGACGACCTGTCCTGTCCGGGCCCAGAGGGACGCTGCGGCCCACCGCTCACAAGGCGTGCCGTGGACCAGCCCTGGAATCACGGCATTCTCTCGATCGCTGCACACCGGTTGAGCGGCGGCGCGGCGCCCCGCGTGCTGATCGTGTTTCGGACCGATGCCGGGCTCTTCGAGGCCACCATGACCGCAAGCTTTCTGTGGAGTACAGCAACTCCGATCCCGGTGAGCGTGCCGGCCGTCGACGAGTTCTCGCTCACGGCCGCCGGCTCGACGCTGCTTCTCGCTTTCAAGAACGCGAACGGCAACGTCGTCCTGAAAGTGCGCGGCGCCTCGCCCGGCTCCTGGGGCGGCGACGAGGTCGCGCGCGACGCAGCGGGCGATCCCGTCCTGGTGCCGGGCTTCCTCAGCTGTCCGGCGATTTTGAACGTCACCGAAAGCAGCGGCCGGCGCGTGCTGCTCGGCTTGTTTCCGCAAGGTCCGCTCGGGCTCCTGCGTCTCTATTCGCAGGATGCGACCACCGGCCGCTGGTTGCCGAGCCCCTGGGAACTGTCGGACGAAGCCAGCATCGGCCGCCCCTCGATGACCTGGGAAGCGGTTGCGCCCGGTTCGCCGCTGCCCGGCCGCCTGCGGCTCTTCTACCTTCATCGACCGTCCGAGGGCGACAACCGTATCGTCCGCCATCGGACGCTGCGGGCGATCGGGCTCGGCAGCACCGCGGTCCCGCGCCTGGTCGACGAGGACCACGACAACGTCTGGTACTACGGCAATGGCGTCGACGCCCTGTTCGAGCCCGAGTTCGACAGCAACGTGCGGCTCGCGGTTGCGACCGCGCTACTGTCCGAGGGCGCGCCCACGCCGCATGTGCTCGAGCTGCGACCCAAAGCCGACGGTGTCGTGGACTTCGTCCAACGCAACCGCAACGACTGGGAAGGCATCGGCATCGACACCTGTCGGACGTTGCGAACAGTGGGCGCACAGGTCAATTGCAAACCCTGGCTGTTCTGAAGCGTCGATCTCAAGTGTAGCGATAGGTGCTTACACCTCGTCCCAGATCCGAACCCGGTGGCTCTCCTTCAACAGCAAGGAGCCGACCACGAAGGTGATCGAAGCGACGGCGATGGGGAACCACAGGCTCGCGTAGGGGTGGCCGGTGCGCGCCACCAGCCAGGTGGCGATGAGCGGCACGGTGCCGCCGAACCAGCCGTTGCCGAGGTGGTATGGCACCGATAGCGACGTGTAGCGGATCTTCGCCGGGAACGCCTCGACGAGGAACGCGGCGATCGGCCCGTACACCATCGTCGAGTAGAGCACCAGCAGCGTCACCAGCGCGATCAGCATCGGCATGTTGAGCGGGTTCGAGTAGTGCTTCAGCGCCTGGAAGATGGGATAGAACGTGAGTGCCGCGACCAGGTTGCCGGCCATCATGATCTTCTTGCGGCCGATCCGATCGGACAGCCAGCCGAAGAACACGAAGAACGGCGTGCCGATGGCGAGCGCCACCGCCAGGATGACGTACGCCTCGGTGTAGGGCACCTTGCACTCCTTGCCCATCAGGAACGCGAGCGCCCAGAACTGCGCGGTGTACCAGACGACGCCCTGGCCCGCCTGCGCGCCGAACAGCACCAGCAGGACCACCTTCAGGTTTGCCCAGTTGCCGAAGGCGTCGCGCAGCGGCTGCAGCGAGGTCTTGCCCGACTTCTTGAGCGCCGAGAAGAGGGGCGACTCCTTCATGCGCAGGCGGATGTAGAGCGAGATGGCCACGAGGAAGATCGAGGCGAGGAACGGCAGCCGCCACCCCCACTGGCGGAAGGCGGCGTCCGACATCGAGCCGCGCACCACCAGGATCACGGCCAGCGAGATGAAGAGGCCCAGCGTCGCGGTCGTCTGGATGAACGACGTGTACAGGCCGCGCTTGCCGTCCGGGGCATGCTCGGCAACGTACACCGCGGCGCCGCCGTACTCGCCGCCGAGCGCCAGGCCCTGCACCAGGCGCAGCAGGATGAGCAGGAACGGCGCCATCAGGCCGATCTTTTCGTAGCTCGGCAGCAGGCCGATGACGAAGGTGGCAAGGCCCATCACCAGCAAGGTCACGAGGAACGCGTACTTGCGGCCCACGAGGTCGCCGACGCGTCCGAACACCACGGCGCCGAACGGCCGCACGATGAAGCCGGTGGCGAACGTCGCCCAGAACGCGATCTCGGTCCACACCGGATCGCCCTTGGGATAGAACACCTCGGTCATGAAGACCGACAGGCTGCCGAAGATGTAGAAGTCGTACCACTCGATCATGGTGCCGAGCGACGCGGCGCCGATGATGCGCGTGATCGATTGCGGGGCCGCCGCAGCCGTCGTTGTCGTCAACGCCGCCGCCCCGACTCCTCGGGCGAGGCGACGATGCGGACGGAAATGATCTTGTCGAGGCGCGGGAAGTCGCGGTCGAGCTGGACGTTGCCGCCCGCGAAGATCGGCCCCTGCGCGCCAGCGCGGATGCCGCCGCCGCTGGCATCGCCGTAGCCCGCGTACAGCGCGTCCACCACGCTCATCCCCGAAACCACCCGCGCCACTGGCGTGAAGCCGTCGCGGTCGTAATCGGGATGGTCCTTGACGTTGATGAACAGCTGCGTGCCGCGGGTGTTGGCGCCCGCCATCGCGTAAGCCAGCGTGCCGCGGACGTTACTCAGCACCCGCGGATCGTCCGGCAGCTTGGCCTCGCGCCACGCGTTCGCCACCGCCGGATCGCCGGCAATGCCGAACTGCGCGAACTCGCGCGGCCGCACACGGAAGAAGCGCGAATCGTCGAGCAGCCCCGTGTGCGCCATGTGATAGAGGCGGTCGGCGCCGTGCGGCGCCCACTTGCGCTCCGCCTCCACGACGAAGACGCCCTTCGACGTCTCGAAACGCAGGTAGAAGCGCTTCGGTGCCTGCTGGCGCCACAGCGGCGCGGCAGGGTTGAGCCGCGCGTCGGATGCCGTTTGCGGGCCGAGCGGCGCCGGCACGCCGGCCGCGCAGCCGCTCGCGCCAAGGGCAACGGCAAGGACAAGGGCGAAGCCAGGCGCGCCCGACAGCCGCAGGCCGCTCATTTCATCCGCGCCAGTTCGACTTCGGATGCGATGAAGCCGAACGCCGCCCACTGCGGCCCGGAAACGACGCGCCGGAACACGTCGCGTGCCTTGTCCTTCTCGCCGTTCACCAGGTACCAGTTGCCGACGCCGTAGCCGAAGGTCGCGATGCTGACGCCGTCGCCGCCGCCCTCGCCCAGCAGGTCTTCCGGCTTCTTCTCGCCCTTGTACATCAGCAGGCGGTCGCGGTACTGGGTGCTCTCGATGACGTCCATGCCCGCGGTGATCGGCTCCAGCACCTGCTTCGCTTCCGCTTCCTTGCCGGCGCGCCGCAGCGTCATGTAGAGCCAGTCGCTCGTCGCCACCTTGCTGTCGTCCTGCTTCGAGTACTTCATGCACTCGCGGTACGCCTTTTCGGCGGCGGCCCATTCGCCCTTCAGGTAGTGGGCGAGGCCCAGGTGGTAGTAGATGTTGAAGTGCGAGGTGCTCGTCGGCACGCCGCGAGCATTGGGCGAGCCGTCTGGCTCCATTGCATCGGGCAGCTTCTTCTTCACGATGATCGCCGCCGCCTTGTCGAGGTCGGCGATCGCCTTGTCGAACTCGCGCAGCGTGACGTAGCGATGGCCGCGGTGGCGATACATGCGGATGTCTTCGGGAAACTTCGCGATGCCGCGGGTGTACACGTCGATCGCCTCGCGGAAGCGGTAGAGGTAGGCGAGCCGGCGGCCCAGCCAGATGATGTTGTCGGCGCTGTCCGGGTTCTTCACGAACTCGGCCTGCGCCGCGGCCAGGTTGGCCTCGAGCGGTTCGCGCGTTTCGGCGTCGACGTCGGGAGGGAAGAGCGGCACGCCCAGGAGCGAGGTCGCCTCCGGCTTCTTCGCGTCGTCCTTCGCGGCAGCCGCCGCCTTGCCCGGCCGCAGGTACTTGTCGTACCAGGCGACGTTGCGCTCCAGGCGGTCCTTCTCGTAGGACGGTGTCGTGATGCCGTGATACTGCCCGGGGTAGACGACGAGCTCGGTGTCCACCTTGCCGATGCGCTTCACCGCCTGGTAGAGCTGCTCGCTCGCCAGCACCGGCACGTTCACGTCCTTGGAACCGCCCATATAAAGGATGGGGGTCACGATCTTCTCGACGTCGAAAAAGGACGACGACACCTTGCGCCAGGTCGCTTCGCTCTTCCAGGGCAAGCCCAGCTCGGTTTCCCACTCGTACTGGTAGTGGTCGGTCCCGTAGCCGGAGGTCATGAGCGCCATGCTGGCGCCCGAAACCGCGGCCTTGAAGCGCGTCGACTTGGTGACGATGTAGTCGGTCATGATGCCGCCGTAGCTCCAGCCGCCGACACCGAGCCGGTTGGCATCCACGTACCCGGCGGCAACGGCCGCGTCCACGGCGGCCATCTCGTCCTCGAAATCCTTGTTGCCCCAATCGGCGAAGATGGCGCGCGCGAACGCGGTGCCGTAGCCGGTGGAGCCGCGCGGGTTGGGAGCGATCACCGCGTAGCCGGCCGCCGCCAGCACCTGGTGGAAGAAGTCGAAGCTCGCCGAATACTGGCCCGTGGGGCCGCCGTGCGGCCGCAGGATGGCCGCCACCTTCTCGCCGGCCTTGTAGCCCGGCGGCAGGTAGATGAAGCCATCGACGGCGGTGCCGTCGGCACTCTTCGCGGGCAGGCGCCGCACCTCGGCGAGCTGGATGTTGGCGAGGACCGCGTCGTTCTCATGGGTGATGCGGCGGACCGCCGTGCCGTCGAGCGCCGAGATCTCCTGCGGCATCTGCGCCGTGCTTTCGACGAACACGATCTCGCCCTTCCGGCCCACCACGAAATCGACCACATCGCGCTCGCCCTTGACGAGGCGCTCAATGCCGCCGTCACCGCCGCCGGCTGCCACCTTGCCGAGGCTCTGGATCCCGCCCTCTTCGATGATGAAGTAGAGCGACGCTCCGTCGGGGCTCCACCGCGGCTCCAGCAGGTTGCGGTCGAGCGCCGCCGTCAGCGCGCGCGACTCGCCGCCGCCCGCGGGCACCACCGCCAGGTGGTTCGAGCCGTACCACATGTCCTTCGGGTCGCCGCCGGCGAGGTAGGCAATCGACTTCCCGTCGGGCGAAAACCTCGGCGCATCGTCCTCGCCGGGCGACGAGACCACCGCCTTCGGCCTGGCACCAGGGTAGGCGTCGATCACGAAGATGTCGCTGTTCTTGTTCGAGTCGGGATCGGTGGTGCGATTGGAGCCGAACACCACCGAGCGGCCGTCGGGCGACCAGTCGGGGTTGCCGTCGTCGAAGTTGCCCGACGTCAGCTGGAACGCCGACTTGCTCGCGAGGTCGAAGACCCAGAGGTGGCTGCGGCGATCGGAGAGGTACCCGGTGCCGTCCATCTTGAACTGGCGGCGGTTGATGACGATTGGCTTCGGTGTCCGGTCTTCCGCGTCGGTCGTCTTGCTCGCGGCGGAAGCAGCATCGTCATCGTCGTCCGGATCCGGATCGCGCGCGACGACGAGCAGCCTGGTGCTGTCGTGCGACCACTGGAAGCTCGACACCCTGCCCTTGAGGTTGGTGAGCTTCCGCCCCTCGCCGCCGCTCGTGGGCATCACGTACACCTGTGCCTTGTCGTCGTCGCGGTCGGACAGGAACGCCAGCCACTTGCCGTCGGGGCTCCACCGGGGGTGCTCCTCCGACTGCTCGCTGGTGGTGATCCGCACCGGCGCGCCGCCCGCGAACGGGATCATGTAGATGTCGCTGTCGGTGTCGTCTTTTTTCGCGTCCGTCTTCGTCAACGTGTAGGCGATGCGCGTGCCGTCCGGGCTCAAGGCCAGCTCCGAGACGTCGTGCAGGGCGAACATGTCGTCGATCTTCAGGGGCCGGCCGGCCGCGTGCAGGCTGGAAGCGGTGGCAGCAAGTACGCATGCCGCGGCGACGAAGCGAAGCATCATCAGGGTCTCCTCAATTCGGGCGCAAGATGGCGATGGCTGGCGAGGCAGTTTATCCTCCCAGGATGCTCACAGCCGCAAGCCTCAGCCTGCTCCTTCTCGCGCCCAAAGCGGCGCCCGCAAAACCCGCCGCAGCCAACACCGCAACCGCCGCGGCGGACACCGTGTACCAGGACCTGGCCGTCTCGCTGCTGAAGGAGTACCTGCAGATAGACACCACGGTGCCGCCCGGCAACGAGCTGAAGGCCGCCGCCTTCTACAAGAAGGTGCTGGAGAAGGAAGGCATCGAGGCGCGCATCGACGAGTTCGCTCCCGGCCGCGCCAACGTCATCGCAATCCTGAAGGGCAGCGGCGCGCGCAAGCCGGTGGTGCTGACGAACCACATGGACGTGGTGCCGGCCGACCCGAAGCGCTGGTCTGTCCCGCCCTTCTCCGGCCTCGAAAAAGATGGCGCCATCTGGGGCCGCGGCGCGCAGGACATGAAGAGCGAGGGCATCATCCAGCTGGTTGCCTTCATCCGCGCCAAGCGCGAGAAGCTGGCGCTCGACCGCGACCTCATCTTCATGGGCACCGCCGACGAGGAGCAGGACTTCCTGGGCGCCTTCCGCGCCATCGATTCGGCCGGATTCCTCGACATCATCAAGCCCGCTGAATACGTCATAACCGAAGGTTCGGACAACGTGATCGACGCGAGCGGCAAGCCGGTCTACTTCGGCTTCGGCGCCGGCGAGAAGGGCCCCTACTGGCTGACGCTCAAAACGACCGGCACGCCCGGCCACGGCTCGCGCCCCATCGCCGACTCGGCCCTCAACCGCATGATCCGGGCGCTCGAGAAGGTGCGCCTCTACAAGACCGAGCTGAAGGTGATCCCGTCGGTCGCCAAGTATTTCAAGGACCTGGCGCCACAGTCGGGCGACCGCAAGGCCTGGTACGAAGACCTGGCGACGGCCATCAAGGACCCGAAGGCGGCCGACGTCCTCTACGCCGACCGCGACGTCTCGGCGATGCTGCGCAACACCATCTCGATCACGGTGGTGCATGCGGGCTACAAAACCAACGTCATCCCAGGCACCGCCGAAGCCGAACTCGACGTGCGCCTCCTGCCCGGCGAGGACCCGAAGGCGTTCCTCGACGAGATCACCAAGGTGATCGGCGATCCTACGGTGGAAATCACGCCGCGCCCCAACTTCCGCGCCCCCAACCAGAGCCCGGTGGACACGGAGCTCTTCCGTATCGCAGAAGGTGTCTTCAGGAAGAACTACCCAGGCGTCCCCGTCACCACCAAGCTTCTGTCGGGCGCCACCGAATGCGTCCTGTTCCGCACCATCGGCCCCAACTGCTACGGCTTCACCACCTACGGCGCCACCCAGGACGAAAGCAACACCACCCACGGCGACGACGAACGCATCAGCACCGACCAACTGCGCAAGGCGGTCCCCATGTTCTACGACGTCATCCGCCAGCTAACGACTAAGCAACCCGCGAAACCGAAGCCCTGAGGCCACAGCCCGTTTTCCTGAGGGCTACTTGCGCTTGCGCTGGCCCGAAGGATCTCCTAGCGCTGCGGCTCCGTAGGTCCAGCCCGTAGGTAGTCCGGCCCCAGATCCCGCCGCACCTGCCGCTCGAACAACGCCCGCATCTCAGGCGTAAGTAACGCCTGCCACTCGGGCTGCTGCGCGCGCCACTTCAACAAGCTCTGGTACTGAAAGCCGCCGGGCCCCCAGACCGCCGCACTGCCGCGCGCCATCGGCACGAACCAGATGGCAAGGCCGGCAGCGGCCAGGAGCACGACCGGCCGGTGCCGCCGAAACCCATTGGCAAACGCGGCCACGATGAACGCGAATCCGAACGCTGGCAGCAATCCAAGCCGGTAGCTGTCCGGATCATCGAGGCCAAAGACCGGCACCAGCGTGATGACCGGCCACAGCAGCCCGGCAGCAGCGAACCGCAGCGACAACTGTTCCTTGTGCCGCATCGCGAGCCACGCCGAACCGGCAAAGAACACGAGCGCCGTCCAGACATCGCGCGGATCGGGAATCCGCGCATTCCAGAAGTGCAGGTACGAAGTTGGCCAGAAGACTGGGAAGAGTATGTGCAGCGCGTATCCCAGCGGTGGGGGATAGAAATGCGTCTTCTCGGGAAAGAGCCGGCTGAAGTCAACGACCAGCGCCACCGCGAGCACCAACGTACCGCCGACCGACCGGCAGGATGCGTCGCCGCCAATCGGCAGGCTTGAAGACCCAAAGCGCCATGGCAATGACGGCCGGGTAGCGTGACCGCCATCTCCTTCGAGCCAAGCGCGAGCACCCCGAACACCAGCACTTTCAGCAGCTCGGTCCTCGAGAAGGCGGGAGCAAGCGCTGCTCGCACGGCCAGCAGGTAGAAGATCGCCATGACGGAATCGGTCCGCTGCGCGCACCAGGCCGCCGAGGACGCGCTCATGGGATGAACGAGCCACGCCAGGCTCGCCAGGAATGCAGGCAGCGGCCCGCAGCCCAGCCGCCGCAGCAGCGCGAAAGACGCCAGCCCGCAAAAAGCCAGCAGGATGAGGTTTGTCTCGTGGTACCCGCGCGGCCGCACACCATGAATCTCGTAGTCGGCCGCAAGCGTCAGCGCCACCACCGGCCGGTAATGGGAATTGCCAAGACCAAACGGCTCCCAGTTCCCGAAAAACGTCGAAGCGAGCTGACGCGCCGTCAACGGCCGTGCAAACAGGAAGTCGTCCTGCACGAACCCAAACCGGCGCGTCGCTTCGTAAACGGCAAATACTGAAGCGAGGAACAGAAGCAGTACCAAAGCGGTCCGTATCAGGCGCGAACCGATGGATTTCCGCTCCGGTATCACCGGCCGGAGCTTATACGCCCTTGTGCAGACGCACCTGAGCCGTCATTTTCCGACGCGCTCGTCCAGGGGGATTCCGAGGCTTTCCATCATGTTGTACATGGTGGCGCGGCTGCAGCCCCAGATGCGCGCCGCCTTGGCCTTGTTCCAGCCGGCGTCGCGCAGCACCTGGAGGAGCTTCTCGCGGCGAATCTCGCTCGCGCTGCGCGATGCGAGCCATTCGACCACGGTGGGCTCGGCGACGGCTTCGCGCCAGCCGATGGCGAACGACAGAGCGCGCTTCGCGGCACCCACCACTTCCTGCGCACGCTCGCGGCTGATCGGCAGCTTTCCCGAGAGGTAGACGAGGCCGCCGGGAATGCCGATCACCAGATAACCGGGTCCGTCCACGGGCTCCCCGTCCCCAAGGCGATGGCTGTCCGTGCTCCAGCACTCCGCCGCATTGTCGAGGGCCGCCTGGTCGACCATGCGGGCGACGAACAGCTCCGGTCGAGCGTCCTTCGCGGTCACGCGGAACAAGGCGCTGGTCTCGGCGCCTGAATGCGAGGCGATCAAGCTGAGGAGTGCTTCGGCCTGTTGCCTGGGATTGACCTGGAGCAGCCGATCGAGCACCGCGTCGGCGATGGACATGCTGTTCAACATTCTAGGCGGGCGTCAACGCCCGGACAGGTTGATCGACGGTCCTGGCGGGCCGTCCTAGACGACGATCTTCTGGTAGACGTCCTTGCGTTCGGCTGCCAGCGAAGTGAGCAGGACGCGCAGGCTCTCGAGAGATTCGTCGGTCAGGGTCTGGAAGTCGTGGCGGATCGCGCGGATCTGCTGCCACTCGAGCGCCGAATCGGGCGAGCTGTCGACGATGCGCTTGGTGGACTTCATGAGCTGGCGGCCGGCCATGCCGAAGCCGCGGCCAATCATGTACAGGCGCAGGCGATAGCGTTCCGAAGTCGAGATCACGAAGTGGTGCAGGATGCGGTTGAGGTGCGCAAGGCTCGCGAGCTGCGAAAGCTTGAAATCGGCGGGCCGCAGCGGACGAACCGGCGCCATCGCCGAGACCATGCGCGAGAAGACGGTCATCGTGGACAGCATCTTCATCATGTCCGGCGAGAAGCGCTCAATGGCCTTGAAGCCGACATCGAGGAGGTGCATCGCCTCCTCGTGCGACCCGAGTTCACGCACCGAGAAAGCGTCCTCGTAGGTCATCTCAGCCAAGGCGAGCTCCACTCGGAACCGGTTTTCAATCGCGTGGTAGAGCTTTTCGCCCTTTGGCGTGAGGAGAGTGTCCCAGTCGCGCTGGACCTCGGTCTCGTTCCGCTTGCCGAGCAGGAAGAGGAGGGCCAAAGCGCCCATTGCCGTTGTTGCAACCATCCACCACATAAGATTTGGGATCGTAGCACCGATCTAGGGCGCGCTAGTTGCCCAGCGCACAGGGCCCCCCCGGATGTGACGGAAATCACAGGGGTTGGGTGGCGTTCTTCGCGGCATGAGCTGGTTCGCCACGCTGCAGCGTGTCCTCGGCGGTTTTCCAGATGACATACGCCCAATAAGTGACAAGACCCAGGTAGGCACCGGCGAGAGCCAGATTCATCGACGGTTTGATTGCGGCGAGAGTCTCCGGTGTCGTTGCGGACTGAATGACGTTGAGACCCGCAGTTGACGCGAGTAGGAAAGGTACGAAACCGACCAGTACGGCTTTTTGTAGCCGCGCGACCGGAAGCCGGTACCAAAGAATAACTGCCGAGAGCCCGCTAAAAAGCCACACAGATCCGTTAAGAAGCCTTGTTTGCAGGGTGACCGCTGCGCCGGTGACCCCGCCGCCGTCTGGCCACACCGGAAGCAAAGAGACGGTTGTTCCGATCAGTATCAGGCCGACAAAGAGGCGCGCTGTCGATCGCGCACCGGGGAAAGCGCGGAGCACGCGGAGACCAACCTCATACGCCACACCCAGCATGAGGACGTTGAGAAGCAGTTCCTTCCCAAACCAAAAGGAACGATTGAAAAAACGCGTTGGCCAGCGGAGCATCATTTGATCGGTTATCAAAGCGCTGGCGAGATAGATGCCAATAAGCGTGGACTGCCGGTATTTCCGTCGGTAGACCAGCCCCACCAACGCCAGGATAACGACTACGTTGGTCGCCCACTCGATGCACGTTCCAATCCACGGCGCGGGGGCAGAGGCCATCGATTGATCCTAAGACAGGAGGCGTTTGGTACCGCGTGACGTACGCCTGAGCGGCGGCTGGCGCTTTGTCACCCTAGGCGACGACCCTCGGCGGACCACTGGTGAAGCCATGGGCAACGCGAACGTTGGGCGGACCGCTCGTGAAGCCATGTGCAACGCGAACGGCCGGCGGACCGCTGGTGAAGCCATGCGCAACGCGAACGTTCGGCGGACCGCTGGTGAAGCCATGCGCAACGTGGACGCTCGGCGGACCGCTCGTGAAGCCGTGGGCAACGCGAACGTTGGGCGGACCACTCGTGAAGCCATGTGCAAGCTGCACGCTTGGTGGACCACTCGTGAAGCCGTGCGCTTGTTTTGCGCCAGACGATTGGAGCGCCGCAAAACCTAACGCGACACACGAAAGAGTGACAGCAATCACAAACGACTTACGCATTTCATCCTCTTTGTGTTTTTCGATGTGTACATCGAAAAACTGATTTAAATCTGAGAGATACGAACTACCAATGCCTCGTCCCAACTTCTTTTGTGATCTAGCCCGTATCTCCGCCTACTCTGTTGGGTAGCAGGAAACGGTGGAAAGTATACACCTACTCGTCAATACGATTTATACTGCTTCCTAAGACATCCCCCATCACAAACGGCCGGGCTGGTCGGGGTATACAGTCAGTCCGTCGAGGAGCAGGCATGAACCCGCACGTGGATCTGATCGATTCGTTTACAAATCTGGTGGTGGGGGCGGACGACCCCAAGCGGCTGGCTGAGCGCACGCTGGAAGTGATGGCTTCCCTGACAAATGGCCGTTCTGCGGCCGTTTTTACGCTGGAAGGCTCCAAAATACGGCTTTTTGCCTCCAGTCGGGTGGACCAGTCGGTTCTCGACGTCGCCGGGGGGGTCTGGGAACGCGAACGGGACTTTCTCGAGAAGGGTAATACCTTCTATGTCACTGATAAATCAGCGGATAGGCGCGTAAACCTCGACGATACGGCTATCGCCAGCTTCGCCGTGGTGCCCGTTCACGACTCCGGCTCCATCGTTGCCCTCATCTATATAGATAGCGCCGATCCGCACTTCTGCGAACCGCACGACATCCCTCGGCTTGCCAAGTTCTCCCGGATAATCGCCAAGGCGGTCAACGACGCCACCTTTGGCCGGGAGCGGACCCGCAGCGTCGAGGAGTGGGAAACCTACCTCGAGCGGACCCCCGTCGAAGACATGGAGCGGGAAAAGCTCCTTTTGCTCCTGAACCGCAACGAGTGGAACATCGCCCGGGTTTCGCGGCTCATGGGCGTCACCCGCCGCACCATCTACCTGCGCCTGGCGCGCTACAACATTCCGCGGGAAAAGGTTCGCAAGAGCCGGCGGATGAAGTCGGCTACGGCCTAACGGTCGCGGGCGCAGCCTCGGCGCCCGCCGTCTTGCCTCAAACTAGGGACAAATGACACTACGCGTGCGCTTTGCGCCCTCGCCAACCGGCTACCTGCACGTTGGCGGTGCGCGCACCGCGCTCTTCAACTGGCTTTGGGCGAAGAAGAATTCGGGCACCTTCATCCTTCGCATCGAGGACACCGACAAGGAACGCTCGGACGAAGCGAAGACCCGCAGCATCCTCGAAGGTCTCGAGTGGCTCGGGCTGCAATGGGACGAGGGGCCGTTCCTGCAAAGCGACGGCGTCGCGCGCCACCGCGAGGTTGCGCACCGGCTGCTCGCGGAGGGCAAGGCCTATCGCTCGTTCGCCACCAGCGAAGAGCTCGACGCGCAGCGCAAGGCGGCCGATGCCGCCAAGCGTCCGTGGTTGCGCGACCAGGCAAGCCGCAACCTGTCTCATTCCGAATCACAACAGCGCGCCGACGCCGGTGCTGCGTTCACTATCCGCTTTCGCGTTCCGGATGGCGAAGGCGAAACCAGTTTCGAAGATCGTGTCTATGGGACACAGTCGCGCCGCTATGCCGACATCGAAGACTTCGCGCTGCTGCGTCCGGACGGCTCGCCGCTCTACAACCACGTGGTCGTCTGCGACGACATCGAGATGGCGATCACGTTCGTGATCCGCGGCCAGGACCACATCTCGAACACCCACAAGCAGATCCTGCTCTACCAGGCGCTCGACCGTCAGCCGCCGGCCTTCGCCCACCTGCCGCTCATCAACGCGCCCGACCGCACCAAGCTCAGCAAGCGGCGCCACGGTCCGGTGGTTTCGCTCACCACCTACCGCGACCGCGGCATCCTGCCCGAGGCGTTCCGCAATTTCCTGGCGCTCATCGGCTGGTCGCCGGGCACCGACCAGGAGATGTTCACCACCGACGAGCTGATCCAGGCGTTCTCGTTCGAGGGCGTCTCGCGCTCCAACGCCATCCTCAACTTCTCCGAGACCGACCCGCGGCAGTGGACCGACCGCAAGGCGCTCTTCCTCAACCAGCAGTACATGTCGAAGATGCCGCTCGAGGACCTGCTGCCGAAAGTGGAGCAGGTGCTGCGCAGCGCCGACTTGTGGCAAGAGGGTTGGGCGGCTGGCGGGGCGGAACGGAGCTGGTTTTCGGGTGCCGTCGACCTCATCCGCCAGCGCTTCATCACTTTGCTCGATTTCGCCGGGCCGGGGCGCGCCTATTTCAGCGACACCTTTGACATGGAAGAAGAAGCGTTCGCCAAGAACCTGCGTAAGGAGCCGCGGCTCGCGGGCTGGCTGCCTGAGCTTGCGAAGCGGTACGAGGCGCTGCCGGCTTGGGAGCACGATGCGCTCGAAACGGCGCTGCGCGGGTTCGCCGACGAGCTCGCGGTGAAGGCGGGAGTGCTCATCAATGCCGCGCGCACCGCGGTCACCGGCAATTCGGTGGGACCGAGTCTCTTCGACGTGCTCTTGTGCCTGGGTCGGGGGCGGGTGGTGGCGCGGCTGCAAACCGCCGCGGCGCGTCTCGCCTAGCTAGCGCAGCATGCGGTCGCGGACCAGGCCCACGAGGTCCTGGTAGCCGGCGAGGAACTGGTTCAGGGTGTGGACCGAGGCGCCGTAGCTCGCAAAACGGTCGGCCGTGATGGCACCTTCGTCGTAGGCCGCGCGGAATTCGCCGAAGTTGTCGTAGAGCGCCTGCACCGTGGCCGGGTTCACCGGCGTGTCGAGCGTGTCGGTGACGGCGATGTCCGATGCGTCGAACTGCTTCCACCACGCGTAGGGGATAGTGAGGATGACGCCCTCGCCTATCAGCTGCGACCAGTGCAGGTGATGGCGGTAGGCCGCGGCCAGCAGCGTGCTGCGATAGCCGCGCTCCTTGAAGATGCGGCGCGCCTTCTTGAACACGGCGATGCCGGCCCAGTGCAGCAGGCCGGGGTCGATGACCACACCCTCCTTCGCCATCACCCGCTGCAGATGGTCGTCGAGGCGGCCCGCCATGAGGGTGATATAGGTGTGCAGGCGCGTCATGTCGGCGCCTTTCTGTCGCGCCTCGTCGAGCGCCTTCTCGAACGCCTCGGCCGTGGCGAGCACCTGCGACAGCGTGAAGCTCACCGTGGCGTTGACGCTGATGCCACCCTGCACCAGTTCGACGCCCGCGGCGATCCCAGCTGCGGTCGAGGGCACCTTGATGGCCACGTTGCGCGCCACCCCCGCGAGCTGCCGGCCGTGCTTCGCCATGCCCGCGGCGTCGCGGTACAGCTTCGGGCTCACCTGCATCGAGAGAAAGCCCTTGCGTCCGGCGGTGCGCTCATAAGTCGGGTCGAGCACCGCACTCGCGCGTGCCCCGACGCTCTCGATGAGGCCCCAGGCGATGTCGTCTTCGGTAGCGGTCGTCCGCTCGGCGATGAGGCCGTCGATCACCGGCATCCAGGTCTTCGGGTCGGCCTTGACGGCCGCGTACACGATGACCGGGTTGGAAGTAGCGCCGGTGGCGCCGGCCGCCACCGCCTCCGCCAGCTCGTTGGGCGCGCACGAGTCGTTCCAGAAATCGGCGCCGCGCTCGGTGGTGAGGCGCATTTTCATCGCGCCAGTGCTTCCTCCAGGATCCGCTGGCCCTTCTCGAGCCGGTAGTCGAAGCCCAGGATCTTCGACAGCGTCGGCGCGATGTCTTCAGGGCCGGCCGACGCCGTGAAGGCGCCGTGCTTGATCCACGGTCCCATGAAAGCTACGGGTACGTGGCGGTCGTACTCCTGGACCGTGCCGTGGCCGGTGCCACCCGGGCGATCGCTGAGATACAGCCACTTCTTCAGGCGGACGATGTAGTGCGGGCTGCGCGGCGCGAAGAACGCGGCGCGGAACAGCGGAAACTCGGGATCGTCCGCGGGCGGGTCGCCGATGAAGTCGGAATGCATGTAGACGCGGTCGACCAGGCCGGTGGCCATCAGCGCCTTGCGCACCACCGCTTCCACGTCGGCGCGCTTCAGGCCCGCGGCCTGGATTGCCGCGAGGTTGAGGTAGCCGTTCGGCGGGCTCGCGTCGTACGGATTCAGCAGGTCGGCCTTGCCCGGAAACGCCCGCGCCACCGCCGCCTGCACCGGGCCGAACACGTCTTCGTCGCGAATGCGCTTGGCCGGCAGGCCCTGCTTTTGCAGCACCTCGACGAGGGGCATGGCGCCGTGGTCGGCAGACAGGCCGAACACCCAGTTGCCTTTGCCAACCCGTTCGTCGATGGCGTCGAACAGCCGGCCCAGGGTCTGGTCGAGGCGCAACTGCTGGTCGAGCATCTCCTGGCTGTCGGGCCCGTACATGTGGCCGACGACGTCGTTGGCCGAGAAGCCCACCGCCAGCAGGTCGGTGACGTCGTCCTTGCCCAGCTGGTACTCGTCCACGACGCGCAGCGCGATGTCGAGGGTCAGCTCGTCGATGAACGGCGTGGCGCGCACCGAATCGCCGAGCTTCGCCGAACCCGCTTCGCCGACGACCGGGTGCGGGAAAAGGATGGCTTTGCGGTCCGACTCGCCCTCGACCGCGTCGGGGCCGGCATACTTTTCATAGATCGCGAGGTCGCCGAGCAGCCGTTCCCAGCTCTTGCCGGCGTAAGCGTCGATCTTGCGCGCCGCGTTCCACTGGTCGAGCCAGGCGGGCGCCTTGCCGTCGCGAAAATAGTAGGTGCTGCTGATGAACTGGCCGGTGCTGCCCTCGTACCAGAAGGCGCCGTCGGCGCGGCGGCCGGCCATGAGAATGGCCGAGCGGTCCTTCATCGACACGCCGAGGACGCGCGACGCCGGGTTTGCCTTCTTCAAGGCGTCGCCAACGGTCGTTGCCAGGAAATTCGCCGGCGACGCCGCGAAACCCTTGCCGCCAACCGTCGTCTGCACCGGGTCGCCCACCACGTTCAGTTCGCCGGCGATGCGCTCGTCGTACCACTCGTTCGAGACAATCCCGGAAGTGTCGGCGTGTCGCCCCGAGAGCAGCACCGAATGCCCGGGCCCGGTCTCGGTGTTGGCGTGGCGGTAGTAGGCGTTGGCGAAGACCGCACCCTGGTCGAGCAGACGCTTGAACCCGGCCTTGTAGAGCGGCGCGAACCGCTGCAAATACTCCGCTTTCATCTGGTCCACGGAAACGAACAGGATGAGTCTGGGTTTGGCAGGAGACGCCGCGGCGGCCGTGCCGCCGGTCGTCTGGCCGCTCGTTGACTGGCACGCGAGCGCCAGCACCGCGAGCGCAAGGGACAACGGCCTGGTCTTTGCGTTCATTCGCAAGATGCTACAGCTACAGGAGGTCGCGCTTCTTGCGGCGCGCCGCCTCGTATGCCGCGCGCGCGGCCTGGACCGACGGCATTTCGGAGACCTCCGCCGCCGGCACGTCCCACCAGCTGTCGTAGCCACCAACGCGCGCCTCGCGGTCGGTGCGGATGACGATGACGTGCGCCGCGTTGCCCGCCTTGGCGGCGCGCAGCGCCTCACGCAGGCTCGCGATGTCCGGGGCCAGCGTGGTCGCGACACCCAGGCTGCGCGCGTTCGCCTCGAAATCGACCCGCCGCGGATAGACGGTGCCGAAGCCGCCGCTGCCGAGCGACTCGGAGAGCCCGCCGATCGAGGCAAAGCCGCCGTTGTCGATGAGCACCACCACCACCTTGATGCGTTCCTGCACGGCGGTGGCGAGTTCGCTCGACATCATCAGCCACGAGCCGTCGCCCACGATCACGAACACGTCGCGGTCGGGGGCTGCGAGCCGCACGCCGAGTCCGCCGGGAATCTCGTAGCCCATGCACGAGTAGCCGTACTCGACGTGGTAGCCCTTCGGATCGCGGCTGCGCCACAGCTTGTGCAGGTCGCCCGGGGCGCTGCCCGCCGCGCACACCACGACATCGCGTGGTTGCGCCGTGTCGTTGACGGCGCCGATCACTTCGCTCTGCGCCGGCAGCGGGCCATGGCCCAGCGCGTAGAGCCGCGCGACCTCGGCGTCCCATTCCTTGTTTGCCGCCTGCGCCGCGGCACGCCACGCCGGCGCCACCGCATGACCGGCCAGCGCCTGGTGCAGCGCTTCGAGCGCGGCACGCGCGTCGCCGACCAGCGGCAGGCCGGCGTGTTTCGCGGCATCGGCGGCGCTCACGTTGATGTTGACGAAGCGGACCGCCTCGTCCTGGAACGCCGTCTTCGATGCGGTGGTGAAGTCGGAGTACCGTGTGCCGATGCCGACGACGAGGTCGGCTTCGCGGGCGCAGCGGTTGGCGCCGGGCGTGCCGGTGGTTCCCATCGCGCCGAGCGCCGCGGGATGGTCGAACGGCAGCGCGCCCTTTCCCGCCTGCGTCTCCGCCACGGGAATGCCGGTTCGCGTCACGAGGGCGTCGAGCGCTGCACTCGCTTCCGAGTAGAGCACCCCGCCGCCCGCGACGATCATCGGCCTGGCGGCAGCGCGGATGAGCGTCGCCGCGGCGGCGATCTGTTCGCCTTCCGGAACGGGCCGGCCCACGCGCCAGATTCGCTTCTCGAACAGGCGCTCGGGAAAGTCCCACGCCTCGCTTTGCACGTCCTCCGGCATCGCGATGGTCACGGCACCGGTCGCCGCGGGGCTCGTCAGGACGCGCATCGCCTCGAGCAGCGAGGCGGCGAGCTGTTCGGGCCGGTTGATCCGGTCGAAGAAGCGGCTTACTGGCACAAAAGCATCGTTCACCGAAATATCTGGCGACAGCGGATGCTCGAGCTGCTGCAGCACCGGGTTCACCGAACGGTTCGCGAACACGTCGCCGGGGAGCAGCAGCACCGGCAGGCGGTTGATGGTGGCGCCGGCGGCGCCTGTGATCATGTTGGTGGCGCCGGGACCCACCGATGTGGTGCACGCCAGCGTCTGCAGGCGGTTCGCCATCTTCGCGAAGCCGGCGGCCATGTGCACCATCGCCTGTTCGTTGCGCACCAGCATGAACGGCATGCGCGCCCGCGCCTGCTGCAGCGCCTGGCCGATGCCGGCGACGTTGCCGTGGCCGAAGATGCCGAGCATGCGCGGCACCAGCCGCCGCTCCATACCGTCGCGCACGGTGTGCTGCACCGCCAGGAACTCGACCAGCGCCTGCGCGGTGGTCAGCCGCCGCGTCGCCATGGCCTCCGCCCTTACCGTGCGCCCGCGCGCGCCGAGGTCATCGGCACACGTGGGTCCGGAGCCTGGTTTGCCCACCCGGCGCGGATCCAGGCGTGGCGCGGGTCGTCGCAAAAAGCCATGGTGCGCTCAGCGGCGGGGCCCGCCAGGACGTTCAGGTAATAAAGAGGATGGTCGGGGGCCGCGACCGATGGCCCATGATAGCCGCGCGGGATGAGAAACGCATCGCCGTCGCGGATGCAGGCGTTCGCATCGATGGCGCCGTCGTCGGTGTAGGTGCGGTGGAAGCCGAAGCCGTCCTTGCCAGCGACGCGGAAATAGTAGATCTCCTCGAGGATGGCCTCGCCGGCACGGGCTTCATCGTGCTTGTGCGGGGGATAGGACGACCAGTTGCCGCCGGGGGTGAGCACCTCGACGGCCACCAGGCGGTCGGCCTCGAAGGCGCCGGGTGCGCAGAAGTTGTTGACCTGCCGGGTCGCGCTGCCCTTGCCGCGAATCTCGATCGCGACCGATTCGGCCGGGCCGTAGGCCGCCGCCAGCTTGCGGCGCGCGCGGGCCGCCGGCAGCGCGAACTCGCCGCCGCCCTCGCTCTCGATCTCGAACGCGGCGCCGCTGGCACGTAGGCGAAGTCGCTGACGCGCGCGAACACCGACGCGCGTCCTTCGAGCGCGAACGCTCTTGCCTTCGCAGCGCACGGTCGCGCTGCCGGTCAGCGGCAGCACCAGCAGCTCGTCGCGTCCGGCCTGGAAGGCGCGGCTCCTGCCCGGCGCAATCTTCACGACGCGCAATCCCGCGAACGACCAGCCCGCCGATTCGGGCGTGATCACCAGCAGGTCGCCGCCCGCAGCGCCCGCCGCGGCGCTGCCCGCGGGGATGTGGAGCTGCGTTTCTTTGGAACGTTCCACCGGCGGTAAGCTAGCGAGCCAAGGAGTCGGCTGTCAAGTGGTCAAGGAACGAAGCCGGCCGACGATCACCGACGTCGCGCAGCGCGCGGGCGTCTCGAAGAGCCTCGTCTCGCTGGTGATCCGCGGCGGCCGGCACGTGCGGCCGCAGCGCCGCGCCGCGGTGCTGGCCGCCGCCCGCGAACTCGGCTACCGGCCGAACGCGATGGCGCGCGGACTGGTGCAGCGGCGCACGCGGCTGATCGGCGTGATGGTGTCCGACCTGCACAATCCCTTCTTCGCTGATGTGGTCACCGGCATCCAGGACCAGGCGGCGCGCGCCGGCTACCAGGTGCTGCTCAACACCGGCAACCGCAACCCCCTGCAAGAGGATGAAGCGATCGAGGCGCTGCTGCAACTGCGCGTCGACGGGCTGATCGTCGCCGCACCCCTGCTCGAGAGCCGCATCATCGCGATCGCCAGCCGCGAGATCCCGGTGGTGCTTGTCGGACGCGCGGCGAAGGCGGCGTCGGTGGCATCGGTGACCAACGACGACTGGGCGGGCGGCGTTGCGGTGGTGAAGCACTGCGCTTCGCTCGGCCACAAGCGCATCGCGCATATCGACGGCGGCCAGGGCGCCGGCGCCGCGGCGCGGCGCAGCGGCTACCAGGACGCGATGAAGCAGCTGCGCCTCGCCAGGTTCGCGCGCGTGGTGCCGGGCGCCTTCACCGAAGAGGGCGGGCACTCGGGCGCGCTGCTGCTGCTCGACGAGCGGCCGCGGCCCACCGCCATCTTCGCCTCCAACGATCTCGCCGCCATCGGCGTCCTGAACGCGGTGGAAGAGCGCGGGCTGCGCGTGCCCGACGACATCTCGCTGGTCGGCTACGACAACACCTCGCTCGCGGCGCTGCGCCACATCTCGCTGACCACCGTGCACCAGCCGCGGCTGGAGATGGGGCAGATCGCGGTCTCGAGCCTGCTCGACCGGCTCGAGGACAAGCGCGTGCGGCCGCGGCGGGCGGTGCTCTCGCCGCGCCTGGTGGTACGGGGCAGCACCGCGCCGCCGCCGGCTGAACGCCCCGAGGCGACGCGGTGAGTGGCGTTGCGCTGTGCATGAGCGGCATCCGCAAGGCCTATCCGGGTGTCGTGGCGCTCGACGACGTCTCGCTCGAAGTGGCGCGCGGCGAGGTGCACGTGCTGCTCGGCGAGAACGGCGCCGGCAAGTCGACACTGATGAAGATCCTCAGCGGCGCCGTGCGCATGGACGCCGGCCGCATCGAGCTGGGCGGCGAGGCAATGACGCTCGCCGGGCCGCGCGACGCGCAGGCACGCGGCATCCGCACCATCTACCAGGAACTCAACCTGGTGCCGCAGCTGTCGGCTGCCGAGAACGTCTTCCTCGGCCGCGAGCGCTCTGCCTTCGGCGTGGTCGATCGCAAGGCGCAGCGCGCGGAGACCGACCGGCTGCTGCGCGGGCTCGGCATCGCGATCGATGCCGACACGCCGGTGGGGCTGCTCAGCGTGGCGCAACAGCAGATGGTGGAAGTGGCGAAGTCGCTGCGCGAAGAGCCGCGCATCCTGATCATGGACGAGCCGACCTCGGCCCTCACCGACGCCGAGATCGGCGCGCTGTTCGCGGCGATCGCGAAGCTGACGGCGCGCGGCGTCGCGGTCATCTACATCTCGCACCGCATGGACGAAGTGAAGCGCATCGGCGCGCGCGCCACCATCCTGCGCGACGGCCGCAATGTGGCCACCTGCGACGTCGCCGCGACGCCAGTGGCCGAGATGATCCGCCTCATGGCCAACCGCGATCTCAGCGACCACTACCCGCGGCGGCGCGGCGTGCCGGGCGAGGAGCTGCTGCGGGTCGAGAACCTCGGCCGCCACGGCGCCTTCGCCAATGTCAGCTTCAGCCTGCGGCGCGGCGAGATCGTCGGCGTCGCCGGGCTGCTCGGCGCGGGCCGCACCGAACTGGCGCGGGTGCTCGCGGGCGCGGACCGCGCCGACAGCGGACGGGTGCTCGTGGGCGGCCGCGAACTGCGCGCAGCCTCGCCGCGGGCCGCCATAGCGCTCGGCATCGGCCTGCTGCCGGAAGACCGCAAGACCCAGGGCCTGGTGCTCGGCCTCTCGGTGGGCGACAACCTTTCGCTGCCAAGCACTGCGCGCCTGTGCCGCTTCGGGGTGGTCGACGAGCGGCGCGCGCGGGCGCTGGCGCAGGCGCAGGTCGACGGCCTGCGCATCAAGACCCAGCGCCTCGGGCAGCCGGTGGTGCACCTGTCCGGCGGCAACCAGCAGAAGGTGGTGCTGGGCAAGTGGCTCGCCGCCAGCACCGAGGTGCTGCTGATGGATGAACCGACGCGTGGCATCGACGTGTCCGCGAAGGTCGAGATCTACGAGCTGATGAATGCGCTCACCGCCCGCGGCGCCGCCATCCTGATGATCTCGTCCGAGCTGCCGGAGATACTCGGCATGAGCGACCGTATCCTGGTGCTGAGCCGGGGCCGCGTGGCCGCGCAGTTCGACGCCGTCGGCGCCACCCAGGCGCAGGTGCTGGCGGCCGCGCTTGGCGAAGCTGAGGCGCAAGCTTCATGAAAGCGCCCCTGCTCGGATCGGCGCTGGCGAAGCTGCGCGGCCACCGTGAGCTGGGAACGCTCGCGGGCCTTTTCGGCCTCTGCGTCCTGCTGGCGTTCGTGACGCCGTATTTCCTCACCGTGTCGAACCTCCTCAATGTCTGCGAGCAGACCTCGATCAACGCGGTCATCGCCGTGGGCATGACCTGCGTCATCCTCACCGGCGGCATCGACCTGTCGGTGGGTTCGATCGTCGCGCTCGCCGGCGTGGTGCTCGGAGCGGCGCTCAAGGCCGGCTACCCGCCGGCGCTCGCCATCCCGCTGAGCCTCGCGGCCGGCACGGTGTGCGGCGTGTGCAACGGCCTCCTGATCACGCGCGGCCGGCTGCCGCCGTTCATCGCCACCCTCGGCATGATGAGCGTGGCGCGCGGCCTGGCGCTGCTGTTCACCGACGGCCGGCCGATCTCCGGCTTCGAGGCGTCCTTTCGCGGCATCGCCACCGGGCGCGTCGCCGGCATCCCGGTACCGGTGCTGGTGACGATCGTCGTCTACGTCGGCGCGCACTTCATGCTGACGCGCACCCGCTTCGGCCGCTACGTGTTCGCGATCGGCGGCAACGAGGAGGCGGCGCGGCTCTCGGGCGTCGCGGTCGCGTTCCACAAGACGGTGGTCTACGCGCTGTCCGGCCTCGCCAGCGCGTTCGCGGCCGTCCTGCTCACCGCGCGCATCAACTCGGCGCAGCCGATCGCGGGCATTTCGTACGAGCTCGATGCGATCGCGGCAGCCGTCATCGGCGGCACCAGCCTGCTGGGCGGCTCCGGCTCGGCGGGCGGCACGCTCATTGGCGCGCTGATCATGGGGGTGCTGCGCAACGGCCTCAACCTGCTCGGCATCTCCTCGTTCCTGCAGCAGGTGGTGATCGGCAGCGTCATCGTCTCGGCCGTGCTGCTCGACTCGGTCCTCAAGAACTCCAGGAGGCATCCATGAAGATTCGGCATCATCTCGCCGCCATTGGCACGCTGGCATCGGCCGCCGTCTTTGCGTTACCCGGCTGCCGTGCGCAGCAGCCGGCGCCGGCAGCGGGCAGCAAGCCGCGCATCGCGCTGGTGCTGAAGACGCTCAACAGCCCGTTCTTCATCGACATGCAGCGCGGCGCCGAGGAGGCTGCGCAGAAGGCCGGAGTCGAGCTGGTGGTGCAGGCGGCCGAGCGCGAGATCGACGTCGAGAAGCAGATGCAGATCGTCGAGAACCTGGTGCAGACAGGGATCGGCGCGCTCGCGATCACGCCGAGCGGCTCGCGCGAGATCGTGCCGGCGATCAGCAAGGCGAATGCCGCGTCGATCCCGGTGGTGGTGGTCGACACCCGCGTCGATCCGACGGCGGCGGCCGAGGCTCACGTGAAGATCGGCTCGTTCGTCGGCTCGGACAACAGCGAGGGCGGGCGGCTCGCCGGCGAATACATCGCCACCGTGACAGGAGGCAAGGCGAAGCTCGCGGTGCTCGAGGGGATTCCCGGCCACGAGACCGGCGACTCGCGCATGCAGGGGTTGAAGCAGGCGCTCGCCGCGCATCCGGGCATCGTCATCGTCGCGTCGCAGCCCGCCAACTGGGAGCGCGACCTCGGCTTCAACGTCTTCCAGAACATGCTGCAGGCGCATCCCGAGATCGACGCGGTGTTCGCCTGCAACGACATGATGGCGCTCGGTGCAATGGAGGCGATTGCGGCGGCCAACAAGACCGGCAAGATCATGGTGGTCGGCTTCGATGCGGTGGACGACGCCCGCAAGGCGATCGCAGCGGGCACCATGGCGGCGTCGGTCGCGCAGTTTCCGGCAGAAATGGGCCGAGTCGCGGTGGAAAGCGCCGTGAAGCTGCTGCGCGGGGAAGCGGTCGCGGCCGACCAGCGGGTGAGGATCGAGCTGGTGACGAAGGGCGCGGCGCATTGAGCAGGCGCCGCCTCGGCATCGGCGTCGTCGGCCTGGGGCGGCTCGGCCGCGTCTACGCCCGCGACCTCGCGACCCGCATCCCGCAGGCGCGGCTCGTGGCGGTGGCCGACATCGACGCGTGCGCCGCGCGCGAGAGTGCTGAAGAGTTCGAGGTGCCTCTTCACACCGCCGATCCGCTCGCGCTGATCGCGGCGCCGGAGGTGGAGGCGGTGGTGATCGTCAGCCCGACGAACACCCACAAGGAGCTGGTGCTGGCGGCCGCCGCCCGTGGCAAGCCGGCATTTTGCGAGAAGCCGCCGGCGCTCAGCGTCGCCGATGCCGAAGAGATGCGCGATGCCGCCGCGCGCGCGGGCAGCTTCGTGCAGATGGGCTTCATGCGCCGCTTCGATCCCGGCTACGTCGCGGCAAAGCGCCAGCTCGCGGCGGGCGCCATCGGCACCGCGGTGCTGTTCAAGTCGACGTCGCGCGATCCGCACCGCACCTCGCTCGAATACGCCGACCCGCGCAGCAGCGGCGGCATGATCCTCGACATGGGCATCCACGACTTCGACCTGGCGCGCTTCTTCATGGGCGAGGTGCGCTCGGTGCACACCATCGCGGGCACGCTCGCGTTTCCGGAGCTGTGCTCGGTGGGCGACATCGACAACGCAGTGGTCAGCCTCACCTTCGCCGACGGCCGCCTCGGGGTGGTGGACCTGTCGCGCAACGGCGTCTACGGTTATGACATCTCGACCGAACTGCTCGGCACCGCGGGCACGCTGCGCATCGGCTACCTGCGCGAGACGCCGCTCTTCGTCATGACGCGGAACTCGGTGGCGCACGACACGGTGCCCTTCTTCATGGAGCGCTTCGAGCGCGCGTACACGCTGCAACTGCAGGATTTCGCGGTCAACGTGCTGGAGAACAAGAGGCCGGCGGTGACGCTCGACGACGGTGTTGCCGCACTGCGCATTGCCGCCGCGGCGCGCCGTTCGATGGAGACGGGCGCCACGGTCGCCGTCTAGCGCTAATCCTCGCGCAGCACCGCCAGCGGGTCGAGGCGGGTGGCGCGCCGCGCCGACAGCCACGCGGCGAGAGCGCCGGCAATCCCGAGCGCGAGGGTGAGTGCCAGGTAGACGCGCGGCTCGGTCGGGCTGACGGCGAACAGCATGCTGCGCAACGCGCGCGTGAGCGCAACGGCACCGGCGACACCTGCCGCAAGGCCCGCGGCGACCAGCAGGAAGGCGTGTCGCAGGAAAAGGCGCAGCACCGAGGCCGCGTCGGCTCCCATCGCCATGCGGATGCCGACTTCGCGCATCCGTTCCTCGGTCGCCTGCCGCATGACGCCGTGCACGCCGACCAGCGACAGCAGCAGCGCCAGGCCCGCGAACGCGCCGAGGATGACGGCCTGCAGTCGCGGCCGGCCGGTGGCCGCATCGACCCGGGCCTGCATCGTCTGCACGTTCGACAGCGGGATGCGCGGGTCGAGGCGCCGCAAGCGCGCGCGCACCGCGTCGATCACCGCGGCCGGGCTCGAGGCGGTGCGTACCGCGAGGTACATGCCGGTGGTGCCTTCGGACCCTTGGGCGAACGGCACATAGACGAGCGACGGTGCCGCTGCGCGCAGCTCGCCGTAACGGGCGTTCGCCGCAACCCCCACGATGGTGAACAGCGTCGGCTCATAGTCGGCCGGCACGGATCCTTCGGGCACCAGGCTGCGCGGCGGGTTCACGGACAACACCTTGCCGAGAGGGTCCTGCTGCGGCCAGTAGAGCCGCGCCATCTCTTCGTTCACCACCGCGACGTTGCCCGCGCCGAGGCTGTCGGCGCCGGTGAACGCGCGGCCGCGCACGATGCGAATGCCGAGCGCGCCGAAATAGTCGCCCTCGACCACGCGGTACTGGATGGTGGGCAAGTCACGCAGCGTCGCTGGCAGCGGCCGGTCGTAGAGGGTCGCGTTCTTGCCCCAGACCTCGCCCATCAGCGGCAGGGCGTTGACGGCGCCGGCAGACTCCACTCCGGTGACTGCGCTCGCTTCGCGCACTGCCGCCGCGAAAAATGCGGCGGCCTTCGTGTAGGCGAGTGGCGAGAACTGGCGCTCCAGCCCATCGTCCACGTAGTCGCGCCGCGGCACGCTCAACTGGAATGTGACGACGTCGCTTGCGACGAAACCGGGATCGACACCCGTCAGCCTGCGCAGGCTCTCGACCAGCAGCCCCGCGCCGATGAGTAGCACCAGGCACAGCGCCACTTCGGCCGCGACCAGCAGCGAGCGCAGGCGGTGCCCGCGGCTGTCGCCGACGGAGCGGCTGCCTTCCTTGAGCGCGCTGTTTGGCGCTTCGCCCGACGCACGCAGCGCCGGGCCGAGGCCGGCGAGAACGGCGATGAAGAGCGCGACCGCGGCGGTCATGGCGAGCACCGTGCCGTCGAGCCGGACATCCGCAGCCCGCGGCAGCACCGCCTGGCTGAGCGAATTGACGAGGGCGACTCCCGAAGCCGCGAGCAGCAGGCCGAGCAGGCTGCCGACGAAAGCCAGCAGCACGCTCTCGGTGAGGAACTGCATCAGGATGCTGCGACGGCTGGCGCCAAGCGCAATGCGCAGCGCCACGTCGCGGCGCCGCCCGGCGGCGCGGGCCAGGTTGAGGCTCGCCAGGTTGGCGCAGGCGATGAGCAGGACCAGCGCGACGGCGCCCAGGAGCGCATAGAGCGACGGCCGCACCTCGCCGACCAGCGAGTCCTGCAGGCCGCGCACGCCGATGTGCATGCCGCGGTTCTCCGGATGCTCGGCAGCGATCCGCGCGTGAATCGCCTCGAGATCGCCCTGCGCCTGGCTGGGCGACACGCCCGGGCGCGGCCGGCCAACCATGGCGAGGAAGAAGTTGTTGCGCGAGTTGAGGTTGTCGCCGGGCGCAAAGGACATCGGCACCAGCAGCTGTGCGTCGCGGCCGACGAAGGAAAAGCCGCGCGGCAGCACGCCGATCACGGTGTGGGGCTCGGCGTTCAGTGTCAGCCTTTGTCCAACGACATTCGGGTCGGCGCCGAACCGCCTGTGCCAGAGTCCGTCGCTGAGGAGCACCACGCGATGCTCTCCCCAGGTCTCGTCGCCGCGCGCGAAGTCCCGGCCGAGAGCCGGCGGGGTCTGCAACACGCCGAGAAAACCGGCGGACACGACCAGCGCACGCACGCGCTCGGGGTCGGGATCGCTGCCGCCCGCGATGTCGGCCGACCGCGAATAGAAGGCATCGAGGCCCCGGAAGCTGCGGTTCTGCGCACGCAGCAACTCGAAATCGGGCACCGACGCTGCTGCAGCTGCATCGTTGGCGCTGAACACCGGCTGCACCAGGACGAGGTCGGAGGCGCCGGGGTAGGGCAGGGGCCGAAGCAGCACGGCATTGACGACACCGAACATCAGCGTATTGGCGCCGGTGCCGAGAGCCAGCACGGTGAGTGCGACGAGAGTGAAGCCGGAGCTGCGCATGAGCGTGCGCAGGGCGAGCCGGAGATTGCGCCCCAGCGAGTCGAGAAGCGGCAGGCCGCGCTGCTCGCGCTGCCGCGCGCGCGCCGTCTCGAAGCCGCCGAGCGCCAACCGCGCCTGGCGCAGTGCTTCACCTGGAGACAGCCCGGCGCGCAGGTTGTCGGCAACCTGCATCTCGAGGTGCGCGCGCAGCTCTTCCTGGAACTCGCGGTCGGCGCGCGCGCCGGCGAACGAGCCGCGCAGGCGCCGCCAGAACCTCTGCCACGCGACCATGAACGCTCCTATTGCCAAACCATAGGAAATGTACTCCTGCTCCTATGGGTCTGCAATAGGAAGTTAGCCGGCGCCGATCTCCGCGAGGTCCTGGAGCGCCGCGCTCAGTTGGCGCGGCTCGACCGGTTTGACGAGGTGCAGGTCGAAGCCGGCCTGCAGCGCCCGCGTCCGGTCGTCCGCCTGGCCGTAGCCGGTGAGGGCGATGAGGCGGATGCCGGGCCCGCGGCCGGCGCGCAGGGTGCGCGCGACCTGGTAGCCGTCGATGTCCGGCAGGCCGATGTCGATGAGCGCCACGTCGGGCCGGTGCTCGAGGCCCGCCTCGATCCCGTCGCGGCCGTTCGCGGCCGCGAACACCTCGTGGCCCTGCCCGCGCAGCACCGCGCACAGGCTCTCGCGTCCGTCGGCATTGTCCTCGACCAGCAGGATGCGGCGCCGCAGCGCGGGCACGCTGGGCGTTTCGCGGCGCTCGCCGCGCGCGTCGCCGGCGGAGAGCGGCAGGCGTACCGTCATTTCGGTGCCGAGGTCAGGCCCATTGCTGTGCGCGACCACCGAACCGCCGTGCATCTCGACCAGCCGCCGCACCATTGTGAGCCCGATGCCGAGGCCGCCGGCGGAGCGGGCCAACGTCGGGTTCGCCTGGGTGAACAGCTCGAACACCGATTCGAGGCTCTGCTCGGGGATGCCGCTGCCGTTGTCGCGCACCCGCAACACCGCCTCGTTGTCGAGCGCCTCCAGCTCCACCCAGATGGAACCGCCCGCGGGCGTGTACTTCGAGGCGTTGTCGATGAGGTTGCCGAGCACCTGCTGCAGGCGCGCCGGGTCGCCGGTGACGCACACGGGCGTGTCGGGCACCACCGCCGTCAGCAGCTGGCCCTTGGCCTCGAGCATGCGGTGCTGCGCCTCGGTCGCGTGCCGCACCGCGGTGCGTATGTCGAGCACGCGCCGCTCCAGCGCGATGTAGCCGCGGGTGATGCGCGCGACGTCGAGCAGGTCGTCGAGCAGGTGCGCGAGGTGGGCGGCCTGGCGCCGCACCATGCCGGTCGCGCGCTGCGCCTCGGCGTCGAGCACCGAGTCGTCCACGAGCGCTATGGCGTTGACGACGACGCCAAGCGGGTTGCGCAGCTCGTGCGCCAGCATCGCCAGGAAGTCGTCCTTGGCGCGGTTCGCGGCCACCGCCTCGGCCCGCGCCAGGTCGGCGTCCTGGCGGGCACCCTGTTCGCGCACCAGCAACCGGCCGATCGACTCGTCGGCGGCCGCGCGCGACAGGCCGAAGCTGACGTGCTGCGCCACGACCGTCGCCAGCTGCACCTCGTCCGAGCCGAAGCGGTGCGGCTGGTCGTGGTACACCATGAACTTGCCGAGGAGGCGGCCCTGGTCCACGAGCGGCACGAAGCCCATGGCCTTGATGCCTTCGCCAAGCACCACTCCCTTGAGCTCGCCGAGAGTCGTCGCGGCCGCCACGTCCTCGATGAAGATCGGCTCGGGATCGACGGCGTCCACCTTCCAGGGCGAGTGGCCCGCGACCGCGGCGCGGTAGCCGTCGGACAGCCCGGACCAGCAGGTGAAGCGCATGACGCCGGCGTCGTCGAAAGTGAGGATGCTGGCGCGACTGGCGCGCGACACCAGCAGGATCGCCGCCAGCCCCGCCTCGCAGACTTCGTCGCGGCCGGTGGCGCGAGCGATGCGGTCGACGAGCCGGTACAGGACCTCGAGGTTCTGGACCGTCCTGCGGAAGTTGCCCTCGATGCGGCGGCGCTCGCTGTTGTCGCGCAGCACCTTCGAAGCGCCGATGATCCGCCCGCTCCTGTCGCGCATCGGCGAGACGCTGAGGGACACCGGCAGCAGCACGCCGTACTTGGTGATCCGTTCGGTCTCGAAATGGGTCATGGCCTCGCCGCGGCGCAGACGCGACAGGATCTCGGCCTCCTCCGGGAGCCGTTCGGACGGGATTATGGTGGTGATGGGGAGGCCGATCGCTTCCTCGGCCGTGTAGCCGAACATCGACTCGGCGGCGCGATTCCACGAGGTGATGATGCCGTCGAGCGTCTTGCTGATGATGGCGTCGTCCGCATCCGCAACGATCGCGGACAAGCGCGCGCCGTCCAGCTCGCTGCGCCTCAGGTCGGTGACTTCGCGGCCGGCGGCCGTGAACACCAGGAACTGCCCGGACTCGTCGAAGAGCGCGCGGCAGATCCACTGCGTCAGGCGCACGGTGCCGTTCCCGGCGACGACGCGGGTGTCGATGATCACCTCGGGCGCCGCTGGAGTCGCGCTGGCGATGAGCGCTTCGACGCGTGGCAGGTCCTCGGGGTGAACCAGCGGAATCCAGCTGAACTCAGCGAGGTTTGCATCCTCGGCAATCTCGAACTGCGCACGATAGGCGCGGTTGGCGTACGTCAGGCGGCCGTCCGGCAGGAACAGGCAGACCATGTCGGGCAAGTCTTCGACGAGTTTTTCGAGGGGGCTTCGCATGGCTATCTTCGACCGCTGCGTCCGCTGGCGCTCGCTATCTCGCAGCGAGTATAACAACCGGTCTCGCGGCGCACCGGCTACCTTGGACTCTTCTCGAGAGTCGCAAAAACCCGCGCCAATTGCCGCGAATCGAGCTCCACGGCGCCCGACCAGCGCAGCCGGGCGCGCTCCAGCAGTCGCGGCCACATGTGCGGCGGCGCCAGCGTGAACTCGACCGCCGGCTCCTGCGGCGGCCGCGTCGCGAGCCCGGCGAGCGTCCCGATGTCGATGAGCGACAGCGGCACGTCGCGGGCCCGCTGCGGCAAGCCGACGGTGGCGAGCACCACCCGGTGGAAGCGCGGTTCGGCGAAGTTCTCCATGGTGATGCCGCGGCGGTCGCCGTGGTCCGAGAAGAGCACGAGGCGGCCTTCCTTCGAGAAGGCTGTCGCGCCGGCCGCGCTCGCGATGGCCTCCTGAAGGCGCGCCAGCTTGAAGCTGCGGATCGCGATCGGATCGCCCGCCCGGTCGCCCGCCTGCCAGTCGAAGGTGCGGTCGCGCGCCAGGCGCGCCGGTGCCCGGAGCACGCGGCCGATCTGCGCCCGCGTCAGGTCGAGATAGCGCGGATACGCCGCATGGTGAAGGTAGGTGAGGTGCGCCATCACCAGCGTCGGCCGCTGCCCGCGGCCAGCGAGGAAGATCTCACGCAGCTCGCGGTCGAGGTCGTAGGTGAAGGTGCCGGCGTGGTTGGGCGGGGCCGCCGAGGGCCAGAACCGCGGCAGCAGCGGCTTGAGCAGCGGCAGCAGCAGGGTGTTGTTCTCCACGATCGGCAAGACCAGCTGGCGCCAACCGATCGGACCGCTGCGATCGACGTCGAAGCCTGCCTCGGAACCGGCGGCGCAGGTGAGCTGATCGGGAAACACCGACACGCTGTGGTAGCCGCGCGCGGTCGCTTCGCGGAGCAGCGGCGCCGGGCCTTCGGGCAACTGCTGGAAAGTGTGGAAGATGCCGTGCTCGCGCACCGGGCTCATGGTCAGGACACTCGCCCAGACGGCGTTCGTCATGAGGCCCGGCGTCATGGGCTGCTCGTACCAGGCGCCGCCTCTCTCCGCGATGAAGCCGCGCAGCGCATCGACGTCGTCTTGCTGCGAGACCGAATCGAGGCCGAGCACCACCAGGTCGGAGGGCTTGCCGAACGCACCGGCAATCCGGCCACGCACCAACACCATTGCCGGCGCCGTCACCCCGATCAGGATGATGGCGGCGGCCAGGCGCGCGGCGCGGCGAGGTGCCGCGAGGAGCCACGACCCGAGCAGGATCGCAGCCAGCAGGCCGGCGGGGATGGTGGCGGCCGGCAGCTCGCCGAACCAACGGAACATCGGCTGCGCGGAGACCCCTGGGTAAAAGAGCAGGACGCCGAAAGCGAGCCCCGTGTAGAGCAGCACCGGCTCGGCCAGCAGCTTGAGACGGAAGCCGCGCTGCTGCGGCGTCGTGCCGAGGTGCGAGAACAAGAACCACAAGACGCCGAGCGCCAGCGCGGCGCATAGCAACAAGTCGGGCAGAAGGAGCACCAGGCCCGCCGCCGAACCGCCGGCCGCCTGCGACCAGCCGACCCGGAAGTAGGGAATCCGCCGCGCCTCCAGCATCGCCAGGAAGGCGCTGTGCAGCGGCCACACGGCAAGGACGACGATGGCGTGCGCGCCGAAACGGCTAGCGGGCAGCCGGAGTCCCGCCATCTTGCTCCATCGACTCGATGGTAACTTAAACCCAACGCGAAATTGCGGAGTACACTGTTGGCGCGCGCAGCCGATCCATCAAGCCGCCGCCTTCCAAGGAGCGTCAGCATGGTGGCACCGGCGCCTTCACCCCCTGACGGCATTGCGTCCACAAACATACCCGGCCTCGACGATGTCCTCGCAGGCGGATTCATCCGCAACCGGATGTACGTTGTCGAAGGGGTGCCCGGCACCGGCAAGACGACGCTCGCGTTGCAATTCCTCATGGCTGGAGCCGCGCAGGGGGAGGTGGTCCTCTACGTCACCTTTTCCGAGACCTCCGAGGAGATTCAGGCCGTCGCACGCTCACATGGCTGGAGCCTGGACGGCATAGCCATTCACGAGTTGGCCCCGATCGAGTCGTCTTTCGAAGGCGACGATGAAAACACCCTTTTCCATCCCTCCGAGGTCGAGCTGGCTTCGACCATGAAGCCGATACTGACTTCTGTCGAACGACTCAAGCCGTCGCGGGTGGTGTTCGATTCGCTCTCCGAGGTGCGTCTGCTGGCCGGCAACCCGCTGCGCTATCGCCGCCAGATCCTGACCCTCAAGCAGTTCTTCTCCCGTCGACAGTGCACCGTCGTGCTGCTTGACGACATGACAGCGACCGACCGCGACCTGCAGATGCAGAGCCTCGCGCACGGTGTCGTCACGCTGGAACAGCGCCACCCGGAATACGGCAATGAACGCCGCCGGCTACGGATAGTCAAGTATCGCGGCATGCAGTTTCGTGGCGGCTACCACGATTTCGTGATCCGCCGCGGCGGTCTCCTTGTGTTTCCGCGGCTGGTCGCCGCCGAACACCGAATTGACACGCTCCGCGGCAAACTGCGGAGCGACGTGACCGAGCTCGACACGCTCATGGGCGGCGGCATAGAGCAAGGCACGAGTACGCTGTTCGTCGGTGCCGCCGGCACCGGGAAGTCAACGCTCGCGGCTCAGTTTGTAACCGCGGCCGCCGGACGCGGCCAGCGCGGCGCAATGTTCCTGTTCGACGAGAGCCCCAAGACGCTCTTGTCGCGCTGCGAGGCGCTCCAGATCCCCCTGCGACAGCACGTCGAGGCCGGCATCGTGGTGGTGCGCCAGATCGATCCAGCTGAGTTGACGCCCGGTGAGTTCATGCACTCGGTGAGCGTTGCCGTCGAAGACCAGGCCGCCATCGTCGTGATCGACAGCTTGAATGGCTACCTGAATGCGATGCCGGAAGAACGTTTCCTCACCATCCAGCTGCACGAACTGCTGATATATCTCGGACAGAAGAACGTCGCAACGATCCTGGTCGGAGCGCACCAGGGGCTCATCGGTGCGCAGATGGTCACCCCCATCGACGCGACCTACCTTGCCGACGCAGTACTGCTCTTGCGTTATTTCGAAGCGGCGGGCGAGTTGCGACAGGCGATCTCGATCGTCAAGAAGCGCGGCAGCAGGCACGAGCGCACCATCCGCGAGTTCCGCCTCGACCAGGGCGGCATCGTCGTTGGCGAAGTGCTCCGTGAGTTCCGCGGCGTGCTGACCGGTATGCCGGTGTACGAGGGATCGGGCGGGCCGTGGGAACCGACGCCAAAGTCGTAGAAGGTCGCGACTCTGCAAGCCTCGATGCGCGGGTGCTGGTGCTCGCTGCCACCGCCAGGGATGCCGCGCTTGCCGAATCGGTGCTGTCGTCCTCCGGCATCAGCGTCACGATCTGCCCAGACCTGGACGCCATTGTCGAGGCGCTGGGCAGCGGCGCTTCGGCCCTGCTGCTCGCGGAGGAGAGCCTGTCGGGCACCCGCACCGCCGCGTTGTCCCGGGCACTCGCCGAACAGCCACCCTGGTCGGACCCGCCGGTCCTGGTGCTGGCGCGGCCTGGAGCCGACTCTTCGAATCTCGGCGATGCCGTCCGCTCCCTCGGCAATGTAACCGTTCTCGAACGGCCGCTGCGGGTCGCAACGCTCGTAAGTTCTGTACGCACGGCACTGCGCGCCCGCGAGCGTCAGTATCAGATTCGCGACAACCTCGCCGAGCGGGTCCAGGTCGAGGAACTTTTGCGACGCTCCGACCAGCGCAAGGACGAGTTCCTGGCAACGCTCGGACACGAATTGCGCAATCCTCTGGCACCCCTGACCACTGGCCTGCACCTGTTGAAGGCGACTGCCCGCACGGATCCAGACGTGGCACGAGTGACGGCACTCATGGAGCGGCAGGTCACCCACCTGACGCGGCTGGTCGACGATCTGCTCGAAGTCTCGCGAATCACCCGCGGCGTGGTTGAGGTGCAGCGCGAGCCAATCGACATCTGGCTGGTCGTGCTATCGGCCGCCGAAACCTGTCGTCCAGCGCTCAACGCGGCCGGCCATGAACTCATCCTCGCGCCGCCAAGCGAGTCGCTGGTCGTGGCCGGCGACGCGATGCGACTGACTCAGGTGTTTGCGAACCTGCTCGGCAATGCAGTGAAGTACACCAACCCAGGTGGACGGATCGAGCTGGGCGCGCGACGTGAGAACGATGGGTGCGTCGTTTCGGTGCTCGACAACGGCATTGGCATACCACCCGACCAACTTGGCGCCGTGTTCGAGATGTTCACTCAAGTCGACCGCTCTAACCGGCGCTCGCAAGGCGGTCTCGGGATCGGGCTGACGCTGGTGCGCAGCCTGGTGGAACTGCACGGCGGCCGTGTCGAGGCGCGCACTTCAAGCAGCGGCGGCGGCACCGAGTTTCTGGTCCACCTGCCGCTGATGCGTGAGGAGTACGCGTCGCCAGGTAGCCGTACTACTGAGCCGCTCGCTGATTTCCCGCCCCGTCGCGTGCTGGTTGTCGACGACAACGCCGACGCGGCCGACAGTCTTGGCTCTCTGCTCCACGCACTTGGAGCGACGGTCTCCGTGTGCCACAGTGGCCATGCCGCACTCGCGGCCCTCGAGGCTTTTCATCCCGAGGCGGTTCTTCTCGACATCGGCATGCCGGGTATGGACGGCTACGAGGTTGCGCGCCGCATTCGCGCCGATTCCGCGTATCGCGGCATTATCCTCATCGCGCTTACGGGCTGGGGCCAGGAAGAGGACCAGCAACGATCAACTGCTGCTGGCTTCAGTCATCACATGACCAAGCCGCCCGACCTTCACACGTTGCGCGAGTTGCTGGCCAAACGAGCTGGAGTCGACGAATAGGGCTCAACGCTCATCGCTCCCTATGTCGGAAACATCTTCTCCAGAATCTCTCCAATAGGGTCCGGGAGTTCCTCGCCATCCAAAGGAAACACGGCTGTGCCGCGCAGTGCCTTGCCGTCGATCACCGCCGCGTAGCCGATGAGATTCGACCCCACGGTCAGAAGAAGGGACGCTCCGTCCTTTTGCCAGGTGAGCACGGTGGCATGAGACTCGATCTCCGCATGAGGCTTGGGATAGCGTGCAGGCAACAGCGCGTAAAGACGCTGCAGGGGCATTGAGCTGGAGTATGCGCGTGTGATGTCGATTGGGATATGGGGGGAATCCCCTACCGCAGCCGAGGCCACAAGCGGGCTACGCCGGGCTGCTAACGAATCTTCTGAGTGTCTGCACCTAGTTTGAAAAATTCCGAGGCATCGCCGTGTCTCGCGTCTCGCCTACTGGCCAGCGCCGCCGCGGTGTTGGTAGCGCTACAGGGAATCGAACCCTGGTTTGATGGCTGAGAACCACCCGTCCTAACCCCTAGACGATAGCGCCACGGATGCGCGGAACCCCGGAATTATAGCAATTCCGGGGTGTTGCGAGCGGTCGGTTACTCGGGTTTGTCGGTGTCGCGCCGGAACCAGGAGAGGAGCGAGAAGTCGTGCCTCTCTTCCGGTTGCGGGGCCTGCGGCGCCACGATGCTGATGCGGTCGCGCGCGGATTCCGGGCTGTCGGGCGCGGCCGAAGCGCGCGAGTCGTCGCCATGGTCGCCGTGCTCGCCCGGGTCGCCGTCGTAATCGTGATCCTGGTCGTGATCGTCCTCGTGGCCCAGCGGTTCGCCGCCCGCGGCTCCCGCGGCGGCACCCGCGGCGCCCGGAACACCGAGGCCGCGCCCACGTCCCCGGCCCCGTCCGCGGCCGCGCCGGCTGCGCGGATTGCGGTCGCGCTGGCCCGCCTCGCCGTTCGTTTCCCCTGCGCCAGCACCACTGCCGGCTTCGAGCGGCGCGGCGTTCGCCGCGGGTACCGCCTGCGGCCGGGCGTGTCCGTTGCCGGGCGCGCCGCCGGTGCTTGCCGAATCGGGCCGCACGGGCGAGTTGCTGAGCGCGCCCATGCCGCCGGCCGCCAGGTCCTCGATGACGTAGCTGCCGGAGCGCTGGTCGCGGCGCAGCGTCACGATGCCGCGGCGCTGCGCATCCTCGAGCAGGTGGCTGAAGGAACGGAACCCGTAGTAGGTCTCGTTGAACGAAGGCTTCTTGCGCTTCATGGTTTCCTTCACCATGGAGCCCCAGAGCACTTCCTTGTTCTCGCGCTGCAGCGCGACGATCGCGTCCACCAGCAGGCCGAAGGCTTCCTGCACCTTCTCCGGCACGTTGGGGATCACCGGCAGCGGCAGGCGCTGCCCGCGCACGAGGTCTTCATAGAAGATGAACTCGTCGCAGTTGTCCATGAGCAGGTCCGAGGTGGAGTTCTTCACCCCGAGGCCGATCACGTACTTGTTGTTTTCCTTCAGCTTCGAGACCAGCGGCGAAAAGTCGGAATCGCCGGAGGCGATCACGAAGCAGTTGATGTGCTCCTTCTGGAACGACATGTCCATGGCGTCGACCACCAGCCGGATGTCGGCGGAGTTCTTGCCGCCCATGGACTTCTGGGGCACTTCGATCAGTTCGATGGCGGCCTCGTGGAACGAGCGCTTGTAGTCGTTGTAGCGGTTCCAGTCGGCGTACGCCTTCTTCGCGAGGACCTTGCCCTTTTCGAGCAGGCGCTCCAGCACGAGGTTGACGTCGAACTTGGGGTAGTGGGCGTCCCTGACGCCGATGGCGATGTTTTCGAAATCTATGAAGAGGGCGAGTCTTTGCTCGTCCTGGGCGGCATTAGCGGCCAAGCGTACTTCTCCTTACGATGCGGGACACGAGGGGGGCGGGCCGGCGAAGCCTGAGGTAGGAACGTCGCAACACGCCCGGGCTTGACCCGGGTCCAGAGTCATTCTGGCAAGGACGTTAGCACGCGCGACGTGCAAAGACCACAGGCGATGGCGCCGCGGGTCGCGAGCCCTCCGGCTTCTCTAAGTCATTGATTAATAAGAAGCGGACCTATGGCTTGCAACCGGCATCAATTGCAAGCTGATGATTTCGGCCGGCACGCGGGTCCCGGTCGAGCTGGTGCCAGGGGTGACGTTCTGAAGATCTGGTAGGAGAACGACTCTTTGTGCGGCCCGTCGAACGAACCAGTAATCATCTGATACGCTGCCGGCCGCGGCATTGTTGCGCGCCTGCCGTTCCGCGGCTTGGGCGCCGCGCCTGCACCGACTGCGCGGAGCTTCGTACAGGTCGCGCGATCAGGATTGAAGACGTTGTCCTGCACGCAGGTCCCGCTCACGATGCCAGACCCCGACGTACTGCTGTCCGCAAAGGTCCAGTCGACGATGAGCTCCAGATCGCCTGCGCCTGTCGGCATTGGCTGAAGGTGACAGACCCCGACCTTCTCGTTCGGGCTGTCGAACGGCCCCTGGCGGATCAATGTCCGCACCTGTGGCACGGGGGTTGGCGTTGGCGTCGGGGTGGGCGTGACGCTCGTCGGCGTGCTGCTCGCCGCCGCCACATTCGCAAGACCGACCACGAGCGCCGCCATCGTCCCGAGCTTCAACCAGCGCGAACTCTTCATCGGAGCCTCCTGAGCAGTGAAGTCGCCGAATGCTACATCCGAAACAGAAAAGCCGGAGACCCTTGCGGGCTCCGGCTCTTGACGGGCGACGGGTCGCGCCTCCTACTTATTGGGGATCTTGAGGCGCTGGCCCGGCTTGATCATGTTGGGGTCGGTGAGGATGTCGCGGTTGGCCTCGAAGATCTTGTTGTAGGCGCCAGCGTTGTCGTAGGCCGACTTCGCGATCTTCGAGAGGGTGTCGCCCGACTGCACGGTGTGGTAGCCGAAGACATCGCTGTTCGTAACCTTGACGTCGAGCGACACTTCCTTCTCCCAGTTCGCGTGCTTCTTGACCGCATCCCAGAGCCGGTCCTTGTCATACTGGTATTCGGCGGTCGCCCAGATCTTGAGCTTGCCGCCCTCTTCCTTCACGTCCGTCACCTTGACGCCCGTGTTGGACGCGCCCGTCAGAACGTCGCTGTAGGAATCCTTCAGAGCCACAAACGCCTCCTTCGCAGATTGTATTGATGAGTGCCGAGGCGGGGACTGCCTCGTTCCGGATGAACCATCATCTCAACCATCGCACAAAAGAGGAGCTTGTGGTCTAGACGGTGTCCGTTTCCTCGGTGATCCCCTCGAACAGGAAGGTGGACAGGTAGCGTTCCCCGGTGTCCGGCAGCATCGCGAGGATCACGGCGCCCTGCGCGGCGCGCTTTGCGACCTTGAGGGCCGCCGCGAACGTCGCGCCCGAGGAGATGCCGCAGAACAGCCCTTCCTTCGTGGCCAGCTGCCGAGCGGTGTCGCGCGCCTCGACGTCGGTGACCGTTTCCGACTCGTCGAAGACCTCGCGGTTGAAGACCCCGGGAACGAAGTCGGGGTTCCAGCCCTGGATCTTGTGCGGCTGCCATTCGCCCTTGGTGACGATCGGGGCGCCGGCGGGCTCGGTGTACACGATCTTCACGTCCGGCCGCGCCGCCTTCAGCACTTCGCCCGCACCGGTGATGGTGCCGCCGGTGCCGATGCCGCTCACGAAATAGTCGAGGCGCTTGCCCGAGAAGTCGCGGATGATCTCCGGCCCCGTGGTCTTGCGGTGGTACTCGGGGTTCGCCGGGTTCTCGAACTGCTGCGGGAAGAAGAAGCCGTGCTGCTCGGCGAGCTCCTTGCAGCGGCGCACCATGCCGCTGCCGCGCTCCGCCGCGGGGTGCAGGATCACCTTCGCGCCCAGCGCCTTCATCAGCTTGCGCCGCTCGACACTGAAGCTGTCCGACATGACGGCGACGAACGGATAGCCCTTGACCGCGCAGACCATGGCAAGCGCGATGCCGGTGTTGCCCGAGGTTGGCTCGATCACCGTCTGCCCGGGCTTCAGCGTGCCTTTTCTTTCGGCGTCCTCGATGAGCGCGATCGCGAGCCGGTCCTTCACCGAGCTCATCGGGTTGAAGAACTCGCACTTGACGTACATCGTGATCCCGGAAGGCGCGAGGCGGTTGATGCGCACGACTGGCGTATTGCCGATGGTGCCGAGGATGCTCTCGTGAATCATGAGACGTCCTTTCGCTGTGGGATTTGTGGGCGCGACCAGAATAGCATTCGGACAATCGAAGCATGACGATGGAGGCACGATGAAGGCAAGATGTCTGTTGGTCGTGGCCGCACTGGCTCTTGGCGGCGTCGCAGCGGGCGCCGCTGCGGCCCCGGCCAGGCCGGCGAAGCCCCCGAAGCCCGATCCCCGCGTCGAGAAACTGAAGCGCGAGGCCGCTGCGGATGTCGAGGCGATGCAGGTCTTCACCCAACAGGCGATCGACTCCATCTTCAGCTTCGGCGAGCTTGGTTTCCAGGAGGTGGAGACGAGCCGCTACCTCATCGCGATTCTCGAGAAGAACGGCTTCAAGGTGGAGAAGGGCGTCGCCGGCATCCCCACCGCGTGGACCGCGACCTGGGGATCGGGCAAGCCGGTGATCGCACTCGGGTCCGACATCGACGGCATCCCGCAAGCCTCGCAAAAGCCCGGTGTTGCCTATCACGAGGCGCTCGTCGAGGGCGCTCCGGGGCACGGCGAGGGCCACAACTCGGGCCAGGCGGTGAACATCACGGCCGCGATCGCGGTGAAGAAGCTGATGGAGCGTGAGCACCTGCCGGGAACGCTCCGGATCTGGCCGGGCGTCGCCGAGGAACTGCTCGGCACCAAGGCGTATCTGGTGCGGGCGGGTGTCTTCAAGGACGTGGACGTGTGCCTCTTTTCCCACGTGGACGACAACTTCGCGACCTCATGGGGCGTCAACGCCCAGGTGAACGGCGTCGTCTCCGTCGAATACACCTTCCTCGGCGAAACCGCGCACTCCGCCGGCGCGCCGTGGCGCGGCAAGAGCGCGCTCGACGCGGTAGAGCTGATGGACGTCGGCTGGAACTTCAAGCGCGAGCACCTGCGCACCCAGCAGCGCTCGCACTCGATCATCACCAGCGGTGGCGACCAGCCGAACGTGGTGCCGCGCAAGGCGTCCGTCTGGTACTACTTCCGCGAAACCGACTACCCGCGCGTGAAGGAAATGTGGGACATGGGCACCAAGATCGCGGAGGGCGCGGCGCTCATGACCGGCACCACCTTCACCCAGGCGGTCCTCGGCTCGGCGTGGCCTGAGCACATGAGCCGGCCGATCGCGGAAGCGATGGACGCGAACATCAAGGCCGTGGGCCTGCCGAAATGGGACGCCGCCGACCAGGCGCTCGCCAAGGCGCTGCAGAAGGAGCTGAAGGTCAAGGAGAAGGGCCTCGCGGTCGAGCTCGACAAGCTGGGCACGCCCCCCGAGAAGGAAGAGGACCTGCGCGGCGGCGGCTCGGACGACATCGGCGACGTGTCGTGGGCGGTGCCCACCATCACGCTGCGCTACCCGTCGAACATCCCGGACCTGCCCGGCCACAACTGGGCGAACTCCGTCGCGATGGCAACACCCATCGCCCACAAGGGCGCAACCGCCGGCGCCAAGGCGCAGGCGATGACGATGCTCGACATCCTGCTGAAGCCGGAACTCGTGAAGGCGGCGTGGACCTACTTCAACGACGTCCAGACCAAGGAGCTGAAGTACACGCCGCTGATGCGCGCCGAGGACAAGCCGGCGATCTGGCTCAACGAACAAGTGATGGCGAAGTACCGCCCGCAGATGAAGCCCTTCTACTACGACGCCACGCGCTACAAGAGCTACCTGGAGCAGCTCGGCATCGCCTATCCGACGGTGCGCCCCGCCGCGAACCCCTGATCAGCCGAGCGGCGGGCCGGACGGTGCAGACGAGGAGCTGCGCCGGCCGCCGAGGAACCAGCCGACGACACCGACCGCCGCCAGGCTGATCACGCCGCTCTTCAGCAGCCGGCGACCGCGCTTCTTCCTGTTTGCGGGAGGCGCGCCCTTCGTTCCCACCAGTTCCTTGTAGACCTCCGCGTCGGGCGAGGTCACGGCCTGCGGCCTCGGCGCCCGGGGGTCGGGCTCCGGCACCCAGCGCGTCATGTACACGAACGTCTCCGAGGTGCAGGCCGGACAGCGGGGCTGATCGTGCATCTCCTCGCAGTCCAGGCACAGTCGCGCGGCACGCAGCTTCATGTCCCCAGTGTATCGGCTGATCTAGGCTCTTTGGGGATGGCGCGGAACAGGTTGTTCTCGATCACAGCGTACGCCGGCGCCCTGTTGCTCCTGGCCGGAATCCTCAATTTGGCACTGCCGACGAAGCGCCTCGGTGTGACGCGGCTCGCGGCCGCAGCCGCCGCAGCCTGCGGCGCCGCAGCGGTGCTGCTCGTCCCGCGCATGACGCCGCCGCCGCTCGTGCGCAGGCGCGCAGGCGACGACAGCGAGCTCGGCCGCATCCTGCCCGAGTGGCACTTCGCCGAACGGCACACGATTGCGATCGCCGCCTCCCCGGCGGCGGTTGACCGGGCCGTGCGCGAGGTCACGGCCGGCGAGATGCCGCTGTTTCGCATCCTCACGTGGATTCGAGCGCCGCACCTGCGCGCCCGTCCCGCGGGCATCCTGAACGCGCCTGCCCGCGAGTCCATTCTCTCGACCGCCGCCGCCGGCATCTTCGAGGTGCTTGCCGATGCACCCGGCCGCGAAGTGGTCCTCGGTACGCTCATCGGCCGTTCCACCCAGGCGCTGATGAATTTCCGAATCGAAGACGGGGCCGGCGAGCGCTGCCGGCTGGTCACCGAGACGCGCGTGCTGGCGCCCGACGCCGCCGCGCGGCGCTCGTTCGACTACTACTGGCGGGCGATCTTTCCCGGCAGCGCCCTGATCCGCGGCGAATGGCTGCGCGCCATTCGCCGGCGTGCGGAGCGCAGTGCCGCTTAGGCCGAAAGCGTCGCCATGTCGATCACGAAGCGGTACTTCACGTTGCTGCGAAGCAGCCGCTCGTAAGCGTCGTTGATCTTCTGCATCGGGATCTTCTCGATGTCGGCAGTGATGTTGTGCTTGCCGCAGAAGTCGAGCATCTCCTGGGTTTCGGCGAGGCCGCCGATCAACGAGCCTGCGAGGCGCTTGCGGCCGAACAACAGGTTGAAGCCGATGAGTGCGATCGGCGTCGGCGGCGCGCCCACCAGCACCATCGTGCCGTCCCGCTTCACCAGCTGCAGGTAGGCGTTGATGTCGTGGTTGGCCGACACCGTGTCGAGGATGAAGTCGAAGGTGTTGGCGTGCGGCGCCATCTCGTCGGCGTTCTTCGAAACGACCACCGACGACGCGCCGAGCCGCTTGCCGTCCTCGATCTTGCCAGCCGAGGTGGTGAACAGCACGACTTCGGCGCCCATCGCCTTCGCCAGCTTCACGGCCACGTGGCCGAGGCCGCCGAGGCCGACGATGCCGACCTTCTGGCCCGGACCCACGTTCCAGTGCCGCAGCGGCGAGTAGGTGGTGATGCCGGCGCACAAGAGCGGCGCCGCCGCCGCGGGGTCGAGGTTCTTCGGCACCATCAGCGCGAAGCGTTCGTTCACCACGATGCTTGCCGAGTAGCCGCCGAAGGTGTAACCGCCGCTGTGCTTGTCGGTGCCGTTGTAGGTGAAGGTGGCGCCGTTGCGGCAATAGAGCTCGTCGGCCGCGAGGCATTCGGGGCACTTGCCGCAGGAATCGACCAGGCAGCCGACGGCAGCGGTGTCGCCCGGGTTGAAGCGTGTCACCGCGTCGCCGACGGCGGTCACGCGGCCGACGATCTCGTGCCCGGGAACGCACGGGTACTGCGTCGGCATGAAGTCGTTCCACTCGTTGCGGGCCTGGTGGAGGTCGGAGTGGCAGACGCCGCAGAACTGGATCTCGATCTGCACGTCGTGCGCCGTGGGTGCGCGCCGTTCGATGGTGGCGGCGGTCAGGGGTGCTGTTGCGCTGGCTGCTGCAAAGACCTTGGTTGTGGGCATTCCCCCACTCTAACCGTGCAGCGCGCGCACCGTGTCGATGGTGTCGGCATCCGCCGCGCTCTTGTCGGGACGGTAGCCCTTGACGCGCGCGAAGCGCAGCGCCATGCCGCCCGGATAGCGCAGGCTCGTCTGGATTTCGTTGAACGCGATCTCCACCACCAGTTCCGGCCGCACGTGCACCACGTGCGCCTCGCGAGCGGTCTCGAGCGTCAGCAGGTGCTTGGTCTGCCAGGCGAGCATCTCGTCCGTCAGCCCCTTGAAGGTCTTGCCGAGCATCACGAACTGGCCGCTTGCCGGATCGCGCGCGCCGAGGTGCAGGTTGCTCAGCCAGCCCTTGCGCCGGCCGCTGCCCCATTCGGCGGCGAGGATGACGAGGTCGAGCGTGCGCGCCGCCTTGACCTTGATCCACGAGCGGCCGCGCCGGCCGGCCGCATAGGGCGCCGCGAGGCTCTTCACCATCACGCCCTCGTGGCCGGCGCGGTGCGCGGCGGCGACGAATTCCGCGGCTTGTTCGCGGCTCGGCCGGCGCAGGTGACGCACCACGAGGCCCTCGGCCTGGTCGCAAAGCGCATCGAAGCGCTTGTGCTGCGGCTCGTCGAGCAGCGGCACGTCGTCGAGGTAGAGGCAGTCGAACAGCACCGTGCTGAGCGGCAGCGCGTCGAGGCGCTCGTCGACACCGCGCTTGCGGCCGAAGCGCGACATCGTCACCTGGAACGGGAGCGGCGACCCATCCGCGCGCAGCGCGATCGCCTCGCCGTCGAAGATGCCGGTCGCGGCCGGCAGCGCCTGAACCACCGCCACCACCTCGGGCACGGCGCGCGTCACCTCGCGCAGCGCGCGCGAGAACACCCGCACCTCGTCGCCGGCCTTGTGCGCCTGGATGCGCGCGCCATCGAGCTTCCATTCGAGCGCCACCTCTTCGCCAGCGAGGTCGAGCGCCGCGTCGATGTTGTCGGCCGAATCGGCGAGCATCGGCTGCACCGGGCGCATCAGCTGCACGTTGAAGCGCGCGAGTCCGGCCTCGCCTTCGACCAGCGCCGCCCGCGCCACCGCCGGCAGCGAACCGGCCATCATCCACGCGCGGCGGATGGTGGCCGAGCCGACCTTCGCCGCCCGCGCCACCGCGTCCGCCACCACGCCCTCGAGGGCGCCCTGCCGTAGTTCGCCCAACAGCAGACGCGTCAGGAAATCCTGCTCTTCGGCGGTTGCCTGGCGAAAGAGCTCGGCGAGCAGCGCGCTGCGTGCGGCGCCCGAACCGCCGCCGCGCGCCGCCGCGATCCGGCTGAATGCTGCGTCCACGGCAGCGAGGGTGAGGGTTGCGGCAGCTGCCGACGTCTCGTGCCGGGCCTGCTCGATCGTCGCCCAGGCGACGCCGATGCGCCCCTGCGGCAGGCCGCCGGTGAGATAGTCGACGGCGATTTCGACTTCCTCGGGAGCGCATCGCGACAGCGCCGCGGCCAGGCGCTCGACCTTTTCGAGGCGCCCGCGCACCGCGGCCACCGCGAGGGACGCTGCGACCAGCTCGTTGAGGAGCAGGACTAGCGCAGCGCCAGGAGCGCCGCGTCGAGCCGCGGCAGCGCGGCCTTGATGTCGGCCACGCTGACGGCGCCGACGCTGAGGCGGAACCAGCCGTCGTCGACGGTTGCGCCGAACGCGCCGAACGGCACCACCGCCATGCCGGCGGCTGCGAGCAGGTACTTGCGGATGGCTTCGTTGCCATCGAGGCGCACGCCGTCGGGCGTCGTCTTGCCGAAAGGAAAGATCCGCGCCGACAGGTAGATGGCGCCCATTGGCGCGACGCTTTCGATCGCGAGGCCGCGCGCGCGCATCGCCTGGAAACCCTCGTGCAGCAGGACCAGGCGCTTCTCGACCGCTGCCTTGAACCGGGCGTGATAGGCGGCGATCGCTTCCGGATCGTCGAGCAGCGCCGCGGTCGCGAACTGCTCGGGACGCGGCGCCCAGGCGCCGACGTGGCCGAGGAAGGAAGACATGCGCGCGATCACGTCGGTCGGCCCGAAGCCGAAGCCGACGCGCAACCCGGTGGCGGCGAACGCCTTCGAAATGCCGTCGATCATCACGGTGAAGCGCGCCATCTCCGGTACCAGGCCGGGCGGCGTCACGTGTTGCGCCGCGCCGAAGCAGAGCATCCAATAGATGTGGTCGTACATCAGGTAGAGCGGCCGTTCGCCGCGCGCGTCGCGGCGCGCGTTCTCGTCCAGCACCAGGTCGCAGATGGCGCGCAGCGCATCGGGTGCTATGACCGTGCCGCACGGGTTGAGGGGCGAGTTGAGGCAGAGGAGGCGCGCGCCGCGCAGGTGCGGCGCCAGTTGCGCCGCGGTCGGCATGAACTGCGCGTCCGGGCCGCACACCACCGGTACGCCCTGAGCCTCCACCAGGTACGCGTAGTGGTTGTTGTTCCAGCTCGGCACCGGATAGACGACGCGGTCGCCGGCGTCGCAGACGGTGCGAAACAGGGCGTAGATGAGCGGCCGCGCGCCGCTTGCGACCAGCACCGATTCGAGCGGGTACTCCAGACCGAGTTCGCGTGCGTAGAAGCGCTGCGCCGCTTCGCGCAGCGCCGCTACCCCGTTCGACGGCGGATAGTTGGTTTCGCCTCGGGTCAGCGCCTTCCTGGTGCCGTCGGCGAGCTTGCGGGGCACGCGGAACTGCTGCGGCGAGAAGTCACCCACGGTGAGGTCGCAGACCGCGTTGCCGGCGGCGACCATGGCGCGCACCTCGCCGGCGATGCGCAATATCTCCGAGCCCTTCATGCCAAAGGCGAGGCTCGCCACGCGCGCGGCCGGCAGGGAACCGGTGTCGCGGGCCAGGGTCTTGATGTCTGCGGGTTGCGTCTCGGTGGGCATGCCGCGAGTTTATGACAGGGCTTCCTTTGACTGGTCCCCCCATACTCAATAATGTGCAATAGCGATGGCGCTTGCTGACTGGGGCTTCACGGACGAATGGCAGCGCGCCTGGGACGCCATGCCTCGCGAAGACGGCTTCATCCCCGGCCGCGCGGTCGCCCAGTTCCAGCACCTGTTCCGCTGCCAGACCCAGGACGCCGAGCTTCTCTGCGACATCGCCGGCCGCCTCCGCCACCGCGCGCAGAGCGCCGGCGCCTTTCCGGCGATCGGCGACTGGGTGGCGCTGCGGCCGCGCTTCAGCGAATCGCGCGGCACCATCCACGCGATCGTGCCGCGCAAGAGCCAGTTCGTCCGCAAGGCCGCCGGCGAGGTGACGAGCGAGCAGGTGGTGGCCGCGAACGTGGACACCGCCTTCCTGATGATGGGCCTCGACGCCGACTTCAACCCGCGGCGGCTCGAGCGCTACCTGGCGCTTGCGCACCGCAGCGGCGCGCGGCCGGTGGTGATCCTCAACAAGCTCGACCTGTGCGACGACCCGCCGGCGCGCATCTGGGAGATCACCTCGATCGCCGGGGAAGTGCCGGTGATCGCGGTCAGTTCGCGCTGGGGCGGCGGCTTCGAGCAGGTCGATCCGTACCTGCGTCCCGGCGAAACCATCTGTGTCATCGGCTCGTCCGGGGTCGGCAAGTCGACGCTCATCAACCGGCTGGTCGGCGAGCACCGCTTCGCCACCCAGGAAGTGCGCTCGGGCGATCAGCGCGGCCGGCACACCACCACCCACCGCGAGCTGATCCGCCTTGCCGACGGCGTCCTCATCATCGACAACCCCGGGATGCGCGAAATCCAGCTGTGGGAGAGCGAGGAGACGCTCGACCAGGCGTTCGACGACGTCACGACACTCGCCGCGGACTGCCGCTTTCGCGACTGCGCCCACGACCGGGAGCCCGGCTGCGCGGTGCGCGCCGCGATTGCCTCGGGCCGCCTCCTTGCCGAGCGCCTCGAGAGCTGGCGCAAGTTGCAGGGCGAGGCCGAGGCCGCGGTTTCGCTGCAGGAATCGCGGCTGCGGACACTCGAGAGGAAGCGTGCCGACAAGGTGATTCACAAGGCGGCACGCTCGCTTTACAAGATTCGCGACAAAGGAAAGTAAGCTTAATCACGCTGCACTAAGTCTTAGTTGACGCAGATTAATGCTTCTCCTAAGATCCTCCATTCTTCCCCGGGAGGTTGATGGTGGCAACGAGCGGACTGCGCGATTTCCTCGAGATTCCCTACGACGAGCTCGAGGCCATGAACCTCGAAGCCAAGCAGTCGCGCATCAAGCGCGCCGACCCGAAGAAGATCGCCGACCAGCGGCTCAAGTACCTGGCGAGCGAGAAGCGCATCAAGGCGGTCACCGTGTGCTTCTCCGACCTCGAGGGCCGGCTGCACATGCTCGACTACGACAAGAAGTTCCTGCTGGAGCTCGGCCGACAACCTGACCTTCGACGGTTCTTCGATCCGCGGCTTCTCGGCGCAGCACGAGTCCGACCTGCGCCTCGCGGTCGACTGGCCCGCCTTCTACTGGCTGCCCGCCGACGTCTTCGGCCCGGGCAAGGTGCTGGTGTTCGCCGAGGTGCGCGGCCGCGACGGCGCGCCCTACCCGGCCGACATGCGCACGGTGCTGAAGCACTACTGCGAGGCGCTCTACCGCAAGGAGGGCATCACCGCCCACCTCGCGAACGAGATCGAGGGCTTCGTGTTCAGCGGCAAGGACGCCGAGCGCCACTATCACGAGACCCACAACTTCGAGTTCCTTTCGACCGGCGGCTACTACCACTCGCTGCCCAACGACGCGCTGCGCCGCTTCATCGACACCGCGGCCGAAGTGCAGCGCGCCATGGGCTTCCAGAACGAGAAGGACCATCCCGAAGTGGCGCCGAGCCAGTTCGAGATGAACTACTCGTACACCGAGGCGGTGATCGCGGCCGACAACGTCGCGCTCTACAAGCTGATGTGCCGCCAGGTGGCGCGCAACATGGACATGACCGCGAGCTTCCTGCCCAAGCCGGTGACCGGCGTCAACGGCAGCGGCATGCACACCAACCTGTCGCTGAGCAAAGGCGGCAAGAACATTTTCCACGACAAGAAGGGCCAGGACGGGCTCAGCAAGGCCGGCTGGCAGTTCATCGACCGGATGCTGACGAGCGCCAACGACATCTGCCTGATCCTCAACTCGAGCGTCAACTCGTACCGCCGCCTCGACCCGCACTTCGAGGCGCCCAACCAGATCAAGGCTTCCGCAATCGACCGCGGCGCCATGGTGCGCATCCCCATCGGCAACGAAAAGACGGCGCGCATCGAGGTGCGTTCGATCGCCCCCGACGCCAACCCGTATCTCGCGTTCTACACGTTCCTCAAGACCGGGCTCGAGGGCCCGAAGCTCGAGCAGAACGACGACAAGCGCAGCCGCACGCGCTTCCTGCCCGACAACATCTACGACGCGCTGCGCGCCTTCAAGTCGAGCCGCTTCGTGGCGCAGATCCTCGGCGAGGAAGTGCGCGACAAGTTCGCCGAGCTGAAGCAGGCGCAGGCCGATCGCTGCCCGAAGGCGCTGGGCGCGCAGATCAAGACCAGCGAAGTGCAGTTCCATCACGAGGTGACGAACCAGTACCTCTGGAACCAGTTCTAGTCCGCGGGGCCGCCCGTGCCGCGCTGGTAACCTTGCAGCAATGGCGCGCTTCAGGCTGACCGTCGAGTACGTCGGCACCCGCTACAGCGGGTGGCAGATACAGAAAAACGCGCGCACGGTGGCGGGGGAGATCACCGCCGTCGTGCGCCGCGTCTCGGAGCGCACCGACTTCGAGCTCTACGGCGCGGGGCGCACCGATGCCGGCGTGCACGCGCTGGGGCAGGTGGCGCACCTCGACCTCAACACCCGGCTCACGCCCGAGGAATTGCGCAAGGCGATCAATGACGAGCTGCCGAGCGACGTGCACGTGGTGGACGCGCAGGGCGTGCCGAGCCGCTTTCACGCGCGCCACGACGCGCAGGCGCGCGGCTACCTCTACCAGATCTCGCGGCGGCGCACCGCCTTCGGCAAGCCGTTCGTCTGGTGGATCAAGGACCGCCTGGACGAGAGAGCAATGAGCGACGCGCTCAAGAAGCTCCTCGGCCTGCACGACTTTCGCGCCTTCACCGCCGACGACCCCGACGAGAAATCGACCAAGGTGGCGATCGAGCGCGCGCTGCTGCGCACCGAGGGCGAACTCATCCTCATAAGAGTGGTGGGCTCGCACTTCCTGTGGAAGATGATGCGGCGCGTGATTGGCGTGCTGGCGGAGGTGGGCCGCGGCCGCATCGGCCCGGCCGCCGTTGAGCAGCTGCTCTCGACCCCGTCGGCCTTTCCGGCGGCGCTCACGGCACCACCCTCGGGCCTGTTCCTCGAGCGGGTCTTCTATGGCACCGAGTCGCGCGACTGGCCTCTCCATCCCGTGGTCGCCATCGCCGGCCCGGCGCAGGGAGCCAAATGACGCCGCGCGCCTTCATCTTCGACCTCGACGGCACGCTGGTCGACAACATGGCGATCCACATCGAATCGTTCTCACGCTTCATGGTGCGCCACGGCTTGCCGGCGCTCGGTTCCGATGACCGGTCGAAGTACGACGGCAAGCGCAACCGCGACATCTTCCCGGCGCTCATGGGCCGCGAGCTGAGCGCCGCCGAGCAGCGCGAGTTCGCCGAGGAGAAGGAAGCCGAGTACCGCACGCTCTCGGCGGGCCGGCTGCGCGCGCTGCCCGGCCTCGACCGGCTCCTGCAGGTGCTGTTCGAGCACGGCATCGGCGTCGGGCTCGCCACTTCCGCGCCGCGCCTCAACGTCGAACACACGCTGCGCGAGCTGGGCCTGCCGCAGCTCCAGCCGTTCACGGCACGCAGCGACGAAGTGCCGCGCGGCAAGCCATTTCCGGACGTGTTCATCGAGGCGGCGCGGCTCGTGGGCGTGCCGCCCGGCGACTGCCTCGCCTTCGAAGACGCAGCGCTCGGTATTCTTGCCGCGCAGGCCGCAGGCATGCGCACAATCGGCATCACCACCACCTTCAGCCGCGAACAGTTCGCAACTCACGGCGCCGTTCCCGACGAAGCGGTCGCCGACTACGACGAGTTCCTCGCGCGCTGCGCCGCCGAATACCTTCCGGACACGGTGCGCAAGGCGCTCGCTCCCTCGTGAGCGGCGCTGGCGGCCCGGGCGTTGACCGGCCCGTCGCGCACATCGCCTGGCAGTTGCGCGAGCAGGGACGCATCTGCGCGTTCATGAACTCGCCGCTCTATGCCGCGCTGCTGGCGATCGCCGCCGACGACGCCGAGAAGGAAGGCATCGCCTGGAGCATCCTGCGCGGCCACCTCGCGCCCGGCCGCGGCAACGCGCTGGCGCTGCGCTTCATGGCCGCGCTGCACCGTGTCGTGCTGACGGGCAAGGCGCCTGCGCTGGCTGCGCACTACCCGGGCGTCGGCGGCGATGGCGACATCGCCGCCGCCTGCGGCGCGCTGCTGCCGGCGCTTCAGGAGCACGCTTCGTTCCTCGCCGACGCGGCGGCGTTGCCGTGCCAGACCAACGAGGTGGGCCGCTCGGCAGCACTCATCCGCGGGCTGCTCGAGGTCGCGACGCGCCCGGGCCCCCTGGCGATGTCGCTCCTCGAAGTGGGCTCGAGCGCCGGCCTCAACCTGCGGCTCGACCAATTCCGCTACGGCGGTGGCGGCGCATTTTTCGGGCCGGCCGACAGTCCGGTGGACCTGACCGGCATGTGGCGCGACGCGCCGCCCCGCACCGACCTCAAACTGCGCATCGTGTCGCGCCGCGGTTGCGACCCACGGCCACTCGACCCTGCGAGCGACGAGGCGCGTCTCGCGCTGCGCTCTTCCGTGTGGGCCGACCAGCTGCCGCGCTTCGCCCGCCTCGAAGGCGCCTTGGCGCTGGCGCGCGCCGTGCCCGCGCCGGTCGACCAGGCGTCGGTCGCCGAATGGCTGCCGCAGCAACTCGCCGAGCCCCTGAAGGGCGCGGCCACGGTTGTGTTCCACTCGATCGTGGACGAATACTTCGATGTCGCCACTCGCAACGCCTTCCATGCGGCGCTTCGCGACGCCGGCGCCCGCGCGACCGACGCGCAGCCGCTCGCCTGGGTGCGCCTCGAACCGCACACCGACATCCGCGACCACGGGCTCTGGGTCACGACCTGGCCCGGCGGCGAAACCCGCCTCCTCGCGACGTGCGGCGCGCACGGCCAGGACGTCCGCGCCGCCGGGTGACGGAACGGTTCGCCGGCGGGCGGTGTCCCATGGCGAGGGTATGCTGAACGCTGTGGCGGACCGGAAGCTGACGGATTCGCAGCCGGGGGGTGGCGACGATGTCCTGCTCGCCGACCTGCCGCGCCCGCCGGTCAGCAGGGTCATCGTCGAGGACGGCGGCCAGCACGTCACGGTGCGCTATCCGTTGAGCGCGCGGCTCGTGGTCTGGCTGGCTGCGGCGCTCGCGGCGCTGGCGGTGCCGGTGCTCGCTTTCGGCATCGAATGGGATCCGGCGGGCGCCGAAGCCCTGCGCGCGGCTGCCACCGGATGGAAGGCAACGCTCCTTGGCTGGATCCAGGGCGCGCCGCGGGTGTGGGCCGGCGTCTTCACGCTCATCGGCGGCTTCCTGCTTTCGGCGGTGCTGCGTTCACCGCGGAGCGTGCGCGTCGCCGCCGACGCGGTCTTCGTGCTGCGCGGTCTCTGGCCGTGGCCGCGGCGCTATCCGCGCTCGCGCGATTCGCGCATCGTGCAGACCGACAGGCTGGTGACGCTGGTGCGCGGCGACCGCGTCACCCCGTTCAACCCGTCGCTCGCGCCGGTGCTCACGTCGGTGCCCGAAGCCCGCTGGGTTGCGGCGGTGCTGCGCGCCGCGATGCGCCGCACGGCCGACGAGCGTTCGACCGGCTGAATCGCGCCGCCGCCGCGGCTGCGCTAGTCTCGCGCCCATGCTGAAACTACGCCTGGTCGCCGCCACCTTCGGTCTCTTCGCCGCAGCACCGCTCCTCGCCCTGGCTCAGGAAACCACCACCGTCACGGTGAAGAGCGGCGAAGCCACAGAGGTGAAGAAGGACGACGACGCACCCGAGCCGAAGGAAACCAGCGCCGTCACCAAGCACGTGCTGACCCTCGATGGCCAGCGCATCGCCTACACGGCCACCGCGGGGACCTTGATCCTGCGCGACGACAAGGGCAAGGCGAAGGCGTCGATGTTCTACGTCGCCTACGTGAAGGACGGCGCCGACGCGAAGCGGCCGGTGACCTTCAGCTTCAACGGCGGCCCGGGCTCGGCGGCGGTTTGGGTGCAGATGGGCGCCTTCGGCCCGAAGAAGGTGCGCTCGGACGACGAAGGCTTCGCGCTGCCGCCGCCGGGCGAGCTGGCCGACAACCCGTACTCGATCCTCGACATCACCGACCTCGTCTTCATCGACCCGATCGGCACCGGCTTCAGCCGCCCCGCCCCCGGCGTCGACCCCAAGGAGTTCTGGGGGCTGAAAGGCGACATCACGTCGATCGCCGACCTGATGCGCCAGTGGCTCTCGAAGAACGGCCGCTGGGCCTCGCCGAAGTACATCGCCGGCGAGAGCTACGGCACCACCCGATCGGCGGGCCTCGCGCTCTATCTCCAGGAGAGCCACGGCATCTACCTGAACGGGCTGGTGCAGGTGTCCACCATCCTCAACTGGCAGAACGAGGAGATGAACGTCGGCAACGACGTCGCCTGGATCGTGCACTTCCCGAGTTATGCGGCGGCGGCCTGGTACCACAAGAAACTCGCGGCCGACCTGCAGCAGAAGGACCTGCGCAGCCTGCTGAAGGAAGCCGAGGAGTTTGCGCTCGGCGAGTACGCGGCGGCGCTGCTGCAGGGCGACTGGCTCGGCGCGGAGGCGCGCCAGGCGACCGCCGCGAAGTTCGCACGGCTCACCGGGCTCAGCACCGACTACGTGCTGCGCTCCAACCTGCGGGTGGACAACAGCCGCTTCCTCAAGGAGCTGCTGCGCGGCGACGGCAAGATCGTCGGCCGGCTCGACATGCGCTTCACCGGCTACGACCGCGACTCGGCGGGCGAGCAGTCGGAATACGACCCGGCGTCGTCGGCGGTGGGCGTCGGCTACGTGGCGCTCCTCAACGACCACCTGCGGCGCACGCTCAACTACCAGACCGACCTCAAGTACGAGTCGTCGGCCGACCTGCCGTCGTGGAACTGGGACGAGGCGCAGAACCGCTACGTCAACGTCGCCGAGGACCTGCGCAAGGCGATGACCTCGAACCCGGCGCTGCGCGTCTTGTTCACCTCCGGCTACTACGACCTCGCCACGCCCTACTTCGACACGCCGTTTTCGGTGGCGCACCTCGGCCTGCCGGAGTCGCTGCGCAAGAACATCGCGATCGAATACTTCGAGGCCGGCCACATGATGTACATCCGCAAGGCGGAGCATGCGCGGCTCAAGGCCGCGATCGCCAGATTCATCGTGCACTGACCGAACGCGCCGTTCTTTGACGCGCCCGGTGAGCGCGGCTAGCATCGCTGAACTCCTCCGGGGCTTCCCCCAAGCAATGATCGGCCAGACTGTCTCGCATTACGGCATCACCGCGAAGCTCGGCAGCGGCGGCATGGGCGTCGTCTACGAAGCCGACGATCGCAGCCTCGGCCGCAAGGTCGCCCTCAAGTTCCTGCCTCCGGAAACGGCACAGGACGCGCACGCCCTCGAGCGTTTCCAGCGCGAGGCGCGCGCCGCGTCCGCCCTCAACCATCCCGGCATCTGCACGGTCTACGCGATCGAACAGCACGACGGCCAGCACTTCATCGTGATGGAGCTGCTCGAGGGGCAGACGCTGGCCGCGAAGATCGCCGCGCGCGAGCTCGACCTCGGCGCGGTGCTGCGCATCGCGGTGCAGGTGGCCGACGCGCTCGAGTCGGCGCACGCGCGCGGCATCGTCCACCGCGACCTGAAGCCGGCGAACATCTTCGTCAACAGCCGCGACCAGGCGAAGATCCTCGACTTCGGCCTCGCCAAGATCGACCGCGTGGGGAAGGCCGGCGTCTCGCAGCTCTCGGAGGAGCCGACCGGCGTGCAGCCGGAGCAGCTCACCAAGGCCGGCTCGGCGCTCGGCACCGTCTCCTACATGTCGCCCGAGCAGGCGCGCGGCCAGCTGACCGACGCGCGCACCGACCTGTTCTCGCTCGGCACGGTGCTCTACCAGGCGGCGACCGGCGCGCTGCCGTTCCCCGGCGAGACCTCGGCCGTCATCTTCGACGCGATCCTGAACCGCGAACCGGCGCCCCCGCACCAGGTGAACGCGGCGCTGCCCGCCGAACTCGGCCGCATCCTCGGCAAGGCGCTCGAGAAGAACCGCGCGCTGCGCTACCAGTCGGCGACCGACCTCAAGACCGACCTGCTGCGCCTGCAGCGCGACCTCGACTCCGGCGGCCGCGACTCGTCGTCCGGCGCTTCGCGCGGCGGCCGCATGGCGGAGAAGTCGGTGGCGGTGCTCTACTTCGAGAACCCGAGCGGCTCGAAGGAAGAGGAGTACCTGCGCGACGGCGTCACCGAAGACATCATCACCGAGCTGACCAAGATCAAGGGGCTGCGCATCTTCTCGCGCCCGACGGTGCTGCCGTACCGCGACCGCCACGTCACGCCCACCGAGCTGGGCCAGCAGCTCGGCGCCGCCTATGTGCTCGCCGGCAGCCTGCGGCGCGCGGGCACCCGCCTGCGCATCAGCGTGCAGCTCGTGGACACGCAGACCGACTTCCCGCTGTGGACCGAGCGCTACGACCGCGAGATGGCCGACGTCTTCGAGTTGCAGGACGAGATCGCGCACAAGATCGCCGAGGCGCTGCGCATCACGCTGACGCCGCAGGAGCAGCAGGCGCTCGCCGCCAAGCCCACCGAGAACCTGCAGGCCTACGACCTGTTCCTGCGCGGCCGCAGCTACGCGCGCCGCCTGGTGCGCCAGGACATGGAGTTTGCGCTGCAGCTCTACGAGCACGCGGTCACGCAGGACCCGACCTTCGCGCTCGCCTACGCCGCGATGGCGAACGTCTGCGCCATCCTCTACGTCAACTTCGGCTCGGAGCCCTCATGGCTGGAGCGGGTGCGCACCACCTCCGCCAAGGCAGTGTCGCTGGCGCCGCACCTGCCGGACGCCAAGGCCGCGCAGGGTTGGCTCTGCTACGCGAACGGCGAGTACCAGACGGCTGTGGACATCGCGCGCGCCGTCCTCAAGGAGAAGCCCGACACCGACAGCGGCTACTACCTGCTGCTGCGCTCGCTGTTCTCGACCGGACAGTACCAGGAGATCGAGCGCATCGCCGAGGAAGCGATCGAGGCGAGCGGCAACGACCACAACGTCCACGTGCCGATCCTGAATGCGCTCGCGGCGCTCGGCAAGCAGGACGCCTTGAAGAACCTGCGCCAGCGGCACGTGCAGGCGGTGGAGGCGCACCTGCTGCGCACTCCCGAGGACGCGCGCGCCCGGATCCTGCTGGCCGGCGCCTATGCCGACGAAGGCCGCATCGAGGACGCGGCACGCGAAGCGAGCCTGGCGCTGGTGCTGCGGCCGAACGACGGCCTCGTCGCCTACAACGCGGCGTGCGCGTTCGCCGCCATGGACCGCCGTGCGGACGCCCTGGACGCACTGAAGCGCGCCTGGAACGCCGGCTTCCGCGACAGCGACTGGACGCGCCGCGATCCCGACCTCACGCAGCTGCACGGCGACCCGGAGTTCGAGCGGCTCTACCCAGAAAAATCAGCGCGCGGCTGAGGCAAGCTCCGCAAACGCCGCGAGCCCGGCACGGATGGCGCGCGCCTCGGCGGTGTCGCGCTGCCGGGCGTCGGCGAAGATGCCGCGCGGCCGCTGCGCGTAGACCGCGCACAAGGCGCCGGCGCGATGGCCGCCGATCGACGCCAGCGTGAAGAGCGCGCTGATCTCCATCTCCAGGTTCTTGACGCCGAGCTTGCCGAGGTCACCTGGCAGGTCGGCGTAGCGCGGCGAGAACGGCGGCAGGTCGCGCGACTGCGCGCCGAAGAACCCAGGCGCGCTGGCGGTGATGCCGACGTGGTGCGGAGCCTTGGTCTTGCGGCATGCGGCGATGATCGCGGCCGTCACTTCATGGTGGGCGACGGCCGGGTAGCCCTCGGGGACGAAGTAGGTGGTCGTGTTCTCGAGGCGCACCGCACCGGTCGAAACCACCAGGTCGCCGAGCTCGATGTCGGGCTGCAGCGCGCCGCACGAGCCGACGCGGATGAAGGTCAGGTTGCGCCGCACCTGGCTCATCTCGATGACGGTGATCTCCATGTTGTCGGGGCCGATGCCGGTGCCGGTGACGGTGAGCGGAAATCCCTGGTAGGTGCCGGTGATGGTGACGAACTCGCGGTGCCGCCACTCGCCCTGGCGCTTGTCGAAGTGCGCGGCCACCTTGTCGGCGCGCGCCGGATCGCCGACCAGCATCACGTAAGGCGCGAGGTCGCCGGGCGCGATGCCCAGATGGTATTGGCGCGCGCCCTTCGCGATTGCCTGCGGCTTCCGCTTCGGCTTTGTCTGCGACTTTGCCGCGGGCATCGCTAGTCCGCTTCTTCGGAGTCGAACTCGATGACCCTGCCGTCGGCATCGAGAAAGAAGCGCATCGTGTAGGCCTTGCCGCCGGCCTGCAGCCCGTAGTGCAGGATGCTCGCAACCGGGACGCTGCGGCGCACGAAGCCCTTGCCGGCGACGTCGTCGCTGACCAGGAAATCGAACGAGGTCTTCTTCGCAAGCACGTCGCCGACGTACTTGCGGCCCGCCTTCGAGCGCGGCGTTTGCGAGTTGTCCGTGCTGAGCGCCGTGGCCATGAGCGGCGCCGGCTTGAACACGGTCCAGTTCGCGAGCAGCTCCGCGAGCGCCGCCGAGCGCTTCGGGTCGGGATCGGTGCCGGGCTTGCGCGGATCGGGCAGCGCCAGCGCCGGTTCGAGGAGGCCCGCCACCGCGTGGCTCATCGCCTCGGGCTGCGCCTGCGCCAGGTTCGCGAGGATCAGGATGCCGAGGCCGTCGTCCACGTAGCGCGTGACCGTGGCGCGGAAGCCCTGCCACGAGCCGCCGTGTTCGATGATGCGGTGGCCGCGTTGCACGTCGAAACCCCAGCCGAAGCCGTACTGGCGGGTCTGGCCGTTCTTGAGCGTCACCGGCGTCCACAGCGTGTCGAGCGTCGCCTTCTTCACGAGCGCTTCGCCGTGCAGCGCCGCGTCCCACTTCGCGAGGTCGAGAACCGTGGTGTAGAGCGAGCCGTCGGCCGTGGTGTTGAGCATGGGCGAAACCCACTCCTGGTTCTTCAGCTCGTCCTTCACGAGCTCATAGCCGGCAGCGCGGTCGGCGATGATGTCGCGCTCGCTGATGACGCGCGTTCGGCTCATGCCGAGCGGCTTGAAGACCCGCTCTTGCAGGAAGTCGCCGTAGAACTGGCCGCTCACCTTGTGGATGACGATGCCGAGCAGCACGTAGCCGGTGTTGCTGTAGCTCCACTGCGTCCCGGGAACGAAATCGAGCGGCAGCTTCTTCGCCACCGCCACCAGCTGGTCTTCGGTGTAGTCGCGGCGGTTGTCGAGCTCCGGCTCGCCCCAGTCCTTGATGCCGGACGTGTGGGTGAGCAGGTGGCGCAGCTTGATCGGCTTCCAGCTCAGCGGCGTCGGGCCGAAATACTTGGAAACGGGGTCGTCGATCGACAGCTTGCCGGCTTCCGCCAGCATCATGATCGCCATCGAGGTGAACTGCTTGCCGACCGAGCCCGACTGGAACACCGTCTCCGGCTTCACCGGTACCTGGTGTTCGATGTTCGCGAGGCCGTAGCCCTGCGCGCGGATCACCTTGCCGTCGCGGGTGATCGCTATCGCCACCCCGGGAATCTTGCGGGCCGCCATGTCCGCCTTGATGAAGTCGTCCACGTTGTCGGCGTGGGCGAGCGGCAGGAAGGTGGCGGCGACGAGCACGGCAGTCAAGGCGAGACGATGCACTGGGCAGCTCCTTTGTTGCTCAGCGCAATCTACTTGATCCGCGAGGCGGTTCAGGTTGACTTTCGCCTTTTGTTCGCTACAGTGAGCTGTGGCTCGCGTGCTCCAGAGTCCGATGCTGCGCCTGCGCGATCTCGTCAGCGCGGCGCCCGCGTCCGCCCGCGGATTTTCCCTCACGGAATTGAACGGCCGCCTGTGCGAGCTGTCGAACGCGCCGGCCTCGGCGCGGCTTACCGCGGCCTTCGGCCTGGTGCTCGACGCGCAGCAGGCCGGCGAGCCGGCGGCCTGGGTGCTGGTGCGCGGCAGCTCATTCCTGCCGCGCGACGCCGCCGACGGCGGCATCGACCTCGCGAGCCTCGCGGTGGTGCGCGCCGCCGATGCGGCGAAAGCCGGCCGCGCCGCCGAGCAGCTGGCGCGCAGCGGCGCCTTCGGCCTCATCGTCATCGACCTCGACCGCGCCGCGGGCGCCCTCTCGGGCCATGCCCAGGCCGCCATCCTCACGCGGCTCGCGGGCCTGGCCCAGAAGCACGAAACGGCGATCGTGTTCCTCACCGACAAGCCCGCGGCGTCCGCATCCATCAGCTCGCTCGTTTCCCTGCGCGCCGAAGCCGTGCGCAGCGTTGCCAAAAGCGGCGCCATGCAGGTGCAGGTGGCGGTGCTGAAAGACAAGCGCCGCGGCCCGGGAGCCACCGCGACGGAGGCGTGCCGTGGGCCGGCTGGCTTGCGTTGACGCGCCGGCGCTGCCGCTGCAGCAGCTGCTGCGCGAGCACCCCGAGTGGCGCGACCAGCCGGTGGCGGTGGTCGCGGAAGACAAGCCGACGGCGCTCCTGCGCTACGTCAACGAGCAGGCGCGGCGTGGCGGCGTGCTGCCGGGGCAGCGCTATGCCGCGGCGCTCGCCGTGTGCCGCGAGCTGCGCGCCGGCACCGTGTCCGAGGCTGCCACGAGTGCTCTGGTGGCAGAACTGGCGGCGCGCCTGCACCGCTTCACGCCGCACGTCGAACCCGCGCCGGGATTGCCGGGAATCTTCTGGCTCGACGCCAGCGGCTTTCGCCGCCTCTACCCGCAACTAGCGCAGTGGGCCAAGGCCATCCGCGACGATTGCGCCGCGGCTTCGTTGGCCGCCGGCATCGTGGTTGGTTTCAGCCGCTTCGGCACCTACGCCACCACCCGCCTGGTCCGCGAGACCCGGGTTTTCGAGAGCGCCGCGGAAGAGCAGGCGGCGATGCGCCGCGTACCCCTGAGGCTCCTCGACTTCGAGGCCGCGGTGCGCGACGACTTGCTGCAGCTCGGCATCCGCAACCTGGGCGAGTTTCTCGAGCTGCCAGCCGAGGGACTGCTGGAGCGCTTCGGCAAGGCGGCGTGGTCGCTGCACTGCCTCGCGGCCGGCAAGGCGTTCTCGCCGCTTCTGCCGCAGCCGCCGGTTGTCAAACTGCGGCGCGACCACGACCTCGGCTATCCCGATTCCGACGTCGAACGCCTGCTGTTCGCGTGCAAGCAGCTGCTCGATCCGCTGCTTTACGACCTGCGCCAGCGCGGCGAGGCGCTGACGGCGCTGCGCATCCACCTGCAGCTCGACGACCATTCGCTGCAGGAGGAGTGCATCCGCACCGCCGCGCCCACCCTCGACGGCGTGCAGGTCTTGAACCTGCTGCGGCTGCGGCTTGGCACCCTGGTCCTGCGCTGCGGTGTCGTCGCCATCGGCCTCGAGGCGCAAGGCGTGCGCGCGCCGGCCGAGCAGATCCGGCTCGCCATCACCCGCGGGCGGCGCGACTACGATGCCATGGCGCGCGCGTTCGCGCGCCTGCGTTCGGAGCTTGGCGACGACGCGGTGGTGCGCGCGGTGCTGCGCGACGCGCACCTGCCGCGCGCCGGCTTCGAATGGCAGCCGTTGCAGCGGCTCGATTCCGCCGGAGCGAAGCCGCGCGTGGTGCCGCTACGCCCGCTGGTGCGCCGGCTCTACGACAAGCCCGTGTCGCTGCCGCCGCGGCCGCGGCATGAGCCCGACGGCTGGCTGCTGCGCGGCATCGAGCATGGCCGGGTCGAGAAATTCACCGGCCCCTACGTCCTCGCCGGCGGCTGGTGGCGCGGCGAGGTGCAGCGCGAGTACTACTTCGCGTCGCTCGCAAGCGGCGACGTGCTGTGGATCTACTACGACCGCCCCCGCCAGCGTTGGTTTTTGGAGGGGCGGGTCGAGTAGTTACCAGACCTTGCAGGCGTTGGCGCGCACCATCTTCGCCCCGGCCGCGCAGCCGAACGCCTGCGCGAACTCCGGCATGTTGGACACCACACCATTGACGCGCGCCTGAGCGGTCGAGTGCACGTCCACCTGGGCGCGCAGCCGCGCCATCTCCGGGCGCTGCTGCTCGCACCAGATCTGGCCGTAGCCGAGGAAGAAACGCTGCTGCGGCGTGAAGCCGTCGATCGACGCCGCCTGCTTGCCGCCCAGCAGGTCGAGGAGCGCCGCGTAGGCGATGCGCACGCCGCCGTTGTCGGCGACGTTCTCGCCGAGCGTCAGCTTGCCGTTCAGCTTGACGTCGTCTATGGCCGTGAACCCGCTGTACTCGTCGGCGATGCAGGCGGCGCGCTTCTCGAACTCCTTGCCGTCGACCTCGGTCCACCAGTCGGTGAGGCTGCCGTCGGCGGCGAACTGGCGGCCCTGGTCGTCGAAGCCGTGCGTCATTTCATGGCCGATGACGGCGCCGATGCCGCCGAAGTTGATCGGGTCGTCGATGTCCTTGTCGAAGAACGGCGGCTGCAGGATGCCGGCGGGGAAGCTGATGTCGTTGCGCAGCGGATGGTAGCCGGCGTTCACGGTCGGCGGCGTCATGCTCCATTCCTTGCGGTCGAGCGGCTTGCCGATCCGTGCGAGCTGGCGCGCGAACTCGAAGCGGGTGGCGCGGTCGGAGTTGCCGACGGCATCGCCGCGCGTCACCTTGATCGACGAATAGTCGCGCCAGGTGTCGGGATAGCCGATCTTGGTGCCGAAGGCCGTGAGCTTCTCGAGCGCCTTGGCGCGCGTTGCTTCGGTCATCCACGGCACGGTCTTGATGTCGGCGCGCAGCGACTTCTCGAGTGCCGCAACCATCGCCAGCATGCGCGCCTTGCCGTCGGCGCCGAAGCGGCGCTCGACGAACGACTTGCCGAGCGCCTCGCCCAGCTCGTTGTCCACGCGCTCGACGCAGGTCTTCCAGCGCGGCCGCAGTTCCTTGGCGCCGGTGAGCGCCGCACCGTAGAACGCGAAGTTCTCGTCGACGAACGCCTTCGGCAGCAGCGGCGCCGCGGCGTGGATCGTCTGCCACTTGAAGTAGGTCTTCCAGGCGGCGAGGTCGGTTGCCGTGATCGCCGCGTCGAAGCCCTTGAAGAATTCCGGATGCGTGATGTTGACGCTCGCGATGGACGGCGCCGCGATCGTCTTGAAATACGCGTCCCAGGAGAAGTGCGGCGTCAGCGGCTGCAGGTCCTTGCGCTCGGTGGGGTGGTAGAGGCTTGCGGGATCGCGGCGGCTCAGCCGGTCGGCCGACACGTTCGCGAGCGCCGTCTCGAACGCCATCACCGCCTTCGCCGCCGCCGCCGCCTGCTCTGCAGACTCGCCGGCGAGCGTCATCATCTTCGTGACATGGGCGACGTAGCCGTCGCGGATCTCCTTCGACTTCGCATCGTCCTTGAAGTAGTAGTCGCGGTCGGGCAGGCCCAGCCCGCCCTGGTCGGCGATGGCGAGGATCTGGCTTGGCACCTTGAAGTCCTGCTCGGCGCCGAAGCCGAAGAGCACGTTGACGCCGATCATGTGCAGCTCGCCGGTGAGCGCCGGGATGCCGTCGGTGCCGGCGAGCGCCGCGATGCGGTCGAGCTCAGGCTTGATGGGGCCAAGCCCCAGCTTCTCGATGCCGGCCTGGTCCATGCACGCCGCGTACGCGTCGCCGATCTGGCGGTTCACCGGGTCGCGCTTCGGGTCGTCCTTCGACACTTCCTCGAGGATCTCGTGCAGCGTCGCTTCGTTGCGCGCACCGAGTTCCGAGGACCGCCCCCAGCGGGAACGATCGGCCGGGATCTCGGCCTGCTTGAGCCAGCCGCCGCAGGCAAACTGGTAGAAGTCGTCGCACGCCGACACGCTGCGGTCGAGCGTGCGGATGTCGAACCCCGGCTTCAATGCCGCTGCCGCTTCCTTTTCCTGGGCGCGCAGCGAACCGCCGCCCGAGGCGAGCGCTGCGGCAAGCACGGCGAGCGCGGCGATGCGGACCTTGGTCATGGGACCCTCGCTAAGCTAAATCTGTAATTTTGAACAAGATACAAGGCAGGTGCTGATTATACGAGAGCCATGCGGATGCGGTTCCAAAAGGGCGGCAGGCGTTTCCGTGTGCGTATTTACTTTCGCCTTTTGTTCGCTATAGGATTCCCCGTGTACTCGGCGCTTTGGTGCAAGAGCAACGGCTCGTTCCTCGAAGGCGCCTCGCATCCCGAGGAGCTCGTCGAGGAAGCGCACCGCCTCGGACTGCGCGCGCTGGCGATCACCGATCGCGACGGCGTCTACGGCCTGGTACGCGCCCATGTGGCGGCGAAGGAAGCAGGCATCGCGCTCGTCGCCGGAGCGGAAGTCACGATAGGCGCCGGCACTTCATCGTCAACCCTGATCCTGCTCGCCGCCGATCGCGCCGGTTACGCCAACCTCAGCCGGCTCGTCACGAAGGGCCGGCTGCGCTCCGCGAAAGGCGAATCGTCGGTGAGCCTCGAGGAAGCGGCGGCGCATGCCGGCGGCGTCCTGGCCCTGTGGGGCGGCGACCGCAGCCTGCTGGTTGCAGACGCCGACTGCGCGCCCGCGGGCGGCTTGCTGAAGGACGCCTTCGGCGACCGGCTCTACGCGCTCGCGGCCCGCCACCGGCGCGACAGCGAAGCGGCGCAGGAAGCGCTGCTGCGGCAGCGGGCGAAGGCGTTCGGCATTCCGGTGGTGGCCGCGGTCGAGACCTTGTATCACTCGCCTGCGCGGCGTGACCTGCACGACATCCTCACCTGCATCCGCCACGGCGTCACGGTGCACACCGCCGGCCGCCGCCTCAAGCCCAACGCCGGCACGCGCTGCTCTCGCCGCATGCCTTCGCGCAGTTGTTTGCCGACGATCCCGCCGCGGTCGCGCGCACGCTCGAAGTCGCGAGCCGCTGCACCTTCACGCTCGCAGAGATCCGCTACCGCTATCCCTCCGAGCGGCTGCCGAGCGGCCTCACGTCCTCGGAATGGCTGGCACAGCTGGCGCACGCCGGCGCCCGCCAGCGCTACCCCGAAGGCGTGCCGGAAAAAGTCGCGGCGCAGGTGGAGAAGGAGCTCGCCCTCATCGACGAGCTCGACTACTGCGGCTACTTCCTCACCATGCACGAGATCGTCGAGTTCTGCCGCACGCGCGAGATCCTCTGCCAGGGCCGCGGCTCGGCGGCCAACTCGGCGGTGTGCTACTGCCTCGGCATCACCGCCGTCGACCCGTCGCGGATCGAGCTGCTGTTCGAGCGCTTCCTCTCGCGCGAGCGCGCCGAGCCGCCCGACATCGACCTCGACATCGATGCACGAGCGGCGCGAGGAAGTGATCCAGTACGTCTACGCGAAGTACGGGCGCAGCCACGCCGCGATGGTCGCGAACGTCATCCGCTACCGGCCGCGTTCGGCGGTGCGCGACGTCGGCAAGGCGCTCGGGCTCTCGGCCACCACGCTCGACCGGCTGGCGAAGCTGGTCGGCCACTACGAGGACCCTGGCGCCGAAATCCTGCGCTCGGCCGGGCTCGATCCGGACAGCACCGACCACCAGCACCTGCTGCGCCTGTGCGCCGAGATCCACAACTTCCCGCGCCACCTCTCGATCCATCCCGGCGGCTTCCTGCTCGGCCACGAGCCGGTCAGCGACCTGGTGCCGATCGAGAACGGCCGCATGGCCGAGCGCACCGTCATCCAGTGGGACAAGGACGACGTCGAGGCCATCGGCCTCTTCAAGGTGGACCTGCTCGGCCTCGGCGCGCTCACCCATCTCGACCTCGCCTTCCGGCTCCTCAGGAAGCACCGCGGCATCGAGCTGTCGATGGCGACGATTCCGCCGGACGACCAACCTACGTTCGACCGTGATCTGCCGCGGCGACACCGTCGGCGTCTTCCAGATCGAGAGCCGCGCGCAGATGGCGATGCTGCCGCGGCTGCGGCCGCGCAACTACTACGACCTCGTCATCGAGGTCAGCATCGTGCGCCCCGGGCCGATCACCGGCGGCATGGTGCACCCCTACCTGCGGCGGCGGCGCGGCGAGGAGAAGGTCGAGTATCCGCACGCCTGCCTCGAACCGGTGCTGAAGAAGACCCTCGGCGTGCCGCTGTTCCAGGAGCAGGTGATGCGCATCGCCGATGGTGGCCGCCGACTACACCCCGGGCGAGGCCGACCAGCTGCGCCGCGACATGGCGGCGTGGCGGCGCACCGGCCGCATCGAGCGCCACCGCGAGCGGCTCGATCTCGCGGATGAAGGAGAAGGGCATCGCCGAGCGAATTCGCCGAGCGCGTGTTCCAGCAGATCCGCGGCTTCGGCGAGTACGGCTTTCCCGAGAGCCACGCGGCGAGCTTCGCGCTCATCAGCTACGCCACCGCGTACCTGCGCGAGACACCATCCCGCCGAGTTCACCTGCGCGCTTGCTGAACGCGCAGCCGATGGGCTTCTACTCGGCCGCCACCATCGTCGACGACGCCAAACGCCACGGCACCAGGATGCGGCCGATCGACGCGCAGCAAAGCGACTGGGACTGCACGCTCGAGGACGGGGAAGTGCGCATGGGGCTTCGCTACGTGCGCGGCATGCGCGCGGCGGAAGGGCAGTCGGCGCTTGCGGCCCGCGCGCGGCGGCCGTTCGACTCGCTCGACGATTTCGTGGCGCGCGCCGGTGTTTGCGAGCGCACGCTCAAGTCGCTGGCGGCTGCCGGCGCTTTCGAGAGCCTGGGCCGCAGCCGGCGCGAGGCGCTCTGGGAAGTGCCGCGGCTGGCGCTTGCCGCGCAGGCGCCGATGCTCCTGGAAAGAGGCGAGGCGGCGGCGTCTTTCCGCGCGCTCGATGCCTTCGACACGGTCGCGTGGGACTACCGCGCCTCATCGCACAGCCCGCGCGACCATCCGCTCGGCCCGATGCGGCCGCTGCTCACCGCGCAGGGGCTGCCCGATGCGCAGACGCTCGGCCGGCTGGCGAACGGCGCGCGGGCGCGCTACGCCGGGCTCGTCATCTGCCGCCAGCGCCCGGGCACGGCTTCGGGCGTCACCTTCATGACCCTCGAGGACGAGACCGGCTTCGTCAACGTGGTGGTGTGGACGCAGGTCCTCGACAGCTACCGCGTGCTGGTGAAGACCGCATCCTTCCTGGGCGTCACCGGCAAGATGCAGGTGGAAGACGGCGTCACCCACCTCATCGCCGAATCCCTGTGGCCACCGGCCCTGGCCCTGAAACCGGAGCATGTGCACAGTCGGGATTTCCACTGACAGAGATCCCTCGCGGCCGCCAACGCAATGGGCCGCTTCGGGAAAACGATCCTGCGGTGGTTACGCCGGCCGTTTCTTCTTCTGTTCGTACATCGACCGGTCGGCCCGTTCGATGAGGTCCTCCATCGAGCAGGGATTGCCCGGATCGAAGACCGCGGTGCCGACGCTCACCGAGAGGCGATAGCCGCGCTGGCGCTGCGCGTTCGAGTGGTCGATCGCGACCTGCAGCCGCTTCTCCGGGCCGTTCTCTTCCGAATAGCCCTCGACGAGCGCACAGAACTCGTCGCCGCCGATGCGCGCCACGATGTCCGAGTCGCGGAAGGTCGCGAGCATGATCTTCGCGGTGTCGCGCAGCGCGCGGTCGCCTTCCTGGTGTCCGTGGGCGTCGTTGATCACCTTCATGTTGTCGATGTCCACGAACAGCAGGGTCAGCGCCTGGCCGGTGCGCTGGGCGAGCCGCAGCCGATGCTCGCCGACGTTCATCAGGCTGCGCCGGTTGTCCACCTCGGTGAGCGTATCCACGAGCGCCAGGCGCCGGAACTCTTCCGAGGTCTGCTCGAGCCGCTGCTTGTGCGCGGTCTCGGTGAGGTGCAGGTGCTGCAGGCGGCGGATGGTGACGACGTGGACGAAGTACCCGACCAGCGACGCTTCCGCGACCGCGAACCCGTAGTGCGCCCAGTCGGACACCGACACGCCGATGAGGTACATGCAAAGCGACCAGCCGAGCACCGCGAAGGCGATGGCGAGCAGCAGCCAGCCGCGCGACACGAACAGGAAACCGCAGCCGGCGAGGATCAGCACCACGTTCGTCGTCTGGCGCGGATCGGCCATCAGGTACAGCTGCAGGATCGAGTTCCAGATCAGCAGTCCCGCGACCAGGCCCTCGAAGCCGTGAACGTACCGCATCGACACATAGCCCTGCTTGACCCCGTACTGGAAGGCGCCCAGCAGCAGTGCCGTGCCCAGCGCGCTCGCCATCATCCAGGTCTTCTGCGGCCACGGCACCACGACCGAATGGATCACCAGCAGGACCGCGTAGAACCACGTCAGGAAGCGGGCAACCGGGCCGAGGGTGTTGGCGGCGACGATCGCCAGGGACCGCCGCAGGTTGTCGGTGGAGATGCGGACCTGTGACCTGCCTTCAGGGCCGTCGGCCGACGAACCGGGGAGAAAATCCTGCACGAAAAGTGGTTCCGCTGGGGAGATTACGTGCCGGGGCGATGGGGGTCAATCGCGGCGCGCCCCCGTGTAGGATGGAACACGTGAGCCGTGGCCGTTTCCTCGTTGGGGTGTGCCTGCTGTTTGCGGCATGCCATGCCCAGCCCGGGCCGCGAGCGCCGGGCAAGCCTTCACCCGCCCCGTCGCGCCCCGGCGCCACGAAGCCCACTCCATCGCCGTCGCCCACCCCCAGGTCCTCGTCGCCGGCGCAGCATGGCGGCGAGCCGGCGCGGGTTTCGGGGCCGCTCGTGAGCGCCTGGAGCGAGCCGCGCACCCTGCCGCCGGGCGGCGGCGCGGCGCAGATCCTCATTCGCGTGAAAAAGCCGGGCGGCGCCGTGTGGCCGGGGGTGCAGGTGAAGCTGAAGGCATCCGAGGGCGCCCTCTTCTCCAACGGCCGCGTGCTGCGCACCGACGCACGCGGCATGGTGCGCGACCGGCTGACGACCACGAAGACCTCGACTCTCACCATCGACGCCGGCGGCGACGTGCAGCGGCTGTGGGTCGCGGTCGGCGATTTTTCGCGCTAGGGCGGGAGCATCTCCAGAGATCCCTCGCGGGCGCCAACGAAATTGGCCGCTTCGGGAAAACGGATCAGGGCTTCACCGCGACGCCGGTGATCTCGAAGCGGGCGCCGAACAGCAGCGGGCCCGAGCCGAGAAAGGCGCGTGCCGGATAATCGCTGTGCTTGAAGTAGGTCTTGTAGACGGCATTGAAGCGGTCGTAGAGCGACACGTCCGAACAGTGCACCTCAACCTTCACGAGGTCGTCCATGGTGAGGCCGGCCGCCGCCAGGTTGGCCTGCATCGCATCGAGCATGAGCCGCGCTTCCTGGTCGGCATCGGCGGGCACCTTGCGGGTCGCCGGATCGAGGCCGATCTTGCCGGCGAGATACAAGGTGTTGCCGGCAAGGATGCTGTCGCTGAACGGTGCCGCGACCTGCCGTGCAGGCAGGTTTATGACCTTGCGGGCCGGTTCGGCGCCGCGGCCGCTGGGCGCCGCGACCAGCAGTCCGGCCGCAAGACCGGCGGCAAAGAGTAGTGTGCGCTGCATGTCGAGCCTCCCTCGGACGACGTTGACGACGGCGGATCTTAGAATCATGCGCGCACCATGAGCAACGCTGAACTGCGGCGGGTCCTCGGCGCGGCGGCGGTGCTCGACCGCAGCATCGACCGCCTGGTGCGCTCCGCCGACGCGTCGCTCTACCGCCTGATGCCGCAAGCCATCGTGCGGCCGCGCGACGAGGACGACGTCGCGGCGCTTCTCGACTACGCGCGGCGCGCCGGCCGTCATCTGACGTTTCGCACCGCCGGCACCTCGCTCTCGGGGCAGGCGCTGAGCGACGACCTGCTGGTGGAGCTGGCGCCGCACTTTCGTGCCCACGAAGTCCTGGACGAGGGCCGGCTGGTGCGCACCGCGCCAGGAGTGATCGGCGGCCACCTGAACCGCCTGCTGGCACCCTTCGCACGCCGCATCGGCCCCGATCCCGCGTCGATCGACGCGGCGATGATGGGCGGCATCTTCGCCAACAACTCCTCGGGGATGTGCTGCGGCGTCGTGCAGAACACCTACCACACACTGGCGAGCGCGCGTTTTTTGCTCGCCGACGGCACCCGCGTCGATACCGGATCCGAGGACGCCGACGCGCGCCTGCTTGCGGACCGCCCCGACGTGCACCGCGGCCTCATCGCCATGCGCGACTCGGTCCGGGCCGACGCGGCGCTCGCCGCGCGCATCCGCACCAAGGTGCAGCGCAAGAACACCATGGGCTACAGCCTGCAGTCGTTCCTCGAGCACGACAGTGCCGCGCAGATCCTCGCGCACCTCATGGTCGGCTCGCAGGGCACCCTCGGCTTCGTGGCCGCGATGACGCTGCGCACCGTGCCCGATCCGCCGCTGCGCGCCACCGACCTCGTGTACTTCGCGCGGCTCACCGATGCCGGCGACGCGGTGGACCCGCTCGCCGCTGCCGGCGCCGCCGCCATCGAGATCATGGACGCAGCCTGCCTGCGCTCGCTCGACGCGCCGCCGCCCCCGTTTGCCATCGGCGACGACACCGCCGCGCTGCTCGTCGAATTTCGCGAGGCGGACGGAGGCGATCTCGATGCGGCCGTGCAGCGCGCAGCCCGCGCCCTCTACGCTTTCGAGCTGCTGCGCGCGCCGGAGTTCACGACCGACGCCCCGCGCCGCGAGCGCTTGTGGAAGCTGCGCAAGGGCCTGTTCGCCACCGTCGGCGGCGCCCGCCCGCCCGGCACGACGCTCATCACCGAGGACGTGCTGGTGCCGCGCGAGCGGCTCGCGGAGGGCATCGCCGACCTGCAGCGGCTGTTCGTGCGCCACGGGTATCCGGGTGCCTCGATCGTCGGCCATGCGCGCGACGGCAACCTGCACTTCCTGCTGGCGGAAGATTTCGCCCGCAAGGCGACGGTCGAGCGCTACGAGCGCTTCATGGACGAGCTGGCCGACGTCATCATCGGCAAGTACGACGGCGCCCTCAAGGCAGAGCACGGCTCGGGGCGCAACATGGCGCCGTTCGTGAAGCGCGAGTGGGGCGAGCCGGCTTATGCGGCGATGGTAGCGATCAAGAAGCTGCTCGACCCCGCCGGCACCCTCAATCCCGGTGTCATCCTCAACGACGACCCGAAGGTGCACCTCAAGAACTTCAAGCCGTTCCCGCTGGTCGCCGACTCGGTCGATCGCTGCATCGAGTGCGGCTTCTGCGAGCCGCGCTGCCCCTCGCGCTTCCTCACGCTGAGCCCGCGGCAGCGCATCGTCGCGCTGCGCGAGGAGCAGCGGCTGCTGGCGCAGGGCGCCGCGGGTGCGGAGCCGCTCGCCGAGCTGCGGCGCGACTTCGACTACCAGGCGATCGACACCTGCGCCGGCGATTCCATGTGCCTGTTGTCGTGCCCGGTGCGCATCGACACCGGCGCCGTGATGAAGGCGGTGCACGGCCGCGAGCGTTCTGCCGCGGTGCGGGCGATTGGCGGCGCTGCCGCGTCGCACATGGGCGCGACGCTGGCCGCGGCGCGCACCGGACTCGCCGCCGGCCGCGCCTTGAAGACGACGGCAGCTGGTGCGGCAGCGGTTGCGGCGCTGAGCGGCGTGCCGCGCGGCATCGCGCTTCCGCGCGCGGCGGCACCTTTGCCGGCGCCGGTCGCACCTCGAAACAGGCGGCGTGCCGTGTACCTGCCGACCTGCCTGACGCGGACGATCGGCGCGCTGCCGGGCGAAACTGCGCCGCCGTTGGCCGAGTCGATGCGCGTCGTCCTCGACTGGGCCGGTTACGACGTCGTTTATCCGGATGGCGTGTCGGGGCTGTGCTGCGGCATGCCGTTTGCGAGCAAGGCGCTGCCCGCGGCCGCCGCCGGCGCGCGCGCCAGGACGCTGTCGGCATTGCACGCGGCGAGCCGCGGCGGCGAGGATCCGGTGGTCACCGATGCCTCCCCGTGCGCCGCCACGCTCGGCACGCCCATCCTCGACTTCACCGCGTTCTGGGCGCGTCACGTGCTTCCCGGCCGTGCGCAGACGCCGAAGGCGCGCGGCGAGACGATCGTCCATCCGACCTGCTCGCTGGTGAAGCAGGGCGGGCTTTCCGACCTGCTGGCCGTGGTTGCCGAGCACTCCGAAAGCGTTTTCACGCCGGCCAGCGCCGAGTGCTGCGGCTTCGCCGGCGACAAGGGCTTCTTCGTTCCCGAGCTGACCGCGGCGGCAACCCGCGCCGAGGCGGAGGAAGTGCGCGGCCGGCTCTCCGCGACCAGCCGCCTTGTGTCCACCTGCCGCACTTGCGAGATTGGGATGTCGCGGGCCGTGGGCCGGCCGTACGTTTCCGTCATCGACCTCATCCGGGAGGCGATTGGTGCTTGAGCGATTCCTCGACTGGCTGGCCGCGCTGCCGACGGCGCCGACCTATCTGGTGCTGGCGGCGCTGTCCGCGGTCGAGAACGTCTTCCCGCCGGCGCCCGCCGATGTCGCCGTGGCGCTCGGCGCATTCCTCGCGCAGCGCGGCGAACTGTCGGCGTGGATCCTGGGCCTCGTGTGCTGGGGCGCCAACACCGCGTCGGCGGCGGGCATGTACTACCTCGGCCGCGCGCGCGGCGAGAGCCTGCTGCGCTCGCGCTGGGTGTCACGCATCCTGCCCGAAAGCGCCCTCGGCGCGATCCGCACGGCATACGCGAAGCACGGCATCTGGGGAATCTTCCTCAGCCGCTTCCTGCCCGGATTTCGCGCGGCGGTGCCGCCGTTCGCCGGCATGTCCGGCCTCAGCCCGGCGAAAGCGCTCATTCCCGCGGCGGCAGCCTCGGCGATCTGGTACGCCGCCATCATCTTCGTAGGCTCGCAGCTTGGCCTGCACTTCGACAAGGTGCAGGAGCTGCTCGGCGACGCCAACCGCGTGCTGTTCGTGCTCGCGATCGTGGCGGCGGCGCTGCTCTGGTGGTGGCTGCGGCAAAAGCGCAGCGCGCGTTCCTGAAGGCGCGCCCGCGCCTACTTGCTCTTCAGGCTCTCGACGGTCTTGCGGATGCGCGCCTGCGTGCCCGCCGCGAACCAGCAGTCGAGCCACTCGTCCTGCTTGTCCTTTTCGCCGGCGCGCATCGCCGCGAGCGGCTGCTGCCGCAGGTACTCCTTGGTGCGCGCGAACGACGCAGCGTCCTTCTCCACGAATTCCGCGAGGCGGGTGAGGCACGCGGCCTCGAAGCCTTCGGCCGGCGCCAGCTCGTCGGCGAGGCCGGCGGCGAGCGCCTCGGCACCGGCGAAGTTGCGGCCGAGGAGCGCGATCTTCGCCAGGTTCTGCGGCGCGACGGTGGCGCGCAGGAGCTCGGTCACCGACCACGGCAGCGGCACGCCGACCTTCACCTCGTTGAGCCCCATCTGTGCGCCTTCCGCCTTCAGCACCCGATAGTCGGCGGTGAGCGCGAGAATGCAGCCGCCGGCGACCGCGTGGCCCGAGACCGCCGCCACGAGTGGCTTGCGCAAGCCGTAGAGCGACCACACCGCCGCGGCGAATTTGGTCATGAACGCCGCCATTGCCGGGCGCTGCAGCTCGATCAACACCGTCAGGTCGAGGCCGGGCGAGAAGACCTTGGGGTGAGTGGACGCCAGCAGGATGCCGCGCACCGCCTCGTCGTCGCCCAACTGGCGCGCCGTCTCCGCCAGCTCCACGACGAACGGTTCGTCGATGGCGTTGGCGCGTGGCTTGTCCATGCGCAGGATGGCGATGCCTTCGCTCGTCTCGACTCGCAAGGTGCCCATGCCGCGTAGATTATATGGATATGGCTTCGGGCGAACCCCTTGCGGAACGCGGCGCGCGGCGGCGCGCCATGAGCGCCGCGGCGCTCGCGGCGGTGCTCGCATTGCTGATGCTCGCCGACATGTTTCCGTCTGCATTCGGCTTGCCCGTCCATATCCACGGCGCACCGGCGCCGGTGACGCGCGCGTTGTGGGTCCTGCAGGGGCTGCTGAGCTTGCCCATCCTGCTCGGCCCGGGCCGCACGTTCTTCGTCTCGGCCTGGCATCACTTCCGCAACCACCGCGCGAACATGGACACGCTGGTGGCGCTCGGCACCGGCGTCGCCTTCTGCTACTCGACGGCGGTGACCGTGGCGCCCGGCATGTTCCCGGAAGGCACGGCGATGCCGTTCTACGACGCGGCCGCGATAGTGATTGCGCTGGTGCTCGTCGGGCAGTGGCTCGAGACGCGCGCCCGTGGGCGCACCAGCGAAGCGCTTGACGCACTGGCGGCGCTCGCGCCGCAGTCGGTCACCCGCCTTGCCGGCGGGCGTGAGGAAGTCGTGCCGCTCGCTGCGGTGGCGCGCGGCGACCGGATCCTCGTCCGTCCGGGGGAGCGGGTCCCGGTGGACGGCACGGTCGTTGACGGCGGATCGACGATCGACGAGTCGATGCTCACGGGCGAGTCGATGCCGGTGCGCAGGGAAGTGGGCGCCAACGTGTTCGGTGGCACGCTCAACGGCGACGGCGTGCTGCAGTTGCGCGCGACCGCCCTCGGCACTGAGTCGGCGGTGGCGCGCATTGCCGCGATGGTGCGACGCGCGCAGGCGTCGCGGCCGGCAATCGCGCGGCTCGTGGACAACGTCAGCGCGGTGTTCGTGCCGGCGGTCGTGATCGTCGCCGCTCTGACCTTCCTCGCCTGGTTCAACCTCAGCGCGGAGCCGGGCACCGGCGCCATCCACGGCATCGTCACCGCGGCCGCGGTGCTGCTCATCGCCTGCCCGTGCGCGCTCGGCCTGGCGACGCCCATCAGCCTCACCACCGGAGTCGCGCGCATGGCGCAAGGCGGCATCCTGGTGAGAAATGGCCAGGCGCTCGAGACCGCGGCGCGTCTCGACACGCTGGTGTTCGACAAGACCGGCACGCTCACCGAAGGCCGCCCCGCGGTCACTGACGTGGTGCCGGCGGCGGGCATGGACACGCGCTCGCTGCTCGCGCAAGCGGCGGCGGTCGAACGCTGGTCGGAGCACCCGCTGGCGAAGGCGATCGTGCTGCGCGCCCGCAGCGAGGGCGAGCTCGCAGCAGCCACCGATTTTCGCGCGGCCTCCGGGCTTGGTGTCAGCGGACGTGTCGGCAGTGATGAGATCCGCGCCGGCAGCCGCCGTTTCCTGGAACAGGCGGGTGTCGATGCCGGTCCGCTCGCGGCGGCGGCCGAGCGCCTCGCCGGCGACGGCCGTACCGTCGTTTGGATTGCATCGGGCCCAAACCTGCGCGGCATCGTCGGGATCGCCGACCCGGTGCGCGCGTCGGCACGCGACGTCGTCGCCGCGGTGCGCAAGCTCGGGCTGCGGGTCGCTCTCGTCACCGGCGACCAGCAGCAGACGGCGCTCGCGGTCGCGCGGCAAGTGGGGATCGACGACGCCGACGTCGCCGCGGGCGCGCTGCCCGAAGGCAAGGCCGAGGCGATCCGCGGCATGCAGGCGGGCGGCCGGCGCGTCGGCATGATCGGCGACGGCATCAACGACGCCCCCGCGCTGAGCCAGGCCGATGTCGGCATCGCCATGGGCACCGGCACCGATGCGGCGATCGACGCCGCCGACCTGACGCTCGTCGGCGGGCGGCTCGAGGCGCTGCCGGTGGCGCTGCGCGCCGCGCGCGCGACGCTGCGCAACATCCGCCAGAACCTGGTCGGCGCCTTTGCCTACAACGTCGTTGCGGTGGTGGTGGCGACCGGTGCCTTGGTGCCGCTCATCGGGCCGCGCGGGTTCCTGTCGCCGCTGGTTGCCGGCGCCGCCATGGCGCTCAGCTCGCTCACCGTCGTGAGCAACGCGCTGCGGCTGCGGCGCATGCCGCTCGCGCGGGCCTCATGACAACCACGCTGCTCGTCAATCTGGCGGTGGCCGGGTTCATCGCGTGGATCGTCTGGTACTTCTTCATCGCCAACGCCGCCACCGTCGCGGCGGCCATCGCCGGCGCGGGCGTGCAGCAGGTCGAGGTGCTGGTGAAGGGCGGCTACCGGCCGGACGTCATCAGGGCGCTGCCCGGCGTGCCGCTGCGGCTGCGCTTCCGGCGCGAAGAGACGTCGGCGTGCTCCGAAGAGATCGTGTTCCCCGACTTCGGCGTGAAGCAGCACCTGCCGGCATTCGCCACGACCACGATCGACTTGCCGGCCGCGGCTGCGGGCACCTACGCCTTCGCCTGCGGCATGGACATGCTGCACGGCAAGCTGGTGGTGGGCGATAGCGCGACCAGCGAAGCCCATGCCGCGGCAGCTCAGCCCCAGAGCCGCAGCTGCAGCGGCGCTTCCGAGCCGACGGCCGCGAAAGGACGCGACTCGAAGCCGTAGCGCGCCCGCAGCCTCTCGGTCATCGCGACGATCCGCTTCTTGTACGTCCCGCCCAGATAGGCGCGGGTTTCGTAGGCGCGCTTGTAGGCCTCGAGGTAGCGGGGGAAGTCGGCCGCGAGCCAGCGTAGGTACTTCTCCTTGGTGGGCGAGCGCAGGAACAGGATGCCCACCCAGCAGTGGCGCACACCGGCCGCGGCGATGCGCGCGAACAAGACGTCGAGGTCGGGCTCGCCGTCGGTCAGGCCGGGGAGGACCGGCGCGACTGCCGCACCGACGGTGATGCCGGCGGCGCGCAGCCGGCGCATCACGTCGAGGCGCACCTCTGGCGGCGGCGCCCACGGCTCGATGCGGCGCAACAGTTCGGCTCGCGTCGAGATCAGCGAGACCTGCACCGACAGGCGGGAACGTTCGTTGATCTTGCGCAGCAGGTCGAGGTCGCGCAGGATCAAGGCGCCCTTGGTGGTGATGCCGATGTGCACGCCGCGGTGCTGCGCCACCAGCTCGAGGAAGCGCCGCGTCACGCGGAACTCGCCCTCACCCGGCTGGTACGGATCGGTGGCGGTGCCGAGCGCCAGCTGCTCGCCGCGCCGCACCACGCGCTGCAGGCGCCGCGCCGTCTCCCGCATGTCGGGGTCCTTGACGAAGATCGTGGAGTGAAACGAATTGACACCGTCCTCGCCGATGAACTCGTGGGTGTAGGCGGCGTAGCAGTAGCGGCAGCCCATGGCGCAGCCGCGGTAGGGGTTGGCCGTGAAGCGAAACGGCACGTTGGTCGAGGTGCAGGTGTTGACGAGCGAGCTGGAGCGCAGGACGCGGTACGTGACATCGCCGCGGCTGCGCACCACCGTCGTGCCGATGCGCCCGGCGAAATTCGGCGCCGCCACTCCGGGAACGATCATGTTTCGCGGTCCATTGACTTTCGCTTTATATTCGCCTCATGCGGCGACGAAAGCAACTAGTCATCGACGGATTGGCTGTCCGTCCCGATCCAATCCGTCGATGACTATTTCCTGATGAGGGCGAGGACCTCGTCCAGTTCCTTTGGGACGCCGGAAGACAACACTTCGGGTTCGCCGTTCGTCACCAGCACCGTGTCCTCGACGCGGATGTGCAGCTGCTTCTCCTTGATATCGATGATCGGCTCCACCGCGATCACCATGCCGGCGGCGAACGGCACCGTGTAGTCGCCGACGTCGTGCACGGCCAGGCCGACGAAGTGGCCGGCAGAGGCAGCTTTCGGGTCGGAGAAGCCCCACTTGTCGAAGATGGCCTTCGCGATCTTCGCGGTGTCGGCGCGAGTCGCGCCCGGCTTCATCGCGGCGATGATCGCCTTCTGCGCCTCGAGCACCGCTTTGTACGCCTTCAGCTGCTCCTCGCTGAAGGTGCCCGACACCGGCCAGGTGCGGGTGATATCCATGGTCTCGTAGCCGACCGTCGGGCTGTAGTCCATGACGATGAGGTCGCCGTTAGCCATCTTCCGGTCGTTGCGGTCGTAGTGCCAGATGTTGACGTTGGGTCCGGAGCCGACGATCGCGGTGTAGGCAGCCGATTCCGCGCCGCCCTTGATGAACGCGTAGGTCGCCTCGGCCTCCAGCTCGTACTCGTACTTGCCGGCGGCGGTCGCGGCAATTGCGCGCTTGATGCCCTCGGCGCCGATCCGGCCGGCGCGGCGCAGCGCCTCGATCTCGCGCTCGCTCTTGATCATGCGCATGTTGTCGATGAACGGCGCGATGTCCTTGAGCTCGTAATAGGGATAGAGCTCGCGGAAGCGGGCGATGCGCCACGCGTCCTCGGAGGGCGCGCCGCCGATGCCGGTGTTCTGGCGTCGCGCCATGTGGAGAGCGGCATCGCCGCGGCTGGCGTCCACTTCGTCGCGCTCCGACAGTCGCAGGTACATGAGCGTCGCCGTGGGTACGCGCCGGCGCGCGAGGAACTCCTCCAGGTAGACCAGGGGATGAATGCCGGTGAAGCCGCGCTCCTTGGCGACGTTCGCGGTGAGCCAGTTGGGTCCGTCCATGCGGATCTCGGCCTCGTTCTGCCCTGGCAGGAAGAAGAACGACTCGCACTTGGCGAGGTCCATGACGAGCACGGCGTTCACGTCCTCGTTGCCGGTGAGATAGAAGAAGTCGTTGTCCTGCCGGAAGCGGATGCCCGGCGAGTGAGTGGTGGCGGAGAACATCAGCAACTGGCCCTTGCCAACCGCCTTGCAGAGCGCCGTGCGGCGCGCGGCGAATTCCTCGGGCGGATAGCTGACGCGCTGGGCGTGGGCTGCGGCGGCGCACGCGAGCAGGCAGGAGGCGGCGGACGCGACGATCGAGTGGCGCATGGGGCGTGTTTTACCACGCTGCGCCTCTGGCCCAGGGGCGACATCGGTTTGCGACCAATACTCAGTCGCTGAGTACGTCGTACTTCATCGCATGAGTATTCACTCCTGAAGACATAGCGCGCCCGATGCGGCGCAAGCAACCTCTCAAGCTACTGTGTCCGGACACAGTGACTGGTGGTTCGACTCCGGGGGATCGTGTACGGTCGAGGAAGAGATGGTCGAGCGGTTCGACGGGCGCCAGGACGACTACGAACGGGCGCGGCCGTCTTACCCACCGGAGCTGCTCGATGCGCTCGCCGCTGCGGGCTGGCTTGGCGGCAAGACGGATTGCGCCGACATCGGCGCCGGCACCGGCCGCTTCACCGACTTGCTCCTCGCACGTGAAGTGGGCAGCGTCTCTGCCGTCGACCCGAGCGGCGACATGCTCGCGGTGTTGCGGACCAAGCATGCCGGCGACCCTCGCCTGCGCGCGCTCGTCGGACGCGCCGAGGCCACGGGCCTGCCTGACCAAAGCGTCGACTTCCTCGCTTCGGCGCAGGCGTTTCACTGGTTCGAACCGTTGGCAACGCGCGCGGAGTGGCGGCGCATCCTGCGCAGCGAAGGGCGCGTGTGCCTGCTTTGGAACAACCGCAGTGAAACGGGCGGTGCCATGCCCGCGATCGAGGAGCTGCTGAACCGCTATTTCAAGGCCGAACGCGACGCCGTGCCCCACGATGCCGAAGGGCGCATCCGCCGCGCAGCAGCGTTCCTGCCCGGCGCACGGCGTCTGGTGTTTCGCCACGAGAAGTCGTACGACGAGGCGCTGTTCGCCGACTATCTCGGCTCTGTTTCCTACATCCCCAGGGACGGGCCGGAGCGGCAGCAGCTGGCCGCGGAGCTGTTCGCGCGCTACGCGACGAACGGCGTCGTCACGCTGGCCTACGACTGCATCGCCCTCGTCGGCTCGCTGCCGGCAGACTGAGCTCACACTGTCCAGACGCCCGGTATCTCCGTGGCGCACTCGGGACAACGGCCGCCGCTCAGCCGGTTGCCGAGAACGCGAAAACCCTGGCGTTCGACGAGCAGCGCAGCGCATGAAGGACACCACGTGTTCTCCCACCGGCCCACCGCTCCGGGAACGTTGCCGGCGTAGACGTAGCGCAGGCCCGCTGCGGCGCCGATCTCCGCGGCACGCACCAGGCTCGCCACGGTGGTGTCGTCACGGCTCATCATCTTGTAGTCGCTGTGGAACGCGGTGACGTGCCACGGAATGTCGGGCGACACCGAGGCGACGAACGCAGTGAGCTCGCGCAATTCCTCGTCCGAATCGTTGAAGCCAGGCACCAGAAGAGTCACCACCTCCACCCAGATGCGGCGCTCGTACAGCGCGCGAATCGTCCACAGCACGCGTTCCAGTGTGCCGCCCAGCTCGCGATAGGCATGGTCGCGGAAGCCCTTCAGGTCCACCTTGTAGAGACGGACATAGGGCGCGATGAAGTCGAGGACCTCGGGCGTGGCGTTGCCGTTCGAGACGTAGGAGCAGACGAGGCCGGCCGCCAGCGCTTCGCGAAAGATCGCCACCGCCCACTCGCTGGTGATGAGCGGTTCGTTGTAGGTGGAGGTGAGGATCGGGGCGCCATGGCGCTGCGCGAGGGCGACGACTTCCGCCGGGTCCGTGATGCGGATGGACGACACCGCTTCCGGGTCGCGCAGCGCCTGCGACGTGACCCAGTTCTGGCAATAGCCGCAGTGAAAGTCGCAGCCGAGCATGCCGAAGGACAACGCGCGCGCGCCGGGCAGAGCGTGGAAGAACGGCTTCTTCTCCACGGGGTCCACCTGCACGCCGGCAACGTAACCCCACGGGATGCGCAGCCGCCCGCCTTCGTTGTGGCGCACCTTGCAGATGCCGCGCTGTCCTGGCGGGATGAGGCAGCGGTGGCCGCAGGCGACGCAGCGCACCCGGCCATTCGGAAGTTCCTGGACGAGTTCGCTGCCGGCCTCGGCGGTGTGCTCGCCAAGCGTCGCCGCAAGTGTGGGCGCCATCCCTGCTGAGCATGGCGCGACGCGGGCCAGAGCACAAGGACGGCGAGGGGTTCGGAGCGCAGGCGAGGAGGCCCGCGAAGTACGGTCCGAAGCCCTGAGCGCCGCAGGTCATTGGCCATGCTGCGAAGGCCCGCCGGCGCACGTTGGAACTCGTTCCGGAACGAGTTCCACCATCATTTCGGGTAGCCGCATCAAGGCTGATGCGGTTCGACCCTCGGCATGGTGGACTGCGTCCGGACGCAGTAGTGGGATACCGCGCCGCTGAATGCCTGGCCGAGCGTGCTCGGCAGTAAAATCACGCTCGCCATGCAACCAAAGACCATTGCCGTGCTCGGCACGGGCACGATGGGCGAGGCCATCATCAACGGCCTCGTCGCCGCCGGCCACCCGCGCGCCTCGCTGCGCTCCACCACCCGCACCGCCGAGTCGGCGCAGGCGCTCGGCGCGCGCCTCGGCATCGCCGTCGGTACCGACAACCCGGCGGCGGCCCGCGGCGCAGACGTCATCGTGCTGGCGCTGAAGCCGATGAACATCGTGCCGGTCTGCCGGCTGCTCAACGAGCAAGGCGCGGTGCAGAAGGGCGCGCTCGTCGTCTCCATCGCCGCCGGCGTCGCAATCGCCGCGCTCGAAGCCGAACTGGGCGGCGGCACCGCCGTGATCCGCGCCATGCCCAACACACCCTGTTCCATTGGCAAAGGCATGATCGTGCTGGCCCGTGGCAGCGCCGCGAAGGACGCCGACATCGCGGTCGCCCGCGACCTGCTGGCGCCGCTCGGCCGCGTGGCGGAGCTCGAGGAGAAGCACATGGACACGGTCACCGGGCTCTCCGCATCGGGCCCGGCGTTCGTCTACGTGATGATCGAAGCGCTCGCCGACGGCGGCGTCGCCCGTGGCCTGCCGCGCAAGGTGGCGCTCGAGATGGCGGCGCAGATGGTGTTCGGCGCCGCCTCGATGGTGCTCGAAACCGGCCGCCACCCCGCAGCCCTGAAGGACGAAGTCACGACCCCGGCAGGCTGCACCATCGCCGGCATCCTCACGCTCGAGGACGGCCGCATCCGCTCAGTGCTGTCGCGCGCCGTCGAAGTCGCGAGCGTCCGCGCCGGCGAACTGGGGGTTGCACCAAGCCCCGCTAGGCCGCACCGGCAACTGCGTCTGGACGCAGTTGCGTTACCGATCGCCACAGTTGACGCCGAGGACCACTCGCCGGTCGCATCGCAACTGCGTCCGGACGCAGCAACAGGAGATCGGGGACGGTGGGTCCTTCGGGCGAGACGGGAACGGACGCTGACGCAAGCGCCTGGAAACGGAACGAAAGAAATCGACGGATTGGACGGGGACGGAGAGCCAATCCGTCGATGACGGACGCTGACGCAAGCGCCTGGGAAACGGAACGAAGGAAATCGACGGATTGGACGGGGACGGAGAGCCAATCCGTCGATGACGGACGCTGACGCAAGCGCCTGGGAAACGGAACGAAGGAAATCGACGGATTGGACGGGGACGGGGAGCCAATCCGTCGATGATTATTGCGGGAAGTGGCCGAGGGCCACCAGCAGGTCGAGGCGCGCCTGGCGCAGGCGGTCCTCGGCCTGCGCGGCGATGATCGCCGTGTTGCGCGAGGTCTGTTGCGCCTGCACCACCTCGATGTTGGTGGTGGCGCCGGCACGGTAGGCGATCTCGGTGATGCGCAGCGCCTCGTCGGCGTCCTGCGACGCACTGCGGCTCAGCTCGACCACCCGCGCGATGCGCTCCACCGATGTCCGCGCGAAGCGCGCTTCGGAGCGCGCCTGCACCTTGAGGCCGTCGAGGCGGAACTGCGCGGCCTCGCGGTCGGCGATGCGCACACGCTTGGCGCCGCCGAGGTTGCCGTCGAAGATCGGGATCTGCAGCTCGAACAGCGCCCGCCAGGTCTTGGCCGGCTCGAACAGGCCTGCCGGCCGCACGTACTGCGGCGTGAACGAGGCGACGCCTTCGGGCAGCCACGACTTCCACGAATCGCGCACCGCGCGATCGGCCGCCGCCACCTGCGCCGAGAACAGGCGCACGTCGGGCCGCTGCACCAGCCAGTCGTCGTTTTGCGGCGGCGGCGCTTCCTGCAACTGGGCATCGCCGTTCACTTCCACCGGCGCGTCGATGAAGAGCGAGATGCCGAGCGCCTCCTGTGCCTGGCGCACCGAAAGCTCGGCGGCTTCCAGCAGTCCTTCGGCGGCGGAGAGCTCCTGGGTGGAGCGCACGTGGTTGAGTCGGCTGCCCTGGCCCACCTCGAGCCGCGCCTTGGCGTAGTCCTCGAGCGCAACCGCGGTCTGGCGGTTGCGCACCGCGACTTCCCGCTGGCGCTCTGCCGCGATCACGGCGAGGTAGGCCGAAGCCGCATTCAGGGCCACCTGGCGCCGCGTCTCTTCCACGGAGATACGCGCGATCGCTACCTGGTCGGCGGCCTGGTTCTTCTGCGCCCAGCGCACCGGCGAGAAGAACGCGTAGGACGCGGTGGCGTTGAAAGTCTTCTGGCTGCGCGGCTGCGTCACCTGGAACGAACCGCCGTCGACTCCGGCGAAGCCGCGCACGTCGTCGAGGATCGACTGCGAGATGTTGCCGTAGACGCGCGGATACAAGACCGACTTCGCCTGGTCGAGGAGGCCCTGCGCCCGCAGGATGGCGGCCGTCGCTTCTCCGACGCTCGGGTTCTTGGCCACGGCGCGCGCCACCGCCTCGTCGAAAGTCACCTGCTGCAAAGTCGCATCAGGAGGAACGGGGGCGGGTGTTTCGACCGGGACAGGACCCGCCACCTGGGCGAACACGGGCAGCGCCAGTGCGGTGCAGGAGAAAGCGGCCGTGGTGAACGCGGCGGCGCAGGCAAGACGCAGCCTAAGCACGAGCGCCTCCTTCCGGCAGCGCCGCGGCCGGCTCGTCGTGCCTGCCGTGATGGCGGATCTTGCCTGGCGCCAGGGAGCGGATGACGACATAGAGCACCGGGATGAAGAAGATCGAGAGCACCGTGGACATCAGCATGCCGCCGGCGACCGAGGTGCCGACCGAACGGCGCGCGCCCGCCCCGGCACCGGTAGCCACCGCGAGCGGCAGCACGCCAAGGATGAACGCGAACGACGTCATCAGGATGGGCCGCAGGCGAATGCGCGCGGCGTGCACCGCGGCATCGACGATGGAGCGGCCCTGCTCGCGCAGCTGCTCGGCGAACTCGACGATCAGGATCGAGTTCTTGGCGGCGAGGCCGATGAGCATCACCAGCCCGACCTGGCAGAAGACGTCGTTGCTGAGGCCGCGCAGGAACTGCGCGCCGAGGCCGCCGAGCACCGCGAGCGGCACGCCCAGCAGGATGATGAATGGCAGCACCCAGCTCTCGTACTGTGCCGCGAGCACCAGGTAGACGAGGATCAGGCTGACCGCGAAGATCAGGAACGACTGGCTCCCTGCCTTCACTTCCTCGAGCGACTGGCCGGCCCAGGCGTAGCTGAAGCCCGGCGGCAGCGTCTTTTGCGACAGGTCTTCCATCGCGCGCAGCGCCTGGCCGGAGCTGGTGCCGGGCACCGGGTTGCCGTTGATCTCGGCGGAGCGGAACAGGTTGAAGTGGCTGATGACCTGCGGCGCCGTGGTCTCGCGGGTGCGCACGACGCTGTCGATCGGCACCATGTGGCCGTCGGCGGCGCGGCCATACAGCTGCCGCAGGTCTTTCGGGTCGGCGCGATACTGCTGGTCGGCCTGCACGTACACGCGGTACGAGCGGTTGTTGAAATCGAAGTCGTTGATGTAGGCCGAGCCGAGGAACACCTGCAGCGCGTCGGTCACTTCGCTGAGCGGCAGCTTCAGGCTGCGCGCCTTGTCGCGGTCGATGTCGACCACCAGCTGCGGATCGGCGGCGCTGAACGGCGAGAACAGCCCCACCACCTTGCCGCTCTGGTTGCCGGCAGCCGTCATGCCGTTGACCGCCGCGGCCAGGCCGCCGATTTCGCCGCTCGTCTGGTCGAGCAGCTCGTACTGGAAGCCGCCGAACACCGACAGCCCCTGGATGCCGGGCGGGGCGAACGGTATGACGAGCGCGCCGGGGATGGAGAGCATGGGGCCGCGCACGCGGTTCAGCACCGCCTGCAGCGAATGGGCGTCCCCCTTGCGCTTGTCGTAGTCGGCGAGCCGGACGAAGATCAGGCCGTTATTGGGTGCCGCGCCGCTGAAGCTGAAGCCCACCACCGAGAACGCGGCGAGGATGTCGGGGTCCTTGAAGAGGATGGCCTCGGCGCGCTTCGCGATGTCGGTCGAGTACTCGAGCGAGGCGCCCGGCGGCGCCTGGATGACCGCGATGAAGTAGCCCTCGTCCTCGTCTGGCACGAACGCCGAAGGCAGTGCCTGGAACAGCCACCAGGTGAGCGCGAGGCCGGCGAAGAACACGCCGATCATCAGCGGCCGCGCTTTCAGCGCATGCTCCAGCAGCCAGACATAGCCGTTGGTGCCGCGCTCGATGCCCTTGTTGATCCAGTCGAAGACGCGGCCGCGCGCGTGCGTCTGCTTGGCGAGCATCACGGCGGAGAGCGCCGGCGTGAAGGTGACGGCGTTGAACACCGACAAGATGACCGCAAACGCAATGGTCAGCGAGAACTGCTGGTAGAGCCTGCCGGTGGTGCCGGGGAAGAACGCGACCGGCACGAACACCGCCACCAGCACCAGGCCGATGACCACCACGGCGCTGAACACCTCGCTCATGGCGTCGACCGCCGCGTCCATCGAGTTCTTCTTCTCCTCGCGCATGTGGCGCTCGATGTTCTCGATCACCACGATCGCGTCGTCCACCACGATGCCGGTCGCGAGCACGATGCCGAACAGCGTCAACGTGTTTATGGAGAAGCCGAAGATCTTGACGAAGGCGAAAGTGCCGATGAGCGACACCGGGATGGTGATGGCCGGGATGACGGTGCTGCGCCAGTTCTGCAGGAACACGAACATCACCAGGATGACGAGGGCGATGGCCTCGAGCAGCGTGAACAGCACCTCGCGAATCGATTCGCGCACCACGCCGACGTTGTCGAAGGCGAGCTTCCACTCGAGCCCTGGCGGGAAGTTCTTCTCGAGGCGAGTCATTTCCTTCATCAGGCCGTCGTAGACCTGCAGCGCGTTGGCCGAAGGCAGCAGTTGCACGCCCATACCCGAGGCGTTGAGGCCGATGAAGCGCAGGTTGGCGGAGTAGGTCTCGGCGCCGAGCTCGACGCGGCCGACGTCGCGCACCCGGACGAGCGATGCGCCCTCACCGGCCTTCAGCACCACGTTCTCGAACTGCGCCGGTTCGGACAGGCGGCCGAGCGCGCGTACGCTGAGGTTGTACATCTGCTTGGCGTCCGCGGGCGCGTCGCCCAGCGCACCTGCCGCAACCTGCAGGTTCTGCTCGCGCAGCGCGTTCACCACGTCGCCGGCGGTGATACTGCGCGCCGCCAGCCGCGCCGGGTCGAGCCACAGGCGCATCGCGTACTTGCGCTCGCCGAAGATGATGACGTTGCCGACGCCGGGCACGCGCTTGATGGCGTCGCGCACGAACAGGTCGAGGTAGTTGGAGATGAACTGCGGGCTGTAGCGGTTGTCCCTGGAATAGAAGCCGAGGCCGCCGAGGAAGCCGGCGGTGTTCTTGATGACGGTGACGCCGGTGGTGCGCACGTCGGCGGGCAGGCGGCCGAGCGCCTGGTTGACGCGGTTCTGCACGTCGATCGCCGCGAGGTCGGCGTTGCGGCCGACGTCGAAGTAGACGTTGATCGTGCACTGGCCGCTGTTGGTGGACGACGACTGCATGTAGGTCATGCCCTCGACGCCGTTGATCACCTGCTCGAGCGGTGTGGTGACCGAGCTTTCGACCGCCTGGGCGTTGGCGCCGATGTAGATCGCCGTCACCTGCACCGACGGCGGCGCCAGCTCGGGGTAGCGGGCGATGGGCAGCAGCGGGATGCAGATGACGCCCGCGAGGATGATGACCAGCGAGCAGACCGTGGCGAGTATCGGCCGGCGGATGAAGACGTCGGAGAACAAGGTGCTACTCGCCTTTCCCGTTTTCCGCGGCCGCGGCGGCCGGCGGTCTGGGGTTCTCGGGCGGCGGCGCCGGGGAGCTGGCCGTCACCGGCGCACCGTCGCCGATCTTCTGGATGCCCGCGACCACAAGGATCTCCCCAGCCTTCAGCCCCGCGCGCACGATGTAGTCGTTGCCGACGATGGTGCCGAGCTCGACCGCGCGCTGGTGCGCCACCGGCTTGCCGCCGTTGGCATCGACGACGTAGGCGAAGTATTGCCCGTTGATGCGCACCACCGAGGTCACCGGCACGGTGAGCGACGGCTCCTGGGTCCACACCACCTGCGCGCGCACGAACTGCTCGGTGCGGAAGTTGCCCTGCGGGAGCGCCGCCTTGGCGAGCACCGACTGGGTCGCGGGGTCGACGGAAGGCGAGACGAACGTGATCTTCTCGGTGGCGATCTTCTTGCCATCGTCGTCGACGAGGTGCACCGAGAGGCCTTCCTTGAGGCGGCCCGCTTCCTTGACCGGCACGTTGATGTACACCTCGAGGCCGCCGTTCTGGTCGACCGTGGTCAGCACCGTGTCGCGCTTGACGCTGTCGCCCACCCGCACCGGGATGTCGCCGACGACGCCGGCGGTGGGCGAGGTGACGCGGTAGTAGTTGAGCGAGACGCGCTGCTCGCGCGTGGCCGCCTCGGAGGCGCGCAGCTGCGCCTCGCTGGTGGCGAGCGCCGTCTGTGCCTGTTCGAGCTCCGACTGGCTCGAGGCGCCGGCATCGACCAGCTTCTTCATGCGCTCGGCCTGCTGCTGCGCGTACTGCAGGTCGGCGGCGCGCGCGGCGCGCTGCGATTCCATGTTGGCGACCGCGGCGCGCTGCATGCCCGCGTCGATCGTGAGCAGGGGGGTGCCCGGGCGCACGGTGTCGCCCGACTTGGCCATTATTTTGGTTATGAAGCCCTCGACCATGGGCTGCACCAGCGTCGAACGGCGCGACTTCACCACACCGACAAATTCGGTGACCTGCTCCACCGGCTTCGGCTCGAGCGTGACGGCTTCCACCGGCATCGGCGGCGGACCGCCCTGCGCCTGGCCCTTGTTGCCGCCGCAAGCGCCGCCGATCGCCGCGGCGAGCAGTATGAGAGCAGTACTGAGGTGTCGTTTGTCCATGGTTCCTTAGGGTCCGCCAGATTGGGGTCTTGGGAGGCCCGAGCGGGCCATCCCTCTTCGAGAATACGACAGGGTGTGGCCAAACGTTCGGCGCGGTCTTATAATAAATGACGATTCATTTATAGACAACATGTCTCCCCGCATCAAGACCGCAAGCGACGAAGAAATCCTGCAAGGCGCCCTCGAGGTGATCCTGCGGGTCGGGCCCGAAAACCTGCGCCTCGCCGACGTGGCCGAGGAGGTGGGCCTGGCGCCGGCAACGCTGCTGCAGCGCTTCAAGAGCAAGAAGGGCCTGCTGCTCGCGGTCGCGGTGCAGGGCACCGCCAGCATCGTGCGCGAGTTCAGCGAGCACCGCGTTGCCTCGTCATCGGCGCTCGATGCCTTGCTGCGCCTCGATCCAAAAATCTGGTCGATGGCGTCCGCGAGCAATCGCGCTGCCCGCATGACGTGCAACAAGCTCGGCTTCGTGCAGCTCGGGTTGTCGGATCCGGCATTCAAGAAGGTATTAAACGCGCGCGCCGAAACCATTCAAAAAGAACTACGCGCGCTGCTCGACGAAGCTGTGACGGCGGGAAGCCTGCGCCCTTGCGACACGCGCGCGCTGGCGCACGTGCTGCTCAGCATCCTCTACGGCGCGCCGCTCCTCGGTGCGTTCGAAAAGCGCGGCGCCAACGCCGTGGGCGATGTCGCCACGGTGCTGGCGCCTTATCGCGCCTAGCCCATCTTGCGCAGCGCTGCCGCGCAGGAACGCCGGGCGTCTTCCATCGCGAGTTCGCGCTCCATGTCGGCGCGCGGCGCATCCATCGGCAGCGGCGCCGCCTGCTGCGTCGAGAACCATTTCACGGTGTCGACCGCGTTCTTGCCGGCCGATGCACCCATCGCACCCAGTGCGTTGCAGGCCGCGCCGATCGGGCCGGGGTTGCGGCCGCGCACGATGTAGACGAGCGCCGACGCGCCCGCCGCGCCGCACTTGGGGAGGACGCCGGCCGCCCGCATCTGCGCCGCGGCGCCGCCGCTCGCCGCCGAAATCGCGGCTCCGCACGGGCTCTCGTCCTGCGCCTGCACGTTCTCGACCGCCTTCTTCGCCGCCTCGTCGTTGAGGCGCACGGCCTCTTCGTACTTGCCGATCGTGTCCTTCAGGCGCTGGTCGGGACGGCCCGCCGCTTCCGCCTTCGCGAGCGTTGCCTTGGCACCCTCCATGTCCTTCTTGAAGTACTGCGCCCAGGCGATCCCGTCCTGGCCTTCGCCTTCGACCTTGGGCTCGAGCTGGATCGCCTTCTGGAACGCCGCGATCGCCGGATCGCTTTCCTTGTTGTACATGTGCGACCAGGCGATGCCGAGGTAGGGCTGCACGTTCTTCGGGTCGAGCGCAATCGCCTTGTTGTACGCCGCGATCGCTTCCGCCGGCTGCTTCGGCTCGCTGTTGCGATAGAGCCAGCCGAGGTTCATCCAGCCATCGGCACTCTTGTAGCCGGGCTGCGCAACCACCTTCTTCAGCAGCTCGATGCCCTTCGGCGCCTGCTTGGAGAGGCCCAGCAAGAGCGCGTACGACTCGACGTAGTCGGCGTTCGTGGGATCGAACTGCACCGCCTTCTCGTAGGCGCCCATCGACAGTTCGCCCTTGCCGGGAACCGAGCTGTAGACGGTGCCTAGGAGCGCCCACGCCTCGGCGCTGTTCGGCAGCAGTTGCGTCGCCTTCTCGAGGTAGGGCATGGCGCCCGCCATGTCGCCGTTCAGCATCACCACCTTGCCGGCGGTCAGCTGAATCTCGCCGTTTTGCGGCTGCTCGGCCGCCATCTTCTTGACCGGCTCGAGCGCCTTCTTCGGGTCGGCCATCAATTGCGCGAATTCGAGCTTGCCAGCGGCCGTCGCGGCTGGCGTGAACGTCGGATCGACCTCGAGCGCCTTCTTGTAGTTGGCAAGAGCCTGGGCGCGGTTCGGCTGCGCTTCGAAGATCTGGCCGACGATGTAGTAGACCTTCGGGTTCTTTGCATGAAGGAAAGCGCCTTGCTGCGCCTGGCCGATTGCTTCGGCCCAGGTGGCCGCGTTCTTCGGGTTCTGCGCCAGGATCGCCTTGCCCCACACCGCGAACGCCTCGCCGTTGCGCGGGTCGGTGTCGGCAACGCCCTTCGCAACCGTCACCGCTTCCGCGGCCTTGTTGTCGGCGACGAGAGCCTCGGCGAGGCCGAGCTTGGCGGTGTTGTTGGTCGCGTCCAGTTCGACCGCCTTGCGGTACGCGGCGACGGCGTCGGCGGCCTTGCCGGAGGCGAGCAGCGCGGCGCCGCGGGCGTCGTTGGCGTCGCCGGTATTTCCGGCAGCCACAGCCTTGTCGGCACTCGCCAGGGCGTTTGCCGTGTCACCGCTGCGCGCCTGCGCCTTCGCGAGCGCGGCCAGGCTCGAGGCGGTTGCGCCCGCCTGCACCGCGGCCTGGGCCTTGGCGAGAGCGTCCTTGCTCGAACCGTGGCGCAGCGCCAGCGCCGATTGCGCGGCCAGCGTGTCCGGTCCGGCAGGTGCCTTCGACAGGGTGGCGAGCGCGCCATCGATGTTCCCCACCTGCTCCTGGATGCGCGCGGCGGCGACGTAGGCTTCCGGGCCGGCGCCGCCGTTCAGCAGCTTGAGGATGTTCTTTTCCGCTTCCTCCGGCTTGCCCTTGGCGATGCTTTGCTGGGCCTTGGCTACGGCGTCATCGACCTTCTGGTCGGCGCGGGCCAATTGTGCCGCTGCGGCCGACAACACGAGAAAGGCAGCCACTAGTCTCTTCATTGAAAGTAATCCTTCTGTCGGGATATCAAATTTGATGACTGCGCCAAACAATGAAGCCGGCATTATACCCACCACCATTACAAACGCCGGCCAGGGTTCATTCAACCCGCCGGCGGGTCCTGACATTTATCTACAAGCCAATGAATTGAGCTCGAGACAAACCAACGGCTGTCGCAGCTTAAGACACCGATTGGTCGATGTCCGTTCTCCGGCCATCAAGCGGACACTTGTCCGTTTTCGCCCCTTTTCGAATCAACGACTTTGCGCCACTGTGACCGCCTCAGCCCACCCCCTGAAACAGTCTTTCTGAAACCGAAATGCCGGTTCAGCAAGCCCACGGCGCGCAGGTGTTGCGGATGGTGTCCCATTCGACGGGCGTCAGTTCGAGGCGGCGCAGGCGCTCCTTTTCAATCGCTGGCGTCAGTACGTTGAAATCCGAACCGAAGACGAACCGCGCCACGCCGATCCGCCGCATCTGCTGAACCAGGTGTTTCACGGTGTTCGCGGATTCGTCGGGATCGGGGACGTACGAGAGGTCGAACAGCACGCGGCGGGTGGCCGGATCGTTCCGCTCGATGTGGTCGGCGAACACCCGCAGCGCCGCAACATGGTTGTTGCCGACAAGCGGCAGACCGTCGGCAGCGTGCGCAATCTGCACCCAGGAATCGCCGGCGCTCGGCAGGATGGTCTTTATGAACCGCTCGGCCTCGGCCGCGCCAAAAGCACCGCCGCCGATGTGCATCACCATCGGCAGCTGCTGGCGGGCGGCCTCAGCGACCACGGCGGCGACGCGGCGCCGTTCGCCTGCGCGGCGCAGGTTGACGCCATTGGCCGTCAAGTGCAGCTTCAGTCCGGTCAGCTCCTTGCTGCCGCGCCAGTGTTGCAGTTCCACGAGTGCCGATGCCTCGAGCGGATCGACCGACAGGAACCCCACCAGCCGTCCGGGAAACTTCGCGACCTCGGCAGCGGTGAACTCGTTCTCGAGCCGGGTCAGCCGCGCGACTTCGGGTGGAGCGAGCTTGAGGTTGGGGAGGCCGTAGAGATACGCGCACGACAAGACGACGCCCTTCGACACGTCGGCCGCATCGAGTGCCCGCACCGCATCGACTGCATAAACCGCGCTGGGGCTGTTGGTCTCCAGGCATTCGCCGACGCGGGCGCACAGGTCGGGGGTCGCGAGATGCAGGTGATGATCGGCGCGCCAGGGAGGTGCCGCCGCCGTGCTGCTGCCCGCTGCCACCAGCGCCAGCGACGCCGCTGTGATCGCTGCCCGTATCGCGGCAGGGCTTCTCACTTCAGCAAGTACTCCTTGTAGAAGGCGATCGTCGAGTACAGCTGGAAGTCCTGGTTCTGCTTCTTCGCAAACCCGTGGCCCTCGTCCTTGCCAAGCAGGTACCAGACGGGCACGCCGTTCCTGCGCACCGTCGCGACCATCTGCTCGCCCTCGGTGAACGGCACGCGCGGGTCGTTGCGGCCCGCCACCACGTAGAGCGGCCTGGCGATCTGCGCGGCGTTCGTCATCGGCGCGATCTTCAGGAGGTGTTCGCGCATCTTCGGGTCGCGCTCGTCGCCGTACTCGACGCGCCGCAGGTCGCGCCGGTACGCCTCGGTGTGCTCGAGGAAGGTGACGAAATTCGAGATGCCGACGACGTCTACCGCGCAGCGGATCCTGTCGCTGTACCTGGTCGCCACCGCCAGCGTCATGTAGCCGCCGTAGCTGCCGCCGGTGACGGCGATCCGCGCCGTGTCCAGGTCCTTGCGGGTCCCGGCCCAATCGAGGGCGGCACCGATGTCGCGCACCGAGTCTTCGCGCAACACGCCGTTGTCGAGCGCCAGAAAGGTCTTGCCGTAGCCCGAAGACCCGCGCACGTTCGGGTACAGGACCGCGATGCCCAGCTCATTGAGGTAGTAGTTGGTGCGGCCGCGAAAGCCGGGCCGCGACTGGCCCTCGGGACCGCCGTGGATGTCGATGATGAGCGGCCGCGGGCCACTGAACTTCGCCGGCGGCGTGTACAGGAAGCCGGAGATCGTCTTGCCGTCGAAACTCGGCCAGCGGACCAGTTCCGGTTCCGCGAAGGACGCGGCGTTCAGCCCGCCGATCTCGCTCTCGGTCCAGCGCTCGAGCTTGTTGGTGGTCGCGTCGATCGAGTACGCGTCGGCGGGCGAGCGCGCGCTCGAGAGCGTCAGGCCGATCTCCTTGCTGCCGGGCCGAAAGGCGAGGCTGCCGATGATGCCCTTCGGCAGCTGTGGGCCGGGCCGCAGCACGCCGGACGCGGTGTCGACGAAGCGCAGCACGTCGACGCCGTCCTCGTTGGTGACGAGCGCGATGAGCGTGCCGTCGGTCGAGAGCTCGAACCCGTCCACGTCCCACGGGACGGCGCTCGTGAGGACCGTCTCCTTGCCGGTCGCGAGGTCGAGGCGCACGAGCCGCGCGAACTCCGAGCCCTTGTCGGTCACGACGAAGAGCGACTTGCCGTCCTTCGCGAATTTCGCCGCCTGGTATGCGACCTGGTTGGCGGTCTTCGGCGTCAGCAGCTTCTTGCTGCCGGTGGCTGTGTCGACAAGCCACAGGTACGACTCGTTCGCCGAGATCCGCTGGCCGAGGACGAAAGACTTGTCGTCGGGGGCGAAGTCCTCGACTCCCCAGCCGCCGCCTTCGACCTGTGCCACGAGCCGGTCGGTCTTCGGGTCTTTGGGGTCCATCATCCAGATATCGCTGTCCTGGCCGGTGCGCCGCGTCGAGCTGTAGGCGATGCGATCACCGGCGGACGACCACACCGGGTTGGTGTTGCGCGCCTTGCCGTCGGTGAGCAGCGTGACCTCGCCGGTCGCGCGCACGAAGCGGTAGAGCTGGTAGAACTCGCCGCCGCCCGTGTCCTTGGAGAAGACGAACGAGTCGCCGTCTTTGGTGCCGTACGCGGCCCCCGCCACGCGGTCCGCGAAGAACGTCAACTGCGTGCGCGCCGCGCCCGGCGCCTTGACCTCGTGCACCTGCGGCGTGTCGCCGAAGCGGGTGATGACGAGCATCTCGCGCCGCGCCGGGTGCCAGGTGTTGAAGGTGGCCGAACGCAGCTCCGAGTAGCGGCCGGCCGCCGCCGCGATCTCGGCCGGGATCTTCGGGATGCCGTCGGCCACCAGGTTCTCGTTCGGGACCACCTCGCCCGTCTGCGCCGGCAGCAGCGACGCCGCCAGCAGCATCGCGCTGGCCAGCAGTATTTTCACCCTCTTCATCCTTGGCTCTCCCTGTTCGAAGTATCGAAGTTCCGGTGGTGTCGCCTGGGTCGTGCGCCGGCGAAAGTATAATCAGCACCCCGCAAGGAGCGTCTTCCATGGACATCGAGGGCATCAAGGCCGCGCTTTCGGCCGCGGCGATCGACGGCTGGCTGCTCTACGACTTTCGCGGCAGCAATCCCGTGGCGCGCGCCGTCGTCGGCTTCGACTCGAAGACGATCGCCACCCGGCGTTGGTTCTACCTGGTGAAGGCGCAGGGTGAGCCGGTGAAGTTCTGCCACGCGATCGAGCCGGCGGCGCTCAAGGGCTGTCCGGGCGTCCTGGTCATCTACCGCTCGTGGCGCGACCTCGAGGACGGCTTGCGCCAGCACCTCAAGGGCATGGCGAAGGTGGCGATGGAGTACTCGCCGATGGCGGCCGTGCCCTACGTGGCGCGCGTCGACGCGGGCACCGTCGAGCTCATTCGCAGCCTCGGCCCCGAGGTCGTCACCTCGGCCGACCTGGTGCAGGAATTCGAGTCGCGCTGGACTACGGAACAGCGGCAGCTGCACGCCCGCGCCGCAGAAGGCTGCACCCGCGCCAAGGACGAGGCGTTCGCGCTCATTCGCGATGCGCTCGCCGCCGGGCGCGAGCTGCGCGAAAGCGAAGTGCAGGCGTTCATGGGCCGCCGCTTCGCAGAGCAGGGCCTCTTCGCCGACCATCCGGTGATCGTCGCCGTCAACGAACACGCCTCCGATCCGCATTTTGAGACCGGCCCGGGGCCGGGCGATCGCGTCATCAAGAAGGGCGACCTGGTGCTCATCGACTTCTGGGCGAAGGTCGCGGGCGACGAGCGCGCGGTCTACTACGATGCCACCTGGATGGGCTATTGCGGACCGCAGGTCCCGGAGCGGATCGAGGAGGTATGGCAGGCGGTGAGCGGCGCGCGCGATGCCGCGGTCGCCTTCGTCAAGGATGCAGCCGCGGCGCGGCGCAGGGTGCGCGGCGCCGACGTCGACGACGTGGCGCGGCGCTTCATCGAGGCGTGCGGCTTCGGCGACAACTTCCTGCACCGCACCGGGCATTCGATCGGCTACGAGGTGCACGGCAACGGCGTCAACATCGACAACCTCGAGACGCGCGACGAGCGCTCGCTGGTTCCCGGCGTGTGCTTCTCGATCGAGCCCGGCGTCTACCTGAAGGATTTCGGCGTCCGCAGCGAGATCGACATGTACGTCGGCGATGGCTTCGCCGAGATCACCGGCGACATCCAGCGGGACGTCCTGCTCCTGGCCTGACGTTGCGTAAGAAAAGGAAGGCGCAGGCGAAACCGAGCCTCCTCGCCGCGGTGCGCCACCTGCGCGCCGCCGATCCGGTGCTGGCGCGGCTCATCGCAGGCGTCGGCCCATGCCGCTACGCGAACGACGGCAAGACCGCGCCGTTCGCCGCGCTCGCGTCCGCGATCGTCTATCAGCAGATTTCCGGTTTTGCGGCCGCGGCCATCCTGCGCCGGCTCGAGGCGCTGTGCGGCGGCGCCCTGGCCCCGGCGCCGATTCTCGCGTCGAGCGACCAGGCATTGCGCGCCGTGGGCCTGTCGCGGCAGAAGGCCGCCTATATTCGCAGCCTCGCCGAGCACGCGGAGACGACGCTCGACCGCCGCCGCCTGTCGCGCATGAGCGACGACGAGGTGATCGAGGCGCTGACCGCCGTCAAGGGCGTGGGCCGCTGGACGGCGCAGGTGTTCCTGATGTTCCGGCTGCAGCGGCTCGACATCCTGCCGGTGAGCGACCTCGGCATCCGCAAGGCCATGCAGCTTGCCTGGCGCAAGCGTGCGCTGCCGAAGCCCGACTGGATGCACAAGCAATCGCGCTCGTGGAGCCCTTACCGGACCATCGCGTCCTGGTACTTGTGGCAGAGCATCGACAACCAGCCGAAGAAGGCGAGGAAGCCGAAGCCGTCGAAGCAGCCGAAGCGAACCAGCGGCTGACGGGTAGCGCTATTTCCGGCTGCGCAGCAAGCTGGCCCGAACCAGCGCCTGCGGGCCGAGCTTGCGGGTCAGTTCGTCGCGCACCTTGTCGAGCGGATCGGTCTGCGCCGCGAACAGCGACAGCTGGCCGACCGCGAATCCCGACGTATAGATGCCGACGAGCCGCACCTTCTTCCTGCCGTGCACCGACTGCAGAGCCGACCATGCCGCCGCGAACAGCGCTATCGCGGTGTCGGTGGGTTCCCCCAGGGTGTGCGCGCGCGTCACGGTGCGAAACGTCTCGTCGCGGTACTTGAGGGTGACGGTGCGGGCCCGCAGCTCGCTGTCGCGCAGCCGCGCCGCCACCGTGTCGGCCAGGCGCAGCAGCGTTTGCCGCAGCCGCCCGAGGTCGGCCGTGTCTTCATCGTAGGTGTGCTCGGCGCCCACGCTGCGCGCTTCGCCAGGGGCGGCGCTGACCGGCCGCTCGTCGAGCCCGCGCGCCAGCGCGATGAGGTCGTGGCCGTGCGTGCCGAAGCGGCGTGCGAGCTTCTCGGCGCCGCAGGCGGCGAGCTGGCCGATGGTGTGGATGCCGGCGCGGATCAGCCGCTCTTCCATCTTCGGGCCCACGCCCCATAGCCGCCGCACCGGCAGCGGCGCCAGGAAAGCGGCCTCGGTGCCGGGCGGCACAACGACCAGGCCGTCTGGCTTGCGCATGTCGGATGCGGTCTTCGCGACGAGCTTGCTGGTGGCGACGCCAACCGAAGCCGTCAGCCCGGTTTTCGCGAACACCGCCTGCTTCAGGCTCGCCGCAATGGTTTCGCCGTCGCCCAGCGCGCGCCGCCGGCCGGTCACGTCCAGGAAGGCCTCGTCGATGGAGATGGGCTCGACCAGGTCGGTGAAGGCGCGCAGCACCTGCATGACCTGCCGCGACGCGGCCAGGTACTTTTCCATGTCGGGCGGGAGGAACACCGCGTGCGGACACCTCTTCCAGGCCTGCGAGATGGGTTGGGCGCTGCCGATGCCGAACTTGCGCGCTTCGTAGGATGCGGTTGCCACCACTCCGCGGCCCCTGCCGCCCTGCGGATCGGCGCCGATGACGACTGGCTTGCCGCGCAGCTCGGGACGGTCGCGCTGTTCGACCGCCGCGTAGAACGCGTCCATGTCCACGTGAAGGATGACCCGCGGCTCCATCGCCGGCGATTGTACGAGGCAGGGCTGCCAGCCCCGGACCGCTAGTAGCCGAGAGACTGGCAGCGGCGGCTGTGGGTGCAGGGCTGGTCGGGCTCGAGGATGCAGGGTTCGCCCACGACACCGCCGACGACGCGCAGGACGTAGTGGCTCGGATGCTGTACCGCCGCGGGTTGGGCCGGTGCTTCGGCCGCAGCGGCCGACTTGCCGAGCACCGCGCGTTCGAGCGCGCTCACCCGTGCCTCGAGATCGGGCGGGTGCTGGTTCTCGCCGGCGCTGGCACCGGCGCCGAGCTGTGCGAGCACTTCTTCGGTCAGTTTCTGGATGCGCTCAGGATCCATCGCCAGGATCCTCCAACTGTACCTCGTCCACCACGCCGACGATCGCCGCATCGACGGCTGCCGCGCCGCGGCCGAGCGCCTGCTGCGCGGCCTTGCCGTCCTGGACGAGGAGCACCCGGTCGCCGGTTCCGGCGTCGACGGTGTCGACCGCCATCACCGCTGCGCCGCGCGCCTCGCCCTCCAGGGAGAGCGGCTGCACCAGCAGCAGCTTGGTGCCCTCGAGCTTCGGGTTCTTCTGCGTCGCGACCACTTCGCCGACCACCCGGCCGATCAGCATCGCGCGCTACTTCACCGGGTCGACGATGCCGATTACGGTGGCGTCGGACGGCACCTCGCGCGGCAGGAACGGCAAAGCTGCCTCGCGCCCGCGCACGTAGAAGACTTCCTCCGCTGCGCCGGCGCCGATGGCGTCGAGCGCCACCACCTGCCGGCCCACGGGTTTGCGGTCGGCGCCGAGCGGCTGGATGAGCAGCATCCGCGTGCCCTCGAGGTTCGGGTCCTTGTGGCTGGCGACGACGGTGCCGGTGACGCGGGCAAGCAGCATCAGGAGACGTCCACCTGGTCGACGACGCCGATGATGGACGCGTCGACCGGGGCGTCCTTCTGCCCGGCAGCCATGCGCGCCGACGAGCCGGAGACGATGAGGACGTTGTCGCCGCGGCCGGCGTTCACCGTGTCCACCGCGACGATGTAGCTGCCCTCGAGCTTGCCCGCGGCATCCACCGGACGCACCACCAGCAGCTTCGCGCCGACGAGCTTCTCGTCCTTGCGCGTGGCGACAACCGTGCCGACGACTCGCGCCAGGATCATGGCCGGCTCGCTCTTCCGACTACTTGCCCTGCTTGCCGATCGGGAAGATGTCCTCGAGGTTCGAGTGCGGACGCGGAATGACGTGCACCGAGACCAGTTCGCCAACCCGGCGCGCGGCAGCGGCTCCTGCGTCGGTCGCGGCCTTGACGGCGGCGACGTCGCCGCGCACCAGGGCGGTCACGTAGCCGGAGCCGATCTTCTCGTAGCCCACCAGGGTGACTTTCGCCGCCTTGACCATGGCGTCGGACGCCTCGATCAGCCCAACGAGGCCCCTCGTTTCCACCATTCCCAGCGCTTCACCCATGGTCATAGCCTCCATTGTCGTGCAAACTCTCGCGCGTTAGAGGCTTCGTAGTCAAGGGTCACGAAACCGGACTGAGCCTGGCGTTCGCCTTGGCGCGGCATTCGGGCGAACAGAAGTAGGCGTCGCGGCCATCGACGGTCGCCCGCAAAGCCATGCTGCGCGGGACGTGGGTGTTGCAGATCGCGTCGAACACCAGGTCGGTGGCCGCGGCGCCGCCGCGCGGCTCGGGCGGCGCCGAACTCATGGCGCGCCACATAGGCACGATGAACCGCAGCACCAGGCGCACCACGAACAGGATCAACAGGATTTCGAAGAACGCCCGCACCACGATCGGCTCTCCTTGCTAAGCGCAGTGTAACGCCTCGCCGGTCGCCGGACCGTTTACGGGTTCGACGACGCGCCCTGGTCGGCGGCGTGTTCGCGGGCGACCGCCGCCCAGCCTGGCTCCTGTGAGGTGTCGGCGGTGACGGCCGACCACGCCGCGGCGGCAGCGGCGCGGTCGCCGAGGGCTTCGAGCGCCAGCGCCCTGTTGAAGAGAGCCTCTGCCGATTTTGGATCGGCGGCGAGAACAGCGTTCGCTGCGTCGAGCGCGGCGCGATAGCTCGCCTCGTTGCCACGCTGGCGGCCGTGCACGAGCCAGGCCGCGGCCAGGTCGTTCCTTGCCGCAGTGTCGGCGGGCACTTCCCTCACGAGCGCTTCAAGGCCCGCGACTGCAGCGTCCACGTCGCCCTTCAGCAATTGCGCCGCGGCCAGGGCACGCCGGTTTGCCGCGCTCGGTTCGGCGTGGGCGGCAGCCTGCGCTCGCGCAGCGGCCGCGAGCAGGCTCAGGTCGGAGCCGTTCGGCCCACCGCCGCCGCGCGTCGCCGCCACCAGCGGACCAAAGCGGAACCCGCCGGACAGGCGCGGCTCGATCAGCCGCCGCTCGCCAACCGCCGCCACCAGTCCGTCGAGCGGTGTTTCCGGTTCTTCCCACGCGACGAAGAGCTGCCAGCCGCCGAGTGCGAGTGCGACCGTTGCCGCGACCGGCAACAGCCAGCGCGTGGCGGGTGTGCTCTCCGTGGCGCGGCGCGCCGGGCGAGCCTCCGGCTCCTGCAGCGAGCGCCGCACGATGCCGTAACAATCCTCGCAGCTTGCAACGTGCGCGGCCGTTTCATTGCGTTCGGCGCCGGCGAGGCGGCCCTCGATGAACGTCGCCAGCACTTCGGCCTGGGGGCAGCTCATGATGCCGCCAGCCGTGGTGCACGGTGCGCGCCGTCCGCCTCCGCACCGGCAGGCGCAGATGGCACTGGCCGCGCTCGATCATGATCTTCACCTCGGCCCAGGACACGCCGTGCCGTTCCAGGCCGGCGCGCAGCTCGTCCATCATCTTGTCGAGGCGCCGGTAGAGCGCCTTCTGGTCGAGAGCGTGCAGGCGCGCGATGTCGGCAACCGAGACGTCGTCTTCGAAGCGCAGCCGGAGGATGAGGTGGTCCATCGGCGCGAAACCGGCCATGGTCGCCGCGATCGCGGCCTGGCAGCGGGCGATCGTCTCCCGTCCCTGCAGGCTCGCGACCGGCGAGTCGCTCTCGGGCGCGCGCGGTTCGAAACCAGCGGGCGGCGTCGGCGTCTCGGTGGCGCGCGGCTGGCGCGGCGGCAGCCGGCTCGCGAGCGTGTAGAGCGCATCGTCATCCGTTTCCGCGCCGCGCTCGCGCCGCACTTGTTCGATCGCGTCAGAAAGCGGCAGATGATCGCGGTGAATCAGCGTTTCGAGCATCACCGCCGCGGCTCCGAGGCGCGCGGCTTCGGCCGACGGCCGCCAGCGGCCGGACAACCTGCGGCAGCGGTCGAGGTAGAGGCGCTCAATCACCACCACCAGGTAGGTCTTGAGCGAACTACGGCCCTCGAAGCGCGCCAGCGCGTCGTAGCCGTCCTCGATGAGTGCCAGCTTGACCTCGGAACCAAAGTCCTCCTGTTCCGAGGTGCCGAGGCGCCAGCGGCCGGCAACCAGCCGAATGGCATCCTCGACGTCGGGGAGCGAAGCGACGAACAACTGCTCGAGACCAGGGCGAGAAGTCTCCGGAGCGAACGGCCGATTCACGCGATGTAGCGCCCCCCGACGGTGGGGAATTCTTACCCAATCGCGGGGGTGAAGTCGACACGAGGATGGCGCCCAGCGTGGTTCCTGTGACCGCGCCCCTGGGGAGGGCTTCCATCCCTTTGAAATAACAGACGGACAGCCGCCGCCTCTTTTCCGGGCCGGCACGATCGATTCGAAGAAGCAGGACGCCCTTCGCCTCCCAACTTGGGTAGCCTCCGGCTCATGCTTTCCCGCTCCCGGCGACGTTGGATGGCCGGGACCGCGCTTGCGGTTGCGACGATTCACTCCGCGGGGGGCGTTCGGATCGGTCGGAGCAGCACGCAGTCCGCCGTCGGCGTCTTTCTGGAGGGAGCGGACCGCCGACCGTTTGAACTGCGGCTGTCGGGCGCCAGCTACCGGCCGTTCGACGGCACGCGCGGCGCGGAGATATTTTCCGCGTCGACGCTTGGCGCCATTCAGGCATTCGTTGCAAGAGAGCCAGGCTCTTCGCAACCAACGGAAGCAGGGAACGCAGCCTTGCTCGAGTTGCTCCTGGGAGACGCGGGCATTGCCGCCACACGTCTGTCTCATCTCGACGCGGCAACGACTTCAGCCAACGCCGACGTGCAGAACGACCTGGGAGTCGCCTGGTTCGAAGCGGCCACTGCGGGCGGCAGGAACGAACCGCTGGCCCTGTGTCGCGCGCTGGAGGCGGTGCTGACAGCCCTCGAGCTCGACCCTGGCCATCGGCCTGCGGCCTTCAATCTCGGGATCATCGTTGCTCGCCTCGGGCTGTTCGACGAGGCCGCGCGCGCGAACCGGGACGCGCTCGCCATCGAAGGCGATCGAGCCTGGCGTGCCGAACTGGTGACGAGGTCCGACCGCGCGACGTCCGCCCTCGGCGAGTGGGAATCACTGGAGTCATCTCTGCTCGCTGGCACGTTGGAGTTGGCGCCGCAGACGCAGCAGTTGGTCAACCGCAACGCCGAGCCCTTGCAGCACCTGATGGAGGAACGCCTGTTGGGGCTTTGGGGCACCGCGATGCTTGCCGGCGATCGCCGCGCCGAGGCGATGCTCACGCGCATCGAGCGCCTGGCGGGAATGATCGCCCGTTCGTCCCACGACCCGCTGCTTTCGGACACGGTTCGTCAGCTCGACGCGAGTGCCGCCCCGTCGCGCCGGATCGTGGCTCGCGGCCTGGTCGCCTTCGCCAATGGTGTAACCCTTCTCGAGGAAACGAAACTCGAGCTGGCTCAGGAGCAGTTCCGCATCGCGGAGGCGGCACTTCGCCAAGGGCGCAGTCCGTTCCGGTTCCGCGCCGCCGTCCAGCTGGCCGTGGCCCAGTACCAGACCGGCGACTATCGCGGCTCCCTGCGGCGCGCCTCCGCGGTTTGCCGCGATGCCGAAAGCGCCGGCTACGCTTCGGTCCTTGGCCGCGCACTGGCGCTCCAGGGGCTCGCTCTTGGACAGGTGGGCCGCACCGATGCGGGCCTCGGCAGCTTGCAACGCGCCGCGGTCGTGTTCGGGCAAACCGGCGAAACCGAGCAGCGCGTGGCGGCTCTGAGCGCAACGGCTGCGGTGATGCGGGAGTTGGGAAACCGCGCCGACGGCTGGCTGCGCCTCGACGCGGTGGTCCACAACCTGTCCTCGGTGCTGACCCGGCGCCGGCGCCTCACCGTGCTGCGAAACATTGCCGAGTACGCGGCCGACGAAGGCCTGGTGCGCTGCGCCTTGTTGTTCCAGGACGCAGCCGTTTCCGAGGCCCGCCGGCGCGGCGCGGCCGCGACGATCGTCGAAAGCCTGGTCGTGAGGTCGTCGCTGCGCTCGCGCCTCGGCGATCACGTCGAGGCACAAAGGGATCTCGACGAAGCCGAAGGCGTGTCACGGAACATCGAGTCCATTGCCTTGCAGGAATTTGTCGCCCCCTGGGTGCTGCGGACCCGCGCCGAGTCGCTGATCGAGACAGCCCCCATGAAGTCGGCGGCACTTCTCGACGAGGCGCTGCGGCTCTTTGCGCTGCGCTCACCCGAACAAGTTCCTGCGACCCACCTCATGGCAGCGCGGGCCCTGGATCGAGCCGCGCTGCCTGCGCGGTCCCGCGGGCAACTCGTGCTGGGAATCGCGAGCGTTGAAAAACAGCTGGCCGCTCTGCAAGCCGATGACTCCAGGGCGTACCTCGTCGATACCGCGGCAGACCTCTACGGTGCGCTCATCGACAGCTACAGCCGCGAACCGGAAGGCGGCAAGGCGGCGTTCGCCGTCGCCGAACGAAGCAGGTCGCAGGCCACCCTGTATCGACACCGCCACCTGCATGTGACGGGTCTCGACGAGTTCCAGGAGCATGCTGCCGGAGGGAACCGCTGTCCTTTACTATGCGTCCCTTCCCGCCCGGCTGCTGACCTGGGTCATCTCCAGGCATCGGGTCGAACTGGTAGTTCGCGACGTGCCTGAAACCGACGTGATGGAGGCGATCCGAACCAACGCTCCGCTCATCGCGGCCGATTCGAGCGCCACCGATCCGCCATGCCCTGGCAGCGCTTTCGCGGTTGCTCCTTCCGGAGCGGCAGTTGTTCGACGACGACGCGAACCTGATCATCGTTCCCGATCGGCTGATTGGGACCGTACCCTTTGCCGCGCTGCAGGATCGCCGCAGCGGCCGCCACCTGATCGAGACCCACGTGGTCTCCACCATCCCGAGCGCCGCTTACTACCAATCGGTCGCGAAGTCGGGGCTTGCCCGCCGGCAATCCCCGCCGATGCCGTTGCTCGTCGGCGGTACGGCCGACCTGCCCGAGTCTTCGCGCGAACTCCATGAAATTGCCCGCCCTGTATCCACGCAGCACGCTGATAGAGCCCGGGCACAGCAGCAGTGCGCGACTGCGGCTGGCGATGGGTGGCGCCGACATTTTTCACTTCGCCGGCCACGCCAGGGTGAACGACATTTCACCCTGGCGGTCGCGGCTCATCCTTGGCGACGGCACCGACCAGGTCGATCTCGAGCAGCTCGGGAGGCTCGACCTGCGTCGTGTCCGCCTCGTCGTCCTGAGCAGTTGCGAGACCGGTGTCGGCACGCTCCTGCGCGGCGAAGGGCCGATCACGCTGGCTCGGCCCTTCCTGATCGCGGGCGTGCCCGCGGTCATCGGCTCCTTGTGGAAACTCGAGGACCGGAACGCGCGCGACCTCTCGGTCCGGTTTCACAACTCCTACCGTGCGGGCCATTCGGCAGCCGACGCGTTGCGCCAAGCGCAACTCGAGCTTCTCAACGCGGGGGCGCCGTGGCACTCGTGGGCCGGCCTGTTCGTGGCGTCGGCGCAACGAGACGCTCGCTGACGTCAGTGGATCAGCGGAAGAAGCGAGCTGGCGGGCATACGCTGCCGGGCCTGGCTGGCCGCCCAGCGGCTCCGGGCACCGGGTGGTAAATCAGGCGCACTTGTTCGCGTGGTGGCACCCCATTCAGCTCGTAAAACATCTTGAAGTGCACGACTTCCTCACCGTCTTTCAGTGGCGGGTCCGGCGGTGTTCCCGGCACGACTGTTGTCAGTGTGGTGGTGATTGCCCCGTTCTTCTGGGTCATGCGAATGCCGGTGGGCTCCTTGCCGCTGCCCGGGAGCGGCTCGAGACGGACCTCGACGTAGCTCGATAGAGGCAGGCTGTAGAGAATCGCCATGTTGCTGGCCAAGGGTTGGCGAGGGATGACTTCCTTGCCGTTTCGGTCCACGAACGCAAAGCAACCGTACCTGTTGGCGATCTTGAGTGCTCCCGCCTGCAACACGAACTTGCGCCGAGAGCTTCGTGGGCCAGTCGGCCTTGGGCGGCTTGCCCGGGTTGAGCTTCTACATCGAGGGGATGTACAACAGGTTGTCCATGTTTTCGCCAGGAGCGCAGGCCATTTTTTCCGGCGTGTCAGCCGGCAGTGTCACCTCCGCAGTTGAGGAGCAGTCGCCATCGGGACAAATCGTGACCTTGTAGCCCTCGATCGACCAGTACCGCACGTCGATTCCGTTTACTGGTTTCACGGATGGCTCGATGTACTTCACGCCCGCGATCGCTGCGGCGTCGCCCTCTTCGAGATACAGGTAGTTGCCGTGGTGGAATCCGGGTATTTCACCGTCCCCGCCACCAGCTGGGAACCGTTCTTGAGGAACGCGTGTCCGCCGTCGATGGTCATCTGGAACTGAGCGCTTGCGGCAGCGCTGCTGGCACTATGGGGAACGGCGAGCAGGAACAACGACAAAGCGGCCGCCGATACTTGGTGATATCTGATTAGAGGGGTCATTCGGCACTCCTTCGGCAAATGACGTCAGCCAGGTTTCTTCGTCCCGTGAGGCATTTGTCCGGAACCGGGCTCGACACGCCGCAAACTCCGCCATTGTCGGCCGCCCATCCTTCGATGAACTCGCGGTCGGCCGCCAGATTTGCAAGGTACGATCGTTGGCCGGCGACATGTGAGTTGACCGCGACCACTGCGCTCCACCCGTCCGCTCCGCGAACGTAGGCAGCGCCGCCGCTGTCGCCAGGTTCGAGCCACGCACCGCCGGCGGTCGATGCTGAGCTCAGTGGTGACTTCGGCGACGAGGGCCACACCAGCCCGGCCTCCATACCCCGTCAGGAGCACGCGGTCGTGTTCCCGAACCGGGTCCGTTACGGAAATCGTGTCGAGGTACGGCCAGGGGTTCTCGCCAATGTTGCAAAGCGCAATGTCGTGAGCAGCACCCGATCCCGGATAGGACTGCGGCGTTTTGCACTCTCCTGAGTACTGTTTGCACCCCATCTGGACCGTGGTCCGGTAGCCCACTTGAACGCAGTGAGCCGCCGTCAACAGCGCGCGCGGTCCCACGAGAGTGGCCGAGCATCCCCTGAAGGTCGCGAACGAAGCTTCCAGTCCCGGGCGAACTGCGTGCTCGCTTTGCGGGACCGCAAGCCGGGCGGCGCCCGCCACCGTGAATGCCGTGGAAGCGCTTGCGGCCAACAGTAGCTTGCGTGGGCCCATCCACTCATGGACGGACAAACCCGGCAACCTTCTTTGCTATCGGCGGTCTCCGGACGTGGAGAGCCGACGATTACTGGTGCGCTGCTCCTTCCGACATGAACGTCTCGATGGCGGCCGCGGTTGCGGCGGGCTTTTCTTCGGCCGGGAGGTGGCCGCAGGCGGGAATCACCTGCTTGCGCGAGTCGGGGATGGCGGCGGTGAAGAGGTCGGCGTCGCGCGGTGAGACCCACTTGTCGTCATCACCCCAGAGGACGAGTGCAGGAACGTTCACGCTTCGGGCGGCATTTTCGAAACGCTGCGCCAGGTCGGGGTTGGCCGAAGCGAGCAGCGCCTGCAGGTTTTCGACTGCGCCCGGGCGCATCATCGGCGCGACGTATTCGTCGAGGCGCTCGGCGGTTACGAGCGAGTCGTCGTGGAAGATCTGCAGCAGCGCGAGGCGGGTGAGCGGCCGCCGCAGCGGCAGCCGCTCGAGGAGAGGAGCAAGCCCGGTGTTCACCAGGCGCAGCACTGCTGGCCGGTCTGCGGGCGAGAGGTTGAAGCCGGCCGAGTCGATCAGCACCAGCTTGTCGAGCCGCTGCGGTGTCGCCGCCGCGGCCAGCACCGCGACGGCGCCGCCCATGCTGCTGCCAACGAGCGTTGCCCTGGCCACACCGAGGCGATCCATCAGGCCGGTCACGAGCGGCGGCATGCTTTCCCACGACGGGTTCGTCTCGAAGTCGGAGTCGCCGAAGCCGGGGAAGTCGAGCGCGATCACGTCGTGGCCGCGGCTCAGGAGCGGCAGGATTTCCTTCCAGGAGTAGATCGACGACGCGATCCCGTGGAGCAGCACCAGCGTTGGCCCCTGGCCGGTGCGCACGTAGCGAATCTTCAGGCCGCCGACGGTTTCATAGCGCGGCGTGAGGCGCTGCGCGTCGAGCCACGCGCCGATGCGCGTCGGCGGCGCTTCGCCGCGCGTGACCCAGACCGCGAACGCGCAGGCTGCCAGCAGGAACAAGAGCCGGCCGGCACGGACGCCCTTGCGCTTCTGCTTGTCCGAGCTTCGCTCCTTGCTCAATTCCAGGGAACCGAAGCCCAGCGCACCAGCACGCTGCCCACGGTGAAGCCGGCGCCGACGGATGTCATCACCACCAGGCTGCCCGGCTTCAGGCGGCCGTCGTCGAGCGCCGTGCCGAGCGCCAGCGGAATGGTCGCCGCGGTGGTGTTGCCGTAGCGATCGATGTTCTTCACCACCTTCGAGTCGGGCAGCCCGAGACGCTGCTGCGCGGCGTCGATGATGCGCACGTTTGCCTGGTGCGCGACGAACAGGTCCACCTCTTCGGGCTTGACGCCGTACTTCTCGATGAGGTGCACCGACGCCTCGGCCATCTTGCGCACCGCGAACTTGAAGACGTGCTGGCCTTCCTGGCGGATGTAGTGCATGCCGGCGGCCACGGTCTCGGGCGTCGTCGGGTTGAGGCTGCCCCCGCCCAGCATGTAGAGGAACTTGCGGCCGCTGCCGTCCACCTCGTGGTGGAACCCGAGGATGCCGGTCTCGTCGTCGGACGGCTCCAGCAGCACGGCGCCGGCGCCGTCGCCGAACAGCACGCAGGTGGCGCGGTCTTTCCAGTCGAGGATCGAGGTCATCACGTCGGCGCCGATCACCAGCACCTTGCGGTGCGCGCCGCTCTCGATGAACTGCGCGCCCATGGTGAGCGCGTAGGTGAAGCCGGAACAGGCCGCCTCGATGTCGAATGCCCAGGCGCGCGTCGCACCCAGCCGGTCCTGCACGATGCAGGCGGTGGCCGGAAACATCATGTCGGGCGTCACCGTCGCCACGATGATGAGGTCGAGCTCGGTGGCGGCGATGCCACGGCGCTCGAGCGCGTCGCGCGCGGCCTGGTACGCGAGTTCGCTGGTGGGCACGCCCGGCTCGGCGTAGTGGCGGGTGACGATGCCGGTGCGCGTACGAATCCACTCGTCGTTGGTGTCCACGAATTTCGCGAGATCGTCGTTCGACATCACCTTCGGCGGCACGTACAGGCCCAGAGCGGTGATGCGCGCGCGGATTTTGGTGGTCATCAGCGACGGTAGAGCGAGTATACAATGCGCGCCGCGGCAGCTTTCCCGATACCATCGTCCGCAGTGCCCCTCTTCCTCACCCTTGCCGGCCGCAACCTCACCCGCCACAAGCGGCGCACACTGCTCACGGTGTCGGCGCTGGCGCTCGGCATCGGCCTGATGATCCTCGGCCGTGCCTGGACCGCGGCGATGGAGCGCGGCGTGGTGGAACCGGCGAAGAACGCGACCCTCGGCCACGTGCAGGTCTACGCCCGGGACGCGGCCGCCGACGAGGGCGGCAAGGTCTCGTTCCTGATGCCGCAGAACAACTATCGGCTGCTGCAGCATCCGGAGGCAATGATCGCGCAGGTCGTCGCGGCGGAGCCGCGCCTTGCGGCTGGCCTGTCGCGCCTCATGATCGGCGCGCTCCTCTCGAAGGGCGAAAGCTCGATGGACGGCGTCCTCATCGGCATCGACCCGCGCGCGCGCGCCGCCGTCTATCCTGCGATCGAGCTGCGCTCCGGGAATTTCTTCGCGGCCGGGGAGTTCGGTGCAAACCGCTACGGGGTGTTGCTGAACCGCGGCGTCGCGAAAAAGCTCGGCGCGAGTGTCGGCGACACGCTCACGGCGCTTGGCAACGCCGCGGACGGCCGGCTCACCGCGGTGCGGCTGGTGGTCACCGGCATCTGGACGGTCAAGGGGCTCGAGGCCTACGAATGGGGTGCTTGCTACGCCGACATCGACGCGGTGCGGCGCCTCCTTGATGTCGACGACCAGGCCGGCCTGCTGGTGCTGCGGCAGAGGGACCCTGGTGGCGACTCGGCTGCCATTGCCCGTTCGCTCAACACGCGTTTCGATGCGGCGGGCACGAATGCGCACGCCTACACGTGGGAAGAGATGGGCGGGCCGTTCATCGGCGGCGTCACCCTCACGCGTTTCATCGCCTCGATCACCAACGTGCTGATGGCGCTGATCGTCGCCGCGGGAGTCACCAACACCGCGCTGATGGCAGTGTTCGAGCGCACCCGGGAGATCGGCACCATCCGCGCCACCGGCGCGCGCCGCTCGCAGGTCAGCCTGCTGTTCCTCCTCGAGGCGGTGGTGCTCGGCGTGCTCGGTGCGGTGCTCGGCACGGCCTTCGGGGCGGGCGCCATCCTCTTCTTTGGCAAGGTCGGCATCCCCGCGTTCAGCGAAGCGCAGCGCTACTCGTACGGAGGCGACTACCTGTACCCGCGCATCGCATGGCACGAACTTGCGACCATCCCGTCGCTGATGCTGGTGGTGTGCGTGATCGCTGCCGTCGGCCCTGCGCTCATCGCCGCGCGCCTGCGCCCAGCCGACGCGCTGCGGGCAGTCTAGCTCTTGGCCCTCCTGCGCCTGGCCTTTCGCAACCTGCTGCGTGCGCGGCGCCGCAGCGCCCTGGCCGCGGCCACCATGCTCATCGGCTGTGCCGCGCTGGTCGCCGCGCAGGGCCTCGCGGACGGCATTGCGGCGCAGCAGACCGCAACCCTCGTCGCCGTGCAGACCGGCGACGTCCAGGTGGTGGCGCGGCCGCTCGATTTCGAGCCGCAGAACAGCCCGTTCGACGCCTACGGCGAAACCGCGTTCGCCGACGGTGCTGCGCTCGCCGCGCGGGTCGAAAGCGCGGGCGCGTCCCTCGGTGTCGTGAAGGCGACGCCGTATCTCGCGGTGCGCGGCACCGTGGTCTCCGGCAACCGCTCGAGCCCGGTGGTGGTCGTCGGCATCGACGCGCAGCGCGAAGACGAACTGCGGCGTACACAGGCGCCCGCGGCCGGCGTTTTTCTCGGCAAAGGCGACGACCAGGCTTATGTCGCGCAGCCGCTGGCGCGCAAGCTGCGCCTGTCGGTGGGCGACAGCGTCTCGTTCGTGGTGCAGACCGCGCAGGGCGCCGTCAACTCGCTCGACGTCACGGTGTGCGGCATCTTCGACAAGGGCGCGCCCTGGTACGACAGCACCGCGTATGTTTCGCTCGGCGCGGCCCAGTCGCTGGTGGACAAGGCCGGCGCCGCCACCAACGTCAAGATCCTGCTGCGCTCGCAGTCGCGCGCGAGCCGCGCGCGGGTGCGCGGCCTGGTGCAATCGCTGGTCGCCTCGGCGCCGCCGCCTCTCGCGGGCCAGGCGCTGCGTGCCGAGACCGTGGAGCAGGCGGGCCGGTTCTCGTTCGCGATCATCGAGGCGAACCAGTCGGCGATCAACGTGCTCTCGACGTTCCTGTTCCTGGCGGCGGCGGTTGGCGTGGTGAACGCGATGCTGGCGAGCGTCCACGAGCGCACCCGTGAGATCGGCACCATTCGCGCCCTCGGCATGCGCCGCGGCGCCGTCATCCGGCTGTTCGTCCTCGAGGGCGCCGCGCTCGGCATCGTCGCGGCCGTCCTCGGGGTGCTGGCCGGCGGCGCCTTCGTGCTGTACTACGGCGCCACCGGCATTCGCATGAACACGATGACGCTCGCCTGGATGGCCGGCGGCGACAGCCTCTATCCGCTGCTGCGAGCCGGCAGCGTGCTGGCGGCGGCCGCCATCATCATTGTGTTGTCGTCGCTGGCGGCGCTCTATCCGGCTTATGCCGCGAGCCGGCTCGAACCGCGCGAGGCGCTGCACCATGTTTGAGATGCTGCTCGCGCTGTTCCTGGCTGTGCCGGCGCCCTCTGCCAGCGAGATCGTGCGCCGCTCCGACCGCGCGGTGCTCGGCGAGAACGCGGCCTACACCTTTCGCATGACTGTCGAGCGGCCCGGGAAGCCGCAGCGCGTCGTCGAGCTGAACGGCTGGAAGAAGGGCGACGACAAGGGCCTGGTCCGCTACACCGCGCCGCCCAAGGAACGCGGCACCGCCTATTTGCGCGACGCCGACAACACCTGGCTCTACATACCTTCCGGCGAGAAGGTGGTGCGCGTCGGCGCGCGGCAGAACTTCGGCGGCGGCGACTTCAGCAACGCCGACATCTTCCGCCTGTCGCTCATCAACGACTACGTGCCGGCCCTGGTCGGCGAGGAAGAGCAGGGCGGCTTCGCGTGCTACAAGCTGGAACTGAAGGCGAAGGACCGCAAGATCGCCTACGACCGCGTGGTCTTGTGGGTCCGCACCGACGGTACTTTCTTCCCGGTGCGCACCGAGTACTTCACGATCGCCGGCAAGAAACTCAAGTGGCTCACGCTTGCCGAGCCGCAGCGGCTGGGCACGCGCGTGCGGCCGACGCGCCTGGTGATGGAGAACGCCGTCGAGCCCGGCGCTGCCACCGTCTTGCTGTTCCTCACCATCGACGACGCGCCGCGCCTTGACGACCGTATGTTCACGCCGAGCGCGCTGGAGCGGGGGGAGTGAGGAGCAACGCCGCGGTTGTCCTCGCCGCGCTGCTGGTCGTATCCGCCCCCGGCCTCGCTCGTGCGGCGGCGCCCGCTGCCGAACTGGGTTTCGAGAACTTTCTCTACCCGACGGTCGAAACGCTGCTCAATCGCGACAACGTGCTTGGGCTGCGCGATCCCGAAGACCTGCTGCGGCTGACGGCTGGCGTGCGCCAGTCGTGGCGCAGCGCCCGCTTCGTCGGCCGCGGTTATGTCGAGAAGCGCATCGGCGGCGACGCCAAAGTGAAGATCCGCCAGGCGTATGCGCAGAACTGGTGGGGCTCGGTGCTCGGCATGCGCGTCGGCAAGCAGCGGATCGCCTGGGGCTCGGGGTTTGCCTGGAACCCGACGAGCCGCATCGAGCCGCCGAAGAATCCGCTGAACGCCGGCCTCGAACAGCAAGGGGCCTGGGCGGTGCGCGCCGACGTGGTGCCAAACAGCAAGACCGGCCTCATCCTGGTGGCGTCGCGCGGCCGCACCGAGCCGGGCGACCTGCCGTTCGACGCGCCGCGCATCGAACGTCGCGCGCTCGCCGCGCGGCTGCGCCGCCTCTTTGGTGCGACCGATGTCGCCGTCATCCTGTCCGGCGGCCGCAACCTGCGCACGCTCGCCGGGCTCGACGTGACCCGCGGCCTCGGCGGGCTGTGGGCCGCGCACGCGGAAGCGTCGTTCTATCGCGGTGCCGAACTCCTGCCGCGGCGCGACGACCGGCACTTCTTCCGCATCGCCGCTGGCGCGCTGCGCACCTCGGGCGAGACAGCGCTTTCCTTCGAATACTTCTACAACGGCGAGGGCTACGGCGACTCCACCGCGGCGGCTTATCGCGCGGCACTTGCGAACAGCTTCGCGACCGCCGCGAACCCGGCCCTGCCGCAGGCGGTGCGCGAGCAGGCGCGCGCCGCCTACCTTGCCGGCGCGTCGCTGCCGTACTCCGGCGGCCTCGGCCTGCGCCGCAACTACCTGCACGCCGGCTGGTCGCGCGCGCACATCGCCGAGCGCTTTACCGCGAACCTGCGCGCCGTGCTCGGCATCGACGACGGCGGCCTAGCGCTCACTCCCGGGGTTTCGTTCGCACCCTCCGGGAGTGTCACAATCGGCGTCGATGGCATCGTGCTCCTCGGCCCGCAAAGCAGCGAATACCGGCTGGCGCCGGTGCGCGGCGCGCTGCAAAGCCGCCTGACCTGGAGCTTCTGAGAACGTGAGCTCGGTGCGCGTCATCGACGTGACCAAGACTTACGACCTGGGCCGCACCACGGTCGCGGCGCTGCGCGGCGTGTCGCTCGCGGTGGAGCCGGGCGAGTTCATGGCGATCGCCGGTCCGTCGGGCTCGGGCAAGTCGACGCTCCTCAACCTCATCGGCTGCCTCGACCACCCAAGCAGCGGCCGCGTGCTGGTCGCCGACAAGGATGTGGCGAGCCTCGACGACAACGCGCTCTCCGACCTGCGCGCGCGCAGCATCGGCTTCATCTTCCAGACCTTCAACCTGATCCCGGTGCTCACGGCGCTCGAGAACGTCGAGTTTCCGCTGCTGTTCGGCGGCGCCACGCGCGACGCGCGGGCGCGGGCAAGCCAGGCGCTCGCCGAAGTCGGGCTCGGCGACCTGGCCCGCCACCGTCCCGACGAGCTGTCGGGCGGCGAACGCCAGCGCGTGGCCATCGCTCGCGCGCTCGTGACGCGGCCGCTGCTGGTGCTTGCCGACGAGCCCACCGCGAACCTCGACTCGGCCACCGGCGAAGCGATCATCGCGCTGATGCTCGACCTCAACCGCAAGGCCAACACCACCTTCATCTTCTCGACCCACGACCCGAGGGTGATGGGCCGGGCCGAGCGAGTCGTGCGCCTCGCCGACGGCCAGGTGGTTTCCTGACGCCCCGACAGAACTGACGCGCCGCGCCTTGCGGAGAGCCACAGACTTGCGCCGCTCGCCGGGAGCTGGCCCCGCAAGTCACTGAGTCGTCAAGCCGCCCTTCCTGGCGGGCTGCATGCGAATCAGGACCGCATGAGTGAAACCACGACGGATACGGGTCAAGTTTCAAGCTGGCGCGCGTTCTTCGCACAAGCGGTCGAAAAGGCGGCGATTGTGCTGCTTGGCCGCCCACACGGCAACTATTGCGGCCCGGGTGGCTCGGGCGCCCCGATGGACGCCACCGACGCCGCTTGCCAGACGCACGACGCGTGCTACGACACGTCGGCCGTGGGCGCGGTTTCGCGGTTCGTCGATGCCGGTCCGCTGGCGCTGACCGCGGAGCAGGAGCTGACGGTGGCTGCCTGCGACGCACAGCTTTGCGAAGACCTCGCGAAGGTGCAGCCGAAACACCTCCCGGAAGCGGTCGACAACGGCCTCATCCAGGCGATCTTCAGGTGCGCACCGATGGAGCCGGACCAGGGCAACGGCCCGGCGCGCTAGCTCCCGTGAATGGGTACACTTCGGGCGAGGCCGCCTTGTTCCTGGTTCCCGCCATTTCCGACGCCGAACTGCAGCGCCTGCCGCGGGACGGCCGCAAGTACGAGATCGTCCGCGGCGAGCTGCGCGCCTTGAGCCCGGCGGGCCTGCCGCACGAGCGGCTGGTGATCGCGCTGGCCGCCGCGCTGCACGCCTTCGTGCACCCGCGCCGGCTGGGCGAGATTTACGGTTCGAACGTCCTCTACATGCTGCGCGGGCCCTTGCACGGCCGCTCGCCCGACCTCAGCTTCATCGGCGCCGCCAAGCAGCCTGCGGAGTACGAAGCCGGCAGCCTGCTCAAGGTCGCAACCATTCCCGACCTCGTCGTCGAGGTGGTGTCACCGTCCAATTCCGAAGACGAGATCGCCGCGAAGACGGCCGAGTACCTCATGGCCGGCGTGCGCAGCGTCTGGCTCGCCGGCACCGACCGCACCATGACGATCCATCATCCAGGCGCCGGTCCCCAATTTTTCGGGAGCGGCGACATACTCACCGACGCCGCGGTCCTGCCTGGCTTCGCCTGTCCGGTGGCAGCGCTCTTCGACTAGCTCACTCCGATTCGAGCGCCTTGCGCGCCACGTCGAGCGCCGCCTTGTCGGCTTTTGGCAGCTCGGGAAAGCCGAGCTTCATGCCCTTCAGCGTATCGACCACAATGTCCGAGATGAGCATGCGCGTGTACCACTTGTTGTCGGCCGGGATCACGTACCAGGGGGCGTGCTTGCTGCTGGTGGCTGCGATCATCTTCTCGTACGCCAGCATGTAGTGCTTCCAGAAGTCGCGCTCCTTGAGGTCGGCGGCAGAGAACTTCCAGTTCTTTTCCGGCCGATCGAGGCGCGCGAGGAAGCGGCGGCGCTGCTGCTTGCGGGAAACGTGCAGGAAAAACTTGCGAATCACCGTGCCCTGGCGCGTCAGGTAGCGCTCCATGCTGCTGATGTCTTCAAAGCGCTCCTTCCAGACGTCCTTGCCGACGACGCCCGGCGGCAGCCGCTGCTTCGCGAGGATCTCGGGATGCACGCGCACCACCAGGACTTCCTCGTAATAAGAGCGGTTAAAGATGCCGATGCGCCCGCGTTCCGGCAGGCACTTGTTGGTGCGCCACAGGAAGTCGTGGTCGAGATCTTCCGCGGACGGCTGCTTGAACGAGTACACCTGGCAGCCCTGCGGGTTGACGCCGGACATGACGTGCTCGATGGCGCTGTCCTTCCCGGCCGCGTCCATCGCCTGGAAGATCAGCAGCAGCGCGTAGCGGTCGTCGGCGTAGAGCTTTTCCTGCAGCATGCGCATCGTCTTCACCGACGCGCGCACGTGCCTTTTCGCGGCTTCCTTCGAATGGAACCCGCCGGTGTCGCCGGGGTCGTGGTCGCGCAGCCTGAAGCCGCCGGGCTTGACGCGATACTTCTCGAGCTTCATGGGCCGCCTCCTCGCGCAGGGCGCGCGGTTGTCAGCGCGTCAGCAGCGCCTTCCAGTCTGGCAGGTCCGGCGTCGGCTCGCCCGACAGCGCCTTCTCCACGGCGAACTCGGCCATCTTTTCGACCGCCCAGGGGAAGTGCGCCGCCTTGAGGCTGCGCTCGTCGAGGTCGGGCGTGTAGTTGGTGAGGTCGATGCCGTAGAAGATGCCGTCGCGAACCGCCCACTCGAGCGCGTTCATGTCGTAGCCGAGCGCGATGTTGTACTTGAGAGAGATTTCCTCGGCGTGGTCGCGCAGCGCGCGCGGCAGGATGTTGTAGTCCTGGTTGTAGCCGCCCATGCCGTAAGGCGCAGGATCGTAGCGGATGGCGCGCACGTGCTTGCGGCCGATGGTAGGCACGCGAATGTACGTGTCCCACTTGATGTATTCCTGCAGCATCATGGTCTTGGAGCCGGACGCGTAGTAGACCTCGGCCGCCTGCTGCGCCGACTCGATCTTCGTCACGTCCTTCCAGCCGCCGCCGAACGCCGGCTTCATGTAGCACGGCATGCCGACGTACTCGAGGTACATGGCGAGGTCGGTGGGCCAGAGGTTGCGCAGGCTCTCCGCGGTGACGTCGTCGACGTAGTCGCGGTTGGGCAGCACCACGGTCTTCGAAACCGCCATGCCGAGCTTCTCGGCTGCCGCGTAGCCGAAGAACTTGTCGTCGGCGACCCGCCAGAACGTGTTGTTGATGACGTAGGTGCCCTGCAGCGCCGCCATCTTCAGGTACACGGAGTAGTACGGCACCTCGTGGCTCATGCGGTCGAGGACCACGCGGTAGGGCACCGGCTCGTTCATCTTGGTGCCACCCAGCTGGATGTACTCCGCGTGCACGCCGCGGTCCATGGCGTTTACTTTCGCGATGAAGGCGTCGGGGAACGAGTTCTCGCGTCCGCGCAGGACGCCGATACGCAAACTGGGCCTGGCCATGAAACGCCTCCGAGATGAATCCGTGGGTGAAGAAGGCGAAGTCTAGCTGAACTTACGGCGCCGGATGACGTACATTGCTAGTTGAACCCCGGAGGAACATGGATCCAGCGGACATACTCGGAACCGTGCTGCGCGGCGCCCTCGGCGGCCGCAGCCGCAAGCGTTCGCGCCGGACGATGGGGGCGATGACGCGTGGCGCTCTCGCCAACCCGCAGACGCTCCTCACCATGGCCGGAGTCGCCTGGGGTGTCTACGAAACCTGGAAGAGCAAACAGGGTCCCGCCGGCGTCGGCGGGCCTGCCGCGACCGGCGGCGCCGTGCCGCCGGTACCGGCCGGGCCTGCGTCGTCGCCGGCTGCTCCCGCGGACGCCGGCGACGGCGTCGTGCGTCTCGTGCGCCTCATGGTGTCGGCCGCGCGCGCCGACGGCGAGCTGCATGCGGAAGAGCGCGCAGCAATCATCGCCGAAGCCGCCAAGGCTGGAGTCGGGTCGGTGGTCGAAGCCGAGATTGCCGCGCCGCGCCCGCTGGCGCAGATCGTCGCCGGTGTCTCCGACCCCGCGGCCAAGGCCGAGCTGTACCGTCTCGCGTTTGCCATAGTGCGCGCCGACGAAGGCGTCAGCGGCGCCGAGCGCATCTACCTCGCGCAGCTCGCGCATTCGCTTGGCCTCGCGCAGGAAGACGTCGCGCGCATCGAAGCGCAGGCGGCCGCCACCATCGACAGCGCCCAGGAGGAGAAGAAGCAATGAGCAAGCAGTGGTACATGGCGATCGGCGGCCAGCAGGTTGGCCCGGTGGGCGAGGACGACATCGTCGCCAACATCAGGAACGGCAGCGTCGATCCGTCGACGCTGGTGTTCGCCACCGGCATGAAGGACTGGGTCGCATTGCGCGACGTCAGCGAACTACGCGCGCACCTCGGTAGCGTTTCGCAGCCGCAGCCGCCGCGCTCCGCCGTCGGCGCCGCCACCATCGCCGGCTCGCGCTCCGCCCATGAGATCGACTACGAGATTCGCGGCAACGACATGCAGTTCGTCGAGGTGACGCTCGACCCGGGTGAGAGCGCCGTGGCCGAAGCTGGCACGATGATGTACATGACCCAGGGCATCCAGATGGAGACGATCTTCGGCGACGGCTCGCGGCCCCGTGGCGGCATCGCCGACGCGCTGCTCAGCGCCGGCAAGCGCATCCTCACCGGTGAGAGCCTGTTCATGACCGTGTTCGGCCATGCCGGCTCGTCCGGCCGCGAGCGCGTCGCGTTCGCAGCGCCGTACGCGGGCAAGATCATCCCGCTCGACCTGCAGGGAATCGGCGGCGAGATCATCTGCCAGAAAGACTCGTTCCTGTGCGCGGCCAAGGGTGTGTCGATCTCGATCGCCTTCCAGAAGCGCCTCGGCGTGGGACTGTTCGGCGGCGAAGGCTTCATCATGCAGCGGCTCAGCGGCGACGGGCTGTGCTTCGTGCACGCCGGCGGCAGCATCCAGGAAGTGGAATTGCGCGCGGGCGAAACGCTGCGCGTTGACACCGGCTGCATCGTGGCGCTGCTGCCGTCGGTGAATTACGACATCCAGTTCGTCGGCAAGATCAAAACCGCGATCTTTGGCGGCGAGGGCCTGTTCTTCGCGACCCTCACCGGTCCGGGCAAGGTGTGGCTGCAGTCGCTGCCGCTCAGCCGCCTCGCCGGCCGCATCATCAAGGCGGCGCCGGGCTTCGGCAAGGGCGGCCGTGAGGAGGGCTCGATCCTCGGCGGCCTGGGCAACATCCTGGACGGCGACAACAGCTGATCTGACGAAAATGTGAAGAGGCGGCGCCGCGCTGCCGACCTAGGATCGGCGGCAGGAGAATTCATATGCCCTCAGCACGCCTCTTGCGATGGTTCGTTTTCGTTGCCTGTGCCGCACCCGCGGGTGTTGTTGCCGTCGCCGCCGCCGAACCGGCGGCCGGGCTCGAGGAGAACGCGCGGCCGGTGGCCTTCGCGATTTGCGCCTTCGAAGGCGAAGGTGCCGCCCAGAAGTGCGCGGCGTTCGGGCCGCCGCCCACGTACCAGGTGCCGGGCAACAAGCGCCTGGTCATCGAACAACTGAGCGGAACGTGCAGCGACGACCAGCAGCCAGGCCGCAGGACGGTCGGCCTGCAGATCGTGACCGGCGGCAACTCCGTCGAACACACGTTCAGGGGCCAGCCGGATAGCGGCGCTTCGAGTGTGTTCGTCTCGGGGTTGACGCGCCTCTACGCCGATCCTGGCACAGCGATCGTCGTCGACCTGACCGGGATCCCGGCCTCCGGCGACAATCGTTTTTGCCTGTTGAGCTTTTCCGGCCAGCTGGTGCCACGAAAGCTCTAGTCGTCACTCCGGTAGAGTGGCCCGGCGCCGGCTGCCACTAGTTCGCGGCGCGGGAGGCGGGCACGGAGGAGATCGGCCATACCGGCGAAGCGGTGAACCTCCCGAAGGCCATGGGCCTGCGGGACGTGGTCTTGTTCTTCGTCACCACCGGCACCAACCTCCAATGGATAGCGTTCGCCGCCGCCGCCGGTCCCAGCTCGCTCGTCTTGTGGACCCTCGGTGCTTTGCTCATGTTCCTGCCACTGTCCTACTGCGTGCTGCACCTGGCGCCGCGCTTCCCGGAGGAAGGCGGGCTCTACTCGTGGAGCAAGCGCGCGTTCGGCGATGGCGCCGGCTTCATCGCCGGCTGGATGTACTGGTGCAGCAACCTGCCGTACTTCCCGGGGCTCCTCTACTTCATCGCCAGCAATGCGCTCTACATCTTCGGCGACCGGTTGTTGTTCCTGCAGCAGAGCAAGGCCTACTTCATCACCGTCTCGATCCTTGGCCTGGCCCTCGGCGCCGGCCTCAACATCCTCGGCCTCAGCGTCGGCAAGTGGCTCAACAACATCGGCGGAGTGACACGCTGGCTCGCGACCTTGCTGCTCGTTGGCCTCGGCATCGCGGCGTTCCTGCGCAACGGCTCGGCCACTGTCTTCACCTGGAGCAACCTGTGGCCGAGCTTCCGGCTCGCCGACCTGCTGCTGCTTTCGACCATCGCGTTCGCCTGGACCGGCCCCGAGGCGGCATCCTTCATGGGCGACGAGATCCAGAACGCGCGCCGCACCGTGCCGCGCGCGCTGCTGCTGGCGGCGCCGATGATCGCCGTCATCTACATGTCGGGAACGCTGAGCATGCTGGTGGCGGTGCCGGGCGGCGACACCTCGGCACTGCAGGGCATAATGCAGGCGATACGCGTTGGCGCCGACGGCATCGGCGCGCCGTGGTTGGCACCGATCGCCGCCGCCCTCATCACTATCACGTCACTCGGCAGCCTGGCCGCATGGTTCGAGGCGGTGGCGCGCATCCCGTTCGTCGCCGGCATCGACCGCTACCTCCCGGCAGCGTTCGGCAAGGCGCACCCAAAGTACGGCTCGCCGCACGTCGCGCTCATGACGCAGGCGCTGATCACAGTGGTGTTCGTGATCCTCGGCCAGGCCGGCACCACCATCGGCGGCGCGTACCAGGTGCTCGTGAGCCTCACCATCATCGTGACCTTCGTGCCGTTCGTGCTTCTGTTCGCTTCGGCGCTCAGGCTCGCCCGGTCGCCGGCCGAGGACGCGCTCAGGCTGCCAGGCGGCACAAAGGCGGTCGTGGCCTGCGCCACCGTCGGCCTGCTGACGACGCTCGGCGCCATCGTCCTCGGCCTGATCCCGCCCGAGACCGAAGCCAATCGCGTGCTCGCCGCCGCCAAGCTCATGGGCGCGACCGCCGCGGTCATGGCCGCGGGTGCGGCCGTCTACTGGTTCGGCCGCCGCGGCAAGGCCGCGTGACGGTCGGCGTCAGATCGGTCCCAGGTGCTCGCGCAGCGCATCGTGCAGGGCACCGGCCGAAAGCTGGTGCATCTCCTTCGTCCAGTGGCCGTCGTACGGCAGCCGAAGGTGATCCTTGCCGAGCGCCTGGGCGCCCGCGAACAAGTCGACGTACCTGACATTCTGGTCGCGGGCTACGGCCGGCAGGTGCTCGCGGAAGCTCGCGATCGTCGGATAGGTGGCCTGCACCAGCAGCACGCCGTTTGGTTCGAACCGGGCATAGTCGACCGCCAGTTGGTGGATCTCGGCGAGCGTACGCTGCCATTGGGCTTCCGAAATCAGCGTGGCAGACTGCGGGTCCACGGTGAGATGCGGATCCTCCTTCTGCTTGCGCGCCTGCTGCCGCGCGTGGCGGAACCGAAACTGGACGCCGTAGACGAAGGCGTAGAGCTGGGAGTTTTCGCGCAGGAAGATCTTGCCGGGAAAATAGAAGCTCCCAGAGGCGTTGTTGCCGGCTTTTTGCAGGAATTTCTCGTCGTCATCGGGGTCGTTGCCGCAGAACGTGAGCACCACGGCCCGCGGGCGGAAGTCGCGCAGGTGATCGCGCACGTACTGCGCCTCCTGCAGCGTGCCCCAGCCGCCGACTCCGGCGTTGATGACCTCGACCGCGGAGCCGTCGGCATCGAACCGGCCCTGCAGCAGGCTCGCGAAGTTGTGCTCGACGTCCAGCCCTTCGCCGAACGTGAACGAATCGCCGACGAGCAGGACGCGGCGCGTCCGATCGGTGACGTCGACTTCATGGTCCATGCGTAGGCCAAGGGAGTTGGTGCGCGCTTCATAGGCGAAGCCGCCGGGATAACGGTACGTCTGGTGAAAGTTGCGTTTCAGGGCGTGGCCGTAGCGAGGATCGACTTCGAACCAGCGCTCCGTGTCCGGCTGCCGCAGCGCCACGCGCACGACCATTTCACCGGCCACGCAACCGAAGAACAGCGCCGCAGCCACGAGGCAGAGCCGAAAGGCCAACTCGCGCATACCGGGTGACCCGCTTTCCGAAGGGGAAGTTGGAACGGGAGGATACGTCCGTAGCGGCGGCACCGCAACTGCCCCCCGCGGCGGTCGTGATACTGTGCCCGCGGCCAGGAGATGGGCCTGCCGTCGACGCGACGGGGAGGCGGAACAAAAAGGGGACACGACGTTTGAGACAAGGAATTTCCATGCGACGACTTCTGATGTTGGTGCCGGCGATCCTGTTCGTTGGCGCGGTTGCGCCCGCGATGGCGCAAGACCCGGTTGCGGTTGACGCCAAGCACTACAAGGTCGAGTTCGAGAACGAGAACGTGCGCGTCCTGAGCATCACCTACGGTCCGCACGAGAAGTCGGTGATGCATTCGCATCCCAACTCGGTCGCCGTCTTCCTCACCGATGGGGCGACCAAGTTCACGATGCCGGACGGCAAGGTCGAGGATCGTCCGGCGAAGGCCGGCACCAGCATGTACACACCGGCGATGTCGCACCTGCCCGAGAACACCGGCGACAAGCCGTTCTCGCTGTTTCTCGTCGAGTTGAAGAAGTAGGGAAACCGGGAGCGCCCCGGACTACTGAAAGGTCTCGCGGCGCTCCAGGTTGGCTTCCACTTCGGGGCGTGTCAGCCAGACCGGCTTTAGCTCCTTGCGGGAGTAGAGCTCGAGCTGGTCGGTGCGGTGCTTCGACCCGGGCTGCGACCAGTTGCCGTAGCCGACCAGGCTGCGCGCGCGCAGCGGCGTCTTGAACTCGACGGCGGCGACGTAACTGTTGCCGCCGTCGGCTTCGTGGCGGCCGTCTTTGGCGTCGCTGTAGTCGGTGACGTGGAAGACGCCGTAGGTGCCGTCGGCGCCGTTGCTCGGCAGGTCGATGCCGTCGCGGCGCAGCCGATAGGCATCGCCCCAGGCGACATCGAGACGGCCGTATGTTTTCTCGACCTCTTTGGCGGCGGCGCTCAAGGCGGCCGCGGCCGCGCGCGGGTCGGCAAGGCCGTCGGGCGTGCTGCGCGGCTTCGCTTCGCTCCACTGCACGGCGAACGGCAGCTCGCCGTGCTTCGCGGCCTTGCCGTACCAGTCTACGAACAGCACCGCGCCGCGGCTGGCGCTGTCGGCGGTGCGGTCCCACGCGTTCAAGAGCGCCATGGCGCGCTTCGCGTCGGCATCGCCGTGCGCGGCGACCGCGGCCTCGAGATCGTCGAGGATGCGGTCGGCCAGCTCCATGTGCGTGTCCTGTCCCTTCCGCAGCAGGTCGTCCCAGGTCATCTTGTCCGTGGTCGCGAGCATGCCGGCCGAACGCTGCGGGCGGAAGCCCATGTGGCGCGGTGCAACGTAAGGCGGGAAGCGGTTCGGGTCGAGCACTGCCGGGAACGACGTGGTCCACGGCGGGTCGTTGGCGTTTTGCAGCCAGCCGGTCGGTGGATCGACGACCCGCGGGAGCTCGTCGTACGTAAGCGTCTTGGTCCACAGCGTGGCCGAGGTTTCGCCGGGAACGGTGCCCGACCAGTCCCAGGGCCCGGCCGGGCGCACCGGGGTGCGTCCGCCGAAGAGATGCAGGATGTGGCCGTCGCGATCGGCGTAGATCACCGTGAACATCGGCATCTGCAGCATGCGCAGCGCCGCCTCGAACTCGGTGAGGTTGGTGGCGCGCAGCATCCGCCAATACTGCTCCGGCAGGTTCGGCTGGTCGAGGCCGGCGATCCGCAGCGCCAGCGCGCGTCCCGGCTTTTCGTCGAAGACGACGCCCTGCACCGAGCGTTTGACCACGAACGGCTGTTCGCGATAGGTGCCGTCCTGAAGCTTGACGCGGATCTGGTGGGTCACGACCTCAAACGGGCGCACGGCGCCGTCGTAGCGATACCCTTTGGCAACCACCTGCAACTCATACGTGTCGGCCGCGTCGATGGTGTTGACGGTGTGCGTCCAGCCAAGGTGCTCGTTGAAGGCGATGCCGAGCAGGTCCTGGCCGACGAGCGCGGCGCCGCTGGCGTTGACGCCGGGCGCCTGCAGGTGCGCCTCGAACCAGGTGAAGAAATCGCTCCACGGCAGATGCGGGTTGGCGAGCAGCAAGGCGCTGCCGCTGGCCGAGCGCGCCGGCGCGATCGCCCACGCGTTCGAGCCGCGGGCGCGCTCTTCCTCACCGCCCGACACGAAAGCCACGTAGAGCACGAGCTGCGTGTGCGCGAGGACGTCGCTGGCCGTTACCGGCAGCACCACGCGGCGCGCCGCGTCGAGGCTCGCGGCGTGCTGGAGCGCGTAGTCGTTCATGCCGCGGACGAACGCCTCGAGGTTCTGGCGCGCGTCGGGAGTCTGCTGTTCGAGCCACTCGCGCGCGCGTGCCGGCACGCCGGCGCGCAGCACTCGCTTGTCCGAGTCGAGTTCAGAGGCACCCCAGTACTCGGCGGCGCGGCCGCGGGCCCGGCCGTAGAGCTGCAGGATCAGGTCGCCGTGCGCCTCCATTTGCGCCCAGCCGAAGGCGTGAAACAGCGACGGTGCATCGGCAGCGAAGATGTGCGGCACGCCGTAGCGGTCCCACAGGATCTCCGCTTTGGGCGCGGGGGCTGCCGCCTGCTGCTGCGGCGCGCGGCCCCGGCAGCCGGTGCTCGCGAGCAGGCAAAAAGCGGCGAGCGCGGCGCTCAGGAAGCGCACGAGTCAGCCGCCTCAGTCCTTGTGGTCGTAGTACTCGTAGGCCGACATCGGCTTGGGTCCGCCGCGCTTCCAGGTGCGGTCGTCGGGGCCGACCTTGCCGAGCGCGCGGCCCATCTCGCGGATGTGCGTGGGCACCGCGCCGCAGCAGGCGCCGATGAAGTTGACGCCAAGGTCGCGGGCGCGGCGCGCGTAGGCCGCCATCTCGCCGCGGCTCAGCTGCAGCGGATCGAGCTCGGTGGGGAACTGCGGCATCGAGGTGAAGTCGGGCTGCGCGTCGGTGGTGCGGTAGGCGACCGGCTGGGTCGCGATGTACGCCTTCACCGCCTTGCGCATTTCCGCCGCGATCGGCAGCGTGTGCTCGGGACTGCGCAGGCAGTTGACGCCGACGATGTCGGCGCCGGCATCGACGAGCGCCTTGGCGGCGTCGCCCGGGCTCGTGCCTTCGCTCGTCTTCGGCTCCTTCTCGAAGGACAGCGTCACCATCGCCGGCAGGCCGGTCTTCTTGATGGCCTCGACCGCCAGCAGCGCCTCGCCGAGCCAGGAGTAGGTCTCGCCGATGACGAAGTCGACGCCCTCGGCCACCTGCACCGAGAGCTGCTCGTCGAAGGTCTCGAGCACGCGCGCGCGCGCCGCGGCGCCGCCGTCGTCGTACATCCACGTGAGGCTGATGTTGCCGGCCACCAGCAAGTCGTCGCCGGCCACCTTGCGCGCGGTGCGCACCGCCGCGCGGTTCAGGTCGGCGAGGCTGTTCTCGAGGCCGACGGTCGCAAGCTTGTCGCGGCTTGCGTAGAAGGTCAGCGCCTGCAACACCTCGGCTCCGGCCTGGCGGAACTCGGTGTGCAGTTCCTCGAGCGCCTGCGGGCGGGTGAGCGCCACTTCGGGAGTGAACGGGCCCGCGCGCACCCAGCCGCGCTTTTCGAGCTCGAGGAGGTAACCGCCGTCGCCGAGCACGACGCCGTCCTGGAGGCGCTCGAGGATACCCTTGGCCTTGCTCTTGCCCGTCGCGTTCGTCATGCCCTCTCCAGTCTTCGCTTCGGCGGTTTCTTGAGGTCGCGCAACGCCTGGTGCGACGCATTGTAGCCGGGCGCGCCGGTGACGCCTCCTCCGGGATGGGCGCCGGCGCCGCAGAGATAAAGCCCGCGCAGCGGCGTGCGGTATTGGGCGTAGCCGGGCACCGGCCGCATGAAGAACAGCTGCTCGAGGCTCAGGTCGCCGTGGAAGATGTTGCCCTCGGTGATTCCGTAGGTGCGCTCGAGGTCGAGCGGCGTCAGCACCTGGCGCGCCACGACGCTGCCGGGAACGTCCGGCGCCCAGCGTGCGATCGACTTCATCACCCGCTCGTAGAGCAGCTCCCGGTTCTCGTCCCAGGTGCCGCTCTTCAGGCGATACGGCACGTACTGGACGAAGCAGGTCATGACGTGACGGTCCGGCGGGCACAGCGACGGATCCACGCCCGAAGCGAGCACGCAGTCGACCCACAGGTCCTCGGGGATCTCGCCGCGCTTGGCCGTGTCGTAGCACTTGTCGGCGAACTCGAGCGACGGCACCAGCGTGAACAGCGCGCGCCGCAGCGCGTCCGCGTCCTTCGGCATCCCGGTTACCACCGGCTCGCGGTCGAGGACCAGGTTCACCTTGGCGCAGGGGCCCTCCATCTTGATCCCCGCGATGGCGGCGCGGAACGCGTCGCTGAGCTCGGCCTTCTCGACCAGGCCGAGGAAGGTTCGTTTCGGGTCGGCGTTCGAGAGCACGAGCGGCGCCTCGTAGCCGTCGCCGTTCTCGAGCGCCACGCCGCAGGCAGCGCCGTCCTTCACCACGATGCGCGCCACCGGTGCGGCGGTGCGCAGCTCGACCCCCAGCTGCCGGCAGGCCGCCGCCATCGCCTGCGTGATCGAGCCCATGCCGCCGATGACGTGGCCCATGAAGCCCTGTTCCTCGTGGTCGCCGCCGGAGAGCAGGTGGAAGAGCAGGCCGAGCGCCGTGCCCGGCTGGTAGGGGCCGCCGTGCTTGCCGTAGACGTTGTTGGCGAGCACCAGCGTCTTGATCTTTTCCGACTCGTAGTGGCGGTCGAGGAAGTCGCCGAGCGAACCGGTGAGAAATCCGACCATCTCGCCGATCTCGTCGCCGGTGATCCTGCGGAAACGCCCGCCGATGCGGAACAGCTCGCCGATGCTCGCGACGCCGGTGGCGTGCACGTCGGGGGGCGGCTCGAGGAAAAACGGCTGAAGGTAGCGCGCCAGCCGCTTCAGCTGCGCGTCCACGCGCCGGAAGGTGTCGGCGTCGCGCGGCGAATGGCGGCGCAGCTCGGCGTCGAGTTTTTGCGGGTCGGACCACCACGAGACGATGTCGCCGTCGAGGAACGGCACCTGCACCAGCGGATCGCTCGGCACCATGCGCAGGCCGTGGTCCTTGAGCTTCAGATCGCGGATCACCTCCGGGCGCAGCATGCTCGCCATGTAGGACGTGGTCGAGGCGCGGCAGCCGGGCGCCAGTTCCTCGGTGACGCAGCAGCCGCCGAGCAGCTCGCGCCGCTCGAGCAGCAGCACCTTCTGGCCGGCGCGTGCCAGGTAGGCCGCAGCGGTCAGGCCATTGTGGCCGCCGCCAACGACGATCGCGTCGTAACGGCCGTTGCCGCTCCGGCTCATGCCGATGCCGGCCGCGGCACCGAGGTGGCGAATTCGAGGAGCGCTGCGTTGAACTCGGCTGGCGCTTCCACGTTGCAGATGTGGCCCGCGCGCGGAATCATCACGAGCCGGCTGCCGCGGATGCCTTCGTGCATCGCGCGCGAGTCGGCGGGCGGAGTCGTTTCGTCCTCCTCGCCGCAGAGGATGAGCGCCGGTACGGCGATCTGACGCAGCGTGTCGCGCGAGTCGGCGCGGGCCGCGAGCCCGGCGAGAGCGTTGCAAATGCCGGGGACCGACGCCGCCAGCATCATGGCGCGCAGCCTCTCGGCAACCTCCGGGCGCGAATTCGCCGTGGTCTTGCCGATGAGCTTCGACAGGAACGCGTCGACGATCGCCTGCTGGCCGGCGCTGCGCACGCGCGCGGCCAGTTCGCCGCGGGCCTTGCGCGCCTCCGGCGTGTCGGGCACGGCGCGCGTGCCCGCCAGCACCAGCCCGGCGAGGCGGTCGGCGAAGCGCCGCACCACGGCGAACGCGGCATAGCCGCCCATCGACGAACCGCAGACGATCGCCTTCGAGATGCCGAGGTGGTCGAGCAGCGCGACACCGTCTTCGGCGATGCGCTCCATGGTCAACAGCGAATCGCCGGCGGGCGAAGAGCCGAAGCCGCGCGCGTCGAAGCGCACCACCGTGAACCGCTCGCGGAGCGCCACGGCCTGCGCGTCCCACATGCCGAGGCCGAGGGGAAATGCGTGCAGGAAAAGCACCGCAGTGCCGCTGCCGGCGGCCTCGTAGTTCAGTTCGGCACCGTTGACACGCGCTTGCACGGGACGCAGCCTACAGGATCCGAAGCACCCGGTGCGGTGTCCAAACGTCGCCGGAGTTGCTGCTGTTAACCTTGCGCGCTAACGCCAGGCCAAAGACATTGAACCCTCGCCGCATCGCCGCCGCGTCGCTGGTCGCAGTCGCGCTCGTTGCCCTGGTTGCGGCGGTCGCGCTGCGCCGGCAAGTGAACGAGGCATACGCGCCGGCGCCGGCCAACGTCGCCGCGTTCAGCCTCGCCGCGGTTCCGCCGCGGCCGGCGGCGGCGATCGTCGCGACCAGCGGTGACGTGCAGGCGGTTGCTGCAACCGACGACGGCCTCATCCTGGCCGGCGGCTTTGGCATCGCCGCGGGAGCGGAGCGCACCGACCTGTCGGCCGCGCTGCCGCTGCGCCAAATGTCGGCGCTCCACTCCTGGCGCGGCCGGCTCGTGGCGGCATCCACCGACGGCGGCCTGTTCGTGCGCCGCGGCGGCGAATGGGCGGAGATGCGCAGCGGCTTCGGCCTGCTGCACGTGCGGACGCTCGCCGAGACCACCGGCGGCGAACTGCTCATCGGTGCGCGCGAGGGCCTGCTGCGCGTCGCCTTCGGCGGTGCGCAGATGGAGCGGCTCGCCGCGCATCCGGTGCGCGCCATCGCGCTCGCCGAGGACGGCGCCATCCTGTCGGGCGGCGAACGCGGCGCGTTCCGTACCGCGGGCACGCTGACCGAATCGCTCGCCACCCAGGATCCATGGGTCGAGAACCTGTTCGTCGCTTCGGGCCAGCTGTTCGCGGTGAGCGCCCGCGGCCTCGAACGCGCGACCGGCGCCGGCTTCGCCCTCACGCACGGCGGATCGTTCATCACCACCGCGGTCGCAGCCAAAGGCGAGGTGTTCGGCCTCGCCGGCGAGTGGTCGCAGTCGCTGCACCGCCTTGCCGGCGGCGTGTGGCGCGAGGAAATGCTGCCCGCGCCCGGGCGCCGCTTGTTCGCCGTCGGCGGCACGCTCTACGTCGATACCGCCGCCGGGCTGATGACGCACACCAGTTCGGGATTTCGTTCCGTCTCGCCGCGTCCAGCGTCGACCGCCACGGGTGCTTTTCATGTCGGCGCCCTGGCGCGCTTTTCCGGAGAACTTGCGGTGGGGCTGTTCGACGACGGGCTCTACCTGGGAACGGAGCGTGCGCCGGGGATAACGTTGCGCCGGGTTCCGGCGGCTGGCATCTGGGGCGTCAACGCGTTGTTGCCTTCGGGCGGCGCGTTGTTCGTCGCGAGCTTGCGCGGTGCGAGCCGCGTTGCGGGCGGGCGGGTCGAGGACATCGAAGGGCCGGGCGCTGCGTTCTCGCTGGTGGCAACACCGCAGGGCGTTGCGATCGGCTACGGCCAGGGCGTGAAGCTCGGCGACTCCGGAATGCTCTCGGCGTTCCACGGCCTGCCGGGGAACCAGGCGCTGGCGCTGCTCTTCACCGATGCCCTCTATGTCGGCACGCCGTCGGGCCTGGGCGCAATTGGCGGCACCCGCGTTTTGCTGCAGGGCGCCGCGGAGAGCGCGCTGCCGAATCCATGGGTGAGCGCACTGGCGCAGACCGAAGACGGATTGCATGTCGCGACCTACGGCGGCGGCGTCGCGCGGCGACCAAGCGGCGCCAGCCGCTTCGTTGCCTATCCGGAGACCGCCGGGTTCAAGGTCAACCCGGGCTGCCTGGTCGACGCCCGCGGCCGGCTATTCCTCGGCACCGACGACCGCGGCTTGTTCGTCCGCGAACCCGGCAGCGACCACTTCGAGCCGGTGGAGTTCCTGCTGCCGTCCGCGCGCATCAGCGCGCTGCTCGCCGACTCCGGCTGGCTGTACGTCGGCACCGACGCCGGCATCGCGCGCCTGCGGATCGCGGCGCAATGACCCAATGACGCAATGACGCCCGTGCTGCTGACGCTCGTCGCGCAAGCAGGCCTGCTCATTCCCACGAGCACCGGCCGCCCCGACGCGGCGGTCGTGTCGCTGCGCGAGATGACGATCGAGGCGGAGATCGCGCGCGGCTACGCGCGCGTCAACGTGCGCCAGGTGTTCGAGAACCACACCGACGCGCCGCAGGAGGGCAGCTGGCGCTTCACCCTGCCGCCCTCCGCGGCGGTTGGTGATTTCGCCGTGTGGGACGGCCTCGTGCGGATCCCCGGCATGATCCTCGAGAAACGGCGGGCGCGCGCCATCTACCGCGACCTCACGACGCAGCGCATCGATCCAGGACTGCTGCAGCAAGGCGACGAGGACGACCGCGGCGGCGACGCGGCGGGTCCGGCGCGGCCCTCGGGCGGTTCGCTCTTCTCGGTCGCGATTGCGCCGATCCCGCCGCGCGGCACCAAGCGCCTCGAGCTGCAGTTCCAGCAGGAGGTGCCGCTCATCGGCGGCAGCAGCGAGTTGCGCGTGGCGCTGCGTGCGAACGAAGGGATGCCGGCGCGTGCGCGCACCTTGCGCATTCACGTGCGCTCCGCCGACGGCGAGCTGTCCGCGCCGGCCGGGGGCTTGACGCTGGCAGCGGATGCCGACGGTCTCGGGCTCACCGCGAAAAATGCGCTGCTCGACAAGGATCTGCTGGTGCGCCTGCGGCCGCGGGCCGGCACGCCCGTGCTTCGCCTCACCGCGTTCCGCACTCCCGACGGCCGGCTGCCCGACGGCATCGCATTGGCCCCCTGGGAGCGCGCAGCGGAGATTCCGCCGGAGAAGGACGGCTTCTTCCTTCTCGAATACGCACCGCATGTCACTGGCAGTGCTGCGGATGGCGGTGCTGTGTCGCCGCCGCGCAAGCCGGGGCAGTTCGTCTTTCTCTTCGACACGTCGCTGAGCCACCGCTTTGCCGGCCTCGAATCGTCGTACGCGCTGCTCGCCGACGTGCTGCGCTCGCTGACGCCCGCGGACCGCTTCGCCGTGATTGCATTCGATCGACAGCCCGAAGCCGGCCCGGTCCTCGAAGCAGCGACGGCCGCCGCCATCGATGCCAGCCTGCTGCGGCTGCGTGCGCGGCTGCTGGCGCCCGGCACCGACGTCGCGGCCGCGGTCGCGCGCGCTCGGGCCATTGGCGGCGCCGCGATCCTGCTGCTGACCGACGGCAGCGGTCACGAGGGTTCGCAGGCGCTGCGGCAAGCCGCGGGTGGTGCGCCGCTGTTCGTTTCGATCGGCGGCGCGGAAACGCCCGAGTCGCTGCGCAACGCGGCGCGCGCCATCGTCACGCCGCTGTCGAGCGCGCCGGAGCGCAGCTCGTTCATCGCGAGCTTTCTCGCCGGCGCTGCCAGCGCCGACAGCGGCGAGGCCGTGCCGCGGTCGCCCGGGCTGCCGTTCCAGGTGAAAGGCGGCGAGGCGAGGATTCGCGACGTGTATCCGGTGATGGTGCAGCCGATCGCTCCCGGCTCGGCTTCGGGCTGGATCGGCCGCTACGCCGTACCGCAGGCGAGCCTGCGGTTCAGCTTCAACGACGCCGCGGCGGCAATCACGGCGGCGCTGCCGGAGGCCGCGAGCGAAGCGCGCGACCTGCCGCGGCGCTGGGCGCGCGCTCGCGTGGACGAACTGCTGCGCCGCGTCGAGGCCGAGGGCGAGACGCGCGCGCTGGTGGACGAGATCGTCGAATTGTCACGCCGCTACAAATTCGTCACACCCTACACGGCGTTCCTGGCCGCCCCGCGCTCGCTGTTGCGCCCGCGCCGCATCCAGCCGGGCGATCCGGTGCTACGCGTCGAATGCGACGCGCGCACCGTGGCGGCGACGGCGCTCCTTCCTTTCGGACTGCGCCTGCCGCTGCGGCGCCGGCCACGGTCGAACGTCTGGGAAGGACGCTTCCTGGTGCCGTCCGGCCTCCGGGACGGCCGCTACAGCGTACGCATCCTTATTAAGGATGAGAGCGGCCTGGCGGTTTCCGAGAACAAGGAGTTCGTGATCGACGGCACGGCGCCCCGGCTCACGCCGCAACTGCCGGCGACGGTACGGATGGGCGACTCGGTTCTGATCGCGGCCGGCGCCGACGAGGACGTCATCGTCCTCACGGCGCGCTTTGGCGAACAGGCGCCGGTGGCGCTGCGGTGGGATCCCGCGACACGCCGCTCGGTGGGGACTTGGCGTGTGCCGGCGAACGCGGCGGGCCGCCTGCCGGTCCTCTTCGAAGCTGTGGACGCCGCAAAGAACCACTCCTTCGTGCGCGCGACAGTACTGGTGCAGCCGTGAGCGCAACCTTCGGCAGCCGGCCGGCCGTCCTGGCGCTCGCCGCGCTCGGCCTCGCCGCGTCTTCGTATGTTCCGTGGGAGGAGCTCGCGAAGAGCGATGCCATCTTCGGTGCGGCGACACGTACGGCGCTGCTCGATGGCCACGAGGTCCACTACGAGACGCCGACGCGTGAGTTGCTGGCGGCGCTCGAAACGCAACCGGGACCCATGGCGCTGCGCCACCTGGCGGAGGCGCGCATGCGGCTTGGCGACCGCGCCGGCGCGCTGCGCGCACTCGAGTCGTGGGCGCAATCGCCCGATGGCGGGCCGGCGGCCTGGGCCGAGGCCGCACGGTGGGCGCACGAGCGCGGCGACGACACGTTCGCCTACAAGGCGGCCGCGTCCGCTTTGCCCGGCCTCGACCCCGACGCACGGCTGGCGCTTGCCCGGGAGCGCATCTCCTGGGCCGAGGCGAAGCCTGAAGGCGTCGACGTTCTGGCGCTGTACCGCGAGCACGTCGCGCTGACTCCAAACGACGCGCGCGCGGCGGAACGCTTCCTGCGAGTCCTGGTCCGCGATCACCAGCCGGACGAAGCCCTGACGGCGCTCGCCGCCATGCCGGCGGCGCTGCTCGATCGGGAGCGGCGCGCCGTGGTCGCCTCGCTGGCGCATGCCGCAAGGCAGGATTGGCGCGCAGCGTTGCGCACACTCGACGACGAGGTCGAGTCGCTCCGCAGCCGCGACGCGCTACGCGCCTTTGCCGCGCGGGTCGACAAGGCCGCGCCGGGCGTGCCGGAAGAGTGGCGGGGAAAGCTGGCCGCTGGTTTCGACGCGAACGCCCTGGTCCGGCTGGTCGTGTACTTCGCAGGCCAGGGCCGCGGCGACGCTGCCCTGGCGGCGCTGCGGCAGGTGGACCGCCGCGACGGCGGCATCCTGGGGCGCGCGGGCTGGCTGACGCTCGCGCGCGGCTACGACATCATCGACGCAGGCCCCGAGGCATTCCGCGCCCGGCTCGCGGCGGCGAGCGGTGCTTCGGCGACGGAACAGGTCGAAGACCTCGCCGCCCTCGCCGACCAGGCGCTGCGTGCCGGCGGCCGCCCGCTGGCCTGGGGCAGTTACAGCGACGAACCGTACGCCTGGGTCGCGCGCCTCGATGAGACGCCCGGCTTCTGGACCGGCGGCCTCTCGCTGCTGCTGACCGGCACCGACTGGAAGGAAGCGCTCGCACGGCTCGCGTCCGACTCGGTGCGCGTGCGCACGTTCGCTGCGGCGCGCGCCCTCGTGGACGAGCTCACGAAGCGCGCACCGGCGCACGCCGCGCTGCCGCGCCTGCGGCTCGCGATCATGGAGCGCCATGTCGAGCAAGGCGATGGCGCCGCGGCGCTGGCGCTCCTGCCGGCGCTCGAAGCAGGTGAGAGCGCACTCGCCGATCGCGCCCGCCGCACGGCGCTCCTTGCCATGCGGCTGACCAAGGCGCCGCTCGACGCCGAGCTGCGTCTCTACCGCGCGCGCCTTGCAGCGCTCGCAGCCGATGGCGCGGTCCCGGCGTGGGACCCGCCGCCGCAGCCTTACGACGACACCGACGCCGAGCTGCCGGCCGCCGAACCGCAGGATTCGTACCGCAACGTCCTCGAGGACGCCCTGGCGCGCGCCGACTATCTCGACCCTTCGCACCAGGCCTCGGTCGCGCTGATGCTTGGCGAGATGGACCGCCTGCCGCGCGCGGAGGCCCTTTGGCTCCAGCTCGCGGCGCGCCTCGAACAGTGGAATCTCGACGACGAGCTGGCGCCGCGCTACGAGAAGGCGATCGCCGCGTTCGACGACGCGAGCTGGTGGTCGAAGCTCGCGCGCTACTATGCCCGCCGCAAGCGCACCGCCGAACTGCAGGCGCTGGCCGACAAGCTGGTGGCGCGCTTCCGCGGCAGCGACATCTTCGCCCGCAGCGACGCGGACCAGAGCCTGCAATTGCCCCTGCCGTCGGCAGCACCGGCCCCGGGCGCGCGCGTGCGCCTGGTGCGCTTCGCCGACTTCGTGCGCCTGCGCGCCCTCGAGCGCTTTCCGCACAGCCCCACCGTCTATCGCGAGGCCGCGTCGCGTCTCGTCCGCAGGAACGGCTTCGACTCTTACGAAGCGCTCCTCACCGAGCGCCGCTACGCCGTCCTGTTCGTCGATTCGGGAGAGCGCGAGCGGTGGTTCGCGGCGGCAATGAAGCGTGGCGACCTCGAGGAGCGGCTCGAGGTGCTCGAGAAGAGCGACGCGCAGGATCCGGTGCGCGACCTCCTGCTTTACGAGGGCTGGAGCCGGCTGTCGCTCTTCGAGAAAGCGCACGCGGCGGCCGACCGGCTGAGCGCGGCCTACCCGGGCGAGGAGCCGCTGGCGCGCGCAGCGCTGTCGCTGCACCGCTCGCTGGCGCCGCTCACGCCAGCGCATGCCGCAGGCGCGGCGGCGCTCGTGGCGCGCACGGCGCCGGCGCTGCCCGACGCTGCGCCACTCTGGACGACCCTCGGCGAGCTTCACGAAGACATCGGCCGTCCCGACCTGGCGCTCGCGGATTGGCAGCACCTGCTGGACGGTGCGGGCGACGTGGCGCCGAAAACCGACCGGCTGTCGGCGCTCCTCTGGGACTATGGCCACACCACCGAGGCGCTCGCCGCCATCGAGTCGGCGCGCGTGACGTTGAAGCAGCCGCGGCTTCTGGCTTTCGAGGCGGGCGTCCTTCGCGAAGAGCGCGGCGACCCGAACGCTGCCGTGGTCGAGTATCTTCAGGCGTCTCTGCCCGAAGACGGAACCTGCTTCTGTTCGGCGTTCGACGAAGACCAGCGCTCGCTGCGGCGCCTGGTGCAGCTCCTCGGCCGCGACCGCACACGCGCCGGAATCCTCGCTACGATCGACAAGCTCGAGGCGGGGAGCGAGGCCGATGAACGCCGCCTGGCCGCGCTCTTCCCGCTCGGCACCATCGCAGACACCACGCCCGGACTCGAGTGGGACGTGGACGACTGGATCGACGCCGCCGATCTGCCGCACGACTCCGTCGGCCGCGAGCAGCGGCAGGCCGCCATGGACGCGGCACGCGGGGCGCACCACGCGGGCATTCTCGCCGTGCGCCAGCATCTCGTTGCGCAGGCGAACGCGTTCATCGCCCGTGCCTCCTCGACCGAGTTTCTCGATCGCGCCGCCGCGCTCGTCGAGGGCATCGCTGTCCAGTCGCTGTCGCGCGACCAGCACGTCGGGTTCCGCGCCGCGGTGCTCGCGCGCCGCGCGGAACTGGCGCCCACCGCGGACGAGCGGCTGCGAGTCGAGCTCGAACGCGCGCAGCTCCTGGCCGCGGCCGCACGCGATGCCGAAGCGGAGTCGGCATGGCGGGCGCTGGCGGCGCGCCTGCCTGCGATGGGCGAAACGCCGCTGCGCCTGCGTGTGGAGGCGGCACGACTTGCGTGGCTCGAACGCTCGCAGGGTGTTGCAGCGGCGGCGGCCGAATGGCACAAGCTGGGGGAGCGCTACCCGTGGAGTCTCGGCCTCCTCGACGACCGCGTTTCGTTCCTCAATCGGACTGGCCGCGGTGACGAGGCGCGCGCAGTCCTGGAGGCGGCGGCCGCGAGCGCGGCAAGTGGCCATCGGCAAGACCTGCTGGCGCGCCTCACCGGCGACTCGCTCGCGGCATCCGACCTGGCGCGCGCCGAACGCGCAGCCACAGCACTGCTGGATGCGGCGAACGCTGCCCACGGCGAGGACAATGCCAGTGCGCGCCTTGGCGCCTTGCGCCTGCTCGCGCGGCTGAAGCTGCGCCGCGATCCCCACGCGGACCTCGTCGCGATGGCGGCCGGGGAAGAGCCGAGCTTTGCCGCGGAGCGCAGGCCCTACCTGTGGGCCGAGCTGGCCGGGGCGGCCGCCGACGAGAAGCAGCCGGCTGCGGCAATGGCTCTCTACATCGAGGCGCTCAACCGGCGCGTCGAGCGGCCGTGGCTCAGCGCGGCGGCGCGCGCCGCGCAGCGCGGCGGCCGCATGGCCGAGCTGCTGCAGCACTTCGAGAGGCAGCAGCTACGCAGCCCGCGCGACGTGCGCTGGGCGGTGGCGGTGCGCGAGCTGCGTCTTGCGAACCACGACCTCGACGGCGCCATCGTGATGGCGCAGGCCGCGACCGCGGTACGTCCCGAGCGCGAGTCGCTGTGGCGCGAGACGGCAGACCTGCTGGTGCGCGCGGGACGCAGCGTCGATGCCGCACGCTTTCTCGAGGGCTGGAACCGCCCGCGGCCGGCCGACGAGGCGGTTGCGGGCTGGCGATCCTCGCTCTATGCGCGCGGCGGCGACGCGGCGTCGGCGCTGGCGGTGGAACGCGCCGCTCTCGATGCGTATCGCAAGGCCGGCGTTGCGCAAGACCAGGACGAAGCGTCGGCGCGCGCGTCGCGCGCCGCACGCCGGCTCATCGATGCCGGCCTGCCCAGGGAAGCGTGGCACCTGCTTGCCCCCGACGGCAAGGCAGCAGGCGTCGCCGATTCGCAGCTCGGCAGCGACGCCGGTGCACGCCTTGCGCTCATGAACGATTCCGTCCTGCGGTTCCTGGCGGCGAAGGCCGGTGACGGCGACCATCGGCTCGCGGTGGCGCGGACGCTGCAGGAATACGCGCGTCCGGAACAGCTTCAGGAATTCGAGGCGTGGGTGATGAAGCGCCTGTACGACAAGCCGGCGGGGAACGTCGCGGCGCTGAGGCAATGGTGGCCCGCCATCGAGGAAGCGGCGATCGCGGCTCATGTGCGCACCGCCATCGCGCGGCGCCTGATCGCCGGGTCGCCGCCTGGAGCGCCCTGGCGCGAACAGCCGAGCGAGGCGTTCGTCGCCAGTGCCGCGAGCGTCGTCGTGACCGACACGGGCGGCGGCTATGTCTTCGGCGCGCCCGATTTCGAGGCGCTGTGGGTGCGCGACCTGGCGCGTCGCGACCGGCCCGCGGAACTCACCGTATTTTTGCGCCCGCGAGTTCAGGCGCTCATCGCGCAGGCCGCGAGCCCAGCAGCCGACACCGTGAGGGAACGCCTCCCCTGGACCGCCTGGCTCGACGACCCTGTCGTCATGGAAACGTTCGTGCGCGGCGCCGTGGGCGACACCGCCTTCGTCTCGGAGCTGGCAACGGCGTTCACCGACGAGAAGCGATTCGCGCGCTTCCTGAAACTGGGCGCGCATGGCTGGCGACTCGGGCCGCTCGTCGCGCAGCTCGGCACCGGTGATCGCGACGCGTTCCTGAAGACGACCGCCGCGGGCCGTGTGCTGACAGGCCTCATCCACTCGCGGACCGTACCCGCCGAGGACGATCCCGCACTCGCGGCGTTGCGCGGCCCGCGCACCGTCGGCGCGGTGGTCGAAGCACAGCCGCGCCCCTTTCTCGACCAGTGGGGCGGCTGGCCGGGCCCGTCCTGGTTCGCCCTCGAGACGCTCGTCCGCTACCGTCGCAACGATGCCGGCGCGGCGCTTGCCGTTCTCGAGACGCCGCAACGCGGCGGCGAGAGCGCACGCGTGGCTCTCGCTGCGCGCCTGGCCGCGGCGCTCGGCGACGCGGCCCTTGCGCGCCAGGTGCTCGAGGCCGGCGCCCTCGGCACCCGCGATCTCGCCGTGTTGCGGCTGCGGCTGCAAACGTTGCGCACGGCGGATGGCGCGGCGGCCGCGCGGCTGTGGCGCGACGCCGTCAATGCCGATCCCGCGAACCTGGGCGAAGCCCGGCTACGCGACTTGTCGATGCTCGCCGCCGACCTCCAACTCGCGGCCCCCGTTGGCGTGCTCGATGCGACTGTGCCGATTGGCGGCGGCGTCCTCGCGTACGTACGCGACGTTCACGGCGCGGAAGCGGCCGCCCGGCTCCACACGAGCGACCCCGTCGGCTATCGCGCCGCGCTCGCAGTGCGTTTTGCAAGGCGCGCGGCAAGCCTCGATCGCGCCGACATCGAGACGTGGCTCGACGAGTTGTGGGCGAGCGGCGCGGCCGGGTTGCCGCAGGGCCGGCTCGGCGTCCTCGGGGGAATCTGGCCGCACGCCTCGGGCTGGATGTCCGACTTCGCCGTGGCCGACCGCAAGGCAGCGCTTGCCGCGCTGCGTGCACTTCCCGACACGGCAGGAATCGAGGCCCTCAACCAGAAGCTCCAAGCACCCGCGGAGCGCGAGCGCGGCCGCCTGCTACTGGCGCGCGCGGCGCTGTTGCGCGGCGACCACGGCGTGGCGCTCGCCATGCTCGACGCAATGCTTGCGGAGCAGGAGCAGGCACCCGCGCTTGCGTACCAACCCGTCGCTCTGCCGGCGCCGGTAGCCGCCGGCGAAGAGCCGTGGCTGCAGATTCCCGAAGACAGCGGCAGAGAGCCTGCCGACCCAAGGCTCGCCCGACTCCGCGCCTGGCACGAGGCGTTCGTGGACAGAAAAGGCGCGAACGCCGACGTCGTGCGGGAGCGTTTCCGTGCCGCGCTGCGGGCGCAGCGCGCGGCCGGCATTTCCAGCGCCGACTCGTGGGACCTCGCGCTCGCCGTCGAGGACGGCCCGGGGCGCGCAGCCGTGATTGCCGAGCTCGAAAACGCGTGGATCCGAGGCGACCTGACGGCCGCAAGCGTGCCGGCAATCGCGGCATCGCTGGCGCGCTACGCGCGCGCGGAGGTCGGACGCTGGATGGCGCGCGCCGAGGAGACCTTCACGTTCGACGCCGTGTCGCGGCGCGCACGCCTGTGGCGCGATGCCGGCGACACAGCCGCTGCCGCCGCGACCCTGGCGAGCGGCCGCAGCCGCGGCGGCTGGACACGCACCGACGAGATCCGCGCCTTCGACCTGTGGCGGCGGCTGGCGCTGCCGCCGGCCGCCGGAACACCCGCCGCATGGAGCGCCGCGGCACCGTTCTGGCGCAAGCCCGCAGGGGAAGCCGCGGCGGGACTCGGCGCACACCTCGCGGCCCGTCGTTATGACGTCCTGTCCGCGCGTGCTGCGCTGCGAGCGCTTGGCCCGCTCGACGCGGACGCGATCGAGCGCGTCGTGGACGCCCTGGACGACGCGGCGATGAACGGCATCCGCGATTCGGACGACACCTCGGTCCTGCGCTTGCGTGCGGCGCGCGCGCAGCTCGCCTCTTCGCCGCGGGCGGCGGCCGGGCAACTCACCGGCACCTCGGCGACGGCTCTCGCGAACGAGCTGTCACGCCGCGGTTACCGCAAGGCCGACGTCGATGCGGCGCTTGGCGACCTCGCGCGCATCGGCCGCGGCGGGCGCGACCGCGCCCTGGAGGACGCCGCTTTCACGGCGCTCGCCGACCGCGACGGCACCGCGGCAGCCGCATTGCGCGCGGAACTCGGCCCGATCGAAACCGAGCCGCCACTGCCGTTCGTGCCCGCCGGCAACAGCGCCCGGCCCTACGCCCCCGGCGACCTGACGTTCGACTTGTTGAGCCGCATCGTGGCGGCGGAGACGGCCGCCGCGAAGGGAGTCGAGCGGTGAGGCTGCTCTCGCCACAGCTGCTGGCCGCTCTTCTCACGACCTCCGTGGTGCACGCGGCCCCGCCGCTGCCGCCGGCGCCGATACGGCTCGTCATCGAGGATCCCGCCGCGTTCGAAGCGGCGCTCACCGGGCGCTTCCGTGAGGCGTTGAGCGGCAGCCTGCCCGACGGTGAGCCGGTCGCGGCCGGCTTCCGCGCCTCCCGCATCGGCGCGAAGCTCGAGGATCAGTGGGGCAAGTTCGCGAAGGACCTGCCGTGGACGTGGAGTGAGATAAGGCGCCTTCGTCCCACGTCGATCGGCATCGCGGTGCTCGACATCGGCGCGCTCGAGGCCGTCCTCGTCGTGGAGACGCCGCTCGCAGCGCTGCCGTTGGCGCCGCCCAAGGGCGTGGTTCGAACCCATGAAGGCAGCACCTACAACTTCGTTGCCGCGGGCGCCGCCGACGAACCGGGCGCCGGCGACGCGTCGCGCCGCGCAGGCCTCGCCTGGCAGCTCGCCGGCGGCCGCCTCATCCTCGCCACGAGCGAGCGCGCCATGAGGCTGGCGCTCGACGCTGCGCGTTCGGGCGCCGCGCCGGCGCAGCTGTTGCAGGGCCTCGCATCGCTCGACCTCGACATGGACAAGCTCGGCGTCGATCGCTATTTCCGGCGCGAGTTCCTGTTCGGCGACAGCGGAGCGCGCGGCCACGTGCGCGCGGCGCTGCGCCTCGAGGGCAGCCAGCTCGTCGAGATGCGCGAGGGCACGGGTGGAAGCAGCGCTCCGGCCGCGACGTTCGCTGCGCCGGGCGCCGCGGCGGCCGGATGGCTGCCGCTTTCGCAGGCCGAGAACTTGCTCGACATGCTGCGCGGCGCGCTGCTCGAGCCGCTGCCCTCGCTGTCGCGGACACCGCTCGTCGCAAGCGCCGACCTGCCGCCGGCCAAGGCGCAGGAAGCCGAGGATGCCTATGCGGTGCGCATCGACAAGCCGCTGATGGCGGCCGCCGGCACGGCGTGGGAAGCGGGCGAGCTCGATGCCTGGCGCAGGCTGTTCGCCGGCAACCCGCCGGCCGGCTTCGGCTACGAAATCGCCCGGGACGGAGCGCGGCGTGTCGCCTTCGCGTGGCCAAAGGAAAAAGACTCGGAGATCGCTCGCCTGTTCGCCGCCACCCTCACCAGGCGCGGCGCGCGCATCGAAACGCACGCGGCCAACGGCATCACCGAGATCCGGCTCGGCCCCGGCCTGCCGGCAGTCGCCTGGCGGCGCACCGGTGGCTTCCTTTGGCTCGGTTCGACGGCGGCAGCGCTCGCGACGGTGCCCACACCGCAGCCTGCGGCTGAATTGCTGCGTTGGGGCCGGCTCGATCTCGAAGCTGTTGCCTCGGAAGCGCACCGATGGGAGTCGGCCGAGGGCCCGGCCTCGCCCGAAACAATCCGGCCGTTCTCCGACAGGATCCTCGGGCTCCTCGGATGGCTGCCGGAAACGAAGGCGCTGTCCGTCGAGCGCAGGAAGACGGCCACAGGATGGAGCGAGCGAGTCGTCTTCGAACCGCGCTGACGACGCGCTACTTCGCCTTCGCCGCCTCGGGTTCGGCCGCCTTCGTCGCCTGCCACGCGACCACCTTCCACTCACCGTTGCGCTTCGCGAAGGTGCCGGTGTTGAGGTAGCGCTGCTCCGTGGTCTTTCCGCCGTCGGTGGTCTTGCCGACCAGCACGAACGCCACCACCGCCGTGTCGCCGTACTGCTGGACGCGAATGTCCTCGCCGGAGAAGACGGTGCTTGGCTCGCCCGGCTGCGGCGGCTTCGCGTCCTTCATCTCGGCCATGATGTCCGACTTGGCGATGCGCTTGCCGGCCGAGCTCGTGTAGATGAGGTCTTCCGCCCAGAAACGGTCGTGCATCTTCGCGTCGTACTGCGCACCGGCAAGGAACTCCTTGAGGATCTTCGTCAGCGCCGCCGCATCGGGCGCATCCGCCGCCCGTACCCCGCCGGCCATCAGCAACCCCGCCATCGCCAGCATGAACACTCGTCGCATCGCGCAACTCCTTTGATGGACCGCAAGCTTAGTCCCTGATGCGCAACGTGACACCGTTCTGGAACGAGTTGGAGTTGAGTGGTGCGCGCTCAGATGTCCGTCAAGCGGACGCCGCGCGAGACGCAGACCGCCGAGCCGTCCGCGAGGAAGGCGGAGTCGGGCGCGGCTTGCAGCGATTCCGCCAACGCCGGGCCGTAGTTGGCGGAGAAATCGCAGTCGACGTCGATCGCAGTAGCGGGGGCGACGCGCCAGGACGGGTGGGTCACGTGGTACTCGACCGTGCCGCCGTCGCGCTGCGCGGTGTAGCCCCAGTAGTGCTCGGTGATGAATTCCTCTTGGCTGCCTCTCACGAGCGGCTGCGGCTCGACAGCCACGGCCAACCTCAAGTGGTTGCTGCGTCCGGCGATGCGCCAGCCGTATGAAACCGATGCGATGCGGCATGGCGAACCCGGAGCCTCCTGGAACTCGTGGCTCATCGGCACCGCCTGATAGTTCTCGTTGTACAGCGTGCGGGCGAGGAAGGCGATCGCGGCGCGCGGCACCAGCTCCTTCACAAACACCACGGCGCGGCGCCAGCCCTCCTGCGACTTGCGGCGCACGTAGAAGCGCAGGTTCACCTCCTCGAAGTCGCGGTGAAAGGGAATCGCCACGCCTCGCACCCTGGTCTTCAGGAACATGAAGCCGACGAGGCTCAGATAAGTGCGGCCCCTCCACTCGTCGAGTTCGGTGCCGCGCGGGACCAGCGGCGCGACCACGCCGCGCGCGACTTCCCAGTTGACGAGGACGAGGTTGCGCCATTCGGCGGTGAGGAATACGGGGAACCGGCGGCCGTCCGTCGTGTACTCATCGGTGGTGGCCACTGCAGGCATCTTAGTCCCCGCCAACGCTGGCTCTGGGATACTACGGGCGTGATCCTGTTCGCGCTGGCCGCGGTGTTCCGGCTGTGGACCGCAGGCGGTGCCGAGGTTGGAAGCAGCGACCCGATCGCGGTGGGCTCCCTGTCGAAGCCGTTCGTGGCGCAGGCCTGGGCTGAGACGTATCCGCAGGGCGACGCTCCTGTTGTCACCTGCGACCGGCGCTCGGGTTGCTGGCGCTCGAGCGGACACGGCACGCTCGACCTGCGGCAGGCGGCGGCCGTCTCCTGCAATACGTACTTTCGCGCGCTGGCGAACCTCGTGCCGGCGCAGCGGCTTGCGGCGGTGCTGCGCGCCAACGGTTTCGTGGTGCCGGCGGCGCTCTCGGCCGATGGCGCCATCGGCCTGCCGGCCGTCGCGGAGCCGCTGCGCATCGCGCCAGCGCAGCTGCTCGCGGCGTACGTGAAGCTGACGCGCGAGCCGTGGCCAGCGGGCGAGCGGCACCGTACCGTACTGCTCGCCGGGCTGCGCGACGGCGCACTCGACGGCACATCCGCCGCGATGCACACTCGCGGGCTGTGGGCGAAAACGGGCACCGTGAAGTCAGCGGCCGGACCGGCGTGGCGCACGGCCGGACTGGCGCTTGCCGTGGACGACGCGGGATGGGCGGCGCTCGGCATGCTCGATCCTGGCACCGGAAGGGACGCGGCCGGACGGATGGCAACGGTGGTGGCCGACCGTCACCCGTCAACGTCGCGAGGGCCGATCGCCTATCGCCCGGCATCGACACAGCCGGCCGCCGCGATTCCAGTCGAACGTGCCGAGGTGCGGGTGCGATTGTTCGAATTGCTGCAGCCAGCCGCGGTGACGGCAACGAACCTGGGCAGCGCGCCGATTGGCACCAACCGCGGCTTCGTCGGCGCGGGCGGCACCCTCACGTTACGCACCGGCGACCGCCTCGAGACGGGGAACTGGGAACTGCGCATCGCCTCGCCGCGGACGCGCCGGCGGATCGTTGGCAGCGTGGCGATTGGCGGCGGCCGCACACTGACACTCGTTGCGGGCATGAGCCGCCGCGAATACGCGAACGGCGTGCTGCTCGCCGAGCTGGGACCGGCGCGCACCGATCATCGCGTCGAGCTGGCGGCGGCCGTGCTGCGTTTCACCGCTGCGGGCAAGCGCCACGCCGACGCAGACGTTTGCGATTCCACCCACTGCGCGTGGTTCGTCGGCCGCGGGCCTTACCTCAGCTGGAGTGAACCGCGTTCACCCGTTGCAGACGCAGGTGGCGCCGGAGCGCGCATCCTCACTGACGCCGAGTGGTCCGCCGCTCAAGCGCAGGCGCACGCGTCGGGCCCTGCACACTGGACGTCCGATTGCGGTTCGCAGCCACTCTCGCCGCACGCCGTCTGGGGCGGCACGGACGACGGCGAGCCGGTCGTGGCGCATGCGCAGCACCCGGCACGGGAGTGGGAGCGGCGTTGGTCCGATCGCGAGGTGGAACGCGCGTTCGGCGCCGGCGTCGCGGGACTCGCCATCGCATGGCGCGGCGGCACCTGGTGCCTCGACGTGCGCAAGCCGGACGGTGCCGCAGCATGCCTCGCCTACGACGAGGCACACGAACGCATCGCGCGCGTGCGCGACTGGGGCGCCTTGCCCAGTCCCGCCGATCGCATCACACGCACTGCCGGCGGTTACGTCGTCACCGGCCGTGGCCTCGGCCACCGCGTCGGCCTTTGCCTGCGCACGGCAGCACCAGCCGCCGGCGCGGGCCGCTAGCGCACGTCGTACTCCACCGAGACGCCGGCACTGGCCGCTGTGGTCGCGCCGGGAAACATCTCGAGCTTGACGATCACCTTGGAGACGCCGCTGGGCGGCACCGCCACGGGATAGGCGACGTTGAGGCGGTTGAAGCCGCGGGTGATGTTGAAAGCGCTGGGCGTTGCCGGCGGCAGCAGGCTGCGATTCGCCTGGTCGCGAACGGTCAGGATCAGTCGGCCGTTGTCGGCGCTGTCGAGGCGATAGGACAGCACAGCGGCGAAGTCGATCGTCTGCCCCGGCGCCACGACAGTGCTGGTTGCCGGAGTGATCGCGGCGATCACCACCGAGTCGCCGCTCGGCTGCGGCGCCGGCTCGGTCGGCGACTTGTCGCCGCACGCGGGCAGGAAGAAGAGCGATGCGGTGATGGCGAGGGACGGGAAAAAACGCTTCATCTCCCCACCCTAACGCGAGCGAGCGTCTGCCAACACCTTTTCCGCCATGTGGTCGGCGAGCCTGTGCGCCGGGATACCGTCCCGCCGCGAGCGCGCGACGATTTCGCCGATCCTCGGGCCAATGGCCCGCGTGCGTTCGATGACGCCGGCTTCGTCGGTCTGGCCCAATTCCCAAAGCAGGCTCAGCAGCCCGCCGGCGTTCGCCACGTAGTCGGGTGCGAACAGGATGCCGCGGGCGAACAGCAGGTCGCCGTGGCGCGGATCGAGCAGTTGTTCGTTCGCGCCGCCGACGACCGCCGCGCAGCGCAGCCGGTCGATGGTGCCGTCGTTGAGGATGCCGGTGCCGGCGTTCGGCGAAAACACGTCGCAGGGGACGTCGTAAATGGCCTCGGCGGCGACCACGGCCGCGCCGTGCTGTTCGGCGGCGGCAGCCGCGCGTGCCGCCACCTGATCGGCGACGGTGATACGGCAGCCTGCGGCGTGCAGGTCGGCAACCAGGCGCGAGCCGAGCTCGCCCACGCCCTGCACCGCGACGTGCAGCCCGTCGAGCGGCCGGCCCAGGAGCGCCGCCACCGAGCGGATCGATTCGAATACGCCGAGGGCCGCGAGCAACGACGTCTCGAGCGCTGACCCCGGTACGCTGTGGCTCGCATGCTCGGTGAAGCGGCGGATGAACAGCACGTCGCTGCCGCCGATTCCCATGTCGCCGCCGGTGTGGAACGCGCCGCCCAGGGCGTCGACCGCGCGCGCGTACGCCTCCAGCAGCGCCTCGGTCTTGTCGCGCGCCGGGTCGCCGACGATCACCGCCTTGCCGCCGCCGCGCGGCATGCCGCACATCGCTGCCTTGTAGGTCATCGCGCGCGACAGGCGCAGCGCGTCGGTGACGGCATCGTCGAACGCGGCGTACGGACGCATGCGCGTGCCGCCGGCGGCCGGCCCGAGCGTCGTGTCGTGGATTGCAATCGCCGCGCGCAGCCCCGAACGGCGGTCGTTCAGCAGGACGACGCGTTCGTGGCCGAGGCTCTGCGCGAGGTCGAGGGCGCTCACTTCGCGGCGGGGCCCTCCACGCGCAGGGCCTCGGTGAACGGCTTCACGCCGATCTCGCCGTAGATCTCGGCGGGGTAGTAGGCGTTGCCGTCCTTGAAGACCAGCGCGACCTTGCGGATGTCGGCGATGCTCTTCGTGGGATCGCCGTCCACCAGGATGAGGTCGGCGCGCTTGCCGGCAGTGACCGAGCCGCGATCGTCCAGCACCTTCGCGTACTTGGCGCCGTTCCAGGTCGCGACCGAGAGCGCCTGCGCGGGCGTCATGCCGGCCATCACGTAAAGCTCCAGCTCGCGCTGCAGGGTGAAGCCGGCGAGGCCGTCGGTGCCGGCCACCACCGGGATGCCCGCCTTCCACATCCGGCCGGTGAAGTCGATGCACTTCTGGTACGACTTCTCGTAACGGGCCGCGGTCGCATCGTCGGGAATCTTCATCTGCCCGACCTTGAAGCCGCGCGAGACGTCGGGCGGCATGTGGTCGGCGACCGCCGCGAAGGCAGCCGACATCGTGCCGTCGCGCTGGCGCAGGAAGTCGAAGGTGGCGAGCGTCGGGTCGATGACGATGTTGCGGGCCTTGAGGAGTGCGATGAAGTCCTGCACCGGCTTCGAGTCGAGGTCGAGGTCGGCCGCCTTCTCGCCCACGAGGTAGAAGCGCTCGAGCGTGCGCGTGTCGGTGGTCGGCGTGACGAAGAAGTTGAGCAGCAGCTGGTTGATGTGCTGGATCTCGTCGTAACCCTGCTCCACGGCCTCCTGCGCGCGCATGAACGCCGGGATGTGGCCGCTGACCCGCAGTCCCTTCTCGTGGGCGTACGCTGTCGTCTGCGCCACGATGTCCTTCGGGAACGAGTTGTAGATCTTGATCTGCGGATAGTGGTGCTCGGCGTACCAGTCGATTGCCTTCTTCGCGCCGGCAAGGTCGCTGACCACGAAGCCGTTGCGCGCCGACATCGGGCTCTCACCCTCGAGGAAGCCCGCCGGGACGATGTGGTTCATCAGGATGGTGCCGGCGCGCTCCTCGGCGATGATCTGCTGCAGCGTCTCGTTGTCGTTGCCCATGTCGCGCACCGTGGTGACGCCCGCGCCCAGTTGCAGCGCGCCATCCCAGCGCGAAATGTGGCCGTGCATGTCGAAAAGGCCCGGCAGCAGCACGCGGCCGCCGGCATCGACGGTGCGGTCAGCGGTGCCGCCCTTGCCGGCCGCGGCAATCGAAGCGATGCGGCCGTCCTTCAGCAGCACGTCCGAGGCCGCGCCGAGAACCGCCTTCTCGCTGTCGAAGACCCGCGCGTTGCGGATCAGCGTCGTGCCCGGCAGCACGTGGGTGAGCCGCTTGCTGAAGTCCACGAGCGCCTCGCCTTCGGCCTGCTTCTGCCGGGTCTCGAGGGCAGCGGCGTTCTTCTGGAACCCGTCCTCGATGAGCTGCAGGAAACCGGGAAGGATGAAGGCGAAGAGCCGCGGGGCGGTGTCGGCCGTGGCCCACACGAACGTCGGGGTGAAACCGACCCCCGTGATCGCCACCAGGTTCACCGTGCGCTTGCCCGCGCCGCCTTCGACCTCCTGGCTCGCCACCGTGCGCACCGCGAGCGTGCCGGTGGGCAGGAGCGGCACCTTGCCGCCGTTCTTCGCGGCCGCGGCGAGCGCCACCGTGAAGGAGTCGGGGCTGCCGCCGAGTGGCGAATAGAGCGCCGTGCCGCTCACCGGCATCTCGCCCGAATCGGACAGCGACTTCCACGCCGCCTTGCCCGCGGTGAGGGTGAACGACTCGTCGACCGGCGCGCCGAAGGTGGAGGTGCCCTTCGCGGAGTAGGTCTTGTAGGTGCCGTCGGCAGCGAGCGTGTACTCCTCCTTGCTCTCCGGGCCGCGGCCGTTGTCCTTGAAGATGAAGTCGACGCGCGTCACCTTGTCGTCGCCGTGCGTGACGATCTGGTGGCCGGCCTCCTTGCCGCCATCGACGAGGGCCACGTATTTGATCGTCTCAGCGCCCGACGCAACGGCAGCGGCGGCGAGAAGCGGCAGCAGCACGAACAAGGCGGGGCGGATCATCGCGAGCACTCCTATTTCTTCATCCATTCGTCGACCCACGACAGCACTTCCTTGTACCAGCGCACCGAATTCGCCGGCTTCAGCACCCAATGGCCCTCGTCGGGAAAGACCACCAGGCGCGACGGCACGCCCTGGCGCTGCAAGGCGGTGAACATGCCGAGGCCCTGCTCCAGCGGCACCCGGAAGTCGAGCTCGCTGTGGATCACGAGCGTCGGGGTCTTGAAGTTCCCCGCGGAGCGCGCCGCGCTCCACTTTTCATACTGCTCGGGATTCGCCCACGGTAGTCCGCGGAACTCCCATTCAGGAAACCACAACTCTTCGGTCGCGCCGTACATCGCGGAGGGCTCGAAGACGCCGTCGTGCGATACCAGCACCTTGTAGCGGTCGGTGTGGCCGGCGATCCAGTTCACCATGAAGCCGCCGTACGAAGCGCCGAGCGCTGCGGTGCGCCCCTTCTCCACATAGGGCAGCGCCTCGGCGTAGTCGGTCCCCTTCATGACATCTTCGTAGGCGCGGCCGCCCCAGTCGGCGCTCACGTCCTCGACGAACTCCTGGCCCCAGCCGACCGAGCCGCGCGGGTTCGGCATGAAGACGACATAGCCGGCGTTCGCGAACACCTGCGCATTCCAGCGATAGCTCCAGGCATCTTCCCAGGCGCTTTGCGGACCGCCGTGAATGAGGACGGCGAGCGGGTACTTGTGTCCCGAATCGAAGTTCGCCGGCTTCACGATCCACGCCTGCACGCTCTTGCCCGCGGCGCCGGTGTAGCGAACACTCTCGCCCGACTGCAGCTTGAAGCCGGCGAGGAACGCGTCGTTGACGCGCGTCAGCCGCGTGACGCCGCCGCCGGGAAGTGCGATGCGCGCGATCTCCGGCGGGTAGGTGAGCGACGCTTGCGCCGCCACCAGCTGGCCGCCGGCGACGCGCACGTCGGTGAAGGTGCCCGGAGCGATCTTCTTCGGCGTACCGCCCGCGGCGCTCACCGAATAGATCGGCTGCGTGGCGTCGTCGCCGCTCGTGAAGTAGATGGTCTTCGAATCGGCCGACCAGTCGAAGCTCTCGACATGGCGGTCGAAGTTGGTGACCACCTCGTGGGTGGCGCCCGACTTGCGGTCGTAGACCATCAGCCGCTGGCGGTCCGATTCGTAGCCGGCGCGCGACTGCGAGCGGTACGCGATCTTGCTGCCGTCGGGGCTGTACTGCGGCGCGCCGTCGTAACCGGGGCTCGTCGAGATCTTGCGCGGTGAACCGCTGCCCGACGGCATGACGAACAGGTCGGCGTTGGTGGAGGTCGCGACCAGGGCGTCGTCGTTGCGCACGAACGCAACCTCGCTGCCGTCCGGCGACGCAGCGTAGTCATCGGGGCCCTGGCTCCACGGCGGCACGTCGTGGTCGCGGTCGGGAGTGATGTCGAGCGGCGCCTCGCCGGTGAGCGACAGGCGGAAGAGGTGCATGCGCCGCCCGTCTTCCCACGTGTCCCAGCGGCGCACGAACAGGTGGTCGAAGACTCGCGGACCCTTGCCGGCCGCCTCCATGTGCGCGAGCTGGCAGGCGTCGTCCTTGCACTCCGGAAACACGTCGCTCGCCGCCAGCAGCGTGCGGTTGTCGAGCCACTGGTAGCTCTCGACGCCGAGCGGCAGGTTGGTGACGCGCCGCGGCTCGCCGCCCAAAAGGTCCATCGCGTACACCTGGCTGTCGCCGTCGCGGTTCGAGAGGAACGCCAGCACCGAGCCGTCGGGGCTGAAGCGCGGCCGCGTGTCGGATTTCACGTTGCTCGTCATGCGCCGCGCCGGCCCGCCGCCGAGCGGCGTGATCCAGACGTCGGCGTTGCGCGCGAACGCCGCGTCGATCTCAGTAACGACGTAAGCGACCCACTTGCCGTCGGGCGACACCGCGTGGTCCGAGATGCGCTTCAGCTTCATCATCTCGGTGGCGGTGAATTGCTGCTCGGCGGCGCCGCCGATGTTCGCCGCAATGAACGCCAGTGTGGCCAGGATCGCTTTTCGCATGGCTCGAAGAATAGACGATGCCGGCAGACGATGTACCATCCGAGCCAGGAGGCTCCATGTTCAATCGCAGGTATGTGGCGGTGCTGTGCCTGGCGCTCGTTGCCGCGGCCGGCACCGGCACGGCGGCAGCGGAGAAGCGCAGGATCACGCCGGGTGACATACAGCGCTTCGTCTGGGTCGCCGACCCGCAGGTCTCGCCCGACGGTCGCCAGGTGGCGTTCGTGCGCGTCGAGATCGACCAGAAGAACGACGGTTACGAAACCTCGATCTGGATGGTGCCCACCGACGCCAGCGAACCGCCGCGCCCGTTCACGAGCGGCCCGCAGAACGACAACGCGCCGCGCTGGTCGCCGGACGGTTCGCGGCTGGCGTTCAGCCGCGTGTCGATGAAGGACGGCCACTCGCAGCCGAGCCAGTTGTGGGTCATCCCGATGGCGGGCGGCGAGGCGCGCGCCATCACCGACATGCCGAAGGGCGCGGAGGCCGCGGCGTGGTCGCCCGACGGCAAGCGCATCGCGTTCGTCAGCGACACGACGCCCGCGGACATGGAGAAGGCGAAGGCGCTGAAACCGGGGGCGGAGCCGCCGAAGGAAAGCGACGTCCGCGTCATCAGCCGCGCGGTCTACCGCGCGAACAGCGGCGGTTATCTCGACGATTCGCGGCCCGGCCACATCTGGGTCGTGGACGTGCCGGCGGCCGGCTCGGCGGCAACGGCGGCGCAACCGCAGCAGGTGACGCAAGGCAGCTTCGAGGAAGCAGCACCCGTGTGGTCCGCCGACGGCAACCGCATCTACTTCACGTCCGAGCGGGTGAAGGAGCCGTACTACGCCCGCGGCAGCGCGGATCTCTTCGAGGTGCCGGCGACCGGCGGTGAGCCAAAGCTGGTGGTGAGCATCGACGGCGACATCGGACCCTATGCCCTGAGCCCCGGCGGCTCGCGCGTCGTCTTCGAGGGCCGCCCCAATGCCAACCCTGTGCGTTCCTACGACCAGACCGACCTGTTCGTCTCGGGGACGACGCCCGGCGTGCCGGCGCGCAACCTCACCGAAGGCTTCGACAACGAGGTGGGCGACGGCCTCGCCGGCGACCAGCATCCGCCGCGTGGCGCGAGCCCGGCGCTGCCGATCTGGACCAACGACGGCAAGACCGTGGTGATCCGCGTGGCCGAGAAGGGCCGCGCCAACCTGGTGCGCATCGACGTCTCGAACAGCACGATGGAACCCCTGACCGAGGGCGACGTCGAGGTGGTGTCGTTCACCGCCACGCCCGACGGCTCGCGGTTCGCGCTCGTGATCTCGAACCCGCTGAACATCGGCAACCTCTATTACCTCGACGCGCGCGAGATCCAGCCGGGCAAGAGCAGCCTGCGCAAGCTCACCGACTTCAACGCCGAGCTGTTCGACGAACTCGACCTGACGGCGCCCGAGGAGATCACCTGGAAGAGCTTCGACGGCAAGGTGATCCACGGCTGGGTGCAGAAGCCCCCCGACTATGTCGAAGGCAAGGCGTACCCCACCATCCTAAACATCCACGGCGGACCGCACTCGGCGTACGGTTACACCTTCTTCCACGAGATGCAGTGCCTCGCGGCGAAGGGCTACGTGGTCTTCTATCCGAACCCGCGCGGCAGTACTACGTACGGCCAGAGCTTCGCCAACATCATCCAGTTCCGCTTTCCTGGCGACGACTACAAGGACCTGATGAGCGGCGTCGACGAGCTGGTGAAGCGCGGCATCGCCGACCCGGCGAAGTTGGGCGTCACCGGCGGCAGCGGCGGCGGCATCCTCACCAACTACGTCGTCACGCAGACCAACCGGTTCCAGGCTGCTGTCGCGCAGCGCTCGATCGCCAACTGGACGTCGTGGTGGTACACAGCCGACTTCACGATGTTCACGCCGCAATGGTTCCACGGCGCGCCCTTCGAGCGCCCGGCCGAGTACGCAGCGCGCTCGCCGATCAACTTCGTCGACCGCATCCGCACGCCGATGATGTTCATCGAGGGCGAAGCCGACCTGCGCACGCCGCCAACATCAGGCGGCGAGCAACTGTTCCGCGCCTTGAAGTACCTGAAGCGCCCGACGGTGATGGTTCAGTTCCCCGGCGAAACCCATGAGTTGTCGCGTTCCGGCAAGCCAAGCCACCGCATCGAACGCCTGAACCACATCTCCGCCTGGTTCGACAAGTACCTGCTAGGCACCACCATCACCACCTACGACGTCCAGTAGGCAGGGATTTTCCCGAGGACCACCAACGCTTGTGCCGTGACCCAGGGCTCACTGTGTCCGGACACAGTGGCGGGAGCCGTTTGGCCGTCTAGCAGTACGTTGACTGCTAGACGAGTGAAAGGAACGATCGGCAACGGCGGGTCCTTCCCTTCGTCGCTACGCTCCTCAGGGCTTCGCTCTCAGCGCAAGCCCAAGGAGCCCTCAGGACTTCGAGTACGGGCCGCCGTCGAGGAAGCGGTCGCGGTATTCGGGGCGGGGTAGGGCGCATGCGGCGTCGCTTTCCCAGCCGCGGCCGAAGAAGCGGCGCCGATGGCGGGCGATGAAGTCGTAGGCGCGGTTGAGGAGTGCGGTCGGCAGGATTACGGCCACGCGCAGCCACGACCAGGGCCATGGAAGTTTGCCCGCTATGAACAGCGCGGCGCGCGAGCGGTCGAGCACCACCCGTTCGCCGCCTTCGTTACGGGCGTAATCGGGTATGACGCGGATCGTGTCGCCCGCATCGGCGGCCTGGCCGAGCGCGTGCCGGGCGGCATCGCCTTGAAGCGATGCAAAGACGAACGCCTGCGATCGGTCGTGAGCCAGCACGAAGCGCACCATCCCGCTGCACAGGCCGCAGTCGCCGTCGTAGAGGACGAGGTGCCGACCGCTGCCGCGCATCGCTCACAAGTGTTCCACGAAAAGCTATCCTGCATACGTCTGGAGCTCGCGTGAAGATCCTCGTGAGCGGGCGCGACCCCGCTGGCCGGATGGTGTGCGTTCGCCTCGTGCCTGGCGATCGCCGCGGTGACCGCTTTCGCGCGCAGCTAAAACGGGGCATGCTATGGCACGCTCATGACCGAGATCGTGCTTCTTGCCGCGCTCGACAGGCACGGCGCCATCGGCAAACACGGGATGCTCCCGTGGCACCTGCCCGACGACCTGAAGGGATTCAAGGCCGTTACCATGGGCAAGCCCATGCTCATGGGGAGGAAGACCGCGCATTCCCTCGGCCACGCACTGCCCGGCCGCCTCAACCTGGTGCTGACGCATGCCGAGGCGGCGCCGTGGCCGGGGATGGCAGCCGTCGCGTCGGTCGAAGAGGCGCTCGCGATTGCGAGCGCGGGGCCCGCGAACGAGCTGTGCGTCATCGGCGGTGGCGAGATCTATGCCGCAGCGCTGCCGTTTGCGACGCGGCTGCGCCTGACCCACGTCGACACCGTTGCCGCGGACGCGGACACTTTCTTCCCGCGCATCGACATGTCGCGCTGGACCGCCGTCTCGTGGGATGAGCACGGCGCCGACGAGCGCCACGCCTTTGCCTTCACCATCGTGAACTATCTTGCGGCGCCGGCGGAAAGCGCCGCCCCCGAACTGCACTGACAAGTCACCCATAAACGGAGCCCACATGAGAACCGCTTGCCGAATCGCGGCCGCTGCCGCCGCCCTCCTTGCCTGCGGCCAGCTGGCCGCGGCGCAGACGAAGGCGGTGAAGGCCGCGCGCATGATCGACGGCAGGGGCGCCGTGGTGCAGAACGCGGTCATCGTCATCGAGAACGACCGCATCACCGCCGCCGGACCGGGCGCCACCGTGGCGATCCCGCAAGGCGCCGAGGTGATCGACCTTGGCACGGCCACGGTGCTGCCCGGACTGATCGACTGCCATACGCACGTCACCGGCCAGCCGGGCGGCAACTACTACGAGGACATGTTTCGCCGCAGCGTCATCGACAACGCGGTGGTCGCTCACGTCTACGCGCAGCGCACGCTCGAAGCCGGCTTCACCACCATCCGCGACGTCGGCGCACCCGAGTACCTCGACATCGCCCTCAAGCATGCGATCGACCGCGGCGACGTCCCGGGGCCACGCATGATCCCGGCCGGCCTCGCGATCAGCGCCACGGGCGGCCACGGCGACCTCAACGGCTTCTCGCCCTACCTCAAGCTGGGCGGCTTCTCGAACATCGCCGACGGCGTCGACGCAGTCCGCAAGCTGGTGCGGCAGAACGTGAAGTACGGCGCCGAGGTCATCAAGTTCCTGGCCACCGCCGGGGTTCTTTCCGAGGAGGACTCGGTCGGCGAGCCGCAGTATTCGCTCGAGGAGATGCGCGCGATCATCGACGAGGCGCACATGTGGGAACGCAAGGTCGCGGCGCACGCCCACGGCACGGCCGGCATCAAGCGCGCCATCACCGCCGGCGTCGACTCGATCGAGCACGGCAGCTTCCTCGACGACGAGGCGATCCAGATGATGAAGGCCAGGGGGACGTACCTGGTCGCCGACATCTACAACGACGACTACATCCTGGCCGAGTTTGCGAAGCGCGGCTACCCGGAGAAGATCATCGCCAAGGAGCGCAAGGTCGGCCGCACGCAGCGCGAGAGCTTCCAGAAGGCGGTGAAGGCCGGTGTCAAGGTCGCCTACGGCACCGATGCCGGCGTCTACCCGCACGGCTGGAACGCGAAGCAGTTCGCACACATGGTGAAGTGGGGGATGACGCCGATGCAGGCGATCACGGCCGCCACCGGCAGCGCCGCCGACCTGCTGGGCCGCGCCGATTCGGTCGGCAGCATCGCCGCGGGCCGCTTCGCCGACCTCATTGCGGTCGCCGGCGACCCGCTGGCCGACGTCGGCGAGCTGGAGCGCGTCACTTTCGTGATGAAGGGCGGCGCCGTCGTCAAAAAATAACATCGCGGCCTCGGGCCCCATGACGCGCTCGAGGCGCGGTGTAACGTGGCTGCCTGAAGCACATGTTGGGCGCCATTCGCTCGATGTCCCTGCGGTCGAGGGTGATGTGGCTCGCGGTAGCGGCCACCGCGTTCATCGTCGGCGCCGGCGCCTTCCTCCAGGAGCGGCTCGTCGAGAGCCGCGTCTCGGCCGAGATCCTCGAGGCGGCCGGCGCCACCGCGCTCGGGGTTGGCGCCGAGATCGAGGAAAGCGGCGCCCTGCCCGACTCGCAGGGGCTCGACGACCTGCTGCTGCGCTTCGCGCGTGCCGAGCCGAGCCTGCAGGACCTGACGATCGTGGAGCGGCGCGGCGCGGATGCGCAGATCCTGGTGACCACCGACGACGCGCTGCCCAAGGAGGCGCTGCGCAGCGGCCGCCTGGCGCTGCACGACGGCGCCCTGCACACGAGCGGCGGCGGCGCCATGCACTATGTCGCGGCACCGCTCGGCGCAGCGCGCCACGTGCGCCGCGCCATCATCGTCTCGGTGTCGACGGAATCGATCACGCGCCTGCGCAAGCAGACGCGCGAGCTGGCCGTCGGTTTCGGCGCCGCTACGGTGCTGTCGCTGCTGCTGCTGCTCGGCGGCCTGGCGCGCCGCTACGAGGCGCGGCTCGTCGAAGCGAACCAGCGGCTGTTCGGCGCGCGCCGCGAACTCGCCGCTATGGAAGAGCTGGCGGTGGCAGGGCGCATGGCGGCGTCGGTGGCGCACCAGATCGGCACGCCACTGAACCTCATTTCCGGCCACGTGCAGCTGATGATCGCCGACGGGAGCGGCGGCGGCGCCAGCGACGCCGCGGCGCCCGCGACCGCGCGGCTGCGCATCGTCCAGGAGCAGATCGGGCGGGTCACGACGATCGTCCAGGGCCTGCTCGATCGCGCCCGCCTGCCCGAGCCGAAGCTTGCGCCGCTCGACCCGCGCGGCCTGGTGCACGACATCTTCGAGCTGGCGCGGCCCACCCTCGAATCGCGCAAGGTGCGCGCCGAGGTGCTCGCCTCCGAGCACCTGCCGATGATCGCCGGCGAGCGCGCCGGCCTCGAACAGGCGTTCCTCAACCTGATCTCGAACGCGATCGACGCGATGCCCGACGGCGGTACGCTCAAGGTGCATGTCTCGGACGGCGACGGCAACCTGCGCTTCGAGATCGCCGACAGCGGCATCGGCATCGAGCCGCGCGACGTCTCGCGCGTGTTCGACCCGCTGTTCACCACCAAGCCGCGCGGCAAGGGCACCGGCCTCGGCCTCGCGATCGTGCAGGACGTGGTGCGTTCGCACGGCGGCAAGGTCGAGGCGCGCAGCGCGCCGGGGGAGGGCACCACGTTCATCGTGACCCTGCCGCATGCCTAGGATCCTCGTCATCGACGACGACCGCGAGACCTGCCGCTTCATGGGCGAGATCCTGGCGGCGCCCGAACGCTCCATCGAGGCGGCGCAGGCGCCGGCCGAGGCCCTCGAGCTGCTGCGTGCCGGCGGCTTCGACGCCGTCATCTCCGACATCTACCTCGACGCCGAGCTCACCGGCCTCGACCTGCTGCGCGAGTTCCGCCGCGCCGACCCTTCGGTCGAGGTGATCCTGGTGAGCGGCTTCGGCACGCTCGAGACCGCGGTCGAGGCGGTGCGGCTCGGCGCCTTCGACTACATCAGCAAGCCGTTCGACGTCGCCGAGGTGCGCCGCTGCGTGGAGCGGGCGCTGCGCAAGCGGGCCGCAGGCGGGGCAGCCCCCGCGCCGCTCGAACGGCACGGGCAGCTGCCAAGCCCGCCCGATGGGCTCATCGGCCGCAGCCGCGGCATGCTCTCCGTCTACAAGCAGATAGCACAGGCGGCCTCGTCCGATGCCGGCGTGCTGGTGACCGGCGAGACCGGCACCGGCAAGGAGCTGGTGGCGCGCGCCATCCACCGGCACAGCGCGCGCTCGGGCCACCCGTTCGTCGCGGTCAACTGCGGCGCGCTCGCCGAGGGCCTGCTGGAGTCGGAGCTGTTCGGCCACGTGCGCGGCGCCTTCACCGGCGCCGTCGCCGACAAGAAGGGCCTGTTCGAGCAGGCGCACCGCGGCACCCTCTTCCTCGACGAGGTCGGCGAGATGAGCCAGGCGCTGCAGGTGCGCGTGCTGCGTGCGCTGCAGCAGGGCGAGGTGCGGCCGGTGGGCGCCGCGCGCGCCTTCATGGCCGACGTGCGGGTGGTGGCAGCCACCCACCGCGGCCTCGAGCAGGACGTCGCCGCCGGCACCTTCCGCCAGGACCTCTACTATCGCCTCAACGTGCTGCACATCGCGCTGCCGCCGCTGCGCGAGCGGCGCGAGGACATTGCGCTCCTCGCCAACCACTTCCTGCGCCTGGTGAGCGAGCGCGAGCGCCGCGCCTTTGCGCTCACGGCCGAAGCGGTCGCGCGGCTCAGCAGCTTCGGCTGGCCCGGCAACGTGCGCGAGCTCGAGAACACGCTGGAGCGCGCCGCACTCGCGGCCAGGGGGGGCGTCATCGACGTCGATGACATCCCCCTCGGCCGTGCGGGCGCTGCCGCTGCTGCGCCGCCCGCCGCGCTGTTCGACGGCCTGCCTTCGCTCGATGAGCTCGAGAAGCGCTACCTGCAGCACGTCCTCGAGGCGACCGGGGGCAACCACAGCAAGGCCGCGGAAGTCCTCGGCATCGACCGGCGCACCCTCTATCGCATGGAGGAGCGCCTCGGCCTGAAGGTCAGGGACGGCGGTTAGCTGTGCTTCGCGACGATCTCGTTCTTGATCTTCGAGTAGACCGAGGCGGGCACGATCTTCTTGTGGAGGAGATCGCTCTTCTCCTTGTACGGACGGCCGGCGACGATCTTGGCGGCATACGCATCGCCGATCGCGGGCAGCGCGGCAAGGTCGGCTTCGGTCGCGGTGTTGATGTCCACGAGCGTCTTCTTCGGCGCCGCGGTGCTCGCGGGCGCGCTGTGCTTCATCGCCGTCGCGGGAGCCGGCTTGGCGGCATCCTTGGCGAGCGCCGGGGCGGCAACGGCCGCTGCGAGGGAGAGGGCGGCAAGGCCCGAAACGATGGAATTGAGCTTCATGACAAGGACCTCCTTGGTCGCCGCCATTAACTCCAAGAAGCGTGCCGCGGCTAAGTGCTTCATTTGCATCGGCGCAGCGGCCGCGAAGCGGTGCAGGACCGCCCCACTGGGGCGTTCCTGCACGGTCGCGGCGGCGCTATGATGTCCGCGACGAAGATGGGCGCCACCACCGGCAGCAGGCTGCGGACCTACGACGAGTTCTGGCCATTTTACGTCGCCCAGCATCTCAACCAGACGAACCGCGCGCTGCACTTCATCGGCACGACGCTCGTGTTCGCGGCGCTCGCGGCGGGCCTTCTGGTGGCGCCGGTCTACTTCGTCGCGGCGCCGCTCGCCGGCTATTCGTTCGCGTGGGTGGGCCACTTCATCTTCGAGAAGAACCGCCCCGCCACCTTCACCTATCCGCTGTGGTCGCTGCGCGGCGACTTCCGGATGTACCGCAAGATGCTGCTGGGGCAGATGGGCGGCGAGCTGCAGCGCGCCCTCGAGCTCTATCCGACCGGCGCCTGAAGAGAACTTCCCAAGCCCAGCATTTGGGAACCGCGGCCGGCGAATTACCGAAGCGCGATGTCGGCGGGGCGGTGTCGCTGCGCTCGGTGCGCAAGTCGTACGGCGACGTGGTCGCGGTCGACGACGTTTCGCTCGAGGTCGCGGCCGGCGAGTTCCTGACGCTCCTCGGCCCCTCGGGCTGCGGCAAGACGACGCTGCTGCGCCTCATCGCCGGCTTCGAGACCGCGGACAGCGGCGCCATCCTCATCTCGGGCAACGACGTTGCCGGGCAGCCGCCTTACCGCCGCCCGGTCAACACCGTGTTCCAGCAGTACGCGCTGTTCCCGCACCTGAGCGTCGCGCGCAACGTGGCGTTCGGCCTGGAGATGAAGGACGTGCCGCGCGCCAGCCGCGAGGCGCAGGTGGCGAAAGCGCTCGACCTGGTGCGCCTGCAAGACCTCGCGCATCGCCGCATCGACCAGCTTTCCGGCGGGCAGAAGCAGCGCGTCGCGCTGGCGCGGGCGATCGTGCTCGAACCGGACGTGCTGCTGCTCGACGAGCCGATGGGCGCCCTCGACCTGAAGCTGCGCAAGGAGATGCAGGTGGAAGTGAAGAACCTGCAGGAGCGCCTGCAGACCACCTTCATCTTCGTCACCCACGACCAGGACGAGGCGCTCATCATGAGCGACCGCATCGCGGTGATGAACCACGGCCGCATCGAGCAGATCTGCGGCGCCGAGGAGCTCTACGAGCGGCCGCGCACGCGCTTCGTCGCCGAGTTCCTGGCGGTGCGCAACCTGCTGGAGGTGCGGGTCGAGTCGGTCACGGACGGCAAGGCGCTTCTGCGCACGACCGGCGGCCTGACGCTCGTCGCGCAGGATGACGGTGGCTACCAGCCGAGCGCCACGCTCAGCGTCGGTGTGCGTCCGGAGCGCATCGTGTTCGGCTCCACGGGCGACAACGTCCTGTCTGGCCGCCTCGACGACGAGATCTACCTCGGCGACCGCACCGACTGGCGGGTGGACGTGGGCGGCGCCATCCTGACGGTGGCCGAGACGGCCGGCGGCGTGCCAAAAAAGCGCGGTGAGAACATCAGCATCTCGTTCCCGGCCCGCGCGCTGCTGAGGCTCGAGTGAATCCGCGCCGCCAGGCGTGGCTGCTCATCGCGCCGTGCCTGCTGGCCCTGCTCGCCCTCTTCGCGTTGCCGCAGGCGTGGATGTTCCTTGCCTCTCTCGGCCGGCGCTCGGCCTACGGTGGCGTCGTCTACGCCTGGACGCTCGCGAACTATCGCCGCGCCCTCGACTCCCTCTACCTCGCGATCTTCGCGCGCAGCTTGCTGCTGGCGTTGCTCACGACGGTCGCGTGCCTGCTGCTCGCCTACCCGGTCAGCTACTGGCTTGCGCGCCATGCTCCCGAGCGCTGGCGCGCCGCGCTGGTGGTGCTCGTGATCCTGCCGTTCTGGACCAGCTTCCTGGTGCGCATGTACGCGTGGATGTTCATCCTGCGCACCGAGGGCCTGCTCAACCAGGCGGCGGCGCTGGTCGCGCTCGGCCCCTTCAACATGCTGTTCACCGACGGCGCCGTGCTGCTGGGCCAGGTGTACGGCGAGCTGCCGTTCATGATCCTGCCGCTCTACGCGACGCTCTCGAAGCTCGACCCGCGCCTGCTCGAGGCCGCCTCCGATCTCGGCGCCTCGCCGTGGCGGCGCCTGTGGCGCGTGACGCTGCCGCTGTCGCGAGCCGGCATCGTCGCCGGCTGCATCCTCGTCTTCATCCCCTCGCTCGGCAGCTTCATAGCACCCGACCTGCTCGGCGGCGCGCGCACCGTGTACGTCGGCACCGTCATCCAGAGCCAGTTCGCGGTGGCGCGCGACATTCCTTTCGGCGCCGCGCTCTCGTTCCTGCTGTCGCTGCTGGTGCTCGCGCTGCTGGTCGTGTTCCGCCGGCCGCTGCGCGCGTCGCAGGAACTGTAGTTGCCGGGCCGCGCCGCCAAGCCGCGCGCCGCCGGCCGCGCGCTGGCGCTGCACGCCATCAGCCTCGGCACCTACCTGTTCCTGTACGCGCCCATCGCCATCCTCATCCTGTTTTCGTTCAACAAGTCGCGCACCGCGGCGAAGTTCACCGGCGTGACGCTCGCGTGGTATTCGCAGGCGCTCAGCAACGCGCAGATTCTCGGCGCGCTCAAGAACAGCCTGATCTTCGCGATCGCCGCCACCGTGCTCGCCACCATCATCGGCACGGCCGCGGCGCTCGCGTTCCACCGCTACAAGTTCCGCTCGGAGGCAGCGCTCAGCGGCCTCATCACCGTGCCGATGGTGGTGCCCGAGATCGTGCTCGCCTCGTCGCTGCTGCTGCTGTTCGCCTCGGTCGGCCTGGCGCTGGGCAGCCTGGCGGTGATCCTCTCGCACGTGAGCTTCACCGTGTCGTACGTGGTGATCGTGGTGCGCGCACGGCTCGCGGGCTTCGACCGCAGCCTGGAGGAAGCGGCGATGGACCTCGGCGCCGGCCCGTGGCGCACCATGGCGCGTGTCACCCTGCCGCTCATCGCGCCCGGCATCGTCGCCGCGGCGCTGCTGGTCTTCTCCCTCTCGATCGACGACTACCTGGTGACGTCCTTCGTCGCCGGGGTCGGCTCGACGACGCTGCCGGTGCAGATCTACTCGATGGTCCGAAGCGGCGTGTCGCCAGAGATCAACGCCATCTCGACGCTGCTGCTGGTCGCCACCAGCCTGATCCTGTACGGCTCGTACCGCCTCGAGCGCGGCGTCAGCATCGCCCGCGCGTCGCTCCCGGCGCTGCTTGGCATCGCGCTCCTGGCGGCGCCGTTCGTGCTCGGCGGCCACGCCGCCGCGGGCGACCGGGTGCTGAACCTCTACATCTGGTCGAACTACATCTCGCCCGACACCATCAAGAAGTTCGAGGCGCGGCACAACGTGCGCGTCAACGTCGACCTCTACGACTCGAACGAGGCGCTGCTCGCGAAGATGCAGTCGGCGAGCGTCGACTACGACATCATCTGCCCGACCAACTACGCGGTCGAGATCCTGGCGCGGCAGCACCTGCTTGCAGCCCTCGACCACCGCCTGCTGCCGCACCTCGGCAACATCGACCCAGGCTTCCTCGACCGGCCGCACGACCGCGGCAACCGGCTTTCGATCCCGTACGTGTGGGGCACGGGCGGCGTCGCCTACGACCGCACGCGGGTGGGCGACATCGACAGCTGGGCGGCGCTCTGGGACCGCAAGTGGGCGGGCAGGATCCTGATGCTCGACGACCCGCGCGAGACGCTCGGCGCCGCGCTGCGGCGCATGGGCCACGGGTACAACACGAGGGATCCGGCGCTGCTCGAGCAGGCGAAGCAGATGCTCATCGAGCAAAAGCCGCTGGTGCGGGCCTATTCGTCGTCGAACTTCGACGCCGTGCTGCAGGCGCGCGACGTGTGGATTGCGCAGGGCTGGAGCGGCCAGTTCGCGAAGGTCATCGACGAGGATCCGCGCCTCGCCTACATGGTGCCGAAGGAAGGCTCGAGCCTGTTCCTCGACAGCCTCGCGATCCCGGCATCCTCGAAGCACCAGGAGCTGGCGCACGCCTTCATCGACTTCACCCTCGAAGCCGAGACCGCCGCCGAGATCTGCATGACGATGAAGTACTCGACGCCGAACCGCGCGGCGCTGGCGCTCCTGCCCGCCTCGATCCGCAACAACCCGGCGATCTTCCCGCCGCCCGACGTGCTGTCACGCGCCGAGCTCATCGAGGACATCGGCGAGGCGACCGTGCTCTACGACCGCCTCTGGACCGAGGTGAAGACCAGCCGCTAGATCATCGCCTTGCTGGTGAGCTCGCCGCGCCGCTGCTTGAAGAAGCCCGCAAGGGCCAGCGCGTATTGGGGCAGCGCCGGACAGGACACTCCGAATGCGGCGAGCGCGCGGGTGGCTTCGGCGGCGTCGTAGCGGCACGGATGGACGAAGTAGTCGAGCGCCTGCTTTGGCAGGCCGAAAAGGCGCTGCACCGGCGGTGGTGCAAACGCCGCCTTCATGACGAGCAACGGCACCGGCACCTGCACGAACCTGCGGCCCAGCGCCCGCGCGAAAACGCGCACCATCTCGGCGACGTCGAGCGGGTAAGGATCGGTGAGGTGATAGGTGCGGCCGACGCTGGCCGTTTCCGCCGTGGTCGAGAGTCGCGACAGCGCCTCGACCACGAAGTCCACGGGCACCACGTTGACCGAATGGCGCGCGAAGCCGATGCGCGGGAAGAGTCCCGGCGACGGCAGCCGCATCATCGCGGCCATCACGAAATAGGGTCCGTCGAACTTCGCGGTTTCGCCGCTGCGCGAGTCGCCGACCACGATCCCGGGTCGATAGACGACGCTCGGCACACCCGACTTCGCAACTTCGACCTCGGAGAGGAACTTCGTCTCCTCATAGTGGTTGTTCCACGCCTGGCCCACGTCCTGGTCGCTCTCGCGAAACACGCCTTGTGCGGTGCCGGACACGTAGGCGGTGGAAACATGGTGCAGCGCCCGCAGGTGCGTCGCGCCTGCAAGCAGCTCGAGCAGGTGCTTCGTGCCCACGACGTTGATCGCGTGCGCCAGTTCCCGGCTTACCGTGAGGTCGTAGACGGCCGCGAGATGATAGGCGCCGCGCAGTGTGGACTGGAGCGCCTGCGCCTCGGCCGCCGTGAGGCCGAGCCGCGGACGGGTGATGTCGCCGACGACCGTGGTGACGCGGCCGGCGGTGTGCGGATGCCGCGCCGCCATGGTCTCGATCGCCGCGCTCGCTGCGGCCCGGAACTTGTCCTGCACCAGGCACACGAACGAGCGTTCGGGTGCCAGCTGCATGAGGCGGGGCAAGAGGCGCGCGCCGATGAAGCCGGGAAAGCCGGTGAACAGGTACGGTTCGGCAACCGTCGTCATCGAGCGAAGTCTACTCAGCCGGCACGCTGCGGCTTCGCCATTGCCACGCGGACATGGCGATGCCGAACTGTCCGAGCCAGTAGAGGGGCAGCACCAGGAACGCCGCCGCCGGCGCCTCCAGCAGGAAGCGGTTGGCGGCAAGGAGCATGTCGGAGCAGGCGAAAACCGCGGCGCCCCACGCGGCGGCGCGCTCGCTGGCGCGGCCGCGCACCGACGCGCCCACCCGCGCCACGGCGCGCCAGGTCATCGTCAAGATGACGAACGCATAGGCGAGCACCGGCGCTCGCATCTCGCCGAGGTGCCGACCGGCGAAGCCGGCGAACGCAACGTAGATGGCGAGGAGCGGCGCGCCGCGCGCCCACATCGGCCGCGGCACGTCCGATACGAACGCCGCTATGTAAGCAAGGTGCGCGGCCAGGAACAGTACCAGTCCGGCGAGGAAGTGCCACTCGATGGCGGCATCGGCAATCGCCGAGACCGCAAGGCCGAGCGCCACGAACGCCGCGTAGCGGTCGCGGCCGCCGCGCCACGCCGACCGGGCAAGGAGTGCGGCAGGCAGCGCCTTCAACACGGCCAGCGCCGCAAGCGGCGCGCTGGCGAGCTCGGCAGCGTAGTAAAGAACGACGGTTGCGGCCGCGGTCCAGGCGATGCCGCGCGCGCTCAAGCGCCGCTGACCGTCATGCGCGCGACGCGCAGCGTGGGCGAGGCGCTGGCACCGCGGAACAGCAGGTCGTTGCCGACGCCGTCCACGCCGCGCAGCATGTCCTTGAGGTTGCCGGCGATCGTCACTTCGTTCACCGGATAAGCGAGCTCGCCCTTCTCGATCCACAAGCCCGCGGCACCCTGCGAGTAGTCCCCGGAAACCAGGTTGACGCCGAAGCCGAAGAGGTCGGTGACGTAGAAGCCGTCCGCAACCTCGGCGATCAGTTGCTGCGGCGAGCTCGTGCCCGGCTCGAAATACAGGTTCGACGAACCGACGCCCGGGCCGCCGCCGACGCCGCGGCGGGCGCAGCCGTTCGGTGCCGCGCCCGTCTTGCGCGACGCGTACCAGTCGCACATGTAGTGGCGCAGCACGCCTTTCTCGATCGGCACGTTGCGCCGCGTGACGCTGCCTTCGCCGTCCCACGGCCGCGAGCCGAAGCCGCCGGGCCGCCGGCCCTCGTCGACGAGCGTCAAGAGAGGCGAAGCGACCTGCGTGCCGACCTGGTCGCGCAGGAAGGTTGCGTTGCGGAACACGGCGTAGCCCGAGAGCGCGTCGAACAGCGTGCCGAGGATCTCGGCGGCGGTCTCGGGGTCGAAGACGATCGGCACCTGCGCCGTCTTCACCTTGCGCGCGCCGAGGCGGCGCAGCGTGCGCTCGGCGGCGATGCGCCCGACTTCCTCCGGCGGCAGGGTGCCGGCGGGGCCGTGCGCGTAGGTGTACCAGTAGTCCCGCTCCATCACGCCGTCCTGCTCCGCGATCGGCACCACCGACAAGGAGCAGGAAGACGAGCGGTACGAGCCCATGAAACCGCGGGTGTTGGCGAGCAGCGCGTATCCCTCGCCGGAGCGGTACGAGCCGCCGTGCGAATTGGTGATGCCCGGAACCGCGAGCGCCACCGCTTCGGCCGAACGCGCCTGCTCGATCCGTTCCGCGGTGGGCACCGCCATGGTGGCGGCGTCGTAGAGGCCGAGGTCGAGCTCCTCGGCCGGCTCGGTTTCGTCGGGCAGCCCGGCCGCCGGGTCCTCGCCGGTCGCGCGCGCCATGTCGACGACACTCGCGACGAACTCGCGCAGCCCCGGCGCCGAGAAGTCGGAGGTGTGGGCGTTGGCGGTGCGCCGCCCCACGAACACGCGCAGGCCGAGCGCCTTGCTGCCCGATTCCTTGAGCGTCTCGATCTCGCCCTTTCTCACCGACACCGAGAATTCGGTGCCTTCGGCAATCAGGGTGTCGGCGTCGTCGGCGCCGTGCTTCTTCGCCTCGCCGAGCAGGGCGGCGGCGAGTTCTCGATAATCCATGAAGAAACCTCGGCTATTCTACGCACCTTGGGCACGACGGCCGGCGCGCACGCCACGGACACGAGCGGAATCGCCGGCCATCCGCGCGGGCTCTCCACTCTCTTCTTCACCGAGATGTGGGAGCGCCTCAGCTACTACGGCATGCGGGCGTTCCTGCTGCTCTACCTGGTGGCGCCGCAGTCGCACGGCGGCATGGGCCTCGACACCATGACGGCCGCGGCCATCTACGGCCTCTACACCGGCGGCGTCTACTTCATGTCGATCCCCGGCGGCTGGGTGGCCGACAAGCTCCTCGGTCCGCGGCGTGCGGTGCTCTGGGGCGCCGTGCTCATCTCGCTCGGCCACTACAGCCTCGCGCTCAACATCCGCTCGGTGTTCTTCTTCGGCCTGACGCTCATCGTGCTCGGCACCGGCCTCCTGAAGTCGAACGTCGCCGTGGTCCTGGGCCAGCTGTATGGGCCGAACGACTCGCGACGCGATGCCGGCTTCTCCATCTTCTATATGGGGATAAACCTCGGCGCCCTGATGGCACCGATCGTTTGCGGCACGCTGGCGCAGAAGGTCGGCTGGCATTGGGGCTTCGGCGCCGCCGGCGTCGGCATGACCGTCGGCCTCGTACAGTTCGTGCTCGGCCGCCATCGTTTGCGCGGCGCCGGCGAGCTGCGCGAGAAACGCAAGGACGCCGCGCGCCTGTGGGCCGCAATCCTGGCGGTGCTGGCCGCAATGTTCGCGATCCTGCTGCTCATCCCGGCCTGGGCAACCGCCATCCTGCTCGGCTTGCTGGTGGTGTTCGCGGCAGTGTGGGTGTCGCGCCAGGGCTTCGACCGAAACGAGATGAAGCGCATCGGCGCGATCTTCGCCTTGTTCTTGTTCGCCACCATCTTCTGGAGCGGCTTCGAGCAGGCCGGCTCCAGCCTGACGCTCTTCGGCGACCGGCTCACCCGCAACGTCGCCTTCGGCTGGGAATTTCCCTCGAGCTGGTGGCAGGTGGTGCAGCCGCTCGCGATCGTCCTGTTCGCGCCGCTCTTCGCCTGGACCTGGATCAGGCTCGGACGCCGCGAGCCGTCGAGCCCGGTGAAGTTCGCCGGCGCCTTGTTCGTGATGTCGCTGAGCTACCTGCTGCTCTCGATCGCGGCGACCATGTCCGGTCCCGAGGGCCTGCGCGTCAGCCCCTGGTGGTTGGCGGTCGTCTATACGCTGCACGCCTGGGGGGAGCTCGCCCTGAGCCCGGTGGGGATGAGCACCGTAACCAAGCTCGCTCCCGACCGGGTGGTGGGGCAAATGATGGGCGTCTGGTACCTCTCGATCTCGCTCGGCAACCTGGCGGGCGCACGAGTGGCTGGCTTCTTCGACACATTTCCGTTGCCGCGCATCTTCGGGGCCGTCAGCCTCACCGTCGCCCTCGCCGGCATCCTCCTGCTGCTGCTGGTGCCCGCCATCAAGCGGCTGATGGGACAGGTCAATTAGTCGACGAATATTGTCCCGGCCCTGAGGGCGCGCTAGGATGCTTCACCCCTCTTCACAATGCGGTTAGCGTTCGGCGATTTCCTGCTCGACTCACAGACCCGGGAGTTCTTCCGGCACGGGAAATCGGTGCACCTCACCCCAAAAGCCTTCCAGCTCCTGGAAATACTCCTGAAGGAGCGGCCCAAGGTCGTCTCGAAGGAAGAACTCCTGCGCTTGCTGTGGCCCGAGACCTTCGTCACCGAGGGCAGCCTCGCGAACCTGATCTCCGAGATCCGCACCGCCCTCAAGGAAGACGCGCGCAAGCCCGAGTTCCTGCGCACGGTGCATGGCGTCGGCTACTCGTTCTGCGGGCGCGCGCGCGAGGTGGAGATGCCGCCCGTCGAGTGGCAGCTGCCGGCGCGCTTCCGCTTCGTCTCGGCCGACGCCGAATTCAACCTCGAGGACGGCGACAACACCGTGGGGCGCGCCGAGGAGTGCCGGGTGCGCATCGAATCGCCGACCGTGTCGCGCCAGCATGCCCGCGTGCAGGTGGCGAACGACAAGGTCACGGTCGAGGACCTCGGCAGCAAGAACGGCACCTTCATCAAGTCGCAGAAGATCCAGGGGCCGGAGCCGCTGCAGGACGGCGACATGGTGCAGTTCGGCTCCATTCGCTTCGTGTTCCGCGTCTACAACCCCGAGGGATCGACGGCGAGCATCTCGATCCGGGCCCGCAAGTAGCCCCGGGCCACGCAGTTTGACAGCGTCGGCGGCGGGCTATACCTTGCTAGGGACCATGGGCAACAGGTCGTTGCTGAGACGGATCGCCGCGTGGACCCTCCTGGTCCTCGCGGTCACGTTCGTGGACGGCCTCCGCCATACGGACGACGGCTGCAGCGTCGAGATCCACTGCCTGGCCTGCCGCACCGCGCACGTGCCGGCGACGATCGGCGTCGTCACCACGGCGGTCGGCGGCGCGCTCCTGCCGACGGAGACTTTGCACGCGGTCGCGGCACCCCTGCCGCGCACCCTGTTCTTCCCGCGCCACGACTCGCGCGGCCCGCCCGCCTCCGCCTGAACGAAGAGCCGCGCCGTCTGCGGCTCACCACGTCTTGTTTCGTTCGGTCGTTCGTCCGTCTCGCACGCTCCGTGATGTCTCACGGGTCGAGGCGATTCAACAACGAGGGCACATGGGTCTACGCACGGGTCTCATCGTTCTGGCAGCACTTTTAGCCGTCGGCCCAGGGCCGGCGCGCGCGCAGGAACAGGCGCAGCCGCAGCAATCGCAGCCGTCGATCGACAGCTTGCGCAAGGACATCGAGACGCTGCGCAGCGAGTACGCCGACCGGCTCGTGGCGCTCGAACAGCGCCTCAAGGCGCTGGAGGCGACACAACCGGCTGCTGTTCCGGCGGCCCCGGCCGAAACGGCGGCAGCTCCGGCGGCAGCGCCGCCCGTCGAAACGGCAGCGGCCCCGCAAGCGCCCGAACCCGCGCCCGCGGCGGTGGAGTCGCTGCCACCGGGCGACAGCGGCTCGGTCCCGAACTACGCGGCGAGCGCGGGCTCGTCCAAGGTGTTCAACCCCGACATCGCGGTGATCGGCAACTTCGTGGGCGCCGCCGGACGCAACAACAAAGAGCCCAGCTCGGCGCTGGAGCTGCGTGAAGCGGAGGCTTCGTTCCAGGCGATCGTCGATCCCTACGCACGCGCGGACTTTTTCGTCGCGGTTTCGCCGGAGGGTGCCGAGGTGGAGGAGGGCTACATCACCTTTCCCGCGCTGCCGGGCGGCCTGTTGATGAAGGTGGGGAAGATGCGCAGCTCATTCGGCAAGGTCAACCAGATGCACAGCCACATCCTGCCGTTCACGGAGCGGCCGCTGGTGACCCGCAACCTGGTGGGCGGCGAGGAAGGCATTTCCGACGCCGGCATCTCGGTGTCGCGACTGTTCCCGAACAAGTTCGCGTTCCTCGAGGCGACGGGCGAGGTCTACTCCGGCAACTCCGAGGTTTTCGCGGCGCCAACGCGCGGCGACCTCACCTATGTCGGCAAGCTGCGCGCCTACCGCGACCTCAGCGAATCGACGAATCTCGACCTCGGCGGCTCGTTCGCCTACGGCCACAACCAGGGCGGCGCCGACAGCACCACGCGACTGTTCGGCGCCGACGTCACCCTTCGCTACCGACCGCTGCGGCGCGCGATCTACAAGCGCGTCATCGGCCGCAGCGAGCTGGTGTGGAGCCGCCTGCGCGATCCGCTCTCCACCGAGCGCGCCTTCGGCACCTACGTCTACGGCGAGTACCAGTTCGCTCGCCGCTGGTTCGCCGGTGCGCGCTGGGACTATTCCGGCCGCGCGGGCAACGGCGACCTCAAGGACAAGGGCGGCTCGCTGCTGCTCACCTACTGGCCGAGCGAATTCAGCCAGGTCCGCGGCCAGCTGCGCCGCACCAATTACGCCGAAGGCAACACGGCCAACGAGTTCCTCTTCCAGTTCCTCTTTTCGATCGGCGCCCACGGCGCTCATCCTTTCTAAGGAGACGCAATGCGATTCGCCGCAGCTTTACTCGCAACGTTGCTCGGGGCGCTTCCCGCCCAGGCAGCGATCAAGGTCGTCGCCACCACCGAAGATCTCGCGGCGCTCACCCGCGAGGTGGGCGGCGACAAGGTGGAAGTCGATGCGCTCGCCCGCGGCTACCAGGATCCGCATTTCGTCGAAGCCAAGCCGAGCTTCATCCTCAAGCTGCACGCCGCCGACCTGCTGGTGGCGGTGGGCCGCGAGATGGAGATCGGCTGGCTGCCGCCGCTCATCAACCAGAGCCGCAATGCCAAGGTGCAGCCGGGAGCCAACGGTTACCTGGACGCTTCGCTGAACGTGCGCATCCTCGAGATTCCCACAGGACAGCTGACCCGCGCCATGGGCGACGTGCATCCTGCCGGCAACCCGCACTACTGGCTCGACCCGGGCAACGGTCGCCACATGGCGCAGGCGATCCAGGCGAAGCTCGCGGCGATCAGCCCCGCCGACAGCGGCTACTTCGCCGCCCGCTACGCCGACTTCGACAAGCGGCTGGCGGCCGCCGAGACGCGCTGGAACACCGTGATGGCGCCGCTCAAGGGCGCGAAGATCGTCACGTATCACCGCTCGTGGCCGAACCTCTGCGACCGTTTCGGCCTGAACGTGGTCGGCTACGTCGAGCCGCGGCCCGGCATCCCGCCCTCTCCCAGCCACACGATCGACCTGATCGCGCAGATGAAGCGCGACAACGTCAAGGTGCTGGTGGTGGAGCCGTACTTCGACCTCAAGACACCGAACTCGGTGGCGCGCGAGACCGGCGCGGCCGTGGTGGTGCTGCCGCCGTCGGTCGGCGCCGAGAAGGAGATCACCGACTACATCAAGCTGTTCGACGCCATCACGGCCAAGCTCGTGGCCGCCTTCGCGGGAGCTAAGTAACCCCTTGGACATGACCATCCTGTCGTTCCTGGCGGCGCCGTTCGCGGCGAGCCTCATCCTCACCGGCATCCACGCGTACCTCGGCGTGCACGTGGTGGAGCGCGGCGTCATCTTCGTCGACCTGTCGCTGGCGCAGATCGCCGCGCTCGGCGCCTCGGTCGCCATCCTGATGCCGTTCTCGGGCGGCGATCCCCATGGCCCGAAGGTCTACTGGGTGAGCCTCGCGTTCACCTTCATCGGCGCCGCCATCTTCTCGACCATCCGCGCCACGCGCGCGCGCATCCCGCAGGAGGCGATCATCGGCATCTCGTACGCGGTCGCTTCGGCGGCGTCGATCCTCGCCATGAGCCACGCCACGTCCGAAGCCGAGCACCTGAAGGACATGCTGGTGGGCAACATCCTCGCGGTCTCGTGGCCGGAGGTGGAAAAGACCGCCATCCTCTACGGCGCCGTGGGACTCTTCCACTACATCTTCCGCCGCCAGTTCCTCGCCATCTCGATGAACCACGGGCGCGACACGAACGAGGTCAACGGGCGGTCGGTGCGCTTCTGGGATTTCCTGTTCTACGCGTCCTTCGGCTTCGTCGTGACGTCTTCGGTCTCGATCGCCGGCGTGTTGCTGGTGTTCTGCTACCTCATCGTGCCGTCGGTCGCAGCCATGCTGTACGCCGACGGCATCGGCAAGCGCCTAGCCATCGGCTGGACCATGGGCTTCGTGGTCTCGGCGCTCGGCATGTACCTGTCGGTGCAGCTCGATCTGCCGACCGGCGCCACCATGGTCTGCACCTTCGGCCTCATCCTCATCCTCATGGCGCTCGTCCGTCCGCTCATCCGGCGCGGCACGACGGCCTAGGCAGATGCCGCGGTCGCGCAAGGTTCGTTTCGCCGCCGTCGCCCTGCTGGCGCTCCTGGGCTTCGCGACGAACCTTGCCGACCAGTCCTTCTTCCATACCGACGACGGCTGCGTCGTCGAGCTGCATTGCCTCGCGTGCCGCTCGGCGTCGGTAGTCGCCGGACCCGTGGTCGCAGCCGCACCCGCGGTCGTCGCACCAGCCACATTTGAAGCCGTCACCTTTGCGCAACCCGCGGCGCCCCGCACGCCGGCGCGCGCCGCCGTGCCGAACCGCGGACCTCCCGCAGCCTGAAACGCCACCCGTCCCGCCGTTTCATCGTTTCTGGCTTTTTTCCGGAGGTCCGTTGCCATGCTGTATTCGTCCATCCAGTCGTTGCTTCTCGCCGCATCGCTCCTGCCCGCCGCGGACGCCTCGTTCTCGGTCCGCGACGCCGACGACCTGCCGCTCGCCGGTGCCACCGTCACCCTCGGTGACGATCCCGCCCTCAAGAAGGAGTGCGTCACCGACTCCAGCGGCACCTGCCGCATCGCCGGCATTGCGCCGGGCCGCTACCACCTGGTCGCGGCGCTCAGCGGCTTCGCCACCGTGCGGCGCGAGGCCGTCGTCGGCACCGACCTCGCGGCGTCCTTCGACTTCACGCTGGCGCAGGCGGTGCACGTCACCGAATCGATCACCGTCAGCCCGACCGCCCGCGACACCTTCGAGAGCTTCCAGCCCGCGGCCGTGCTCGGCGGCGAAGAGCTGCAGCAGCGCCTCGGCGCCACCCTGGGCGCGACGCTCGGTTCCGAACCGGGCGTCAACGTGCGCTCCTTCGGCGCGGGCAATGCCCGCCCGGTGATCCGTGGCCTCGACGGCGACCGGGTGTTGATCCTGGAGAACGGCGTGCGCACCGGCGACCTCTCGTTCCAGTCCGGCGATCACGGCGTCACCCTCGATCCTGCCGCCGCCAACCGCATCGAAGTGGTGCGCGGCCCGGCGACGCTGCTCTATGGCGCCAGCGCCATCGGCGGCGTCATCAACGTCATCTCCGACGAGATCCCGCGCGCGCCGATTTCTGGCACCCACGGCTACCTGAACCTCGACGGTGGCAGCAGCAACGGCGAAGCCGGCGGCAGCGGCACGGCCGTATTTGGCCGCAACGGCTGGTCGCTGCGCGGCGGCGGCAGCGCGCGGCGCACCCGTGACTACGACACGCCGATCGGCCAGGTGCCCAACAGCCAGAGCGACATGGTGTCGCTCGGCAGCTCGGTGGGCTATGCCGACGACAAGGGCTTCGTCGGCGCCGCGTACAACTTCAACCGCACCACCTACGGCATCCCGTACGTCGAGTCGGGCAACATCACTCTCAACCCGCGTCGCCATCGCGCCGACCTGCGCGGCGAGCGCCGCTTCGACGGCTCTTTCATCGAGGGCGTGAAGGTGGAGCTGGGCTACCGCAACTACTCGCACACCGAGTTCGAAGGCGAGGACGTTGGCACGCAGTTCTTCAACAAGTATTGGGAGGGCAACGTGGCGCTCAACCACGCGCCGCTCGGCTCGACCGGCATCAAGGGCACGATCGGCTTCCAGGGAGCGACGCGCGACTATGAGTCGATCGGGGAGGAGGCGCTGGCGCCGCCGACGACGCAGCACTCGGCAGCTGCGTACTTCTACGAGGAACGCCCGTTCGGCCATGTGACGCTGCAGCTCGGCGCGCGCCTCGACCACACCAGCTTCGATCCCGATGCCTCGTTCGTGCCGGACCGCGACAACGTGGTGGCGCGGCGCTTCACCAACGCATCGGGCTCGTTCGGGGCCCTTGCGTACCTGCGCGAGGACGTCACCCTGGCGCTCAGCCTGGCGCGCGCGGCCCGCAACCCGAGCCTCGAGGAGCTCTACAACGTCGGTGCGCACCCGGGCAACAACGCGTTCGAAATCGGCGATCCCGGTCTCGGCACCGAAGTGGGCCGAGGCGCGGACCTGTCCCTGCGCTGGCGCCGAGCGCGTTTCAGCGGCGAACTCACGGTGTTTCGCAACGACATCGACGACTACATCTTCCCGTTGCAGTCCGGTGAAATCGAGGACGAGCTGCCGGTGATTCGCTTCACCGCGGCCGATGCCCGGCTGCAAGGGTTCGAAGCCCACGTGGACGCGGCTGTGACCGGTTCTCTGTGGCTGGAACTTGGCGGCGACGGCGTGCACGGCGAGTTGCGCAGCACGGACGACGCGCTGCCGCGCATCCCGCCGTACCGCGGCTGGGCCGGCTTGCGCTACGAAAGGAAGGGGCTGCACCTCGAGGGCGAGGTCCGCGCCGCCGCACGCCAGGACCGCGTCTACGGGGAAGAGCTGCCGACCGCCGGCTACACGGTCGTGAACTTCCACGGCTCCTACACGCTCACCAGCGGCACGACCGCCCATACCCTCACCGTGCGGCTCGACAACGCGGGCGACGAGCTCTATCGGAACCATCTTTCATACCTGAAGGAGCTGGCGCCGGAGATGGGCCGGTCGTTCCGCGTCGTTTACGGCGTGCGCTTCTAGGCGGAGCGCACGCGTGCTAGCGTCGCGGCCATGAAAATCCACATGGCCGCGGCCGCCGGCATCTTCATGCTCTTCGCAGCGTTCGGAACTCAGGCGGGCGCTGCCGCGGCGAAGCCCGACGCGGGCGCTGCGATGCACGCCGACATCGACAAGCGCACCGCCGCGGTCGAACCGCAGGTGGTCGCGTGGCGCCGCGACATCCACGAGCATCCCGAGCTCGGCAACCGCGAGACGCGCACCGCCAAGCTGGTGGCCGATCACTTGACGAAACTGGGGCTCGAAGTGAAGACGGGCGTCGGCGTGACCGGCGTCGTCGGCGTGCTCAAGGGCGGCAAGCCAGGCCCCGTGGTGGCGCTGCGCGCCGACATGGATGCGCTGCCGGTGACCGAGCGTGTGGACGTGCCGTTCGCGTCGAAGGTGAAGACGACGTACAACGGCGCCGAAGTGGGCGTGATGCACGCCTGCGGCCACGACAACCACGTGGCGATCCTGATGGGCACCGCCGAGGTGCTCGCCGGCATGAAGGCGACGCTGCCCGGCACCGTGAAGTTCATCTTCCAGCCCGCGGAAGAGGGCCCGCCGGATGGCGAGGAAGGCGGTGCTGCGCTCATGATCAAGGAGGGCGTCCTCGAGAACCCGGTGCCCGATGCGATCTTCGGCCTGCACGTGTTCCCGCTGCCGGTGGGCGAAGTGCGCTACCGGCCGAACGGCTTCCTGGCGAGCGCCGACAGCTTCAAGATCCTGGTGAAGGGCCGCCAGACCCACGGCGCCGCCCCATGGAAGGGCGTCGACCCGATCGTGGTCGCTTCACAGATAGTGCTGGGCCTGCAGACGATCGCGAGCCGCCAGCTCGACGTGACCTTGACGCCTTCGATCGTGACGGTCGGCATCATCAAGGGCGGCGTGCGCAACAACATCATCCCGGACGACGTCTACCTCGAAGGTACCCTCCGCACCTTCGACGCCGCGGTCCGCACCGACATCCACGAGCGGCTGAAGCGCACCGCGAAGTCGATCGCCGAAAGCGCCGGCGCCACCGCCGACGTCACCGTGACGCTCGGCTATCCCGTCACCGTCAACGACCCGGCCCTCACCGAGAAGATGGTTCCCACCATCGCCCGCGTCACCGGCCCCGACCACAGCGCCGTGGGCCAGGCCATCACCGGAGCCGAAGACTTCTCGTACTTCGCCGAAAAGGTGCCGGGCCTGTTCGTGGCCCTCGGCGTCGCCCCGCCGGGCGACCCGGACAAGGCCGCCTCCAACCACTCGCCGCTCTTCTACGCCGACGAAAAAGCGTTGCCAGTAGGCGTCCGCCTGCTGTCCAACCTCACCGTCGACTACATGCTCAACCCATTGCCAAAGAAGGCTGCTAAGAAGTAATCGACGGATTGGCTGGCTGTCCCCGTCCAATCCGTCGATTTCCGTTTTGTCCGTTCCCCAGGCGCTTTGCGTCAGCGTTCGGTTTCCGTTCCCCAGGCGCATGCGCCGCCGCGCTTCGGGAAAACGGCAAGAGCCAGCGCAGTCGCAGTCGGGGAACGGCTACAGACCGTAGCGACTGGACAGGACGTTCATGTGGTGGCGGATGTGGCCGATGAGGATGGTGGCCAGGGCGCGGACCGAAATGGGCTTGTCGCTCGCGGTGCCCATGCGCTGCCATTCACCGGCGTCCAGGGTGCGGAGTGTCGCCAGGTTCGCTTCGCGGAACAGCACCCAGTCGCTGATCAGCTGGCTGATGCGGACGTCGTCGAAGTGCGAGGCGGCGACGTAGGCCTTCTCGTCGAAGCCCGGCAGCGGGGTGGTGTCGCCGCGCGAAATGCACATAGCGCGGTAGCCGAAGACGCGCTCGCCGTCGCCGATGTGGCCCAGGATCTCGCGCACGCTCCACTTGTCCTCGGCGTAGCGGTGGCGCTCCTTGTCGCGCGGCACGGCACCCGCCCACTTGCGCATCTCGCCGATCTGGCGCTCCAAAGCCGCGATCAGGTCGGGGTCGGGGACGAGCTCGATGTAGCCCGAGTAGAAGCTCGCGTATTCGTTTTCGGCCGGTTTGCCGATATCCATGGCGCTCGCTACCCCTGTTTTTAGCCCCTCCATGCTAGCGCGCTTAAACTGGTGGGCGATGCCCCGCCCAAGGACGAGCGTTCCCTACGGGTTCCTGCGGGTGGGCGCCGCCTGTCCGCGGATCACCGTCGCCGATCCCGGGGCTAACGCCGCTGCCACGCTTGCCGTCCTGCGCGAAGCCGAGGAGCGCTCCGTGCAAGTGCTGGTTTGTCCCGAGATGGGGCTCACCGGCTACACGGCGGGCGACCTGTTCCTCGGCACGACGCTGGTGCGCGCGGCGCAGGACGCGCTCGCGGGCCTGCTCGACAGCTCGAAGCGCTCGGCCATGGTGATCGTCGTCGGGCTGCCGGTGGCTCTCGACGGCCGGCTCTTCAACTCAGCGGCCGTGATGCAGTCCGGCAAGCTCCTCGGCGTGGTGCCGAAGACGTTCCTGCCGGGGTACCGCGAGTACTACGAAGAGCGCTGGTTCTCGTCGGCGCGCGATGCGCTGTCGCGCGAGGTGCGGCTCGCGGGGCAGGAAGCGCCGTTCGGCACCGACCTGCTGTTCCCGCTGCACGACGATCCGTCGGTGGTTCTCGGCCTCGAGATCTGCGAAGACTTGTGGGCGCCCATCCCGCCGTCGAGCCGCCACGCGATCGCCGGCGCTACCGTCATCCTCAACCCGTCGGCGTCGAACGACCTCGTCGGCAAGGCGGCGTACCGCCGCGATCTGGTGAAGCAGCAGTCGGCGCGCACGCTCGCTGCCTACGTCTACGCCAACGCCGGCGTGCACGAGTCCACCACCGACATGGTGTTCGACGGCCACCTGCTGATTGCGGAGAACGGCGTGCTGCTCGCCGAAGGCGAGCGCTTCAAGCGCGGCGGCGCCCTGGTCGCAACCGATGTCGACGTCGAGCGGCTGGTGATCGAGCGCGCGCGCCAGACGAGCTACGCCGACGCGGTGCACCCGCGCGATGCGAGCCCGTACCGCAAGGTTCCGCTGGCTGCCATTCCCTCACAGGCCGAGGCCGGGCTCATCCGCCGCATCGAGCAGAACCCGTTCGTGCCCGACGACGGCGAGCTGCTGGTCGAGCACTGCAGCGAGGTGCTGGCGCTGCAGACGGCGGGACTCGCCAAGCGTCTCGAGCACACCGGAATCCGCCGTGTGACGATCGGACTCTCCGGCGGCCTCGACTCGACGCTCGCATTCCTGGTGGCGCTCAAGGCTTTCGCGGCGCTGGGCCTGCCGAAGGACGGCGTCATCGCCATCACCATGCCGGGCTTCGGCACCACCGAGCGCACGCTCGAGCAGGCGCGGCGGCTGGCGGCGGCCGGCGGCGTGAGCCTGCGCGTGATCGACATCCGCCCGGCCTGCACGCAGCACATCAAGGACATCGGCCTCGGCGACCAGGATCGGCAGAGCGCCACCTTTCAGAACGTGCAGGCGCGCGAGCGCACCCAGGTGCTGATGGATGTCGCCAACAAGGAGGGCGGGTTGGTGGTGGGCACCGGCGACCTCTCCGAGTTGGCGCTCGGCTTCGCCACCTACGGCGGCGACCACCTCTCTATGTACAACGTCAACGCCGGCGTGCCCAAGACTTTGGTGCGGCGGCTGGTGCAGTTCGTCGCCGACTCGTCCGAGGCGCCGACAGCAGCCGAGCTGCGCGACACGCTGCGCGCCGTCCTCGCCACGCCGATCTCGCCCGAGTTGGTGCCACCGGCGCGCGACGGCTCGGCCGGCGAAACCACCGAGTCGCTGATCGGCCCCTACGAACTCCACGACTTCTTCCTGCACGGCCTGATACGCCTGGGCGCCGGCCCGCGCAAGCTCCAATTCCTTGCACGCCAGGCGTTCGGCGAGCGTTACGAAGCGGCCACCATCAAGGCGTGGCTGCGCGTCTTCATCGAACGCTTCTTCGCCAATCAGTTCAAGCGCTCCGCGCTGCCCGACGGGCCGAAAGTCGGCACGGTGAGCCTGTCGCCGCGGGGCGACTGGCGCATGCCGTCGGACGCGAGCGCCGCCGCATGGCTCGCTGAACTCGACTGATCCTCGGACTCACCGCCAACTCATCCACCCCTCATGGCTTTATTTCGCGCGCCGACGTCTCTTGAGAAAACGGCCTCGAGGATGCGAGGCGGGAGGCGCGGATGCGACGCAGCGGACGCACACTTTCCTGGATGCTCGCTCTCGCCCTTGCGCTGAACATGCCGCACGCCGCCCAGGCGGGAAGCAAGTACGGCGCGCCGACGGATTTCCTCGAGGGCTCGCCGGTTGCGCGCGCGGCTGGCGCCAACTACGCCGCGCACAACGATCTGGATGGTCCGCTCAACCTCGTCTGGGTGGACGTCGACGAGATCGCGACGTTTGCCTACGAGCGGGCTTTCGGCGAAGCGCGCGCCGTCCTCGAAGGCGCGGGACTCCGCTACCACTACAGCCGCGGCGGCGCCGCGCTCACCACCGGCCCGGACGACGTGCGCGTCATCATCCTGAAGCGCTCGTCGGTGCCGGCCGCGGGCAAGCACCTGGTGATGGGTGCCGTCAATGCCCGCTTCGCGATGCCCGGCGAGGCACGCGCGGTATGGGTGTACCTCGATCCGATCGTCGCGGCGCTCGGCCTCGCGACGGCCGCGGAGAACGGCGCCGGGGTGGCGACCGCCATGGGCCGGGTGATCGCGCACGAGATGGTGCACGTCATGGCGCCGCAATTGGGCCACGCGAAGAAGGGCCTGATGGCGGCGACCTTGACGCAGCGCGACCTGGTCGGTCCGCGCGGCAGCGTCTCCGGAACGTTCATCAAGGCCCTGCGTCCGGCAACGACGACGCTGGCCTCGGCTAGATACCGACCCGCTGACACAGAGCCTCGAAGCGCGGATCGCCGCTGAGGGGCTGGAAGCGCTCCTCGATGCGCAGCTGGCGCACGCCGGAGAAGTGCTCGTTGACCGCCTGCTCGATGAGGTCGAGCGTCGCCTGGCGCTGTCCGAGGCCGAGGCGGATGAGCGCCAGGTCCATGGGCGCGACGTAGCGGGTCCGCGCCATCTCGAGGACCTCGTTCAGCAGGCGCTGCGCGTCGTCGCGGCGGCCGGCGATGCCATAGGCGTGGCCGAGGCTGCACAAGTACGCGGGATCGCGGCCCGAGGCGTCCACCGCTTTCTCGTGATACGCGATCGCCTCGTCGAGGGCGCCTTGCTGCAGCTTGAGCCGGCCGAGCGACCAGTAGGCCGGAGCGAAGCGCGCGTTCATCTCGAGCACCCGCTTCCACTGCGCCTCGGCTTCGGCGAAGCGGCCGGCGTAGAAGAGCGCCGAGCCGACATTGCTGTTGATGATGAGCGACAGCGGGTCGAGCGACTGCGCGCGCCGCACTTCGGCGATCGCCTCTTCGTGGCGGCCGCGGGCGCGCAGCAGGTGCGCGTACCAGTGGTGCGTGGTCGCGTAGTTGGGGTTGATCTCGTTGGCGCGGCGGAAGCCGGCTTCGGCCGCCACCCAGTCCCAGTCGAAGCTCATGCGGATCATCGCCAGCGAAGCGTGCGCCTCGGCGAGCTCGGGATCGATGGTGAGCGCGCGCGTCGCCGCCTCTTTCGCCTTCGGCATCGCCTCGGTCGCCGCCACCACGCCCTGGTCGGTGAGCACGATGTACGCGTCGGCGATGCCGACGTAGGGAAGCGCCTCGTCGGGTGCTCGCTTCACGGCGCGCTGGAAATAGTCGATGGCGCGCGTCAGGCCCTCGCGGTCGCGGCGGTTCCAGAAGAAGCGCCCCTGCAGGTACAGCTGGTACGCCTCGGGATCGACCGGATGCCAGCGCGCGAAGCGGGTTTCGGCCGACGGCGACACCGCCACCTGCACGCCCTTCGCCACCGCGCGCGCCACTTCGCTCTGCAAGGACAGGATGTCCTTCAGGTGCTGCTCGTATTGTTCGCTCCACACGAGCGTGCGGTCCTTCGCCTGGATCAGCTTGGCCGTGATGCGCACGCGGTCGCCGCCGCGCCGCACCGTGCCCTCCACCACGTAGTCGACACCCAGCTCCCGCCCGAGCTCGGCGACGTCTATCGCCTTGTTCTTGTATTGAATCGACGAGCCGCGGGCGATCACGCTGAGGCGCAGCGGGTCGATGCGCCCGAGCTGCATGATCATCTCGTCGGTCAGTCCGTCGCTGAAGTATTCCTGCCCCGGATCGTCGCTGAGGTTCTGGAACGGCAGCACCACGAGCATCAGCCGCCGTGCGGCGGCGCCCTGCGCGCCGCGTGCCGCCGCTGCCGGGCCGTCGGCGGCCGCCTGGCCGCGGGCGCGGTTTGCGGCGCTCGTCCAGATCCAGGCGCTGGCCGCCACGCCCAGGACCGCGACCGCCAGGAGCACGGTAGTGGCGCCGAACCGGCGGGATCGAGGAGCGGCCGGTGCCGGCGGTGGCCCGGGCGGCGGCGTCGACATGTCGATGGCACCCTGCGCGGTGCGCCGACCCATTCCGTCGAGGTGCTCCACGTGCGCGAGGAAGCGGTAGCCGCGGCGCGGCAGGGTCTCGATGTAGCGCGGCGTGTCGGCCTGGTCGCGCAGGGCGATGCGCACCTGCTTGATGCAGAAGTTGAGGCCCTGGTCGAAGTCGACGAAGGTTTCCTCGCTCCAGATCTCGCGCTTCATTTCCTCGCGAGTGACCAGCTCGCCGCTGCGGCGCGCGAGCAGCGAGAGCACCTTGAACGGCTGCTGCTGGAGCTTGACGAGCTGTCCCTGCCGGCGCAGCTCGCCGGTTCGGAGGTCGAGCTCGAAAGGATCGAAGCGGAGCAGCGCCGGCTCAGGTCCTCGCTCGACAGGAGAGGTCACAGGGAACGACGCGATGTTATCGAGACGAAATTGCGCAGTGTTTTCAAACTTTGTTAAAGCCTCTGCCAATCAATTGGATAGCGGCATTCCTCTTCAATTAGACGCATGCGTGCAGAAAATCGATCACCTCATCCGTGCCCGTAATTCATTGTGGCACCGAAGGTTGCCAACTCATATGCGCTTCATCCCGGCCTTCGCTTCCGTTCATGGTCTTGAACCGGGCGGCTCCTATGTTCGAAGCGAAGTTTTGAGTGGAGAAATTGAAATGAACATCGAGAGCGGAGCGGGTTCGAATCCGACGTTGAAGACGCGGGTGGAAGCGTACGAGCGCGACCTGATCGTGACGGCGCTCCAGGCGTCGGGCTGGAACCAGCGGCGCGCGGCCGATTCGCTTGGCGTCCTGCCGACGACTCTTTTCGAGAAGATGCGCCGCCTGAACATCCCGCACGCGCGCGAGCGCATGGTCGCCGCCCTGGCGGCGAGCGGCTCCTCCTACGCGGCCTACTAGCTGACCGCGCCGCGCCGACGCGCGCCGCGTACTAGTTGTCGGGCGAGGTCTGGGCGAGGCGTACGATGACGTCTCGCTCCTTTCCGTCGCGCGCGATCCGCAGCGTGACGCTGCTGCCGGGGTCCTGGTTCTCGAAGGCGTAGAGGACGTCCTCGGCCCCCTTCACCTTCCTGCCGTTGACGGCGACCACCACGTCGCCGAGCGCCACCCGGCCCGAGCGCGTGCGCCGCGCGCCGCTGAGTCCCGAACGCTCCGCCGGCCCGCCCGCGCGCACGTTGTAAAGCGCCGCGCCCTCGATGCCGAGCGCCTGGTTGTAGCGGTCCGACAGGAAGTCGGCGCCGATGCCCACCTGTGTGACGTGGCCGGTGCGCACGATCTGCTGGACGTAGCGCGCCACGGTGTCGATGGGGATGGCGAAGCCGATGCCGGCGCTGGCGCCACTCGGCGAATAGATGGCGCTGTTGACGCCAATCACCCGCCCCGAGGAATCGAGCAGCGGCCCGCCGGAGTTGCCGGGGTTGATGGCGGCGTCCGTCTGGATGACGTCGCGGATCATGCGGTTGCCCGGCGAGCGCAGCTCGCGACCCAGAGCACTCACGATGCCGGTGGTGAGCGTGTGGTCGAGGCCGAAAGGATTGCCCACGGCGAGGACTCGCTGGCCGACCAGCAGTTCTGCCGAGCGGCCAAGGGGGAGGGGAGCGAAGGTTCCCGCCGGCGCCTTCACCTTGAGCACCGCGATGTCCTTGTCGGCGAAGCCGTCCACATAGTCGGCGGGGTATTCCTTGTCGCCGAGCGTCACCGAGAAACGCTGGCCGCCCTGCACCACGTGGTAGTTGGTGACGACGTGCCCTTCGCGGTCCCAGACAAAGCCCGAGCCCTGGCCTTGCGTCTCCTCGTCCACCTCGAACGAAAAGAAGTCGCGCACCAGGCCGATATTGGTGACGAATGCGACCGACGGCGCGGCGCGGCGAAACACCTCGATGTCGCGCTTTTCCTCGGGGCCGAGGCCCGGCGGGATGGGCGGCAGGGCCACCTGCGGCGCCGCGGCCGGAACGGGCGGCGGCGGCGCTGCCGCCGTTTCAGTCATGCCCTTCTTGCAGAAGACTAAAACGATTGCGAAGACGGGGAGCGCCACCAAGAAGCGTAGCTTCATCGTCATGGATCCTTCCTTCCATCAGGATAAACTGCGCGCTTTGGAAGGACGAATGCAGATCAAGACACTGCGAGTTGCCGACATCGAGCTGCCGCCCGCACTGGACGCGCTCCGCGAGCTTGCCTACGACTTGTGGTGGAGCTGGTCGCCGCTCGCGACCCGCCTCTTCTCCTGGATCGACCCCGACCACTGGAAGCGCTACCACAACCCCGTGCAGCTGCTCATCAACGTCGAGCCGCAGCAATGGGCGCGGCTTTGGAGCGATCCCGACTTCGTCCGCACCTACGAGGCGGTGATCCGGTCGTGGCGGGACTACCACGCGGCGCCGGTGTGGTTCGAGGTGCACAAGGACAAGCTCGCGGGGCCGGTCGCCTACTTTTCGATGGAGTTCGGGCTGCACGAATCGCTCGGCGTCTACTCGGGCGGCCTCGGCGTCCTCGCGGGCGACCACTGCAAGGCGGCGAGCGACCTCGGCGTGCCGCTGGTCGGTGTCGGCATCCTCTATCAGTCGGGCTACTTCCGGCAGACGGTCGACGCCGACGGCCTGCAGCAGCACTTCTATCCGCACTACGATTTCGCGCGGCTGCCGGTGCAACCGGTGGAGGCGCCCTCGGGTGGCGTCCTGACCGTGCCCGTCGACCTGCCGGGCCGCACGGTGCAGGCCGCGGTGTGGAAGGCGCAGGTGGGCCGCGTGCCGGTGCTGATGCTCGACACCGACATCCCGTTCAACGACCCGGCCGACCGCCTCATCACCAGCCTCCTGTACGTGCGCGGCCGCGAGATGCGGTTGACGCAGGAGATCGTGCTCGGCATCGGCGGCGTGCGCGCGCTGCGCGCCCTCGGCATTCGCCCCGACGTCTGGCACATGAACGAAGGCCACGTGGCGTTCCTCGGCCTGGAGCGCGCGCGCGAGAAGGTGGGCCGCGGCGACAGCCTGTCGGAGGCGCTGCAGGCGACGGCGCGCAACACTGTCTTCACCACGCACACGCCGGTGCCGGCAGGGAACGAAGTGTTCGAGCGCGAGCTGGTGAAGAAATACCTCGAGCCGTGGACGCGCGACGTCGGCTCCGAGCCGAAGGCCATTCTCGATCTCGGCGCCGAGAGCCCGGGTGGCAACCTCAACCTGACGGTGCTCGGCATCCGCCTCTCGAAGAGCGTCAACGGCGTGAGCCGGCTGCACGGCGACGTCTCTTCCGACATGTGGCGGCACCTGTTTCCCGGCAACCCGGCGCGGCCGGTGGGTTCGGTCACGAACGGCGTCCACACCCAGAGCTGGATCGGCCCGGAAATGGGCGCGCTCTACACGCAGCACCTCGGCGCCGACTGGGACCGCCACCTGATGCACGGCGACTACTGGGAGCGGGCGCGGCAGATTCCCGACGAAATGTTGTGGAGCGCGCGCCGCGCGCAGAAGGAGCGGCTCATCCGTTTCCTCCGTGAGCGGGTGCGCAACCAGTCGGCGCGCCACGGCATGGCGCCCGACGAGCTGCGGCTCGTCGAGGGGCTGCTCGATCCGCAAGCCCTCACCATCGGCTTCGCGCGCCGCTTCGCCACCTACAAGCGCGCGGTGCTGGTGCTCTCCGACCTGCCGCGGCTGGCCGCGATGCTGATGAGCAAGGAACGTCCGGTGCAGATCATCTTCGCCGGCAAGGCGCATCCCGCCGACCGCGCCGGCCAGGACCTCATCCGCCGGCTGTTCCTGCTGACGCAGGGCGAGTTCCGCGGTCGCGTGGTGTTCCTCGAGGACTACGACATCGAGATGGGCCGCATGCTGGTGCAGGGCAGCGACGTCTGGCTCAACACGCCGCGCCGTCCGCAGGAAGCGAGCGGCACTTCGGGGATGAAGTCGCCGGTGAACGGCGGCGTCAACGTCAGCATCCTCGACGGCTGGTGGGTGGAGGGCTACGCGGGTGACAACGGCTGGACCATCGGCAGCGACGCGAACTATGCCGACGCGGACGCACAGGACCGCGACGACGCAGCATCCCTTTACAAGGTGCTCGAAGAAGAAGTGGTGCCGATGTACTTCGATCGCGACGGCGCCGGCCTGCCGCGCCAGTGGCTCTCGCGCATGAAGAACTCGATCGCCACCGTGGTACCGCAGTTCAGCGCGCAGCGCATGGTGCGCGACTACGTCCAGGAAGCCTATCTGACCCGCGAACCCTCGAAGGTATAACACCCGAAGGCCCGTTTTCCCGAGGCCTTCGTGTCGTTAGTTGGGCCGAGGGGACCTCTCATTCCTGATGCCCCTCGTCCCAAAACTGGTGGACTGCGTCCGGACGCAGTTCACTCTTACAACGGCCTTGTTCGGTCCTGCTGCGGCACGGCGATGTGGGAAGCTTGCTGGCGATGGAAACGGCTCAGGCGATCGACGCGGCGCTGAAACGGCTCGGGCATGCCGCTTTCCGGCCGGGACAGCGAGAGGCGATCGAAACTCTGCTCGCGGGCGGCAAGCTGCTGCTCGTGGCGCCGACGGGCCGCGGCAAGAGCCTGACGTACCAGCTGCCGGCGACGCTCCTTCCCGGCACCACGCTCGTGGTTTCGCCGCTGGTCGCGCTGATGAACGACCAGGTCATCGCCCTCACCGCCAAGGGCGTGCGCGCCACCTTTCTTGCTTCCACACTCGATGCAGCCGAGAACCGCCGCCGCATGGAAAACCTGGCGGCCGGGGAGTACTCCCTTGTTTATGTCGCTCCGGAGCGGCTCGTCATCCCGGCGTTTCGCGACATGCTGCAGCGCATCACCGTGCCGCTCGTGGTCATCGACGAAGCGCACTGCATCAGCGAGTGGGGACACGACTTCCGGCCGGAGTATCTCGACATCGCGTCGGTGGTCTCGGCGCTGCCCGCGGCGCGGGTGCTGGCGTGCACCGCCACCGCCACACCGGTGGTGCGCGACGAGATCCTGGCCCGGCTTGGCCTCGAGCCCGATACGCCGCAGCACGTCCACGGCTTTGCCCGCCCCAACCTGCACCTGCGCGCGGTCGAGGTGGAAAAAGCCACGCAGCGATCCCAGTACGTCGATGCGCTGCTCGATGAAGCGCTCGGCCCCGCGGGCAGTCGCAAGGGAGTCGCCATCGTATACGCGCCCACGCGCCTCGCGGCGGAAGAAGAGGCGGCGCGCCTCGGCGGGCGCGGCTTGCGTGCCGACGTCTACCACGCCGGGCTCGCAGCGGCGAAGCGTGCCTCATCTCAAGCAGCGTTTCTGGCGGGCGAGTTGGACGCGATGGTGGCAACCAACGCCTTCGGCATGGGCATCGATCGCGCCGACGTGCGCGCGGTCGTGCACCTGGCACCGCCTGGGTCCATCGAGGCGTACTACCAGGAAATCGGCCGCGCCGGCCGCGACGACGCGCCGGCCTTCGGGCTGATGCTGGTTTCACCCGGCGACCTGCCGCGGCGCCGGCGCTTGCTCGAGATGGATGGCGGCAGCGAAGACAGCCGCGCGCACAAGTGGGGACTGTTCCTCGAGCTGATGCGCTGGGTCGAGGGCGGCAGCTGCCGGCACGACGCCATCCTGCGCTACTTCGGCGACGAAGCCGAGACGCTCGATGGCTGCGGCAAGTGCGACGCGTGCGAGTCGCTGCACAGCGGCGGCAGCTCCGGCGAGGAGGTGTCGCTGGTGGTGCGCAAGGGTCTGTCCGCGGTTGCGCGGCTGCACCGGCGCTTCGGGCTGCAGATGGCGGTGCGCCTGCTGCGCGGCGAAGCCGATCCGCGCCTTTCACGGGAGGGGCTCGACCAGACGCCGACGTTCGGCTCGCTGCGCGAGCATTCCGACACCTGGCTGCAGCGGCTGCTGCGCCGCTGCGTCACGGCCGGCTGGGTCGACTTCACCGGCGGCGACCGGCCGATGGTGCTGCTCACCGAGGCGGGCCGTTCGGTCATGAAAGGCGAGAGGCCGGTGCGCCTGCTGCTGCCGAGTCTTGCGACAGCAGTCGGCCCGGGCCGTTCTTCGGGGCGGCGCGACCGCTCCGGTTCACGGCGCGGGTCTTCCGCGGTGAACGATGAGTTCGCACTCGACGCCACCGCCGCTGCGCTCTTCGAGGCACTGCGCGGGCACCGCAGCGCCATCGCCCGGCGCGACAGCGTGCCGCCCTACGTGGTCGCGAGCGACCGCACCTTGCGCGAAATCGCCACGGTTCGGCCGCGCACCCTCAGTGCCCTGCTCGCGGTGCACGGCATCGGCCAGGCGAAGGCCGACCGCTTCGGCGCCGGCTTTCTCGACGTTGTGGAACGCGCCGCCGCGAGCTAACCCTCCCCGGCGGCGCGCTCAGACGTGGCAGCGGGACCGGCGCGCAAAGCGCTGCGACGGACGGTTCGATCTACGGCTGGTCGACCCAGGCGTGCAGGCCATCGAACCAGGCTTCGCCCGCCTGGTCCACGAATTCGATCGTGGTGGTGATGCGGTCGAAGGGCTTCTTCATCGTGATGCGCGCGCTCTGCGTTTCCCAGCCGTGGGTGCCGGGGGTGAAGCGCAGCCACACGTTGCGCACCGAGCCGTCGAGGTGGCGGATGCGATGGAACACCTTGTAGTAGCTGCCGGTGGCGGAGGAGCCGGTGGTCTTGCTGCTCGCCTCGAAGCGCAGCACGGTGCCGGTGGCGCCGCTCATCGGCGTGATCTGGCGCAGCACCTTCGCGACCCCCGCGGCTCCGGTCAGGTGCAGGGCCGCAGCACCGTCCCAGATGTCGGCGCCGGTCACGAGCGTGTCGGCGCCGGTGACGAGGTCGAACGTCTCCCAGTTCGCCGGCCAGCCCGGGTTGGCGCCGGCGACTTCGTACTCCAGCGAGGCGTTGCGGAGCAGCTCGTCGAGACGGGTGGCCACCAGGTTCTGGCCGGGGCCTCCGGAGTACAGCCACTTGCCGGTCGCATCGAGCGCGAGGCCGCTGTTCGTCGAGTTGGTCAGCACCCGCAGCGTGAACTGCAGCGTGTCCTCGTTCAGCTCGTTGACAAAGCCGTCGGCGGTGCGCACGTAGACGCGCGAGCGCGCCGGGTCGGCCACCAGCTTGCCCGTCGCCGAACCGAGGCTCGCGAGCGGCCCGAGCGAAGCGAGAGCGGCGGTGTCGACGACCGTCACGGAGTCGCCGTGGGCCAGGTAGGCGCGCTGGCGCTGGGGGTTGACGGCGAGTCCGTCGAGCGCATCGGTGCCGAAGGGGAGCGCGCCGAGCTCCGCGCCAGACGCCAGGTCGAACGCCGCGAACTCCGACACGCCGCCCGCGGTGCGCAGGACAAAGATGCGCCCGTGCAACGCATCGACCGCCAGCGCCTGGACGGGCCCGTGGCTGTCGATCGAGCCGATCACCGTGTTGTTCTGGCCGTTGACGACCGCGATGCGGTCGTCAACCGCGACGTAGACGCGGTTGGCCGCGGCATCGACCGCGAGCGCGCGCGTGGTGCCCGCAATCGTCACCGTCTTCAGTACGGTGCCACGCTGCCCGTTGATCACCTGCAACTGGCCTGGATGCCGGGTATAGATGCGATTCGTTGCCTGGTTCACAGCGAGCCCGCGGAGGCTGTCGGCAACCGGTATCGCCGGCAGCAGGGCGCCGGTGTTGGCGTTCAACACCGCGACTGCGTAGCCGCCGCCTGCCAGCTGCACGGCCGCGTACACGCGTTGCTTCACGGGGTTGGCGGCCACGTCCAGCACCGTGCCGGGCAGCGCCGCCGCCTGGGCGACGGAGCCTTGACCAATGGCCAGGCCGGACAAGGCGGCGGCGAGCATCAGGGTTCGCGAACGCATGGAGCCTCCAGGTCCTTCGAACATATCAAAGGCGCTCGCGGTCCGCGCCGGGGGTGATTCAGGCCCCGCCAGGGGTGAGTGGGGACTCGCGCGAGTCGGCTTCGCGCCAGCCGGCGCGAAGTGGCTTCAGCCGACGGTTTCGATGCGCTTGCGGGCGTCGCGCATCGCCTGGTACATCCGGTGCCGTTCCTCGATCGCGCTGCGCAGGGTGGGCTCCACGGTGGCGATGTCGGCCGAGTTCATGACGAAGTCGGCGAGCAGCGCGAACGCCTGGGTGCCGTCGCCGGTCGCGAACTCGCCGTCGCCCGCGAGGATGAGGAAGAACCCGCGCCGCACTTCTGCCGGCATGCGAAGCGTGCGCTGGTAGAGGGTCTCGGTCTTGCCGGCGGCGGCCAGGGCGCGCACCGTCACCGCGTACTCGTAGACGCCCTGGTCCATGAGGCGCGCGCCGGTTTCCCAGTCGTCGGTGGTCTCGACGATGAGCCCCATGCGCGTCATGACCTTGTCGATGGCCGCGACCAGTTGCGGGTTGGGAACCGCCACCAGCATGCGGCCGGCGAGCGGCGGCATCTCGACGCTCGGCTTCGGCCGCAGCGCGGCTCCCGCCGGGATGACGCCCTCGCGCGACGGGAAGTCGACCGTGCCCTTGCACTTCGGGCAGGTGACCGTGAAGGCGCGCTGCGGCGCCTTGGCGTCGTCGACTTCGAGGAGCGTCGCGCACGTGGTGCAAGTGGCCTGCATGTTGATTGCCCTAGCGCTCGATGAGGTCTTCGAAGCTCTGCTCGTCGCTCTCGGCGGCGGCAGGCGCGCCCTTCGCGGCCCGCACCGGCGGCGGCGGCGGCGGCGTGCGCCGCACCGGCTCCTTCGGCTTGGCGGCGATCGTCGGTCCGATGTCCGAGCCGCCGGTCTCGAGCAGCAGCTGCAGGTTGGTGCGGTTGGTCGCGTAGGTGAGGCCCAGTTCCTTGTCGATGACGCCCGCGGTGATGAGGCGCTCGATCTCGTGGTCGAAGGTCTGCATGCCGTCCAGGTGCCCGTCTTCCATCGCGTCGATCAGGCTCTTGCCCTCGCGCTCGCCCTCCTGCACGTATTCGCGGGTGCGTGAGGTGGCGCGCAGGATCTCGCAGATCGCCATGCGTCCGCCGCCCTTCTTCGGCAGCAGCTTCTGGCTCACCACCCACTTGAACGCCTGCGCGAAGCGCGTGCGGATCTGTCGCTCCTCGCTCTTGGGGAAGACGCCGACGATGCGGTCGATGGTCTTGGCGGCGTCGATGGTGTGCAGCGTCGACAGCACCAGGTGGCCCGTCTCCGAAGCCTCGAGCGCTATCTGGATGGTCTCGACGTCGCGCATCTCGCCGACCAGGATGACCTTCGGCGCCTGGCGCAGGGCGGCGCGCAGCGCCAGCGCGAAGGTCTGGGTGTCGCCGCCGACCTCGCGCTGGTTGATGGTCGCACGCTGGTGCGGATGCAGGTACTCGATCGGGTCCTCGATGGTGACGATGTGCACGGCCTGGTCGAGGTTGATGCGGTTGATGACCGCCGCGAGGCTCGTGGACTTGCCCGAGCCGGTCGGCCCGGTCACCAGGACGATGCCGTTGCGCTCCTTGGCGATGTTGTTGATCTGCGTCGGCAGCCCGAGCTCCTCGACGGTGAGGATGCGGCTGGGGATGACGCGCAGCACGATCGAGTAGCTGCCGCGCTGGGAAAAGATGTTGACCCGGAAGCGGGTGCGCCCCATGAGGCTGTACGAAATGTCGGTGGAGCCGGTGCGCAGCAGCTTTTCGGCCGCCTCGCGCTTGCCCTGCAGGAGGCGCATCGCGACCACTTCCGTGTGGTAGGGCAGCAGCCGCTCGATGGCGCCGAAGGGCACCGCGCGCAGTTCTCCGTCCACCTCGACCTGCGGCGCACGTCCCACCGACAAGTTGAGGTCGGAGATGTGCGGCGCCGCGTCGAGCATCGTCGCGAGCAGCGTGTCTAGTTCGAAGTAGGGCATACGTTGTCGTCTACCGCGGCGGATTGTACGCCAGCTGAACACTTTGGCTATGTGAGTTGTGTCCAGTGTGAAGCCAATCACCAATCAGCTCGGCGGCGTCCACCAGGCGCGGTCCGGGACGATTGATGAGCGCGTTTCCATCGAGCAGCAGGACCCGCGGCGCCAGGGCCAGAAGCCGCTTTTCAAGGGGCGCCGCCTCGCGGCAGGTGCGCTCCAGGTCGAACCCGCAGGGCGCCACTACCACCGCATCCGGAGCGAGCGCCGCGATTTCCTCCCAGCTCGCGTAGGCCGATGGCTGTCCGGGCCCGGGGCCGAGCGGCAGGGCGCCCGCGGCAGCGATCACGTCGTGGGTCCAGTGTCCGGCGAGCATCGGCGGCTCGAGCCATTCGACCACCGCCACACGCGGCCGGGTGCGCGGCGCATGCGTGGTGTGCGGGCCGGCGCCGGCGAGCGCCAGCCGGGCGATCAAGTCGTTGACGAGCGCCGTCCCGTTCGCGGCCACGCCGCACGCTGCCGCCACGCCGCGAATGTCGGCGAGCACGTCAGCAAGGCTGCCCGGACCGAGCGACACGATCCGCGGCGGCCGGTTGAAACCCGTGGTGGCAGCAACCACCTGGTCGTACGAGACGGCGCAAACCTCGCACGCTTCCTGCGTCACGATGATGTCGGGCTGCAGCGAGTCGAGCTGCGCCGCATCGACATCGTAGAGCGGCAGCCGCGCGGCCAGGATGCGCTTCACCTCGGCATCGAGCCGAGCACTCGGCAGCGACGAATCGACCCGCGCCTTCGTCAGCACCGGCAGGTCGAGGACGTCCGCCGGGAAATCGCATTCGTGCGAACGGCCCACGAGGTTGTCGCGCAGGCCCAGCGCGCAGACGATCTCGGTGGCGGCCGGCAGGAGCGTCGCGATGCGCAGGTACGGTGTCGCAGCCTCTTTGGAGTTCACTGCCGCAGCTCGAACCGATAGTGTGCGCCCGACGCTCCCTCCTCGAGGCGCACGGCCACGCCGAAGGCGCGCGCGCACGCTTCGCTCGTCAGCACCTCGCGCGGCGTGCCGCTGCCGGCAAGCGTGCCGTCGACGAGCAGCAGCGCGCGTTCGGCCCAGGCGGCGGCCCGTGCCAGGTCGTGGATCACGGCGAGCACCGCGACACCGCCGGCGCGGATCTGGTCGAGGACCGCGAACAGCTGCAGCGCGTGGCCGACGTCGAGATGTGCCGCCGGTTCGTCGAGCAGCAGCACGCGCGGCTCCTGCGCCAGCGCCCGCGCCAGCGCCGAGAGCTGCTTCTCGCCGGCGGAGAGCGTCGCCAGGCGGCGCTCGGCGAGGTGCGCAATGCCGGCGAGCGCCAGGGCACGCTCGACGGCCTGCAGATCCGCCAGCGCCGGGGGCCGCAGCGGGCCGAGATACGGATAGCGGCCCAGGGCCACACGGTCGCGCACGGTCAACGCGCCAAAGCCTTCCTGGTCGGGAGACACGAGCGCCATGGTGCGTGCCATCGCGTCGCGCGCAAGTGTCGCCAGCGGCCGCTCGTCGAGGAACACGCTGCCGGCGCTCGGCCGCATCAGTCCGGCGAGTACCCGCAGCAGCGTGGACTTGCCGGCCGCGTTCGGTCCGATGAGCGCAACGGCTTCGCCGGCGCCGACCGCGAGCGAGACGCCGTGCAGCACCTGCCGGCTGCCACGGTGCGCCGCGACATCCTGCGCGCGCAGCCGGGGAACGCGGGTGGTCGCCATCAGCGGCCCCGATTGGCGCGCAACGCCAGCAGCAGGTAGGGCGCGCCGACGATCGCGGTGAGCGAGCCAAGCGGCAGGTCGATGCCGCGTCCCGCGACCCGCGAGCAGAGGTCGGCGAGCACCACGAGCGTTCCGCCGCCGAGGAACGACGCGGGCAGCAGCAGGCTCGCTCGCGGCCCCACGAGGCGGCGCAGCGCGTGCGGCGCCACCAGGCCGACGAACGGCACCGAGCCGGAGATCGCGGTCGCGGCGCCCGCCACGAGCGAAGCGAGCGCCAGGAGCGCCATGCGCGTGCCGTGCAGCCCGATGCCGAGCGAGGCCGCCTCGTCGTCGCCGAGCGAAAGCGCATCGAGGACGCGAGAGAACAGGAACAGGCCCAGGACGCCGGCGAGCACCAGCGAACCGCTCGCCCAGAGGTGCGGCCAGCTGCGGCCCTCCAGGCCGCCGGCGAGCCAGAAGAGCACCGTCTTCACGCGGAATTCCTCGGTCGCGACGAGCAGGATCGACAGCCCGGCGCTGGCGAGAGCCGAGACCGACAGGCCGGTGAGCAGCAGCTCGTAGAGCGACGGCCGGCCGCTCAGGTGCGCGACGCCGTAGATGACGAGGGAGGCAAGGAGGGCGCCAGCAAACGCGGCCGCGGGCAGCGCGAAGAAGGTGGTTGCGGCCCAGCCGGTGTAGACAGCGATGACGCCGCCGAGCGCAGCACCGGCGCCGACTCCGAGGAGTCCGGCGTCGGCGAGCGGGTTGCGAAATACCGACTGCAGGGTCGCGCCAACCACCGCCAGGCCGCCGCCGACGACGGCGGCGAGCAGGACGCGCGGCAGGCGCACCGCCCAGACGATGTTTTCGACCGGCGCACCGGCGGCGGCGCCTCCCGAGAGGCGCCGCCCCAGTTCCGTCGCCACTTCGCGCAGCGACAGGGGCACGCTGCCGAGACAGATGCCTGCGACCGCCGCCAGCAGAAGCGCTGCGGCGAGCACGCCGAGGACGCCCGTGCGTGGCGGGCTCACGGCCGTGCGGCGTGGGGCACGTCGTTTGGACTCTGGCTGGGCGCGGGCACGGCGATGAGGCCCGGGTGCAGCAGCGCGGCGAGCTGCCAGGCCGACTCGGCGAGATGCTGGCTGAGCGTGACGAGCAGCTGGTTCGGCAGTTGCACGATGCGCCCCTCGCGCACGGCGCGCGCGTTGCGCAGCAGCGGATGCTGGCGCAGCTCGTCGGCGCCCTGGCCGAAGTCGCCGGCCAGGAACACGTCGGGGTCGGCGGCGTAGGCGCGTTCGCCGCCGATCGGCAGGATGCCCTTGACCTTCAGCTCCGCGCCGACGTTGATGCCGCCCGCTTCCTCGATCAGCGAACCGATCGCCGTCTTCCCACCGGCGGTCATGCCGCCGGACCAGTAGAGAACGCGCGGCTGCGTCAGCCCGGCGAGCTTCGCGCGCAGCGCGGCGCGGCGCCCGTCGAATTCCTGGACCACGCGGGCAGCGCTGCCGGCTTCACCCACCGCGCTGCCGAGGTCGAGGATGGCGCGGCGCACGCCGTCGAAGGTGTCGAGCCCGCGCATCGCGTGCACCTGCATGCCCGAGCGCAACAGCAGCGCGCGAAAGTCGGCGTCGGTGTATTCGGAGATCACGACCAGGTCGGCCTGGCGGGCGATGAGCGCCTCCATGTCGGCCTTGGGGAAGCGAAAGATCTGCGGCGGCACGCGGCCGACGATGTTCGACGTGCCCGGCTCGTCGACGAAGCGGGTCACGCCGACGAGGCGCTCGGACGGCAGGATCTCGGCGAGCACTTCGTCGGCGGCGAGGTTGAGCGACGCCACGCGCTGCGGAACGCCGGCGGGGGACGGCGGCAGCACCGGTTCGCCCTTCGGCGCGCCGGCATAGCGGAGGAGGAAGAAGCAGAGCACCGCCCCGCCCAGCAAGGCGAGGAAGCCCGCCGCACGCAGCCGGGCCCGGGGCTCGGCCTGCCCCTGTGTCACCGGGTGCCGCTCGCGCGCAGGCCGAGGCCGAAGCGGATCGAGCGGCCGAGCGCCGGATAGCCAAGCGCTTCCTGGTACTCGCGGTCGAATGCGTTCTCGAGCACCACGTACGCGTGCAGGGCGCCGCGCACCAGCACGCTGGCGCGCGCATCGACGCGCGTGTAGCCCGCGTTCTGCTCGAGCCCGAGGCTCGAGAAGTCGCTGTCGGTGCGCTCGCCGACGACCACAACGTTGGCGCCGACGTCGAAGCGGCCGGCGGCGTAGCGCGCGGCGAACGATCCCTGGTGCTTCGGCCTGCGTAGCAGCTCGCGTCCCTTTTCGTAAACCGCGTCGAAGTTTTGTGCCGGGTCGATGATCTCGCCGTCGAGCCAGGTGTAGGCGCCGCGGAACGTGAGGCCGGGAGCGGCCGAGACGTCGAGCGCCGTCTCGATGCCCTGGGCACGTGTCTGTCCGAGGTTGAAGTAGGCGCCGTCGAAGGTGACGAAGTCCACGATCTCGAACGCGATCTGGTCGCGGTAGGTGTGGTGGAAGCCGGTCACGTCGAGCCGCACCCGCGGCGACAGCCAGCTCTCGACGCCGAGGTCGAAGGTGCGGCTGCGCTCCGGCTTCAGGTCGGGGTTGGGCAGCGAGAACGCCGAGCCGAAGGTCTGTGTGAAGTTCGGCTCGTTGATGCCGGCGCCGCCGCTCGCGTGCAGTGTCGTCGCGTGCTCGCCGCTGCTGAGGCGCCACGCGACGGCACCGCGCGGCACGACGCGCGTGCCGTAGCTGTCGTTGCGCTCGACGCGCGCGCCGAGCGTCACGAACCCGCGGCCGCCGATCGCCACGCGGTCCTGCGCGTAGAAACCAAAATTGCTGCGCTTCGGCGTCACCACCGACGCGGACCCCTTGGTGCCGACGGCGCCCGTCTCGCGCTCCGCTTCCGCGCCGAGCGTCAGCAGGTGGGCGGCGCCGGCCTGGACTTCGGCCTGGTAGCCGAGGGTCGCGCGGCGCGTGTCGTTCTGCGCGCCGGCCGCGTTCACGAAGTCGACGAACTCGAATGGTGCCCGCAGGTCGCCGAAGGTCGGCGTGTACGGACCGGAATCGAGCGGGTTCACGGACAACAGGTCGGTATCCGCAATGCCGGCGCGCAGCGTGTGGATGACCTGCTCGCGGCGCGTCTCGAACGTGAGCCCCGCGGAAAAGTCGTTGCGTTTCGCGAACGCGTCGAGGTCGGGGCGGCCGTAGAGCGTCTGGCCCGGGGTGCCGGTGCGGCTGTGTGACGCGCGCAGGATGCCGCGCAGCGTCGTTTTCTCCGTGGCCCGCACCGCGAACGAACCGCTGCCCGCGGTTTCGTCGAACTTGCCGTTCGGCCCTTCGTTGTCTGTCTCGAGATGGGCGAGGTTGCCGCGCCAGTCGAACTGGCCGCTGCGTCCTGAGGCACCGCCGCGCCCCTGCCAGAAGCCGAAGTTGCCACCTTCGCCCTCGGCAAAGAGGCTGCGCGGCCCTGGCTCGCGGGTCACGATGTTGACGACGCCGGCGAGCGCGTCGCTGCCGTAGAGGCTGCTCCCGGCACCGCGCACCACCTCGATGCGCGACACGTCCATCGCCAGCAGGTCGCCGAAGTCGTAGGCGCCGCCGGGCGCGTTCACCACCACGCCGTCCACCATCACGCGCGTGAAGTTGCTCTCGCCGCCGCGGACGAAGGCGGAGGCCTGGCGGCCGGGCGGCCCGGTCGCCGCGACGGCCACGCCCGGCGCATCGGTCAAGAGATGCAGGAGCGTCTGCGGATGGCGCGCCTCGATGTCGCCGCCATCGATGATGGTGACCGCGACGCCGAGCGTCGAAGCCACTGCGTCGCCGCGGGTCGCGGCGACCACCACCCGCTCGGCAATGCCGCTCGGGCCAAGCACCACCTCGATGCGCACGGGGTCTGTGCCCGCGCCCACCTGGAACGATGCCGGCGTAACAGTCGTGAACCCGGGCGTCGCCGGCGCGATGCGATACTCGCCCGCGGGCACCACGCCCGCGTCGAAGGCGCCGCCGAGGCCAGTGACCAGCGGGCGCTCGCCGCCCCCGGGACCGATGAGCCGCAGGTCGAAGCGCGGCAGGGCGGTGCCGTCCGTGGCTCTTGCGGAGCCGGTGAGCGTGCCGGCCGAAGCCGGCGGCGAAACGGACAGAAGTGTGGCGGCGACGAGAATGAAGCTCGCGAATGGGCGCATTGGAAATGTCTCCTCGGACTGTTGCTCGAGGCAGGTTTCCTGGCTCCCGGGTCATCGCCAGCCTTCTCAGCCTTCCCCCGCGACGACTCGTTTGCGGAGTGGCTCGCATCGATCGATGCGTTACGAAGAGCGGCTCACCGGCTACAGTGGCGGGACCGCGCAGGTTTCCGACCTGCTTCCCTTTTACCCCCGCGACCGCGGGGCACCTCGATTGGGGGAAGCCTACCTCAACTCACCAGCCGGGGTTGTTGGAGCGGCCGACGCGGAAGCCGAAGAGCGCGCGGTCCTTGGACGAGGGGCTCATGAGGTAGACGTCGTTGCGGTGTTCGTAGGCGGCGTAGAAGTGCAGCAGGTTGCGGCCGCGCCGAATGCGCCAGCCGCCCTCGGCAAGCGCGTCCAGGAAGCCGCCGCGCGTGCGGTCGACGGTCTTTTCCTCGCTGATCGCGCGCAGCGTGGCGCGAGCGTAGAGGGCGCCGCCGCCCGCGGGCACCAGGTCGTACTCGGCCGCCGCGCGCAACTCCCAGTTGTAGAGGACGAAGGTGTGCTTGATCTGGTGCGCGGCGCCCAGCTCGATGCGGCCGCGCTCGGTTGCGGCGCCGCCGCCGGCGGCGGCGTCATACAGGAAGCGGCGCTCGGCGCGCACGCCGATGAGGTTCCAGTCGACCGACTGGCGCTTCGGCCGGTCGATGACGTGCCGCGAGACGTGGTGGAACACGCCGCTCAGGCTCCACAGTCCGAAGTCGCGGGTGACGCCGCCCTCGAGGACGTAGTTCGCCTGGTTGGCGTCGAACACGCGGAACTCGCGGCCCAGGACAGTCTCGACGTCGCCGGTCATGAAGATCGAGGTCGCGCCGTGCCGCACCAGTGTCGCCTTGCCCCCCAGCCACGAGTCGAAGACGAAATCGGTCTCGGTGGGCGCGTAGCGGCCGAACTCGAGGTGCAGGTCGAACTGCGGCAGCAGCTCGAGGTCATCCGCACGCAGCGGCGCTGCCGCCGCGCACAACACCACCAGGGCGCACGCACCCCACGCGACCTTGCGGATCAACGCTCGGTCTCGGGCAACCCGATGGGCCGGCCGGGAGGTGCGACGACCTGCGGCGGCCGTGGCGTGCGCAGTTCGGGGTGCGCGAGGAAGTCGGTGACGTCACGGGCGATGAGCGCTGCCATCGCATTGCGCCGTGCGTCGGGTGCGCCGAGCCGTGTCGCAAGCGCCTGCAACCGCTGCGTCGCGGTGGCGCGCACTTCAGGCGCGGCATCGGCGGCGGCCGCCAGGTTCATGATGCCGTCGGCGACGCGCCGCTGAACGACGTGGCGCAGGGCGGCATCACCGGTAACCCCCGCGGCGAACGAAGTGTCGACGAGCCTCCCGAGCAGTTCGTCGAGCGTCAGTCCGCCTGCCGGCGCCAGCGTCAGCCGCGCCGCGCGCCGCGGATCGAGCAGCGGATCGACGACCAGGCCGGCGAGCGCGCGTGCCGCCGACAGTGGGCTGAAGGTGTCGCCGGCTTCCGAGGTGAAAAGCTCGCGCGTCGGCGCCGTGCCAGATGGCTCGGCCACGAGTGCCGCGGTGATGCGTTCGGGAATCGCGAGGTTGGCAGGCGACAACGCGCTCATCAGCAGGTCGAGCGCTTCGCGCTGCTTCGCGGCGGGGACCCACGCAGCCGGCACCTGGCCGTCGCCCTTGAGCGCGTTCGTCTGGAACTGGCCGCCTATGAACTGTTGCGCCGCCTGGATGCCGAAGCGGTGGTACGTGTAGGCGAGCGAGAGGCGCGCCTGCAGGTCGTAGAGCGGCGCGCCGTCCTTCAGCTGTTCGGGCCCGAAGCGTTCGAGGATGATCTTGCGCGCGGCCTGTGTGGTCCGCAGCCAGGCCACCGGGTCCTTGCCCCAGTCGTACTCGGCCCAGCGCGGGTCGCTTTCGAGCGGGTACAAATCGCCGGCGCCGTAGGCCGCGCGCACGATGCCGTCGAGCGCCTTCGGGTCTTCGTTCGGCGTGTAGCCCCACTCGATCATCAGGGTGTCGTACGAGCCAATGTCCTTCGGGTACGCGTCCGAGAGGTCGAGGGTGCCGTCGGCACGCGGCTCGACGTGCGCCGCAAGGTAGTCCATCACCGAGCCCCAGCCGAAGGTGGTGCCGGCGAAGTTGTGCATCAGCCCGAGCGTGTGGCCCACTTCGTGCGCCGAGAGATAGCGCAGGCGCGCCAGCACCAGCTCCTCTTCACCGACCGAAGGGTCGGCGGCACCCGCCAGGAGTTCGGCGAAATCGGGAGCGTCGGCCGCGGTGCAGGCAAGGCCGGCTGTCGGGCGGCGCAGGTTCTGCCACAGGCGCGAGGTGGTGCGGCGGCGATGCGAATCGATGCGCGCGACCGCGTGCACGATCTCGCCAGTGCGTGGGTCGACCTGGCCGTCGCCGATCGACCAGGCGCGCTCGGCGCGGTTGATCCACTCGATGCCGGAGTAGCGCGCGTCGAGGAACGTGGCACCTTCGGGCAAGTCCTTGATGACGAGGGCGTTGCGGAAGCCGGCCTTCTCGAAGGCGTGGTTCCACCAGAGTGCCGCGTCGCGAATCGCGCTGCGCTCCGGTTCGGGCATGCCGCGGTCGAGGTAGTAGACGATGGGCGCGACCGGTTCGGAGACCGCTTCCTGCGGGTTCTTCTTCTCGAGGCGCCAGCGCATGACCGCGTAGCGCTCGATGGCTTCGGTGAACGGCGCGGTGTGGTCCTTGTAGCCAACCGGGATGAAGCCGACGCGCGGGTCGAGAAAGCGCGGCTTGTAGCCCGGCTCCGGCAGTGCCAGGAACGTGTGGTGCACCCGCAGGCTCATCGTGTGCCCGTCGGGCAGCACCCGCGCCACCGCCGGCGTCGGCTTGTCGGCGCTCACCGTCACGGTGGCTTCCACCTCGGTATTGCGCGGAAAGGCGCCGGTGCGGTCGAGCTCGAGGGCCGAGCGCTGCGGGTCGGCGCGCCAGTCGCCCTGGTCGGCCTGCCGCAGCGTGTTCGCGATGAAGGTGTCGCGCAGCACCAGGTCGGTCGCGTCCACCACCAGCGTGTCGCCGTTCTCCGCGACGATAGCGAGCGAGGCCAGCACCGACGAGGGGAACGATTCGGTGACCACGCGAGTGCGCTCCGCGTCGCTGGTGCCGCTGCGATGGTCGGTCTGCAGCTGGCGCAGCAGCACGCGCGGGCCGATGCGCTCGAAGCGGCACAGGCCGAGGTTGCCCAGCTGGCCGCGGTCGAGGCTCGCTTCGAGGATGCCGGCTCCGCCGGCCAGGCCGACGCCGTAGAGGAACTCGGCGCGGTCCTTCACTTCGAGGAGCAGCTGGCCCTTTTTCGCATCCCACTGCAGCGGAATGAAGCCGTCGAAGCGCCGCGGCTTGTCCTGTGCGCCGGCGGCAGCCCCGAGCAGCGACCAGGAGAAAAGCAGGACTGCGCCGGTCGTCCGGGCTGCGCGCACTAGCGGGTCCACGCCTCGTAGACGGCGCGCGTCACCTCGGCGAGGGTGCGATTGCGTTCGGCGTACTCCTTCGTCGAGTTCTTGAGGAACACTGCGATGACGATGGCATCACCCGGCGGCGGGTTGACGATGCCGACGTCGTTGGTGCAGTTGAAGTCGAACGCGTCCGCGCAGGTGCCGGTCTTATGCTCGAGCGACGTGCCTTCGGGCAGCCCGCCGGTGAGCCGCGGCGCCGGGCTGCGCGACTCGCGCAGCAGCGCGCGCAGGCGCGCCGTGCTGTCGGCGCTTGCGGCCTTGCCGGCGGCAATCTTCTCGAGCAGCGCGCCCATCGCCAACGGCGTCGCGGTGTCGCGCTGGTCCTTCATGAAGCGCTCGGCGCTCGCCACACGCACGTCGCGCGGCGCGTCGCGCACCGCATCGGCGAACTTGCCGAGGTCATGGTCGGCGCCGAACGCCACGCCGTGGAAGTCGGTGCCGATCTCGCTCTCGCGGCGGTTGACGTCGAAGTCGGCGATGCCGAGCGCGCGCAGCCGCCCCGTCACCTGCGCGGCACCACCGGCCGCCGTCATCAGCACGTCGCTCGCGGTGTTGTCGCTCTCCACCAGCATCGAGCGCAGCAGCGACTCGATGGTGCGCTTCTCGCCGGGGTTCCACTCCTCGACGATCGCACTGACGCCGGGGGCCAGGTCGGCCTCGCGGATCTCGACCTGCTGGTCGAGGCGCAGGCGGCCGCGGTCGACGGCGTCGAGGATCGCGAGGGCGATGGGGATCTTGTAGGTGCTCGCCAGCTGGAAGCGCGCGCTGCCGTTGAGGGACGCGGTGCGGCCGCTGCGCAGGTCGTGCGCGTACACGCCCAGGGTGCCGCCGCTTTGCGCGGCGATCGCCTGCAGCTGCGCCTGCAGGGCGGCGTCGAGGGCATCGGCGTGCGCGGGACGGGCCGCCGCGACGGCCAGGAGGGCGGCGCCCGCCAGCGCCGTACCCAGTGTCTGGAGCATCTTCGGCATCATCTCAGTCATAGACCTCGGCTTTCAGGCCCCGTGCGCGCACGGCGGCGGCAATCGCCTCCAGCCTATCGCGCGACAGGGGCGTCATCGCAGCATCGGCCGGCCGGCGGGCGACAGTGTAGATCTGGACGTGGTCGATCGTCCCGCAGGCGGCGATGTCCGCGAGCCGGCCGGCATACGCTGCGATCTCGGCGTCGTCGGGCCCCGCGCCATGGCTGGCCAGGAACATGCTCTGCACCACGATCGGCCGCTCCTGCGCGACCGCCGTGAGGTTGCGCAGCACCTGGACGAAGGGCAGCCGCGTGCCGTCGACGAAGCGGAAGTATTCCTCGGTGCCGGCGTCGAGCTTGCACCACAGCTCGTCGAACGATCCCAGCGCCGCGCGCACCCGCGGCCGGTCGAACATGGTCGCGTTGGTGATGAGGCGCATCGGCACCGCCAGCGAATTGCGGTCGCGGATGGCGCGCACGCGGCGCGCGGCTTCGGGGAACTCCGGCGCAGTGGTCGGCTCGCCATCGCCGGAGAAAGCGATGTCCGCCACCCGCCGCAGGCTGGGAGCGACGCTGTCGAACGGCGGCTCGCTCCAGAAAGACGGTGTCGCGGCCCGGCCAAGCAGCGCGTCCAATTCGGCATCGAGCCGGTCGAGGTCGATGGGCGCGTCGCTTCCCGGGACGGTGCGGTCCACCTGGCAGTAGGGGCAGTCGAAGTTGCACACCTTGTCGGGATTGAGGTTGACGCCGATCGACAGGCCCCGGGCGCGCCGCGACACCACCGCGTAGACGTAGGCGTTGCGGTCGAGCTCACGGCGATGGTCCTTGAAATCGAGGGTGACGGCCACGTCCCCAGGAGTCTAAATGGCGTCGCGCTTTACTGCAGCCAGCAGCCGGTTGCCGGCATCCGGGATGCCCGCCCAGACCCGCGCCCAGTTGGGGACGAGCGGCGCGCCCAGCGGATCGGCCAGGAACTCCTCGATCGACGAGCGCAGCGACTGGACGAACACCTGCACCGACTGCTCTTCCTCGTGGCGGTCGAAGCGCAGGCCGTTGATGAGGGCCACGGCATAGCTGTCGCCCACAGCATCCTCGGCCTCGCGCTGGTAGGCGGCGAGCAGGCTGCGCAGCAGGCCGTCGTGCAGGTTGACGCCGGCGGCCGCGAGCGTGCGCAGCAGGTGCTTGACGATGTCCCGGGCCATGCGGTTGAGCCCGGTCGAAGGATCGTCCGCGGACACGCCCTGGTGCTTGTGGTCGTAGCTCTCGGCCAGCTCCACCTGGCAGACGCGCACCGGAGCCCGGTGGCGCAGCGCCTCGAACAGCGTGACGATCTCGAGGCCCCAGTCGCAGGGCAGCCGCATGCGCTCGGCCAGGTCGACCTTGACCACGAACTCGCCCGAGAGCGCGTAACGAAACGCCGACAGGTAGCGGATGTAGGGATCGTCGCCGATGAGGCGCGTGAACGCGGTCAGGAGCGGCGCCAGCATCAGGCGCGTCACCCGGCCGTTCAGCCGGTCGGAAATGCGCGCGTAGTAGCCCTTCACGAAGTCGAAGTCGATGGTGGGGTCGAGCGCCGGCAGCACCAGGCGGGCGAGCATCTCGCGCGAGAAGTTCACCACGTCGCCGTCCTGGAAGGCGATGTACTCGACGCGCTCCTCCGCGAGGATGAAGCCCATCGCGAGCCAGCAGGCGCGGCCCTTGCCGGGCTCGCCGGTGTAGAGCCCGGCGCTGCTCATGTGGTCGACGACGTCCTGGACCGCCGGCGACTCGTTCCACAGGATGACCGAGCGGCCGGAGTACGGCTTGAAGAACTCGACGGCGCGCCGGCAGTCGTCGGCGCTCGCTTTGTTGAGCGACACCAGGAGTGTGTCGAGGTACGTGACCCGCGACAGCTCGTCGACGATGCGCGCGAGCGCGGGGCGATCCATCTCCTCGGGAATGATCGGGATGACGAGCGCCACCGGATAGCGGCCGCTGTAGACTTTGACGCGCGCCTCGAGGTCCTCGATGGGGCGGCTGACGAGGCGCGGCAGCGCCGTGACCGGACCGAACTGGTGGAAGTCGCTCATTCGTGCTCTTCAGGGGGCGGCGCGCCCATGTTACGGCGCTTCGAGGCGCTGGTAGACGACTTTCGCGACTTCGGCCATGAGCGCCGCGCTCTTGCGGTCATCGTCGATGCCGCGGGTCAGGATCACCAGCACGAACGGCCGCATGCCGTAGACGATCGCAGCATCGTGGTGGATGCGCGTGATCCAGCCGGTCTTGTGTGCGACCGGCGTGCCCGCCGGCAGGCCCGCTGGAATCGCGTCGTTCCAGCGCTGGCGCGCGAGCATCGCGAGCATCTCGGTGTCCGCCGCCTCGCTCACCGCCCGGTGCCGGCCGAGCGCCAGCAGCAGCTGCGCCAGGCCGCGAGCGCTCGTCGAGTTGACCCTGCCGGCGGCGAACGCCTTGCCGTCTTCGAGGCCGCGCACCACCTGCATGCCGCCGGCATCAAGGCGCTCGACGCCGTCACGGATGCTGCCGATTCCCAGTCGCTCGATGAGCACGTTGGTCGCGAGGTTGCTGCTGAGCGTGATCATCGACTCGCACAGCTCGCGCAGCGATACGCGCGTGCCGACCTTGAGGTAGGTCGCGTCGTCCGAATCGTCGCCTGGATCGAGAGCGTAGGGGCTGCCGTCGACGATGCTGCGAAACTGGTTGCGCACCATCACGGCGTCGTCGAGGCTCAGCTGCCGCGACTGCGCCTGGCGGAACAGCTCGATCATCACCGGCACCTTCATGGTGCTGGCTGCGTGGTACACCTTGTCGGCGTCGATCGAGAGCGAGGCGTTGCCATCGAGCGACACGGCCGCCACCGAGATCTCGCCGTTCGCGGCTTCGGCCAGCCGGGCGACCTCGTACTGCGCGCCCTGCAGCGGCCCCGACGCTTCGATTGCTGCCGCCAGCAGCAACGCGGTCATCGTCATGGCGTCAAGGCGCGCTACTTCTTCTGCGCCCTGGCCCGCGCGACGAATCGCAGCGTCGTCTCCGGGCCGGAAAGCAGCAGGCCGCTCTTGCCCACGGAGAACTTGTCCACCTTGCCGAGCGCCTCGAAGAACGCCGTCTCGAAGTCGATGTCGTTGCACAGCGTGCGTGTCGAGCGCACCGGTCCGATCTCGATGGCGCCGCCGGTCACGGTGTAGCTCGCGGAGTAGCGGTTGCAGCCTCCCGTGCCGCTGAGCGTGCCGTCCCTGAACGTGGCGTTCACCTTTGCGTTGTGCGGCACCGGCAGCGTCTTGCGCTGGTGCGACAGCCCGTCGAGGTCCCAGTCGCTGGTCGTGAGGTCGGCGCTGCCCGCGGCTACCTTGACCAGGCATGTGCCGTTCCAGTCCGGCGACTCGAACGTCGCCTCGTCGTCCTTCGCCCAGAAAATGGTGGTGTCCTGCGCGTACTGGCTGCCGCTGGCACCAGGGACCAGCGGCAGCGCGAACGTCTTGCCCTCGAACGCCACGTTCGCCATCGGCGCCGCGCCCGGCACGAACTGCACGCTCAGCTCTTTGCCCTTGACGCACGAGTAGGCGACGGTCCGGGCCTCGCCGGCGAGCTTCGCGTGCTCGTCGCGGCCGGTGAGGGAAATGCGCAGCGAGTAGCCCGCCTTGCGTCCGGCGCGCTCGCCGCTGAGGTGCACCTGGATGATGTACTCCGCCGGCTTGTCCAGGGTTCCCGACCACTGGCGGACGTCGCGCGGCTGCTGCGCGGTCTGGTGCTTGCCGCTCGGCAACTCCAGCGAGGCGTCGTCATAGACGTCGAGCACCAGCGACGGGTCGTCGGCGGTGAGGGCAACGCTCAGCTGGCGGCCTTCGTTCGCGTGCAGGGCGTAGTAGGTGCTGCCGTCGCCCTGGACTTCGCCCCTCACGACGGCGGTCGTCTCGCCGGCCGCGAACTCGACGCGCAGCGGGTTGCGGCGCGTGTCGCCCCGCGTCTTCTTGCTCGGCACGTCGATCGTGAACGCAGACGCGGGCGCGGCAGCGAGCAGGAGCGCGACGCAAGCGGCGATCGCCGGTGCCATTGCCGGCATGGTCGCACGAACTCTGCCCGATTACCGCCCCGCGACGCCGCCGTCGAGCGTGCGCCGGTCGAACCCGCCTTCGAGCAGGTCGTCCTTGGCGTTGTAGAAGATGCCTTCGGCGACGCCCTGCCCTTCGTTCTCCTTGAGCGCATGGCCGAACGAGCGCAGCAGCGCGAGCGTGTCGGGCGAGAGGCCGTGCTTCTCGTACGAGATGCGGTCGGGCAGCCACTGGTGGTGGAAGCGCGGCGCGTCGATCGCCTCCTGGATGTTCATGCCGAAGTCGATGACGTTGAGGACGCACAACAACACCGTGTTGATGATGGTGCGTCCGCCCGGGCTGCCGAGCGCCATGACCAGCTTGCCGTCGCGGGCGACGATCGTCGGCGTCATGCTCGACAGCATGCGCTTGCGCGGCTGCGCCAGGTTGGGCTCGGTGCCGATCAGGCCGTCCTTGTCGGTGAGCCCCGGGCCGGCGTTGAAGTCGCCCATCTCGTTGTTGAGGAGGAAGCCGCCGCCGGGCACCACGATCTTGACGCCGTAGTTGTCCTCGAGCGTGTAGGTCATGGCGACGGCGTTGCGCTCCTTGTCCACCACCGAGAAGTGCGTCGTCTCGTTGCTTTCTCCGGGCCAGGCGAAGCTCGACGGCGCCGACACCGAAGCCCTGCCCGCGACGATCGAGGCGCCGCGGCCCTTCGCGTAGTCCTTGGACAGCAGACGGTCGATCGGCATCGCCTTGTTGACGTCGAAGTCGGGGTCGCCCAGGTAGCGGGCGCGATCGGCGAACGCCCGCCGCATCGATTCGACGATCACGTGGACGTTGGCCGCGGAGCCGAAGCCCTGCGCGGCGAGATCATGGCCCTCGAGGATGTTGAGCATCTCGATGAGCGCCGTGCCGCCGGAGCTGATCGGCGGCATGCCGATGATGTCGTAGCCGCGGTAGGTGCCGCGCACCGGCACGCGCTTCTTCGCCTGGTACGCCTTGAGGTCCGCCGTGGTGATGAGCCCGCCGTGCGCCGCCATCTCCGCCGCGATGAGCCGCGCCGTCTCACCCTCGTAGAAGCCGGCCGGGCCCTTCGCGGCGATGAGCGTGAGTGTTTTCGCGAGGTCGGGCTGGCGCAGCGTCTCGCCCATCTCGTAGGGCACGCCGGCCTTCGAGAACTGCGCAACCGACGCCGGATACTTCTTCATCTCCGGCAGCACGTACTTCAGCGACCGCGCCAGGCCGTCGGTCACGGTGAAGCCGTCGCGGGCGAGCGTGATCGCGGGCTGCAGCAGGTCCTTCCACGGCAGCCGGCCCTGCTCCTTCCAGGCCATGTGCAGGCCGGCGACCGTGCCCGGCACGCCGACCGCGAGATGGCTCTCGTGGTGCGCCTGCTCGTCGTACTTGCCGTTCTTCAGGAACATCGTCGGGTTCGAGCCCGACGGCCCGACTTCGCGGAAGTCGTATGCAACGGGCTCACCCTTCGCTGGCCGATAGAGGAGGAAACCACCGCCGCCGATGTTGCCCGCGGTCGGGTGAGTGACGGCGAGCGCGAACGCGGTGGCAACCGCCGCGTCCACGGCCGTGCCGCCCGCGGCCAGCATCAACGCACCCGCGTTCGAGGCAAGCTGGTTCGCCGACACCACCATCGACTCTTTCTGGCGCACCGGCTGCGCGGCGGCGAGAAGCGCCGCCGGCATCGCGAGCGTGGCTGCAATGGCAGTGGCAGCGCCGAAACGGATCGTTGGCAAGGTGAAACCCCCGCCAGAGCTTACCGGCGGAGGACCATTCCCGGGCGAGCCCCTGTGACCTTGCCGTCCGCGAGCACCGCAACGCCGTTGACAAGGACCAGCGAAAACCCTTCGGCGTAGGAGTGCGGCTTTTCGAAGGTCGCGGTGTCGCGCACCGTCGCGGGGTCGAAGACGGCGACGTCGGCCCGCATCCCGGGGCGGAGGATGCCGCGGTCGGCGAGGCGCATGCGGGCGGCGGGGAACGAGGTCATCTTGCGCACCGCCTCCTCGAGGCCGATGACGTGCTGCTCGCGGACGTAGGTGCCGAGGACGCGCGCAAACGTGCCGTAACTGCGCGGGTGCGGCGCGCCCTTGCCGAACTCCGGGATCTCGCCGTCGGAGCCGATCATGGTGAACGGCGAGGCCAGGATGCGCACCACGTCGGCTTCCGGGATCGCGTGGAAGATGCCCGAGGCATCGCCGTGCGCGACGATGTCGAGCACCACGTCGGCGGCATTGTCGACGCTCGGCTCCTTGCCGCGCTCCCTGGTGATGGCGGCGAGGTCCTTGCCGACGATGCCGGGGATCGCGGATGCTGCGATGCGGATGTTGGCGGGATCGCCGCCGCCGCGCTCGTTCGTGATCTTGTCGATCACCGTGGCGCGTATCCTGGCGCGGGCCGCGGGGTCCTTCAACCGCGCCAGGATCTGGGCGTCGGTACCTTCCATCGCCCACTGCGGGAAGAGCGCCGAGGAGATGCCGGTGCTCGACGCCGTGTACGGGTACTGGTCGATCGTCACGTCCACACCGCGTGCGCGGGCCGCGGCCACGAGCGCGAGCGTCTCCTTGCTGCGATCGGCGCCCGCCTTGCCGATGATCTTGTGGTGGGTGATCTGGCTCGGCAGCCCGCCGTTCTCGCCGATCGCGATCGTTTCCTTGACGCTGTCGACGATCCTGCTGGCTTCGTCGCGCATGTGCGAGATGTAGATGCCGCCGAATTCGCCGGCGATCTTGGCGAGTTCCGTGACCTCTTCGGTGGGGGTGAAGGCGCCCGGCACGTAAAAGAGGCCGCTGCTCATGCCGAGGGCGCCTTCGCGCATGGCGGTGCGCGCCAGCTCGCGCATCTTGTCCATTTCGGCGGGCGTCGGCCTGCGGTCGACGTCGCCGAGGACGGCCGCGCGCACCGTACCCTGGCCGAAGAAGGTCCCGAAGTTGACGCCGGGAGGCAGCGCCGCCACCTTGTCGAGGAAGGCGCCTATCGGCAGCGCCGAGCTGCCATCGGGTCCCTCGATGAGCGTCGTCACTCCCTGGCGGACGTAATTGTCGGCCGTCGGCAGCTCGAAGATGCGGCGGCGAGCGTGCGTGTGGATGTCGATGAAGCCCGGCGCCACCACCTGGTCCTTCGCATCGAAAGTTTGCTTCGCTGTGCCCGCAAGCCGCGGCGCAACCGCGGCGATGCGCCCGGCCTTGATGCCGACATCGGCGCGGAACCATGCGGCGCCGGTGCCGTCGACGACGCGCCCGTTGCGGATGAGCACGTCGAACTGGTCGTCGGCGACGGCAGCGCTCGCGCCGAAAGCGCCGAGGAACGCCGCCAGTGCGAAGATGCCAGCGCGCTTCACTTCTTCATCACCGCTGCCGCCGCCTGCTTCGTGAAGCGCAGGTCCCAGACGCGGTCCTCGCTGACGCTCAGCTCGTTGACGCGTCCGCGCGCGTCGCGCAGGAAGCGAATCTGGCCGAGGTCGCTGTCGAAGCCGTCGTCATAGTTTGCGGTCAAAGGCAGCTTGGTGTCGGGACGGCGCAGCACCATGAGCTTGCCCCCTTCGACGACAACGCGCAGGCTCACCTCGGCCTCGTCGCTCGTGTATTCGCCGACATACGCCGCGAGCCGCGCGGCCGTCGGCTCGACCCTCGCCACGCGTTCGTAGCCGGTGCCCTCGCCCGAGGAGACCGCGCGCAAGCCGGCGATGGCGCCCGCAGCGCTGCGCTCGACCTCGAAGCGGGTGCCGCCGCTCTGCGTGCGAAATGCGTCGCGTGACAGCGGCACGAGGGCCGGGCCGCCGTCGACGTGGAGGGCGCCGTCGCTGAGCGTGACGGTCGCGACCATGTGGGTGTTGCGGTTGCGGTACAGGCCGGCGACCGCCTCGAGGTCGGCCGCAGAAACCTCGGCAGCGGGCGGCAGGTCGGCGTTGAGGCCCAGCACCAGGTCGGCCACCTGCCGGCCGAGCGTCCACGCCGGCGCGTCGCCGGCATTGCACAGGACCGCCACCGACACCTTCTGCGCCGGATACTGCGCAAGCCAGGCGCGATAGCCCGCGGTGCCGCCGCTGTGGCTCACCTCGGGGACGCCGTGCCACTGCGTGATCACGATGCCCGAGGCGTAGCTGATTTCGCTGCCGTCCTTGAGCCGGCTCTTCTGCCGCTGCGTTTCGGTGAGCGCCGCGCCGCCGACCGTGTCGCTCACCGCGTTCTGGTTCCATCGCAGCAGGTCGCCCACCGTGGTGAGCAGGCCGCCGTTGCCGTGGACGTTCTCGAACGGCATGTTGAGCGACACCATGCTGCCGTCGACGGTGTAGCCGATGGCGCGGTCGGGGACGATGCGCGTGTAGTCGTCGCGCCATGAAGTGCGGGTCATGCCGAGCGGCTCGAACAGCGACTCGCGCGTGAAGTCGGCGAAGCTCTTGCCGCTCACCCGCGACACCAGCACCGCGAGCAGGTTATAGCCGCTGTTGGTGTACGAGTACGCGGTGCCCGGTGGGTAGTTGAGCGACTTCTGCCGGCTGATGATGTCGAGCACGTGGGCGTGGGTATAGGTGCGCGTGGTGCGCGGCCAACCGGCGATGCCGGAGACACTGCCCCAGTCGCGCAGCCCGGAGGTGTGCGAGAGCAGCTGCCGGATGGTGATGGGCGTGCCGTAGTCGGGCACTTCCGGAATGTACTTGCGCACCGCGTCGTCGAGCGAGAGCTTGCCCTGCTGCGCCAGCAGCAGCACCGCGGCCGCGGTGAACTGCTTCGACACCGAGCCCGCCTCGATGATGGTGTCGGGGCGATTCGCTATGCCGTGCTCGAGGTCGGCCATGCCGAAGGCGCGGCTCAGCACCTGGCGGCCGTCCTGCGAAATGCCGAGCGTGCAGCCGGGCAGTGCGGTCGTGTCCCAGCGCTGGAACAGCTCGTCGATGTCGGTGCGCACTTTCGGTGCGATGGCGTCGTCGAGCGCGCGCGCCTGGGGAGATGCCGCGCACAACAGCGCGGCGCCGAACAGGAGCGCAAGGCTCTTCGTCTTCATTGTTTTCACGGCGTTCACCCCTGCTTCTTCCAAGGTTCCTTGATGACCCGCTCGATCGGCGAGCCCTTCGGCTCCGGCCGCTCCGCCTCGCGCGTCTTGAGGTTGAAGCGGTCGCCGGCCGTGAGCAAGTAGAAAGGCCCGCCGGAATCGAGCTTGCGGTTGTAGTCGTAGATCACGACGTAGCTGGCGCCGAGCACCTGGAAGGAATCGCGGCGCACCAGGATCGCCGTGTCCTCGTCGATGCCGATGCCGAGCAGTTCCGGATGCTTCTCGATCACCTGCACCATGTCGAACTGGCGGTTGCGCTTCAGCAGGTGCTGGTCGATCGCGACGTTCTTGAGGAAGCCCATGCCCTCGGTGTGGTCGCCGATGATGACGGTGTTGCCCGAGGTGTCGCCGCGCACCAGGTAGGAGCCCATGATGGTGGCGCCGGCCGAGGTGCCGGCGAGGATGCCGCCGCGCTCCAGCACCGAGCCGAGCTCTTTTTGCACGCGGGTGTTGAGGTAGGCATCGGCCAGCCGCCATTGGCGGCCGCCGACGAAGAAGACGCCGCTCGCCTCGCGCAGCGGTGCCGTGAACTCCTCGGAATCCGCCACCTTGCGGTCGCGCGTGTGCAGCACCTTCAGGTGGCGCGCGCCGGCGTTCTGCAGGTCGAGCAGGTCCTCGGCCCAGTAGTTGGGGTCGTTGCCCTCCTGCGCCGTCGGGATCACGACGATGTTCGCTTCCGGGCCGCCGGCGAGCGCCACGAAGCGCTTGCGCAGCTCCATGTCGTTGTTGCCGCCGCCGATGATGAGCAGCGTGCCGTGCGCCGGTCCGATGACGGGTGCGGCAGGCGGCGCCGACTGCTGTGCGAATGAGGCGGCGGGCAACAGCACGAACAACAATGCGGCGAAGGCACGCTTCATCGCTTCTCCTTGTTCAACGGCAATGAGACGCCACGAACCGGGCGCCCGGGAAAGACGCCGGCGACCGGCTGGCCGCCGCGCAGCACGAACGTGCCGTTCACCAACACGTGGTCGATGCCCGCCGATGGCAGGCCGGGATTCTCGAAGGTGGCGCGGTCGATGACGCTCGCGGCGTCGAACACCACGATATCGGCGTCGGCCCCGGCTGCGATGCGGCCCTTGCGCGCCATCTGGGGCGCAGCGCCGCGCACCCGCTCGGCGGGCAGGTAGCTCATGCGCCGCACCGCGTCCATGAGCGAGAGCAGCTTCTTCTCGCGCACGTACCGGCCGAGGACGCGGGCGAAGGTGCCGCTCGCGCGCGGATGGCCGCGGCCGTTGACGATCGGCAGCGCATCGCTTGCCACCATGACGTCGGGCTGCGCGAGCAGGAACTCGACGGTCGCCTCGGGAATCATGTGGATGATCACGAAACCGCCCTCGGCGCGGCGCCGCGCGAACGTCTCCTCGGTGAGGCGCTCGCCGGTGGCAGTCCATTGCAAGTCGCCAAAGCCGATGCCGAGCCGCTCCTGCCAGCCGGGGTCGAACATGGAAACCTGGATGAAGGTGGAAGCCGCGGTGTAGGGGTAGACCTCGCCGCTCACGTCCATGCCGCGGGCGCGCGCCGCCGCGAGCATTTCCACGACCAGCGGCGCCTGCTTCAGCGAACTGCTGCCAAGGTGCACGAAGTGCAGCGGCGCGCCGGTCGCGGCCGCGTCGGCCAGCATCTCCTGCACCGACTCGAGCGCCCCGCCTTCCTCGGCTAGGCCGAAGCCGCGCAGGTGCGCGTACATCGGCACGTGATGCCGCGCGGCGATGCCGAAGACTCGAAACACCTCCTCGCGGGTCGCGCCGGGCGACTCGGCGATCTCGACGCCGATTCCCAGGCCGCCGTCGTCGAGGCCGTTCTGCAGGATCTGCTCGAGTCGCATGAGCGTCCGCGCATCGGCGGCGCTGCGCGCCCAGGGCGGCTGCGCCGCGGAGTCGAGCCGGATGCGCCGCTGCTCGGCGCCGGTGGTGACGCCCGTGAACGCCGCGATCCGCGCCGGGATGTGGCCGGCCGTGGCGCCGTAGTTGAGAAGCGACCGGCCCGTGCGCGACGCATACCACTCGGCAACGGGGAACACACCCTCCTCGAGCTCGAGCGCCGTGGTGACGCCGTCCGCCGCCTGGCGCTTGTTGCCTTCCGCATCGAGCGCGTGCGAGTGCAGGTCGATGAAACCAGGCGCCACCACGCGCCCGGTGCAGTCGATGCGCTCGCGGCCGCGCAGCCGCGCCTTGCTGACCGCGGCGATGCGGCCGGCGGCGATGCCGACATCGCGCACCGCGTCGAGCCCGGACGCCGGATCGAGCACCCGGCCGCCGGCAAGCACCACGTCGTACACCACGCCGGCGCCTGGGGCGCTCGGCGGTGCCGTGCCGAGGGTGCACGCGGCCGCGACCAGGACCGCGGCTGCGGCGCGCCGGTTCACTGCGCCGGCGCCTGGCCGAGCGAAGCGAGCACCAGGTCGATCTTTTCGAGCCCGGCCAGCAGGTCGGCCGGCTCGTTGCCGAGGCCAATGCGCAAGTAGCCGTCCATCCCGAACTGGTCGCCGGGGACGACCAGCACGCTCTGCTCGTCGCGCAGCCGCTCCATCAGCTTCGTGGAATTGATCGGCCACGTGTAGCGCGGATAGGCGATGGCGCCGGCCAGCGGCGAGGTCAGCTTGAAGCCGTGCGCATGGCGGCGGATCCATTCCTCGAGGATCGGCAGGTTGGCGTTGACGATGCCGCGGGTGCGCGCCAGGATCCTCGGCCGCACGTCGGGGCGTACTGCCTTCCTCGCCAAGTAGTCGGACAAGGACCCCGGCGCGATCGAGAGATAGTCCTTGCGCTCCCACAGCTTCGCGACCATTTCACTCGGTCCCGCCACCCAGCCGATGCGCAGCCCCGGCAGCCCGTAGGCCTTGCTGAGCCCGCACGCCACCAGCAAGCGGTCATAGAGCCCCCAGAAGCTGCGGCTCTCGCGCGAGTCGAGCTCGGCGCCGCGGTACACCTCGTCGGCGATCACCCACGAGCCGTTCCTCTCCGCGATGCCGCAGATCGCCTTCATCGCTTCGTGGCTGAGGATGGAGCCGGTCGGGTTGTTGGGGTTGCAGACGGCGATCAGTTTCGTCTTCGGGGTGACGAGGCTCGCCAGCTCGTCGACGTCGGGTGCCCAGCCGCGCTCCTCGCGCAGCTTCCATTCCACGACCGTGGCGCCCTGGCCGCGGACGATGCCCCAGATCTGCATGTAGTTCGGCACCATCATCACCACTTCGTCGCCGGGCTCCACCAGGCTCCAGACGCTGATGTAGTTGGCTTCCGCGGTGCCGTTCGCCACCACGATGTTGTCGGCGCCGGCGCCTTGATAGAGGTTCGCGAGCGCCTCGCGCAGTGCCGGCGTGCCGTTCGTCTGCACGTAGACGAGCGGCTGGCGCATCAGTGCCTGCTGCTCGTCGGGATCGAGCAGCTCGGCGAGCGTCATGGGATGGACCCCGCTCTCGGAGAGGTTGTGCTTGACCTTGTTCTCCCAGATCGACTGGAAGCGCTCCATCTCGAAGACTTCGACCTTCATTGCGTTGCCCCTTTGGTTGTCATCTTGCCGGCCGCGCGGTCAGCAGCGCGCGCAGGTCCTTCTTCGACACCTTGTTGAGCGTTGAGCGCGGGAACTCCGCCACGCAGAGCACTTCGTGTGGCACCTTGAAGTCGGCGAGCTGTTCCCGGCACGCCTGCAGGATGCGCTCGGCCAGCCCGGCGGTGTCGCCGGACGGTATCACGAACGCGGCGGGCACCTCGCTCAGGAACTCGTGCGGCTTCGCCACCACCGCCACCTCGAAGACGCCGGCGACTTTCGCGATCACGCGCTCGATCTCCGCCGCCGCCACGTTCTCGGCGCCAACGCGCAGCATGTCCTTGCCGCGGCCCTCGAAGCGCAGGTGGCCATCGGCGAACGGCGTCGCCAGGTCGCCGGTGTCCATCCAGCCCTCGGCGTCGAATGCCGCCGCCGTCGCCTGCGGATTGTTGAGGTACTCGTGGAACAGCGACAGTCCGGGAACCCCGCGGACCCACAATCCGCCGGTCTCGCCGTTCGCCACCGGGCTGCCGTCGTCGCGCCGCACCGCCACTTCGTAGCCGGGCGCCGGCGCGCCCATGCCGAGCGGGCGATTCGGCAGGTCGAGGTGGCCGATGAGCGGGAAGCTGATGGTCTCGGTCATGCCGAACCAACCGAGGCCCTGGACGCGGAACAAGTCGTTGCAAAGCGGCGGGTCGGTGGTGCCCGAGCCCCAGAAGCGGAAGAAGTGCCGCTCCGGCACCGGATGCTTCGCGAGCGTCTTCAGCATGAACGGCGAGCTGCAAGCCCAGGTGCAGCGATGCCGCAGCGCCCGCTCCCAGAAGCGGCTCGCCGAGTAGCGCGGCATCACCACGATCGAGCCGCCGGCCCAGAGGCTGCCGAGCGAGGAATAAAGGAGCGCATTGGTGTGGAACAGCGGAAAGAACACGAGGCCAACGTCCTGTGGAGTCAGGCGCAGCAGGCTCGCGGTCATGCGCGCGCCCCACAGCACGTTCGCGTGCGTCCACACGACGCCCTTCGGCCGCGCGGTGGTGCCCGAGGTGTACTGCACGCTGTTGAACTGCAGCGGATCGTGCGCGCCCTGCGGCAGCGCCGCCGCATCGCCGTCGATCGCCGCGAACGGCACGACGTCCGGTGTGGTGAACGGGGCGGGTTCGGCGCCCTGGTCCTTTTCGGTTGCCGCGATGAAGCGCAAGGCCGGCGCGCAGCGGGCGACGAGGTCGACGAAGGCCGGCTGCGTGAGCGCCGCGACGGCGCCGCAGTCGGCGGCGTAGTACGCAAGCTCTTCGGCGGAGGAGCGGGTGTTGGTGGTGACGACCACGGCGCCGATCCGCGAGCACGCGTGCCACGCGACCAGGAACTCGGCGCAGTTGCCGAGGTGGATGAGGAAAAAATCGCCCTTGCCGATGCCGCGCGCCAGGAGACCGGCGGCGAAGCGCTCGACGCGGGCGTGGAACTGCGCGTAGGTCAGGGTGAGGCCCTCGCCCGCGAACGGCTCCCAGACGAGGTAGGGACGCTCGCCGTGGGTGCGGGCGCGCTCGCGCAGCAGCCAGGGCACGTCGAGGCCGACGAAGGGATGCAGGAGCGGGACCGGGAGCGCGGTGGGGGCGGGCATTGTGCTCTCTTCCTAGCTCACGGCGAAGTGGGCATAGCCGTCGGTGAGGGCGAGCGCGCCATCGGCGTTCGCAGTGGCCACGGTGAAGTGCACGTCGCCGGGACGCGCGGCGCCGTGCGCCAGCGTGAGGGTCGTGCCCGGCACCACCGGCGCGCGGAAGCGGGCGCGCAGGCGGCGCAGGCGCGACGGATCGCCGTCGGCATAGGCGCGCACCAGTTCGCGGCCCGCCATGGCCCAGGTCGCCGTGCCGTGCAGGATGATGCCGGGCAGCCCGGCAGCGCGCGCGGCGCTTTGCTGCGAGTGGATCGGGTTCCAGATGGCCGCGCACTCCGTGTAGACGTGCGCGGCGGCGCGGTCCACCGGGATCGCCACGGTGGCGGCTCGGGTGAGCGCTTCAACCGGCGGCGGAAAACCGGGCGCCTCGAGAGCGATACGGTCGCCGCCGCTCACCGCGACGTCGCGGTAGATCGAGCCGTGCCACGAGGCCGCCACCGGAGCGCCGTTGCGGGCATCCGTGGTTTCGATCAGGGTCGTGACGAGGGCGCCGGCGCGCGTGGCGCGCACCGCAACGATCCGGCCGCGGGTCGTGAGGATGTCGCCCGGCCAGATCGGGCGGTGAAAGAACGAGTCCTGCACAACGTGCACCGCCTGGCGCGCTTCTTCGGGAGCGAGCGACAACTGCCGGGCGCGCTCGTCGAGGATGCCAGCCCACTCGAGCCGCACGCAAAACGCCGGCGGCGCCATCAGCGGCACCGCCCCGGCGTCGTCGAAGGTGCGCGGGCCGAATTCGCCCACGGCGGCGGCGTACGCGAGCGTCATGCGCGCGGTCACTTCGTTCGTGACCGGACCGAAGAGCATGCCGACCGCGGAAGAGGGCACGGGCATGCGGTCAACAGACCTCGAAGAGGCCGGCCGCTCCCATGCCGCCGCCGACGCACATCGTCACGACGACATAGCGCACCTTGCGCCGGCGCCCCTCGAGGAGCGCGTGGCCGGCGAGGCGCGCGCCACTCATGCCGTAGGGATGGCCGACGGCGATGGCGCCGCCGTTCACGTTCAGCTTCTCCGCGGGAATGCCGAGCCGGTCGCGGCAGTAGACGACCTGTACCGCGAACGCCTCGTTCAACTCGAAGAGTCCGATGTCGTCGAGCGTGAGCTGGAACCGCTCCAGCAGCCGCGGCACGGCGTAGACCGGCCCGATGCCCATTTCGTCCGGCGCGAGGCCAGCGACCGCCAGGCCGCGGAAGATGCCGAGCGGCCGGAGCCCGCGTTGCTCCGCGAGCATCTTCTCCATCAGCACGCACGCCGAGGCGCCGTCCGAAAGCTGGCTCGCGTTGCCCGCGGTGATGAACTTTCCCGCTCCGCGCACTGGCGCCAGCTTCGCGAGCCCCGCCATGGAGGTGTCGGGCCGGTTGCCTTCGTCGGCGCGCAGCGTGACCTCCTCGAAGCTGGCGGCGCCGCTCTCCTTGTCGGTCACCTGCATGGTGGTGGTGAGCGGCACGATCTCGTCGTCGAAGCGCCCCGCCTGCTGCGCAGCGGCGGTGCGCCGCTGGCTCTCCACCGCGTACTCGTCCTGCGCCTCGCGGCTGATCCCGTAGCGTTCGGCGACGATGTCGGCCGTCTCGATCATCGGCATCCACAACGCCGGCATCCGCTCCATGAGCCACTCTTCGTGGTCGTGGTCCTTGTTGCGCACGCCCTGCACCAGGCTGATCGACTCGAGGCCGCCGGCGACCATCGCCGGCGCGCGGTCGACGACGATGCGCTGCGCGGCGATCGCAATCGCCTGCAGGCCCGACGAGCAGAAGCGGTTGACGGTCATGCCCGAGACCGACACCGGCAGGCCCGCGCGCATCGCCGCCATGCGGCCGATGTTCTTGCCCGTGGCGCCTTCGGGCAGGGCGCAGCCCATCACCACGTCCTCGATCTCGGCAGGATCGACGCCGGCCCGCTCCACGGCCGCCTTGATGACGTGCCCGCCGAGCGTGGCGCCGTGCGTCATGTTGAACGCTCCGCGGGTTGCCTTGCCGATGGGGGTGCGTGCGGTCGAGACGATCGCGGCTTCGCGCAATTACTTGCCTCCGATGTCGGCGAAGGAGCGTCCGGTGCGCGCCAGGTCGCGCAACAGCGCCGACGGCTTCACCAGGTCGCCCTGTTCGCGGTTCATGGCCTCGACCGCGGCCAGGATGCGCGCGAGCCCGATGCCGTCCGCCCAGTGCATCGGCCCGCCGCGGTGGCGCGGGAAGCCGTAGCCGTGGATCCAGATGACGTCGAGGTCGCCCGGCCGCGCCACCAGGCCCTCCTCGAGGATGCGCGCGCACTCGTTGACGAGGGCGAAGAACGAGCGCTCCACGATCTCAGCGTCGCTCACCGCGCGGCGCGCGATGCCGAGCTCGTTGCTGATCGCGGCGATGAGCGCGTCCACCTGCGGGTCGGGCAGCGGTTCGCGGCTGCCTTTCTCATAGCGATACCAGCCGGCTCCCGTCTTCTGCCCGAAGCGGCCGAGCTCGCAGAGCCGGTCCGCGATCGGCGAGTAGCGCAACGAAGGGTCGCGGGTCGCGGCCTGGCGCCTGCGGATGCGCCAGCTGACGTCGAGCCCCACCATGTCGCCGGTCTGGAAGGGGCCCATCGGCATGCCGAAGGCGCGCAGCGCGCTGTCCACCTGCAGCGGCGAGGCGCCCTCCTCGACCAGGAAGTCGGACTGGCGGCGATACGCGTAGAGGGAGCGGTTGGCGGCGAAGCTGTCGCACACGCCCACGGCGACGCCCAGCTTGCCGAGGTGCTTCACGAGCGCCATAGCCGTGGCGAGCACCTCGATGTCCACCGCCGCGGGGCGCACCACTTCGACGAGGCGCATCACCTGCGCCGGGCTGAAAAAGTGCAGGCCGAGGACCCGGCCGGGATGGGCGGTGGCGGCAGCGATCGCGTTGACGTCGAGGCTCGAGGTGTTGGTCGCGAGGATCGCGTCCGTGCGGCACACCGCATCGAGGTCGCGGAACACCGTGTGCTTGACGTCCATCTCCTCGAACACCGCTTCCACCACCAGGTCGGCGTCGGCGAACGCGGCATACTCGGCGACTCCGCTCACCAGGTCGCGCCGCGCATCGCGCTCGGCCGCGGAGATGCGGCCCTTGGCGTGGGCGGCGTCGTAGGCCGAGCGCACGGTCGCGAGACCGCGCTGCAGGGCCGCGTCGTTCGCCTCCAGCACCCGCACCGGGATGCCGGCGTTGGCGAAAGCCATGGCGATGCCGCTGCCCATGGTGCCGAAGCCGACGACGCCCGCGGTGCGAATCGGCCGCACCGGTGCGCGCGGATCGATGCCCGCGACCTTCGGCGCGTCGCGCTCGGCGAAGAACACGTGGCGCAGCGCCCGCGACTCCGGCCCGCCGAGCAGCTCCTTGAACACCTCGCGCTCGTGGGCGAGCCCGGCCGCGAACGGCATCGCGAGCGTCGCCACGATGCACTCGAGCGCCGCCTGCGGCGCGCGCCGGCCGCGCGCCTCGCGCCGCAGTTTCTCCGCGGCCTGCGCCAGCATCGCGGCGTCCGCCACCGGCGCCGGGCGCGCGCCGGTGGGCCGCGTCGGCTGAGCAGCGGCGTTGCGCGCAAAGGCGATGGCACGCGCCCGCAGCTCGTCGCGGCCCGCCACCAGGTCGACGATGCCGGCGCCAGCCGCTTCGCTCGCGCCGATGGCACGGCCGCTGAGGATGAGGTCGAGCGCCAGCGACAGCCCGGCGAGGCGCGGCAGCCGCTGGGTGCCGCCGGCGCCGGGGATGAAGCCGAGGGTCACCTCGGGCAGGCTCATGGCGAGGTCGTTCGCGGCGACGCGGTAGTGGCAGCCGAGCGCGAGTTCGGTGGCACCGCCCGCGACCGTGCCACTGAGTGCCGCGACCACCGGCAGCGGCGACTGCTCGAGGCGTTCGATGAGGTGCGGCAGCTGCGGCGCGTCGGGCCGGGGCGGCGCCCCGAATTCGCGCAGGTCGGCGCCGGCGCTGAAGTGGCGGCCCTTCGCGGCCAGCACGATGGCCTTGATGTCAGGGCGCGCAAGAGTGCTCTCGAAGAGCGCCGTCAGCTCGGTGCGCACCGCCGCCGACAAGGCGTTGACCGGCGGATTGTCGAGCACGAAGATCGCGACGCTGCCCGACTGCTCGAATTCGACCGCCATCCGTTTCGCTCTCTCCTGGGCTCAGACGACGCCCTGCTGGTGCAGCACGCCGATCGCCGCGCGATCGTAGCCGAGCTCGCCGAGGATCTCGTCGGTGTGCTCGCCAAGGACCGGCGGCCGCCGCTCGTCGCCCTGGGCGAGCGCGCCTTGCGCCATCTCGAAAGGATAGGCGGCGATGCGCGCCACGCGCGGCAGGCCGGGGTAGGACACCTCGCGCAGCGCGCCGGCGGCCGCCACCTGTTCGCTCTCGAGGCAGCGCTTTGGCGACAACACCTCGCCCGCGGGGACGCGCGCCGCCGCCAGCTCGCGGAGCGCGTCTGCGCTCGTGCGCGCTGCACACCAGCGGCCCATGACCTCGCCGAGCAGAGCCGCCTCCTGCCCGCGCGCCTGGTCGTTGGCAAGGCGCGCATCGGCGGCCAGGCCCGGTTCGCCGACGAGGCGCGCCCAGCGGGCGAACGCGCCGTCGCCGATCACCTGCACCAGCACGAAGCCGTCGCGCGTGGCGAAGATGTCGGCCGGCCCGTAGAGCTGACCGCGGTTGCCGGTGCCGTTGCGCCCGGAGGCAAGCATCGCTTCCTCGGCGAGCGGCGCGTTGGCGAAGCACACCGCGGTGCGCAGCAGCGACGCGTCCACTTCCTGGCCCTCGCCGGTGCGTGCGCGCGCCATCAGCGCGGCGAGCGTGGCGCACGCGGCGGCGAGCGCCGTGCCGTAGTCGACGAACGGGACGTACGCCTTCATCGGTGCGCCGGGAAAGCCGCCGAGGTGCGCCGCGCCCGACATCGCCTGCGCCACGCCGTCGAAGCCCACCTGCTCCGCGAGCGGGCCGCTGCCGCCGTACGCCGTCACCCGTGTGAGGATGATGTCCTGGCGCCACGCGCGCAGGCTCTGATAGTCGAGGCCCAGCTTGCGCAGTGCTGCGGGCGGCAAGTTCGCGACCACCACGTCGCTGCGCTCGACCAGGCGCCGCAGGATCGCACGGCCTGCTTCGGTGCCGAGTTCGAGCGTCATGCCGCGCTTGCCCTGGTTCGCCTGCAGGAAGAGAGCGCCGGCAAGGCCGTGGCCAAGCGGCACCAGCTGGCGGTCGTCGCCGCCCGCAACCGGCTCGACGCGCACCACCTCGGCGCCGAACTTGGCGAGCAGGCTCGCGCAGTAGGGCCCGGCCAGATAGCGGCCGACATCGAGGACGCGCACGCCGTCGAGCACGGCCGGGGTGTCGTGCTGCATGGGCGTCAGCGGCTCGCGCTGGCGCCGGCGGCCGGCTGCGGCACCACGCTCGACGCGTGTTCGAGAAGCAGGGCCTCGATGCTCAGCCCGCGCCGGCGCAGTGCGGCGCGGCGCACGAAGTAGCCGGCGGCGCCCAGCGCGCAGGCGGCGAGATAGATGACGCCGCCGTAGTAGTCACCCAACAGGCCGGCGGCGATGAAGACGGTGGCGAGCACCACGAGCCCGATGCCCCAGAAGAGGCGCCCGCCCTCGTTCAGCTTGTAGCCGGCCGCGGCATGGTGGCGGGGCAACCGCCGCGGCAGCACCAGGATGACGATGCCCTGCAGCACGTGCACCACCATCACGCACAGCACCGCCATGCTCGCGTACTCGGTGAATGAGCGGCGCAGCGCAATGCCGCTGATGGCGACGGCGCACATGAAGATCAGCGCCACCCGCGGCTCGCCGAACGGCCCGATCGACGAGAACGCCTTCGGCAGCACCCGGTCGATCGAGAGCGAGAACAAGTCGCGGCTCTTCGAAAGCAGCATGCCGTTGATGGTGGTGGCGATGGCGCAGACCGCGGCGGCGGCCACCACGGTGCTGATCCACGGCGGCAGGAAGCGGCTCGCCACCGCGCTCAGGGTGGAGTTGCCGTGGCTGAGCTCGCGCCACGGCACGACGCCGGGCACCGCCAGCGCCACCAGCAGGTAAGTGACGACGATGATGGGGAAGCTGATGAGCAGCACCCGCGGGATGTTGCGCCGCGGATTCTCGATCTCGCCGCCGAAGGTGACGATGGCGCTGAAGCCACTGAACGAATAGAAGGCGGGGATGGCGGTCTTCACCACCAGCCACGCGCCGAGCGGGAACAGCGGCGTGAAGTTGGCAACGCTGCTGTGCGCGAGTCCGCCGATGCCGACGCCGAGCAGCACCACCATGAAGACGACCACCATCACCACTTGCGCCCACACCGCGGTGCGGATGCCGCACAGGTTGACGATGGTGAACAGCACCACCGAAGAGATGGCGCCCAGGAAGCGGTGCTCGCCGAGCACCGGGATGTAGGCGCTCAGGTAGTCGACGAGGCCGTAGGCGAGCGCCGGCGGGCTGGTGAAGATGATCAGCACGCCCATCCACACGACCATGGCGCCCCAGAAGGGCGAGACCGTGGTGCTGACGGCGACGTAGGTGCCGCCGCTCATCGGGAAGGCGCTGCCGATGGCCGCAGAGGCGAAGCAGATGAAGAGCGTCAGGCCCGCCGCCAGCAGGTAGGAGACGAACAGCGCCGGCCCGATCTCGGCCGAGAGCGCCCCCGGCATGATGAAGATCGAGCCGCCGATGATGTAGCCGACGAGCGCAAACACCGCGCTCGCGAGTCCGATGCGGCCGCGCAGCTCCCTGGGACCGGCCGCTGCGGCCGCGCCGCTCACGCGCCGCGCCCCGCGGCCTGCAGGGTTGCGTCGAGCGCGTCGACGAAGGCGTCGAGCTCGGCTTCGCCCATCGGCGTCGACAGGCAGCCGACGATGCCGCGCTGCGACATCAGGATGCCGCGGCCGAGCATGCCGTGGCACACCTCGCGGTAGAGCGGTTCGGCGCGCACGTGATTGCTGACGCTGCGCCAGTCGCGCAGCTCTTCGCTGGCGAGCCGCACGCAGAACAGCGAGCCGCGGCCGAGCACCTGGTTGGCGATGCCGCGCGCGCCGAGGCGGGCACGCGTCTTCTCGCGCAGCAGGTCGCCCATGCCGTTCAGGCGCATGAACGCGTCGGGCGTCATCTTGTGCATCGTCGCGAGGCCCGCCGCCATCGTCACCGGGTTGCCGTTGAAGGTGCCGCCATGGCCCACGCCTCCCGGCTGGCGATGGTCGAAGACGCTCATCACGTCGGCGCGCCCGCCGACGGCGCCCACCGGAAAGCCGCCGCCGATGATCTTGCCGAGGCAGGTGAGGTCGGCGCGGATCCCGGCGCTGTCGAAGCTGCCGTGATAGCCGAGGCGGAAGCCCATCACCTCGTCGGCGATGAACAGGATGCCGTGGCGCCGGCTCAATGCGCGCAGGCCCTCGAGGAAGCCGGGCACCGGTGCCACCAGGCCGATGCCGAGCGGCAGCGCGTCCACCAGCAGCGCCGCGAGTGAAGCGGCGTTCTCCTCGATGAGCCGGGTGCACGCGGCGAGGTCGTTCCACGGCAGCACCAGCACCTCGGCTGCGGCGCTCGCGGCGGCGCCGGGTGCGGCGACGCTCGTCGGCCGGTCGTCGGCCCCCCAATCCTCCGGCTGCGGCGTCTCGCTCACCTGCACCTGGTCATACATGCCGTGATAGGCGCCTTCGATCTTCGCGAACCGCGAGCGGCCGGTGAAGGCGCGCGCCGCCTTGAGCGCCAGCTGGATCGCCTCGCTGCCGGAGTTGCAGAAACGCAGCAGTTCCACGCTTGGCAGCCGCTCGGCCAGCAGTTCGGCCAGTTCCACGTCGAGCGCCGTGGGGCCGGCGAACGCCGTGCCGAGGGCCATGCGCTCCTGCGCGGCGCGCGTCGTTTCCGGGTCGGCGTGGCCGTGGATCAGCGAGGTGTAGTTGTTGAGGAAGTCGATGCGCTCCTGGCCTTCCACGTCCAGCACGCGGCAGCCGCGGCCGCTGGCGATGTAAACCGGGTAGGGGGCCATCACCACGGAATGGCGGGTGTTGCCGCCCGGCATCACCCGCAGCGCCCGTTCGTAGAGGGCGCGCGAGCGCGCGCCGGCGCCGCGGTACTCGACGCAGCTCTCTCCCTGCGGCTGCTCGGCACCGCCATCCGCTCCCAGCCTGGTCCTGGTTGCCATGCTCTTACCCCTGTGGTCCTTTGCTCGAAGGGGGGCCAAATCTCGCCATATGAGACGGCGTCTCGAAACAGGAGTATTACCCGGTTTGCCTTGATGTCAAGGACCATCTTGCCTGGCGTCGACAGTGGCGGCCGCCCATGGCAATCTCCAAGACCTCGTCTCACACTATGAGACAAGGCGCGGCCGCGGCGCAGGTGCCCGCCTAAACTCGAGGTTCCCATGAGCGGCACGTCCTGCTCGCGGCTGCGCTGGCCCTGGCGCCAGCATCGCCCGCGGCCGCCGCAGCGGCGCCCACCGTCGACGACCTGGCCGCACTGCGCCGTCCGGCGGGGGTCGCGATGTCGCCTGACGGCCGGCTCGTCGCCTGGGTGGCGCGCGAGCCCGATTTCCAGGCCGACGAGTACCGCAGCCAGGTGTGGCTCGCACCCGCCGCCGGCGGGGCAGCCCGGCAGCTGACGCGCGGCGAGAAATCGAGCGAACAGCCGGCGTTCTCGCCCGACTCGCAGCAGGTCGCCTTCGTCTCCGACCGAACCGGCAAGCGCCAGGTTTACGTTGTGGACCTGCGCGGGGGCGAGGCGCGCGTGCTGACGACCGCCGCCGACGGCATCGTCGACTACCAATGGTCGCCGGACGGCCGCAGCATCGCGTACACGGCGCTCGACGCGAAGGACCAGGCGCTCGAGGCGCGGCTCGAGCGCGCGGGCGAATTCGAGGTGGTCGGTGAGGACCTGCGCAAGACGCACCTGCACCTCGTGGAGGTCGCGACGCTCGCGTCGCGGCGCCTGACCGAAGGCGCCTTCTCCGTCGTGCGCTTCGCCTTTTCGCCGGATGGCACGCTCATCGCATTCGACCACCGCAAGAACCTCAGCCTCGACCAGAACTTCGAGTCGGACATCTCGCTGGTGCCGGTGGCCGGCGGCGCGACCCGGCCGCTGGTGGTGCGCCGCGGGGTCGACGAACGGCCGGTGTTCTCGCCGGACGGCAAGCGCGTCGCGTTCGTCACCACCAGCGAAGACCCGGATGCCTACTTCTACACGACCACCCGCATCGCGACCGTGTCCGTGGAGGGCGGCGCCGTCACCGCACTGAAGAACGAGGTCGACGAGAGCCCGATCCTCCTGCGCTGGGGCCGCGAAGGCATCTACTTCTGACGCTGCCCACTGTCTCCGCGTATCTCTACCGTCTCGATCCCGCCCCCGCCGTGGCGACACGGCTGCTGCCGCACGCTGGATCGCCCGGCTTCTCGTACAGCCTTAGCAATTGCCAGATGCGGCGTCGCCTACCTAGGCGCCGACGCACGCAGCTTTCCGGAGGTCTATGCCGCTGCCGTCGGCGCCGCAAGCGAGGCGCCCCCGAAGCTCAGCGATTTCGGCACGCAGGTCGCGGCCTGGCCGAAGACGACACGGGAGATCGTCTCGTGGAAGAGCAAGGACGGCACGCCCATCGAGGGCGTGCTGCACAAGCCGGCCGACTTCCGCCGGCGGCAACACTATCCGCTGCTGCTGGTGTTCCACGGCGGCCCGACCGGCGTCCGCGGCCCGTCCCCTACAGCCAGACGACCGACCCCTATCCGATCGACGTGTTCGTGAACCGCGGCGCGCTGGTGCTGGAGCCGAACTACCGCGGCGGCAGCGGCTACGGCGAGAAGTTCCGCAAGCTCAACATCCGCAACCTCGGCATCGGCGACGCGTGGGATGTGATGTCGGGCGTCGATTCGCTGGTGGCAGCAGGGCATGGCGGATGCGCGATCGGGTCGGCCGCGATGGGCTTGGAGCCATGGCGGCTACATCTCCGCGTTCCTCGCCACCGCTTACGCGACCGCCTCAAGGCGGTGTCGGTTGGCGCCGGCGTCACCGACTGGACGACCTACTACTCGAACACGGACATCGAGCTGTTCACGCGCCGCTACCTGAAGGCGACGCCGTGGACGAACCTAGATCTCCGCAAGGCCTCGCCGATCACCTACGTCTAGAAGGCGCAGCACCCCGACGCTGATCCAGCACCGCATCCTCGACCGACGGGTGCCGATCGCCGAACGCGCACGAGTTCTAACGCGCGCATCGCGATCACGGCGTCGACACACGGCTCATCCTCTACAAGGGTTTTGGCCACGTACTGGCGAGCCGCGCGCGTTCCGGCGGCAATGCCGCACAACATCGACTGGTTCGCCGAGAAGCTCTTCGGCGACAAGCCGGCCGGCAATTGAGCGAGGCTGCGCCGGGGAAGGCGGACTCAAGCGCCGGCTCGGTGCCTTCGACGCCACGATGGTGGTGGTCGGGTCGATGATCGGCTCCGGCATCTTCCTGATGTCCGCCGAAACCGCGCGCATCCTCGGCAGCCCCGGCTGGCTGCTGGCATCCTGGCTCATCACCGGCGCCTTGACGATGGCGGCGTCGCTCGCTTACGGCGAGCTCGCCGGCATGATGCCGAAGGCCGGCGGCCAGTACGTGTACCTGCGCGAAGCCTGGTCGCCGCTCTGGGGTTTCCTCTACGGCTGGACGTTCTTCCTCGTCATGCAGGCCGGCGGCATCGCCGCGGTGTCGGTCGGCTTCGCGCGCTACACCGGCGTCTTCTTCCCGCGCATCTCCGACTCGCAGTACCTGATCGCCCCGGTCCACCTGACGCGGGGCTATGCGCTCTCGCTCTCCACAACCCAGGCGCTCGCGATCGCCGTAATCGCGCTGCTCACGTGGAGCAACACCCGCGGCCTCTCGTGGGGCAGGCTGATCCAGAACGTCTTCACCTCGGCGAAGACCGCGGCGCTGGCGGCGCTGATCGTCGTCGGACTGCTCCTCGGCTGGAACCATGCCGCGGTGGCGGCGAACTTCAACGACTTGTGGACGCCGCGCGGCGCTGTCGCTTCCGCCGGCGGCTCGCTCGACACCGCCTTCGGCCTGTTCGTCGCGGTGTGCCTGGCGCAGATCGGCTGCCTGTTCGCAGCGAACGCATGGAACTACGTCACCTTCACCGCCGGCGAGGTAAAAAACCCGCGCCGCGACATTCCGTTGTCGCTCGCCGTCGGCACCGGTCTCGTCATCGCCTTGTACCTGCTCGCGAACCTCGCCTACCTCGTCACGCTGCCGCTCGCCGCGATCCAGGCGGCGCCCGCTGACAGGGTGGCCTCGCTGACGCTCGAGTCGGTATGGCCGGGGCTCGGCGGCGGCCTCATGGCGGTCGCGATCATGGTCTCGACCTTCGGCTGCGCCAACGGCCTGATCCTCACCGGCGCGCGCGCCGCGTTCGCGATGTCGCGCGACGGCCTGTTCTTCAAGCGTGCGTCGTTCCTCAACCAGGCGCGGGTGCCAGGCTTCGCCCTGGTGCTGCAAGGCACATGGACGAGTGCACTGGTGCTGCCGCGCACCGTCAACCCCGAGACGGGCGCCTACGGCAACCTCTACGGCAACCTGCTCGACTACGTCATCTCGGCCGAGCTGTTCTTCTACGTGCTCACGATCGCCGCCGTCTTCCGGCTGCGCCGGCTGCGCCCGCAGGCCGAACGTCCCTACCGCGCCTTCGGCTACCCGCTGGTGCCCGCGCTCTACATCACCGGGGCCGTGACCCTGCTCGCGGTCCTGCTGATTTACAAGCCGACGACCACCTGGCCCGGCTTTGCCATCGTCGCCATCGGCCTGCCGGTCTTCACGCACTGGAACCGCAAGGCCTGATGCCGGCCTGGGTGGACGGACCGGCCTCGCCGCTGTTTCGCGCCGCGCCGTGGTCGGCGACAGGCGCAGCCGCCCTCGACCCGCAAAGCCTGGATGCGGCGGCGCGGCGTGCGTTCGGCAATGCCCCGCAGGGCGATTGCGTCGCGTGGGGCATACCGTTCCAGCTGCCGCAGGTGCCGTGGCGAATCGCCGAGCAGCACGTGACCTTCGGCGGTGAAGCGATGCGCGGCCGCTGGCTCGTGTTCCAGCACGCGTCCGAGGTGCCGGTGCGCGACCTGGGCACGGACGGCATCGAGCAGCATCCGCGGGGTGCCGGGCGGCTGGCGGAGCACGCCGCCGACTACGTACTCATCTACGAGGATGGCGGCGAAGTTCGCCTCCCTGTCCGCCGCCGCCTCGAGGTCGGGATGTGGATGCGCACCTTTGGCGATCCCGGCGTCGCGTGCGTGTCGCACCGCAAGCCGCGGGTCCTCGGCCGGCTCGAGAACGACAGCGCGCGCGCCTGGGAGTGGGGGACGCAGCAGACGCAAGTGACGATCGAGAGCTGGGACGAGCCGGCGCCGCAATGGCTCAACTGGCTGTGGGCTGTTGCGAACCCGCGGCCGCAAGCCGCGCTCACCGGGTTTCGAGCCGAGCCCGTGAACGGCACGCTCTACTTCTTCGGCCTGAGCGTCGGCGACGTCGAGGAGCATCCGCTGCGCTGGCAGCCGCGGCGGCGGCTACGCATCCGCCTCGGCAAGGGTGTCGATCCCCTGTCGCTCTACCGGCGCACGCGCTTCGGCAACGACTACGTTCCCGAGGGCGCCGACCCGATCGACCTCGACCTCGGGCGTGTGATTCGCGTGTTCCGCCCGCGGGTCTATCCCGACGCGGCCTGGGCGGAATCCACCGCGCTCGAGCCGCCGGCGATGGACCCCGAGCACGCGATCGTGGAGTTCGCCGCGCATCCGCAGGCGCGCCTGCAGCTCGCCGGCGAGTCGTTCGCCCTCGCCGACCTGCCCGGTGAGCCGGCGGACGCGGTGATCGAATCGCTGCCGGCACCGACGCAGCGCGTGCTGGTGCGCGTCGTCGAGGCCGTGAGCCGCCGACCCGTAGCGGCGAAACTGCACATGCACAGCGCCGACGGTCAGTACTTTGCGCCGGAAGCGTGGAACCGCGAGCCGAACCCGTACTGGTTCCAGGACCACGCGCCAGACACCACCCACTACAACAACGGCCACCTCGCCGCCTACATTCCCGGGGAGGCCACGGCGAAGCTGCCGTGGGGGCAAGTGTTCGTCGAGGCGAGCAAAGGCTTCGAGTTCAGGCCGGTGCGCCAGTCCTTCGACATCGGCCCCGGCACCGAGCGGATCGAGGTCGAGGTGGGCCGGGCGCTGCGCTGGCACGAGCGCGGCTGGTACACGTCCGATACGCACGTGCATTTCGTCTCGCCGACCACGGGCCTCCTCGAGGGCGCGGCCGAGGACGTGCACCTCGTGAACCTGCTGGCGGCGCAGTGGGGCGAGCTGAAAACGAACGTCGGCGATTTCGACGGCAAGACCCTGCATCGCTACGAAGCGACGGCCGCCGATGCCGACTACCACCTGTGGGTCGGCACCGAGAACCGCCAGCGGGTGCTTGGCCACATCTCGCTGCTCACCTATGAAGGGCCGATGGTGACGCCACTCTCGACCGCCGGCCCGATCGAGTCGGCGCTCGGTACGCCGGTGGAGAACACGCTGACCGGGTTCGCGGCGCAGGCGCGCGCGCAGAACGGCATCGTGGTCCTGCCGCACTTTCCGCACCCGCGCCTCGAGAACGCCGCCGCCCTCGTCGGCGGCCTGGTGGACGGGGTCGAGATGTGCGCGTTCAATCCGGCCATGCCGATCGACCCGTACTCGCTCGTCGACTGGTACCGCTACCTCAACTGCGGCTACGCCGCGGCGATCGTCGGCGGCACCGACAAGATGGCGGGCGACACCCCCATCGGCGCACTGCGCACCTACGCGAACCTCGGTGCGGGCGAACCGTTCACGGTCGCGGGCTGGCGCGAAGCGATCCGCCAGGTCGCACGTTCGCCTCGAGCGGCGCGCTCCTCGAGTTCACAGTCGAAGGCACGGCCATGGGCGAACGCCTCGCGCTCACGAGGTCCGGAGGCACTCTCACGGTGGCGTGGCGCGCCGCCAGCGTGGTGACCAAGCTCGCCAGCGTGGAGCTCGTGAGGAATGGCGAGATCGTGGAGAAGCGCACGCTCGACGGCGACAGCGAGGGCGAATGGAACGTGCGCGTCGAGCGCAGCAGCTGGCTGGCGCTGCTGGTGCGTGCGACGCTGCCGGGCGGCGCGCACATCATCGCCGCGCACTCGTCGCCGGTGATGGTCGACGTCGCCGGTTCCGCCCACGGCTCAGCCGCCGACGCCGCCACCATCCTCGACCAGATCGAGGGCGCCATCGCCTACCTCGACACGATAGCCTCGCGCGCCGACGCCGCCACCCACAAGCGTCTCCGGCTGCGCCTCACCAGCATCCGCCGCGAATTCCACAACCGCATGCACGAGGCGGGTATTTTCCACACTCACTTACGCGACGCGCCCCACGATCACTGACGCGGGGCTACTGTGTCCGGAGTAGGTTCCAACGAGAGTCCCTCGGGCGCCGCGCAAGCGATGAACGCCCTCGGCAAAACGGTGGCTGCGCCGCGCTAGTCGGTGGCGGTCAGCAGGTCGAGGAAGGTCAGGGCCACCACTTCGGTGGCGGACCACAAGTCGGTGAGGGCCAGGCGCTCATCGGCGGCGTGGCCGCGGGCTTCCTCGAGGGTGGCCGGGCCGGCGCCGTAGAGGACGGTCGGAATGCCGGCTGCGGCGTAGTGGCGCGCATCTGTATAGAGCGGCACGCCGTGGGGGCGCACGTCGATGCCCATCACCGTCCGCGCGTTGCGCTGCAGGGAAGTCACGAGGCGATTTTGGCCGGGCTGCGCCTTGAACGGCGCGGCCAGGAGAACCTGCCGGATGGTAGCGGTGATGCCCGGCCAGCGTGCCGCCGAAGCCTGGATGAACGCGGTGAGCGGTTGCTCCACGGCGGCCGGATCCTCTTCGGGAAGGATGCGGCGGTCGAGGCGGAACGCGACCCGGTCGGGAACCACGTTGGTGTTCGTGCCGCCTTCGATACGGCCGACGACGAGGCTCGGCGCGCCGATGCCGGCGACTTTCGAGCGGGTTGCCTGCAGCGCCTGGCGATGCGCGTAGAGGTCGCTCAGCACCGCCGCCGCCGCCTCGAGCGCATCGTGCCCATTCTCCGGACGCGCGGCGTGCGCCGACTTTCCCGTGAGCACCACTTCGAGGTGCAGGCAGCCGTTGTGCGCCGTGACGATGCCATGAGCGAAGCCGGCGGACAGGACGTAGTCGGGCTTCGTCAGTCCCTGCGCGAGCAGCCATTGCGGGCCGAGCGTGCCGCCGGTTTCCTCGTCGAACGTGAAGTGCAGCTCGATCGCGCCGCGCAGCTCGGTATGGGTCGCGGCTGCGGCGCCCGCGAGCGCCAGCAGCGCGTACGTGTAGGTCGCGAAATCCGACTTCGAAACCGCCACGCCGCGGCCGTACAGGAAGCCGGCCGCTTCCTGGGCACCGTACGGGTCGAATGACCAGCCGCCGCCGGGTGGAACCACGTCGCCGTGCGCGTTGCAGGCAATCGTCGGACCCGGACCGAAGCGCTTGCGGACGATCAGGTTGGTGCAGGAGACCATGCCGGCGCCCGCGACTTGCGGCTGCGGCACCGCGTGGCTTTCGACCTCGAGGCCGAGGGTTGCGAGCAGCGCAGCCGCGCGTTCCGCGATCGGCGCGCAGTCGCCCGGCGGGTTGTCGGACGGCTGGCGCACGAGTGCTGCGAGAAACTCCTGCTGACTGACGCGGCTCTTCTGCAGGCGCTCGTGAAGCACCGAGCGCACTTCGAGATCGTCCGTCACGCCGCGGTCTGGGCGCGGCGCGCGGCGGCGGCGAGGTTGTCGAGGCCGCGGCGCATCTGGTCGGCGGTGGGATAGCCGAAGCCGAGGCGCATGTGGTGGTCGCTCACCTCGAACCAATGGCCAGGACCGACCGCGGTGCGGTAGTCGTCGCGCAGCAGGCGGTAGAACCGCTCGGTGTCGATCGCGACCGAGTTGCGGAAGCGCGGAAAGGCCACGACCGCCGCCTGCGGCGCCACCCACTCCATGGTGTCCGCCTGCCGCGTCATCCAACCCTCGAGGAGCGCTGCGTTCTGCGCGACCGACGCACGGATGCGCGGCAGGAAGGTGTCCGCCTTGCGCAGGTACTGGAGCGCAATCTCCTCGTCCACCGCCGAGTTGCAGATGACGATTTGTTCCTTGGCCGCGAGCAGTTCTTCCATGAGCGCCCGGTCCTTGCTGATGATCCAGCCGATACGGATGCCCGGCAGGCCATACGCCTTCGACATCGACGACACCGACAGCGCGCACGGATCGAGCTGCGCGGCGAGCGGCGGCTTGGCAACCGCGGAGACGTCGCGGTAGGTTTCGTCCACCAGCAACCGGGTGTTGCGGCCGCGGGCGATGTCGATGAGCGCGGTGATCGCCGCGGCCGGCTTCAGCACCCCGGTGGGGTTGTGCGGGTTGGTGACGCTCAGCAGGCGCGTGCGCGCGCCCACTGCCCGGCGCGCGAAGTCGAGGTCGGGCTGGAAGCCGGACTCGAAGGCGAGCGGCAGCGTCTCGACCTCGCAGCCGAAGGCGCGCGGCGTCTCGAGGTTGGTGCCGTAGTTGGGATGCTCCACCACCAGGTGGTCGCCCTTCTCGAGCAGCACCGCGTGGATGATGAACAGCGCGGCCGCCGCGCCGGGCGTCACCAGCACGTCGTCCGCGCCGATGCCGGGATGTGCCGCCGCGATCGCCTCGCGCAGCCGGCGGTCGCCGCGGTGCTCTACATAAGGAAGGGCCAGGTCGGCGATGCGGATGTCGAGGTCGCGCAGCAGCGCGTCGCTCACCGAGCTTTCGGAGAGGTTGCAGTCGATGGTGTCGTAGCCGGCTTCCTCGGGAGATTCCTTCTCGATCGCCATGCGCCGGAATTTCATGGCTCGCCGCTGATCCGGTAGTTCGCGAGCCACTGCCCGCCGTCCACGACCAGGGTCGCGCCGGTGACGAACGACGCGGCGTCGGAGCACAAATAGAGCGCGGCGTGCGCAATGTCGTCGAGCTGGCCCAGTCGGCGCAGCGGGTTGCGGCGCACCGCCGCCTCGTGCTTGTCACCCGCCAGCAGGCGCTTCACGCCCTCGGTGCCTTCGATGGCACCTGGTGCGATGCCGTTGACGCGAATGCCGTAGGGCCCCCATTCGACCGCGAGCGTGCGGGTCAGCGAGTCGACGCCGGCCTTGGCCGCCGAGACGTGCACCTGCGAAGCGGTGCCGAGATAGTGGAGCGTGGCGCTGATGTTGAGGAGGGCGCCGCCGGCCTTGCGCAGGTGGGGGAGCGCCGCCTTCGCGACGTTGAAGCTGCCCTTGAGGTCGATGTCGACGACGGTGCCGAAGCCGTTCGGCGACAGGTCCTCGGCGCGCGCGACGAAGTTGCCGGCGGCGCCGTTCACGACGATGTCGAGGCCGCCGAAGGCAGCGACCGCGCCGTCGATCGCCGCCGCCACCGATTCGGGGACGCGCACGTCGGTCGCCTGGTGGAACGCGCGCACGCCCAGCGCTGCGAGCTCGCGCGCCGTCGGTTCGAGATGCTCGGCGCTGCGGCTGACGATCGCGACGTCGGCGCCGTGGGCGGCGAACGCGAGCGCAATGCCGCGGCAGATGCCGGTGCCGCCGCCGGTGATGAAGGCGCGGCGCCCGGCCAGGAGATCGTCGCGAAACGCAGCTTTCGATTGACGCTCCATTGGCGCAGAACATAGCATGTGAGACGCCGTCTCGCATCGCGAAACGCGGTGACCGGCGGCAGGAGGTGCGATACGACGTCCGCCGTCACGGCCAGAGCGCTCCTGATCGCCGCCGCGGGCCTGTTCGCTGCGGCCACGGCGCGGGCCCAGGAGCCGGGCGTGCCGGCGCCCGGCGGCTACCGGTTACAGGAGCACTACGACAAGCGCGAAGTGATGATCCCGATGCGCGACGGGATCAGGCTCTTCACCGTCCTCTACATTCCGAAGGACCAGTCGCAGTCGTATCCGTTCCTCGTCAATCGCACCGCTTACGGCGTCGCACCCTACGGCCCGGACGCCTTCCGATCCTGGGCGGGGCCGTACGTCGAGTTCAGCCACGAGGGCTTCATCTTCGTTTACCAGGATTCGCGCGGCCGCTTTCGCTCCGAGGGCGAGTTCGTCCACCACGCGCCGTACCTCGCCGGCTCGCAGCGCCCCAACTCCAGCACCGACATGTACGACACGGTCGCGTGGCTGCTCAAGAACGTCCCCAACAACAATGGCCGCGTCTCCGAGCGCGGCGTTTCGTGGCCGGGCTGGGAGGCGGCGATGGGGATGATCGATGCCCATCCCGCGCTGCGCTTCTCCTCTCCGCAAGCGCCGCCGCAAGACCAGTTCCTGGGCGACGACTATCACTCGGGCGGCGCCTTCCAGCTCGCATACGGATTCAACTGGATGGCGGAGAACGCCACCCTCCGCCAGGCGCCGACCGACAAGCCGGCGGTCGAGTTCGACTTCGGCACGCCCGACGGCTACCGCTTCTTCCTCGAGCTCGGCGCGGCCGCCAACGCGAAGAAATACTTCGGCGACGGCGTGCCCACCTACGACGACTTCATGAAGCACGGCACGTACGACGAGTACTGGAAGCTGCGCAACGTGCCGCAGCACCTCAAGGGCGTGAAGCATCCCGTGCTCATCGTCGGCGGCTGGTTCGACGCCGAGGACTTTGCCGGCCCCTTCCTCATGTTCCACGGCCTGCAGAACCTGAGCCCGGGCAACCAGGCGCACCTGGTGGTGGGGCCCTGGGATCACGGCGGCTGGGCGCGCAACGCGGGCGACGAGTTCGCGGGCATTCCGTTCGCCGTGAAGACCGGCGAACAGTTTCGGCGCGACATCGAGCTGCCGATGTTCGTGCAATACCTGAAAGACCGCGGCCAGGTGGACCTGCCGAAGGCGCTGATGTTCGAGACCGGCGGTAACAAGTGGCGCCGCTGCTCCGAGTGGCCGCCGGCAGGCGTCGCGGCGAAGCCGCTCTACCTGGGTCCGCGCGGAACCCTGTCCTTCGACCGCGCGGCCGCCGCCCCGGCGTCGGCGCACGACGAGTACGTGAGCGACCCGCGCCGGCCCGTGCCCTACACGGCGCAGATCCTCACCGGCGAGGGCCGGCGCTTCGCCGTCGAAGACCAGCGCTTCGTGTCGAGCCGCCCCGACGTGCTCGTGTACGAGAGCGAACCGCTTGCCGCCGACCTGACGATCGCCGGGCCGACGCCGGTCGAGCTGTATGCGGCGACCAGCGGCACCGACTCCGATTTCGTGGTGAAGCTGATCGACGTGTTCCCGATGACGCGAAGGACCCGGACCCCAATCCGCTCGCGCTGCGCATGGGCGGCTACCAGATGCTGCTGGTGGGAGAGATCCTGCGCGCGAAGTTCCGCGACAGCCTTTCCGACCCGAAGCCGATGCAGCCGGGGGTGCCGGCGAAGCTGCGCTTCACCCTCGGCGACCGCTATCACACTTTCCTGAAGGGCCATCGCCTGATGGTGCAGGTGCAAAGCAGCTGGTTCCCGATGTTCGACCGCAACCCGCAGAAGTTCGTGGACGTCTACCACGCGGCGGCCGCGGACTACCGTCCGGCAACGCAGCGCATCTATCGCGACGTTCGCCGCCCGTCGGCGCTCCAGCTTCCAGTCGTTGCCGGCGGCGGTTGTGAAACCGGCGCCGACGGCGGCAAGCGCCCGTGAAAACGCAGCGCCGATTGACGGCGGTGAAGCCGCCGCCTTACCATCCGCCTCCAACCGGATCCCAGGATATGGCCAAGAGACAACCAGACAAGCCGCGCCCCGCCGCCGCCAGCCGCTACCGCATCCAGGCGCTCGATCGCGCCGCCGCCATCCTCAACTGCTTCGACACCGGCCATCCGGAGTTGAACGTCAAGGACGTGGCCGACCAGACCGGGCTGCACAAGGCCACGGCGCACCGCATCCTCATGGCGCTGCAGCACAACCGCCTGGTGGAGCAGGATCCGTTCTCCGGCCGCTACCACCTCGGGCTGCAGCTCGTGAAGCTCGGCGAACAGGCGGTGGCGCGCCTCAACCTGCGCGACATCGCCCGCCCGTTCATGACGCGCCTCGCGGTCGAAGTGGGCGAGACCGTGCACCTCGCGGTCATGGACGGCGACCAGGTGGTGCTGCTGGACAACACTGGGCCGCAGTCGAGCGCGGCACCTTCGCCCCCCGGGCGCGTGTTCGGCGCGCACGCCATGTCGCTCGGCAAGGCGATGCTCGCCGAGCTCGACGATGCCTCGGTCGAGAAGCTGCTGGGCACCCGTGCACTGAAGCGCTACACCGACAAGACCCACCGCACCGTGGCGGCGCTCATCGACGACCTCAAGCTGGTGCGCAAGCGCGGCTATGCCACCTCGGACGGCGAGATGGACCTCGGCCTCGTCAGCGTCGGTGCCGTGATCCGCGATCACTCGGGCAGCGTCGCCGCGGCCATCAGCGTCGCCGGACCCAGCTCGCGGCTGCGCCCAGCCATGCTGCCGGCGGTCGCGGCCAAGCTGCGCAAGACGGCCGACCTCATTTCCGCACGCCTCGGCTACGGCCCGCTGGCACTCGCGGATGTGGCGCGTCCTGGCCTCCGGAGGTCAAGGTGAAGCGAGGCGGCCGCGGCGCATTCCTGCGCGGCAGCGGCGGCGCCGCCGCATGGCTCGCGAGCGGGGCAGGAGCCGACGAGCTGCTGGCGAAAGACGCGGCCGCCGCGGGCATCACGCCCACGCGGCCCGATCTCATCGTCCACAACGCGCGTGTCTATACCTCCGACCCGGGGCAGCCGCGCGCCGAAGCGTTCGCGGTGACCGACGGCAAGTTCACAGCCGTCGGCGCGTCTGCCGACGTGCTCAACCTCAAGGGGCCGCAAACAGAAGTGCGCGACGCCGACGGGCACACCGTGGTGCCGGGTTTCATCGACGCGCACTCGCACCCGGCGTGGGGCGGCACCGTCGAGGTCAGCGCACTCAACATGGATTTGCCGTCGATCGCGCAAATCAAGGAGAAGATCCGCGCGCAGGCCGCGAAGACACCGCAGGGCGCATGGATCGTCGGCGCCAAGTACGACGACACCAAGGTGGCCGAGGGCCGGCGCCTGACGCGCGCCGACCTCGACGAGGCGGCGCCGGACAACCCGGTGCGGGTGATGCACCGCGGCGGCCACACCAGCTGGTACAACAGCCGGGCGCTGGCGCTCGGCGGCATCACCATCGACACGCCCGACCCGAAGGGCGGCCGCATCGGCCGCAGCAACGGCCAGCTCGACGGCTATCTCGCCGCCTCGGCCAACGAACCGTTCACGAAGCTCATGCCGCCTGGGCCGGACCGCGCCGAACGGCAGCGCGGCCTGGCGGTGATGGCCAAGCTGATGACCGCCGCCGGGCTCACCTCCGTCACCGACGCCGAGGCGTCGCCCGAGCACCTCACCTCGTACCAGGACTGCCACCGGGCAGGCGAGTTGCTGTTTCGCGCGTACGTCATGCCGCAGGGCTATTCGCCGATCTACAAGCAGATGCGCGACGCCGGCTTCTACACCGGCTTCGGCAGCGACCGGCTCAGGCTCGGCGGCGCGAAGTGGCTCGCCGATGGCTCGGCGCAGGAGCGCACCATGCGCATGAGCACGCCGTTCGCCGACAAGCCCAACGACTACGGGATCCTTTACATGGAGCAGGACGCGATCGACGCCGCGGTCGAGGACGCGCACCGCCACCGCTTTCAGATCGGCATCCACGCCAACGGCGACGTTGCGATCGACATGGTGCTGAAAGCTTACGAGCGCGCCCAGCGCCTGTTCCCGCGCCCCGATCCGCGCTTTCGCATCGAGCACTGCTCGTTGGTCAACGACGACCTGCTGCGCCGCATCAAGGCGCAGGACGTCATCCCGACGCCGTTTTACACGTACGTGCACTACCACGGGAACAACTGGGTCGCGTACGGGCAGGAAAAGATGCAGCACATGTTCGCGCACCGCTCGTTCCTCGACTACGGGATCCACGTGGCGCCCGCTTCCGACTACATTCCCGGCCCGTACGAGCCGATGATGGCGATCCAGAGCATGGTGACGCGCAAGGACTACGCCGGCCGGGTGTGGGGCGCGAACCAGCGCATCACGGTGCCCGAGGCGCTGCAGATCTGCACCATGGGTGGCGCTTACGCGTCGTTCGAGGAGCGCATCAAGGGCTCGATTGGCGCCGCGAAGCTCGCCGACTTCGTCGAGCTCGGGCGCGATCCGCACGAGGGCGACCCCGATACCATCAAGAACATTCCGGTGGTGCGCACGGTGGTCGGCGGCCAGACGGTTCACTCGCAGGCATGAGGGCGCCGGCGCGCCTCGCGTTGCTCGTCGTCTTCGCGGGTGGTGCGGCGCTGGCGCAAGCGCCCGCCGCGAGCGCTGCCGCAGCGCCGCCGCACGTAGCGCTGCTCGCGACCGGCGGCACCATTGCAGGCGGCGGCAGCGGCCGGCTCGACGGCAAGGCGCTGGTGGCTGCGATACCGGGGCTCGGCGAGGTCGCCACCGTCGAGGTCGAGGACTTCGCGAACTTGCCCAGCTCGCAGATGACGCCGCAGCTGCAGGTGCGGCTCGCGGCGCGCATCCGCGAGCGCTTCGCGAAAGACCCCGGGCTCGCCGGCATCGTCGTCACCCACGGCACCGACTCGCTCGAGGAGACCGCGTTCGTCTGCGACTTGCTCACCGGCGACGAACAGCGGCCGGTGGTGTTCGCCGCGGCGCAGCGGCCGCCGCGCGAACCCGACTCGGACGGGCCGCGCAACCTGCTGAACGCGTTCCGCATCGCCGCTTCACCCGTGACGAAGGGCCTCGGCGTCCTGGTGACGCTCAATTCCGAGATCCACGCCGCGCGCGACGTCCGCAAGACGCACTCGGTCGCGCTCGACGCATTCAAGTCGCCGGAGTACGGGCCCGTCGGCTACGTGGACGGCGCGCACGTCGTCATCGGACGCAAGCCGGCGCGCCGCCTGACACTGCCGATTGGATCCATGGAAGCGAATGTCGAGGTCAACGTCAGTGTCGACGTCGAGCTCATCACGCTGGTCGCCGGCAGCGACGGCCGGTTGGTGCGCGCCGCGGTCGCCGCGGGCGCACGCGGCCTGGTGCTCGAGGTTTTCGGCCGCGGAAACGTTCCACCAGCGGTGATGCAGGCGGTTGCAGAGGCCCGCCGCCAGGGCGTGGTGGTGGCTTTCACGACGCGCACTCGCGGCGGCAGGGTGGAGCTCGGCGAGGACGCCGCCGCCCTCGGCGTGCTGAACGGCCAGGACCTCGACGGCTTCAAGGCGCGGCTGCTGTTGATCCTTGCGATTGGACGCGCCACCGACGCCGCGGACCTGCAGTCGTACTTCGACCGGCTCGCCGGCTGGTAACAGCGGCGCGGCGCCGCGCGCTGCGTGATTTTCGCTTGACAACGCTTCGCTACGACGGAGAATCATCGTTCAAGACAGCGTCTCACAGTATGAGACGCGTCCCCGGGAGAACGGGACGCACCTGCAGGAGGCAAGATGAGCGCGCTGATGAAGCGAGTGGCGGCAACCCTGATAGTGGCGGCGGCGGTGCTGCTGCCGGCGGCGGCACATGCGCAGGCGGTCACCGCCGAGATCTCCGGCCTGGTGAAGGACGGCTCGGGTGGCCTGCTGCCCGGCGCCACCGTGACCGCGCGCAACACCGGCACCGGCTTCGAGCGCGTCGCCGTGTCCACCGCGCACGGCCGCTTCACGCTGCTGAGCCTGCCGCCCGGTCCGTACAAGGTGACTGTGGCGATGCAGGGTTTCAACACCGTCGCCCGCGAAGGCCTCGACCTGAGCGTCAACCAGAAGGTCGAAATCGACTTCAACATGACGGTCGCGACCGTCAGCGAGGAAGTCACGGTCGAAGGAGGCTCACCGCTCATCTCCACCACCGACGGCGTCATCGGCAAGACCATCAAGACCGCCGAAGTCGACGCGATCCCGAGCCTTGGCCGCAACTACCAGAACCTGGTGGCGCTGGCGCCCGGCGTGCGCAGCACCGAAACCGCCAACCCGCGCATCGGCGGCAACGCCTACTACGCCAACACCTGGAAGGTGGACGGCGTCGAGAACGACCAGGAATCGGTCGCCGGCGCGCAGAGCCGGGTGACGCAGGACGCGGTTGCCGAGGTGCAGGTGCTCACCAATCAGTTCTCGGCCGAGTTCGGCCGCGCGCTGGGCGGCGCCGTCAACGTCGTGACCCGCTCGGGCACCAACGAGCTGCACGGCCGCGTCTTCGGCTACGCGCAGGACGGCACCTGGAACGCCAAGAACTACTTCGCGCGCACCCTGCCGAAGCCAACCGCCAAAACCAAGCAGTACGGCCTTACCCTCGGCGGCCCGATCGTCAAGGACCGCACGCACTTCTTCGTCGCGGCAGAGCGCCTGCAGCAGGATTCGCCGCTCACGCTGCGCGATCCCAACGGCGGGCCGTCGCAGAACCTGATCTCGCCGCTGCGCGGCTGGAGCATCTTCTCCAAGGTGAGCCACCAGCTGAACGACAAGCACACCATGCAGTTCTCCTACCTGCTCGACAAGAACACCACCGAAAACGCGAACGTCGGCGGCATCCGCCAGATCGAGAACGGCTACACGCGCCCCAACCGCAACGACAACGTCATCCTCAGCGACATCGGCGTGCTCTCGCCGAGCGTCGTCAACGAACTGCGCATCCAGTGGCAGAAGAACAGCCGCGTGGCGCTGCCCAACTCCGATGTCGGCCCCGAGATCTCGCGGCCCAGTTCGCTCACGGGCCGCACCGCCAGCGGCGCCTTCGGCCAGCTCGAGAAGAAGATCCAGCTGCTCGACACCATCACCCGCGTCTCCGGCAACCACTCGGTCAAGGGCGGCATCAACCTGCAGCGCGTCTACGGCTCGAAGTGGCTGTTCGAGAGCTTCTTCACCGGCCAGTATGTGTTTGACACCGACAAGCCGTTCAACGCCGCCGACGCCAGCACCTACCCGATCCGCTACACCGTGGCCACCGGCACCGGCGACGCCTCGGTGGACGGCAACGTCTTCGGCATGTTCGTCGAGGATTCGTGGAAGGCCAACCCCGACCTGACGCTCAACTTCGGCCTGCGCTACGACCGCGAGTCGGGCGATTCGGTCGCGACCTTCAAGAACTTTCCCGACAACAACAACATCGCGCCGCGCGTCTCGTTCGCGTGGACGCCGGGCGGCAGCCGCAAGACCTCGGTGCGCGGCGGCTTCGGGCGCTTCTACTACCGCCTCAACGGCAACCTCGGCGTGAACATGATCGTGCAGGGCGCGCCGCCGCCGGACGGCATTGGCACCACCAACCAGGTGGTGCTGGTGAACCCCGGCTTCCCCGATCCCTCCGGGCCCAACCCGCGCGGCGGCTCGACGGTGGTGACGCCGCTGAAGTCGGGCGGCTACAGCGACGGCAACGAAGTGACGGCGTTCGCCGACCAGCTGAGCCTCGGCGTCGCCCGCGAACTCGGGCACAACTTCGCGCTCACCGCCGACTTCGTGCACACGCGCGGCAAGCACTACACGCGCGCCGCCGACAAGAACTTCCCCGATCCGGTCACGGGGCTGAAGCCGCGCCCCGACTTCGCGCAGTACTGGGTCTACGACACCAACGGCCACATGTGGTACGACGGCCTGTTGATGCGCCTCGAGAAGCGCATGTCGAACAACTACCAGTTCAGCCTCGCGTACACGCTGTCGAAGACCATGGACGACACCTGGCCCGAGTACATCACCCAGGGCGGCGGGCCGCAGGCCTGGTACAACCCCGACGCGGAGAAGGCGCTGTCGGCGACCTCCGGCCTCAACGCCGACGACGACGAACGCCATCACGTCACGCTCAGCGGGCTCTTCAAGATGCCGCTCGGCTTCGAGCTCAGCGGCGTCATGCAGTACAACAGCTCGCGCCGCTTCAACATCACGACCGGCCGCGACAACAACGGCGACGGCGTGCTCGCCGACCGCCCCAACCTCGTGAACGGCGCCTACGTCGATCCCGGCACGGGTCCCGGCGTGCAGGGCAACCTGGGGAAGAACGCCGGCATCGCCGGCGGCTACTTCGCGATCGACGCGCGCCTCGCCAAGTCGGTGCGTGTCAAGGAGCTGACCTTCAAGCTGTACGGCGAGGCGTTCAACCTCACCAACAAGGTGAACTACTCGGCTTACCAGGGCAGCATCCGCTCGACGCTGTTCGGCCAGCCCATCACCGCGCGCCGGCCGCGCACCATCCAGATCGGGGCGCAGGTCGACTTCTAGGATGACCTTCCGCTTCCGCACCCTGGCGTTCGCCGCCGCGCTGCTCATTCCGGCGGCGCGGCCCGCGGCGGCGGCGGCCGCACCGGCCGCCGATCCGCATCGCGCAGCGCTGCAAAGGGCGATTCCCGAGATCCAGGAAAAGTTCAAGGTTCCCGGCGTCAGCATCGCCGTGTTCCAGAACTTCAAGATCGTCTGGGCGCAGGGCTTCGGCGTCGCCAACGCCGACACGAAGAAGCCAGTAGACACGCACACGCTGTTCCAGGCCGCGTCGATCAGCAAGCCGATCGCCGGCATCGCCACCTTGCAGCTGGTGCGCGCGGGCAAGCTCGACCTCGACCGCAACGTCAACGCCTACCTGAAGAGCTGGCAGCTGCCCGAGAACGAGCTGACGAAGGACAACCCGGTGACGCTGCGCCGGCTGATGAGCCACACGGCCGGCACCAACGTCCACGGCTTCAAGGGCTACGCCGCGGGCGTGCCGGTGCCGACGGTGCAGCAGGTGCTCGACGGACTGCCGCCCGCCAACTCCGAGGCGGTGCGCGTCACGATGAAGCCGGGCGCGCAGCTCGAATACTCCGGCGGCGGCACCACCATCATGCAGCTCATGGTCACCGAGCTGCTGAACGAGCCGTATCCGGCAATCATCAAGCGCATGGTGCTCGACCGCGTCGGCATGAAGGAGAGCACCTACGAGCAGCCGCTGCCTGCGTCGCGCCTAGCAGTTGCGAGCGCCGGCCACGAGGGCGGCGTCGTCATTCCCGGCGAGCGGCACACGTATCCGGAGATGGCGGCCGCGGGGCTCTACACGACGGCGAGCGACCTGGCGCGCGCCGGGATCGCCATCCAGAAAGCGCGCCTCGGCAGGAACGACAAGCTGCTGTCGAAAGAGCTGGCGCTCGCGATGACCACCGCGGTCTCGCCAGTGAAGGAGTTCAACTTCGGCCTCGGCTTCGAGCTGTTCCGCAAGGAAGACGACGTACGCCGCTTCTTCGGCCACACCGGCGGCAACGCCGGCTACATCTGCTGGCTGCTCGCCAGCGTCGAGGGCGGCAACGGCATCGCCATCATGACGAACGGCGACAAGTGGGAACCGGTCGGCGAGATCGGCAAGAAGGCCATCGCCGAGTACGGCTGGTAGCGCCCCGATGTGGTTGAGCTATCTCGCGGCGGCGCTCGCCGCGGCGCCCGCGCTTGCCGCGCCGGTCGTACCGGCGCCCCTGGCACGACCGCCGAAGATCGCGAGCTATGAGATCCGCGCGCGCCTCGAGCCGCAGGAGCGCACGCTCACCGGCAGCGAAGTGCTCACCTGGACGAACGTTCAGCAAGCCGCCACCAGCGAGCTGCAGCTGCACCTTTACTACAACGCCTGGCGCAACTCCCGCTCGTCGTGGATGAAGGCCGCCGCACTGCGCGGCGCGCCGTTTCCGATCCGCAACTGGGGCGAGAACGACTGGGCGGAAAACGTAGTGTCTTCCGTGAAGCTGCTCGGGACGAGCGGCGCGCCGACAGGCGGAGCGCTGCCGACCGCCTTCATCCAGCCCGACGACCGCAACCCCGACGACCGCACCGTGCTGCGGGTTTCGCTGCCCGCGCCGGCGCAGCCAGGCGAAACGGTGCGCGTCGCGATCGACTTCCGCCTCAAGATCCCGCGGCCGTTCGCGCGCACCGGCGTGGTTGGCGACTACTACCTGATGGCGCAGTGGTTCCCGAAGGTGGGCGTCTACGAAGCCGGCGGCTGGAACACTCACCAGTTCATCCAGACCGAGTTCTTCGCCGACTTCGGCGACTACGACGTCACCCTCGACGTGCCCGCGCGCTTCGTGGTCGGCGCCACCGGCGACCGGCATCCCGCGGTGCAGAACGCCGACGGCACCACGCGGCACCGCTTCACGGCGCAGGGCGTCCACGACTTCGCCTGGACCGCCTCCCCACACTTCACCATATATAACGACCGCTTCGAGAACCCCGGCCTGCCGCCAGTGGACATCGAGCTGCTGCTGCTGCCCGATCACGCGTCGCTGCGTGAGCGCTACATCCAGTGCACCAAGGACACGCTGCGCCTCTACGGCGAGTGGTTCCATCCCTATGCCTGGCATCGCATCACGGTCGTGGACCCGCCGTGGGGTGCCGACACCGGCGGCATGGAATACCCGATGTTCGTGACCGGCGAGTCGCGCTGGCCGACGCTCGCGGTCAACCGGCTGGCCGAGGCCAACACCATTCACGAAGTCGGCCACATGTGGTGGCAGGGGGCCGTCGCCAACAACGAGTTCGAGGACTCGTGGCTCGACGAGGCGATGAACACCTACTCGCACAAGCGCGTCCTCGAGGAGCTCTACCGCCCGAGCTTCGTCGAGAAGCGCTACTTCCACGACTTCCTGCCGGTGGCATTCCTCGACCTGCCGCGCGCGCAGAACACCCACGGCGCCGATCCGTTCGACGGCCCGCGCTCGGCGCTGACGTTCGAGTCGATCGCAACACCTTCCTTCCGCTACGACGAGCGCACCTACTACCTGCTGTCCTACACCAAGGGCGGCATGGCGCTCGTCACGCTGGAGCGCTACCTTGGCTGGGAAACGATGCGCCGCATCATGGCCACCTTCGCGCAGCGCTATTGGTTCAAGCACCCGAAGCCGGAAGACTTCTTCGCCGTCGCCAACGAAGTGAGCGGCCGCGATCTCGGCTTCTTCTGGGAGCAGGCGTTCCGCGGCACCGAGCTCTACGACTACGCGGTCGATCGTGTCGCCTCGCGGCCGCAAGGTCCCCCGCGCGGGTATGTCGACACGGACGGCAAGGACGGCGGCTCCGTGTGGCAGGTGGGCGGCGCCGGGGGCAGGAGCGAAGCCGCGCAGGTCCTGTCGACCGTGGACGTGCGCCGCTTCGGCGGCGCAACCTTCCCGGTAGAGGTGCGGGTGACATTTGCCGACGGCAGCGTCGTGAACGAGGAATGGGACGGCCGCGCGCGCTGGCACCGCTACACCTACCTCCGCCCGAGCGCCGTGCGCACGGTCGAGATCGACCCGCGCTACGTGCTCACGCTCGACGTGAACCACACCAACAATTCCTGGACGAGCCGGCCGGAGGGCGCCATGGGTGCGCTCAAGTGGACCTCGAAGTGGGCGATCTGGCTGCAAAGCCTGCTCGACTCGGCGGCGTTCTTCTCATGAGCGTGAGGGCGGGCAAGCCGGAGTCCCAGCCGCTGGTGCGCGCGTCGCTGCGCGGCGGCATCGCCCACCTGCGCAACGTGCGCAAGCCGCTGCTCTTCGCCTGGGCCTGGAACCTTTCGATCGCCGTGTGTCTCGGCGCGATCGTCAACGACGCCGTGGTCCGGAGCCTCGGTTCGAGCCTGGCGGGCGCGCGCATGCGCCAGGGCTGGGATTCGCTGTGGTCCTACAGCTTCTCAGCGCAGGCGACCGGCGTCGCGGCAACCCTGCGCCCGACCGTCAGCGGCATCGGCGCCATCCTCGACTCGCTCGACTCGCTCCTCGACGGCTTCGTTACCACGCTCCTGGGAGGTCCGGCGGCGGTGCTGCTGCCGGTGGTTCTGCTCTACTTGTTCTCGGTGGCGTTCCTGAACGGCGGTTTCGTCGCGACCTTCGCCGGGCGCCGCGGCGGCGGCTTCCTGCAGCGCGCCGGCTGGGCATTTCCGCGCGTGTTCACGCTGGCACTCCTCGGGCTCGCGGGCTACTGGCTGGTGCTCGGCCCGCTGCGTGGCACGCTCGACGACGTGGTGGCGCGGCTGCTGCGGGAATCGACCGACGAGCGCTGGCAGTTCGCCGCGACCGCCGCCGAGTACGCCTTTCTCTGGTCCTTGATCCTGCTGCTGAATGTGGTCCTCGACTACGCGAAAATCCTTGCGGTGCGCAACCAGGACGCTTCGTGGCTCGGCGCTGCCGCTGGCGGAGCGTTCCGCGGCGCGCGCTTCGTGTGGCGGCATCCGCGCCGTGCCGGCGGTCTGTACCTGCTCATCGGCCTCCTCTGGCTGGCGCTCCTCGCCGTCTACGCGGCGGTCGTCCCCGGCGCCGCGCACGGCTCGGCCTTCGCCGTCATCGCCACCTTCGCGCTCGGCCAGGCGTACCTCATCGGCCGCATGGCGATCCGCTGCCTCTGCTACGCGAGCGAGACCGTGCTCTGCGGCTTGCTCGAACCGCGCAGCTCGCTATGAGCGAGAAGGTTGTGGGCGTGCTCGGCGGCATGGGGCCGGAGGCGACCGCCGCCTTCTACTCGCGGCTCATCGCCAACACGCCCGCGGCCAGGGACCAGGACCACCTGCGCGTCGTCATCGACTCGAACGCCAAGACGCCCGACCGTACCGAGGCGCTCCTGGACGGCGGGGAGTCGCCGGTGGCGCAGATGGCGAGAGGCGCCGCGGCGTTGCAGCGCGCCGGCGCCGACTTTGTCGTCATGCCGTGCGTCACGGCGCACGCCTTCCTCGCCGAAGTCGCGGGGAGAACCGGGATTCCCTTCGTGTCGATGCTCGACACCACAGCCGAAGCGATCCGCGCCACGCGGCCGGCGGTGGCGCGCATCGGCCTGCTGGCTACCTCGGGCACGGTGGACGCGCGCCTCTTCCAGGACCGCCTCGCCCGCGAAGGCGCCTCGGTGTTGGTGCCCGAGAGCGAGGCGCAGGACCGCGTGCTCGCGGCCATCCGCGCCATCAAGTCGTCGGCATCGGCGGCGGGCGCCGCCCGCGCCGCCATCACGGCGTCGCTCATTGAGGTGGCCGCGGGGCTCATCACGCGTGGCGCTCAGGGCATCATCCTCGGCTGCACCGAGCTGCCGCTCGTGCTGTCGCAACAGGATCTCGAAGTGCCGGTCTTCGATCCGTCGGACATCCTGGCGCGAGCGGCGATCCGCTTCGCCGGGCGCGAACCTGTCGCCGCCATCCTCCCGGAAGCTTCCAGGTGAATTTCGCCCAGCGTGCCGCAACCGCCGGCGCACTCGCCGCACTCGCAGTCGCCCCCGCAGCCGCGCAGGAGGGCGCGGCCGATATCGGCACGCTCCTGCTCGCGGACCCCGCCGTCAAGGCCGCGATGGACGTCGTCAAGCGCGACGAGCCGCAGTTGCTCCTCGACCAGGTGCGCCTCTGCGAAATTCCGGCGCCGTCCAATGAGGAAACGCTGCGCGGCGCGGCCGTGAAGAAGCTGTTCGAGGATGCGGGCCTGAAGGACGTTCGCGTCGATGCGGTCGGCAACGTCATCGCCACGAGGGCGGGCCGCGCCCCGGGCCCGCGGCTCGTGATGGCTGCGCACCTCGACACCGTCTTTCCCGCCGAGACCGAACTGAAGTTCCCGCGCGAGGGCGACAAGTTCACGGGGCCCGGCATCGGCGACAACTGCCGCGGGCTGGCGGCGCTCCTCGGCGTCATCCGCACGCTGCAGAAGACCAACCTGCAGACCGAGGGCCCGGTCACCTTCGTCGCCAACGTCGGCGAGGAGGCGAAGGGCAACCTGCGCGGGGTCACCTACCTCTTCAACGACGGCATGAAGGGGCAGATCGACCGCTTCATCTCGATCGACGGCTCGGGCGAGGGCTTCACCCACGTCGGCGTCGGCGCCTTCCGTTACCGCGTCACTTTCCGCGGTCCCGGCGGCCACAGCTACTTCTCCTTCGGCATGGCGAATCCGATGTTCGCGCTTGGCCGCGCCATCGCGAAAGTGGCGCAGTTCCAGGCACCCGCCGATCCGCGCACCACGTTCAGCGTAGGCCTGGTCGGCGGCGGCACGTCCGTGAACTCGATCGCCGGCGAGGCCTGGTTCGAGGTGGACATGCGCTCGCACGACCGCGCGGCGCTCGATGCCATCAACGTGCAGTTCCAGAAGGCGGTGGCGGACGCCGTCGCCGAGGAGAACGCTCGCTGGGACGGCAACAAGCCGGTGGCGGTGGAAATGAAGGACATCGGCTCGCGTGTGCCCGGACAAACTGCGGCGGATGCGGCGATCGTGGTCGCGACTCATGCGGTGACGAAGGCGCTGGGCCTCAAGGACTTCACCTTCCTTGCCACCACCGACTCCAACATCCCGATGGCGCTCGGTGTGCCGGCGCTCACCATCGACGGCGGCGGCAACGGCACCGCCGGCCATTCGGTTCACGAGATGTTCGACTCGACCGACTCGTGGAAGGGGACGCAGCGCGCCTTGCTGCTGGTGCTGGCGCTGACCCGGCGCTAGCGCGCCTTGAAAGCCTCGGCCGCCGCGATGCGGTCGAGCGCCGGCGGGTGATCGGCGAAGAACAGGACGCGGACGTCGGACGGCGTCGGGTCGCCGATGTTGTCGCGCACCAGGCGCCTCTCCGCCTCGATGAACACCTGTGGATCGCCGCCCGTCTCGAGCGCCGTGCGGTCGGCTTCGGCCTCGAACATGCGGCTTATGCCGTTGGCGATCGGCATCGCCGCGAGGCTGCCGAGAAGCGACAGCAGCAGCACCAGCGGCAGCCCGGCCGGATCGTCGAGAGCGCGCAGGTTGAGAGGTGCCAGGCCGATGCAGGCGCGCAGGATGCGGTCGAGCAGGAAGAAGCCGAAGAATGCGCCGAGCGTGCCAAGGACGAGACCCTTGACGATGTGATTGTGCGTCCAGTGGCCGGTCTCGTGGGCGAGGATCGAAAGCACCTCCGGCCCGGTGTGGCTTTGCAGCAGCGTGTCGTAGAGGACGATGCGGCGGCTGCGGCCGAAGCCGCTGAAATAGGCGTTGGTGTTGCGCCCCTGGCGTGAGGCATCCATCACCAGCACTTCGCGCACCGGCAGGTTGGCGCGCTGCAGCATGGCGCGGACGTCGGGCTCCAGCGGCGCCCACTCGGTGTTCGCAAGCGGCGTGAAGGTGTTGAAGAGCGGTGCGATCACCAGCGGCAGCAGCCACGCGAGCACCACGCCGACGCCGCCGCTGCCGACACCGGCCGCGATCCACCAGGCGCGTGGCAGGTGGCGCAGCAGCAGGTAGAAACCTGCGGTGAGGACGGCGCCGATGACGATCGAGAGCAGCGTCGCCTTGCCGTAGTCGGAAGCCCACGAGCCGAACGTACGGTCGGTGAGGCCCCAGGCTTTCTGCCGCACGAAGCCCGCGTAGACCGCGAGCGGCAACGAGACGAGCTGTTCCACCAGGAAGGCGATCGCCGCGACTGCGAGCACCGCGAGCACGAACCGGCCGCCGGCGAGGCTTTCGGCGCCGCGCACCAGGCGCGCGCCGAAGGATGTCGCCGCGAGCGCGGCCAGCACCAGGAGGTCGAGAGCCGTCGCCGACCAGAAGAGCAGGCGGCCGCCGCGCGAGTATTGCTGCCCGCGCGCGATCTCACCGCTGGTGAAATAGCGCGCCGCGGTGCGCTCGCGTTCCTCCGACTTCGTGAACGAGGTGGCGGCGAACAGCACCACCAGGACCAGCAGGACGGCGAGCGCCGAGGCCTTGACCATGCCCCGATGTTACGGCCGGGCTGGCAGTGCCTGAATCTGCGGCCACAGGAGGTCGCGGACGTAGTGCCAGTTGGGCGCCGCGACCAGCGCACCCTCGGCATAGGCCGTCGCGAGATCGCGGTCTTTGAGCGCCGTGTGTGTGTGGAGGTAGGCGAGGTTCATGAGGTTCTCGGCCCCGCCCCAGCGCGGCACCGCGTCCGGCACGGCGCCCTGCGCGGCGCGCGCCTCGGCGAGCGCCGCTTCGACACCCTGACGAAAGAGCTCGCGCGCCTTCGCGGGATCGGGCGCCTGCCGCGGATTTCCGGCGAGCTGCGACTGGCCCATCTCCCACAAGGCGCGCGGATTGCCGGCGCTGCGGTCGCGCACGACCTGCCATGTGGGCAGGAAATCCTTGAGCACCGCCTGGCGGTCCGCATCGGTCGCGGCAAGGAACAGCAGCAGCGGCGCGCAGCCGGCGATGCCGATATGGGCCTCGATCCAGTCGGGCCTGGCGACGAGCGCCTCGCGGAAGCTGGCGATCCCGGCGCGCGCATCGTCGGCCGCCCCCGGCGGCGGCGGGGTTTCGTTCAGGGCATTGATGGCCTTGCGCCACAGCGCGAAGCCGCGCCAGTAGCGGCGGTACGCCACCTCCTCGCCGGAGCCGCCGCGCGCCAGCTCCTCCGCGAACTTGCCGAGCGCTGCCTGGTCGTTGCCGTAGTCCGCCGCCTGGATCCTGCGCACCGTGGCCGCGAGCGCCTCGTCGCCGCCGGCGCGGGTGTCCGCCGCCGCGAGCACCAGCACCGCTGCCATCACCAGTGTCATTGCTTTCATGAGTTCGCCCTCCGCGCATGGACTACTGCAGTGGGCGATTGTCGCTCAGATACTTCCTCAGGAAAGCAAGGGTGCGCGGCCAGGCGGCTTCGATGGCCTTGAGGTTGGCGCCGTTGCGGTCGCCCTGGGCGCGCACGAAACCGTGGCCGGCGCCGTCGTAGATCTCGTACTCGAAACTCTTGCCGAGCTTCGCGATCTCCGCCTTCGCCGGTTCGATGGTCGCGTTGACGCGCTCATCGTCGCCGCCGTAGAGGCCGAGGACCGGCGCCTTGATGCTGGCGAGCGCCGCGGCGTCGGGCGCCGCGCCGTAGTAGACGACGGCGGCGTCCAGGCGTGGCTGGGTGGTCGCGTATGCGAAACTGCGCGCGCCGCCCCAGCAGAAGCCGAGGGTAGCCGAACGGCCGCTGGCGGAAGGCAGCTGCAGCGCCCAGCCGAGCACCGCGTCGAGGCGCGCCGTGGCGTCCGCCGGCGTCAGCGAGCGGATCGCGCTCACCACGTCGTCACGGCTCGGCAGCGACTCGGTGCCGCCTCCGCCGGGCCCGAGGCCGGTGATGAGGTCGGGGGCAACCGCGATGAACCCGTCCTTTGCGAGCTGGTCGGCGACACCGCGCAGCCAGTCGCTGAGGCCATAGACCTCGTGAATGACGATCACGACGGGTGCCTTCTCCTTGCGTTCCGGAAACACCACGAAGGTGCGCAGCTTGGTGTTGCCGGCGGGGAAGTCGATGTTTACGTATTCGCCGTGGCGGGGCGTGCTGTCGAGCGCCGCCTTAGCCTGTGCGTCCGAAGGCGGCAGCGCCTCGTTGCGCGGGAGCACCGGCGTCGGCATCGCCGACGGCGAGGGTGCAGGCGACGGCGCCGCCGCCTGTATGGTGCTGAGCAGCAGCGTTGCGGCAAGGATAGGCAATGTCATCGCGGGCGCCTCCTCGGTCGTGTTTGCGAAAAGCCAATCGTATTAGCATTCCGGCACTTCCGGCCATGAATGCGAAGCGCGTGATCACGGTGGTCGGCTGCCATGCGGCCGGCGAAGTCGGCGACGTGATCATCGGCGGCGTCCTGCCGCCGCCAGGCGCCACCATGCTCGACAAGGCGCACACGATGGAGCGCGAGTCCGACCACATCCGCAGGCTGCTGCTTCGCGAGCCGCGCGGCAGCGTCGCGCGCCACGTGAACCTGCTGGTGCCGTCGACGCGGCCCGATTGCCAGGCCGGCGCCATCATCATGGAGCCGACCGAGTATCCGCCGATGTCGGGTTCGAACACCATCTGCATCGCCACCGTGCTGCTCGAGACGGGCATCGTGCCGATGCGCGAACCGCACACGCTGCTGCAGCTGGACATGCCGGGCGGTGTCGTCGCCGTGACGGCCGAGTGCCGCGACGGCGCCGTCCTGTCGGTCGAGTTCGAGAACGTCCCGAGCTTCGTGCTGCGCCTGCAGGCGCCCGTGGAGGTTCCCGGCGTCGGCACCGTGGCGGTGGACGTGGCCTACGGCGGCATGATCTACGCCATCGTCGATCCCGCGGCCTTCGGCTTCAGGGTGACCGCCGACGAGGCCCGCGATATCTCGGCGATGGGCGAGAGAGTGCGGCAGGCGGCGCGCGAGCAGCTCGATGTGGCGCACCCCGAGATGCCGTCGATCAGCCGCGTCAGCATCGTGCAGTTCGCCTGCGCCTTCGCGGGCAAAGGCCGTGTCACGCGCAACGCCGTGGTGGTGTCGCCGGGGCGGCTCGATCGCAGCCCCACCGGCACCGCGCTGTCGGCGCGGCTGGCGGTGCTGCACGCAAGCGGCGCGATGCGCACCGGCGACGAGATGATCCAGGAGTCGGTCCTCGGCTCGCGCTTCACCGGCCGCATCGCGCGCGAGACCACCGTCTCCGGCCGTGCGGCGATCGTGCCCGCGGTGAAGGGTTCGGCATTCATCACCGGCCTGCACCAGTACTTCGTCGACCCGCGCGACCCCTTTCCCGAGGGCTATGTGCTCGGCGACACCTGGGGCACGGTCGGCTAGCGCCAGGTCTCGACCCAGCCGGCCGAGACCACGAACCGTCCCGACGTGCCCGCGGTGGCCAGGTCGACGCGAAACGCCGAACGCGTCGCCGGGAAGCGGATGCGCGCGCCGGCGCCCCAGTCGACGAACGACGCGGTGCCCGAGTCGCTGCGCACCCGCGCCAGGTCGGCGAAGACCGCGGCACCCAGCACCACCGGTCCGGCGCGCCCGATGGTGTGCTCGGCCTCGATGGTGCCGTGCACCAGGCGACGGCCGAATGCGGGGCCGGCGATGAGCCCGTCGCGCAGCAGCGGATGGGCGCGAAGCAAACGCTCGCGGCCGCGGCCGGTGCCGGCACCCGGCCACAGCGCCCGCGGCGCGTCGCCACTCGCGGCATCGAAGGCGGCGCTCGCCGACGCGTTCCAGTTGTGCGGGCGCCGCGAGGTGCGCGCGCGGAACTCGAGCGAGGTGCGGTGGAACGACGGTCCGCCGGAAGTGCCCAGGTAGCTCTCGAGGCGGGCGAGCGCGGCGAAGCGGTCGGCGGCAAAGCGGCGTTCGAGCGTTGCGGCGGCGAGCACCGTGCTGTCACTCTCGTTCCAGCGGTCGGCGCCGAGCAGGAGCGTCGCGCGCAGGTCGGAGTCGAGCCAGGAGCGGAGCGAGACGGCGGCGCCCTTGCGGCGTTCGCGCACGAAGCCGTCAGCCACCGCGTACGACTGCTCGTCCCACAACCCGGACACGCCGGCGGTGCCGAGACGCGTGGGCGCCCGTCCGTTGAGGAACACGGCGGGCCGCTGGTCCTCGAAACGATAGCGCGCGTCGAAACGCTCGCCGGACGCCGTCAGGTTCGCGACCGTCACGCCCACCTCGCGCCGCACCAATGCGTCGAGCGCGGTGTCGACGGCCAGCCAGCGCAGCGGCTGCAGCACCGGCCGTTCCACCACCGAGGCTTCGACCTGGGCGACTCCGGCGTGCGGCTCGTAGCGCAGGCTCGCGGTCAGCACTCCCGGCAGGTCGGCGATGCGCCGCGCCGCGCGCCGGTAGCCGCGCTCGGTGAGGAGCTCACCCGTCTCGAGCCCGAGGCCATCCTCGACCGAGCGGTAGGCGAGCCGCGACAGCCCGCTGACGTTCACGAGATCGAGGCGCGGCTCGCCGGGGCGGAGCTGGTTCCAGTAGCGCAGCGCGAGCTCCTGTTGGCCGTTGAGATAAAGGCTGGTGGCGGCAAGGCGAATGGCTGCCTGGTCCTGCGGGTCGAGAGCCACCGCCGCGCGCGCGAACCGCGCGGCGAGCTGCCACTCCTTGACGCGGAAGTACACCCCGGCACGCTCGCGGCGCGGCGCCGGGTCGGCGGGGCAGCGCGCGATGGCCGCGTCGAGCTCGGCGGCGGCGCTGTCCAGGTCGTCGGCGCGCGCCAGTTCCCCGGCGCGGGCCACCAGCGGCGCGCAGGGCGTTGCGGTACGTGGCGTCTCTGCGTTCACCGGTGCCGGTGCCGTAGATGGCGCGAGCGCCGCCGTCTCCGCCGCATCCGGCGCCGCCGTGATCGTCAGCCGCTCGGTCGCATTCCACGCGGTGAGGAACACGTCCTGTGAGATCACGCGCGACGGACGCAGCGCCGGATCGTGGACGATCACCTCGCCGTGCGACCAGTCGAGCACCACGACATAGTGAAAGGTCGGGCCCGTGCGGTCGAGCTTGACGAGCGCGATGAACGGGCGTCCCGCCGCGAGCCACTCCTGTGCCGCGGTCTGGTCGCCGCTGACGACCTCGGTCGCGAAGCCGCGGGCGGCGATGGCCGCGGCGAGGTCGCGGGCGCGGATCCCGGTCTTCTGCGGGTTGAGCTGCGCCGCGAAATCTTCAGGCCGCAGGGCGGGGCCGCCCCAGTAGCGCACGATCATCGCCGCGGCGGCGCCGCCGCAGAGTGCGCCCGTCTGCGGGACGTAAGGAACGTCCCGGGCGCCCGCCGACAGGCTCGCTGCCAGCAGGACGCCCAGGAACTGCACGCTGCCTTGCGGAGCGCGCCTTAGTTGACGATGAGGATGACGATGATGATGATGAGGAGCGCTGCGATCAGGCTGATGCGGATCACCGGATCGCCGCCGGACAGGCCGGCGTCAACGGCGTTCGCCTGCTGCGCCAGCGCGTGCAGATCGTTGCCCTGCAGGGTGGCAACCGCGGCGGATGCGCGCGACACGTCAAGGCCGTAGCCTTGCGCGTAGGCGCGGACATCCTCGCGAGCCAGCAGGTTCTGGATCGCCTGGCGCGCTTCGGCATCGGAGCCGAGCTGCGCGCTCACGGCCTTGTCGAGATCCTGCGGTGTGACGACCGACTGGGCGAATGCCGAACCAGGGCAAAGCAGCAGCGCGACCAGCAACGGTGCCACGAAACCTTGAATACGACGCATGAATTCCTCCTCGGAAGAAGTGGATGTATGAAGTCGGTTTCGATGATACACCGCGCTCTCGCGGGACCCAGAAACCTGCGTTATAGACTCCGGGCGGTGACTTCTTTTCGCAAATTCGTGCCCGCAGCCGTGATTCTGGCGGTAACCGTGGCCGCAACCGCCGCGGACGTGCCCAACGCAACCATCGTCCTGACCGTGCCGCTCGTGGCGCATACCGGCCAGGTTGCCGAGGCGGCGCCCGAACGCTTCGTGATGCTGGGCGACGGCCAGGTGTTCGTTGGCGGCACCAGCGAAATCGAGACCTGCCGGCTCGAGGCGGGCGAATTGGCCGCGTTCCTCGCCGAGGTCGACGCGGTGCGCAAGCCGCGCAAGAAAAAGCGCAAGGACCCCGGCCAGCCTTGGCTCGACGGACCGACGGTCTGGAGCTTCGGGGGCTCGTGGGAACGTTCGGTGCTGCGCTTCGCGGCAGACGCCGGCCGCGGCCTGCCGGCGCTGCGCCTCGAGCTCGTCGGCGATCCTGCGAGCGCGCCCTTCGGCCTCAAGCCGCTCGGCGACCTGGCGCAGCGCCTCGCCGAATTCGACGTGCCGTGCCTGCGCCCCTACGCGCCGGCGTCCTACCGCATGCGCGCCATGCGCGGCACGCTGCCCGGAGGGTGCCGCGCGCCCGGGGGGCTTGCGCCAATGCTGATGCCGGCACTCGCCAACCCCGTCGCGGTGCCCGCGAACCTGGCTAAAGACTGGCCCCACGGTGCCGTCGCGGCGCAGGTCTGCGACACCAGTTCGCGGTACCTCGTGACGCTCACGCCGCTCCTTCCCGGCGAGGCGCCCTGAACCTGCCTACTTGACAGTCGGGTCACGGACACTGTTATATTGCCGTTCGGAGGCAGACGATGACCGTTGCGCGTTTGCGCGAACGGGTCTCTTAAGTGAGACACGGTTCGCGGCACTCGCGGCGCCATCGCCAACATCACCGAAACGATCGGCCCAACGGGTACAACCCTCAGTTCCAGGGAGCCAAAGGGCCGAGAGAGCCCCGTCAGATCCAGATCCCGACCTCGGGCCCCACGACGGAAGTCAAGGGCGTCGCAGAAGTGACCGAGAGCGGTGGGGGCTACGTAAGGCTGGCCGAACAGAACTACCTACCGCACCGCGACGACGTCGTGATTCCCGCGCAGGTTGCCCGGGATCAGGCGCTCCGCGACGGAACGGAGATCGAAGGCCTGGCTCGTGATGGCGGCGGACGCCGCGTATTAGTAGAGATCCAGAAGATGAGCGGGTTGACGCCCGAGGAGTACAAGCAACTCCCGCACTTTGCCGATCTCGTTTCGATCAACCCGAGCGAGCCGTTCAAGCTGGCGCCCGACACCGGAGCCGAGGCGTCGCTGCGCGTCATCGACCTCATCGCCCCCATTGGCCGCGGCCAGCGCGGCCTGATCGTCTCGCCGCCGAAGGCCGGCAAGACCACCCTGCTCGAGCACCTGGGCAAGGCGATCGTCAAGCACCATCCCGAAGTGCACCTCATCATGCTGCTGGTCGACGAGCGGCCCGAGGAAGTGACGCACTTCCGCCGCGCCGTGCAGGGCGCCGAAGTGCTCGCCTCGTCGGCCGACTCGGCCGCCGACGCGCACATGCGGCTTTCCAAGCTCGCGATCGAGCGCGCCAAGCGGCTGGTCGAAGCGGGGCGCCACGTCGTCATCCTGCTCGACAGCCTGACGCGCCTGGGCCGCGCTTCGAACCGCGAGATCGGGCCTGGCGGCCGCACCATGAGCGGCGGCGTCGACAACCGCGCGCTGCTGTTCCCGCGCCAGTTCTTCGGCGCGGCCCGCAACTGCGAAGGCGGCGGCAGCCTCACCATCCTGGCGACCGCGCTCATCGACACCGGCAGCCGCATGGACGAAGTGATTTTCCAGGAGTTCAAGGGCACCGGGAACATGGAGCTGATCCTCGACCGCGCCATCTCGGAGCGGCGCATCTTCCCCGCGGTGGACGTGCTGAAGTCGGGCACGCGCCGCGAGGAGCTGCTGTGCACGCCCGACGAGCTGAAGCAGCGCCACCTGCTGCGCCGCGCGCTCGCCGAGCTGTCGACAGTGGACGCCGCGCAGTTCCTGATCGACAAGATCGCGAAGACGCCGAACAACACGGCGTTCCTCAACACCATCGCGGCGCCGGCGGCCGTGCCCGCCGCGCGCCGCGTGATGCGCTAGGCCGCCCTACCTGTAGAAGTACGGGTCGAGCACGCTCACCTGCGTGATCTTGTCGGCCGGCAGGTTGTTCTGCTCGGCCGTGCGCTTGATGGCCTCCGGGTTCGGGGCGTCGTAAACGCAGAAGGTCTTGGTCCGGTCGTCGCTGACGTACGAGTGGATCCAGGTCACGCCCGATTCCAGGTTCTTGCCGACGACCACCTGGCACACCTGCGCCCCCTGGTCGTTGACCGGAATGTTGAGCCCGTCCTTGAAGTTGCGCTCGACGATGTACCGCGGCACGTGTCGCCTCCTTGAAGCACCCGATGTTACTCATTTTCCTCAAATCGACGGGGGCCGCTACACTGCTCGGACGGATGCTGTCTTCATCCTTGCGCCTCGTGGCTGCCGCATTGCTCGCTGCTGCGACCGGCTCGGCGTCACCGACGTCGACGCCGGCCACCCTCATGCTGCGCGGCCGGCCGCAGGTTCTGCACCTCTACGGGTCCGCAAGCGCCCGGCCTCTGGTGCTCGCGAGCGGCGACGGCGGATGGATGCACCTCGCGCCGCACGCCGCGGAATTCCTGGCGGGCAAGGGCTACTTCGTGGTGGGACTCGACGCCAGGGCCTACCTCGAGAGCTTCACGAGAGACAAGGAAACGCTCCGGCCCGAAGACGAACCCGGCGACTTCAAGGTGCTTGCCGACTACGCGGCTTCCGCAACCGGCGAGCGCCCCATCCTGATCGGCATATCCGAGGGAGCGGGGCTCGCGGTGATGGCGGCGACCGACGCCGGCACGCGCCGCTCGATCGCCGGCGTCATCGCCCTGGGGCTGCCCGACATCAACGAGCTCGGTTGGCGCTGGCGCGACAGCGTGATCTACCTGACGCACGGTGTGCCGAACGAGCCCACCTTCAGCGCGGCCGCGTTGATCGCCGGGGTGAGTCCGGCGCCGATCGCGGCGATTCACTCGAGCAACGACGAATTCATCCCGGTGCCGGTGGTGCAAAAGATGTTCGATGCCGCCAGGGAGCCGAAGAAGCTCTGGATCGTCGCCGCCGAGGACCACCGCTTCAGCGGCAACCTCGACGAGTTCGACAAACGGCTGCTCGAGGCGATCGATTGGGTGACGAGCAACGTCTCGCCCTGAGGCGGTGGGTTTCGTGAAGCTGCGGCGGGCGCTGCCCGTCCTGCTCGGGCTCGCGCTGTTCGCAGCGGGCCTTTTCGTTCTGCGCACAGAGCTGCGCGCGGTTTCCTGGCACGACCTGGTGCGCGACGTGCTGGCAACGCCGTGGCAGCGCCTGGCGCTCGCCGCCATCCTCACCGCGGCCAACTACTTCGTGCTCACCGGCTACGACCTGCTGGCGTTCGCCTACATCGGCAAGCCCATCGCACGGGCGCGCGTGGCGTTCGCATCGTTCGTCGCCTACGCGGTTTCGCACAACGTCGGCTTCGCGCTCGTCTCCGGGACGACCATGCGCTACCGCTTCTACAAGCGCTGGGGCGTCACCCTCGAGGAGCTGTCGCGCATCATCATTTGCTATTCGGTGACGTTCTGGCTCGGCCTGCTGTTGCTCGGCGGGCTCAGCCTCGCCGCCCGGCCGCCCGAGGCGCTTCATGAGATTCCCGGCGGCGAGCTCCTGGCCGGCACCGGCTTCGCATTCATGCTGGTGCCGGCCTTGTACGTGGCACTCGCGTCGCTGCGGCGCGCGCCGCTGCAGTTCGGTGGCTTCTCTCTGCCCCTGCCCGGCGTGCGCATCGCGGCAGCGCAGGTCCTGCTCTCGGCCCTCGACTGGTCGCTCGCGGGAGGCGTCTTGTACGTGCTGCTGCCGCCCGGCGAGCCGGGATACCTGCGGTTCCTCGGCGCCTTCTTGGCGGCTGCGCTCCTCGGCATGCTGAGCCATGTGCCGGGCGGCGTCGGCGTGTTCGAAGGGCTGATGGTGCTGCTGCTGAGGCCGTATGTCACGTCCGGCGCATTGCTGCCGGCGCTCGTCGTGTACCGGGCCGTCTACTACCTCGCGCCGTTGTCGCTCGCCGCCCTCGGCCTGGTGGCCGACGAGGCGTGGCAACGCCGGCGCAGCGTGGCGCGGGCGGGCGCCGTGGCCGGACGGCTGACGGAACTGCTCACGCCAAGGGTGCTGGCCGCGTGCGTGTTCTCCGCCGGTTGCGTGCTGCTCTTCTCGAGTGCGACCCCCGCCGCCGCGGGCCGGCTGGCGTGGCTCGACTCTTTCCTGCCGATCGGCATCATCGAGGCTTCGCATTTCCTCTCGAGCGTGGCGGGCGCTGCCTTGCTGGTGTTGTCCCAGGGGGTCGCGCGGCGCCTCGACGCCGCCTACTACCTGACGGCCGCGGTCATGGTCGCCGGCATGGTGACGACGCTCCTGAAAGGCTTCGACTACGAGGAAGCGCTCCTGGTCGCAATCGTGCTGCTGATCCTGACCCGCGCCCGTCACGCGTTCGACCGGCGCGCCGCGTTCTTCGATACCCGCTTCTCGGCAAGCTGGACCGCGGCGCTGGTCGGCGCCATCGGCGCCTCGATCTGGCTCGGGCTCTTCGCCTTCAAGCACGTCGAGTATTCGCACGAGCTGTGGTGGCAGTTCGAGCTGCGCGGCGAGGCCTCGCGCTTCCTGCGCGCCTCGGTCGGCGCCGCGGTGACGGTGGCCGTCTTCGGCCTGGCGCGGCTGGTGCGCTACGCACCGCACGAAGCGCCCCTGCCCGGGGACGCCGACCTGGCCGACGCCGCGCGCGTCATCGCGGCCCAGGGCGCGACCTTTCCGTACCTCGTCTACCTGCGCGACAAGGCACTCTTCTTCAACGAGGAGCGCAGCGCCTTCGTGATGTACGCGGTGCAGGGGCGCACCTGGGTCGCGCTGGGCGACCCTGTCGGGCCGGAGACGGAAGCCGCGAACCTGATCCGGCGCTTCCTCGAGCGTTGCGACGACTACGGCGGCGTGCCGGTGTTCTACGAGGTGGGGAAGTCGCTGCTGCACCTCTACGCCGACTTCGGCCTCACGTTCGTGAAGCTCGGCGAGGAAGCGAAGGTGGATCTCGCCGCGTTCACACTCGACGGCAGCCAGGCGGCGAAGCATCGCCAGGCGCTGCGCCGGCTGGAGAAGGAGGGTTGCTCGTTCCGGGTGCTCGAGCCGGGCGAGGTAGCGGACGCGATGGCGCGCCTGCGCGTCATCTCCGACGACTGGCTTAAAGAGAAGGCGAGCGCCGAGAAGGGCTTCTCGCTCGGCTTCTTCGACGAGGAGTACGTGCGCCGCTTTCCGGTGGCGGTGATCGAGCGCGACGCGCGCATCGTCGCGTTTGCGAACATCTGGCCGGGCCCCGACGGCCAGGAGCTGTCGATCGACCTGATGCGCCACAACCGCGACGCGCCGAACACGGTGATGGAGGGCCTGTTCGTCCACTTGATGAAGTGGGGACAGGAACACGGCTATCGCCGCTTCGCCATGGGCATGGCGCCGCTCTCCGGCTTCGAGAGCTCGCCGGTCGCGTCGTTGTGGACACGGCTCGGCGCCTTTCTCTACGAGCACGGCGAGGCCGTCTACAACTTCCAGGGGTTGCGCGCCTACAAAGAGAAGTTTTTTCCGGAGTGGCAGCCGCACTACCTCGCCTATCCGGGCGGGTTCCGGCTGCCGCGCATCATGGCGGACGTCTCTGCGCTGGTCGCCGGCGGCTACGCGCGAATCTTCCGGAAGTAGACTTCGGCGCATGCCACGGCCGCAGCCGCCACCAGCGTTGACCGCGAAAGAAGTGGACCTCAAGCGCCGCTACGACGCGATCGTGGTCGGCTCCGGCGCCGCCGGCGGCATGGCCGCGCACGTGCTCACTTCCCACGGCATGGATGTGCTGATGCTCGAGGCCGGCCGCAAGCTCGACATCGAGAGCGAGCTCAAGTCGATGCAGTGGCCCTACGACCACCCGCGCCGCGGCGAGATGCCGTACACGTCGCACGCGCTCGAGCGCAACGAGTACACGATCCGCCAGCCGCCTTACGCGCAGGACCAGCCGTGGAAGAGCGTGCAGTCGTACGTGCAGGGCTGGGACGGCTCCGACTACAGCAAGAACATCGTGGTCGAGGAGAAGGACCATCCCTACACCGGCACGCAGTACGCATGGGTGCGCGCCCGTGTGCTCGGCGGCAAGACCAACATCTGGGGGCGGCTCGCACTGCGCCTTTCCGACTATGACTTCAAGGCGAAAAGCCATGACGGCTACGGCGACGACTGGCCAATCGAGTACGCCGACATCGCGCCCTACTACGACCGTGTAGACGACTACCTCGGCATATCCGGCCACAAGGAAGGTCTCGCGCACCTGCCCGACAGCCGCTTCCAGCGCGCGACGCGCCTCAACAAGGCGGAGGTGCAGCTGCGCGAGTCGATGGGACATGCCGGCCGCGTGCTCACGCCTTATCGTGCCGGCGTCACGACCGATGGCCTGAAGCACAACAAGTACCGCAGCCGCTGTTTCGGCCGCGGCGCCTGCAACCGCCGCGTCGGCGGCTGCGACATCCACGCCGCCTTCGATTCGCCCACCGGCCTCATTTATCCAGCACTCGACACCGGCCACCTGACGCTGCGCACCGATTCGGTGGCGCGCGAGATCCTCGTCGATGCGGCGACCGGCAAGGCTCGCGGCGTCGCTTTTATCGATGCCACGACCGGCGCCGAGCTCGAAGTATCGGCACGCGTGGTGATAGTGGCCGCGTCCACGCTCGAGTCGGCGCGCCTGCTGCTCCTGTCGCGCTCACCCCAGCACCCAAACGGCATCGGCAACTCGAGCGGCCACGTCGGCCACAACTTCTGCGAGCACGTCATGGGGCCGGGCGTTTCCGGTTTCGTCAAGGAGCTGGTCGGCAAGCCGCGCACTCTCGACGACGGGCGCCCCGGCGGGTTCTACGTGCCGCGCTTCCGCAACCTCGAGGCCGGCGCGCGCGGCGCCTTCATCCGCGGCTACGGTTTCGAGGGCAGCAGCGGCACCGAGATGTTTCACGACAGCGACATGGCCGCGGGCTTCGGCGTCGAATACAAGAAGCGCATGCGCGAGATGGCCGGCGCGGCCATCTCGATGGGCGGTTTCGGCGAGGTGCTGGCGCGCTACGAAAACTCAGTGGCGCTCGACCCGCAGGTGCGCGACAAGCACGGCGTCCCGGTGCTGCGCTTCAATTTCCGCTTCGGCGACAACGAAAAGAAGATGTGCGAGGACATGGCCGACGCCGCAAAGGAGATGTTCGAGGCGGCGGGCATCGAGATCACCGGACTGCGCCGCGGCGTGCTCACCGAAGGCTGGTCGATCCACGAACTCGGCACCGCGCGCATGGGCAGCGACCCGAAGACCTCGGTGCTGAACGAGTTCCAGCAGTCGCACGACGTGCGCAACCTGTTCGTGGTGGACGGCAGCTCGCACGTGAGCGCTTCGTGCCAGAACCCGACGTGGACCATCATGGCGCTCGCCTGGCGCTCGTGCGACTACCTCGCCGACCAGGCGCGCATGGGCGAGCTGTGAGGCTGACCCGCCGCCAGATCCTCGAGATGGCTGCTGCCGCCGCGGCCGCTCCGGTGTTCCCGCGCGTCGCCGAAGCAAAAGCCGCGGCCAACGCCGCGGGCAAGTTCTTTACGGCAGGGGAGCTGGCGCTCGTCGACCAGCTGAGCGAAACCATCCTGCCGGCGGACGCCCATTCGGGCGGCGCGCGCGCGGCCGGCGTCGCCGGTCTCATAGACGGCCGGCTCGCCGAATACGACCCCGCAATTCCGGCGTTGCGCGAAGCGCAGGAGTTCTGGCGCAGCGGCCTCGCCGAGATCGAGCGCCTCGCGCAGGCGTCGGCCGGCAAGCCGTATCTCGCGCTCGAAGCCGCGCAGCAGGTCGCGATCCTGGAGAACCTGGCGAAAGCCGAAGCCTCGCCGGCAACCGCGAGCGAAAAATTCTTCGTCGAGCTGAAGCGCCTCACCGCCCGCGGCTACTACACGTCGAAGATCGGCCTCAAGGACGAGATGGAGTACCAGGGCAACACCCTGCTCAACGAGTTCGCCGGCACCGACGTCGCGACACTTCCGCCGATCAAGGCGCCCGCGAAACCTGAAGACTACGAGCCGCCGCCGTCGAAGCGGCGGTAGAGCGGTTGCAATCCGACTTTCGTCGCGTGCACACTCGAAGCAGAGGAGCGACTCCATGGTTCTGGGAAGAAAGAAGAAGAAGACGCGCGCCGTCGAGATAGCTGAGTCGGCGGGACGCCTGGCGGGCAAGGCGGTGCGCACCGGCAGGAAGACGGCGGCGGCTGCGGTCGCCGCTGGCCGTGCGGCCAGCAGTTCGGCTGCGAGTGTGAAGCAAGCTGCCGGCAGGATCGCCGACGCGATCAAGGGCGGGCGCGCGGGGGTCAAGCGCGCGGCTGCGCAGCGCCGCCGCCGCAAGACGATGCAGAAGGTCGGCAGGGGGCTGAAGACCGCGGGCAAGGCGGCACTGGTTGCCGGCGTTTCCGCTGCCGCCTCGAGCGCCGTGTCGAGCGCCGCGAAACGGCGGCGGTCCGCCAGCCGCTAGTCGCGCTGCGCCTTGCGGCCGCCGCGGGCAATGCGCTGCGGCGGCGCCGCGGCGTCCACGAGCGTCTGCGCCAGCGCCACCGAGCGGCTCGCGAGTTCGCGGCAGCCTGCGCGCAGCGCCGTGCTCGCCTTGATCGCCGCGACGTTGTTCTCCATGTCCTCGGCCGACCAGCCGCGCGAGTGCGCGACGTAGGGGAACTGTGGAAACGAGAAGCCGATTTCGGCGAAGAAGCCGAGCATGGAACCGGCCACGCCCTGCACGTTGTCCTGGCCGCCGACGATGATGAACGCGGCGACCTTGTTGCGGATGAGGACGCGGTCGTGGGTCGTCACCTGGTTCTGGATGCAGTTCATGCGTTCGGCCATCTTGAAGTAGAGCGAGCTCGCCGAGCCCCAGCGGATCGGCGTCGCGACCAGGATGACGTCGGCCCAATGGACCAGCGCTTCGTAGACCCGGTCCAGCTGGTCGTTCGGGTCCATCTGCGTGATGGAGCATGGCCAGGTGCAGGCGCGCGCCGCCTTCGAGTAGAAACCCTCGCAGTTGCGGAACGTGAGCTGATACAGGCGCAGCATGCGCGTCTCGGCTCCGCCGGCGGCGGCGTGTTCGAGCGCCACTCCCAGCAGGTCGTCCGAACCCGAGTAACGCGGGTTGGCCGGGTCCATGGCCGTCGTCGAGATGCCGGCGACGCGCACCGGACCGGCGGCACGTTGCAGCGGACGCGCCAGCGGGTGCGGGTCGTGCGGCTGCTTGTGGCGGGTCGTAGCCGGCTCGAGGTTGACGAGCAGGCGGCCGTCAACGACGCGCACCTCGTGACGCGGCACGCGGTCGGCCTCGTAGCCGGGCTCGCCGGTGCCCTCGGTGCGGTGGAACTTCCAGTAGTGCCAGGGGCAGACGATGAAGTCGCCGTCCAGTCGGCCCTGACCCAGCGGGCCGCCGGCGTGGTTGCAGACGCCGGACACGGCGCCGAACTCGCCGTCCTTATGGGTGATGGCGAGGACCAGCTTGTCTACCTTCACTTCCGACACCGGGGCCGCGGCGAACGTCGCGGCCGCTCCGACGTCTTGCCAGCGCGCTTCCTTCACCTGGACCTCCCGCGACGTTCCGGCGCGCAGCGTAGCACGGTGCCCGGCAGCCGCCCCGCTTGCCCGGGGACGCCGCCTTCGGTCACAATCGCCGCCTTCGAAACGGAGCGGCGCCCATGAACCAGGAACAACACGGCTGGCACTCGTCCCGACTGGGACGCGAGATGAGGATCCGGGTGTACGGGCACTACGGCGCCCCGATCCTCGCCTTTCCCACGAGCGGCGGAGACGAGCGCGAGTACGAAGGCCAGGGCATGATCGGCGCGCTCGCGCATCACATCGATGCCGGGCGCGTGAAGTTCTATTGCGTCGACTCCTTCAACAACGAGTCCTGGTACAACAAGAAGGCGCACCCGCGGCACCGCAGTTACATGCAGGCGATGTACGACGCCTACATCGCCTTCGAGGTGGCGCCGTTCATCGCCGACCATTGCCGCACGCCGGGCGTCGCCATCACCACCACCGGCGCGTCGTTCGGCGGCTACCACGCGGCCAACACCGTCTTCAAGCATCCAGAGAGCTTCAAGCGCTGCCTGGCGCTCTCGGGTGTCTACGACATGCGGCGCTTCATGGACGGCGACTTCGACGACAACTTCTATTTCAACTCGCCGGTCGACTACATCTCGAACCTCGACGACGGCTACTTCCTGCATTTGCTCGGCCAGTGCGACATCCATCTCGCCACCGGCTGCGGGCCCTACGAGGACAGCGGCCCGACCTATCGCATGCACGAGGTCCTGAACAAGCGCGGCATCCGCCACAGCCTCGACGACTGGGGACCCGACGGCGGCCACGACTGGCCGTACTGGAAGCGGCAGATGGACCTCTACGTGGGGCGATTGTTCTAGGACCACTCGCGGCGCTGGGGCTCCCTTGAACTACGCCATCGCGCTCGTCGCGCTCTTCACGGTGGTCGCCGCGATCGCGGCGCTGGCGCGCCGCTGCAAGGTCTCGGCGCCGCTGGCACTCACCATCGCAGGCATCCTCGCGTCGTTCCTGCCGGGGGTTCCCGAAGTGCACATGCGCTCGGAAGTGGTGCTCTTCGGCCTGCTGCCGCCGCTGCTCTACGCCGCGGCCATCAAGACCTCGCTGCTCGACATCCGCGCGAACCGCGCGTCGATCGTGTACCTGTCGGTGGTGCTGGTGCTCGCCAGTGCGTTCGCAGTGGGCGCGCTCGCCTGGTGGCTGCTCGGCATCCCGTTCGCCGCGGGTGTCGCGCTCGGCGCCGTGGTGGCGCCGCCCGACGCCGTGGCCGCGACCTCGATCGCAAGGCGCATCGGCCTGCCGCGCCGTGTCGTCACCCTGCTCGAGGGCGAATCGCTCCTCAACGACGCGACCGCGCTGGTGGCCCTGCGCACCGCGCTCGCTGCGCTGGCCGGCGCCGTCAGTGCTTCCGCGATCCTCCTCGACTTCGCGCGCGCCGCCGGCGGCGGCTTCCTGCTGGGCGCCGCGGTGGCCTGGCTCGGCGCGCTGATTCGCAGGCGCGTCACCGACCCGGTGTTCGACACCTCGCTGTCGCTGCTGACGCCGTTCGTCGCGTACCTCGCCGCCGAGAGGGTGCACGCCTCGGGCGTGCTCGCGGTGGTGGTTGCCGGGGTGCTGCTGGCGCACAAGGCGGCCATTATCCAGAGCGCTGCCTCGCGGGTCAGCGAGCGCACCAACTGGGTCACCATCCAGTTCCTGCTCGAGAGCGTCGTGTTCTTCATGATCGGCATGCAGGGCCGCTGGATCGTCGCCAACGTCACGCGCTCCGAGCTGTCGTTCCGGGAGATCGCCGTTTTCTGCGGCGCCGTGCTCGCGGTCGTGATTCTCGTGCGCCCGGCGTTCGTCTGCGCGGCGGCCGCTTTCCTCGGCCTGCGCGGCCAGGAGGTCTCGTGGGGTTCGGTCGCCATCGTCTCGTGGGCCGGCATGCGCGGGGTGGTGACGCTCGCCGCTGTGTTCGTGCTGCCGGAAGAGACACCGCACCGCGACATCCTGGTGCTTGCCGCGATGAGCGTCACCGCGGGAACGCTGCTGCTGCAGGGTCTGACGCTGCCGTGGGCGGCTCGCCGGCTGGGGCTGCGGGGGCCGGACCCGCGCGAGGACGCGCTGCAGATGGCGTCGGTGCTGCAAGGCGCCGTGCGCAAGGGCATCGAGACCCTCGAGCGCAGCCAGCAGCCGGGCGACGACGCGAAGGTGGTGGAATCGCTGCGCGCCCGCGGGCAGATGCGCGCCAACGTCGTCTGGGAGCGGCTGGGCCGCTCCGGCACAGGCGGCGAGACCCCGAGCGAGCAATACGTCAGGCTGCGCACCGCGATGCTCGCCGCCGAGCGCGCCGAGGTGCTGCGCGTGCGCCGCGGCCAGACGATCGACCACGACATCCTCGAGGAGGTGATGGCGAACCTCGACATCGAGGAGTCGACCCTCGACCGCATCGAAGCGCACGACCGCGAGGAGCGCAAGACCGAGCTCGTCACCTCGGCGCGGCAGGCCGGTGCCTGCGCCGACCTGCAGGCGGCGCCGTCGGCGGTTGTGCCGCTGACTCCCGCGGGCTGCCCCGACTGCGTCGCGGAGGGCACCAAAACCGTGCACCTGCGGCTGTGCCTCGCCTGCGGCAACGTCGGCTGCTGCGACTCGTCCGAGGCGCGTCACGCCGACCGCCACTTCCACCGCAGCGGCCACCCGGTGATGCGCAGCTTCGAGCCGGGTGAGGCGTGGCGGTGGTGCTACCGGCACGAGCTCCTCGGCTAAAGAGGCCTCGGGGACCAAGGTCGGTTTCGTCGAACGCCGCGGGGCTGCCTGTCGTAGTCCATTTCGACAGGGCACCCGCCATTCCCGGTACACTTCATTTCTTTGGCCCGCACGCACGTCAGGAGCACTACGTTTTGCAAGATCTGAAAGGCGACCTTGCGTCGCTGAGCATCGAAAGGAACGAGGCGCGTCGCAGTCCCTGGCGCTGGCCGCTGCTCTTCTTCATTCCCGTCATCCTGGGACTTCTGGCGCTCTACGGCCTGCGCCTGCGCCAGGCGTGGTCGGCGGTCGAGGTCGAAGTGGTGCGGCCGGCAGTCGCCGCCTCGGGTGCCGCACCTTCCGCCGGCACGCCGGTGCTGACCGCATCGGGCTACCTGGTCGCCCGCCGCAAGGCGGTGGTGTCGGCCAAGATCCAGGGCCGGCTCGCGGAGTTGCGCGTGGAGGAGGGCAGCGCGGTGCGCGAGGGCGAGATCATCGCGCGGCTCGAAAGCGCCGAGTACGCGGCGGCGGTGGCGATGTCGAAGGCGGCGGTGGTGCGTTCGCAGGCCGACCTCGGCGAGGCGCAGCGCCAGTTGCGGCTTGCACAAGACCTCGAACGGCAGCAGATCGTCTCGCGCGACCAGCTCGACGCCTCGCTCAGCAAGGTGAGCCTGGCGCAGGCGGCGGTGGCCGAGGCGCACGCGCGGGTCGGCTACGACGAGGCGCAGTTCGCGAACACCAACATCCGCGCGCCGTTCAGTGGCGTGGTCCTAAAGAAGATGGCCGAGGTCGGCGAGTCGGTCGCGCCCATCCCGCCGGGCGTCAACATTTCCACTTCCTCGGGCGCCATCGTCGCGCTCGCCGACCTGGCGACGCTCGAGGTGGAAGCGGACGTCAACGAGTCGAACGTGGCGAAGCTCGGCGACGGGCAGCCGGCCGAGGTCACCGCAGAGGCGTTCCCCGACCGCAAGTACAAGGCGGTGCTGCGCCAGGTCATCCCCACGGCCGACCGCACCAAGGCGACCGTGCAGGTGAAGGTGACGATCCTCGACAAGGACAAGGACCTGCGGCCGGAGATGAGCGCACGCGTCACGTTCCTCGAGCCCGCAAAAGCGGATGCGCCGGGCCAGGCGGCGGCTTCGCCCGCGGCGCGCATCCTCACCATCCCGAAGGCCGCGGTGGTGACGAAGGACGGCGGCAGCGTCGTCTTCGAGATCCGCGAAGACAAGGTGTATGCCCGGCGCGTAACGCTGGGCGGGGAGCGCAGCGGCCAGGTGGTCGTGCGCGAAGGACTGGCCGGCGGCGAAGCCCTGGTGTCGAGCCCGGCCGCAACACTCAAGGACGGTGATCGTGTGAAGGTGAAGTCATGAGCCTCGTCGACGTCAGGGAAGTCCGCAAGATCTACCGCCGCGACAGCCAGGAGATCAAGGTGCTCGACGGGCTCAGCCTCTCGGTGCCAGAAGGCGAGTTCGTGGCGCTCATGGGGCCGTCCGGCTCGGGCAAGACGACGCTGCTGAACCTGATCGCCGGCATCGACAAGCCGAGCTCGGGGAAGGTGACGGTGGCGGGCACCGACGTGGGGGCGCTCGGCGAGGGCGCGCTCGCGAAGTGGCGCTCGCAGAACGTCGGCTTCATCTTCCAGTTCTACAACCTCATCCCGGTGCTCACCGCGGTCGAGAACGTCGAGCTGCCGCTGCTGCTCACGCACCTGGGGAAGAGCGAGCGGCAAAAGCGGGCGCTGACCGCGCTCAAGGTGGTCGGCCTCGCCGATCGCTCGAGCCACTACCCGCGGCAGCTCTCCGGCGGGCAGGAGCAGCGCGTCGCGATCGCCCGCGCCATCGTCACCGACCCGAAGGTGCTGGTGGCCGACGAGCCCACCGGCGACCTCGACTCGAAGAGCGCCACCGAAATCCTCGACCTGATGGGCCTTCTGAACCGCGATTTCAAGAAGACCATCATCATGGTGACCCACGACCCGCGCGCCGCGGAACGCGCGCATACGCAGAAGCACCTCGAAAAAGGGCTTCTCACCAACTAGCGGGATGCAGCAATGACCAAATTTGCGCCGTACGTCTTCAAGCACCTGCGCCGCAACTGGATCCGCACGCTCAGCACCGTGGTGGCGATGGGCGTGTGCATCTTCCTGTTCTGCACGCTGCAGTCGTTCCTGGCCGCGATCAAGGTGCAGCTCGAAGCCTCGAGCGCCAGCCGCCTCGTCACCCGCCATGCGGTCGGCCTGACGAACGAGCTGCCGCTGTCCTACGCCGCGCGCATCCAGGCGGTGCCGGGCGTGAAGAGCGTCGCCACGCTCAACTGGTTCGGCGGTTCGCTGCCGACGAAGAAGGAAGGCAAGTCCGACGAGGAAGACACCGGCATGGACTGGTCGTCGTTCGTGCCCAGCATGGCGATCGAGCCGGAGGACACGTACTTCGCGATGTATCCCGAGTACCAGGTGCCGCCCGACCAATGGCGCGAATTCATGACCGACCAGCGCGGCGCCGTCATCGGCCGCAAGCTCGCCGACAAGTACAGCTGGAAGGTCGGCGACACGTTCCACCTCGAGAGCTTCATCCCGCCGTATCGCAAGGAGAGCGGGCCGTTCGAGTTCGTGGTGAAGGCGATCTTCGACAGCGACCCCGGCAAGTACCCGGGCACCGACACCAACCTGATGTTCTTCCACTACAAGTACCTCTACGAAGCGACCGGCCGGCAGATCCAGGCGGGCACCTTCACGATCGACATCAACGACGCCACGCAGGCAGGCAACGTGAGCAAGGCGGTCGACGCCACCTTCGCCAACAGCGATGCCGAGACCCACACCGAGACGGAATCGGCGTTCAAGGCCGGCTTCATCTCCATGGCCGGCAACCTGGCGCTGCTGCTGAACGCCATCGGCCTCGCGGTCTGCTTCACCATCCTGCTGGTCACGGCCAACACCATGGGCATGGCGATTCGCGAGCGCCGCATCGAGATCGGCGTCCTCAAGACGCTCGGCTTCTCGAGCGGCCTGGTGATGACGCTGGTGGTGGCCGAGGCGCTGCTGATCGGCGCGCTCGGCGGGCTCCTGGGCCTTGCCAGCAGCCGCGGCTTGTTCTTCGTCTTCCAGACGGTGCCGGCCATCACCACCTTCCTTTCCGGCTTCGGCCTCTCCGGCCTGACGCTGACGCCGGCGGTCGCCGCCATCGGCTTCGGCGCGGCGCTGCTGCTGGGCCTGCTCGCGGGGATCGTGCCGGCGATGAACGCCTATCGCGCCCGCATCACCGAATTGTTCCGCACCGTCTAGGACAGGACCAATGGCACTTCCCATCTCCTACAACATCCGCAACGTCCGCAGCCGCTGGCAGGTGACGCTGCTCGCCATCCTCGGCATCGCGCTGGTGGTGGCGGTGTTTGCCATCCTCATGGCCATGTCCGCGGGCTTCACTTACGCGCTGCGCTCCACGGGCCGCACCGACAACGCCGTCATCGTGCAGCGCGGCTCGGGGTCCGAACTCACCTCGGCGGTGCCGCTCGACCAGGGCAACCTGCTCGCCGTGGATCCGCGCGTGGCGCGCGGCGCCGACGGCCAGCCGCTGGCCTCGCGCGAGGTGGTGGTGGTCGCCAACAAGGAAAAGATGGACGGCAACCCGACCAACGTCACCCTGCGCGGCGTCACGCAAAAGGCGTTCGCGGTGCGCGACGGCATCGTCATCGAACGCGGCCGCAACTTCACGCCCGGCCTCAACGAGATCATCGTCGGCACGCAGATCACGGGCCGCATTCGCGGCCTCGGGCTCGACTCGACCGTGGTCCTGAACGGCAAGGAGTGGAAGGTGGTAGGCGTCTTCGCTTCGCACGGCGGCGCCTTCGAGAGCGAGATCTGGGGCGACTTCGACGTCGTCGGCCCGGCCTTCCAGCGCCAGGGCGGCATGAACGTGCTGGTGGTGCGGCTCGCCGACGCCGCCGACCTGCCGGCGCTCGACAGTTTCATCCGCACCAACCCGCAGCTCAAGCTGAAGGCCGTGCAGGAACGCAAGTACTACGACGACCAGGCCGGCCCGGTCGCCGTGCTGATGAAGGGCCTCGCGGGCGGCGTCGCCTTCATCATGGGCGTCGGCGCCATCTTCGGCGCGATGAACACCATGTACGCGCTGATCGCCGCGCGCACCCGCGAGATCGGCACCCTGCGCGCGCTCGGTTTCTCGCGCATCGCCATCCTCTTCACCTTCGTGCTGGAGTCGCTGTTCATCGCGGTGGTGGGCGGTGTGCTCGGCTGCATCCTGGCGCTGCCGATGAACGGCTACGCGAGCGGCACTGGCCAGACCTCGAGCTTCAGCGAGATTGCGTTCGCCTTCCGCATCACCCCGGGCATCGTCGTCTCGTGCCTGGTGTTCGCGGCGCTGATGGGCCTCATCGGCGGGCTGCTGCCGGCGGTGCGCGGCGCGCGCCTGCCGATCATCTCGGCGCTGCGCGAAGCCTAGCGCCCGGCGCGGCGGAGGGCGGCGAGCGCAACGCCGCCGAGGATGATGGGCGCCGCCGCCAGCAGGCGCGGGCTCGGCGCCTCGCCCAGGAGGAGCACGCCGCCGGCCGCTGCCAGGACCGGCACCGACAGCTGCACCACCGCGGCGCGCGTCGCGCTGAGGCTGCGCAAGGCCGCGTACCAGAGGACGTAGCCGAGGCCGGACGTGACCGCACCGGAGATTGCAGCCAGCGCCAGGCCGCGCGCGCCGGAAGCGGCCAGTCCAGTGACGCCGCCAGAAACGAGGCTCGCGGCGAGGGCCAGCGGCACGGCGCGCACGAAGTTATCGGCGGTCACGCCGGCCGGGTCGGTGGTGCCGCGGCCGCGAAGGGAATAGATACCCCAGGCAACACCCGCGGCGGCCATCAGCAAGGCGCCGCGTGCGCTCAGCGCCTGCGCTCCGGGAGCGGCAAGGTACGCGAGGCCGCCGAGCGACAGCAGCAAGCCGGCCCACTCCGCGGGCCGCGGCCGGCCGCCACGCACCAGGTCGGTGCCGATCATCGTCACCTGCACCGAGCCGAACAGCAGGAACGCTCCCGCGCCGGCCGGTATCAGGCGGTACGCGAGCGAGAAGGCGATTGCATACGCGAACAACGCCGCGGCGGATGCCCAGCTGCCATGCCCGGGCCGGCTGCGGCGCAGCAGCGCGACCACGAGCAGCGCCGCGGCTCCGGACGCGATGCGCACCGTGGTGAACGAGGCGGCGTCGATGAGCACGAGCCCCGGACCCAAAGCGGCGCGGCACAGCAGCGAGTTCGCCGCGAATGCCAGCAAGGCGGCGACGCAAAGCGCAGCCGCCGGCAACGCCACGCCTACTTGACAGCCAGGTGCTGCGCGAGGAAGCGCAGGCTGAGCGGCAGCACCGAGCGCACGTACTCGTAGCCGTGGTCGCCCGGCTGCAGCGCGAACTCGTGCGCGATGCCGCGCGCTTCGAGGCGGCGGTGCAGCTCGGTATTGCCGGCGAACAGGCCGAAGCGGTCGTTCGAGCCGCAGTCGAAGTAGAGCGCCGGCAGCGCCCTGGCGTCGGCGCGCTGCGCCAGCTCGAGCGGATCGGCTGCTTTCCACAGTGCCGCGTCGATGGGGTCGCCGAAGGCGGCGTTGAAGGCGCGCATCTGGCCGCCGCGCGCGCCCGCCTCCGCGGTGGGAATCTGCTGCAGCAGCATCGCGCTGTGGGTGGCAACCGCGCCGAACACCCCCGGGTGCTCGAAGGCGATGCGCAGCGCGCCGTAGCCGCCCATCGACACGCCGAACAGCACGCGGCCCGCGCGTGACGGGATGGTGCGGTAAGTGGCGTCCATTTGCGCCACCAGGTCCTGCACCACAGCGTCCTCGTAACGGCCGAGCGGGCCGTTGATGAAGAACGAGTTGCCGCCGTCGAGGGCCACCACGATCGCTTCGGGGAATTCCTTGCGGTCGACCGCCTCGTGGTAGATCGGCGCCAGCCCGCGGCCTTCCCAGAACGCCGGGCTTTCGAAGAGCCCGTGCAGCGCGTAGATCACCGGATAGCGACGCGTGCCGGCGGCGTACGAATCGGGCAGGTCGACGACATAGCCGACCTCGCGGCCCAGGCTCGCCGACTTGAAGGTGGCGGTGCGCGGCGCGTCGCGGGCCGCGGCGCTGCCGCCCATGACGGTGACGAGCGACAGGGCGAAGGCTCCGGCGACGATCGAAGGGTTTCTCACTTTTGCTCCAGGTGTTTCCCGATTGTCGCAAGAACCCGGTCGAACCCGGCAGTAGTGAGCTTGCCGGTGAAGGTGTTTTGTTGTGACGGGTGATAGGAAGCGAAGAGCGACAGCCCGTCGCCCAGGTCGTGGCGCACGCCGTGGCCAAAGGCGAAGGCACCCCGTGGCGGCACACGGCCCAGCTGGCGCATGGCCGCGATGAAGCCGTCCTGCGCGATCTTGCCGAGGGCCAGCACGGCGCGCACCCGGCCAAGCGCCGCCCATTCGCGCAACAGGTATTCGCGGCAGTTGAGGATTTCCGCAGGCTCGGGCTTGTTGGCCGGCGGCGCGCAACGGGCGAGCGCCGCGACATAGCAGTCGCGCAGCTTCAGGCCATCGCCGGCGCGCACCGACGTCGGCTGGTTGGCGAAGCCGGCGCGATGCAGCGCCGCGAACAGGAAGTCGCCGGAGCGATCCCCGGTGAACACCCGGCCGGTGCGGTTGCCGCCATGCGCGGCCGGCGCCAGCCCGACGATGAAGAGCCGCGCGCGCGGGTCGCCGAAGCCGGGCACCGGCCGGCCCCAGTAGGTCTCGGCCGCGAAGCGCTTCACCCGCACCTTTGCGACCAGGGTGCACCACGCCCGCAGCCGCGGGCAGCGTTCGCACGCGATCACGTCCGCGGCGACGGCCGCCAGCGGCGCCGTCGTCGTTGTCATCTACCGCCGACGAGGCTACGGTAGTCCTTCAGGTGCCGGATCGCCGCCGCCTTGCGGCCGAGACGCTCGTAGAGGCGCGCGATGTTGTAGTGCGCGTCGGCGTTGCCAGGGTCGGAAGCGAGCGCCTGGCCATAGGCCTGCACGGCTTCTTCGAGGCGGTCCTGGTCTTCGAGCGCCACGCCGAGGTTGAAGGCGGCGGTCGCGTGCCCGGCGTGTGCCAGCAGCGCCAGCCGGTAGTGGGCCTCGGCGGCGCGGGTGAAGCCGGTCTCGTGCAGCAGGCGGCCGAGGTTGACGCGCGCGCCGACGTGCCCGGGGTCGAGCTCGAGCGCGCGGCGGTAGGCATCGCGCGCCTGCTCGTGGTCGCTCGCCTCGAGGTCGCAGCCGATCTCGTACCAGTCTTCGGGGCCCGGCTCGGCGCCCGAGGCACGCGCGGCCTGCGCCGCCTTGCGCGCGAGCGGCGCGATCTTGTTGGCGATCTCGCGCACCTCGAAGTGCAGGAGCCGCTGCCCCGACGCCGGTTCCCAGACGGACGAGCCGTCGCGCACCACGATGTCGTCGCCCTCGGCGGTGATGCGCACGCCGCTCAGCGACCGCCCCTTCGGCAGCTGCGCGCGCAGCCGCTGCAGCGCCTCCTTCACCTTGCGCGGCGCGACCTGGGCGGACAGCTCCTTGGCGGTGCGCAGCAGCACGATGTCCTGCAACGAGAAACGCGCCGGTTGCTGCGCCGCGGTGCGCGACACGAAGCCGGCGCGCACCCACGCCTGCACCTGCGCCGGCGACACGCCAAGCAGCTTGGCCACATCCTCGACCGCGTAGCCGCCGCGAAACGTCGATCGCGCCATCAGCGCTATTCTCCGCGAGCTAGACTGCAAATCACCAACCAAGGAGTCTTCACGATGCGCATTCCGCTCGTCGCCGTCCTGGTCCTGGCACCCCTGCCCGCTGCGGCACAGCACGCCCACTCCGCCGCGGCGCCGGCGGCGAGCGCGGTGCTGCTACCCGGGATGGGGTCGCTGCATTTCCCCATCACCACCGCGAGCCCGCGCGCCCAGAAGTTCTTCGACCAGGGGATGACGCTCGTCTACGGCTTCAATCACGACGAGGCCGCGCGCTCCTTCCGCGAGGCGGCGCGGCTCGATCCGCGCGCGGCGATGCCGCTCTGGGGGCTGGCGCTAGCCATCGGCCCCAACTACAACGACACGGCCGTGAGCGAGGAGCGCGCGAAGGCCACCTGGGAGGCGATCGAGAGGGCGAAGTCCCTGGCCGGGGGTGCCAGCGAGCGCGAGCAGGCGTTCATCGCCGCGCTGGAGAAGCGCTTCTCGCCCGACCCGAAAGCCGACTGGCCGAAGCTCTGGGCGGGCTATTCGGAAGCGATGGGCCGGCTCTTCGAACGCTTCCCCGACGATGCCGACGCCGGCACGCTCTACGCCGAGAGCCTGATGATCCTGAAGCCGTGGCAGCTCTGGAGCCGGGACGGCAAGCCCGCGGACGGCACCGAGAAATTGGTGTCGGTGCTGGAAGCCGTGCTGAAGCAGCACCCCGACCACGTCGGCGCCAATCATCTCTACATCCATTCGATCGAGGCGTCGCAGAACCCGGAGCGTGCGCTCGCGGCAGCGAAGCGGCTCGAGACCATGGTGCCCGGCGGTGGCCACCTCGTGCACATGCCCGGGCATATCTACATGCGGGTCGGCGACCCCGAGGGCGCAGCGCGCATCAACGAAACAGCGGCGCTCGCCGACCGCAACTACATGCAGGCCTCGGGCGTGCGCAAGGGCATGTATCCGGCGATGTACTACAGCCACAACCTGCACTTCATCGCCGTCGGCTACTCGGAGGCGGGCAGCTACGTGAAGGCGCTCGCCGGCGCGCGCCAGCTCGCGCGCAATGCCAGCGCCAGCATCGCCGAGATGCCGATGGTCGAGGGCTTCCTGCCGGTGCCGATGTTCGTGATGCTGCGCAACCACAAGTTCGCGGCGGTGCTCGCCGAGAAGAAGCCCGACCCGGCGCACCTTGCCGACACCAGCTTCCATCACTACGGACGGGCGCTCGCGTACCTGCACGGCAAGGACCGCAAGCGCGCCGATGAGGAGCGAGCCCTGTTCGACGAGACCCGCAAGCGCATTGCCGGCGACGTTCCCTTCGGCCTCAACACCGCAGCCGCGGTGACGAACGTCGGCGCGCTGGTGCTCGAGGCGCGCTTCACCGAAGCCGACGGCGACGGCAAGCGCGCGCTCGACGCCTGGGGCCGCGCGATCGCCGCCCAGGACGCCCTCAACTACGACGAGCCGCCGCCGTGGTACTACCCGGTGCGCGAGTCGCTCGGCGGGGCGCTGCTGCGCCAGGGCAAGCCGAAGGAGGCGGAGAAGGTGTTCCGCGAGGACCTCGACCGCAACCCGCGCAGCCCGCGTTCGCTGTTCGGCCTGATCGAGTCGCTGCGCGCCCAGGACCGCGCCAGCGAAGCAGCGCTCCTGGAGCCGTCATTCAGGAAGGCGTGGAAAGGCCCCGCCAGCGCGCTGCGAGTCGTGGACCTCTAGCCGCGGCCTTTGCCGCCCACGGCGCGCAGGCCGGACTTGGCCGGCTTGGCTTCGCTGCTGCGCGGGGCCGGCTTCGGCGCCTTGCGCGGTGAGTCGGCGACCGATTCGCTCTCGGCGCCGGCTTTGCCCTTGCCGGCGAGGCTCTGCTTCAGGGCCTCCATGAGGTCGATGACCTGCGCGCGCGGTTCGGCGTGCGCCACGGTCGTGATCTCCTGGCCCTCGACCTTGCGCTGGATTGCCGCGAGGTAGCGGCGCTTCACTTCGTCCTCGTACTGCTCGGGCTTGAAGTCGTCGCTTGCGATCTGGCCGATGAGCTGGGTCGCGAGCTTCAGCTCGCTTTCCTTGATGTCGGCGTCGCCCACCGGCACTTCGTCGAACTTCTTGATCTCGTCCGGGTAGAGCAGCTGCTGCATGATCAGGCCGTTCTCGTACGGGCGGATGAGCACCAGGTACATCTTGCCGCGCGCCGCCCACTTGGCGAGCGCGATGCGCCCGGTTTCCTTCATCGCCTGGCCGAGCAGCTTGTAGGCGCGCTCCCCGCCCTTGTCCGGGCCGAGGTAGTAGCCGCCGTCGAAATAGATCGGGTCCACTTCCTTCGCCGGCACGAACTCGGTGATCTCGATGGCGCGCTGCGACTCCTCGGCCATCGCCTTGATCTCGTCCTCGGTGAACGAGACGTACTGGTCCTTCTGGAACTCGTAGCCCTTGACCATGTGATCGCGGCCGACGATCTCGTTGTCGGTGGGGCAGACGTACTGCTGCTTCAGCCGCGTCTTGCACTTGTCGTGCAGGAGGTTGAATCCGACCGCCGCCTTCGACTCCGAGGCCGAGTACAGCTTGATCGGGATCGAGACCATGCCGAACGAAACGGTACCGGTGCCTATGGACCTGGCAGACATTCTTCCCTCGCTCGTCTCGACTATAAGCCTTCTTCAGGGCCCTTCGAACTTGACAACACTTGACACGGCCGCTTGGTTATCATCATCGGCACGAATGATCGAAGTCGAGAAGCTGACCAAGCGGTACGGGCGCCAGACAGCGGTCGACGGCATCAGTTTTCGGGTTGAAAAGGGCGAGGTCCTGGGCTTCCTGGGCCCGAACGGCGCCGGCAAGACCACCACCATGCGCATCCTGGCCGGCTACCTGCCGCCCACCGAGGGGATGGCGAGGGTCGCGGGCTTCGACGTCTTCCAGGACGCGATGGCGGTGAAGAAGCGGGTCGGCTACGCCCCCGAGACGCCGCCTCTCTATCCCGACATGGACGTCGCCTCCTTCCTCCAGTTCTGCGCGCGCATCAAGGGCATCGACAAGGCGGCACGCCAGCACGAGATCGACGAGGCGGTGGAGAAGGCGCAGATTGGCGACGTGCGCGACAAGCTCATCGCGCGCCTCTCGAAGGGCTACCGCCAGCGCGTCGGCATCGCGCAGGCCATCCTCGGCACGCCGCCGGTGCTGATCCTCGACGAGCCGACGGCCGGCCTCGACCCGAAGCAGATCACCGAGATCCGCGAACTCATCCGCGGCCTGGGCAGCGACCACACCGTGGTCCTGTCCACCCACATCCTGCCCGAGGTCGCCGTCACCTGCAGCCGCGTGCTCATCATCAACAAGGGGCGCGTGGTCGCCGAGGACACGCCCGACAACCTCGCGCATCGCCTCAAGGGCTCGCGGCCGGTGCGCCTCGAGATCCGCGGCGGCAGCACCGCGTCGGTGTTCGAGGCCCTGCGCGGCGTGCCCGGCATTGCCAACCTGCGGCCCACCACCGGCGCTGCCGGCTACTCGTCGTTCGACGTCGAGGCCGAGGGTGGCCGCGACATCCGGCCCGACGTGGCGCGTGCGGTGGTCGGCGCGGGCTTCGACCTGGTCTCGCTGTCGCAGTCGGGCCTGAGCCTCGAGGACGTCTTCCTGCAGCTCACCACCGAAGATGTTTCGGTAACCCAGGAGGGGGTCGTGACCGCATGACGTCGCTGCGCAACATCGGCGCCATCGTCGCGAAGGAGTGGCGCCACTATTTCAGCAGCCCCATCGCCTACGTCACGATGGTCGCCTGGCTGCTGGTGTTCGGTGGCTTCTTCAGCGTCATCCTGCAATGGTTCGTGACGATGTCCGCCGACCCGCAGGCGATGCAATACGGCCAGCGCATGTCGATCAACGACATCATCTTCCGCCAGCTGCTCGGCAACATGGCCACCGTCGCCTTGTTCATGACGCCGATGCTCACCATGCGGCTCATCGCCGAGGAGAAGCGCCAGGGCACGATCGAGCTGTTGTCCACCGCGCCGATCACCGACTGGCAGATCGTCCTCGGCAAGTTTGCTGGCGCGTGGGCGTTCTTCCTGCTGATGATCTCGCTCGCGTTCCTCAACTTCGCCTGGCTCTTCCGCTTCGCGAGCAACCCGCCCGAATGGCGGCCGCTCGCCGCCGCGTTCCTCGGCCTGTGGCTCCTGTGCGGCGCCTTCATCGCGCTGGGCCTGTTCCTCTCGACCGTGACCAAGAACCAGATCGTGGCCGCCGTCCTCACCTTCGCGGCGCTGCTGCTGCTGCTGATCCTGCAGTGGCTCGACATGCCCACGGCACCCCCGCTGCTGCGCGGCTTCGCCCAGATCGCACCGATGGGGCGCATCGAGGACCTGATGAAGGGCGTGATCGACCTCAAGGACCTGGTGTTCTTCGCGAGCTTCATCGGCTTCTCGCTGTTCCTCACCCAGCAGTCGCTGGAGAGCCAGCGGTGGCGCGCGTGAACCTCGTCGACCTGCTCGGGCCGCTTGGCCTGCTGGTGATCGCGGCCGCGCAGCTCTTCGGCGCCCTTGGCCGTACGCTGCCCGGCCGGCCCGCGTACTACCTCGCGGCCGGTGCGTTTCTCATCGTGCTGCACGTCATCCTGCGCTTCGACGCGATCCGCGCGTCGCTGGGCCGGCGGCAGGTGAAGTACGGCGGCAACAGCATCGTCATGGTGCTCGCGGTGCTCGCGATCCTGGTGGGCGCCAACTACTTCGTGGCGCGCCACAGCAAGCGCTGGGACCTGACGAAGAACCAGCGCTTCGGCCTCTCCGACCAGAGCCGCAAGGTGCTGGGCGGGCTCAAGGAAGACGTGCGCTTCATCTACTTCGCGAACGAGCGCGACGCGGCCGCCACCAAGGAGGCGCAGGACCGGCTGCACGAGTACGACGCGGCCTCGGCGAAGGTCAAGGTGGAGTACGCCGATGCGCTGAAGGATCCGGCGCGGGCACGCGAGTTCGACCTCAAGGCGGTGCCGACGCTGGTGGTGCAACAGGGCACGCGCACCGAGAAGGTGCAAAGCGGCGCGCTCTCCGAGCAGGACGTGACGAACGCCCTCATCAAGCTGACCCGCGAGAAGAAGACGAAGGTCTGCTTCCTCGCCGGCGAAGGCGAACACAGCCTCGAGGAGATGCAGGCGGGTGGCTTCTCCGCGCTGCGCGCCGCCCTCGAGAAGAACCAGTACGAGAGCGAGCAGGTGTCGCTGCTGCGCGAGAGCAGCGTCCCCGAGCGCTGCTCGGTGCTGGTCATCGGTGGCCCGCAGCAGGACCTCGAGGATCCGGTGATCGACGGCATCGCCGCTTTCGTCGCGCATGGCGGCAAGGCGCTGGTGATGATCGAACCCGAACTGCGCGCCGCGATGCCGAAGATGGCGGCGCTGCTCGCGCGCTGGGGCATCGAGACCGCGCACGACACCGTGGTGGAGGTATACGCGCGGCTCACTGCCGAAGGCATCGCGGTGACGCCCGACGAGCGCATCGTCATCCAGCAGTACCCGCTGCACGAGATCACTCGCGACTTCCTGTTCCCGGTGCGGCTGCAGACGGTGCGCAGCATCACGCCGGCGGCGACCGCGCCGCCCGGCACCCGTGTCGAACCGTTGCTTTCGAGCTCGCAGGGCTCGTGGGCCGAGAGCGACCTCAAGAGCCTCGGCAATCCGAGCCTCGACGAGAAGACCGACAAGAAGGGGCCCATAACGCTCGCGGCCACCGCGCGCATCGACGTGGCGCAGCCTTCACCCGCGCCCACCACGCCGCCAGGGGGCGAGGAGCCGCGCAAGAAGGAGGGCCGTGTCGCGGTGTTCGGCGACTCCGACTTTGCGACGAACGCCGGCCTCGGCGCCGACGGCAACTCCGACTTCACGCTCAACACCATCGCCTGGCTGTCCGAGGACACCGACCTCATCTCGATCCGCCCGCGCGACCCCGACGACCAGCGGCTGTTCCTGACCGACAACCAGGGGCGCCTCGTCTACGGCACCGCGCTGGTGCTGCTGCCGGGCCTGTGCCTGCTGGCCGGCATCTGGACGTGGTGGCGTCGGCGCAGCTGACGCACGAGGCCGCCCCGGCATGAGCAGGAACCCCTTCGCGCGCACCGGCATCGTCCTGCTGCTGGCGGCGCTCGTCGGCGGCTACCTGTGGTTCGTGGAGCGCAAGAAGCCGGAGACGCCGGCCGCCGATGCGGCGAAGCCGGCCGAAAAGGTCTTCGCCGGCTTCGACAAGTCGAAGGTGAAGGCCATCACGCTCTCGCAGCAAGGCGGCGAAGAGGTCGCGCTGGTGAAGGAAAAGGGCGCGTGGCGTCTCACCCGGCCGCTCGTGGCCGCGGCCGACGACAACGAGGTGCAGTCGCTGCTGATGTCGGTGGAAAGCCTGGAGCTCGGCGCCGTCGCCAACGCCGATGCGCCTTCGGCTGCCGCCTACGGGCTCGAGCCGCCCCGCGGAACTGCGGTATTCGAGCAGGAAAGCGCTGCCACCCTGGCCCTCGAACTGGGCGACAAGGCGCCCGCCGACGCCGGCACCTATGCGCGCATCGCCGGCACGCGCCGCGTCTTCACGCTGCCTTCGACCTACGACGCCACCTTCGCGAAGACCGCCTTCGACCTGCGCGACCGCAACGTGCTGCACGTGGCGCGCGACGACGTGAAGTCGATCGCGTTCCGCGGGCCCGAGGGAACCTACGAAGTGGCACGCGCTGGCCAGGGTGACGGCGAGGGCGGCGGCGACTGGGTCTTCACCAGCCCCTTCCGCGCGGCGGCCGCGCGCTGGTCGGTGGACAGCCTGCTGGGCACGCTCGAGAGCCTGCGCATGGATAAGGTGGCAGCCGAAAACGTCAGCAACCTCGCAGCCTATGGTCTCGCGAAGCCGGAACGCACGCTCACCCTGCAGCTGAAAGACGGCGCAAAGCGCACGCTCGACATCGGCAAGGCGAGCGACGACGGCAAGCACTTCGCGCGCAACACCGACACGCGCATCGTGGCGGTGATCCCGAAGGTGGTGGCCGAAGACCTCGGCAAGGGCCTGACCGAGTTGCGCGCGAAGCGCCTCCTCGACGTCGCCGCCTACGAGGTCGAGTCCGTCGACATCGCCATGGGCGCCACCACCTCGCATCACGTAAAACCCGCGGACGGCGCCGCGGGCGCCGCCGCCGACTCCTGGAAGCGCGTCCAGGACGGTCTCTTCGCGATGGGCGGCGTCGAAGCCACCGGATTCATCGACCAGCCCGGCAAGGACGCGGCCTACGGCCTCGACCAGCCGGCCTTGCGTGTCACCGTGCATCGCACCGAAGGCAAGGGCGCCACCTGGTTCGAGATCGGCAAGGCGGGCGGCAAGGCGTATGCGCGCCGGCCGGGCGACCAGTCGATCCTCGAGCTCGACCCCGCCAAGGTCGAGACCTTGCTGAAGGACGTCGCCGCCTTCTGACGCCGCGCTAGCGTTCGGGCCGGATGGCCTGGATGGGGTCGATGCGCACGGCACGCCGCGCCGGCGCGATGCTGCCGGCTAGCGTCATCACCACGGCGAACGCGGCTATCGCCGCGAGCGTCGCCGGATCGGCCGGCTTGATGCCCGCCAACAGGCCCTCGAAGCCGCGCGCGACCGCGTAGGCCGCGGCGACGCCGGGCACCACGCCGAGAAGCGCCAGGCGCAGGCTCTGGCGCGAAACCATGGCGACGATGTCGCGCGGCTGCGCGCCGAAGGCGACGCGCACACCGAACTCGCGCGCCCGCTGCGACACCGCCAGCGTCAGCAGGCCGTGGATGCCGATGGCGGCGAGCAGCACCGCGACCAGGGCGAACGCGGCGATGACGCGCGCCTGCACCGCGCGCGATGCGGTTTCCGAAGACACGATGTCGCGCAGCGTGCGCACTTCGGAGACCGGCTGCTGCGGGTCGGCGCCGCGTACGATCGCGCCGATCGCCGGCGCGAGCCCTGTTGGCGGCACGCTGGTGCGCACCACCAGGTTCTTCGGCACGTAACCGATGAGCGAGCCGTCCGCGACCTGCGGCGCCGGCACGTAGACCTGCGGCTCGCTGCTGCCTTCGAGGCCGCGCACGCGGATGTCCCTCACCACGCCGACGATGGTGCGGTCGCTGAGTGCCATCTTGAAGCGCCGGCCAATCGGGTCCTGTCCTGGCCAGTGCTGCGCGCCGAACGATTCGCTGACGATCGCTACGAACAGCGCGTGTGCGGTGTCGCCGGCATTCACGTCGCGGCCGCGCAGGATGGGGATTTGCAGCGACGCGAAGAAGCCCGGCGTCAGGAAGCGCAGGCTCGCCTTGGGTCGCTCCGCGGCCGCCGCTTCGGGCTCGCCCGGCACCAGCACCGGCCAGATGCCACCGCGCGCCACCATCGGCAGGTGCGAGATGTAGGCCGCCGCGGTCACCCCGGGCAGACCTCGCGTTTCACCGAGGACCCGCTCGTAGAACACCTGTCGGGCGGCCGTTGTCTGGTACTTCGGCCACGGCAGCGCGGTGGTCATGGTGAGGACGTTGTCGGCATTGAAGCCCGGGTCGCGCGCCTGCACCGTCCACAGGGCGCGGATCAGCAGGCTCGCCGAGGCGAGCAGCACCACCGACGCCGTGATCTCGATGACCACCAGCGCCGAGCGCAGCCGCTCCTTGCCCGAGCCGCCGCCCGAGCGTTCGCCCTCGCGCAGCCCCGCCGCCGACGCCTTGCCGGTGGCGCGCAGCGCCGGCACCAGGCTGAAGGCGAGCCCGGTGAGCGCGGTCAGCACCACCGCGAAGCCGAGCACGCGCAGGTCGATCGCCGGCCCGCCGGCCATCGGCAGGGCAGCGGGCACGAGGCGCGCGAGCAGCGGCACCGCACCCCATGCGAACGCGACACCGAGCACGCCGCCGAGAGCGCCGAGCAGCAGGCCTTCGGTGGCGAGCTGGCGCACGATGCGCTCGCGGCCGGCGCCGATGGCGGCGCGCACCGCGAGTTCGTGCGCGCGCGCCAGGCCGCGGCCGAGCAGCAGGCTCGCGAGGTTGGCGCAGGCGATGAGCAGCACGCACAGCGAGGCACCGCAGAGCGCCACCAGCAGCAGCCGCGACTGGCGCGGCAGCTCGTCGCGCATCGCGATCACCGCGATGCCGCTCTCGCCCAGCTCGGCCGGGAACTGCCGGCGCTGGTTCGCCGCCACCACGTCCATGTCGGCGCGGGCGCTTGCAAGCGTTGCGCCGGGCTTGAGCCGCCCGACCGTCTGCAGCCAGTTGTCGTTGCGATCCTCGTAGGCATCGGGCGGGAAGCGAAAGGTCGTCCAGAACTGCGACTCGCGGCGCGGGAACTGGAAGCTCTCCGGCATCACGCCGATGACGGTGAACGGTTCGTCGTCGAGGTGGATCGTGCGGCCGAGCACCGCAGCTTCGCCGCCGAAAGCACCCTGCCAGAGGGCATGGCTCAGGATCACGGTGCCCAAAGCACCCGCGGCGTCGTCGTCGCTGCCGAACCCGCGGCCGAGGAGCGGCGCCACGCCCAGCGTCGGCAGCAGCGATGCGCTGACCAGCGCGCCCGCGAGGCGCTGCGGTTCGCCCAGCCCGGTGACGTTGCGCGACATTTCGGTGAAGATGCCGAGCGACTCGAATGAGAGCGATTGCTGCTGCCAGTCGCGGAAGTTCACGGCCGACGCTTCGGTGCGGCTGTACCCGGGTTGGGTCTGCCAGATCTTGACGAGCCGTTCCGGCTCGCGGAACGGCAACGGCCGCAGCAGCACGTAGTCGGCGACGGTGAAAGCGGCGGTGTTGGCGCCGACGCCGAGCGCCACCATCAGCATGGCGGTGACCGCGAAGGCCGGCGCGCGCCGCAGGCCGCGCACGGCATAGCGCAGGTCCTGGCGCAGCAGGTCCCAGTGTGCGGCGGCGGCATGGCCAACGGTCTCGGCCGAGGTGCCGAACAGCAGGAGCGCAAGCGCCAGCGGGCCGCGTGCCTGCGCGCGTCGCCGCGCGAAGTCCCACGACATCTCCTGCGCATAGTCGTGGCGGAACGAGGCGGGGTAGAGGTGGAGCAGCAGCCGGTGCCAGAGGCCGAGCATCGTCGCTATGCCCGCCGCGGCGCCAGGCCGCGCGCCCGCGCCATCTTCACCAGGTCGGACATGCGCGCCGTCTCGGCTTCGGCGCTGCGCAGGCCGAGCGCCGTGATGCGGTAATAACGGCGGCGTTCGTCGCCTTGCTGCGCTGCGTCCTTGTCGCGTGTCTCGCTGATGAGGTCCTGCTCGAGCATCCGCTGGATCGAGCGGTAGAGCGTGCCGGCGCTGAGCCGCAGCGCGCCGCCGGTGCGCGCCTCGATCTCGCGCATGACGGCATACCCGTGACGTTCGCCGTCGACGAGCGCCAGCAGGATGTGGAAGGTGGCGGCGGGCAGGGGCGGGGATTTGGGAGCCATGGCCCATTATAGCCACAGTGGCTATAGCGGAGTCGGGTATAGGTGACAGCACGGACAAGCTGGCGAATGCGGCCGGAACGCCGCGAATAGTGGACTTGCGCCGCTCCCGTATTTACACTGGCTGTCGTTCGTCCCTCTAACGGGCTGTCGTTTTTTGAAGAGTCCTCCGCAACTAGATGACTGAAGCGCTGCGCAGCGCAGAACGGATCGATCCCACGCCCGTCTCCGAACCGATGCCGATGAGCTTCGGCCGCTATGAGGTCCGAGGCATCGTCGGCGAGGGTTCCATGGGCCGGATCTACGAGGGTTACGACCCGCTCGGCAATCGCACGGTCGCGATCAAGGCGCTGCGGCCCGAGAACTTCACCTCGGAGAGCCGCGACGAGTACCTGAAGCGCTTCCGGCGCGAGGCCCAGGCGGCCGGCGCCCTCAGCCACCCGAGCATCGTCACGATCTACGACGTCGGCGAGGACTACTTCGTGATGGAGCTGCTGCACGGGCAGACCCTGCAGTCGATCCTGCAGGAGACCGGCCGGCTGGGCTTCGACGAAGCGATGGCGATCCTCGACCCGGTGGCGGCGGCGCTCGACTACGCGCACGAGCAGGGCATCATCCACCGCGACATCAAGCCGGCGAACATCATGGTGCTGCCCGACGGCCGCGTGAAGCTCACCGACTTCGGCATCGCGCACCTCTCGTCCACGGTGATGACGGCGAGCGGCATGTTCCTCGGCTCGCCCTGCTACATGGCGCCCGAGCAGGTGCAGACGAGCGAGGCCTCGCCGCGCGCCGACCTCTTTTCGCTCGCGGTCGTCGCCTACGAAATGCTCACCGGCACCAAGGCTTTTTCCGGCGAGGCGATCACCTCGATCGTCTTCCAGGTGGTGCACGTGGACCCGCCGCCGCCAACCAGCCGTGAACCGGGCCTGCCGCCCGCGATCGACGGCGTCATGGCGCGCGCGCTCAGCAAGGATCCGCACGCACGCTTCGAGAGCGGCGCCGACTTCGTGCGCGCGCTGCGCGGCAACAGGGCCGCCGACGGCGAAACGCGCCGCACGGCGTCGGGCCGGGTGATCGCGACCTCGACGACCGCCTCGGGCCGCGTCGTGCGCACCAGCCTGCCGAACGCCGATCCCGAAGAGACCCACGACCTGCGCACCGCGGGCATCGAGACGGGCGAGGCGCGCGCGCCGAGCCGGCTGCGCAAGCCGCTGCTGTGGACCGCGGGCGCGCTGGCCCTGGTGCTCGGCGGCTACCAGGCGGCGCGCTACCTGGGTGTCGCGGTGCCGGCGCTGCCGCAGGCGCTGCCGCAGCCGCCGGTGCAGCCGCAGCCGCTCGGCCTGCGCGTCGAGACGGTCCCCGCGGGTGCCCGCGTGTTCGTCGACAACGAGCAGCGCGGCCTGTCGCCGCTCGACCTTGCCGACCTGGCCGCCGGCCCGCACACCATCAGGCTGGCGCTCGCCGGCCACGTGTCCACCGAAGTCACGCTCGAGCCGCTGGCCGGCAGCCCGCCGTTGCTCTTCAGGCTGCAGCCGGTGCCCAAACCCGCGGCACCGGCGCGTTCACCCGCCCCCGCACCGACACCGGTCACCACCGTGGTGGCGGCCGCGCCGAGCATCGAGCCGGTGCACGTGCGGCCGATCGAGAACCCCGACGAGATCCACGTCGAGGGACCCGGCATCACGCCGCCGCGCCGCATCGTCGGCGAGCCGATCTCGTACCCGCGCGACGCGGAGCGCTTCAAGCTGCAAGGCACGGTCGGCGTCGAGATCGTCGTCGACCGCGACGGCCGTCCCGCCGACGTCAAGGTGGTGGAGTCGGCCGGCGAGATCCTCGACAAGGCCACGGTCGAGGGCATCGCCAAGTGGAAGTTCGAGCCCGCGACCCGCAACGGCGTGAAGGTGCGCTTCCGCCAGATGTTCCGCCAGACGTTCCGCCGCGGCGACTGAAGGCGCCTGCCCTGGCCGCTTACTGAGCTACGTACGCGCGCGTGATCGTGATCGCCGTGACCGGCACGTTCTGGTGCTGTGCCCGCGTGGTGGTGGTGACGCCCTCGATCTTGTCCACCACCTCCATGCCTTCGATCACCATGCCGAACACCGCGTAGCCGGCGCCGCCGATGCCGTAGTCGAGGCGATGGTTGTCGTTGGTGTTGATGAAGAACTGCGCGGTCGCGCTGTCGGGGTCGGAAGTGCGCGCCATCGCGAGCGTGCCGCGCGAGTTGCGCAGCCCGTTGCTCGCCTCGTTGCGGATCGGCGCCTGCGTCGGCTTCTCGTTCATGTCCGGCGTCATGCCGCCGGCCTGCACCATGAAGCCCGGGATGACGCGATGGAAAATGGTGCCGTCGTACTGCTTCGCCGCGACGTAGGCGAGAAAGTTGGCCACGGTCTTCGGCGCCTTCACGTCGTCGAGCGCCACCTTGATGGTGCCCACCGAGGTCTCGAACACGACGCGCGGGCCGGTGGGTGGCGTCGGCGTGGGCTCGGGGGCCGGCTCCTGGGCCGCCTGGGCCATCGCCAGCGTCAGGAGCGCCAACCCGCCTAGTGTGAGTGCCGTCATGACCAAGAAGACCCCCTTTGATGGAAGCTTGGGTATCGAACACGACGATTCTACCCGCCGGGGAGCGAGCCGCTCTCCGTCCGCTGGGGGTTAGAATCCGAAAGCTCCCTAAATGGTCCTCTTTAACTACGCAACCAAAGAGCTCACCGCCAAGATCGTCTACTACGGCCCCGGCCTGTGTGGCAAGACCACCAACCTGCAGTGGATCCACACCAAGCTGCCGATCAAGAACAAGGGAAAGATGCTTTCCCTTGCCACCGAGACCGATCGGACCCTGTTCTTCGACTTCCTGCCGATCGAGCTCGGCAACATCCGCGGCATGCGCACGCGCATGCAGCTCTACACCGTGCCCGGCCAGGTGTTCTACAACGCCACGCGTCGCATGGTGCTGAAGGGCGCGGACTGCGTGGTGTTCGTCGCCGACAGCCAGGAGCCGATGCTCGACCCCAACATCGAGAGCCTCGAGAACCTGGCGCAGAACCTCGAGGCCAACGAGATCGTCCCCGATTCGATCCCGCTGCTGTTCCAGTACAACAAGCGCGACTTGCCGAACGCGCTGCCGGTCGAGATCCTGAACGACCGCCTCAACCCGAAGAACCTCTCGTTCATCGAGGCGGTGGCGATCCGCGGCGACGGCGTCGAGCAGACGCTGAAGGCCGCAACCTCGCTGGTGTTCCGCTACCTCTCCACCAAGTACTCGGGCGCCGCCGCGCCGGCGGTCGAGGTGATACCCGTCACCGGGCCGCAGCGCATCCAGCCGACCGACGCGATCCGCGTCACGCCGACGAGCGAGCCGGTGAAGCCGCTGTCTACCGGCGCGCGCCGCGTGCAACGCGACCCGACCGCGGCGCTCACCGTCGCCCGCGACCGGGCTGCCGCGGACTCGGGACCGATGACGATCCGCGTGGACGTGGCGCAGGAACCGACCACGCTGAACGTCGCGGTGCCGCCGAACCTGACGACGCTCGCGCCGCAACCGCCGCCCAGCACCCTCGAGGTGTCGCTCTCGGGCTCGGTCAACGCGCTCGATCCGGCGCAGACGCTGGAGCGCAGTGGCGAAGACGTCGGCGTGCTGCAGGAGCAGCTGCGCCAGTTGCGGCCCGCCACGCCGGTCCCGGTCAACACCGCCGCGGTGCCGGTGTCCCCGGGCGGCGTCGAGCGCGAAGTCATGATCCCGGTCGACGTCAGCGTTCCCGCCGGCACCACGGCGGTCAACCTGCGCGTGGTCCTGAACGTCGCGATCAGGCTTGACGATCGCACCTAGCAGCAGCAAACCTGGCTTTGGAGACAGGAACATGTTGAGACGGATCCCGGCCCTGGGTGTGCTCCTTTTCTTCTGCTGCGCGGGCGCGCCCGCCACGTCGTGGGCGCAGCTCGAGCCGCTCGCACAGGACCAGGGATCGACCGGCCTCGGCCTCGCCCTGCGCCACCTTTCGGCGACCGGCCGCGTCCTCTACGTCACCGCGCATCCCGACGACGAGAACAACCCGGTGCTCGTCAAGCTGAACCGCGGCCGCGGCATGGACACCGCGCTCCTGACGCTGACGCGCGGCGACGGCGGCCAGAACGAGATCGGCCCGGAGCTGTTCCAGGCGCTCGGCATCCTGCGCACCGAAGAGCTCATGAACCTGCATCGCTACGACGGCGCCGCGCAATACTTCTCGCGCGCCTACGAGTTCGGCTACTCGTTCAGCGTCGAGGAGACCTTCGAGAAGTGGGGCAAGGAAGAAATCCTCGGCGACGTCGTCCAGGTCATCCGCATGTACCGGCCCGACGTGATCCTGACGCTGCCGCTCGAAGCCGAGGGCGGCGGACAGCACCACCAGGCGTCGGCGCAGCTGGCGCGCGAGGCGTTTCGCGCCGCGGCCAATCCGGCACGGTTCCCCGAGCAGATCGCCGCCGGGCTGCGGCCCTGGCAGGCGGCCAAGATCTACCAGGGCGGGGTTGGCGGCGGCACCGCGGACGCCCAGGCGGGCGTGACCGCGAAGGTTGCGACCGGCGACTACGACCCGCTCCTCGGCGCGACCTACTTCCAGTACGGCATGCTCTCGCGCACCGCCCACAAGTGCCAGGGCAGCGGCCAGGTGGTGCCCCTCGGCATCGAGCCGAAGCGCGGCTTCTGGGGCGGCACCGATGCGGTCTATCGGCTGGTGGACGCGGAACCTTCGGTCACCGGCGGCAGCGGCGACCTCGACCTTTTTGAAGGCATCGACACGAGCCTCGCATCGCTCGCGCGCTTTGCGTACGTGAAGGAGCGGCGCGTCGCCGACGGGCTCGCGACCGTGGAACAGGCGGCCGCCAAGGCCGGCGCCGCCTTCGACCAGCGCGCGCCGCAGCGCACCACCGCGGCGCTCGCCACCGGCCTGCGCGCGGTGCGCGAACTGCTCGCGTACGTCGAGCAGAGCGCGCTGTCGGACTACGCCAAGGCTGAGCTGCGCGACCGGTTGCGCTGGAAGGAGGCGGACTTCAGCAAGGCGCTGACACTGGCGCAGGGGCTCTACATCGAGGCGATCGCCGACGACGGCGACGTGACGCCTGGCCAGACGTTCGGCGTCACGGCCCGCGTCTGGAACCGTGGCGCCGAAGACATGGGGCTCGACGACGTCGCGCTCACGACGCCCGCAGGCTGGACCGTGGTGCGCGCCAGCGAGCTGCCGGCATCGCTCACGTCAGGCGCCTCCGCCGAGGTCAAGTTCACGGTGACGGTCGCTGCGGATGCGCGCTTTTCGCAGCCCTACTGGAAGCGCAACCCGGCCGCCGACCGCTGGGACCTCGAAGTGCCGGCCGACTTCCCGTTGCCGTGGAGCCCGCCCGACGTGCAGCTGCGCGTTGCCTACAAGGCGGCGGGCACCGCCGCGACACTCGTTCGTCCCGCGATGATCCGCTACGAAGGACGGTGGGTGGGCGGCGAGAAGCAGAAGGTCCTGAACGTGGTGCCGGTGCTGTCGGTGTCGATGACCCCCGAGCTCGCGGTGCTCCCGGCCGTCGGGCGCGACGCGAAGCGCGAGTTCCGCGTCAAGGTGCTGAACAATTCGAAGCAGCCGCTGAGCGCCGAGGTGAAGCTCGAGGCGCCGCCCGGCTACAAGGTGGAGCCGTCGTCTCGCGAGGTTGAGCTGCGCTTCGAGGGCGAGGAGTCGGTGACGCGCTTCACGGTGAGCGCGCCGCTGGCGCGCAAGCCCGGCGCGCTCGAGGTGAAGGCGGTGGTGACGGCCGCGGAGAAGCAGTACACCGAGGGCTACCAGGTGATCGCCTACGACCACATCCAGGAGCGCCACCTGTTCCACCCGGCAAGCGCGCGGCTCGAGGTCCTGGACGTCAAGGTGGACCCGCTCGCGAAGGTGGCTTACATCCGCGGCGCCGGCGACGAGGTGCCGCCGGCCATCGAACAGCTGGGCCTGCCGGTCGTGTTCCTCTCGGCCGACGACCTCGCCTACGGCGATCTCAGCCGCTACACGACGATCGTCACCGGCATCCGCGCGTACCAGACGCGCAAGGACCTCGTCGCCGCAAACAGCCGCCTGCTCGACTACGCGAAGAACGGCGGCAACGTGGTGGTGCAGTACAACAAGTTCGAGTTCAACGAGCTCGGCGGGGTGAAGGCGGAGGTGAGCCCCTACGCCCCGTATCCGGCGGTGGTCACGGGCGAGCGGGTCACGCTCGAGGACGCGCCGATGATAATCCTCGACCCGAAGGACGAGGTGTTCACCACGCCCAACGCCATCGGCGCCGCCGACTTCGGTGGCTGGGTGCAGGAGCGCGGGCTGTATTTCTTCGGCGCGAAGGATTCTCACTACAAGGAACTGCTTGCTGCGGCGGATCCCTTTGCAAAGAACCCCGGCGAGAAGAAGGGCATCCTCACAGAAGCGGCGCTCGGCAAGGGCACGTGGACCTACGTCGGCCTCGGCCTGTGGCGGCAGCTGCCCGCAGGGACGCCGGGCGCCTACCGTTTGCTGGCGAACCTGCTGAGCCGCCCGCGCGGCAAGTAGGCGAAGCGGCGCTACAGCAGCGCCGCCACGTGGTCGGCGATCGCGGGCGACGACGTCAGGCCCGGCGAGTCGATGCCGACCAGGTTGATGAACCCCGGCAGGCCACGGTCCGCCTCGTCGCGGATCACGAAGTCGCGGTGCGGGTCGTTCGGGCCCTGCAGCTTGGCGCGGATGCCGCTGGTGTCGGCCGTGAGATCCTCGTCGCGCACCTGGGGCACGATGCGCCGCACCGAGCGCGCGAAGGCCGCGCGCTTGTCGTCGCGGACCCGGTAGTCCTGGCGCCGCTCCGTTAAGTACTCGGTGTCCGGCCCGAAGCGCAGCCGGCCGGCGAGGTCGGGCAACGCGTGCACGCCGAGGCTGATCCGGTCCGGCACGGGGTAGATGAGCGAACGCACCACCTTCGCGAGCGCGCCACCCACGGAGAAGTAGCTGCCCTTGCACCAGTGCAGCCTGTAGTCCGCGGCCGCCACGTCGATGCCGGCGAGGGCCGCGACCGTGTCCGCGTCGAGTCCGGCGGCGTTGATGACGCGCTCGCTGGTGAACGATTCCGCGCCGTCCGGCGTCTGCAGCGCGACGCGGTAGTCTCCGCCGCGGCGCTCGAGCTCTGTGAGCGTGGCGTTGAAGAGGAAGGTGGCGCCGGCACGCCGCGCCGCGCCGGCGAAATGGTCCATGAGGTCGTGGGCCGAGATGACGCCGGAATTGGGCGACCAGAGCGATCCCGCGCTGCGGATGTTCGGCTCGCGCGCCAGCGTCTGCGCCGCGCTCAGCCGTTCCAGGACGACGCCGTTGGCGGTGCCGCGCGCGTAGATGTCCTCGAGCGCCCCCAGTTCCGCCCGGTCCGCGGCGGTGATGAACTTGCCGAGGCGCGCGTGCGGCAACGAGTGGCGGTCGGCGATCTCATAGAGGCGCGCGCAACCCGCGACGCACAGCCGCGCCTTGAGCGAGCCGGTGGGGTAGTACATGCCGCCGTGGATCACCTCGCTGTTGCGGCTCGAGGTTTCCTGTCCGTGGCGCGCGCGGCGCTCCACCAGCACCAGATCGGGATGCCGCGGCGCGAGACGCGCGGCGATGGCGAGGCCGACGACACCGCCGCCGACGATGGTCACGCCGATGTCGGTCACGAAAGCGAATGCTAGCAGCTACAATCTGGCACTCCCATGATCCTCGCGCTGACCAGGGACGTCTCGCCGGAGCTGGCGACGTCGTGCGAGCTCACCTACCGCGAGCGCGAACCGATCGACATCGAGCTGGCCGCGGCGCAGCACAACGCCTACTGCGACGCGCTGCGCTCGCTGGGCGTCGAGGTCATCCGCATGCCGGCGCTGCCAGGCCACGCCGACGCCTGCTTTGTCGAGGACGCGGCACTGGTGTTCGACGAGCTGGCGGTGCTGACGCGCATGGGTGCGGTCTCGCGCCGCGGCGAGTCGTCGTCGGTGGGCGACGCGCTGTCGCCGTTTCGCGCCGTGATCGCGGCAATCGGCCCGCCCGGCACGCTCGACGGCGGCGACGTGCTGGTGATGGGCAAGCGCATCTTCGTCGGGCGCACGCAGCGCACCACCGACGAGGGCATCCAGTCGCTGCGCAGCCTGGTGCAAAGCCGCGGCTACGTCGTCACCGCGGTGGAGGTCTCCGGCTGCCTGCACCTGAAGAGCGCCGTCACCGCCATCGACAACGACACCGTGCTCGCCAACCGCGCGTGGTTCGATGCCGTGGCGCTCGGCGCCGACATCGAGGTCGTGGACGTGCCGCGCGGCGAGGAGGGTGGCGCCAACGTGGCGCGCATCGGCCCGTCGCTGCTGGCGCACTCCGGCTACCCGCGCACCCGCGACCTGCTGGAGGCGCGCGGCCACCGGGTGGTGACGGTGGACGTCTCCGAGTTCATCAAGGCCGAAGCCGCCGTCACCTGCAAGAGCCTGATCTTCGCCCATCCGGTGGGCGGCCCCGAAGCCGCCTAACGCGTCTTCGACTCGCGCACCAGGCGCAGGCTCGAGACGAGCGCCCACAGCCAGACCAGCGCGAAGGCGCCGAGCCCCAACGTCATGGCGCGCAGCAGCGGCCAGAGCGTGTCGGGATCGCCGCCGCCGAGGGCACCGGCGATGATGCGCACGCCCGAGACGATGGCGACCACGCCCGCGGCAAAGCTGAGGAGCATCTGCAGGAAGCCGTCCGTCTCGCGCAGCGCCGCGCCGCCCAGGCCGGGCCACAGCAGCAGGTTCGCGACCAGGCACGCCCAGGCCGTGGTTTCGTCGAGCGGGCGCGTGGTCCTGCGGCGCCAGACGTCCCGCAGCCTCGCGAACGCTCCTTCGGTCGACGGCATCCTCGCATCGACATTACACTCATGACCCGGAGGCGACAGGTGAGCGTTTACCAGGACAAGGTCGTGGTGGTGACCGGGGCGTCGCAGGGCATCGGCAAGGCCCTTTGCCTGGCGCTCGCCGTGCAGAAGCCGCGCCTGGTGCTGGCTGCACGCGACCACGCGGCTCTCGAGCTGGTGGCGGCGGAATGCGCCGCAAAGGGTGCCGCGACCGCCGTCGTGCCGGTGGATGTCGCCGTCGAAGCGTCGTGCCGCAACCTCGTCGAACAGGCCGTGGCCCGCTTCGGCGCCCTCGACGTGCTGCTCAACAACGCCGGCATCGGCCAGATCGCCCGCTTCGACGAGACCACCGACCTCTCCGTATACGAGCGCATCATGAAGGTGAACTACCTCGGCTGCGTCTACCCGACCTACTACGCGCTGCCGCACCTCAAGAAGAGCCGCGGCCAGATCGTGACGGTCGCGAGCCTCGCCGGCCTGACAGGGGTGCCGACGCGCACCGCCTACTCCGCCTCGAAGCACGCGCTCTTCGGCTTCTTCGATTCGCTGCGCATCGAGCTGCGCGGCAGCGGCGTCGCGGTGACTATGATCGCCCCTTACTACGTGCAGTCCGAGATCCACCGCCGCGCGATCGGCAACGACGGCCGGGAGCTCGGCCACAGCACGATGCAGGAAGACAAGCTCATGACCGCCGCCGAATGCGCGGCCGCCATCGTGCCGGCGATGGCGAAGCGGCAGCGCCAGCTCACCATGACGCTGAAGGGCAAGCTCGGCCGCTTCGTCAAGCTCGTGGCCCCAGGGGTCATCGACAACATCGCCGCGGCCACCGTCAGGAAGGGCCGCTAGGACCAGCTCGTCGAGATCGAGTCCGGGAGCTCGTTCTCGTCCTCCTCGCCGGGGCGGCGGGGGAAGTGAGTGGCGAGCGCTCTGCCGACCTTCTCGATGACCGAGACGATGCCTTTGGTGTAGTCGCCGCCGGCGAATGAGCCTTCGAGCGATTCCGCGCACTCGACCCAGAACGATTCGCCGACCAGGTCGTCGATCGCGGTGTCGCCCATGACCGCGAAGCGCGTGGTCTGCGGGGCGATGAAGATCAGGACGCCGTTCTTTGCGGCGGTGTTGGCGATGCCGAGCTTCTGGAAAATCGTGAACGCGGCCGGGCGCGGGTCGGCGACCGCGTGCGAGTCGATGTGCACGCGGATCTCGCCGCGGCTCCGGGACTCCGCTTCACGGATCGCGGCGACGATGCGCCGCTGGTCGAGGTCGTGGATGAATTCGTTGGTGTTCATGGTCTACCAGCTTCCCGACGCGCCGCCGCCGCCGAAGGAACCGCCGCCGCCGGAAAATCCACCACCGCCGCCACCGCCGCCGAAGCCGCCGAAGCCCCCGCCGGAAAATCCGCCGCCGCCGCTGCCCCAGCCGCCTCCCGGCCAGTTCCAGTAGCCGCCGCGGTGATAGGTGCGCGAGCCGTGGCCGCGGCGCGCGAGCCACAGGAACGTCACCATGATCACGAGGATGAAGAGCAGCGGCAGCAGCCCCTCAACGCGCGATGGCGGCCGGTTTTCCGCCGTGTACTCGCCCCGGGTCGCCGCCATCATCGCGTCGATCGCGCGTTCCATGGCGGCGCCAGGCTGGCCGGCGCGCAGCAGCGGCGCCATCTCGTCGGCGACGATCCGCTTCGCCACCACGTCCGGCAGGGCGCCTTCCAGGCCGTAGCCGGTTTCGATGCGGATCAACCGGTCCTTGAGGAAAACGAACAGGATCGCACCGTTGTCCTGCTTCGCGGTGCCGGCCCCCCAGGCCTGCGCGGTGCGCACCGTGAAGTCTTCGAGCGACTGCGAGGGCAGCTCGGGAAAGATCGCGACCACGATCTGGCTCGAGGTGGTGCGGTCGAATTCGCGCAGCTTCGCGTCGAGCCGCTGCGCGTCCCCGGGCGTCAACAGCGACGCGTAGTCGTTGAAGTACGCCCGCGGCTTCGGCGGGATGACGTCTGCGGAAAGGGCGAGCCGCGGGGCGACGGCGAACAGGATCGCCGCCGCCGCCGCGAGGCGTCGGATCACGGCCGCGCTTGCTCGACTACTGCGCGGGCGTGGTCGCGGGCGCGGGCGTCGGCGAGCCGAAGTTGAAGTTCACCTTCGGCGCCTGGTCGGCGCCGGCCGCGGAGTGGAAATACGCCTTCTCCTTGAAGCCCAGGAAGCGGGCGAACAGGTTGGTCGGGAACTTGAGGAGCGTGGTGTTGTACGCCTGCGCCGTCTCGTTGTAGCGGCCGCGCTCCACGGCGATGCGGTTTTCCGTGCCCTCGAGCTGCGCCTGCAGGTCGCGGAAGTTCGCGTTCGCCTTGAGGTCGGGATACTGCTCCACCACCACCATCAGGCGCTGCAGCGCTCCGGAGAGAGCGTCCTGCGACTGCTGGAAACGCTGGAAGGCGGCCGGGTCGTTCAGGACCTCGGGCGTGACCTTCATCTGGCCGACGCTGGCGCGCGCCTGCACCACCGCTTCGAGCGTCGAGCGCTCGAAGTTGGCGGCACCCTGCACCGTCGAGACCAGGTTCGGGATGAGGTCGGCGCGCCGCTGGTAGGAGTTCTCGACGTTCGCCCACTGGGCATCGACGCCCTGGCCGAGGCCGACGAGGTTGTTGTTGATGCCCATGGCAGCGAGCCCGAGGACGACCGCGAGCGCGACGACTATGCCGAGGCAGCCCAGTACACCGATCTTGCCCATGAAAGGAACCTCCGTGAAAAGAGTCTAGCGGATCGCGTCGAACGGGACGTCGAGGATGGGGTAGCGGGGCCAGTCCCGGTAGTTGAAATGCCACCATTCGTTCGCTTCGACTCTGAACCCCTGTGCCTCCATCGCGCCGCGCAGCAGGTCGCGGGCCTTCGACTGCGCTGCGGTGCCGCCGCCGTAAGCGGGGTCGGAGCGGTCGGTCATTTCGTCGTAGGCGCTCGGCATCGCCACTTCCGCGCCCGTCTCGAGGTCGTAGAGCGACAGGTCCACGGCGCAGCCGCGGTTGTGTTTCGAGCCCTTCTTCGGGTCGGCGACGAACTCGCGCTTGCGGCCCGACACCGAGTCCCAGAAGAGCTTCGTGACCCGCCACGGCCGGTAGCCGTCGAAGATCAGCAGCCCGTAGCCGCTGGCCGCGAGCGCGCGGTGCGCCCGCAGCAGGGCCTCGGCCGCCGGCCGCTGCAGGAACGCGCGCGCTTCGGCGTAGACCGGCCTGCCGACGAAGTTGTTGGCGGTGGCATAGCGGATGTCGAGGCGGATGGTGGCATCGAGCCGCTGCAACTCGACGAGGTCGGCCTTGCGAAACGGCCCCTTCTCGATCGGCGGTCCTTGAGACAGGGTACCGGCGGCGGCCGCGGCCAGCGCGGCCGCGAACGCGCCGACGAAGCCGCTCAGGATTTCTTGCCGCCCCCGAACAAGCGGTAGAGGAGCAGTATGGCGATGGCGCCGACGATCGCCGCGGGCCACCCGGCCGAGTATTCGGGGCTGTGCAGGAGGGCGCGGCCGGCGAACGTGCCGACGAGCGAGCCAGCCATGCCGATGAGCGCCGTGACGATGATGCCGCCGGGATCCTTCCCGGGCATCAGGATCTTGGCGATGATGCCGACGCACAGTCCGAAAAACGCCTGGCCTATGAGGTGGAACATTGGGCCCACGATGTTATGGGCGGGGCCCTGGGCTGTCAACGTTTCAAGGCCGCGGGTCGACGACCTCCGCAGGCGCCGCGTGCTGCGCGCCCGCCAGGCTGTGGGCGCGGAAAAAGTCATAGATCTCGGGCTCTTCGTAGACATGCAGGATGTCGTGGCCTTCGCCGGGAAACACCCTGAATTGCGGCGCATGGCCGGCCTTCTCGAGCGCGCCGGCGATTTCGCGGGCGTAGCGGATCGGTGTCAGGTCGTCCTCGTCGCCGTGCAGGATGAAGACCGGCGTGTCGCCAAGCCGCGCGGCCCACGCGAGCGGCACCTGCCCGCCGGCCACCGGCGCGATGGCGGCGAAGCGGTGCGGGTATTTCTGCGCGACGTACCAGACGCCGGAACCGCCCATGCTGTGGCCGGTGAGGTAAATGCGCGCTGGATCGATGCGCCAGGTCTTGACCAGGGTGTCGAGGAGCGAGTCGAACCCGGTGACGTCCAGCCACGACTTGCCGTCGGGGCACTGCGGCGAGACGACGATGAAAGGGATATCGCGCCGGTCCACGACCGCCGGCAGGCTGAACTGCCGCAGGGTGGCGAGGTCGTTGCCGCGCCGCGAGCGGCCATGCAGGTAGAGGATCATCGGCCAGAGCCCGGTGCCTTCCTCATAGCCGCTCGGCAGCGAGAGCAGGAAGCGCAGCGGCTCCGCGGCGGTTCCACCGCGCAGCATCAGCGTCCGCTGTGCCGACGGCGGCAGCGGCCGGCGCGCGCCTGCAGGCAGCGCGGCCGCGGTCGCGACGTCCTCCCCGCGCGTCGCGACCAGCACCGTCGCGGCGGCAACCGCCACTGCGCCGGCGAGCACGAACGCGCTGAAACGCTCTGGCCTCACTCGATCACTTGATGGCCCGCCGCGCGCAGCGCGGCGATGGCCTGCGCCCTCTTGTCCTCTTTTACCAGCACCGCGTCGGTGTCGAACGTGGACACGGAAAAGATCGAGATGCCGGCCTGTGCCAGCGGTGCTGCGAGGCTTGCGAGGATGCCGACCAGGGCAAAGTCGAGGACGCCCTGCACCTGCAGCATCCGCCAGCCGCGCTCGGCGACCACACCTTGCGGCACCGCGTGCTCCGCACACGCGATCGACAGCTCGCCGGCAGTGCGGGTGATCGAGAAGAAGGGCTGCGTGGCGGCCCACGCGGGTATCGGCTCGAGAGGACCGAGGCGCGCGACCGCCACGCGGCCGGGCAGGAGCAGGAGAGTCAGAGGCGCGGCGGCGCCTCCTTGCGTCACGCGACGTCGATCAGCAGGTCGAGGCAGCGCGCGACCGTCTTCTTCATCTCGCGGCGGTCGACGATCATGTCGAGCATGCCGTGCTGCAGCAGGAACTCGCTGCGCTGGAAGCCCGCCGGCAGCTTCTGGCGGATGGTCTGCTCGATCACCCGCGGTCCGGCGAAGCCGATGAGCGCCTTCGGCTCGGCCACGTTGAGGTCGCCGAGCATCGCATAGGAAGCGGTGACGCCGCCGGTGGTGGGGTCGGTGAGCACGCTGATGAACGGGATCGAGGCGCTGTCGAGGCGGGCGAGCGCGGCGCTGATCTTCGCCATCTGCATGAGCGACAGAGTGCCTTCCATCATGCGCGCACCGCCCGAGCACGAAACCACGATCACCGGCCGCCGGGTCGCGAATCCCTTCTCGATGGCGCGCGTCACCTTCTCGCCGACCACCACGCCCATCGAGCCGCCGATGAAGTTGTACTCCATCGCGCCCACCACCACCGCCCGGCCCTCCATGGTGCCTTCGGCGGTGACGATGGCGTCGGCGCTGCGCGTCTTCGCCTTGGCCTCGATGAGGCGCGCCTTGTATTCCTTGGTGTCGCGGAACGCGAGCGGGTCGAGGCTCACCAGGTCGGCGTCGAACTCGGTCCAGCCCGGGTCGAGCAGCAGGTCGAGCCGCTCGCGCGCCGTCACCCGGAAATGGTGCGCGCACTTGGGGCACACCTGGAGGTTGCGGACCACTTCCTTGCGGTAGAGCATTTCCTTGCAGCCGGGACACTTGACCCACAGTCCTTCGGGGACGCGGCTCTCCTTGTCGCTGCGCTGCAGCGGCGCGCGTTCGCGCCGGAACCAGGCCAACTCGCGGCCGCCCTAGCTCTGCACGGCCGCCGCGGCCGCCGCATCGGCCTGTTCGATGTCGTTCTCGATGCCGAGCATGCGGCAGGCGCCGTCATAGATCTGCCGCGCCGCTTCCTTCTGCGTCTGCAGGTCGCTCAGGCGTTCGCGCACCTTGGCGAGCTCTTCCTCGATCTGGCCGTTGAGGTCGTCGAGCTGGCTGCGGGTGATCGACAGCGACTGGCGATAGAAGTCTTCTTGTTCCCTGGAAAGCGCCACTGGTGTGTCTCCCTTTGAATCCGGTTCTAGCCGAAGATCTTCTTCCATGCGCGCTTGATCGTCGAGGCGTGCTCCGCCGTCGCGATGCGCTCGAGCGATGGCATGGCGACGCCTTCGCCGCCGGCCGTGCCGTCGTCCACCTCGATCACCACCGCGACCGAACCCGTGCCGGTCGCGTGGCTGGCGTGGGCCGGCGGCGCAGCGGGCCGCGGCCGGTCGTCGAACAGAAGCTCCATGAAGCGCGCCAGCTCGGGCGTTTCGACGCCCGGGCCGTCGAGGCTGCGCTCGAGCGCCTTCGACAGCGCCGCCGCATCCTCGAAGCGATGGTCCTGGTCGCGTTCCAGCGCCTTCAGGATGGTCTCCGACAGGCGGTCGGGGATGCCGGCGTTGAGGTTCGACGGCGCCTGCACGCGGCCGCCGCGCAGGGCCGCGTAGAGGGCACCTTCGTCGCCGCCGGAGAACGGCTTCACGCCGGTCGTCATCTCGTAGAGCACTATGCCGAGCGAAAAGATGTCGGAGCGATGGTCGACCGGCTCGCCCGACGCCTGCTCGGGGCTCATGTAGAAGAGCTTGCCGCGCAGCAGCCCGTCGTCGCCTTCGGAGGCGCGGCTCGAGGCCTTGGCGACGCCGAAGTCGGTGAGCTTCACCTCGCCCTCGTATGAGACCAGGATGTTCTGCGGGCTGATGTCGCTGTGCACGATGCCGACCGGCGAGCCGTCGTCCTGCTTCGCCTTGTGCGCGTAGTCGAGCGCCGCGCACACCTTGCGGCCCAGGAACACCGCGATGTCGAGCGGCATCTTGCGGCCGCGGTTGCGCAGCCGCTCGAGGATGGCGCGCAGGTCCTGGCCGTTCACGAACTCCATGGCGATGTAGTAGCTGTTCCCGGTGCGGCCCAGCTCCTGGATGCCGACGATGTTGGGGTGTTCGAGGCGCGAGACCATCTTCGCCTCGTTGACGAACAAGTCGACGAAGTCGGGGCGCGTGGCGAGGTGCGGGAGGATGCGCTTCAACGCCAGGGTCTTGGCGAAGCCTTCCGGCCCGGAGCGCCGAGCGCGATACACCTCGGCCATGCCGCCGACCGCGACGCGCTCGATGAGCTCGTACGGCCCGTAAGCGCCCTTCAGCGGTTCGGCCGGCAGGAACGGCCTGCGGCCCGCGACGGCATCCTCGACGAGTTCGGCGAGGTCGAGCTCGACGAGCGACGCGGCGGCATCGGCCGGCGTCTCCTCGCCGGGCGCGATGGTGACTGCCGTGGTGTCGGCCTCCGGCGCGCGCTTCTCCGCCTCGAGCATGTCGAGGATGTCTGTTTCCGTGCTCGGCGGGCCCTGCGCAAGCGGCGGCGCCATCTCCGCGGTGTCGAGGCCGAGCAGTTCCTCCACCGGCGCGATCGCCGTCTTTTTCGACCGCGGATGAATGGCGCGCGTTTCGCGCCCGCGGAACTCGGCGATCAGGGCGTCGAGGCGCTCGATGCTTTGCGGCGTCTCGAGCCGTTGCAGGCGTCCTTCGACCGGCTCGGCCAGTTGCACCCGCACGGGTCCGCGCGCACGCGCCGCGGCGATCGGACCGGTGGGCGCCTCGCCGTCGCCCGGCCGCACGGTGGGCGACGGAGTGCCGCCTAGTCCGCGCAGGATCTCGCCGAAGATCTGGTCGTGCGTGACGAGCGGCTCCTCGGACGCAGGAGTAGCCTCCTTCTCGCCGAAAAGCTCGTTCAAGTCGCTGTCGCTCGGGGCCATAGAGGGATAGCTCTCCGCCGCGAGCGAAGGCTGGCGAAGGATACGGAAGAGTATACTCCCCTCGCCGCTGCGTACCCTTGGTACACACATCACACCCCTTGGAAGACCTGGTCCAGAGCCTCGGCGCCTTGCCTTATCTGCCCTGGATCGGGGTGGCGGCTGTCGCCGCGCTGCTTTTCTGGCTGCTCCGCCCCCGCGTCCGGTTGCCGGCCATTCGCATTCCGCGGCGGATCGCCCGGCTGTTCGGCACGGGCTTCGTCCGCAGCCAGGCCGTGCGCGAGGCGCAGAGCCTCCGGCGCCAGAACGACTTCATCGGCGCCGCGAAAGCTTTCGAATCGGCGGGCCTCCTGACCGATGCCGGCGAAAGCTACCTGCAGGGCGGTGACTACTATCACGCCGCGGCGGTGCGCGAGCACCAGGGTCAGCGGGAGTCGGCCGCCGAGCTGTACCGCAAGGCCGGCGACTACCGCAAGGCCGGCGACCTGTTCGCTTCCGCCGGCCGCGCCGACCGGGCCGCCGAGCTCTATCACGAGCGCGGCAATGCGGTGGAGGCGGCGCGCTTCTATGCGCAGGACGGTCAGGAGGCGAAGGCGGCCGAGCTGTTCGAGCAGGCCGGCTACCACGTGCGCGCGGCCGAGGCGTTCCAGCGGGCGGGCCGCTACAAGGACGCCGCCGAGTCGTACGAGCGCGACTTCTGGCAGAAGCTCGCGAGCGCCGTCGATGCCACGAAGATGGCCGAGGTGGAGCGCCGCAGCGCGCTGCTCGCCGGCAAGCTTTTCGAGCAGGCCGGGCTGCAAAGCCGCGCGCAGCAGGTGTACGCGCGCGGGCTCTACATGCGCGAGGCTGCGGCGACCGCCGCGGCATTGCACGATCCCGACCAGGCCGCCGAGTTCTTCATCGCCGCCGGCGACCTGCTGGCCGCCGCCGAAGCGCGCGAGCGCGGCGGCGACATGGCGCGCGGCGCACTGCTGCGCGCGGCGGCGGCGCTCGCCGGTGATCGTGTCGCCGAGGCGGCGTCGTACTTCCAGAAAGGCGGCGAGTTCCGCCGCGCCGCCGAGCTCTTCGAGCAGCAGGGCATGGCCGACCGCGCCGCGGCGGCGCTCGAGGACGCCGGCGACTTCGCTGCCGCCGGCGCCGCCTACCTGCGCGCCGGGCTCGATCGCCACGCGGCGCGCGCCTACGAGCGCGCCGGCGACCAAAGCACCGCCGCGCGCATCGAGCCCGCGCCCGCCAACCTCACGGTCACCATCCCGGTGAACGTGGCGCCGCGCTTCGAGCCGAAGGAAGAAGTGGGCCGCGGCCCGCTCGGCATCGTGTTCCGCGCCGAGGACCGCGACCTCGGCATCGAGGTGGCGCTGCGGGTGCTGCCGCGCGAGCTGATGGCGGACCAGCAGCTGCGCGCCGGCGTCGCCGAGGATGCCACGCGCGCCGCGGCGCTCGAGCACCAGCACCTGGTCAAGGTGTTCGGCTTCGACGAGATCGACGACCGCGCTTGTGTGGTGAGCGAATTCCTCGCCGACGCGCGCACCCTCGCCGGCCCGCTGCGCGCCGGCCAGAAGATGCCCTTCGGCAAGGCGCTCAAGGTGGCGCGCTCGCTGGTGCCGGCGCTCGCCTACCTGCACGAGCGCGGCTTCGTGCACGGCTCCATCCAGCCGTCCAACATCATGATGAAGGCCGGCGTCATCAAGCTCGCCGACATCGGCCTCGGCCGCGTCGTCGTTGCCGCTGCCGCCAGCGATCCGCGCTACCAGGCGCCCGAGCGCACCCTCGACACCACCGCCGACGTCTATTCGCTGGGCGCCGTGCTCTACCACCTCGTCTGCGGCCTCGAGCCGCGCTCGCAGCCGCAGGGCGTGGGGCTGCCGCTGCCGAGCCGCTTCGACGCGAAGATCCCGGAGTGGTTCGACCGGCTCGTGATCCGCGCGCTGCACCCCGATCGCACGCTGCGCTTTCCGTCGGGCCAACAAATGCTGGAGGCGCTTTCATGACCGAGTCGCGCACCATTGCCGACGTCATCCACGACTTGTATGCGTCGATCTCGGGGCCGAAGGGCGCGCCGCGCGACTGGCAGTCCAACGAACGCGACCTGTGGCCGACCTGCCGCTTCAACATCGCGCAGCGCCAGGCCGACGGCCGCTTCCTGGTGCGCTCGCAGACTCCGCAGGAGTTCCGCCGCGAAGCCGACGCGCCGCTGTGCGAGCACGGCTTCTTCGAAGTCGAGACGTCACGCGAAGAACACATCACGGGCGACGTCGCCTCGGTGATGTCGAACTACGCGGCGCGCCTCACTCCCGACGGCGATGTGCTCTACACCGGCACCAATCACCTGCACCTGCTGAAGGACTCGGGCCGCTGGTGGATCCTCTGCGCCACCTGGGAGCGCAGCCCTATGGCGCTGGTGCAGCTGAAGTAGCGGGACCAGCTAGCCGATCGTCAGAACGATCTTGCCGACGTGCGCGCCCGACTCCATCAGCTCGTGCGCTTCGCGGGCGTGCGCCAGCGGCAGCGCCTGATGGACCACCGGCACGAACGCCCCGGACTCGACCAGCGGCCACACGTGCCGCAGGACGGCGGCGGCGATGCGACCCTTCTCGGCGACGCTGCGCGGGCGCAGCAAGCTGCCGCCAAGCGTCAGCCCCTTCGCCATGATCACGCTCCAGTCGATCTCGGCGCGCGCCCCGCGCAAGTAGGCGATCTGCACCAGGCGCCCGCGCGGCGCGAGCAGCTTCAGGTTGCGCGCGGTGTAGTCGCCGCCGACCATGTCGAGGATGACGTCCACGCCGCGTCCGCCGGTCGCCTGCTGCAGCGCCGCGACGAAGTCATCGTCCTTGTAGTTGACGGCACGCTCGGCGCCGAGGCGCACGCAGGCTTCGCACTTCGCGGCGGAACCGGCGGTTGCGAACACGCGCGCTCCGAAGGCGCTGGCGAGTGCTATCGCCGTGGTGCCGATGCCGCTGGTGCCGCCGTGCACCAGGAAAGACTCGCCGGCAACCAGCGCTCCCGACTCGAAAACATTGGCCCAGACCGTGAACGTGGTCTCGGGCAGCGCGGCGGCGGCGGTGAAATCGAGGCCGCCCGGAACCGGCAGCGCCTGCACTTCGGGCGCGACGCAGTACTCCGCATAGCCGCCGCCCGCGAGCAGCGCGCACACCCGGTCGCCTTCCTTGAATCGTTCGACCCCAGGACCGACCGCTGCGACCGTGCCTGCGACGTCGAGGCCGGGCAGATCGGACGCGCCCGGCTGCAACGCGTAGCGGCCCATGCGCTGCAGGATGTCGGGACGGTTGACGCTCGCCGCGCGGACCGCGATCAGGATTTCGCCCTGGCCTGGCTCCGGCACCGCGCGCGTGACCAGCGCGAGCACTTCCGGGCCGCCAGGTTCGCGGATCGCGATCGCCTGCATCGTGGCGGGCAGCATCAGGCCTCCGGGAGCCGATGGCGCTCGTCGTCGAGAGTGACAGTGCCAGCGCCGCCCGGCGCCCCCATCAGGAAGAGACCCCACAAGTAGAGGCAGAGCGCGGCGAACGCGGTGTAGCCGGCGACGGTTCCGGTCGGCGAGTACGACAACGTGCCGAGTGACACGCCCTCGAGCGCCGCTGCCAGCACGCGCTTCAGCCAGCCGGGCCGGGGCGCGAACAGCGATTCGAGGACGATGAAGCGCAGCACGAACGCGCAGCCGAGGAGCGTGGCCAGGCTGCGCAGCAGCGCGGCGCGGTCGCGCAAGGCAGCAAGCGTCGTCAGCAGCTGCACCGCCAGCAGCACCGCGAACGCCGCGTGCAGCAGGCCGTCTTCCGGCATCACTACGTTCAGCGCCTGCGCCGAGGCGAGCAGCATCGCCGCGCTGGCGACGAGCCCGGACGCGTTGGCAAGCCCCGGCCGCCGCGGCGAGACGAAATGCGCCGGTACCCAAACGCCCGAGCGCAGCAGCGCGGCCACGAGGAGCGCCCCGAGCACCAACGCGGTGAGCGCCGGTGGCACCAGGCGTACGCTGCTGCCGCCGCGGAAGCCGCCGGCGAGGAAGCTCGTCAGGAACAGCGCCGGCAGCACCAGCGCCTCGCGCACCGCCTGCGACTTCGGCTCCGTCGTCACTTGCGCGGCTCGAAAAGGCGCAGCGGGTTCAGGTCGGACGCGTCGCTGACAAGCCCCGCCTGCAGCTCCGCACGCAGTTCGTCGGCGGTGTGCAGCGCCAGGCTGGGATCGGCCACGCGCACCGCGCCACCCGGCGCCGCCGCGGTCGCGCGCTCGAGCGCCGTCAGGCCCTCGCGGAAAAGCGCGCGGTCGTTGCGGATCCGGCCGAAGCCCTGCCGATAGAAGCTGTAGGCGACGTAGAACTGGGTGACGGCGTCCCGGTTCGCCGGATCGGCGCGCGCGAACGCCGAGCGCGCCGCCACGAACGCGTCTTCACGAAAGAGGGCCAGGCCGTCCGCGAATGCGGCCTGGTCGATCTGGTACGCGCCCACCTGCGCCGACAGGCCGCCGGTGATCTCGGCGACCGTCTGCGGCTGCGACACGTAGAGCCACGCGATCAACCCGCAATAAGCGGCGGTTCCGGCGAGGCCCGCGAGGCGGACGGCGGTGGCGCTCATGAACTGGGCGGGTCGATGACGGGCGCGTAGAACGAGACGCCGCGGACATTCTCGTCGATGCGCAGCGGCGACTGGATGGCGGGAAAGGCCCGCTGCTCGCAGTCGTGGCGCTCGCAGATGCGGCAGGTGATGCCCACGGGCACCACCGCCTCGCGGCTCGCGAGGTTGACGCCGTCGGCGTACACCAGCCGGTGCGCGTGGCGGATCTCGCAGCCGAGCGCGATCGCGAACATCGTGTGCGGCGCGTGATGGCCGAAGGCGCCCTTGCGCAGCGCGCGCGCCATCCAGAAGTAGGTGGTGCCGTCCGGCATCTGCGAGATCTGGGTGCGCGTCATGCCGGGAGTGACGAACGAAGCGAACACGTTCCAGCGCGGGCAGGCCCCGCTGAAGCGCGCGAAGCGCAGGCCCGACGCGGAGAAGCGCTTCGAGATGTTGCCGGCCACGTCGATGCGCACCAGGTGGAACGGCACGCCCTCGGCGCCCGGGCGGTGCAGCGTGGTGAGGCGATGGCACACCTGCTCGAAGCTGGTGCGGAAGCGGTTGCCGAGCACTTCGATATCGTAGCGTTCGGCCTCCGCCTCCTCGAGGAAGCGGGCGTACGGCATCAGCAGCGCGCCGGCGAAATAGTTGGCGAGGGCCACCCGCGCCAGCGAGCGCGACTCGTCGCCCGTGAGGAGCGGATCGCGCGCCAGCTGCTCGATCAGCTCCCCCTGGGTGAGCAGGCCCACTTGATAGGCCACCTGGAAGTTGCGGCTGCCGCGGCGCAGCGACTCGGACAGGTGCAGCACCCGCTTGCGCGGGTCATAGCGGCGCACCGCGCCGTGCATCGCCGCCACCGTCTCGACCGTGACGTCCACGTGGAAGTGATCGTCGAGATAGCGGACCATGCCTTCGAACAGATCGCCGGCGAGCAGGCCCGAGTTGCGCAGCAGCTCGGCGCCGTCTTCCAGCGCAGCGAAGTAATTGCCGCGGCCCTGGATGAAGTCGGTGACCTCCTCCGAGGGCAGCAGCGAGCGCTCGAGGCCGATGCCGGCGGCTCCGTCCTGCCCCTCGGACATGCGCGCGGCCAGGCTCTCGGTCGATTCGCGCATGTCGCGGTAGGCGCGGTACAAGGCGAGCACCGAACGTCCCACCGCGGGCGACAGCTGCGCGAGGTCGCGGATTTCGGCGGCCTGCAGGTCCTGCGCTTCGAAGAGAGAATCGCCGAACGCCTCGAGCAGCTCGGCGGAAAGGCGCGCGTCGTCGTCGCCGGACAAGGCCTTGAGGTCCCAGGAGAAGAGCCGCGCGAGCTTCACCAGGATCTCGGCCGTCACACCGCGGCGGTTGTGCTCGATGAGGTTGAGGTAGGACGGCGACACCTCGAGACGGGCGGCGAGGTCGGCCTGCGTCCAACCCTCACGGCGGCGCAGCGACCGGATCTTGGCGCCAAGCAACAGTTTGTCGGCCATGGGGACGCCAAAGCGTAGACGATTCGCCGATAGATTTTCAACCTTTACCGATTGACAACACGTTGCTTACAGACAGCGACGTGCGTAACTGATACAGGTCAATACGTTATGGACATAGCGCGATCGATAACGCATATTGTCACGCAAGCCAATGCTTCAACTGGAAGACGCTCACCACGATCTCAATTCGCGGCTCATCCTGACGCCGGCCGCCCTCGAATTCCTGCTCGAACTGGTTCGAGCCTTTCGTCCGCGGCTGCGCGAACTTCTCGAGGAGCGGCAAGCCCGTCAGCTACGGATCGATCGCGGCGAGCCGCTCGATTTCCTGGCCGCGACCGCTGAAGTGCGGCGCTCGGAGTGGAGCGTGGCGCCCGCGCCACGGCCGCTGCACTGCCGCAAGGTCGAGATCACGGGGCCCACCGACCCGAAGACCGTCATCAATGCGCTCAACTCCGGCGCCGACGTCTTCATGGCCGACTTCGAAGACGCCACCTCGCCGACCTGGGAGAATCTGCTCGAAGGGCAGGCGAGCCTGCACCAGGCGGTGCGCCGCGGCCTGCGCTTCATCGATCCGCGCACCGGACGCGACTACCAGCTGGCGGCCAAGACCGCCGCCCTCATGGTGCGCCCGCGCGGCCTGCACCTGCGCGAGAACCACGTGCTGGTGGACGGCGAAAGCGTGCCGGCGTGCCTTTTCGACTTCGGCCTGTTCGCCTTCCACAACGCCGCCGAGCTGCTGTTCCGCGGCGCGGGGCCGTATTTCTACCTGCCGAAGCTGCAAAGTCACCTCGAAGCGCGCTGGTGGAACGACGTGTTCGTGCACGCGCAGCGCGCGCTCGGGATAGCGCGCGGCTCGATGCGCGCCACCGTCCTCATCGAGACGCTGCCGGCCGCCTTCGAAATGGACGAGATCCTGTTCGAACTGCAGGATCATTCCGCGGGGCTCAACTGCGGCCGCTGGGACTACATCTTCAGCACCATCAAGACGCGCCGCGCCGAGCCCTCGTTCGTGCTGCCCGATCGCGCCGAGGTGACGATGGACCAGCACTTCCTGCGCTCCTACACGCAGCTGCTGGTGCGCACCTGCCATCGCCGCGGCGCGTTCGCGATCGGCGGCATGTCCGCGTTCATCCCGGTGAAGGACAACCCGGCCGCCAATGAGGCGGCGCTCGACAAGGTCCGCGCCGACAAGCTGCGCGAGGTGCAGGACGGCCACGATGGCACGTGGGTGGCGCATCCGGGGCTGGTCGCGCTCGCGCACCAGGTTTTCGACGCGCACATGAGCGGGCCCAACCAGCTGGCGGTGCTGCGCGCGGACGTGGACGTGACCGCCGCCGACCTGTTGGCTGTACCCACGGGCGCGCGCACCGCCGCCGCCCTGCGCCACAACATCCGCGTCGCTCTGCGCTATCTCGCGGCGTGGCTCGACGGCCGCGGTTGCGTGCCGATCGACAACCTCATGGAGGACGCCGCCACCGCGGAGATCTGCCGCGCGCAGGTGTGGCAATGGCTGCAGCGCCGCGCCACGCTCGCGAGCGAAACTCCCGGCGAGCCCGCGTCCCCGCTCACCGCCGCGCGCTTCCTGGCCGTGCTCGGCGAGGAGCGCGCCGCGGATCGGCCGCGGCTGGACGCGGCAGCGCGGCTGCTGCAAGACCTGGTGCTCGCCGACGAATGTCCCGAATTCCTCACGCTGCCCGCGTACCAACTGCTGCTCTTGCAAAAAAGCGCCGCCTGACAACGACCACAAGGAGCCTTGCAATGTCGACCGCCACCCGCGTTCCCGAAGCGCCGATCGCACTTCCCGCGCACCTCGAAGCCACGATCCCGGCTCGCTTCGCCGGCATCACGCGGCCCTATGGCGCCGCGGATGTCGAGCGGCTGCGCGGCTCGCTGCGCATCGAGCACACGCTGGCGCGGCGCGGCGCCGAACGGCTGTGGCAGCTGCTGCACACCCGACCCTACGTGCACGCGCTCGGCGCGCTCACCGGCAACCAGGCGGTGCAGATGGTGCGCGCCGGCCTGGAGGCGATTTACCTCTCCGGCTGGCAGGTCGCTGCCGACGCCAATTCCGCGGGCCAGACTTACCCCGACCAGAGCCTCTATCCGGTGGACAGCGTGCCGACCGTGGTGCGGCGCATCAACCGCGCGCTGCAGCGCGCCGACCAGATCGAGCACTCCGAGGGCACGGGCGGCCGCGACTGGTACGCGCCGATCGTCGCCGACGCCGAAGCGGGGTTCGGCGGCCCGCTGAACGCCTATGAGCTGATGAAGGCGATGATCGAGGCCGGCGCCGCCGGCGTGCATTTCGAGGACCAGCTCGCGTCGGAGAAGAAGTGCGGACACCTCGGCGGCAAGGTGCTGGTGCCGACCAGCCAGTTCGTGCGCACGCTGGTGGCCGCGCGGCTCGCCGCCGACGTCATGGACGTGCCGACGCTGCTGGTGGCGCGCACCGACGCCGACAGCGCCCGGCTGCTGCTGTCGGACGTGGACCCGCGCGACCGGCCGTTCATCGTCGCCGGCGATCGCACCGCGGAGGGCTTCTACCCGATCGACGGCGGCATCGAGTACGCGATCGCGCGCGGCCTGGCCTACGCGCCGTACGCCGACCTGATCTGGTGCGAGACCTCCACGCCCGACCTCGACGAGGCGCGGCACTTCGCCGCGAGCATCCACGCCGCCTTCCCCGGCAAGCTGCTCGCCTACAACTGCTCGCCGTCCTTCAACTGGAAGAAGAACCTCGACGACGCCACCATCGCCACCTTCCAACGCGAGCTGGGCGCGATGGGCTACAAGTTCCAGTTCGTGACTCTCGCCGGGTTCCACGCGCTGAACCACGCGACCTTCGCGCTCGCGCAGCAGTATCGGACGCGCGGCATGGCCGCTTACACCGAGCTGCAGGAGGCGGAGTTCGCCGCCGAGGACCAGGGCTACACCGCCACCCGCCACCAGCGCGAGGTCGGCACCGGTTACTTCGACAAGGTCGCTGCCGTGCTGGGCACTTCGACCGGCGCGCTCAAGGGGTCGACCGAAGCGGCGCAGTTCTAGCTGGCGGGCGAAAGCCTCAGCACCTGGCCGCCGTAATCGATGACGTAGATCTCGCCGTCGCTGTCCGCGCCGAAGCTCGAGATCTGGAAGCGGCCGCTGGCAAGCGCCGAGGACCAGTCGCGCTGTTCGGTGGCGGCGCCGCCCACCAGCCGGAAAGAGCGGATGAGCCCGCTGCAGAAGTCGCCGTAGAAATAGGTGCCCGCGTAGCCTGGCATGCGGCAGCCGCGGTACACGTAGCCGCCGGTCACCGAACAGCCGAGGTCGTGGTTATAGGTGACGACCGGCGGGGTGAGGCCCGCGGTGTTGCATCCCGACCGGGGCTCGAAGCACTGGTTGCCTTCGGTGATGTTCCAGCCGTAGTTCTCGCCGCCGCCGCGGGTGCGGGCGCCGACGTCCACTTCCTCGACCTCGCCCTGGCCGACGTCGCCGATGAACAAGTCGCCGCTCGCGCGGTCGAACGAGAAGCGGAACGGGTTGCGCAGCCCGTAGGCCCACACTTCCGGCACGGCGCCGCTCGTGCCAACGAACGGGTTGCTGACAGGGACCGCGTACGGATTGCCGCTATTGACGTCGATGCGCAGCATCTTGCCGAGGGCGCGGCCGAGGTTTTGCGCGTTCTCCTGCGGATCGCCGGCCGAACCGCCGTCGCCCAGTCCTATATAAAGGTAGCCGTCCGAGCCGAACGCCAGGCCGCCGCCTTTGTGGTTTCCGAACGGCTGCGCCACGAACACCAGCTTGCGTTCGCTCGCAGGGTCGGCGGTGTCGGCGGTGCCGCTCGCGGCCCGGAACTCGCTGATCGTGGTGTTGTTGTCGCGATTCGTGTAGTTCACGTAGAAGCGGCCGTTCTGCGTGTATTGCGGATGGAAGGCAAGGCCAAGCAGTCCGAGCTCGCCGCCGGGGGGAGTGGTGCGGTCGCCGATGTCCATGAAAGGCGTCGCGAGCACCGCGCCCCCGCGGATGATCTTGATCTTGCCGCCCTGCTCCACGACGAAGAGGCGCGTTGCGTCGCCACGCGGGGCCTGCAGGTCGAGCGGCAGCCTGAGCCCCGATGCGACGGGGGTGAGCGTGAGTTCGGGCGTGCCCGGCACGGGCGTGCCAGCGGTGCAGGCACCGGGAGCGGAGGGCGATGGGGAGGGGTTGCTGGTGCCGTCGTCACTGTCGCTGCTGCACCTCGGCAGCAGCGCCGCGGCGAGCAGGAGCGTCGCGTGCGCCCACGCACGCTTGCGCATCCTCATGCGCGCCCGACGGCCTTCGCCAGGATCCAGAGCGGCCCCACCAACAGGTGCGTGAGGTTCTTGTAGAAGGCCGGCGACTTTTTCTCGTAGCGGTAGTGGCCGACGAACTGGAACGCCCACCCGACCGCGAACAGGCCGAGGGCCCACCAGAAGGGGATCCGGCGGCCGACGACGATCATCAGGACCGAGGCGGCGAGCATGGCGGCCGCGAGCACGGCGTCGAGCGTCAGGTAGTAGAGCGTGACGAGCACCAGCACCACCTCCGCGAGCGACAAGGGGTAGCCCGCGACGGTGCCGAGGGTGGCGCCCGTCATCATCGCGAACAGCGACAGCACGATCAGCGGAATGCCCACCGCATGGCACGCCTGGTTGCCGGCAGTGCGATGAAAGGAGGCGTAATCGGAAAAGTGCGACCGTAGCGTTGGCGACACGAGAATGCCTCCATCCTGAAGCTTGCGACGAGTATATGAGAGCCTAAGACACTGTGGCCACAACGTTTAACGCGAGCTGTGCCCTCGCGCCTTGGTGCACCGCGGGGGTCTCGCTTAACGTTCTTTCGAAACTCAATGAATCATGAATAACGGTGCAATGGTTGTTGCGAGGCTGCTTCTGGCGCTCTGCACCGCGGCGGCCGCGCTGTCCTCCGGCTGCAAGGGCGCCGGCGGCAAGCCGGCTGCCAACGGCTCCGCGGCGGCATCCCGCGCCCTGCGCGTGCGCACCGCTGCGGTCGCGGTTCGCGACGTCACCTACGACGTCAAGGCGGTCGGCTCGCTCGAGCCCGAGGAACTGGTGCAGGTGACCGCCGAGGTCGCCGGCGCCGTGGGCCAGGTTCGCTTCAACGAGGGCGACCGTGTGGGTCCGGGCACGGTTCTGGTGCAGATCGATCCCAACCGCTATCGCCTCGAAGCCGAGCGCGCCGACGCCACCTGGCGGCGCTCCGTCGCCGATGCCTCGCGCGCCGCCTCCGACCTGCGCCGCCGCGAGGAGCTGGCGAAGGAACAGCTGGTCGCGGCCGAGGAACTGAACACGGCGCGCGCCGATGCGCAGCGCCTCGAGGCGGACGCACAGGCGAACAAGGCAGCAAGCGACCTCGCCGCGCAGAACCAGCGCCGCGCCAGCGTGCGTCCCTCGCGCGCCGGCATGATCAATTCCAAGACGGTCGAGACCGGGCAGTTCGTCCAGATCGGCGCGGTGCTCGCGACGCTGGTCGACACCAGCCGCTTGCGGCTGCGCTTCAAGATCGGCGAGGGCGAGTCGCTGCGCACCAAAGAGGGCGACACCGTGCGCTTCAAGGTCGGCCCGCTCGGCCCGAAAGTCTTCGATGCGCGCGTGTACCACGTCAGCGACGTCGCCGACGCCGCCACCCGCCAGGTGGAGGTGCTCGCCTGGGTGAAGAACCCCGGCGAGTTGAAGCCCGGCTTCTTCGCCGAGGTGAACCTCGCGACCGAGACGCACAAGAACGCGACGGTCGTGCCCGAAGGCGCGATCCAGGCGAGCGAGAAGGGTTTCGTCGTGTATTCGGTCGCGGCGGGCAAGGCGAAGCTGCGGCCGGTTGAAATCGGCCTGCGCACGCAGGAGGGAATCGTCGAGATCGTTTCCGGCATCAAGGGCGGCGAGACCGTGGTCACCGAAGGCTCCGACCGGCTCACCGACGGCATGGCCGTGCAGGAGGCGGGCGCCGGACCCAGCCCCGACGGCGCGCGGGCGGCACAGTGACGCAAGAAGAAAAGGAAGACCCGAAGCAGATCGCGACCGGCATGACGCTTGCGGACATCTCCATCCGCAACCACGTGTTCGCCTGGATCCTGATGTTCGCGCTGATCGGCTTCGGGCTGCTGGTGTTCAAGGGCTGGGGCGAGGTCATGCCCGGCCTCGGAGTCAGCCAGAACCCCGACGTCGACTTCCCGGTGGTGAACGTCTCCATTACGTATGAGGGCGCGTCGCCCGAGGTGATGGAGTCGGACGTCGCCGACTTCGTCGAGGACTCGCTCACCTCGATCGAAGGGGTGAAGGAGATCCGCTCCACCTCGCGGCAGGGCAGCTGCGACGTCACCGTCGAGTTCGAGCTGAACCGCAACATCGACGCAGCCCTGCAGGACGTGCAGACGCGGGTGGCGCAGGCGGCGCGCCGGCTGCCGCGCGAGATCGACCCGCCGATCATCAGCAAGAGCAACCCCGAGGACCAGCCGATCATGTGGCTGTCGCTCTCGGGTTCGCGCTCGCCGACCTTCCTCGCCGACTACGTGCGCAACGTGCTGCGGCCCGCGTTCCAGACGCTTCCCGGTGTCGGCGAGATCAACCTCGGCGGTTACCGCGAGCGCAACATCCGCGTCTGGTACGACGCGCCGCGCCTCGAGGCGCAGGGCCTCACGGTGCAGGACGTGAACGACGCCATCCTCCGCGAGCACCTCGAGATGCCCGCCGGCCGCATCGAAAGCGCCGAGCGCGAGATGAACGTGCGCGCCGAGGGCGAGGCCGTCGACCTCACCGCCTTCGCCAACCTGGTGCTCGCGTTCCGCAGCGGCACGCCGGTGCGGCTCAAGGACGTGGCGGTCGTGGAGGACGGGCTCGAGGACCGCCGCCGCATCGCCCGCACCATGGGCAACACCTCGATCGGCTTCGGCATGCGCAAACTGCGCGGCGCCAACGCGGTCGAGGTGGGCCACCTCATCAAGAACCGCATCGAGCAACTGCGCCCGGACCTGCCGGAGGGCGTCGACCTGAGCGTCAACTTCGACAGCACCACCTTCATCGAGCACTCGATCAACGAGATCCTCTTCACGCTGGTGCTGGCCTCGCTGCTCACCGGCCTCGTCTGCTGGCTGTTCCTCGGGTCGTGGTCCTCGACGCTCAACGTCCTGCTCGCGATACCCACCTCGATCCTCGGCACCTTCATCGTCATGTACTTCCTCGGCTTCACGCTCAACACCTTCACGGTGCTGGGGCTGACGCTGATCGTCGGCATCGTCGTCGACGACGCGATCATGGTGCTCGAGAACATCTATCGCCACCGCGAGCACGGCGCGGGCAAGGTGCAGGCGGCGTCGGTCGGCGCGCGCGAGATCACCTTCGCCGCGGCCGCGGCCACCGCGGCCATCATCGCCATCTTCCTGCCGGTGGCGTTCATGAAGGGCATCGTCGGCAAGTACTTCTTCCAGTTCGGCGTGACCATCTCGGTGGCGGTGCTGCTGTCGTTGCTGGAGGCGCTGACCCTCACCCCGATGCGGCTGTCGCGCTTCCTCGAGCTGGAGGCGAAGCGCGGCCGGCTGGGCACCGCGGTCGACCGCGCGTTCGAGCGGGTGGCGGCGCGCTACGCGCAGCTGCTGGTGCCGACCCTGCACCACCGCGCCGTCATCCTCGCCGGCGCCGCGGCGCTGTTTGCGCTGTCGGTCGCGTTCTGGTTCAGCGGGGTCCTGCCGCGCGAGTTCGTGCCGCAGCAGGATTCGAGCCGCTTCCAGATCCGTTTCCAGACCCCGGTCGGCACCAGCCTCGACGCCACCGACCGCGCCTTCGCGGCGATCGAGAAGATCCTGCAGGACCGCCCGGAGGTGGACCGCTTCTTCGGCGCGGTGGGCGGCGGCGGCGGTGGCGGCAGCAGCCAGGTGAACAGCGGCTTCCTGTTCGTCACCATGAAAGATCCGGGCGACCGGCCGCGCGACCCGAAGGCCGGCCACCGGCTGTCGCAGGCGGAGTTCATGAACATCGTGCGCACGCAGGTGAACGCCATCCCCGGCGCGCGCGGCGCCATCCTCGACCCGTCGCAGCAGGGGTTCAGCTCGGGCCGCGGCTTCCCGGTGGAGGTCTCGATCCGCGGCCCAGACTGGGACACGCTCGCCGAGAAGTCGCACATCATCATGGACCAGATGCGCGACACCGGGAAGGTGATCGACATCGACAGCGACTACCAGGTCGGCATGCCGGAAGTACAGGTGATCCCCAACCGCGACAAGGCCGCGGACGTGGGCGTCAGCATGGAAACCATCGGCCAGACCATCAACTCGGCGATCGGCGGCGAGCGCGTCGGCAAGTTCAAGGACAAGGGCCGGCGCTTCGACATCCGCGTGCGCCTGCTGGCGCCGCAGCGCACCCGCCCCGAAGACATCGAGCGGCTGCTGGTGCGCGCCGGCAACGGCGAGCTGGTGCGCCTCGGCGACCTGGTGCGCATCGAGCAGCGGCCGAGCCTGCAGGCCATCACGCGCCGCGACCGCGAGCGCGCCATCACGCTGTTCGCGAACGTGGCGCCGGGCGCCTCGCAGCAGGACGCGATCGAGGAAACCGTGGCGCTCGCGCAGCGCGCGCTGCCCGATGGCTACCGCGCGCTGCCCTCGGGCACCAGCCAGACCTTCGCCGAGTCGTTCAGCTCGCTCGGCTTCGCGATGACGCTCGGCATCATCGTCGCCTACATGGTGCTCGCGACCCAGTTCAACGCCTTCACCCACCCCTTCACGGTGCTGCTGGCGCTGCCGTTCAGCTTCAGCGGCGCGATCGTGGCGCTGTGGGTGTTCGGCCAGTCGATCAACATGTACAGCTTCCTCGGGCTGATATTGTTGATGGGCCTGGCGAAGAAAAACTCCATCCTCCTGGTGGACTTCACCAACCAGTTCCGCGCGAAGGGGCTCGGCGCGAACGACGCGCTGCTGCAGGCGTGCCCGGTGCGGCTGCGGCCGATCCTCATGACCTCGATCGCGACCATCGCCGGCGCCCTGCCGCCGGCGCTTGCCATCGGCCCCGGCGCCGAGCTGCAGCGGCCCATGGCGATCGCCCTGGTTGGCGGCATCACGGTCTCGACCCTGATCTCGCTGTTCGTGGTGCCGTCGGCCTACAGCCTGATCGACGACGCGGTCGCTTCCTGGGCCGGGCGCCGCAAGCGCCGCGCCCTCGTCGTCGATCCCACATGATCCCGGAGGAGAACCAGCGGAACCGGAACCCGATGCGTTGCGCCCGGCCCTTGCTGCGCGCAATCGCGGCTGTGTTGCTCCTGGCCGCCGCGGGCGAGGCGCGTGCCCAGCAGGCGGTCATCCTGGTGCGTCACGCCGAGAAAGCCGACGACCAGGCCGACGATCCGGTCCTGTCGGCGCAAGGCATTGAACGCGCTGCCACCCTCGCCCGGCACCTTGCGGCCGCAAACATCAAGGCGATCTACGTCACCCAGTACCGCAGGACCAGCCTGACGGCGGCGCCACTCGCCGCCGCCCTGAAGCTCACGCCCATCACGATGGACGCGAAGGAGGTGGCGGCGACCGTCGCCAACATGCGCGCGGAGCATCCCGATGACGTGGTGCTTTACGTCGGCCACAGCAACACGGTGGGTCGGATTGCGCACGCTTTCGGCAACCCCGGCGAATTCGAACTGGACGACGACGAGTACGACAACCTGTTCGTGCTGGTGCCGCAAGCGGGGCAGGCCCCGCGTCTTCTCCGTCTCAAGTACTGAGACGCGCTGCGGCACGCGTCGCCACGTCTTGGCAAGCGAGATAGTATCTCGCCCGTGCTGACACCTGCCCGCTGCGTCGCATCCGCCTTCCTGCTGACCGCCGCGTGCGTCACGCCTGCCATTGCCGCGCCGGCCGAGCGCAAGCCCATGACCGTGATCGACATGCTCGAGGTGCCGGAGCTCGGCGACCCGCAACTTTCGCCCGACGGCGCCGAGATCCTCTATACCGTGAGCGTCGCCGACTGGAAGGAGAACAAGCGGATCCGGCACATCCATCGCGTGCGCGCCGACGGCAGCGGCGGGCGCCAGTTCACTTCCGGCGCCAACGGCGAATCGAGCCCGCGCTGGTCGCCCGACGGCAGCCGCTTCCTGTTCACCACCAAACGGCCCGGCGAGGAGCGCAACCAGGCCTACGTGATGCCGAAGGACGGCGGCGAGGCGCTGGCGCTGACGCACCACTCGACCGGCGTCTCGAACCCGCAATGGTCCCGCGACGGCAACGCCGTCCTGTTTCTCGCCGCCGACAAGGAGAGCGCCGAGGAAGCCGCGAAGAAGAAGGCCAAGGACGACGTCTTCGCCCTCGATGAAGAGGAAAAGCAGGTTCACCTGTGGCGCCAGGGCCTTGAGCCAGGCCAGAAGGAAGAGCAGGTGACGAGCGGCGACTACACGGTCCTGCAGTACAGCATCTCGCAGGACGGCCGGCGCATCGCGCTGCTGCGCGCACCGAGCCCGCGCTTCGGCGACAACGACCGCGCCGAGGTGTGGGTGATGGACGTGGACGGCAGGAACGCGCTGCGGCTCACCGACAACAAGGTGGACGAGTCGTTTCCGTCGCTTTCGCCCGACAACAGCCAGGTGGTCTTCACCAGCGGCGCCAACGACAAGTTCGCGCCGTACTACGCGAACCGCGCGTTCCTGGTGCCGGCGCAGGGCGGCACGCCGCGGGTGGCGGCGCCGAACTTTCCGTATGCCATCGACCGGGCGGTGTTCACCGCCGACGGGCGTTCGCTGCTGCTCGGCGCCAACCTGGGGGTGCGCAACGAGCTGTTCGTGCTCGAGCTCACGAGCGGCAAGTATCGCCAGCTGACGAAGGGCGACCACGAGCTGTCAGGATTGTCGTACGTGCCAAAGCTCGGCCGCGCCGCGCTCGTGGTAGACCAGCCGGACAACCCCGGCGAGATCTGGATGCTGGATGTCGCTTCACCGGCGGGCAAGCCGGCGGCAGCGACGGCAAGCGCCGCGCCGCGCCAGGTGACGCATGTGTCGGAGCGATACGCGCGCGACTTCAAGCTCGGCAAGGTGGAACGGCTCGAGTGGCAGGGTGCGGACGGCGTCACCGTCGACGGCGTCCTGCACTATCCCGTCGACTACGTTCCCGGACAGCGCTATCCGCTGGTGGTACAGACCCACGGCGGGCCGCGCTCCTCGGACCGCCTGATCTTCGGCGACTGGTCGGAGTACGCGAAGGTGCTGACCGGCATGGGTTACGCGGTGCTGCAGCCGAACTACCGCGGCAGCACCGGCTACGGCGACGCCTTCATGCGCGACATGGTGGGCGGCTACTTCAAGCAGTCGCACCTCGACGTCATGGCCGGCGTCGACAAGGCCATCGCCATCGGCCTCGCCGATCCCGACCGCCTGGTGAAGATGGGCTGGAGCGCCGGCGGCCACATGACCAACAAGATCATCACCTTCACCGACCGCTTCAAGGCCGCGTCCTCGGGCGCGGGCGCTGCCAACTGGCTGTCGATGTTCGGCCAGAGCGACACCCGCAGCTACCGCGAGCCGTGGTTCCTCGGCACCCCGTGGTCGCAGGGCGCTCGCATCGACCTCTTCTGGGAGCACTCGCCGATCAAGGACGTCGCGAAGGTGAAGACCCCGACCATTTTCCTGGTCGGCGAGGCCGACGTGCGGGTGCCGCCGCCGCAGTCGTACGAGATGCACCGCGCACTCAAGTCGAACGGCGTGCCGACGCACCTCTACATCGCGCCGCGCGAACCGCACGTCTGGGACGAGCTGCGCCACCGGCTCTTCAAGATCAACGTCGAGCTCGACTGGTTCGAGAAGTACGCCCGCGGCCGCACCTACACCTGGGCGAAGGCGCCGGCGGAATGAAGCCGGCGCTCCTGCTTGCGGCGGCCACCCTCATGACCACGACTGAAACCGGAAACCGGCCGCGGGCCCGCGAGGTGGGCATCGCGCCCGGCGTGTTCGCCACCGGCGCTCTGAACGCGATCACCGACGTTGCCGGCGTGCTGGTGGGGCAGAAGACACTCGCCGTCGGCAAGGACATCCACACGGGTGTCACCGCGGTGCTGCCGCACCGCGGCAACCTCTTCCAGGACAAGGTCGCCGGCGCCATCTACGTCGGCAACGGCTTCGGCAAGCTCGCCGGCCTCAGCCAGGTGCGCGAGCTCGGCACCATCGAGACGCCGATCGTGCTGACCAACACGCTTGCGGTCGGCACCGCGATGGAGGCCGTGGTGCAGTGGACCCTGCGCCAGCCGGGCAACGACAACGTCCGCTCGGTGAACGCGGTGGTGGGCGAAACCAACGACGGCTGGGCGCTCAACGACATCCGCTCGCTGCCGGTGAAGCGTGACGACGTGCTCGCGGCGCTCGCCGCCGCGAAGGACGGAGCGGTGGACGAAGGCAGCGTCGGCGCCGGCGCCGGCACGGTCGCGTTCGGCTGGAAGGGTGGCATCGGCACGTCGTCACGGGTGCTGCCGGGGCACCTCGGCGGCTACGTGCTCGGCGTGCTGGTGCAGACCAACTTCGGCGGCACGCTCACGCTCGACAACGTGCCCTTGTGGCGCGAGCTTGGACCAAGCCTCGAGTTCGAAGTCGACAAGCAGGGGCCCAAAGGCTCGTGCATGATCGTGGTCGCGACCGACGCGCCGCTCGATGCGCGCGATCTCGAGCGCCTCGCGGCGCGCGCGGTGATGGGCCTGGCGCGCACCGGGTCTTCCTTCGCGAACGGCAGCGGCGACTATGCCGTTGCGTTCTCCACCGCGCCGGCCATGCGCACCGCCCACAACTCGGTGGCGGCGCGCGTGCAAGGCGCGCTGACGCCGGAGGCGACGTCGCCGCTGTTCCAGGCGGTGCTCGAAGCCACCGAGGAAGCGGTCGCCAACTCGATGCTGCGCGCAACCACGGTGGTGGGCCACGAGCGCACCGTCGAGGCGCTGCCGATCGACAAGGTCCGCGAGATCGTCGCGCGCTACAAGTCCGCAACAAAGTAACCGGGCGTTTAACATCGTTCCAATGTCTCGCCGCGCCCGGTTCGCCGCGCTGGCCCTGTCCGCCCTTGCAGCAGTCCCGGGCTGTCGCGCCGCGCCGTCACCGGCCGCAGTCCCTGGCCCCGGCTCAGGCCCCGGCTCAGGCAGAGCCGCGCCGCGCGCCGTCATCCTGGTGTCGATCGACACGCTGCGCGCTGACCGGCTGAACGCGTATGGCTATCGGCAGCGCGCGACGAGCCCGAACCTCGACGCGCTGGCGAAGGACGCGGTTCTTTTCGAGAACCACGTCTCGGCCTCGCCGTGGACCACGCCAAGCCACATCAGCCTGTTCACCTCGCTGCTGCCGTCGGCCCACGGCGTGACCCGTCCTTTCGGCCTGGCCGAAGACCGCGCGGCGAAGACGCCGCCGGTCTTCGAGCGGCTCGCGGACGACCACAAGACGCTGCCCGAGGTGCTGGCGAGCGCCGGCTACGCGACCGCCGCCTTCACCGGCGGCGTGACGCTCGACCCGCGCATCGGCTTCGAACGCGGCTTCGCGCGTTATGACTCGTCGATGGGCAAGCTCGACGGCGCGCGCATGGCGCCGATGCTGGCGTGGCTCGACGCACAGCGCGACAAGCCATTCTTCCTCTTCTTCCACACCTTCGAGGTGCACGCGCCGTACCTGCGCGGCGAGTTCCTGGACGACCTCGAGGAGGAGGCGCTCGCGGCCGATGGCGCCACCGCGTTGCAGGCCGACCTCGACGCGTTGAGCGCGGCGAACGCCGGCGTCCTCGACGCGCGCAGCGCGCGCCGCGCCATGCACCGCCGCGACGCCTTCAACAGCACCGTGGCTTCGGCGCTCTACGACGGCGGCGTGGCGTCGGCCGACCGCTGGCTCGGGCGCCTGTTCGCGCACCTCAGGGCGAGCGGCACCTACGACGATGCGCTCGTGATCGTGACCAGCGACCACGGCGAGCAGCTGGGCGAAGCGCATGGCGCCGGCGGCAGCCGCGCCCGCAACGGCGCCTTCTACGACACCCACGGCAACACGCTGCACGAGGAGCTGGTGCGCATCCCGCTGCTGGTGAAGCTCGCCGGCAATGCGCACCGCGGCATGCGCGTGCAGCCGGTGTCGCGCGCCATCGACGTGATGCCGACCGTCCTCGACCTGCTCGGCCTGGAAGCGCCGCCACGCGTGCAGGGCGCGTCGCTGCAGCCCCTGTGGCTCGGAACCGAACGCGCGCCGCGCGCCGCGGTCAGCGAGGCGCTCGGCAGCCGCCGCGAAGCGAAGAGCCTGCGCCGCGGCCGCTACAAGTACGTCGTCTCGATGTCGCCCGCCCAGGTCGAGGCCGCGGGCCGCAGGGCGATCCCGGCTGCGCCGGAGCTGGTGCAGCTCTTCGATCTCGCGCGCGATCCCGGCGAGATGCGCAACCTGCTGTTCGCGCGTGGCGCCGCGGGCGACGCTGTGACCGCGCGCCGGATGGATGCCGAGCTGCGCGGCGCCGTCGCCGCGCATGGCAGCCGGCCAGCCGCCGTACCGATGGACGCCGAGGCTCTCGAAAAGCTGCGCGCCCTCGGCTATGTGCACTAAAAGGTTGCAACCCGCCCAAGCCCCGTAGTTCAATCCGGGCAAAGTGTCCCGTCGTTCGCCGGCGCAGGCTTTCCTCATCGTGGGCGCGCTCTACCTGCTGGCAGCCTGCCGCTCCGCAGCGCCGCCCGGCGGCGGAGCGCGCGCCGCGCGGCCCAACGTCATCCTGATCTCGATCGACACGCTGCGCGCCGACCGCCTCACGCCTTACGGTTACGCCGCGCGACCGACGAGCCCGGCGATCGGCGCGCTCGCGAAAGACGCCGTCCTCTTCGAGCGCCAGATCGCGGCAGCGCCGTGGACGACGCCGAGCCACATGACCATCTTCACCGGCCTGCTGCCGTCGGCGCACGGCGTCACCCGGCCGCTCGAAGAACTGCGCGATGCGCTCGAGGAGGGCTACGGTTTCGAGACCCTGGGCGACGAGCACCAGACGCTGCCCGGCCTGCTCTCGGCCAGCGGCTATCGTTCGGTGGCGTTCACCGGCGGCAGCACCATGGACCCGCGGGTTGGCTTCGGCCGAGGTTTCGTCCGCTACCACACCTTCATGCGCAAGCTGAACGAGAAGAACCTCGCGCGGCTGCTGGCGGCGGTCGAACGCGAGCAGGATGCGCCGTTCTTCATCTTCTGGCACACCTTCGAGGTGCACGCACCCTACCTCAACGGCGAGTTCCTCGACGACGAGCGGCTGCTGCCGCAAGGTGCGGGACGTGCGCTCGCGGCGCAGGTGGCGCGGCTTGGCCGCGACCCGCAGGCGCGCATCGACGCGGGCAAGCTGCAGAAGCTGCTCGAGCGGCGCCGTGCCTTTCGCCCCGAGGTGGTGTCGGCGCTCTACGACGGCGGCGTCCGGTCTGCCGATCGCGCCGTCGGCCGGCTGGTCGAGCGGCTCCGCAGCCGCCGGCTCTACGACGACACGCTCATCGTGCTCACCAGCGACCATGGCGAGCAGCTTGGCGAGACTGCCGGCGCCTTCGGCTCGGAGGAACGCGACGGCCGCTTCTACAACACCCACGGCAACACGCTCCACGACGAGCTCACGCACGTGCCGCTGATCGTCAAGCTGCCAGGCTCGCAGCACGCCGGCACGCGCGTGGCCGCGGTGACCCGCGCCATCGACGTGCTGCCGACGATCCTCGACATCGCCGGCATCGCGGTGCCCGTCGCGGTGCAGGGCCGCTCGCTGCGCGCTCTCTGGGAAAGCGGCAGCGGAGGGGTGCGCGGAGGTGAAGGCGAGCGCGCGGCGCTCAGCGAGTCGCTGATGGGCCGCAGCGAGGCAAAGAGCCTGCGCACCGACCGCTACAAGTACATCCTGTCGATGACGCCGCAGGAGGTGCACCGCTATGGCCGGCCGCGGCTGCCGCCTATAGTGGTGACCGACAGCGCTGCCGGCGCCGCCGAACTCTACGACCTGCGCGCCGATCCCGGCGAGCGCATCAACCTGTTGGCGCGCGGCACGCAGCGGGAACTGGCGGCGCGCTACGACGCCGAGCTGCGGCGCGCATTAGCCGCACGCACCGGCCGCGCACGCCGTGTGCCGATGGACGAAGCCACAATCGCTGAGCTCAAGGCGCTCGGATACCTGCAATAGCCGCGAAGTCCTGAAGGCTCCTTGCGCTTGCGCTGGCCCGAAGGACCCACCCGATCGACGGATTGGCTCTCCGTCCCCGTCCAATCCGTCGATTTCCTTTCCTGTCGTCCCCCTGGCGCTTGCGTCAGCGTCGGTACCTTGGTGCCGTTTTCCCGAAGGGCGTGCATCGCTTGCCGCTGCGTCCGAGGGATCCACCTTTTCCGTCCAACGCACATAGTCAACTGCGTCCGGACGCAGTCCACCAAGCTGAATGCCGAAACGCAGCAGCTATGATGCAGTTGGCGCGAAGGATGGTGCCACTCGTTCCGGAACTAGTTCGAGGGCGTCCGCTGGTGGGCCCTTCGCAGCGCGGTCAACGACATGCGCTACTCGAGGCTTCGGGGCTTGGAGTTCGCGGGCCGCATCGCCCGCGCTCCGAACCACTCGCCGACCGTGATGTCGCACCGTCGTCCGCTGCAGAGTGTGGCGATCGGTAAGGCAACTGCGTCCGGACGCAGTTGCAAGTGAGATCCCTCGATCGCAGCGCAAACGATGGGCTCCTCGGGAATACGGGCGCAGCGAGATCCCTCGGTCGCAGCGCAAGCGATGGACTCCTCGGGAATACGGGCTGCTCGGGAACACGGGGCTACGCGGGTTGACACGCGGGGCACCAGTAGGTGCTGCGTGCGTAGTGACCCTGGCGCCGCCACGAGATCGGCGCACCGCAGCGGCGGCACGGCTTGCCGCGGCGCCCGTACACGTGCAGCGCGTCCTCCGGATCCATGACCATCGCCGCGGGCCGGACGCTGCGGGTCGTGACGATCATTCCCGGCGAGTCGCTGCGCACGTTGGCGCGCAGCAGGTCGCGAGCGGTGGCGACGATGCGCTGCAGGTCGTCGTCGCCGAGGCTGCCGACAACGCGGAACGGGTTGACCGAAGCCGCGTGCAGCGTCTCCGACTTGAAGACGTTGCCTATCCCGGCGAGCACGCGCTGGTTGAGCAGCGCTTCGCCGATCTCTTCCTGCGGTCGCGCCCGAATTCGCCGCAACATGTCGCCCAGGTCGGGCTCGGCGGCCAGCAGGTCGGCGCCGAGCCGGCCCAGCGCCTCGTGCCGCTCGACGGTGTGGGTGGTCTCGAAGACCGCAACCGGGATGGTGAAGCCAACCGCGACGAAGGCATCGGTCTCGATGACGATGCGGGCGTCGCGCCGCGGCCGCTGCCAGGCCTCGCCGGGGCGATAGATATGCCAGCTGCCGTTCATCCGCAGGTGGGTGCGCAGGATGAGACCGCCGGCGAAGTGCATGAGCAGGTTCTTGCCGCGCGCCTCGACCTTGTCGATCACGCGCCCCTCCACGTGCTGATCTTCATCGACCCGTGTGAGCGCCGGATACGCCGATTCGAAGCGCGTCACCACGTGGCCCGCGAGCGCGCGCTGCAGAGTGCGCGCGGTGCGGAAGAGAGTGTCGCCTTCAGGCATCGGCGCCCGGCCGGTCTGCCTCCGAACCCGCTGCACCTGTCGTGGCCGCACCGATTGGTGCCGCGCCGGCTGCCGCCGCAACGGCCGCCGCGGCGATCTCGAGTGCGCGGCGCTGGCCGAGCTGCAGGCCCTGATGCGTGCGCACGAAGCCGGCGTCGACGAGGAACGGCGCCAGCGGATGCTCGGCCGCCGCCAGCGCGTCGATCTCGGTGTAGAGCGCCGCATGCCGCTGGCTGTCTTCGGCCAGCGCCCGTGCGATCGCACGCGCCATCGGCGCACGATCGGGATCGTCCTCCGGCAGCCACGTCAGCAGCTGTTTCCCACCCTTGCCAAGGTACGCGGCGGCGGCGCCGCTCACCAGCACCACGCGCGCACCCGCCGCGCGCGAGGGCGTGCGTGCGGCCGCGGCCGCCGGCCAGCGCAGCACGGTGCCGTACGGGTTCGCGGGGTCGGAAGCCGCGAGCACCACCACTTCGAGCACCTCGGGCGGCGTGCGCAGCGAGCGCAGCAGGTCAAGCGCCTGCGGCAGCGCGAACTGCAGCGCGCCGACGCCGGACACGAACAACCCGCGGCGCACGCGGCCGCTTTCCTCCATGGTCTTGAGCACGTCGTAGACCGCCGAGAACCCGCCGTAGACCTGCTCGGCCGCCGGCGTCTCGCGCGCGACCAGGCCGTAGCGCTGCAGCAGCTGCTGTGCAAGCGCCGCGCTCCACGCCGTTGCGCTCAGCGGGCGCAGCCGTGGGGCCAGCAGCGACCAGCGGCCTTCAGCGGCGCTTGGCGTCTGCCGCCGCGAACGGAACGCGCGTGCCATGGCACTGCCGGGCGCCGTGCGCCGTCCGGAGCGCGACGAGCGGCTGCCAAGGAAGGCGCGCAGCGGCTGCAGCGAATCGTTGGTGAGGAGCCCGCGCCAGACGAGGTTCCAGATGGCGTCGAGCGTGTCGCGCGGATAGCCGCCGCCCGCCGCTTCGTGCACGGCGGCGAAGAAGGACGCGCCCTCCTTCTGCAGATGCGCGACAACCCCGGCTTCACGTTGCGACAGCGCTGCCGCGCCTGCCTGCTTCCCTGGCGCCGCGCCGTGGCCAGGCGGCGGCTGCGGGCGCCAGAGGCGGGGGAAGTGGTCGGTGAGGTAGAGAGCGACGCGGCCGTCAGCGTCGCCCAGCGGCTCGACGCCGCACCACAGCACCTCGCCTGCCGCGAGCAGCGTGTCGAGGTCGCGCCGCTCATAGCCGGCGATGCGCGCCGGCAGGATCTCGCGCTCGAGCGCCGAGGCGATGAGCGGCACTCCCTGCAGGGTCTCGATGGCGTCGAGGAGCGCGTCAAGCCCGCGCCTTGGCCGCAGCACTCCTTGCCAGGAGGTGAAGAAGCGGCCGAGAACCGCCGCCTCCACCGGCTCCACCTCGTGGCGCAGCCGCGCCAGCGAGCGCCGCCTGATCTGCGACAGCACCGAGGAGTCGCACCACTCGCGCTGCGTGCCGCCGGGCCGGAACTCACCCTCGAGGATGCGGCCACCGGCCGCCGCGCGCGCCAGCGCCTTTTCCACCGCCGGCCGCGCGACGCCGAAGCGCAGCGCCACGTCTTGCGTCACGAACGGTCCATGGGTGCGCGCGTAGCGCAGCACCAGGTCGCGCAGCGGATCGCGCACGGTGGCGAGCAGGGCGCCCGGCAGACCCTGCGGTAGTGGCGTGCCGAGCGCATCGCGAAAACGCGCGGCGTCTTCCACCGCCACCACGCGCTCCTCGCCGGCAACCGCGAGCGTCAACACCCGCCGCTCCGCGCGCAGCCGCGCCACCAGCGGCTCCCAGGCTTCGACCGCCGCGCGCTGCGCGATCTCCTCGGGTGCCAGGTCGCCGATGCGCAGCAGCAGGTCGTGCAGGCCGTCGGCGGTCTTGAAGCGGCGTTGTGGTTCGAGATGCTGCAGCTCGCGCTCGACACTGTCGATGGCGTCGCCATCGAGCACGGCGCGCAGTTCGGCCTCGCCGATGAGTGCTCGCAGCTGCGCGTGGTCGATCGACAGTGCCTGCGCGCGCCGTTCCGCGAGCGGCGCGTCGCCGTCGTAAAGGTAGGCGGCGACGTAGCCGAAGAGCAGCGAGGCGGCGAATGGCGAGGGCTGCGTGGAGTCGACCGTGACCACGCGGATCTCGCGCCGCTCGATGGCGCGCAGTGTCTCGAGCAGCGCCGGCACGTCGAACAGGTCGCGCAGGCACTCGCGGTGCGCCTCGAGCAGCATGGGGAAGGAGCCGAACTTCGCCGCCACCGCCAGCAGGTCGGCGGCGCGCTTCCTCTGCTGCCACAAGGGCGTGCGCGTGCCGACGCGCCGGCGCGGCAGCAGCAGGGCGCGCGCGGCGGCCTCGCGGAACTTGGCGGCGAACAGCGAGGTGGCACCGAGCTGGCGCACGATCAGCGCCTCCGCTTCGGCCGCCGCCGGCAGCATCAGCTGCGGGTCGGGAGCCTCGTCCGTGTCGGGGAAGCGCACCACCAGGCCGTCGTTGGTCCAGAGCGTCTCGACGTCGAGGCCGGCCTGGTCGTGGATCCTGGCGAGGATGGCCATGGACCACGGCGCCAGTACCTTGCCGCCGAACGGCGACAGCAGGCACACCCGCCAGTCGCCCAGCTCGTCGCGGCAGCGCTCGATGACGATGGTGCGGTCGTCCGGCACGTGGCCGACAGCCTCGTGCTGGTCGGCGAGATACTGCAGCAGGTTCTCCGCCGCCTGGCGGTCGAGGTCGTGCTCGCGCACCAGGCGGTCCAGCGCGGCCGACCGCGGCATCGCCCGCAAGGTGCGTACCAGGGCGCCGATGGCGCGGCCGAACTCGAGCGGCCGGCCCGGGGCATCGCCCTTCCAGAACGGCATGCGGCCCGGCTCGCCCGGCGCCGGCGACACAGTGACGCGGTCGTGGCCGATCTCCTCGATGCGCCAGGTGGAAGCGCCCAGCACGAAGGTCTCGCCGGGATGGGTCTCGAAGACCATTTCCTCATCGAGCTCACCGACGCGCGCGGTGCCGGGGGCGGCGCCGGCGAGGAACACGCTGTAGAGGCCGCGGTCGGGGATGGTGCCGGCGTTCGCGATTGCCACGCGCCGCGCGCCCTCGCGCGTGACCAGCGTGCCCTTCACCCGGTCCCATGTGAGGCGCGGCCTCAGCTCAGCGAATTCGTCCGAGGGATAGCGGCCGGCGAGCATGTCGAGGACGCCGTCGAACACCGAGCGGTCGAGGTCGGCGTAGGGCGCGGCGCCGCGCACCAGCGCGAACAGCTCGTCCTGGTCCCACGGATCCATGGCGACCGCCGCCACCACCTGCTGCGCCAGCACGTCGAGCGGGTTGCGCGGATAGCGAATGGCCTCGACCTCGCCGCGGTGCATGCTGCGCGCAACCGCGGCGCTCGCCACCAGGTCGCCGCGGTACTTGGGAAAGATGAGCCCTTCGCTGACCGCATCGACATGATGCCCGCCGCGGCCGATGCGCTGCAGCCCGCTTGCGACCGATGGCGGCGCCTCGATCTGGATCACCAGGTCGATGGCGCCCATGTCGATGCCGAGCTCGAGCGACGACGTGGCGACCAGGCCGCGCAGCTTGCCGGCCTTCAGCGCCTCTTCGATCTCGATGCGCTGTGGCCGCGCCAGCGAGCCGTGATGGGCGCGTACCAGCGGCTCTTCGGCAAGCTCGTTGAGCGCTCCGGCCAGCCGTTCGGCGACGCGTCGGCTGTTGACGAAAATGAGCGTCGAGCGGTGCGCGCGCACCAGTTCCACCAGGCGCGGATGGATGGCGCTCCAGATCGACGGCCGCACCGGCCCCTGCGACGCCGGACCGCTGGGGATGTCGATGGGATCGGCGAGTTTCGCCATGTCCTCGACCGGCACCTCGATGCGCAGCTTCAGTTCCTTGCGTGTGCCGGAATCGACGACAGTGACCGGCCGGTAGTTCACCTTGCGCACGGCACCGGCGAACTCTGCATGGATGCCCGCCGCGGCCGAACGCTTGCCGACCTTCGGCGTCTTCGCCTTCTTCGCCGCAGTCGCCACGCTGGTGTCGGCGCCGCCGAGGAAACGTGCCACCTCGTCGAGCGGCCGCTGGGTCGCCGACAGGCCGATGCGCTGCAGGGGCCGGTTCGCGAGCTTCTCGAGCCGCTCGAGCGACAAGGCGAGATGGCTGCCGCGCTTGGTGGGAACGAGCGCGTGGATCTCGTCGAGGATGACGGTATCGAGGGTGGCGAACGCGTCGCGCGACTGCGAAGTGAGCAGGAGGAACAGCGACTCGGGCGTGGTGATGACGATGTCGGCCGGCGCGCGGAGGAAACGCGCGCGCTCGGCCGCGGGCGTGTCCCCGGTGCGCACCCAGACCTCGGGCGAGTAGGCCGCGACGCCGAGCCGCTGCGCGGCGTGCGCGATGCCGACGAGCGGCGCCCGCAGGTTGCGCTCGACGTCCACAGCGAGCGCCTTCAGCGGCGATACATAAAGGACGCGCGTGCGGCGCTTGCCGTCGGGCGGCGGCCCGAACATGAGGCGATTGAGGCACCAGAGGAACGCCGCGAGCGTCTTGCCACTGCCCGTCGGCGCCAGCAGCAGCGTCGAATCACCCTTCGCGATCGCGGCCCATCCCTTGTCCTGGGCAGCCGTCGGCTTCGCGAAGGAAGCGCGAAACCAGTCTTGTACCGCCGGATGAAACGGAGAAAGGCTCACACCCCATGTTAGCGACGACCAAAGCCCGCTCGGTTCCGATCCCCGACCAAGAGTCGCCGCCCCTCGGGAAAACGGTGAGGTGATTGGTAACGGACTGCGTCCGGACGCAGTCCACCACTTCTATCGGCGCCTCCATCAGTGTTGCGCGTTCGACACCGAGATCCCTCGGGCGCAGCGCAAGCGCAGGGCGTCCTCGGGAAAACGGGGGGAGTAGGATCGAACAGAGGCACTCTATCGAGGGCGACTCTAGAATCTGTCCGTATGCAGATTAGTAACGTGCGGCGTGCGGGGCTGACGTTCACGATCGGTACGGCGCTCACCCTTTGCCCTGTGGTCGACGCAGGGCAGGCAGGCGAGCCATCACTGCAATACCGGTCACCTGAGGGGGTGGAGTATCGGTCGCTCCCCGATACGGATGCCGTCAAGACCGCGCGAGCCGCTCTCGACGCCGCGCCAACAGACATTGCGCGCATCATCGACCTCGGCGTTGCGCAGTCCGGTGCGTGGCAGTTTCGCGAGGCCATTGCGACGTTCACGCGCGGGCTCGAAATCGAGCCGGACAATGCCCTGCTCCTTCGATGGCGCGGGCATCGATATCTTTCCGTGCGTGAACTCGATCGCGCGTTCGCCGACCTCACGCGCGGCGGCACCCTCGACCCGACGATCTACGGCATCTGGTACCACCTTGGTGTGGTCCAGTTCCTGCGCGGCGACTTTGCCGCGGCGGCGTCGTCCTTCGCCAAAGCGCAGCCCATCGCACCCGATGCCGGGGAGCTGGCGGGTTCCACGGACTGGTTATGGATGTCGCTCAGCCGCGCGGGCCGCGGCGACGAAGCCAAGGCGATGCTCGATCGGCGTCCGGACAACAAGCCGGTCACCAACGCCTACACGCGACGCCTGCAGCTCTATCGTGGCGAGATCGGCCCGGAAGCCGTCGTCACCCCCGCGGACACCGACAAGGTTCAGGTCGCCACGCTCGCCTTCGGCCTCGGCAACTGGTACCTCGTGCGCGGCGACAAGGCGGAAGCGCGCAAGTGGTTCGAGCGTTCGGTCCAATCTGGCGGTTGGCCAGGGTTCGGATTCATCGCTTCGGAGGCGGAGCTGCGACGTGTTCGCTGAGTCGCCTCATAGTCACGGGAAACGGAAAGGGAAGGACAACGGGACCAGCGGCGACGTGGCCGCGCCAGCGGTACCCTCTTCGTCACCTTCAACCGTGCTGCGATCGAACAGGCGGTCGAAGCGGTTGCCGGCGCGATCCTCGAGTGCCGGCAAGATGCGCAGCGAATAGGCGCCGCTCTTCCAGGGTTCGCGCGGCTGGAACCGCCAGCGAGTCTCCCCTTCGCCAATCGTGACTTCGCCGGCGAGGGCGGAGCCGGACGCATCTTCGACCCAGACGAAGCGCCGCAGCAGCGCCTCGTCGAGCGGTTCCGGCAGCGCAACCGACAGCGCGCTGCCGGCGTCGGGCGGCGCAGTGACGCCGACGCGCGCGGCGTCGGGCGACACGCGATCGTCATCGGCCGCGGTGAAAGCGTGCGAGAAGTCGGCTCCAAGCGGCCGCCCGGCGGCATCGGTGAGGGAGCCATCGACAAGGAGCCGGTAAGACCGGCCGGGCGTGAGCACCGGCCCAAGGTCGTCACCCGGTGCAACCCCGCGCTTCACGCGGCCCGGATGGAAGAAGAGCGTGAGCCGTGTCGCAGGAGCATTCCACAGGCCATGGGCCACTTCGACGAAGGCGAGCGGCACGACCGCGCCCAGTGCATCCAGAAGCCGCACGTGGTCGTGAACCTGGCGTGCGTTCATGGCTTGCGAGAAATGCACATACATCCGCAGCGTGTTCGCCGGCAGCTCGGTGCCCGAAGGAAAGACCGCGACAACACGGGGCGCGTCTCCGGCCGGGGGTGCCACCCGGAACGAACTACGCAGCGAGACGCCGTCGAGCGCAGCGAAAACGGTGTAGTCGAGCCCGGAAACGAACGGGAACCGCGCCGTGAACCGCAGGCCGGCGTCTGCAAGCGAAACGCTCCCGGCGATTGCGGGCTGGTCACTGGCCGGCCCCGGCCGCGCGTTCAATGCACCGGTGTAAACCGCCAGCATTTCTGCCAGTTCCGCGCTACTCAACCCCCCGAGCCGAGCGCGCTGCGCCTCGCTCAACCCCACGAGCGTGACCGGTCCCGATCCCGTGGACGGCGTCTCAAGCGTCAGTGCCGCCGCGAGGAGGAGAAAGGCCGCGCTCAGAACCGCTCGACGGGCATCGGCGAGAGGTCGAGCCGCCCGCCCATCAGGCGCTCCAGCGCCACCACGTAGTCGGGGCCGAAGTTGTCGAGCTGCTGCACCGCGCGCGTCGAGCGCGACTCGAAGCGCACGCCGAACTGGTACTTGTCCTCGCCCTTCGTGATCTCGCCCTGATAGGACTCGATGTCCTTCGGGTCCACGATCATCAGCGGCAGGTTGCTGTTCGCGATCAGAAACTTGTCGCGGCCGCGGTCTTTATAAAGGACCATGTCGAGCGGATAGTTGCCCGAGCCGAACTCGCCAATGGTGCGGCCCTTGACGTGCGCCTTGTCCTTCAGAGTGTCGACCGAAAATGTGACGAGCGGCGTGCACAGGTAGGCCGCCACCAGCGACGGCGTGCCGTTCAAGGTGTACGGGACGAACGCTCGCACCGGCGCCTCGGTTTCGTACTTCTGGTGCGCGCCGTGATAGTTCTCGATGGTGGTCGCCGCCACCGCGCTGTCGAACGGGTACTTGACCCGCCACATGGTGGAAGCGAACTCCTCGTTCGACAGGCCCGCGATCCACAACGTGCCGTCCGCATAGCCGAGATCGGTGATGGTCTCGACGCGCGCCTGCAGGCCCTCCTTCCACGCGTGCTTCTTCGCCGGGTCGACCGGGTTCGGCAGTGCCACGCGCGCGAACGGCACCGCGCCGAGGTCGACAACGCTCACCTTGCCGTCGAAGTCGAGCCTCAACAGCGCCGTCGCGGTGGCAACGTCGTTGGGGAGTACCCACGGCGACCCCGCGGCCAGCGCAGCGCGGCCGCGCGAAACCGCGAAGTAGACGTTCTTCGAGAGGGGATTGACCGCCATGTCGTGGACCAGGATGTCCGCGGGCGTCGCGCCGAGAAGCGCAGCGAGCTTGCCCTCGACGTCGAGAATCCGCTTCGGATCCTTCACCGCCCGTTCGGTCTTGTCGCCAAGGTCGATCGCGAACACGGCGCCGCCCACCGAATCGCCGACGAACAGAACTCCGTCCGGGCCGAACGCGAGCGCTGCCATAGAGCGGATCTCAGGCTTGCCCACGGTCAGTCCAGCGGACGCGGCGCCGGCCGGCGCGGCCATCGAAACGATCGACAGCGATGCGAGTGAAAGGATCGACAACAGCGTGGCGGTTCGCGTCATCAACATCGGCGCCCTCCTGCAAAGGCCAAAACGGTGCGGAATCAACATAGTGCACCAGGCGCCGCCGCGGCGAGGCCATTTTTTATCTTGAACACGACATTGTGAAAATGCGTTTCATGTTCAGAATCATTCCTGTCAACCCCTGTTGAACCAGGAGCGTCGCATTCGCCTCCGGAAACGGCCCGCCGCGGTGCTACGCTGGCGCGAATTGATGAGGTTCGCCATGTCGACCAAATCCCTCTTGATGCCTGCCTGTGCCGCGTTGTCGTTTTCACTCCTCCTTCCCATGCTCGCTCGCGCGCAATCGCAGGCGGCGGGCGGCACCATCGAAGGCTCGGTCAGCGACGAATCGGGCGCGCTCCTCCCTGGCGCCGCGGTGGTGATCCGCAGCGTCGATACCGGCCTGATGCGCGAGACCACCACCAACGCGGACGGCGTCTATCGCGCGCCGCTGCTGCCGGTCGGCAACTACGACATCACGGCGTCGCTCAGCGGCTTCGCCACGACCAAGCGGCCGGCGGTGAAGCTCGGCATCGGCGAGACGCTCGACATCAAGCTTGCCCTCAAGGTCGCTTCGCAGCAGGAAGAGGTGACGGTGACGGCCGAGGCGCCGATCATCGACGCGGCGCGCACCAGCCAGGCATCGTCGGTGGGCGAACGCGCGGTCGCCAACCTGCCGGTCAACGGCCGCAACTTCATCGACTTCGTGCTGACCACGCCCGGGGTCGTGCGCGATACCCGCGGCGGCGACATCAGCTTCGCCGGGCAGCGTGGCACGCTCAACAGCCTGGTGATCGACGGCGCCGACAACAACAACACCTTCTTCGGCCAGACGCTCGGCCGCACCGGCTCCGGCCGCGCGCCCTACCAGTTCAGCCAGGATGCGGTGCAGGAATTCCAGGTGAACCGCAACGCCTATTCGGCCGAGTTCGGTCGGGCCGGCGGCGCCGTGATCAACGTGGTCACCAAGTCCGGCAGCAACGAAGTGCACGGCTCGGCATTCGAGTTCTATCGCGACAAGAGCCTGAACGCCAACAGCTACGCGAACAAGATCCTCACGCCGATCCGCCCCAAGGCGCCGTTCCGCATTCACCAGTTCGGCGGCTCGCTCGGCGGCCCTATCCAGAAGGACAAGGCGTTTTTCTTCCTCTCGTACGACGGCCAACGGCAGACCATTCCCAATGCCGTCGCCCTGGTGCTGCCGGGGAATTTGCCGACGGACGCGGCCACCCAGGCCGGCCTCGCCGCGGTGCGCGCCCGGGCCGGCGACTACAACCGCACGCAGAACCAGGACGTCTTCCTGGCGAAGGTCGACTACCAGTTCAGTCCTGCCAACCGGCTGACGCTGCGCTACAACCACCAGAACTACACCGGCGGCAACGGCGAAACCAGCGGCTCGACGAACGCCGAGGAGCACAGCGGCAACTCACTGGTGCGCACCCGCTCGCTGAACGCTTCGTTGTCGACGGTCCTGAGCGCGTCCACGTTCAACGAGGTGCGCGTGCAGGTGACGAAGGACTCCGAACCCGGGCTTGCCAACACCGACTCCCCGGAAACGCTCGTCAACCAGAGCGGCCAGCGCGTCCTCACCTTCGGCCGCAACAACTTCAGCCCGCGTGAGACCACCATCAAGCGCTTCCAGCTGGCCGACACTGTGACGCTGGTGCGCGGGGCGCACACCTTCAAGGGCGGCGCCGACTACAACCGCGACAGGATCCTCAATTTCTTCCCCGGTTTCTTCGGCGGCTCGTATTCGTTCTCGTCGCTTGCGAGCTTCGCCGGCGGAGTACCGAGCAACGTCGCCGCCAACGAGGCTTTCCAGCAGAATTTCGCCGGCGCCGGAACCACCGGCGCCGAGACCCACCCCGACATCAACGAATTCGCTGCGTTCGTGCAGGACGAATGGCGCGTCGGCAAGAACGTGAACGTGTCGCTCGGATTGCGCTACGACTTGCAGTCTTTCAACCAGCCGCCGGTGCGCAATCCCGACGCGCAACTCGAGGCAGCCGGCATCGATACCAGCTTCCTCAAGACCGACAAGAACAACATCGGGCCGCGGCTCGGCGTCTCGTGGACGCCCGACGACCGCACCGTCGTCCGCGCCGGCTACGGCCTCTTCTATGGTCGGACACCATCGATCATGGTGGGCACGGCACACTCCAACAACGGCATCAACGTCATCTCGGTGCGCATCACCGGCACTGCCGTGCCGACCTATCCGAACGTTCTGGCCGCGCCGCCGACCGGCGTAGCCGCCGCCCGCCCCAGCATCTTCGTCTTCGACAAGGACTACGAGAACCCCGAGGTGCACCAGGCAAGCGCCGGCATCGAACGCGCCTTGTCGCGCGACATGTCGATCGGCGTCAGCTATCTGTTCGTCGCCGGCCGCAACCTGCAGCGCTCGACCGACATCAACAACGGCGCGCCGCTCGCGACCGCGATCCCGGTGCAAGGCGGCAGCACGCTTTCGGTGCAGCAATTCCCGCTGGTGCGGCCGTTCGCCAATTTTGCCCGCGTCATCCAGTTCCAGAGCAGCGCCGAATCGAACTACAACGGTGCCACGCTCGAGCTGAAGAAGCGCTTCGGCGGCTCGTTCCAGTCGAACCTCTCCTACACGCTCGGCAAAGTCACCGACAACAAGCCCGATGCGACCGCGGTGGTGCCCGGCAACGCCGGCGACGACTCCAAGTACGCGTCCAACCCCGCCGATTTCGACGCCGACAAGGCTGCCGGCGACAACGACGTCCGCCACCGCGTGGTCTGGAGCGGGTTGTGGACTCCGGCTTATGGCCGCGGCGCGACCGGCCTGGTGCACGCGCTCGCGAGCGGCTGGTCGCTCAGCTGGATTGCGAGCGTCCAGAGCGGGTTGCCCTATTCGGAAGTCGTCACGGGCGACCTGAACCGCGACGGCAACCCGAGCAACGACATCGTGCCCGGCAGCCGCAACTCCCACCGGCTCGAAACCGGCTACAACGTCGACATGCGGCTGTCGCGCCGCATCGGCCTCGGCAAGAAACTCGGCCTGGAGTTGATCGCCGAAGCCTTCAACCTGTTCAACACCACCAACGTCACTTCGCAGCAGAACGTCTTCTACAACTTCACCGGTGGTGTGCTCGTGCCGCAGGCCAATCTTTCCAACCCGCGGCTCAACTTCGGGGCCGACCGTGCTACGCAGATCAACTTCGGCGACACCCAGCGCATCGTGCAGATCGCTGCTAAGTTCACGTTCTAGATGCGATTGATCTCTGCCCTTGCACTCACTTCCGTACTGACTGCCGGCGCTCCCTCCGCCCACGCGCAGGACGCCGCGCGCTTCACCGTGTCGCTGCCGGACGGCGCCGCGGCGCCCGTCGACGGGCGCGTGCTCCTCCTCTTTTCAACCGACGATGCGCGCGAGCCGCGCTTCCAGATCAGCGACACGTCGCTCAACAGCCAGCAGGTGTTCGGCGTGAACGTGGATGGTTTCAAGGCCGGCGATGCAGCGCCCTTCGATGCCGCGGTGCTCGGCTACCCGATGGAATCGCTGCGCGACATCCCGGCCGGCACCTACAACGTCCAGGCGCTGCTGCACAAGTACGAAACGTTCAAGCGCAGCGACGGCTTCACGCTGAAGCTGCCGATGGACCGCGGCGAGGGCCAGCAGTGGAGCCGCGCGCCCGGCAATCTCTACAGCACGCCGCGCAAGATCGCGTGGGACCCGAAGGGCACAGACGCGGTGAAGATCGTCCTCGACAAGACCATCCCGCCGATTCCCGAGCCGGCGACCACGAAGTACATCAAGCACGACCGCATCCGCAGCGAGCTGCTGTCGAAGTTCTGGGGCCGCGACATGTACATCGGCGTGCACGTACTGCTGCCGGAGGGCTTCGATGCGCATCCGAACGCCCATTACCCGCTGGTGATCAACCAAGGGCATTTCCCCGACACCATCGGCGGGTTCAGCGAACAGCCGCCCGACAAGAACGCGAAGTGCGTTTACAGCGAACGCTTCCACCTCGACTGTTACAACCGCATCGAGGACGAGCAGGCGTACCAGTTCTACAAGGACTGGACCGCGAGGACTTTCCCGCGCTTCCTGATGATCGAGATCCAGCACCCGACGCCCTACTACGACGATTCGTACGCGGTGAACTCCGCCAACAACGGGCCGTACGGCGACGCGATCGTGAAGGAGCTGATCCCGTACGTCGAGAAGAAGTACCGCGGCCTCGGCACCGGCTGGTCGCGCTTCATGTACGGCGGCTCGACCGGCGGCTGGGAGGCGCTCGCGGCGCAGGTCTTCTACCCGGACGACTTCAACGGCTGCTACGCCGCCTGCCCCGATCCCATCGACTTCCACGCGCACATGACTGTGAACGTGTACGACGACAAGAACGCCTTCTACTGGGAAGGCCCGTTCAAGAAGGTGATGAAGCCGGCGCACCGCAACTACCTCGGCCACCTCAGCGAGACGATCGAGCAGGGCAGCCGCCTCGAGCTGGTGCTCGGCACCAAGGTGCGCTCCGGCGGCCAGCTGGACGTATGGGAGTCGGTGTTTTCGCCGACCGACACGGACGGCTATCCGAAGCGCATCTGGGACCGCCGCACCGGCGTCATCGACAAGGACGTCGCCAAGTACTGGCAGGACAACTTCGACCTCGTCCACATCATGAAGCGCGACTGGGAAGCCAAGGGCCTCGGCAAGAAGCTCGACGGCAAGGTCAACCTGTACGTCGGCGACATGGACAACTACTACCTGACGAACGCGGTGTACCTGGCCGAAGACTTCCTGCGCAGCGCGAAGAACCCGCCGTTCACCGGCGAGATCGAATACGGCGACCGCGCCGAGCACTGCTGGAACGGCGACCACAAGCAGCCAAACGCCATCTCACGCCTGCGCTACACCCAGATGTACGCCCCCAAGATCGTCGAACGCATCCTGAAGACGGCCCCCAAAGGAGCCGACATCACCAGCTGGCGCTACTAGTCAGTTCGACTTCTCGATCGAGATCCCGCCGTTGGTGGTGATGGCGCGGACCGTCGGGCCGCCGGCGCCCATGGTCATCGAGACCTTGCGGTTGCGGCTGCTATGGTGGCCGGGCGGCAGCGTGATGGGGAAGTCGGTGTCGACGCCGCCGTTGACGGTGCCGCTCTCGATCTGCGCGTTGTAGTTCGCGGGAACGCTGAGGCTGACACCGCCGTTGGTGGTGACCGCGTCGAGGCCGGCGCCGTCCCAGCGGGTGCCGGTGAGGGTAATGTCGAGGCCGCCGTTCGTCGTCCGGCCCTTCACGTCGCCGCCCACGTCCTCGAGGCTGACGCCACCGTTGGTCGTGTCGAACTCGATCGCGCCCGACACCGAGGTGATGTCGATACCGCCGTTGTTGGCGCGCAGCGTGAGGTTGGTCTTGCGCGGCACCGCCGCGCGGTAACTGACCCACCAGCTGGCGTGCCGGCGGCTCTCGGGGCCGTCCGCGACGATGCTGGGGCCCGTGGAGATCGTGACCTCGGCGGCCAGCGCCCGCGCCTCCTCGATGCTGTCGGCGCTCGCGCCGACGATGGCGAACACGCGCACGTCGCTTCGAGCCTCGCCCTTCACCTCGATGCCGCCGTTGGGCCCGCCGTTCAGTGACACGGTGCCGCTGGGGGCGAACGTCAGCTCGCGCACCTCGCAGTGCGACGGCCGGTCATTGTGCCCCTGGTCGCGGCACAAGGCGTTGGAACCCGCCTGCTGCCAGCCGGCCGCAAAGCCAAGAGTGGAAAGGAGAAACGCACACGGGGTCGCGACCAGGATCTTGTTCATGCCCTTGTGACGACGGCCGACCCGCGTCGGGTTTGAAAAAAAGCGCTCTAGTCGCCGGATGCGGCCGACGGCGGGTAAAGCCGTTCGAATTCCGGCTCGCCGTGGAGTGACGCGAGGTCGGGGTCGCGGCGGGTCCAGGTGGCGTCCTTGAAGCCGCCTTCCCAGGCTCGGCCCAGGGTTTCGAGCGCCTCGGCCTTGAGGCCGAGGAGGCTCAGCGTGCACGCGGCGTTGTAGAGGACGTGGCCGTCATTCGGGCGCAGCGCCACGGCGATCTTCACTTCGTGCGTCGCTTCGTCGCGCCGGCCGACCGCTGCGTAGTCGACCGCGAGCAGCGTGTGGGCGCGGCCATCCTCGGGCACGGTGCGCAGGTGGTTCTCGAGGGCGAGGATCTCGCGCTGGCGGAGGTTATCCAGCCGCTCTTTCTTGCCGAGCCGGTCGAGCGCGTTGGTGATGGGGATGTAGACGTTGTAGTCGTTGCCGGCGCCTTCGATCGCGGCATCGGCGATGCGCGCCACGTCGTGGTAGCGGCCGGCGCTGAACATGGCGCGCAGGATCAGGTAGTAGGCGCCGTCGCAGTCGGGCCGCTGCTCGATCGCCGTCTCCACCAGGTGCACGGCTTTCTCGTGGTCGCCCTTCGCGTACAGGATCCAGCCCTGCGCCACCAGGATCTCGGGGTCGTCGCTGAGCTCCGCGGCGCGGTTGGCCGCCTTCTCGGCGCGCTCCAGCCACGCCGGCAGGTTCTCGTGGTGGAAGTGGTACTGCGCGCAGACGTTGGCGATCGCCGCGTGCGCCAGCGCGAAGCTCGGGTCGAGCGCCACCGCGTTCTCGAACATCTGCAGCGCGAACTCGAAGTCCTGGCGCGTGCGGCGGCGCATGAAGCTGCGGCCGCGCAGGAAATGGTCGTAGGCGTGCAGGTTGTCGGTCTGGCGAACGGCGAGCGCCTCGCGCTCCTGCGAGGAGAGCGTGACGCGCAGCGCCTCGGCGATTCGGCGCGCGATCTCGTCCTGCAGCTCGAACACGTCCTTCATCTCGCGGTCGTAGCGCTCCGACCACAGCGGGAAGTCGGTGGCGGTGTCCACCAGCTGCGCGTTGATGCGCAGCCGGTTGCCGGCGCGGCGGATGCTGCCGGTGAGCACATAGTTGGCGCCCAGCTGCTGGCCGATCTGCAGCGCCGTCACTTGCTTGTCGCGATAGGTGAGCACGGTCGGCCGCGCAATCACCTTGAGGCTCTTGATCTTGAACAGCTCGGTGATGAGGTCCTCGGTGACGCCATCGCGCAGGTACTCGTCTTCCGCCACCTTGCTGAGGTTCTCGAAGTAGAGCACTGCCACGGTGCGCGTCAGGTCGCGCGTCCGGCTGGGGCGCGCCGCTTCGCGCGAGTCGCCGCCCGCGCTCGACGCGGTGTTGCGCTTGCCCGAGGAGATGTCGCGCTTGAGGCGAAGCAGGTCGGTCTTCAGGTCGCCGGCCGTCTGGTAGCGGAAGTTGCGGTCCTTCTCGAGCGCCTTGCCGACGATGCGGTCGAGCTCGGGCGGCAGCGACGGGTTGAGGCGGCCGAGCGGCTGGTGGTCGCGGTTGAGGATGGCGTCGAAGACGACCGCCGACGTCTCTCCGGGGAATGGCAGGTTGGCGGTCGCCATCTGGTAGACGACGGCGCCCAGAGAGAACAGGTCGGTGCGCGCATCGGTGAGCTGCCCGCGAGCTTGCTCTGGCGACATGTAGGCAACCGTGCCGAGCGTGGTGCCGGCCTTGGTGAGGTCGTGCGCCTTCACCGCGGTGGCGATGTCCGAGCGCTGGTCGCGCGGATCGCTGCCATGGCCCCGTTCGATCTTGGCGAGGCCGAAGTCGAGGATCTTCAACTGCCCGCGGGTGTTGAGGAAGATGTTCGCCGGCTTCAGGTCGCGATGGACGATGCCGCGCGCGTGCGCCGACTCGAGCGCGTCGGCGGCCTGCGCCGCCAGTTCCAGCACCTGGTTCACCGGCAGTGCCCCGCGCACCAGCGCATCGGCGAGGCTCTCGCCTTCGAGCAGCTCCATCGCGATGAAGTGCTGGCCTTCGTGCATCTCGATCGCGTGGATGGTGCAGATGCCGGGATGGTTGAGCGCCGAGGAGGCGCGCGCCTCGCGCTGGAAGCGCTCCAGCGCAGCGGCATCCTTCGCCATTTCCGGCGAGAGGAACTTGAGCGCCACCTGCCGGCCGAGGAGCGTGTCCTCCGCCTCGTAGACGACGCCCATCCCGCCGGATCCAAGCTTCCGCTGGATGTTGTAGTGCGAGATGGACTGCCCGATCAATAGTCCTCCGGGGAAGCGGTGAGGAATGCTATGCGCCGCGCGCGTGCGCGGTCAATATTTGCGCGGCGCCCGAGCGCGGGAATTGAGCAAAAGGCGGCGTTTCTGTAGCTTCGGCTCACTCGATGGATTGGTATCGGTCGGCTACACCTGCCCAGCGGCGCACACTGCTTGCCGCGAGTCTCGGCTGGATGCTCGACAGCATGGACGTGATGCTGTACTCGCTGGTGCTGGCCCACATGATGGGCGACCTTGGGATGGACAAGAGCCTGGCCGGAGCGCTGGGCTCCGTCACCCTCGTGGCGTCCGCAATCGGCGGCCTCGCGTTCGGCGTGCTGGCCGACCGCATCGGCCGCACCCGCGCCCTCATGGGCAGCATCCTTATCTACTCGATCTTCACCGCCGCGTGCGGATTCGCGCGCACGCCGTGGGAGCTCGCGATCTTCCGCTTCTTTCTTGGCCTCGGCATGGGCGGCGAATGGGCAACCGGAGCGTCGCTGGTGGCGGAAACCTGGTCGGCGAAAGACCGCGGCAAGGCGCTCGCCGTCGTGCAGAGCGCCTGGGCGGTGGGCTACGCCCTCGCCGCCCTGATCACCGCAGTGGTGCTGCCCACCCTTGGCTGGCGCGTGGTCTTCTTCGTCGGCGTGATCCCCGCGCTTGTCACGTTGTGGATTCGCAAGGCGGTGCCCGAACCGGAGATCTGGACGAAGTCGCGAACAGCCGAAACGGGCGGACGGTTCTCGACGATCCTGTCCGGCACCCTGGGCCGCCGCACGCTGGCGTTGACGCTGTTGCAGGTCGGGGCCATGTTCGCCTGGTGGGGGTTCAACCTGTGGGTGCCCGCCTACCTGTCGCTGCCGGTGCGTGAAGGCGGAGTTGGCTTGAACACCACCAGCATGTCGCTCTTCATCGTCGCAATGCAGGTGGGCACGTGGTTCGGCTACGTGAGCTTTGGTTTCATCAGCGACCGGGTCGGCCGCAAGAAGACCTACGTCTCCTACCTGGTCCTCGCCGCAATCCTGCTGCCGCTCTACGGCCTGAGCCGCAATCCGACGCTGCTCCTCTGCCTCGGCCCGTTCGTGGCATTTTTCTGTACGGGACATTTCTCGGGCATCGGTGTGGTCACGGCCGAGATTTTCCCGACGCGGGTTCGCGCGACCGCACAGGGCCTCATCTACAACACCGGACGGCTCGGGGGCGCTGTCGCCCCCATGCTCGTCGGGGGCCTGGCCCAAACCCACGGCTTCGGCAACGCGTTCAGCGTCACCGCCCTCGCCTATGTCTTTGCGGCGTCGATGTGGCTCTTCCTGCCGGAAACCAAAGGCTCCGAACTCGCCTAGCGCGTGGGCTAGTTGGTGGCGGTGCCGCCGACGGTGATTTCGGAGACGAGCAGCGTCGGCAGGCCGACGCCGACCGGCACGTTCTGGCCGGCCTTGCCGCAGGTGCCCATGCCTTCGTCGAGCTGCAGGTCGTGGCCGATGCGGGTGACCTTGGTGAGGATGTCGGGGCCGTTGCCGATGAGCGTGGCGCCCACCACCGGCGCGCCGATCTTGCCATCCTCGATGAGGTAGGCCTCGGTGGCGGAGAACACGAACTTGCCGTTGGTGATGTCCACCTGTCCGCCGCCGAAGTGCTTGGCGTAGAGTCCGCGCTTCACCGAACGGACGATGTCCTGCGGGTCGTCCTGTCCGGCGAGCATGAAGGTGTTGGTCATGCGCGGCATGGGTATCGACGAGTAGCCCTGCCGGCGGCCGCTGCCGGTCTTCGGCATGCCCATGAGGCCGGCGTTCAGCTGGTCCTGCAGGTAGCCGCGCAGGATGCCGTCCTCGATGAGCACCGTGCGTCCCGGTGTGTTGCCTTCGTCGTCCACGTTCAGGCTGCCGCGGCGATTGGGGATGGTGCCATCGTCGATGACGGTGACGCCGGGGGAGGCGACACGCTGGCCGATGCGGCCGGTGAAGGCCGAGGTGCCCTTGCGGTTGAAGTCGCCCTCGAGGCCGTGGCCGACCGCCTCGTGCAGCAGGATGCCGGGCCAGCCCGGCGCCAGCACCACCGGCATCGCGCCGGCCGGCGCTTCGCGCGCCGACAGCATGGTGATCGCCATGCGCGCGGCTTCCCTGGCGAAATGCTCGGGCGGCTTGTCGCCGAAGAACTCGACGCCGATGCGTCCGCCGCCGCCCGACGAACCCTCGCGGCGAACGCCGTTTTCAACCGCCACCACGTTGACGCGGATGGAGAAGAGCGGCTGCACGTCTTCGCGCAGCACGCCGAGCGAGTTGGCGATGCGCACGTGCTTCGTCTCCTCGCCGAGCGTCGCGATGACTTTCTCGATGCGCGGGTCGTAGGCGCGCGCGGCGCGGTCGGCGCGCAGCACCAGCTCGATCCGTTCGCCGAGCGGCAGCAGGCCGATGCTCTCGGGGCGATAGCGCCGCTCGACCGGCGCCGGCGACACAGCCTGCGCGGGGTGCTCCTTGTTGTCCGAAGCGATGTGCGCCGCGGTCTCGGCAGCGCGCGCCATGGCCGGCCACGACAGGTCGTCGGTGTAGGCGTAGCCGGTGCGATCGCCGCTCACCACCCGTACGCCCAGGCCACAGGTCACGCCGAGAGACGCGGTGCGGATGATGCCTTCCTCGAGCAGCAGGGAAGAAGACCGCTGGTGCTCGAAGTAGAGGTCGGCAAAGTCGCCGCCGCGGCCCAGCGCCCGGCTGAGGAGCGCCTCCATTTCCGCAACCGGCACGTCGGCAGGAACCCGGGCGCGTTCGTCCAGCATCATTAATCAATGATACGCCCGGGCCCTCGGGCGGCCCGCACTCAGCGGAAGATCTGGAAATGTCCGAGCGCCCACCAGAGCAGCACGAAGAACAGGATCGTCGTGAAGCAGCCGCCGCCAAGCTTGGTGGCTCCCCAGCCCGCAACGGCGCCGCGCAGCAACTTGCTCAAACCCCACCTCCAGTTGGCCCCGCGACAGTGCATGTTTCGCGCCACCCGCGGTATGGCCGAACCGGTGCAGAAACAGGCGCGGGCAAGGGTCGCTTTGTAGAACGTGGGTGGTAGCCTCCGCGCCATGGCCGGGTGGTTCGAGGACGTGTTCGGTGTGCCGCGGGCGCTCATTGGAGTGATTCATGTGGGCGCGTTGCCGGGGACACCGAAGCATCGCTACTCGCTCGACCAGATCGTCGCCACTGCGGTGGCGGAAGCCCGGATCTACGCGAAGGCCGGGTTCCCCGTGCTGATGGTGGAGAACATGCACGATCGGCCTTATGTGAAGGGGCAGGCCGCGCCGGAGATCGTCGCGGGGATGACCGTCGTTGCCCGGGAAGTGCGACGCGCGGTGAACCTGCCGCTCGGGGTGCAGGTGCTGGCGGGCGCCAACCGCGAGGCCATCGCAGTGGCGCATGCTGCCGGTGCCGCGTTCGTGCGCGTCGAGGGGTTCGTGTTTGGCCACGTCGCGGACGAAGGCTGGATCGAATCGTCCGCCGCCGCGATCACGCGTTACCGCAAGGCGATCGGCGCCACCTCGGTGCGCATCGTCGCCGACATCAAGAAAAAGCATTCGGCGCACGCCGCAACCGCCGACGTGAGCCTGGCAGAGACCGCGCACGCGGCGGAGTTCTTCCTCGCCGACGGCGTCGTCGTCACCGGTGCGGCGACCGGCTCGCCGACCGATGCTTCCGAAGTGGCGCAGGCAGCCGATGCGGTCCACATCCCGGTGTTCGTTGGCTCCGGCATCAACGTGGACAATATCCGCGACTACCACCGCGCCGCTGGACTCATCGTGGGCTCCTCGGTGAAGAGGAAGGGAAGCTGGGACCAGCCACTCGACCTCGCGCGAGCGACGGCGCTGGTGCGCGCGATGGCGGTGCGCCGACGGTGAGCGCGCCCGACCTCGTCGTCTTCGGCCACCTGCTCACCGACGACGTCGTTTTCGAGGATGGCCGCACCCGTTTTGGCGAACCCGGGGGTGCCGCCTTGTACTTCGGCCTGGCGGCGGCGCTCTGGCGGGTGCAGGTCGGCATCGTCACGCTGCGCGACCGCGACTATCCACGCGCGGCGCTCGAGCTGCTGGCGCAGCGCGGCGTGGCACTCGAAGGCGTGCGCACCATCGACGGGCCTGGCGTGCGCAACTGGCTCCTCTACGAAGGGCCCATCCGCCACCTCGTCCACCATCTCGCCTCGCCGCCGCTTGCCGCGGTGACGCCGCGCGTCACCGACCTGCCACCGCACTGGCTGGGCGCGCGCGCCTTTCACGTGGCGCCGATGCCGTACGAGATCCAGCTGGAGATCGCCGGCGACCTGGCGAAGATCACGCAGGCGCAGTTGTCGCTCGACCCGTACCTGCTGTTGACCGAAGAAACATGGGAGATTGGCCAGCGGCTCGCGGGCGCCGGCGACCTCTTCTTCCTGAGCGCCGACGAACTGCTGGTCCCGCACGACCGCGGCGACCCGCGCTCGACACTCGATCGGCTGTGGGGCGGCCGCACTTCGGTGCTGGCGCTGAAGCAGGGGCGGGACGGCGGCTGCTGGCGCGATGCGGACGGCTGGCACCGCTGGCCGCCGCGACACGACGGCGTCGTCGATACCACCGGCGGCGGCGATGCGTTCGCGGCCGGCTACCTCGCCGGCTGGCTCGCCGGCGACACTGCCGAGCGCTGCGTCCAGCGCGGCATCGTCACGGCCAGCTTCGCGATCGCGGGATGGGGTATCGGCGGCTTGCTGGCGGCGACGCCGGAGCGCGCCGAGAAGCGCCTGGGCGACTGGTTTCCGGCATGACCGCCATCGTCGTGAGCGCGGATGTTGCGGCCGCGATCGCGAGCGGCCGTCCCGTGGTGGCGCTCGAGACGACAGTCGTCACCCATGGCCTGCCACATCCCCAAGGCGTCGACACGGCGCTAGAGATGGAGGCGGAGGTGCGCGGCGCCGGTGCCATCCCCGCGACGAGCGGCGTCCTCGACGGCAGGCTCATCGTTGGTCTCGACGAAGCACAACTGCGCCGGCTCGCCGCCATCCCGAACGTGGCCAAGCTCAACCTCGCCAATCTCGCCGCGCATGCCAACGGTTCTTTGACAGTGGCGGCGACGATGTTCGCCGCGCACCACTCTGGCATCGCCGTGTTCGCGACCGGGGGCATCGGCGGCGTGCATCGCGGCGCCGCGGAGACGGGCGACATCTCCGGCGACCTGTTCGCCCTGAAGCGCTTCCCGGTCGCGGTCGTGTGCGCCGGCGCCAAGGCGATCCTCGACCTGCCGCGCACGCGCGAGATGCTCGAGACGCTGGGCGTGCCGGTTTACGGCTTTGGCACGGGCGAGCTGCCGGCGTTCTATCGCCGCGCGAGCGGACTTCCCGTCGATGCGCGCTTCGACGACATCGAGAGCCTGGCGCGCGCTGTGGGCGCGCACTTCAAGCTCGGCATCGGCACCGGCATCGTCATCGGCAACCCGATTCCCGAGAAGGACGAGTTGCGCGCGGATGTCTACGACCACGCGCTCGCTGCTGCCCTGCGTGCGCCCGAGGCGACGGGCCGTGACGCGACGCCGGCGCTCCTCGAAGCGATGCGCCAGGCGAGCGGCGGCCGCAGCGTCGACGCCAACCGCGCCCTCCTGCGCAGCAACGCACGGGTCGCCGGAGAGCTGGCGCGCGGGCTCGGCTAGCATCCGCTCATGGACCAACCGCGCCGCCGTTTCATTCGAGAGATGGGCCTCGGGCTGGCCGCCGCCAACACCGTCGCCGCCGACATGGCTTTCGCCGGAACCGCGGCCGGGGGCGGTTCGGAAGCGCTCCTCGTCAAGGACCGCGTGCAGCCCGAACCAGCGCCGCTCGGCTACGACCGGCTGCCGCTCGCCTGGTACCAGGCAACCGCGCAGCGCCTGAAGGACAAGGCGGCGGCCGCGGGCGCCGACGTGGTGCTCCTGCAGGACGACGACAACATCGTCTACTACACGGGCTGCTTCCACCAGAGCGGCGAGCGCACCACCTGGGCGCTCTTCCCGGTCAAGGAAAAGGACACCGTCTACTGGTATTCGCCCGGCATCGACCGCGACCTCATCTCGTCGTGGTGGTGCACCGAGAACGAGTACTACTTCTGCTACCCGCACGTGGCAGGCTCGTTCCCCAACCGCGGCACCGCGGCGCGCGGCCAGCGCGTGGACCTGTGGGAGTGGGTGTTGACCGGCCTCGCGAAGCGCGGCTTCGCCGAGAAGACGATCGCCCTCGACGTCGAGCTGAGCGACGCGCGCCGCGAGACTTTGAAGCGCGTGCTGCCGAAGGCGCGAGTCATCGGCATCGGCGACGACTGCCTGAAGATGCGGATCCTCAAGACACCGGAAGAGATCGCCCTCACGCAGCGCGCCTACCGCTACTTCGACAAGGTGCACGCGTTCGCGCGCGACTACATCCTCGAGCGCGGCCTGCGGGCGACCGACTTCGAGGTGGGCCAGGCGCTCTCGGCCTACGGCATCAACCTGATGATGAAAGACGTGAAGCGCGACGGCAAGCCGCACAGCGCCGTCGGCATCGACGTCACCTGGCAATACGTGCGCGCCGGCGTCGCCACCGCGTTCCCGCATCCCAACCAGTTCTTTCACACGAAGATCGCGCGCGGCGGGCCGCTCTACGTCAACTGCGACATCCTGCTCGGCGGCTACGGCGGCGAGTGCTACCGCAACTACCTCATCGCCCCCAACGACCCGACACACGAAAAGATGTGGCTGGTGGTGGCCGAGACCGTGCAGATCATGGTGGAGGAGACTCGCCCCGGACGCCTCTGCTCCGAAGTCGCGCAAAAGGTTCACGAGCACCAGATCAAGAACGGCATGCAGGAGCGGATCTATCACCGGCCCGGCCATGGGCAGGGCCAGAACTACGAAGGCCACCAGCCGCCCTACCTGGCCCTCGGCGACGACACCCCCATCGAGGAAGGCATGACGTTTTCGGTGGAGCCGGGCCTCTACGACGCGAAACTCGGAGTCGGCGTCAACCCGAGCGACCGTTTAGTGGTGCTGAAAGACCATTCCGTGCTCATGAGCCGCGTGCCTTTCAGCCGGGAATGGAGCTTCCTCAAGCTCTGAAAACGGCGCGCCAGGCCAATCGAATATCATCTGGTTTGAGGAACCTTTGGGGTGTCCGTGCGTACTTGAGGTGACACCCCGCTTCGTCGTGTGCCTGGAGGTAGGCCCCCTTGACCAAAAAGAGCCGGATCATCCTGGGATCCGTTGTCGGAGTCGCAATCCTGGGCGCGGTCGTGGCGATCAGCATCAATCGCGAGAGCCGCAAGACCGTCGAGGTCCAGATCCAGAAGGCCGGCCTGAAAGACCTCACGTCCATCGTATCGGCCTCCGGCGAGGTGAAGCCCCAGAAGTTCGTGGACATCAGCGCCAACGTCTCCGGCCGAATCACCGAACTCCTTGTGAAGGAAGGGGATAGGGTGAAGAAGGGCCAGGTGCTGGTGCGCATCGACTCGGCGCGGTTCGTCGCCGACGCCGACCAGTCGCGCGCCGCGGTGCAGGCGCAGCGCGCCGAGCTGAACCGCGCCGAGGCCGAACTCGCGATGAACCGCCTGGCATTCGAAAGAATGAAGAAGATGCACGTCGAGCAGCTCGTCTCCGACCAGCAGTACGACGAGTCGGCCGCGCAGATCAACATGCAGCTGGCGAACGTCGATGCGCTGAAGCGCCGCGTCTCCCAGACCCAGGCCGGCTACGTTAGCGTCAAGGACAACCTCGACAAGACCACTGTCGCCTCACCCATGGACGGCTACGTCACGAGCCTGGTGAAGGAAGAGGGCGAAGTGGTGATCGGCGCGCAGAGCTTTCAGCCCACCGTCATCATGACCGTCGCCGACCTTTCGGTGATGGAGTGCGAGGTGATGGTGGACGAGACCGACATCCGCAACCTGGCGCTCGGGCAGTCCGCCGAGATCCGCGTCGACGCGCTGCAGGACCTGAAGATCAAGGGTTCGGTCACCGAGATCGGCTCGTCGGCAGTCGCGCGCGGCGGCACTGTGGCGGCGGCAAGCGCCAACCAGAGCACCGCAAACCAGGCGAAGGACTTCAAGGTCACCATCACGCTCGCGGATCCGCCGTCCACCATCCGCCCGGGCCTGAACGCCACCGCCGACATCACCACGGCGCGCAAGGAGAAGGTGCTCGCGGTGCCCATCCAGGCGGTGGTGGCGCGCACCGTGGACGCGAACGGCAAGGTGGTGAACCCGGGCGACGAGGCGGTGCCGAACGACACCGGCAACGTAAACACCGTCACCACCATCAAAACCAAGGTGGAGGAGAAGGAAGGCGTGTTCGTGGTGAACGCCGGCAAGGCGGCGTTCCGCTCGGTGAAGACCGGCATCATCGGCGACACCGACATCGAGATCACCGACGGCCTGAAGAGCGGCGACGACATCGTCACCGGCTCGTACAAGGCGCTGCGCACCCTCAAGGAGGACGCCAAGGTGAAGCCCGAAGTCCGCAAGGGCGGCCAGGCATGAGCAGCAGCGCCAGCGCCAGCACGAACGCCCAGGCCCTCAAGAACGCAAACGGCGCGGTCATACACACCGAAGACCTCTGGCGCACCTACCAGATGGGCTCGGAAGAGATCCACGCCTTGCGCGGCGTCAGCTTCGACATCAAGCCCAACGAGTACGTCGCCATCATGGGGCCGTCCGGCTCGGGCAAGTCGACGCTCATGAACCTCATCGGCTGCCTCGACACGCCGTCGCGCGGCACCTACGTGCTGCAGGGCAAGGTGGTGTCGCAGATGGACGACGACGAACTGGCGGCGGTGCGCAACAAGGAAATCGGCTTCGTCTTCCAGACCTTCAACCTGCTGCCGCGCGCCTCGGCGCTGCAAAACGTCGAGCTGCCTCTCGTCTACGCCGGCATTCCCAAAGACAAGCGCATCGAGAAGGCGAAGCAGGCGCTCGACATGGTCGACCTGTCGCAGCGCATGAGCCACAAGCCGTCCGAGCTGTCCGGCGGCCAGCGCCAGCGCGTCGCCATCGCCCGCGCGCTCGTCATGGGGCCGTCGATCCTGCTCGCGGACGAGCCCACCGGCAACCTCGACAGCGCCACCGGCGAAGAGATCATGCGCCTGTTCGAGACGCTGCACTCGAAGGGCAACACCATCATCGTCGTCACCCATGAGCGCGACATCGCCGACCACGCCCACCGCGTCATCCACATCCGCGACGGCAAGGTCGAGAGCGACGAGAAGAACCCCGCCGTCGTCAAGGCCTAGATGCCGTTCTTCGAAGCGGTGCGCATCGCGCTCACCTCGCTCCGCTCCAACAAGCTGCGCTCGTTCCTGACGGTGCTGGGCATCCTCATCGGCGTCGCTTCGGTGGTGGCGGTCGTCGCGATCACCGAGGGGCTCGACGGCTACATGAGCGAGAAGGTGCTGGCGCTCGGCAGCAAGAGTTTCTACATCCAGAAGATGCCCGACATCATCACCAGCCGCGAGCAGTGGCTGGAGATGCAGAAGCGCAAGGACATCCACGTCGGCGACCTCGAGTTCGTGAAGCGCACCTGCCCCTCGTGCGCCGAGATCGGCGCGCAGGTGAACACCGCGCAGGAGGCGAAGTTCGGGCGCACCACGCAGCGCGGCGTGCAGATCATGGGCATCACCGAGAACGTTCCGCGCATCGGCAGCCCGCGCGACGTCGAGGCGGGACGTTTGCTGATTCCCGACGACATCGACAGCGCGCGCCCGGTGGCGGTCATCGGCACCGACGTCGCCGAGGCGCTGTTCGGGCAGACCGAGCCGCTCGGCAAGACCATCGCCATCGCCAGCCGGCCGGTGCTGGTGGTGGGCGTCGCCGAGAAGAAGGGCAGCGTCTTCGGTGAGAGCCAGGACAACTTCGCCTGGATTCCCATCTCCACCTTCGAGAAGTTCTTCGGCAATCGCCGCTCGATCATCATCCAGATCGAGGCGCGCTCCATGGACGACTTCGAGCGCGCGCAGGACGAGGCGCGCGTCGCCACCCGCATCCGCCGCCACCTCAGCTTCAACGAACCCGACGACTTCGCCGTGGAAACCGGGCAGTCGGTGATGGACCTGTGGAACAGCATCACCCAGGGGCTCTACGTCGTCACCATCGTGGTCACCGGCATGAGCCTGCTCATCGGCGGTATCGTCGTGATGAACATCATGCTGGTGTCGGTGACCGAGCGGATCCGCGAGATCGGCGTGCGCAAGGCGCTGGGCGCGCGCCGCCGCGACATCCTGCGCCAGTTCCTGGTGGAGTCGGTGGTGCTCTCGATGGTGGGCGGCATGCTCGGCATACTCGGGGCGGCGGCCTTCTCGTTCGTGTTGTCGAAGGTGCTCGGCGGGATCATGTCCGCCGACTTCACGGCGCCGGTGCGCCTGTGGGCCGTGGCCGTCGCCATCGGCGTCGCCAGCACGGTGGGTCTCGTGGCCGGCATCTATCCCGCCGGACGCGCTGCGGCGCTCGACCCGGTGGAAGCGCTGAGGAACGAATGACCTTCGCCGAGCGCATCGCGCTGCGCTATCCGCGCCTCTTTTCGCTGCGCGAGGCCATCGGCATGGGCCTTGCGGCGATTCGCGCCTACAAGCTGCGCGCCTCGCTCACCATCCTTGGCGTCGTCATGGGCATCATGACCGTCACCGGCATGAGCTCGATCGTCGCCGGGCTCAACACCAACATGGCGAAGATGATCGAGGGCCTCGGCTCTTCGGTCATCTTCGTGCGCCCGTTCAAGCCGGGCGAGCAGGTACCGGACGACGAGTGGCGCAAGCGCCGCGGGCTCACCGACGACGAGGTGCGCACCATCAAGGAGCGCTGCAGCGCCGTCGCCGACATCTCGCCGCTCGAGCTCGTGGCCTTCGACAACATCAAGTACGGCAACTTTCGCCTCAAGGACGCCCGCGTCTTTGGCACCACACAGGGCTACTCCACAGTGCACGACTCGTTCGTGGACAAGGGCCGGTTCCTCACCGACCTCGACGTCAGCCGCCGCTCGCACGTGGCGGTGATCGGCCCGGAAGTGGCCGACGCGCTCTTCCCTTATGTCGATCCCATCGACAAGGAGATCCAGATCGACACCGCGCGCTTTCGGGTCATCGGCGTGTTGGAGAAGAAGGGCAAGTTCCTGTTCGAGAACCGCGACAACATCATCGTGCTGCCGTTGGGCGTCACCGGCAAGCGCGACCCGCGCTTCAACTTCCTGCTCGCCGACGTCAAGCCGACGAACACGGCGCAGATGGAGCTCGCCATCGACCAGATTCGCGACACGCTGCGGCGCGAGCGCAAGCTGCGCTTCATGCAGAAGGACAACTTCGGCATCTTCACCCAGGACACGCTCACCGACCTCTACCGCAGCCTGACGCAGGGCATCTACCTGGTGATGATCGCGATCTCCTCGATCGGCCTGCTGGTGGGCGGCGTCGGCGTCATGAACATCATGCTGGTGTCGGTCACCGAGCGCACCCGCGAGATCGGCGTGCGCAAGGCACTCGGCGCCACGCGCCGCGACGTCCGCTGGCAGTTCCTCACCGAAGCCATGACGCTGACCGGCGTCGGCGGCCTGCTTGGGATCGCAGTCGGCACCCTCATCGCCTTCCTCGTCAACATGTTCTCGCCGTTCCCCGCGGTGGTGCAGCCCACGTGGGTCGCCATCGCGTTCTTCACGTCCCTCGGCACAGGCCTGACCTTCGGCCTGTGGCCCGCCATCAAGGCGGCTAGACTCGACCCCATCGAAGCGCTCCGCTACGAATAGGGAGGCCGGCCCTCCCGTTGGCCTGGGCCGGGGGAGGCTGTGATGGGCGTGCTCGCACGGATTCCGGGCCTTTGGTTCTCGCCGAAAGACACCGCGAAGGAAATCGCAGCGGACCCGAAGCCTTGGACGGCGCTACTCTGCGTGGTGCTGATGAACCTGGCGTTCACGATCTTCTGGATGCAGAAGGTGAACCCGGTCGAGTTCATGAAGATCCAGAACGAGGAGAATGGCACGCTCGACAAGGTGGAGCCGGCGAACCGTCCGCAAGCCCTGGAGGTCCAGGCAAAGTTCTTCACGATCATTGCTTGGGCGGGTCCGTTCGTCTTCGTCCCGGCCCTCGTCCTCGGCCTGGGTCTTCTCAACTGGCTGATCTACCGCTTCGCCTACTCGGCGCCTGACCTCACCTTCAAGCAGTCGGCCGGCATCGTCGGCCACAACGTCATGGCCATCGGCGCGATAACGATTCCGCTGATGCTTCTCATCATGTACCTGAAGGGGGACTGGAACCTCAATCCAACCGAAGTGATCGGCGCCAATCTCGGCGTGCTCCTCGACCGCGGCACCGCCTCGAAAGTGGCCTACCACCTGGCCAAGAGCATCGACCTCTTCACCCTGTGGTCGATGTTCCTCCTGGCCATCTGCTACGGCGCCGCCATCCGCAAGCCAACCTCATCCGCGATATGGGGCGTAGCCATCCCCTGGCTCGTCTTCGTGCTCGGCGTAGCCGCCTGGAAAGCGGCCTCCTGATCTATAATTACCGCTTCGCGCCACGCACCCCTAGCTCAATTGGATAGAGCAACAGACTACGAATCTGTAGGTTGGGTGTTCGAGTCACCCGGGGTGCACCATATCGAGTCAATAAGATACGAGTCGACCACTAGGCTGCTGGAAATCTCTGGTGCCTCCTTGGTACCTCCGGAGCTGGATTTCGACCACCTGCGCGGCCGAGGCCGCGTTCCACACGTTGTAGATCCAACCACTTCACGTCGTTGTTGCTCGCAGCCTGGGGAACGTTGACTCGAAGGCACGCAGTGTGTTCTGGTCCTCCTTGTCGTCGCGAGGGAGGGCTGCCATGCACCGTTCGTTGAAGATCGCCGTTCCCGCCGTTATTTTTGTTTTCCTCGCTGCCGCAAACGCCAGTGCGGTCATCACCGGGCGGTTGCCGGCCGGTTCCGCTTTCAATCCGATGACGGGACGGGTCTATGTCGCCAACAGTGGCGCCGACTCGGTCACGGTGATCGACGGCGCGTCGAGCACCGTGCTCGCCACGGTTCCAGTCGGCACCGAGCCCGGAGCGATCGCCGTGAACACCGCGACGAATCGTGTCTACGTCGCCAGCTTCCTCGATAATCGCTGTCAATCATCGACGGCGTCTCGAACACGGTTGTTGCGAGCGTCGCGCTCGCCGGCAAACCGGCCAGTCTGGCCGTGGATGCCATGACTGGCCGCGTCTACGTCGGCTATGGCGACCTCACCCGCGTGGACATCCTCGATGCGAGCAATACCCTCGTCAGCAGCGTGACGATCGGTGTCGTGTCGAATGCGCATGGGCTTGCCCTGGCGCATCGCCTCTACGTTACCCGAGGCCTCCGACAACACGGCAAGCTCGTCGTGGTAGATACCACGACCAATTCCGTGATCAAGACCATACGCGTCGGCGACAGCCCTTCTCAAGTTGCGGTCAACCGGACCACGAACCTCATCTACGTTGCCAACCCCGGGAGCAATTCCATGTCCGTGATCAGCGGCCGGACCAACAAGGTCGTGGCGACGATCGACGCAAACACCCTCGGGTTGTCCTTCTTCAGGCCCTACGTCGTGGCCGTGAACGAGCGGACGAACAAGGTGTACTGTAACGCCGGCATCGGCGACTTCGGGGTGTCGCCGCTAGTGGAAATCGACGGGCTCACCCGCCAGATCACGCGGCGGTTCCAGTTCAGCGGTGCCTTGGGTACTGGGATCAGTGTCGACCAGCGCCTTGGGCGGATCTACGTGCCGCTTAGTACTGGTGACTCTGGCAACCTGGCTGTGATCCTCGACAAAGAACTGCTCCTCAACGCGTCGCTCGAAGAGCCCTCGGCGGCGAGCGACAGCTTTCCCCGCAGCTGGCGGACGGCGAATCTCGACGCGCTCTCAGGCGACAGCCGCATGTTCGATCCGTTCGAAGGCGGCTTGTCGTTCCACATCACAGGCGCCGGCGGGGTCAGCAAGCGAATTGCTCAGGACATTTTTGTCAGCGGTCCGGCGGGAGCGGTGCTCCATTTCGAGGGGTTTAGCAAGGCAGTTGGTGCTTCAGAGACGGGCGGTCCGTACGCCATCGTGTTCAATGTCTACTACGACGACGGCACCCAGCGCACGGTCCACCGTCAGTTCAGCCGGGGAACCCACGACTGGGAGCGGCAGTTCGGGAGGGTGGTGGCGGCTAAGCCCTTTTCCCGCTTGAGCTACCGAATCGACTACGTCGACCAGACCGGACAAGCCTTCTTCGACGCGCTGCACGTGTGGATGGACGCGCCGACACCGTAGTTACACCCGACGCCGGTCCGACGTTGCGAAGGCCATGTGTGGCTTCATGGTCGCCTCACCATCAACGGGAGACGGGCCCACGAAAGGCGACGAACGTGCATCGGAGAGCCTTGCTTCTCGTATTGGCGGTGGTCCTGTGCATACCGCCGGCCAGATTTGCCGTGCTTCGCGCCACGGCGCACGAGGTCGATCACACGACGCCGCGATGGCGAGCCCGGGAGGAAATCCTCTCGCGGGCGCGAGTGCTTGTGGGCGATCCCCCGGCGATCGATTCGTTGGACCTTTCCAGGGTCTCGGGCGAGACGTTGCCGTTTGATCCCAACGGCACCGTGTCCTGCCAGTATGTCCCGAAACCGACGAGCGGCACGACGTCCAAGTTCGACTGCCGGCTCGAGAACGGTGAGATCGTCAAGGTCAAATACGGCCGCAGCCTCGAGCGTCAGGCCGAGATAGCGGCGACGCGGCTACTTGCCGCCCTGGGATTCGAGGCCGACAGTGTGACCTTCGTGAATCGCGTGCGATGCTTCGGCTGTCCCGCCTCACCGTTCGAAATGCGCAAGGTCGCAGAGCAGTTCCTGGCGACGAAACTGCTGGATCTGATGATCGACTACAACACTCCTCGCGATTTCGACGCGGTGTCTGTGGAACGGAAGTTCACGGGCAAGGCTGTGGAAGTGGACACCTTCGAGGGCTGGGACTTCCAGGAGCTCACGCTCATTGACGCCTCAAAGGGCGGGGCGGCGCGGGCCGAGCTCGATGGCCTGCGCCTGATCTCCGTGTTCCTGGCGCACTGGGACAACAAGTCGACAAACCACCGGCTGGTGTGCCTGGGTGAAACCGGCGCGACGGCCGACCAATCCTCGTGCCGCCAGCCACTGCTCATGCTGCAGGATCTCGGCGCCACCTTCGGCCCCAGACGGGTCAACTACAACGCGTGGACGGCGCTGCCCATTTGGGAGGACGAGCACAGCTGCCTGGTGAGCATGAAGTCGTTGCCCTACGACGGCAATCGATTTCCGCCGACCGTGATTTCTGAAGCGGGCCGGGCGCTGCTCGCCGCCCGACTCACGCAGCTCTCATCCAAGCAGATCGAAGCGATGTTCACCGCCGCACGGTTCCCTGATCCCGTCACCGGCCAGGAGCCGGCCGCCAACGTAACCCCGTGGGTCCAGACGTTCCAGGCCAAGGTCAGGCAAATCGCCGACCGGCGGTGCCAATAGTTCACTCGCACGGCTCGGTCGCCGCCTATCGCCGCTGATCTCCACCAGAAGAGAGTGATTGTCGGTGTCGAAGCCGGCGGCCGTCAACGGCGACGGGTGGATGTCAGCAGCCAACGCAGCGCGCCGGGGAGTCGCTCGTGCCATGCGTCGTAGCTGTGAACACCTCCGGCCGTGATCTCGAGGTGGACCCGAGTCTTCGGCTGGCGCTCGCGGAGAGAAGACCAGAGTTTCCTCACATTTGCCAGCATTTCGGCTTGGGTCGCGCGCGTGTCGCCCTCCTCAGTGCCAACCCCGAGATACACCACACGCGGCCACGATTTGGCGTTCGCTGCTTCCAACAACAAGCGCCCGTTGCCAATGTGCAGAGAAGGGCTTTCCACCAAAAGCACACCAATGCGGTCCGGGTACTTCATCGCTATGTACAAGGCGGCGGCGCCGGCGAAGGAGTCACCGGCCAGCCCGGTCGTAGCGGGGTCTGTGTTGGTGCGGTAGTGGGCATTACGATCCCTACAAATAGCATTGGCGGGATGGCGCGCGTGGCCCACAACTCCGCCGCGGTCTCCGGCAACCCCCACGCGTCAAAGGCCGCTATGCCGTCAAGGAAATAGAACACGGGATAACGTACGGTTCGACGCTTGGGGTCGTCGTAGCCTGGTGGCGTGAGGATGCGTAGTTTCCTCGTGTTGCCAAAGACTTTGCTGCGTATGGTCAGTTCAGCAACGGACGATTGCGCTGGTGTCGATGGGCACGTGGCGCCCTGTACTGCGGTCGCAGCGAAGCAAAATAGAAAAGTCGGAACAAGTCGCCTCACGCCGTTTGTGACGTCTTCGCCGGGACGAACGTTTGAGCAACCGCTGCTGGCGAAGTTGGCGAAGGTCAAGCTCGGTTCCAACCCTTTGCGGGCCCTGACGTCTAATGACTGCGCGGTTTTAGACGACACATAGCGAGGGTGCCGATGATTCCTTGGCTTCACGATTTTCGCTACGCCTGCCGCCTGCTCCGAAGTCAACCCGCGTTCAGCGGCGTCGCCATCCTGACCCTGGCGCTTGGGATCGGCGTGACAACGGCCGCATTCGCGCTCGTTTACGGCGTGTTGCTGCGGCCGTTGCCGTATCGCGACCCCGCTCGATTGGTCACGCTGTTTTACGGACATCGAGGCCAGGTGTCGCCCTGGCTGTCGCCCTCGAACCTTCGCGACTATGTTGCGCAAAGCGACGTCTTCGCCGGTGCGGCCGCGCTCGAGCCGATCACCGCGAACATGACGGGCTTCGGCGACCCCGAACGGGTGTCGGGCGCGCGAGTCTCCAGCAATTACTTCACCGTCCTGGGCGCATCGATGGCGCGCGGCCGTGCCTTCACCGAGGCCGACAATCAGGGCGACGGCAATCGAATGGTTCTCAGCTATGGACTCTGGCAGCGACGATTTGGTGCCCGTCCCGAGATCATTGGCACCACGACGAGCGTCGACGGCCACGCCACGACGATCGTCGGCGTCGCCTCGCCCGATGTCGACTTTCCGGCGACAGCCGAGTTCTGGCAACCGCTGATGTTCGCCCCGAAGGATTTCGCGGCTGAGGCGCGAGGTAAGCAATGGGTCCAGGTACTGGCCCGCTTGAACGAAGGCGTGTCGGTGCGGCAGGCGACCACGGCTCTCGAGACTGTTTCGAGGCGCCTCGCGCAGGTATTTCCAGACACCGAGAATGACGCGACGCCGATGGTCATTTCCTTGCAGGAGCGCGTTGCTCGGGATAGCGGACCGACCCTGATGGCGCTGCTCGGTGCGGCTACGCTCGTCATGCTAATTGCCTGTGCCAACGTCGCGAACCTCCTGCTCACCCGCAACCAGGGACGCGCCCGCGAAATGGCCGTTCGCGCCGCGCTTGGCGCGGGTCGTTCACGGCTGATCAGGCAGCTTCTCATCGAGAGCCTCATCCTCGGGGCGATGGGGACGGTCGCGGGCGCGAGTCTGGCCTTCCTGTCTGTGCGGGCGCTCGTGATCCTGGGGCCGTCATCGATTCCGCGACTGTCAGAGGTTGCCGTCGATGCGCATGTCCTGGCGTTTGCGGCGGGGGCTGCAATCGTGACGAGCCTCGTCTTCGGCTTGACACCGGCCATTGCGGCGTCCGGGCGTTCCAGCGGCGACGGTCTTGCGCTGAGCCGCGGCGTCGTCGGCGCAAGCAATGCCAGCCCGCGACGCCTCCTGGTGATTTCCGAGTTGGCCTTGGCGGTCATGCTCCTGGCGGGCTCCGGCCTTCTCATTCGCAGTTACGTCCAGCTCCAGCGTGTCGCCCCCGGATTCGATCCTGGCGGCGTCGTGACATTCAGCCTGTCGCTACCCGCCGCCAAGTATTCCGACCCGGTCGACCTGAAGGCGTTCGTGTCGGCGCTTCTGTCGCAGGTCCAGAGCGAACCAGGAGTGGATTCGGCGACGGTGGCGATGGGCTTGCCGTTCACGAGCGATCTCGATGTCGTGACGGGCTTTCGGCGCGATGGGGTGCCCGAGCCGGACTCGGCCTCGATGCCGTCAGCGTCGTTGCGGATCATCACCGCCAACTACTTCAAGACGATGCGGATCCCGCTGCGCAGTGGGCGCTTCTTCACGGGCGCTGACACGGTTGCGGGCCTCGAAGTCGCCGTCATCAATGAGCAAGCGGCGCGGCGATTCTTTGCCGGACTGAATCCGATCGGAGAACGGATCTGGGTGAGCGCGGACCTCGCGCGCCAGGCGCGCAACGTACCGAAAACAATCGTCGGAGTTGTCGGCAACGTGAAATACGGCGGCCTGGATGAGGAAACGCCTGCGGAAATCTATCTCCCTTTCGACCAGCATCCGGTGGATGCCTTCACGGTGGCCGTGCGAACCGGCGGAGATGCCGCCACGCTGGTTCCTGCTTTGCGCCGTGAGGTCGCGGCGCTCGATCCGCTGCTGCCTCTCGCGAACGTCAAGCGCCTGACGGAGCTCGTCGACGCCTCCATCGCCGGCCGCCAATTTACCCTCCTGACTTTCCTGGTGTTCGGCGCGATCGCAGTCGCCATGGCGGCTGTTGGAGTCTATGGCGTGCTTGCTTCGCTGGTCGGCCAGCGGACACGAGAGATCGGTCTGCGGCTTGCGGTCGGAGCCTCGCCCTCGGATGTCGTGTGGTTGTTCGCTCGCGAAGGCGCGGTCCTGATCCTGGTTGGCGTAACCGCAGGACTGACCGGCGCACTCGCCGGAGGGAGATGGGTCGCGGCTTTGCTGTTTGGAGTGACGCCGACCGACGCGGCGACGCTCGCGGGCGCGGTGTTGGTACTCGCACTGACGGCCGCGTGTGCGACGTACCTCCCGGCACGACGTGCCGCGCGCATCGATCCGGCTGAGACATTGAGGGCGTATTGACCAACGGCGCCCGGTGGCGCGCCTCCACTTCGCCGTGCCCCGTGCACCGGCGCGTGGGCCGCGCCGCTGTCATCGGGTCATGAAGGCTGTCACGTCCGTGGTGGCGCGCTTGCCGATCCTCTGCAACATGCCGTGGAACAGCAGACTGTGGACGGGTACGAGTGCATACCAATAGGCGCGGCCGACCAGGCCGCGCGGATCGAAGGTCGCGGTCTGGCGGACGAACGACCGCCGGCCGCCGCTCAACGCCGTAACCTGGAACTCGAGCCACGCGCGGCCGGGCAGACGCCAGTCGGAAGAAAGCCGCAACAGGGTGTCCGGCTCGTAGGCCTCGACTGTCCAGCCGTCGATCGCGTCGCCCACCGTGCACGCGTCCGGGTCGCGTCGCCCGCGTCCCAGGCCGACGCCGCCAAGCCAGCCGTCGAGCTTGCCGCGCACGCCCCAGAGCATGTTCAGGAAGTACCAGCCGGCTGCGCCACCGATGCGCCGGATCGGTGCAAACGCCCGGGCCGGCGTCACGTCGACCGTGATGGTGCGCGTGTCGGTGAGCACACGCGCGCGCGTGCCTTCGGCGATGGCAGCCATCATTGCGTTGATGAGCGGCATCGGTGTGATTGCGAACGTGTCGTGCGCGGCACTGGAGCGGACCACCGTCGGACTTCTCAGGCCCTCGACGAGGGCCCGTCCCACCCGTGCCTGCGCCGGCGCTACCAGAGCGAGCCACAGCCCGGAGAGGCGCGGCGTCAGGAACGGCACCGGCAGCAGCAGGCGGCGCAGCCCACGCAGGCGCGCATACAGGCGCAGCATGTCGCCGTACGAAACCTGGTCCGGACCGCCGATCTCAAAGACGCGGTCCTTGCCATCGGGCAGGTCCAGCGCCGCCATCAGGTACGCCACGACGTCGGCAATCGCGATCGGCTGGGTCAGGGTCGCCACCCAGCGAGGGCACACCATGACGGGCAAGCGCTCGACGAGCGCCGCGAGCATTTCGTAGGACAAGCTGCCGGCCCCGATGACGATCGCCGCGCGAAACTCGACCACCGGCACGCCGCCCGCACGCAAGTGTTCGCCAGTCTCGGCCCGGCTCTTGAGATGCTCCGAGGCTGCGCGGCCTGAACTGGTGAGGCCGCCAAGATAGACGATGCGGCGCACGCCTGCGGCTGCTGCAGCGCGGCCGAAGTTGAGCGCGGCGGTACGGTCGACCGCGGCGAACTCCGCGTCACCGGCCATCGAGTGCACCAGGTAATAGGCGGTGTGCACGGAGGCGAGCGCGCGGTCGAGCGAGGTGGTGTCGAGACAGTCGCCGCGCATCACCTCGGTCGTCGGTGCATGCGCTCCAAGCTCGCGCGGCTCACGCGCCAGGCAGCGAACGCGATGGCCGCCTTCCTCCAGGCTGCGAAGAAGGCGGCCGCCCACGTATCCGGTTGCGCCGGTGAGGAGAATGCTTGCTGCCACGGCCGCTTGTTATCTGTCCCTCGGCAGCAGCACGGTGTCGATGACATGAATGACGCCGTTGCTAGCGGCGATATCGGCCTTGACGACGCGCGCGTTGCCAACCATGACCGCACCGCCGGCGGAGGAAATGGCCAGCGTGTCGCCGCTGACGGTCTTGGCCGAGCTCATCTTCATCACGTCTGCCGCCATCACCTTTCCTGCCACCACGTGGTAGGTCAGGATCTCTTGCAGCTTGGCCTTGTTCTCCGGCTTCAGCAGTGAGTCGAGCGTGCCCGCGGGCAGCTTCGCGAACGCCTCGTCCGTGGGTGCGAAGACGGTGAATGGACCGGGACCCTTGAGGGTGTCCACGAGGCCGGCGGCGGTCAGCGCCTTGGCGAGCGTATTGAACGAGCCGGCCGCGACCGCCGTATCGACGATGTCCTTGTCAGCGGCGGCGGCGGTTTGCACCTGGGTCGATGCGGCGAGCATCAAAGCCACAGCACCGGTTGCGAGATGTCTCAACATTTGGTTGTCTCCTGCATGGCGAACGGCACATCCGTTCGTTATGCTCTTGACCTTAGTGCACTTCAAATTGACTATCAGTCAAACGGTGTCGGCGACGACAAGTCGTGTGAACAGCACGACAAAGTCATCGCGAAACTTGAGTGTCAGGAAAGAAACCGGAGAGTCGCGATGCTGTCGGCAACCTTGACGAGCGGGCTGAGTGGCTACGGAATCGGTGCGAAGGTGCGCGCGCTGCGGCTGAAGAAGAAGATGGGGCTCGTCGAGCTGGGCCGGCACACAGGCCTCTCGCCCGCGCTCCTGTCGAAGATCGAGCGCTCGCGCCTGTTCCCGACATTGCCGACACTGCTGCGCATTGCTCTCGTCTTCAGCGTCGGCCTCGAGTTCTTCTTCGCCGGCGCACGTGAGAAGCCGGTGGCGGCAGTGGTGCGCAAGGCCCAGAGGGTGCGGCTGCCCGAGCGCGCTGGCGAGCGTCAACCCGCGTACCGATTCGAGTCGCTCGACTTTCCCGCACCGGAGCGTCGCTTCAACTCCTATTTTGCCGAGTTCCCTGCAACCGCGAAGGACGCCGCGCGGCCGCACACGCATCCGGGCGCCGAGCTCATCTACGTGCTGGGCGGTACGCTTTGCCTGCAGATCGGGGGCGACGAGCACACCCTGGCTACCGGCGACTCGATCTATTTCGACTCGAGCGTCGCGCACACCTATCGCCGTGGCAGCGCGCGCCCTTGTACGGCAATCGTCGTGACTTCGTCTTAAGGAGCCGTCAGGTGCGGTGCGCCACTAACAGCAGGTGGGCGCTGATGCCGAGCAGCGACAGGCTCCGCTTCGAAGGTGCGAGCGATCCGCAGCAGGTCTTCGCGGCGTCTTGGGTCCGCGAGTCGCGCGTTTACGTCCGCGAGCAACCAGCCTGGGCCCTCCAGGCCAAAGATTCCATCGACGGCCAGGCCGGCGGCGTCGGCCTCTGCGCGCAGGTTTTCGGGACGGTGGAAGTAGGCGGTGGTGAAGTAGTCGAGGCGCTCGGTGGGGTTTCTGTGCTGGCCGTCCCGTACGTCGCGCTCGACGATCTCCGCAAACTCGGGGTCTTCGAACAGGTCTCGGGAGAGACCGTCCAGGGCTGAAGCCCAGCGCGATATGGCGGCGGCGAACAGTCGTCCGGCGGGCTTGAGGATGCGTGCCGCCTCCACGAGGGCGGCATTGCGGTCCGCCGCCTCCGTCAGGTGGTAGAGCGGTCCCAGGAGAAGGACGATATCGGCCGAACCAGTCTCAAAATTCGTGGCGCGGGCGTCGCCGACACTGCACGACGCGAGCGGTCGCGAACTCGTCTCGCTTCGGCCCTGCGCCTGGGCGATGAGACGTGGGGCTGCGTCGAGCAGATGGACGGTATAGCCCGCCTCCGACAGCCACAGCGAATAGGCTCCAGCTCCGCCACCGATGTCCATCACCGTGGCCGGTGCTGGCGGCGCATATCGTTCGATCAGTTCGCGCGTGCGAAGCGCTTCGAGAAGAAACGGTCCTCGTTCCAGCCGATCTTCCTCCGGCGTCTTCTCATAAAAGTCGGCGATCGCCGGATCAACGTGACGCGGTCGAGTCATCGTCTTGTCGCCTCGCTCAGGGGACGCGCTGTTTCCAGAAGTTTCCCTCGTTGACGGCCGGGGCGCTCCCGTGACAATCTGTTCACATGTTCAGCACGCGGAGGATCCACATGAAGAGAACCTTGTTCGTGCTCGCCGCCTGGTCGTTCTTTTGGGGGAGCGCGGCAGCCGGCGGTCGGCCGATGCGCATCGAGGACGTGCTGGGCGTGCGCCGCGCCTCCGACCCGCAGCTGTCGCCCGACGGCTCGCGGGCGGCGTTCGAGGCGACCGAGTGGAACCGCGAGAAAGACCGCTTCGACAAGCACGTCTACGTCGCGGGTTTGCGCGCCGGGTCCTTTGGACGGGCTGTCTCTGGCGCCGGATCGGAGTGGCAGGCCCGGTTTAGCGCCGACGGCACGCTCGCCTTCCTCTCGGATCGCGACGGAAGTGCCGCCGTGTACGCGTTGGCGGCGACCGGCAGCGAGCCGCGCCGGCTCTTCAAGCACCCGGCCGCGATCAGCGGGTTCGAATGGTCGCCTGACGGGAAGGCCATCGTCTTCCTCGCGGCCGATTCGGACCCGGAGCCGTCGATCACGAAACCGGTGATCGTCGTGGACGAGGAGCCGCTCTCGAGCCGCGCCTGGCGATGGCAAGCGGGCGATGGAACCGTCAAGCCGCTGACCGAGCCGGCTCCTTACGTCGTCGAGGCGGTCGTCTCACCCGACTCGCGCACGGTGGCGTACCTCGCCGAGCCTTCCCCGCGGTTCCTGGAGTCGTTCAAGCGCGAGCTTTACGTGATGCCGTTGGCGGGTGGGCCGTCGCAACGGCTCACGACGAACCAGGACGCGGAGTTCGACGTCCGCTGGAGCCCGGACGGGTCTCGCGTCAGTTTCCTGGCTCCCTCGGACGACAATCCACTTGGCGTCGGTCCGCCGCGCGTCAACGTCGTGGCCGCGAGCGGAGGGCCGGTTCGTATCCTTGCCCGGCAGTTCGAGGGCTACATCGCTCAGCACGAATGGCTGGACGACGCCGACTTCATCGTCGCGGCTGGCCTGCACGTCAACACGCGTCTGTTCAAGCTCTCGAGCGCCGACGAGAAGCTGGCGCCCCTCACCAAAGGGGAGGGAGACTTCGGCCCCTTCGCCATGAACCGCTCGGGCACGCAGATGGTCCTGCTCCACGAAACGCCGCAGCGGCCGCTCGAATTGTGGCTCCGCAGCGACGGCAAGGAGCCGATGCGGCAGGTGTCGCACCTCAACGCAGAGCTCGAGGGCCTGGCCCTGGGCAAGATGGAGACGGTGCGATGGAAGTCGGCGGACGGCATCGAGATCGAGGGGCTCATTGTCTATCCGACGGACTACCAGGAGGGGCGCCGTTATCCCACCGTCCTCGACATTCACGGGGGCCCGGAGAGCGCCCACACCCGCAGCTACACCGCGAACTGGTCGAGCGACCCGCAGGTCTACGCCGCGGCGGGATACGTCACGTTCCTTCCCAACTTCAGGACGTCCGCGAACTACGGCGCGCGCTTCGCCCACGGCGCGGGCTCCAATTCCGCGGCGCTCGAAGACGGTGTCTTCGCGGACCTGATGACTGGCCTCGACAGCCTCGTGGCGCGCGGCATCGCGGACCCGGAGCGTCTGGCCGTGAAGGGCTGGAGCTACGGTGGGTATTCCACGTCGTGGGTCATCGGCCATACGGACCGGTTCAAGGTCGCGGCGTACGGCGCCGGCGATACCAACCTGATCAGCTACTACGGCACGGCGATCATCAACCCGGGCTTCGACATGATGAACGAAGATCCGTACGGGAAGTTCGAGCGCTGGACCGAGCGCTCACCCCTCACCGCGGCACCGCACGTCAAGACGCCGTGCCTGATCTTCCAGGGGGAGAAAGACCAGATCGTCCCGATCGGGCAGAGCCAGGAGTTCTACGCGGCTCTCAAGCACTACAAGGTGCCGACGAAGCTCATCATCTACCCGGATCAACCCCACGGCATCGGCGTCCCGAGCTATCAGCGCGACAAGATGCAACGGGAGTTCGACTGGATCGACAAGTACTTGAAGGCAACGGGAACGCCATCGCCTCGGGCCTGACCGCGGTCAGCTCGCGTGTCGTTCGAGGAACGCCGTCAGCCTGGCGAGGGCGGCCTGCAGATCTGCCGGCTCGTTGCCGTACCCGATGCGGACGAAGCCGTCCATGCCGAAGTGAGTGCCCGAGACGATGAGGACGTCTTCCTCGTCCTTGAGGAGCGCGATCAGCTCTGTGGACGGCATCTTCAGGTTGTAGCGCGCGTACACGATGGCGCCCGCCTTCGAGGGAACGACGGTGAGCACGTGGCGATTCCGCGCGAGCCACGTCTCCATGCCGGGCCAGTTGGCGCGCAGGATGCCGCGGGTGCGCTCGAGGATGCGGTCACGCATTCCGAGCGCCTTCTGCGCGAGCAGGTCGGAGAGGATGCTCGGGAAGATGCTCGTGTAGTCCTTCCGCGCCCACAGCTCGCCCGCGGTCTCGAGAGGACTCACCGCCCAGCCGATCCGCAGTCCGGGCAGGCCGTACGCCTTGCTGAGACCGCAGGTGGCGAAGAGGCGCTCGTAGCGACCCCAGAACGTCGGGGTCTCGGGGCCTTCGCGCTCGGCGCCGCGGTACACCTCGTCCGCCAGGAGCCACGAGCCGTGGCGCGCGGCGGCCGCGACGACGCCCTGCATCTCGGCCTCGCTGAGGATCGCGCCGGTCGGGTTGTTGGGATTGCAGACCGAGATGAGCCGCGTTTTCGGGTTCACCGCGCGGCGCAGCTCGTCCACGTCGAGGGCCCATCCGTTTGCCTCGTGCAGCTGGACGCCGACCACCTTCGCGCCGAATGCGTGGAACAGGCCGTGGAGCTGCATGTAGTTCGGCAGCACCATCACGACCTCGTCCCCGGGCTCGACCACACGCCAGGCCGAGATGAAGTTTGCCTCGGCCGAGCCATTGGTGACAACGACCTGCTCCGGCCTTGCGCCGGGGTATTGCGCGGTGATCGCGGCCCGCAGCGCGTCGCTGCCGTTCGAATAGCCGTAGGAGAGCCCCTGGGAGAGAACCTCGTCAGCCTCGCCCGGGCCGAGCAGCTCCTGGACGCTCATCCGATGCACGCCGCTCTCGGAGAGGTTGTGCTTGACCAGGTTTTCCCACTCGGACTGCCAGCGTTCCAGCGCGAACGGTTCGATTTGCATGCGCGATGACTCCGATGAAAGGTCTAGTGCGGCGACGTCAGCTCGCGGCGACCGCTTCCCCAGCCACGACCGCCGTGACGAGGCGCTCGGCCTCCGCCAGGTGCTCGGCAAGGAAGCGCGCGCACTCGCGCCGTTTGCCGGCCGCCAGCAGGTCGGCGACACGCCGATGTGCAGCCCGGCTGCGCTTCACATCGCGCGATTGGCGGTCCACTTCCACGAGACCCAGTCGCAGCTCGCTCAGCAGGTTTCCGTAGAACACGTCCAGCCGCTCGCTCCCGAGGAGCGCGACCAGGCGCCCGTGGAAGAGCATGTCGCTTTCGAAGACACCGGGCCAATCCTGGGTCTTCGCGGCCTCCTCGAGCCGGTCCGTGGCTTCGTAGAGGCCCGCGATCTGCGACTTGTCCGGTTTGCCCGTCTCGACCGCACGCAGCTCCAGCATGCGGCGCACCTGGTAGATGTCGGCGACCGCCTGTTTGGTCAGCTGCGTGACGGTGATTCCGCGGTGGACCGTGTGCAGGACGAGACCCTCCTGGATCAGGATGCGGAGCGCCTCGCGCAGCGTGTTGCGTGAAACGCCGATGGATCCCGCCAACAGCACCTCGCGCAGCGGCATCCCGGGACGCAGCTGGCCGCCGAGGATCCGCTCGCGGAGCAGCCCCGCCACCTGATCGGCCGTGCTCGTCTTCTGGATCGTGAGACCGGCGAAGTTGGCCTTGGCCACGGCCTGGGCCGCTGCCCTGGAAGCGGCCTTCGACGTATTGGGCATCATTGCCTCTCTCCTTGACCGCGACATCCCGCACCGCGGATGACCCGCCCCGGACGCGCGGTGGTGATCCGTCCCTGATCTACGACCACCTGACCATTGACGACGACGTAGTCTATTCCCGCCGAGTATTGGTACGGCGCTTCGTAGCTTGCTCGGTCGATGACCTTCTCGGGGTCGAACACCACGAGGTCGGCGTGAAAGCCCTCATGGACGTGGCCGCGCTCGCGCAGCCCGAGGATGCGCGCGGGCAGCGACGTGGCCTTGTGCACCGCCGTCTCGAGAGAGAGCAGCGAGGACTCGCGGACGTAACGGCCCAGGACGCGCGGAAATGCACCGAATGCCCGGGGATGCGGCCGGCCCGTCGCCAGCGGTCCATCGACGGCGCGCTGCTCCGAGTCGGTGCAGAACGCCGTCCACGGCTGTTGCAGCGCGAGCGCGACGTCTCTTTCATCCATGATGCAGCAGAGCATGCGGGTGCGGCCCTCGTCCTCGAGGAGCAAATCGAGCAGCGACGCGCGCGGGTCCTGGTTCCTCTCGTGAGCGATGTCCGAGAGCGAGCGGCCGAGCAGCGGCGCGAGAGACGGCGCCGACGTCTCCGCGATCGCGATGCGCTCGGCGCCGGCCCCGAGATACTCGTTGTCCCAACCGGCGCCCAGCGCGGCGAGCTCGGTCATGATCCGCTCGCGAGTCGATGCGTCGCGCAGCCTTGCCAATGTCGCGTCGAGGCCACCCTCGCGGGCCCAGGGCGGGAGCAGCGCGCGCAGGTTCCCGCACGCCGCCGTGTACGGGTAGACATCGGCGGTGATGACGAGGCCGCGTTGCCGCGCCGCATCGATACGTTTCGTCACGGCACTCATGCGTCCGGCATTCCTCTGGAATGTCGTCTTGAGGTGAAAGATGTGGGCGGGCACGCGAGCTTCGGCGGCAATCTCGAACACCTCGTCGAGCGAGGCGTCGATCTCGTCGCCCTCGCTGCGCTGGTGGGTCGCGTATATTCCGCCGTAACTGCCGGCCACGCGGGCAAGGGCGACGAGCTCCTCGGTCGGAGCGTAGCGGTGCGGAACGTAAATGAGGGCGCTCGCGACGCCCAGGGCCCCGTCCTCCATGGCGGCGCCGGCGAGGCGCTCCATGGCGGCAAGCTCGGAAGCCGACGCTCTTCGATCCTCGCGGGCCATCACGGCGTCCCGCAGGCTTCCCGCGGCCACGAAGGTGGCGAAGTTCACTGCTGGCGGCGAGGCCTCGAGGCGCGCGAAGAAGTCCGCGAGGGAGGTCCAATCCGGGGCGACGCTGAGGCGCGCCATTTCGGGCTGCAGCTCGCGACGCCGCTCTTCACTCTGGGGCGCCGCCGAGAAGCGCTCGCCGGCGACCATCAGCGTGATGCCCTGGCTGATCTTCGACGCTGCGCGGCGGTCGGCGAGGAGCGTCCAATCGCTGGTGCCCATGAGGTCGATGAAGCCGGGCGCCACCACGCGCCCGTTGGCCTCGAGCCGGCGTTGCGCCGAGGCGGCGCCAAGCCGGCCAACGGCGGCGATCCGACCGTCACGGATTCCGACGTCAGCGGGGAAGCCGGGCGATCCTGTGCCGTCGACGACAACGCCCCCCGTGACGAGCAGATCGAAGCCCACGATTGAATGTACCACAGTCGGATTGTTGAACAAAAATCAGGCAGCGCGGCGACGCCAGACGAAGAAGGCGGGAACCCCGGCGGCCACGATCAGCAGCCCTGAGAAGGATTCGAGCGGCCGGGTCAGCAGCGTGTTCACGCACAGCACCGCCAACGCCGCGATGTAGATCAGGGGCAGGGCGGGGTAGGGCCAGACCCGGTAGGGACGCGCCAGGTCCGGGCGCGTGCGGCGCAGCGTCATGACCGAAGCGGTCGTCATCCCGTACATGAGGAGCGCCGCAAACATGCAATAGGTGAAGAGCTGGTCGAAGCGGCCGGAGAGCGCGAGGGCAGCCGAGAGCACCCCCTGGACCCAGAGCGCGACGTCCGGGGTGTGGTGTTTGCGATTCACGTGGGCCATCGACCGAAAGAAGAACCCGTCCTTCGCCACCGCGTAGTAGAGCCGGGCACCGGTGAGGACAGTGCCGTGCGTGCCGCCAAACGAAGAGAGCGCCACGACCGCCACCATGAAGATCCCGGCTCCTGCACCGAAGAGCGCGGTGGTCGCTCGCTCGGCGACCCGGGTGACGCCTTGCATCTGCGGAATCGACAGCGCGTACAGGTACACCGCGTTGACCAGCAGGAAGAGCGCCGTCAGTGCGCTGGTGCCCAGCATGAGCGCGCGCGGGATCGTACGCCCCGGGTCCTTCACCTCACCGCCAGAGAAGCTCAGGTTGATCCAGCCGTCGTAGGTCCAGAGCGCCGCGACCAGGGCGAGACCGAAGCCGGTCAGGAGATCGGACGTTCCGAGGCTCGCCGCCGTTGTCGCGGCGGCCGCGGCCGGCGGCCGCCCGACGAGCATCCCGAGAAAAGCAAAGGCGATGAGTGCCGCGACCTTCAGCGTCGTCACCACGTTCGCGATGTTGCTGCCGACGCGAAGCCCGATGATGTTCACGGCCGTCAGGCCGAGAATGGTGGCCGACGCCACGAGCTGGGCGGCCGAGATCGAGTGCGTGTAGCTGCCCAGGGGCACGCGCACGGCCACCACGTCCGCGCCCAGCACAGGCACCAGGTAGCCGAGATGCTCAGCGAAGCCAACGGCCACCGCCGAGATCGCTCCCGGCTGGTACACGAGCAGCGTCACCCACGCGAACAGGAACGAGACGAGCGGACCGTACGCCTCGCGCAGGTAGACGTAGCCGCCGCCGGCCTCCGGCAGGGCGGCGCCGAGCTCCGCGAACACGGCCGCCCCGGCGAGGGTCAGGAGCCCGCCCACTGCCCAGGCCAGCATGATCAGACCGGGCGAGGGAAGGGCCGACGCCATGAGGCCGGTCGTCATGAAGATGCCCGAGCCGAGCACGACGCCGACGAGCATCAGGGCCGAGTCGACGAGCCCCAGCTCGCGGCGAAGCCCGGGGGCCTCTGTGTCTCGCACGGTGCCCGGCGTCAGCGACAAGGAACCCCCAGGGTCGAAGCCCGAACTGTAGAACAATCTGCCGTATTGTTCAACATCTCAACAGCATGTTAGACTCGAGCCGTTCCTTCCGGAGGTTGACCAAAGGTGCCTACGCCCGCCCCCTTCCTGCAGCTCAACGAGGCCGAGATCCGTTCCTGCGTCGGTCTCGACGCCGCGGCGTTGGCCGCCGTCGAGGACGGCTTCGCTCGCCTCGGGCGCGGCGAGGTGACGGTGCCGCCGCCGATCGGAATCGACATCGCCGAGCGCGAGGCCGAGGTGCACGTGAAGTCGGCCTACGTGCGCGGCCTTGCCGGGTTCGCGGTGAAGATCGCCTCGGGGTTCTACGCCAACGCGAAGGTCGGCCTGCCGGTGTCGAGCGGCCTCATGGTCCTGCTCTCCGCCGAGACCGGCTGGCCGCTGGCGCTGCTGCTCGACAACTCCTACCTCACCGAGGTAAGGACGGCGCTGGCGGGAGCGATCGCCGCGAAATACCTCGCCCCCGTTGCGGTCCACACGGCGGGCGTCGTCGGTGTCGGCATGCAGGCGCGTTTCCAGCTTCGCGCCCTGAAGCTCGTCCGCGACTTCCGCAAGGTCGTGGTCTACGGCCGCAAACCGGAGGCGGTGCGGAAGTTCATGGCCGAGATGTCTCAGGAACTGCAGGTCGAGGTCGTGCCGGCACGGAACCCGGCCGAGGTGGCGCGGCGCTGCGAGATCGTGGTCACCGCGACGCCTGCGCACGAGGCGCTCCTCGACTTCGCCGACCTCCACGAGCGGCTGCACATCACAGCCCTGGGCTCGGACGGCCCGGGCAAGCAGGAGCTCGATCCACGCATCTTCCAGAGAGCCGATCTCATCGTGTGCGACCTCCGCTCGCAGTGCGAGCGCCTCGGCGAATTGCAGCACGCGGTTGCGGCGGGAACCGTCACGAGCGCGACACCGGTGGTGGAGCTTGGCGCCCTCGCCGCCGGCAAGCATCCGGGGCGCAAGAGCGACGCCGAGGTCACGGTCTGCGACCTGACGGGCGTCGGGGTCCAGGACACGGCGATTGCCTGCTTCGCCCTCGAACGTGCCCGAGCCAAAGGCCTGGGCACGCCTAGCAAGCTCCAGCCGACTCTCTAGCGCACGCGTTCCGCTTTGAGCTCCGCCGCGGGAGTGACGAGCACGAGCGAGGTGCCACCGGCCTCCAGCCTGAGCCGCGGTCCCGTGCCAAGCCGCACGTCGAAAGCGACGAACTCGCTCTCCGACTGCGGCACGAGCCGGTAGGTGGGCAGGCTCGGCACGCCGCGCACCTCGAGCAGGTGCTCGCCGCGCCAGACGTAACGATTGAACACCGTGCCCTTCTCGAAGACGAGCTCGGCCTCCGTCACGGCGATGTCGCCGCGGACGGGCATCGTTCCCAGCATCTCGAACCGCTGGAAAGCACCGAGGCGGGAGCGGCGGTCCGCCATCAGCTCGGCCTCGGCCTTCCGGACCTCTTCGGGGTCGCGCCCGCGCCCGGCGTCGCCTGTCGCTGCCGCGACGAGCGGAGCGTAGTCGCCTGTGACGCTGCGGCTGAGGATGCCTTCCGCTTTCTTGTCGAGCGCGCGCAGGTGCGCCAGGGCGTCGCCCGCCGCTCCATACCAGGCCGCATAGGCATCGGGGCCGCGCATCGAGAGCGCGAGCCGTTCGCCCTCGACCTTCAAGGCCAGTTCGCCGCCGGTCGCGAGCTTGTAACGGCCCGCCGGCGCCGCGAGACTCGCGGCCGGGAGCTGCACGGCTGCGGGCGGGAGATCGTAAGGCTGGCCGAAGACGATCTTCTCGACCGTGGCGAAGACGGGCGTCGACTTGAGCTCGGCGACGGTCGTGCCCACGCAGATGAGCACGCTCTCGTCCACATACCGGTGCAGTTCGGCGGAATAGATGTCGTTGCCGCCGTTATGCCAGATATCGCGCGTCCCGCGCGCGGTCTTTTCGACCACCCAGCCGTAGGCGTACCGGGTCTTGCCGCTGTCGTCCTCGTCTATGTACGGCGACATCAGCTTGACGCGTTCCGCTGCGGGCAGCACGCGATCGTCGTACAGCGCCTCGTTCCAGCGCGCCACGTCGTGGAGCGTCGTATGGATACCGCCGTTGCCACGCAGCACCCAGTAAGGCGCATCGGGCGGGCTGATCCGGGCGATGATCGTCCCCCAGTCCTTGCCGTCCTGCGAGCCGCGCGCGATCCGCGCTTCGGGCCAATGCGGCAGCTTGTAGCCGGTCTCGACCATCCCGGCCGGCTTGAAGAGGCGTTCGGCGAGGAACGCCTCGTAGCTCATGCCCGAGGTGAGCTCGACGATCGCGGCGAGCAGCGAGTAACCGGCGTTCGAGTATTCGTAGTGCTCGCCGGGAGGCGTCATCAGCTTCGAGGCGAGAGCCAGCCGGACGTACTCGTCGCGGCCCACCGGTGCGTAGTCCGAGTCCGCGAAATCCGATTCGAGGCCCGCCGAGTGCGTCAGCAGGTGGTGCAGCGTGATGCCTTGCTTGTCGGGTGGCACGTCCTTGAAGAACCTGGTGATCTTGTCGGTGGTGCTGAGCTTGCCGTCGGCCTCCAGTCGCAGGATCGCGGCCGCGGTGAACTGCTTCGTGATCGAGCCGAGATCGAAGACGTTCCCGGTCGTCATCTTGAGGCCGTTCTTCTTGTCGGCCCAGCCATATCCCTTGCGCAAGACGACGTCTGAATGTTTCTGGACGAGAGCCACTCCTGAAAAACCCAGGCTCTCGAGACGCGTCAGGTATGCGTCGAGCCTGGCGCCGAGCTCGCCGGCGACGACCGGCCCGTCGTCGGCTGCCATGGCGCACGGTGCCAGGTTGAAGCAGAGCAGCAGGCCGACCAGTGTCGCCCGCACCATGAAGTTTTTCACCGCATCCTCCCCGAAACTTGCCTCTCGTGCAGCATTATGTCGTATTGTAGAACAAGTCAACAAACATACCAGCAAGCGGGAGGGAAACATGATGGTCCTTGTTTCAGCGCTCGTTGCGGCGCTCGCTGCGGGAGCCGCCCAACCCCCGGCGAAGCCGGTGAAGGTCTACATCTCGGCAGACATGGAAGGCGTCGAGGGGGTGGCGACCTGGGCCGTCCAGGCCGGCTCCAAGGGACGCGAGTACGAGAAGTTCCGCCAGCTCATGACCAAGGAAGTGAACGTAGCGATCGCTGCCGCCTATGACGCCGGGGCGACCAGCGTGCTCGTGAGCGACTCCCACGGCGACTCCCAGAACCTCGACATCGAGCAGCTCGACAAACGCGTGGAGCTGGTCCGTGGCGGGCCGCGGCCACTCAGCATGATGGACGGCATCGACGAGAGCTTCGCGGCCGTCGTCTTCATCGGCTATCACGCCGCCGAGGGCGAGCGCGACGGCACCCTGGCCCACACCATGAACGGGATGGTCGAGATCAAGCTCAACGGGACGGCGGTCGCGGAGTCCGGGTTCAACGCGGCCATAGCGGGGGAGTTCGGCGTGCCGGTCGTCTTCATCTCCGGCGATCAGACCGTCACGGCGCACACGCAGAAGCTGCTGGGCCCCATCGAGACGGCGGTCGTCAAGAAGGCGCTCGGCTTTTTCGCAGTCCGCACGATTCACCCCGAAGAGGCACAACGCCGGATCGCTGCAGGCGTGCGGCGGGGGGTCGAGCGCCGCGCCGAGATCAAGCCCTGGCGCCTCACACGTCCCGTGAAGATGGAGATCCGCTTCAAGAACGTCGTGGACGCCGAGTTGATGTCCTACCTGCCGGGCACCGAACGCATCAACGGCAACACCGTCGTGTTCACAGCCAAGGACATGATCGAAGCGGCGCGCTTCTTCTCGGCGATTGACGGCATCAACACCTTCCACGTCGACTAGCCGGCGCGCGCCGTCGTTACTGCCCGACCGCCACGGCCGAGAGCCGGGCGGCGAAATCCGCCTGACTGTCGCCACCAGGGACCGGGCTCTGGTTGGAGAACAACACCACGAGCAGGTGGTCTTCCGGGAAGCGGAAGAAGAGGCACCACACCCCGAAGTCCGAGCCGCCGCCGTGGCCGATGTAGGACGTGCCGCGATCGGTCTTGCCGACGCGCCAGCCGTAGGCGTACGAGCCCTTGCCTTCTCCATCGACCGCCACGTACGGTGTCCACAGCTTGCGGCGCGCCTCGGCCGACAGCGCGACGTTGTTCTGCAGCGACTGCTCCCAGCGGTAGATGTCGCCGGTGGTGCTCAAGATGCAGCCGTTGCCGTAGCAGTGCCAGTACGGACCCTCGGGCCCCCAGCTGCGGTTGAAGGTGAATCCGTTGTCCTTCTCGCCGCTGTAGTTGCGCGTCATGTGGTCCATGTTCCAGGCGGGCAGCACGTAGCCGGTCTGCGTCATCCCGGCAGGAGCGAAGAAGGTGTCGGCGAGGTATTTCTCGTAGCTGCCGCCTGTGACCTTCTCGATGATCGCGGTCAGGATGCTGAAGCCCGAGTTCGAGTAGCGGTACTGTTTCCCCGGCGGCGTCATCAGCGGCATCTTCATGAACACGCTGATCGCAAGGTCGCGCGGCGCGTAGTCGGTGTCCTCACCATAGCCATGGTCCAGGCCGGAGGTGTGGGTCAGCAACTGATGGAGGGTGATGCCGGCCTTGTCCTTCGGGGCGTCGGGGAAGTACTTGTCGAGACGATCGGTGGTGCTGAGTTTCCCGGCCATCTCGAGCCGCAGGATGGCGGCGGACGTGAACTGCTTGGTGATCGAGCCGATGTCGAAGACCGTGTCAGGGCCGCACGGGATCTTGCGCTCGCGATCGGCCATTCCGTAGCCCTTGTGGATCAGGATCTCGCCGTCCTTCGCCACCAGCAGCGTGCCGCTGAAGCCCGCCGCGGTGAGGGCGTTCATGTATTGGTCGAGCCGCACGCCCGCGCCGGGCTTCACCACGACCGTGTGCAGGTCGGGAAGCGGCGCGGCCGAAGCAGCTGCCGAGGACGCAACCAGTAGACAAAGCAGCCGACCCATCATCGCCATTCGCCACCTCTTCGAATGTAGCTGTCAGTTCGACAGGACGCGCCGCAGTTCGCGCCCCAGGAATTCCTCCTGTCCGTCGAGGACCGAATCCACGCCGGCGACGAGCACGTCACCCAGCACCACCGTGGCGATCTTCGGATCGCCCGCCAGCAGCGCGGCGGAAGCCGAGGCGGCCGTGTGCCGGGAGCCGGGCAGGAAGCGGATCGCGGCGCAGTTCGCGCGCTCGGTCACGAGCCGCTCATCCATCGTGAACCATTCGGCCGACGCCTTGATCCCCGGGACCCCGGCGAGGTTCGCGACCAGGAATTCGGCTTTTTTCCTGTAGCCCGCCCAGCGCGCCGCGTGGTCCATGGCAAACCACTCCTCGAGAGTGGCCACCACTGCCACCACGATCTGGCGATCGAGCTTGAAGGCGCGGCCGAATTTCAGGTACTTCCCCGATTCGTAACGCGTGAAGTCGGCGCTGGTGACCGCGGCAATGAGGTCGGCGCGGCCCGCGATGAAGCCTCCCGCGTTGGGACCGCCGAAATATTTGGCGCTGAAGCACACGAGGTCGGCCCCGTCGGCGACGAAGGTCCGCATGCGCTCGGGAGGGTCGTTCGCATAGGCAGCGTCCACGAACACTGGCACGCCTTTGGAGCGGGCGATGCGAGACACATCCGCGAGGCGCACCGTGCCCGGCCGCCCGTCCAGATGAGCCGGATGCAGGATGGCGGCAGTCTCCGGTCTGATGGCGGAGCTCAGCTGGTCGAGGGTCTCGGCACTCACGGCGCGGAGCTTCGCGCCCGCAAGCCGTGCGCAGCGATCGTATTTATAACGATGGCCGTGCTGGATCAGCACCTCGGTCCTGCTGAGGCCGGTGGTATCCGGCAGCTGCTGGCCCAGCTCGCCATCGGTGCCGGTGAGGCAGGCGGCCGTTCCCAGGGCGATGGCGGCCGACGCGCCCGGGGTGACCCGCGCCGCCTGGGCGCCGACCTTCGCGGCGAGGATCGCGCCGGTGCGGTCGAGCAGCTCGATCATGCTGACGAAGGAGCCATTGACCTCGGCCATGGCCGCCCAGGCGCCCGGGGAGAGCACCGAGCCGCCGAGGTCGGTGTAGACGCCGCAGGCGTTGATCACCGGCTTGACGCCCAGGCGTTCGAAGATCGAGCCCTTCGCCGCGGCGGTCGTGGTCGTCACTGCTCTGCCCGATGGGCCGTCATGAGCATCGATCTCCTCGAGGCGACTGCTCGGCTGCAATGAACGAGAACATGTGAACAATAGCGTGAACACCATTTCCTGTCAACGCCTTTCGCTCGGCAGGACCAGGGTCCGGCAGAGTTTGTAGGCGTGTTCACAGTGCTTGACAGCGATTGCTCTCACAGATTATTGTTCACGTGTTCATCCGAACAAGGACTCGCCGTGCGGCCCGCTCGTTCCTTCCCTTGCCTAGGAGGGTGTCATGTCGAGAAGTCAGCAGGCCCGTTGGAGCAGCTCGAGGACGGCAACGCTCGTCGCCCTCGCCCTCATCACGGTGACGGCAGCTCCGGCCCGCTCCCAGGTCGCATCCACCGGCCGGGTCGTCGGCGCCGTGAAGGACGAATCGGGTGCCACGCTCCCCGGTGTCCGGGTCGAGCTTGCCGGCGACCGCGTGATGGGTGTTCACACTTTCACCACCGACGAGCGCGGCCAGTACCGCTTCAATTCCCTGCCGCCGGGGACTTACGAGCTGACCTTCACCCTGGCCAGCTTCGGCACGACGAAGCGCACGGACGTCCGGGTTCGTGTCGGCGCCACGATTACCGAGGATGTGACCCTGAAGCTCGCGGGCCAGGTCGAGGCGATCACGGTGAAAGCCAGCGAGGAAGTGGTGGACACCACCTCGGCCAAGGTCGAGACGACCTACGACCGCGACTGGATCGCCGGCGCTCCGAACGAACGCAAGAGCTACATGGACATCCTGGCCAACGCGCCCGGCGTCGATCCGGCGCCGGACGGGACGCGACTGCAGCCGGCATCGTTCGGCAGCAACGTGGACCAGAACCTCTATCAGCTGGACGGCGTCAACGTCACGGACCATTTCAACGGCAACGCGACAACACTGGTCCAGCCCAGCATCGACACGATCGAGCAGATCGAGGTCCTGTCGCTCGGCGCGCCCGCGGAGTACGGTGACCATGAGGGCGCCGTCTTCAACGTCGTCACGCGCCAGGGCACGAATCGCTTTCGCGGCGGCGCCGCCTTCTACTATCAAAGTGACGGCCTGACTTCCCGCAACACGACCCAGGACATCGACGACGGCAATCCTTTCACCCGGCTGCACTATCGCAACTTCACGGCGCAGCTCGGAGGTCCGATCATCAAGGACAGGATGTGGTTCTTCACGTCGTACGAACGGCTCCGCGACTCGTCTGCCCAGCCCACGGTGCCCGCCGACCAGGCGGGCAACGATCAACTCGATCACTACCTCGGAAAACTCAACTTCCAGTTGCAGCCGGGGCACCAGCTGACCGGCGTCGTTAACTACGACGTGGCCCAGCACGACGAGGGGCGCTTCCCGGGACAGGCCCCCGAGACCGCCGAGGGAACCGGCCGCCATACGACGACGACGAGCGTTGCCTACAGCGGCGCCCTCAACAGCAACACGCTGCTCGAAGCGCAGTACGCGGGCTACTACGTCGACCACAAGTGCTGCGGCGCTGGCGGCGGCAAGCGGGTGGTGGGAACCCGCTTCGAGAACCTCGAGACGGGCGACGCCAGCGGCGCGATCTTCGGCTGGTATGAGTACGAAACGAGTCGCACTTCGATAAACGCGAAGCTGTCGCATCACGCCGACGAGTTCCTTGGCGCGGGCCACGACTTCAAGTTCGGCATCCAGTATTCGAACGCACCGGTCGACGGCATTTATGGCGTAAACGATCGTGTTTACAGCTCCGATTCCATCACCGGGTACGGCTACGACTACCAGCCCTACTTCTACGGTGGCACCGTGAAGACGGTGGGCGCATTCGCCGACGACTCCGTGCAGGTGGGTGAGCGCCTCCAACTCAACGCCGGGCTGCGCTACGACAACACCAAGGCGAGGTTCACCGACCAGCCCGTGTCGGACGAGCTCGGCAACGCAACGAGCGAGATCGTCAAGGGTTCCGACGTCTACAACTGGAACACCGTGGCGCCGCGGATCGGCTTCAACCTCAAGCTCTCCCGCGATGGGAAGACCGTCCTCAAGGGACACTACGGGCGTTATTACCGCGCCGGGAACACCGGAGAGTGGAGCGCCGCCACCTCGCCGACCCGCGTGCAGAGCCTGCTCGGCGATTGGAACTTCGTGACCGGCCAGTTTGAAAACATCGTGGTGAACAGCACGCCGTCGAACGCCGCCGTCGATCCGGACCTGAAACCGGCGCGGACCGATCAGTTCACTCTCAGCCTCGAACACGAGCTTTTCAAGACACTGAACGTCGCCGCCACGTTCGTGATGAAACGCGGCCGCCACCTCAGCAACTGGGAAGACGTGGGGGGCATCTATGCGCCGGTGCCCTATGTGGACGACGTTGGAGTCGACGCGTCCGGGCGCACCTTCAACGTATTGCAGCTCCAGAACGATCGCGGCGCGCGCCGGTTCCTGCTGACCACTGGCCGCGACACGAAAGCGGACGTGAATGCGTTCACCGTGACCGCCACCAAGCGGATGGCCTCGAAGTGGCAGCTCACCACCGCCCTCACCGTGCAGAAGGCGACGAGCGACCACATCTTCGGCAGCACCGCCCAGCTCAACTTCCGCGAGTACGGCCGCGATCCGAACAACTACATCAACTCGGACGGCCTGGCCTTTCGCGACCGCCGGATACTGGCCAAGACCCAGTTCCTCTACGCGGGACTTCCGTTGGGCATGACCCTGGCTGCCGACTGGTCCTATCTCACGGGCTACCCGACGCAGCGGCAGGTGCGCATCGAGGAGACCGGACTCAACAGCACCGTCCAGACACTGCCGCGAGCCAGCGACCGGCGCTTCGAGAACATCGACGTCCTGAACCTGAGGCTGCAGAAGGACTTCAACCTGGGGAAGGGCGATGCCCGTCTTTCGTTGATCGCGAACCTCCTGAACGTGTTCAACGGCAACGTTGCGACCGCCTTCCGCAGCGACCTGGCCACATCCGATATCTACCATGCGCCGAAAGACGTGCTCGCGCCTCGCCGCTTGATGCTGGGAGCCAAGGTCGACTACTAGGGCCCGCACGCGATACGGAGGTTTCGATGTCGAGAGGCTGGACCCGTAACGGACGTCTATCCCTACTCGCCCTGTCGCTGACGGCGGTAGCGGCTGCCACGCCGGCGCCTGTGGACCCGCCGTTCGATCTCGTGATTTCGGGAGGCCATATCGTCGACGGCACCGGCAATCCCTGGTTCCGGGGCGACGTGGGCATCCGCGGCAAGCGCATCGCCGCGATCGGCGACCTCTCGAAGGCGAAGGCAGCGCGCCGGATCGACGCCGCCAGCCGGGTGGTGTGTCCAGGCTTCGTCGACATGCACAGCCACGCCTCCTGGAAGCTCCTTGTCGACGGCCGTGCGGCCAGCAAGGTGACCCAAGGCATCACCCTTGAGGTCGAGGGTGAGGGCGAGTCGATCGCGCCGGTGAACGAAGCTTTTCTCGCCGCTCGTCGCGACGAGTACGAGCGCCTCGGCATCAAACCCGACTGGCGCACCCTCGGCGACTACTTCCGCCGCCTCGAGCGCACGCCCCCCACCGTCAATTTCGCCACCCACATCGGCACCCTGAATCCGCGCGAGATGGTGATCGGCCACGCCGACCGGCCGGCGAGCAAAAACGAGCTCGAGCAGATGAAGGCCATCGTCCGCGGGGCGATGCAGGACGGCGCTATGGGGCTGTACTCGGCGCTCATGTACTCACCGGATCGCTACAACCGGACCGAAGAGCTGATAGAGATGGCCAAGGTAGCGTCCGAGTACGGGGGCTACTACCAGTCGCACATCCGCAGCGAAAGCGATCACGTCGAGAGCGCCATTGAAGAGGTGTTCCGCATTGCGCGCGAGGCGCACATCCCGGCGCACGTGACGCATTTCAAGGTGACCTACCAGCAGAACTGGGGCCGGATGCCTCAGATCGTCGCCAGGATCGAGGCTGCTCGGAAGGAGGGCCTCGACATCACAGCGGACCTCTACCCCTACGTGCGGGCCGGCGGGTCGTTCACGCCGTTGCTGCCGCCCTGGGCGCAGGAAGGCGGCCGCGAGGCAATTGTCGGGCGGCTGAAGGATCCGGCGACACGCGAGCGCATCAAGACCGAGTTCGCGACGCCCGGAGCAGAATGGGAGAACGAGTACCTGGGCGCCGGCGGTGGGCCCGCGGGCTTCTCGATCACCGACGCCCGAGGCAACGCCGTCGCGGAGAAATACCAGGGCAAGACCCTGGCCGAGGCGGCGGAAGCCGAGAAAAAGGACCCGCGCGACCTGGTGCTCGACATCATCCTCGCCGGCGACGCCGGCGATACGGTGCTCATCACGAACGAGGACGACCTGCGCTACGCGATGCCCCGGCCATGGGTCGGGTTCGGGACCGACGGGCAGAGCGTCGCGCCGGATGGTCCCTTGTCGAACGGCCTAGTCCACCCGCGGGCGTACGGCAGCTTTCCTCGGATTTTCGAGGAGTACGTTCGCAAGCTCGGCCTGCTGACGCTGGAGGACGCGGTGCGCAAGGCGACCTCGCTGTCCGCAGAACGCCTGGGGATTCGGGATCGCGGCCTTCTGTACCCGGGCTTTTATGCCGACGTCGTGATCTTCGACCCGGCGACGATCGCGGAGCGATCCACCTATGAGAAGCCGCATCAATTCGCAGCGGGGATCCCGTACGTGCTGGTGAATGGCAAGGTGGTCGTGGACGACGGCAAGATCACCGCGGCACGGCCGGGGATGGTGGTGAGAGGACCCGGCTACCGGGCGCGGCCCAGCCCGGCCGCAGCGGCGGCGAAGCCGTGACGCGGCGGCCCGGACAAACCACGCTCGGCGCCGTCGCCCACGCGGCCTTCATCCTTCTCATCGCCTCGCCGGCCGTCGCGCAGATGGACCCGAAGCACGAATGGACCCTCGCGGCCACGGGCGACTCGCTCATCACCCGCGACCTTCGCATCTTCGACGATCCGCTCTTCCTTCGCTGGGTCGAAGCGGTGCGCGGCGCCGACGTGGCGTTCACCAACCTGGAGTGCCAGGTGTTCCGCTTCTCCGAGTTCAAGGGCTGGCCGGCCGCCAGCAGCGGCGGTGGCTACGAGCGCGGCGAACCGGAGGTGGCGCTGTCCTTGAAGTGGGCGGGTTTCGACGTGGTGTCGCGGGCCAACAACCACTCGGGCGATTACGGAATCGAGGGCATGCTGGCGACCAACGCGACGCTGGACGAGATCGGGCTCGTGCACGCCGGCGTCGATCGCAACCTGGGCATGGCGAGCCAGCCCAGGTATTTCGAAACCAGGAATGGCCGGGTCGCGCTCATCAGCTTCGCCAGCACGTTCAACGATTTTCTGCGCGCCGGTTCAGTGCGCGGCGAGGTACAAGGGCGGCCCGGGCTCAACCCCTTGCGCCTGGATGTGAGCTACGAGCTGGACGCCAAGGGCATGAAGAGTCTGCGGGAACTGCTCACGAGCCTCCACACCAAGGAGGAGGCAGGGAAGCCACCGAGTTCCGTGCGCGCTTTCGGCCAGACCTTCGTGCCGGCCGACAAGACGCGCCGTCGCGAACAGCCCCGCGATGAAGATGTGGAGCGGATCCTGCGCAACGTGCGGAGCGCGGCACGCCAGGCCGACTTCGTCCTCGTCACCACCCACTCCCACGAGGGCGGGGCCACGGTCGACGATCCTCCCGACTGGCTGATCGACGTCGCACACCGGATCGTGGACGCGGGCGCCACCAGCTTCATCGTGCACGGACCCCACCGGCTCCGCGGCATAGAGATCTACAAGGGCAAGCCCATCTTCTACAGCCTCGGCGACTTCGTCTTCCAATATGAGACGACGACGCCCCAGAGCCAGGACATCTACGATGAGTTCGGCGTTGGCTCACCGCTGGCGCTCGAGGGCGATTTGTACGACCCGAAAGGACAGGGCGCGGACTACAGCCTGTTGCCCGAGAATGCCCACTGGTGGGATGGCGCGGTCGTCCTGTCTCACTTCCGGGGTCACGACGTCGAGTCGATCGAGATCCTGCCCATTGAGCTCGGCAATACGGGCCCGTTCCTGTCCGGAGACGGACGGGCCCAACGCGGAACCCCGCGCGTGGCGGTCGGGGCACGAGGCCAGGCGATCCTGAATCAGGTCGCGAAGGCTTCCCAGCGCTTCTCGACCCGCATCACGATCGATCAGGCGACCGGCCACTGGAAGGTGGCAGCGCAGTAACGTCAGGCTGCGAGTGGAGTCTTCATTGGTTCTCCTCCGGCTCGAAGCGGAGCATGTCGCCGGGCTGGCATGACAGCGCCTTGCAGATGGCTTCGAGCGTTGAGAAGCGGATCGCTCGCGCTTTCCCGGTCTTCAGGATCGAGAGGTTGGCCAAAGCCATTCCGACCTGATCCGCGAGTTCGGTCAAGGTCATTCGCCTCTCGTGGAGAAGGTCGTCGAGCTTGACGGTGATTGCCACGTCAGACCGTTCCCGCGAGGTCTTCGCGCATGAGCGCGCCTTCCGCGAACACGCGCGCCAGCAGGAACGTCAGGAGCACGGCAAGCCAACCGTCGATCGAGAAGCCGGCATCGATGTGGAGCGGGTGCGCCGGGCTGGAGACGGAGCTGGCGATCGAGCCGATGACGATGCTGAGAAGCTGCAGCGCGAGCAGCGCCCAGCCGACCGTCTGCAAACGGGCTGCGTTCGCGCCGACGAACGGGTCGCCCGAGCGGACCGTCTCGACGATCGAAAGCAGCCGCTTGAGGACGACGTGGTTGATCGGAATCGCAGCAAGGCCGAGCGCCGCGATCGAGCGCAAGCCAAAGACCACGCGATCCGCTTCAGGTCCCGGAGACATCGCGAAAGAACTCAAGATCCATCGCCTCGTGGGCATTGCGACCAGGAGGGCGAAGATCGCAGCGCCTCCCAGCCAGTTCAGGACGACGAGGATCCGAAGCGCCACATAGGCGATGGGCAGCGCTTTCGATTCCCGAGCCGGACTCGACATGATTCACCACCTTGTTGACATTCGATATCGAATATTAATATCAGATATATCGACTATCGTCAAGCGGTGTATTGCTAGTCGCTACGGAGTTCGGTCAGACCTTGGATGCGCCAAGTGTCCGTTCCACTTCGAGCTTGCCAGCCTCGAAGGCCTCATCGGCGGTCTTTCCCGCCACGCGCGCAACGATGAACGCGGAGTAGAAACCAGACCAGTGGTGCTTCGGGGCGACCGCTTCGAACTTGCCGTGATTCTGCTCGGCCTCGCGCAGGAGGTCGGTCAGTGTGGGGACGTCCCAACTAAAGCCGCGGCCGGGGAGCCGCGTCTTGATCTCCTGGAGCAGCCAGCCATTACCGTCCGGGTCCTTGAAGGTTGCGAGTGTGGCGTACGAGTGACCCGACGGCTCGGGACCCGGCACTTTTTCTCCGCCGAAGCCGGCGAAGTGGAACGCCTCGCTCACATCGACACCGTGTGAGATCAGTTCCGCTCGAGCCGCCTCCATGTCGGAGACGACGAGATAGAGATTCTGGATCGACCCCGGCGCTGCTGTCGTCACTCCCTTGCCGAAATGTATGGAGCATTGCGAGCCGGGAGGCGTGAACTGGATGGCTCTGAAGTCCCCGACTCCCGGGAAGTCGGCATCGAGCCGCCAGCCCAGGCCCGCGTAGAAGGCCTTGGCTCGATCAGGGTCGGCAACCGGAATCACGACGGCCTCGAGCTTCATGTCGAGAGGGGCAGTGCCGGGGGTGCTCATCATGTCCTCCGTAATTCCTGATGGAAACGGAGAGGATAGCGCTTCGCGGCGTCTTTTCTTGGTACCCTGTTTTCAGTGGTTTCGATCAAGCGCGGCGATCTGGTGAGCGCCGCCGCCAGCATCATCGTTGGCGTTGCCCTCATTGCCGGTCTCGAGGTGGGCGCTCGTGTGCTTGCGCATCGCAGCTCGGCGGCCAATCCTGCGGCCGATGTAGACGAACTGTTCGACTACTCCGAGACGCTGGGCTGGGAGCTGCGGCCGGACGCGCGGGCGACGGTTCTTGGCGCTGTCACTACGATCAATGCACACGGCTGGCGCGGCGAGGTGCCGAAGACGCGGCTGCCGGCGCCCGGTGTCACGCGGGTCGTGCTGCTCGGAGATTCGGTTGCGTTCGGGTACGGTGTCGCCGACGACAAGACGTTCGCCCAGCGCCTCGATGCCGAGAACGATGCGGTGGAGGTGGTGAACCTCGCGGTTCCCGGGTACGGTATCGATCAATCGCTGCTGCGCTACGAGAGCGAGGGGCGATCGTGGCATCCAGGCGTGGTGGTCCTCAGCCTGTGCGTGGACAACGACCTTGCCGACGTCATGCTGCCGGTGTCGCTCTACGACGGCCGGCATCCAAAGCCGCAGTTCTTCCTGCAGGACGACGACCTGCAGCTGCAGGATCGCCACGTGCGGCTGCGGCCGCGCATGCGGCTGGGGAACTGGCTGCAGAAGAACTCGGCGCTCGTCAGGAAGCTCACTCGCCGCGGCCGTCCCGTGTTCGAGGTGGACAAGACCAGGCACTGGTCGGCACGGAAGGCGAGCGCCACCAGCGATGAGGATGCCGCGGTCAGCCTGGTTGCGGCTCTGGTTGGCCGGCTACGCTCGACTGTCGAGGCCGATGGCGGCCGCCTGGTGCTGAGCATTCATCCGAACAAGTTCGGCTACCGGCATGGCTCGCGCTGGGTCACCAGCCTGCTGGAGGCTCCCGAGGCGCAGGGGCTGGACGTGGTCTACCTCGACCACGCGTATCACCAGGACGAACTGGGTTTCGGGAAGTTCACTCTCGACGACATCGGCCATCTGAACGACGCCGGCCATCGGCTCACGGCTGAGGCGCTGCGGATCGTACTGACCGACTAGAGCCGGCGCGCGAGACCGCGGGTTCTTCAACCGCCGTCATCCACTCTTCGGGGCTGTGCGCGCGCAGCGCGTCCTCGAAATGCGACGCCGTCATGCTGCGGCCCACCAGGAAGCCCTGGAACTGGTCGCAGCCGACGCCGCGGATGAACTCGAGCTGCTCGCGGGTCTCGACGCCTTCCGCCACGACCTTGAGGTTCAGCGCCTTCGCGAGCGCGACGATGGCGCGCACGATCGCCTGGTTCTCGGGGTGGGTGACGACGTCGCTCACGAACGAGCGGTCGATCTTGAGCGTGCTCAGCGGGAAGAGACGCAGGTAGCTGAGCGACGACTGGCCGGTGCCGAAGTCGTCGATCGAGATGGGCACGCCCATGCGGTGGAAGCCGTCGAGCACGGAGCGCGTCCATTCCACGTTGTTCATCGCCACCGTCTCGGTGATCTCCAGCTCGAGCCCGCCCGGCCCGAGGCCAGCGCTGGCCATCGCGGCTTCCACCACCTCGAGGATGTTCGGCTGCTGCACGTGACGGCCCGACAGGTTCACGGTCATCTTCAGGTCGGTGTGGCCCGCCCGGTGCCAGATCTCGAGCTGCCGGCAGGCGGTGTGCAGCACCCATTCGCCCATGGGGACGATGAGCCGCGTCTCCTCCGCGAGCGGGATGAAGTGGCTGGGCGAGATGAGGCCAAGCTGCGGGTGTTGCCAGCGGAGGAGCGCCTCGCAGCCGACGATGCGGCCCGAGGCGACGTCGATCATAGGCTGGTACTCCAGCAGGAACTCGCCGCGGTCCACGGCATGGCGCAGCATCGCCTCGAGGTTGACGCGCTCCAGCGCGCGCGTGTTCATCGCGTGCGTGCACAACTGGAAGCTGTTGCCGCCGAGTTCCTTGGCGCGGTACATCGCGATGTCGGCGCTGCGCAGCAGCGCCTCGCCGTCGGCGCCGTCGTCGGGATAGATGGCGACGCCGATGCTCGCCGACACTTCGAGGTCGCGCTGCTCGATGGTGATCGGCGGAGCGAGGCTCGCCTGGATCTTCTCCGCCATGCGTGCGGCCACTTCCGGCGTCGGCACCCCCAGCAGCAGGATCGCGAACTCGTCGCCGCCGAGCCGCGCCACCGTGTCCTGTTCGCGCAACTGACCGCGGATCCGCTCGGACAGCGCCTGCAGCAGCTTGTCGCCGCCGGCGTGGCCCAGGCTGTCGTTGACGCCCTTGAAGCGGTCGACGTCGAGGAACAGCAGCGCGATGCGTTCGTTCTTGCGCTGCGCCTGGCGCAGGGCCATCTCGAGGCGGTCGCGGAACAGCAGGCGGTTGGGCAGGCCGGTGAGCGAATCGTGGAACGCCTGGTACTCGACGCGCGCCGCCACCTGGCGGGTCTCGGTGACGTCGCGGTAGCTCCAGACGCGGCCGATGGCGGCCCCGTCGAGCCGCTGCGGCCGCGACTCGCGCTCGATGACCCGCCCGTCGCTCAGTTCCACGACGTCGAACGAGTCGCCCTCGACGTCGGCGTAGATGGTCGCGATCTTCTCGACGAACTCCTGCGGATCGCGCACCAGCTGCTGCGTCGCCGCGGTCAGCAGGCGGTCGCTGCGCGAGTCGAGCAGCGCCTTCGGCAGGCCCCAGATCTGGGCGAACGCGGTGTTGAACGAAACCACACGTCCGGAATTGTCGACCACCAGCAGGCCGTCGCCCGTCGCTTCGAGGGTCGCCTGCAGCACCGAAACGGTGGCGCGCGTCTCTTCCTCGGAGCGCTTGCGGACGATGGCGTCGGCGATCGGCTGCGAGACGACCGTGAGCAGCTCGAGGTCGCGCTGGCCGTAGCGCACGCGCTCCTCATAACTTTGCACCGCCACCACGCCGAAAGTCTTGCCACCCGAGGTGAGCGGCACGCCCAGCCACACGACCGACGGCGAGCCGACCGGGTCGACATCCTTGGCGGCGACTAGACCCTCGAACCGCTCCGGGTCGACGAGCAGCGGCTTGCCGGTGCGCAGCACGTATTCCGTGAGGCCGCGGCCCATCGGCGTGTCGTCCGGCTGTGGATCGTGCTCGTCGACGAAGTAGGGGAAGCTCAGGATGCTGGTGGCATCGTCGTAGAGCGCCAGGTAGAAATTCTTCGCCGGCATGATGTCGGCCGCGACCGCATGGATGCGCGAGTAGACCTCCAGCAGGCTCTTGGCGACAGCGGTGTCGTGCACCACGCGGAACAGAGCGCGGCGCTCGCTGAGGTCCTTGAAGGCGACCACATGGCCGAGCACCTGCTCGTCGGTGCGGATCGGGCTGACGACGCACTCCACCGGAAAGGTGGCGCCGTCCTTGCGCCAGAAGAGCTCATCGGCCGAGCGCGGCGCGCTGCCGCCGCTGCCGCCGATGGCGCCGCACACCTTGCACTCGTCGCGGCCGGTGCGCAGGTTGCCGGCGTGCAGCAGCTCGTGGGCGCTGTTTCCGGCGAGCTCGCGCATCTCGTACCCGGTGAGCGAGGTGACCGAAGGGTTGGCGAAGGAGATGATGCCGTCGAGGTCGACGACGTAGATGCCGTCGCCCGCGGAGTTGAGGACCAGCTCGTTGAACTGGCTGAGGCTGGAGAAGGCGCTGCCGAAGCGCCGCTCGCTCTCGGTCTCGGCGCGGCGGTCGGCGCGCGCCACCAGGAACGCGAAGAAGAACGCGACCGAGATGGCGATGCCGAGCGTCAGCTCCATCGCCGGGCCCGCCTCGAACACCGAGACGGCGCCGGCGTCGGGCAGCGTCCTGCGGATCGTGAGGAAGGTGACCACTGCCCAGCCGATGCCGGCCACCGCCGGGATCAACTCGACGCGGCCCTTCACCCAGCGCGCGATGAGGGCGGTGCCGAGCGCGACGAAGAACGGCAGCGCCGACAGCAGGCCGAAGCGGTACTCGGCGATCCAGCTGGCGGCGACGAAGGATAGCGAGAGCAGGCGAGCGCCGGCACCGGTGCCGGCCGACGGGCTCATCACCACCCAGGTGCAGACGCAGGCGAACAGCGCCATCGACGCGAGGTTGAGGTTGCGCAGCCATGGCGCTGCGTACACGAAGAAGTCGAGCGCGATCAGGGCGACCACCCCGGTGAGGGCGATGGCCGCAAAACGGCGCACGCCGTGCATGAGAAGCGGCGCAGTGGCCTGAGCGCCCGGAACGCGCTTCATCTGGCCGAGCGTCGACTCTTCTAGTGGGGCTTCGGGGCGCAACCCGCTCCTTCTCCGTGAATTTAGTATGCGAATGGTAGCACTTGCGTTTGTCGCGCAATTGTGCGAATTCCCTCGTTGGGATGTGCCTCACACCCAACGACTTGCGCTAGGTTCTCGTTCACCATGAAGAGACACCTCGCGGCCCTCGTTTTTGTGCTGGAAGTCACCATCCCGGGCGCCGTCCCGGCTCAGGTCATCGAGCGCGACGTGGCGATCGTCACGCGCGACGGAGTGAAGCTCGCCGCCGATGTGATTCGGCCCGCGGGCGCGGGGCCTTTTCCGACGCTCGTCTACCGCACGCCTTACAGCCGCCGCGGCACCTTCGAAGGCGGCACGGTGCGCGCCGCCGTGGGCCGCGGTTATGCGGTGGTGGTGCAGGACGTGCGGGGACGCTACGGCTCGGCCGGCGAGTTCGTGCCGTACGTAAACGAGGGCAAGGACGGCTACGACACCATCGAATGGGCGGCTGCCCAGTCCTGGTCGAACGGCAAGGTGGGCACCTTCGGCTTGTCCTATCCGGGCGCCGTCCAGTGGCTCGCGGCGGTCGAGTCGCCGCCGCATCTGGCCGCCATGGTGCCGGCGATGACCTTTTCGACCTCGCGCAACTTCATCTACTCCGGCGGCGTCTTCGACGGCTCGTGGACCACCTGGACCTGGAACAACATCGCGCCCGACGTGCGCGTGCGCAAGAACCTGCCCGGTCCGTGCACCGGCGAGGCCGCGCGCGCCGCCTGGGACGAGCAACGCGATTCGGTGCAGAAGCGGCTGCCGCTCACCAACCTGCCAGAGTTCAAGGATGTTGCCCCGTGGCTCACGCAATGGATGCTGGTGCCGCCGGGCGATGCGCGCTGGGACTGGATGGAGATCCGCGGCAAGTACGACAAGGTCAAGGCGGCTGTGCTCAACATTTCCGGCTGGCACGACGAGGCATACGGCCCAGAGGGTGCCATCACCAACTACCTCGGGCTGCTGCAGTCGCGCCGCGGCCAGGACCCGCGTACCACGCTCGTGCTCGGGCCGTGGATTCACGGCGGCCCCATGAGCCGCGATTCGAAGCGGCAGGAGTCTTCGGGCGATCGCAGCTTCGGACCCGCGGCTGCGATCGATTACGACGCGCTGGTGCTCGACTTCATGGACCGCTATCTCAAGCCCGCGCCATCCATTGCCGCACCGGCGCCGGCGCCGGTGCGGGTGTTCGTGATGGGGGAAAACGCCTGGCGCGACGCGCCGTCGTGGCCGCCGCCATCCTCGGCGGAACCGCTGCAGCTCTTCCTCTCCGGCGCTCCCAAAGGGGAGCGCAGTGGCAGGCTTGCGCCGACGCGCGTGGCCGGTTCGCCCGCGAGCAAGTTCGTGTCCGATCCGATGAACCCGGTCGCCGATCCGTTCGCCCTGGAATCCGGCGCGCACGACTATCGCGACCTGGTGAAGCGCAGCGATCTCCTGGTCTTCGAGACCGAACCGTTCGCGGCCGAAACGCGCGTCGTCGGCCCCATCGACGCGCGCATCTTCGTCTCGAGTGACGCTCCGGATCTCGACCTGTGGGTGAAGCTCTTCGACGTCGCGCCCGACGGCACCGCGTGGAACCTGATGAGCCCTGGCCTCGACGTGTTGCGCGCCAGCTATCGCGACGGCGGCCCGGAGCGCAAGCTGCTGAAGCCCGGCGATATCTATGAGCTGCGATTCGCCGACCTCGTCACCGGCAACCAGTTCAAGAAAGGCCATCGGCTGCGCGCGGTGTTGACACCGTCGTTCTTCCCACACTTCTCGCGCAACCTGCACACGGGCGAACTGGAAACGACGTCCGCCGCGGCGCGCACCGCCACAATCACGGTGCACCACGACAACGCGCACCCCTCGCGGCTGGTCGTGCCCGTGCTGCGCTGAATCACTTTATTGGTTCGGGGCCCGGATTCCCGTAGCGATTGGCCCTGCCGACCTTGGACGAAAGCCATGAAAGTGGACTGTTTCAGAGATTTGAGCGTGGCACATGCATTGCTCCTTGACGATTTACGACAAGACAGCTGTCCAGCTGTTGCGTAAACAAGGAGGTTTCATGCGATCTCTGTTCACGAGATCGGCCGCGCTAGCCACGGTCCTTGCCCTTCCCTCGTGCGGTGGCGGAGGCGGTGGTTCGACGCCGGTCACTCCCGCCAATCCACCCGCGTCGAGCGACTTCATCGTCACGGTCGTCGGCCAGAACGGGTCGATGTCGTTCAGCCCCAACCCGGCCAGCGCGGGTGGCAGGAGCGTCGTCTTCCGCAACAGCGACAGCATCACGCACCGCGTGGTACTGAACGACGGCACCATCGACACCGGCGACATCGCGGCGGGTACCTCGAGTCGCTCGGTGCAGATGCCGAGCGGCGGCACCAACTACCACTGCCAGATCCATCCCACCATGGTCGGGCGCGTGAACGCGCAGAACGGCAACCCGGCGCCGCCTTGCACCGGCCAGTACTGCGAGTGAGCGGCAAAGCCGCGAAGCCATAGGACAATGGCCGCCGAATGGCGGCACCCCCGGCCGATCGCTACGCCCGCTATGCCCTCGGGCTGCTGACCGGCGCTTACGTCCTCAACTACGTCGACCGCCAGATCGTCTCGATCCTGGCGGAGCACATCAAGCTGGAGCTGGGCGTCGATGACGCCCAGCTCGGCTATCTCTACGGCACCGTGTTCGCGGTCTTCTACGCGGTCTTCGGCATCCCCCTGGGCCGTCTCGCCGACGTATGGGATCGCCGCCGTCTACTTGCGCTTGGCCTCGGCTTCTGGAGCGCGATGACGGCCCTGTCCGCATTCGCGCGCACCTTCCCGCAGCTGGCGCTCGCGCGCATGGGGGTCGGCATCGGCGAGGCGTCGGCGAACCCGGCAGCCTATTCGATGCTGTGCGACCTGTATCCGCGGGCGCGGCGGGCGACGGCGCTCGCGTTCTATTCGACCGGCATCTACATCGGCACGGGGCTCGGCCTCGGCCTCGGCGGGCTGGTTGCCGACCGCTGGGGGTGGCGCGTGGCTTTCCTCGTTGCCGGCCTGCCCGGCCTCGCGCTCGCATTCGGGATCCGCCGCTTGCGCGAGCCGGCGCGCGGCGCCGGCGACGGTGCCGCGGCGGCGCAGCAGCAGGGAACCGGCCAGGAATCGCCGCTCGCGGTTTTCTGGAATGAGTTGCGCGCCGTGCTGCCGCCGTTCAGCTTCTTCCGGCTGGCGGAACTTGGCGGCCGAATGCGCGACAGCCTCCTCAACCTTGGAGTCGCGGCGGCGTTCGCCGGCACGGCGTGGATCGCCGCCCGCGCGTTCGGCAATCCGGGGCAGTGGTGGTCGCTGGCCGTGGGCGCTTACGCGGCCGCCTCGTGGTGCCAGTCACTCGCGCTGCGCGACGCCGCTGCGTTTCGTGTGCTGTTCGCGACGCGCTCGCTGCGGATGACGGCGCTCGGCCTCGCGTTCACTTCCTTCTCTGGCTACGGCTTCGGCTTCTGGACAGCGCCTTTTTTCGTGCGGGTCCACGGGCTCGACGCAGCGCACGCCGGCCTGTATGTCGGCGGCGCCGCTGCTGCGGGCGGTTGGCTGGGCGTCACGCTGGGCGGCCTCTGCGCGGATCGCTGGCGGCACACCGTGCCCACCGGCCGCTTGCGCGTCGCCCTCCTCAACTGCCTGTTGTCGATCCCGGCGTGCCTCGCGATGCTCTGGGTGCCGGGCCGCGGCGCTGCGCTCTTCTTCGCATTGCTCCTGAACTTCACGGCGTCGCTCTGGCTCGGCCCCGGCCTCGCGACCATCCAGGACCTGGTCCTGCCGCGCATGCGCGGTGTCGCCACCGCGGCGTTCCTGCTGCTCAACACCCTCGTCGGCCTCGCGCTCGGCCCTTACGTCATGGGCCGGCTGAGCGTTGCGTGCGGCGACTTGCGGGTGGGAATCAGCCTCGGTCTCGCCGGCTACGCGGTGGGGGCGGTGCTGCTGGCGCGCGCGATGACGACGTTCGCCGCCGACGAAAGGGCCTAGCTCGTCTCGCCTTCGCGGTCCACGCCGACCCCCAGCCGGATGTCGCCCATCGCGAGCTCGTCGCCGTCGAGCAGCGTCGCCTTCTCCATCGGCCGTCCGTTCAGCATCGTGGTGTTGGCCCCGCCGAGATCCTCGATGGTGGCGAGCAGGCGGTCGGGCGTGAGGACGATCAGCGCCTGGCGGCGCGAGACCATCGGGCTCATGAGCCGCAGCTGCGCGTCGTTGCCGCGGCCGACGAGATGCTCGCCGGGCGTCGTGATCTTGAACTTGTAACCGGTGCCTTCGAGCAGGACGCAGGTGATGGGGACAGACAGGTTCTCGGCGCGCCGCGGCGCGCGCGGGTCGTCTCGTTGGGAACCGGGCGCCACCTGGAGCGGCCCTGTTGGCGTTTCTGCGGGCGGCGTGATCCGGTTCTCTGGGCGCGTCATGTCTTTCCTGGGCATGCGCTATTCGCGTTCTTTAGGTGGAGCTTGCGCCTAGTCGGGGGTGGAGCGCAACCCCGGATCGCCGCGCTCCGGACGAATACCGTGTGATCGAGCCGAATCCAGGGTCGAAGATCGCGGGACTGGCGCTCGCTAGCTACTCGTCGCTCACGACATTGCGCAGCAGTTCGGCAACGCCTGGCTTCACCTTGCCGGCGGGTTGCAGCGTCACCAGCACGTAGAGGCTGCGCAAGGTGAGGCGGGTGTTCTCGACCTCGTCATAGCGGACGAGGTCGAGTTTGGGCGCCGCCCACAGCGCCTTGTTCGCCGCCTGCGTCCGCGTGATCCACCCAGAGAGCGGCTGCGGATCGAAATCGGCACGCAGCACAAGGGCCAGGAGCGCGCGCGCCAGCCGCTCGTGCTCGCCGTGGGTGAAGGGCACAGGCGCCGTGTCGAGCTTGGCGGCGATGCCCTCGACGATGCGTGCCTGGCCGGCCGCGGTGAGCTTCTGCGAGCGAGCGAGGAACTTCAGCAGGTCGGCCGTATGGGCGGTGGCGTGCATCCAACCCTTGTCGGGGTCGATGCCGCGCAGGTCCTTCTCGTTCGCGAGGTATTGGAGCGCCGCGTCCAGCAGGTCGGCGAATGCGGCCGGGGCGAGATAAGGCGACTTGTTCTCGTACGCAGCGATCACCGACAGGTCGAGCGCTGAGAAGGAACGCAGCAAGACGCTGTCGTCGCCGGCGCTGCCAATCTTCTCGGCGAGGTTTCCCTGCAGCCGCCGGCGCAAGGCTTCCAGTTCGGCGGGCGACAACTTGCCGTCGCGATAGATCCACGTGGCCGGGATCTCGTAGCAGAACTTGTCGCGCACCTCGGGGTCGGGCGAGCCGAGCGAATCGAGCAGTTCGTTCAGCAGCCCCGCGGCGGTCTCGCCGGCAGGCACTGCGTAGTCCTTACTAATGATGTCGCGCCAGAATTCGCGACTGCGCTCGGCGGCTTGCGCCGGAGAGGACCAGCAGAGGAACGCTGCGGCAAGGACGGCGCAAGTGCGCGAAAAGTGCATGCGCCGAAGGATAGCAGGGGAAAAAATAAAGGGATCGGGCTTACGGCGACCAGTTGCTTCTTCGGCTCAACCCCGCCACGATCGCTTGACCGTGGCGTTTCGACGACGCCGGCGCAGCTCCCTCCAAACCACGCCGACCTCGATCGATGGGTACCGAAGCTCTCGCGCCTGTGCGCCTTGGGCTTACGATCCCTATCCGTCTGCCGCTTGATACTGCAGGGCGCATGCCAGCACACAACCAAAACGCGATTCGTAGACATGGCATACAGTTAGGCCCACTCGTTGCGGCAGGACTTGAGGTCGCGTGTCATCAAATCTGCAACATCGCATTATCAAAAACTCAACGTGGCATTGAAATCGCCGCTCGCACCGCTCGATGACGAACGCGGCATGGCGCTTGCGCTCCGCGAAGCACGACGCGCGGAGCGGGCGGGGGAGGTGCCGATCGGCGCGGTGCTCGCCCTGGACGGCGCGGTCCTCGCAGCCGGCTTCAACCGGCCGATCAGCGCGCGCGACCCGACGGCGCACGCGGAGATCGTCGCACTGCGCAGTGCCGCGCGGCGCATCCGCAACTATCGTCTCGTGGGAGCGACCCTCTACGTCACGCTCGAACCGTGCCTGATGTGCGTCGGCGCCCTGATGCAGGCCCGCGTCGCCGAGGTCGTGTACGGCGCCGTCGAGCCGAAGTTCGGCGCGATCGAGTCCGTGATGGACGCCGAACGCCTTCCCGGCAACCACCGTTTCGCGGTGCGCTCCGGTATCGCCGAAGAGGAATGCCGAGCCCTCGTCACCGCCTTCTTCGCCCGCCGCCGCTAACGGGAACGGCCCCTGAACGCTGGTAGAATCGCCCTTCCGCAAGAGCCAGCAGCAACGGAGAGGTACGCAAGTGGTTGAAGCGGGCAGTCTCGAAAACTGCTATACCCGTAAGGGTATCGTGGGTTCGAATCCCACCCTCTCCGCCACTCCGTCGCTACGCTCCGTCGTGTGTAGCCATCCAGTCGCGATCACGCCTGGCCGGCTTTCGCACCAATCGTCTTGAACGGTTTGAGGAGTGTCATGTCAAAGCTGTCAGGTCGCCCCAGTCGCGTCCTTGGTCCGGCCACCGCGATTGCGGTAATGGTCATCAGCGGAGTCTTCGTCCAGACCGCCGTCGCACAGGACGACGCAGTGTTCGACGACATCGACAAGGCGATGGAGAACTACCGGCTCGATGCGCACATTCCCGGCATGGTGTGGGGCATCGTACAGGATGGCCGGCTGGTGCATGTGAAGGGCGCTGGCGTGCAGGATCTGGAAAAGAAGCGGCCCGTGAATGCCGATTCGCTGTTTCGCATCGCGTCGATGACCAAGGCGTTCACGGCGTTGTCGATCCTGAAGCTGCGGGACGAGGGCAAGCTGTCGCTCGATGCACCCGTCGAAACGTACGTGCCGGAAATGCGAGGGTGGAAGTACCCGACCGCCGACTCGCCGAAGATTCGAGTGCGCGAGCTGCTGACGCACACCGCAGGCCTGGTCACCGACGATCCGTGGGGCGATCGGCAGACGCCGATGCCCGAGGACGACTTCACCCGACTTCTCAGCGACGGCGTGCCATTCACGCGACCGCCGGCAACGGCGATGGAGTACTCGAATCTCGGCTACGCGATACTCGGCCGCGTCGTCGCCAACGTTTCCGGTCAGCCCTACAAGGACTTCGTCGAGGGAATGCTGATGAAACCCCTTGGCATGACGGCCAGCGGGTACGACGTGTCGGCCTCTCCTCAGGATCGTCGTGCGCTCGGGTACCGCTGGGAAGACAACAAGTGGAAACTCGAGCCGACCATGGCGCACGGTGCCTTCGGCTCGATCGGCGGTGTCCAGACGAGCGCCGCCGACTACGCCAGGTGGGTTTCCTATCTCCTCTCCGCGTGGCCCCCCCGCGACGACGCGGACAGCGGGCCTGTGCGACGTTCGAGCGTGCGTGAGCTGGCGCAAGGAGCGAACTTCGCGTCCATTCGGCAGCGCCCGGGGGCGAATGGAGCAGAGGTCTGTCGTGAAGCGTCGACCTACGGGATGGGTTTTGTCGCGGCGACCGACTGTGAGTTCGCCTTCACGCTGAGTCACAGCGGCGGTTACCCAGGCTACGGATCGAACTTGCTGCTGCTGCCGGATTACGGCGTCGGCATCTTCGCATTTGCCAATCGCACCTACGCAGGGCCGGGTGGGCGGGTGCGGGATGCGGCAGTCACGCTGTTGCGCGCGGCCCGATTGAAGCAGCGATCCTCGACGCCGTCAGCCGCGCTGACCAGTGCCTACGGCGCGGCCGTGAAGATGTTCGCTGCGGGATCGGTAGCGTCCGCCGGGGATGTGCTGGCGATGAACTTCCTGATGGACCGCGACGCGGACCAGCGGGCTCGCGACCTCGCCGAGCTGAAGGCAGAGGTGGGCGCCTGTGAAACCGCCGCACCGATCGTGCCGACAGGTGCGCTTGCGGGCGACTTCACCTGGACCTGCGAGCGCGGTCGCGTGAAGGGGCACGTCCTGCTCGCGCCCACGAAGGCGCCGCAGATCCAGACGCTCACCTTCACTCGCTCGCAGCCGTGATCGCGGCCGACCACCACGACCTGATTCGCGTGCAGGGTGCGCGCGAGAACAACCTCAAGAACGTCAGTGTCGTGCTGCCGAAGCGGCGGCTCAGCGTGTTCACCGGCGTCTCGGGGTCGGGGAAGTCGTCGCTGGTGTTCGGCACGATTGCCGCGGAATCGCAGCGGTTGATCAACGAGACGTATAGCGCCTTCGTGCAGGGCTTCATGCCGGCGCTGGCGCGGCCGGACGTCGACTTGCTCGAGGGGCTGACGACCGCGATCATCGTCGACCAGGAGCGGATGGGCGCCAACGCCCGGTCTACGGTCGGCACCGCGACCGACGCCAACGCGATGCTGCGGGTGCTGTGGAGCCGCGTCGGCAAGCCGCACGTGGGGCCAGCCAATGCGTTCTCCTTCAACGTGCCATCGGTGCGCGCGGTTGGCCAGGTCTCGATCGAGAAGGGTGCCGGCGGCAAGACCGAGCAGCGCGTCTTCACGATGGCGGGCGGCATGTGCCCGCGATGCGAAGGCATGGGAGCGGTGAGCGACATCGACCTCACCCAGTTGTACGACGACACAAAGTCGCTGTCTCAGGGCGCGCTCACCATTCCCGGCTACACCGTGGACGGCTGGCAGGTGCGCATATTCGCGGCCTCGGGTTTCATCGACCCGGACAAGCCGATCCGCCGCTATTCCAAGAGGGAGCTCCAGGATTTTCTCTACCGCGAGCCGATCAAGGTCAAGTTCGAGACCATGAACCTGACTTACGAAGGGCTCGTGCCGCGAATCCGCAAGTCGTTCCTGTCGAAAGACAAGGAAGCGATGCAGCCGCACATCCGCTCGTTCGTGGAGCGGGCGGTGACGTTCACGACGTGTCCCGACTGCAGCGGCACGCGGCTCAACAAGGCGGCGCTGTCTGCGAAGATTGGCAAGCTCAACATCGCCGAAGCCTGTGCGATGCAGATCAGCGACCTGGCCGAGTGGGCGCGCGGGCTGGGTGAGCCGTCGGTTGCGCCGCTGCTTGCGAAGCTGCAGCACACGCTCGACTCCTTCGCCGAAATCGGGCTCGGCTACCTCTCGCTCGATCGGCCGTCGGGCACGCTTTCGGGGGGCGAGGCGCAGCGCACCAAGATGATCCGCCACCTCGGTTCCTCGCTCACCGATGTCACCTACGTCTTCGACGAGCCCACCGTCGGCCTGCACCCGCACGACATCCAGCGCATGAACGACCTGCTGCTGCGGCTGCGCGACAAGGGCAACACGGTGCTGGTGGTGGAGCACAAGCCGCAGACGATCGCGATCGCCGACCACATCGTCGATCTTGGTCCGGGCGCCGGCAATGCCGGTGGCACTGTCTGCTTCCAGGGCACGTTCGCCAAACTGCGAGCGAGCGACACCCTCACCGGCCGTCATCTCGACTACCAGGCGGCCCTCAAGAAAACGGTCCGGACGGCCTCCGGCAAGCTGGCGGTCCGCGGCGCGAAGGCGCACAACCTGCGCAACGTGAACGTCGACATCCCGCTCGGGGTCCTGGTCGTCGTCACCGGCGTCGCCGGCTCCGGCAAGAGTTCGCTCGTGCACGGCTCGATCCCCAAGGGTGAGGGTGTGGTGTCGATTGGCCAGGGTGCCATCCGCGGTTCGCGACGCAGCAACCCGGCGACGTACACGGGCCTGCTCGATCCCATCCGCCAGGCGTTCGCGAAGGCGAACGGCGTGAAGCCGGCGCTGTTCAGCGCCAACTCCGAGGGTGCGTGCCCGGCGTGCAACGGCGCGGGCGTCATCTACACCGATCTCGCCATGATGGCGACAGTCGCCACCACCTGTGAGGAGTGTGCAGGGAAGCGGTTCCAGGGGCCGGTGCTGAAACACCGTCTGGGCGGCCGCGACATCAGCGAGGTGCTCGCGATGCCGGTGGCCGAAGCCGTGAAATTCTTCGCCGCCGGCAAGGCGGCGACCCCGGCGGCACATGCGATCCTCGCCCGCCTCGACGACGTCGGGCTCGGCTACCTGAGCCTGGGCCAGCCGCTCACGACACTCTCCGGCGGCGAGCGACAGCGGCTCAAGCTCGCCACCCACATGGCCGAGAAGGGCGGCGTCTACGTGCTCGACGAGCCGACCGGCGGCCTGCACCTCGCCGATGTCGAGCAACTGCTCGGCCTGCTCGACCGGCTCGTCGACTCCGGCAAGTCGGTGATCGTCATCGAACACCACCTGGCGGTGATGGCGCACGCCGACTGGATCATCGACCTCGGTCCGGGCGCCGGCCATGACGGCGGGCGCATCGTCTTCGAAGGCACGCCCGCTGCCCTCGTGGCCGCGCGCTCCACGCTCACGGGAGAACACCTCGCGCGCTACGTCGGCGCCCGGCCGAAGCGCTCCTAGCGCGCCTGCGCCGGAAAGTGGCGCTCGTACCAGGCGACCGAGCGATCGATGGCATCGACCACGTGTTTCGGCTCGCGCAGGCCGTGGCCTTCGCGCGGATAGCGCAGCATCACGGTCTCGACGCCCACGTCTTTGAGGCCGATGTAGAACTGCTCGGACTCGGCGATCGGCACGTCGTTGTCGTTCTCGCCGTGAATCAACATCGTCGGGGTCTTCACCTGCGCGACGTAGCGCAGCGGTGAGCGCCTCCATAGTTCGTCCATCAGGTCCGCCTGGTGCGGACGCATGCCGAACTCCATTTCTTCGTACTGGTTGTAGTAAGTCATGTAGTTGTAGCTGACCAGGTTGATGATGGCGCGGTTGGGAATCGCCGCCTTGAAGATGTGCGTCTGGGTGATGAGCCACGCCGTAAGCTGGCCGCCGTAGCTGCCGCCCTCGATGCCGAGGCGGCCGCGATCGATCCACGGGTTGCGCCTGATAGCCGCGTTCACGCCGTACAGCACGTCCTGGGCCTCGTCGCCGTCCTGGTCGCGAAAGATGGCGTCGGTGAACGCCTGTCCGTATCCGGTCGAACCCCGGTAGTTCACCATGAGCGTTGCCCAACCGCGCGCCGCATAGGCCTGGCTCTGAAAGTTGAACGCGGGCCCCTGCTGGCCGTGGGGTCCGCCGTGGATCATCACGATGAGCGGATGCCGCGAAGAGGCGCTCATGCCCACGGGCCTTGTCAGGAAGCCTTCGACGTTGAACTTGTTGTCGTTGCTGACGAAGCTGAAAGACTCGACCTCGCCCAACGTCTTGCCCGCCAGCACCGCGGCATTGAGGTCGGTGGCTTGTTTGGGCGCCGTGCCGGCAGCGGTTGCGAAGTAAAGCTGTGGCAGGTCGCGCGTGGTCGCAAGCGAGTACGCGACGCGGTCGCCCGCCACGTCGAACTGGCCAACGGTGCCGCGTTCGGCCACCACGGGCTGCACATCGCCGCCGGCGATTGGCAAACGGCACAGCTTCACGGTGCCGCGCTCCTGTACGGTGAAGTACAACGACTTGCCGTCGGCCGCCCAGGCTGGCGGCCCCTGACGGTTGTCGATTCCGATCCCGACCTCGCGGCGATTGCCGCCATCGGCATCGATCAGCCAGACGTGCGTGTCTTCCATCGTCGTCTCGAGATCGGTGAGGCCGCGCTTCGTTCCTTGGTAGGCGATCGTTCGCCCATCGGGCGACCACACGGGCCAGTACTCTGCGTTCTCGGTCGCGGTGAGGCGCCTTGTCGTGCCGTCTGCGACGCGCACCGTGAACAGGTCGTTGTTGAAGAACTGGTCCGCGTCCGGCTCGCGGTTCGAGACGAACACGATCTCGTCACCCTGCGGCGACCAGTCGATCGAGTGCTCGTCGCTTACGCCATCCGTCAGCTGGCGCGAACGCCCGGTGGCCACGTCGAGCAGGAAGATATGCAGGCGGCGATTGTCGTTGAAGCGCGTGTTGCCCTCGGTCAACGTGGGCTTGTAGAGAAAGCGCGTGATTACCATCGGGTCGCCGCTCGCGTCCTTCGTCTCCGGTCCGGGTGTCGCGTGCACGTACGCGATCGTCTTCGAGTCGGGCGACCAGGCAATGGTCCGGCCGGTGTTCGTCAGCGCACTGCTGTTGGTATCGGCGACGTCGGCGATCCATGACGGCGATGTTCCGTTGCCGCGCGCGACGATCAGGCCCGACCTGCCGCTCGTCGAACCCATGTAGGCGATGCTGCGGCCGTCCGGCGACCACACGGGCTGGCTGCCGCGGCTCGTCGCGTCGCCAACGCGCGTCGAGTTGCCGGTAGCGGTCTCGACGAGCCACAGCTGCGAGTACGGGCCGCCCGGTCCGTCGTTATTCGTGACCGTGTAGGCGATCTTCGAACCATCCGGCGAGAACCGGACCGCCCCGACCGAACGCAGGCGCAGGAAGTCACTGCTCTGCAGCCGCTCCTGTGCCGCGACGGAGGGGGCAAAGGCCGCGAGCGACATGCACAGCACCGACAGCGCGCGCATTGAGACCCGCAGCTCAGCCATCTCTTACCCCCTGGATGGCCGCCAACCTACACTAGTCGGCCCGACACCTCAGGCTGCGACTGCGCAATGATGCGCGCGACATTCTCGGGGTTCATGAAGGTTGGCAGCGGGACCGCGCCCGTCAGCGCCGCGTAGAAATCGTTCGTGGCTTGCTGATTGCCGTTCAAGGCCGCGAACAACTCCTGCAAATGCGGCGGCGGCGGCTCCAGCAGCGCCAACTGGCACGTGAAGTCGTACATCGGCTTGACACGGCGATCGCGGCGCGAGTGATGGTCGTGCAGCGAGTCGTCAAACGAGCGTCGTTCGCACCACGCTTCGTCGAGCGCCACGGACAGCGACTCCGCGTCGACGAACGCGTCGCTGATTCCCTGGGCCGTGAGCGGGTCCTTGTCGTAGCCCGCGTCGCCGACCAGCGCCCAGCCGGAACCGTACGGCTTGCGGAAGTAGTTGGCGACGCCGGCCGTGCCGAACCATTTGTCGACACGCTGGGCGCGCCGAAGCCGTTCCGCCGCGCTCGGCGCGGACTCGTGCAGCTTGCGGAAGTGCCCTTCGATGTCCTCGCGGATCGACGGGAACTTCCGGTTCGGCCACACCCCCGCGACGAGTGTCAGGCCGTCGTGCGTCGGGAAGAAGCCTGCGCCTTGCTGGGGGCGCACGTACTGCTCGATGTCGTCGGCCTGGTAGCCGCTGTAGTAGCTGTAGTAGTACGTCGCGATCGGCGGCTTGACGTCGTATTCGCGCGCGTGCACGGCTCTCGCCACCAGTGAGTGCACACCGTCGGCTCCGATCACCACTCGTGCCCGCTCGGCCAGCGACGCGCCGGCAGCGGTGCGCGCCTTGATGCCGCAGACGCGGTTACCGTCCCACGTGAGCTCCTCCACGGCCACCCGTTCTCGCAGCTCCGCACCGGCCGCAGCCGCGGCGTCGACCAGCAGCTTGTCCAGCACGGTCCGCCTGGGGCAGAACCCGCCGCGTCCGGCGTTCGCGTCCGTGACCGCACCCCGCAACGCAAACGGGCCGAGGTCGAAGATCATTCGGCGTGCGATAGGCGGGCAGCCAGTCGCCGCGAGCCGATCGAGCAACCCCCAGCGATTCAGGAGTTCGGCGCCGTGCGGCCAGACGATGTGCGTCGAGAGCGTGTCGCTTGGAAAACCTGCCTTGTCGAGCAGGAGCACCCGATACCCCTTGCGCGCAAGGAGCATTGCCGTTGGCGAGCCGGCGCATCGCGCGCCGATGACGATCGCGTCGTACATGGCGTCAGCTCGCGCGGCGGATGGCCGCCGATTCGAGAACCCGGCGCAGTGCGGCGAGATAGAGCTCGGGCTGGTCGAGTGTCGGATCGTCCGCGGCCCCGTCGATCACCAGAAGGTTCCATCGATAGCGCCTGGCGCATTCCTCAGCCGCCGCCAGTGCGGTCGCGCGATCGTGCCGGCCCCAGATGAGCGTCGTGGGCGGCTTGATGGCCTTCAATGTCGCCGGCGAGATGGCCGGCAGGCCGAACTGCGCCATCAACGCGCCGAGTGCTGCGAGTCTCTCCGGCTGTTGCGCGCACGCGAGGCTGTACGCCTTGATGAGGGCCCACTCCTCACCGAACCGCTTTGCGACGGCGGCGGCATCGAACAGGCACTGGCTCCAGAGGCGGTCGTGGCTGAGCGCCGTGGGTGCCGACAGGAATGCATGCAGGGCCGACCCGAATGCCTGTGTGGGACTGAATTCCACGAGGCCGAGCGCATCGACGAGCACGAGGGCGGCCACGCTGTCGCCGTGAGTGCTGGCGAAGTGTGCCGCGACAGCGCCGCCCAGCGTGTGGCCGACCAGGACCGGCGGCACTGCGCACGTGCAGTCGATGAGGTCCTCGAGCCACCCGGAGACTCGCGCAGGGTCCGGCACGCCGTCGAACATGGCCGTCGCGCCGTGGCCCGGCAGGTCGGGAGCGATGACCCGGTGGGTCGGGACCAGGGCGCGGATCGAGCGCGCCCATTGGGCGCCGCACGCGCCCGGACCGTGCAGCAGTACCACCGGCGTGCCGTCGGCACCGCCGTCCAGGACAGCCGTCGCGATGCCGTTGAGCGACAACCGTCGTTCGATCGCCGGCAAGCGCGCGAGCAGTCGGTCCCGCACGTCCTGCGCCGCCGGGGTTTGGTTTGAATGCGCGTACGTCGTGTTCATGGCAGTTCCTCGCGTCCGAAGCGCGGGAAGATTCCCGCCCTTAGAAAGTGGCACGCGCGCCGCGGGCGCGCATCGGCGAAACCACCCAAATTGCCCGCCGCAGCGGCGTGGGTAATTTCCGCCAGGCCGCGGTCTTGTCAGAGGATCTGGTGCGTGCAGGCGTACGCTGTGGCCGCAGCCCGCGACGGCACAGCGAGCTTGGCGAGGATGTTGCTCACGTGCCGGTCGACGGTGCGTTCGCTGACACACAGCTCGCCGGCGATGCTCTTGTTGGTATGGCCCGCCGCGATCAGGCGAAGCACCTCGCGTTCGCGAACGGTGAGCGGGCCGGCGGGCGGAGAACCCGGTGCGGTCGGGGCGTCGAGGCGCGCAAGGTCGGCCCGGGCGCCCAGGCGCTCGAACGCCGAGCGGGCGGCATCGAGCTCGAGCGCGCTGGCTTCGCCATCGAGCAGTGCCCGGCACGCCTCGCCGACCAGCACGCGGACGCGCGCCGCTTCGTATGGCGCCTCGAGCCGCTGCCACAACCGGAACGCCTCGCGCAGCCGGCCGAGCGCGGTTCGTGCGTCGCCGCGTCCGAGTGCGAGAGCGCCGTGCGCCTGAGCTGCAAGCGCCACGAGGACATCGGTGTCGAACGTTTCCGACAGCCCCTGGATTTCATCGCAAGCGCTTTGCGCCGCTTCGAGATCGCCTGCGGCCAGCATGATCTCGAAATGGGCTGGCAGCAGCCGCGCGCGCTGCAGATGTTCGCCGGCCACGCTCAGGATTCGCCTGGTTGCCGCCGACGCGGCATCGGTGCGGCCCTGGGCGAGGCGCAGCAATGCCAGGCCGGGCTGCGGCTCGCAGCCAAGACGACTGGCAGCGCGGTAGGCCTTCTCCGCCGCGGCGAACTCGCCCCGCAGGCGGTGAATTTCGCCTTGCTGATAGAGCGCAGCGCCCGGGGGTCTGCGGTTGGCGTGCTCGGCGCGCTCGCATGCACGAAATGCTTCTGTCAGGGCGTCTTGCCACGCGCCGTGAAACTGCAGGATCGCCGCGCGGTTCACCAGGCACGCGCCGGTGAATGCCACCATCTCCGACTGTTCCTCGCACCAGCTGGACAGCGCGAACGTCCATTCGCGCGCTCGCCGCAGGTCGTGCACGTCACGGCATGCCTCGATCACGCTGCAGTACATCAGCCCGGTCATGATCGCCGACAACTCGCCGCTGACCACGGCCAGCATCGTCTCGTCGAGGCACGTGAGGCCAGGCCGCACCAGGCCCCGGTGAATTAGGGCGCGCCCTTGCAGGTGGCGGGCGGCCGCCGTCAGGTCGGCATCGCGACCGCGCTCGCCGATGGCCATCGCGTCGCCGGCCGTTGCCTCTGCGGCTTCGGCGTGGCCATCCTGAAGCTGTTGCGCCGCGGCCGGCAGCAACAGGTAGCCGCGCTCGACGCAGTCGCTGCCCTCGATGAGCCGTTGCCCGCGCGCGGTCCAGGCATTCGCCTGAGCCGCTTCGCCGCGAAACAGCAAGGTGAGCGCCAGCCAGAACGTGCACCGGGCGGCACGGTGCCGGTCGCCGCTCTCGACATGGAGGTTGTGGAGGCGCTCGATGAACCGTTGAAACTCGAGGTCGCGGCCAACGAGGTATGCCGCTGTTGCCAGCCGTTCGAGATCGACCGCTTCCAGGGGCGTCGCGTCGTCGGCGCAGAGCAGTGCCTCATAGGCGCCACGCCACGCACGACGCGCATACGTCTCACGCCCTTCCTGAAGGTGGTCGAGCATGACCACTCCTACCTTAGCGCGCGGTGCCGGCCGCTGGCGCGCCCTGGGCGTAGCAACGATCTTTTTCATCAACCCCGTGAAATCGACCTATCTTTGGAAACAGGAGGGTTGTTTGAAAGTGCTCCTGGCGGGTGCCACCGGCGCCATCGGGGTACCCCTGACGCGCATGCTGATCCAGCGCGGGCACGAGGTTCTTGGTCTCGCGCGCAACCCCGCCGGCGCTGCATCGCTTGAGGCCATCGGCGCCACGCCGCTCGTCGCCGATGCGCTCGATCGCGACTCCTTGTTGCGCGCGGTTCGCGGACGCGCCGCCGATGCCATCGTCGACGAGCTGACCGCCCTCAAGAAGCCGCCGTATCACCACAGCGGCATGGCGATGACCAACCGGCTGCGCATCGAGGGCTCGGCGAACCTGGTGGCGGCGGCGCACGCGCTCGGGGCGAAGCGGTTCGTGACGCAGTCGATCGTCTTCGGCTACGGCTACTACGATCACGGCACCTCGCTGCTCACCGAGGAGGTGCCGTTCGGCATGCCCGCGGGTGACGCGTTCGACGCCCACATGGCGGCGATGCTCGCGGCGGAGCGGCAGGCGATGAGCATGCCCGAAGGCATTGCGCTGCGCTACGGGCTCTTCTACGGCGGCGACAGCGAACTGATGCAGCCGATGCTCAAGCGGCGGCGCCTGCCGGTTGTTGCGGGCGGCCTGCTCGGCTGGGTGCACCACGAGGACGCGGTCATGGCCACCGTCGCCGCGCTCGAGCGGGGCCGCGCCTCGCGTGCCTACAACATCGTCGACGACCAGCCCGCCACCTGGCGTGAGGTGTTCACCGCGATGGCCGAGGCATTCGGCGCGCCGCGGCCGCGAGTGCTGCCGCGCTGGCTGCTCCGGATTGCGGCTCCCTACGCCGCGCGCGTCGCCGTCGGCACGTCGATGCGCGTCAGCAACGCCACGGCGAAGCGCGAACTGGGCTGGCAGCCGCGGTTCCGCAGCTACCACGAAGGCATTCGTGCGATGGCGGCGGCAGCCGACGGGCTGCGGGCGGCGTAGACCTAGAGCACGCCCAGGATCATGTGCGGTTCGGCGGGCTTGGTGAGGTGCGCGTCGAACCCGGCCTCGCGGGCGCGGGCGCGGTCGCCGTCCTGACCCCAGCCGGTGAGCGCGACGAGGCGCACGTGGCGCGTCGCGTCGCCCTCGCGCAGGCGCCGCGCAAGCTCGTAGCCGTCCATGCCCGGCAGGCCGATGTCGAGGAGGGCGACGTCGGGCACCGCCTCTCCCGCCGCCGTCAGCGCTGCTCGCGCGTCGTGCGCGATCAACACGGTGTGCCCATGCAGCTCGAGGAAGGCGCCGAGCATCGCGGCGGCGTCGGTGTTGTCGTCCACGACCAGCACGCGGCGCGCCACAGGCGCAACGATCCTGGTGGTGGCGGTGCCGCCGGCTTCCGCTGCCGTGGCCGAGCGCGGCAGCGTCACCACGAACTGGCTGCCGTGGCCGACTCCCTCGCTGTGCGCCTCGACCGTGCCGCCGTGCAGGTCGATGATGCCGCGCACGATCGCGAGGCCGATGCCGAGCCCGCCGCTGCCTGGTCCGCCCACCTGCGTGAACATCTCGAAGATGCGACTGAGGTTCCTGGGCTCGATGCCGACACCGGTGTCGGTGACCCGCAGCCGCACCTCGCCGGGCAGTGCTTCGACACTGACGCCCACCCGGCCGCCTCGGGGTGTGTAGCGCGTGGCGTTGTTGAGCAAATTCGCGACCACCTGCGCCAGGCGTTCCGGGTCGGCTTCGAGCCAGACCGGTTGCCGCGGCATGTCCACGTCGAGAACGTGGCCGGCAAGCTCGATGTCGGCGCGCGACGCGTCGATCGCGTGCTGTACGACCGCGCCGAAATCGGCGCGGCTCTTGCGCACCTGCACTTTGTTGCGCGATACGCGGGTCGCGTCCAGGAGGTCGTCGACCAGACGGACCAGCTGTTGCAGCTGGCGGCGCATGATGCGCACGGCGGTGCCCTGCTGCGCCGGCCCCTGTTCGATCAGCTCCACCGCGTAGCGGATGGGCGCCAGCGGGTTGCGCAGCTCGTGCGACAGCGTCGCCAGGAACTCGCCCTTGCGGTGATCGGCATCGCGCAGGCCTGCCTGGACGCGGATGGCGTGCAGGGCGCGCGCGCTCTGGTCGGCCAGCCACATCGCGAGGCGGAATTCCTCGTCGCTCCAGTCGTGCACGCGCGTGCCGTAGATCGAGAACACTCCGGCGACCTGGTTGTCGAAGGCGATCGGGGCGCACAGGGCCGAACGCACCGGCGGCTGTCCCGCGGCGGCAGGGAACGCGAGGTCGGGGCGCAGCGAGACGTCGTTGAGGGCGGCGGCGCGGTTTTGTTGCAGGACGACCGCCGCGAAGCCGTCCTGCGCGTCGGCGGCGAGCTCGCTCGTCGATGTGTGGCAGCGCAGGGTGTCGCCGTTGTTCTCGTACACCGCGGCCCCGCCGGCGAGGTCGCCGAACAGGTCGAGCGCGGCCGCGGCAATGTGCTGCACCGCTGCCTGTTCGCTGCCTGACAGCCGCGCCGTGTCGAGCAGCGTCTCGAGCAGCAGCTCGCGGCGCTCGAGCGCCGTGTTGAGCGCGCCGATCTCCTCCGACTGCGACTGCAGCTCCTCGTTCTGCTGCTCCAGTTCCTCGCCTTGCGACGTCACCTCGTGCACTGCAGTCTCCAGCCGCTCCCGCAGCGCGATGATCGCGTGCACCGCAGCGGCGGAGGCGACGATGTTGAGCGCGGTGGCGATGAAGTTGACCCAGGGATCGCCGGCCGGCACCGCGCTTGGCGGCATCACCCAGAACACCTTCGCGGCGTGCATAGCCACGAAGCTCGCCGTCATCAGCCAGAGGGCGATGCGGTCGCAGGTCCAGACGCAGAAGAGCAGCGGGATCGCGTAGGTGAGCGGGAACATCGTGGTTTCGAACAACACCAGGCGCACGTAGGCCCACACGAGCACCAGCGCCATGCTGATGGCGGCGCCGAGCACGCGCGAGGGGCGGCGCGGCAGCGCCAGGCGCGGCCTAACCATGGGTCTGGTAGATGCAGCGGGCAAGGCTGCGCAGCGGCAGCGCCGCCGGCGGGCGCTCCGCCTTGCCGACGACCAGCAGTCCCCGCGGCGCCAGCTGCGACGAGATGCGCGTGAGAATCTCGGCCGCGCGGCGCTCTCCGGCCGCGCCGACAGAAGGCGCGCGCAGCGCGCGCACACAAGCGGCGGTGCGGCGCGCCAGCGGCACGTCGCGGTAGCAGCGGGGGTCGAGGCCAGCCCGTTCGAGGACCATCGCGGGGAACGCCGGAATCGCGAACAGCGGTGCTGGATTTACGGCTGGAGCGTCGAGCGCACGGCGTAGCCCGTCTCGCCCGAACGCGGGCGTGCCGCAGAATCTAAGGTACGCCAGGTCCATGGAGTTTCACGATCTTAACTCCGGGACTCCCGACTTTGTCTTCGCGAAAAATCGCTGTGCTACGCGGCTTTATCGGCCTTTTCCAGCGTCTTGACGTCGAGCTTCACGATCTGGCGCAGCCACGTGCCCGCTCCAGCAACACCGCACGCTCGCGCGCGTTGCGCGTCAGCGACGCGGCTTTCTCGAACTCCGGCCGTGCTTCCGCGAAGCGCCCCAGCTTCGACAGCAGGTCACCGCGGACGGTGGGCAGCAGGTGATAACCGCGCAGCGCCGGCTCGGCGAGCAATTCCTCGACGATGTCGAGCCCGGCTTGCGGACCGTCCGCCATGCTCACCGCCACCGCGCGGTTGAGGTGGACCACTGGCGACGGCGCTATTTGCGCGAGCTGAGCGTAGAGTGCCGCGATTCGGCTCCAGTCGGTTTCGGCCGCCGTCGTCGCGCGCGCGTGGCATGCGGCGATGGCGGCCTGCAGCGTGTACGAACCAGGCGTGTTGCCTGCGAGGCGCAGCGCGCGGTCGAGCGCGGTGAGGCCGCGGTGAATGAGAAGCTGATCCCACTGGCCGCGGTTCTGGTCGAGCAGCAATATGGGTTCGCCGGTGGGTGAGACGCGCGCCCGGGCCCGCGACGACTGGATCTCCATCAGCGCCACGAGGCCCAGCACCTCAGACTCATTGGGCACGAGTTCCGCCAGGATGCGCCCCAGGCGCAACGCGTCGTCGCAGAGCGGCTGGCGCATCCACTCGTCGCCCGCCGTCGCGGCATAGCCTTCGTTGAAGACGAGGTAGACGACGCCCAGCACCGCGTCGATGCGGCCCTTCAGCTCCTCGCCCTGCGGCGTCTCGAACGGCACCTGTTTTTCGGCGAGCGTGCGCTTGGCGCGGACGATGCGCTGCGCGATCGTCGGTTCCGACGAAAGGAAGGCGCGCGCGATCTCCGCGGTGGTGAGGCCGCCGACGAGGCGCAGGGTGAGCGCGACGCGCGCTTCCATGGGCAGCACTGGATGGCAGGCGATGAACATCAGCCGAAGGACGTCGTCGCCCACGGGATCGTCGAGTGCCGCCTCGATGTCCGCGGCCGCGGGCCGGCCAGATGATGCAGCCGCTGGCACTCCCGCGTGCCCCAGCTCCTCGTGCTTGCGCGCCAGCAGCTTGTCGCGGCGGAAATGATCGATGGCGCGGTTCTTGGCCGCGGCCATGAGCCAGGCGCCCGGGTTGCGCGGGATGCCGTCGTCCGGCCACTGTTGTAGCGCAGCGACCAGAGCGTCCTGTGCCAGGTCCTCGGCCAGGCCCACGTCGCGAACGATGCGGGTGAGCCCGCCGATCAACTTCGGCGCTTCGATGCGCCAGACGGCATCGATGGCGCGTTGGGTGTCGGTAGGCACGGCTACCGATCACATCATCTAAGCGCCGTCAGAGCAAGGTGCAGGGTGGGAAGGGCTTAGGCCGGCTTCTTGCGCGGCAGCGGCTGCGTGTCGTCGCCGGCGATCGAGTCGGACTTGCGGTCGCTCCACTCGTCGATCGCATTCATCGCGTCTTCCTTCATGTAGCCGTAGCGCTCCTGCAGGCTGCCGACCAGCTTGTCGTAGTTGCCGCCGATGCGGCTGATGTCGTCGTCGGTGAGCTTCGCCCACTTGGCCTTGGCTTCACCCTTCAGCTGCCGCCACTGTCCGGCGAGAGTTTCCTTGTTCATGATTGCCTCCTCATCATCAATTTGTTCATTCAACGGACGGTGTACGGCGGCTTCGGTTCGGCCGGTGGATCGTCGACCGGCGGCGGCGTCGGCTCGTCGGGCGGCAACGGCGGAACCGGCCGGTCGGGTCCTGGCAGAGGATCTCCCGGCGGCCGACCGGGTACGGGCGTTCCGGCTTGCGAACGAATCGCCATGCTCACTGACGAAGCAACATCGGGACCAGCCGCAAGTCGCGTGCTTCAAAGAAGATAGCCGCGTGGCTGCTCGGGACGAATGTAGAAAGGGCCGCCGAAGCCGGAGGCCCAGGCTGGCCAGCGGCTGGGTTTAAGTGCTGAAGCGAAGCAACTTACGAAACGGTATGCCCGGGACTGGATCTTGCTATTGAAGAGGTTTTCCGACGTGCAGATTCTTAAGGAGACTCATTCATGAAGATTCACAAGGCATTTGCCGCATCCTTCCTGGCGCTCGCTCTCAGCGCCGGCGCCGCGACCGCGGTTCTCGCCGACACGGCGAAGGACGCGTGGCTCACCACCAAGACGAAGATCGCCCTGATGACGACCGACGGCGTGCGCGCGTTCGGGCTCAACGTCGACACCGTGAACGGCGTCGTCACGCTGCACGGCAAAGTGCCGACCGACGCGGAGAAGGCGAAGGCCGAGGAAGTCGCGAAGGGCATCGAGGGCGTGGCCAGCGTCAAGAACCTGCTGCAGGTGGTGGCGCAGGCGGAGAGCAATGCCGTGGAGGCCAATGACGACGCGCTGAAGTCGGGCCTCGAGCGCGCCTGGAAGACCGACAAGAAGCTCGCCGACAGCGGCGTCTCGGTGGCTTCGGTCAACGACGGCGTGGTGCTGCTGAAGGGCAGCGCGAAGAGCGTCGATGCGCACCTCTACGCGATCGAGGCGGCGCGTGCAGTCAAGGGCGTGAAGCGCGTGTCGAGCGAAGTAACGATCGCAGACTCGAAAAGCTAGCTGCTCGGACGTTGTCACAAGCTGCCCCGCGCGCGTGGCAGCCCCTGTGAACTGAGCTCCTTCCTGCCGGGGGGCGGGGAGGAGCTCAGTTCCTTTTTCAGGAACAGCCCTCGACCCAATCCACCTGGGGCACCGCGCCGAAGCGGTAGCGGGTCACCACATTGCCGTCGGTCTCGAACACCAGCCGGAGCTTGTTCGGTCGCTGTACGCTGAGATAGTGCCCGTCGGTGTACTTGTGCGGCTGCACCGCAACCTTTGTGTAGGCCGCCCGGACCTGCGCCTCGCTGTCGCCGATGCCGATGTTTTCCACGGTGCGCACGCCAGGGGTGAGTACGTCGATGCGCGCCACATGCTGATCGGCGACCATCGCAAGCACGTCGCCCGGCGCATCGAGGAGCCGCACCATCGAACAGCCGGCCTCGAGGTCGGGCTTCTCCACGCGATCGACGGTTGCGGTGCGCAGCTCGATGTCGGTCATCCCGATCGCCACCGGCCCGACGCCGGCGTCGGTCACCGTCCAGGCGGGGGCGCTGGGCGCAGCCGAAGCTTGCGCGGCCGGCGGCGGCGCCTCTCCGGTGCGGCATGCAATGCTTGCAGCGAGCACGCCCGCGAGGATCAGAAGCCGCACAGGACGATCTTGCCGACGGTGCGGTGCGACTCGATCGCGGCATGCGCGCGCCGCAGGTTAGCGGCGTTGACGACGCCGAAGTTCGCGCCGAACGTGGTCTTCAACAGCCCCTCGTCGACCATCGCCGCGACCTCGTCGAGGATGAATCCCTGCTGTTCCATGTCCGGCGTCTGGAAGGTGGAGCGCGTCATCATCAGCTCTATGTGCAAGGCGCCCGACTTGCTCTTCAGCTTCATCACGTCGAGCGGCTCCGCCGGATCGTCGATGAGGCAGATGTCGCCCTGCGGCGCCAGGATCTTGACGATCTCGTCCCAGTGCTCGTGGGTGTGGGTGAGCGACAGCACGTAGCGCGCCGCGCCGAGGCCGGCGCGCGCCAGGCCGTCCGCGAGCGGCTTCGAGTGGTCGATGACCTTGTGGGCGCCGAGCGCCCGCACCCAGTCGCGCGATTCCGGACGCGACGCGGTGCCGATCACCGTGAGCCCGGTGAGCCGCCGCGCGATCTGCACGGCGATCGAGCCGACGCCGCCGGCCGCGCCGATGATGACGATGGCGTCGCCGCTGTGCGTCTTGCGCGCCGGCACCAGCAGGCGGTCGAACAGGCACTCCCATGCGGTCAACGCGGTCAGCGGCAGGGCCGCGGCGTGTGCGAACGAGATGGTCGTCGGCATGTGGCCGGCGATGCGCTCGTCGACCAGGCCGTACTCGGCGTTGCTGCCCGGCCGCAGCGAGTTGCCGGCGTAGTAAATGTGGTCGCCGATTGCGAAGCGGGTGACGTTGGCACCGATCGTCTCGACGGTGCCGGCCGCGTCCCAGCCAAGTATCACCGGGCTCTCGGCGGTCCCTGCCTTGCGCTTGCGCACCTTGGTGTCGATGGGGTTGACCGAGATTGCCTCGATCTTCACCAGCACGTCGCGCGGCCCGGGAATCGGCTTCGGCGCCTCGAAGTCGAACAGCGAGCGCTCGTCGCTGATCGGCCGGCTTTCGATGTAGCCGACCGCCTTCATGGTGCTCATGGTGTTCCGTTCGAGTGTATTACAAAGCTGTCCGCCGCCAGGCTGTTACAATCGCCCTTCGTTTCAGCGCCATTTCTGCTTGCGGAGAGATGCGAGAGCGGCTGAATCGGCGTGACTGGAAATCACGTGTAGGGGTAACTCTACCGAGGGTTCGAATCCCTCTCTCTCCGCCACTCCTTCGCTGCGCTCAGTCGTGTCGGATCGAGAGGGATTCAGTTCCGCGCGAGTCGCCTGCGGCTCCTCGCCGACGTAATCGAATCCTCCGCAAAGACCGCCTCTCCTTCGCTGCGCTCAGTCGTGTCGGATCGAGAGGGATTCAGTTCCGCGCGAGTCGCCTGCGGCGGCTGCTACTCAGTTCCGTTTTCCCGAGGAGCGCAGCGCTTGCGCCACGACCGAGGGATCCCACTGCGTCCGGACATAGCTACTGCGTCCGGACGCAGTAGCAGGAGATCGGAATGGCGGGAAGGGAACGGACGTTGACGCAAGCGCCTGGGAAAAGAACGGAGGAACGAAATCGACGGATTGGATGCGAACGACCGGCAATCCGTCGATGACTAAGGCGGGGGCCAACCCAGGGTGTTGATGACGGCGTGGGTGAGGGGGCCGTCGACCATGCCTTCCGATTCGCCGGTTTTGAGGAAGCGGGTGGCGAGGGCGCCTGTGTTGTCGAAGGAACGGCGCGCGAGGGCGGAGCCGGCACTGAGGCGCCGCACGCCGAGGGAGCGCAGCTTGTCGGCGGCCGGAAGATCGGTGCGCGCGAGGACGTTGAGGGGAAGGGGAGTGCCCGTGGCCAGCTGGCGAATGGTGTTGTCGTCGTATACCCAGGGGACGAACAGGCCGTCGGCGCCGGCGTCCTGGTAGCGCTTCGCGCGCGCCAGCGTTTCTTCGAGGGCCAGCTCGGCGCCAACCAGCTCGCGAAGGTAGACGTCGGTGCGGGCGTTCACGAACAACGAAGTGCCGGAGCGTGATGCGGCGCGCTTCACGGCTTCGATCTTGGCGCAGAGCAGCGACGGGTCGCCATGGCCGTCTTCGATGTTGATGCCGACGCCGCCGGCGTCGAGGATCGGCGCGATGTTGCGCTCGACCGCGGCCGGATCGTCGGAGTAGCCGCCCTCGAAATCGACGCTCACCGGGATGCTGACCGCGCGCACGATGGTCTTCACCGTGATCGTGAGCAGCTCGATCGGCAGGTTGTTGCCGTCGGCGTAGCCGTGCGACCAGGCGACGCCCGCGCTGGTCGTTGCGATGGCGCGTGCGCCGAGGCTCTCGACGAGACGCGCGCTGCCGGCATCCCACGCGTTGGGCAGGATCAGCAGGCCGTCGTGATGCAGCGCGTGAAAGGCGGCGGCGTGGTCGTTGCGTTGGGTCATCGAGACACTCCCTGGTCGGCGGCCCACAGATGCTGCGCAGCATACGCGCGCCACGGGCGCCACGGCTCGGCGCGCTCGAGCAGTTGCGCGGGCAGCGGACGCACGCCCGCATCGGCGGCGCCGCGCAGCAGGCCGATGTCGCTTGCCGGGAAGGCATCGGTTTCCCGCAGCGCCCGCAGCGCGATGTACTGCGCGGTCCACTCGCCGACGCCGTGAATCTGGCGCAGCCGCGCGATCGCCTCTTCCACCGTGCCGAACGGCTTGAAGAGCTGCGGGTCGTCCATCGCGGCCTGCGCCAGCGCGAGCAGCGCGTCGCGGCGCGATTGCGGCATGCCGAGCGCACGCAGGTCGGCGGCGGCCACGCGCTTCGCGGTGGGGAAGGCGCGCGTGATGGCGGGGAAGCCGCTCGGCGCCTTCAGTGGCTCGCCGCAAAGCGCCGTCAGCTTGCCGGCCAGAATGCGCGCGGCGCCCACGGAGATCTGCTGGCCGAGGACGGCGCGCACCGCGAGCTCGAAGCCGTCCCATCCGCCCGGCGCCCGCAAGCCGGGATGCATCGCGACGAGGGGCGCCAGGAACGGGTCTTGCGACAGGTGCGTCTCGATGGTCGCGATGTCGGCGCCGAGGTCGAACACGCGCCGCACGCGCGCGACGATTGCCGGCAGAGAGCGCACTTCAGGGAAGCGCACGGTCATCGCCAGGTTGTGCGCCGCCGGTTCGTGGCGAACCTCGACGGTGCCGAGCTTGCCGGAGTCCGTCACCGCGCGGCGATAGACGCCGCGTTCCACATGTTCGACGCCCGCCACCGCGCGGGCGTCGAGATAGCCGAGCATCGCGGTCCAGTCGTAAGGCGGGTGGTAGCGCAGCCGCAGCGTCACACCCACCTCGGCCACGGGACCGGCCGGTTCCTTGATGCGGTCGAGTCGGCGCAGCGCGCTCGGCGCGCGGCGGAACATCGTGCGGAACGTCTCGTTGAAGCGGCGGATGCTGCCGAAGCCGGAGGCCATGGCCACCGCAGCCATGGGCATGCGGGTTTCCTGCAGCAGTTGTTTCGCGAACAGGATGCGCCGAGTCTGCGCCACCGCCACTGGTGATGCGCCGAGGTGCTGCGCGAACAAGCGGCGCAGCTGCCGATCGCCGACGCCGAGCCGCTCGCCGAGCGCCGCGACACCGGCGTCGCCGCCGTCGAGAGCGCCATCGGCGATGAGTGCCAGCGCGCGCGAGACGGTGTTGGAGGTGCCGTGCCACGACGCGAGGTCGGGCGCCGTTTCGGGCCGGCAGCGCAGGCATGGCCGGAAGCCGGCGGCCTGCGCCGCGGCCGCCGACGCGAAGTAGACGCAGTTCTCGAACTTCGGCGCACGTCCCGGACACACCGGCCGGCAGTAGATCCCGGTCGAAGTCACGCCGAAGAAGAGGCGGCCGTCGAAGCGCGCGTCGTGGGTTTGCAAGGCGCGGTAGCAGGCGCGTCGGTCGAGCAGGTCCATCTCCGCCACGTTCTCACGTTCAGGCGTTTTCCGCTCGCGGTTTTCGGACATTATCCTTTTACCTATCGATGAACGCGCGCACCGCATCTCCCGGCTTCTCGGACTGGCTCCTCATCATCGTTCCCGGGCTCATCTGGGGCGCGTCGTTCCTGTTCATCGCCATGGGCCTCGAGTCGGTGGGACCAAACGGCGTGACGTTCCTGCGCATCCTCATCGGGTTCCTCACCTTGTCACTCGTTCCGGCCGCACGCCGACCGGTCGAGCGCAGCGACCGCGGTGGTATAGCGCTCCTCGGCCTTCTCTGGTTCGCGTTCCCACTCAGCATGTTTCCGTTCGCCGAGCAGCACGTCTCGTCCGCGCTCACCGGGATGCTCAATGCCGCGACACCGATCTTCGCCGTCGCCGTCGCGAGCCTGCTGGCGCGCACTTTCCCGACGCCTGGCGTGCTCGCCGGCGTCGCGCTCGGCGTCCTTGGCGCGGCTGCGATGGCAGTGCCCGGTATCGGCGCCGGCCGCAGCAGCGCTCTCGGCATCGTGCTGATCCTGGTTGCGGTGCTTTCCTACGGTGTTGCCGTCAACCTCGCCCGTCCGCTGCAAATCCGCAACGGTGCGTTGCCGGTCGTATGGCGCGCCCAGGCGGTCGCGCTGTTGTTGACGGCACCCTTGGGCGTGCCGGCCGTCCTCGCCGCCCGGCACTGGTCCCTGCGTTCGGTGTTGGCGCTCCTGGCGCTCGGCGCCGGCGGCACCGCAATCGCCAACGTCCTCTCGGCGTTGGCCGCCGGCCGCCTCGGCGCCGCCCGCGCTTCCACCACCACTTTCTTCATGCCGGGCGTCGCGTTGCTGCTGGGCGTGATCGTTCTGGGCGAACGCGTCGCGCCACTCGCCATCGCCGGCGCTGCTCTGTGCCTGCTCGGCGCCTGGGTGGTGCGCCGCGCCAGCCGCTGAGCGCCCGATACTCTTGAGGATTCCCTGAGAACTCGCTGAAGACTTGCCGCGGGCGTCGGGCGTATCTTCCCGGCATGAGATGGACGGCCTGGCGCAAGCCGGTCGAATCTGTCTCGCGACGAGCGGTTCCCGGTATCTGAGGAGGGGCGGGGGCCGTTCGTCGGAGTCTTTTCTGGCGGTCCTCGCCGCGCAGGCCTTCGGGGTAACCTAGAAGTTCGCGGCCGGTCGCACGTGGATCCCGGCCCCGCGCAACGTGGGACGCCCCAACCCCGCCAGGCCCGGAAGGGAGCAACGGTCAGGCGCTCCTGGGTGTGCCGCGGGACAGCCGGGATTCACGTGGGCCCGGTCGCGGCACGAAACCCCCGAAAATCAATGTCCTATCTGGTTCTCGCCCGGAAGTGGCGACCGAAGACGTTCGACGAGATCGTCGGCCAGGCGACCGTGGTGCGCACGCTCAAGAACGCGCTCGCCTCGGGCCGCATCGGCCACGCGTTCCTGCTGTCGGGCGCGCGCGGCGTCGGCAAGACCACCACGGCCCGCATCCTCGCGAAGGCGCTCAACTGCTCGCGCGGCGACGCGCCGACGCCCGACCCGTGCGGCGTGTGCTCGTCGTGCGTCGAGGTGGCGGCCGGCACGGCCATCGACGTGCAAGAGATCGACGGCGCCACCAACAACGGGGTCGAGCAGGTGCGCGAGCTGCGCGAGAGCGCTCGCTACAACCCGTCGCGCGACCGCTACAAGATCTGGATCATCGACGAAGTGCACATGCTGTCCACCGGCGCCTTCAACGCGCTGCTGAAGACGCTCGAAGAGCCGCCGCCGCGGGTCAAGTTCATCTTCGCCACCACCGAGTACCACAAGATCCCCGACACCATCCTGTCGCGCTGCCAGCAGTACGATTTCCGTCTGGTGCCCGCGCGCGAGATCCAGGCGCACCTGCGCGCCGTCGCCTCGGGCGAGAACATCAAGGTCTCGGACGAGGCGCTGGCGCGCATCGCGCGCTCGGCCGACGGCAGCGTCCGCGACTCGCTGTCGCTCTTCGACCAGGTGCTGTCCTTCAGCGGCGACGACATTGCCGACGAAGACATCACCGCGCTGCTGGGTCTCATCGACCGCGAGCTGTTGCTGGAGGCGTCCTCCGCCGTTGCGGCGAGCGATGCGCTGCGCTTGCTGACCCTCGTCGAGCGGCTTTCCGACTACGGCGCCGACCACCGCAACTTCGCACGCGAGCTGCTGCTGCACTTCCGCGAAATCCTGCTCGTGAAGATCGCGCCTCACGAGAGCCCGCTGCTGGCGCAGGTGCTTCCCGAGGAAAGAGAGCGCCTGCAGCCCATCGCCACCGCATTCTCGGAAGACGACCTGCTGCGCATGATCGACGTGCTGGCCAAGGCCGACACCGACCTGCGGCAGGCGCAGGACCAGCGGGTCACCATGGAACTTGCCTTGATGAAGATGGCTCACCTGCGCCGGCTGGTGCCGTTCGCCGAGCTGGTGGCGCGGGTCATGGGAACCGCGGGCGCGCTGCCGGCCGCCGTTCCTGCGCCCCGGCCTGCTGCCGCCGTTCCTGCGCCCCGGCCTGCTGCCGCCGCACCCGCGCGCGCATCCGCTGCCGCGCCTTCGGCGCCGGCCCGAGCCAGTGCGGCACCGGCCGCAGCGCCGGCAGCGCCACCCGCGTCGGCGCCGGTCACCGGCACGGTCGGCAACGACGACGTGCTGGTGGCGCTGCAAGCCGCCACCGCGTCGCGCCCGTCGCTCGCCATGCCGCTGCGCCGCGCCCGCGCCGAGAGCGCCGGCGACGTCTGCACCCTGTTCCTCGACCCGGCCTTCGTGCAGATGGCGCAGATGCACACCGCTGAATACGAAACGATGGCGAGCGAGGCCATGGGGCGGAAGATCAAGCTGCGCATCGCCGGCGACGGAGCCGTCGCGGCGCCCGAGGCGGCCGCCGTCGACACCGCCGCGAAGAACAAGGAACAGCTCATCGCCGAGGCGTCGAAGGAGCCCGCGGTGCGCGAGGCGCTCGACCTGTTCGGCGGGCGTATCGTTGACGTGCGCGAAGCCAAGTAAGGAGACACCAGTGGCCAACCCGTTCGGCGATCCCCGCAAGCTCATGAAGCAGATGCAGCAGATGCAGGAGCGCGCCCAGGCCGAAATCGAGGCGCTGCAAATAGAGGCGAGCTCGGGCGGCGGCGTGGTCAAGGTGGTGATGGACGGCCAGAAAAACCTGAAGAGCCTCACCATCGATCCCGAGGCCGTCAGCAAGGACGATGTCGCGATGCTCCAGGATCTTGTACTCGCCGCGGTCAACGAAGCCGCCCGCCAGGTGGACGACGCCGTCAAGGAGAAATTAGGCGCCCTCACGGGCGGCCTGCGCATACCCGGCTTGATGTAAGCTCGCCGCCGCAAGATCTCTTTCCGGAGGCGGCCATGCGCAAGTCGTTTCATGTGTTTCTCACCTTCGCTCTTCTGCTCGGCGCCCTCGCTCCTGGTGCGTTTGCCCAATCCCAGGCGACCACCGGCGTCATCGAAGGCACGGTCGTCGACGAATCAGGCGCGCCCGTCCCTGGCGTCAACGTCACGATCCGCAACACGGGCACCAACTTCGAACGCGTCGTGGCGACCGATGCGGACGGCCGTTTCCGCGGCCTGCTGCTGCCGCTCGGCCCGTATCGCGTGGTCGCTTCGCTCACCGGCTTCGCCACCGTCATCCGCGAAGGCATCGACCTCGCGGTCGGCCAGGCCGTCAACCTGCGGCTGAGCCTCAAGGTGTCGGCGGTGCAGGAAGAAGTGGTCGTCACCGGCGAGCTGCCGGTCGTCGACACCGCGCGCGCCGAGGGCTCGACGCTCATCGACCAGCGCTCGATCAAGGGCCTGCCGAACAACGGCCGCAACTTCCTCGACTTCACCAAGCTCACTCCGGGAGTCGCGATCGTGCAGGGCCCCGACGGCGACGAGCTGTCGATCAACGGCCAGAAGGGCATCGCCAACAACATCTCGGTGGACGGCGCCGACTTCAACAACCCGTTCTTCGGCGAACAGCGGGGCGGCCAGCGCCCCGCGTTCACGTTCAACCTCGACGCGGTCAAGGAGCTGGTGGTCGTCGCCGAGGGCGCCAACGCCGAGTTCGGCCGCAGCAACGGCGGCTTCGTCACGGTCGTCACCAAGTCGGGCACCAACGAGACCCACGGCACGGCGCACGTCTTCTTCAAGAACGACAGCCTCTCGTCGGCGCCCAAGAAAGCCGACGGCACCAAGGGCGACAAGTTCGACTCGAACCAGCTGCAGAGCGGCTTCACGCTCGGCGGGCCGCTGCAAAAGGACAAGGCGTTCTACTTCCTGGCGCTCGACTACCAGAACGCGAGCAGCACCAAGCAGACCGACCCCACCCGCATCGAGCAGCGCCTCGTGGACTTCTTCGCGAACCTCGGCAGCCCGAACGAGAACGGCCCGATCGAGCGCACCAACGACGCGCGCGTGTTCCTCGGCAAGATCGACTACCAGGCAAGCTCCAGCACCCTCCTGACCGTGCGCTACAACTACACCTGGTCAGAGCAGAAGAACGGCACCTTCGACGTCGACTCGTGGGGCGTGAGCGCCAACGCCACCGAAAAGGACTACTCGCACGCGGTCACCGGTTCGGCCATCTCGAACCTGTCGGCGACCACCCTCAACGAGTTCCGCTTCCAGTGGGCGAAGGAGTGGCGGCCGCGGCCCTACGACGGCCCGTCCATCACCGGCCAGAGCCGGCCGCTGCCCGACACGGCTTTCGATTTTGGCCGTTCCTACCGCTTCGGCGAGCCGTTCTTCATCCCGGTCGACTACTTCGACAAGCGCATCCAGTTGAACGACAACCTGTCGATGATCAGGGGCCGCCACCAGATGAAGTTCGGGGCCGAGTTCAACCGCGTCAACTCGAACCAGACGTTCCGCGGCTTCCAGAACGGCCGCTTCATCTTCGGTTCGACCGACGGCTTCCTGAACTATGCCGCCAACCCGCGCTACGTCGAGTGTTCGGACGGCTCCTCGTCGCAGGTGGGCACCTGCCCGGCGGGCACCGGCATCACCGGTCCGCTGCTCCTCTTCTTGCAGCAGGTCGGCGTCGGCGGCCTGACCCCGGACGAAGCCGGCACCCAGGACATCCCGCAGACCGAGTTCGCCCTGTTCGCGCAGGACAAGTGGCAGCCCAACAACAAGCTGACCATCCAGTATGGCTTGCGCTGGGAGATGCAGAAGCAGGCGGACATGATCACGCCCGTATCCGAAGTGTTCTACGCGCCGCTCATCGGCAAGTCGGTGACGAACGCCTTCGGCACGTTCGAATTTCCGTCGAACGGCGAGATCCCATCCGACTACAAGATGTTCCAGCCGCGCGTCGGCATCACCTGGGACCCCAAGGGCGACGGCCGCACCGTGGTGCGCCTCAACGGCGGGTTGTTCTACGGGCGCATTCCTGGCCTGTCGCTCGCCTCGTCGCGCTCCACGAACGGCAGCCGCGGCCAGAACATATTCCGCGCCAGCTTCTTCAACGGCTTCGGCGTGACCCCGCCTGCGTACACCAGCCTGGTGCCGGCCCCGGCCGCCAATGAGGTACCCGACCATCCCGGCGTCTTCGTCTTCGACAAGGACTTCTCCAACCCGCGCACCTGGTCGGGCTCCATCGGCGTCGAACGCGAGTTGGTCCCGAACCTCGCGGCGCTGGTGCAGTTCAACTACTCCAAGGGCCAGCACATCACGCGCTTCCAGGAAGGCAACGACGCCGTGTTCGGCAGCCCCTGGACCACCGGCATCGGCCCCGGCGGCACCAATGGCATCTCGGCGGGCACGTCCGGTAGCGCCGGCCTGACCGTGGTGGCGTCGAACGCGCGCAGTACCTACAAGGGCATCACCCTGGGGCTGAACCGCCGCTACGCCGACAACTTCCAGTTCCAGGCCAACTACACGCTGTCCTGGGACAAGTCGGACGACGACAACGAGCGCGACCCGTTCACCTACCGCTACATCAACATCAACAACCTCGACGCCGAGTACGGCTATTCCGACCGCGACCAGCGCCATCGCTTCAACGGCTTCGCGGTCTGGAAGGGGCCGGGCGACGTCAACATCAACCTGCGCTACTCGTACCGCTCCGCGCAGCCGGTGTCCCTGGCCGCGAACGGCGATATTTCGGCGACGCCGTTCGGTCCGGCGTCCGACCGCATCCGCGCTGACGGCTCCATCGTCGAACGCAACAGCGGCCGCAAGGACAACACCTACTCGTCGGTCGACCTGCGCCTGTCGCGCGAGTTCCGGCTCAACGAGCGTGTGGCCCTCGAACCGATCTTCGAGGTGTTCAACCTGCTCAACAGCAAGAACCTGCTGACGCCGCAGACGACCAACCTGATCTTCAACTTCGACGGCACCATCCGTGCCGGCCTCGGCGACCCGCGCCAGGCGCAGGTCGGCGTCCGCCTCATCTGGTAGCGCCGCCGCGGGCGAGTTCCCGCATGGCTGTTCGCAGCATCACGGCCGGCTGTCCGCAAGGGCGCCGGCCGTTTCTTTTTGCGCCAGGGAGAAAGGGACCGCGGCGCGAGCGCGTCTAGAATGGCCGCTCCGCGATGGAATTTCCCGCACCGCTGCAGCGCCTCGTCGACGAGTTGAAACGCCTGCCGGGGATCGGGCCGAAATCGGCACAGCGCATCGCCTTCCACCTGCTGAAGGGTTCGAAGGACGACGCCACGCGGCTTGCGAACGCGGTGGGCACGCTGCTCGACAGCCTGCGCTCGTGCCGCATCTGCAACGCCATCACCGACCAGGAGGTTTGCGGCTGGTGCTCGGACGTGAACCGCTCCGACCGCTTCATCTGCGTGGTCGAGGAAGCCCACAACATCATGAGCGTCGAGCGCACCCACGAGTTCAAGGGCCGCTACCACGTGCTGCAGGGAGTGCTCTCACCGCTCTCCGGGGTGGGCCCGGACGACCTGAAGATCGGTGGCCTCATCGAGCGCGTGCGCGCGGGCGGGGTGGAGGAGGTGCTGCTTGCGACCTCGCCCACCGTGGAAGGCGAGGCGACGGCCGCCTACCTGGCGCGCCTGCTGCGGCCGCTCGGCCCGAAGCTCACCCGCATCGCCATGGGGGTGCCGGTGGGGTCCGATCTCGACTGGGCCGACGAGGTCACGATGGCCCGTTCCATATCGGGGCGGCGCGACTTCTAGCGCCTCCGGCCGCCGCGCGCGGCGTGAGCGCCGTCACGCGCGTAGAAGCGGGGAAGCGGCCAAAGCGCGCTAGACTCCCCCGAGCCGTCATCACTGGAGGTTGCTGTCCGAATGCCGTCTCCCGACATCGTCATGTACGAGGAGGAATTCAACCAGATCAAGCACGTCATCGGCAAGCTGCGCGCCGATGCGAATGCCAAGGTGGTCTTCCTGGTCGACAAGAATGGGCAGCAGATCGCCTCGCATGGCGACACCGCCGACCTCGACACCACCTCGCTCGCCTCGCTGACCGCGGGCAACGTGGCGGCGACCGACGGCCTCGCCAAGCTGATCGGCGAAAAGGAGTTCTCGATCCTGTTCCACGAGGGCGAGAAGGACAACATCCACATCTCCGTGGTGGCGCAGCGGGTAATCCTCGTGGTCATCTTCGACGAGCGTTCGAGCCTCGGACTCGTGCGCCTGCGCGTGAAGAAGGCTTCGGTGGAGCTGACGGACATCTTCACCAAGATGATGAGCAAGCTCGAGACGGAGAAAGCGGCAAGCGGGCGCTTCGACAGCCCGTTCGCCGAGATCACCGACGAGGACATCGACAGCTTGTTCAGCGGCGAGTAGGCGACCTCCACGCACCCATGACCTTCATCAACTACGCGTCGCGCGAGATCAACTGCAAGATCGTTTACTACGGGCCGGGCCTTTGCGGCAAGACCACGAACCTGCAGTACGTCTACGACAAGACCAACCCCAACGCCAAGGGCAAGCTCATCTCGCTCGCCACCGAGACCGACCGCACCCTGTTCTTCGACTTCCTGCCGCTCGAGCTCGGCACGGTGCGCGGCTTCAAGACGCGCTTCCACCTCTATACGGTTCCCGGCCAGGTGTTCTACGACGCGAGCCGCAAGCTCATCCTCAAGGGCGTCGACGGGGTGGTGTTCGTGGCCGACAGCCAGGAAGAGCGCCTCGACGCGAACCTCGAGTCGCTCGACAACCTCGGCCATAACCTGAAGCTGCAGGGCTACGACCTCGACGCCGTGCCTTACGTGCTGCAACTCAACAAGCGCGACCTGCCCACCGCGCTGCCGCTCGACGACCTGAAGCGCCACCTGCTGCGCGACCACGAGCCGGTCATCGAGGCGGTCGCATCGAAGGGCGTAGGCGTCTTCGACACGCTGCGCGGCGTCGCCAAGCTGGTGCTGCAGGAGCTGACCAAAGCCGGCTCCTGAGCCGGCCCTACTTCTTCGGCGCTTCCGCCGCTGCCGGCTGCGGCTTCCAGATCTCGCCGAGCGCTCGCTGGAAGTTGCCGCCGAGGATGCCGCGGATCTGTTCGTCCGCGTACTTGCGCGAGATCAGGCCCTCGGTGAGGTCGTAGACGCGCTTCGGGTGGTCGAGCCCCTCGATGTCGATCTTGTCGCGGAACGCGTAGCTCGCCTTGTAGCCCGCGCGCAGCTGCTTGTTGAGTTCGGGCGGCATGTCGTCGTAGCCGTCGAGGTCGATGTCGCTGCCGATGCCGAGGTGCTCGACGCCCACCAGGTCGCGGACGTGGTCGTAGTGGTCGAGCACGTGCTCGATGGTGGTGGGCTCGTCCGGCTTCACGAACATGCGCACGCCGGTGATGCCCATGACGCCGCCGCTCTTTGCCATCGCCTTGATCGCCTCGTCGCTCTTGCAGCGCGGCTGCTTCGGGTTGAGGGCGCGCGCATTCGCGTGCGTGAACAGCACCGGCCTTTTCGAGACGGTGCAGGCGTCGATCGAGGTGGCTTCTCCCGAATGCGAGACGTCGACCGCCATGCCGACCTTGTTCATGCGCTCGACGATGGCGACGCCGAAGTCGCTGAGGCCGGCATTGGTGCGCTCGGTGGAGCCGTCGCCGATCAGGTTGCGGCTGTTGTAGGTGAGTTGCGAAACCCGCTGCCCGAGGCCGTGGAACAGGTCGACGTCGTCAGGCTTGCGGAAATGCTCCGAGTTCTGCACGCCCACCAGGATGCCGGCCTTGCGTGCGGCCTTCACGCGGTCGAAGTCGCCGCTGCTGTCGATGCGCATTAACGCGCCGTCCTGGCCGGCGATGAACGAGTCCCAGCCGGCGACGAACTGCAGCGTCTCGTCGTAGGCGTTCTGGCCGCCGGTGCCCACCGCGATGTGGAAGACGTTGATCCCCGAATCGAGGTAGCGCTGCAGCATGGCAGAGGTGAACATCTCCGGGTTCGCGGTCCACTTCGCGAGCGTGTCGAAGTCGAGCGAGAACGGGCTCAGCATGTCGATGACCGTCGTTTCGCGGACCAATGTCACCGCGCGCGCCGAATAGTTCCTGGCCGGCGCCGCCGCGGCCGCAGCCGGGGCTTGTGCGGCACGCGCGAAGCGGGGGAGGAGCGCGGCGCTCGAGGCGCCGAGTGCCGACAGCAACAGCTCTCTGCGGGTGGTCATGGTCATGGCCGCAGAAGTTAGCAGATCTAGCGCTGCGTCAACTCCGCGACCAGCTTGCCGACCGTGTCGTGCAGGTCGGGCGGAGCGCCGTAGGCGATCCGGGCGGTGCGCCCCGTGCCATCGAAGACGAAGAGCGTCGGCACCGCTGAGACGTCGCCGAACTCGCGGGCCAGCTCCGGGCTCGCGATGGCCCAGCGCACCTCGGGGCTCAGCTGCGCGACCAGGCTGCGCACCTGGTCGTCGGGCGACTCGACCGCGAACGCAACCACCTCGAGCTTGTCGCCGTATTGTTTCTTCAGCTCGCCGAGCCACTGCAGCGTGGAGCGGCACGGCGGGCACCAGGTGGCCCAGAACTCGACCAGCACCACCTTGTCCTTCAGCCCGGCAAGCTGCAGCGGTTCGCCGCTGAGTCCCGCCGCGCTCACCGCCGGCAGAGAGGCGATCTCCGCCGGCGCTTCACCCGTGCGCTCGGCGCGCAGATCTTCCTTGCGGCCCGCGAGCACCAGGTCGATCATGCGTGCGAGATCGGCCTGGAAGCGCGCGTGGCTCTTCGGGTCGCGAAACGGCGTATAGCGGCCGGCGGTCTCGCCTTTCGCGAAGAAGCCGAAGTCGATGGGCCGGGCGACGAGCACGTCGTCGACGAAGATGGCCGGGTAGCGGGTAACCCCGAACCTGCGGGCGAGTTCCGATTCGCCGAAGTTCTCGCTGACGAACTCGACACGGCCCTGATAACGGTCGGCGACTTCCCTGGCCAGCAAACTTGCCGGATCGGACAGGTTTCAGGTGTACGGCCAGCGCACCAGCGTGACCCTGACCGCGGGCGCGGCCGTCGCCGCAGTGAGCTTTTCCGGGACCGAATCCTCGAGAGTCGCCCGATACGCCGGCAGCGCCTGGTCGAGCACGGCGCTCGCGGTGCGCAGCGCCGTACCGCGCGCCGCATCGTCACGCGCGCTCTCGATGCCGCCTTGCGCCGCCTCGATGAGGACGAGCGCGATGCTGTCGTCGCGTTGCGCCGTGGCATGGCGCTCGTGAGCTTCCTTGAGCCGCGCCTCGATCGCACCGCGCTCGCCCGCCTGCGGCACCGGCAGGAGCAGCTCGCCGAGCCCGCGCTCCGCCTTGAGGTAGGCGAGGAGCGCGCCGTAGCGCAGGCCGGCATCGTCGAGCTCGCCGGCCAGCTTGAGCGCGGAGTTGGTGCGGATGAAGTCGGGATGGCGGTCGATCGCCAGCGGCGGCTTGTAGATCGCCTCGATGCGTTTCGCGAGCGATGTGCGCTCGCCCTTGAGGCTGCGCGCGGCCGGAGCCGCGGCGCCGCTTCGCGGTGCACCGAGCCCGCGTACGAAGAGTGCGGAAGTCATGGTGCCCTGCGCTTCGCCCATGTAGTAGTAGCCGGCGGCCGGCGAGGTCACACGCGCGTAGGAGTCGGCTGCCTGGTAGAGGTGTTGTGAGCGGCCAAAGGCGCTCTCGGCAACCGCGCGCACGGCTGCCGGAACTCCCGCCCACGACTGTCCGGCCCACGTGCGCGCGTCCTTCTCGAGGCCGGGTCCCGCCGCCTGCCACGCCGCAGTGAAGCGGTCGAGGTCGCCGCCGTCGGCAGGCGTCTGCCGCGCCATGGTGTCGAGGGCGAGGATGGTGCTGCGTGCGTACTCGAGCGTGTCCACCGCGGCGAGGAACCGCCCCGCGCGTTCGTGAGCCGCGGCGCGGTCGAGCGCGTCGCGCAGCCCGGGAGCCGTCTCTTTCACTTCGTCGCTCTGCGGCGCGGCATCGAGTACCGCGCGGAGGCGCGCGATCTCCGGCGCGAGTGGCGAGGCGGTGCGCGGCGTCGCTGGTGTGCCTGCGCCGAGTGCCGCGAGTCCGGCCAGCGCGCACGCAATGCCTGCCACAAGGCGCAGCCTCATGGCGCAAGACTAGCTCAGGCGCCCTCTCACTACTCTGGATTCAAACTGTTGACCTGGAGAGCTTTAGCGCCAGCGGCCCAGCAGCGCCGCGATGCGTTTCGCACCCTCGACGCATTCGTCGTACGGCGCGGTCATCGAGATGCGGACGCGTCCGGAACCGGGGTTGGCACCGCCAGCAGCACCGCTGCCGTCTCGACCGAAGAAGGAACCGGGCAGCACCTTGACGTTCTCTTCGGCATAGAGCCGCTGCACGAAGGTGAGGTCGTCGCCTGGCGTCGGCATCCAGAAATAAAAGCCGCCTTCGGGCATCGGCAGTGCCGCCACCGGAGCGACGATCGCGTGGAACGCGACGAGCTTGCGCCGGTAGGCTTCGCGGTTCGCAACCACGTACGCGTCGTCGTCGAACGCGGCGATGCTTGCCGCCTGCGCCGGCGGACCCATCGCGCTGCCGCTGTAGGTGCGGTAGTGGAGGAACGCGGCCAGCACCGTAGGGTCGCCCGCGGCATAGCCCGACCGCAGGCCGGGAACGCTGGAGCGCTTCGACAAGCTGCCGAGGCTCACGATGTTGCGCAAGCCGCGACCCAGCCGTGCCGCGGCCTGCAGCGCGCCCACCGGCGGCCTTGACTCGTCCGGATAGATCTCCGAGTAGCACTCGTCGGCCACCAGCACGAAGCCGTGACGATCGGACTGCTCGAAGAGCCGCGCCCACTCGTCCTGCCCGAGCACGCGTCCGGTGGGGTTGCTCGGCGAACAGACGAACAGGAGCGCCGCTCGTTCCAGCACGTCCGGTGCGACGGCCAGCACGTCGGCCGCGAAATACGGCACGGCGCCGGCAAGGATCGCAGCCCCCTCGTAGATAGGGTAGAGCGGGTTGGGGATGACGGCGACCGATTCGGCAGCGGGATCGACGAGGCACTGCACGATGTCGAAGATGGCCTCACGGCTGCCAAGCGTCGGCAGCACTTCGCTCGCGGGATCGAGCCGCAGCGGCGCGAACCGCCGCCCGAGCCAGCCGGCGATCGCTTCACGCAGCGCAGCCTCGCCACGGGCGTCCGGATAGTCCTGCAACCGCGCCGACGCTTCGTGCAGGGCGGCACGCACAGCGGCGGGCGACTCGTGCCGCGGCTCGCCGGCCGCGAGTACCACCGGTGGCTTTGCGGGATCCGGTTTGGGAACGATGCCCGCGAGCAGCGCCCTCAGCCGCTCGGGGATGTAGGGCGGCACCCGCGCGAGGCGCGGGTTGACGGCCAACTCCCGGCTCACGCGCCGCCGATCCGCGCCATGAGCTGTTCGAACATTTCGAACGTCAGGGCCTGCGGACCGTCGGACAGCGCCTTCTCCGGGTCGGGATGGATCTCGAGCATTACGCCCTGCGCGCCGCTCGCGAGCGCCGCCTCGGCCATCGGCGGGATGAAGCGGCGCACGCCGACCGCGTGCGACGGGTCCACGATCACCGGCAGGTGGGTGCGCTCGCGCAGCACCGGCACGGCGCTGAGGTCGAGGGTGTTGCGGGTCGCGGTTTCGAAGGTGCGGATGCCGCGCTCGCACAGGAACACCATCTGGTTGCCGTGGCTCAGGATGTATTCCGACGCCGACAGCCATTCCTCAATCGACGCCATCATGCCGCGCTTCAGCATCACCGGCCGGTCCACCTTGCCCACTTCCTTCAGCAGCGAGAAGTTCTGCATGTTGCGTGCGCCGATCTGCAGGATGTGGGCGCGCTCGGCCACCGGGCCGACGTCCTGCGGATGCATCACCTCGGTGACGATCGGCAGGCCCGCCTCGGCCCCGGCGTCGGCGAGCCAGGCGAGCGCCTCGAAGCCGTGGCCCTGGAACGAGTACGGCGAGGTGCGCGGCTTGAAGCAGCCGCCGCGCAGGATCTGCGCGCCCATCGCCTTCACGACGCGCGCGCACGCCTGGATCTGTTCCTCCGACTCCACCGCGCACGGTCCGGCGATGATCACCGGCACCGGCCCGCCAATGAGGGCCGTGCCGACCGGGATGACCGTGTCCTCGCGCCGGTAGGTGCGCGAGGCCATTGGCGGCGCGCTTCCTCCTGACGCGGGCGCCGCCGCGGGAGCGCCAACCTCGATCACCGGCTTCTGCGCGCTACGCTTGGCCGGGCTGACAGCCGGGCGCGGCTCGGCGGCGCGAACGCTCGCGGTGGTGCGCGCCGGGTACGACCCGAGGACGCGCACGTAGCCGCTCTGCGTCGCCATCTCGCGCAGCGCCTCCGCCACTTCCGGGTCGGCGACATTGCCTTCGAAGTCGAGATGGAACTGGTATTCCCAGGGGTTGTGCGGGCGCGGCCGCGACTCGAGCCGGGTCATGCTGAGGTGATGCGCCGCGAGGATGCTGAGGCATGTGACGAGGGCGCCTTCCTCGTGGCGGGTGGTGAAGAGCAGCGTCGTCTTGCACGGCACGCGCAGGTCGACGGGCTGCGGCCGCACCGCCACCACCAGCATGCGCGTGAAGTTCTCGCGCTGGTCGGCGATGCCGCGGCGGATGACGGTGAGCCCGTGGATGCGGCCGGCCTCCTCGCTCGCGATCGCGGCCTGCGTGGGGTCGGCCTCGTCGCGCACGCGGCGCGCGGCCATCGCGGTGTCGGTGAACGCCTCGACGTGGCAGTTGCCGAGCGTCGCCAGGAACTTGCCGCACTGCGCCAGCGCGACCGGATGCGACGAGATGCGCCGCAGCCGCGACAGGGGCACGTCTTCGAGTGCCAGCAGGCAGTGCTGCACCTCCTGCACCTCCTCGCCGACGATCGACAGTTCGAGAGCCGCGAGCAGGTCGAAGGATGCCGGGATCGAGCCGGAGATCGTGTTCTCGACCGGCAACAGCGCGCGCTCCACCTCGCCGTCGCGCACCGCTTGCAGCATCTCCTCGAACGAGTCGAAGCCAACGTGCGACACATCGCCGTCGTGCGCTCCGAAATGTCGCTGCGCGGCCAGGTGCGACCAGGCGCCTTCGCTGCCCTGGTAACCAACGCGCAGGGCCGGGCCTTCGTGCACCGCGGCGGTGCCGAGCGCCGCTTCCTGCAGCCGCATCGAATGGCCCAGGATCTCCTTGTAGAGTCGCGCCACGAAGAAGCGGTCGAGGCCGGCCTCTTCGGCGCGCGCCACCAGGCGCGTCAGGATCTCCTCTTCGCGCGGCAGGTCGCGCAGGTTGGCGCCGCTTTCGGCCTTGAAACGTCCCACTTCGCGGACGATGCGGGTGCGCTCGGTAAGGGCGTCGAGAAGCGCCTGGTCGACGGCGTCCAGGCGGTCGCGGAGGGATTCGATTTCAGGAGGCAGAGACATCCGCGCATAGTGCGTTCTGCCCCCGTGCCTCGTCAAGTCGCCGCAGCGGTGGTGCGGGCGGCCGCGAGCGCCCCGCAGAACTGTGCGGCTCGCGCACACGCGCGCCCAAAAAAACCTGACAAAGGCCTTTGTTGAGGGCATTTAACGAGCGGGCGATGGCGGGCCCGGGGCTTGCCTCCATGTGCATTGGAGGTTTTCCCATGAGCGCGAATACCGTCTCTTCGATAGCCGCAAGCCTCGCCAGGCCCGATCTCGACAAGAAAGAGAAAAACGTCCTTGGCGGCTTCATCTCCGGCATGGTCGGCAAGCTCGGCGTGGGCCTCATCACCAGGACCATTCCCAGGTTCGTCCCGCCGCTGCGCTACGCCGCCGCCGCGATCCAGCTGTTCAATGCGGCTTCACCCGTCATCAAGAGCCTGCTCGAGCGCCTCAACCCCAGGGGCCAGGTCCCCGTGCCCGGCAAGGCCGAGGTCCCGTCGCAAGCCGGTCCGCAGGCTTCAAGCGCCGCCGTCTTCGCCGATCCGAGGATCGCTCAGCAACTGTCCCAGATCTCGCAGATGGGCGGTCTGTCCGCAATACAGCGCGCCGCGAGCGAAGGCAGGCTGCCGCAGGATCCGAATTCCCTCGCCGAGCTTTACCTATCGGGCGCCCGGGCGGCGCTCAGCGAAGGCTTTGCCCGCGCCCAGTCGACGATGGCGCAGACCGGCAACCCCGAGAAAGCCACCGCCGAGATGCGCCCCTACATCACGGATGCGAGAGTGTCCCCCGACGCGCTGCGCGTCCTGCTCGACCCGAATCGTTCGCTCGACGAACGCGTCCAGGCGGCGACGAAGGTATTCGGCGACCTGACCCGCCAGCAGCTCGTTCCCGAGAAGACGCCGATCGCGAAGACCGAACCAGCTGAGAAAGCCGGCGAGCAGATCGCAAAGGTCACCACTCCGTCGCAGGTGACGCCGCAGAACGACCTCGCCCACTACCTGCCGCTCGTCATCGACCGCCTGAGCGACTCGTTCAAGGACCTGTGGACCCGCTGGGCGCAGGAGCACGGGATCACGCTGGAACGGGACCCGCTGACGGTGGCGGGACGGGAATCGCAAACCGCGGCACCCGCGCTGCCGGCCATCCTGCACCAGTCGATGAGCCCCGCGGCAGGTCTCGACCGCGCTCGTTGACCGCCTTCGGGCCCGCTAATATACTGGCGTTTCCGCAGTTGCGCCGAAACGCCGTTCCTCAGTAGCTCAATGGTAGAGCATCCGGCTGTTAACCGGAGGGTTATAGGTTCGAATCCTATCTGAGGAGCCAATTCCTCTCTCAGGAAGGAACTTAGAGCAAGGCGCTCGCAGCCGGTTTGTGGGCGCGCACGAAGGCACTCATGATCCGGCCGTCGACTTGCGCGAGTGTTGCGTCGTCCGACAATCCTGCCGCTTCAAGAAACTGTTTTGCGTCAGCCGCACGATAGATGCGCGTTGGCTCGAGTTCGACCGCTTCGAAGCCGGCTCTCGACAACTTGCTCCGGTAGGTCGATTCTTCGAGCGCACCCGCGACGCAGCCGACCCAGAGCTCCATGCTTCGGCGCACTTCCGCGGGCATGTCGTCCCCTCTGACGACCACATCCGACACGGCGAAACGACCGCCTGGCCTTAGAACGCGGAACGCCTCCGCGAGCACGCGGTCCTTGTCGGCGGAAAGATTGATCACGCAATTCGAGATGATCACATCGACGGAGTTGTCGGGAAGCGGGATGTGCTCGATCTCGCCCTTGAGAAACTCGACGTTCGTGAGGCCAGACTTGGCCAGGTTCTCGCGGGCCAGCGCGAGCATTTCGTCTGTCATGTCCAGGCCATAGGCCTTTCCGTTCGGGCCCACGCGCCTGGCCGACAGGAGCACGTCGATGCCACCGCCAGAGCCGAGATCGAGGACGACCTCGCCGGGTTGCAGCTCCGCCAGCGCAGTTGGGTTGCCGCAGCCCAGGGAAGCAAGCAAAGCCTCAGCGGGCACGCCCGCTGCCTGCGCGTCGTCGTAGAGATTCGAAGTGATCGGATCGGGCCCACAGGTCGTCCCGCATCCACAACCTGCCCTCGCTCCGCTACGGGCCTGCTGCGCTGCCTCGCCATACTTCTGTTGCACCGCTGCCTTGACGGCGTCCATGGGCTACTCCTTTGATATTCGCCTTTGGGAATATATTAACTGATGGTACATTCGTCAAGGCAAATATATGAAGCACGCAACGAAATCCAGATCCCGGGCCGCCGTCGACGAGATGGAGAGCCTGTTCAAGGCTCTCGCCGACACTACGCGCCTGCGTATCCTCGCCCTTCTGGGGAACAACGAGGTGTGCGTCTGCCACCTGCACGACAGCCTTGGCCTCCCGCAACCGACGGTCTCTCGCCATCTTGCGTATCTGCGCAAGGGCGGTGTCGTCACCGCCCGCCGCGACGGGGTGTGGATGCACTACCAGGTGTCGAGATCGCTGAATCCCGTGATGCGCCGCGTGGTCGCGGCTGCAGTCGACGCGTTGCAGCAGTTGCCAGCCACGACGCAGGACCGGAAGCAGTTTCAACGTTCATTCGGGCAGCTGTACGTCCTCAACAGTCCCGCGGGCGGAACGTGCTGTGCACCTCGTATCTCCCCGTCGTGAAGACGGTGCTCTTCGCCTGCGTCCACAATGCCGGCCGATCTCAGATGGCCGCTGCGTGGTTCAATCTGTTATCCGAGCCGACCCGGGCGCGCGCGATCTCCGCCGGCACGGAGCCGGGGCCGCGCGTCCATCCGGAAGTAGTCGTCGCCATGTCCGAGGTCGGCGTCGATCTGTCAGAAGCCTCGACATCCAAACTGACGCCGGCCCTGGCGCAGGGCGCTCAGATGCTGATTACCATGGGCTGCGGCGATCAGTGTCCGGTCGTGCCTGGCCTGGAGCGCGAGGACTGGCCGCTGGAGGATCCCAAGGGCAAACCGCTCGCTCGAGTCAGGGAAATTCGGGACGAGATACGACAGCGGGTCGAGAGGCTCCTCGAGCACGAAGGGTGGCGTCAATCCACGGGCGGGTGAACTACGACGTCGATTTGTGCCATCGACCGGCGAAATTGCTGAGGACATGTTGAGACCAGTTCTCCCGCATTTGGCCCGTGACACCCAGTTGCTCTTTGCGACGCGGTTCATCCGGCTCTTCGCGTACGGGTCGTTGTCGGTCGTGCTTGTGTTCTACCTGGTACGCCTTGGTCTCAGCGAACAGCAAGTCGGGGTGCTGCTCACGCTGACGCTGCTTGGTGACACCGTTATTTCCCTGGCGATCACGACTCGCGCGGACCGAATGGGGCGTCGACGCATGCTCATCGTTGGCGCGCTACTCATGACGGGCGCGGGACTCGTGTTCGCGTCGACGGCAAGTCTGTGGGTGCTTCTGCTTGCGGGGACAATCGGCGTACTGAGTCCAAGTGGACACGAGGTGGGACCGTTCCTGCCGATTGAGCAAGCGGCACTCTCCCAGGTGGTCACTGATCGCAACAGAACGGAAGTGTTTGCCTGGTATACGCTCACGGGGTCCTTCGCGACCGCGCTCGGGGCGCTGTCGGCCGGAGTCATCACCAGCGTCTTGCAGGCAGCGGCCATGCTGCCGCTCAACAGCTATCGGGCCGTGGTCATTTTGTACGCGGTGTTGGGCGTTGTGCTCGCCGTGACCTTTGCAGGACTGTCGCACCGAACCGAGGCGGGGCCGTACGGGGACGCGAGGTCGAGGGCAACGATGATCAGCGGGCTCTCAGGACTCGATCGTTCGCGTGGCGTCGTGATGAAGCTGTCGGCGCTGTTTGCGCTCGACTCGTTCGGAGGTGGCTTCGTCGTCCAGGCGTTCGCGGCCTATTGGTTCCACCTGCGGTTTGGCGTCGATGTCGCTGCACTTGGCGCGATCTTTTTTTGGGCCAACGTTTTCGCCGGCCTCTCAGCCTTGCTCGCATCGCGTCTTGCGGCGCGCATCGGCTTGATCAAGACGATGGTCTTCACGCACCTGCCGTCGAACGTCCTGCTGATTCTGGTTCCGCTGATGCCGTCGTTGTGGTGGGCGGTCGCCGTGCTCCTTCTCCGGTTCAGCATCAGCCAGATGGACGTGCCGGCCAGACAGTCGTACGTCATGGCCGTCGTGGCACCGGAGGAACGGGCGGCGGCCGGAGGCTTTACCAGCGTCGCTCGCACCGTCGGCGCTTCAATCAGTCCGTTCCTCGTGGGCCTCATGTTTGCCCGGCCCGCCTTGTGGAGTCTCCCGTTCTTCCTCGCGGGAACGCTCAAGATCGTCTACGACATCGTGCTCTTCGGGCAGTTCGTGGAGTCCCGACCGCCGGAGGAGGTTCGGCAGTGAGATAGTTCCATGCAGGGACAGTCAAGGAGACGCCCGTGTCCAAACTTCGCGTGAATGCCTTTAGCGTGTCGACCGACGGCTTCGGCGCCGGCCCCAACCAGGGCCGTGACCAACCGCTGGGCCGAGGCGGCGAACAACTGCACCAGTGGGTTCTTCCGACCCGCACCTTCCAGCGGGACGTCCAGAGGCGAGACGGCGGGACGACCGGCATCGACAACGACTTCGCGGCGCGCTCGTTCGAGAATCTCGGCGCCTGGATCATGGGCCGCAACATGTTCGGACCTGTGCGCGGACCCTGGCCGGACTATGAGTGGAAGGGTTGGTGGGGCGCCAATCCACCGTACCATGTGCCGGTCTTCGTCCTGACCCACCATCCGCGCCCGGCGCTGGAGATGGAGGGCGGCACCGTCTTCCATTTCGTCACCGAGGGGATCGAGGCGGCGCTGGGCGAGGCGCGAGCGGCAGCTCGAGGTAAGGATGTGCGAATCGGCGGCGGAGCAGCCACCATCCGCCAGTATCTGCGGGCCGGACTACTCGACGAGATGCATGTCGCCATCTCACCGATCCTGCTCGGCCAAGGCGAGCCCCTGCTCGAAGGCATGGACCTTCCCGCGCTCGGCTACAGAGTGAAGGAGCACGTCTCCACCGAGGCGGCGATGCACTTGGTGGTGGGACGGTAGGCTCCTAGACCAGGTGTAGGCAAGCGCCGAATTGTCGCGGTTAGCGGTCCTGCTTCGTCTCCACAGCCAAGTCGGTCATGGTCCGGCAGACTGCGCGTAGGATCGAGCTGCTGACGAGTCCGGCATTGGGAGACGCACATGCATCGACAGCGGCATTGGGAATCGGTCTACAGCAACAAGGGCGAACAGCAGGTGAGCTGGTTCGAGGCGTTCCCGGAGGTGTCTCTGCGCATGATGGAATCCGCAGGACTTGCCACCGACACCTGCGTCATCGATGTCGGCGGAGGCGACTCGCGTCTCGTCGACCAGCTGGCGGCTCGTGGCCTCGATTGTCTGGCCGTCCTCGACGTCTCCGGATCCGCGCTGAAACGCGCGCGCTCGCGCCTCGGCAGTGCCGCCTCCGTGCCGATTTGGATTGAAGCGGATGTCACCTCAGATTGGTCTTTGAAGCCGATGGACATTTGGCACGACCGCGCAGTGTTCCATTTCTTGACGGCTCCTGAGGATCGGCATCGTTATCGTTCGCGACTCTTGGCGATCCTCAAACAAAGGGGAACGGCGATATTCGCGACATTCGCCTTGGATGGGCCAGACCGATGCAGTGGCCTGCCGGTGCAGCGCTATTCACCAGCCACGCTGGCAGAAGAACTCGGACCCGACTTGCAGCTCCTCGAGTTCGTTCCGCACGTCCACACGACCCCATGGGGTGTCGCACAGTCCCTCGTCTACTGCCGATTCCAGCGAATGAACTGAGCGGCGACGTGTCGAATCGAACGTCAGGCGTCGCGGTTGCGGCGAGAATCAAGTATTTAAGCGTGCCCACGCATCCGCAGCGCGGTTGGTGGCAGGCGCGTGGAACGACACCGTGGATATCCTCGGCGCTGCTGACCACGCCAATCGTCTGACGTCGACCGGTTAGGCGTACAACGACGCGCTGATCGCGGAGCGCTACGCGAACTTCGAGTTCCGGACGCGCAATTGATCGCCGCCGTCAATTCCGGCCGGAGAACCTCAAGCTTCATTCTTTCGGCGCCTCGAGCGCCGACTCGCAAGTCGGCCAGTCCCTGCCGCAGCGGCGCCGCGGTCGTCTCGGGCACTCCGTAGAGCGACAGCCAGACGCCCACGTGGTGCGTCTCCTTCATCCCTTCGCGTTCGACGAACAGTAGCGCATCGTTCCACGCCGGTACGACGAAGGCGATGGTGCGCGCTGCGTGCCGCACGGCCACGGTGGCGTCGACCTCGACGCCGCCAAGTGAGAGGCGACAGGCGTCGCCCGGCCGTAGCTCGCCAACTGCAGGTTGCACGCGCAAGCCCTTCGCGCCGAAGACCGGATGGTCCTCGCCGGCGCGCGCGGTGGTGCGGAAGCGTGCGGACAGCTGCTGGCGATCGACGCCGCGATGGCGTTCGAGCGCGTGCTTCAGGTTGAACAGGAAGAAGGTCCAGCCGGCGTCGAGCCCGTCGATGTAGTCGTCCCAGGAGCCTGTCGTCGAAGCCCGAGTGCACCAGGCGGACCCGCACTCGGCCGCCCTGGACTTCCAGGTGATAGTCGACGGCGAGGCGCACCATGCGGCCGTCGGCCGCCGGCATCTCACCGGCGGTCTGCATCCGCCGCTGCGGCTCCCACACCGTGATCGGCTGCGCTCCACATCTCCTTCGGGTCCCAGCCGACGCTGACGCTGCCGCCTTCGCCCGGCGTCACGGCGGCGTAGCGGCGCAAACCAGCGGGCGATGCCCTCGCCGGTCGTCAGCGCCTGCCACACCTCCTCGAGTGTGGCGTCGATGTCGATGGTCAGGTCGATCCTCGGTCGGTGGGCTTGCGGTCGTTGGTCACTTCGCCTCCATGTCGGCCTCACGGCCGCCTTCGGGTTCGGCCGCGCGTGACGGCACGGCGGGGTAGCCGCACGCGAACACCCGGAACGTGCGGCCCTTTGTCGCGTCGGGGTGGTGGTACTTCGCGGCCAGGGTGGCGAGAGCAGTGGTGAGCTCGTCGGCGAACCGTCGCTGATCGGCCGGCGTTGCAAACCGCACTTCGGTTTCGAGCGTGAGCGTCGGCACGCGCTTGCCGCGAGCGGCGGCGGCTCGGCCGAGCGCGGCGAGGTCGTTCAGCGCCCGGCCCGCCACCGCCGACAGGTAGGCGGAAGAAAACGCGTCGGCGACCGTCCGCGCATCGACGGCGACGCCTCCCAGCGTCTTCGGCGCGATGGCGTACGACGTCGCGGTGCGGACGTAGGAGCGATCGATGCGGCGGCCGACGCTGCCGTGCTCTTGCGCCTCCACCAGCCGCTGCGCCTCGAGCGTCCGCAGGTGATACAGCACCCGCTGGCGGGGCATGCCCATGGCTTTCGCGACTTGCGGCGCCGATTGCGGCCGCTCGAGCAGATGGAGGAGCCGCAACCGTATCGGCTGCAGCGCCACCCGGGCGCGGGCGGGGTCGTCGATGATGTCGAGGCGGTCCGCGTTCATGTGGACGGTTATTGGCTTTGGACGGACAAATTAAGTCGTCCGTACAGGTTTGTCAAGTCTATTCGGTCCTGCATCCTAAGGATTGCGGCGGTAGGAGTCGGCGACTACCCAGCTGCCGGCCGTGATCGTCCACGAGACCACGAACTCGCCCCATTGGCCCGGGCTGATGTTTCCGGCCAGGACAAGCGGTACCCAGATCAGCAAGGTGAAGAGGCCGATCTGCAGTGTCGTGAGCGCGACTGCCAAGCGCGCACACACACCCGTGAGCACCGCCGCACCCGCGGCCAGGAAAGCGCCACCGGTGAAGTACGCCCAGAACACGGGCGCTGGCAGCCACCTCGGGACCAGCGGCGCGGTCAGGTTCAGGTATACGAAGTGCGACAAGCCGAAGGCGATCATGGCGAGGCCATAGAGCACACGCGCCTTGCGAACACCCCTGTCGCCGACGGCGAAGCCCAGCCATCGCCTGTCCCACGGGTTCGCGAACCAGGCGTAGAGGACCCAGGCGCCGGCCACGATCACTGCGGTCTCGCCGTTCGTTTGATACGAACCTTCGACCAAGGGAGCGCGCAGGATGAAGCGCACCTTGAAGAGCAACAACCAGAGCGCCAGATAGATCCACAACACGCGGGAAGCGGCGGCGGAGGTACGCCTGAGGAAGAGGCCAATGCCGCAAGCCAGAGAGATAGCGACACAGAGATAGGCGAGGGCCTCGCGTGCGGGTGCTCCCGTGGGTACCGGCTGCCATATCGGGGCGAAATCGCCTTTGACCAAGCCCAGGATTCCGAGGGCGATCAGGGTCGCCGCAAAAACCGCATGACCAACGCTTGCAAGGCGCATCGTCCTCTCCTCCGGCAGCCCGCCGAATCCTACCTGAGGAGCCAATTTCACCCGGGGCCGCGACAATTCCCACGGATTCGTCTGCCGATTAAGCCCGGCGCAGCTTGATGCTCTTGTTTCAAAGGCTTGCCGGCGCCCGAACCAGCGTCCGGCGCTGGGGCGCAGCCGACTCGCGTCGTGTTACCCTCCGACGGGCTTTCCGTCGCGCTCGAACCCACGCGCCGAACGTCGAGGCGGCGAAGGCTGTGTGAACGGTGGAGACGCCAAGGTTGAGCGCCGCGTTCTTCGATCTCACAGGCAAACCGAGCGCGATGCGTTTGCGTCGCCTGTGGCGGTCTCCGTTGCTGCTCCCAGTGACGGGGTTCCTGGTATCCCTCGCCGCCGCCCTGCGTGCCGCGATGCGGTGTACGGACGGCCATCTCATCTACGCCCTTGATGATGCCTACATTCACATGGCCGTGGCCAAGAACTTCGCAAGCCACGGTATCTGGGGCTGCACTCCCTTTCATTTCTCTTCATCGTCTTCGTCGTTGCTGTGGACATTCGTCCTCGGCATGGCCGATCGGGCGTTCCACGTGCACGACGCGATACCGCTCGTCCTCAACATTGCCCTTGTCGTGGTGACGCTGGCGGTAACCAACCGCTACCTGCTCCGTTTCGGCGCGTTGCCGGTCCTGCGAGCGGCGGCGCTGCTCGGACTCGTGGTCGCGGTTCCCATGACCGGAATGGTGCTGATGGGGATGGAACACATTCTTCACCTTCTGGTGACGATCTGGTTTGCGGCGGCAGCGGTCGAAGCATTGACGAGCCGGCCCGAGGATCCGCTGGCCCAGCGCCGCCGGACAATCGGGTTGTGCGTCTTGGGCGCGCTGCTTGGCGCGGCGCGGTACGAGGGATTCTTCCTCGTTGGTCCAGCTTGCCTCGGCTTCCTTGCCCGTCGCCAGTTCTTCCGGGGAGTCTCGATCGGCGCCGCTGCGCTTGTCCCGGTTGTGGCCTTTGGCGCGATCTCCGTGGCGAACGGCGGGTTTTTCCTGCCAAACTCGTTGATGCTCAAAGCCGCCGGCCAGTCGGTGTCGACGGTTTCGGCCCTCATCAAGCCCTTCGGCGCCGAAGATCTGGCGTTTCTGCAAAATAACCGCGCGCTGCCGATCCTCCTTGCAATCGGTTTGATCAGCGCGCTCGTGCAGTGGTATTCGTACCGTGACTTCTGGCGGCCGCAAGTCCTGTTTCCGCTCCTCCTCGCCGTGATGATCGTGGCGCACGGGCACTACGTCTTCTCACCAATGTACTGGGCGTACCGGTACGACGGCTATCTTGTCGCGTTTGGGATCTTTGTGACGACCGTCGTGCTGGCCGAGTGGCGCACGCCGGGAGTTCTCGCCCAACACTTCGTGCCGGCGCTTCTCGTGGCTTCGCTGGTGGGGATCGTTGCCGACGTCCGGGAGGGCCTTACTGCGGCCGCCGAGATCCGCGGAATGCGAAATACCTATCTCGAGCAGTATCAAACGGCGCTGTTCATCCGAACCTACTATCCTGGCGAGGCTGTGATCGTCAACGATCTTGGCGCGGTCACCTACTACACCCAGGCCAGGATACTGGACCTTGCTGCTCTGGGCGACATAGAACCGCTCGAGATTATGCGGCGCACGGGCCACTACACAAGCAGGGACGTGCTGACCTGGACGGCGAAAAACCGGCCCACGATCGCAATCGTCTCGCTCGGATGGAGCTGGGTTGTTCCTCTGGTGCCAAGCGAGTGGATCAAGGTCGGTGAGGTCGAAGTGCCGCCGAACGGCGAGCGGGTTGGTTTCTTCGCTGTCAACCCGAAAGCGGCCTGGAGCCTGCGCGCGAGTATGGCCGCGTACTTCTCGCCGCTCCGTCGGGTGCCGGGATACCTTCTGAAGGTTCGGAGCCCGGAAAAAATGAAAGAGCTCACAGCGGCAGCACCCCAGGAGCCGTACTCGTTGCCGCAAGGGGCCGCGTCGCCCCTCCGGGGCACGCCCTGCCGGAGCAGGAACACGCTGATCAAATAGGCGAGCGTCTCGCGCGCAGGCAGCCCTTTGGGCACTGGCTGCCATATCGGCGCGAAATCCCCCGTGACCAGTCCAAGGATTGCCAGCGTGATCATCGTCGCCGCGAAAACCGCATGACCGGCGCCGGCGATCCGCATGCGCGATTATCGCGGGTATTCGAGCTGCATTGCGACGAAGTCCGCGGTGCGCGCGCCGTAGCGGGCGCCGATGGCCTGAAGTGTGTCGTCGAGGACGAGGGCCGGTTGGCGCTCGCCAATGGCTGGAAGCAGTGTTTGCGCGGGCCAGTTCGCCATGATCTTGTCGGGCAGGACGCCGACGCCGTTGCGCGACCGCTGAGCGCCAGCGGTGGGAGAGAACGTGATGGCGTGCGACCGGTACGTGCGTGTCCAGGCATCGGCGGCCAGTGCGAGCGAGACTTCGTCGATGCCGGGCGTCAGCTCGATGCCGAGACGCTCGCGATTCCAAAAGGCTGCGGTATTGCCGATGGCGGCCATGGCGAATGGTCGCGTGAACCGGAAGGCGCCGCTATTGTGCCGTGCATCCCATCGCGGAACGCCGATGCTGCGGCCGACAGCCTCGGCCTTCGCGCGCCCCGCGATCGCTTCAATCAAGGTCAGCGCCACGGGTAATGACGCGCTGATTCCAGTGGTGGTGGCGACTCCTTTGTCTACCACCAGTCGCCGATCGGCGATGTAGTGAACCGCAGGATGCTTCCTGCGCAACTCGTCGAGGTAATACCAGTGGGTTGTCGCCCGTTTGCCGTCCAGCAGCCTGGCTGCGGCGACGACCTTGGCGCCGGCGCACACGCCGATGATGGTCGCGCCATTCGCAGCCTGGCTCTTGAGCCATGCGAGGACTACCGGATCGTTGTCGCGGCTCATGGCTGGGACGATCACGTAATCGGCGCCCTGCGGGCTTTGTGCATCGAACGCCGCCACAGTCGCCTCCGGTTCGACCGTGAGCACCGGAAATAGCTTCACCGGCCCCGGCCCCGTTGCCAGCAGCGTCACGTCGGCGACATCCGCGCGCCGCAGCACCCCAAAAGGCATGAGGTAGTCGGTCACTTCCGTGGCGTCGTTGATGCCAACGATTGCAATAACCGGCCGCGCGCGCTTTGGCGGCTTGAGCGCTTCGAGAATTGTCTCTGCCTCCTGCGGCGAGATTGGCGTCGCGGCCGTGGTCGCGGCTGCTTGCGGCAGGGAGAGGAGCCACACCCCGCCGATTGCCGCGAGCCCGACCAACGGCACGCCGCTCCATCTCAGGATCCGCATTGTTCATTGCCTTGCCTCTCTACTCCATGATGCATGCCAAAGCTGGCCTACTGATCGATTTCTGAGTCCTTTCTCAGGCCGTGCAAAAAAACGCTGGGCTGTCAGCAATCCGACGAAACCAAACGTAGTGGTTCTCAGTGCCGCTTTCGGCGGCCCGAAAGGACAAGTTGATGACCACCGTTTTGGATGTCGTGCAGCAACAGGGTGACAAGGAAATTTCAAGTTCGCGCGCCGAGGCGCTGGCCGAACGGCTGGAGCGCGGCGCTCGCGCGCTCGCTGAGCTTGCTGAATCGCTTGACGATGCCCAGTGGCAAAAGCGCTTGCCCGGCGATGGGCGCCCGGTAGGCGTCGTGGTACACCACGTCGCCACGATGTATCCGCTGGAGATCCAGCTGGCCCTGAGCCTGGCGGGCGGCAACCCGATCGCCGGCGTCAGTTGGGCGGCGGTGCACGCGATGAACGCCGAGCACGCACGCAAGCACGAGTCGGTGGGCCCGGATGCCGCGCTCGACTTGCTGTACCGAAACAGCGCCGCCGCCGCGGCGGCGATCCGTTCGCTATCGGACCAGCAGCTCGACAGCGCGGCCGCCGTGTCGCTGAACGCCGACGCGCCCCTGACGTGCCAGTTCTTTCTCGAGGATCACGCCGTGCGCCACAGCTACCATCACCTGGCAGCGATCCGCGCTGCACTGGGACGGTGACATACTGCGATACGCATGACGGACGACGCGCACAACCTGCCGGCGATCTTCTTCGGCCACGGCAACCCGATGAACGCGCTGGCGACGAACGCCTACACCGAGGGCTGGCGCCGGATCGGCGCGGTGACGCCGCGGCCGAGAGCGATCCTCTCGGTCTCGGCGCACTGGTTCGTTCCGTCGACAGCCGTCACCGTCAGCACCGCGCCGCGCACCATCCACGACTTCGGCGGGTTCCCGCCGGAGTTATTCGCGGTGCGGTACCCGGCGCCGGGCGATCCGCAACTGGCGCAGCGAGTGCAGCAACTCCTCGCACCGCTTGCGGTCGCGCGCGACGACTCGTGGGGGCTCGACCATGGCACGTGGTCGGTGCTCCGCCACGTCTACCCCGCGGCCGACGTGCCGGTGGTGCAGCTCAGCATCGATGAGTCGCAGCCGGCGCCGTTCCATTACGAAATCGGAAGGAAGCTCGCGCCGCTCCGCGCCGAAGGCGTGCTGATCGTCGGCAGCGGCAACCTGGTGCACAACCTGCATGCGTACGCATGGGGGCGTCACGCACCCGAGCCGTACGACTGGGCGGTGCGCTTCGAGGCCGAGGCCCGGAGCCTGCTGCTCGCCGGCGACCACCGTCCGCTCGTCGCTTACGAGAAGCTCGGCAGCGACGCGCAGCTTGCGGTGCCGACTCCCGAGCACTACCTGCCGCTACTGTACGTGGCCGGCACGCAGCAAGCCGGCGACGCCATTTCCTTTCCGGTCGAGGGCGTCGATGGCGGCTCCATATCGATGCTGAGCGTGGCGGCGGGCGCCGACGCTCTCGCAGCGAAGTGACCGCCTACTTGATGCCGACCACCATCGAGTCGGGCCCGACCAGGTGCTCGACGCGCGTCTCGCGGAAGCCGCACTCCTTCATCCAGCCGCTGCAGTCGGCGCCGCTGTAGTCGAAGCCGCCCGGAGTTTCGATGAGCATGTTGAGGCTCATCAGCAGGCCGAAGGCGTTCTTGCGGCGCTCGTCGTCGATGATCGACTCGTAGACGATGAGCGCGCCGCCCGCGGGCAGGGCATCCCACGCCTTGCGGATGAGCGCCTTCTTCTCCGCGAGGTCCCAGTCGTGCAGGATGTGGCCCATCATCACCACGTCCGTCTTCGGCAGCGGGTCCTTGAAGAAGTCGCCGGCCGTGAACTTGACCCTGCCGGAGAGGCCCAGCTGGTTCACGTACTCTTCGAAGATCGATGCGACCTGCGGCAGGTCGAAGCCGGTGCCTTGCAGGTGCGGGTGGGCGAGCGCCACTTGCGCAGCGAGGTCGCCCTGCGCGGTTCCGGCATCGACGAACGTCTTGTGGTCCTTGAAGGGGAACTTCGCGGCGATCGCCTGGTTCGCGGGCTGGCTGATGCCGGTCATCGCGGAGAGGAAGCCGCGCAGCCGCGCGGGCTCGGCGTAGAGCGCGGCGAAGAAGGCGCCGCCTTGCTTCACCTCGTTTTGCGGCAGGCCGGTGTGCAGCGCCTCGGGGAGGTCGTGCCAGAAGCGGAACAGGCGTTCGTTCGCCATCTCGAGCATTCCGCCGATGTAGGACGGCTTGCCCTTGTCGAGGAACAGGCCGGTCGCAGCGGTGTTGCGGTACGCGCCTTGCTCGCGCTCGAGAAAGCCAAGCGCCACGAGCGCGTCGAAGAAGTCGCGCGCCGCGCGCGGATGCAGGCCCAGCCGCGTGCGCAATGCCTCGCCGTCCAGGGGCTTATCCGCGAGCACGGTGAAGAGTTCCATGCCGACGGCGCTCAGGAGCACCTTCGACCCCCAGAAGCCGAGGCCCACCTGCATGATGTGTTCGGGAGTGACGTTCTTTTCCAAGTTGCCTGCTGTCTCTAGCGTTCGCCGAGCCGGCGATCGGGTTCGAGGTAAGACGCCACGTACTCGCGTACGGCGTCGGGGAGCGGAGTCACCGGCGCATCGTAGCCGGAGGCACGCAGGCGGTCGAGGACCGCACGCGTCTTGTATTGATACTTGCCGCGCAGCGCCTCGGGCATGTCGATGAACTCGATGTCCACCGGCCGTCCCAGGGCCGCGAAAACAGGCCGCACCAGTTCGAGCCAGGTGTGCGCCTCACCGGAGCCGACGTTGATGAGCCCGGTCGCCTGCGGGCGCTCGGCGACATGCAGGGTCATCGCCACCGCATCCTTGATGTAGAGGAAGTCGCGCAGCTGCTCGCCGTCCCGGAACTCGGAGCGGTGGCTCCTGAAAAGGCGCACCCGGCCGTTGGCCATGACCTGCTCGAACGCCTTGCTGGCCATGCTGCGCATGTCGCCCTTGTGAGCTTCGTTGGGGCCGAAGATGTTGAAGTACTTGAGGCCGGTGATCGAGTCGAACAGGCCGCGCGCGGCGGCCAGCTGGTCGAACAGCTGCTTCGAATAGCCGTAGAGATTCAGCGGTCGCAACTCGCCTAGGTCGGCGCTGTCGGAGAGGTCGCCTTCGAGTGCCCCGTACGTGGCGGCGGACGACGCGTACACAAAACGAACGCCGCGCCGCAGCGCCCACTCGGCGAGGCTCACCGTGTAGGCAAAATTGTTCCGCATCAGGTACCGGGCATCCGTCTCCGTGGTGGACGAGCAGGCACCCATGTGCAGCACCGTGCGGACGTCGTCGAGAGCGCCGCGCTCCAGCAGGGCGGGCAGCTCGTGCGCGTCGATGAAGCCGTCGATGCGCAGCGGCGCGAGGTTGCGCTCCTTCAGCGGGTCGCCCGGGAAGTCGGCCACCCGGATGCGCTCGGCACCGCGCGCGTTGAGGCCGTGCACCAGCGCGCTGCCGATGAAGCCGGCGCCGCCGGTGACGAGGACCGGCTCGTTCACCAGCCGAGGACGTGCGCGAACATCAGCGGCGCCACGATCGTGGCATCGGACTCGACGATGAACTTGGGCGTGTCGATGGCGAGCTTCTCCCAGGTGATCTTCTCGTTGGGAGAGGCGCCCGAGTACGAGCCGTAGCTGGTGGTCGAGTCGCTGATCTGGCAGAAGTAACCCCACAGCGGCACGTCGCGGCGCAGGTCCTGGCGCAGCATCGGCACGACGCAGATGGGGAAGTCGCCGGCGATGCCGCCGCCGATCTGGAAGAAGCCGATCGACTGGCGCTTCGACGCCTTCGTGTACCAGCCGGCCAGCTCGATCATGGTCTCGACGCCGGTCTTCACTGTGTGCGCGCCGCTCAGCTCGCCATTCATGCACTCGGCGGCGTACATGTTGCCAAGCGTCGAGTCTTCCCAGCCGGGCACGAAAATCGGCAGGTTCTTCTCCATCGCCGCGTGCAGCCAGCTGCTTTCGGTCGGCACCTGGAAGTGGCGGATCAGCTCGCGGCGCTTGAGCGCGCGGTACAGGAACTGGTGCGCGAACAGCCGTTCGCCGCGCTTCTCTGCGGCGCGCCACTCGTCGATCATCACCTTCTCGACGCGGCGCATGGCCTCCGCCTCGGGGATGCAGGTGTCGGTGACGCGGTTCAGGTGGCGGTCGAGGAGGGCCTGCTCGTCCCCGGGCGTGAGGTCGCGGTAGTGGGGCACGCGCACGTAGTAGTCGTGCGCCACCAGGTTGAAGACGTCCTCTTCGAGGTTGGCGCCGGTGCAGCAGATGGCGTGCACCTTGCCCTTGCGGATCATCTCGGCAAGCGACAGGCCGAGTTCGGCGGTGCTCATGGCCCCGGCCAGGGTCATGAACATGGCCCCACCGCGATCGACGTGCGACGCATAGGCGCGCGCCGCGTCGAGCAGCGTCGCCGCGTTGAAGTGCCGGTAGTGGCGCTCGATGAACGTCGACACCGGCCCGGCGGCGGTCCGCGCGGCGACTTTTTTCCGCTGTTTTGGATTGGGGGTCACGAGGCCTCCGTCGCTGGTTTAGCGCAGCGGGCGACGAAAAAAACGTGGTGGTTTTTTCCGGTTGCGAGTGTACTACACCGCTGCCGCGGTTTCCGGCCGCGGCACGCGCGCCTTCGGGCCGCGGTCCGGTGTATTGTCGTCCCGCCGTAAAGACAAAGGAGACAACTCATGGGACGTATCCTTGTTCCCGCGCTGATCACTCTGGCGGTCACCATCCTGCGGCTCGTCGGTGAACTGCAGGGCTGGTCGCCTGCCTTGTTCAACCGCAGCGCCGGCGGCGGCTTCGCCCTCGTCGGCATCTCATGGCTGGTGCTCGTGTTCGGCGCGTGGTTTGGCGCGCAGCTCGCAGGCGAAGGCAAGGGGCCGGATTCGGCGGCCAAGTCTCTGGGCATCTACGTTGCGGCGCTCCTAGCCTTCGCCGCCATCATGTTCGGGCTCTTGAAAGCTTTCGGCATGCCGACGGGCCTTCTCGGCGCCTTCGTCGTCGGCTCCGCAGTGTCCCTCTGGATCGCGTCGCGCACCTGGCCGGCGCTGTTCTCGACGCTGTTCAAGTACGCATTCGCTGCGCGCATCCCCGTCGTCATCGTCATGTTCTTCGCGATCATGGGCTCCTGGGGCACCCATTACGACGTCGTCGGAACCGGTCCCGCGGCCGAGCAATTGATGGCGATGAGCCCTGTGATGCGCTGGGTGCTGATCGGCGTGCTTCCGCAGTTGACGCTGTGGATCGCCTTCACCGTCGCGGTCGGCGGCATCGCGGCATCGATCGCCGCGATGATCGTGCGTCCGTCCGCTACTTCAGGATCCGGTCGATAACCGGACGCGAACCTTCGAGGGCCACGCGTTGGCGATAGAACGCGAGCCCTCGAAGGCCGCCTAGCTCCTCGCCGCCGCCGGCGCGGCCCGGTCCGCCGTGGATGAGCTGCGGCAGCACCGTGCCGGGTCCGGGCGACTGCTCGGCGATGCGGGCGCTGCCGAGGAACAGCCGGCCGTGATACGGCGCGAGACCGGCCACCGCATCGGCGACGAATGCGGTGTCTTCGGAGTAGACGGACGACACCAGTCCGCCCTGGCCACGGGCCACGAGCTCGGCGGCATCCGCCGCGGCGCCCGAGTAAGGGACGACGGTTGCCACCGGCCCGAACACCTCGCGCCCATGGACGGTGGCGCCGCCGGCGCCTTGTTCCAGCTCGATGAGCACCGGGCCGACGAAGTAGCCCTTGCCGTCGGGCACGCCTTGCGGCGGCTTGTCGTTGGCGTAGACGAGCCGCCCGTCGGCCGCCAGCGCCGCGATGCCGTCGCGTACGTCGTCGCGCTGCGCACTCGTCGCAACCGGCCCCATGCGCACCCCTTCCTGCGCCGGGTTGCCGACGACGATGCCGCCGAGCCGTTCGATGAGGTCGTCGCGCAGCCGCTCCGCCTGCGCCGCCGGCACCACGATGCGCCGGATCGCGGTGCACTTCTGCCCGGCCTTCTGGGTCATGTCGCGCAACACGTCCTTGACGAAGTAGTCCCAGGTCTCGTCACCGGGAGCGACGTCCGGCCCGAGGATGGCCGCGTTCAGGCTGTCCGCCTCGACGTTGACGCGCACCGAGTGCTCGATGATGTTGGGCAGCGCGCGGATGCGCGCGCCAGTGGCGCCGGAGCCGGTGAAGGCGACCACGTCCTGGGCGCCCGCGTGCGCCAGCAGGTCGCCGGCCTCGCCGCAGAGCAGCGAGAAGGCGCCGTCGGGAAGGATCTTGCCGTCGGCGAGGATCTGCGCGATGCGATGCGCTACCACCGCCGAGCTGGTCGCCGGCTTGCTCACCACCGGCATGCCGGCGAGGAGCGCGCATGCCGCCTTCTCCGCGAGCCCCCACGCCGGGAAGTTGAAGGCGTTGACGTGCACGGCGACGCCGTGGCGGGCCACGCTCACGTGTTGTCCGTGGAAGCGCGGCGAGCGGCTGAGCGAGATGCCTTCGCCGTCGGCCAGGATGCGCGCGGCGCCCAGCGACTTGCCGAGTTCAGCGTACGCGGACAGCGTGAAGATGGCGCCGTCCACGTCGAACTTGGCGTCGCCGCGGGTGTTGCCGCCGTTCTGCACGGCGAGGTCGAGGAGTTCGTTGCGGTGCGCCGAGAGGGCGTCGGCAAACGCCTTCACCAGCGCGCCGCGTTCTTCGAAGGTCATGGCGCGCAGCGCCTGCCCGCCCACCTCGCGCGCGTAGCGCAGCGCGGCGCCGCGATCGATGCCGCGCGCGCCTGTTTCGGCGACCGGTTCCTCGGTGGCGGGATTGAACAACGTGTCGTACGGCTTCTCGCCCACGGCGAAGCGGCCGTTCACGAAGCTGCGCAGCAGGGTCATGGCTCAATTCCCAGTTGGTTGAGGACGAAGGCGTAGTCGAACGCGATCTCGCGCAGGTAGTCGTAGCGGCCGGAAGAGCCGCCGTGGCCGGCGTTCATGTTGGTCTTGAGCAGCAGCAGGTTCGGGTCATGGCGCAGCGCCCGCATTCGCGCCACGTACTTTGCCGGCTCCCAGAACATCACCTGGCTGTCGTTCAGCGCCGTCTTCACCAGCATGCGCGGATACGCCTTGCCCTCGAGGTTCGAGTACGGGCAATAGCGGCGGATGCAGGCGTACTCGTCGGGCTTGTGCGGGTCGCCCCACTCTTCCCACTCGCCGGCCGTCAGCGGCAGCGAGCCGTCCATCATGGTGTTGATGACGTCCACGAACGGCACCTTGGAGACGACCACGTGGAAGAGGTCCGGGCGCAGGTTGCAGACGGCGCCCATCAGCAAGCCGCCGGCGCTGCCGCCTTCGATCGCCAGCGTCCCGGGCGTCGTGTAGCCCGCCGCGATCAGGTGCTCGGCAACCGCGATGAAGTCGGTGAACGTGTTCATCTTGCGCAGCATCCGGCCGTCGTCGTGCCACGGCTTGCCCATCTCGCCGCCGCCGCGGATGTGCGCCATGGCAAAGGCGACGCCGCGGTCGAGCAGCACCAGGCGCGTCGCCGAGAACGCGACCGGCAGCGAAAAGCCGTAGGAGCCGTAGCCGTTGAGGTAAAGCGGCATCGCGCCGCCCGCGGGCCGCCGGTCGCGGCGGTAGACGAGCGAGATCGGCACTTCGACGCCGTCCGCGGCGCGCGCGCTCAGCCGCTCCGACACGTAGTTCGCGGCGTCGAAGCCGCCCGGTACCTCGATTTGCTTCAGGAGCGTCGCGCTGCGCGCGGCGACGTCGTAGTCGTAGATCGAGTTCGGCGTCACGAGCGACTGGTACGAGTAGCGGAACAGGCTGGTCTGCCACTCGACGTTGGCGGCGGGGAACACCGAATACGCCGGTTCCGGGAACGCCATGCGGTGCCACTTGCCGCTGGCGATGTCGGTGATGCGCACGTGCGGCACGCCGTCCTCGCGCTCCAGCAGCGCGTAGAACCCCGCGAAGCACTCGATGCCCTCGAGCATCACCGCGGGCCGGTGCGCCACCACTTCCTTCCAGTGTTCGCGGCCGGGAGTCGCGACCGGCGCCTCCACCAGTCGGTAGTTGCGGCCGCTGTCGTTGGTGCGGATGAAGAAGCGCTCGCCGTGATGCTCGACGTCGTATTCGTGCTGGTGCTGACGCGGGCTCACCAGACGGAACTCGCCCTGCGGCGCCGACGCGTCGAGGTACGACCATTCGCTGGTGGTGTGGCTGCCGGCAAACATCAGGATGTACTTGCGGCTGCGCGTCTGGCCCACGCCGATGCGGAAGAGCTCGTCGTTCTCCTCGTGCACCAGGTCGTGGCTTGCGGTGCCGAGCACATGGCGGTACAGCCGGTACGGACGCTTGGCGCTGTCGTCGACGGTGTAGAAGAGCGTCTTGCCGTCCTGCGCCCACGCAACCGAACCCGTGCGCGGGATCGGTTCGCCGATGAGCGCGCGGGTGCGCAGGTCCATCACGTAGAGCGTGTACTCGCGGAAGCCGGTGTTGTCGAGCGAGTAGGCGAGCAGCGTGCCGTCGTTGCTGACGTCGTAGGCGCCGAGCGCCATGAACGGCTGGCCTGCGGCGAGCGCGTTGAGGTCGAGGACCACTTCTTCGGCCGCGTCGAGCGAACCCTGCTTGCGGCAGTAGATCGGATACTGCAAGCCCTCCTCGGTGCGCGAGTAGTAGAAGTGGCCGCCGTCGCGGTAGGGAACCGAGAGATCGGTTTCCTTGATGTGCGACAGCATCTCCTTGTAGAGCCGCTCCTGCTGCTCGCCGGTGCCGGCCATGATGCCGTCGGCGTAGGCGTTCTCGGCCTCGAGGTATTCGCGCACCGCCGGATCGTCCTTGTCGCGCAGCCAGAAGTAGTCGTCGTCGCGCACTTCGCCGTGGAAGGTGTCCTGGTGCGGTCTTTCCTGAGCCTTCGGCGGGCGCAAGGAGGCGGCAGCAGCGTCGATGCGTTCTTGAGCTAATGTCATATAAGTGAGTGGGTTACGAGAATCGAACGCCCGCGGCGCTGCAGAAAAGCCTAGCAGCCTCAGCCCTTATTTGCGACCACGGTGACCATGGCCGCGGTGGCCGGGAACATTTGCGGGTTCCGCTCGCCGCGCTTGCGCACGTAACAGAGGACGAAGTAGTAGCCGGGGCCCTGGTCGCAGCGAAACTGCAGCGAGAAGGCGCCGTCCTGCCTGATGTCGAACTCGCCGGCTTCGCCGCTGCGATAGAACCCGCCGTTACGCAGCTTCGGGTAGAGCGTCTTGTAGGCGCGCGGGTACGAGTAACTGCCGCGGCTGTTCAACTCGCGCGTCGTGAGCTTGCGCGGCGGCGGCTCGAACGCGATTTCGACAACGCCGACCTCCAAGCCGGCGAGCGGCTTGCCCGAGAAGGCGGCGATGGTGCCTGGCCGCAGCGGCCGATCGGGAACCTCGAGCCACTCGAAGGCGACGCGGCTGAACTCCTCGGTGATGCGGAACTCGCCGCCGACCTGCGCCAGGCCGATACCCACGTGGGTCAGCAGGGGATTGAGGATGGTCTGGCGGTGGCCGTCGTCGGGCGGCCTCTCGTCCATCATGCTCTCGTGGATCTGCAGCGCGATCGCCTCGATCGCGTCCGGGACGATGCCGCCGCTGTTCGAATAGGAGCCGGCGTTCTGCGAGTGGAAGTCGACGCCGCCGGCGAGGCCCCAGCGCACGTAAGGCGGGCGGCCCGCCGGGTCCCAGTGGCCGTTCGAGGCCGCGAGCGCCTGGTCGTGGGTGAAGCGGTCGCCGGTGAGCGCCAGTCGCGCGTCGTAGCGCAGCGGCGGCACGCCGTGCAGCTGCCGGTCGCGGTTGATGCGTGCGACGAGGTGCCCCTTCACCGTGCCCTGCGCGTCGGGATAGGAGATCACGAGCCGTTCGGGGCCGAGGTGCAGCATGCCGAAGCCGGGTGCGGCCGGCGCGCTGTAGGCGACGCTGCCCGCGGCGGCGCTACCGAGGGCGGCGAGCGCCGCCGCGGCGAGTGCCAGGAGCGCGGCCGAAGCTGCGTCAACGGTGCGGCGCTGCGTCCGGTCTCGCGGTCGAGCCATGACGCAACAGATACCACAAGACGAGCCGCGTTATCGTCACCGAAGCGCCGTGCGCGTGATCATGGTGCCCGAGCCCTTTTCGGTGAACACTTCGCCCAGGAGCGTCGAGGGGCGCTTGCCGCTGATGATGTGCACGGTGCCGACCCCCTCGCCGAGCGCGCCTACGGCCGACTGCGCCTTCGGCACCATGCCGCCGCGGATGACGCCGCCCCGGATGGCGCTGTCGACCTCTTCGGGTGTGGCGCGCGAGATGAGGGCTCCGCCGCCGTCGAGGATGCCCTCGACGTCGGTCACCAGGATGAGTTTTTCGGCGCGCAGCGCGCCGGCGATCTTCGCCGCCACAGTGTCGGCGTTGATGTTGAAGATGGCGCCGTCGTCGTCGCCGCCGAGCGAGGCGATCACCGGCACGAAATCCTGGTCGAGCAGCGCCGTCAGCAGGCGCGGGTCCACTCTCTCGATGTCGCCGACGTGGCCGTAGTCGACCATCTCGTCGATACCGGTCTTTTCATCGCGCACCTGCTTCGGCGGCCGGCGCACGGCATGGACGATGCCGCCGTCGATGCCGGAGAGGCCGACCGCGTCGACGCCTGACTTGCGGAAGGACGAGAGGATCTCGGTGTTGACCTTGCCCGCGAACGCCATCATCACGATGTCGAGCGTGTCCGAGTCGGTGACGCGCCGGCCTTGCACCATGCGTGGCTCGATGCCGAGCCGCTGCTGCAGTTCGCTCGCCTGCTTGCCGCCGCCGTGGATCACCACCATGCGGATGCCGACGCGCGCGAGCAGCGCCGCTTCCTGGCAGAAGGGCGCGAGCGTCTCCGCCTGGTCGGCGATCTCGCCGCCGATCTTCACCACGAAGGTGGTGCCGCGAAAGCGGTTGATGTAGGGCAGCGCTTCGCGCAATGTGTCGAGGTCGCCGGACTTCACAAGAGCCTCTTGAGGATCGCCTTCTGCACGTGCAGCCGGTTCTCGGCCTCGTCATATATGGCGCTGCCGCGACCGTCGAGCACGGCGTCGGCCACTTCCACGTTGCGGCGCACCGGCAGGCAATGGAGGAAGGTCGCCTTGGCAGGCACGGTGTCGCAAATCCAGCTGCGCAAGGTGTTGCGCAGCTTTGCTTCCGCAGCCCAGCGCCCGTAGTAGCCAAGCGCACCCCACGACTTCGCGCACACGATCTGCGCGCCCGCGAGTCCGTCCTGCTTGCTGTGCACGATGCGCGGCGCCCGCGGCAGCGCCCGAAGCACCTGTTCGGGAAGCGGGAACTCCGGCGGATGCGCGATCGTGAGGTCGGCGCCCAGCTGCGACATGATGGCCGCGAACGAGTTGCCGACCGCTGTGGGCAGCGCCCTGGGGTGATAGGCCCACGTGAGCGTCACCCGCGCCCCTTTGAGCACGCCGGGGTCGAAGGCCCCACGGCCCAGCCGCTCGGCCGCGGTCATGGCGTCGGCCAGGGCCTGGCACGGATGCCACAACGCGGACTCGAGGTTGACGACGGGCACCGACGCGTAGCTGCGGAAAGCGGCGATCACCGGATCGGCCATGTCGTCAGCGAGCGACTGCAGCCCGGGAAACGAACGCACGCCGATCGCGTCGACGTAGCGCGAGAGCACCGCGGCGGCATCCTTGACGTGCTCGGTGCGGTCCTGGTCCATGACGGCGCCGGCGCGATGCTCGAGCGTCCAGGAATCGGCGCCGACGGTCGAGGCGACGGCAGTTGCGCCAAGTTCGGCGAGCGCCACCTGGAACGAGACGCGGGTGCGCAACGACGGGTTGAAGAAGAGGAGCGCCATGCTCTTGCCGGCGAGCGGCCGTGCCCTGGCGTTGCCGCTGCGCCGCGACTTCTTCAGGGCCGCCGCGTCGCGCAGCAGCGCCGTCAGCTGCGGCTTCGACCAGTCGAGCGTGCTGATGAAGTCGCGCGGCACGGCCATCAGGAAACAGGCGCCGCCCACGCCTGCAGGACCGATTCGAGAGCCGGCACGAACGCATCGACGTGCTCGCGCGTGAGGGTCAAGGGCGGCAGCAGCCGCAGCACCGAGGGCTCGTCCGCGGTGCCGGTGATGAAGCCGGCAGCGAGGAGCGCGCGCTGCGCCGCACCGGCATCCGCGCCGCCCTGCAGCTTCAGCCCGAGGAGGAGACCGAGCCCGCGCACCTCGGCGACGCCGGGAACGGCGGCACAGCGCCCGGCAAGATAGCGGCCGACTTCGCGCACCGACGGCAGCAGCCCGTCCACGACCTCGAGAGTCGCCTGCATCGCCGCCATCGCGAGCGGGCCGGCGCCGTAGGTGGCGCCGTACTCGCCGTACTGCACGCTCGCCGCCACCGGCGCCGTCGCCAGCACCGCCGACAGGGGAAAGCCGCTGCCGATGCCCTTCGCGAGCGTGACGAGGTCCGCGTTCACGCCGTCGCGGCCGGAGAAGAACATGGTGCCGGTGCGGCCGATGCCGGTCTGCACTTCGTCGAAGATGAGGAGCGCGCCCGCCGCGTCGCAGGCAGCGCGCAGCTCGCGAAACCAGGACGGCGGCGCAGTCTTCATACCCGCCATCGACTGCACCGGCTCGACGATGACCGCCGCCACGTCGGTGCCCACCCGCGGCGTTGCGCCGAATGGCACGAAGGTGACGCCGGGGAGCAGGGGCTGCGAGGTCGCGCGGTACTTTGCGACGCCGGTCACCGACATGGCGCCGGCGGTGCGGCCGTGAAAGCCGCCGTCCATGGCGATGACCTGCTCGCGGCCGGTGAGGCGCCGCACCATCTTGAGCGCGTTCTCGTTGGCCTCGGCGCCCGAGTTCGCGAACAGCACCGAAGAAAAGTGCGGCGCATGCGCGAGCAGCTGCTCGGCGGCCGCGTCCCGCAGCCGCGACCCGGCGACGTTCGAATAGAAGATGAGTGTCGCCGCCTGCCGCTGGATCGCGGCCACCACCTTCGGATGGCAGTGGCCGGTGGAGCAGACGGCGTGGCCGGCGTAGAGGTCGAGGTAGCGCCGCCCGGCGGAGTCCCAGACCCACACGTCGGCGCCGCGCTCCACTTCGAGCGGCAGCGTCTTGAACGTCTTCAGCAGTCCCATGTCTTGCTTCGCGGTTCCCTTCTCTATGCTTTTTTATGGCCGCGCCGGCGCCTGCAACAGGCCGCGCGTCTCGTCGAAGCCGAACATCAGGTTCAGGCACTGGATCCCCTGGCCTGCGCCGCCCTTGACGAGGTTGTCCAGGGCCGCGAACACGATCGCCGTGCGCCCCTCGGAGACGACGCCGATGTCGATGAAGTTCGAGCCGCGGACGTTGGTGACGTTCACCGCGCCCTTGCCCACGCGCACGAAGCGCGAGCCCGTGTAGGCGGCACTGAACAGGTCGAGCAGCATGTCGGTGGTGGCCGCTTCGGCGAGCGTGATGTAGCTGGTGGTGAACACGCCGCGCACCAGCGGCGTCGAGTGCGGCTGGAACAGGACCTTGACGCCGGTCGCCTGCTCGATCTCGGGCACGTGTCGGTGGTGGAATGGCTCGTAGGGAAAGAAGGCCCCGTCGCGAAACGGATGATGGGTCTTCTCTCCCGGCCGCACGCCGCTGCCGGAGGACCCGGTCTTGCCGTCGACGATCGCCGTGCCCACCGTGAGGCGGCGCAGCGGCCACAGCGACAGGATGGCGGCGGTGGCGAAGCAGCCGCCGGCCGCCACGTGGCGCGACTCGCGGATCGCAGCCGCGTTGATCTCGGGGACGCCATAGGCGAACTGCGGCAGCAGTTCCGTGGCGCCGTGCGGGCGCTTGTAGTAGCGCTCGTAGGCCGCCGGGTCCTGCAGGCGGAAGTCCCCGGAGAGGTCGACGATCCTGCCTCCAAGGGTCGGCGCGAGGCGCATCGCTTCGCCGTGGCCCATCGCAAGCACGTAGGCATCGGCGGGCGGCACGTCCTGCGCCACCACCAGGTCGGTGAAGCCGCGCAGCGCCGGGATCACCGCGTCGAGGCGCTGGCCAGCCGTCTCGCTGCCGCAGACGCCAACGAGCTCGAAGTCGGGATGGGCGAGCAGCAGGCGCGCGGCTTCGCCGCCAATGTAACCGGACGCACCGCAGACGACAGTACGAACCACGCTCAAACGGCGATCGAGAGCGACAGCGACAGCGTGTTGAGCAGCTTCTCGGTCTGGCGCACCGAGTTGGCGGCGGGGATGCCGAGTTCGCGCTCGATGAAGTTCACGCCGGAGTCGTTGTCGGTGGCCGCACCGGTGACGGCCGTGATCGTCACGCCGCGGCGTGCCAGGAATTCCTTGCCGCCCCAGGCCGCGGTCAGGTCGCTGGCTACGAACACCAGCGAGTCGATGCGCGCCATCAGCTCCTTGTCGTCGAACAGCCGGTCGACGCGGTAGTGGCCGACGATGCCGTCGCCCATCTCCATGACGATGGCGTCGGCGCCTTGCAGCGCCGCCGCGATCGCGCGCGCGATGCCGGCGACGTCGTCGCTGTCGACGGTCGAAGGCACGCCGCAGTCGAGGAATGTGTACGCCTTCACGGCGCCGGCGGCCAGCATGCGGATCTGGTCCTTGAGGCAGCCGACGCCGGTGATCTTCGCGCCACCGACCTTGAGCCCGCGCGCCGTGAGGCCGGCGATCAGCTTCTCGGTGGTGACCGTCTTGCCGACGTTCATGCACGAGCCGGCGACCAGGACGATGGGCGGGATCGAGGCGAGCGAGCGCGGCCGGGGCAAGGCGACATCGGCGAGGTGCAGGCGCGACACGCCGAGCACTTCCACCGGCACCGGCATGCCCACTTCGGCGCTGCCCGAGATCGGCCGGCCGACGACGCCGCCGAGGTTGAGGAGGCCGAGCACGTCGCCTGTGGCGACCCGCTTCGGCGACTCGCCGACGAAGCCGCGCAGCGCCTGGCGGCTGCCGACCGTGGTGGCGATGACGTCGCCGGCGCGCACCACCACCCGGCTGCCGTCGCACAGCTCGAGCTCCGGATACTTCGGGTTCTCGCCGAGGGCGCGCACCACGACGACCTGTCCCGGCGTCACGTTCGCTTCGCCATCGAGCTCGACCGGGTTCGTGAGGCGGAGCGGCGTGGTGACCGAGGCGAAATAGGTGACGGGAACCAGGATCGGCGACGGCGTCTGCGACTTCATGCGGACCTCCTTGCGTGCTTCATCAAGCTCCGGGCCCGCGCCGCCACCAGAGACGGCGCGGTGCCGCCCGGGGAACGGCGCTTGCCGGCGGAGGCCGCGGGCGTAAGGCGTGCGGCGACTGCGGGGGTGAGGGCTGGAGAGTAGCGGCGCCATTCGGCGGCATTCAGCGACAGCAGCGGCCGCGACGCGGCAGCGCAGTCGCGCACGACGCGCGCGACGATGCCGTGCGCGCGGCGAAACGGCACGCCGTTCGTCACCAGGTGTTCGACGAGGTCGATCGCCACCAGCGCCGGATCGGCGGCGGCGGCCGCCATGCGGGCGCGATCGACGCGCATGCCGGCGACGGCGGCGGTCATGGCCGCAACCGCGCCGCGCACGGCATCGGCCGCCGCGAACAGCGGCGGCTTGGTTTCCTGCAGGTCGCGGTTGTAGCCGATCGGCAGTCCCTTGAGTGTGCCGAGGAGCGTCACCAGGGCGCCGGTTACCACCGCCGCCTTGGCGCGTACCAGCTCCACCGTGTCCGGGTTCTTCTTCTGCGGCAGCATCGAGGAAGAGGTGGTGAGCGCGTCGGGCAGCTCGATGAAGCCGAATTCCGGTGTCGACCAGAGGATGAAGTCTTCGGCCAGCGACGACAGATGTGTGGCGAGCAGCGCGCAGGCCGAGACGAACTCGACGGCAAAGTCGCGGTCGCTGACCGCATCGATCGAGTTCGTGAAGGTGGCAGGGAAGCCGAGCGCGCGCGCCGTGAGGCGCGGCGCGATCGGCAGCGAGGTGCCGGCGAGCGCCCCGGCGCCCAGCGGCGACACTTCGGCGCGGCCCAGCGCGTCGCGCAGCCGTGCCTGGTCGCGCGCGATGCGGTCGTGATGGGCCAGCAGGACGTGCCCGAGGCTCACCACCTGCGCGTGCTGCAGGTGGGTGACCCCCGGCAGCAGCGTGCCGGCCTCGCGCGCGGCGCGGGTCGTGAGCGCGCGCAGCAACGCCCGCACCGAAGCCTGGAGCAGCGCGCCCTCGGCCCGGACCCAGAGGCGCAGGTCGAGCGCCACCTGATCGTTGCGGCTGCGCGCCGTGTGCAGCTTCGCGGCCAGCTTGTGCGACACCGAGCGGCCCAGGCGCTGCTCGACGTTCATGTGCACGTCTTCGTCGGCCGGGTCGAGGACGAAGCGGCCGGCCTCCCAGTCGGCGAGGATGCGCGCCAGCGCGGCGCGCAGGCGTGCGCCCTCGCGCCGCGTCAGCAGGTGGCACTTCTCCAGCATCGCCGCATGGGCGATGGAGCCTTCGATGTCGAAGCGCACCAGGCGGGCGTCGTCGACAACCGATGCGACGAAGCTCTCGGTGAAGGGGTCGGCGCCGGTCGCGAACCGCTCGCGCAGCAGGCTCGGCATGCTTACAGTTCCTTCCGCAGCGCGGGGTTCAGCGCCAGGCGCAGCCCGTTCATGCGGATGAAGCCGGCGGCGTCCTGCGAGTCGTAGGTGCCAAACGTCTCGAAGCTCGCGATCTCGGTGTTGTAGAGCGAGTTCTCGCTGCGGCGGCCGATGACGACCGCGCCGCCCTTGTAGAGCCGCAGCCGCGCCGTGCCGGTGATGCCCTGCTGCGACTGCTCCACCGCGGCGCGCAGCATGTTGAGCTCGGGCGAGAACCAGAAGCCGTTGTAGATGAGCTCGGCGATCTTCGGCACCAGGCTGTCGCGCAGGTGCATCACCTCGCGGTCCATGGCGAGCGACTCGACCGCGCGGTGCGCGAGCTGCAGCAGGGTCACGCCCGGCGTTTCGTAGACGCCGCGCGACTTCATGCCGATGAAGCGGTTCTCGACGATGTCGACGCGACCGACGCCGTGGTCGCCGCCGACCACGTTGAGGCGCGTCAGCAGCGCGACCGGCCCGAGCGGCGCGCCGTCCACGGCGACCGGCACGCCGTCGACGAACGAAATCGAAATTTCCAGCGGCGCGTCCGGCGCTTCCTCGGGGTTCTTCGTCATCAGGAAGATGTCCGGCGGCGGCGCGGCCCACGGATCCTCGAGGATGCCGCCCTCGTAGCTGATGTGCATGAGGTTCGCGTCCATCGAGTACGGCTTGTCCTTGGTGACGGGCAGGGCGATGCCGTGCTGCTCCGCGTAATTGAAGAGGTCGTTGCGGCCGGTGAAGCTCCAGGTGCGCCACGGCGCGATGATCGCGAGGTCGGGCGCCAGCGCCCGCGCCGTCAGCTCGAAGCGCACCTGGTCGTTGCCCTTGCCGGTGGCGCCGTGCGCCAGCGCGTCGGCGCCCTCGAGGCGCGCCACCGCGATCTGGTGCTTCGCGATCAGCGGCCGCGCGATCGAGGTGCCCATGAGGTAGTGGCCCTCGTAGATGGCGTTCGCCTTGAGCGCGAAGAACACGTAGTCGCGCACGAACTCCTCGCGCAGGTCGAGCACGTGCACGGTGTCGGCGCCGGTGCGCCGCGCCTTGGCGGCGATCGCCTCCATGTCCTCGTCCTGGCCGACGTCGGCGATGAAGGCGGCGACCGGCGCCTGGTAGGTCTCCTTCAGCCACTTGAGGATCACCGACGTGTCGAGGCCGCCCGAGTAGGCGAGCACAATTTTCTGGGTCAAGCCGCGTCCTTCTTTCCGTGCGAGAAACCGAGAACCTTCTTCACGACCTTGCGCGCCGCCACGCCTTCGCGCACCACGATGAGGATGGTGTCGTCGCCGGCGAGGGTGCCGACGACCTCCGGCCAGCCGAGGTGGTCGATGGCGAGCGCCACCGGCTGCGCGTCGCCGACCGCGGTGCGCACCACCACCACGTTTCCCGAGCAGTCGGCGCCGCGCACCAGCCGCGCCAGCACCACGCTCGCCTTGCCGCCGGCGGTGTGCGACACCTGCTCGACCGTCGCATAGCGATAGCCCCCCGCCGCGTCGCCCACCTTGACGAGGTTCAGCTCCCGGGCGTCGCGCGACAGGGTCGCCTGGTCGACTGCGATGCCGCGTTCCTTGAGGCGCAGCTTCAGCTCCGCCTGGGTGGCAACCTGTCCGAGCGCCACGAGCTCGAGGATGGCCCGCTGCCGGGTGATCTTTGACTGCATTGAAATGCAAGAGTACTGCAGATAAATGCATACTGCAAGAGCGGCCGCGGCTGCCATAGACTGCCGCGCAACAGGCACCCATGGGCACAGATCCGGCGCGCAGGCTGGCGCTGGCAGTCGTCGTTCTCGGTCTGGCGGTCGGCTTCGCGAACTGCAGACGGCATCAGGCGCCGCCGGCGCAGCGCCTCGTCGACGTCTACACGGCCGATGCGGTGTCGAACCGGCTTCCCTCTGGCCCGCCCCCGCCGCGCACCGAATGGCTCTTTGCCGGCGACAGCCGCGAAGACAGGATCCCGCCCGAGCTCGCCGCGACCCGCGGTTGGCAGGCGTTTCATGATGTTGCGGACCTTGCCATAGGCGCCGGCCGGCTCCGGGGGCGCGCGAGCGGGAACATGCCCATCGTCCATTTCGAGCGCACGGCTGGCCTGGACGACAGCGATGTCGTGCACCACATCGAGGTCCGGCTGCGTGCTTCGGCCGGCGGCAATCTCAAGGTGTCCTTGTCGGCGGCAGAGCGCCTCGACAAAGACTCGGTGCTCGACTACGCGCGGAATTTCCCGGCCGACTTCACCACGCCGCTCGTCGCCGGCGACGAGCTGCGGACCTACACACTGACGTCGCCACTGTCGATACAGGCGTCGCGGGCGCGGCACATCTTCATCCAGCCGACCGACAAGCAGGGCGCCACGTTCGAGATCGAATCCCTGCGGCTGGTGTTCCGCCGCGAGCACCTTGCGTCCGTGCCGTCGGGAGTGGGCTTTCAAGGACTCGCCGAGATCTATCGGGAGACGGTCGTCGCCCGGGCGCCGGAAACCGTGCGGTGGCGCGTCACGCTGCCGGCGCGCCCCTGGCTTGACCTCGCCATCGGTACGCTGGAGGGCGGGCCGGTCGCGTTCTCGCTGTCGGCCTCGCCCGCGGATGGCGGCGCCGGCCCTGCGTTGCTCCTTGCGCGGACGCTGACGCGGCCGTACCGCTGGGAGGACATCTCGCTGGACCTCGCGGCCTACGCCGGGCGCGAAGTGGAGCTGTCTCTTGCCCTCGCTGCCGAGAAACCGGGAACGATCGGCTTCTGGGGCTCTCCCGTTGTGCGCTCGCGGGCCGCGGCGGGTGCGGCCGAGCAGCCCCAGGGCGTCATCCTCATCTGGGCCGACACGCTGCGCCGCGATCACCTCGGCGTCTACGGCTACAAGCGCGAGACTTCGCCGAATATCGACCGGCTGGCGGCGGAGGGCACGCTGTTCCGCGACTGCATCGGCCAGGCGAGCTGGACCAAAGTGGCGACGCCGTCGCTCATGACGTCGCTGTATCCCGCCTCCCACGGCGTCTTCGACTTCGCCGACCGCCTGCCGGCGTCCGCGCAGACTCTGGCCGAGTCGTATCGCGCTGCCGGTTACGCGACCATCGCGTTTTCCTCGATCCTTTTCACCGGGAAGTTCACGAACCTCCACCAGGGCTTCGAGGAAGTCCACGAGAGCGGCTCGCTGCCGAATCCCGACTCGAGCAAGACGTCGCGAGAATACGTCGACCGCGTGCTTCCGTGGCTCGGCGCGCACCGCGACGTGCCCTTTTTCGTGTTCCTGCACGTGGCAGACCCGCACGACCCTTACCGTCCCGAAGCGCCGTATGACACCGTGTGGGCCGATGCCGCGCGCGCGCCCCAGCATGCGCAGGACGGGGTGCGCGTGAAGCGCTTCATCGCCGATCCGCTGCTGCGGAACCTGGGCGCGATGATGCCCACCCGCGAAGAACTGCTCCGCGCCGGGATCGAACCCAACGCCTATGTCGGCTACGACCGGGACTTGTACGACGGCTCGATCCGCGGGCTCGACGCCGAGATCGGGCGGCTCGTCGAGAGGCTGCGGACGCTCGGCCTCGACCGCAAGGTGCTGCTCGTCTTCACCGGCGATCACGGTGAAGAGTTTCTCGACCACGGCCGGATGTTCCACGGCCAGAGCGTCTATGGCGAGCTCGACAACGTGCCGCTCATTCTCTGGGGCGCCGGCGTGCGGCCGCGCGTGGTGGAGGAGACGGTGGAGACGATCGACATCATGCCGACGCTGCTCGCGGCGAGCCGGCTGGCAGCGCCGGCTGGCCTGCAAGGCCGCAGCCTCGGCGCGTTGCTGGCCGCTCCGGGTGCGGCAAACGCATCGACCGGCCGCTGGCTGCCGCGGCCGGCGATCTCCGAGAAGAACGCCACCACGATGCTCGCGGGCGCGCCGCCACCTCGCGACACGGAGTCCTTCGCTATCGTCGCCGACGGCTGGAAGCTCATTCACAACACCAAACGAGCGAACGGCGCGCCCGAGTTCGAACTCTACGATCACCACGCCGATCCACGCGACGCGCACCCGCTCACTGCGCAGCACCCCGAAATCGTCGCGCGCCTTGCCGCCGAGCTGCGAGCATGGCGAAAGATGGCGAACGCCGCGCGGCTCAAGCCCGACGCGTCCGCGGGCGCCGTCAGCAGCGAGGACCTCGAGCGCCTGCGGGCCCTCGGCTATATTCAGTAGCCGCGCCTCAACTAGGATCTAGACATGCACGCAATCGATCCCAACGCCGCCGCGGCAGCCGACGGCATCTACGGGCTGCCGTTCACCCCGGAACAGGCGAAGGTGGTGCTCATCCCGGTTCCCTGGGAGGCAACGGTTTCCTACGGGTCGGGCACGGCCGATGGTCCGGCGGCGATCCTCGAGGCGAGCCGCCAGGTGGACCTGCTGGATCGCGAGACCGGCAAGCCCTACGAGGCCGGCATCGCAATGGTGGAGATTTCGGCCGAAGTGCGTGCCTGGAGCGATGAGGCGCGGCGCCTCGCGGCGCCGGTGCTGGAAGCCGGCGGTGTCGGCGCCGGCCAGCCGGAACTGCTGAAGGCCGCGGCCGCCGTGAACGCTCTCTCCGAACAGATGAACGCCTGGGTCTACAAGCAGGCTGCGCACTGGCTCGACCAGGGCAAGCTCATCGGCATCGTCGGCGGCGACCACTCGACGCCCTTCGGCGCGATCCGCGCCGTGGCCGAGCACCATCCTGGCGTCGGCGTCCTGCATATCGACGCGCATGCCGACCTGCGCAACGCCTACGAGGGCTTCACCTGGTCGCACGCCTCGATCATGCACAACGTGGCGACGCGGCTGCCGGCGGTGTCGCGGCTGGTGCAGGTGGGCGTGCGCGACTACTGCGAGGAGGAGAACGACCTCATTGAGGCGAGCCACGGGCGGATCCGCACCTACTTCGATGCCGACATGCGCCGCCGCCTGCTGGACGGCGACACCTGGACGAGCATCGCGCGCGGCATCGTCGCCGACCTGCCCTCGGTCGTCTACGTGTCGTTCGACATCGACGGGCTCGATCCGGCGCTGTGCCCGCACACCGGCACGCCGGTGCTCGGCGGCCTGTCGTTTTCCGAGGCGTCGTCGATCCTGCGCAGCATCGTCGAGAGCGGCAGGCGCATCGTCGGCTTCGACCTCAATGAAGTGGCACCCGACCCGCAGGGGCGGGACCAGTGGGACGGCAACGTCGGCGCGCGCGTCCTCTACAAGCAGATCGGCTACGCGCTGATGTCGCAGCGCAGCCACTAGGGCGCGGCTAATCCTCGCGCAGCGCGCGCAGCGGCTCGAGCCGCGCGGCGCGTCGCGCCGGCAGGTAGCTCGCGCCGAGAGCCACAGCGGTGAGCAGCGCCGCGACCGCGCCGAAGGTGAGCGGGTCGCGTGCGCCGACGCCGTAGAGCATCGAGCCCATGAGGCGGGTGAGCAGAAGCGCGCCGACGAGACCCGCGACGGCGCCGCCGATGCCGACGATGGCGCCCTGGCGAAGGACCAGCCGCAGCACTTGCGCCCGGGCCGCGCCGAGCGCCATGCGAATGCCGATCTCGTTGGTGCGCCGCGCCACCGCGTAGCTCATGACCGCGTAGATGCCGACAGCCGCGAGCAGCAGCGCGACCGCCGAGAAGGCACCGAGCAGCACCAGGTAGAAACGCGGCGCGGCCGTGGCCTTGTTCACGACTGCCGCCATCGCCGCCACCTCGGCGACCGGCGCGTTCGGCTCGTGGCGCCAGACAACGCGGCGCATGGCCGGCGCCAGCGCCGCGGTATCGCCGCTGGTGCGTGCCACGAGCGTCAGGTAGCCGAAGTGCGAATCCTGTTCCTCGAGATAGGGTGTCGCCTGGAGGTAGGGAAGGTAGACCTCGTCATCGGGCGGGGCCGCCAGGCGGCCGCGCACGGTGTTCTTCACGACGCCGACAACGGCGAGCCACGGTGCGTCCTTGCCGGCCATGGCGATCCGCTTGCCGACCGCGTCTTCGCCCGGCCATTGGCGTGCGGCCAGGGCCTCGTTGACCACCACCACGCCGGGGGCCGACGCCACGTCGCGGTCGTCGAGGTCGCGACCACGCAGCACCTGCACCTGCATCGCCGCGAAATAGCGCGGCAGGACCACGCGATAGGTGGCGCGCGGCTGGTTGTCGGGCGTGGGTTCGTTGCGGCCCTCGACCCGGTAGGCCCATCCCCACACGTCACCCGCGATCGGCAAGTGATTGATGGCGCTCGCCGCCTCGACACCCGGGAGCGCGGCAATGTCGCGGACCACTTCCTGGAAGAAGCGCGGACGGCGTGCGGGCTCGGCGGCGCCGCTGCCCGCGGTCGCGACCACCATCGTCATCACGCCCTGCGGGTTGAAGCCGGTATCGATCGCGCGCAGCGCCACGAAGGAGCGCACCATCAGGCCGGCGCCAATCAGGAGAACCACCGCCAGTGCCAGCTCGGAGCCAACCAGCAGGCCCCGCAGGCTGGCACGCCCGGCGCCGTCGGTCGTGCCGCGGGCGCCGCGCAGCGACAGGGTCACGTCGCGCCTGGTCGCGTGGAACGCCGGCGCCAGGCCGAACACGATACCGGTGGCGAGCGTCACCGAGGCCGTGAAGAAGAGCGCGCCGCCATCGAGCGCGACGCCTGCGACGCGCGGCAGGCCAGGCGGTGCCAGAGCCAGGAGCGCGCGCACGCCGAACCGTGCGAGCACGATCCCGAGGATTCCGCCGGCGCCCGCGAGCAGCAGGCTCTCGGCGCCCAGTTGCGCAACCAGGCGCGCGCGGCTCGCGCCGAGCGCCAGGCGCATCGCCATCTCGCGCTGCCTTGCGGTCGCACGCGCCAGCAGCATGTGCGCGACGTTGGCGCAGGCGATGAGCAGCACGAAGCCGACCGCGCCGAACAGCACCAGGATCGCCGGCCGCACGTCGCCCACGACCATATCGAGCACCGGCACCACCTGCACGTCGCGGTTCGTGCCCGGGAACTGCGCCTCGAGGCGGCTGGTCACCGCCGCGACCTCGGCGCGGGCCTGGGGCAGTGTCGCGCCCGGCGCGAGGCGCGCGAACACCCGCAGGCTCTCGCCGCGGCGGCTGCCGGCGCGGCTGGCAAGCGGCAACGGGCTCCACAACTGCGCGCCGTCGGCCCAGAAGTGCGGAAAGCCGAAGCCGGGGGGAGCGACGCCGACCACGGCGTAGCCCTCGCCGTCGAGGGTGATGGTGCGGCCGACAACCGCCGGGTCGGACGCGAAACGGCTCTGCCAGAACGAATGCTCCAGCACCACCACGTGCTCGCGGCCGGCCTCGTCCTCGTCCGCGGTGAACAGCCGGCCCACGAGCGGGGTCACACCGATCATCGGCAGCAGCCCGGCGCTGACGCGCACCGCGCTGATGCGCTCGGCATGGTCGGACCCGGTCAGGCTAGGCCCCCACACCTCGGCCGCGCCCACTGCCGAAAACGTTCGCAGCTCGCGCTTCCAGTCGAGGTAGTTGGCGGGCGCCACCGGACTGCGGCCGCCGTGCAGCAGCACGACCACGCGTTCGGGATCGGCGTAGGGTAGCGGCTTGAGGAGCACGGCGTTCACCACGCTGAACACCGCGGCGCAGGCAGCGATGCCGAGGCCGAGCACGATGATGATGGCGGCGCTGTGCCCGCGCGCGCGGGCGAGGCTCCTGGCGGCGTAGGCGAGGTCGCGGCGAAAGTTGTCGAGCGCCATGGTCATTGGTTGGACGCCCGCCGCTGCGCCTTGGTTCTTACGGCTGGGGCGGCGCCAGCCGATTGTGCCTCTTCAGGATCTCGACCACGCGGTCGTGCGGCAGGCCGATGATGTGGCTGCCCTTGTAGCCGTCCATCGTTTTTCCCGCGACCAGAGCGTTCATGATCGACTCCTGCGTGGCGCTCGCGACCGCCTCGAACAGGCCATCCATATCGCCGAGCGGCAGCATCTCGAGCGGCACTACTGCGCCGGTGTCGGCCGCCTTGGGGTTGGCGGTGGAGAAGGCGATGAAAATGTCGCCCGAACCATTGCCGGCGACGCCGCCGGTGCGCGCCACGCCGAGGCCCGCGCGGCGCGCAAGGCGCTTCATCTGGTGCGGCAGCAGCGGCGCGTCGGTCGCGACCACGATGATGATGGAGCCCGCCTCCTTCTCGCGGAAGACGCCCTCGGGAATCTCGAGCCCCACGGGGATGCCGGCAATCAGCAGCTGCGGCCGGCGGCCGAAGTTTGCCTGCACCAGCACGCCGACGGTGTAGCTGTCGTTGCGCACCTTGACGATGCGCGAGGCGGTGCCGATCCCGCCCTTGAACTCGTAGCACACCATGCCGGTGCCGCCGCCGACCGCGCCTTCGGCAACCGGCCCGCCCGCTGCGCGGTCGATGGCCATGAGCGCGTGCTCTTCCTTCACGTGGTGGCCGTAAATGTCGTTGAGCGGCCCGTCCCAGGTCTCGGCTACGATCGGCAGCGACCAGAGGCCGTCGGGGCCGAACTTGCGCGCCGCGTACTTGATCACCGCGTCGCGCACGATGCCCACGCTGTTGGTGTTGGTGATGAGGATGGGCCCCTCGACGAGGCCCGACTCGTCCACCCAGGGCAGCCCGGTCATCTCGCCGTTGCCGTTGAGGCTGAACGACGCGCCGAAGCATTGCGCGGGCGGCTTGTCCTTGAAGAGCCGCGGCACCACGGCGGTGACGCCGGTGCGCACGTCAGTGCCTTCGATGAGCGTGACCTGGCCGACGCCGACGCCCGGCACATCGGTGATCGCATTCAGCGCGCCCGGAGTCGAGCGCTCGAACGGGATGCCGAGGTCGCGCGCCCGCGGTTCGGCCGCGGCCGCCGCGGATGCGGCAAGTTGCAGGGCGAAGAGTGCGAGCGCCGCGCGGCTATTCGTCGTCATCTTTCGCAGTTCCTCCTCGAACGTTTGCCGAGCCTACCGCCTCGAACAACGTATGTTGACAGGTGTCATGCGCCCTTCTATCTTTCGCTTCGCCAGCAGCCGTTACACCGGCGTACCAACTGATGCCCGCCGCGGTGGCGGGACTCGTGCTGGGACGCGTCTGGTGGCGCAGTGCTGGCACAGGTCTGAGGAGGCCGCACGTTCATGATCGAAGGTACGGTGAAATGGTTCAACGAAGCCAAGGGATTCGGCTTCCTCTCGCGTGAAGGTGGTCCGGACGTGTTCGTGCACCACTCTGAAATCCGCGCCGACGGGTTTCGCACCCTGAACGAGGGTGAGCGAGTGCGCTTCGAGGTGGTCGACAGCCCGAAGGGTCCGCGCGCCGCGAACGTCTCCAAGGCGTAGCCGCTGCAGCGACGCGTGCCATCACGCCCGGGTCCGCGGACATTTCCGCGGCCCGGGCGCGACCTTTTGTTTGCTATCCTCTCTGCCTCCCATGACTCGTGAAGCCCTGGAATGCCTGCGTGAAGCGGGTCGCATCGCCTCGCAGGTGCGCCGCGACGGCGCCGCGCGCATCGTGCCCGGCGCCACCATCCGCGATGTCTGCCAGTTCGTGGACGACGAGATGACGCGCCTCGGCGGCCTGCCGGCGTTCCCGACGCAGTCTTCGGTCAACCACATTGCCGCCCACTACTGTCCGTCTCCGGAAGACGAGACCGCTTACCAGCAGGGCGACCTGGCCAAGCTCGACCTCGGGGTGCACGTGGACGGCTACGTGGTCGACACCGCGCTCACCGTCAACGTCGGCGGCGTGCCGGAACGCCAGAAGTTCGTCGACGCCGCCGTCGACGCGCTCGATGCCGCCATCAGCACCGCCGGGCCGAACGTGCGCATCAACAACGTCGCCGCCGCCATCGAGCTGACGATCCGCTCGCACGGCCTGACCCCTGTGCGCAACCTGTGCGGCCACGGCGTCGGCCGCTACACCGTGCACACCTCGCCCTCCATTCCCAACGTCGCCGACGGTTCGACCACGAGGCTCGTGGCCGGGATGGTGGTGGCGATCGAGCCGTTCGCGACCGACGGCAAGGGGCTCATCACCGAAGAGGGCAAGGCCGAGGTCTTCCGCCATGTCGGCCCGCCCAACCGCAAGGGCAACGCGCTCGTCACCGCGATCCAGGCGTTTCGCGGCCTGCCGTTCGCCCGCCGCCAGCTCTCCGAGTTCGCGCGCGCCGAGGTGGACGCGACGCTCAAGAGCCTGGAGCGCGCCGGCGACCTGCAGGTCTACCCGCCGCTCGTGGAACGGGGGCGCCGGCCGGTGGCGCAGGCCGAGAAGACCATCTTCATCTCGAAGGACGGCGTCGAGGTGCTGACGCCGTAGCTGCCGCGGGCCTACGCCTCTTCTTTTTCTTCTTCTTCGCCTTCCTCGGCGTTCAGGTCGCCAAGGTCACGCAGGTCGGCGAACTCCTCGGGAAGCGGCTGCGGTCCGGGGCGGATCCCGGCGATGTCCGGGTCTTCACCGGCGGGGCGCTCGCGGGTGACTCGGGTGTCGCGGCGGGTGGCGCGATCGGCGGCCTTGTCCCGGGCCTTTTCCTGGCGAGCGATCTCCCGCCTTCTTTTCGCCTGGCTTGCTCGTCCGCGGTTCGTCGTAGGATCCTCGCTTGCGTTAGGAAAAGATCTGCAGGCGGAACTTTAACATTGACCTCAATGCGGAGAAAAACCCCCGTGGGCGGCGCTGAAACAGCGCTCGCGTATTCGACCGACGCGCCGCGCGCACCGCGTCCTGCGCCGGCCGGCTCGCGCGCGCTCGACCCGCGCGCCTCGCAGGCACGGCTGCGCCTCGACCGCCGCGGTTCCGGCCGTGTGGTCACGCTCGTGAGCGGAATCCGCGGCCACCGCGACGCCATCGACGCGCTTGGCCGCGAGCTGAAGGCGGCGTGCGGTGCCGGCGGCACGGTGAAGGACGGCATCATCGAGATCCAGGGCGACCACCGCGACACCGTGGAGCGAGCGCTCGCCGCGCGCGGCTTCGCGTCGAAGCGTTCCGGCGGCTAGCATCCGCGGCATGGAGCCGTTCCGCCCCGACCTGCTCGCCGCCAAGACCACCATCATCAGTGGCGGCGGCACCGGCCTGGGCCGCTCCGTGGCCATGCGCTTTGCCGGGCTCGGCGCGAAGGTCGGCATCCTCGGCAGGCGCGCGGCACCGCTCGCGGAGACGGTCGCGGCAATTCGCCAGGCCGGCGGCACTGCCGCGAGTGCGGTCTGCGACGTCCGCGATTCGGCCGCGATCGTCGCCGCGTTCGACGCGCTCGAAGGCGAGCTGGGGGCAGCGAACCAGGTGATCAACAACGCCGCCGGCAACTTCCTGAGCCCGTCCGAAGACCTGTCGGACAACGCCTTCAACTCGGTGGTGCAGATCGTTCTCTACGGGTCGTTCTACTGCACTCGCGAGCTGGGCCGCCGCTTGATCGCGCGCAAGGCGGGCGGGGAAGTGCTCTCGATGCTCACGTCGTACGTCGCCACTGGCTCGGCGTTCGTGCTGCCGTCGGCGGCCGCCAAGGCAGGCGTTGCGGCGATGATGCGTTCGCTCGCGGTCGAGTGGGCGGCGTACGGCATCAGGCTCAACGGCATCGCACCCGGGCCATTCCCGACGGACGGCGCCTTCTCGCGGCTGATGCCGGGAGCAGAGGTGGAGAAGCAGGCTCTGCGCCGGGTGCCGTCACGACGCTTCGGCCGCCACGACGAGCTCGCCAACCTCGCCGCCTACATGATGAGCGATGCGAGCCCCTACCAGACGGGCGACATCGTCACGCTCGACGGCGCCGAGTCGCTCTTCTCGGGCCAGCAGTTCGCCGGGTTCGCGCATTTGGACCGCGCCGCCGCGAAAGAGATGATGGCCGCGCTGCGGCCGAAGAAGTAGCCGCCGCCTACTTCTCGGGAAGCAGGCCGCCGAACGCCCAGCCGATGGCGCCGACGATGCCGCCCGACAGAGTGTTGAAGAACATCCCGCCGGCGCGCCGCAGCATGGCGTCGGCGAAGCCGATCGGGGCGTCGACGTTCAGCGCGCGCGGAAACGAGAAGTAGCTGTCGATGCCGAGCCCGTAAGTGATGGCGGTCGAGAGGAACACCAGGACCTGCCCGGAGAACCCGAGCAGCGCGCCGAGCAGCGCGGCCTGCACCAGCGAGTAGCCCTGCCAGCGGCGCACGAAGGCGCCGTAGAAGATGGCGCCGAAGATCGTCAGCGTCACGATGCTGAACTTGTCGGTGCCTTCGGCGTAGGGGACGTGGCGGAAGCCGAGGATCCAGCGCCCGGCCGTGACGATGAGGAGCAGGACGAAAAACAAACGCGCGAGACGCAGGTTCTTGTCCATGGCCCCCTACTTTTTCTTTTCGTACCAGTCGACGTCGATCTGCGTGAAGTGCTTCCACTTATCGGGCACTTCGTCCTGCGGGAAGATCGCCTGCACCGGGCACACCGGCACGCAGGCGCCGCAGTCGATGCAGGTCTCGGGATCGATGTAGAGCTTGTTCTCGGTGGCGAAGTCCGCCTCGTCCTTCTTGGGGTGGATGCAATCGACCGGGCACACCTCGACGCAGGCGGTGTCCTTGGTGTCAATGCAGGGCTCGGCGATGACGTACGTCACGGATTGGCTCCTCCCTGGCCCCGAACGGTGAAATCCGGGCCTTGCGCGCCATGCTATTACAATCCGTTGCCATGCGAGCCGTGGTGCAGCGGGTCCATCAGGCGTCGGTCCGGGTGGACGGTGCCGTGGTGGGCGAGATCGGCGCGGGCCTCCTGGTGCTGTTGGGCGTGGGCCGCGGCGACACCGAGACGGACGTCGCCTACGTGGCGGACAAGGTCGCGAACCTGCGGATCTTTCCGGACGACGCGGGCGCCATGAACCGCTCTGTGCTGGACGCCGCGGGCGAGGTGTTGGCCGTCTCGCAGTTCACACTCTACGGCGACGTGCGCCGCGGCCGCCGCCCCGGCTTCATCGAGTCGGCCCCGCCGGAGGAAGCCCGCGTCCTCTACCTCAAGTTCGTCGCGGCGGTCCGCGCGCACGGCTTGCGCACGGCCGAGGGCATCTTCCAGGCGATGATGGACGTGAGCCTCGTGAACCACGGGCCGGTCACCATCCTCATCGACAGCAAGAAGGTGTTCTAGCGGCGCCTACGTCGCGTGGAGGCGCTCGCCGCGCGCCAGCATTGCGACAAACAAGGCGATCTTCGCCGCGCGCGTCTGCGCCTTCTTCACCGATTGGATGCGGTACAGCACCGCATAGCGGTTCTTCGAATCGAGGGTGGCGAAGAAGGCAGCCGCCTTCCTGTTCTTCGCTAGCGCCGACGCGAGATCGGCGGGCACCGCCGACTTTTTCTGTCCGGCGTAAGCCTTCTGCCAGCGCCCGTCCTTCCGCGCCCTCTCGACCTCGGCGAGCCCCGGCGCCTGCATGCGCTGCGCGCGGATCATGGCCAGCGCCTTGGCGCAGTTGATCTTCGACCACGGGCTGCGCTTCGCCCGCGGCGTGAACCGCTGCAGGTACCAGTGCTCGTCGTGCGCGCGCCGTAGCGCATCGATCCACCCCCACGAGATCGCGATATCGAGTACGTCGGGATATCCGACCGACGCCTTGCCGGACGCTTTCTTTGCCATCCTGACCCACACGCCGGGCGCCTTGTCGTGGTTCTTCGCAAGCCACGCATCCCAATGCGCCGCGCTGGGAAACACGACGCTGTCGATCGCCTTCTTCGTCGCCGTCGGCATGGCCAATTACAACACGCCCGCCACCTCAACTGCGTCCGGACGCAGTCCACCATGTCGAGGAGCGAACCGCATCAATCCTGATGCGGCTGGCCAGAATGGTGGGGCGACTCGTTCCGGAACGAGTTGCGCAAGGGCTGGCGGATCCTTCACCGCGCGTCCAACGACATACGCGGCTCAGGAATTCGGGCTCGTTACACCATCTCTTCGGGGCGGACCCAGCGATCGAAGTCGGCGGCACTCACGTAGCCGAGCTCGACGGCGGCTTCGCGCAAGGTCTTGCCGGTGGTGTGGGCGTGCTTCGCGATCTTGGCGGCCTTGTCGTAGCCGATGTGGGGGTTGAGGGCGGTGACGAGCATCAGGGAGTTCTGCAGGTTCTGGGCGATGCGCGCGGCATTTGGTTCGATGCCCGCCGCGCAGTTCTCGCGGAACGAGTCGCAGCCGTCGGCGAGCAGGCGGCAGCTCATCAGGAAGTTGTGGGCGATGAGCGGCTTGAACACGTTCAGCTCGAAGTTGCCCGAGGCGCCGCCGATGTTGATGGCGGCGTCGTTGCCGAACACCTGCGCGCACAGCATGGTCACGGCTTCGGACTGCGTCGGGTTGACCTTGCCCGGCATGATCGAGCTGCCCGGCTCGTTCTCCGGGATCGTGATCTCGCCGATGCCGCAGCGCGGGCCGGAGGCGAGCCAGCGGACGTCGTTCGCGATCTTGTTGAGCGCCGCCGCCAGTGTCTTGAGGGCGCCGTGGGCGTGCACCATGGCGTCGTTGGCCGCCAACGCCTCGAACTTGTTGGGCGCAGTGACGAACGGCAGGCCGCTCAGGTCGGCGATGCGCGCCGCCACCCGCGCGGCGTACTCGGGATGCGCGTTGAGGCCGGTGCCGACCGCGGTGCCGCCAAGGGCCAGCTCGTAGAGGTGCGGCAGCGACGCCTCGAGATGCGCGATCGCGTGGTCGAGCTGGCTCACGTATCCGGAGAATTCCTGGCCGAGTGTCAAAGGCGTCGCGTCCTGCAAGTGGGTGCGGCCGATCTTCACCACCGAGACGAACTCCGCCGACTTCTGCGCGAGCACGTCGCGCAGCCGGCGTACGGCAGGGATGACGGCGTCGCCCACGGCGCGGGCCGCGGCGACGCTCATGGCGGTGGGGAAGACGTCGTTCGACGACTGGCTCTTGTTGACGTCGTCGTTCGGGTGCACGAGACGCGCCTCGCCGCGCTCGCCGCCCAGCAGCTCGCTGGCCCGGTTGGCGAGCACCTCGTTCATGTTCATGTTGCTCTGCGTGCCCGAACCGGTCTGCCAGACGGCCAGCGGAAACTCGTCCGCGTGGCGCTCGCCCAGCACCTCGTCGGCGGCGGCGACGATGGCGCCCGCCTTTTTCGCGTCCAGCAGGCCGAGATCCTCGTTGACGAGGGCCGCTGCCTTCTTGACCAGCGCCAGCGCGGCGATCAGCGCGGCCGGCAGCCTCTCGGTCGAGATCCTGAAGTTCTGCAAGGAGCGCTGCGTCTGCGCTCCCCACAGGCGGTTTGCGGGAACCTCGATGAGGCCGAAACTGTCCAGTTCGCTGCGCGTCGCCTGGGCCATAGGACTCTCATATTATCCTTGCAGCCATGCGTCATTCCCCGCTGACCTGCTGCGTGCTCCTGCTGGCGCTTGGCGCGAGCGCGCAGGCCGACGTGCTGGTGCTGCGAAACGGCCGCCGCTACGACGGCGAGCTGGTCGCAATCGACGGCAGCCGCGTCGAGTTCGAGGACTCGCGCGGCGACGTGCAGCGGTTCAGGCGCGACGAGGTCGCGCGCATCGAGTTCGAGGGCCGCGGATATTCGGGCGACGACGCCGGCACCCCGCCGCGCGGCGCGCGCGAACGCGAGGTGAACGTGGCGGCGGCCTCGGGCTGGACCGAAACCGGCATCGAGGTGCGCGGCGGCCAGCAGCTCTACTTCTACGCGCGCGGCGAAGTGCGCTGGGGGCCGAAGCGCGCAGACGGGCCGGCCGGCGAATCGGGCTCGCCGCGCAACGCCAACCGGCCCATTCCCAGCCGTGCCGCGGCGGCCCTCATCGGCCGCATCGGCGAGGACGGCGATCCTTTCTTCATCGGCGACGACCGCTCACCGATCCGGGCGCGCGCGGGCGGCCGCTTGTTCCTCGGCGTGAACGACGACTACCTGCAGGACAATTCCGGCGCATTTCGCGTGACCGTCTACTACTGATCGGCTAGGCGCCAAGCCACTCACGATGATCGACGCCGACCTCGTCATTCGCCGCATCGGCAGGCTCGCGACGCTCGCGGGCCCGGCGCCGCGCACCGGCGCCGCGCTGGGCGACCTTGCCATCGTCGAGAACGCCTGCGTTGCGGTGCTCGACGAACAGATTGTCTGGGTGGGCGCAGACAGCGACTGGGAGGGCCACGTGAACGTGCTCTCCGAGGGCTCGGTGCTCGAAGTGGACGGCGCCCTGGTGCTGCCGGGGTTCGTGGACGCGCACACGCACATCGCCTACCTCGGCAACCGCGACGACGAAATTCGCATGCGCCTTGCCGGCCGCAGCTACCAGGACATCGCCGCCGCCGGTGGCGGCATCGTCAGCACCGTGGCGGCCACGCGCAACGCGTCGCGCGCCGAGCTGCGCGACACGCTCATCAGGCGCCTAGACGAGATGCTGCTGTGCGGCACCACCAGCGTCGAGATCAAGAGCGGCTACGGCCTCACCACCGAGTCCGAGATCCGCACGCTCGAAGCCATCCGCGATGCGGCGAGCAGTCATCCCTGCACGGTGGTGCCGACCTTCCTCGGCGCGCACGACGTGCCGGTCGAGCACCGCGGCGACCGCGCCGGGTACATCCGCCTCCTGTGCGACGAGATGATTCCCGAAGTGGCGCGGCGGCGGCTCGCCACCTTCTGCGACGTCTTCTGCGAAGAGGGCGTCTTCACGGTGGACGAGACGCGCCAGATCCTGCGCTGCGCCGAAGCCAACGGCATGAAGGCGCGCGTGCACGCCGATGAGCTGGCCTGGACCGGCGGCGCCGAAGTGGCGGCCGAACTCGGCGCGCGCTCCGCCGACCACTTGCTGCACGTTTCGCCGGCTGGCATCGCCGCGATGGCGGCGGCCGGCACCGTGGCGACGCTGCTGCCGTCGGCGGCGCTCTTCCTGCGCCTCGGCCGCTACGCGCCGGCGCGCGCGCTGATCGACGCTGCGGTGCCGGTGGCGGTGGCGACCGACGCCAACCCCGGCGGCGGCCTGTCGCCGTCGCTGCCGTTCGCCATGGCCATGGCGTGCTTCGGCATGGGGCTCTCGCTCGAGGAAGCGGTCGCGGCCGTGACCATCAATGCAGCGTACTCGCTCGACCTGCACCACAGCGTCGGCAGCATCGAGGTCGGCAAGCGCGCCGACTTCGTGGTGCTGCGCTCCGATCGGCTCCTCGACCTGGTGCGGGTCGGCGTCCCGGCCATCTCGCGGGTGCTGAAGGACGGCACCATGGTGGTCGCGGACGGCCGGCGGCTGTGAACCAGGCGCTGGTCGTCGAGGACCTGCACAAGACCTATCCCGCGCGGCGCCGCACCCCGGCAGTCGAAGCGGTGCGCGGTGTGTCGTTCACGGTGGCGCGCGGCGAGTTCTTCGGCTTGCTGGGGCCGAACGGTGCCGGCAAGAGCACCACCATAGGCTGCGTCACCACCATGGTGAAGCCCACCGGCGGCCGCATCCTGGTGGACGGCATCGACGTGGTGAAGGACGGCAGGCGCGCCAAGCGCGCGATCGCCGTGGTGCCGCAGGTGCGAAACCTCGACCGCGACCTGAGCGTGCGCCAGGTGCTCACCTTTCACGGCCGCTACTTCGCGCTCGACGCGCAGGAAATCGCCAGCCGCGCCGAACGGCTGCTGCGCGAGATGCAGGTGGAAGAGAAGGCCGATGCCAAGCCGCTGACGCTCTCGGGCGGCATGCAGCAGCGGGTGATGATCGCGCGCGCGCTGATGCACGACCCGGCGGTGCTATTGCTCGACGAGCCCACGACCGGCCTCGATCCGCAGGCGCGGCGCCTGTTGTGGGAAACCCTCGCGCGCCTGCACCGCGGCGGCCTGACGATCATCCTCACCACCCACAACATGGAAGAGGCCGATCTCCTCTGCGAGCGCCTCGCGATCGTCGATCACGGCAAGATCCTGCGCCTCGACACGCCCGCGGCGCTCAAGGCCTCGCTGCCCGGCGGCGACATCCTCGACCTGTGGATCAAGGGCCAGGCGCCGCTGGCACCCCTGCTCGGGACGCTTGCCGGCGTCGCGCGCGTCGAAGGGGTCGCCGAGGAGAACAGCGACCTCGAGCGCATTCGCCTCTTCCTCTCGTCGCGCGAGGGCATCCTCGACCGCGTCCTGGCGGCGGCACGCGAGCAAGGCGCCGAGCTGCACCACGTGAGCCTGACTCCGCCGAGCCTCGAGGACGTCTACATCCACCTTACCGGCCGCGAGCTGCGCGATTGAAGACCTTCCTGGCGCTCCTCTACCGCGACCTCTACGTGATCGGCAAGAGCCTGCCGTTCCTGCTGCTCGGCACCATGACCCAGCCGATCCTCATCGTGCTGGTGTTCGGCAACATCCTGCCGCGGCTCGGGCTCGTCTCCGACGCTTTCGGCACCGCCATGCTGCCCGGCCTCATGTCGATCTCGATCCTGATGGCGGGGGTACAGAGCGTGCTGATGCCGCTGGTCGTGGACCTCGGCGGCAGCCGCGAGGTGGACGAGCGGCTGCTGGCGCCCATCAGCGTGCGCGAGGTGGCATTTGGCAAGATCCTCGCGGGCTCCGTGCACGCAACGCTAGCCGGCGTGCTGGCGCTGCCGGTGATGGTGTTCCTCATGCACCGCCTCGCCGGCAGCACGGTGCGCCCCAACTGGCTGGCGCTGCCGCCCTTCGCCATCCTCGGCGGCCTGCTGTCGGCCGCTTTCGGCCTGACGCTTGGCACGGCCATCCAGCAGCGCTTCACCGGCCTGCTGTTCGCGGTGATCCTCGGCCCGATGATGATGTTCGGCTGCGCCTACTACCCGTGGGCCTCGCTCGGCGTGATGGGCCCGCTGCAGTACGTGTTCCTGCTGAACCCGCTCACCTTCATGAGCGAGTCGATGCGTTACGCGGTAACGCCGAACGTGCCGCACATGCCGCTGCCGCTGCTGCTCGGCGGCACCGTGTTCTTCACCGCGTTCTTCGCTCTCGTCGGCGCCCGCAACTTCGAGCGCCGCACCATCCTCTAGCCATGGCCGCCACCTCGAAGCGGGGACTGGGACTGGCCGCCGCCTCGTTGCTGCTCTTCGTCGCGGGCTGCACCCGCACCGCGCCGCCGCCGCCCACCTCGAAGAACCTGGTCATCGTCACCATCGACACGCTGCGCGCCGACCACCTTGGCTGCTACGGCGCTTCGGTGGCGACGCCCCATATCGACGCCATGGCCGCCGCGGGTGCCCTGGCGACGAATGCCTCGGCGCACGTGCCGCTGACCCGGCCGTCGCACACGAGCCTCTTCACCGGCCTGTACCCGGCCGAACACGGCCAGCGCGACAACGTCACCCCGGGCCTTGTCGCCGCGGTGCCGACGCTCGCCGACACGCTGGCGCAGGCCGGCTTCCGCACCGCCGCGTTCGTGTCGTCGGTGGTGCTGTCGCGACAGTCGGGCCTGGCGCGGGGTTTTGCGACCTACTCCGACCGCTTCGAGATCGGCGAGGACGATGCGCGCTTTCTCAACACCATCCAGAAGCGCGGCGACGGGCCGACCGCGGAGGCGATCGACTGGCTGCAGCAGAACGCGGCGCAGGGGCGCTTCTTCCTGTGGCTGCACCTCTACGATCCGCACGACCCGTACGAACCGCCGGAACCTTATGCCTCGCGCTACCCCGGGCGGCCTTACGACGGCGAAGTGGCCTGGTCGGACGAACTGGTCGGCAGGCTCGACGCCGCGCTGAAACGCCTCGGGGTCGCCGACAGCACGGCGCTCGTCGTCACTTCCGACCATGGAGAGGGCCTGGGCGAGCACGGCGAAAGCGTCCACGGCTTCTTCGTCTACCAGTCGACCCTGCACGTGCCGCTCGTGATTCGTGCGCCAGGCGTCGTGCCCGGCCGTCGCTTCGACGCACCCGCGCGCACGGTCGACGTCTTTCCGACGGCTCTCGAGCTCCTCGGCATGGCGCAGCCACCAGGGCTGAAGCTTTCGGGACGCAGCCTGGCGCCGGCGCTGCGCGGCGGCGCGGTCGCGGGCAGCGAGCCGATCTATGCCGAGTCGCTGGTGCCTCTGCTGCACTTCGGCTGGAGCGACCTGCGAACGCTGCGCGACGGCCGCTACAAGTACATCCAGGCGCCGCGCGCCGAGCTCTACGACCTGAAGGACGATCCCGGCGAGCTGCAAAACCTCGCGGCGAGCCAGCCGGCCAAAGCCGCGGCGCTGCGTGGCGCCCTCGCGCAATGGCTCACGGCCGAGAAGGCGCGGGCAAAGGACAGCGGCGCCGCGGCCGCCATCCCGCCCGAGATGCTCGAAAAGCTCGGCGCTCTCGGCTACATCGGCGCCGGTACGGTGCCAGCCGGTGCCGCCACTGGCGCCGATCCCAAGGACAAGGTCGAGGACTACAAGCTCGTCAACCGCCTGATGCGCGAGGGCCTCGTGGCGCTGCGCGAGCAGCGGCCGCAGGACAGCGTCGTGCGCTTCGCGGAGCTGCAGAAGCGCGGCATCGAGAGCTTCGAGCTGCACTACTACCTGGCCCGGGCGCTGGCCCAGACGCGGCGCTACCGCGACGCCGCCGCGCACTACGAGAAAGCGCTGGAGCGGCTGCCGGGTTACGGTGCCGCCTACGTCGGCATCGCCGATGCGCGCCTCGAGATGGGGGACAGCGCCGGCGCGCTCGCGGCATTGGAGCGCGGCGTGAAGGCCGCGCCCACCGACTCGCAGCTGCCGCTGGCGCAGGCGCGCATCTTCCGCCGCCTCGAGCGCCCGCAGGACGCCGTGCGCGCCTACGAGGCGGCGGTCGCGCTGGCACCGAAGAACGCCCTCGCCAAGGTGCAGCTGGGCGAGATGTACCGCGACGCAAACCGTCCCGGCGATGCCATCCGGCTCTTGCGCGAAGCCGTCGCCCTCGACGGCACGCAGGCGTCCTACTGGAACTCGCTCGGCATGGTGCTGGGTGGCCAGGGGCAGATGGCGGAAGCGGAGAAGGTGTTCCGCGAAGCCGTCAAGCTCGACGGCAAGGATCCGCTCTACAACTACAACCTGGGCCTCACGCTGCTGCGCCAGTCGCGCCCGGCAGACGCCGAGCCTTGGTTCCGCAAGACGCTCGCCTTGCAGCCGTCGTTCACGGCTGCAAGGGAAAGGCTGCGCGAGATCGGTTCCCGCTAAGCGCTAGAAGTGGATTTTCGCCCCGAGGATGGCGCGCCGCGGGTAGATGATGTCGGTGGCGCGGCCGAAGGCATCCGAGGACACCAGCCGGCTGCCGACGTTCTCGTTCGCGGCGTTGTTGAACAGGTTGAGGACGTCGAGGAACAGGCCGAGCTTGACGTCGCCCGAGAGCGTGATGTCCTTCTGCGCGCGGATGTCGAACACGTTCGAGTTCGCGACTCGCAGCGAGCCGTCGATCGGCTCGAGCAGCGTCACGGTGCTCGGAATGTTGAGGAAGTCACTGGGGTTGATCGTGCGTCCGAACGGGCGGCCCGACTGGTGGATGAAGTTGAAGCCCACCTGGAAGCCCTTCGGCAGCTCGTAGAAGAACTGCGTCTTGAACACGAACGGCCGGTCCTCGATGAGCCGTCCGTCGGTGTTGATGTAGTCGTTCGGGTTCTGGCCGAAGGTGGGGCTGATGCCGCTCTGGCGTGAGAATGGCCCGAGCAAACTCGAGCCGAGGCGGCCGGTCGAGCGCGACCACACCAGCGACACAACGGTCTGCCAGTGATTCGACATCCGCTTCGTGAGCTGGAAGGTCGCGCCGTTGTACTTGGTGAACATCGGGTCGGGGTTGGTCAGCAGGAACTGCCGATCGGTGGTTTCGCTCGTCAGCCGCAGCAGGTTGAGCGTCTTCCCGGTGGTCTCGTCGGTGAAGGGTACGGACTCGTAGGTGCCGGCGGTGTCGATCCATCCGCCGTAGTGCTTGCCCTTCTTGTAGACGTAGTTGACCGACACGCCCAGGTTCTGCGCGATCTCGCGCTCGAAGCTCAGGATGAACTGGTCGGTAGTCGGGTCCTTGAAACTGGGATCGACGTGCAGGTTCGAGATGTCCGACACCAGTTCCAGGTTCTGCGGATTGCCGGCATCGTCGTAAGTCCCGTCGAACAGAAACCGCGGCGTGATGGACGGGGTCACTCCGGTGAATTCGCCGGTGACGATACCGCGGTAGTACCGACCCCAATGTCCCTTGAGGACGGTTTTGCCGTCTTCGGTCATCTTGTAGGTGAAGCCGAGGCGCGGTGAGACCACGTTCCAGGTGAACAACTTGTCTACGGCTGCCGTCGAGGCGCCGGTCTCGTCGCCGAGCTTGTCGAGGATGGGGTAGGCGTCGAAGCTGGCCTTACTGTTGTCGTAGCGCGCGCCGAAGTTGACGGTGAGGCGCGACCCGATACGGTAGGTGTCGTCGAAGAAGAACCCGAGCGCGCGCATCTTTCCGGCGCTGTGGTAGGGAACCTGGGTGTACCCGTAGGCCGGCACGCCGCTGTACGTATAGATGTAGTCGTTCGGACCGGTGGCGTAGTCGCTGCCGCCGCTGTTGAACTGAACGCCAAACTTGAAGTCGTGGCTGCCGCCCATGAAGTGGTCGGCAAAATGCGAGATCTTCGCCGAGGCCGCAGTCTTGTCGCTGGTGCCGTCATACCAGGAGTAGATGCCGCCCAGCGTCTCGCCGGTGTCGAAGTCGAGGAAGCGCGGCTTCACCCGCGGCTGGCCGTCGACGATGGGGTCGCCGTGGTCCTTCCCGTAGAACCCCGAGACGCGCGCCTCGATGTAGGTCTTGTCGGAACGCACCGACGTGAACGTGAGGTTCGGCGACGGGTTGTGGCCGTGCTCGACGGTGACCGAGTTGGGGTCGGTGATCGCGTTCGACGAGCCGGGCAGCCGATAGTAGTCGTCGTGGTAGGCGAACATCAGCTTGTTGCGGTCGCTGATCTGCCAGTTGATCTTGCCGAACACGCGGTCGGCATCCTGCTTGGTGGGGAACTCCTTGGGCACGCCGGCGGGCGCCTCGTAGTTCGCCTGGTGCTGGTAGGACGCGAAGAACCAGAGCTTGTCCTTGATGACCGGCCCGCTGATCTGCGCCGTGTAGTCGTTGAACTTCACGCGGGTGTATGGAAAGCCGTCGTCTTGCTCGCGGGTCGTGTTGCTGCTCGTCAGGCCCTGGCTCTGGTGATAGTAGTTGAGGTCGCCGTGGAAGGCGTTCGAGCCCTGGCGGGTGACCAGGTTGAAGACCGCCCCCTGCAGGTTGCCGTACTCGGCCGGCGCGCCGAGCGACAGGATCTCGATTTCCTCGATGGCGTCGGTGTTCGGGAACGGCCACGCGGCGCCGGTCAGCGGCGCCGTGAAGTCGGTGCCGTCGAGCTGGTAGGAGTTGTCGGTGGTGGCCGAGCCGAACGAAGTGGCGCGCTCGTTGTTGGAGGTGCTCTGGTTGACGCCCGGCGCCGCCGCGATCAGGTCGAAGAACGAGTAGCGCTTCATCGGCGCGTTGCGCACCCAGTCCTTGTCGTAGTTGGTGCTCACCTGGTTCGAGGCCGTGTTGATGACCGGCGCCTCGCCGCTCACCGTGATCTCGTCGGACAGCGAGCTCACCTTCATGCCGACGTTCTCTTCGACCGTGCCGCCCAGCGGCACCTTGACGCCGTCGCGCTTCATGGTCGAGAACCCCGACATCGTGAAGATGACGGTGTAATCGCCGGGCGGCAGGGCGGCGAAACGATAGCCGCCGCGCTCGGAAGTGACCGAGCTCTGCGTGCCGACGACGTTGGCGCCTGTCAGCGTGACGGTGACGCCGGGCAGCACCGCGCCGGATTCATCCGTGACCGTTCCCAGGACGGAACCGGTCGTGCGCTGGGCGAAGGAAGGGATTGCAATCGCGAGGAGGATCATGGCGATCGCAACAGGGCGGATACGGCTCATAGGTAAACCCCCGGGCAGAACTGGAGCGGACTGTAATCGGGCCGTCGACGAACTGTCAAGCAAACGGCTGCACCATTTGCTGCGAAAGTTGTGCCGTCGTATCCTGCCGGCCGGAACCACCGGGGGCGGCAAATCATGACCAAAACGTATGCGATGTTGATCGACGGCGAGTGGGTCGGCGCGAAATCGGGCAAGACCTTCGATGTTTTCAACCCTTCGACCGATACGGTCATGGCCAAGGTACCGGATGCTGGATCCGACGACGTGGATCGGGCCGTCCAGGCGGCGCGCCGCGCCTTCGACACCGAATGGCGCGAGGTCACCGCGCAGGAGCGCGGCCGCATCCTGCTGCGCCTCGCCGAACGCATGCGCCAGGAGCTGCCGCGGCTGGCCGAGATCGAGACCCGCAACAGCGGCAAGCCGATCGTCGAGGCGGAATACGACCTCACCGACGTCGCGACCTGCTTCGAGTACTACGGCGGGCTTGCCACCAAGATCCACGGCGAGGTGCTGAACGTGCCGGACAATGCGGTTTCGCTGGCGATGCGCGAGCCGCTCGGCGTGGCCGGCCAGATCATTCCCTGGAACTACCCGCTGCTGATGGCGGCGTGGAAGATCGCGCCGGCGCTCTGCGCTGGCTGCACGGTCGTCATCAAGCCGGCCGAACAGACGCCTTTGACGCTCCTGGAGTTCGGCAGGTTCTTCGCCGACTGCGGCGTGCCGAAGGGTGTGGTCAACATCGTCACCGGCTATGGCGAGACGGGTGCCGCGATCGTCTCGCACCAGAACGTCGACAAGATCGCCTTCACCGGCAGCAGCGAGGTGGGCAAGATGATCGCCCGCTCCGCCGCCGACACGCTGAAGAAGGTGAGCCTCGAGCTCGGCGGCAAGTCGCCCAACATTTTCTTCGCCGACTCCGACTTCGAGTCTGCGGTGGACGGCGCCCTGTTCGGCGTCTTCATCAACCAGGGCGAGGTCTGCTCGGCCGGCAGCCGCGTGCTGGTGCAGCGTTCCATATACAAGAAGATGGTGGACGCAATGGTCGAGAAGGCCAAGAAGATCACGCTCGGCGAGCCGATGGACCGCGCCACCAAGATGGGGCCGGTGGTGTCGCGCGAACAGCGCGATCGGATCGCTTCCTACCAGGCGATCGGCAAGAAGGAAGCGAAGGTCGCGACCGGCGGCGCCATGGCCACGGTGGCCGGGCTCGAAAAGGGATACTACGTGCAGCCGACGATCTTCTACGACGTCGACAACTCCGCGCGCATCGCGCGCGAGGAGATCTTCGGCCCGGTGATGTCGGTGATCCCGTTCGACGAGGAGCAGGATGCGCTGCGCATCGCCAACGACACGCCGTTCGGCCTGGCCGCGGCGGTGTGGAGCCGCGACATCTTCAAGTGTTTCCGCATGGTGAAGCGGCTGCAGGCGGGCATCATCTGGGTGAACCACATGCAGCCGACCTACGTCGAGGCGCCCTGGGGCGGCTACAAGATGTCGGGCATCGGCCGCGAGCTGGGGCCGTGGGGCGCCGAGGAGTACCTGCAGGTGAAGCAGGTGCACATCAACCTGAACGAGCAGCCGATCGGCTGGTACTAGAAGCGCCTTGAGCGGCGCCACGCCAATCTCGCGGGAACGCCTCGCCACGGCCACCGCCGCCGAGGACGCGCGGTTCGCCGCCGCCCACCCGCGCTCGAGTGCGCTCTTCGAGCGCGCCCGGGGATCGCTGCTCGGCGGCGTGCCGATGAACTGGATGGTGCGCTGGGCCGGCGCCTTTCCGTTGTTCGTGGAGAGCGGCTGCGGCACGCACTTCACCTGCGCGGACGGCCATGACTACGTAGACCTGTGCCTCGGCGACACCGGCGCCATGACCGGCCACGCACCGTGGCCGGCGGTGTCCGCGGCGATCGAAAGGCTGCGCCGCGGCACCACATTCATGCTGCCGACCGCCGACGCCGTGTGGGTGGGCGAGGAGCTGCAGCGGCGCTTCTCCTTGCCGTACTGGCAGGTGGCACTGACCGCGACGGACGCCAACCGCTTCGTGCTGCGGCTGGCGCGCGGCATCACCGGGCGGCCGAAGGTGCTGGTCTTCAACTGGTGTTATCACGGCACCGTGGACGAGACGTTGGTGGTGCTGGGCGCGGACGGCCAGGCACGCGCCCGTCCTGGGAACCTCGGGCCCGCGGTCGACCCGGCGCTCACCACGAAGGTCGTCGAGTTCAACGACCTCGCGGCGCTCGAGGCGGCGCTTTTGCCCGGCGACGTCGCCTGCGTGCTCGCCGAACCGGCGATGACCAACATCGGCATCGTCCTGCCGGAACCGGGCTTCCACGAAGGACTGCGCGAGCTGACACGCCGCACCGGCACGCTGCTGGTCATTGACGAGACCCACACCATCAGCGCCGGACCGGGCGGCTACACGCGCGCCCACAACCTCGAGCCCGACATGCTGGTGCTCGGCAAGCCCATCGCCGGCGGCATTCCCGCGGCGGTCTACGGCCTCTCGGCCGAGGTCGCGCACCGCGTCGCCGAATGCTCGCCGGCCGCCGACTCCGACACGAACGGCACCGGCGGCACGCTCGCCGGCAACGCATTGTCGCTCGCGGCGATGCGCGCCACGCTCGAGTCGGTGCTCACCGAAGCGGCGTTCGCGCGCACCGTTCCGCTCGCCGCACGCTTCGCGGCCGGCGTCGAGGCGGCAATCGCCGAGTTCTTGCTGCCCTGGATCGTGAAACAACTGGGGTGCCGGGCGGAGTACTGGTTCGCCCCGCAAGCCCCGCGAAATGGCGGCGAAGCCGCGGCCGCTGTCGACCATGAACTCGACCGCTACATGCACCTCGCCGCGCTCAACCGCGGCATCCTGATGACGCCGTTCCACAACATGGCGCTCATCGCGCCGCAGGCGACGGCGCTCGACATCGACCGCCACACCGAGGCGTTTCGCGAGTCGGTCGCGGCCATCCTGGAGACCTAGCCAACAGGCGTAAAGTACCGCGCTAACGACCATGGCCACCGAAACCCGCGCCGCTTCCGCCGTCTCGCTCAAGACCCAGATTCCCGGCCCCCGCTCGCGGGCCCTCATGGCGCGGCGCGACGCCGCGGTGCCGCGCGGCCCCGCCCACGCGACGCCGATCTTCGTCGCCTCGGCGCACGGCGCAACCGTTGAGGATGTGGACGGCAACCGCCTCATCGACTTCGCCGGCGGCATCGGCTGCCTGAACGTCGGCCACACCAACGACGCGGTATCGGCAGCCGCAGCCGCGCAGGCGAAGAAGCTCACCCACAGTGCCTTCGCGGTGATGCCCTACGAGAGCTACGTGACGCTTGCCGAACGCCTGAACGCCAAGGTACCGGGCGCCTTTGCCAAGAAGACGCTGTTCGTGAACTCCGGTGCCGAGGCGGTCGAGAACGCGGTGAAGATCGCGCGCGTCGCCACCGGCCGGCCGGCGATCGTCGCGGCGGAAGACGCGTTCCACGGGCGCACGCTGCTCACCATGAGCCTCACGTCGAAGGTGCATCCCTACAAGACCGGGTTCGGGCCGTTCGCGCCCGAGATCTACCGCATGCCGTTTCCGTACGCGTACCGCTCGGCGCTCGGCGCAGCCGCCAAGGATCCGACGCAGGCCTGCATGGACGCGCTCGAGGACATGTGGAAGCGCCACGTCGAAGCCGACAAGGTCGCGGCCATCATCGTCGAGCCGGTGCTCGGCGAGGGCGGCTTCGTGGTGCCGCCGCCCGACTACTTCGGCAGGCTGCGCGAGCTGACCACGAAGCACGGCATGCTGCTGATCGTGGACGAGGTGCAGACCGGCTTCGGCCGCACCGGCAAGCTGTTCGCCATCGAGCACTCGGGCGTCGTGCCCGACATCCTGATCAGCGCCAAGTCGATCGCCGGCGGGTTCCCGCTCGCAGCGGTGACCGGGCGCGCCGAGATCATGGACGCCGCCATCGTCGGCGGCCTTGGCGGCACCTACGGCGGCAACCCGGTGTCGCTCGCCGCCGCGCTCGCGGTCCTGGACCAGTTCGAGGACGGCGCCCTGCTGCTCCGCGCCAACGAGATCGGCGCCATCGTCAAGGCGCGCGGCGAAGCCTGGAAGGCGAAGCATGCGCTGGTCGGCGAGGTGCGCGGCATCGGCGCGATGTGGGGCATCGAGTTCGTCACCGACCGCGCCACCAAGGCGCCGGCGAAGGAACAGACCGCGGCGATCGCGAAGCACTGCTATGAGCACGGCCTGGTGACGGTCACCGCCGGCACGCTCGGCAACGTGGTGCGCACCCTGATGCCGCTGGTGATCTCGGACGCCGAACTGAACGAGGGCCTCGACATCCTCGGCGCCGCCATCGCCTCGGCCTCGGCGTGAGCGAGCCGGGACCGCACCTCAAGCGCGTCCTCGGCCGCTTCGACCTGGTACTGCTGTTCGTCGTCGCCATCACCAACCTCAACGTTGTGCCGACGGTCGCCGCCCAGGGCGCCGCGACGCTTTGGTTGTGGCTCGCGGCACTCGCGCTCTTCTTCCTCCCGCAGGGCGTCGCCGTCATCGAGCTGTCGGCGCGCTACCCGGGCGAGGGCGGCGTGTACCTCTGGGCCAAGAAGGGGTTCGGCGACTTCCACGGCTTCATGGCCGGCTGGTGCTACTGGACCAACAACGTCTTCTACGTCCCCACGGTGCTCTTCTACCTGGTGGGCGTCACCACCTTCATCGGCGGCGCGCGCACCCGCGCCCTCGCCGACAACACGGTGTTCACGCTGGTCGCTTCGCTCGTGTTCCTGGCTCTCCTCTTCGCCCTCAACACGCGCGGCCTCGGCGTCGGCAAGTGGGTCAACAACCTCGGCGGCATCGGCACCGCCGTCGCCTGTTCGGTGCTCATCGGCCTTGGCCTGCACGCCTGGCTGGTGCGCGGCGCCACCATCCCGCTGCACGACCTCGCGGTTTCGGGCATCGACTGGCCGATGATTTCGTCGTTTGGCGTCATCTGCTTCGCGCTCGTCGGCCTCGAGCTCGCCTCGGTGATGGGCGACGAGATCGAGGAGCCGAAGAAGATCCTGCCGGGCGCGGTCGCCTGGGGCGGTGTCATCTCGGGCGCCCTCTACGTGGGCGCGACGCTCTCGGTGCTGCTGGCGGTGAAGCGCGACGACATCGGCGTGGTGCAGGGCGTCATGCAGGCGGTCGAGCGCATGTCGGCCGATGCGGGCGTGCCGTGGATCCTCGGCCCGCTGGCTCTGGTGCTCGCGGTGTCGATCGCCGGCATCGCCTCGGCCTGGTACGCGGGCTCGGCGCGCATTCCGTTCGTCGCCGGCCTCGACAGCTACCTGCCGCCCGCGCTCGGCCGGCTCCACCCGCGCTTCGGCACGCCGTACATGGCGCTGCTAGCGCACGCGCTTTGCTCCGCCGTCATCATCGCCATGGCCTTCGCGGGCGCCGGCGTGCACGAGGCCTTCGTCACGCTCCTCGATCTCGCCGTGGTGTTGCAACTGGTGCCGTTCCTTTACGTCTACGCCATGCTCATCGGCATGGGGCGCCCCGGCGCGCCCGAGCCGCTGCGCTACTCGAAGGCGAAGCTCACCGCCGCCGGCTGCAGCGGGCTCCTCACCACCGCCCTCGGCATGATCGTCGCCTTCGTACCCTCGCGCCAGATCGAGTCGGTGTTCGCGTTCGAGGCGAAGATGCTCGCGGGCTGCGCCATCTTCCTCGGCCTGCCGGTGCTCCTTTTCATGCGCCGCAAACGGGCGTAACCTCCGGATTACCGGCGAACCTCATGGTCAACCTGCTCGAGCACCACCCCTACCGTCCGTCTCCCCGCGACGACACGAACGAACGCCACTAGTTCGCTCAAAGGGCCGCCCGGCCGGACGTTTTGGCAGGCACAAGGTTGACGTCGTTGTCGTACTTGAGGAGGCGCACATGACGACCCACGAGCAGGAACTGGACCGCTACAAGGCCCAGACGCCGAAGAGCCGCGCGATGTATCAGGAGGCGGAGAAGATCCTGCCCCTCGGCGTGTCGAGCAATTTCCGCACCTACGAGCCGTATCCCATCTACATCCAGCGGGCCGAGGGCTCGAAGATGTGGGACGTGGACGGGCGCGAGTACACCGACTACTCGATGTGCTTCGGCGCGCTGATGGTGGGCCATTCGAACCCGGTGATGGTCAAGGCGCTGGCCGCCGCCGCGTCCGAGGGCACGCTCTACGGCATGCCGCACGACCGCGAACTGCGCGCGGCGCAGCTCATCGGCGAGCGCTTCCAGCTGGAGCAGGTGCGCTTCACGAACTCCGGTTCCGAGTCGACGATGCACGCGCTACGCCTGGCACGTACCTACACGAAGCGCGACAAGGTGCTGAAGTTCGAAGGCGCCTACCACGGCGGCCACGACACGGCGCTCGTCTCGGTGAAGCCGTCGCTCGAGCTCGCCGGCAGCAAGAAGCGGCCCAAGGCGCTGCCCGTCGGCCACGGCATTCCCGGCGGCACAGTCAAGAACACCGTGGTGGCGCAGTTCAACGACATCGACAGCGTCCGCAAGGTGCTGCAGAAGAACGACAAGCAGGTGGCGGCGATCATCCTCGAGCCGGTGATGATGAACGTCGGCGTGATCCCGCCGGCGGACGGCTTCCTGCAGCAGCTGCGCGAGCTCGCCACCGAACACGGCGCGCTCCTGATCTTCGACGAGGTGAAGACCGGCGCCAAGCTCGCCTGGGGCGGCGCGCAGGAGTACTACGGCGTCAAGGCCGACATGGTGTGCCTCGCCAAGGCGATCGGCGGCGGCCTGCCGCTCGGCGCCTTCGGCGCCAGCCGCAAGATCATGGACGAGATCGCGCAGCACCGCTCGTTCCACGCCGGGACCTACGCGAGCAATCCGCTCGCCACCACCGCCTGCATCGTGGCGCTGGAACAGATCCTCACCAAGGACGTGTACGTGAAGGCGACGGCGCTCGGCAACGCGCTCGCCGAGGGCCACAACAAGATCATCAAGCGGCACCGCAAGCCGTGGGTGGCCGTCAACCTGGGAACCAACGGCTGCGTCTACTGGCGCAAGAAGCCGGCCCGCAACTACCGCGAGTGGCACGACCAGGACGTGAAGTCGTTCTGGCGCTACTGGCACATGAACCTCAACCGCGGCGTGATCCCGCAGGCGCAGAGCTGGGACGAGCAGTGGACGGTGTCGGCCCTGCACACCCAGGACGATGTCGACACCATGCTCCGCGTCTTCGACGAAATAGCGCGCGAGATGGCTTGACGCGCGCGTGTCCCGAGCTGGGCATGCCGTTGGCAGCCCAGCGAGGGATCCTTGTTGCAGAAGTATTCGTTCGCTGATGGGAGAGTGCCACCGTGCCGAATGAGATCGATCGCCGCGACTTCCTGAACGGTGTGGCACTCACCATCGGCGCCTCGCTGCTGCCGCGCGCCGCGCACGCCGCGGCGGCTGCCGCCGACGCGCCTTACTACCCGCCCGCGCTCACCGGACTGCGCGGCAGCTACGACGCCGCCTACGCGTTCGGCCACGCCCTGCGCGAACCCGGCTACTGGAAGAGCGCGCCCGCGCCGCGCGACACCGGCGAGACCTACGACCTCGTGGTGGTGGGCGGCGGCATCAGCGGCCTGTCCGCCGCGCACTACTTCCGGCGCGCCGCCGGTCCCGCGGCGAAGATCCTGGTGCTCGACAACCACGACGACTTCGGCGGCCACGCCAAGCGCAATGAGTACAAGGTGGGGGATCGGACGATCCTCGGCTACGGCGGCACCTTCTCTATCGACAGCCCGGCGCCCTACAGCGCGGTTGCCAAGGGCCTCGTCAACGACCTCGGCATCGACGTCTCGCGTTGGCAGAAGGTGGTGGACGAGAGCATCTACTCGGGCCGCGGCCTGAAGCAGGGTGTCTTCTTCGACAAGGAAACCTTCGGCGCCGACAAGCTGCTCGCGTTTTCCAGCCGGGCAATGGTGGGCGAAGGCGAGACCACCGCGCAGCGCGAGGCCGCTGCCGCCAGCTGGGCGCAGTTCATGGCCGAGGCGCCGATGGCCGAGCAGGCGCGCCGCGACCTGCAGCGCCTCTACACCGAGCGCGTCGACTACCTGCCGGGCCTGTCCTCGGCCGAGAAGAAGGCAAAGCTCGCGCGCGTCAGCTACGCGAAGTACCTCACCGAGACGACGAAGGCGCACGGCGACGTCGTGAAGTTCTTCCAGCAGCGTCCCCACAGCCTTTACGGCTTCGGCATCGACGGCGTCTCGGCGCAGGATGCGTGGGGCCTCGGGTTCCCCGGCTTCGCAGGAATGGGGCTCGACGCGTCGTACGGCCCGGGAATGAACCACGACGCCAAGCAGTACGACGACGGCGGCCGCGCCTACTTCTTCCACTTCCCGGACGGCAACGCGTCGATCGCGCGGCTGCTGGTGCGCGGCCTGATCCCGGCGGCGATTCCAGGCAAGACTGCCGACGACATCGTCACGGCCCGCTGCGACTATGCGCGCCTCGACGAGCCGTCCTCGGCCGCCCGCATCCGCCTGAACAGCACCGCGGTGCGTGTGGTGCACTCGGGCGACCCCGCGACCGCCGCCGACGTCGCAGTCACCTATGGCCGCGACGGCAAGCTCGAGACGGTACGCGCGAAGCGCGTGGTGCTCGCGTGCTGGAGCACCATGATTCCGTACATCTGCGACACGCTGCCGGCGCGGCAGAAGGAAGACCTGGCGTTCGCCGTGAAGGTGCCGATCATCTACACCAACGTCCTGATCTCCAACTGGCGCTCGTTCGTGAAGGCCGGCGTCAGCGGCGTGCACTGTCCGGGCGCCTACTGGTCGTCGGCCAACCTCGACCTGCCCGTGAGCATCGGCGGCTACCAGTGCAGCCGCGATCCGGAAGAGCCGATCGTCATCCACATGGTGCGCACGCCCTGCAGCCCCGGGCTCATCGGCCGCGACCAGCACCGCGCCGGCCGCACCGAGTTGCTGGCGACGCCCTGGGAGAAGTTCGAGCACTCGATTCGCGACCAGTTGGGCCGCATCCTCGGGCCAACGGGATTCGACCCGGACAGCGACATCAAGGCGATTACTGTCAACCGTTGGGCGCACGGCTACGCGTACCAGTACAACTCGCTGTTCGACGAGTTCTGGCTGCGCGGCGAGGAAACTCCGTGCGAGCGCGCCCGCAAACCTTTCGGCCGCATCGCCATCGCCAACGCGGACAGCGCCGCATACTCGTACACCGACGCCGCCATCGACTCCGCCAACCGCGCGGTCGCGGAAGTGATGAAGGTGTCCTGATTGCCTGACGTGAAGCACCTGCTGCACGCGCAGTTCCGCGCGCAGGCGCAGCGAACCCCCGAGCGCGTCGCGCTGCGGGAAGCCGGCAACGAGATCACGTACGCGGGCCTGCTGACCGCCGCCACCGGTATCGCGGAAGGGCTGCGCCGGCGCGGCATCGGCGCGGGCGCCGCGGTCGGGCTGCACATGGAGCGCTCGATCGACTCGGTTGCCGCAACGCTCGGCATCCTCATGGCAGACGCCGCCGTCGTGCCGCTGCCGCCCTCCTATCCCGAGACCCGGCTGCGCGATATCCTCGCCTTCGCGGAGCTCGCGGCCGTCGTCGACCGCGAGCGCGACCCGCTTCCGGCCAACATCACGGCGCCGGTACTGCACCTCGCGGAGCTGTCGGTGCTCGATGCGAGCCCCGGCGCTGGCACGGTGCAGGACAGCGGGGAAGCCGACCAGCCGGCGTTCATCCTCACCTCTTCGGGATCGACCGGACGGCCGAAGCTGATCGTCCGCAGCCACCGCTCGTTCTTCCACCGGCTGCAGTGGACCTGGAACACGCATCCTTATGAAGAAGGGGAGGTGTGCTGCCAGAAGTCGTACCTGACCACCACTCACGCCGTCTACGAGCTGTTCGAGCCGCTGTTGCGCGGCGTCCCCGTGGTGATCGTCGCCGACCAGGAGCTGCGCGACCTCGCGGGCTTCTGGCAGACGCTGCGTGAACGCGCCGTGACGCGGCTCCTGATCGTGCCGTCGCTGCTGCAGGTGTCGCTCGAGTTGCCGGAGTTCGCGGCGCCGCCGCTGCGGGTGCTGGTGCTGATGGGCGAGTACGTCCATCCGCGGCTCGCCGCGAAGGTGCTGGCGGCGTTCCCCGACACGCCCGCGCTCTGGTCGATCTACGGCAGCACCGAAGCCAGCTCGACGCTCGCCTGCGACCTGCGCCAGGCGGCGCTGCACCCGGGCGAGGAACTGCCGCTCGGCACGCCGATCGGCGACGACGTGCGCGCCTTCGTCCTCGACGCGCAGCGGACGCCCGTGCATGCCGGCGAGACCGGCGTCCTGTGGATCGCGGGCAGCCCGGTCTTCAGCGGCTATTACAAGGACGACGAGCTGACCGCCAGCGTGCTGCATGACGTCGTGGCCGCTGGCGGCAGCGCCTACGACACCCGCGACCAGGTGCGGCTGCTGCCATCCGGAGAGTTGAGTTTCATCGGGCGCGTCGACGACACGGTGAAAGTGCGTGGCTTTCGCGTGGACCTGCAGGAGGTCGAGCAGGCGCTGCTGCGGCACGACGGGATCGAGCAGGCGGCGGTGGTGGCGCGCCCCGGTGGCGAAGGCACCGCAACGCTCGCCGCTTTCTTCGCCCCGGCCGCGGTGCCGCAGGCGGACGTGTTCGACGACCTGCGGCGACGGCTGCCGGCGTACATGGTGCCGAGCCTCCTAATCGGCCTCGAGCGCCTGCCGCTCCTCTCGAACGGCAAGGTGGACCGCCAGGCGCTTCTCGAGCGTGCCGCGAGCCCGCAGGCGGGCAACACACGCACGGGCCGCGAGCCGACGCCGACCGAAGCACGCATCAGCGAGATCTGGCGCATGGTGCTCGACAACCCCGACGTACGCTACGACAGCAGCATCTTCGAGGTCGGCGGCACGTCGTTGTCGGTGTTCGCCGCGTTGCACCGCATCCGCGAAGCATTCGACCTCGACCGCAGCGTCCTTGGCGACCAGGTCGTCTACCAGTTCCCTTCGGTCGAGGGCCTGGCCGCGCGCATTGACGGCATCAAGAGCGGCACGCTCGCACCGCCGCCGGCCGCCGAGAACCCGGTGGCGGTGCGGCTGCGGCGCGGCGCGCCCGACCGCGAACCGCTGTTCCTGGTGGCACCGGCGGGCGGCACGCTGGGCCCCTACCAGAAACTCGTCAAGGAGCTGGAGACGACACGCGAGCTCGTCGGCCTGCGCGATCCGTTCCTCTGGGGCCAGCGCGACCCGACCCTGGGCTTCGCGCGCTGGGCCGGCCTCTACGTCGATGCCATGCGCGCGCGCCAGCCGCACGGGCCGTACTTCATCTGCGCATACTCCTCGGCGGCAGTCTTCGGCTACGAGGCAGCACGCAGCCTGAGGCGCGCCGGGCAGGAAGTCGCGGCGCTCATCCTCATCGATCCGCTCGCAACCGACCGCGCCTCGAACCGCCGCTTCGGCCATTGGGCTTTCGAGGCGCGCGTCAGCCGCCCGTTCCTCAAGCCGTTCGTCCTGCTCGCCAGCCGCCTGCGCGGCCGCGCCCACACCGGCGCAGAGAGGGACGATGCGCTTTCGCAGGCCGAATTCGAGAAGCTGGCGGCGCGCGCGAAGAGAAGCCGCTATCACATCTACGGCTTTTCAGGGCTGATGGAACTCAACACCGGTCTGCCCACTTCGCTGACGAAGGAGCAAATGGACGCTGCTGCGCCCGAGAACTATCTGGGCTTGCTGCTCGACAAGGTCAAGAGCGTCTCACCCGAGATCGACGCCGACACGCTCACCAACATGGTGGTTCAGTACTACCTGCAGACCCGCGCCCAACACCGTTACGAGCTGCAGCCCTACGACGGCAAGGTCCTGCTCATCGAACCCGACGGCAGCCACCGCGGGCTGTTCACAGCACTCTTCCGCCCATTCGTCGCCGACCTCACGACCGTTGCCGTCCCATTGGGATCGCCCGGCCCGCAAACCGCAAAGATCGCGAGCATGTTCGACACCAACATCCGCTCGCACTATCTCGGTATGCGCGACGACGCCTTCATCAGAGGCGCCGCCGACGCCATCGATGAGGCGATCTAGGTAGGCCGGCTGGCCCAGACGCGCCGAGGAGGCGAGCTGTCCTAGAAGCGCTGGTCGTCGGCGGAGGGTCCGTAAACCGACGGCACAGGCACGTCATGGAGCCGCAGGTACACGGTGAGCTGGCCACGGTGGTGCGCAAGATGTGTGAAGGCGTCGGCAATCACGACGTGGCGCGGCTGTTCCATCACCACCTGGCCGCCCACCAGAAGCTTCCACGGCGTCAACAGGTGGGCTTCCGTGGTCTTCGCGAGCGCAGCGCGCGACTTCACGACAGAGTCGTCGCAAGCCTTCAGCAGCTCGGCGGTCGTGTTCTTCGGCTTCGGTGTCGGCGCCGCTCCCGATGCCGGTTTCAGGTCGAGCTCGTCCTGCTCGATGGCCATCGCCACCCAGCCGGGCATAGTCGCGACGAGTGAGGCGAGATAGCCGAGGGGCATCGACTTGACGTGCGGCTTCCAATCGTCATGGCGTTCGGGAACGCGCTCCACCACTCGCCGCGTTGGTCCGGATTCGCGCTCCAACTGCGCGGTGAACAGCTCGATCATCTGCATTCGGCCTCCAGGACAACGGACACTTACATTATCTCCGCTGGTCCTGCCAATGCACGTTGCTTCCGGCGTTGCGAAGAGGCAGACTGCGCCGTTCACAAGGACTCGGTACCTCTGTGACATTGGAAAGGCGGAAAAAAGTGAGCACAAAGCGTCTGTTCACGGCAGTAGTCCTCGTCGGCTTGTCGAGCGGCATCGTTCTCGCGCAGTCGACCAATCCGCTGGTTGGCGACTGGCAACTGAATGTGGCGAAATCGACGGGCGCGCCGGCCAAGAGCGGCAGCACCAGGGTCGAGGCGGCGGGCGACAACGGTGTCAGGTTCACCGTTGACCTGGTGGGCCCCGACGGCACGGCGCATCATTGGACGTTCAGCGCGAACTATGACGGCAAGGACAATCCCGTCATGGGCGATAGTCCGTACGGCGACGTCGTGGCTCTCACGCGTGTCGACGACAGGACCACGACGATCACCACCAAGCATGGAGGCAAGGTGACAGTCACCCAGACCATCGCCGTATCCGCTGACGGCAAGACGCGCACGACCACCACGAAGGGCAAGAACGCCAAGGGTGAGCCCGTCGACAGCATGTCGTTCTACGAGAAGCAGTAGACGCCGTCGACGCAGCGCTGTCCGGCACCCTGGCGTTGCTGACAGTCGTACTTCGGTCCGTCGATGAGGCGGCTGCTGCGGGTGCGAGCGAAGCGGCGCGGCTAGCGGGTCGGGCCGAACGCCGGATCGCGGTAGACGACCTTCCCGTTCATGACCGTAAGCAGGACCTTCGTCTTCAGGATCTGCTCCGGGCCGGAGGCGAGGAGGTCGTCTGAAAGCACCACGAGGTCGCCCTTCTTGCCCACTTCGAGCGAGCCCTTGTCCTTGTCGGCGAACTCGCCGTAGGCGGCGTCGATGGTGTAGTGGCGCAGCGCGTCCTCGATGCTGACGGCTTGCTCCTTGTGCCAGCCGCCGGCGGGCGTGCCTTCGCGCGTGGTGCGGGTGACAGCGGCATGCAGGCCGCGGAAGACGTCGGCGGTCACCACCGGCCAGTCGCTGCCGAAGTTCAGCATCGCACCGGCCTTCTGCAGGTTCTGCCAGCTGAAGCCGCGCGCCGCCCGCTCGGGGCCGGCGTTCACCGCCCAGACGTCGAGCAGGTTGCCGTTGGGATCGGCGTGCAGTGGCTGCATCGAGGCGATCACGCCGAGCGCCTTGAAGCGCGGGTAATCGGCGGCATCGATCGTCTCGATGTGCTCGATGCGGTCGCGGCGGTCGCGGGGTCCGTTTGCCTGCTCGGCCGCTTGGAACGCGTCGAGCGCCATGCGCACGCCGCGGTCGCCGATCGCGTGCAGGTGCACCTGGATGCCTTCCTTGTCGGCCGCGGTCACGGCCGTGTCGAGGTTCGCCGGCTTCCAGTTCGGCACGCCGCTCGTCTTGTCGTTGGCGTAGGGCGCCAGCATCGCGCCGGTGTGCGCCTCGATGACGCCGTCCACGAAGCCCTTCATGGCGTTGGTGCGCAGCCGCGGCGTCTGCGGGCGAGCCGCCTGTTGTTTGGCGGCGGCGATCGCCTCCGCGTAGTCGTCCTCGCTCATGACGACGCCCATCTGCAGCCGCACGCTCTGCTTGCCCTCGCGGCTGGCGCGATCGACGAGCGCCATCGCGTCGGCGATCGACTTGGCCCCGTAGCCCATGTCCTGCGCCGAGGTGATGCCCTGCGAGCTGAGCTTCTCGAACGCCCGCAGCAGCAGCGCGTAGCGCTCCTCGACCGTGGGCCGCGGGATCGCCTTCTCCACGAGGGAAGTGGCCGCCTCCTTGAGGGCGCCGGTTGGCTCGCCGGTCTTCGGGTCGCGCACGATGGCGCCGTTCACCGGGTCCTTGGTGTTTTTGGTGATGCCCGCGAGCGCCAGCGCCTTGCTGTTTGCCCAGCCGGAGTGGCCGTCGTAGCACTCCATGTACGCGGGACGATCGCCGACCGACGCATCGAGCTGGTCCTTCGTCGGCAGCCCGCCGGGGAAAGTGCCGTACAGCCAGCCGCGCCCCAGCACCCACTCGGCACCGGCATTCTGCTTCGCGAATTCGCCGATCGCCTTCTGCACCGAAGCGAGGTCGGGCGCGACCTCCAGCAAGTCGATGCGCGTCAATGCCTCTGCGCCGCTCAGCAGATGGATGTGCGCGTCGTTGAACCCAGGCACGACCAGGCGCGTGGTGCCGTCGAAGCGCTGCGTGTTCGGCCCGACGTAAGCCGTCGCTCCGGCGGTGTTCCCGACGTACGCGATGTCCTCGCCACGAATCGCGATGGCTTCACTCGTCGTGCCATTGGCGGTCCACACCTTGCCGCTGACGATGACGACATCCGCGGGTTGCACCTTCGGCTTTGGCGGAGAGCAGGCGGCAGTGAGCGACGCTGTAAAGGCGGCGAGTAGTCCGGCAAAGCTCGTCAAGCTCACTGGTCCTCCTGCGGTGTCCTTGGTTCGAGTCGGCCTGAGCGGTGTGAAATTGTAGGCCAGTTACAGCAACAGATCGGCGAGGTTGGTCAGCGAAGCTACGCGTGGGCAATCGGCGTCGGGATACAGACCCGCGACATCGAACAGAATGGCGGGGAGCGACGCGTTGCGTGCGCCGACGACATCCACGTGGTACAGGTCGCCGACGTGCAGTGTCGAGTCGGGGTCGGCGCCGGACTTGTCCATGGCGATGCGGAAGAAGCGTGGATCGGGCTTTTCGATGCCCTCTTCCTGTGAGTCGAGGATGAGGTCGAAGTACGGGGCGAGGCCGAGGCGGTTGAAGAGGTGCTTGACGGTGCCGTTCGCGTTGGAGACGACCACCAGCTTCAGCCCCGAGCCGCGCAGGCGCTGCAGGCTTTCCTTGGCGTCGGCGGGGGACGACTCCCACAGGTTCTCGGTGCGGTGATAGGTGCGCAGCTCCTCGAGCGCTTTGTAGACGCCGTCGGCCGGCTGCACGCCAGCCTGGCCCAGTACCAGGTTGAAATACACCCAGCCGCGCTTCTGGTCGCTCACGGGGATGGGGGAGGGCACGTCCATTTCCTTCTTGGCGTGGGGTTCGGCGGCACGCAGCGCGTCGCCGGTGATGGGGACGCCGTGGCGGTTCATCGCGTCGGCCACGCGATCCCAGTTCGGGTTCACGAGGACGCCGCCGGCGTCCAGGAACAAGGTACGCAACGGCGCCTTCGTCAGGTTCATCGCATCAGCCGGCGCAGCCGGTCGGCGCTTGCGATGCGCGCCCGCGCGTCCTGGCCGCACGCGTCCCATTCGCTGCGCGGCGACTTCGGGCCGACACCCGTGAATCCGCCCGCAACCTTGCGCGGCGAGAGCGGGCGGCCGAGGACCGCTTCCGCGTAGTGGACCGTCTGTTCGAGGTCGGCGCGGATTGCGGCGACCCGCTCTATGAATGCGATCCGCGCGTGGCGATGGGCGGCGGTGGTGACTTCGCGGTCTACGTCGCGCGCCAGCGTGCTCTCGCAGCCGCGGCAGACGCTCTCGATCCACACGGCTTCGTCCACCACCTCCGCATCGTAGGGCGCGGCCGTGACGCGCAGCGCCTCGCGCACCTCGTCTTCGTCGCGGCCGATCGCGTAGTTCGCCCGGCCAAGATGGTCCACCCACTCGAACGGCACGAGATCCGGGATAGGGAACGCCTGCATCGGTTCGCAGAGCGCAGTCCAGTCGGCGAGGTCACGGGCGTTCCAGGCAGGGAAGAGACGCGCGGCGTCGAGGGGTGCTCCCCAATACACCGGACGCCTGGTGCCGTGACGACGGCAGAGCGGCGCGGCGCAACTGCGGCACAGGCTGACGGCGGCGGCCGCGCACAGGCCGCGCTCCTTGGCGTCGGCGCAGCGGTCGCCGGCCGCGAGGCGCGGACGCAGCGCGCTGCCGCAGAAGGCGCAGGCGAAGCCCTTGGCTTCGCGGCGTGCCTGGGTCCCGCCGCAGCGCGGACAGGCTGTCGAACTCCACATGAGGCCGAATCCTAGCAACCAGCGGTGATTTCAGGGTGCCTAGTAGAATCCCCGCCGTGGTGCTCCTCGAGACGCAAATCGATACCGCGGCCGCCGAGTTCCAGGAAAACAAGGCCCACATGGACGGCCTCGAGGGCGAGCTGCGCTCGCACCTGCAAGGCGCGCGCAAGGGCGGCGGCGACGAGGCGCTGAAGCGCCATAAGGAGCAGGACAAGCTGCTGCCGCGCGAGCGCATCGACGCGCTGCTCGATCCCGGATCGCCGTTCCTCGAGATCGGCGCGCTCGCGGCCCACGGGCTCTACGAGGGTGCCGCGCCCGCCGCGGGGCTCGTCACCGGCATCGGGCGCGTCAGCGGCCGCGAGGTGATGATCGTCGCCAACGACCCGACGGTGAAGGGCGGCACCTACTTTCCGCTCACCGTGAAGAAGCACCTGCGCGCGCAGGAGATCGCCGCCGAGAACCGGTTGCCGTGCGTCTATCTCGTCGATTCGGGCGGCGCCTTCCTGCCGCTGCAGGCCGAGGTCTTTCCCGACCGCGATCACTTCGGCCGCATCTTCTACAACGAGGCGCGGATGAGCGCCGCGGGCATCGCCCAGATCAGCATCGTCCTCGGTTCGTGCACCGCGGGCGGCGCCTACGTGCCCGCGATGAGCGACGAGACCATCATCGTGAAGGACCGCGGCACCATCTTCCTCGGCGGGCCGCCGCTCGTGAAGGCGGCGACCGGCGAAGAAGTGAGCGCCGAAGAGCTGGGCGGCGCCGACGTACACACGCGCATCAGCGGCGTCGCCGACCACTACGCGCTGGACGAGGAGCACGCGCTCGCCTGGGGCCGCGAAGTGGTGGCGGGTCTGACCGCGCGCAAGGAACTGCCGTGGGACGTGGCCGAGCCGGAGCCGCCAGCCTTCGACCCGAAAGAACTCGGCGGCATCGTGCCGAAGAATCCGCGCAAGGCCTACGACGTCCATGAGGTCATCGCGCGCATCGTTGACGGCAGCCGCTTCTCCGAGTTCAAGGCGCGCTACGGCGCGACGCTCGTCACCGGCTTCGCGCGCATCGCCGGCTACCCGGTCGGAATCCTCGCCAACAACGGCGTGCTGTTCTCCGAGAGCGCCCTGAAGGCGACGCACTTCATCGAGATGTGCGCGCTGCGCAAGATCCCGCTGGTGTTCCTGCAGAACATCACCGGCTTCATCGTCGGCAAGGAATACGAGAACAAGGGCATCGCCAAGGACGGCGCCAAGATGGTGCACGCGGTCGCGAACGCGCAGGTGCCGAAGTTCACGGTGGTCATCGGCGGCAGCTTCGGCGCCGGCAACTACGGCATGTGCGGCCGCGCCTACCAGCCACGGCAGCTGTGGATGTGGCCGAACGCGCGTATCTCCGTGATGGGCGGCGAGCAGGCGGCGTCGGTGCTGGCGCAGGTGAAGGAAGAGCAGCTGCTGCGCTCGGGCAAGACGATCAGCGACGCGGAACGCCAGGCTATCCGCGCGCCGATCCTCGCCAAGTACGAGACCGAGGGCAGCCCCTACTATTCGACCGCGCGGCTCTGGGACGACGGCATCATTGCGCCGTGGCAGACCCGGGAGGTGCTGGCGCTCGGCATCTCGGCCGCCCTCAACGCGCCGATCGGCGAGCCGAAGTTCGGCGTCTTCCGGATGTGAGCCGGCCCTACCTCGTCCTTCGTCATCCCGACTTCCGCAACCTCTGGATGGCCCATCTCGTGTCGTGGATCGGTTCGCAGATGCAGACGGCGGCGCTGCACTGGCACGTGTACCTGCTCACCCGTTCGCCTCTGGCGCTCGGCTTCGTCGGCCTGACGCGGGTGCTGCCGCTCATCGTGTTCTCGCTATGGGGCGGGGTCGAGGCCGACCGCCGCGACCGGCGCAAGGTACTGTTGCTGACGCAGACGGCGCTGACGATCGTCGCCACGTCGCTCGCGCTCGCGACGTTCCTCGATCGCGACCGCCTCTGGCTCATCTACACCCTGAACGCCCTGCAGGCCGCGGCCTCCGCCTTCGACGGCCCGTCGCGCTCCGCGTACATACCGCGGCTGGTGCCGCCCGCCGACCTGCCGGCCGCCATCACCCTCAACCTCACCATCTTCCAGGGCGCCATCATCATCGGCCCCGCGCTTGCTGGTGTGGTGCTTGCCAGCGCCGAGTCGTGGCTGCCGCTCGGCCCGCGCGGCGCCCCGGCGCTCATCTACGCGCTCAACGCGCTGTCCTTCCTCGGCGTGCTGCTGGTGCTGGCGCGCATCCGCACCTCTGGCGCTCCCGCGCCAGGCGTCCCCGCCGAAGCGGGCAGCCCCATTGCCGCGATGCGCGAGGGGCTGCGCTTCGTCTTCACGACACCGATCATGGTGTGGACCATGACGCTCGACTTCTTCGCCACCTTCTTCGCGGGCGCGGTGTCGCTGCTGCCGGTGTTCGCCGACCAGGTGCTGCACGTCGGCCCGCGCGGCTACGGCTGGCTGGTGGCGGCACCCGGCGTCGGCGCGCTGATCGGCTCGCTCTACACCTCGGTGCGCCCGCTGCCGCAGCGTCAGGGCCGCGTGCTGTTGTGGGCGGTCGCGGGCTACGGCGTCGCCACCATCGTCTACGGCCTGTCGCGGTCCTTCACCCTGACGCTCTTCGCGCTGGCGCTCACGGGCCTGGCCGACGTCATCTCCACGGTTATCCGCCAGACGCTGCGCCAGGTGCTGACTCCAGACGGCCTGCGCGGGCGCATGACCTCGGTCAACAGCCTGTTTTTCCTCGGCGGCCCCCAGCTTGGCGAACTCGAGGCCGGCCTCGTCGCCTCGCTGTTCGCCTCGATCGTCACCGGGGTGACGGTGTCGGTGGTGAGCGGCGGCTTGGCAACCATTCTGGTGGCTGCGGTCGTCGGGTTCGCGACGCGCACCGTGCGCAACCACCAGGCTCCGCAATGAAAGTGAAGGTCGTGCATGTCGCCCTGGTGCTGCTGTTCGCGGCGTGGTCGCTGTCCTTCATCACCGCGCAATGGCTACAGCACGACCTGTCGGTGAGCGAAGCGCTGGCCGCGCGCTTCGCGCCGGTGTTTCTCGCCACCGGCGTGTTGCTCGCCATCCGCCGGCCGCACATCCCGCGCGGCGCCTGGGGCCGCCTCGCCCTGATGGGCTTGTTCGGCGTGCCCGGATACAACTTCTTCTTCTTCCTCGGCCTGCGCAGCGTGCCTTCGGGAACCGCATCGCTCGTCATCGCGCTCAGCCCCGTGTTCATCGCAATCCTGGCACGCCTCGTTTTCGGCGAGGCCTTCGGCTTGCGGCAGATGGCCGGCATGGCCCTGGCCATGGCCGGGCTCTTCGTCGTCATCCGCTTCGGCACGACGAAGCCGGTCGACTGGCCTTACCTGTCCGGGGCGATCTTTCTCGCACTGGCGCCACTCAGCTGGGCGTTCTACACGACGATCGGTCGCAGCATAACCGACCCGGGCATCTCAGCGTGGGACAAGAACCTCGTCAGCCTGTTCCTTGGCAGCTTCCCGATGCTGTTCCTGATCACACGCCGCACCGTGTCGCTGCTCCTGACCGATCACCGGGCGCTCTATTCGGCCCTCTTCCTGAGCCTCGTCTGCGTGATCGCGGGCTACGCGGTCTGGAACTGGGCGCTCACGAAGCTGCCATCGGCGGAGGTGGCAGCGTTCGTCTTCCTCAACCCGCCGTTCGCAAACTTCTGGGCCTGGCTCATCGAGGGCGTGCCGCTCAAGCCCCCGTTTCTCGCCGGTGCGCTGGTGCTGCTCGCCGGAGTGGCGCTCATCCTGTTCAAGCGGGCCGTTCCGGCCGAAACCATCGCTTAGAATCGACTGCACCGATGACCACCACCAAGAGCGTTGAACTGAGCTTCGAAGGCCCCGTCGCAAGGATCTGGCTGAACCGCCCCGAAGTGCGCAACGCCTTCGACGGCGTGATGGTGGAAGAGCTGCGGCGTACGCTCCTCGACCTGCGCGGCTTCGAGAGCGCGCGGGCCATCGTCATCGCCGGCCGCGGCGCGTCGTTCTGCGCCGGCGCCGACGTGTCGTGGATGAAGTCGATGGCCGGCTACAGCCGCGACGAGAACCTGCGCGAAGCACAGGCGATGGCCGACCTCTTCTGGGCCGTCTACGAATCGCCGAAGCCGGTGATCGCGCGCGTCCACGGCGCGGCGCTCGGCGGTGGCTGCGGCCTGGTGGCCGCGTGCGACATCGCGGTGGCGAGCGCAGACAGCCAGTTCGGCTTCACCGAAGTGCGCCTCGGCCTGCTGCCGGCGGTGATCTCGCCGTACGTGCTGGCCAAGATCGGCAGCGGTGCCGCCCGCGAGCTGTTCCTCACCGGCGAGCGCTTCGCCGCAGCACGCGCCCACGCAATCGGCCTGGTGCATCACGTGGTGGCCGAGGCCGACCTCGATACCGCGGTGGCGGCGCGCGCCGCCGAGGTCGCCAAGGCCGGGCCGTCGGCGGTGGCCGCGGCCAAGCAGCTGATCCGCGACATCTCCCGCGACCAGATCGAAGCCGTGCAGCGCACCACCGTCGAGCGCATCGCCGACATCCGGGTCTCCGACGAGGGCCAGGAAGGGATGCGGGCTTTCCTCGAGAAGCGCAAGCCCACCTGGATCGTGTGAACCGGGCGATCCGCAAGGTCCTGGTCGCGAACCGCGGCGAGATCGCGGTGCGCATCGCGCGGACCTGCCGGGTCATGGGCATCGGCACCGCCGCGGTCTTTTCCGAGGCCGACCGCGGCGCCCTGCACACCCGCGCCTGCGACGAGGCGCATTTCATCGGCCCCGCCGAGGCCGCACTCTCGTACCTCGACATCGAGAAGCTGGTCGCGACCGCGGTCCGTAGCGGCTGCGACGCGGTGCACCCGGGCTACGGCTTCCTCAGCCAGCGCGGCGACTTCGCCGACGCCTGCGCCGCCGCATCGCTCGCCTTCATCGGACCGCCCGGCGACGTGCACCGGCTGATGGGCGACAAGCAGGCGGCGCGGCGGCTGATGAGCCGCTCGGGCGTGCCGGTGGTGCCCGGTTATGACGGCGACGACCAGCAGGATGCGACGTTGCTGGCGGAGGCGCAGCGCATCGGCTTCCCGGTGATGATCAAGCCGTCGCGCGGCGGCGGCGGCAAGGGCATGCGCGTCGTCGAAAGCGCCTCTGCGCTGGCGGCTGCGCTGGCATCGGCGCGCCGCGAGAGCGCGTCCTCGTTCGGCGGCGACGCCATGGTGCTCGAGCGCTTCGTGCGGCAGCCGCGCCACGTCGAGGTGCAGGTGCTCGCCGACAGCCAGGGGAACATCGTGCACCTGCACGAGCGTGAATGCTCGTTGCAGCGCCGCCACCAGAAGATCGTCGAGGAAACGCCGAGCCCCGCGCTCAGCGAGACTCTGCGCGCGGAGCTGTGCGCGGCGGGAGTCGCCGCGGCGCGGGCTGCGTCGTACGTGAACGCCGGAACCGTCGAATTCCTGCTCGGCGCCGACGGCAGGTTCTATTTCCTCGAGATGAACACGCGGCTGCAGGTGGAGCACCCGGTGACCGAAGCGGTCACCGGCGTTGACCTGGTGCGCCTGCAGATCGGGATCGCAGAGGGCAAGCCGCTGCCGTTCGCGCAGCAGGACATCTCGGCGCGCGGCCATGCGCTCGAGTGCCGTCTCTACGCCGAAGATCCCGCGCGCGGCGACCTGCCGTCGCCCGGCAGCGTGTTGCTCGCGGCCTTTCCGCAAGGCCCCGGTGTCCGCTGCGATGCCGGAATCGAGACCGGAGCAACGGTCAGCGTCCACTACGATCCGCTGCTTGCGAAGATCGTGACCTGGGGCGCCGATCGCAACGAGTCGATCGAGCGGATGAGCGCGGCGCTTGGCGACACCGCGGTCCTCGGCGTCACCACCAACATCGCGCGGCTGCGCCAGATCGTCGCCAACGACGCATTTCGCGCCGGCGCCATCCACACCGGCTTCATCGACGAGGTCCTGGGCGCGCTGCCGGCTGCGGCCTGGCCGCCCGACGAAGGGCTCGCGGCAGTGGTCGCGGCACTGGCCGTCGCAGCGGAGGCGCCGCGCCAGGGTGGACGAGCCCCCGTTGCCGATCCATGGTCGAAGCCGGACGGCTTCCGGGTGGGCCCGTAGCCATGCTGCTGCGCCTTGGCGAAGAAACGCGGGACGTCGCGCTCGACGACGCTCTGCGCGTCCGGTCGCTCGGCCACGGCACGTTCGCAGTCGAAAACGGCAGCGGCAGCGAGACGTTCCACTGCGTCCGAACCGGCGATACGCTGCACTTGTGGTGGCGCGGCGCTGCCTACGTTCTCGAGGTGGCGCGCCCCGGCGAGCGCAAGGCGGGGGAGCGCGGCGGCGCCGCGGAGCTGGCGGCGCCGATGCCGGGCAAGGTGATCAAGATCAGCGTCGTTCCCGGCCAGGCGGTGCGCAAGGGCGACGAGATCCTGGTGATCGAGGCGATGAAGATGGAGAACGCGGTGCGTGCGGCGCGTGACGGTATCGTCAAGAGCATCGGCGTCCGGGTTGGCGAGATGGCTGACGCCGGGGTGCCGCTGGCGGAACTCGAATGAGCACGTACCCGCAGCGCGTGACCGTGGTCGAGGTCGGGCCGCGCGACGGCCTGCAGAACGAGAAGGTCGCGATCCCGCTCGAGGCGAAGGTCGCTTTTTGCGAAGCCCTCGTCGCCGCGGGGCTGAGCGTGGTGGAGACCGGCGCCTTCGTCTCGCCGAAATGGGTGCCGCAGATGGCGGGCTCGGACGAAATCGCGAGGCGAGTGGTTGCGCCGCCCGGCGTGCGCCTGCCGGTCCTGGTGCCGAACCGCCAGGGATTCGAGGCGGCACAAGGCAGCGGCGTGCGCGCGATCGCGATCTTCACGGCCGCCAGCGAAACCTTCAACCGCAAGAACATCAACGCCAGCATCGACGAGTCGTTCGCGCGCTTCGCCGAGTTCGTGCCCGAAGCGCTCGCCGCCGGCATGTGGGTGCGCGGCTACGTCTCCACTTGCTTCGGCTGCCCGTACGAGGGCCGTGTCGATCCCGCGAAAGTGGTGGAGGTTGCGAGTCGCCTGCACGCGCTTGGCTGCCACGAGATCTCGATCGGCGACACCATCGGCGTCGCAGTGCCGACGCAGGTGACCGACGTCATGGGCCGGCTGCAGCACTCGATGCCCGCCGGCGCGCTCGCGGTGCACTTCCACGACACCCGCGGCACGGCACTCGCGAACGTCCTCGCCGCCATGGAAGCGGGCATCGCGATCGTCGACTCCTCGGCGGGCGGCCTCGGCGGCTGCCCGTACGCTCCCGGCGCCTCGGGCAACCTCGCCACCGAAGACCTGCTCTACATGCTCGACGGCATGGGCATCGAAACCGGCGTCGACCTCGCCGCCGTTTCCGCCGCGGCCAGGGCCATCGGAGTGTTCCTCGACCACCCGCTCCCCGGCCGCTACCTCAAAGCTGGTCCGCCGCTCGCCTGACCGCCGCCTGGACCTCGGCGCGAAACTTTTCCGGGCTGACGGCGGGGTAGCGATAAAGCACGGGCTCGATGGCTTCGAAGTACGTCAGCAGGCGCGCAGGCTCGACGAGGCCGCGGGCCATCATCTCGCCGACGTCCGTATGGTCCTGGGCATGGCCGCGTTCGATCTTCGCAAGCGCCTGCGAGTAGAGGTCGTAGTGATAGAAGGACACGCGTCCCTCGCGGGCGATATAGAGGCTGCGTTCCTGCCAGCCCGGCAACTCCGGAATGAAGTCGCTCGGCGCGGCGAGTTCGATGCTCAGCCGCAGCGACTCCTTGATGCGCGGAATCTCGCTAAGCAGCGGATCGGAGTCGGGGACGATGCGCAAGTCGGCGTCGAGTGTCGTGGCGCGCCAGCCGAGGAGCACCGCCGTGGCGCCACCGGTGAAGTAGATCGAAGCCTCGTGGCGCGCGGCGCGGCCCAGCTCGCGCATCAAATCCCGAATCCGCGAACCGTCGGCTAGCGGGCGCACGACAGTGCGCGCTCGAAGCTCACCAGGCGGCGGATCAGAGCGTTGTACTGCGAGTGGGCGCCGTCATCGTGAGTTTCGCACAGCATCAGATACAGGCCGTGCTCCGGCTCGGGGAAGCCTTCCGGCACGTCGATCCCCTCGCTGCGCAGCCGCGGCGCGCCAATCGAGACGAGCAGCGATTCCACCGTGCGGCGGCCGGCGCGCAGGTCGTCGAGGCCGGTGCGCACGAGGTCGGCGCCGGGCAGATCGTCCACGGGACGATCTTAGCGCTGGGAGCGGCAACTGGTTGATGAGCAGGCGGATAGCCCGGACGGATTATCCGGGCTATAACGCCCGTACGGCTTGCTTCTTGCCGGCTACTGCCGGTCGTAGACCGCGGTCGAAGTTTGCTTCACGCCCTTGCCGTCGAGGCCGCTGATGGTGACGGTGCGGGTTTTGCCATCTGCGGAGACCACGACACGGCCCGTGAACGTGACCTTGCCGCCGAGCTTGTTGCTCAACTCCAGCGTGTGCGAGTCGATCCGCTTGTAGGACCGCGTGTCCGCTGCCGGATCACCGACCAACGGATAGTCCTTGCCGTCGAACTTGCCGGTCCACTCGTTGTGCGCCGGCTTGCCGTCGCCGTCCAGGCCGTCGACGGTGATCTTCACGCTGTCGCCAGCCGCCGCGTACACCACGTCGATGTTCTTCGGTGCTCCGGGCGCGATCTTCGACTTGGCCTCGTTCATTTTCCAGGTGCCGAGGGTCACGTCCTCGGCGGCGAGGCACAGCGAAGCGGCGGCGAACATCGTGGCGATCACGCAGATCGTTATTTTTCTCACTTGAACTCCCTTTGGTTTTTTTCTTGACTTCCAGAGCGGGCCGGCACTATACACCCGCGTGCGGGAAAGCTCGTGAAACACCACACGATCACCGGCGGTGGAGGCGTACAGCTCCACGTCGTCGAAACCGGGAACGCTGCGGGCCGGCCCATCCTGTTCCTCCACGGCTTTTCGCAGTGTTGGCTCGCCTGGAGCCGACAGTTGCAATCCGACCTGGCCGATGACCATCGACTGGTCGCCATGGATCTGCGCGGCCACGGCCTCTCGGACAAGCCGCGCGACGCCTATGGCGATTCGAAAATGTGGGCCGACGACGTCAACGCCGCGATTCGCACGCTCGGCCTCGAGCACTCGATCCTCAGTGGCTGGTCCTATGGGCCGCTCGTCATCCTCGATTACATACGGCATCACGGCGAGAGCGACATTGGTGGCATGCAATTCGTCGGTGGGATCACGAAACTCGGCAGCGAGGAGGCGACCGCCGTTCTCGACCCAGAGTTTCTCGCGCTCGTGCCTGGCTTCTTCGCAACCGAGGCCGCGGAGAGCGTAGCGAGCCTGGAAGCGTTGGTCCGCAGGTGCTTCCTCAGGGAGCTTTCGCCCACGGATCTCTACATGATGCTCGGATGGAACGTATCCGTCCCGCCGCACGTCCGCCAGGCCCTCTTCTCGCGCGCATTCGACAACGACGACCTGCTGCCGAGGATACGCAAGCCGGTCTTGATCACGCAGGGTGCTGCGGACGCCGTCGTCAAGCGAGCCGCGGTCGACCAACACAAGAAGGGACTGCCGCACGCGCAGGTTGACATTGTGGCGAACGCGGGCCACGGCCCATTCTGGGACGACGCCTCTTCGTTCAACCGGCGCCTGCGTGCCTTTGCGCGGAGCCTGTAACCCGAGCGTCACCCAGCGGCAAGTGATTGACAGGGTGGCGGATACGGCTCACAGGTTGATCCGGGCCGTTACGCCCTCCTAGAATCTTCCTTCCTCAGGTCGTTCCGCCTTTTGACAGGAGTCCCTGATGACGCCAGCCGAACGTTGGGTCAACGAAGTCGAAAAGACGACGCAGCCCGACAAGGTCGTTTGGGTTGACGGATCCCAGGCCGAGAACGACCGCCTGGTCGGAGAAATGCTCGCCTCGGGGACGCTGCAGCGCCTGAACGAGAAGGAAGCACCTGGATCGACCCTGCACCGCAGCCACTCCTCCGACGTGGCGCGCACCGAGCACCTGACGTTCATCGCGAGCGGCAAGCAGGAAGACGCGGGGCCGACCAACAACTGGATGGCGCCGGCCGACGCGCGCGCGAAGGTCGGGCCGCTGTTCGAGGGCGTGATGAAGGGCCGCACCATGTACGCGATCCCATACGTGATGGGGCCGCTGGGCTCGCCGTTCAGCAAGGTCGGCATCGAGGTGACCGACAGCCCCTACGTCGTCGCCAACATGCGCATCATGACCCGCATGGGCAAGGCGGCGAAGGAGCAGCTTGGCAGCAGCGAGGAATTCGTTCCCGGGCTGCACTCCACCGGCGACCTCTCACCTGACCGCCGCTTCATCGTCCATTATCCCGACGAGCGGCTCATCTGGTCGGTCGGCTCGGGCTACGGCGGCAATGCGCTCCTCGGCAAGAAGTGCTTCGCGCTGCGCATCGCATCCACGATGGCGCGGAAGCAGGGCTGGATGGCCGAGCACATGCTGATTCTCGAGCTCGAGCTGCCCTCGGGCGAGATCCACTACATCGGCGCCGCCTTCCCGTCGGCGTGCGGCAAGACCAACCTCGCGATGCTGGTCTCGCCGTTCGCGAACGCCGGCTACAAGGTGCGCACGGTCGGCGACGACATCGCCTGGCTGCGGCCGGGTCCCGACGGCCGCCTCTGGGCCGTCAATCCCGAGGCCGGCTTCTTCGGCGTGGTGCCGGGCACCGGCATGGACACGAACCCCAACGCCATGGCGACCATAACCCACGACACCATCTTCACGAACGTCGCGGTCACGCCCGACGGGGTGCCGTGGTGGGAAGGCAAGGACAAGAACCCGCCGGCGGGCCTGCTCGACTGGCAGGGCAAGACCTGGGACGGCAAGTCGAAGGCCGCGCATCCGAACGCGCGCTTTACCGTGGCGGCGAAGCAGTGCCCGAGCATGTCGCCGCGCTGGGAAGACCCGCAGGGCGTGCCGCTTTCCGCCATCATCTTCGGCGGCCGACGCGCACGCGTCGCGCCGCTCGTCTACGAGAGCCGCAGCTGGAACCACGGCGTGTTCGTGGGCGCCACCATGGGCTCCGAGACGACCGCTGCCGCCACCGGCCAGGTGGGTGTCGTGCGCCGCGATCCGATGGCGATGCTGCCTTTCTGCGGCTACAACATGGGCGACTACTTCGGCCACTGGCTCGCGATGGGCAAGGCGGTCAGCAAGCCGCCGAAGGTCTTCCACGTGAACTGGTTCCGCCAGGACGCCGCGGGCAAGTTCCTCTGGCCCGGCTTCGGCCAGAACCTGCGCGTGCTGCTGTGGATGGTTGACCGCATCAAGGGCAGCGGCACGGGAGACGAGACGCCGATCGGCGTCGTCCCGCGCCGCGACTCGCTGAACCTCGACGGCCTCGACCTGTCTTCCGCGGCACTCGACCAGCTGCTCGCCGTCGATCGCGACGAGTGGGCAGGAGAGATCCCCGAGATCGAGGCGTTCTTCGCGAAGTTCGGCAGCCGACTGCCGGGCCAGCTGACGAAGGAACTCGAAGCCCTCGCCGGCCGCGTCAGCAAAGTAGCCGTCTAGCTTTCGCCGCCGCCTGGCGGCCCGCTCGCGCCACAATCAGGGCGCGAGCCTCGTCCGCTTTTTCTCCGCCATGTGCGACGGGTCACCTGCCTATGCGCAACCGCGCGCGTAGGTTCCCATTCCGTATCCAATCCAAACCATCTTCATCACATCAGAGGACGAGGAGGTCCAGAGATGAAGACCCTCCCGACATCGAGTTTGCTGGCCGGCCGGATTGCAATGGCGGGAGCGGCGTTGGCGATGTTCGTGACGTTCGCAACTCCGGCATGGGCGCAGGAGTCGATCAGCGACGCCGAAGCCGCGCGCTTCCTGGCGCAAGCGACCTTCGGCCCGACGCTCGAGGACATCGCGCACCTCAAGGCGATCGGCTACACCGCCTGGATCAACGAGCAGTTCGCGCTGCCGCCGTCGTACGAGCTCGAGTACCTCGATTCGCTCGGCCCGGCGACCGTCAGCAACCGGTCTTGGACCGTACACCAGGAGGCGTGGTGGCAGAACGCGCTCGGCGGCCCCGATCCTTTCGACGCCGCACGGATTCACAAGGACCAGTTGCGCCAGCGGGTCGCGTTCGCGCTCAGCGAGATCTTCGTCGTCTCCGACCGCTCCGATCGCATCTCGGGGGCGCCCTACGGCGTCGCGAGCTACTACGACGCGCTGGTGCGCGCCGCCTTCGGCAACTTCCGCAACCTGCTGACCGACGTGACGCTGCACCCGGTGATGGGGCTGTACCTTTCGATGCTCGGCAACCAGAAGCCGGACGCAGTGCGCAACATCCGTCCCGACGAGAACTTCGCGCGCGAGGTGCTGCAGCTCTTCACCATCGGGCTGGTGCAGCTCAACCCTGACGGCACGCCCAAGCGCGATGCCATGGGCAAGACCATCCCGACCTACACCCAGGACACGGTGAAGGGCTTTGCGCACGTCTTCACCGGCTGGACCTTCGAAGGCTGCAAGGCGCTCGGCTACTTCACCGGCTGCTACATGTGGGAACCCACGCACCCCGCGTGGCGCGCAGAGATGGAGATGAACCGCGACTACCACTCGTGGGAAGGCTCGAAGCAGCTGCTCAACTATCCGGGCGTCGCACTGCCCGGCGGCGTGCTGCCGGCCGGCACCCGCTCGACGCCGCGCCGCGACCTGAACCTCACGCTCGACAACATCTTCAACCACCCAAACGTCGGCCCGTTCATCGCACGGCAGCTGATCCAGAGGCTCGTCACCAGCAACCCGAGCCCCGCTTACGTGGGCCGGGTGGCCGCCAAGTTCAACAACAGCGGCTCGGGAATGCGCGGCGGCATGAAGGCGGTGGTGCGCCAGATCCTGCTCGATCCCGAAGCTCGCCAGCTGAGCCGTCAGCCCGCTGGGTTTGGCAAGGTGCGCGAGCCGCTACTGCGCCTCTCGCACCTGTGGCGTGCGACGAACGCGCGCAGCCGCACCGGGCGCACGACCGAGTGGTACGCCGACTACTACCTGGGTCAGACGGCGCTGCACGCGCCGTCAGTTTTCAACTTCTTCAGCCCCGCCTACCAGCCGATCGGCGAGGCGAGCGACCAGGGCCTCGTGGCTCCGGAGCTGCAGCTCGCCACCGACTTCATGCTGCCGACGACCCACAACGCCCTGGGCGATCAGGTGTTCTGGTACTACGTGGGCAACACCCAGACGAGCGCCGACAGCATCAGCGTCGACCTCAACCGCGACATGCCCCTGGCGGCGACGCCGACAGCGCTCATCGACCGCTACAACGTGCTGTTCTTGTCCGGACAGATGTCGACAACGATGCGCCAAGCTCTGCTCACCCGGCTGAACGGCATGCCGAATGCGCGTGCCGGCCGCGACCGGGTGCAGGAGGCGCTGTACCTGATCGTCAACTCGCCCGAATACACAGTCCAGAAGTGAGGTAGGCCGACATGAACCGACGCGAAATGATCAACCGCACGATCTGTTCGGCCCTCAGCGGCGTCAGCGCGTTCACGGCGCTTGGCAACCTGAAGCTGGTCGAGGCCGCTGTCCGCACCTACGGCGTCGATGCCTTCGACGACTACAAGGCGCTGGTGTGCGTGTTCCTGTTCGGTGGCAACGACGCCGCCAATATGGTGGTGCCCACCGACACCGCGCACTACAACCAGTACGCCGCGGCGCGCGCCACCCTGGCTCTCCCGCGTGGCAGCTTGCTACCCCTTGCGCCCGTTGCCGGCGGCGGCGCTTCGGACGGCGCGAGCTACGGACTGCAGCAAGCCATAACAGGCGCCGATCCAGTGGGCATGCGCGGCCTGCAGAACCTGTTCAACACCGGCAAGGCCGCGGTGCTCGCCAATGTCGGCACGCTGGTGCAGCCGGTGACGAAGGGGGATTATCGCGCCGGCCGCGCGGTGGTGCCGCCGCAGCTCTTCTCGCACAACGACCAGCAGGGTTACTGGCAGGTGTCGCGCTCCGACGATTCGCGCAACCTCGGCTGGGGCGGTCGCATCGCCGACCTGCTGCAGGGCGCTAATCCCGGTGCGACGGTACCGATGACCATCTCGCTAGGGTCCGAAAGCGTCCTCGAACGCGCCGCCGAGACCAGCCAGTACATCATGGGCAGCGACGGGCCGCGCACCTTCGGTCCGATCGAGTGGAACGAAGACCGGCGCCGCGCCTTCCTCGCGATGATGGCCCCGGGCGCGCAGGCGCACGTCCTGGAGCGTACGTTCGCGGCGCGCTTCAACCGCTCGCGCGACAACGCGGCCGCGCTTGCTGCCGCCCTCGAAGGCGCTCCCGCGCTTGCCACCGTGTTTCCCGGCAGCTCGCTCGGCGCGCAGCTCAAGATGGTCGCGCAGCTCATCGGCGTGCGCGGCGCCCTCAACCTCAAGCGGCAGATCTTCTTCGTCTCGATCGGTGGCTTCGACCATCACGACTACCTGCTGGCCGACCAGCCGCACCTGCTCGCCGACCTGGCGCAATCGCTGTCGGCGTTCTACGACGCCACCGCGGAAATGGGCGTCGAGGGCGACGTCACCGCCTTCACCGCGTCCGACTTCGGCCGCACGCTGTCATCGAACGGCGACGGCTCCGACCACGGCTGGGGCGCCCACCACTTCGTGGTCGGCGGGGGCGTGCGCGGCGGACGCTTCTTCGGGCGCATGCCGGTGCTGCAGAACGACGGCCCCGATGACGTCGGCTGGGGCCAGATCATTCCCACAACCTCCGTCGACCAGTACGCGGCGACGCTGGCGCGCTGGTTCGGCGTGGGCGATTCCGAGCTGGGCCTCATCTTCCCGAACCTCGGCAACTACGCGACGCGCGATCTCGGTTTCATGGGCTGAATGCCCGCCACGGCAGGGTAGACTCCGACTCGCCTTTGTGTTGGAGAAAGCGGCGGCGACTCCGCAAAGGCGCCGCCGCTTCACATCATTCCAGGCGACGGCCAACAGCGGTGGCGCAGCCTGAGACCAGTGGAACTCCGTTGGGGTCGACGATCCTGTTCGAAGTGTTGAAGGTCAGCTCGTTCGGCCCGATGCGGAGCGTGTGGGTAAGGCGCTGGGTCCCGGTCCAGGCGCCTGCCGGGTTGAAGAGGAACGCGACCGACACGGCCCGGAAAGAGTCGCGGCCGGTCCTTTCCCAGAAGCCAAGGCCGGGGCTGCGCTGCGCCTGGCCGAAGCCCGTGGTCGTGTCGTTGAGCGACCCGCCCTCCGCGAACGTGTTGAGCGCCGGAAAGGTCCTCAATTCAGCCCCGGTCTGGCAGTCGCGGATCGAGACCTGCGTCAACCACGTTCCCTCGATCCTCCTGGTCCGCGACTGCGCCAGCTCGCGGCCTTCGCCCGTGCCGGACGCCACGTCTTGTGCGAAGGCGGTTGCCATTCCGGCCGCGACGGCAAACACGGACCAGACAGCCACCGTCCTACTTGCGCTTCGGATCTTCCAAGTCATTTCCAGATCTCCTTTCGCCGAAAAGGAAAGTGCCTCCCCGGCATGTGCGTCGAATCTGCTCCGAAACGCGCCACCGGTCCTTAACGGGGAGCTGAATCCTTCTGAACACTCCTGACACCGCCGCCAACATGGAGCCGCGGCCGGAATCGCACGAGTTTGGCGACTTCCGGGTGGACGGCGCGCGACGCCTGCTGCTGCAACACGGGGATCCGGTCGCCCTCAAGCCACGGGTCTTCGATACCCTGCTCTACCTGGTGCGCAATCCGGGCAGGGTGATCGCGCGCGAGGAGCTGATGCGTGCCATCTGGCCGGACGCCTTCGTCGAAGAGAACAACCTGGACCAGAATGTCTCGACACTGCGCCGCGTGCTCGGTGAGAACCGCGGCGACAACCGGTACATTGCGACCGTACCGGGCAGCGGCTACCGCTTCGTCGCGGAGGTCAAGGTAGTCCGTGACGGCGTGAGCGGTGCAGGCGCCCCCGACGTCGCCGCCCCGGATTCAGGCGCGCCAGGCCGGAACCGGGTACGGATAGTGGTGTCGATGGCGCTATTGCTTGGCGCCGCGCTTGCGGTCGCTGTCTGGTGGACGAAAACGCCAGGCCTCGCGTTGCCGCCGATACGGACAATCGCCGTGTTGCCGTTCAAGCCGCTGGTGGTGCAGGCCGGGAACGCCTCTCTCGAGATGGGTATCTCGGACACTTTGATCACGCGGCTCAGCAACATCCAGCAGTTGACCGTCCGTCCCCTGTCGGCAGTGCGCCGCTACGGTGGCCCGGAGCAGGACCCCTTCACCGCCGGCCGTGAGCTGGGTGTCCAGGCGGTGCTCGACGGACACATCCAGGCCTGGGGCGATCGGATCCGCGTGAGCGCCCGGCTGGTCAGCGTCGGCGACGGGAAGCAGATGTGGGCGGGCGAGTTCGACGAGGATGCCAGGGACATCTTCGCCCTCCAGGATTCGATCGCGGAGAAGGTCACGGCGGAGTTGGCGCTGGAACTGACGGGCGGCGAGCGGGAACTGCTGGCGAAGCGGCACACGAACGACGCGCAGGCGTACGAGCTCTACCTCAAGGGCCGCTTTTTCCTGAATCAGTCCACGCTGGAATCGATAAGGAAGGCGATCGGATTTTTCGAGGAGGCCATTCGCCAGGACCCGAACTACGCTCTCGCGCTTGCAGGGCTTTCCGATTGCTACAGGAACCTGCCCATCACGAGCGACATACAGTCTGCCGAGGCTTTTCCGCTGGCGACGAGCGCGGCGCTGCGCGCGCTCGCGATCGACGGGCAGCTTGCCGAAGCCCACACCGCTTTGGGCTGGATCAAGCTCTGGTACGAGTGGGACTGGCAGGGCGCAGAAAAGGAGTTCAAGCAGGCGCTGGAGATCAGCCCAAACCAGCTCTTCGCGCACGTTGGCTACGGTCACCTGCTCTCCGATCTTGGCCGGAATGAAGATGCCCTGGAGCAAGCGGAACGCGCCCTCATGCTGGACCCGATTTCCGTTCCCGCGCTCACGCTGAAGGCGCACTTCCTCTACCAGGCGCGCCGCTACCCTGAGGCGATCGAAAATTTACGGGGCGCGCTGGAACTGGAGCCAAACTACTGGGTTGGGCTCATCACTCTCGGCAAGATCTACGCTGGCGCCGGCAGGCACGCCGATGCCCTGGCGGCATTTCAGAAGGCCAGGGAGTTTGCAGGCGGCATGTCGGAGCCGATCTCATTGAGCGGCTACACGGACGCCGTGTCCGGCCGGAGGCGCGAAGCCGAGGACTCGTTGCGGCAGTTGCAGGAGATCTCGCGGCGAAAGTATGTTCCGCCGCATTACCTGGCGCTCGTCCATCACGGGCTCGGCAACGAGCGGGAAGCCCTGAAGTGGCTGGAGAGAGCGTGCCAGGAGCGGGACGTCCACATGGTCTTCCTCGCTGTCGACCCCAAGTGGGACGCGCTGCGCGGCGACCCGCGCTTCGTCCATATATTGAACAGGATGAAGTTGCCAACGATCGCCCGTTGACAGGGGGCGACTATGTCGGGCGCAGGATCGCGATCAGGCTGAGCGGCGGCGCGGGGAAGAAGCGGTCGATCGCGCGGAACAGCGGCGTCAGCAGGTTGAGCGCCTTGATCTGCAGCAGCCCGAAATGGCGGCGGCGCAGCAGCTTGCCGTTCAGGTACCACGCCCACGTTCCGGTGCGGTTGAAGGGGATCATCTCCTCGACCTTGAACGCCGACGCTTCCGCCAGAGCCGTGAGAGTCGCCACGGTGTAGCGGCGCTGGTGGCCGAGCACTTCGTCGAGGGTGCCGAAGTTGCCTGGACCCTGCGGCACCAGGACGATGGCGCGGCCGTCGTGCGACAGCACCGAATGGATGTTGCTCATCGCCGCGCGGTCGTCGCCCACGTGTTCGATGACGTTGAGGCAGATGACCGTGTCGAAGCCTTCCGGTGGACGCTTGAAAGTGGCGGCGTCGGTGACGTCGCAATAGGAAACCGACAGGTAGGGCCGTTCCTTGGTGAGGGCGGCGAGCGACTGCAGGTAGAGCGGGTTGATGTCGGAGGCGACGTAGGCCCGCCGCGGAATCAGCTTCTTCGTCAGGTTGCCGACGCCGCTGCCGATCTCGAGGACGCGCTGCCGGCAATACGGCCGGATGACGTCGGCCATCCAGGCGTTGAAGCGCGGCGCGCGCGACAGGCGCGCGAGGATCTGGCTGCCGTACTCGTCCTTGGTGAAGATCTCGTCGGAGAGCGCGAAGCGGACGATCGCCCACAGCGCCGCGAAGCCGTCGCGCCAGTTGATCTTCTTGCCTTCTTCGTAGGTGCGCCCCGAATAGCTGATGGGGATCTCGAAAATGCGCGCCTTGCGCTTGCCGAGCTTGATCGTCAGCTCCGGTTCGAGGCGGAAGTCGTTGGAGACGATGGGGATCGACTTCAGCAGGTCGGTGCGCACCGCCTTGTAGCAGGTCTCCATGTCGGTGAGGTTCAGGTTCGTGACCATGTTGCAGAGGAACGTCAGGAACTTGTTGCCGAGCTGATGGCGGAAGAGCAGCACGCGGCGCGCGGCGCCGCCGGCGAAGCGCGAGCCGAACACGGCGTCCGCCTCCTCGTCGACGAACAAGTCGATGAAGCGCAGCAGGTCGTGCGGGTGATACTCGAGGTCGGCGTCGTGGATGACGGTGATCTCGCAATCGGCGTGCTGCAGCGCCGTGCGGATGGCGGCGCCCTTCCCCTGGTTCTTCTCGTGGCGCAGGAACAACCACTCGATCTTGCCGTGCGGCTCGGCGGCGCGCGCCGCCTGCAGCCGGTCGAGGATGGCGCCGGTGCCGTCCCTGGAGCGGTCGTCGACGACCACGACCTGGACGCGCTCGAGGTGCGGGCTTGCCGCAAGCGCCTCGAGGCGCGCAAGCGAAGCCTCCACCAGGAATTCCTCGTTGTAGACGGGAACGAGCACGGAAAGGGATGTCACGCCGACGCCGATCTTAGCCGATCGATCGCCCGGATCGCCCGCTGCCGGCGCTCGTCCCAGGTGCCGTGGATGCGCACGAACGGCAGCTGCCGCGCGCGCAGCGCCTGGTGAAACAGGCGATAGAAGCCGCGGCGAAAGCGCGGCCGGTCGCGCTGCGGGTCGGCGACCCATGGCACATCCACATCGAGCAATAGATAGAGGTCGTAGCGACGCTGCGCCAGGATGCGCTCCAGCCACAGCGGCCGGCGCGCGCCGAAGTAGTGTTCGTAGTAAACGAGCGACTGCAGGGGGTTGGTGTCGAAGATCACCACCTCGCCGGCGCGTCGCACGGCATCGTCTTCGTTCGCGACCTGGCCGAGGACGATGGCCCGCGTGTCGCGCATGCCGACGTGCATGCGCCCGCTGTCGCGCAGCCGGGTCGCGACCAGCGTGCGCAGGTATTCCGGCGCAACCGTTGTGCGGTAGTGCGCGGCGAGCTCGGCGGCGAGCGTCGTCTTGCCGGTCGATTCTGGGCCCAGCACCACGATCCGCTTCGGGTCCTTCTTCAAAGCGGCGGTGTTCTACGCCGTGCCGGCCGAAACCGAGTCGAGGTCGGCCAGCAGCTCCGCGATCGACTGGTAACGCGCCGCGGGATCCTTGGCGAGGCAGCGCAACACGGCTGCCTCGAGGTTCGCGGGAATCGACGGGTTGAGGCTGCGCAGGGAGGGCGCGGCCTCGTTCACCTGCTTCGCCAGGGTGCCCAGCACGGTCGCGCCGCGGAACGGAAGCTTGCCGGTGAACGCCTCGAACAGCACGATGCCGAGCGAATAGATGTCGGAGCGGAAGTCGGCGGGCTGGCCCTGCGCCTGCTCGGGCGGCATGTAGTCGGGAGTCCCCATCACCATGCCCGCGACCGTCAGCCCCGGCTCGCCGTCGGCGCTCACGTCCGTCTGCCGCGCGATCCCGAAGTCCATGATCTTGAGGGCGCCGCTGGCCGGGATGATCATCATGTTCTGCGCCTTGATGTCGCGGTGCACGACGCCCTGGGCGTGCGCCGCCTCGAGCCCGTGGCACATCTCCTTGGCGATGCGCAGGCCGACGTTCAGCGGCAAGGCACCGCGGCTCTTGACCAGCTCCTTGAGCGTCACGCCCTCGACATACTCCATCGTTATGTAAGGCGCGCCGGCTTCCTCGCCGAAATCGTAGGTGCGCATCACGTTCTTGTGGGTGATGCGGCGCGCCAGCTTCAGTTCCTGCTTGAAGCGGTCGAGCAGGCCGCGGTCGGTGGCGAGCACCTCCGGGCGCAGCGTCTTGAGCGCCACGATCTCGTCGAGCTTGCGGTCGCGCGCGCGGAACACGACTCCCATGCCGCCCTTGCCGAGCGTCTCGAGGATCTCGTAGCGCGAGGCCAGGCCGCCGAGGGTGGCGTCCGGACGCAGGCTGGTGGCATCGCCCTGCACCAGCGTCGGCGTGCTGCCGCTGCCGGCCGCGCGCTGTTCGTGCACCGCCGCGTTGTCGTCGCGCAGGTAGGTGATGAGCTGTTCCTTCTCGCGCAGGTCGGCAAGCAGCGCGTTGAACGCGCGCGCCAGCGTGCCGATCTCGTCGCGGCTCGTCACCTGCACCGCGCCGGTGAAGGAGCCTTCGCGCACCCGGTCGACGAGGTCGACGAGACGGCGCACTGGCCGCGTGATGCCGCTGCTCACCGCATACGCGGCGCCCAGGCCGCAGACGAGCGCCACCAGCGACGCGCCGATGAGGCTGTAGCGGAAGCGGCGGAAGGGCGCCATCTCCTGGTCGATGCTGCGCAGCGCCACGATCGAGCCCACCACCTCGCCGCTCGCCGCCCGCAGCGGCGCCGTCACCGCCAGGTACGGCGCATTCGACAACGAGACGGTGACCGGCTCCGTGCGCGGTTCGGCCGCGCGGTCGAGCGCGTCGCCCGTTTCGCCGATGGTCGACGCCGACAACTTCCAGGAACCCGCGTCGTTCGCGAAGAAGGCGATTTCCGAGCGCGTCAGCTTGCGGATGTCGCTCGCGAGCCGCTCGTCGAGGGCAAAACCGGCGATGAGGATGCCCTGCAGGGCGCCGCCGGTCGCCATCGGCACCGCCACGGTGTGGTAGAGGCGCGTGCCTTCCTTCCAGATGGTCGCCGCTTCCTGGCCGTCGAGCACGGTGAGGATGAGCGGATCGTGCGACAGGTCGGCGCCTTCGCGACCCGCACGTCCGGCGCGCGACAGCACGCTGCCGCCCGCATCGGTGACCACGAACAAGTCGGCGCCGAAGTCGGCGCCGCGCTCCGCCAGCGTGTCCTGGATGGTCGGCAGGTCGCGCGCCTCCACCACCGCCTTGAACGCCGGCTCGTTGGCCAGGGCGCGCAGGCCGAGCTTGAGCTTGTCGTAGCGGTCGGCCTGGAACGTCTCCCAGATGCTGGTGGTTTGCGTCAGCCCCTCGCGCAGGCTCTCGCGCGCCAGCCGGTTCGCCTGGAACGTGGTGTAGACGAGCGTCGTCAGGAGCAGCCCCAGCACCAGGGCGCTGACGAACGCCAGGATCTTCTGCGTGAGGCTCACGCGCGAACCGTCAATACCTTTCGCCCGTGCTGTAGGCGCGGCCGAACTTGTTGCGGTGCGCGACCCACTTGTAGCGCGAGGCGTCGAGCGCCAACGTCACGTCGGCACCCTGCGCGCCCACCACGACGCTTTGCGAGACCTGGCCGCCGCGATCGTGCCACGCGGTGAGCGTGTACTTGCCCGCGGGCACGCCGTCGATGGCGAAGCTGCCGTCGGGCCGGACGCTCGCATACCAGGGATTGTCGCGCACGATGACGACGGCGCCCATCTGCGGGTGGATGTTGCAGTAGACGTTGACGATCCCGGCCTCACGGAAGGTCCAGGAAGCGCTCTTCGGCGCCTTGTAGAGCTGCAGGTCGAAGCTGTTGCCTTTGGTCGCGGAGAACACGTTGTGCAGGATGGGGTCGGCGTTCGGGAAGTCGATGGTGGCGCCGACAGGCACCACCAGCACGCGCGGCTCGAAGGCCTTGCCGCGCATCGTGATGGTGGTCCGTTTCGGCGCTACGGGCGCCGCGGCCCCCTCGAGGTAGACGACCACGGCGGCCAGGTCGGACGAAGCGGCGCCGCCCTTTTCCATCATCGTTACCCTTCCGCGCACTTCGGCGGCGCCGGTGGGCACCGCCGTGAGCGCGATCCCGGCGAGCGCGGTCACGAGATGGCGTAAATGCATGTGTGTCAAGGAAAAAGAGGTAGGGATTGTAGCCTATAATCCGCTCCTCGATGACGCTTCTCGCAGCCCCATTGCTGCTTGCCGCGGCCCTAGACGGCGCGGCTGCCCACACCCACGCCGCCCGGCTCGCGGCGCTCGGCCCGCACCCGTTCGGCTCGCCACGGGCGGCCGTGGCGGCGGAGTACGTCGCCGCCGCCTTCCGCTCCGCGGGGCTTGAAAACGTGCGGCTGCAGGGCTTCTCGGATGGGCGCACCGCCGGCAGCAACGTCATCGGCGTGCTGCCCGGCCCCGGCCGGGAGACGCTCGTGATCGGTGCCCATCACGATTCGGCGGCGGAGTCGCCGGGCGCCTACGACGACGGCAGCGGCGTCGGCATCCTCATCGAGACGGCGCGGGCACTGGCCGCGGCGCCCGGCCGCAACCGCACCGTCGTGTTCGTCAGCTTCGAGGGCGGAACCGCCGGCTCACGCGCTTACGTGAAGTCGCTGGGCGCCGACCTGCGCAACGTGGTGGCGGCTGTGGTCGTCGAGATGAGCGGCTGGCAGCCCGGCGCGCCGAACCTGCAGGCGGTTCCCGAGCCCGATGCGTTTCGCGCCGGCCGTTACCTGATCGCACCAGGCTGGCTGGTGCAGGCGGTGCTCGACGGCTCGCGCAGCGGCAAGGCGAAACGCCTCGCGGTCGGCGACCCCTACATTCCGTGGCTCTATCAGGCGGCGGTCCGCACCTACCGCATGCGGGAGCACACCGACAGCGCGCCCTTCCTGCAGGCGGGCACCGCGTCCTTGTTCCTCACCGATTCGTCGCTCAGCCGCTACTACCCGTACCACCGCGGGCCGCGCGACACCGCCGACAAGCTCGACGACCAGGCGCTCGCCAAGGTCGGCAATGCGCTGGTCGGCGCGGTGCGAGCCCTTTCAGAGGCGCGTCAGCAGCGCGGCACCGATCCGCACTGGTTCGCCGCGTTCGGCCATGTGTTCGGCGCGCTGACGCTCTACTTCCTCGGCGGCGCCCTCATCATCGCGGCGCTGCAGCCGGTGCTTGGCACCTCGGCGCTGGCGCTCGGGGCGCGCCTGGCGGTGCTGCTGGCGTTCGGCTGGCTGCTGTTCGTGAACCCAGTGAGCGCCCTCTGGGTCTTCGCGCTGCCGCTCGGCGCCGCTGCGCTCGACCTGCGCCGCCGCTTCGTGCTGCTCGCCTTCATGCCCGCCGTGCTGCTGCTGGTCACCGGCATCGTCTCCTGGAACCGCGGCTTCATTTCCGGCACCTGGTACGCCACGTGGGAGGTGGCGATGATGGCGGCGATGGCAATGGCGCTCCTCGGTTTTGCCGGGCCCACGGCGCGCGGCGCGCGCCGCACCCGCTCGCGCGCCGGCGGCTCGGGCCGCAGCCGCGGCAAGGCGGCGGGGAGAAAGACCAGGCGCCGGGGACTCGCCGACCGGTCCTGAAGGACAATAGCGGCAAGCACACGATGCGCACCATCACGCCGGCCGAAAGCGACGCCATCAGGCGCCTTCCCAAGAACGACCTGCACCTGCACCTCGACGGCTCGCTGCGCCTCGAGACGCTCATCGACCTCGCCCGCGACCGCAACGTCGCGCTGCCGTCGCAGACGCCGGCAGGCCTGCGCGAGCTGGTGTTTCGCGACCGCTACCAGAACCTCGGCGAGTATCTCGAGGGCTTCGCTTACACGGTGGCGGTGCTGAACGACGCCGAGGCGCTGGAGCGCGTGTCGTACGAGCTCGCCGTCGACAACCAGGATGAGGGCGTGCGCTACATCGAGGTGCGCTTCGCGCCACACCTGCACGTGCACTCCGGTTTCGAGATTCGCGACGTGGTGCGCGCCGTGGACCGCGGCCTGCGCCGCGCCGCCGCCGAGTTCAACGCGCGTCCCGAGATCGTCTCCGGCGCCGAACCGCCGTTCGCGGCCGGCATCATCCTGTGCGGCATGCGCTTCTTCAACGAGCACTTCTCGCCCGGCTACCGGCGCTTCTTCGAGGCGATGTCGGAGGCGCGCCCGCAGGAGATCTACCGCGCCGCGAGCCTGGAGGTGGCGCGCGCCGCCGCGCGCCTCAAGCACGAGGAGGGCCTGCTGGTCGTCGGCCTCGACCTCGCCGGCCAGGAGAAGGGCTATCCGGCCGAGGATCATCGCGCCGCATACCAGGTGGCGCACGAGGCGTTCCTCGGTAAGACAGTGCATGCCGGCGAGGACTACGGTCCGGAGTCGATCTTCCAGGCGATCGGCGACCTGCACGCCGACCGCATCGGCCACGGCACGTGGCTGTTCGACGAGGCGAAGATCACCGATCCGCGCATCAAGGACCGCAAGGCCTACATCGAGCGCCTCGTCCAGTTCGTCGCCGACAAGCGCATCACGCTCGAGGTGTGCCTCACTTCCAACCAGCAGACGGTCCCCGAGCTGGCCGCCGACCTGCGGCTGCATCCGTTCGGCGAGATGCGCAAGCGCCGCCTCTCGACGACCTTCTGCACCGACAACCGCCTGGTCTCGAACACCACCGTCACCCGCGAGATCACGCGCGCGATGGAGGCGTTCTCGCTCTCGCTGCGCGAAGTGCGCGACATCCTCATCTACGGCTTCAAGCGCAGCTTCTTCCCCGGCTCATACCTGGAGAAGCGCCGCTACGTGCGCGGCGTCATCGACTTCGCGGACGGCATCGTCGCGCAGGCGGCGCAGGGCTCCTGATGCAGAGCTCCCTGCGCGGCGACCTCGCGGGGTTCGCCCTGCCCGACGTGCTCGGCATGCTGCACCGCAGCCGGCGCAGCGGCGCCCTGGTCCTCGAGACGGACGAGGCGGAGGCCAAGATCTTCGTCGAAGAAGGCCGGCCGGTGAGCGCGCACTCGACGCGCCCCGAATTCCGGCTCGGCGGCCTGCTCGAGCGCCAGGGCAAGGTCGCGCCGGCGAAGGTGAAGGAAGCGCTACGCCTGCACGACGCCTCGCCGCTGCGGCTGGGCCAGCAGCTCATCGCTTCGGGCGACCTCACCGAAGCCGACCTGCTCGCGGCGCTCAAGGTGCAGGCGTCCGCCATTCTCTTCGACGCCTTTTCCTGGGCGAGGGGCTGCTTCACGTTCTTTCCCGGCGTCCCGGTGCCGATCAAGTCGGTTCGCCTCGACCTCGATTTCTACAGCCTGGTGATGGAGGGCGTGCGCCGCATCGACCCCGCCGCCGTGGGCGAGAGCCTGCCCAGGCGCGCGTGCCACATGCTCGAAGCGCTGCTGAGCGCCGAGAGCCTCAAGCAGACGGTGTCGCTCACCGAAGAGGAATGGCGCGTGTTGTTCCTCGTCGACGGCCGGCGCACCGCCGAGGAAGTGTGCCGCCTCGCGGGGCTTGGCGAAAACGGCGAGGCGCTCGCGATCGTCGACCGCATGCTGTTGGCGCGCTTCCTGCGGCTCGGCCCCGAGCGGCTCGAGGAGGCGGCGCAGGCGGTCGCGATCGAAGTGGTGGCGGCCGGGCCCGGCACGCGCGAGCTGCGCGAGAAGGGCGACCCTGGTCCCGTCACATCGGTCGCCATGAGCTCGTCGGCGCCGATCGAGCCCAAGGCCGAGGACGACCGCCGCCACCTGGTGCAGGCGGAGGCGGTCGGCTACGCCGAGCGCGTCAAGCACGTCACGCTGAGCCGGCTCATCGTCCAGGGCCAGAGCGGCGCCATGAACGCGCTGCCGCTGAACCGCGACTCGTACGCCATCGGCCGGCACCGCACCAACGACATCGTCATCACCGATCCCAAGGTGTCGGGGTTCCACGCGCGCCTCGACCGCACTTCGGACGGCTTCACCCTCACCGACCTCAAGAGCCGCAACGGCACGTGGATCAATGGCAAGCGCATCGAGTCCGCGGCGCTCGAGAACGGCGCCGAGATCGGAGTCGGCTCGGCGCGCCTGCTTTACCATGTCGATTTCGTGTCGGAGTTCTGATGCCAGAGATTCGCCCGTTCCGCGGCCTGCGCTACCACATCGGCGGCGAAGACCTCGCCCTCGTGCTGTCGCCGCCCTACGACGTCATCTCGGCTTCCTACCGCGACGCGCTCTACGCCCGCGATCCGCGCAACGTCATCCGCATGGAGCTGAACCGCACGCTGGGCGATGCCGGCTACGCGGATGCGGGCGACACGCTGCTGCGACTGCGCGCTGAGCGGGTGATCCGCGCCGACGATGAACCCTCCTACTACGTGCTCGAGCAGACCTTCGACATTGACGGCAGGGAACTGAAGCGGCTCGGCCTGATCGCGCGCTGCCGCGCCGAGGACCTCGAGAGCGGTTCGATCCTGCCGCACGAGCACACCCGCGCCGCGGCGCGCGAGGACCGCTGGCGCATGCTGCTCGCGACCCGCGCCAACTTCAGCCCGATCTTCTTGATGCACGACGACCCGCGCGGCGAGCTGGCGGCGGCGCTCGCCAAGAGCATCGCGAACGTTTCGCCCGTAGCCGCGTACCTCGACGACCAGCGCGTCGTCAACCGTCTCTACCTGGCGGCGGGCGGCGACATGGAGCGCTACACGGCGCTCATCGCCACGGGCCTCTCGTACATCGCCGACGGCCATCACCGCTACGCGACCGCGCTGCGCTACCGCGACCAGGTCGGCCCGGAAGGCGCCTGGACCATGGCGTACTTCACGCCGATGCAGTCGCCGGGCCTGTCGGTGCAGCCCTATCACCGAGTGCTGACGAGCGGTCCCTCGCTGGAGCAGGCGCGCGATGCGCTCGGCTCCCTGTTCCGCGTGCGCGACGTGAAGAGCGTGGCCGCAGGCGCCCACGAGGCGGCGCAGTCGCCGATGCCACACGCGTTCGCACTTGCCGAGCCCGGCCGCGGCGTGTTCGTGGCCGAGTCGCTGCCAGGCGCTCGCGCCCTGATCGGCGCCGACACGCCGGCACCACTCGCCGCGCTCGACAGCTACCTGCTGCACCACGGCGTGCTGCCGAGCCTGCTGCACGTGCCCGAGGAGAGCGTGCAGTTCGTGCACTCGCTGCGCGAAGCCGAGGAAGCCCTCGAGGAGGATCGGTGCCGCCTGGCGGTGCTGATGCGCGGCACCCCGGTAGCGCAGATCAAGGCCGTCGCCGACAACCGCCTGTCGATGCCGCCGAAGAGCACCTTCTTCCAGCCCAAGCTGCCGGCGGGCCTCGTCATCCACGAAGTCGAGCAGTAGCGCTCAGGCGGGGAGAAGCGCCTCGAGGATGGCGGCCGGGCGGTTGGTGCCGATGCCGTAGAGGTCGAAGCGCTGCAGCGACTGCAGTTCTTCGGGGTCGTCGACGACCCACGTGGCCACCTTGAGCGACGCGGCGGCGCAGCGCGCCGCGAGGTCGTCGCTGAGCAGCGACTTGTGGGGCAGGACCAGCGGCGCGCCGGCGTCGAGGGCGCCGGCGACGATGTCCGCGGGCGAGCGGTCGTGGAACAGGTGGCCGCGCACGATCTCGGGGCCGTGACGGCGGCAGCGGCGCAGCGCCTCGGGGTGGAAGGCGAGGATCACCGCCTGGTGCTGCATTTCCTGGCGGCGGATCGCGGCAACCGTCAGCGCTTCGATGCCGGCGTCGGCATCGTCGCTCATCGCTTCGTGCTTGATCTCCACCAGCGCGCGCGCGCGGCCCTTGAGGAACCCAAGCACCTCGGCGAGCGTCGGCACCCGTTCGCCGCGGTATGCCGCGCCGAAGCGCTGCGGATAGCCCGCCGACAGCTTGCGGATCTCGGCGAGCGTCAGGTCCTTGACGGCGCCGCGGCCGTCGGTGGTGCGATCGACGCTGGGGTCGTGGATGACCACGATTTGCCGGTCGCGCGTCAGCTGCACGTCGAACTCCACGAGTGCTGCGCCCGCTTCGAGGGCGCTCGCGAACGACAGCAACGTATTCTCCGGGCGCGCGGACGAGTCGCCGCGATGCGCGATCACGAGGGGTGGCACGCCGGTGACTCTACCAACTCCGCGTAGGATGGACTCGCGAGGGTGTGATGGCTTCTTTGGTGTTCTGGGACGTGGACACGCAGTTCGATTTCATGCGTTCCGAGGGCAAGCTCTACGTCCCGGGCGCCGAGCGCATCGTGCCGCGCCTGCGCGCGCTGACGAGCTACGCGCGCACCCACGGCATCGTGCGCGTGGCATCGGTGGACGATCACGTGCTCGCCGATCCCGAGATTTCGCCCAACCCCGATTTCCTCACGACCTTTCCGCCGCACTGCCTGCGCGGCACGCGCGGCCAGCGCAAGATCGCCGCCACCGCCATGCGCGACCCCGCGGTCGTGCCCAACAGCAGCAAGGCGCTCGCCGTGAGTGCCTTGCGCCGGCTGGTGGGGGAGCGGACCGCCATCCTCGTCCGGAAGTCGTGCTTCGACGTGTTCACGAATCCGAACACCACGCGGCTCCTCGACCTGCTGGTGCCGCGCACCATCGTGGTCTACGGGGTTGCCACCGATGTCTGCAACGCCTACGCGATCGAGGGCTTCCTGGCGCGCGGCGGCATCGACGTGGCCCTGGTCGCGGACGCCGCGCGGCCGATTCACGCGCGCCGCGGGCGCGAGCTGGTTGCCGACTGGCGCAGCCGCGGAGTCGCGATCGTGCGCACCGCCGACGTGCTGCGCGGCGCAGTGCGGTAGCGGCCGCCCCTCAGGGCTTCTGGTCGGCGGACTGCGGCTTCGGCTTTGGCGTCCTGAGGCGCCCGGCATCGGCAAGCACCCGCCGCAGCAGGAACTCGACCTGCGCGTTCAGGCTGCGCAGGTCGTCGTCCGCCCACTTCTGCACGGCGCCCAGCACCGCCGGGTCGATCCGCAGCAGGAAGGCCTTGCGTTCCGCCATCGGCCTATTGATAGAGCGTGCCGGTGTTGACCACCGGCTGGGCCTCGCGGTCGGCGCACAGCACCACCAGCAGGTTGCTCACCATGGCCGCCTTACGGTCCTCGTCGAGCGCCACCTTGTCGCTCTTCGCCAGCATATCGAGCGCCATCTCCACCATGCCGACCGCGCCTTCGACGATCTTCTGCCGTGCGGCGATGATGGCGCCCGCCTGCTGGCGGCGCAGCATGGCGGCGGCGATCTCGGGAGCGTACGCGAGGTGGCTGATGCGCGCTTCCATCACCTCGATGCCGGCCTTGGCCAGGCGCGCCTGCACCTCGTGCTGCAGGTCGGCGGCCACGGCCTGGGTGCCGCCGCGCAGCGAGACGTCCTCGTCGCCGCCGTCGTACGCGTAGCGGCTGGCGAGCCCGCGCAGCGCCGACTCGCTCTGCACCTTGATGTAGTTCTCGTAGTTGTCCACCTCGAACAGCGCCTCCGCCGTATCGACCACGCGCCACACGACGATGGCCGCGATCTCGATCGGGTTGCCTTCGCGGTCGTTCACCTTCAGCTTGCCGCTCTCGAAGTTGCGGACCCGCACCGACAACGGGCGCTTGGAGAAGAACGGGTTCGCCCAGCGCAGGCCCGAGTCGCGGACCGTGCCGCGATAGGCGCCGAAGAGCTGCAGCACCCGCGCCTCGTTGGGGTTCACCATGAAGAGCCCGGCGGCAACGAACGCCGCCAGCGCGACGACCAACCCGGCGCCAATGCCGAGGGCCGGCGACGCGGTGAGCGCCGCCTGGTGGACACCGAAAGCGCCGGCCGCCAACAGCGCCAGAACCACGCCGATCATCGCCAAGCCCGACGCCGTGCCGCGCAGCTTTTCCTGGATCATCGCCATCGCCATTCCTCCGTGACATCAAAGTGATATCACAGTGGTATCACGCTGTCAAGCGCGCGGGATGGCTTCAGCCGCCGAGCGCTGCGAGCAGCTCCGCTGGAGTGTGCACCACGAAGTCCGGCGGGTCGGCGGCGAATCCCGCCGGCGCCAGGCCCCAGCTGACGCCGATCATCGGCACCGACGCGGCACGCGCCGTGCGCACGTCGATCGCCGAATCGCCCACGAGCACGGCTTCTCGCGGCGCGGCGCCGGCAGCGGCACAAAGCCGCAGCAAACCGGCAGGGTCGGGCTTGCGCGCGCCGTCGTCGCCGCCAATGACCGCGAAAAAATGCCCGGCGCCGCCCAGGCCCGCGAGGATCGCGCGACTGAAGCCGCCCGGCTTGTTGGTGAGCACCGCGAGCCGCCGGCCGGCGAGGCCGCGCAGGAGTGCCTCGACTCCGGGATAGAAGCGCGTGGTGTCGAGCAGGTGGTGGGAGTAGCGCTCCATGAAAACGTTCACCGCGGCATCGGGATCCGTGGGAATGCCCGCGGCGTCGAGGCCGCGCGACACCAGCCGCCGCGCGCCTTCACCGACGAACGAGCGCACCCGGTCGAGCGGCAGGCCCAGCGAGCCTGGCTCGAGGTCGCGCAGCGTTTCGTTCAGCGCGGTCGCGAGATCCGCCACCGAATCGATGAGGGTGCCGTCGAGGTCGAAGACCACGAGGCGCGGCCGCTTCACGCCCTAGCCCGGGCCCAGGTAGCCGAGAGCTTTGAGGCGCTCGCGGGTTTCCTTGTCGAGCTCGAGGTAGCGCTTGCCGGACTGCGCAGCGAGCCACAGGGAAATGCCGTGATGCGCTCCCCTGGGCGGCGCCAGCACGTTGTAGAAGCGCTCGTTCTCGTTTTCGGACGACGACTCGATCTCGGGGAACTTGAAGGGCACGGCCGCGGGGTGCACGCCCTCCTCGGCGATGAACACCTCGCCCGCCGCGAGCGGGCGGCCGTCCTTCGTGCCCTCCACCCACACCGGCGCGCCGATGGGCCGCACGCCGAAGGCGATGAGCCGCTCCTTGCCGGCGCCGGGCGCGAGGCTCAGGCTCAGCCGCCGGCCGTTGGCCTCGACGCTGTAGCGTTCGCCGCTGCCGAGGCCTGCTGCTTCGACTCCCTCGACCCAGCCGCCGGTGCGCAGCCGCAGCTCGTAGCGGCCGGGGCCGGTGACGCGCATGTTGTGGCGGAACGGGTTCGGCACCATCGCCGCTTCCACCCCCGCCTTCAGCATGCGCACCCGCTCCGAGCCAGGATCGAAACGGTTCGCCACTTCCTTCGGGTCGTCCACGAGGTCGAAATAGAGCTCGTCCTCTTCGGGAGCGAAACGGCGGATGTACTTGTCCTGCGCCGTGCGCATGCCGAAGGCGACGTTGCCGCGGTGCGAGATCTCGGAGACGGCCGGCGGTTCGGGCGCGCCGCCCGCGACCACTTTCTGCAGCGGCCGCCCCGCGATCACCGGCGGGTTGGGAACCGGCAGCCCTTCCTGCGCCAGGATCGTCGGCATCACGTCCACCACCTGCACCATCTGTTTCACGCGCTTGCCGCCGCCGCGATTGCCAGGAAACTTCACGAGCAACGGCACGCGCACCAACTCGTCGAAGACGCTGCGGCCGTGCAGCCACTTGCCGTGGTCGAGGAATTCCTCGCCGTGGTCGCCGAGGAACACGATCGTCGCCTGGTCGTAGAGGCCGCGCTCGCGCAGACTGGTGACGAAGCGGCCGAACTCCTGGTCGCCGTACGCGACGTCGCCGTCGTACTGCGCGATCAGCCGGTCGCGGTCGGCAGGCTCGGTGTAGTCGGTGCGCGGGTCTGCGCCGGGATGTCCCGGGGCCGGATGCGGCTCGAACATGCGGTCGAACGGCGGTGGCGGCTGGTAGGGCACGTGCGGGTCCATGGTGTGGACGTAGAGGAAGGTGGGCATGCCGCGCCGCGCTTCCAGCCACTCGAGCCCGCCGTCCACCACCTTCGCGGCGCCGACGAGCTTCGACGGCCGGTTGCCCTCGCCGTGCATGCCGGCGAAATAGTCGAAGCCCTGCTCGAAGTTGCTGCCGGGCGAGTAGATCACCGAGTTGGCGATGGCGGCGCCCGTCGCGTAGCCCTTGGCGGCGAGCATCTCGGCGATCGTGACATGGCCGAGGTCGAGCGCGTCGCGCAGCTGCACGGCGCGGTGACGCCCCGGCAGCAGCGAGGTGAAGAGCGACGCGACCGCCGGCTTGGTCCAGGATGCCTGCGAGATCGCGGTCTCGAACAGCACCGCATCCTTCGCGAACTCGTTGAGGCGCGGTGTCGTGTCGCGCGCGTAGCCGTACGCCGAGGTGTGGTCGGCGCGCAGCGTGTCGACGAGATAGACGATGACCAGCGGCGCCGCGCCCGCCGGCAGCGTCAGCGCCGGCGCCCCCCAATAGGCGTAGCGGCCGTCGGCGTCCTTCTCTTCGCTCGCGTAACCGCGGGTCTCGAAGGTGATCTCGGCGTCGCCCGCGTACTTCGCAAGGTCGACGCTGCGGTGCTGCCAGGTGCGGTGCTCGGGGCGGCGCAGCGGGTCGATGAGCTCCGTGAAGACCGCGTCCTCCGAATCGTTGCGGCGCACCTTCACCACGAACTCGACGCCGGGGCGGTCCTGGCGCGCCTCGGGAATGCCGCAGGCGAACGTGAGGCGCGCGCCGCGGGGGATGCGCACCTTGTAGCGGATGGTGCTGGGCGGGGAGGCCGGAAGCGTGCGGAAGGCGACGTCGTTGATCCACACGTGCTTGCCGGTTTGCGGCCCCACCCAGGCCGCATCGCGCCCGGCCACCACGGCTTCGAGCCGCGCTGCCGAGGCGGCGCTATCGAGAAAGTCAGTGACGTTGCCGCGCGACCGGCATCCCGAGGAGGGCACGCATGCGGCGCCGGTGAGCGCAACAGCGATCAACGAGGCACGGCGGGACAACCACATTCGATCCATTATCCGCTAAGGTCCGAAAAGCCCCCGCATGCCCCGGCTCTCCCGCCTCGCCCTCGTCGTGCTGCTCGGGCTCTTCGTCCGGGCCTTGTTCTTGTGGCTCGAACCGCAGACGGCGCCGGTCGCCGACGAGCGCACCTGGACCAACTGGGCGATCGACGGCTTGCTCTCGCCGCGCGTCTCGCTTTCGCCGCTGCGCACCAACATGATCTTCTATCCGCCGCTCTATCCTTACTTCATCGCGCTGGTGTTCGCGCCGTTCGGCACGCTCACCGCGGTCAAGGTGGCGCAGGTCCTGGTTTCGTTGCTCCTGATCCCGGCGGTGTACCGCATCACGGATCGCCTCTACGGCACACGCGCGGCGCTCTGCGCCGCGCTCATCACCGCGCTCTATCCCGAGCTCACGTGGTTCAGCGTGCACTTCTGGTCGGAAACGCTGTTCATCGTGTTCCTGTGGTGGGCGATCGAGCGCCTGCTTGCGGCCGACAGCAACGCAAGCCTGGGCGCGGCAGCAGCCGCCGGTTTGCTCTTCGGCCTCGCCGTTCTCACCCGTGAGACCGTGCTCTACTTCATTCCGCTCTTCGCCGTGGGCCTTGCGTGGCGCGCGTCCCGCCCCGGTGGCGCCCGCCGCGGCGCGTTGCTGCTGCTCGTCGCACTCCTCACGGTGGCACCCTGGACCCTGCGCAACTATCTTCGCTTCCGCGCCTTCGTGCCGGTCTCCACAGCCGGCGGCCTCAACCTCTTCCAGGGCAATGCGCGCCTGACACGGCAGGAGGTCTACGATCGCTACGAAGCCGTGCAGGGCAGGATAGAACAGTACCGATTCGCCATGGGCATGGGGCTCGAAGCAATCCGCGACCGCCAGCCCGGCTGGCTCTTCGAGAAGCTGGGCGAGCAGCTGCCGAACTTCTGGGAAGCCGACAGCCTGGCGCTCATCCACATCCGCCGCGGCGCCTACGGCAGCGTCGCGCGCGGTGCGGCGATTGCGACCGCGGTGGTGGTGCTCGCTCCCTATCTCGCCGTGCTGGCGCTGTTCGTTGCCGCCCTGGCGCGCGTGCCGCTGGGCCGCCACGCCATCTGGCTCCTGGAGCTGCTGTTCCTCTACATGATGTTGCACGTGGCAACCCACGGCTTCGCGCGTTACCGGTTGCCGGTGATGCCGGTGCTGTTCGTGTTCGCTGCCGCGGTGTCAACCCTGCGCGCTTCGGCGCGACCCGGGCGCGCGCGGCTGCTGATGGCCGCTGCCGTCGCCGCGGTTCTCTGCGCGTCCTTGGTGCCGAGCTTCCGCAAGCAGCTGTGGAACCCGAGCTACGGCTTCAGCGAAATGACGGCGCCGACCGAAGCGCCGGACGTGCCATGAGCCACAGCCACGCCGGCCACGCGCACGGTCCATCGCGCGCCGGCGAACAGAAGGGGCGCCTCGCGCTGGTGCTGGGTCTTTCCGCGATCGTCCTGGTCGTCGAGGTCGCGGGCGGCATCCTGTCGAACAGCCTGGCTCTGCTCGCCGACGCCGCGCACATGACAACCGACATCGCCGGCCTGGGGCTCGCGCTGTTCGCCGTCAGGTTCGCGGAGCGGCCGGCAACGCCCGCGCGCACCTACGGCTACTACCGTGTCGAGATCCTGGCGGCGCTCGCGAACGCGGTGCTGCTCGCCGGCATCTCGATCTCGATCGCGCTCGAGGCATGGAACCGCCTGCGCAATCCCGAACCGGTGGCGACCGGGACGATGCTGGCGGTGGCGGCCGTCGGTCTCGTCGCCAATGCGCTGGGCGCGCTGCTCCTGCAATCGGGCTCGGCGCACAGCCTCAACGTCAAGGCGGCGTACTTCGAGGTGCTCGGCGACATGATCGCTTCGCTCGGCGTCATCGTCGCCGGCGTCGTCATGCGCTTCACCGGCTGGGCGTACGCCGATCCGCTGGTCTCGATCGGCATCGCGCTCTTCATCCTGCCGCGCGCCTGGCAGCTGCTGCGCGAATCGGTGGGCGTGCTGCTCGAGGGCACGCCGGCGAACGTCAACCTGGCGGCGCTGCGCGAAGCCGTGTGCGCCGTGCAGGGCGTGCTCGGCGTGCACGACCTGCACGTCTGGACGCTGACCTCGGGCGTCAACGCCTTGAGCGCGCATGCGGTGCTCGCCGCCGGCGCGTCGCACCAGGAGGTGCTCGCCGCCGTGCGCCAGTGCCTGAGCCGCGACTTCGAGATACAGCACGTGACGGTGCAGGTGGAAAGCCTCGACTGCGACCCGGGGGAGACGCATCTCTAAAATGAGGACAACGCGCTCGCGAGCCGCCGCATTTCTATTCCTTGCCGCCCTGGCGCCGGCCGCGGCGTCCGCTGCCGCGCCGCTTCCCGCATCGCCCGCGAAATACGGCATGCGCCTCGATGACGCCACGATTCCGCTGCCCGGCGGCGTGACGCTCGCAGCCGACCTCTACATGCCGGACGGCGCCGCCGCTGGCGAGCGCTTTCCCGTCATCCTCGAATACCTGCCGTACCGCAAGACCGAGTCGCGCGGCCGCAACTGGTCGATGTACTCCTACTTCGTGAAGCGCGGCTACGTGGTGGCGCGGGTGGACATCCGCGGCACCGGCAACAGCACCGGGCGCATCATCCCCTACGAGTACAGCGACATCGAGCAGCAGGACGGCGAGGTCGTGATCGACTGGCTGTCGAAGCAGCCGTTCGCGAACGGCAACGTCGGCATGTTCGGCATCTCGTGGGGCGGGTTCAACTCGATCCACATGGCGATGCGCAACCCGCCCGCGCTGAAGGCCTTCATCGCGATCGACGCCACCGACGACCTCTACCAGGACGACGTGCACTTCATGGACGGCATCATCCACGTGGACTCGTGGGAGATGAGCCAGGACCTGCACAACTCGCTCCCGGGCGCGCCCGATTTCCGCATCGACGAGGCGCTCTTCAAGGAGCGCTTCGACACCCCGCCATGGATGCTCACCTACAAGCCGCAACAGCGCTACAACGCGTTCTGGAAGCGCACCGCGCTCGTTGAGCGCTACGACTCGATCAAGGTCCCGGGGTTCCTGATCGGCGGCTGGTACGACGGCTACCGCGACTCGCTGCCGCGCATGCTCGAGCACGTGAAGGGCGCGCCGATGAAGGCGATGATCGGGCCGTGGTCGCACGCGTTCCCGCACGAGCCGTACCCGAACCCGGGGATGGAGTGGCGCCACGAGGCGGTGCGCTTCTTCGACAAGTTCCTGAAGGGCCGCGAAACCGGGATCATGGAAGAGCCGCGGTTCGCTGTCTACGTGCGCGACTGGCACCCGCCCGGCCCGCACCTCGACGTGGCTCCGGGGAAGTGGCGCTGGGAGGCCGGCTGGCCCATCGCGCGCACCCGGCCGCAGGTGATGCAGCCGCAGCCCAACCACACGCTCGCGGCGGCAGCGGCGCCTGCCGCCACGCACCGGCTGCGCTACGTGCCGACGTCGGGAATCGAGGCGGGCGGCCCGGTGATGTGGTTCGGCGATGTCGCGCCCGACCAGCGGCCGACCGATGCGCTCAGCCTCGTCTACGATTCGGACCCGGTGCCGGAGTCGCTCGAGATCCTCGGCTTGCCGGTGGCCCACCTCAACGTCTCGGCCGACGCGCCGCTCGCCCACTGGTACGTGCGCCTCAGCGACGTGGCCGCGGACGGCACCGTCACGCAGGTGGCGGCAGCCGGCTTCAACGGCGCGCACCGCCACTCCGCCGAGAATCCCGAGGCGCTCGAGCCCGGCAAGGAGTTCCCGCTCGACATCGAGATGCATTTCACTTCGTGGGTGTTCGCGAAGGGCCACCGCATGCGCTTCACCGTCGCGAACGCGCAGTGGCCGATGCTGTGGCCCACGCCTTACAAGATGACGACGACGCTGCGCCTCGGCGGAACCGATCCGACGCGCGTCACGCTGCCTGTCATCCCCGGCCAGCCGCAAGCGCCGCTGGGCAGGCCGCAATTCCTGCCGCCGGAAGCCGCCCCCGACATGCCCGGCTACCAGACGCTCGAGGAACCGGAGGAAACGTCGTCGGGCTACGGCGAGGTCTCACGCATCGAGCGCGACATTCCCACCCGCACCACCACCGTCACCGCCATCAACAAGAGCGGCTCGCAATTCCCGTGGGGCAAGGAACTCTTCGACGAGAAGATCGTGCACCAGCTGTCGGACGACCATCCCGAAGCAGCCTCCGCGCACGGCACCTACTCGCTCACCTTCGAGCTTGCGAACCGCAGGCTGCGCTTCGAGAACGACGTGCTGTTCAAGAGCGACCTGAAGAACTTTTACTTCATCTCGAAGAAACGAATGCTGCAGGACGGCACGGTGATCCGCGAGAAGAACTACGAGGAGACGATTCCCCGCGATTTCCAGTAGCTGCGGCTAGCGTGCGCCGCGCCGCGCCGCGATGCGGCGCTCGATCTCCGCGTACGCCGCCGTGACTTTCTGCGCGTAGCGTTCCTGGCTGTATTCGCGCCCGAGCAGCGCCTGGGCTGCCGCCGCCCGGGCGGCGGCCATCGCCGGATGCAGGATCGCTTCGCGCACCGCCGCTGCCAGCGATTCGGCGGTGGGTTCGGCCAGGAACGCCGTGTCGTCGCCGAGCACCTGGGTGTGCGACTCGATGCGCGTCGCGACCACCGGCTTGCCCGAGGCCATGTACGTGTACAGCTTGAAGGGCGTGTTGGTGCCTTCGGTGCGCGGCGAGATCAGCACGTCGGCGAGGCCGAGATAATCGGCGAGCTCTGTGGGCGGGCGCGCGCCGGTGCAGACGACCCGGTCCGAGACGCCTGCCATTGCGGCGACGGCACGCAGCTTTTCGACCTCGCCGGGCCGGCCGCCAACCACCAGGAAAGTGGCGCCGTCGACGCGGGCAGAGGTTTCGACCAACAGCGAGACGCCCTGGTACTTCTCGAAGTTGCCGGTGTAGAGGACGATCGGCAGGGGTCCCAGCGAAAGCCGCGCGCGCAGCTCGCCGAGCCGCGCCAGGTCGGTGGTGACGGCAGTGACGAGTGGCGGGTCTTCGATCTGGAACACCGGCGTGCGTGGCGCCGCCTCGCGCACCACGTCGGTGAGGCTGCGGCACACGGTGATCGCCGCGACCGCATGGCGCAGCGCGAACGATTCGAGCGCGCGCGCCGCCCACAATATCGGGCCGCGCCGGGCGAAGCCCGAATAGCGAAGCTGGTGGGGGATCGAGGAGTCGACGTCGGCGACCAGCGGCACGCGCAAGAGATGCGCCGCGGGCGCGATGAGATGCGCGGCCTCTTCGACCGCATGCACGACGTCGTAGCGGCCGGTCATGAGCCGCCATTTCGCCGCCACGAGGAACGGCACGTCGAGGATGAGCTTCGCGAACGACGCGCCCGGCTTTACCCGCCCGACCGGCAGCGGCAGGCTGCGCAGGTGGCGCACGTTGCCAAGATCGACGGCAGTTCCCTGCGGATACGTCAGGAGCTCCACCTGGTGCCCGAGCCGCGCCAGCTCAGCGACCATCGCCCGCACCGCCAGCGGCGTTCCGCGCACCTCGAAGAACGGCTGGGGCGCGAGGAACAGGATCTTCAAGGAGTCAGTGGCTCAGGAACCGTTCCGCGTCGATTGCCGCCATGCAGCCGCTGCCGGCGGCGGTGACGGCCTGGCGATAGCGGTGGTCGGTGACGTCGCCCGCCGCGAACACGCCGGGGACGTTGGTTTCGGTGGTGCCGTCGATCGTCTGCAGGTAGCCGCCGTTGTCCATGTCGAGAACGCCCTTGAACACCGCGGTGTTGGGCTCGTGGCCGATCGCCATGAAGATGCCCTGCGTCTTCATCTCGGTGACGGCGTTGGTGTGGAGGTTGCGGATGAGCGCGCCGGTCACGCCGTCGCCCTCGCCGCCCAGGATCTTCTCGACGACGCTGTCGAACTGCCACTTGATGGACGGATTCGCCCGGGCGCGCTCCTGCATGATCTTCGAGGCGCGCAGCTCGGCGCGGCGGTGCACCACCGTCACGCTGCGCGCGAACTTGGTGAGGAACGTCGCCTCTTCCATCGCCGTATCGCCGCCGCCCACCACCACCACGTCCTTGCCCTTGTAGAAGAACCCGTCGCAGGTGGCGCACGCCGAGACGCCGCCGATGCGGGTGCGGAACTCGAGTTCCTCGGGCAGGTTCAGCCATTTGGCGCGCGCGCCGGTGGCGACGATGAGGGTCCCGGCGCTGACTTTTTCGCCTTCGCTCAGGGTCAGGTCGAACGGCCGCTCGCCAAGATGCGCGGCGGTCACCTCGCCGGTCGCGAACTCGGCGCCGAACCGCTCCGCCTGGCGGCGCATCCGGTCCATGAGCTCCGGGCCGAGGATCCCCTCGGGGAAGCCGGGGTAGTTGTCGACGTCGGTGGTGAGCATCAGCTGGCCGCCGGCGACGTCGGTGGGGTCCGAACCGCCGCCGCCCTCGACGACCAGTGGATTCAGTTCGGCGCGCGAGGCATAGAGGGCCGCCGTCAGGCCCGCGGGGCCGGAACCGAGGATGACCACCTGATACTCGCTTTTCTTGGGCATGATCTCCTTCAATGATAGCTTGGCCGCGTGACCCCCACCCTGGCCCGCATCGACGTGCTGCTCGCAATCCTCAACTCCACGGGGGTCGGCACGCTCGACAGCATCGCCGAGAAGATCCATCAGGTGCGCGAGGAACTGGAAGGCATGGACCAGCCGGCACTGGCGGCGAAGGCGCAGGACGCGGCGGCCTGCCTGAAGCGCGGCGAGCTCGCAGAGTTCACCCGGCTGCGGGCTTTCCTGCAGTCGAAGATCGGGCACCTGCGGCGCTGAGCACGACGAACCGCATCAAGGCGCGCGCACCGCACGGCGCGGTCCGTGAGCCGCGATTGTTGCGCGGCGAGGATGCCGGCGGCTACCTGAAGGACGCGGCCAGCACCTCGGGCGGCAGCGCGGCGCTTGCCGCCTTTCCGCGCACCGAGGGCGAAGCCGCCTGGGTGCTGCGCGCGGCGCCCGCGGTGCTCGCCATCGGCGCGCAGTCGTCCCTGACCGGCGGCGCGACTCCACGCGGCGAGTGGCTGCTCGCGACCGAAAACCTGGCGCGGCTGGATCCACCCACCCTGTCTACGGTGCGCTGCGGCGCGGGCGTCGCGCTGCGCACGCTGCAGCAGCATCTCGCCGCGGCCGGGCGGTTCTATCCGCCCGCGCCGACCTTCGACGGCGCCTTCGTCGGCGGCACCATTGCGACGAACGCCGCCGGCGCCCAGACTTTTCGCCACGGCGCGACGCGCGCCTGGGTCGAGGGCCTGAGCGTGATGCTCGCGAGCGGCTACGTCCTCGATATCGAGCGCGGCGCCTGCCGCGCGGCCCTGGGACGCTTCGAGGTCGAGGTCCCGGACGGCTCGACGCTTTCGGTGCCAGCGCCGTCTTACCCGTTGCCAGCCGTGCCCAAGTGCTCGGCCGGCTATCACGCCGGCAACGACCTGGACCTCGTCGACCTCTTCATCGGCTGCGAAGGCACGCTCGGCATCGTGCTCGAGGCAACGCTTCGCATCCTCCCGCGAGAGCCGATGCTCACGGCATGGATTTCGTGCCCCGGCGAAGGCGGCGCGCTGGCGCTCGCCGCCGCGCTGCGCGCAGCGGCACGTTCACTGGTGGCGATCGAGTATCTCGACGCGCGCTGCCTGGAGCTGCTGCGCGAGGCCGATGCCGCCGCTGCGCCGCCGCCGGCCAGCGGGGCGCTGCTGGTGCAGCTGGCAGCCGCCGACGATGGTGCGCAGGCGCTGCAGGAACTGCTGGGGGCCGCCGGCGACGAACTGGCCGCGGACGCCGTGCTGGTGGCGATGCCCGGCGAACGCGCCGCGGCCGCGCGCTTCTTTGGCTGGCGCGAGGCGGTGCCGGTGCTCGTCAACCACCGCATCGCCGCCGCGCAGCGCAGCGTCGATCCGGGTGTGCAGAAACTTGCCGCCGACATGATCGTGCCGTTCGCGCACATGTGGGAGATGCAGGCCGAGTATCGCCGCACGTTCACGGCGCGCGGGCTCGACCACGCGATCTGGGGCCACGTCTCCGACGCCAACCTGCACGCGAACGTGTTGCCGCGCTCGCTTGCCGAGTACCGAAGCGGCCGCGAGGCCCTCCTCGAACTGGCCGACCGCGCCATCGCCTTCGGCGGCTCGCCGCTCGCCGAGCACGGCGTCGGCCGCAACCCGCTGAAGCAGGAGATGCTGCGCCGGCTCCACGGCGCGGAGGGCATCGCCGCGATGCGCGCCGTGAAGCAGGCTCTCGACCCCGGCGGCAAGCTGGCACCCGGCGTGCTCTTTCAGCCGTCGCTATAATCCGCGCGGAACCAGCAAAGTGCCCTTTCAGGAACCGACCATCAAGGTCGCGCCGACGCCCGGTCCGGTCGAGCGCCAGAAGATGGTGCGCTGGTTCGATCCCGGACCGCTCGTCGGCGTCGCGAGCAACGTGCTGATCTCGACCCTTTTTGGCCGTCACTCCGACTACCGGCTGGTCGAGGCGCTCGCGACGCAGGGCGCCGACGCCGAGTACGACTTCACCCACGCCGCGGGGGAGCCGCGCAGCGAGATCTGGTTCGACTACCTCGCCGACACCGGCGATGGCTTCGACAGCACCTATGCGGTCGCCTACTGGATCACGCGGCCGACGCTCGCCGCCGCCGGTGCCGGCGGTGCCGCGGCAGAGACCCGCTGCGGCGACATCCTCATTCTCGGCGGCGACTGCGTCTATCCGTCCGCCAGCCGCGGCGAGTACCACCGTCGGCTGGTGCGGCCGTTCGAGACCGCGCGCGACTACTCGCGCGCGCCCGAACCGACGGTGTTCGCGATTCCCGGCAACCACGACTGGTACGACAGCCTGGTGTCGTTCTCGCGCCTGTTCTGCAGCGGCCGCTGGTTCCAGGGCTGGCGGACGGCGCAGAAGCGCAGCTATTTCGCGCTCAAGCTGCCGCACGGCTTTTGGCTCCTCGGCGCCGACGTGCAGCTCGGTTCGGATATCGACGCTTTCCAGGTGGCGTATTTCAAGAAGGTGGCGTCGCGCATGCAGCCGGGCGACCGCGTCATCCTCTGCACCGCCGAGCCGCACTGGGTGTATGCCCCGATGTACGGCGAGGTCGATCCCGACGCCAACGAGAACAACATCCGCTATTTCGAGAAGGTGCTGGAGCGCCAGGGCGCGCGCGTGGTGCTGTACCTGGCGGGCGACCTCCATCACTACCGGCGCCACGAAAATGACGGCGGCATCCACAAGGTCACAGCCGGCGGCGGCGGCGCTTTCCTCCATGCCACGCACTCCCTGGGCACGGACGAACTGCCGGGTGGCTTCAGGCTGAAGGCGGCCTATCCCGAGCCCGCGAAGTCGCGGCGCCTCGCCTGGCGCAACCTGCTGTTTGCGTTCATCAACCCGAAGTTCGGCGTCGTCACGGGCATCATCTACGCGTTTACCGCCTGGTCGTGGGCGCAGGGCGGGCTCGGCCGCCTGCTCGGCGCCGCGGTGGTGTGCGCCGGGTACGTGCTGTTCACCGACACGCACTGGCGGTCGTACCGGCGGGTCGCCGGAACGCTGCACGGCCTCGTGAACGTCGGACTCGCCGTGATGCTGGCGCGCGCCGCACGCCACCTGCCGCAGTTCATGGAAGGCGAGGCGATGCTGCGCGACCTGGCCAAGGCGGCGGTCATCTTCGGCGGCGGCTGGCTGCTCGGGTCGGTGGTCATCGGCATCTATTTCCTGGTTTCGCTCAACGTCTTCGGCCGGCACTCCAACGAGGCCTTTTCGGCGCTGCGCATCCCCGACTTCAAGAACTTCCTGCGCTTCCATATCGATGCCGAGGGCCGCCTGACCCTGTTTCCGATGGGCATCGAACGCGTGCCGCGGCGCTGGCGGCGGGACGAAAAGGCGGACCAGTACGGACCGCAGCTCCTTCCCGACGATCCGCGCGCGACCGCGCCGCGCGGCATCGAACCCCCGGTCGTAATCGGGGGATAATGGGCCGTGGCGTCACCCGCTGTGGTCGCTGATAAATCGCTTCGCCTCCCGATCCACCACTCGCTCACGAACAACGGCCCGGTGTCTGGCCGAGGCGGCGTGCTGCCGGTCGTGAACCCCGCGACCGGCGTGGCGTTCGGCCAGGTGTCGCTGCTCGACGAACAACAGGCAAAAGCGGCGATCGGCGCGGCCGCGGTTGCGCAGCCGGCGTGGGCGGCGCTCGGCTTCGCCGGGCGCGCGGCGCACCTGATGCGTTTGCACGCGGCGGTGCTCGCCGACTCCGACCAGGTCGCGCGGCTCATCGCCCGCGAGCAGGGCAAGCCCATCGCCGAGGCGCATGCCGCCGAGATCTTTCCCGTGCTCGAGGCACTGAAGCACGCCGCCCTGCACGGCGAAGAGCTGCTGCGCGAGGAAGGCGTCGCGAGCCAGATCCTGCTGATGGCGCAGAAGGACGCGGCAGTCGCGTACCAGCCTTACGGCGTCGTCCTGCTGGTCACGCCCTGGAACTACCCGTTCGCCATTCCCATGACCGGACTCGCCGCGGCGCTCATCGCCGGCAACACGGTGGTGCTGAAGCCGGCGCCGGCGACGACGCTGACCGGGCTGCGCATCGGCGAGCTGTGCATGCGCGCCGGGCTGCCGGAGGGCGTCGTCAACGTCTGCGCGGCCGACGATGGTGTCGCGGCCACCCTCGTGGGCGACGAGCGGCTGGGCAAGATCGTCTTCACCGGCAGCGTCGCGACCGGCAGGAAGGTGATGGCGGCGGCCGCCGCCAACCTGACGCCGGTGGTGCTGGAGCTCGGCGGCAAGGACGCCGCGGTGGTGTGCGCCGACGCCAACCTCGACCGGGCCGCGGCCGGCATCGTCTGGGGCGCCTTCCTCAATGCCGGACAGACCTGCGCGTCGGTCGAGCGCGTGTACGTCGAGGAACGGGTTGCCGATGCGTTTCTCGAGAAGCTGCTGGCCGAGGCTGGGCGGCTTCGCGTCGGCGACCCGATGGCGGCCGACACCGACGTCGGTCCGCTGACGCTGGCACGGCAGCGGCTCGTCGTCGAGGAGCACGTCGCCGATGCGGTCGCGAAGGGCGCCGCGGTGCTGCTGGGCGGTGAACGCGGCGCGGGTGCCGGCAACTTCTACCCGCCGACCATCCTCACCGGCGTCAACCACTCGATGCGCATCATGACGGAAGAGACCTTCGGCCCGGTGCTGCCGGTGCAGCGCGTGGCTTCGCTCGACGAAGCCATCGGGCTCGCCAACGATTCCGACTACGGCCTCACCGCCAGCGGCTGGACCAATAGCGCGGCAACCGGGCGCCGCCTGCATCGCGAACTGCAAGCGGGCGCCGTCACCATCAACGACTGCGTTGCGAGCTACGGCGAACCGACGGCGCCCTGGGGCGGGTGGAAGCGCAGCGGCGTGGGGCGCACGCACGGTGTCGCCGGGCTGCGCGAGATGGTGCAGGTCAAGTACCTGAGCGCCGAGCACGGCAAGCGCCGGATGTTGTGGTGGTACCCGTACGGCGCCGATTTCGCCGCGGTGATGGCGGGCGCCAACCGCGCGCTGCACGAGGCCTCCAGCTGGCGCCGCATCCGCAGCCAGCTGCGGCTGCTGCTGTCGCCGCGCTTCCTGCGGCGGGTGTCGCCGCTGTCGCTGCTGCGCAACCTGGACAAGCTCTTCTGATGATCGACAACCGCGACCGCCAGGAACGCCGCAACGTGCCGCTGCCGATCATGGTGCGCGGCTACTCGGCGCCCGGCGTGCAGTGGGACGAGATGACGACCAGCACCGACGTCTCGATCGGCGGGGTCGGCTTCAACATCAAGCATCCGGTGTTCGTCGGCCAGGTGCTCGAGCTGGCCCTGCCCCTGCCGAAGAGCCTGCGGCGCCACGACGTCGTCGACTCGACGTATCACGTCTACGCCATCGTGCGCAGCGTCTCGTCGAGCCAGCCGGCCAGGGTGGGCGTGATGTTTTACGGCAGGCGTCCGCCGCGCGACTACAAGGACAACCCCACCGGGCGCTTCCTGTTCGGCGGCGAAACCATCACGCCGCCGGCGCAGAAGCCGCGGCGCCACCCGCGCCACAACATGATCCTGAACGCGCAGCTGCGCTGGATGAACCCGGGCGCCGCGCCGCGCGAAGAGACCACGATTGTCGAGGAGATCGCCGAAGGGGGGGCGCGCGTGCTCACCACCTTCAGGCTGAGCCCCGGCGACGAGGTGACGCTGGTGATCGAATCGGGCGCGCTCTCGACGCGCGGCTCGGTGCGCGGCTCCTATGTCGGCCGCGACGGCGTGCGCCGCCTCAACGTGGAATTCCTCAGCCCCGAATCCGGCCAGCAGGCCCGCGAGCTGATGCGCCGAGCCGGTGCTCCCTAAGCGCGCCATCATCGCCGCGGCCGCGGCGGCGAGCGGCGTGTTGCTCGCGGCCACGTTGTGGATCGGTTCGTGGGCATACGACGCGCGGCGCCTCACGCTGCACGACGCGCGCCTGCGCAAGGTGCTGCTGCAGGCGCCGAGCGCCGAGCGGCTGAGCCGGGGGCTTGCCGCCGAGGGCAGCCCGCTGCTGCTTGCGACCAGCGACCAGCAGGAGATGCGCGCCGCTGCCGATCGCTGGGGCGGCCGGCGTGCCGCGGACATTGCCGAGCGTGCGGCGCGCTCCAGCGCCATGCGTGTCCACCAGGTGGGCGACGTCACCTACTTCCTGTTCTTCGACGACGCCGGAATCCTCAAGGACTACGTGTGCGTGGCCTGAGGGCCTCGGGCCGCCGCGTCGGCGACCGCCGCAAGTTCTTCAAGGAGTTCCTGCGCCGCCCGCACGACGTCGGCGCGGTGCTGCCGAGCTCGGACGACCTCGGCCGAGTCATCGTGTCGGGCGTGGGCCTCGAGAAGGCGCGCGCGATCGCGGAACTCGGACCCGGCACTGGTGTCTTCACCCGCATGATCGCGCAGAACTGCCGGGAGGACGCGCTGGTGCTGGTGTTCGAGATCAACGCCGAGATGGCGCGCCCGCTGGTCGCGGAGTTCCCGCGCTTCCACATCGTCAGCGAGTCGGCCGAGACGATCGGCGCGCAACTGCAAAAGCACGGCCGCGATTCGGTCGAGTGCGTCATCAGCAGCCTGCCGTGGGCGGCCTTCCCGAACGAATTGCAGGAACGCCTGCTCGGCGCCGTCAGCGCGGCGCTCGCCCCCGGCGGCCGGTTTGCCACCTTCGCCTACATCTCGGGCGCGTTCCTGCCGCAGGGCCGCGCGCTGAAGCGGCTGCTGCAGCGCCACTTCAGCCTGGTCGAGCGCACGCCGATCGTCTGGCTCAACACCCCGCCGGCGTTCGTCTACCGCTGCACCAAGTGAATCTGGTGCGCGAACCTACGGGCGCTCCAGGCGCAAAGCCACGGTGAAACTCCGGCCGCGCGCCGGCGCGAACTGGAACTGCTCGCGGTAGAAGCGGTCGCCGAGGTTCTCGAGCGCCACGGTGACGCCGGCGTCGCGGCCGCGCAGTGTCCAGTTGTAGCCGGCGGCCAGCCGGTGGATGGTGAAGCCGCCCAGACCGAAAAAGTCCTGGGCGATCGCGAACGGCGAACCTGACAGGAGTGTCGACACCCGTGCCACCTTTTTCTGGATGCGGTTGCCGTACTCGGCCCACAGCCGGCCGCGCCGGTCGCTGACCCGCAGCCCGCTCATCACCTTGAGCGGCGAGATGTTGTCGGCCGGCGTGTCGTCGAGCGAGTCGCCGGTAAGCGGGTTGGTGGCGGCGATGATCTGTCCGTGGGTATAGGCCGCCGACGCCCACGCGGTGCACAGCGCGGCGCCGAGCGTGAACGGCACCTCGGTCTCGGCTTCGATGCCCTGGATGCGCACCTTCGAGAAGTTGATCGCCTGCGCCAGGAACGAGTTGCCCGGCAGCGCCGCCACGAACTCCTGCGAGATGAAGCCGTGGTAGGTGTTGCGGAACAGAGAAATCTGCTCGGCGACGCGGCCCGAGCGCACCTTGAGGCCGAGGTCGAGGTTGTCGCCCTTCTCCGGCTCGACCTTGATGTTCGGCGCGATGTTGCCGGCGGTCGCCGGCCCCGCGAACAGCAGCTCCTCGAGGTTCGGGTGGCGGAAGCTGCGGCCGTAGTGGGCGATGAGGCTGGCGCGGTCGTTGAGTTTGTAGACGGCGCCGACGTCGCCCGTGAACGCGGTGCGCGCGATGCGTTCGCCGGCTGGGTCCGGCAGTGTGGACGGGTCGATCGCCGGCGTGGCACCCGCAACCACGGGCGCCACGTCGTAGCCCGGCGTCGGGTCGGTCGTGACGCGGTACGAGTCGAGGCGCACGCCGGCCACCACGTGCAGCCGGCCGGCGAGGTCCCACTCGTCCTGCGCGAACACGCCGAAGTCGCGCAGCGAAGCGTCGGGCACCCGCGACGGAAACGTCAACGGCGACTGGCCCAGCAGCAGCGGCGAGTCGAAGACGTTCGCCTGCGGTCCGCGCGGCCCGAGCGCGACGTTGCCGACCAGGTACGTCCGGGTCGTCGCAGTGCGATGGTCGCGGCTGCGGTCCTCGTAGAGCGTGAACCCGGCGGTGAACACGTTGCGCGGCGAGAGCAGGAAGGTGCCCTGCACGTCGAGGCCCGGCGTCTTCACCAGCTGCTCGGTCGAGCTGTCGATGAGCAGGCGGAACACGTTGATCGGGAAGAACGTCTGCGCTGTCGGTGCCGGAAACTGTACCGGGATGGCGATGTTCTGCAGGTTGCGGTCCTGCCGCTGGTAGTAGGCCGTGGCCCGCAGGCTCGCGAAGGTCGGCGACAGATTGCGCGCCTCGTAGCGAGCGCTCCACTTGTCGAGGTTGCTGAACGGCAGCCGGATGCCCTGGAAAAAGAGCGGCGGCTCGAAGTCGGGGAAGCCGATGTCGCTCGCGTGCCGCCGGGTGTATTTGGCACTCAAGGTCTGGCTGGCGGTCGGCTCCCAGGTCACTGCTGCCGCCAGGTTGTTCGCTTGCGCGGCGGAATTGGCGACGACGTCGGTGCTGCGCGTGAACGGGGCGTTGAACGGATCGGGGAACGCGCGGAAGCGAAACGGCGGGAAGTTGTCGTCGATGGTGTCGGCCTGGTGCAGCGTGCCGTCGGCGAAGCGCGGCAGGCTCGACTCGCGGAAATCGCCGCCCGCGCGGTAGTCGTCGAAGCTTTCCTTCGACAGCGACACGCGCGCGGCAACTCGCGGGCCGGAAACGCCGAGGCTCGCGGTGCCGCGCCAGCCGTTCTCATTGCTGCTGAAATAGCCGCGGCCGCCGCCGCTCATCCGCCAGGCCTCGCCTGGTCGCGGCTGGCGCGTGAGTATGTTGATGGTGCCCGACAGCGCGTCGGTCCCGTAGAGCACCGACCCCGAGCCGCTGACGATCTCGACGCGCTCGATCTCGGCCACGTCTACGAGGCCCACCTCGACGCCGGCGCGATCGGTGGCGGTGCGGGCATTGTTGAGGCGCTCGCCGTCGATGAGGACGAGCACCCGCGTCGAGTCGAGGCCGCGCAGCCGCGGCCGGACCTGGAACGGGCCGTTAGCGACCAGTGAAATCCCGGGTGCGCGCACCAGGAAGTCTCCGGTCGAAGCCGGGTTGTCGCGCGCCAGCTCCTCCTGGCCGAGGGTCTCGGCGCGCAGCGGGATCGACTGCGAGTCGCGCAGGTTGCGTGCCGCGGTCACCGTGACGCTTGCCGCGAGTGTGCCGATGCTGAGCTTGAGGTCGGCGGCAACCGACGCCTCGGCCCCCTCGACCGCGAAGTGCCTCGCCGCCTCCGAGAAGCCGGCGGCGCGGGCGCTCACGCGGTAGGCGCCTGTCGCGAGCCCATCGAAAGAGTACGAGCCGTCGCTGCCGCTTTGCGCGCCGCGCTCCTCGCCGGAAGCCGCGTTCTCGAGGCGTACGGCGGCGTTCACGACCGGCGCGCCGCTTGCGTCCGTGATCGTGCCTCTCACGACGGCGGCCGAGGCGGCCTGCGCCGCCAGCAGGACAGGCGCCAAAAAGGCCAGCAAATGGAGGGGAAGAGGGGTTCTTGACATGAGCTGTCTACGGTAGGGCACCGGCGATGGCGGCGTCAAACCGCATGTCGGAGAATGGCTCTCGTGCCACCGCCCACCCAGTTGTCGTCGGCCAAGCGCTCGAAGTGGTTCTACGTCACGGTCGGCATCACCACCATCGTGGTGGCGGTGGCGCTCACCGTTGGCTTCCAGATCCTCGGCGCCACGGAGGCCGGTGAGCGCGCTGGTGAGGTCGCGGGCCTGCGCTGGCTCACTTACTTCTTCGGCACCTTGCTGTCGCTGCTGCTGGTCGCCGGCCTCGGCCTGCTGGTGGTCCTGCTGCTGCGCGAGGTGCGCCTCAACGAGCGGCAGTCGAACTTCGTGAGCGCCGTGACCCACGAACTGAAGACGCCGGTGGCATCGCTGCGGCTCTACCTCGACACCCTGCAGATGCGCGAGGTCACCGCCGAGCAGCGCCAGCACTTCTACGGCACCATGCGCGACGACCTCGACCGCCTGACGGCATCCATCAACAACGTGTTGAACGCCGCGATGTACGCCGATGCCGCGGCCTTCGACCCCAAGCCGCTCGACTACGGGCGGCTGGTGGAGCGTGCGATCGAGCTGACCCGCATCCGCAACCAGCTGCCGCCGGAGGCGCTGCGCTTCGAGGGGCCGCCGAGCCTCGGGCTGCTGGGCGAGGCAGCCGCACTGGAGACGGCGGTGCTGAACCTGCTCGACAATGCCGTCAAGTACTCCAAGGACCAGGTGCGCGTCGAGGTGTCGCTGTGGAGCGACGCAGCGCGGCGCGCCCACCTGCGGGTCGCCGACCAGGGCGTGGGCATGACACGCGCGCATCTGCGCTTCGTCTTCAACCGCTTCTATCGCATCGGTGCCGAAGTGCGGCGCAGCCACACCGGCACCGGCCTCGGCCTCTTCATCGTGCGTGCGGTGGCGCGCCGCCACAAGGGCGAGGTGCTGGCCGACAGCCTCGGCCCCGACAAGGGCTCGACTTTCACGCTGATCGTGCCGGGCGTTTCCGCCGATGTGGAGGCTGCCTGATGGCTGCGCCCGGAACCGTTGCCAGCCCGCGCATCCTGGTGGTGGAGGACGAGGAGCACCTCGCCGACGGCATCCGCTTCAACCTCGAAGCCGAAGGCTACGAGGTGGACGTGGTGGGGGACGGCACCGCCGCGCTGCAGCAGATCACCGCGAGCGCCGAGCGCTACGACCTGGTGATCCTCGACCTGATGCTGCCGGGCCTCGACGGCTTCGAGGTGACGACCCGGGCGCGCCAGCAGGGCGACCTGACACCGATCCTCATGCTCACCGCCCGTTCACTCACCGAGGACGTGGTCCACGGCCTCACGGTCGGCGCCGACGACTACCTGTCGAAGCCCTTCGACCTTGGCGTGCTGCTGGCGCGAGTGCGCAGCCTGCTGCGGCGCCGCGACTGGACGCGTGCCGCCGGCGACACCGCGCCGGCGAGGGTGCAGATCGGCATCGCGACCGTGGACTTCCTGAACTTCGAGATCACCACCCGCGGCCAGACGGAAGGCCTGACGCTGCTGGAAGCGGCGTTTCTCCGCTTGCTCCACCAGAATGCCGGCCGCGTGGTGAGCCGCGGCGAGATCCTCGAGAAAGTCTGGAACCTCGCCGCCGACACCGAGACCCGCGCCGTCGACAACTTCGTCGTGCGGCTGCGCCGCTTCATTGAAGACAATCCGGCAGAACCCACGCACCTCGTCACGGTGCGTGGGGCGGGATGGAAGTTGTCGCTTCCCGCTCCGGAGCGTTCCGACCCCCCGGAGCGTTCCGAAGGAACGCGAGGACGTTCGTAACAGATTTAGTTCCTGGGAAGCGTCCGTTCCTTGGGAAGCGTTCGGTCCGTTCGTTCCGCTACTGCCCGTTCTGCCAGAAGTACTTCGGCGCCGGCTTCTCCGTCGGCCACAGGCGCTTCAGCGTCTCGCCTTCGTAGACCTCGCCGTTCTTCACCACCAGCGACACCGAGTTGCTGTTGTGGATGTCGGCCAGCGGATCCTTGTCGAGGATCACGAAGTCGGCGAGCTTGCCGGCCTCCACCGAGCCAAGGTCGGGAGCGAAGCCGATCTTGTCGGCGGCCGCGAGCGTCGCTGCGCGCAGCGCCTGCATCGGCGTCATGCCCGGCCCGCCCTTGTCGGCGTTTTCGCCGGCAAGAGCCCACAGCTCCCAGTGCACGCCGAGTCCCTGCAACTGGCCGTGCGCACCGAGCGAGACGTTGCCGCCCGCCCGCACCACGTCGGCGGCACCCGTGCCGACATCCTGGAAGTGGTACTCCTCGAGCGGGTAGAAGGGGTGGCGGCGGCCGAGGCGGTCGAGTTGCCGGTGCGGCACGAAGCGGCGCAGCTTCGCATCGTCATGCGGGTTTCGCACCTGGTAATAGTAGAGCTCGCCCCACGGGCCGCCGTACGCCACCAGCAGCGTCGGCGTGTAGTACGTCCCGGAGCGGGCGACGAGCTCGACGACGTCCTTGTAAAGGTGCACCGGCAGCGCGTGCTCGAAGGCGGTGAAGCCGTCGAGCACCATGGTCATGTCGGTCGAGAGCTCGCCGCCGCCCTCGGCGGTCATCAGCATCTTTTCCTTGCGGCAGGCTTCGGCGAGATACATGCGCGCCGAGCGCCGTGGCTGCTGGTACACCTTCACCATCTGCGCGCCGTACGCCTTCATGCGGCGGATCTGGCGGATGGCATCGGCCTGGGTGTCCGCATCCGCCCAGATGTCGAACGCCTGGCCGCCGTAGAGCACGTCGCCCGAGGAGTAGGTGCGCGGCCCGGTCAGCAGCCCGGCGTCCACCATCTCGGCCTGCGAAAACGTGTCGTGCGACGGCGCCGACGGGTCGTAGGTGGTGGTGACGCCGTACGCGAGGTTGGTGTCGTATTCCCACTTGTGGTCGGGGAAGATCTCGTACCCCGAGTAGTGCAGGTGCGCATGGGTGTCGATGAGGCCGGGGATGACGGTCTTGCCGGCGGCGTCGAACTCGCGCGCGCCCTGCGGCACCTTGAGCGAGCCGGCCGCGCCGATGGCGCTGATGCGGTTGCCGCTCACCACGATGTCGGCGCGCTCCAGCACCTCGTCGCCCTTCATGGTGATGACGCGCGCATTGCGCACCACGAACGCGCCGGCGGGCACCGAATGCGGCACCTGCAGGTCGATCGCGATCGCCTGGCTCGGCGCCAGCTCGAGAATGGTGTCGTCCTTCTTCGGGGCGGCGGCGTCGCTTGCGTCCTTCTTGCCCTTCTCGGTTTCCTTCTTGTCCTTCTCCGCCGCCTTCTTCTTTTCGTCGGCGCTCCACTTGAGGATGTCGGCAACCGCGGCGCGGTGGAATTCGTTGCCGAAGATCCAGGTCAGTGACTTCGAGTCGCCGTTCCAGCCGACGTAGGCGCCGGCCGACTGGCTGAGCCGGAACACCGGCACTGCGCCATCCTTGATCGAGACCTCGGCCGGCTCCTTGGTCGCGACTTCCGGAAAGGCAGTGACGTAGACGTTGTCGCGCGAGGTGAACGCGACCCACGCCGCGTCCGGCGAGGGCACCAGTTCGCCGACCGTGGGCAGGCGCAGGTGCTGGCGCTTGTCGCTGCCGTCGAGGCGCACCGAGACGAGGTCGGTCTTCGGGATGTCGCCCGGCTTCTTCGGCGGTAGCGCCTCGGCCATGTAGAGCCGCTCGCCGTCGGCGCTCCAGAAGGCGCGCGGGTGGAAGCGCAGGCCGCCAGGCGAGTTGATGGTTGTGGCGAGGTGCAGCTCGCCGCCGTCGGCGTTCAGCCAGTACGCCTCGAAATAGTCCTCTTCCTCCGGCTGGCGGCCGCGGAACTCCAGCCCCGAGCCGCGGATCACGCTGATGCGGTCGCCCTTCTGCGACCACGTCGGGTTGGCGTAGTGGCCCGGCGCCGTCGTCAGCTTCTTCGCGGTTCCGCCGGTTGCGGGAATGCGCCACAGGTTGCCGCCCTCGGCATCGTTCCAGGTGACGTACGCGACCGAGCTGCCGTTGGGTGAAAAGGTCGGAGCATACTCGCGCGCTTCAGGCGGCGAGGAGGTAAGGCGGCGCGGCGCCCCGGCGGCCTTGCCGTTCGCGACGTCCTGGATCCAGATCTGCCCGAGCGCGCCGAACACGATCCTGCTGCCGTCGGGCGAGGCGTTCGCGGTGCGCAGGATGCGCGCGCGGAATGCGCCGCCTTCGATGCGGTCCTGCCACGCGACCCGTGGCGCCAGCCACTGCTCGACGTGCACGGTGAACGGAATGACGGTGGCGGCACCGCTCTGCGCGTCGAAGCGCCGCAGCTTGCCGCCGCTCCAGGAGACTATCGCGTTGCCGTCGGGGGTGAACGCGTAGCCGGGCCAGATGTCGAGCTGGCCGAAGCCTTCCTGCTCGTCGCGCGACAGCTCGCGCGACAGCACCTTCTCGCGCCCCGAATCGAGGTCGCGCGTCACCAGCACCGTCTGGTTGTCGATGCGGCTCACGTACACGAGCGTCTTGCCGTCGGGCGAGAGCGCCGGCCGCACGCCGCCGCCGACGCCGTTGGTGATCGGCAGGCTCTCGGCCGTGCGCCGGTCGTAGCGGTGGATCTGCCACAGGCCGTTGCTGAGGTCGGGCGTGTAGCTGTAGTTCGCCTTGCGCGCCGAGTAATAGATGAAGCGGCCGTTCTTCGCCGCCACCGCGCCCGAGGTGTTGCTCGCGTCGTCGCGGGTGGTGAGCGCCACGCCCGAGCCGCCGTCCACGTGGAAGAGCCACAGCTCGACCGGTGGGATGCCGGCCTTGGTGCCGTCTTCCTTGCGCCCCATGACGTATTGCCCGTCCGGCGTCCACGCGGGCCCGCGCACGTAGCTGCCCTTTTCCGTGGTCAGCGCGCGCGGGTTCCTGCCGTCGGCGTCGACGAGCCACAGGTTGTCGATGCCGCTGCGGTCGCTGGTGAAGGCAATCGTCTTGCCGTCGGGGGAAAAGCGCGGCTGGGTGTCGTAGCCCGGGCCGCTCGTCAGGCGGGTGGCGGCGCCGCCCGCGATCGGCAGCGAGTACAAGTCGCCAAGCAGGTCGAAGGCGATCGTCTTGCCGTCGGGCGCCACGTCGAGCGAGAGCCAGGTGCCCTCGTCGGTGTCGAACGCGACCTTGCGCGCGTCGGCGCGCGGCTTGTTGATGTCGGCGGCGATGTCGGCGGGCGCCGCGGCGGCGGCCGGCTTCTTCTCCTTGGGAGCCGCGAGCGCGAAAGCCGCGAATGTCGAGATCGCTAGGACGGCAATGGCGAATACGCGCCGCATCATTCAATCCTCCAGGGGAACATTGACGGGAGCTAGCCGCCGCTCACGGGCGGGATGAAAACCACTTCGTCCTGCTCGTCGAGGCGCTTGTCGAAGGCAGCGTAGCGGCGGTTGACCGCGGCCATCAGGCGGGCGCGCCGGCGCCGCAGCGCCGGCACCAGCACCGCGAGCTCGTCCCAGCACTGTTCGACGGTGGCCGGGGGCCGCAGCTCGACCTCGATCTCGTTGCGGCCGGCATCCTCGCGCAGCGATGCGAAGAGTCGCACTTTGACTTTCATTTTTCAGGGGTACCGGACGAACGCGCCACGTTGCCACGTTCTCGCCGGAGCGTCAAACCGCTAGACTGGATCTCTTCAAGCTGTTGGAGGAGACGGATTAACTTGCCAGCCGACCGGTTCGGGCGCGACATCAACTACCTGCGCATCTCGGTCACCGACCACTGCAACCTGCGGTGCGTCTACTGCATGCCGCTGCGCGGCCTGCGCTTCGTGCCTTCGCCCGAGCTCCTGACCGCGGCGGAGATCGAGACCGTCGCACGCGCCGCGGTGGCGGTCGGCTTCCGCAAGTTCCGCCTGACCGGCGGCGAGCCGACGCTGCGCGCCGACCTCGTCGAGATCGTCGCTCGCATCGCGTCGGTGGGGAAGCAGCAGGGCCTCGACATCGACATCGCGATGACCACCAACGGCATCCTGCTGCCGCGGCTGGCGAAGCCGCTGCGTGCCGCCGGCCTGCGCCGCCTCAACATCCACGTCGACACCTTCGACCGCGAGCGGCTGAAGAAGATCATGCGCTTCGGCAACCTCGAGGAGATCGAGGCCGGCATCGCGGCCGCGGAAGAGGCCGGCCTGACGCCCGTCAAGATCAACAGCGTCGTCACCCGCGACTTCAACGACCTCGACGTGGTGGACATCGCGCGCCGCGCGCTCGAGCGTGACTGGCACGTGCGCTTCATCGAGCTGATGCCGCTCGGCGGCGGGGAGGCGGCGCACATCGCTTTGTCGCAGTACGTGCCCTCCGCGGAGAGCCGCCGCCGCATCGAGGCGGCGCTCGGCCCGCTCACGCCGCTGCCGAACGCCAACCGCTCGGACGAAGCGAGGAACTACCGTTTCGCGCAAGGCCAGGGCGTCGTCGGCTTCATCAGCCCGGTGAGCGAACCTTACTGCGGCACCTGCAACCGCATGCGTCTGACCGCGGACGGCAAGTTCCACCTGTGTCTGCTGCACGACGACGAACTCGACGTGCGCGCCGCGATCCGCGGCGGCCGCGGCGAAGAGGCGGTGCGCGACATCCTGCGCAAGGCCGTCGGCCTCAAGCCCACCGGCCACAACCTCGACGAAGGCATCTCGTCCGAGGAGCGCGCCATGTTCCAGATCGGCGGCTAGGCCTCGCCGTCGAGCCACACCGACCCGTCGGTGTAATGCTCCTTCTTCCAGATCGGCACCGTCGCCTTCAGGGCGTCGATCGCGAACCGGCAGGCGGCGAATGCGTCGGCGCGGTGTGGCGACGCCACCGCCACCGCCACGCTCGGTTCACCGACCTGCAGGTGGCCGAGACGGTGGATCATCGCCACGCGCGTGATGTCGGCGAAGCGGGCGCGCGCCTGCGCCGCGATCTCTTCCATCAGCGGCAGCGCCATCTCTTCGTACGCCTCGTACTCGAGCGATGCCACGGCGCGGCCGAGGTTGCTGTTGCGCACCACGCCGACGAACACGCACAAGGCGCCGTCGCAGGGGTCGGCCTGGTGCAGGGCTGCGACGTCGATGGGCTCGCGCGTCAATGCGATCACGGGAGCCCCGCCAGCCGCTCCGCCAGCTCGCCGAACATGCGAAACGTCAGCCCCCAGATCACGAGCCCGGCAACCCGCACGCAGGGAAACCTCAGCATGGCGCCGGCGTGATCGTATTCCATGGTGCCGTGATTGGCGGTGTCGAGGAGCGCGTCGAGCGCCACCCAGTGGGTGCTGGCCACTTCCGCGTTTGCGACCACGCCGCGATGCTCGCGCAACCGCCAGGCGAACGGTGCGATCACCAAATCCACGGGACGCATGCGTGCGACCGCGCGCAGTTGGTCGAGCGGACCGAGGTACTCGCCCCAGGCATCGAGGTCGATGCCGACTTCTTCGGCAGTCTCGCGCACGGCCGCCGCGCGAAAGCCGCTGTCCGTGGGCTCGACGCGTCCGCCGGGAAAGCCGATCTGTCCCGACCAGGGATCGTTCGGGTCCTCGGCGCGCTTCATGAACAGCAGCTCGAGGGCGCCGTCCTGTTCGCGAAACACCAGGGAAACCGCGGCCTGACGCAGGCCTGGCGCATCGACTTCGCGCGCTTCGCGGCTTGCGAGAGCTCGCTCCAGCCGCTCCCAACCGACTCCCATGCAGGAGATTCTATCGGCCGTCTCCTGCCAGGCGCAGCGCCCGGCGGCCGTAGGCGAGCCAGAGGAACGCCATGTTCGGCGCCAGCGTGCCCGCGAGCAGCATGGCGTCGACCGCCGCGGCTTCGTGAAACCTCAGGTCGGCGATCTCCGACGCCTGCGGCCGAAACGCAGCGCGCGTCAGGTCGGTCCGGCCGATGAAGATGCCGACGTGATAGGCCTGGTTGCGAAAGCCGCCGGCGACGACGCGCACGTCGCGCAGCCCCAGCTGCACGCCGGCGTGCTTCAGCACCACGCTGCCGCTCGCGACCCCCGCGGCGACCAGTGCCGTGAAGGCTGCGTCGTCCGCGGCGAGCACCACCGGCCCGCCCTCGGCATCGTCGAACAGTTCCTCGCGGCTTTCGCGAACGATGGTGTCCGCGAACGACTCGCCGGCGCCGACGTGGCCGCCCACGGTCTTGTCCCAGCGGGTGCCGTTCTCGAGACCCTGCGGTCGCTGCTGCAGCAGCACCTCGCCCGCGCCGTTCACCACCAGCGCGTGCACCACGCCGAGGATCTCGCCGCGCGCCTTGGCGGCGCGGCGACCGAGCGTGCCGCTGACCGCGCCGTTGTCATCGTAGATGTTGAGGATCTCTTCGTGCTTTTCGCCGGTCCCGGTCACGAAGCCATTTTCGCGCTTCCGCTCGGCTCGTGGCTGGGAAATCTCCGCACGCGCGCGGCCACCGTGTCGTTGCCCTCATCGCCTTGCAGGAAATGCCATGCGGCCGGGTCGCGAAGCTGCTCGGGCAATGGCGCCGGACCTGCGGCGCGCACCTCGAAGCGCCGTTCGCCGCGCACGTTGAAGGCGAAGCCGTGGTGGGCGAGCCGCCCCGCGAGGGCGCCCTCGCGCGTGCAGCCGATGGCGACCGAGTCGCACGCAAGCCTTCGGCCATGGCTCACGACCAGGGCCAGCGCAGCGTCCATCGCTTCACGCTCGCGGAACGTCAGCAAGTCCACGACGTGCAGGCGGCCCGCGGTCGTCTCGAGGGCGACGAAGCCGACGATCTGGCCGCGGCGCTTCACTACGAACGGCCGCTGCGTCCGCGCTACGCAGTCGCGGTACCGCCACCTTATATAAGGCAGGTCGCGCCGACCAAGGACCGGATACTGAGCGGCGGCCGCGGCGAAGAACTGGCCGCAGCCGTCGTCGTCCAGAACGAGCGGCTCCATTCGGTAGCCGGCGGCGGCGCGTCCGGCGCGGCGTTCGATGAGGCGCAGGCGTGTCCGCCGCAGGAACCGCGGTCCGGAGCAGGCGTCGCTGACCAGCGGCCGCAGCCACGAGCCGAACGCGCCGACAGCGGCGGCATCGCAGCCGTTGGCACCGGCGAGCGCCGGGCCGAAGAGGTATTCCACCCCAGCATCGCCAAGGTCGCTCGCCACGGCCCGCGCCAGCAGCACGTCGACGCCGCGTCCCGCGAAGGCGGAATGCACATGGCAGTCGCCGGCCACTGCGCCGCGATGGAGGCTTCCTGCCACGAGCAGCGTGCGCGGAAAGATCGAAGCACAGCCCGCGAGGCGCCCGCTCGCGCGTTCGAAGGCGAGCCACGTGGTGGCCGCCCCGTGCGGGTTCGCGCGGTAGAGCCAGGCGTAGCGTGCGGCGAAGTAACCGGGATGGCGCTGCGCCATCAGCTCCGTCAGGCGGCCGCGATCGCGCACTTCGGCGCGCCGTGTCAGGAACTCTCCGGGAAACTCGATCGCGGTCGGCATGAACGAAGTATCCGCATTTCGGTCTCGGATGTAGTCACGGACTCCTGAGGTTTTGGTCAGCAGCGCACTTAGAATCCCCGAGCACCATGCGTTTCGAGGGCGACGTCGAAATCCGCGCGCCGCGCCAGCAGGTCTGGGCGTTCCTCACCGATCCGCGCGCCGTCGGCAGCTGCGCCCCGGACGTCGAGTCGCTCGAAGTGCTGGACGACGGCCGCAGGTTCCGGGCGGTCGCAGCGGTCGGCTTCGGCGCGATGAAGGCGCGTTTCGTCACGGACGCTGAATGGCTCGACCTCGAGGCGCCGAACCGGGCGCGCATGAAGGCCCACGGCAAGGCGCCCGGCAGCGCCGTGGACGTGCAGAGCGAGATGTCGCTGTCCGACGGGGAAGGCGCCGGCACGCACCTGCACTGGGTGGCCGACGTCAACGTCGTAGGCACCATCGCGAGCATTGCGGCGCGCCTCATGGGCGGAGTTGCGCAGCGGCTGACCGATGCCTTCTTCGAGGCGGTGCGGGTCAGGATCGAAGGCGAAGCCAAGGAAAGCGCCGGATTGCCTTTCGGCTCCCTGGCCCTCGAGCAGGCGGAAGGCGCCATCCTCGCCCACAACATCGCCGCTGCCGACGGCCGCCGGCTGCTGCGCAAGGGCCGGGTGCTGGCCGTCGCGGACATCGAGGTGCTGCGTTCGCTGGGCCGCCGCAGCGTCTACGCGTCCCGGCCGGGCGCCGCCGACGTCGGCGAGAACGAGGCCGCGCAGCGCATTGCCGCATCGCTCGGCGGGCCCAACCTGGAAGCAACCAGTCCGCACGTCGGCCGCGTGAACCTGCTCGCGACGGCACCGGGCCTGCTGCGCCTCGATCCCGGCCGGCTCACCGAGCTGAACCTGGTCGAAGGCGTTTCCGTCTCGACGCTGACTTCGGGCAGTGTCGTGAAGGCGCGCCAGCTCGCGGCAACCGTGAAGATCGTGCCCTTCTTCGTTCCCGGCACGAGCGTCGAGCGCGCGGTCGCGATAGCGGCGACCAGCGAACCGCTGCTGCGCATCGAGGCGCTGCCGCCGCACCGCGTTGCCCTCATCCTGGTCGGGTCGCCTTCCGCGCACGATCGGATCGTCTCCGACTTCGACCCGCCGTTGCGCGCCCGTCTCACGTCGTGGGGCGCTTCGCTCGACGCGGTGCTGTTCGTCTCGCTGGAGGACGAAACCGGGGAAGCGGCTCTCGCCGCCGCGCTGCGCGCCCAGCAGGCCGCCGGCATCACGATGATCCTGATCGCGGGCGAAACCGCCATCGTCGATCGCCACGATGTCGCGCCGCGCGCCATCGAAGCTGCGGGCGGCACGATCGAGGCCTACGGCGCGCCGGTCGATCCCGGCAACCTGCTGCTTGTCGCTTACCTCGACGGCATCCCGGTGGTGGGAGCGCCCGGCTGCGCGCGCAGCGCCAAGGCCAACGTCGTTGACCTCGTGGTGCCGCGCCTGCTCGCGGGCGAGCGGCTTGACCGCGCCGCAATAGCGGCGCTCGGCCACGGCGGCCTGCTCGAGGAAGTGCCGGAACGGCCGGTCCCGCGCGAAACAAACTGAGCGCGCGCCAGCGCCTCACACGGGCGTGACCGCCTCCTGATCCTGCTCGCCGGTGCGGATCCGCACCACGCGCTCGACCGGCAGCACGAAGATCTTGCCGTCGCCGACCTCGCCGGTGCGCGCGGCATCGGCGATGGCGCGCACGGTCAGGTCCACGAAATGATCGGACACGCCGATCTCGAGACGCACCTTCTCGTTCAGCTCCATTTTCACGGTGGTGCCGCGATAGGTCTCGACCCGGTCGGTCTCGCCGCCGTGGCCCTGCACGCGGCTGATCGTGAGGCCGCGGACCTCCGCGCGGTAGAGCGCCTCGAGCACTGCCGACAGCTTGTCCGGACGCAGCACCGCGACGACCAGCTTCACCAGCGGGCCTCGCCCATGCCGAGTGCCGGCGCGACCAGGCCGGATTCGGCGCCGGCATGCTCCTCGTGCAGGATGAGGATGGCGCCCTCGTCGCGCGCATATGCTTCCTCGCCGTGCTGCGTGACGTCGAGCCCGGTGCCCTCGTCGCGGTCGGCGGCGCGCAGCGGCATCGCGAGCGCCAGCAGCCGCAGGATGACCCAGGTGCCCGCGGCGCTGTAGGCGGCGACCACCAGGACGGCGCCGGCCTGGATGGCAAGCTGGGTCGGGTTGCCGAAGAGCGCGCCATCGACGATGCCGTTCCACGCCTTGTGGGCGAAGACGCCGGTGAGCAGCGCGCCCACCGTGCCGCCGAGCCCGTGAGCCGCGGCGACGTCGAGCGAATCGTCCACGCGCGTGCGCGCCCGCCACAGCAAGGCGTAATAGCTCGGCACCGCGGCGACCGCGCCGATGAAGATCGCCGACAGCGGCGCGACGAAGCCGGCGGCCGGCGTCACCGCGACCAGACCGACGACGATGGCCGTGGCGGCACCGACGGCGGTGACCCGCCGCGAGCGGCGCATGTCGAGGAGCGTCCAGACGAGCAGCGTGCCCGCCGGTGCGAACAGCGTGTTGGTGAATGCCAGCGCCGCAGTGGCGTCGGCATGCAGCGCGCTGCCGGCGTTGAACCCGAACCAGCCGAAGTAAAGGAGTCCGGCGCCGAGCAGCGTGAACGGGACGCTGTGCGGCAGGAACGCCTGGCGCGCATAGTCCTTGCGCGGCCCGAGAACCACCGCTGCCACCACCGCGGCCGCGGCGGCATTCACGTGCACCACCGTGCCGCCGGCGAAGTCGAGCGCGCCAAGGCGCGACAGGAAACCGCCGCCCCAGACCCAGTGGGCGACGGGCGCATAGATGAAGACGGTCCACAGAGTGCCGAAGGCGAGATACGCGGAAAACCGCATCCGCTCCACCAGCGACCCGGAGATGAGCGCCACCGTGATGATGGCGAAGCTGCCCTGGAACGCCATGAACAGCAGGTGGGGGATGGAGCCCTGCGCCTCGAGCCCGACGCCGCTGAGAAAAGCGTGCCGCAGCCCGCCAACGAACCCGCCACCCGGCGCGAATGCCAGCGAGTAGCCGAGAACCGCCCAGGCGATGCCGGCAAAGGCGAACGCCGAAAGGCTCATCATCAGCGTGTTGAGCGCGTTCTTGCCGCGCACCATGCCGGAATAGAAGAACCCGAGCGCTGGCGTCATCAGGACTACCAGCGCGGTGGCGACGATCATGAAAGCGATGTCGGCGTCTTTCATCGGTCCAGTGGCTCCAGAACTAGTTGGCACGATATTAATACTAAATCTGGCCACAATTATGATTAAACACACATTCTAAATGTCTGCAATCTCTCAAACAATGACCAAGACACCCAACGAGGCCCATTGGCGCCCTGCCTACGGGCCTGCTAAGGTCGCCGCTCATGGCAGACCGGTTCCGGATCCGGCAGGCGCAGGCAGCGGACGCGCCGGCGCTCGCCGCACTGCGCTACTCGTTCAGGAAGTCGATCGGCGAACCCAGCGAAGACCGCGACCTGTTCGTGGGCCGCTGCCGGCTGTGGATGGAACAGCGGCTCACCGGCGCCGGCCCGTGGCACGTCTGGGTGGCGGAAGGCGAGGACGGCCTGTGGGGTCACCTCTGGCTGCAGGCGATCGAGAAGATCCCGAACCCCGTCGAGGAACTGGAATGCCACGCCTATGTCACCAACTTCTACGTGGTCCCCGACCGGCAGGAACTCGGCATCGGCACGCGCCTGCTGGAAACGGCGCTCGACTGGGCAAAGGAAAACGACGTCGACGCCCTCTTCCTGTGGCCCACCGACCGCAGCCGCTCCTTGTACCTGCGCCACGGCTTCCGCGAATCCGGCCGCGTCCTCGTCTACGACTCCGCCGCCAAACGCTAGTTCTCGTCCGGGCCAAGGGCGCCGAGGCGTCCTCAGCGCGGGGCGCTCGGGCCTCGCAGGAAAATACTCGGCCTCGCTCAGTCGGCCCGCGGTACTGGAAAGACCTTCATTAGAGTCGCGGGCCTCCAAGCCCGCGCTGCGGACGCCTCAGCGCCCCTTAATGGCGCGGCCGCTATTTCATCTGCGGGAAGCCGAGGTTCACGCCTCGGTGCTGCGGATCGGGCCAGCGGCTGGTGATCACCTTGCCGCGCGTGTAGAAGTGCACGCCTTCCTTGCCGTGGACGTGTGAATCGCCGAACAGCGAGCTCTTCCAGCCGCCGAACGAGTAGTAGGCCATCGGCACCGGGATCGGCACGTTGATCCCGACCATTCCCACCTGCACCTCGTTCTGGAAACGGCGCGCGGCGCCGCCGTCGTTGGTGAAGATGGCGACGCCGTTGGCGTAGGCGTTCTCGTTCACCAGCGCGATCGCCTCGTCGTAAGAGCCGGCGCGCACCACCGACAGCACCGGGCCGAAGATCTCGTCGCGGTAGATCGACATGTCGCGGCCGACGTTGTCGAAGAGCGACGGGCCGATGAAGTAGCCCGAGCCGTGGCCGTCCACCTTCAACGTGCGGCCGTCCGCGACGAGCGAGGCACCTTCGCTCACTCCCTTGTCTACGTAGCCCGCAACCCGTTCGTGGTGCGCCTTGGTGACGAGCGGCCCCATCTCCGACGACGGGTCGACGCCCGGGCCGACCTTGAGCTTGCCGATGCGCTCCTGGATCTTGGGGATGAGGCGATCGGCGACGTCGCCGACGGCGACCAGCACCGAGATCGCCATGCAGCGCTCGCCGGCGGAGCCGTACGCGGCGTTCACCGCGGAGTCGGCGCTCAGCTCGAGGTCGGCGTCGGGCAGCACCACCATGTGGTTCTTGGCGCCGCCGAGCGCCTGCACCCGCTTGCCGGTGCCGGTGCCGGTCTCGTAGATGTACTTCGCGATCGGCGTCGAGCCGACGAAGCTGACGGCGGCGATGCCGCGGTGGTTGAGGATCGCGTCCACCGCGACCTTGTCGCCGTGCACCACGTTGAAGACGCCGGGCGGCAGGCCGGCGTCGGCGAACAGCTGCGCGCAGAAGCTCGACACCGACGGATCCTTCTCGGACGGCTTCAGTATGAAGGTGTTGCCGCAGGCGATGGCGATGGGGTACATCCACATCGGCACCATCGCGGGGAAGTTGAACGGCGTGATGCCGGCGACCACGCCGAGCGGCTGGCGGATCGAGTAGCTGTCGACGTCGGTCGAGACGTTCTCGGAGAACTCGCCCTTCAGCAGTTGCTGCAGCCCGCACGCGAATTCGACCACCTCGATGCCGCGGTTCACCTCGCCGAGCGCATCGGCCGCCACCTTGCCGTGTTCGGCGGTGACCAGTGCGGCGATCTCCTTCTTGTGCTTCTCGAGGCGTTCGCGATAACTGAACAGGATCTTCGAACGTGACGCGAGCGAGGTGTCCACCCACGTCCCCCACGCTTTGGTAGCCGCGGCCACTGCGGCATCGACCACGTCAGCGGTGGCGAAATCGACTTCACCCGTCTTCTGGCCGGTCGCGGGGTTATAGACCTCGCCGTGCCGCTCGCTCTTCGAGGTCCAGGCCTTGCCGTCGATCCAGTGGGTGATCCGGTTCATGTTTTCCTCTCGCGTAAGCCAGAGTATCGCCGACCGGCGGCGCTGTTGCACGCACTCATCTCATCACGCGAGACGGGGTCGTGACGAAACTTCCGCCGGGGAGTAGCCTCCGCTCACTTGTGAGCACACAAACGTCGCCGTCGCTCGTGCGCGGGCTCGGGCTCCTCGACGCCACCATGATCCTGATCGGCGGCGTCATCGGCTCCGGCATCTTCTTCGCGCCGTCGATCATGGCCGGCTTCCTGCAGACGCCCGGGCTCCTCATCGGCCTCTGGGTGCTGGGGGGCGTGCTCACCCTCTGCGGCGCGCTCTCGGCGGCGGAACTGGGCGGCATGTATCCGCGCTCGGGTGGGATGTACGTATTCATCCGCGAGGCGTTCGGGCCGCTCATGGGCTTTCTCTACGGCTGGACCTACTTCCTCGCCATCATCACCGGCGTGATCGCCGCGGTGTGCGTCGCCTTTGCCAAGACGCTCGCCTTCTTCCTGCCGGCGGTGGGCGAGCAGAACGTCCTGTTCCGTGTCGGCGGCATGAGTTTCAACGCCGCGCAGCCGGTGGCGGTCGGCATCATCGTGGTGCTGACTTGGGTCAACATTCGCAGCCTGCGCCTCGGCGCGAACGTGCAGAACGTGTTCACGCTGGCGAAGATTGCGGGCCTGCTGGGGCTCGTTCTATTCGCCTTGTTCCTCGGCGGCGGGTCAACCGGGCATTGGCGGCCGCTGACTGGACTGACGCTCGGGCCGGAAGGGCTGAAGATCGGCCTGTTCGCTGCGCTCGCCGGCGCGATGGCGAAGGCGCTCTTCGCCTACGACGCGTGGTACGTCATCACGTTCGTCGCCGAAGAGGTTCGCGAACCCGAGAAGAACGTGCCGCGCGCGCTCATCTACGGCACGCTCGGCGCGACCTTGCTCTATCTCGCCGCGGTCGCGGTATATCTCTACGCGGTGCCGATCACCGAGATGGCCGCGATTCCCGAGAATAGTGTTGCGACCGAGGCGGCGCGGCGCATGATCGGCGGCCTCGGCGCGTCGTTCATCGCCGCGGCGATCCTGGTGTCCACCTTTGGCTGCGCGAACGGCCTGATCCTCACCGGCGCGCGCATCGTCTACGCGATGGCGAAGGACAACCTATTCTTTCCCGTGGCCGCCAGGGTGCACCCGACGTTTCGCACACCCTGGGTGGGCCTCCTCATGACCGGCGGCGTTGCCGCGCTGTTGACGCTCTCCGGCACCTACAGCGACTTGTTGACGCTCACCGCGTTCTCGTCGCTGCTCTTCAACACGCTGGTGGTCGTCTCGCTCTTCGTGCTGCGCCGCAAGCAGCCGAACCTGGCCCGCCCGTACCGCACGTTTGGCTACCCGGTGACGCCGGCATTGTTCATACTGGTGTCCTTGTTCTTCCTCGTCTACATCCCGGTGGCCGACCCGCGGAACGCGTTCCTGGGCCTTGGCATCTCGGCCCTGGGGCTGCCCGCATATCTGATCTGGAAATCACGCTCGTCTTGAAGGAGAGTTCGCTGTCATGACCACCGCTGCTGCGCCCACCATGTCCGGTCAGGAGATCGTCGCACTGTGCCGCAAGCACACGATCTTCGAATGGTCGGTCCAGACGAAGGTCGATCCCATCCCCGTGGAACGTGCCGAGGGCATCTACTTCTACACGCCCGAAGGCAAGCGCTTCATCGACTTCAACAGCCAGCTGATGTGCACCAACATCGGCCACTCGCACCCGAAGGTCATCAAGGCGATCCAGGACCAGGTGGCGAAACTCGCCTACGCCAACCCGTTCATGGCGACCGAACCGCGCGCGCGCCTCGGCCGTAAGCTCGCGGAAATCACGCCCGGCGACATCGACACGTTCTTCTTCACGAACGGCGGCGCCGAAGCCAACGAGAACGCCATCCGCGTGGCACGCGTCGTGACCGGCCGCCACAAGGTGCTGGTGCGCTACCGCTCGTACCACGGCGGCACCGCGGGCGCCATCGCGCTCACCGGCGACCCGCGCCGCTGGGCGGCCGAGCCGAGCATCCCCGGCATCGTGCGCATCCCCGACTTCCACAAGTGGGGGAAGAAAGACCCGGAGCCGGTCGCCGACGCGCTGGACGCCATCGAGGAAGTGATTCGCTACGAAGGCGGCCAGAACATCGCCGCCGTCATCGTCGAACCCGTGGTCGGCACCAACGGCATCCTGATCCCGCCCGACGGCTACATGCAGGGGCTGCGCGCCATCTGCGACAAGCACGGCATCTTCCTCATCGCCGACGAAGTGATGGCCGGCTTCGGCCGCACCGGCAAGTGGTTCTCGATCGACAACTGGGGCGTCGTGCCCGACCTCATCACCATGGCCAAGGGCATCACCGCGGCCTACGTGCAGCTGGGTGCCGTCGGCATGCGCCCCGCCATCGCGAAGGTGTTCCAGGAAAAGGCGTTCCCCGGTGGCCTCACCTACAACAGCCATCCGCTCGCCTGCGCCGCGGCGCTCGCGACGATCGCGGTCTACGAGGACGAGAAGCTCATCGAGCGCGCCGCGAAGATGGGGGAGTCGCTGCGCCGCCGCATGCGTGACATGGAGGCAAAGCACCCCTCCGTGGGGGCGACCCGCAACATCGGCCTGTTCGGCATCTTCGAGATCGTCCGCAACCGCAAGACCTGGGAGCCGATGGCGCCCTTCAACGGCGCCTCGGAAGAAATGGCGGCGCTCGGCCGCTTCTTCCGTGACAACGGCCTCTATACTTTCGTCCGCTGGAACACGTTCTTCACCAACCCGCCCCTGATCATCACCGAGGCGCAGCTGGACGACGCGTTCGCCATCATCGACAAAGGACTCGAGATCACCGACCAGGCAGTCGTTTCGTAGCAATTCGCCCCGGGGGGCCGCCCATGAAACAAACCGTCACCATCACCGTCAACGGCGCGAAAAAGAGCGCGGAGGTGGAGTCGCGCCAGTTGCTCGTGCACTACCTGCGCGAAACGGTCGGCCTCACCGGCACCAACGTCGGCTGCGACACCAGCACCTGCGGTGCCTGCACCGTGCTGCTCGACGGCGCTTCGGTGAAGTCGTGCACGCTGCTCACGGTGCAAGCCGACGGCAGCAGCGTCACCACCATCGAGGGTCTCGCGCAGAATGGCAAGCTGCACCCGCTGCAGGAAGCGTTCTGGGAGAAGCACGGGCTGCAGTGCGGGTTCTGCACGCCGGGCATGATCCTCTCGGCCTGCGACCTCCTCAAGAACAACCCGGCGCCCAGCGAGGACGGAATCAGGCGCGGCCTCGAGGGCAACCTCTGCCGCTGCACCGGCTACCAGAACATCGTCGCGGCCATCGCCGCCGCCGCGCCGAAGATGTCGGCCGCGACGGCCGCCGAGAAGAAGGGCGGGGCGGCATGAGCTCGCGCATCTTCGGCTCCGCCATCAAACGCCGCGAGGATCCGCGCCTGATCACCGGCGCCGCCAAGTACGTGGACGACTTCGTGCTGCCCGGCATGGCGCACATGGCCGTGGTGCGCTCGCCGTATGCGCACGCGCGCATCAAGTCGATCGACGGCAGCAAGGCGCTCGCCGTCCCTGGCGTCGTCGCCGTCTACACCGGCCAGCAGATGAAGGATGCCGGCTTCGGTCCCATCCCGTGCGCGTGGGCCGTGCCGAACGCCAACATCAAGATGCCGCCCTACGAGCCCATCGCGATCGACACGGTGCGCTACGTCGGCAATGCGGTGGCGGTGGTGATCGCCGAGAGCCGCTATGCCGCGCGCGACGGCGTCGACGCCGTCGAGGTCGACTATGAGCCGCTCGGCACGGTGGTCGACGCCTTCAAGACCACCCAGCCGGGCGCGCCGCAGCTGCACGCCGAGGTCCCCGAAAACATCTGCTTCAAGTGGACTGTGGCCGGCGGCGACGCGGCGGCCGCGTTCCAGGCTGCGGACGTGGTGGTGAAGGAGCGCATCATCAACCAGCGCCTGATCCCGACGGCGATGGAGCCCCGCGCCTGCCTGGCGCAGTACTCGCCCGCGATGAACGAGGTGACGCTCTGGGCGTCCTCGCAGAACCCGCATATCGCGCGCTTCCTGCTGTCGCTCGACACCGGCATCCCCGAGCACCAGATCCGCGTCATCGCGCCCGAGATCGGCGGCGGCTTCGGCAGCAAGATTCCGCACTATCCCGAGGACTCGATGGTCATCTTCGCGTCGAAGATGACCAACCGGCCGGTCAAGTGGACCGAGACCCGCGCCGAGAACTACAAGTCGACGATCCACGGCCGCGACCACATCGAGGACGTCGAGATGTGCGCGACCAGGGAGGGCATCATCACCGGCCTGCGCGCCACCACCTGGGCGAATCTTGGCGCGTACCTCTCCACCGCCGCGCCGGGAGTGCCAACCATCCTGCACGGCCTGATGCTCTCGGGCGTCTACAACATTCCGAACATCCACGAAGACGTCTACGGCGTCTTCACCAACACCACCCCCGTCGACGCCTACCGCGGCGCCGGCCGGCCCGAGGCCACGTTCCTCGTGGAGCGGCTCGTGGACCTGATGGCTATGAAACTCAAGGTCGATCCAGCGGAGCTGCGCAAGCGCAACTTCATCGCGCCGTTCAGCGACGGTCACGCCGTCGCCACCGGCCTCAGCTACGACAGCGGCAACTACATCGGCGCCTTCGACAAGGCGCTCGGGATGGCCGACTACCCGGCGCTGCGCAAGCAGCAGGGCGACAAGCGCCGCGACGGCAAGATCATGGGAATCGGCATCTGCACCTACGCCGAGATCTGCGGGCTCGGGCCGTCGCAGGTGGCGGGCGCCGTCGGCTTCGGCGGCGGGCTCTGGGAGAGCGCCATCGTGCGCTTCCATCCTTCCGGCAAGGTGCACGTCATGATCGGCACCAAGCCGCATGGCCAGGGCGAGGAAACGACGTTCGCACAGATCGTCGCGAGCGAGCTGGGCGTTTCCACCGACGACGTCACGGTCTATGCCGGCGACACCTCGCAGACGCCGCAGGGCTGGGGCACCTACGGCAGCCGCACCACTGCGGTTGGCGGCGGCGCACTGGCGAACGCGGTGAAGAAGATCAAGGACAAGTGCAAGATAGTCGCCGCGCACCTGCTCGAGGCTTCGGCCGACGACATCGACTATCTCGACGGCAAGTTCTTCGTCAAGGGTTCGCCGGCGAAGTCGAAGACCATCCAGGACATCGCGCTCATGGCGAACGTTGCCTGGAACTACCCGAAGGACCTCGAGCCCGGACTCGAGGCATCGGCTTTCTTCGACCCGCCGAACTTCGTCTATCCGTTCGGCGCGCACATCGCGGTGGTGGAGATCGACGCCGAGACCGGCGAGATCGCCCTGAAGCGCTACATCGCCGTGGACGATTGCGGCCGCGTCATCAACCCGATGATCGTCGAGGGCCAGATCCACGGCGGCATCGTGCAGGGCATCGGCCAGGCGCTCTGGGAAGGCGCCATCTACACCGACGACGGCCAGCTGGTCACCGGCACCATGATGGACTACGCGCTACCCAAGGCCGAGTACTTCCCGAAGTTCGAGCTCGGCATGACGGAGACGACCACCAACGTCAATCCGCTCGGCGTCAAGGGCATCGGCGAGACGGGCACCATTGCCTCCACTCCAGCGGTCTACAACGCCGTGATGGATGCGCTGGCGCCGCTGGGAGTCGTGAAGATCGACATGCCGCTGACGCCGCAGAAGGTCTGGACAGCGATGCGCGACGCGCGCAAGGGAGCCTGAGCGATGTACACCACCAACTTCTCGTACCACCGTCCGACGACGGTCGCGGAGGCCGTCGCGCTGCTGCAGGCGAACAAGGAGGCCAAGGTGCTGGCCGGCGGCCACAGCCTGCTGCCAGCGATGAAGCTGCGCATGGCGAGCCCGGGCGCGCTCGTCGACATCGGCCGCATACCGGGGCTCGCGTCGATCGAAGCCGGCGGCGCGGACCTCACCATCGGCGCCATGACCACCTATGCCGCTATCGCCGCGTCGCCCGCGGTCGCAAAGGCATGCCCGGTGCTGGTGGAAACGATCAAGCACATCGGCGACGCGCAGGTGCGCAACCGGGGCACCATCGGCGGGTCTCTGGCGCACGCCGACCCGGGCGCCGACCTGCCGACGCTCATGATGTTGCTCGGCGCGAAGCTGGTGGCGACCGGAGCGAAGGGCACGCGCGAGATCGGCGCCGATGGCTTCTTCGTCGACATCTTCACCACCTCTCTCGCGGCCGACGAGATCGTCACTGCCGTGAAGGTGCCGGGATACGGCAAGGGCTCGGGTGCCGCGTACGAGAAGCATCGCCATCCGGCCTCCGGCTACGCCGTGGTCGGAGTGGGTGCCTTCGTCACGCTGCAGGACGGCAAGTGTTCGAGGTGCGCCATCGCTGTCGGCGGCGCCACCGGCACGCCGGTGCGCGCCCGCGAAGCCGAAGGGATGTTGACGGGCAAGGCGATGGACGGCGCGGCCATCGCGGCAGCGGCGGAGAAGGTTTCCGCGGCGCTCAAGGACGGGATGTCCGACCACTACGCATCGGCCGAGTATCGGGCGCATCTCGCAACCGTGCTGGCGAAGCGCGCACTCGGCGCGGCGCTGGCCGCGGCGCGCTCCTGACGACGGCGCACGCCAGGCGGCTCGTCGTCATCGCCTGGCCGGCACTCATCACCCTGGGCGTGACGCTGCTGCGCCTCTGGGGCGAGCGCAGCGGCTTTTCCGCGCGCTTGTTTGCAACCGAGGCGCAGGGCATCTTTCCCACCGGCGTCAGCTGGCTCGTCGGCATCAGCTGGCTGCCGCTGCCGTTCGGCGCCTTCTTCGCCTGGAAGCTGCTGCGGGCGGGCGAGCGGCCGCGCGGCTCCGGGCTCAGCGTTTTTCGCTACGGCGTCCTCGGCGCCATCTTTGCGGTGGCGGCGCTGCGCTTCCTGGTGCCGGCCATCGCCATGCCCCTGCACGCTCGCCTCCTCGTCATCTGGCTGGTGATGGTCATCTCGGCCGCGATCGCGTGGCGTGCCTGGCCGGCGCTCGGCCGTGTGCTGCTCGCCTACGGTTATGCGGCTCGCGTGCCGGTGGCGATCGTCATGCTGCTGGCGATGCGCGGCAACTGGGGCACGCACTACGACTACGCCGGATTCGACACCGTCCAGGCGATGCCGCTGCTGTCGCGCTACCTGTGGCTCGGGTTCTTCCCGCAGCTCGTGTTCTGGGTGGCCTTCACCATCGTGCTCGGCTTCATCGGCGGCGGGCTCCTGGCCGCGGTGGCATTCAAGAACCCGCGCCCACGGCCTTGACCTTGTCCTCGAGCTCCGCCCAGCGGGCGTAGAGCTTGTCCACCTCGGCGCGCGCGGCGGCTTCGGCCGCGTGGCGCTCGGCGAGCAGCGTGTGGTTGGTCGCTATCGCGGGATCGGCCGCGGCTTCGGCGCGCTGGGCGAGCGCCGCCTCGGCGTGATGGATGCGCTGTTCCATCTGGTTCCACTCGCGCTGTTCGTTGTAGGTGAGGCGCACGGCCTTCGGGGCGGCCGCGGTGCGCGCGGCTCCGCTGCGGCCGGCGGCGGCCGTCGCCGCCTGGCGCGCGGCCGCGGTGCGCGTCGCCTCCCACTGGGCATAGTCGGCGAACGGCTCGGCGCCGCCTGCGCCGTCGAGCGCCAGCAGCGAGGTCGAAACGCGGTCGAGCAGGTAGCGGTCGTGGGTCACGAGCACCAGCGCGCCCCCGAACTCGAGGAGTGATTCCTCAAGCACCTCGAGCGTCGGGATGTCGAGGTCGTTGGTCGGCTCGTCGAGCATCAGCAGATCGGCGGGTTCCAGCATCAGCTTTGCGATCAGCACCCGCGCCTGCTCGCCGCCGGAGAGCCGGCCCACCGGTGTGTCGAGCTGGTCGGAGCGGAACAGGAAGCGCCGCGCCCAGCCGCCGACATGGACCGAGCGGCCTTCATGGATCACCGAGTCGCCGAACGGTGCGAGCGTGCGCGCCAGCGACACCGCGGGGTCGAGCCGCTCGCGGTGCTGGTCGAAGACCACCACCTGCAGCTTCTCGGCGTGGGTCACCGTGCCCGAATCCGGCTGTTCGCGCCCCGCGAGGAGCCGCAGCAGCGTCGACTTGCCGCTGCCGTTCCCGCCGAGCAGCCCAAGCCGCATGCCGGGCGACATTACGAGGTCAAGCCCGTTCAGCACCGTGCGTGCGCCGTACGCTTTCTTCAAGCCCTTCGCGACCACCAGGCGCCGCGTGCGCCTCTTGGTGTCGGCGAACTCGATGCCGGCGGTCTCGGTGCGCGAGCGCTGGTCGAGATCCCTGAGTTCGCCGATCATGCGGCCCGCGGAGTCGATGCGCGCCTGCGCCTTGCGGGTGCGCGCCTTGGCCTTGCGCGACAGCCACTCGATCTCGCCGCGCACCCGGTTGCGCAGCGACTCCTGGTAGGACGCCTGCGCCGCGAGGAGGTCGTCTTTCTTCACCAGGTACTCGCTGTAGCGGCCGCGCAGGTCGAGCAGTCCGGACGCGAAGGCGCGGTTGATCTCGATCATGCGGCCGGCGACCGCCTCGAGGAAATAGCGGTCGTGGCTGACCGCGACGAACGCCTCGGTCTCGCGCACCAGCAGCGCCTCGAGCCACAGGATGCCGTCGATGTCGAGGTGGTTGGTGGGCTCGTCGAGCAGCAGCAGGTCGGGGTCGCCCACGAGTTCGCGGGCGATGGCGAGCCGCTTCTTCCAGCCGCCCGAAAGCGTGCTCGCCGCCTGCTCACCCGCCGACAGCCCGGCCTTGCCCATCGAGATGGCGAGGCGGCCCTCATGATCCGCGGGATCGACGGCGGAGCGAGCGAGGGACGCGCGCAGCACCGACTCGACCGTTGCGCCATCGGGAAAGCGTGGATCCTGCTCGACGTAGCCGATGCGCAGCCGCCGCCGCGACGAGCGCACCCCCGACGACGGCTCCTCGAGGCCCGCGAGGATCCGCAGCAGCGTCGACTTGCCCGAACCGTTCGGGCCGACGACGCCGACGTGGTCGCCCTCGGCGATCGCGAGCGACAACCCTTCGAAAAGCGGCGCCGCGCCGAACGATTTCGATATCTCCTGGCACGACAACAGCAGTTCAGCCATGGGTGGACCCACGAGGTTACTCGACACCGGCGGTGCTAGCCTGCTGCCAGATGGTGCTGAGGAAGGGCGAAGCCGAGCCGCGGAACGGCATGCCGGAGACGATCGACGCTCTCGACGCGGCCCTGCGCGCGGCAGACTACCTCGCTCCGCGCAGCCTCGTGACCTCGATCTTCCTGGCGCTTCGGCTCGGCCGGCCGCTGTTCCTCGAGGGCGAGGCGGGTGTCGGCAAGACCGAGGTGGGCAAGGTGCTGGCCGCCATCCTCGACACCGAGCTGATCCGCCTGCAGTGCTACGAGGGCCTGGATGTCCACAACGCCGTCTACGAGTGGAACTACGCGCGCCAGCTGCTGCACATCCGCTCGCTGGAGGCGCGCGGCGAGAAGCCCGACGAGGCCGACCTGTTCGCCGACCGTTTCCTGCTGCGTCGCCCGCTGCTGCGCGCGATCGAGGGCGGCGGCGGGCGCGCCAGCGTGCTGCTGGTGGACGAAGTGGACCGCGCCGACGAGGAGTTCGAGGCGTACCTGCTCGAGGTGCTCTCCGATTTCCAGGTGAGCGTGCCCGAGATCGGCACCATCACCGCCGCGCACCGTCCGGTGGTCGTCATCACCTCGAACCGCACGCGCGAGATCCACGACGCGCTGAAGCGGCGCTGCCTGTACGCGTGGATCGACTATCCCGACTTCGCCACCGAGCTTGCGATCGTGCGCCGCAAGGTGCCCGCTGCCGAGGAGCAGCTGGCAAGCGAAGTCGCCGGCTTCATCCAGGAGCTGCGGCGCGCCGAGCTCTTCAAGCGGCCGGGTATCGCCGAGACGCTCGACTGGGCCGCGGCGCTTGTAGCGCTGGGGCAGCGGCGCCTCGACCCGACGGTGGTGGACGACACGCTCGGCGTCGTCCTCAAGTACCAGGAAGACGTCGTCAAGGTGCGCGGCACGGGGACCAAGGACCTGCTCGCGCGGGTCAGCGCCTGACGAGCGCAATCCTTCACAACGTCGTCCTGTTCGGCGGCGTGCTGCGCGGCCTCGGCTTCGAGTTCGGGCCAGCGACCGCGGCCGACGCCGTCCTGGCGCTGAACCACGTGGACATCACGCGCCGCGCCGACGTGCGCTCGGCGCTGCGCACCCTGGTGGTGCGCCGCCCCGAGCAGATCGCCGTGTTCGACGACGCGTTCGAGGCGTTCTGGCGCAAGCCGGCCGACGCGGCCACCACCCTCGACCTGCGTTCGTTGGGGGAGCGCCGGCGGTTCCGCAAGCCGCGCTTCGAGAAGACGGCGCAACCGCCTCCGCTCGCCCCAGGCGAAGCCGACCCCGGCAGCGAGGACGTCTCTGACCGCCTGCTGCAGGTGACTGCGACCTACAGCCAGCAGGAACTGCTGCGCACCAAGGATTTCGCCGAACTCGACAGCGCCGAACGCGAACAGGTCGAGCGGTTGCTGCTGGCGCGCTCGCTAGTGGCGCGCACCCGCCGCTCCCGCCGCCGCCGTCCCGGCCGCGGCGGGCGGCTCGACCTGCGGCGCACGCTGCGCCACTCGCTGCGCCACGGCGGCGAGGTGCTGGCGCTGCGCCGCCTGGCACGCCGCCAGCGGCCGCGCCCGCTGGTGATCCTCGCCGACATCAGCGGCTCGATGGAGCGCTACACGCGCATGCTGCTGCTGCTGGCATTTGCACTCGAGGAGAACGCGCGCAGCGTCGAGACGTTCGCCTTCGGCACGCGCCTCACCCGCCTCACACGCGAGCTGCGCAGCGGCCGCGTCGACGCGGCGCTGGCACGCGCCGCGAAGGCGGTCCCCGATTGGTCCGGGGGCACGCGCATCGGCGAGGCGCTGCATGCCTTCAACTTCGAGTGGGGCCGGCGGGTGCGCATCGGCAGCGCGGTGGTGCTGCTGATCAGCGACGGCTGGGACCGCGGCGACGAAGCGCTGCTGCGCGACGAGATGGCGCGCCTGCGGCGCGGCGCGCACCGCGTCATCTGGCTCAACCCGCTGCTCGGCGACCCTGAGTACGAACCGCTGACGAAGGGCATGCAGACGGCGCTGCCGTATGTTGACGACTTCCTCCCGGTCCACAACCTGGCGAGCCTCGACGAGCTGGCGAAGCACCTGGAAAGGGCCTGACCCTCCAGCGCCTAGGCGGAGATCGCGAGCCGTTCGCGGCGGTAGATGACCGCGGTTGCGGCGCACGCGAGCAGGGCGGCGGCGCCGGTGGCGGCGACGCACACGGCGATCGCCATTGTTGTGAGGGCCTCGCCGCGCAGCAGGCGCAGGATCGCAAGGTGCTGGCCCATGAGCGGCACAGCGAACATCCACAGCTTCGCCTTGATCGGCAGCACCGCCAGCAGGATGGAGGGCAGCACCGGCACCAGGATCAGCAGCGACAGGTAGGTCTGTGCCTCGCGGTGGCTGCGGGCGTATGCCGAAACCAGCGTCTGCAGCGCCGAGGCCATCACCGCGAGCGGCAGCATCACCAGGATGACGCGCAAGGCAAAGCGCGGGCCGAGGTCGAGCGTGAGCCCCAGCTTCTCGGTGGGGAAGAACGGCACCGCAAGCGCGAACGCGGTGATGCTCATGAGCACCGTCGTGACCGAGAACAGGCTGGTCGCCCCGAGCTTGCCGGCGAGGATGGCGGTGCGCGACACCGGGTTCACGAACAGCGGCTCCAGCGACTGGCGCTCGCGTTCGCCCGCGGTGGTGTCGATGGCGAGCGCCATGCCGCCCATGAACGCGCCCAGTATGAAGATGTAGGGCAGCATGCCGAAGGCGAGGCCGGAGCGGCTTTGCGAGGTCGACTGGTCGCGCTGCGCCACCGCGATCGGCGCAACCAGGCTCGGCGTGATGCCGCGCGCCACCAGGCGCAGCGCGCCGATGCGCGAGCCGTATGCCGCGAGCATGCCCTGGAGGCGCGCACGCGGGGTGGAGCTGTCGCGCTGCGAGGCGTCGTAGACGATCTCGACCCGGGCCGGCTCGCTGTGCCGCCACGATTCGGCGAAGCCCTCCGGGATGCGGAGCACCAGGTCGACGTCCTGGTTGCGCACCGCGGCTTCGGGATCCTGCGGAGCCGCGACGATGCGCGCGCCCTGCTGGCGCAGCGCCTCCACCAGGCCGGGCGCATGCTCGGCGCCCGCCACCGGCAGCTGCAGCGGCGCCTCGGCACGGGTCCATTCGCGGCGCAGCGCGACGTTGAAGATGATGGCGAACAGCACCGGCGAGAGCAGCGGCCCGGTGACGAGCGTGTTGATGATGGTGCGCCGGTCGCGCAGGTTCTCGCGCACCTCCTTGAGGAAGACGATGAGCGCGGTGCTCATGAAACCAGCCCTTCGTTGCTGCCGATCACCTTGACGAACGCGTCCTCGAGGCTGGCTTCGCCGGCCCGCGCGCGCAGCTCGTCGGGGGTCGCGTCCGCCACCACCCGGCCGTGGGCGATCACCACGATGCGGTCGCAGAGGGCGGCCACCTCCTGCATGATGTGGCTCGAGAACAGCACGCAGCGGCCCTCGCCGCGCAGCCGGCGCATGAAGTCGCGCATCGAACGCGTCGCCATCACGTCGAGCCCGCTGGTCGGCTCGTCGAGCACCACGTTCTTAGGATCGTGGACCAGCGCCCGCGCGATGGCGGTCTTGACGCGCTGCCCCTGCGAGAAGCCCTCGGTGCGCCGCGCCGCGAACTCGCCCATGTCGAGGAGCTCGACGAGGGTCTCGCGCCGCTGCGCGAGCTCGGCGCCGGCGAGGCCGTGCAGCCGGCCGAAGTAGTCGATGTTCTCGCGCGCGGTCAGGCGCTTGTAGAGCCCGCGCGCGTCGGGCAGCACGCCGAGGCGGCGGCGCACGCCGATGGGGTCCTGCGCCGCGTCGATGCCGTCGACGCGCACCGACCCGGACTCGGGCGCCATCAACGTGTAGAGCATCCGCAGCGTCGTGGTCTTGCCGGCGCCGTTGGGGCCGAGCAGGCCCGTGATGGCGCCGTCCGCGGCCGAGAAGCTCACGCCGTCCACGGCGCGCACCGCGCCAAACGACTTGCGCAGGTTCAAGGTCTCGATCAAGGCGTTGCGCCCGAGAAGCCGACGAAGGCCGGCATCGGCCCAAGTTCTTCGACGCAGCTCACTTCGAGGCCCTGCGGGTCGAGCGTCGCGACGAACGACGCCGCCACCTGCGGCAGACAGCCGCGGCCGAGGACGCTGTGTCCCTGCCCCTTCGCGACGATCAGCCGGCTGCGCGTGGCGCCCTTCACGATCTCTTCGCCGTAGCGCGTCGGCGTCACCGGGTCGAGCTCGCCGTTCAGCACCAGCAGCGGTATTGCGGTCGCGAGCGGCTCGCCGAAGGCGGCGCTGCGTTCGCCGTGCGGCCAGACCGCGCACACCTCGCGCAGGAACGGCGCCATGGTGTCGCCGAGGATCAGTTTCTCGTCGCCGGGCCGGGTCGCGAGCCCGGCGAGGTCCTCGGCGCAGATCACCGAGAACTGCATGACGTTGCTGGCGAGGTCGCCGAGGCTGTCGGTCGCGAGGTCGGCCTGCGCCATCAGCTCGGCGTAGTGTCCCGCCGCGGCCTGGTGGATGGTCAGCGGCAGCAGCGCCGCCGTTTCCGGCGAATAGGCGAAGAGCCGCGCCAGCCCGCCGAGCCCCTGCGCGGTGAGCTTGCGCGTCCTGGTTTCATAGGTGCGCGGCGCGCGATAGGTCACGTCCACGGGCCGCGTCATGAGCTCGTCGCGCAGGCGATAGAGCGTGGCGTACGAATCGCCGAAGCGCTCGTGGCATTCGGCGTCGCGGTCGCAGCGGGCGAAATGCGCGCGCAGCACCGCGTCGAGGTTGCCGGCGAACTCGGCGCCGAGCGCCAGCCCGTTGGGCACGGCACTGTCGAGGATGACGCTGCGCACCGCCTCGGGATGCGCCTTCATGTATTGCTGCGCGAGGCGCGTGCCGTAGGAAACTCCCACCAGGTTGACGCGCGGCCCGCCTGCGGCGCGGCGCACGTCCTCGAGATCGGCGACCGCGTCCTCGGTCTTGTAGAACCGCGGATCGGCGTGCGGCGTGACGGTTTCGAGGCAGTGCAATGCGGCCTTGCGCACCACCGCCTTGTCGAAGTTGGCCTCGAGCTCGTCGAGCTCGTCTTCGTCCTCCTCGCAGGTGAGCGCGTTGGAGCCGCCGGTGCCGCGCTGGTCGACCAGCAGCACATGACGGTCGCGGTTGAGGTCTTCGAAGGATGCTGCCGCGGCCGGGAAGACATCGACCGCGGCCTGGCCAGGTCCGCCGGCGAGGAACACCACGAGGTCCGACGACGGGCCTTGTCCCGATGCGGGTACGAGCGCGAGGCGCAGGTCGATGGCGCGGCCGGCCGGCGCGCCGCGGTCCTCGGGCACGCGCAGCGTGCCGCAGAAGGCCTTTTGCGAGGCGCCGCTTTGCTTCTGGCTCAGCTCGCAGGACGACAACGACAGCGCGCCGAGTGTGGCGTGGGCGCCGTCGCCGCTCACCACCAGCCGCGGACCGTTCTCGTCGCCATGCGGCCGACGCTCGCCCCGGCTGCGCACCGCGAACGCCAGGGCCGCGGCCAGCAGCAGCAACGTCGCCGCCTTTTTCTTCGGCGTACACTACCTCCCGATGCGTGACATTCTCCCCGACGTGGCGCGCTTTCGCTCCGAGGGCGTTCCGGTCGCGATTGCCACCGTCATTTCCACCTGGGGATCGGCGCCGCGCCAGGCCGGCGCGAAGATGGCGATCGCCGCCGACGGCAGGGTGGCGGGCTCGGTGAGCGGCGGCTGCGTCGAGGGCGCGGTGGCCGAGATCGCGGCGCGCGTCCTGAAAACAGGCAGCGCCGAGCGCGTCCGCTTCGGCGTGGCCGATGAGAGTGCCTGGGCCGTGGGCCTCGCGTGCGGGGGCGCGATCGAGGTTGCGGTGGAGCCGCTCGACGAAGCCGCGTTCGACCTGACGCACCGCGCCCTCGACCAGGGCCAGTCGCTCGCGGTGGTCACGCATTTCACGCCCTCGCTGCGGCGCATGGTCGTTCTCGAAGGCGCCGACGAAGGCGCCACCGCGGGAACGCTGGGCGAGCCGGCACTCGACCGTGCTGCGCGGCGTGCGGCCGAGGCGGCGCTCAGTACGGGCCACAGCGGGGTCGCCGCTCTCGAAGGAACGGACGGCGCCGAGGCCTTCATAGACGTCCTCGCTCCCGCGCCGACGCTGGTGATGGTCGGCGGCGTGCACATCGCCGTGGCGCTCGATGCCATCGCCCGCGCGCTCGGCTACCGAACGGTGGTGATCGACCCGCGCGCGGCGTTCGGCAGCGCCGGGCGTTTCCCGCACGTCGGCCGACTGATGATGGAGTGGCCGGACGAGGCCCTGCATGCGCTCAGTCTCTCCACGACTACAGCGGTGGCGGTGCTGACCCACGATCCCAAGCTCGACGACCCTGCACTCGGCGTGGCGCTGCGTAGCGCGGCTTTCTACGTTGGCGCGCTCGGCAGCCGCAAGACCCAGGAAAAGCGGCGCGCGCGCCTGCTGGCGGACGGCGTTTCCGAGGAGCAGCTGGCACGCTTGCGCGCACCCATCGGGCTCGATCTCGGCGGCCGCTCACCCGAAGAGATCGCCCTCGCCGTGATGGCGCAGGTGGTGGCCGTGCGCAACGGCAAGGAGCCTCGCTAGGCGGGCTCGCCGAAGAGCTGCCGCATCAACTGGTTCGAGAAGATGCCCTGCGGATCCCACTCGTTGCGCAGGGCCACGAACTTGTCGAGCGTGTCCGGATAGAGCTCCTTCATGTAGTAGCGGTTGAGCGTGTAGTACTTGCCCCAATGCGGGCGGCCGCCGAGGCGGCGCATCATCGGCTCGAACCACTGGAACACCTCGAGCGCGTTGGGGCCGGCGGAGATGCCGATGTAGCAGACGCCGCCCTCGGTGTTGCCCGTCGGGCTCAGGTAGCTGTCGTCCTTCGCAACCCAGCGCACCTCGACCGGCATCTTGAGGCTGACATCGCCCTCGTCGAAATACCTGCGGCAGTTGCGCAGCGCCTCCTGCGCGCGGGCCGCGGGAATCGCGTACTCGCACTCGCGGTGGATCACCTTCAGCAGCGGCACGAACAGCGCCTCGCGGTAGTCGACGTTCTCCTGCTCGTTGAACATGTGGAACCTGCCCGCCAGCACTTTGGGACGCTTCTTCATCAGGTTGGCGCTTTCCTGGGAAAGCTGCCCGCGGCCGACTTTGGTGGCGGGCTGCGCTTCGCCGGGAATCCACGAGCCGCTGCGGTTCATGGTGGTGACGATCATCTGCTGGCGGTTGCCGAATTCCCAGACGATCCACCACAGCCGCAGGCGCTCGTTGTTCGCGACCAGCTCCGGCAGGTTGTCGACGACCGAGTCGAAGTCGCTCCAGTACGCGGTGGTCGTGAGGTTGTAGTGGTCGACGAGTTGCAGCGTCACTTCGGCGAGGATGCCGAGAGCGCCGACGCTGATGCGCAGAGCGCGCAGGCGCTCCGGATCGGTCACTTCCACGACCTCGCCCTTGCCGGTCACCAGCTTCGCGCCGACGATCATCATCGACAGGTTCTGCAGCCCGATCCCGGTGCCGTGAGTGCCGGTGGCGGTGGCGCCGGCGAGCGACTGCTGGGTGATCGAGCCCAGGTTCGGCAGCGCGAGCCGCGGCGCGTCCAGGTCGCGCAACAGCTTGCTGAAACGCGCGCCGGCCTGCACCGTCACCCGCCTGGCGGCGGCATCGACGGCGACGACGTTCTGCATCCGGTCGAGGTTCACCTGCACGTCGTTGCTCAGCACCAGCGGCGCCCACGAATGGCCGGCGCCGTAGGTGCGGACGACCTTGCCGGCGCGTCCGGCGGCTTTGACGAGCTCGGCCAGCTCGTCGATCGAAGCCGGCTGGGCGAAGCTCGCCGGCCGGCACGAGATGGTCTCGGCCCAGTTCTGGAAGTGGTGGCCGGCCGTGGTGCCGGGCAGCGGCGGCGCCTGCGGCGCGCGCGGCGGTGCCGACAGCGAACAACGAGACAGGACGGCAGGCGCGGCGAGGCTGGCCCCGAGGAAGGCGCGGCGGTTCAAGGTGACGGAAGTTTGAACCGCGCCGCGCCGCAGTGCAACAGCCAGCAACGCGGCGCACGGCGAATTGAATTGAAACCTGGCGACCCGCGGCGACGTCTAAGTGTCATGCCAGACCTCCGCTACGGCCTTCGCTCGCTCGCCAAAAGCCGCGCCTTCACCGCCGCGGCCATTCTCACCCTGGCGCTCGGCATCGGCGCCTCGACAGCGATCTACAGCGTCATCCAGAACGTGTTGATGACGCCGTTCCCTTACAAGGGCGCCGATCGACTGTACGCGATCGCGATCCACGACGACGAGGAGAGCCAGCGCGGCGGCCGGCCGATGTATCAAGGCCCCGAGGTGCTTGCGTGGGGGGCGCAGGACCAGGTGTTCGACGGCCTCGCCGCGATGCTGCAACAGGACATCCTGTACCGCACCGACGAAGGCACCGAGCCGCTGAACGGCTACGTCGTGAACCCCGGCACCTTCGAGTTCTTCGGCATGCAGGCGATGTACGGCCGGGCGATGGTGCCCTCCGATTACGAGCCGGGCGCGCCGCCGGTGTTCGTCATGCGCCACAAGTTGTGGGTCAGCCGCTTCAACGCCGATAAAGCCATCCTCAACAAGACGTTCATGCTGAGCGGCACCGCGCGCACCCTCATCGGCATCATGCCGCCGCGCTTCGCGTGGGGGAATGCCGACCTGTGGATTCCGGGCAAGCCGGCGGTCGCGGTGGCGCCGATGATGACCGAGCTGCCGAAGTACTGGTACGTCGTCGGCCGGCTGCGTCCGGAAGTGAGCATCGCGGAAGCCGAGACGCGGCTGAACCCGGTGGCCCAACGCCTCGCCAAAGACCTGCCGCGCGAGTATCCGAAGCAGTTCAGCGTGCGCCTCGAATCGCTGGCCGAGCAGGTGGTGGGCGACTTCCGCGCCACCCTCTACGTGGTGCTCGCCGCGGTCGGGCTGCTGCTCCTCATCGCCTGCGCCAACGTCGCGAACCTGTTGCTGGCGCGAGCGGCCGTGCGCGAGAAGGAGATCGCGGTGCGCTCGGCGCTCGGCGCGGGCCGCGGCCGCCTCATCCGCCAGTTGTTCGTCGAGAGCCTGCTGCTGGCGCTCGGCGGCGCGCTCCTCGGCGCGCTCTTCGCCTGGAGCGGCCTGAAGCTGATGATCGCGTTCATTCCGCCCAGCATCATTCCCGCCGAATCGTCGATCCGCCTGAACGGCCCGGTGCTGCTGTTCACGCTGCTGGTGGCGATGGCGACGGCGCTCATCTTCGGCCTGGTGCCGGCGCTGCAGCTGGCGCGCCGCGACCTCAACAGCCCGCTGCGCGACGGCAGCAAGGGCGCGGGCGGCGGCTTTCGCAGCGGACGCACCCGCGACGCCATCGTGGTGGCCGAGGTCGCGGTTTCGCTCACGCTGCTGGTCGGCGCCGGGCTGCTGATGCGCAGCTTTGCCGTGCTGCGCGACGTGCGGCTCGGCATCGACCCGACCCACATCCTCAACACCCGCCTGCCGCTGCCGGCCGAGCGCTATCACACCGGCGACCAGCTCGCGTCGTTCTACCGGCCGCTGCTCGACCGGCTGAAAGCCCTGCCGGGGGTCGAGGACGCGGCCGAGTGCAGCAACCTGCCGGTCTACGGCGGGTTCAACGACAAGGTCGAGATCGCGGGGCAGGTTGCGGACGACAGGCGCACGGCGCAGTTCCAGTTGGTGAGCGAGGACTACCTGCGGCTGCTGCGCATGCGAATGCTGGCGGGCCGGATGTTCGACGCCGGCGAGGTGAACGCGAAGCGGCGCCTGGCGGTGGTGAACAAGACGTTTGCCGACAAGTACTTTGGCAAGGACGATCCTCTCGGCCGCAATTTCCGCCTGCCGATCCTTGCCACCATTCCCGATCCCGTTGCCGAGCCGACGTTCGAGATCGTCGGCGTCGTCGCCGACGCCCGGAACCGCGGATTGCAGGAGCCGATACAACCCGAGGTGTGGCTGCCGTACACCATTACGGGAGCGGGGGATCGCGGCATCCTGGTGCGCACCACCGGCGAGCCGATGGCGCTCGCTGCCGCCGTACGGCGCGAGATCTGGGGCACGAACGCGGCCGCCGCGGTGACCCCGGTCCGCACTCTCGAAAGTTATCTCGGGGAGTTCAGCTACGCCGGCCCGCGCTTCGGCATGCTGCTCATGGGGCTGTTCGCCGCGGTCGGGCTGGTGCTCGTCACTGTCGGCGTGTACAGCGTCATCGCTTACGCCATCGCACGGCAGACGCGCGAGATCGGCATCCGCGTCGCGATCGGCGCGCAGCGCGCCGACGTGCTGCGCCTGGTGATGAGCAAGGGGCTGCGCCTGGTGGCGATCGGCGTGTCGCTGGGGCTCGTGGCAACGCTCGCCATCGCGCGCGTGATCGCGAGCCAGATGATCGGCGTGTCGCCGCGCGACCCGGCCACGCTGGCCGCGGTGGTGGCGGTGCTGTTCGCTGCCGGCATCGCCGCGTGCTTCGTGCCGGCGCGGCGCGCCACGCAGCTCGACCCGGTGCAGGCGCTGCGCAGCGAGTAAACGACGCCGCCCTAGAGGACCGCCGGCTCCTGCGGGCTCTTCGTCCAGGCGGTGAGGTTCTCGGCGCCGCCCGGCGTGATGTGGATGATGTCCTCGTGGCGGACGCCGATTTCGCCGGGGATGTAGATGCCCGGCTCGTCGCTGAAGCACATGCCGGGCTGCAGCAGCGTCTTGTTGCCGCGCACCAGGTAGGTCCACTCGTGGCCGTCCATGCCGATGCCGTGGCCGACGCGGTGGCCCATGCCCTTGTAGTTCTCGCCAAAGCCCGCCTTGGTGATGACAGCGCGCGCCGCGGCGTCCACCGCCTGGCACTCGACGCCCGGCTTCGCCGCCTTGAACGCGGCATCCTGCGCCGCGCGCACCGTGTCCCAGACGAGCTGCTGGCGCTCGGTCGGCTGAGCGCCGAAGATGCCGGTGCGGGTGATGTCGCTGCTGTAGCCCTCGAGCGAACAGCCGCCGTCGAGCAGGACCATGTCGCCCTTCTTCAATGGCTGCGGTTTGGTGGTGCCATGCGGAAAAGCAGCATCCGGGCCGAACAGCACCAGGGCGCCGCCGCCGACGCCGAGCTTGCGGTGCGCCGCCTGCGACAGCTCCGCCACCTGGTCACGGCTCATGCCCTCGCGCAGCGAGGCGAACACTGCCGCGTGCGCCAGCACCGTGATCTCGCAGGCGCGGCGCATCAGCGCCACCTCGTGGGCGTCCTTGATCATGCGGCAGCCGGCCGTCACCGGCGTGGCGCTCTCAAGGCGTGAGGCCGGCGACGCCTTGCCGATCTCGGTGGCGAACACGAACGGCATGGTCTCCTCGATGCCGACCCGCCCCGCGGCGCTGCGATCCTTGAGGATCGCCGCCACCAGCGCGTAGGGCGATTCGTCCTCGTTCCACGCGCGCACGTCGGCACCGATCTGGATCTGCTCCATGGCGCGCAGCTTCTCGAACGCCGGCGTCACCCAGCCCGGTTCGCCGGAGCGGGGGATGACCACACAGAAGAGGCGCTCCGACAGTCCCCACGAGGCGCCGGTGAAATAGCGCAGCGCGGTGCCCGAGGCGATGACGATGGCGTCGAGGCCCTGCTTCGCCATCAGCTCCTGCGCCTTCGCGATGCGCGCCTTGCGCTCGTCCAGCGAGATCGGCTGCACGCCGTCGAGCCGCGGCTGCAGTGCCGCGATCGGCGCGGGCAGCGGCGCCGCTGCGTCGTCGCCGGCGAACGCCGGGCGGCGGCCGTCGGCGAGAAGCGAGCCGAAGGCGGCGGTCGATGACGTCAGCAGCAGGTCGCGGCGGGAGAAGGTCATGGCTTCCTTTCTTGTGGATGCGGATCGAGTTCGCCGGCTTCGACGGCGAACGGCAGGCGATTCTGTTTCGGCGGCAGCGGGCAGGTGGCAAAGTTAGTGAAGGCGCACGGCGGGCTGTAGGCCTTGTTGAAGTCGAGGACCACCGTGCCGTCCTTCGGCAGGTCCGAGTAAAGGAAGCGGCCCGCGCCGTACGTCTGCTTGCCGGCGGTCAGGTCCTTGAAGATGTAGAAGAGCTGTTGGTCGCCGGCGGCCTCGTAGACGGGCTGCAGCCGGTGAGTCCTGCCCTGCCACTCGAACTCGGCGAATCCCGGGCTCTCCATGTCGTTCACCTGGCCCGTGATGTTCGCGATCTTGATGGTGGCGTGCGGCTCCAGCGGCACGAACCGTGCCACGACTCGATAGCGCTCCTCGACAGGAAACCAGTGCAGGCCCTGGAACGCGCTGCGCGTGGCGCTGGCGTCGTCCTTCACCCGCACCGCGAGCTTGCCGCCGCGCTCGATCACCTGCATCGTCACGCTGCCCAGCCTGAGGATCGTCGGCGCGCCGCTGCTGTCCGGTGCCATCGCCGTCTCGGTGACTGCGCGGCCACCAACCGTGGCGTGGGCCTCGGCTGCCAAAAATGCGCGCACCGCGCCGTTCGCCAGCGTGAACCGGCCCGCCGCAGGCGGCGCTGCCGATGCGGGCAAACGCAGGGCGCTGCCCGCACCGCTGCCGAAGGTCGTGTCGCCCGGGGAGAGCCAGTGAAGGCCGATGAGCGTGAGCCACGAACCGTCCTGACGCAGCCCGGCTTCGCGCTCGGCGCGAAACGTCTCGACCGACTGGCGCCAGGAATCCGCCGCGGACACCGGCGCTGCAGCCAGCACCGCTGCTGCGGCTGCGAGTGCGCGGAGGCTGCTCATGTCGCCATGCTAACCTGCCCGCAATGCGTCGGTGCGCGCTCGCCCTGCTGCTCCTGATTGCGATCGCGCCGGCTGCAGGCGTCGTGCGCGCGGCGTCGCTGCCGCCACGCTTCGCGTTCAAGAGCCTGGTCGGCGCCCGCGCCACCGTGCACTTCCACCAGGGCCTCGAGGCCATGGCCGCGAGCGCCTCGGCCCTCGCCGACGAAATCCTGGCGCGGCACAGCGCCCGCTACGGTGTCGCCATGCCGCGCGTGCAGGTCGTACTCGCCGACGGCGAAGACGATCCGAACGGCTTCGCCTCGCCGCTGCCTTATCCACTGGTCTGGATCCGTGCCGCCGCGCCTGACGGCAGCGATGAGTTCGGCAACTACGAAACCTGGCTGCGGCAGATCCTCACCCACGAACTCGCGCATACAGTGCACCTCGAGGAAGCGAACGGCGTTCTCCGCTTTGGCCGCAAGGTCTTCGGCCGCGCGCCGTTCCTGTTTCCCAACACGCTGACGCCGACCTGGATGATCGAGGGCCTCGCGACCTACGAGGAAACCGCGGCGACCGCGTTCGGCCGCGGCCGCAGCCCCGACTCGGCAATGCTGGTGCGCGGCGCCATCCTCGAAGGCAAACCGCCGCTCAAGGACCAGGCCGTCCTGGGCCTGGACGCCTGGCCAGGCGGCCTTGCACCGTATTTTTACGGCGAAGCGTTCCTGCGCTACGAAACCGCCCGCTACGGCGAAGCGACGCTGCCGGCACTGGCAAGGAAACAGTCGCGGCGGGTCGTGCCGTATTTCGACGACCTCACCGCGAAGAACGTCACCGGCCAATCGTTCGGCGCCGCGTGGCGCGATTGGGTCGACGAAGAACGAGCAGCCGCGAACGCCTTGCGCACCAAGGTCGCGGCCGAGGGCCAGACCGAGGCGCGAGCACTGACGACGCGCGGCATCCGTCAGGAAGGTCCGCGCGTCAGCCCCGACGGCACCCAGGTTGCCTACACCAGCGCCACGCTCGACCGCTTTCCGGAAATTCGCATGGTCGGCATCGACGGCACAGGGGACCGCCGCATCTGCGCGCGCAACGGCGGCAGCAGCCTCTCGTTCACCCCCGACGGCCGTTTCCTGGTCTTCGACGAGACCGAAGTCGCGGGCACGTTCGAGCACCGCTCGGACCTGCGCAGGGTCGAAATCGCGAGCGGGCGCGTGACCTTGCTGACGCGCGGCGTGCGTGCCAGCACTCCGGACGTGTCAGCCGACGGCCACACCGTATTCTTCGCGCACCGCCACGCCGACCGCACCGAGATCGGTGCCATCGCGATGACCGGCGGCGCCATCATCGAAGTCACCGACTCGCCGCCGGCAACGAGGTGGAGCGCGCCGCGCGCGAGTCCCGACGGCCGCTCATTGGTGGCCGCCCGCTGGAGCCCGGGCAGCCTGCTCGACATCGTGCTTCTCGACCTTGCGAGCGGCGCGATGAAAACCCTGACCAACGACCGAGCGCAGGATGTCGAGCCCAGCTTCACTCCCGACGGCAGCGAGGTCGTGTTCCGCTCCAGCCGCGACGGCGTTCCCAACATCTACAAGGTCGCGGTGACGGGAGGCCCGCTGCAGCGGGTCACGAACGTCGTGGGCGGCGCTTTCTCGCCGGGCATCTCGCCCGATGGCAAGACACTGGTCTTCGCCGGCTACAGCGGCGCGGGCTACGACATCGAGACCACGGCGTTCACGCGCGGCCAGCCTGCGCCGGAGTTCGCGGACACCTACGCCGTATCGCGCGCAGACCCGTCGAGCGAGGCACGGACAGCGCCGTACCGGCCGTTCCACGAGCTGCTGCCGCGCTTCTGGAGCCCGTTCGTGGAGGTCGACGACGGCGAATGGAAGGTCGGCGCCCTCACGGCAGCCGCCGATCCGCTGCTGCGCCACGCCTACGGCATCGAGGTGCACCGCGGCTTCGAAACCGAACGCTTCGGCGCACGCGGCTTCTACCGCTACGACCGGTGGCGCCCGACAATCCTGCTCGTGGCCGAAGACGACACCAGCGGCAGCGGCATCGTCGCGAACACATCCGTCCGCACCCGGTCGCTCAGCGTCCGGGCAACCACGCCGATCGTGCGCCGCGTGCGCTGGGAAACCGCCATCACCGCGGGCCTGCGCGGCGAACGCCAGAGCGTCATCGACTCGACCGAGCGCTCCGTGAGGCTTGGCGGACTCGCCGCGAACCTCGTTTACACGAGCCTGAAGCGCTATCCGTGGTCGATCTCGGCGCAGGACGGAGTGCAGGCCCAGGTGTCGGTGCTGCACGAGGCGCGCGCCTTCGGCAGCGACCTGTCGCTCACGCGGCTCAACGCCGACTTGCGCGGGTACGCACGCGTCGCGGGGAACGCGGTTTTGGCAATGACGGCCGGTGCCGGCACCACCTTCGGCGAGCCACGCTTCTTCGACTCGTTCGCAGCCGGCGGCTTCGTGGACGCCGGCTTGTTCGACGTCGGCCGCGTACGCCCTTCGGTGCTGCGCGGCTTCGACGGTGGCGCCCTCACCGGAAGGGACCTGGCCTACGCCAACGCCGAACTGCGCGTGCCGCTCGCGCACCCGCAACGCGGCATCCGTTCGTTGCCGATATTCGTGCGCCACATCCACGCCGCGGCCTTCCTCGATTCCGCGATCGCGTGGCACGGCTTTCCCGTCAGCGTGCCGGCCGACTTCGACTGGCACGATGCCGCCGTCTCGGCCGGCGCGCAGATCGGCGCAGACCTCATGGTGTTCCACATCGTGCCGATGACGCTTGCCGGCGGCTACGCGGTGCCGCTGCGCAAGGGTTCCGCGGGCCCATTCGCAGGCAGCCGCTTCTACCTCAACGCTGGCCTCGCGTTCTAGCATGCAGCCATGAAGATACTTCTCGTCGGCGCATCGGGCGTGCTGGGATCCGCGATCAACGAGGCGCTGTCGGAGAGGAACCATGAGGTCGTCGGCGCGAGTCGCAAGGGCAAGCTGGCCGTAGACATCACCAAACCTGATTCGATAACCGCCCTCTACGCAGCAGTTGGCAAGGTGGACGCGGTCATCTGTGCCGCCGGCTCGGTGCCATTCAAGCCGCTCGTCAACCTGACCCGCGCCGATTTCGAGGCAGGCACCCGCGACAAGCTGCTGGGCCAGGTGGAACTGGTGCGCCAGGGCCTCGACCGAGTCAACGACGGCGGCTCGTTCACGATCATCACCGGCATCCTCGCCAGCGTCCCGGTGCGCGCGGGTTCGGTCGCATCCCTCGTCAACGGCGCCCTCGAAGCCTGGGTGATGGCAGCGGCAGTAGAAATGCCCCGCGGCCTCCGCATCAACGCCGTCAGCCCCACCGTCTTCAGCGAATCGATCGCCCACTACGGCGACACCTTCGCCGGCTTCACGCCAGTTCCCGCCGCCGCGGCCGCCCAGGCCTTCGTCCGCTCGCTCACCTCGCCGCTCACGGGCTACGTCTTCCGCATCCAGCCCACCGTGTAGCCACGTTTGGCCAACTGCGTCCGGACGCAGTTGGCTGTGCGCGTTTCGAGCGTAAGGGAAGGAATCTTCCAGGGAATAGGAACGAAGCATCCGACGGCAACGAATCCCGTAACGAAAATCGGCGGATGGGATCGAACCGCAGCCATCCGCCGATGACCTGGACCTTCCGATAAAAAAACGCCCTGGCGTGGGGCCAGGGCGTTGCGGACGGCTGGTACGAGCGGCGGCTACTGCTGGTCGGTGGACGGTTCCACTTCCATGTCGGCGCCCTTGACGTTGATGGCGCCGCTCAGGGTGTTGACCGATACTTTGGCGCTGCCGGTGCCGATGGTGATCTCGGTGGTCTTTTCGCCTTCGTGCCAGCGCTTGCCCTTGCGGCGGCCCTTGGGGCCGCCCTGGATGCTGCCGCTGAAGGTGGTGATGTCTACTGTCGCGTTCTGGCCGGCGCCAAAGTCGAGGTCGATCGAGCCCGAGACGCTTTCGGCGCTCATCGAACCCGCGTCCGCGATCGTGCCGCTGAACTGCAGCGGGCCCGAGACGGTCTGCAGGTCGACATTGCTCGAGCGGCCGATGGCAACCACCAGCTCGCCGTTCACCGTGCTCGCTTCGAGGTTGTCGGCGCCGCCGCGCACGCTCACCCGGCCGTTCACCGACTCGGCATGGACGGCGCCGCCCTTGCTGTCCACGTCGACGGTGCCGTTGACCGTGGTGGCATGGATCGAACCGCCGGTCGCCTGCACCTTGATGCTGCCGTTGACGGCTTCGGCTTCCACCGAGCCGGCGATGCCGGCGACGCTGATTTCCGAGGCGAAGCCGTCCACCGACACCTGGCTGCCGAAGGGCACGTGGATCTCGAGGTCGGCCTTGGCGGCGCGCGGGTCGTAGTGCTCTGCGTCGACGCTGATGTCGACGCGCCCGTTCTCGCTCTCGAACGAGAGGCTCGCCCGGTCTTCGAGGATCGAGCCCGTCACCTGCACCTCGAGCTTCTCCCAGCCGATGACGCGGACGTTGCCGCTGCCGGCTTCGATCGAGACCTTCGCGTCCTTGGTCGCCGCGCGGCGTTCGTCGATCTTGGTGTCGGCCCTGGCCGCGGCACCGGCCAGCAGCGTCGCCAGCATTGCCATTGCGAATCGATTCATGATTGCTCCCACTTTCATTTCCTTTGCCGCTTCGTTCCCATCGGCGGGCCCTGCCGCTACGCCGTCAGCTTCACGACCAGCTGCAGCGTCTCGATCTTGCGCTTGCGCATGGCGCCCAGCATCCGCACCAGGTCGCTGTTGTTCGGGTCCTTCCTCAAGGCGCTCTCGATGTCCCGCAGGGCCGTGTCGATCACCGCAAGGTTCTTCTCCACCACGGCCCTCGTTTCCGGGGTCATCGTGTCCTTGCGGGCTGCCAGCGCCGACCTCAGGTCGGCCGTGGCCCGCGTGAACTCGGCGGCTCCTGTCTCATACGACGCCGGCCACGCCGCCGCCGTTGCGTTCGGCTGCGCGGCCACCGGGATTGCGCTGGCCGGAGCGGACGACGCCGGCTCAGGCGCCGACGCAGTTGGCGACGGAGCGGACGAAGCCGGCGTCGCGGCCGTTGCGACTTGCGTTGGTGCGGTGTTGCTCGCCGGCTGCGTCTTCATCCACCACATGCCGGCGCCGACGCCGACGATGAGCGCCGCCGCCGCAGCAAGCCACGGCGCGAAGGCGGCGGTGCGGAAGCGCGTGATCGGGACCACGCGCTCCTTCGCGATCTGCTGTTCGATGTCCGCCCACAGGTCGCGCGACGGCGCCAGCGAGCGCGGCAGCGCCGCGACCTCGGTGCGCAGCTGCGCGAGGAACGTGGCGTAGGCTGCGCACCCGGCGCATTCGGCGAGGTGCGCGCCGGCTTCCTGAGAAACGGCGGCCTCGTTCTGTTGCGCTTCGTCGAGATGCAGGACGACTTCTTCGCACGTCATGAACACAGTGCCTCCTGCAGCATCCGCCGTGCCCGGTGGAGCTGCGCTTTCGATGTGCCGACCGCAAGGCCGGTCATGTTCGCGATCTCTTCGTGCTTGTAGCCTTCGACGTCGTGCAGCACGAAGATGCGCCGCGCGCCGGCGGGCAGGTGCTGGATCGCCTTTTCCAGGTCCATGCGCAGCCCGGTCTTCGCCGCCGGCACCGCCGGCTCGAAGCCCTCGATGTCCTCGCTCGCGGTGAAGCGCGATTCTTCGCGCACCGTGACGCGGCGCTCCGAGAAGATCAGGTTGACGGCGAGCGGGTAGAGCCAGGTGAAGAAGGCGCTCTCGCCGCGGAACAGGCCGAGCTTGTTCCAGGCGCGCACGAACACGTCCTGGGTCAACTCCTCCGCGCGCGTCGCGTTCCTCGACATTCGATAGCACACCGCATACACCCGGTTCACGTTGGCGCGATAGAGCTCTTCGAAGGCAGACGTGTCGCCGCCCTGCGCCTGGCGTACGAGTTCGATCTCGCGCGCCTTGTCCGCGTCACTGCGCGGGGTTCGCGGGGTGAAGGTGCGGCCGGCTGTCATCGACAGAGCAAAACCCACAATCGATGAGTGAGACGCTTGCCGGCCGCCTTAAGGTTGCAGGGCTGCAAGTGCCTGTGCCCCTTGATGTTCCACGGCGTCCACCAAGGCGTCCAGATCGGCTGGCTGGGTGCGGAAATTGGTGATCGAGACCCGGATCGAGGCGCGGCCGCGCAGGATGGTGGGCGCCAGGAAGAAGGAGCCGCTGCGCATCAGCGCGTTGACGATGCCGCGGTTGATCCTGTCGAGCGCTGCGTCGTCGAGATTCGCGCCCCTGGGCCGGAAGCGGAAGTTGGCGATCGAGAGGGGTGAATCGGCGAGCCGCTCCAGGTCGGGCCGTGCGTCCACGGCCTCGCAGAGGTGCTGCGCCAGCGCGCAGTCGCGTTCGATAGAAGCGGCATACGCGTCGGCGCCGTGGGTCTTGAGGCCGATCCACACCTTCAGTGCCTTGAAGCTGCGCGACAGCTCGACGCCGCGTTCGGCAAACCAGGCCGGCCCCGGGAACGGGCTGTCGGCGTCGGAGGCGAGGTACTCGGGAAAGCGGCGGAACGCCGCGCCCATGCGGCCGCCTTCGCGGACCAGCGTGGCGCCGGCCTCGAACGGAACGTACATCCACTTGTGCGGGTCCATGGCCACCGAGTCGGCGCGCTCGATGCCGCAAAACAGGGCCCGCAGCCGCGGCGAGAGGGTGGCAAGCGCACCGTACGCGCCGTCCACATGGAACCACATGTCCTCGTCGCGTGCGATGTCGGCGAGTGCCTCGAGCGGATCGATGGCACCGGTGTTCACGGTGCCCGCGGTGCCCACCACGATCGCGGGATCGAGGCCGGCCGCGCGATCCGCCGCGATCGCGCTGCGCAGTTGCGCGAGGTCCATGCGGAACGCGTCGTCGGTGGGGATCTTGCGCAGGTGGCGCATGCCGAAGCCCAGCAGGTCGGCGGCCTTGTCCACGCAGGCGTGCACCTGGTCGGAAGCATAGATGACGAGCGGTTTGTCGGCGTTCATCCCGTGTTCACGGACGTCGCCGCGGAAGCGGGCGCGGCGCGCGGTGGCGATGGCGGTGAAGTTCGCCATCGACCCGCCCGACACCAGGATGCCGTCGGCGGCCTGCGGAAAGCCGACCGCCTCGGCCAGCCAGCGGATCACCGCCGACTCCACATGGATCGCCGCGTGATCGCCGCCCCAGCAGTTCGGGTTCATCGACGCCGCCATGAAGTCGGCGAACACGCCAAGAGGATCGGGCGTCGCGTTGATGAAGCCGAAGAAGCGCGGGTGCGCATTGCCCATGGGAAACGGCAAAATGCGCGTGCGCACCTGCTGCAGCACCTCCTCGAACGGCTGCGGCTGCCGCGGCAGCGGCTCGCGGAAGGCCTCGGCGCTCGTACCGACCTTGCCGAACACCGGGCGCTCGAGGAGCGAACCCTGGTTGTCGGCGACGGCATCGACCACGAGCCGGCCCAGCCGGCGGATCTCGTCGGGAGGCAGGTCGAAGGTGCTCACGTTTTCATTCCTTTGATTAGGATGGCGGCGGTGACCACGAACAGTAACAGTTTCCGGACTTTTGACGTTGGCGGCTTCGAGGTGCTGGTGGGCCGCGGCGCCGCCGCCAACGACCAGCTCAGCCTGAAGGTCGCGAAGCCGCGCGACTTCTGGATGCACGTAGCGGGCACGCCCGGCAGCCACGTTGTGGTGCGCAACCCGGACGGCCTGGAAAAGCTCCCGAAAGACGTGCTCGAGAGGGCCGCGCAGCTGGCGGCGTGGCATTCGAAGTCGCGCACCCGCCAGGGCAAGATCGAGGTGCACACGTGCTTCGCCGGCGAGGTCTCGAAGCGCCGCGGCGCGCCGGCTGGTGAGGTGATGCTGCGGCGCCACGACGTGGTGCGCGTCTATGCGCGGAATCCCGACGCAGAGCCGCCCGCGGCCTGACGCCTGCCTTACTGGATGTACCCCAGGCTCTTCAGTTCCTCGATCACGGCTGGATCGAGGGCGCTCTCAGCGGGCCGCGAGACCGAGCGCTGGCCATAACTCTCGACTTCGCGCTGCGGATGCGCGCTGCGGAATGCCTCCGTGAACGCCGCGCTCAGCACCGTGCCGCCCAGTTCACGGCTGCGCGGCAGGCCCACGAGTGCCAGTGCCGTGGGTGCGATGTCGCGCTCCGACGCGGTACCCAGGTCGCCCGGCACAATCGCTGCGCCGCGCAGCAGCAGCATCCCGTCCACCGGCGCACCGCCGCGGCGTGCGAGCCGGCCGGGGTCGCAGACGACCATCAGCACGTCCTCGGCAGCGAGCGAAGCCGCGTAACGGCCGAGCAGCTCGTCAACGAAGCGGTAGTGCCCGCGCACCGCATCGAGGCGCCTTTCGAGCGAGGCTATGTCGCTGCTCGGCGCGCTGTCGAGGCCGAGGCTCTGGCTCGTGGCGATGTCGAGTCCGGGCAGGTAGAGCGCCTCGACGTCGAGGCTCGGCGTGCGCAGCGCGAGCGCTGCCTCAACCGCGAACGTGTCGAGCCGGCGTGCCGGATCCGCCGGTGCTGTGGCGAGGATCTGCCGAAGCCGCGGCGCCAGGTCTTGCGGTGCAAACTCGCGGTCGGGCGCGCCGCCGCGCTCGAGGCGGATCACCGCGCGGTCGGTGACCACATATCCGTTGCTCGTCTCCGCGGGCCACGTCGCCCACCAGTTGACGACACCTGCCGAGAGGCCCTTGTCGGCCGCGACGTTCCAGAACGTCTTGACGCTGCGCAGCGTGTCGCTCGGCGCCGCCGGCCTGGTTATGCGCAGGATGTCGGTGGCGGTGGCGAAGGCTTGCGCGAGCGGCCCGGGCGCCGTGGTGCCGAGCGGCGTACGCATGCCGGCGACGCGGCGTGCGCCGGGCGCCGCGATGCCGTGCGCCTCGGGTCCGCGGCCGGTGGCGATGGTGGTCCAGACGATCGCCGGCACCTGCTCGGGCTCGGCGCGCAGCAGCGCCCGCGCCGAGGTCGCGGCGAGCGCGCTCCATCGCGGCAGGTCACCGCGCGCCGCGAGCCGCCCGGCCATGCGGGGGTCGAAGCCGTCGATGCCGATGAGTCGCACGCGCGCGCCGGTGGGGATGACGGCGAAATCGGGCGGAGCCTTTGGCGCCGTGGCCAGCGACGACGCGGCATAGACGGCGCCGCCGAAGAGGAGCGCCGCCGCCGCGGCCAGCGGCAGCAGGCGGCGCCGCGTCAGCAGCGCGCCTTCGAGATTGCCGCTCATGCCCGCGGCGGAGGTGACGGCCACCGCCGCGAGCGTGCCGAAGCGCGCCAGCAGGAACACGAGAGCGAGACCCACCGCGAGTGCTATGGCGCGTGCCATCGGCGTCGCCGCCGGCAGGTGCGAACGCCACCAGAGCGCCAGGTACAGCGCACCGCACGCGCCCAGCACCAGGCCGGCATTGCGGGCAAAGCGCGGCCCGGGATGGTGACGCCGCGCCGTGCGCCGGGCGAGGAACGCGGCCACCAGGCCGCCGAGGAACACCAGCAGCGCTGCGGCCACGCCCGTGGCGAGAGCGAGGTACAGGAACAGGACGAACAGGTCGCGCGGCTGCTGCAGCAGGCGGGAGTCGAGGCCAACCGCGGCGAGCGTCAGGCCGGCGCCGAGTACCAGCGCGCCGACCACGCCCACGCGGCTCGCGGCGGCGAGCGACGCGCGCAGCGGCGTGCGCGCCGCACCGCCGAGCACGAAACGGTCGAGCCCGGTTTCGAGATAACCGAGCCGCCGCAGCTCGGCGCGAACCTCGGCGACGGAAGCGAGCGGCTCGCGCGTCAAGGCTCGCGGGTCTTGACGGTGCTCTCGGGGCGCAGCGGGTTGACGAATGCGGACACGCGGCTCTCGTTGCCGCCCTCGCCCAATGCGCACACGCCGAACACGTAGTCGTCGATCGACACGTTCGGCATCAGCCACTCGGTGACGTTGCCGATGGCCGCGTCGTATTCCCAGTCGGGCGTCCACGCCCGCCGCCAGAAGACGCGATAGCCGGAGGCGCCGGGCGACGCGGCCCAGCGCAGGCGTGCGTCGTAACCGCTCTCACCGCGGTCGAGAAGCGGCCGGCCGCCGTCGCCGCTCGTCGCGGGCGGCGGCGGCGCCAGGCCCATGCCGGCAAGCGCCGCGGCGTTGACGCGCGCGTTTTGCGCCAGGTACCGAGGCGAGACGCCGGCGAAGGTGTCGTCCACGGTGTGCTGGCGCGAGTAGTTCTCGTTCGACTCGCTGAAGCGCACGCCGGCGAAGCCGTGCTGGTTGAAGGCGGTGTGGTCGCCGCCCCTCCCGAACCGGTCGTGGCGCGCCACCAGCTCGACGCGGTGCCCCGGCACGTAGCGCGCGGCCTGCCGCTTTACGTAGCGCGCCACCTGGCGTGACGGCGAGTCTTCCGGCCCCTCCGAGAACACCCGCACCGTCTCGGCATCGGTGACGCCGTTGCCGCCGTCGGGATTGCCGACGATGTCGTTGTTGAGGACCGCCTCGACCGGCCACTTCTCCTGCGCAGCGCGCTGCGCGTGCAGTTTCGCGCCGATCAGCCCCTGCTCCTCGCCGGCGAATGCGACGAACACCAGCGTCGCGTCGAAGTTGGTGCCGCTGGTCGCGAACACGCGCGCGAGTTCCATGGTGAGCGCGGTGCCGCTGCCGTCGTCGTTGACCCCGGGCGCCCTGCCCTCGGCGTCGGCCCAGTCGAAGGTGGCGCTGCCCGGCTTGCGCGCCACGCTGTCGTAGTGCCCGCTCACGTACAGGCGCCGCGGCGATCGACCTGGCAGGATCGCCACCACGTTGCGCAGCTCGACGTCGCGCATCACCCGCTCGCCCTGCTTCAGCACGTCATAGGTGTCGAACGTCACCTGCAGCTTGTTGCTGTAGCCCGCCATCTCCGCGCGAATCCACTCGCGCGCCGCGCCGATGCCGCGGTTCGGCGCGGTGGTGGACGACAGCAAGTGGCGCGTCTCGAACGACTCGAGCTTCCTCAGGGTCGCGGCCAGCCGCTCAGCCGACACCGACGACACGATCGCCGTGATGCGCGGATCGATGTCGCTCGCCGCTTGCGAGGCGGGTGCCGGCCAAAAGGCAAATTGCAGTGTCATTGCCGTCGCCGTGGCGGTGCGCGCTATCGCCCTCATCTTGGCGTACCGAACCGGAAGATCACCGACACGAGCGTACGGTGCGAGCCGGTGCGGACGGCGCCGGAGTTGCCGATATGGCGGCCCTCCTCGTAGATGTGGGCCACGTCGAACAGCGTGTTGCCGGCAACCACGCCGAACCCGAAGGTGACGCCGCTGAAGGTTGGCGCCTCGGTGAACGAGCGCACCGAGCGGTTGGCGTCGTCGTTGCGGATCACCGTTGCGGGAAAATTCTGTCCGTCCCTGAAGTAGCCGGCGCGCAGCGGCAGGCGCAGTTGGCCCACGAGGAAGACGTACTCGATGCCCGCCCGCAGCTGCTGCGAATCCTGCTGCAGCGAGGTGCCGACGAGGTCGAGGTTGGGATAGGGGAGTGGCAGTCCGCGCTTGCCCGTGACCGGGTCGCGGATCAGGCCGTAGTCGAGATCGTTCGGATTGTTGCCTTCGTTGTTGTTGTCGCCGCCTCCCCGCCGCAGCAGGAAGTAGTTGTCGATCTCCGACCCCGACCAGTAGGTGCGTGTGAAGTCGAGCGCGACGGTCAGCCGCCCGTAGGGCCGCCACGACACGCCGAGCCCGACCGCCAACGGCCAATGCAACTGCACCGGTCCGGCGAGCGGGTCGTCCGCGGCCTGGGTTTCCTCGTCGAGCGGGCGAATCTTCGTCTGGCGGGTGGTGGCGCCGGTGGTGCCGAAACCCGAATCGAGGCGCGTACGAAACAGCTTGCCGCTCGCGTTGTAGGAAGTCTTGACCACCGCGCCCACGTTGACAGCCTCGATCGGCGAATAGATCGCGCCGAGGTTCACGTTCCAGCCTTTGAGGCTCAGCTTGGTGAACTGCACCGAGGTATTCGCCAGCGCGTCGCCGCGTGTCAGGTCGCGCGCCGTCTCGAGGGAGAAATGATTGAACCAGCGGTTGTAGGTGAAACCGAGCCGCACCTTCGACGACACGCGGATCCCGGTGCCGAGCGACAAGGTGTCGAACCCGCCGACGCTGCGATAGTGGCTGTCGAGCGCCGGGATGACGGGCGTCTCGTTCGTGGGAGGTACGCCAGGGCGCTGGATCGAGCGGGTGAAGTCGAGCGAGACCGCGCGCTGGAAGCTCACCTGAACGGCGCCCGATGCGGAACCGAACGAGATCGGGTACGCGAGCGAGGCGAAGTCCGGTGAGGCGCCGCGGCTCCTGTCGTCCTGACGCGGGCCGACATCGAAACGGTCGAACGAGCTGTGCGCGCCGGCCACCGAAAGCTCGGGGCGCCGCAGGTAGCTCAGCCCAGCCGGGTTCCAGGACGCGGCAGTCGCGTCGTCGGCGCGCGCCAAAAACGCACCGCCCATGCCGAGCGCCCGGGCGCCGGAGCCGAGGACCGTGCCGTTGCGGCCCTGAGGGTCGAAATCGTCCTGGCTGGGCAGCGGATACTGCGGCGTCTCCGGCGTCTGCGCATGGGCGAGCGGGGGCATGAACCCCATCAATAAGACGAGACCGGCCGCCGCCGGCCGAAGGTTCATCGAGCGCAAGAGCAAGGACGTTCCATGAGTACAGGTGCGGGGGGCCAGGCCGGGGCAGCATACCCCGGAACAATCCTCCTTATATGATGACCCCGCGTGTTGGTGGGCGCCAAGACCGGGGAGCTCTGCCTGGCCGCAGCGGGCCTCCTGGCGGGGTTCGTCCTCCTCGAGACGGGTGTGCGCGTCAGCGGCGCGGCGGCGCGCAGTCCCAGCGGCTATCCGCGGGTGAACACCGACACCAGCCGCCGCGCCCGCGGACCGGTCAATGCCGCCGGCTACCGCGATCTTGATCATGCGCTCGCGAAGCCGGCGGGAACCACGCGCATCGTCGTGCTCGGCGACTCCTTCACCTGGGGGGCGGGCGTCGAGTGGGACGACACCTGGGCCGAGCACCTCGAGCGCGCCCTGCGCCGCGAACGCGGCGGCGACTACGAGGTCGTCAACCTGTCGCAGCCGGGGTTCGGCACGCGCGACGAGCAGAACGCGCTGCTCACCGAAGGCTTTCGCTACCAGCCGGACGTGGTCGTGCTCGCGTACGTCCTCAACGACAGCGAAGACGGTCACGACGCCGAGTCGCGCCGCGCCCAGCGCTGGCTGGCGGAGCAGCGCGCGGCGGCGCCGCGGGGCTTTTTCGAACGCTCGGCCGTCATTTCACTGGTGCTGCAGCGGCTGCGCGCGACGCGCGAGAGCCGGCAGCGCGTCGCCAACTACCTCTCGCTTTATCGCGACGCCGCGCCGGGATGGCGCGGCGCGCAGAAGGCGCTGCAGGAGATCGGCGGCGAGTGCCGGCGGCGCGGCGTGCCGTTCGTGGTCGCGATCTTTCCGCTCTTCGGCGGGCCGCTCGACGACCGCTACCCGTTCGACGCGCTGCACGCCAGGGTGGCGGCGGCGGCGGCGGCGGCCGGCGCCAGCGTCCTCGACCTGCTGCCGGCCTACCGCGGGCTGCGCTGGGACCTGCTGGTGGTGGACGGTGTCGCCGACGAGCACCCGAACGAGGTGGCGCACCGCATTGCCGGGCGCGCGATCCTGAAAGCGGTCGAGGACGTGCTGCCGGAAACTAGAACTTCACTTCCTTGAGCCGGCCGTTCTCGAAGATCACCGTGAGGTCGGGGTAGGTCCACTTCACGGTGTTGCCGAACGCGACTTCGCGATCGGGCTTGCCGAGCGTGTCCATCACCTCGAGCGGCGTCATGCCGGGTTTCAGGTCCGCTTTGTCCGCGCGGCCGCCTTCCCCTGACGGCCGTGCGCCGTTGCCCCCGCCCGGCGTGCCCGGGCCGAAGTCGACGAACTGCGCGAGCGCTTCGATCACCGCCTGCGGGTAGAGCGCTGCGTCCGGCGTGCCGAGCCGGTAGTTGATGTTGAAGCGGCTGCCGCCGCGCAGCCGCTTGTCGGCGACCGCCGCGGACTTGATGGCCGAGTTGGCCTCGGCGATGTTGCGGTTCTCGGCGTCGCGGCGGTTGCGGTCGTCGCGCAACCGGTCGCGTTCGCGCTCCAGCGAGCGCCTGCGGTCGCGGTCGGTCTCGCGCTTGATCTCGCGGTCGAGGTCTTCCTCGCGGCGCGACTTGCCGGTAGACGGGACGTAGCTCGAGGTGCTGGTGTCGTCGCCGAAGGTGCCGTAGCCGCCGCCGTCCAGCTGGAACTCGATCAACTTGTCCTTCACCTTGACCTTGGTGACCATCGCGCTCTGTCCGGCGCTCAGTGCCGTGCCGTACTGCTTGAGGCGCTCACCGTGCTTGCTGAACTCGATGGCGCGCGGTTCGTCCGGCCAGACGTCCACGCCCGCCGCGGTCCCGGGCATCGCGATCCTCAGCACCACAGTGCGGCCCTCGAAGGCGTCCCTGAGCGCGGCTTCGCTTTGCGCGAGCGCCGGCGCGGCGGGCAAAAGCAGGGCAACGGTCAAGGCAATGGCCTTCATGGCAGCGGATCTTTGCATGCCGCTGAGGCGCCGACAACAGTCGCTGCTGGCGGCGGTGCGCGGCGCGTGTTACCTTCGAGCGCACTTTGCAAAAGCCATCCCGATGATCGTCCGGGAAACCCTCGACAACGGCCTGACGCTGCTCACCGAGCGCATGCCGCACGTGCGCTCGGTCGCGGTCGGCGTCTGGCTGAAGCGCGGCAGCCGCCACGAATCGGCCGCCCAGTCCGGCATCGCGCATTTCATCGAGCACATGGTCTTCAAGGGCACCACCAACCGCTCGGCCGAGGCGATCGCTTCCGAAGTCGACGCCATCGGCGGCAACATGGACGCCTTCACCTCGAAGGAGTACGCGGCCTTTCACCTGAAGGTGCTGGACGAGCACCTGCCGCTGGCGGCCGACATCCTCGGCGACATCGTCCGCAATCCGCTCTTCGATCCTGTCGAGATGGGCAAGGAGAAGAAGGTCATCTTCGAGGAGATGGGGATGGTCGAGGACACCCCCGACGACCTCGTGATGGAGTTGTTCACGCAGAGCTTCTGGCCGCGGCACCCGCTTGGCCGGCCCATCCTCGGCACCCGCACCAGCGTCGGGAAGTTCAAGCGCCATCACCTCGAGCGGTTTTTCCGCGAAACCTACCGCCCCGAGAACCTGGTGATCTCCGCGGCCGGCCATCTCGACCACGAAGCGACCGCGGCGCTGGTGCGGCGGCACTTCGGGCCGCTCGAGCGCGGCGCAACGGCGGTGAACGGCGGCCCGCCGGCGGTGGCGACGCGGGTGGTGACGCGCTCCAAGAAGGAACTGGAGCAGGTGCACCTCTGCCTCGGCACGCCGTCCTATTCCTACAGCCATCCCGACCGCTACGTCGTGTACGTGCTCAACAACATCCTCGGCGGCTCGATGTCGTCGCGGCTGTTCCAGAACGTGCGCGAGAAGCGCGGCCTCGTCTATTCGATCTCATCGGGCGTCGCGTCGTACGCCGATGCCGGCCAGCTCACGATCTACGCCGGCACCAGCCTCGCGAGCCTCGAGCAGGTGGTGCAGCTGACCCTCCTCGAACTGCGGCGCCTGCGCGAGGAGCCGGTGCCGGCGGCGGAGCTGCGCCGCGCCAAGGACCAGCTGAAGGGCAGCATCATGCTCTCGCTCGAGAGCACCGGCAGCCGCATGAGCCAGCTGGCGCGCCAGGAGATCTATCACGGCCGCCAGCTCAGCCTCGACGAGGTGCTTTCCGGCATCGAAGCGGTGGGCGAGGCCGACATCGCGCGCGTCGCGAACGAGCTGTTCGCCCGGCCGCCGGCCGCGACTGTCGTCGGCAACCTCAAGCGCTGGAAGCCGAAGGCGTCCTGGCTGCGGCACTAGCATGCGCTTCCGCGTCCTCGGTTCGGGCAGCACCGGCAACGCCACGGTCGTGGAAGCGGGCGGCACGCGGCTCCTGATCGACGCGGGCCTCGGGCCGCGCACGCTGGCGCTGCGGCTTCTCGCCGTGGGCATCGACCCCGCGTCGATCGAGGCGATCCTGGTGTCGCACGAGCACGTCGACCACGTGCGCGGCGCCGCGTCCTTCTCGGCGAAGTGGGGTGCTCGGATCGCCGGCACGCGCGGGACATATGCCGCCGCCGGCCTCGGTGCCGCGGCGATCGCAGGCTATGACGTGCTGGCGGCGGGCAAGCCGCGCTACATCGGCAATCTCGAGGTGGAGGCGGTCGCAGTGCCGCACGACGCCGCCGAGCCGGTGGCCTTCGTCGTCTCCTGCGGCGGCCACAGTCTCGGGCACGCCACCGACTTCGGCCACGTCACACCGCGGCTCGCCGCGGCCTTCGCCGACTGCACCGCGGTCCTGATGGAATCGAACTACGACGCAGGCATGCTCGACGGCGGCTCGTACCCATGGGCGCTGAAGGAACGGATCCGCGGACCGATCGGGCACGTCTCGAACGCAGCGGTGGCGCGCTATCTCACGGCATCGCTTGGCCGCCACGCGCAGCACCTGGTGCTCGCGCACCTCTCGCAGCACAACAACCTGCCGACGCTGGCACTGCGTTCGGCGGTGTCGGCGCTGGTGCGCGCCGGCCGCGGCGCGGTCGCGGTCGAGACCTGCGCCCCCGAAGGCACCGGCTGGATCGAACTGGCCGTGGCGCGCAGCGCGCCTTCGCCACGGCACGCCCAGCTGCGCCTTTTCTAGGAGCGTCCGCGCGGCATGGTGCGTCTGAGCGTCAACGTCAACAAGGTGGCGACGCTGCGCAACTCGCGCGGCGGTGCCGTGCCCTCGGTGCTGGAGGCGGTGCGCGCCTGCCTGCAGGCGGGCGCTCCGGGGATAACCGTGCACCCGCGCGGCGACGAGCGCCACATCCGCGCCGCCGACGTGCGCGAGATCGCCGCGGAGCTGCTGCCGTGGCGCAGCCGCGTCGAGCTCAACATCGAAGGCGACCCGCGCGATGCGCTGCTGGCGCTGGTGCACGAGGTCAAGCCCGACCAGTGCACGCTGGTGCCGGTGAGCGCCGGCGAGGTCACGAGCCACCAGGGCTGGAACCCGCAGCTGGCGCCACCGAACCTGGCTGCGGGCGTGGCGGCGCTGCGCGCCGCGGGGGTGCGCGTCAGCCTGTTCGTCGCGCCGAGCGAAGAGGCCGTGCGCTTCGCCCATGCGCAGGGCGCCGACCGCGTCGAGCTCTACACCGAGCCTTACGCGCGCGCTCACGCGGCGGGCCAGGGCGCCGCTCGCCGCGCGTTCGCCGGTTACGTGGCGGCCGCGACCCTGGCGCACGAACTCGGCATGGGCGTGAACGCCGGCCACGACCTCGACCTCGACAACCTGTTCCTGTTCCGCTACCTGCCGCACCTAGACGAGGTGTCGATCGGCCACGCGCTGATGAGCCGCGCCCTCTTCCACGGGTTGCAACCGGTGGTCAGGGAGTACATCGCGCTGCTGAAGGGAGTTTGAGAGAATCGCCGCGATGATTCCCCGCTACTCGCGCCCCGAAATGGCCGGCATCTGGTCCGACGAAAACCGCTACGCGACCTGGCTCAAGGTCGAGATCGCCGCCACCGACGTGCTCACCAGCCGCGGCATCGTGCCGCGCGAGGCGCTGGTCGCGATCCGCGAGAAGGCGCGCTTCGACGTCGCGCGCATCGACGAGATCGAGAAGGAGGTGCAGCACGACGTCATCGCCTTCGTCACCAACGTCGCCGAGAACATCGGTCCCGAGGGCCGCTACGTCCACTACGGCCTGACCTCGTCGGACGTGGTCGACACTGCGCTCGCCATGATGATGCGCGACGCCTGCGACATCATCCTCACCGACCTGCGCAACCTGGTCGAGGCGGTCAAGGCGCGCGCGTTCGAGTTCAAGGACACGCCGATGATCGGCCGCACCCACGGCATCCACGCCGAGCCGATGACCTTCGGCTTGAAGCTGGCGCTCTGGTACGCCGAGATCAACCGCGACCTGGCGCGCGTGGTGCGCGCCCGCGAGAACATCGCCTTCGGCAAGCTCTCGGGCGCCGTCGGCACCTTCTCGCACCTGGCGCCGGACGTCGAGGAGGAGGTGTGCGCGAAGCTCGGCCTCACCTTCGCGCCGATCGCCTCGCAGATCCTGCAGCGCGACCGCCACGCCGAAGTGATGATGGCGCTGGCGCTCACCGCGGCCAGCCTCGAGAAGTTCGCGACCGAGATTCGCGCGCTGCAGAAGACCGAGGTGCGCGAGGTCGAGGAGCCGTTCGGCAGCAAGCAGAAGGGCAGCTCGGCGATGCCGCACAAGCGCAACCCGGTCGGCTGCGAGCAGATCGCCGGGCTCGCACGCCTGGTGCGCAGCAACGCGCTCGCGGCGCTCGAGAACGTGGCGCTGTGGCACGAGCGCGACATCTCGCACTCGTCGGTGGAGCGGATCATCATCCCCGACAGCTTCCTGGCGCTCGACCACATGCTGCGGCGCTTCACCGAGATCGTGCGCGGCATGACCGTGGACCAGCAGCGCATGCTGAAAAACCTCGAGTCGACGCAGGGGCTGATGTTCTCGGGCCAGCTGCTGCTCGAGCTGACCGCGCGCGGCCTGAAGCGCGAAGACGCCTACAAGATCGTGCAGAACCACGCGATGACCGCCTGGAAGCAGGACGGCGACTTCCGCGCGGCGGTTGCCGGCGACGCGCAGGTGCGCGCGGTGATGTCGGCGGAGGAGCTCGCCGACGTGTTCCGCCTCGACCGCTACCTGAAGCACGTCGACGTGCTGTTCGCGCGCGTGTTCCGGTGAACTGGCCGCAGCAGCATCCGGTCGCGTTCGAGGTTCTCGTCAGCCTGGCAATCCTGGCCGCTGCGGTGCTGGCGGCGCGCGTGCTGACCCTGGTCTTCGAGCGCATCGTCAGCGGCATCGCCAGGAAGACCGCCACCACGGTGGACGACAAGCTGGTGCGCGCGCTGCGGCCGCCGGTCGCCTGGGCGCTGGTGCTGCTCGGCGCGTACACGGCCATCCACCGGCTGCCGATACACGAAACCTGGAAGTCACGGCTCGACGGCGGGCTGTTCGTCTGGGGAGTGCTGCTGCTCGCGGTCAGCCTGGGGCGCGCCTTCGGCATCCTGGTGCAGTGGTACACGCGCGAGTCGCGGCTCGCGCATGACGGCATCGCCCGCGAGTTCGGGCCGCTTTTCTCCAAGCTCGGCAAGCTGTTCATCGCGGCGGTGGCGGTGATCATCTCCTTCGACCACTTCGGCCTCGACGCCCAGTCGCTGGTGGTGTCGCTCGGCGTCGGCTCGCTCGCGATCGGCCTGGCCGCGCAGGACACGCTCTCCAACATGTTCGCGGGGTTCGCGCTGATGCTCGACCGGCCGTTCGTCATCGGCGACCGCATCCAGCTCGCGAGCGGCGAGGTCGGCGACGTCGAGACCATCGGCATCCGCGCCACCCGTATCCGCACCACGGACGAGACGCTGCTGGTGATGCCGAACAGCATGCTGGTCAAGGACCGGGTGGTGAACGTCACCCGCCCCGGCCGCCAGCTGGCGAGCAGGCTCGACGTCACGGTCGCCTACGGCACCGACCTGGCGCGCGCGCGCCAGCTGATGGTGCAGGCGGCGCAGGCGGCGCCGCACGTGGACACACGCCAGCCGCCGGTGGCGGTCATACGCCAGTTCGGTGACTACGGCGTCTTGCTGCGGCTTTCATTCCTGGCCGACGACTATGCCGCGCAGTCGCTGGCGCTGGATGCCGTTCACGAACAGGTCTATCGTCTTTTCGTCGCGGCGGGCATCGTGATCGCGACCCGCATCCCACCCCCGGAGGCCGGCGCATGAAGGCGCGTGTCTATGTCTCGCTCAAGAAATCGGTGTTCGATCCGCAGGGCAAGGCGGTGCATGACGCGCTTGCGTCGCTCGGCTATGCAGCCGTCGCGGACGTGCGCCAGGGCAAGTTCTTCGACGTGAGCCTCGAAGGCGTGGACGAGGGGCAGGCACAGGCGACGCTCGACGAGGTGGCGCGGCGCGTGCTCGCGAACCCGGTGATCGAGTCGTTCGAGGTGGAGATCCGCCGGTGAGCCTGCGCGTCGGCGTCATCGTCTTCCCCGGGTCGAACGGCGACCACGATTCGTACAACGCAGCCGGCGCGGCGCTCGGCGCCGACGCGCGCTACGTCTGGCACAAGGAAGAGACCCTCGGCGACGTCGACGCGGTGCTGGTGCCCGGCGGGTTCTCGTATGGCGACTACCTGCGCGCCGGCGCCATTGCCCGCTTCAGCCCGGTGATGAGCGCCGTCCAGGCGTTCGCGGCTCAGGGCGGCCCGGTGCTCGGCATCTGCAACGGCTTCCAGATCCTGCAGGAAGCGGGGCTCGTGCCCGGCACCATGCTGAGAAACGCCAACCTCAGGTTCCTGTCGCAGCTGGTGCACGTGCGCGTCGAGACCACCGATTCGGCTGCCACCCACGGCCTCGCGCACGGCTCGCTGCACGCATTTCCGATCGCCCACGGCGAGGGCAACTTCTACGCGGCCGACGACGAGCTCGACCGGCTGGAAGCGAACGGGCAGGTGGTGTTTCGCTACGTCGCGGCCGACGGCTCCGCCATCGAGGCGGGCAACCCGAACGGCTCGGCGCGCGCCATCGCCGGCGTCTGCAATGCCGAACGCAACGTGGTGGCGCTGATGCCGCATCCCGAACGCGCCGCCGAAGCCGTGCTCGATTCGGGCAACGGCCGGCCCGTGCTCGAGGCATTCTTCCGCTTCGCCGCCGCGCGCCGCTCGTCGCTCGAGGTGCGCTCGGCCTAGCGGTACCGCGTCACTGGCCGGCGCCGAGCCACGCGGCGACCGCGTCGTGATCGGGCCCCTTCAACCGCCGCAGCACGCCCGCGCGGTGTTCGCGGATGACGCGCGGGTCGTCGAACGGCATGCGCTCGTACATGATGCCGCCCGGCTTGTGGCACGGCGCGCAGGTGCGGAACAGGATTGGCTGGATGTTCGCGGCGAACGCAGCGTCGTCGGTCGCGGCTGCCGCGGGTCCGGGCGTTGCCACGGGATCGGGCGCTGGTGCGGGCGCGGCAGGAGCGGGCGCCGGGGTTGCCGCAGGAACGGCTGCCGCCGGAGGCGCGGGCGTTGCTGAAATTGGCGCACCGGACACGCGCTCTTCGCGTGCGACGCAGGAGGCGAACACCAGCGCCGCGCCGATCGCGAACAACCGACCGGGGCGCAGCCTGTCTCCTCCGCCGTTCCTCGAAAGACTCTGGAACCGGCGCATGCCTCAACATACTGCGAGTGCGCGCCCAGGTACACGTCAATTTTTATCGGAAGAAATGGACGAACCACAAGACGAGCAGCGCGCCCGCCAAAAGCCGCGCACACTCGATCGAGGTCGCGTGGCGGCGCCCTTCGAGGACGAAGCCGAGCGCCACCAGGCTCAAGCCGATGAACGAAGCGGCCATGGCGACCCGCAAGCCGCCGAGTTCCTGCTGGCGGAACAGCACCCACGTGCTGGCGGCAAGCAGCACCAGGAATTGCAGCAACACGTACGCGGCTGCCGGGCGGGCGAGGTGGGTATCGAATTTCTCGTAGGTTCCAGCGTCCACGGCCGGCGCCGCCACCGGGCCGCCCAGTGACGCGGGCCGCCATCCGGGCGGCTTCAGGAAGAGGCGCAGCCTGTCGCCAGGCGTCGTGGCGCGGCGCGCGAGAGTGCACAACTCGACCCAGTAGTGCGCGTTCGCCCACAAGGGATTCCAGCTGCGCAGCGGTGTCGTGATGCCGTAGACGACCGGCGCGCGCTCCGGCTCGAAGGTGCCGAACATCCGGTCCCAGACGATGAACATGCCGGCGTGGTTGCGGTCGATGTATTCCGGGTTGCGGCCGTGGTGTACCCGGTGATGCGAGGGCGTGTTGAAGACCCGTTCGAGCGGGCCCAGCGAACGGATCGTCTCGGTGTGGATCCAGAACTGGTAGAGCGTGTTGACCGAGGACACGGTGAGGAACACGAGCGGCGGGAAGCCGAGAAGCGCCAGCGGCAGGTAGAACACCCACGAGAAGGCGCCCTGGAAAGCGCCCTGGCGCAAGGCCACGGCCAGGTTGAAGTCTTCGCTCTGGTGATGCACCACGTGCGTGGCCCACACCGCGCCGACTTCGTGGCTCGTGCGGTGAAACCAGTAGTAGAGGAAGTCGACGCCCACCAGGCACGCGGCCCACACGACCGCCGACGACGCCGAAAGCGAAGCGACGCGCCAGCGTTCGTAGATGTAGATGTAGCCGCCGAACAGCAGGGTCTTCAGGAACAGCTCGATGAGCTGCTGCAGGATGCCGCACGACAGGTCGTTGACGGCGTCGGCGAGCCGATAGGCGCGGCGCTCGGCGCGCCAGGTGGCGGCGAACTCGATGACGATGAGCAGGAAGAAAACCGGAATCGCCAGGACGATCAGGTTCAAGTGGCGGCGCGCTCCGCCGCCATTCTAGGCGCAGCGCCTAGAATGAACGGCGTGCGCACCATCCTCGTCACCAACGACGACGGCCATTCGTCGGCCGGGATTCTGGCGCTGGCCGGCGCCATGGAAGGCCTTGGCGACGTCTGGGTGGTGGCTCCGGAGTCGGAGCAAAGCGCCACGTCGCACGCGATCTCGATCCACCGGCCGCTGCGCATTCGCGAGGTCCGCAAGCAGTGGTACGCAGTGGACGGCACGCCAACCGACTGCGCCTACGTCGGCGTCAACCACATACTGAAGGCGCAGCCCCCTGCGATCGTGGTGTCGGGAATCAACCACGGCCCGAACATCGCCGACGACGTCACCTACTCCGGCACGGTCGCGGCGGCGATGGAAGCGTGCATCCTCGGCATTCCCGCCGTCGCCTTCAGCCTCGCCACCCGCGGCAGCTTCGACTTCGCAGAAGGTGCGCGGTTCGCGCGTGCGCTGGTGACGGCGGTGCTCGAGGCGCAGCTGCCGCCGCGCTTCCTGCTGAACGTGAACATTCCCGCCGGACCGCTCCAGGGCTATGCGGTCACCAGGCTTGGCAAGCACACGTACGGCCTCGAGGTGGTGGAGAAGAAGGACCCGCGCGGCCGCGCCTACTACTGGATCGGCGGCAGCGACTACAGCCATGAGGACATCCCCGGCAGCGACTGCAACGCCGTGCACGACGAGGGCCTGGTGTCGGTGACGCCGCTGCAGCTCGACCTCACCGACGACGCGATGATTTCGCGCGTCGCGAGCCTGCCGCTCCCGGGCTTCGCCCGCAAGCTGCCCGTTTAGCGCTCGTTTTCCCGACGGCGCCCATCGCTTGCGCGCGACCCAGGGATCTCTCTTACGTCTGGTCGAGGCGGATCGGGAGCCTGCGGACGCGCTTGCCGGTGAGGGCATAGACGGCGTTGCCGACGGCGGCGGCGACCGGCGGCAGGCCGGGTTCGCCCATGCCGGTCGGCACTTCGTCGCTGGCGACGAGGTGCACCTCGACGTGCGGCATCTCGTCGATGCGCAGCGGGTTGTAGTCGCCGAAGTTGCCCTGCACCACACGTCCCTCGGCGATCGTGATCTCGTTCTTGAGGGCGGCTGAAAGGCCGTACGCGATGGCGCTTTCCACCTGCTGCGCGATGCCGTCCGGATGGATGACACGCCCGCAGTCCACGGCGCAGACGACGCGGTGCACCGACACCTTGCCGTTCGCAACGGAGACTTCCGCGACCTGCGCGACGTACGAGCCGAACGCGAAGTGCGCGGCGATGCCGCGGCCGCGACCCCGTGGCAGCGACTTCCCCCAATCAGCCTTGGCGGCGGCCAGCTCGAGCACTGAGCGCAGACGCCTGGTGCTGAGCACCGTCTCCTTGTCGAGAGCCATCGGGATGCCGCGTTCGCCTTCGAGCAGCGAGAGCCGGAACGCGAGCGGGTCGGCCTTGGCGGCTGCCGCCAGCTCGTCGATGAAGCTCTCGACGACGAAGCCGTTGATCGAGTGTTCGACCGAGCGCCACCAGGCGCGCGGCACGCTGCTCCTGGTGTCGGCATACTCGAAGCGCAGGTTCGGGATCGCGTACGGCAGGTTCTCGGCGCCGCCCACTTCGCCGCCGCCGAGGTCGCCGCCCGGCTCGAACCAGGCGTTGATCGAGGTCGAGGTCATGCGGTGCCACCACGCCGCGGGCCGGCCCGAGGCGTCGAGCGACCCCTTCAGGCGGTGCAGCGACGCGGGGCGGTAGAAGTCGTGCTGCATGTCGTCCTCGCGCGTCCAGACGACCTGTACCGGCGCCGCCACCTTCTGCGACACCTGCACGGCCTCGACCGCGACGTCGGCGATCGACTTGCGGCCGAAGCCTCCGCCGAGGAGGGTCGTGTGGACCACGATCCTCTCGACCGGGATGCCGAGCGCCTCGGAGACGGTGTCCTGGGTCCAGCTGCCGCCCTGCGTCGGCGAATGGATCTCGACGGCACCATCCTTGAAGTGGGCGGTGGTGTTCTGCGGCTCCATGGCGGCGTGCGCGAGGAACGGCAGCTCGTACTCCGCGTCGAGCACCGCGCCAGCACCCTTTGCCAGCGTGCCGTCGGCATCGCCTTCGTTGCGGTACGCCTTCTGGCTGGCACCAAGCGTCGCGCGCATGCGCTCGCGCAGCGCGTCGGTGCTCTCCGCGGCGTCGGGGCCGAGGTCCCAGACGACATCGAGCGCCCGGGACGCGCGGATCGCCGCCCAGGTGGACTCGGCCACCACCGCCACGCCGCCCGCGGACTTGGCGGCGCTCATCGCCGGAATTTCGAACACCTCGCGTACGCCGCGAATCGCCTTCGCGCGGGTGGCGTCGAAGCTCTTCGGCTTGCCGCCGAACACCGGGCATCGCACGATCACCGCGTACAGCATGCCCGGCACCCGCACGTCGAGGCCGAACCCGGCGCTGCCGTCCACCTTCGCGGGCACGTCGAACCGCGGCAGGCTCTGGCCGATGATCCTGAACTTCGCCGGGTCCTTGAGCGGCACCGTCTCGGGGTCGGGAACCGGCAATTTGGCCGCATCCGCGACCAGCTCGCCGTAGCGCGCGCGCTTTGCGGAGCCGTCGTGGATGACGCTGCCGCTCTCGGTGCGGCACTCGGCTGCGGGCACGCCGAAGCGCGCCGCCGCCGCGGCCATCAGCATCTGCCGGGCGGAGGCACCCGCCTGGCGCAGCGGCTTGTAACTGCCGCGGATGCTGTTGCTGCCGCCGGTGCCGTGGTTGTAGAGGGCGCGGTTGGTCGGCGCCTGCTCCACGCGCACGCTCGCGAAGTCCACGTCGAGCTCCTCGGCCAGGATCATAGGCAGCGACGTCATCACGCCCTGTCCCATCTCGGCCTTGGGCGAATAGATGCTCACGGCGCCGTCGGGATCGATGCGCAGCCACGCCTCGATCGGGTTGACGCGCGCCTTCGCCGCCGCCCCGCCTGCCGGAACGCCGTGACGCAGCGTCGGCCACAGCTTGAAGCCCACGACCAGCGCCGTGGCCGAGGCGGCGCCGCCGGCCACCAGGAAAGTCCGCCGCGAGGTCATGACTTGCCGCCTTCCGCTGTCTCGGTGCCGGCCGCGCGGTGGATGGCCTTGCGAATCCGCTGGTAGGTGCCGCAGCGGCAGATGTGCCTGCCGAGGGCGCCGTCGATGTCGGCATCGGTCGGCCGCGGCTTGGCGCGCAGCAGGGTCGCGGCGCTCATCAGCATGCCCGACTGGCAATAGCCGCATTGCGGCACCTGCTCGGCGACCCACGCCTGCTGCAGCGGATGGCGCGCCTCGGGTGCCAGCCCTTCGATGGTCGTGATCTTGCGGCCACCGACCGACGAGGCCGGCGTGACGCAGGAGCGCACGGCGGTGCCGTCGAGATGCACGGTGCAGGCGCCGCACTGCGCGATGCCGCAGCCGTACTTGGTGCCGCGCAGGTTGAGCGCGTCGCGCAGCACCCAGAGGAGCGGGGTGTCGGGCTCGACGTCCACATCCTGGCTGCGGCCGTTGACGAAGAGCGATAACGCGACCATTGGCGCCTCCATCCCCTTTTCGGGGTGTACGCCACTGTAGCGATCCACTGCGAAGGGCGTCAAATGGCTAAAATCCCTGAACCCCATGGCCTCGCCCGAGCTCCTCCAGCAGCACGGCCTCACGGCGGGCGAGTACGAACACATCGTCTCGATCCTCGGCCGCGAGCCGAACCTCACCGAGCTGGGGATGTTCTCCGTGATGTGGTCCGAGCACTGCTCGTACAAGAGCAGCCGCATTCACCTGAAGAAGCTGCCGACGCGCGGTGCGCGCGTGCTGCAGGGGCCGGGCGAGAACGCCGGCGCGGTGGACATCGGCGACGGCTGGGCCGCCGTCTTCAAGATCGAGTCGCACAACCACCCGTCCTACATCGAGCCCTACCAGGGCGCCGCCACCGGCGCCGGCGGCATCATCCGCGACATCTTCACCATGGGCGCGCGCCCCATCGCGCTCATGAACTCGCTGCGCTTCGGCCCGCCCGAGGATCCGGCGAACCGCCGCCTGCTGCAAGGCGTCGTCGCCGGCATCGGCAACTATGGCAATTCGTTCGGTTGCGCGACGGTCGGCGGGGAAGTGGTGTTCGAGGACTGCTACGACAAGAACCCGCTGGTCAACGCCTTCTGCCTCGGCGTGGTGAGAAAGGACGCGATCTTCCTCGGCCGCGCCGAAGGTGTCGGCAACACGGTCTTCTACGTGGGCGCCAGGACCGGCCGCGACGGCATCCACGGCGCCACCATGGCCTCCGCGGAATTCGGCAAGGACAGCGAGGAGCGCAGGCCCACGGTGCAGGTGGGCGACCCGTTCATGGAAAAGGTGCTCCTCGAGGCGTGCCTCGAGGCGCTGCAGACGGGCGCCATCGTCGGCCTGCAGGACATGGGCGCCGCCGGGCTCACCTGTTCCACCTGCGAGACCGCCGCGCGCGCCGGCAACGGCATCGAGTTCGACATCGCCCGCGTGCCCAAGCGCGAGCCCGGAATGACGCCTTACGAGGTGCTGCTCTCCGAGTCGCAGGAGCGCATGCTGCTCGTGGTGCACAAGGGGCGCGAGGCTGAAGTGGTGCGGGTCTTCGAGAAATGGGACCTGCACGCCGAGCCCATCGGCGTCGTCACCTCGGGCAACAGGCTGCGGGTCTTCGACGCAGGCGTGCTGGTGGCGGACGTCCCGAACGCCGGCCTTACCGACGAGGCACCGCTCTACGACCGCCCCTGGACCGAGCCGGTGAACGCCGCGGCTCTCGCCATCCTCGACGACCTCGAAGTGCCAGACGATCTCGGCGCGGCGCTGCTTTCGGTGCTGGCGGCGCCGACCATCGCCAACAAGCGCTGGATTTACCGACAGTACGACAGCACGGTGCGCAGCAACACCCTGGTCGGCCCCGGTTCCGATGCCGGCGTGGTGCGCGTCAAGGGCACGCAGAAAGCGCTCGCGATGAGCGCCGACGGCAACGGCCGCTACTGCTGGCTCGACCCCTTCGAGGGCGCGAAGCTCGCGGTCGCCGAGGCCTGCCGCAACGTGGTGGCGGCCGGCGCGCGACCGATCGGCGCCACCAACTGCCTGAACTTTGGCAACCCGGAGAAGCCCGAGATCATGGGCCAGCTGGTGCGCGCCATCGAAGGCATCGCCGCCGCCTGCACGGCGCTCGACGTGCCGATCACCGGCGGCAACGTTTCGCTCTACAACGAGACCGAAGGCGGCGCCATCTACCCGACGCCGGTCATCGGCATCGTCGGCCTGCTCGAGGACGCGGGGAAGGTGCTGCGCAGCTCGTTCCGCGCCGCCGGCGACACGGTGTGCCTGCTCGGCTCGGCGCCGCGCGGCGAGCTGGGCGGCAGCGAATACCTGAAGACCGTGCATGCGCGCGTCGCGGGCCTGCCGCCGCGGCTCGACCTGGACGCGGAGAAGCGCCTGCACGATGCCGTGCTTGCCGCCGCTGAAGCCGGGCTGCTGCACTCCGCCCACGACGTGAGCGACGGCGGTCTCGCGGTGTCGCTCGCCGAATGCTGCTTCGTACGCGAGGCCGCGGGCCACGGCGCGCGGCTGTCGCTGCCCGAGGGACAGGACGAGGTCGCGACGCTGTTCGGCGAGTCGGCATCGCGCATGGTCGTCACCACCGTGTCGCCGCAGGCGCTCGCGCGCGTTGCCGCGGAGCACGGCGTGCCGTTCCTGGTGATGGGTGTCGTGGGCGGCGAGCGTCTCGAGCTGCGCATCGCCGGACGCGTCGTCGTCGATCTCGCCACGGAACGGCTGCTCGACGCCTGGACCAGCCTCGAAGCGTTCCTCGAAGGGCGAAGCACGCTGCTACCCTGCTGATAGACTGCCCGAGGTGATGGTTCCATCCCGGCCCGACGACGACCACTTTCACGACCAGTGCGGGTTGTTCGGCATCTACGGCCATCCCGAGGCCGCGCGCCTCACCTACCTGGGGCTCTACGCGCTGCAGCACCGCGGCCAGGAATCGGGCGGCATCGTCGCCGCCGACGGCGACATGCTGCGCGCCGAGAAGGGCATGGGCCTCGTCAGCGACATCTTCGACGAGGGCGCGCTCGACCGGCTGCCCGGCGACCGCGCCATCGGCCACGTGCGCTACTCGACTGCCGGCGACTCGGCCGGGCTCAACGCGCAGCCGATCCTGATCGACTGCCACCGCGGGCCGATAGCGCTCGGCCACAACGGCAACCTCACGAACGCTGCGATCCTGCGCCACGAACTGGAGGCGGCGGGCTCCATCTTCCAGTCGAACTCCGACACCGAAGTGATCCTGCACCTCTACGCGCGCAGCCACCGCGACCGGCTGGAGGACGCGATCGCGGCGAGCCTCTCGAAGGTGATGGGCGCGTTTTCGCTGCTGTTCCTGACCCGGGAGGCGGTGGTCGCCTGCCGCGACCCGTGGGGCTTCCGCCCGCTCGTCATCGGCCGCCTCGAGGGCGCCACGATCATCTGCTCCGAGACGTGCGCGCTCGACCTGATCGACGCCGAGTACGTGCGTGACGTGGAACCCGGCGAGCTGGTGATCGTCGACCGCGACGGCCTGCGCTCCTTCAAGCCGTTCCCGCCCGAACCGGCGCGCAACTGCATCTTCGAGCACGTCTACTTCGCGCGCCCCGACAGCCGGGTGTTCGGGCAGAACGTGCTGCAGTCGCGCCTGGCGCTCGGGCGGCGGCTGGCGCGCGAGCATCCCGCCACCGCCGACCTGGTGGTGCCGGTGCCCGACAGCGGCATGGGCGCGGCACTCGGCTATGCCGAGGAAAGCGGCCTGCCGTTTTCCTGGGGCCTGATCCGCAACCACTACGTCGGCCGCACCTTCATCGAGCCGAAGCAGAAGGTGCGTTCGTTCGGCGTGAAGGTGAAGCTGAACCCGGTGCGCGAGCTGCTTGCAGGCAAGCGCGTGGTGCTGATCGACGACTCGATCGTGCGCGGCACCACCTCGCGCAAGATCGTGCGCATGGTGCGCGCCGCGGGTGCCACCGAAGTGCACCTGCGCATCAGCTCGCCGCCCACCACCGGCCCGTGCTACTACGGCATCGACACGCCGTCGCGCAACGAGCTGATCGCTGCGCGCCAGGGCGTCGAGGAGATCCGCGCCTGGGTCGAGGCCGACAGCCTCGGCTACATCTCGCACCAGGGGCTGCTTGAATCCGTGGGTGACCCGGGCGAGACTCGCCACTGCACCGCTTGCTTTTCGGGCAGGTATCCAGTCGCCGTGACCGGCGCCGAGGACTGGCAGCTCGAACTCTTCACCAAGTAACAAATCCCCAGGGCACAACTTGAAACTGCTGACGATCGGCTCCGTCACCTGGGATCGCCGGGACCAGAGCGCCACCGAAGTGCTCGGCGGCTCGGTCGCCTACGCGAGCCTGGCCGCGCAGGCGCTCGGCTGGGACGCCGGCATCGTGACCCGCGCCGGCGCCGACTTCGTCGCTGAGAAGGAGCTTCCCGGGGTGGCGGCATTCGTCGCGCCGGCGGAAGCCACCACCAGGTTCCGCCACGAGTACGCGCGCGACGGCCACCGCACCTTGTGGCTGCTCGCCAGCGCCGGTGCCATCGACCTGGCGACGGTGCCCGACGACTGGCGCTCGCCCTCGGCGCTCCTGGTCGCACCGCTCATCGACGAGGTGGCGCCCGGCGCCGCGCGCGGCTTTCGCGCCGGCGTCGTCGGCGCCATCGCCCAGGGCTGGCTGCGCGAGGCCGACCCCAACGGCCGCATCAATCCGCGGCGCTGGACGAACGCGGCCGCCTGCCTCGAAGGAGTGGACATCCTGTTCCTCTCGCAGAACGACACGCCGGACGCGGAGAAGCGCAGCCGCGAGCTGTTGCAGCATGTGCCGATCGTGGCGTTGACCCGCGGCGCGCGCGGCGTCACGCTCCTCACACGCAACGGCGAGGAGCGCTTCTCGACGCAGCCGCGCCCGGAAGTCGACCCGACCGGCGCCGGCGACGTGTTCGCCGCGGCGTTCCTCGTCTCCTATGTCGAGCGCCACGACCTGCCCGAGGCGGTGGCGTTCGCCTCGTGCGCGGCCTCGTTCGTGGTGCAGGGGGTGGGCGCCGCGACGCTCGGCGATCGCGCCGCGGTGGTGCGCCGCATGCAGGAGCGGCGCGAGTACATTGCTGGCGCCGACACCATGCGGCTGCGAGCCCACGAACCGGGCTAATCGACGGATTGGCTCCCGTCCCCGTCCAATCCGTCGATTTCCTCTCTTGTCGTTCCCCAGGCGCTTGCGCTCGCCATCGACGGATTGGCTCTCCGTCCCCATCCAATCCGTCGATTTCCGTCCCCGCCGTTCCCCAGGCGCTTGCGTCATCGTCTGTTCACAGGTCGTTCCCGATCTGCTGTTACTGCGGCCGGCGAGTGGTCCTCCGCGCGGGCCGTTCGGGCTCAGTGGAAAATCTTCGGCCTCACTCGTTCGGCCCGCGACGCTAGAGCGCCCTTCATCAGAGTTCGCGGGCCTCAACGCCCGCGCTCCGAACCACTCGCCGTCCTTCAGTCAACTGCGTCCGGACGCAGTTGCTACTGTGTCCGGACACAGTGAGATCCCTCGGTAGCAGCGCAAGCGTTGCCGTCCTCGGGAAAACGGCTGACCAGCGCCAGCGTTGCCGTCCTCGGGAAAACGAGCTAGCGGGCTGCCTCCGCGGCGTCGATGAAATCGACGACGCGCTCCGCCGCCCAGAAGCTGCCCGGCGCCCTGGTGCGGCCGACGAAGCCGACATGGCCGCCGGTCGGCGTCATCTCGCGCACCACGTTGCCCGCCGCCGGCAGCTCCCAGCGGTCGACGCCCGCCGCCGGAATCACCGGGTCGTCGCTCGCGGCGAGGATCAGCAGCGGCACGCGCACCTGCGCCAGCAGCGGCCCGGCGGTGTTCGTCGCGTAGTACTTGTCGGCGGTGCCGAAGCCGCCGTAAGGCGCGGTGATGCGGTCGTCGAATTCGCGCACGCTGCGCAGGCCGGCGGTGCGCCCGGCTTCGTAGAGCCCGTTGGCGCGCTGCTGGATGCGCGCGTATCCCTCGCGCAGGCCCGCCATGAAGAAACGCTGGTAGACGCGGTTCTGCCGCAGGCCGACCGCGTCGGCGCAGCCGGCGAGGTCGAGCGGCGGCGACACCGCCGCGCCGGCGACGAGCCCTTGCGGCAGCTCGCCGGCATGGCGCGCGAGCATCAGCGCCGTCAGGTGCGCGCCGAGCGAGAAGCCGCAGACCGCGACGTGCTCGAAGCGCTGCGCGGCCTCGCGCACCACCGCCAGCAGGTCCGAAGCGAGGCCGGCGTGCGACAGGCGCGGGCAGAACGTCGCATCGTCGCCGCAGCCGCGCATGTTGGCGCGCAGCACGCTCCAGCCGCGCGCGACGGCATGGCGGCCGGTGGCGATGACGTAGGTGGAGGCGTCGCTGCCGCCCATGCCGTGCAGCAGCACCAGCACGCGGCGCGCGCCATCGGCGCCGGGAGCGCGCGTCAGCCGCGACGTGAGCCAAACGCCGTTCTCGGCGTCGATGCGCGTCGTGAGCGCTTCGCTCGGCAGGCCCCAGGAGAGGAAGCGCCGCCGCAGGAAGCCGAGCAGCGTCTGGCGGTGCGAGCCCGATGCGAAGGGCCACGGGCGGAACGCGTTCGTCAGGGCGTGCGGTCCGGGGTGCGTTCGAGCATCGCGCGCACGCGGGCGACGACCGCCTCGACCGCCACCAGGTTCTCGGCGCCCTCCGGGATGATGAGGTGCGCATAGCGCTTCGACGGCTCGACGAACTCGAGGTGCATCGGCCGCACCGAGGCGAGGTACTGGCGCTCGACCGACTCGAACGAACGCCCGCGCTCGATGAGGTCGCGGCGCAGCCGCCGCAGGATGCGCACGTCGGCATCGGTGTCGATGAAGATGCGCATGTCGCACAGGCGCCGCAGCGGCTCCTCCACCAGCACCAGTATTCCCTCGACGAGGATCACCGGCCGCGGCAGCAGCGGGTCGGGCAGCACCTCGCGGGTGTAGGTCGCGTGGTCGTAGGTCAGGTGCGGCACCGGCCGGCCCGACTTCAGGTCGAGCAGGTCCTGCACCAGCAGCGGCGTGTCGAAGGCGTCGGGATGGTCGTAGTTGACCGCGGCGCGTTCGGCCGCGCCCAGCATGCTGCCGTCCTTGTAGTAGGCATCCTGCGAGACCAGCAGGCAGCGCGCGTCTCCCAGCGCCCCGGCCACCTTGTTGGCGAACGAGGTCTTGCCCGACGCGGTGCCACCGGCCACGGCGATGATGATGGGCACGACTAGAGGTTATAGGTGCGGCCCTGAACCAGGAAGCGCACCCGCTTGCGGGTGCGCAGCTTGCCGACCTCGCGCTTGATGGTGTCGACGAAGCGCGGCTTGGCGCCGTAGAGGTATACGGGCACGTCGCGCTCGAGTTTCTCGAGCTCGCGGCCGAGCATCTGCGGCGTCAGGTGGCCGGCGACGTCGGCGAGCGCCTGCTGCTCGTTGGGGAAGGAAGTCTCGGTGATGACGGCTTTCAGCCGTGGCACCGCGTTCACCACCTCCCAGAAGCGGTTGGTCGGGCCGGTGTCGCTCGAATAGGCGAGCGCCGCTTTCTTGTCCTCGACGATGAAGCCGGTGGTGGGGACGCTGTGCGAGACGCGAATGGCGCGCAGCTGCACGCCGTCGATCGCGACCGGCTCTTCGTCCTTGATGGGCACGAACTTCAGCACCGGCGAGAAATCGTTCGGCAGGTTGGTGAAGTCGGGCCAGGTCTCGTTGTTGAAGAGGTGCGCGCGCATCGAGGCAATGACTTCGGGGATCGCGTGGATGCGCAGCGAGAAGCCCGGGCTCGCGAAGTTGTTGTCGATGAGGAACGGCAGCGAGCACGTGTGGTCGAGATGCGCGTGCGAAATCGCGATGTTCTTGACCTTGCCCTGCTCGCGGAGGGTGAGAGCGCCGGAAACGAAGCCCGCGTCGAGAGCCACGGAGCCGTTGACGAGGAACGAGGTCATGCCTTTCCCAGGTACGGTTCCGCCGTAGCAACCGAGAACTTTCAGCTTCAGGAAATGGGCTCCAAGTACCTCATACAAATAGACTTGTAGAGGCGCGAAAAGTAGCACGCCGGTCGCGCGAGTGTCAAGGATCGCAGCCACACGAAGCGGCTTCCCTTGAGTGAGAGTGGCGCAATTAGTTGCCGTCGCGCGCGCTAAAGCCACCAGCGGCTGTACTTTTCCCTTGCCGACGGGGAAGAGGGCTCCTTACACTTCGCCTACGCGAGAAAGGAGGTGGTCCAGTGGGTAGTTGCCGCACACAGGACGAAAAGCGCGAGGTGGCTGACGCTTAGAGCCGCTCTTTCGTAGAAGCCTCAAGCAAGCGACCCGAGCGAATCCCAATCAGCTCGCCGACCCCGGGGACGGGCAACCGCCTCCGGGGTTTTTTTGCGCGGGCAGCTACTTGCTGGCGAGCGGCTTGCGGGCGAAGTGGTAGAGCGCGCCGGCGAGCGCGGCGAAGCAAAGGATGCCGATGAGCTGGCTGTCGTGGACGCCCGGGACGTACTTGCCGAGGTTCGTCATGCCCTTCGGGATGTAGCTGGATGTCTCGAGCAGCTGCAGGCCGATGCCCAGCAGGCCGACGATGCCGCCCGCCGCGATCAGGCCGCTCGCGAACAGCGATCCGGAACTCGTCTCTTCCTCACCCGCGTGCTTCTCGGTGCCGCGCTCCGCCAGCCAGCGCACCACACCGCCGCAGAAGATCGCCGCGGTGGTGCCGATCGCGAGGTAGGAGCCCACCGCAAAGCTCAGCGAGCGGATGCCGAGGAGCTCGACGCAGATCACCACGAACACGCCGAGGAACACGAGGCCCCACGGCAGCTTCTGGTTGAGGATGCCGTTGATCACCACCGACATGAGGCGCGCCTGCGGCGCCGGGGCGGCGGCGCTGCCGATGCCCTGGATCCACTGCGTCTCGACGCGCCCGGTCTGCGGGTTCAACAGGTAGAGGCCCTCGGGAATGGTCTTGGAGCCGAGCACGTTCAGCAGCGTGTAGGTGCGGCCGTCGTGCTGGAAGTTGTTGTCCTTCACCTTGACGCCGTCGGGCAGCGCCGCAATTTCGATCGCGAAGTCGGCGGGCACGTATTGCTCGAGAGCCTTGTTCATCGCCTGCAGCGTGAAGGCGATGACGAGCGCCGAGACGATGACGCCCGCGAACAGGCCCTTCTGCTGTGCCGCCGGCGTGGCGCCGACCAGGAAGCCGGTCTTCAGGTCCTGCGAGGTGTTGCCGGCGTTGGCCGCGGCGATGCAGACGACGCCGCCGATCATCAGCGCCAGCGCGCCGTACGCGGCGCTGGTCCAGCCCACAAGGTAGAAAACCCCGCAGGTGGCCATCAGGGTGGCGATCGCCATGCCGGAGATCGGGTTCGAGGAGGTGCCGATGAGGCCGGCGAGGCGCGACGACACGGTCACGAACAGGAAGCCGAAGATGACGACCAGCACCGCCGCGAGCAGGTTGGCGAACAGGCCCGTGGGTGCGCCCGGCACCGGCTTGAAGGTGAGGAACGCCCACATCATCGCGGTGATCACGGCCGAACCGATGAGGACCACCGTGGTCTTCAGGTCGCGGTCGGTGCGCCCGCCCGCGGCTGCCGACTCCGTGCCGCGCTTGCGCAGGTCGGCAGCGCCGGCCTTGAGGGCGGCGACGATCGTCGGCAGCGTCTTGCCGAGCGTGATGAGCCCCGAGGCCGCCACCGCGCCGGCACCGATGTAACGGATGTAGAAGCGCCACAGCTCGTCCGAGGTCATGGCGCCGATGGGGATGGTGCTCGGATAGATCGGCGTCGGCACCAGACTGCCGAAGAAACGGATGGCGGGCATCATGACGAGCCAGGAGAAGACGCCGCCGGCGAAGATCACGCCGGCGATGCGCGGCCCGATGATGTAGCCGACGCCGAGGTATTCCGAGGTGGTCGCGGCGCGGAGCGATGCGCCTGGCAGCCAGCCCGGGTTGTAGGCAGGCTCCGGGTTGATGAGCTTCAGCACGAACGGATTCTGGACGGCGGTGTAGAGGCTGCCGATGCCGAGGCCGGCGAACACGCGACTGGCGAACGAGCCGCCCTTCTCGCCAGCGATCAGCACGTCGGCGCAAGCGGTGCCCTCGGGATAGAGGAGGTTGCCGTGCTCCTTCACGATCAGCTGCTTGCGCAGCGGAATCATGAACAGCACGCCGAGCAGGCCGCCGATCATCGCCAGGATGGTGGTGCGCGACAGCTCCAGGTCGAAGCCGAGGAAGATGAGCGCCGGCACCGTGAAGATGACGCCGCCCGCCACCGATTCGCCCGCCGAGCCGGTCGTCTGGATGAGGTTGTTCTCGAGGATCGAGGCGCGGCCGAGGGCGCGCAGCATGCTGATCGAGAGCACCGCGATCGGGATGGATGCCGCCACGGTGAGGCCGGCGCGCAGTCCGATGTAGACGGTGACGGCGCCGAAGATGATGCCGAAGACGACGCCAATCAGGATTGCGCGGGCCGTGAATTCCGGCGGGTTCTCGCTGTCGGGCACGTACGGCCGGAATTCCTGCGCCATCTTTGCCTCCTCGAGTGAAGCCGTGAAGCCTGGAAAGCCGAAGCGAGCGCATCGTAGCACCGCCTTGACCGCCACCGGGGCGGGCCTATACTCGAAACGTGGTCCGCAGGCTCCTCACTCCGGCAGCCGCCCTGGCAGCCCTGGCCCTGCTTGCGGTTGCGGCGCGGGCCCAGATCTACGGCGGCACAGACACGCTCACCGGCCTTTACGGAGCGCCCAAGGACGTCTCCCTTTGCGACGTGACGCGCGGCGCCAACGTCAACAAGCAGAACTACCGCGTCTCGGGCAACCTCGACATCTTCGAGATGAACCGCTACTGGACCCTGCGGGGCGAGTGCGAGCCCGTGCTCGTCATCCCGATGCCGAGCATGGCCTCGGGCAGCGACCTCAACCAGTTCATGGGCAAGCCGGTGGAAGTCACTGGTGTGGTGCGCGAGATTCCGTACCAGCAGGAGTACAACCGGGCCTGCGGGCTCGAGAGCCAGTGCACCGATCCGCAGCTGCCGCCGCTGCCGAACCGCAAGGACAACCCGTCGATGCCGCAGTACTCGATCACGATGTTCTCGATCTCCGACGTCTCGCCGCTCAAGATCAAGAAGATGCAGGAGTCGCAGCGCGTCACGCTCGAGCGGCTGGTGAAGAACCCGGGCACCAGCGACGGCAAGGTGATCCGCATCGTCGGCAAGTTCCGCGGCCACAACCTCTACGGCGACCTGCCGGTGAAGAGCCAGCGCAAGTCGGAGGACTGGGTGGTGAAGGACGACCTGTTCGCCGTATGGGTCACCGGCAAGAAGCCGAAGGGCAGCGGCTTCGACCTCGATGCCGGGCTGAAGCGCGACACCAACAAGTGGCTCGAGATCGTCGGCCGCGCGAAGACGATCAACGGCGTCACCTACGTCGAGGCGCAGCAGCTGTTCCTCACCACGGCGCCGTCGGCGACCGCCGAAGCCGCGCCGCCACCACCGCCGCCAGAGCGTCCCAAGGTGCCGCCAGTGGTGGTGTTCGCGCTGCCGCTCGATGGTGAAAATGAAGTCGCCGCCGACACCCGCTTCGTCGTGCAGTTCAGCAAGGACATGGACGAGGCAACCTTTGCCGGCCGCGTGATGCTGCGCTACGCCGGGCCCGTGATGCCCGGCGACCGGCCGTTCGACGCGGTCAAGCTGACCTATGACGGCGGGCGCCGCGCGCTCACAGTGGATCCCGGCGACGTGCTCCGCAACGGCCGGCGTGTCGAGCTGCTGCTCCTGCCTGGCATCGCCGACATCGACGGGCTCACGTTGACGCCGCGTCCCGATCACGTCCTCGGACCGACAGCCGTCGAGGCGGTGGACGTCCTGCGCTTCGTCGTTTCATCCTGAGCTCACGCCCGCCGCTCCGACCCGGTCTAAGCTTCGCCTCACTGGCATGACCCGTCCCGGCCTTCGGCTCCTGCTCATCACACTGCTCGTTGCGATTGCGCCGGCGTCCCTGCCGGCGCAGGAACCGGAACCGACACCTTCTCCCGATCCTGCGCTCGTCGCGCGCGTCACCGCGATGGCGCGCATCGGCTCCGCGTTCGGCCCGTCGTGGTCGCCCGACGGCACGCGGCTCGCCTATGTCTCGAACCTCGGCGGCTCGTTCCAGGTGTGGGTCGTGCCCGCCGCCGGCGGCTATCCGCAGTTGGTCACCACCCTCGACGACGCGGTCAGCAATGCGCAGTGGTCGCCCAAGGCCGACCTGCTGGCGTTCGAGGCAGCGCCCGGCGGCAGCTTCAACGCGCAGATCTACACGGTGCGGCCCGACGGCACCGCGCTACGCCGCCTGACCGAAGTGAACCAGGCGACGAACTTCTTCGGCGGCTTCACCCCCGACGGCAGGGGCGTTTACTACGTGTCGAACGCCCGCACCGCCGCCGCCAGCGACGGCTGGGTTTTCGACCTCGAGGCGGGCAGCGTGCGCATGGTGACGAAACCCGGCGCCGGCCGAACCACCATCGCCGACCTTTCGAAGGACGGTCGCTACGTGCTGCAGAACCGACAGGTGGCGCGCGGCAGCAACGACCTGGTGCTGCTGAACCGCGACAGCGGCAACGAGGAGTTGCTGACGCCGCACGAGGGCCCCGGAACCTTCTTCGGCAGGATCTCGATGGACGAACGCGCGGTGTACGTCGGCACCAACGGCGGCCGCGACCGCCTCGCTTTCGGCAAGATCGCGGTCGACTACACCGGCCGCGTCCTCGAGACGACCGTCGTCGCCGAGCGCGCCGACGCCGAGCTTGCCGACTTCGAGCTGGGCCATCGCGGCGAGTCGGCGCTCCTCAACTGGAACGTCGCCGGCCGCAGCGAACTCGAAGACTTCGACCTCGCGACCGGCGCGCGCACCCCCATCCGCTCGCTGCCCGGCGAGATCGTGAGCGCCATGGCGTTCTCGCCCGACGACCGCTTCGTGGCGCTCGCCGTGCAGGGCGCGCGCCAGCCGTCGGACATCTACATCCTCGAGCGCCGCACCCTCGCCTTTCGCCGCCTGACGGAGAGTCCGCATGCCGGCGTCGACCTGGCGCCGCTGGTCGCGCCGGAGCGCCGCGCCTTCAAGGCGCACGACGACGTGCCGCTGAGCGGCTGGCTCTACCTACCGAAGGATTTCCGCAAGCCGGGTCCGGTGGTCCTCAGCTTCCACGGCGGGCCGGAGGGGCAGGAGCGGCCATCGTTCCGCGCCGACTACCAGGCGCTCCTGGCGCAGGGCATCGCGGTGTTTGCACCCAACATCCGCGGCTCTTCAGGGTTCGGCAAGGGCTTCGTGAACCTCGACAACGGCGCCCTGCGCAAGGACGCGAACCGCGACATCCGCACCTGCGCCGAGTACCTGGTGAGCGAGGGCATCGGCGACGCCAAACGCCTCGGCATCATGGGCGGCTCCTACGGCGGCTACGCGGTGCTCGTCGGCCTGACCCAGTTTCCGGACACCTTCGCGGCCGGCGCCGACCTCTACGGCATCGTCAACTTCGAGACCTTCTTCGCGAAGAGCGAGCCGTGGATGGCCGCCATCTCCAAGGTCGAGTACGGCGACCCGGCGACGCAGGCGACGCTGCTCGCGGAGCTGTCGCCGATCCACCAGATAACCGCGATCAAGGCACCGACGCTCGTCATGCACGGCGCCAACGACACCAACGTGCCGGTGATCGAGGCCGAGCAGGTGGTTGCGAGCCTGAAGAAACGCAAGGTGCCCGTCGAGTACCTTCTGTTTCCGGACGAAGGCCACGGCTGGCGCAAGACCGCGAACCGCATTCGCTCCACCGTCACACTGGTCGACTTTTTCAATCGTTACCTCAACCCCCGCTAGTCGTGCGGGTTCCAAGCGAAAGGTCACTGCTCTTGAAGACACCGCAAGCGAACGCCCTCGCCATAGCCGCGCTCGGCATCTGCGTCCTCGGCGCCTCGACCGCAAGCCGCGCCGCCATCAGCCTCGAGCAAATCATGCAGGACCCCGACTGGATCGGCCCGCCGGTGGAGTCGCCCTACTGGTCGGTCGACGGCAAGTCGATCTACTACTCTCTGAAGCGCACCGGCTCGAGCCTGCGCGACCTGCACGTCGTGTCGCTTGGCGAAGGCCGCGACGCGGTGGTGGACGGCGCTGCGCAAGCGCAGGCCGACGGCCCGGATGCGGTGTTCGACAAGGACAGGAAGCGCGCGGCGTTCATCCGCCACGGCGACGTCTTCATGCGCGACGCGGCCTCCGGCAAGCTCACCCAGCTCACCCGCACCTCGCAGCAGGAAGCGGCGCCGCGCTTCTCGCAGGACGGGCGCTTTCTGCGCTTCCGCGCGAACAACGACTGGTACAGCTACGACATCGAGGGCGGCATCGGCGCGCTGGCCGCGGTGGTGCGCCTCGACAAGGATCCGGACAAGAAGAAGCCCGATACCTTCGAGGAGATGCAGCTGCGGCTCAGCTCGAACCTGAAGCGCGACCGCGACGACCGCGAGGCAAAGCGCAAGCGCGAGGACGAGCTGAGCGGCGCCGACCGTACCCGCCTGCCGGCGCCCATCTACCTCGGCGACGACGTCGCGATCGGCGACACGTCGCTTTCGCCGAACGGCCGCTGGCTGGTCGTGGTGACACAGCCGAAGGGCTTCGAAGAGGGCCGCACCGGCAAGATGCCGCGCTACGTGACCGAGTCGGGCTACGAGGAAGTGGAGAACGTGCGCACGCGGGTCGAGAAGAATGGCTACCCGGCGCAGCGGCTCTACCTGGTCGACCTCGAGTCGCGCGCGCTCGACGAGCTCGAGACCAAGGGGCTTCCAGGCATCGCCGACGATCCGCTGGCCGCGATCCGCGCCGAGAACGACAAGGCGCGCAAGGAGCGGGAGGCGAAGGAAGGCAAGGCCGATGCCGAGGCGGCGAAGGACGAGGGCAAGGACGGCAAGGACGAGAAGAGCGGCAAGGAAGCCAAGGACGGTAAGGACGAGAAGAGCGGCAAGGACAAGCGGCGGCCGGTGCGCGTCTCCGACATCGTCTGGAGTGACGACGGCAACCAGGCGGCGATCACCATCGACGCCAACGACAACAAGGACCGCTGGATCGTCTCGCTGGAACTCGCGAAGCATGCCGTCGTGCCGCAGCACCGCGACAGCGACGCGGCCTGGGTGAACTGGAAGGGAAGCGCCGTAGGCTGGACTGCGGACAGCAAGTCGCTCTTCTTCCTGTCCGAGGAGACGGGCTTTTCGCACCTCTACCTGAAGCCGCTGGACGGCAAGGCCACGGCGCTCACGAGCGGCGAGTTCGAGGTGGAGAACCCTGTGGTCTCGCCCGACGGCAAGTGGTTCTACGTGCTCGCCAACCAGGAAGCGCGGCACGTCTACGACGTTTATCGCGTGGCATCCGCCGGCGGCAAGCTCGAGCGCGTCTCGTCACAGAAGGGCATCGAATCGTTTGCGCTTGCGCCGGACGGCGCGACGCTGCTGGTCGCGCATTCCGCGAGCTACACGCCGCGGCAGCTGTCGGTCCTGGCGGCGGACGGCCAGCAGCCGCTGCGCGCGCTCACCGACACGCGCACCGCGGCCTACAAGGCGATGCGCTGGCAGGAGCCCGAGATCGTGAGCGTGCCCTCGACGCACGTGAAGCAGGCGATTCTGTCGAAGCTCTACAGGCCGGCGGCCACCTTCAAGGGTCCGCGCCCGATCGTGATGTTCGTGCACGGCGCCGGCTACACCCAGAACACCCACCTCAAGTTCCCGTACTACTTCCGCGAGCAGATGTTCCACAACCTGCTCACCGAGCGCGGCTACCTGGTGCTCGACATGGACTACCGCGCCTCCGAAGGCTACGGGCGCGACTGGCGCACGGCGATCTATCGGCAGATGGGCCATCCGGAACTCGAGGACCTCATCGACGGCGTCAACTGGCTGGTGAAGAAGCACAACGGCGACGCCAGGCGCGTCGGCCTCTACGGCGGCTCGTACGGCGGCTTCATGACGCTGATGGCGCTGTTCCGCGCGCCGGAGGTGTTCAAGACCGGCGCGGCGCTGCGCCCGGTGACCGATTGGACGCAGTACGGGCACGAGTACACGTCGGCGATCCTCAACACGCCGAGCGTCGACGACATCGCCTACCGGCGGTCGTCGCCGATCGAGTTCGCCGGGAGTCTCAAGGGGCCGCTGCTGATCGCGCACGGCATGGTGGACGACAACGTCTTCTTCCAGGATTCGGTGCGGCTCTTCCAGCGGCTCATCGAGCTGAAGAAGGACAATGTCGAGCTGGCGCCGTACCCGCTAGAGGCCCACGGCTTCCACCATCCGGAGTCGTGGCGCGACGAGTACGCGCGCATCCTGAAGCTGTTCGAGGCGCACCTCAACAGCCGGCCCTAGGTCTACTTCTTCTTCGCGAGCAGCTCCGTCAGGCGCGCGCGGATCCCGTCCGATTTCGCGAGCACGTCGGCCGTCATCTTCTGGCGCGCCGCCAGCAGGCGCGCGGCGAGCTGCGCATCGCCGAGCGCCAGGATGGTGGCGGCGAGGTGGCCGGCGTTGCGCGCGCCCATGGCGCCGACGCCCACCGTCGCCACCGGTATCCCCGGCGGCATCTGCACGGTGGAAAGCAGCGCATCGAAGCCCGAGAGCGGCGAACCCTCGAGCGGCACGCCGATGACGGGCAGCAGCGTATGCGCGGCGCACACGCCGGCGAGGTGCGCCGAGCCGCCGGCGCCGGCGATGACGACACGCACGCCGTTGCCGGCTGCGGCCGACACGTACGAGACGCACGCCTCCGGAGTGCGGTGCGCCGACAGCACCCGGATGTCGTAGCCGATCCCGTAGCCCTCGAGGACGCGCGCGCATTCCGCCATTGTCGGCAAGTCGCTGTCCGAGCCCATCAGGATCGCCACCTGCACCGTCTCAACCATTCTTTTCCTCCTGCTTGGCGGCGGCCTGCCGGCGCACTGCGGCAGCCCCGATGTCCTTGCGGTAATGCATCCCCGAGAAACGGATGTCGCCGACGGCTCCGTAGGCCGCGCCGAGCGCCGCCGCGAGGTCCGCGCCGCGCGCGGTGACACCCAGGACGCGACCCCCGGCGGTGACCACGGCGCCGTCGGCCGCGGCCTTGGTGCCCGCGTGGAACACGCTCACCCCGGGGCGTGCCGCCGCCTGCGCGAGCCCGCGGATCTCGTCGCCGGCGCGCGGCTTTTCGGGATAGCCCGACGCGGCGATCACCACGCACGCCGCCGCGGCCGCGTTCCAGGTGCAGGACGCGCCGCCGAGGTCGCCGCGCGCCACAGCCATGAGGACCGGCACGATGTCCGAATCGAGGCGCGCCATCAGGCACTGCGTCTCCGGGTCGCCGAAGCGGGCGTTGAACTCGAGCACCTTCGGCCCGGCGGTGGTGAGCATCAAGCCGGCGAACAGCACGCCGCGGTAGGGCTGGCCTTCGGAAGCCATGCCGGCGATCGTCGGCGTGACGATCTCGTCCATGATCCGCGCTCCGAGTTCCGTGGAGACGGCGGGCGCGGGCGACACCGTGCCCATGCCGCCGGTGTTCGGCCCGAGGTCGTTGTCGAAGATGCGCTTGTGGTCCTGCGCGGTCGCGAGCGGCAGCACCTTGCGGCCGTCGGCGAAGGCGAAGAACGAAACCTCCTCGCCGTGCAGGAATTCCTCGAACACCACGCGTTCGCCCGCGGCGCCGAGGCTCTTCTCCGCCAGCACCTGCGCCACCACCGCCAGGGCGTCGCGCTCGTCGGCGGCGATGAACACACCCTTGCCGGCCGCGAGGCCGTCGGCCTTGATGACGAGCGGCCAGCCGAGCCGCGCCGACTCGATCACCAGGCGTGCGTCCGCGAGCGAGTCGCAGACGAGGTGGCGTGGCGACGGGATGCCGTGGCGATCCATGAAGGCGCGCGCGAATGCCTTCGAGCCCTCGAGCTCGGCAGCGCGCCGCGAGGGGCAGAAGGCGAGCCGCCCGCGGCGCTGCAGCTCGTCGCCGAGCCCCTGCACCATCGGCCCTTCAGGCCCAACGACCGTGAGGTCGGCGTCCACCGCGTCGGCGTGGTCGGCGAGCGCCTGCACATCGCCGAGGTCGACGGGCGCGCAGGCCGCGAACTGCGCGATGCCGGCGTTGCCGGGCGCGCAGAACAGCGCCTTCACGAGCGGGCTCTGCTGGATCTTCCAAGCGAGCGCATGTTCACGGCCGCCGCCGCCGATGATGAGGACTTTCACTTGTTCTCGGAGCGAAGCTGACACGCGCCACCGGCGCCTGTCAATCCGTCGGGCCTTCCACGCCGCCATCCTGCACGAGCGCGCGATACAAGTCGCGCGTCGGCGCGCCCGTGCGGCGGCTGGCTTCGCGCGCGGCGGCACGCGGCGTCATGCCCGCGGCGCGCAGCTCGCGCAGCAATGGCAGGGGATCCCCGGCATCCAGCTTTTGCGCCGTGCCGGCACTCCGCACCGGCGACGACCAGCACGATCTCGCCCTTCACCGCCGCGCGCGCGCCGAGCGCATCGCGCAGGCTCGCGAGCGTGCCGCGCAAGTATTCCTCGTGCAGCTTGGTCGCTTCGCGGCACAGGAACGCGTCGCGGTCGCCAAGGCCCTGGGCCAGGTCATGAAGCGCGGCCGTTGCGCGCAGCGGCGACTCGTAGAGCACGAGCGTCTCGGTGCGCTCGCCCAACTCGGCGATCGCCTTGCGCCGCGCGGCAGGCCGGCTGGGCAGGAAACCGACGAACAGGAAGCGCGACGTGTCGAGCCCGCTCACCGACAGCGCGGCGATCACCGCCGAGGGGCCGGGCAGCGGGATGACCGGCACCGCCGCCTCGTGGGCCGCCGCCACCAGGCGTTCACCGGGATCGCTGATGGCCGGGGTGCCGGCATCCGACACCAGCGCTATGTCGTTGCCGTCCTTGAGTTTGGCGATGAGTTCGCGGACGCGCGCCGTCTCGTTGTGCTGGTGGTACGAGATCATCGGCGTGCGCACCCCGCAGGCCTGCAGCAGATGGCCGGTGCGGCGGGTGTCCTCGCAGGCGATCCACCTGACGGCGCCGAGCGTGCGCAGCGCCCGCGGCGACAGGTCTTCGAGGTTCCCGAGCGGCGTCGCCACGACGTAAAGCACGCCGCTTTCGGTCGTTTTCGTCATAACTCGTTACAGTACAGTGTTTTGACCCTGGCTTGACACCCCGGCTCGCGTGCCATACGATGCCCGAACGAACGACACGGAAGTCCGAACGGCGTGAAGGCCCCCCTGGTCTTGCCGCATGCTCAGCACCGTGAAGTTGTGCAGTGCCGAGGGGGTGTAATCAAGTTTGGCCGAGATCAAGCTCCAGGACGGCGAGTCCATCGAGAATGCCCTGCGGCGTTTCAAGCGCAAGGTGCAGCAGGAAGACATCATCAAGGACATCAAGAAGCATAGCTTCTACATGAAGCCCGGCGACCGGCGGCGTGCGAAGGAAGCATTGGCCCGCAAGCGTAACCGCAAGAAGATGCGCAGGGACGCCGAGTAGTTCGGTCTTCCGCGACTCGTAACGACGTGATCAGGGCGCGACCCACGCAAGTGGCCGCGCCCTGAATCATTTTTCCGCGGCCTGCACCGCGGTCACCGCGATGACGTCGACGATGTCGCGGACCGAGCAGCCGCGCGACAGGTCGTTCACCGGACGCTCGAGCCCTTGCAGGATGGGCCCCAGCGCGCGCGCCCCGCCGAGCCGCTCCACGAGCTTGTAGCCGATGTTGCCGGCGTCGAGGTTGGGAAAGACCAGCACGTTCGCGCGCCCGCCCACCGCACTGTGCGGCGCCTTGCTGCGCGCGACCTCCGGCACCAGCGCCGCGTCCAGCTGCAATTCGCCGTCGGCGACGAGAGCAGGCTCACGCGCCGCCACGATGCGCGCCGCCTCGGCCACCTTCTTCGCGCGCGGATCGGCGGCGCTGCCGTGGGTGGAGAACGACAGCAGGGCAACCCGCGGCTCGGCCTCGAGAAAAGTGCGCGCGCTGCGGGCGGCGAGGAGTGCGATCTCCGCGAGCTCGGCCGCCGACGGCTCGGGGTTGACGCCGCAATCGGCGAACACCAGCACGCCGCCCTCGCCGCAATCGGGGTTGGCGGTCGCCATCAGCATGAACGAGGAAATGCGCTGCACGCCGGAGCGCACGCCCACGCCGCGCAGCGCGGCGCGCAGCGTCTGCGCGGTGGTCGCGCGCGCGCCCGCGACCATGCCGTGCCACTGTCCCGAGGCAACGCCGAGCGCCGCGAACAGCAGGGGAGCGGCAGCTTCGCGGCGCGCTTCGTCCGCGGTGATGCCACGCGCCCTCGCTCGCTCGTTGTAGATGCGCACCGCCTGCTCCAGCGCGGGGCCGGCCTGCGGGACCGCGGCGATCGTGATCCCCGAGGTGTCGAGACCGTGCTCGGCGGCGACCGTCGCGATGGCGCCGGGGTCGCCGAGCACGCTCACCTCGGCGAGGCCCAGCGACGCCGCGCGCACGGCCGCCTGCAGCGTGCGCGGCTCGTCGCCTTCGGGCAGCACGATGCGGCGCTTTTGCGCCTTCGCCCGCTCATGCAGCCGCTCGAGGAAACCTGTCATGTCTTGCCGTTGCGCCGCAAACTAGCATGGCTCGCGCTCGTGGAGCGCGCGGCCCTTCTGCCGCGTGAATGCGTTGACACCCGTAAAGTCGCTGTGATACCGTTCCTGCCTTCCTCTTAAGTCATTAATAGCAAAGGGAGAACGCGGCATGAAAATCACCGAGCGCCAGGTCAAGGACGTCACGATTCTCGATCTGGAAGGCAAGATCCTGATCGGCGAGGGTGACGACGCCCTGCGCGAGGCTGTGACCCGCGTCGTCGACTCCGGGAAGACCCGCATCCTGCTGAACCTCGCTGAAGTGCCCTACGTCGATTCGGCCGGTCTCGGTGAGATCGTTCGCTGCTACACGACGGTCAGCCGCAAGGGCGGCCGCCTCAAGCTGCTGAACCTCACCAAGAAGATCAAGGACCTGCTGTCGATCACCAAGCTCCTCACGGTGTTCGAGACGTTCGAGAACGAGGACGAAGCCGTCACCAGCTTCTAGGACGGAGCGCGCAGGCGTCATCCCTGATGAGCGTCGAGATCAAGGGCGTCGACGTCGCGGCCTTGATGGCCGAGGTGAACCGGCGGATCGAAGCGAAGCGCGAGACGCTCGTGAGCGACGCCGAGGTCCGCGAGATCGCGGAGCGGCCGCTCGAAGCCGCGGTGGACGGCAACGAGTTCCGCAGCGGCCTGCTCGCCGAGCTGCAGCATGGCGCGGCGCGCTGGGGCTACGCCTTCGACGCCGAGACCATCTATCGCAGCAGCCGCGGTGGCACCCTGGAAACGGTGCGCCGCTTCCTGCGTCCCGTGCAGAAGCTCTTCTGGAACCCGAACCCGATGATCGCCGCGCTCTCCCGCCAGTCGAGCATCAATCAGTACCAGGCGCACCTCCTCCACAACCTCGTCGAGGAGCTCACCCGGCTGCGCCTCGAGGTGCAGGAACTGAAAAACCGCAGCCTGCAGATGCAGGCGCGCATCGAGTTCCTGGCGCGCCGCGAGAAGGCGTTCGAGGAGCTGAGCCTGGGCAAGCCGAAGGCCTGAGTGCCCGCGGAAAAGCCCGAGGTCCACCAGCTGGTCGCGGCGCTTTCGTACGGCGACGCCATCGGCAACGAGGCGCTCGCCATCCAGGCGCAGCTGCGCGCGCGCGGCTTCCGCTCGGAGATCTTTGCCGACAAGGTGCACCCGCGGGTCGCGCACCTGGCGCGGCCGCTGTGGCAATACCCGCAGGTGTCGAGCCCCGCGACCACCTGCCTGTTCCATTTCTCGATCGGCAGCGCCGCCTCGCGCCTCATCTTCGGCGCGCCCGACAGGCTGGTGCTCATCTACCACAACATCACGCCGGCGCGCTTCTTCCTCGGCTTCCATCCGCACCTCGCGGGCCTGTGCCACCACGGCCGCCGCGAGCTGCGCGCGTTCGCGCCGCGCACCGCGCTGGCGCTCGGCGACAGCGCGTTCAACCGCCAGGAGCTGGTGGCGGCCGGGTTCGAGCCAACAGGGGTGCTGCCGATCGTGCTCGACTGGTCGGTCTACGACGCCGCGCCTGCGCCGGCGGTTGGCGCTCTGTACCGCGACTCGCGCAGGAACATCCTGTTCGTCGGCCGCATCATTCCCAACAAGAAGATCGAAGACCTGATCCGCGCCTTCAGCTACTACCAGCGCTACGTCGAGCCGCACAGCCGCCTGCTGCTGGTCGGCGACCACCGCGGCCATGAGCGCTATCTGGATCGGCTGCTGGAACTCTGCGACGAGCTGCGTACCGCCGAGGTGGTGTTCACCGGCCACGTGGACCACGCCGACCTGCTGGCGTACTACCAGGCCTCCGACCTGTTCCTGTGCCTCTCCGAGCACGAAGGCTTCTGCGTGCCGCTGCTGGAGGCGATGCGCTTCGACCTCCCCGTGGTCGCCTACGACGCCGGCGCCGTCGCGGAGACGCTCGACGGCGGCGGCGTGCTGCTGCGCGCGAAGCAGCCGGCGCTGGTCGGCGAGCTGCTGGGCCGCATCCTCGGCGACGCCGCACTGCGTGCCAGCATCCTCGCGGGGCAGCAGGATGCGCTGCAGCGCGCCCGTTCCCGCGACTTCGGCGCGCTGCTCGAGGCGCAGCTGTCGCGGGTGCTTCCTTGAGGATCGACCAGTGGGTGCCGGCACTGCACCGCGGCGACGCCATCGGCGATTCCGCGCGGCTGATGCGCGACGCGTTTCGCTCCTGGGGGCACGAAGCGGACGTCTATGCGCTCGACATGGACGACGACCTCGTTGGCGACGGCCGCCGCTACGCCGACTTTCGTCCCGGCGACGCGCGGGACATCACGATCCTGCACTACGCGCTGCCCTCGCCGCTGAGCGCAGCGCTGCGCGCGCATCGCGGCCGCCGCGTGCTGATCCACCATAACGTCACGCCGCCGCATTTCTTCACCGCCTACGATCCGGAGATGGCGCGCATCTGCGCGCTGGGCCGCGCCGAGCTTCTCGAACTCGCCGGCCATGTGGAGCTGGCGCTCGGCGACAGCGAATGGAACCGCGGCGAACTGCAGGCCGCCGGCTTCGCGAACACCGGCGTGCTGCCGATCCTGCTCGACTTCGACCGCTACCGAGAGCCGGCCGACCCGGTGTTCGGCGCGATGCTCGCGGACGGCCGCACCAACCTGCTGTTCGTCGGCCGGATCGCGCCCAACAAGAAGCAGGACGACCTCATCCGCCTCGCGGCCTACTGGCGCAAGTTCGTCGCCGCCGACGTGCGCCTGGTGCTGGTCGGCAAGCCGCCGGTGCGCGGCTCCTACGGCGACGCCCTGCAGGCGCTGCACTACGAAGAGGGCCTGACGCCGTGGGACGTGATGTTCACCGGACACCTCGGCCACCGCGAGCTGCTCGCCACCTACCGCTCCGCGCACCTGTTCGTGTCGCTGAGCCGCCATGAAGGCTTCGGCGTGCCGCTCGTCGAGGCGATGCTGCTGCGCGTGCCGATCCTGGCGCTCGTCAACACCGCCGTCGGCGATACGCTCGGCGATGCCGGTGTGCGCTTCGACGCGCTCGACCTGCCGGCGATGGCCGAAGTCGGCAACGAGGTGATCCGCAACGAATTCCTGCGCGCCGCGGTGCTCGCGGGCCAGGACCAGCGGGTGCGCGACTTCCGGCCCGAGGTGGTGCTGGGGCGGCTGCGCGGCTACCTGGACTCGCTGTGAGCAAGCCGCTGCGGCTCGGGGTGGTGGTGCAGCGCTACGGCGCCGCGATTACGGGCGGTTCCGAGTCGCTGGCGCGCGCGCTCGCGACCCGGCTGGCGCAGGGCGGCGACTCGGTCACGGTGTTCTCCACGTGCGCGCTCGATTACGTCACCTGGCGCAACGAGCTGCCGCCCGGAGAGTCCGATGACGCAGGAGTGCGCGTGCGCCGCTTCGCGGTCGAAGAAGAGCGCGACCTCGCTGCCTTCAACCGCTACTCCGACGAGCTCTACGCGCGCACCCCGTCGCGAACGGAAGAACTGGAGTGGCTGCGCCGCCAGGGACCATACGTCCCGGAGCTGGTCGAGGCGCTAGGCGACGCGGCACCCGACTGCGATGCGCTGCTGTTCTTCACCTACCTCTACTACCCGACCTGGGCCGGCCTGCAGGCGGTTTCCGCCAGGACGCTGCTGGTGCCGACCACCCACGACGAGCCGCCGCTGCGCTTCTCGATCTACGCCGAGATGTTCGCCCGGGCCTCGGGCTTCGCGTTCCTGACGCCGCCCGAGGAGGCGCTGGTGCGCTCGCGCTTCGACCTCGGCAGCCGCCCCGCGGCGGTCGCCGGCATGGGTGTCGATCTCGAGGCGGCCGCGCTGGCGCCCACCGCGGCGGCCGCGTTTCGCGCGCGCCATGGGCTGCGGCGTCCCTATGTCCTCTACGCCGGACGCATCGACGCGGGCAAAGGCTGTGCCGAGATGCTTGCGCACTTCGACAGCTACGCGCGTGAATTCGCACCCGCGCCCGACCTGGTGCTCCTCGGCAGCCTGGCGATGGAGCTGCCGCAGCGCAGCGACGTGCGCTATCTCGGCTTCGTGTCCGAGGAAGAAAAGCGCGCCGCGTTCGCGGGCGCGTCGGTGGTGATCTGCCCGAGCCCGTTCGAGAGCCTGTCGATCGTGCTGCTGGAGGCGCTTGCGTGCCGTGTGCCGGTGCTTGTCAACCGCCGCAGCGCGGTGCTCGAGGACCACTGCCTGCGGTCGGGCGGCGGCCTCTTCTACGCGGACGGCGCCGAGTTCGCGCACGCGCTGCAGCGGCTCCTGGGCGATGACGGCCTGCGCACGGCGATGGGGGAGTCGGGCCGCCGCTACGTCGAAGAGCAGTATGCGTGGCCGGTGGTGCTCGGCCGCTACCGCGCCCTCATCGCAGCAATTTGATCTGGGCGAGGAGCGCCTCGGTGACCGAGGGGCCCTTGAGGATGGCCGCGGCGCGGCCGATCTGGTGCACGGCTTCCGCGATCGCTTCCGGGCCCGGATTGCCGGCCTCGATGTCGAGCCGCGCCTTCTGGTAGTGCTTCTCGATGATGTCGCCGCCGACGGCGCCGAGCGCGGTGTTGCAGATTTCCTTGACGCGGGCGAGCCGCGCCAGCTCGGCCTGCATGGGTGTCAACACCGACGGCAAGGTCTGGGTTGGCGCGCTGGCCGCGGCTGCGTCCGGCGGCGCCGCCGCGCGCACCCGCACGGGCGCCTGCGGCGTCGGCAGCGAGGATGAGGCGGCACCCACCCGGGTGGGCGTGCCGAAGACCGGCGAGGCAGCGGTCAGCGGCGCCTGGGTCTGGGACAACGCCACCGATCCCGAGAGCGGCGGCTGGGAGACGGGCACCGGGCCCGAGAGCGGCGAGCGCGACACCGGCGGCGCGCCGGGAACGACCGGCTGCGGCGCCGGCTCGTTGAGCTTCAGGAGCGACGAGGCGACGAGCCCGTAGAGCACCTTGGCGGCGTCGAACACCGAGATGCCGGCCTCCTGCGCAATGCCCTTGATGCTGCGCACGCCGTCGATCTTGGAGAGCAGCAGCCATTCGCTGGTGTTGAGGTTGATCTGCCCTTCCTTGTGCTGCTGCACCACGAATTCGGGGACCAGGTCCACCGACGGGATCTTGCGCTGCAGCACCCGCCACTCGTCGAGGCGGCGCGCCGCCTCCATCAGCAGGCTGGTGTTGCTGCGCGCGATGGTCTCGGCGGGGCTCGTTTCCCCGGCCTCGAAACGGAAGCTGCCCTTGCCCCAGGTGGCGAGCGTGTAGATCGCCTCCTCGCCCTGCTCTTCCCCGAGCAGGGCGTGCACGATCTTGCCGTCCCGCAGGTAGACGAGGCCGTCGGCGCCGTCGCGCTCGAGATGGAAGGCGCCGGTCTTTCCCGACGCCGCCATCAGCTGCAGGATGTCGGGCAGATGCAGTTCTGCGAGGGAACCCTGGAAGGACATGTGGTCCGGAAAAGGCTAACCGATTTCGGTCAGGCTCGGCTCGTCCTCGCCGAACAGCTCCACCTCGCGCAGCGGCCGCTTGTCGCGCGGCACCGTGATCTTGTGGCGCTTGATCATCTCGTTGAGCGTGGTCGGCTTCAGGCCCAGGAGCCGCGCCGCCTCCTTCTGGACCCCGCCGGTTGCGGCCAGGGTCGACTCGATCAGGCGCCGCTCGAAGCTCGCGATCACGTCGCGCAGCCGGATGCCCTCGGGCGGCACGGTCATGCGCGGCACGTGGAAGCTGGGCGCGCTGCGCACGTGCTCGGGGATCAGGTCGCGGCCGATCTGGCCGCCGGTGGCGAGCACCACGCCGCGCTCGATGACGTTCTCGAGCTCGCGGACGTTGCCCGGCCAGTCGTAGTCGAGCAGCACCGAGAGCGCCTCGGGCGAGACGCCGCCGACCGCCTTGGCGTTCTCGCGCGCGTACTTCTCGCTGAAATGCGCGGCCAGCGCCGGGATGTCTTCCTTGCGCTGGCGCAGCGGCGGCAGCGCCACGGTGATGACGTTGAGCCGGTAGTAGAGGTCTTCGCGGAAGCGGCCCTCGTCGACCGCCTTCTTCAGGTCGACGTTGGTGGCGGCCACCACCCGCACGTCCACCTTGATGGTGTCGACGCCGCCGAGGCGCATGAACTCGCGCTCCTGCATGACGCGCAGCAGCTTCGCCTGGGTCTCGAGCGGGATGTTGCCGATCTCGTCGAAGAACAAGGTGCCCTTGTCGGCCAGCTCGAACAGGCCCTTCTTCGAGTAGACGGCGCCGGTGAAGGCGCCCTTGACGTGGCCGAACAGGTTCGATTCGAGCAGGTCGTGCGGCAGGTTGCCGGAGTTGACCACGATGAAGGACTTGTCGGAGCGTGTCGAGTTGGCGTGCACCGCCTTCGCCACCAGCTCCTTGCCGGTGCCGCTCTCGCCGACCACCAGCACCGTCGAGCGCGACGGCGCCACCTGCGTGATGAGGTTGAACACCTGCTGCATCCGCTGGCTCTTGCCGACGATGTGGGTGAAGCGCGACTGGTCGCGGATGGCGGTGCGCAGCTGGCGGTTCTCGTCCTGCAGCCGCCGCTGCTTCAGCGCGTTGCCGAGGATGTGCAGCAGCTCCTCGTGCTTGAACGGCTTGCCGACGTAGTCGAAGGCGCCCTTCTTCATCGCCGCGATCGCGGTTTCGACCGAGGCGAAGGCCGTGACCATCAGCACCACCAGGTCGGGGTCGACGCGCTTCAGCTCCTCGAGGAGCTGCAGGCCGCCGATCTCGGGCAGCATCACGTCGACGATGGCGGCGTCGAACGACTCGCGGCGCGCGAGCGCCAGGCCGGTGGCGCCGTCTTCCGCCAGCACCACGCGGTAGCCCGCCTGGGTGAGCAGCGTCTCGAGGACGTCGCGCAGCACCGCCTCGTCGTCGACGACCAGCACCCTGGCTGCGGCGGTCAGGTCGCTCCTCATCGCCGCGCGGCGGAGGCCGCACGCTCCGCGGGCAGGGTGACAGTGAAGGTGGTGCCCTTGCCGGGCGCGCTGTCGACGAAGATGGCGCCGCCGTGCTCCTGCAGGATGCCGTAGGTCACCGACAGGCCGAGGCCGGTGCCGCGGCCGATGCCCTTGGTGGTGAAGAACGGGTCGTAGATGCGCTTCACGTCTTCCTTGCTGATGCCGTGGCCGGTGTCGGCCACCTCGATGGTGACCCCGTCCTGGTCGGCGTCGGTCTTGACCGTGAGCCAGCCGCCGCGCGGCATGGCGTCGCGCGCGTTCAGCACCAGGTTGAAGAACACCTGCTGGATCTTGTTCTCGTTGCCGCGCACCGGCGGCAGCTCGGCGTGCAGTTCGCGGCGCACCTTGATGTGCGCCGCGTCGAGCTGGTGCTCGACCAGGCTCAGCACGTCGCCGAGCACGCGGTTGACGTCGATCGGCCCGAGGTCGGCGCTCCCGGCGCGCGAGAAGTTGAGCAGGTTGTTGATGATCTTGGCGGCGCGGAAGGTCTGCTTCTCGATCTTCTCGAGCAGCGGCGACTTCGGGTCTTCCGCGGCGAACTCGGCGCGCAGCAGCTGCGTGTAGGACGAGATGCCGGCGAGCGGTGTGTTGACCTCGTGGGCGACGCCGGCGGCCAGCAGGCCGATGGACGCCATCTTCTCGGAGTGCTGCAGCTGCTCCTCGAGGCGCACGCGCGCGGTGATGTCCTCGAGGATCAGCACGTGGCCGAGGCGCTCGCCCGAGCCCCACTGGAAGGGCGCGACGCTGACGTTCACCATCGAGCTGCGGCCGTTTTCCGTCGGCAGGTGCAGCTTGTAGATGTGCGAGATGTCCTCGTTCGGCGAACCGTCGAGGCTGCCCGCGAGCGCATCGGCGAAGCCGCCCGGCAGCACCTCGGAGAGCAGCTTGCCCGCGGCCGCCTCGCGGCGGCGGCCCGAGAGGTTTTCCATCGCTCGGTTCCAGCGCGCCACGCGGCCCTCGAGGTCGAGCACCACGATGCCGGCGTCCATGCTCTCGAGCACGTTCTGGTTGTATTCGGTGAGCCGCTGCAGCTCCTCGGCCTTGTGGCGCAGGGTGCGGTAGAGGCGGCCGTTCATGAACGCGGTGGCGGCCTGGCTGGCGAGCGCCTGCAGCACGTCGAGCTCCTCGCTGTCGAGCGGCTCGAGGCCTTCCTTCAGCCCCACGCCCAGCACGCCGATGAGCTCGTCGTTGACGATGCACGGAAAGTAGTGCACCAGGCCGAAGCTGTCGGCTTCGGGGAACGGGCCGCGCGCCGTCACCGCCGCGGTCGGCCGCCCGGCGCGCAGCTTGTGCAGCAGCGGATTGCCGGCCGCGATGCGCATGGCGGGCGCTTCGGCCGGCACGCCGACCGAGCGCAGGAGCGCGTGCGAGCCATCGGCTTCGGCGAGGAACACGGCGCCGGCGCGCACCCCGAGAGCCGCGGTGATGCCCTCGAGCAGCCGCTCCGCGGTGCGCACCAGGTCGAGCTCGGCATTGAGCTGGCGCGACAGGCGCAAGAGCGCCTTGCGCGACTTGTAGCGCTCGCGCAGGAACAGCCGGTCGATCGCTTCCTGGATGCGGCCCTTCACGGGCGCGAACAGCAGCAGCACGACGATGGTGCAGAGCAGCGCGATGACGAAGGCGTGCGGCTCGTCGCCGTGGATGAAGAACTCGACGGCGCCGTTCGCCACCAGGCTGATCGCGGCGATCGCGACCGTGGCGAGCGTGAACACCAGCGTGCGGCGGAAGATCAGGTCCACGTCCATCAGCCGGTGTTTGACCACCGCGTAGGCGAGCGACAACGGGATCACGGCCATGCCGAGATAGGCCAGGAGCTCGAAGCCGCCCACCGGATGACGGCCGACCGCGAATGGAATGGCGTAGAGGCTGAGGAACGGCACCACGCCGGCGCCGGTGCCCCACACGAGCCACTTCATCTGGCGGCGGGCGACGACGCTGCGGGTGCTGCGGTAGGCGCGGCGCAGCACCACGAACGAGGCCGCGAAGCACACGCCGAAGTACATCGGCAGCAGCCGGTCGAGGAGCGTCTGCGTCAGCCACAGCGAATCGAGGTCGGCGCGCCGCGCCAGCAGCAGGATGTTGCCGGCCGACGCCAGGAGCCCGAGGCAGGCCGGCGCATAGATGGCGGCGAGCGGCCACGGCCCCTTGCCGAGGCGGCGTTCGGGAAACACCAGGCAGAAGTGCAGGAACGCCGCCGGCAGGAACAAGACGGCGCCGCGATCGATCCAGTAGAAGGACCAGTCGACGAGCGACAGCTGGCCGGCGAAGGACAGCGAGTACATCGCGAAGAACAGCAGGCAGATGGCGTAGAAGTGCGCGGTGATGCGGTCCCACGGCCGCCGCCACATGACGACCGTGCCGACCAGCAGGCTGAAGAAGCCGAGCAGCGACAGCGCGTAGAAGAGCGTGGTGTTGCCTTTCGGCACCGTCTCAACCTGCAGCTCGACGAGCTGTTCGCGGCCGGCGCGGAACAGTTTGTAGCTCGCCGGCGCGCCCACCGGCCGCGCCGCGACCGAAGCGCGCACCTGACGCGCGGACTCCGGCTCGTCGCCGTTCATCGCGAGCAGCACATCGCCCTGCTGCACGCCAGCGGTTGCCGCCGGCCCTTCGGGATCGATGCGGTCGGCCATGACACCAACCGGCGAGGAGATCCACAGGACCCCATCGTCCGAGGGGTTCCAGCTGGCCTTGAGGTAAGCGTTGTAGGAGCCGAGCGCGGTGAGCAGGGCGGCCATCGAGAGCACCGCGGCCGTCTTAAGGTTGAGCGCCCTCATCTACGCACCAGGCTCGGGAAGGTGCAATCCGTATGCCCAGCCGAACAGCATCCAAAACGTTCAAAATGCTGAGCTTGAGGCCTGCCACAGCAGTCTCGAATCCGGCCGGACGCATCAACGATCCGGCCGCTTGGATCCGGCAGTGACATTGGATTGCGTCAGAAACGGACCGAGACGCCTCCAACCACCTGGCGGGGAGGGTTGCGGATGACGACCTCGTCGAGGAACCCGCCCTCCGCAGCCTCGTAGAGGAGGTTGCGATAGGCGATCAGGAGGTCCCAGTCGGCGCGGGTCAGGCTGCCGAGGAACGGCAGTCCCTGGCTCAGCTGCACGTCGAAGCGAGTGGCGACCGAAGCACCCAGCGGATCGCCGGGACGGCCGAGGCGGTTGACGCGGTACATGCCGCTGAGGCGCGTGTCGGTTGCGTCGATGACGGTCTCGACGCGCGCGACCAGGTCGTTGAAGCGTGAGCCGCCGCCGGCACCGACCCAGTAGCCGTTCTGCTGGCCGACGGTGTAGGTGACCGAGGCATCGGCGACACTGCCGAACTTGCGCCCGAGCGTGAACCCGCCGCCGCGGGTGTCGGCGTCGATGCCGTTCGTCACGCGCAGCACCGGGCGGCGGCCGCCTTCGTAGCGATTGAGGAGCGGATCGTAGACGCGTTCGGTGAACACGAATCCGGTGAGCTCCACCGGCCCGAAGGTGCGGATGCCGGCCAGTTCGACGTGGCCGACGCGTTCGGCGCGCAGCGACGGATCGACGTCCACCTCGGTTGCGACCGGGGCGACGCGCAGCGTCGAGAGCGCCAGCAAGTCGCCGCCGGGCGTCACCGCCTGGCTCGCGTACGAGGCACGGAACCGGGTGTTGGCGCCCGCCTTCGCGGTGATGCTCGCCTGCGGGCTCAGGTGATTGCCGTCCACCAGGAACGAGATGTAGCGGTAGCGCGCGCCGACGTTCACTTCGAGCGGCCCGGCTTCGTAGCGATCGGTGATGAACGCGGCGCCGGTGGAACCGTTGTCCTTGGTGCCGCCGGTGAGCGTGCGCCGCAGCAGGTTGTCGCCGTAGCCGGCGCCCGCCTCGAGATGGTGCCCTTCCGCCGGGGCCACCACGAACTCGGCTGCCATGCGCCACGAAGCGCTGTCGCTCTCGGCAAGCAAGCCGCCGAGGCTCCACTCGGCGTCGTCGCCGATCTTGCCGCGCAGCTTGACCGAACCGAGGTTGGTGGCGAGCGAATCGGCAGGCGTCGTCTCGGAGCCGACGATCACCGGAGTGGCCCATTCCACCGAGCCCTGCATCTCGGGCAGCCACGGCAGCGCCTGGCTGAGCAGGCCGCCGCTCGCGGCGCGCACGCGGTCGAGGTCCTGCGCCTCGGGTATCTCCGCCTCGTCTTCCGATTCCAGGATCGAGCGGTCCTTGTGGCGCACCAGCCAGCGCAGCCGCCGCGGCGCGACGTTCGCGGTTTCGTCCTCGACCTTCGCGTCCGGATCGGCAAGCGCCGCCTGCAGGCTGAGCGCGAACACCGAATCCTGGTTCGGCAGCACCGTGACCTTCTGCATGGCGCCGGCGCCGGGAATGCCGACCAGAGCGCGCAGCGTGTAGGCGCCGGCCGGCACGCTCGGCACGACCACGCGGCCCGACTTGTCGGAGTAGGTGACGATGCCGCCGCGCAGGCCCTTGCCGAACACCGAAATGAGCGCGCCGGCGACCGGCACGCCGCGGCTGTCCTGAACGTAGCCGAGAAGCCGTCCGCCGCCTTCGGCGCCGACCGATGCTGCTTCGGCCGCGACCGCGACCGGAGCGGCAGCCAGCAGCGCAGCGCCCAGAACTAGCGCCGCGGCCCGCACCGGCACGTGCAAATGTGGGTTCGCCACGGCTCAACGTACCAGCACCCCCATGGAGTGTCAATGACTCCGCGTGCTAACCTCCCCGATGTCCTTCGGGGAGGAAGCAGCATGAACGCCGGCATGTTGAAGGAAGCGGTGGCGATCCTCCTCGCCGGCGGCGCCGGGGAGCGCCTCTACCCGCTGACGCGCGACCGCGCGAAGCCGGCCGTATCGTTCGGCGGCCCCTACCGGATCATCGATTTCACCCTGTCGAACTGCCTCAATTCGGGGGTGCGGCGCATCTTCATCGCCACCCAGTACAAGTCGCAGAGCCTCAACCGCCATGCGCGCCTCGGCTGGGCGCTGGGCGATGCCGAGCTCGGCGAGTTCGTCGAGGTGCTGCCGCCGCAGCAGCGGGTGGGCGGCAGCTGGTACCAGGGCACCGCCGACGCCGTCTACCAGAACCTCTATTCGATCCACCGCGAGAAGCCGCGCTGGACGGTGATCCTGTCCGGCGACCACATCTACAAGATGGACTACGGCAAGATGCTCGACATCCACGTGGCGCGCGGCGCCGCGCTCACCGTCAGCGCCATCGAGGTGCCGGTGGAAGAGGGGCGGCGCTTCGGCATCATCCAGATCGACGACGACGGCCGCGTCACCGGCTTCCAGGAAAAGCCCGAGCAGCCGACGCCGACGCCGTGGAACCCGGCCTATTGCCTGGCCTCGATGGGCATCTACATCTTCGACACCGACATGCTGGTGCGCGAGCTGCTGATCGACGCCGAGTCGTCCACCAGCCACGACTTCGGCAAGGACATCATTCCGCGCCTGGTGAGCAACGGCGACCGCGTCTACACGCACCTCTTCTGGGACGAGAACAAGAAGGAGTCGAAGTACTGGCGCGACGTCGGCACCATCGACTCGTACTACGAGGCGTCGATGGACCTGATCCAGGTCGATCCCACCTTCAACCTCTACGATCCCGACTGGCCGCTGCGCACCTACCAGCCGCAGATGCCGCCGGCGAAGTTCGTGTTCGACATCGACGGCCGGCGCGGCAGCGCGGTGCAGTCGATCGTCTCGGCCGGCTGCATCGTCTCGGGCAGCACCATCCAGCGCTCGATCCTCTCCTACGGCGTGCGCGTGCACTCGTACTGCGACATCCGCGACTCGATCATCAACCCGTACACCACGATCCGCCGGGGCTGCCGCATCCGCAACGCGATCGTCGACCGCGAGGTCACGCTGCCGCCTGGCACCGTGATCGGCGAGAACCCCGAGGAAGACCGCAAGCGCCACGTGGTCTCGGAGAGCGGCATCGTGGTGGTGGTGCCCGGCGACCAGTTCTACATCGACCCGGCCGCGGCTTCCTGAGCGCGGCGCTTCCACTGAAAAGGCCATGACCAACATCGACTCGGTGTTCGCACGCGAAATCCTCGACAGCCGCGGCAATCCCACGGTCGAGGTGGACGTGGTGCTGGAGAACCGCGCCATGGGCCGCGCGGCGGTGCCTTCGGGCGCGTCCACCGGCAAGCGCGAAGCGGTCGAGGTGCGCGACGGCGACAAGAAGCGCTACCTCGGCAAGGGCGTGCGCAAGGCGGTGGCGGCGGTCAACGAGCGCATCGCGCCGGCGCTGCTCGGCGAGGATGCGCTCGAGCAGCCGGCGATCGACGCGATCATGATCGCGCTCGACGGCACCGAGACGAAGAGCCGGCTCGGCGCCAACGCGATCCTCGCGGTGTCGCTCGCGGTCGCGCGCGCGGCGGCGGAGGCCACCGGCCAGCCGCTCTACCGCTACGTCGGCGGAGCGTCGGCCAGGCTGCTGCCGGTGCCGTTCATGAACATCGTGAACGGCGGCGCGCACGCCGACAACAAGCTCGACATCCAGGAGTTCATGATCGTGCCGCATGGCGCGCCCACCTTCGCCGAGGCGCTGCGCATGGGCGTCGAGGTGTTCCATCACCTGAAGGCGATCCTGCACAAGCAGGGGCGCTCCACCGCGGTCGGCGACGAGGGCGGCTTCGCGCCCGACCTCGACTCGCCCGAGGCGGCGATGGAGACGATCCTGGGCGCCATCCGCGCCGCGGGGTACAGCGAGAAGAGGGAGATCTCGCTGGCACTCGACGTCGCGGCGAGCGAGCTGCACGAAGGCCGCAAGTACGTGTTCAAGAAGTCGGGCGCGCCCGCGCGCACACCGGAGCAGATGGTCGCGATGTACGAGAAGTGGGCGGACGCCTACCCGCTGGTGTCGATCGAGGACGGGCTCGGCGAGTCCGACTGGGAGGGCTGGAAGGCGCTCACCGAGGCGCTCGGCGCACGCGTGCAGCTGGTGGGCGACGACCTGTTCGTCACCAACCCGAAGATCCTGCAGAAGGGCATCGCCGCCGGCGTCGCCAATTCGGTGCTCATCAAGGTCAACCAGATCGGCACGCTCACCGAGACGCTCGACTGCGTCGCGCTCGCGACCCGCTCCGGCTACACCAGCATGATGAGCCACCGCAGCGGCGAGACCGAGGATGCCACGATCGCCGACCTCGCGGTGGCCGCCGGCTGCGGGCAGATCAAGACCGGCTCGGCATCGCGCAGCGACCGCATGGCGAAGTACAACCAGCTGTTGCGCATCGAGGAAGAGCTCGGCACCGTCGCGCAATACGCCGGACGCGGGGCGATCCACCCGCGCGGCTAGCTAGTCTTCGTCGCTGACGGTGATCTTGAGCGAGCGCAGGAACTTCTTGTCGAGCGGCGTCATCTTCACCGACGGCTGCTCGGCCTTCTCGATCTGGAAGTCGAAGGTCGAGACCTCGGTGGTCTCGCGGCTGCCGCTGCGGCTGAAGCCGATGGTGGCTTCGAGCACCAGGGAGACTTCGTAGCCCTCGGCGCGCACGCGATTGAGGCAGTGCGTGATCTGCGGCGACTCGGACAAGGTTCGGCGGATCGTCGTGCCCATGTCCTGGACCATGCGCTTGACGTCTTCTACGCTGACGGCGTCGGTTTTCTCCGCGGGTGCCATTGTTAGCCGTTCGCCTTGCAGGATGATTATCGGGACGGTGCCTTTCTACTGTCAAGTGTCGCCGGCGACAACGCAATGCGCATCACGGGTCGCGCCGCGCAAACTCGTCCCACAGCACGAGATCCGAGTCGGGTACCAATCCGCGCGGCGGCAAGGGCGGGAAGCGGGCCGAGGCCAGGGCGGCCACCGCGATACCGGTGTTGCGCTGGCCGAGGTAGTCGCCCACCTCCGGCGAGCGTCCCCGGGCGAGCCACGCCGCCGGCTCGAGGACGATCGGCTGCAGCGATCCCACGAGCACCTCGCCGCCGAACTCGACCACGTACGGGAAGGCGCGATGGAAGGCCGCCGCGACGTGCGGCGTCGGCGCCCAGGTGCACATCAGGCCGCCGGGGTTGAGCCGACGCGCCGTGAGGCGGAAGAACTCGACGGAATAGAGGCTGCCGCTGCCGGCCGTTTCCGGCAGCAGCGCGTCGGCTTCGATGATGTCGTAGCTGGTCGCGTCGTGGGTGAGTGCGTGGCGGCCATCCTGCCAGCGCGTCTCGATGCGCCGGTCGGCGAGGAACGGCGCCAGGTGCGGGGGACGGCCGTGGCGCGTTTCGTTTGCGAGCCGGTGCAGCAAGTCGCCCTGCGGCCGCATGATCTCGAACACCGTGACGTGCTCCACCTCCTTGCGGCACGCGGCCGCCCACGCGGTGTTGCCCGAGCCGAGGCCGACCACGGCAATGCTGTGTGGTGAGCGGTGGATGAGCGTCGGCACCGCGCCCAGCATCGTGTGGATGCCGCCGAACGGCAGCCAGCTCAGGCTCTGTCCGTTGATCCACATGTACCACTCGTGCTGCGGCTCGTACGAGAGCGCGATCACGCCGGTGCGGTCCTCTTCCACCATGAAGCGCTCGCGTTCGCGCGCCTGCAGCGCACGCCACAAGCCCTCCTGCGAGGGCACGGCAATGCAGGCGAGGGCCAGGGCCGCGAGCATCGGCACGAACACCTTGCGGCTGTCGCGGCGCGCGCCGGCCAGTGCGAATACCGCCGAGCAGCCGGCGAGGAAGCGCAGCGTGCCGGTGGTGCCGAAGCGCTCCATGAGGAACAGGCCGACGCACAGGCTGCCGGCGACGCAGCCGACGATGTTCGCGGCCTGCAGCGCGCCGACGCGCAACCCGCTGGTGCCGCCTTCGTTCGCCACCGCCTTCTGCAGCGCGCAGAAGGCGATGCCCATGAGCAGCGTCGGTAAGAGGAACAGCAGAGCCGGCCACAGCGCGTAGAGGCGCAGGAAGCCGGCCGTGTCCCACGGCCCTTCGCGCAGCAGGTGGAAGCGCTGCCCCCAGTAGTGCACGAACCAGCCGACGACCGGCCAGCTCTGGCGCACGTGCGGGATGGCGATGACCGGCAGCGCGGCGCACAGGCCGATCGCCGCCTGCGCGAGGAAGAACGTGCGCAGCGGCCGGCGCGCCACCACCGCGAGGTTGCGGCCGATCAGCCCGCCGGCGCCGAGGCCGGCGAGATAGACGCACAACACCGCGCCGAAGGTCATCGCGGTCGCCTTCACGCCGATGTCGGTGAGGCGGAACCACACGAGCTCGAGCCCGAGCGAGACGAAGCCGCCGAACGCGTAGAAAAGCAGCCACTCGCGCCGCGGGTAGCCGGCGGGCGCCGACGGCGCGCGTTCGTTGCCGCGAGCGAGGCGTTCCCCGGCGCCGAGCGCGCCGAGCGCCGCGGCGGCATTGGCGGCGGCGGCCACGAACACGGCACCGCGCAGCCCGGTGTGGCGCAGGATCAGCGCCGGTGTGGCGAGCGCGCCGGCCGCGGCGCCCAGTGTGTTGAGCGCGTACAGCAAGTCGACGGTGCGGTCGCCGCGCGCGAGCGGCAGCGCGGTGCCGCAGACGAGCAGCGGCAGCGACATGCCCATGAGCACCGTGGGCGGCAGCAGCGCGATGAAGTGCAGCGACAGTCCGAGCGCGTCGCTCGCGTAAAGGCTGGTGGCGTTTCGGTACAGCAAGTCGTAGTAGAGCGCCACGCTCGCTACGCCGAACCCGCCGATCAGAAGTTCGAGCACCGCGAACGCGCGCAGCGAGCGCGACGGCCCGAGCCGTTCGCTGAGCCGCCCGCCCCAGTGGTTGCCGATGCCGAGTCCCATCATGAAGGCCGCGGTGATGACGGTGACCGAAACGATGCCGACGCCGGTCGCGAGCGCGAGGATCCGCTGCCACACCACCTGGTAGACGAGCGCCGCGGCGCCGCTCAGCGCAAACGCGAGGGCCACCAGGTTGGTGCGCACCGCTCGGGACAAGGTGGGCCGATTGTAGCCGTGCTAAGTTGCCCGGATGCCGTCGGGACCGACTCGCAAGGCGGTTTATCGCGCGGGCGACGCCCCGGCGCCGGAAGAGGTCGGCGAGCCCGGGTCGTTTCCGTTCACGCGCGGGTTGCACCAGGGCGGCTACCGCGAGCGGCTGTGGACGATGCGCCAGTACGCGGGCTTCGGCACCGCGCAGGAGTCGAACGAGCGCTATCGCTACCTGCTCGCCCACGGCACCACGGGCCTCTCGGTCGCCTTCGACCTGCCGACCCAGATCGGCTACGACCCCGACGACCCGCACGCTGCGGGCGAAGTCGGCCGGGTCGGCGTCTCGATCGCGAGCCTCGAGGACATGGAGACGCTGCTCGACTCGATCCCGCTCGAGACGGTGTCCACATCGATGACGATCAACGCCACCGCTGCGGTGCTGCTGGCCCTCTACATCGCGGTGGCGCGCCGCCGCGGCGTCGCGGAGGCGTCCCTTTCCGGCACCGTGCAGAACGACATCCTCAAGGAGTACGCGGCGCGCGGCACCTACATCTACCCGCCGCAGCCGTCGCTGCGCCTGGTGAGCGACCTCATCGGCTATTGCGACGCGCGCGTGCCGCGCTGGAACACGCTCTCGGTCTCCGGCTACCACATCCGCGAAGCCGGTGCGACGGCGGCGCAGGAGATCGCATTCACGCTTGCCAATGCGCTCGAGTACGTGCGTGCGGCGGCGGCCCGCGGCCTCGATCCCGGCCGCATCTGCGAACGCCTGTCGTTCTTCTTCGCCTGCCACTCCGACTTCATCGAGGAAGTGGCCAAGTTCCGCGCCGCGCGGCGCCTGTGGGCACACCTCGTCAGGGAACGGCTCGGCGTCCTGAACCCCAAGGCGCAGCACCTGCGCTTCCACGTGCAGACGGGCGGCGTCACGCTCACCGCGCAGCAGCCCGACAACAACGTCGTGCGCGTCACGCTGCAGGCGCTGGCGGCGGTGCTCGGCGGCTGCCAGAGCCTGCACACGAACGGCAAGGACGAAGCGCTCGCGCTGCCCACCGCGGAGTCGGCGCGCCTCGCGCTGCGCACGCAGCAGGTCATCGCCTTCGAGTCGGGAGTGATCGAGACCGTCGATCCGCTGGGCGGCTCCTGGGCGGTGGAGGCGGAGACCTCGGCGCTCGAGGCCGCGGCTCGCGAGCTGCTCGAGCGCATCGAGGCCCGCGGCGGCGCGCTGGCAGCGATCGAGCGCGGCGACGTGCAGCGCGCCATCCAGGAATCGGCGTACGCGCACCAGCAGGCCGTGGAACAGGGCGAACGCGTAATCGTCGGCGTCAACCGCTTCGCCGCCGCCGACGAAGCCGCGACGATGGAGCTGCTGCGGATCGACCCGGCGGTTGAGAAGGCACAGGTTGACCGGGTGCGCGCCCTGCGAGCGCGCCGCGACCAGGCGAAGTGCGACGCAGCGCTTGCGGCGGTCGCAGGCGCCGCGCGCGGCAGCGCCAACCTGATGCCGCTGCTGGTCGACGCGGTGCTCGCCTGGGCGACGGTCGGCGAACTGGCCGCGGTGTTGCGCGGCGTGTTCGGCGAACACCGCGAGCAGCTCGTCCTCTAGCGCCCGAAAAGGAAAACGGCCCGCCCCTTTGCGAGAGGCGGGCCGCGATGCGGCCGTGGCGGTGCTTCGGCCTAGGAGGCGGGCGCCAGCGTCGTGGACCAGCTCTCGTTGCCCCACGCCATCGTCAGGGCCTTGTCGGTCATCTTGATGGTGAACATGTCGGTGGGGGTCGCGAGTTCGGCCTTCGCCATCTTCACGCGGGCGACTTCCTTGTCGGCGACGTTGGCGTAGCCCTTCGGGCCCATCTGCGGCCACGGCGCCGTCTTGAGCGCGGCCGGCGCTTCGGCCCAAAGCTCGCCGAGCGGCATGCCGCCGTCGCTGTTGAGCAGCAGCGAGCGCGTGCCGTCGTCGGCCACCACCACGTAGACGCTGTACTTGCCGGCGGGCAGCTTCTTGCCGCCGACCATCACAGCGCCTTCGGTCGTGAGCGTGGTGACCTGCTCGCTGCCGGCGCGCCACACCTTGTCGGCGGGGAGCTGCTTCAGCATCGCGCCGAGATCCCGGCCCTTCAGCGAGGGACGGCCATACTCGACGGCGACCTTCTTGCCGCCGACCACCGCGCTGACGGTCTCGCGCGGGGCGGCGTCTTGCGCAACTGCGGGAACGGCCAGGGCCAGTGCGCCCACTACGAATGCCATGCGAACGTTCATTGGATATTTCCTTTTAGAGGTGCGTGCCTGAGTGAGTATTCGCCGGGGATGATACGAGCCGCGGCTGTTCCGTGGGGGCCTCCCGGCGGTGCTTCACGCTCTTTTACCTTTGGCCGGTCAGCCGGCGCTGTCAAGAGCCCTCTTCAATAAGGTGTTCACGAGCTGCGGGTTGGCCTTGCCGGCGGTCCGCTTCATGACGGCGCCCACGAGGAAGCCGAGGCTGCCGGTCTTGCCCTTGCGGTAGGTGTTCACGGCGTCCGGGTTCCCTGCGATGACCGCGTCGACCGCTTCCTGCACCGCCGCCACGTCGCTGATCTGCACCAGCCCCTCGCGCTCGACCAGCGCCTTCGGGCTCTCGCCCGACGCCCACGCTTTCTCGAACACGTCCTTGGCGATCTTGCCGCTGATGGTGCCAGAGTCGATGAGGGCGACCAGTTCGGCGACATGGCCGCTCGCGATGGGCGAGGCCGTGATCTCGCGGCCGTCTTCCTTCAGCTTGCGCAGCACCTCGGTCATCACCCAGTTCGAGACCGCCTTGGGGTTGCCGCTTTTTTGCGCCGCCGCCTCGAAGTAGTCGGCGACATCCTGCGATGCGGTCAGCACGGCGGCGTCGTAGGCGGGGATCCCGTACTCGGCGGCGAAGCGCTGTCGCCGCGCCGCGGGCAATTCCGGGAGCGCCGCGCGCACGGCCTCACGCCACTCCGCACCGACCGTAAGCGGCGGCAGGTCGGGCTCGGGGAAGTAGCGGTAATCGTGCGCGTCCTCCTTCGAACGCATCGACACGGTTTCACCGCGGTCGGCGTTCCAGAGGCGCGTCTCCTGCACGATGCGGCCGCCGGAATCGAGCACCGCGGCCTGCCGCGCCACTTCGTAGTCGATGGCGCGGGCGACGTTGCGGAACGAGTTGAGGTTCTTGATCTCGGCGCGCGTGCCGAAGGTTTCGCTGCCTTTGGGCATGACGGAAACGTTGGCGTCGCAACGCAGCGAGCCCTCCTCCATGTTGCCGTCGCTGACCGCGGTGTAGAGCAGCACCGACTTCAGCGCCGTGAGGTACTCGTACGCCTCTTCGGCCGAGCGCAGGTCGGGCCGCGACACGATCTCGATGAGCGGCACGCCGCTGCGGTTGAAGTCGACGCCGCTCTTCTCGCCCGACCAGGCGAAGCCTTCGTGGAGCAGCTTGCCGGCATCCTCTTCCATGTGGATGCGCTCGATGCCGATCGTCCTGGCGGCGCCGGCGGCCACGATCTCGAGGCGGCCCGAGGTTGCGAGCGGCTTGTCGTACTGCGAGATCTGGTAGCCCTTCGCAAGGTCCGGGTAGAAGTAGTTCTTGCGCGCGAAGACCGACGTCTCGTGGACCTCGCACTCGAGCGCGAGAGCGGCACGCACGGCCAGTTCCACGGCCCTGCGGTTCAGGACCGGCAGCGCCCCCGGCAGCCCGAGGCACACGGGGCAGATGTGGGTGTTCGGCGGGTCGCCGAAACGGTTGCGGCACGAGCAGAACGCCTTGGTCGCGGTCAGCAGCTGCACGTGGACTTCGAGGCCGATGACCGGCTGGTAGAGCGTCTTGCTCACGTCGGCAGGGGCGGCGGGCACGGTGCAAACGACTCTAGCACGCGCCTTTTTTCGCTCCCCCGCCTTGACGCGCGCGGCTCGAACCGTTATTTCTTTCAGTGATGATGCGGCCAGCCGGTCCGCCCCGCCGCGCGGGGCAGTTCGAGGAATTCCAGGCATCGGCGCTCTTCTGCGAACGCTGCAAGCAGGCGCAGCCGGTGCGCGAGCGGCTGCTGCTGGTGCTGCCCGACGGCGACCTGTACGAGTACCTGTGCGCCGCCTGCAACGCGTCCCTCGGCAAGCGCAAGCGTACCGAGCCGATAGCGCTCCAGCGGTAGCATTCGCTGCACATGCTCGACCAGGCCGACGCAGCGCGGCTCTTCGACTACACGATCTGGGCCAACCACCGCGTGATGCGCGGCGCGGCCCTGCTGTCGGTCGAGGACTACAAGCGGGACCTCGGCTCGAGCTTCGGCGGCGTGCGCGGCACGCTCGTCCACATGATGGGCGCGGAGTGGGTCTGGCTCGAGCGCTGGAAGGGCGTGTCGCCGACCGCGTTCATCGACGAGGGCGAGTTTCCCGACATCGTGGCGCTGCGCGACCGCTGGGCCGCGATCGAGGAGCACCGCGCGGCGTGGCTGCGCAACCTCGAGGAGCGCGACCTGGCGGGATCGTTCTCGTATCGCAACATGCAGGGCGAGCCGTTCACCGCGCCGCTCTGGCAGACGGTCCAGCACACCGTCAACCATTCGACGTACCACCGCGGCCAGGTGGCGGCGTTCCTGCGCCAGTTTGGCGGCAAGCCGCAGGCGACCGACCTGGTGGTGTTCGACCGCGAGCGCGCCGCCGCGGGCCGATGATCGACCTGCGCTCCGACACCGTCACCGCCCCCACCGAGGAAATGCGCCGCGCCATGGCCGGCGCGGAGGTCGGCGACGACTACTACGGCGAGGACCCGACGGTACGGCGCCTCGAAGAGCTGGCGGCGGGGCTGCTCGGCTTCCAGGCCGCCCTCTTCGTCCCCTCGGGCACCATGGGCAACCAGATAGCACTGCGTCTCTTCGCCCGGGCCGGCGAGGAGGTCATCGTCGAAAGCCGCTCGCACGTGGTGCAGCACGAGCTGGGCGCGCTCGCGGCTCTGTCGGGAATCCTGCCGCGCGCGGTGGTCACCGCGGACGGCCGCCTGCGCCCGCGCGATCTCGAGGGCATCCGCCCCCGCTCGGACACCGCCGCCGACGTCAAGGCGCTGGTCATCGAGAACACGCACAACCTTGCGGGCGGCAGCGTCGCGACGGTCGCCGAAATGCAGGAGCTGATCGCCGCCGCGCGCGCGCTCGGGCTGCGCGTGCACATCGATGGCGCGCGCCTGTGGAACGCCGCGGTCGCGCTCGGCGTCCCGCTGTCGCGGCTGGTCGCCGGTGCCGACAGCGCCATGACCTGCCTGTCGAAGGGTCTCTGCTGTCCGGTCGGCTCGCTCTTCTATGCGTCGCGCGACGTGATGGTCGAGGCGCGCCGCGTGCGCAAGCAACTCGGCGGCGGCATGCGCCAGGCAGGCATCATCGCGGCGGCCGGCATCGTGGCGCTGCAGACGATGATCGAACGCCTCAGCGAAGACCACGAGAATGCTCGCGCGCTGGCCGAACGGCTCGCGGCGGGCGGCCTCGAGGTGGTGGCGCCGCAGACCAACATCGTGGTGGTGCGCCGCCCGCAGGGCGATGCCTACCCGTTGGTCGCGGCGCTGCTTCGGGCCGGCGTGCGCGCGACCGCCATGGACCAGGGCGTCGTCCGCTTCGTCACGCATCGCGACGCGAGCGCCGCCGACTGCGAGCGCGCCGCCGCGACGGCTGCGGCTGCCGCGGCCGCGGCGTGAAGCGCGACCTCGCGAGCCTCGCCCGCAGCGGACTCGACGTCGTCATCGTCGGCGGCGGCATCCAGGGCGCATGCCTCGCCTGGGAAGCGGCGCAACGCGGCCTGAAGACGGGGCTCGTCGAAGCCGGCGATTTCGGCGCCGCGACTTCCTGGAACAGCCTGAAGACGATCCACGGCGGCATCCGTCACCTGCAGCGTCTCGACCTCGGTGCCTTTCGCGAGTCGGCGCGCGAGCGGCGCAACCTGCTGCGCATCGCCCCCGGGCTCGTGCACCCGCTGCGCGTCGTCGCGCCCTTCTACGGGCATGGCACGCGCGGCAGGGAAGCGTTCCTGGCGGGGATGCTGCTCGGCAACCTGCTGGGCGGCGAAAGAATCCACGGCACGCTGGGCGCGGCGGCCGTGCGTGGCCTCATCCCGGAACTGCCGCAGGCCGGCCTCACCGGCGCCGCCGAGTGGCGCGACGCGCAGGCGTCGAGCACCGAGCGGCTTTTGTTCGCGTTCCTGCATGCCGCCGCAGGCGCCGGCGCGTTGCTCGCGAATCATGCGCCGGTGGTGGCGCTGCTGCGCGACGCGGGCGCGCTCGCAGGCGTGCGCGTCACCGACGGAGTCGACGGTCCCGCCTTCGAGGTGCGCGCGAAGGTGGTGGTGAATGCGGCTGGTGCCGGCGCCGCCGCCGTCGCGGCACTCGCCGCGGTCCCTTTGCAGGTGCCGCTACTGCGCGCCGTCAACCTGGTGTTCGCGCGCGCGCCGCACGGCGACTTCGCGGTGGCCGCCTCCGACCGCGGCCGCTTCCTGATCCTGGCGCCGTGGCAGGGACGCACGCTCGTCGGCACCGCCTACGCGGACCCCGCCGTGGCGCGCGCGCAGGTCGAAGCGGAATTCCTCGACTCCGCCATCCGCGCGTTCCCGTGGGCGCGGCTGCGCAGCGACGAGATCTCGCTGGTGCACGAAGGCTTCGTCCCGGGGCACGGTGGCGCCTCGGGCCTGTGGAGCCGGCCGCTCATCGTCGATCATGCCGCCCACCCCGGCGGCCGCGGGCTCGTCTCGGTGGTCGCGGTGAAGTACACGACCGCGCGTGCTGTGGCGCAGCGTACCGTAGACCTGCTTCGCTCGGCGTACGCCCTGCCGGCTGGCGGCAGCAAGACGGCGGTGACGCCGCTGCGCGTGCTGCAGCCGCAGGGCGAAACCCTCGAGGAGCGCGCCGCGTTCGCGGTCTCGGAGGAGCTGGCCGCGTCGGTCGAGGACGTCGTGCTGCGGCGCCTCGATCTCGGCAGCGCCGGCCGGCCCGAGCCGGCGCTGGTCGCGCGGGTCCGCGCTGTGGTGCTGCGGCTCACAGCACCCGCGGCAGCCCGGTGATGGCGTCCTAGAATGGCCTGCCCGCCATGACCACCCGCCGCAGCTCCGCGGAAACGCCCGCCGAAGGTACGGTGGTGCGCACCGATCGCGCCGCGCACGCCCTGAGCCAGGTGGCCTTCAAGCTGTGCGCCGAGCGCGACGAGAACGCTCTCGTGCACGCGGCTCTCGAAGACGTGGTGCGCGCGCTCGGGATCGAAGGCGCGGTAGCGCTCTTCCATGACGCGAACGGCGGCGAGCGCAACCTGTTGCGCGCCGGCACCATGTCGGTCGATGACGAGCGGCTGCGCGCCCTGGCCCAGGACGCCATCGGCGCGCGCCGCGCGGCTTTCGACATGCGCGAGTCGGGCTGGACCAGCGCCGCGCCGCTGGTGGTGCGCTCCGGCACGGTCGGCGCGCTGGTGTTGTTCGACAACGGCGGCCGCATGCCGTACGAGCCGTCCTTCTTCGAGGCGCTCGGCCGTCTGTTCGGCGCCGGCATCGAGAACGCGCGCCTGTCGTCGGAGCTCGAGGCCTCCACCGCGCGCGCCGACGTGCTGAGCCGCATCACCTCGACGCTTGGCGGCAGCCGCGAGCTGAAGGACGTGATTCCGGCGTTTGCCAGCGAGCTGCGCGCGTTCCAGCCGTTCGACCGGCTGGTGTGCGCGTTCCTCAACGAGTCGCGCGACTACTTCGACCTGCTCGGCTTTCCCGAAGGCGCCACCTGGGGGCTCGGCAGCGTCATTCCGCTGGTCGGCTCGGGCCCGGGCGCGGCGGTCGCCGACAACCACCCGGTGCTCGCCACCGACCTGCTGCACAGCCGCCGCTTCGTCGAGGACATGCGCTTGCTCGAGGAAGACCTGCGCTCGTACCTGGTGGTGCCGCTGAACGCGCGCACCCAGAGCATCGGCTCGCTGTGCCTCGCGGCGCGCAAGCCGTCGTCGTTCGACGCGCACGCCGCGACCCGGCTGCAGCCGGTGGCCGACGCGCTGGCGCTCGCTTTCGAGAACGCGCGCCTGTTCCTCAAGACACGCGAGCTGTCGATCACCGACGACGTCACGCCGCTCTACAACTTCCGCTTCTTCCACCAGATCCTCGACCGCGAGCTGAAGTTCGTCGACCGCTACGGCAGCGTGGTGTCGCTGATGTTCATCGACCTCGACCGCTTCAAGCCGATCAACGACGCGTACGGCCACCTGCGCGGCAGCCGCGTGTTGCGCGAGATCGGCTTCCTGCTGCGCAACGCGGTGCGCGAGACCGACTACCCGGCGCGCTACGGCGGCGACGAGTTCTGCGTCATCCTGCCGCGCACCTCCGAGGACGCGGCGCGCGCGCTTGCCGAGAAGCTGCGCGAGATCATCGAGTCGCACACCTTCCTGCAGGAGGAGGGGATCAACGCGCGGGTCGGCGCCTCGGTGGGCGTCGCCGACTACCCGACCGCGGCGAACGGCAAGGAGGCCCTCATTCGCCTCGCCGACGAGCGCATGTACGCCGACAAGGAGCGGCGCAAGGCCGGCAGGTGACCCGCTGCGCTAGCCGCGGCGCTCCGCGGTGACGATCAGCATGTAGCCCGAGGCCCAGGGGATGAGCGCGTCGAGCGCCGCCACCGCGCGCACCACCGGGTAGACGAGCGAGTACGCGCGGAACATCCTGCGGTGCTTCGCGAGGTCGTCGCGCGTCATCACCATGCCCTTCGCCGACGAACCCTTGCCGAGACGCTCGACCGCCACGTTGATGAGGGTGTCGACGAACTCGGAGAAGAAGCGCGAGTAGCTGCGCGAGGCGGTGAGCGAAAAGCCCGGGCCGAGCAGCTCGGCGACGCGCGCGGCCGTGTAGCCGGGGCGCAGGTGGCCGTGCTTCGCGTCGGTCTGGCCGAGCGCATGGCGCAGCCGCTTGAGGAGCGTGCGCTTGAGGTGCGGGGTGTTCACCACCAGCAGGCCGCCGGGCCGCGTGATGCGGCCCAGTTCGGCCGCGAACGACGCCTCGTCCGGCGCGTGCTCGAGCATGTCCACCACCACGACGCGGTCGAACGAGGCGCCGCCGAACGGCAGCCGGGCGCTGTCCACGAGGTGCACGTCGCTGGTAACCAGCTCGGCGATCGCCGCCACGGCTTCCTCGGTGAGGTCGGCCGAGGCCCACGAGCCGCCGCGCTCGCGCAGCATCAGGCTGACGATGCCGTTGTCGGAGCCGAGGTCGAGGCAGCGCAGCCCGCTCGTCGCGCCGAGGCTTTGGACGATCTCCGCGACCTTACGCTGCTTCAAGACGGAGCGCGAGAAGAGCGCGCGCGCCCAGCCGGCCCTGCTCTCAGCCACGCTCGTACCGCGCGATCACCGGCGAGCCGAACGCCGTGGTCAGCGCCAGCGCCCGCGCCGCGCCTTCGAGCGCCGCCGAGAGCGCGCGCGTGCCGGCGGCGCGATGCAGCGCCATCGGCAGCAGGAACTCCGGCCGGCGCGCGGTGCGCGCGAAGCCGGCGGCAGCGAATGTCGTGTCGAGCGCCGCGTCGGCGAACACCGTGAACGGCCGGGTGTCGCCTTCGACGCGCTTCTTGGCGGCGAACAGCGCATCGGCGGCGGCGTTGACGCTGCGCTTCGTCGGATAGTCGACGACCACAGCGCTGCGCGCCACCCGGCACAGCTCGATCACCAGCCCGTCCACCTCGGCGACATGCGGCAGCAGGCGATAGCAGAGCACCACGTCGAACTCGCGATCGGCGAACGGCATCTGCAGCAGGTCGCCGGAACGAAACGCAGCCTGGCCGGCCTTGACCAGCGGCGCGACGCGCTGCACGCAGCCGGGATCGCTGCCGAACACGGTGACCGCGTGGCCGGCCGCAACCAGCGGCGCGGTGAGCTGGCCGTGGCCGCCGCCGACGTCGAGGATGCGCGCTCCGGGCCACGGCTTCAGCAGCGCGAGCGTGATGTCGCGCTGCACCTCGAGGAACCATGCGCCGACGGCGCCGTCGAAGCGGCGGGCATACGCATCGGACGAAGTCTCGATGTCGGCGGTTTCGCGCGCGCCGATCACGCTGGCCCCTGGCGCGGATCGACCGTGGGCGAGGGGGTTGGGGTTGGCATCGGCGCGGGCGGCGGCGGCGGTTCGCTCACCTGCGGTGGCGCCGACGGGCTCGCCTCGGGCCCGGCCGGCGGCGCCGCCGGGGTTGCCTCGATCACCGGCAGCACCTCGGGCGGAGCGTCCATTTCGATGTCGGGCGATTCACCGGGTGGCGGTTCGACCGGCGGCGGGGTGGCGTCCGGCACAGGCTCGCCGCGCTCGATGCGGCCGGACAGCGCCATCAGCCAGAGCACCCGCCTGGTGGCGCGCTGGTGCCAGCCGGGGCTGACGCGCGGGTTGATGCGGCGCGGGTTGGGGATCATCGCCGCCAGGCCGGCCGCTTCCTCTACAGAGAGCGAGGCCGCCGGCTTGCCGTACCAGCGGCGCGCCGCCGCTTCGCAACCGTAGATGCCGTCGCCCCATTCGATGACGTTCAGGTAGATCTCGAGGATGCGGCGCTTCGACAGGTCTTCCTCCAGCCAGCGCGCCACCACGAACTCGCGCAGCTTGCGCACCGGGTCGCGGCGCGTCGTGAAGTAGAGGTTCTTCGCGAGCTGCTGGGTGATGGTGCTGCCGCCGCGCACGAAGCGGCGTTTCTCCCAGTCTTTCTGCGCGCTCTCCTTGAGCGCCTCCCAGTCGACGCCCTGGTGGCCGAAGAACTTGCCGTCTTCCGCCGAGACCACGGCCTCAACCAGGTTGCGCGAGATGCGCGACAGCGGCACCCACGCCTGCGAGCGTCCGGGCTTGCGGCCCGCGGCGCGCGCCTCGGCCGCGCGCTGGCGCATGACGCTCGTCTCCTTCGGGTTCACGCTGCGCAGCTCGCGGACGTCGCTGCGCGCGGGCAGGCCGATCCAGAAGACCAGCGCGCCCACGAGCAGGAGTAGAAAGACGATGAGCGCCGCGCGCTTCAGGTTTGCCCCTTCTCCGGGCCATCCACTAAGATTCTCGTTCCCCCCGGAGGAATTGACCGTGGATTTTAGCCTCAGCGACGAGCAGAAGCTCCTGCGCTCGTCGGTTCGCGAATTCGCTGAAGCAGAGATCGCTCCGCATGCGCGCGAGTGGGACGAACGCCAGGCGTTCCCGCGCGAACTGTTCGCAAAACTCGGCGAAATGGGGCTGATGGGCGTCGTCTGGCCGGCCGAATACGGCGGTTCCGGCATGTCCACCCTCGACTACGCGATCGTCATGGAGGAGCTGAGCCGCGCCGACGCCGGCGTCGCCCTGTCGGTCGCGGCGCACAACTCGCTGTCGTCGGGCCACATCGCCCTCGCCGGCACCGAGGCGCAGAAGAAGAAGTGGCTGGTGCCGCTCGCGAAGGGCGAGAAGATCGGCTGCTGGGGCCTCACCGAGAACAGCGCCGGCTCGGACGCCGGCGGCACCAAGACGACCGCGGTCCGCGACGGCTCGGGCTGGCTGCTGAACGGCTCGAAGACCTTCATCACCAACGCGAGCGTCGCCGACATCGCGGTGGTCATGGCGGTCACCGACCGCGCCGCCGGCAAGAAGGGCATCTCCGCGTTCGTGGTGGAGAAGGGCACGCCCGGGTTCCGCCCCGGCAAGAAGGAAGACAAGCTCGGCGTGCGCTGCTCGGACACCTCGGAGCTGATCCTCGAGGACGTGCGCCTGCCCCTCGACCACCTGCTGGGCGCGGCAGGCATGGGCTTCATCGACACCCTCCGCATCCTCGACCGCGGCCGCATCGGCATCGCGGCGTTCTCGGTCGGAATCGCGCAGGCGGCGCTCGAAGCGAGCATGAAATACGCGAAGGGCCGCAAGCAGTTCGACCATGCGATCGCCGAGTACCAGGCGATCCAGTTCAAGATCGCCGACATGGCGACCGCGGTCGAAGCCGGGCGCCTGCTCACCTGGCGCGCCGCGTGCCTGCGCGACAGCGGCGCGCAGCACACCACCGAATCGTCGATGGCCAAGCTGTTCGCGACCGAAATGGCGGTGGCGGCGGCGATGGACGCGATCCAGATCCACGGCGGCTACGGCTACCTCAAGGACTATCCGGTGGAGCGCTACCTGCGCGACTCCAAGCTCGGCACCATCGGCGAGGGTACGAGCGAGATCCAGCGGCTGGTGATCGCGCGCGAGTTGCTGCAGCTGCGCGGCATGGTGCGGTAGCCGCGGTGTCCGGCCTCGCGGCACTCGCCGCCGGCGTGCTCGCCGGGGAGATGCGGCCGGTGGCGCGCGCCATCAGCATCGTCGAGGACGACCGGCCCGAAGCGGCCGCATTGCTGCGCGAGCTGTTCCCGCATGCCGGTCGCGCGCTGATCGTCGGTGTCACCGGCCCGCCGGGAGCGGGCAAGTCGACGCTCGTCGACGCCATGACCGCGGCCCTGCGCGCCGCGGGCCGCACGGTCGGCATCGTCGCCGTGGACCCGACTTCGCCATTCACCGGCGGCGCCATCCTCGGCGACCGCATCCGCATGCAGGCGCACGCCGTGGACGACGGCGTGTTCATCCGCTCGATGGCCACGCGCGGCCACCTCGGCGGGCTCGCGGCCGCGAGCCACCACGTCGTCACCGTGCTCGCGGCGTCGGGCAAGGACGTGGTGCTGGTGGAAACGGTGGGCGTCGGCCAGGACGAAGTGGAGATCGTGGGCGCCGCCGACGTCAGCATCGTGGTGCTGGTGCCCGGGCTCGGCGACGAGGTGCAGGCGCTGAAGGCCGGCATCATGGAGATCGCCGACGTGTTCGCGGTCAACAAGGCCGATCGCGACGGCGTCGAGCGCGTGGTCGCCGAGATCGAGACGCTGCTCTCGCTCGGCCCCCCCGACAGCCCCCGCCCCCAGGTGGTGAAGACGGTGGCCACCACCGGCGCCGGCGTTGCCGAGCTGCTCGAAGCGGTGCGCGCGTTCGAGGCGCGGGCGCAGGCGAGCGGCCTGCTCGCACAGAAACGCCGCGACTACCTGCGGCGCCAGTTCGAGGACGCGCTGCGCGAGCGCGTGCTGCGCGCGGTGCGCGCCCGGGCGCTGGGCGCGGAAACGCTGGCGGCTATCGTGAAGCGCCTCGAGACGCGCGAGCTCGACCCATTGACAGCTGCGGAAGACGTCATCCGGAAGGCGGGCTTGTGATCAAGATCGACCATCTCGGCATCGCGGTTCGCGACCTCGAGGCCGCGATCGCCACTTACAAGACACTGGGCCTTGCGGCCGAAGAAGTCTGCGAGGTGCCGAGCGAACGCGTGCGCGTCGCCTTCCTGCCCATCGGCGAGTCGCGCCTGGAACTGCTCGCGCCGACCTCGCCCGATTCGCCGATCGCGCGCTTCCTCGAAAAGCGCAAGGGGCTGCACCATGTCTGCTTCCTGGTGGACGACCTCGACACGGCGCTCGCCGGCCTGAAGGCGCGCGGCGTTCCGCTCCTCGACCAACAGCCGCGCCCGGGCGCTTTCGGCAGCCGTGTCGCGTTCCTGCACCCCTCTGCCGGGGACGGCGTCCTGCTGGAGCTGAAGGAGAAGGCGAAGTGAAGATCCTCAAGTTCGGCGGCACCTCGGTGGCCACGCCCGAGCGCGTCCAGGGCGTGGTCTCGCTGGTCGCGGACGCGGCGCGCGAGGGCCCGCTGGCCGTGGTGGTCTCGGCCTTCGGCGGCGTCACCAACGACCTGGTCGCGGTCGCGAATCTCGCGGTTGCGAGCGACCCGCAGTGGAGCGAAGTGCTGGACCGCGTCGCCGTGCGCCACCTCGAAGCGGCGCGCGCGCTGGCAAGCGCCGACGAGCAGGCGTCGCTCGCCGCCTTCGTCGGCGACTCGTTCGCGGAGTTGCGCGGGTTGCTGCGCGGCGCGTCCCTGGTGCGCGAGTGCACGCCGCGCACCCTCGACAGCGTCATGAGCTACGGCGAGCGGCTGTCGGCGCCGCTGGTGGCCGCCGCGTTTCGCGCCCGCGGCATCGCCGCCACCGCCTTCGACACGCGCTCGCTGATCCTCACCGACAAGCGCTTCGGCGCGGCACGGGTGCGCCTCCCCGAGAGCTATGCGCGCATCCGCGAGTCGCTCTCGGGCCGGCACGCGATCCCGGTGCTTGCCGGCTTCGTCGCCGCCACCGAGGCCGGCGAAACCACGACACTCGGCCGCGGCGGCTCGGACTACACCGCCGCGCTGGTCGGCGCCGCGCTCGACTCGCCGGCGATCGAGATCTGGACCGACGTCGACGGCGTCATGAGCGCCGACCCGCGCATCGTCAGCGGCGCCTTCTCGATCCCGGCGATGACCTACGACGAACTGATGGAGATGTCGCACTTCGGCGCCAAGGTCGTGTATCCGCCCACCATCCACCCGGCGCGCGCCAAGGGCATCCCGCTCATCATCAGGAACACCCTCAACCCGGCATTTCCGGGCACGGCGATCTCGGCGCAGCAGAGCGCCAACGCGTTCGACGTCCGCGGCATCACCTCGGTGCCGCGGGTTGCGCTGCTGCGCCTCGAGGGCGACGGCATGGTCGGCGTCCCCGGCATCGCGATGCGCCTCTTTGGCGCCCTTGCCAACGAGTCGATCAGCGCCATCCTCATCACGCAGTCGTCGAGCGAACACTCGATCTGCTTCGCCATCGATCCCGGCTCGCTCGAACAGGCCGTCGAGCGCCTGCAGGCCGAGTTCGCCCTCGAGCGCGCCGCCGGCCTCGTCGACGACGTGGTGGTCGAGGACGACGTCGCGCTCATCGCAGTGGTCGGCGCGGGCATGCACGAGCGGCCGGGCATCGCCGGCCGGCTGTTCGGCGCGCTCGGCGCCGCAGGCGTCAACATCCGCGCCATCTCGCAAGGCTCGTCGGAGCTGAACATCACCGTGGCGGTCAAGCGCGCGGACGAAGCGGCTGCGGTGCGCGCGGTCCACCAGGTGTTCTTCGGCGCCGCGGGCAAGGCGGCGGCGGAACCCGTGGCGCTGGCACTCGCCGGACCCGGCCGCGTCGGTGCGGCGCTCCTCGACCAGCTGGCCGCGCGCCGCGCGGAGCTCGAGGCAGCAGGGATCCAGCTCTCGCTCGTTGGCCTGAGCCGAAGCCGCGGCGGGACCCTGGCGGAAGGCGGCATCCCGCTCGACGCCTGGCGTGAACAGGGCCCCGGCGGCGCGCCGCTCGCCGAGGTGGTGCGCGCGCTGTCTTCGCGAAAGGGCCGGCGCATCTTCGTGGATTGCACCGCGAGCGACGAACCAACGGCCTTCTATCAGGAGCTGCTGCAAAGCGGCGTCGCGGTGATCGCCGCCAACAAGCGCGCGTTCGCGGGTTCCCCCGCCTCCTGGCAGGGCCTGTGCGAGGCGGCGCGGCATGGCCTGCTGCTGCACGAGGCCACGGTCGGCGCCGGCCTGCCGATCCTCAGCACGCTCGCCGACCTGGTCGCGACCGGCGACACCGTCACACGGATCGAAGGCTGCCTGTCCGGGACCATCGCCTTCCTCATGAGCCGGCTTGGCGAGTCGGCCTCGTTCAGCGAGGCCGTGCGCGAGGCGCATGGGCTCGGCTACACCGAGCCCGACCCGCGCGAGGACCTCGGCGGCGTCGATGCCGGCCGCAAGCTGCTGATCCTCGCTCGCGTCGCGGGACTGCCGGCCGGCGAGGTCCAGGTGGAGAGCCTGCTGCCCGGCCGCGACTGGAACTCGCTGTCCCAGGAGCAGTTCTGGGCGGCGCTGCCCGAGCTCGACGAGCACTACCGCGAGCTCGCCCGGGTGGCCCGGGCCGCGAACTGCCGGCTTTCCTTCGTGGCGAGCGCCAGCGAAGCTGGCCTCGAGGCCGGCCTGCGCCTGCTCGACGAGTCGCACCCCTGCTTCAGCCTCTCGGGCACCCAGAACCTGATCGCTTTCTGGACCCGGCGCTATGCCGAGGCGCCCCTGGTCGTCCGCGGCCCCGGCGCCGGCCCGGAGGTAACGGCCTCCGCGGTGTTCTCCGACATCCTGAAGGCCGCCCGCTCCCGTTAGAATCCCGCCGATCCATGACTACTGTGAGCGGCGTATCGGGGGTGGGTGGGCGGATTCCAGTCGCGATCCTGGGCGCGACCGGCAGCGTCGGGCAGCGCTTCGTCTCGCTGCTTGCGAACCACCCGTGGTTCAAAATCGCGCACCTGACGGCTTCGGAGCGCTCGGCGGGCAAGCCTTACGGTGAGGCGGTGCGCTGGCTGCAGCAGGCCCCGCTGCCGCGCGAGATCGCCGCGATGCCGCTGCTGCCGACCGAGCCGTTCGCGGTGCCGCTCGCGTTTTCGGCGATGGACGCCGCCGCCGCCGGCCCCGCGGAAGCGGCGTTCGCGCGTGCCGGGGTGGTCGTGGTCTCGAATGCGAAGAGCCATCGCTACGACGCCGACGTGCCGCTGCTGGTGCCGGAGGTGAACGCCGAACACCTTGCGGCCGCGAGCCTGCAGCAGTATGGGACGGGTGCCATCCTCACGAACCCCAACTGCTCGACGATCGGCATCGTGCTGGCGCTGAAGCCGATCGCCGACGCATTCGGCCTGCGGCGCGTGCACGTCGTCACCCTGCAGGCGGTTTCCGGCGCGGGGCTGCCGGGCGTGCCGAGCTTCGAGATCCTCGACAACGTCATTCCGTACATCGCCGACGAGGAGGAAAAGATCGAGCGCGAGACGCTCAAGATCCTCGGCGAGTTCGACGGCAAGGCCTTCAAGGACGCGAGCATCGTGGTGAGCGCGGCCTGCCACCGGGTCGCGGTGATCGACGGCCACACGCTCGCGATCTCGGTCGAGACCGAGCGCAAGGCGAGCGCCGCCGAGATCCGCGCCGCCTGGGAAGACTTCCGCGCCGAGCCGCAGGAGCTGGGCCTGCCGTCGGCGCCGCAGCGCCCCATCCACTACCACGAGCGCAACGACGCGCCGCAGCCGCGGTTGCATCGCGACCTCGAGGGCGGCATGGCGACGAGCATCGGCAGGCTGCGGCCGTGCGCCAACTTCGGCCACAAGTTCGTGGCGCTTTCGCACAACACCGTGCGCGGCGCCGCGGGCGGCGCGATCCTGGTGGCCGAGCTGGCGATGAGCCGCGGGCTGCTGCGCGCTGCCGCTCCCGCCACCGCGGCGCCCGCCACAGCATGAGCGGCAACCCGGCGCGCGCCTGGGCGCCCGCCTCGGTGTCGAATGTCGCCTGCGGCTTCGACGTTCTCGGCTTCGCACTCGATGGCCTGGGCGACGAGGTGCTGGCGACGCCGCGCGGCAACCCTGGAGTGGTGCTCGAGAGCGTCGTCGGCGAGGGCGGCCGTCTCTCGAAGGACGCGACGGCCAACACCGCATCGGTGGCCGTCGCGCACCTGCTGAAGGAGATGCAGTCCACCGCCGGTGTGGCGCTGCGGGTGCGCAAGGGCATTCCGCTCGCGAGCGGCCTCGGCAGCAGCGCCGCCAGCGCGGTGGCGGCAGTGGTGGCCGCCGACGCCGCGCTCGATCTCGGCGCAACCCAGGCGGTGATGATCCGCTCCGCGATCGAGGCCGAGCGTCTCGTGGCCTCCGGCGCCGCGCACGGCGACAACGTGGTGCCATCGCTGCTCGGCGGCTTCGTGCTGCTGCACGGCACGCCCTCGGCGCCCGAGGTGGTGCGCCTGCCGGTGCCCGATGGCCTGTGCTGCGCCGTGCTGCACCCGCAGCTGGAACTGCGCACCTCCGAGGCGCGCGCGCTCCTTGGCGATACCGTCCCGCTGGTGGCGGCGGTGGCGCAAGCCGGGCGGGTCGGCGCTCTGGTCGCCGCCCTCTACGAAGACGACATGGACCTGCTCGCGAGCGTGCTGGTGGACGAGATCGCCGAAGCCAAGCGCGCGACGCTCGTGCCCGGCTTCGCGGCCGTCAAGGGCGCGGCGCTGCGCGCGGGCGCCCTCGGCTGCAGCCTCTCGGGGTCGGGACCGTCGATCTTCGCGCTCTGCCACACCGAGCACCTCGCGCGCTGGGTGGGCGATGCCATGCGCTCGGCGCTCGCCGAAGCCGCCGGCGTGCCCGCCGACGTGATCGTCTCGCCCGTGGGGGCTCCCGGCGCGCGGCTCGTCGAGAACGGCTAGGTGAGGTTCGTCAGCACCGGCGGGGCCGCGCCGCCGGTTGACCTGGCCACGGCCGTGGCGCAGGGCCTGGCTCCGGACGGCGGCCTCTACATGCCGGAGCGCATCGTGGCGATCGATCCCGACGCCGTGCGCGATCTCGAGGACAGCTCGTTCGCCGGCACCGCTGCGTTCGTCGGCGCCCGCCAGCTGGTGTCGTCGCTCGACGCCGGCACGCTCACGCGCCTCGCGCACGCAGCGCTCGACTTCGACGTGCCGTTGGTGCGGCTGACTCGCGACGCCGCTGCCGGCGGCGACACCCACATCCTCGAGCTGTTCCACGGTCCGACCCTCGCCTTCAAGGACGTCGGCGCGCGCGTCCTCGCGCGGCTGGCGCGCACGCTGCGCGGCGGCGAGCCGCTCACGGTGCTGGTTGCGACCTCGGGCGACACCGGCAGCGCCGTGGCGCACGCGTTCTTCGGGCTCGAGCGCGTGCGCGTCGTGGTGCTCTACCCGCAGGGACAGGTGAGCCGACTGCAGGAGGCGCAGTTCGCGACGCTCGGCGGCAACGTCACGGCGCTCGCGGTCTCGGGCACCTTCGACGACTGCCAGCGGCTGGTGAAAGCCGCGTTTGCCGACCCGCAGCTCGCCGGGCTCTCGCTCAGCTCCGCCAACTCGATCAACATCGGGCGGCTGCTGCCGCAGGTCTGGTACTACTGGCACGCCGCGATCGCGCTGCGCGCGGCGCCGCGTCCGCTGATCTTCTCGACGCCGAGCGGCAACTTCGGCAACCTCGCCGCCGGCCTCATCGCCAAGCGCATGGGCGCGCCGATCGACGGCTTCGTCGCCGCGACCAACGCCAACGACGTCGTGCCGGAGTACCTGCGCACCGGCAACTACCGGCCGCGGCCGTCGACGCGCACGATCTCGAACGCGATGGACGTGGGCACGCCCAGCAACCTCGCGCGCATCCAGGCGCTCTACGGCGGCGATGCTGCCGCCATCGGCGCCGACGTCTTCGGCAGCGCCCACGACGACGCCGGGACCCGCGCCGCGATTGCCGCGGCGGCGCAGCGCCACGATTACGTGATGGATCCGCACACGGCGGTCGGATGGCTCGGGCTCGAGGCGTGGCGCAAGGCCAACGGTCCCGCGACCGGGGTGGTGCTCGCCACCGCACACCCGGCGAAGTTCCCGGAAGTGGTGGAGCCGATCATCGGCCGCGAGCTGCCTCTACCCGCCGCGCTTCAGGCATGCCTGGGCCGTCCAGTGCTCGCGCAGCCGCTGCAGCCGCGCGCCGAAGCGCTGAGCAGCCTGCTGCTATCCTTGGGCAACCCATGAAAAAAGTCGGCCTGAAGCTCGGCGACATCCGTGTACGGGTGTTGTCGGACGGCACCTTCGCGCTCGACGGCGGCGCCCTTTTCGGCGTGGTGCCGCGCACGCTCTGGGAAAAGGGCAACCCGCCCGACGCGCACAACCGCGTCACGCTCGCGACCAACGTCGCCTTCATCGAGACCGCGGGCAAGAAGATCCTGGTCGACACCGGCATCGGCGACAAGTGGAGCGAGAAGCAGCGTGCGCGCTACGGCATCGACCGCTCTGCCACCCTGCTGTCGTCGCTGGCGGCGATCGGCATCGCGCCCGCGGACATCGACATCGTCGTCAACACCCACCTGCACTTCGACCATGCCGGCGGCAACACGCGCCTGGTGGACGGACGCGCGACGCCAACCTTCGAGAACGCGCAGTACATCGTGCAGATGGGGGAGTGGGAGGACGCGACCCGCCCCAACGAGCGCAGCCGCGGCTCCTACGTGGACGCCGACTACCTGCCGCTCGCCGAGGCCCAGCAGCTGCTGCCGGTGCAGGGCACGGTGGAAGTGGCGCCCGGCGTCAGCGTGGTGCCGATTGGCGGCCACACGCCGTACCACCAGATGGTGCGCGTGACGCACGGCGGCGTGACCCTGCAGATCCCGAGCGATGTGCTACCGACGGCGAGCCACCTGCCGCTCGCGTGGGTGACCGGCTACGACTTGTTCCCGCTCGGCAGCCTCGAGGCAAAGCGGCGCTTGCTGCAGGAAGCCGCCCGCGACGACCATTGGATCCTCTTCTATCACGACGTGCGCACGCCGCTCGGCCGTGTGCGCGAGGCGAAAGGCCGCTACCTGCTCGCTGAAGAGGCGGCCTGACGCGCATGGCGGACGCGCGCATCGGCATCATTGGCGGCAGCGGCCTGTACCAGATGGCCGGGCTGACGGAAGTCGAGGAGCATGCGGTGCCCACGCCGTTCGGCGACCCCTCCGACCTCGTCGTCACCGGAGTGTGCGAAGGGCAGCGCGTCGCATTCCTGCCGCGCCACGGGCGCGGCCACCGCATCCTGCCGCACGAGGTGAACTTCCGCGCCAACATCCATGCGCTGAAGTCGCTGGGTGCGGTGCGCATCGTCTCGGTGTCGGCGGTCGGCTCGCTCAAGGAAGAGATGGCGCCGCGCCACGTCGTGGTTCCCGACCAGTTCGTCGACTGGACCCGCCGCCGTGAAAGCAGTTTCTTCGGCGACGGCCTCGCCGCCCACGCCGCGATGGGCAAGCCCGTGTGCCCCCAGCTGGCACCGGTGCTGGCGGCCGCGGCGCGCGCCGCCGGCGCCACGGTGCACGAGCGCGGCACCTACATCTGCATCGACGGCCCGCAGTTCTCGACGCGCGCCGAGTCGCTGCTCTACCGCTCGTGGGGGCTCGACATCATCGGCATGACCGCGCTCCCGGAAGCGAAGCTCGCGCGCGAGGCGCAGCTTTGCTACGCGGCGCTCGCGCTCGTCACCGACTACGACTGCTGGCATCCCGGCCATGAAGACGTCACCGCGGCGCAGGTGATCGCGGTCCTCAACGAGAACGCGGCGACCGCGCAGGCGGCGCTGCGCGCGGTGCTGCGCAGCCTGCCGGATGCGCGGCAGTGCGACTGCGCCGCGGCACTCGACGCCGCCATCGTCACCGCCGCCGGCCTGGTGCCCGCGCAGACCCGCGAGCGGCTCGCCCTCATCGCCGCAAAGCACTTCGAGTAAGCCAGGGGGAGAGACATGGCCATCCTCGTCGTCGGCAGCGTTGCGTTCGACACCGTCGAGACCCCGTTCGGCAAGGCCGAGAAAGTGTTGGGCGGCAGCGCCTCCTTCTTCGCGGTGGCGGCCTCCTTCTTCACGCCGGTGAACCTCGTCGGCGTGGTGGGCGACGATTTCGGCGAGCAACAGATGCAGGCGTTCGCCGGCCGCCGCATCGACACGGCAGGGCTGGAGCGCGCCAGCGGCGAGACCTTCCACTGGCAGGGCAAATACTCGTACGACCTCAACTCGCGCGACACGATCCGCACCGACCTCAACGTGTTCGCCGGCTTCGAGCCCAAGATTCCCGAGGCCTATCGCCACTCGGAGTACGTGTTCCTCGGCAACATCGACCCGGCGCTGCAGCGCTCGGTCCTCGACCAGGTGGCGAAACCGAAGCTGGTCGCCTGCGACACCATGAATTTCTGGATCGCCGGCAAGCCGGACGAGCTGCGCCGGACGCTGCGGCAGGTGGACGTGCTGCTGGTGAACGACGCCGAGGCGCGCGAGCTGTCGGGCGAATGGAACATCGTCAAGGCGGCGCGCGCCATCCGCGCGCTCGGGCCGCAGACCCTGATCGTCAAGAAGGGCGAGCACGGTGTGCTGATGTTCTCGCCGGAGGGCTCGTTCGCGGCGCCCGCCTTTCCGCTCGAAGCGGTGTTCGACCCGACCGGCGCCGGCGACACTTTCGCCGGCGGCTTCATGGGCTCGCTGGTCGCGAGCCAGGCGCTGGACGATGCTGCGCTGCGCCGCGCGGTCATCATGGGCACGACCATGGCCTCGTTCTGCGTCGAGGCGTTCAGCCTCGACCGCTTGCTGCGGTTGACTCGCGCCGAGATCGACGAGCGCTACGCGCTGCTCAAGCGGCTCACGTCGTTCGAGGCGCAGTGAGCATCCCGGCGCTGGTGGTCGCGACCGCGCTGTCCTATCCGCTGGGACTCGCGTCCGGATCGCCGTGGCTGCTGCCGTCGCTGAACGCGCTGCCGGCGTACCTGACGATGACGCAGCGGCTGCGCAGCGGCGATCGCCACGGCGCCGTCGTCGCCATGCTTGCCTGGGCGCTGACCATGGCGGTCGTGGGTGTCCTGGCCTTTTCGCTGTGGCCGACGCCGCCCGGCGCGACCGTGCTGAACGGAGTCGGCTACCGCGACGAGATGTTCGCCTGGATCGCGACCGGCATCGGCCGCGAAGGCAGCGTGCGGCTGTTCCTGCCCCAGCACCTGCTGCACCTCGCGATCTTCGTCGCGATAGCGCTCGCGAGCGCCAGCGCCGGCGCCATCCTGATGGGGGCGGTGCTCATGAACTTCATGAATTTCTACGTCGCCTCGCTGCATCGCGCCGGCGCGCCGCTGTGGGCGGTGCTGTTCCTGGGCTGGCAGCCGTGGGCCATCTGCCGCGTCGCGGCGTTCGCAACGCTCGGCGCGGTGCTGGCGGAGCCGCTGCTCTCGCGCCTCCTGAAGTACAAGTACGGCGGCCTCGCCGCCGCGCACAAGTACCTTGCCGCCGCGGCCGCCGGCATCGCGCTCGACTGGATCCTCAAGGCGGCGTTCGCGCCCGCCTGGGGGCGCGCATTGCGCGCCGTGCTACATTTCGGCGCGTCATGAAATTCCTTTTCGTCTCGCTCGAAGGGCTCATCAGCGACATCGCGTGGCAGGTGGTGAAGGAGGACCACGAGGTCCGCTACTTCATCGGCTCCGAGGAGGAAGAGGAGATCGGCGACGGCTTCGTGCCGAAGACGAAGGACTGGAAGAAAGACGTCGACTGGGCCGACGTCATCGTCTTCGACGACGTCCTCGGCCAGGGCGAGGCGGCGCAGAAGCTGCGCGAGAAGGGCAAGCTGGTGGTCGGCGGTTCGCCCTACTCCGACCGGCTCGAGGACGACCGCGCCTTCGGCCAGAGCGAGCTGCGCGCCGCCGGCGTCGCGATCATCCCGCAGGAAAACTTCACGGTGTTCAAGGACGCCATCGACTACGTGAAGGCGAACCCGAACCGCTACGTCATCAAGCCGAGCGGCGAGGCGCAGAACACCAAGCAGCTGCTGTTCGTCGGCGAGGACGAGGACGGCAAGGACGTCATCCAGGTGCTCGAGGACTACGAGCGTGTCTGGTCGAAGAAGCGCATGGAGTTCCAGCTGCAGCGGCGCATCATCGGCGTCGAGGTGGCGACCGGCGCGTTCTTCAACGGCAAGACCTTCGTCGAGCCGATCAACGTCAACTTCGAGCACAAGAAGCTGTTTCCCGGCGACATCGGCCCGTCCACCGGTGAGATGGGCACCTCGATGTTCTGGAGCGAGCCGAACCGCGTCTTCAACCAGACGGTGGGCAAGATGGAGTCGCGGCTGCGCGACGAGGGCTTCGTCGGCTACATGGACGTCAACTGCATCGTCAACAGCAACGGCATCTACCCGCTCGAGTTCACCGCGCGCTTCGGCTACCCGACGATCAGCATCCAGCAGGAAGGCATGATCACGCCGATCAGCGAGTTCCTCTTCAAGCTCGCCGAGGGCACGCTGACGCGCTTCAAGGCGCGCAGCGGCTTCCAGGTGGGCGTGCGCATCGTGGTGCCGCCGTTCCCGTTCAAGGACCCGAACACCTTCAACCGCACCTCGAAGGACGCCGTCATCATCTTCAAGAAGCCCAACCAGGAGGGCGTGCACATCGAGGACGTGAAGCTCGAGAACAAGGAGTGGGTGGTCACCGGCACCTCGGGCGTGGTGCTGATCGTCGTCGGTCTGGGGCCGACCATGCGCCAGGCCCAGCGGCAGGCCTACAACCGCATCGAGAACATCATGATTCCCAACATGTATTACCGCAAGGACATCGGCGACCGCTGGCTCGAGGACAGCGACCGCCTGCACAACTGGGGATACCTACGCGACTAGGGGCGCTCGCGGTCCTGGTGGCCGCGGCTGCCGCCGCCGCGTACGGCGCGCCGTTCGCGAACCGCTACCCGAAGGTCAGCGGCTACAACCACCAGATCTATCTCGAGGGCTACGACCTGCCGGTGCTGAACGCCGGCCCGTCCGACCCGGCGCCCTCGCCAGACGGCCGCTCGCTCGCGTTCTCGGCGCGCGGCTGGCTGTGGGTCATGGATCTCGAGAAGCGCGTTGCGCGCCGGGTGACGAGTGGCGCGGCGATGGACTTTCGCCCGGCGTTCTCGCCCGACGGCACGCGGCTCGCCTTTGTCCGCGACACGGGGCAAGACACGAGCATCGTCGGGCTGGAGCTCGCGTCGGGCAAGGAAACCGTGCTCGCCGAGACCGCCGCGATGGAGCTCGACCCGGCGTACGCCGCGGACGGCACGCTCTACTACTCGTCGGGCGCTGCCGGCGACATCGACATCTGGCGGCTGCGGTCCGGCGCGGCACCAGGCCACGCGAACGCCGAGCGCGTGACGAACGCCGCCGGCGTCGAACTGCGAGCGCAACCAGGGCCTGGCGGAGTCCTCTATTTCGTGCTGAAGCAGCGGCTCGGCGCCGACGCCATCGTGGCCCTCGACACCGGCACCGGCAAGCGAACGACCGTGCGCGAGGAATGGATCGCGTCGCAGATGCGTCCCGCGCTCGCCGCGGACGGCTCGCGCCTGGCCGTCACCCTGCCGCTGGGCGACGACGACGGCTTGTTCCTGCTCGATCCGCGCGGCGGCGCGCTCATCCAGCTGGCGCACTCGGCGCGCCTGCCGATCCAGCCCGCGTTCTCGGCGGCGGGTGACGCGATCTACTACGTCGATGCCGACGCGCAGCAGCGCTTTCACCTGATGCGCATCCCGCAGGGGGGCGGCGCCGCGGAGGATCTCGAGCCGCGAAGCTGGGACTGGGGGGTGCCGACGCGCACTCTCACGGTGGTCACGACTTACGACGGTGTCCTGTCGCCGGCGCGGCTCGCGGTCACCGACGCGAGCGGCCATCCGGCTCTCCCCGACGGCGGCCAGCCGCGCTTCGACTCCTCGAGCGGTGCCGTCTACGTCGCGACGCCGGGCCGTCTTGCCTTCACCGTGCCCTCGGCAGGTGCGGTGACCGCACGCGCCACGCGCGGCTTCACCGCCGCGGCGGCGCGCGCCATCGGCGCCGGGGCGGAGCTGAGAGTCGCCCTGCGCGGCCTCATCGACCTGCGCGCGCTCGGCTACTACTCCGGCGACCACCACTGGCACCTCAACTACGGCGGTCCCTATCGGCTACAACCCCAGGACGTCGTGGCGCACCTGCGCGGCGAGGATCTCGACGTCGCGACGCCGCAGGTCGCGAACCTGCACACGCGGTTCAAGGATCGTTCCTTCTGGGGCGCCACGCGCAGCACCCCGCCGCTGATGGCGTTCGCGCAGGAGGTGCGCGCCCATTTCCTCGGCCACATCGGCCTCGTGGGCGCCGGCGAGCTCTTCTGGCCGTGGTACTGGGGACCGGGTTACCCGTCGCTGGGCCGCGACGATCGCGAGAACGCCGACGCGCTCCGCTTCGCCCGCCGCCGCAACGGTTTCGGCTTCTACGTCCATCCGGTGCGGGTGCGCGAGCCGTTGGCCTCGGTCGAGAACCTGAAGCAGATCCCGCTCGAGCTCATTCCCGATGCGGTGCTCGGCGACCTGGACGGGCTCGAGGTCGCATGCCTCTGGACCGACGAACTCGGCACCAGCGACCTGTGGTATCGCCTCCTCAACCTCGGCCTGCCCATCGTGCCCACCGGCGGCACCGACGCCTTTCCGAACTTCTATCGCGCCATTCCGGTCGGCTCCACGCGCGTCTTCGTCAAGCCGCGCGGACCGCTCACGATGCAGTCGTACCTCGCGGCATTGCGCGCCGGCCGCAGCTTCGTCTCGAACGGCCCGCTGCTGCTGCTGCGCGCGGCCGGCCAGGAGCCGGGCGGGGTCGCAGCGCCAGCGGCGAAAGCAGCCTGGACACTGACGCTTGCGAGCCCGACCGCCGTCGAGCGGGTCGAGATCCTGGTCAACGGCCGTGTGGTCGAAACGCGTCCCGGGCTGGATGCGGCGGGCACCAAAGCCTACCGCGGCGAAATCGCGCTGCCGTCAGGCGGCTGGCTCGCGGCGCGCGCTCACGGCGGCACGGCCACCTGGCCGGCCACCGACGGCGACCTCTTCGCGCACACCGCCCCGATCTGGATCGGCACGAGGGGCAGTCGCGACCCCGAAGCCGCCCGCGCCGCCGCCGGCGACCTGTTGAAGTGGATGGATGTCGGCGACCGCCAGCTGCGCGACGGCTACCAGGATGCGCCGATACCGAAGCTCAGCGAGCGGTTCGCGCGTGCGCGACGCGTCCTGCAGCAGCTCGCGGCACAGTAGGCGGCGCGCTCAGGGCGCGACGGCGGCACCGCAGTTGCCGCAGAAGCGGGCCCCTGGCATGAGCGGCGCCTGGCACTTCGCGCACGCCGGGGCCGCGAGGTTGGCCCCGCAGTTGCCGCAGAACCTCTGCCCGGGGGCGACCGGCGACTGGCACTTCGGGCACGGAGTGGTCGCAGCGGCCGGCGCCGCCGCGGCGCCGCCCTTCGCGGCCTGGCCAATGGCATTCGCCATCATCATGCCGACGCCCGCGCCGAGGCCCACGCCCACCGCGCCGCCGCTTTCGCCGGGATTGTTGGCAGCCGCCTCGACGCCGCGCGCCGCCTTGTAGGCCATGTACTGCTGCATGTTGCCGACGGCGCCCATGCCGGAACGCTCGTCGATGACCTTCTGCACGTCTTCGGGTGGCGTGATCGCGCCGATCAGGAAGTCGACGAGCTCGAGCCCGTACTTCGAGAAGTCGTCGGCCACGCGGCCCTTCAGCCCGCCGGCGATCTCGTCGTAGTAGCGCGGCAGGTCGAGCACCGTCTTCATGGTCTCGCCAAGCAGGTCGTTGAGGCGCGAGACGCACAAGTCGCGCAGGAAGTCCTCGATGGCGTCGGTGGTGTAGGCACCGCGCGTGCCGACGAGCTGTTGCAGGAACATCTGCGGCTCGACGATGCGCATCGAGAAGCGGCCGAAGGCGCGCAACCGCACCATCGCAAGCTCGGAGTCGCGGAACACGATCGGTTCCTTCGTACCCCACTTCATGTCGGTGAAGGTCTGCCGGCTGATGAAGTAGACCTGCGCCTGGAACGGCGACTGGCCGCCGAACGGCAGGCTGAGTATGCGCGTCAGCAGCGGCACGTTCATGGTGGTGAGCGTGTGCCGGCCGGCCGTGAAGGTGTCGAGCGCCTTGCCGTCGCGGAAGAAAACCGCCCACTGGTTCTCCTGGACGATGAGCTGGGCGCCGAGCTTGATGTCGGCCGAGCCCGACTCGGGCAGCCGCTGCACGATCTGCCGCCCCGACGCGTCGAAGTGCTCGAGGATCTCGAGGGTCACCATCTGGTCTTGCCTCTTTCGCCTGTTGTTAGAGGACCGCGCGCAGGATGCCTTCGCGCTGGCCCCACCGTTCCTCGAACGCAGCGATTGCGTCGATCACGGCCTGCACTTCTTCCTTGCGCGCTGCCCCGGAGCCGGCTTTGGCAGCCACCGCGGCGATTGCCTGGGCGCCGCCAAGGCTGTCGAGGTCGAACTGGTAGACGCGGCCCAGCACCTGCTCGTCCACCTTGACCGGATCGAAGAAGCCCGAATAGCCGCGGTCCGCGGCGCGCACCCGCGCGGTGACGCGGTCCAGCTTCTTGCGGGCGCTCTCGATGTCGTTGATGACGTCGAGGCTGCCCGCGCGGGAAGCGGCTTCGGCGGCGCGCTCGAGCGGCTTCTGGCTCGCATGCAGCAGGCCCGCCAGGTGCTCGCGCTGCAGCGCGTCGGCGTCGCGGCGCAGCTCGCGCTCGCGGTAGCCCTTGAAGCCGGGGATGGCTCCGGCGAGCTTTTCCAGGAAGCCCTGTGCGGCAAGCGCCTTGTCGAGGATCGGATCCATCAGCAGAGGATACGGGCAGGGGTGCCCGGAGTTCAATGTTGCAGGTACGAAGCGACCACCGCGGCCGCGCGCGCCGAGGCGCCCGGGGCGCCGAGCTTGCCGCGCACCTCGGCGAGAGCCGCCCGCATCCGCTCCATGGCGACCGGGTTGTCGAGCAGGCGCCGCGCCTCCGCGACCACCCGTTCGGCGGTGAACTCGGACTGGATCAGCTCCGGCACCACCGGCGCCTCCGCGATCAGGTTCACCATGGCGTAATGCGGTACGCGCACCAGCGGCCGGCCGAGCGCATACGTGAGCGGCGACAGCCGGTAGACGACCACCATCGGCACGTCGAGGAGGGCGGTCTCCACGGTCGCGGTGCCGGAGGCGACGAGCGCCAGAGACGAGACGGCAAGCGCCGCGTGCGTCTGTCCCGCGACCACACGGATCGGGCGGCTGCCGACGAGCTCGGCCACCAGCGCGTCGAGATGCGGCGCCTGCGCCACCACGAACTGCAGGTCCACCCGCCCCGCCAGTTGATCCGCGGCGCGCAGCAGCGGCGGCAGGTTGTACGCGACTTCCTTGGGGCGGCTGCCCGGCAGGAGCGTCACGATGCGGCGGTCGAGCGCGATGCCGTTCGCCGCGCGAAACGCGGCGGCGTTGGTGGGCGTGCGGATGATGTCGACGAGCGGGTGGCCGACGAAGGTCACCGGCACCGAGGCGGCGCGGTAGAGGGCCTCCTCGAACGGAAAGATCACCATCATGTGGGCGACGCTCTGCGCGATGTGACGCATGCGCCCGCCGCGCCAGGCCCAAAGCTGCGGCGACACGTAGTAGACCACCGGGATGCCGCGCTTCTTGAGCTCCTTCGCGAGCCGCAGGTTGAAGTCGGGGTAGTCGACGAGCACCGCGGCGTCGGGACGTTCGGCGTCTACCTGGGCGAGGATCCGCTTGTAGATCGCGCGCAGGTGGGAAAGGTGCGAAACCACCTCGAGCAGGCCAACCACCGCCGAGTCGCGGATATGGGCGAGGAGCGTGGCCGACGCATCGGCCAGCCGGTCGCCGCCCATGCCGTAGACGGCAAGTTCCGGCTCGAGGCGGCGCAATTCGCGCACCAGCTCGGCGGCGTAGAGATCTCCCGAGGCCTCGCCGGCGACGACGAGCAGCCGGCGCGGTGCGCTCACCCGGGCAGTATAAGGCGATGCTTTCGGAAGCGTCCTCACGCGCGGACGACCGTGCGGAAGGGTAAAAAGTTGCGGCGGGCGCCAGGCCGGGTATTGGCAGCGATTCCAATGGTTTGCGGGCCATGCGCCCCGCAGCCTGCCCGGCACAGCGTTTGCTCAGATAGGTATCAGCAGTACGCTTCTGGAAGAATCGGAGGACGGTTATGAAGTCGATGGCGACGCTCCTGGTGCTCGGTTTGTCAGCAACTGTTGCGCTGGCCGACAATGCGCATCCCCGGAGTGGCACCTCCGGCAGTTCGTCGAGCGCGGGTCAACGGCATTCGGGTGCTTCCTCGTCCGGCGCCTCGAGCAGCGGCTCGCAGGGCCAGTCGAGCGGCGGCTCAGTGACCGGCGCGCAGGCGCGCCATCCGCGCGCGGGCACCGGCACCGGTGGCCGCGGCTATCGCGGCGGCCGCTTCAATTACGGTTACCCCTACCGCTACAACTACGGTTTCGGCTACGGTCCGCGCAGCTACGCCTACTTCGGCTACAGCCCGTTCTGGTACGACAGCTACTACTGGGGCGGCGGCGGCTACGGCTATTGGGGTCCCGTCTATGGCGCCGGCCGCTACTACGACTACGACAACCGCGCGCAGCTGCGCATCCAGGTCGAGCCGCAGAAAGCGAGGGTTTACGTCGACGGCTACTACGCGGGCGTCGTCGACGACTACAACGGCTTGTTCCAGCGGCTCAACGTTTCGCCCGGCCGCCATGACGTCACGGTCAAGCTGGACGGCTACCGCACTCACACCTGGAAGCTCTACGCCGCGGGCGGCCAGACGCTGAAGCTGCACTACGACATGGTGCAAGGCGACGGCGCCGACGCCATCGACGAGCTGGCCGGCGCGCGCGGCCCCGCGGGTGTCGCCGACGAACCGGACAATGCGCGTCCCGCGCCCGCCTACGGCGATCGCGGCGGCCGCGACGACCGCGATTCACGGCCGATGGCGCGCAACGCCCAGGCCGAACGCGGCCGCGTCCGCCTGCAGTTCCAGCCGCAGGACGCGACCATCTACATCGACGGCGAGTTCCGCGGCACCGCGGCCCAGGTGCAGACCGTGGAACTGAGCGCGGGCACGCACCGCGTCGAGGTGGTGCGCCCCGGGTTCGTCACGTATGACCGCGATCTCGAGGTGCAGGCGGGTGACAATTCCGACCTGCGCGTCGAACTCGAGCCGCGCAACTAGACAGCGGGCGTAAACTCGTTTTGTAACCAAAGGGGTCGCGCGAAACGCGGCCCCTTCCTGCATCGGACGAGCGCAATGGCAAGCCCTCCTCATCAGAAATACGCGCCGGCCATCGCCTTGCTGGCATGCGCCCTTGCCGCGACCGCATTCGCACACGATCCACCGCGCGGCCGCTCGTCCTCAGCGCAGGAGATCGCCGCGCACCGGCTGGAGGATTTCGGCTTCGACGGCTTCGCGGACCTGAACGACCGCCTGCAGCGCGATTTCGACGGCTACACCAACAGCAACGGCGTACTGCGCGCTCCCGCGGTGCTTGACAGCGAGCCGGCGCAGTTGACACCCGCGACCACCGGTGCCTGGTCGGCGGTGTTCGATGCGCCGCTGGTGCCAATACACATCTCGCTCCTGCCGAACGGCCGCCTGCTCTTCTGGGACTCGATCAGCGACATCCCCGCGGCGAAGTATCACGATCCGCAGAACACCACCCGCATGGCGGTCTGGGACCCCGCGACCAACGCCTTCGCGAGGGTCGACACCACCACCGGCTACAACCTGTTCTGTTCGGGCCTCGCGCACCTGCCGGACGGCACGGTGCTGGTGGCCGGCGGTAACAAGGATCACACGCTGGCCGGCCTCGACACGGTCCATTTCTTCGACCCAATGTCGCAGACCTGGACGCTGAGCCCGGCCGTGATGGGCGGCGGCCGCTGGTATCCGTCGGTGACGCCGCTCGCGAACGGCGAAATGCTCATCACTTCCGGCGGCTACGACACGCCGGAGGTCTTCACGCCGGATGTCGTCGTTCCCAGTCTCGGTGTCCTGCGGCCGTTGACGGACGCGGTCTTGTCCCTGCCCCTCTATCCGTGGCTTCACGCCTCGCCCGGCGGACGCGCCTTCAACTTCGGGCCGGCCGACGCGCTGCGCTACCTCGACACCGCCGGCGCCGGCGCCTGGGAGGGCGTGGGCAAGCGGGGCGACGGCTTGAAGCGCTCCTATGGCTCGTTCGGGCTCTACGACCTCGGCAAGGTCATCGTCGCCGGCGGGGGGCCGTCCTCGCGCTCGGCGCGCGTCGTCTCATTCCTCTACTCCGACCGCAGGCCGCAGACGGCGGCGACCGGCGACCTCGTGGTGGGGCGGCGCCAGCACAACCTGACGGTGCTTCCCGACGGCAGCGTGCTCGCGACCGGCGGCAACTCGAGCGGCACGCCGCTCGTCGACCTGAACGCACCGGTGCTGAACGCCGAGCGCTGGAACCCCGCCACCGGCACCTGGCAGCTGCTGGCGGCGGCGCAGCGCACCCGCCAGTACCACTCGACCGCCATCCTGCTGCCCGACGCGCGCGTCCTGAGCGGCGGCGGCGGCATCTGCGGCAAGTGCCAGACGCTCGGCTACATCGAGAAGAACTTCGAGATCTTCTCGCCCCCCTACCTGTTCACGGCCAACGGTTCGACAGCTCCTCGCCCTCAGATCGGCAGCGCGCCGGAAACGATTCACTACGACAACGACTTCTTCGTTGCCACCCCGTCGCCCCTCGGCATCGCCTCGGTCGTGCTCATGCGGATGGCCTCGGTGACGCACTCGGTCGACTTCGAGCAGCGCCGCGTGCCGCTGCGGTTCACGGCGACGACCGGCGGGCTGATCGTGCGCGCGGTCCCGAACGCGAACCTGGCGCCGCCTGGCTATTACATGCTGTTCCTGAACGACACCGCCGGCGTGCCCTCGGTGGCGCGCATCGTGCACCTGAGTGAGGGCGGCTCACTCGGCGCGCCGCTGGCGCTCCTGCCGAGCGCCGCCCAGCGGGTCATCAAGCTGCCGTTCGTCCCGGTGCCCGGAGCCTCGAGCTACGAGGTTCACTACGGGACCTCGCCCGCGGAGCTCACGACCATCGTGAGCGTCGCGAGCACGCCGCAAGCGGTCGCGAGCATCCCGAACCTGCATCCGGGGACGCAGTACTACCTGGGGATCTACGCGAAGAACGGCAGCGCGACGGGCGGTTTCTCGAACATCGTCACCATCAGCACGCTGCCCTGAGCGGGCTTCGCGCTTGTGCGGGCTACTGACCCGCGGCGCCGGTGCTCGGGTAGAGCCGGTGGTAAACGTTGCCGGCGACGGCCGAAGCCAGGTGGCCCGACCCGTAGCGCAGGAACACCACGACCACCACTTCGGGATGGCTGGCGGGCGCGTACGACGCGAACCAGCCGAGCTGTTCGCAGGTGCCGGTCTTGCCGGCGACGGTGACCTGCGGATCGTAGGCGCTCTTGGCGCTGCCTTCGTTGACCGCCGAGATGAAGCCCTCGGCGAGCCCGTCGAGGCGAGTGTCGAGCGGCAGGCGCCAGCGCTCCTCGGGAACGTAGTCGGCGTCAGGAGCGAGGCGCGGCCGGTAGATGATGCCGCCGTTCACGGTTGCCGAGATCAGCACCGCGAGCTGGATGGGGGACGTGGCGATGCCCGTGGCATGGCTCGACAGGTGGCCGACGGCCGCGGGCATCACCCACTCGGGCACGACGCCGCTGGTTTCGCCCTGGAGGTTGATGCCGGTCTGCTCGCCGAGGCCCAGCAGGCGCGCGTACTTCTGCACGCGCTCGTAGCCGAGCTCCTCGCCGATCACCTCGAAGTAGGGGTTGCAGGAATGTGCGAGCGCCGCGCGCAGCGCGATGGTGCCGTGGCCGGCCCACTTCGAGCAGGTGCCGCGGCCGGTGCAGCGGTGTGTCGATTCGGGCGTGATGAGCCCTTCGGACAGCCCGCCGATGGCAACGACGGTCTTGAACACCGAGCACGGCGTGTAGGCGCCGGCCACCGCGTGCCGCGGGTTGACCACGGCGATGACGCGGCCGTTGCGCGGATCCATGGCGACCACCGCGCCGTCCTTGCCCTTGATCGCGCGCAGCATCGCGTCGCCGACGATGCGGTCGCGCGCCGAAGCGCCTTCGGGCAGCACCAGGACCGGCGGCGGCACCACGCGCCGCGGCGCCTTGCGGGCGCGGTGGCTGGTCCGGCGCCGCGAACGTGCGTCCGCCGTGTCAGGTGTGAGGGTGAGACACAAGGCCGCCGCGAGGACCACGAGGCCCTTCATCCGTATACGAGACATCGATTTTGAGGCTAACACGAGATACCTCACCAAGCTTCAGTGTTTGTTCATGTTGATCTATGTAAAGCGGCCTGGATGTGGCATTACTCACGACCTAGAATCGAGGGCCATGAGGATCACACTTGCCTGCTCGCTGGTGCTTGTTGCATCGGTCGTGCCCGCTGCCGGCGCCCAGCAGACGCAGGACGCGAAGCAGTGGTTCGACAGCGTGACGCCGCTGGTGCTGGGTGAAGAGGGCAAGCTCTGGAAGACGCTCAAGGACCCGCAGGACATCGCGGAGTTCCAGAAGATCTTCTGGGCGCGCCGCGACCCCGCGCCCGCCACCAAAACGAACGCGTTCCGGGAGGCGTACGAAAAGCGCCTCGCGGAGCTGGGAACGAAGTACGCGGTCGCCGGCAAGCCATCGTCCGCGACCGACTGCGGCCGGGCGTTCCTGCTCCTCGGCGCGCCCGATGAAGTGAAGGCGCAGCGCGGTTCGGCCGACGCGCAGCTGCGCACTCCGGAGGTGTGGACCTACCGCAACCGCGAGGGCGTCACCTTCGACGGCGGCAAGATGGAGATCGCGTTCGACGGCGAGTGCCGGCTGCCTGCAGGCAGCGGCATCGAGGCGGCGTTCGTGAAGATGGCGCAGGCCCGGGTGGTGCAGACATCGCCCGAGTACCGCATGGCGAACGGCCACCTGGTGACGGCCGCCGCGCAGCAGCCAACGCCGCAAGGCGCGCTGGCGATCCTCGACGGCACGCGCCAGGACTTCAACATCACCATCGCGCCCATGATGCAGATCCGCGGCCGCGACGGCTCGACCTACGTCGCGGGCATCGTCCGCGGCGATGCGGCGGGGCTCACCGTCCAGGATGCGGCAGGGAAGAAGACGGTGCGCGTAGCGGTCGCCGCGCAGTTCATCGGCGACGTCGGCAAGCCGGTCGCCACCTGGAGCAAGGAGATGACGGCGGAGGTTTCCGCCGACAACAGTTTCGTCGCGTCCTGGGGGGCCGCGGTGAAGCCGGGCAAGTACACGGTGAAGGCAGCAGTCCTTGACGCCGCCGCCACCGCCACAGCCAAAGGCAGCACGGCTTCCACGGACGTCGAGGCGCTCGAGTTCGGCGCCGGCTTCGGCGCCACCGGCCTCCTGGTGGTGCGCGACATCGTGCAGGGGCAGCAGGCCGACCCGCAGGATCCGCTCGCGGCGTTCGCGCTCGGCACCACGCGACTCGTGCCGCAAGCGGGCAACGTCTTCGCGCAGGGCGACTCGATCCAGTTGCTCGCCATCATCTACGGCCCCAAGGCCGCGGACACCGGCAAGCGCGCGGTCACCGCGAGCTTCAGCATCGTGCGCGACGGCAAGGACAAGGCCAAGGCGCCGGAGCAGACCCACGAGAACGAGACGCCGATCCCGGCGGTCGGGCCGATATCGCTCGCGACCTACGAGCCGGGCACCTATACGGCCCGGCTCGTCGTCAAGGACACCGTCGCGGGCGAGGAGCTCGTCCGCGAGACGCCCTTCGAGGTTCGCTAGCGCCCGCTAGAGCGAGTCGAGGAACGCGAGCACAGCGAGCTTCTGGTCGGGCGTCAGCGCGTCGTAGCGCTGCCGCACCCTCGTGGCCTGTCCGGCGTGGCGGGAGATCGCCTCCTGCTTGGTGAACGACAGGCCGTCGTGCATCAGCCGGTTGCGCGTGCGCAACGCCCACAGCGGCGCAGTGCGGATCTGGCTCGCGGTACCGGCGAACTCCGGGGTCGGCTGGATGGGAATGCCGTCGCCGGTGCCGATGTCGTGCAGCAGGAAGTCGCTGTACGGGTGGATGATCTTGTTGCCGACCGCCGGACGCACCACCAGCTTGCCGCCGTTGATGCGCGTGCCCGGCGGCGCGGTGGCGATCGCCGCAACGTGGCAGGTGTCGCAGCCCGCCTGCGCGAACAGGAAGGCGCCCGCGCGCACGGCGCCGGTGATGGTGCCGCGCGGCGGCGCCTTGGTCGAGCGCATGAAGTTCGCGAACGCCTCGAGGTCGTCGCCGTCGTCTTCGGGATCGGCGACCGGATCGTAGGCGGCGACGTCGCGGCCGCTCGAGGAGTTCTCCTCGGGGAAGAGCGGCGAAGTGACGCCCATTTCATTGAGGTAGGCGTCGGCGGCGAACGACTCGAGGCTCGCGTGCTGGTCCTTCCAGCCGAAGCGCCCGACGCGCGAACGGCCGTTCGACTCGAGCACCGGCACCCGCACCGCGGTGCCGCGCATGGCGGGCGGCTGGCGGCGCATGATGTCGAGCAAGGTCGAATTCGCAATCGCCTCGACGTAACCGGCGCCCAGGGTGTTGGTGGAGATGCGGAAGGTGCGGATGTCGTCCTCGAAGGCCACCAGCTCCATCACGTTTGGGTGGGTGGCGCGCGACTGGATCAGCGAGCCGCCCTGCGACTCGAAGAACTGGCCGTCGACCATGCGGCCGGTGCGGTGCTCGGCGATCTGGCTGGCGCCGCCGGTTGCCACGTTCTGGTGGCACTCGGCGCAGCTTTGCGCGTTGTAGGTGGGGCCGAGGCCGTCCTGCGGGTGCTCCACTTCCTCGAAGATGAAGCGGTTGTCGTTGAACGAACGGCCGGCCACGACGGTGTCTTCCTCGAGCGTCGAGTAGTCCGGCCCCTGCTCGTCGAAGCCGTTCGTCAGGCTGTCGAACCCGGTGAGCGCCTCACGCAGGGGTACCTTGCCGAAGCGGTCGGGCTGTTGCGCCGCGAAGGAACTCGCATCCACGGGCTCGGCTTCCTGCTCGGCGTCGCCCACGGGCGTGAAGCGCTGGCGGCGGCTTTCGTCCCGCCTGGAGTTGTCGCGGTTCTGGGACTGGATGGACGACGAACTGCCTGCGATGAGCACGGCGATCGCCACGAAGGTCGTGGCTCCGCCGATCCGGAAATATCGATGAAATTGCATTGGGCGTCCCCCGGGGCAGATTGGGTGTGGCGGCAGAGTAGGCCGCTCACTGCGCGCCCGGCATTGAAGTAGTTCAAGAAATTCCCGGCGCTGTGCCCCCCATCAACTTGCGGCGGATCTTGCTGAGAAATTCCGGGCAGATGCCGAGGTAGGCCGCGATCTCGTATTGCGGCACGCGGTTCTCGAGCCCGGGATAAGCTTCGCGAAACTCGAGGTAGCGCTGGTCCGCCGTGAGGTGCATGTTCGCGAGCAGGCGCTGCTGCAGTGCCGCGACCGCATCCTGCGCCATCAGGCGAAACACGCGCTCGAATGCCGGTATGCGTTCGTAGAGGCGCTCCTTGCTGGCCTTGTCGATGAGCCAGACACTGGTGTTCTCGAGCGCCGTGATGCCGAGCTGCGCCGGCTTCTGGCTGCTGTAGCTGTCGATGTCCACCACCCACTGGTCTTCGGAGGCGAACGCGAGCACGTGGTCGGAGCCGGCGCTGTCGGTGCAGAAGACGCGCAGGCAGCCGGCCTCGACGTACCCCTCGAACGAGCACACGTCGCCGGCGACCAGCAGCGGCCGCTGCTTTTCGAGGTGTTTGTGCTTGAGGAGCGAGAAGAAGTAGTGGAACTGCGAGTCGTCGATCGCCGCGTACTGGGCGATGTTCTGCTTGATGCGCTGCAACATCTACGAACGTTCTCCGGCAACGGCACGCGAGTACGCTTCTGTAGCGGTACGTGCGGGAGGGGCGGCTTTCGCTACTCGATCATCGAGTCCGGGAGGGCCGACGATTGCAGCTGGTCGAGAGCGAGTATCGCGCCGCGGTTTCGACGCTTGTGTGACGCGAGTCACGCTCTGCAACGAATGTGGCATGACGGCCCGGCGGCGCCGCGCCGAGGGGATCAGGCCGCTTTCTTCACGACTCCGGTTTTCAGGACCTCGAGCGCCTTGTCGAGCACCGGGTCGGTGTTCGGTTGCGGGCCCGGCTTCTCGGCCTCGGGCGCTTCGTCATCGTCATCGTCGCTGGTCGCGAGCGAACCCGGCGCGGCGAGCGCCACCACCACCGAGGGCTCGATGCCCTTGCCGTGGATGGCCGTGCCCTTCGGCGAAATGTAGCGGCTGACGGTGACGATGAGGCCGCCGTCGTCGAGCGGCGAGTCGCGCTGCACACCGACGCGGCCGAAGGTCTTCTGTCCCACCGTGGACGACCGGCCCGAATCGGCGAGCGCCGCGGTGAGCACTTCGCCCGGTCCGGACGTGCCGCCGTTCACGAGAGTCACGAGCGGGCCTTCCCAGGCGACCTTTGCGGGGTCGGCGCTCGTCGTCTGCTCGGCGCCCGAGCGGGGCGCGAGGCGCGCGACCACACCGCTCTGCACGAACAGCTGCGCCGCGGCCGAGCCCTGCTCGAGCGGCCCGAACGAAGCGCCGCGCAGGTCGAGCACCAGGTTGCGGATGCCGGCGCGCTTCAGCGACTCGACCGCATCGCGGATTTCGCGCGCCGCGTCGCCCTCGAAGTCGGTCACGTGGATGTAGCCGTTGCCCTCGCCCAGCACGCGGCGCTCCACCGGGGTCGCGGTCAGCCGCTCGCGCACGATGCTGAATTCGATGGGCTCGGCGCGCGAGCGCAGCACCCGCAGCTTCACCTCGGAGCCGGGCGCCCCGCGCAGCAGGCGGTCGCCGACGGCGATGCTGATGGAGCGGGTGTGGCGGTCGTCGATCGTCTTGAGGAAGTCGCCGGCGCGCACTCCGGCCTTGTCGGCAGGCGACCCAGGCCGGGTGGCGATCACCATCAGGAAGCCGAAGCGCCGGCCCAGCGCGATGCCGGTTTCGGCCTCGCTCACGGCGCTCTTCTCGCGGTAGGCGCGCCAGTCTTCCGGCCCGAGGTAGGCAGTGTCGCCGTCGAGCGCGTCCATCAGGCCCATGTCGGCCGCTTCCATCGCGCTGTCGAGCCGTTCCGGCGTCAGCGCGTCCACGTAGCCGTCGAGCACGTGGCGCAGCACCTCATTGAAGAGCGTGAGCTGGCCGTAGGCGGTGTCACCGAAGACCCGGCCGGCAACGGCGCCGGCAAGCAGGAAGCCGATGAGGCCGGTGGAGACGAAAGCGACGAACAGGCGGGCGCGGGCACTCATGAAGCAAGTATAAGGCGCGCCGTGAACCGGGGCGCAAACAGGCCGCGCGAACGCAATCCAGCCCCCTGAATCGGCCCGTGGAGCCTGGCGGGGCAGCCACCGTAGAATCCGCCGCGAGGTCAACGACACTTATGCGCTCATTTCTCGTCGCGGCGGCGCTTGGCGCCTCGGTCCTGGTGGTTGCCTACGCGGAAGACCCCGCGAAGGACAAAGACGACAAGGCGAAGAAGTGGGACGTGAACGCGCCGCCGGGCGAGGCCACCACGGTTGCGATCGACACCCGCACCGGCACCTGGATGAGCGTCGACGTCAGCCCCGACGGCAAGACGCTGGTCTTCGACATGCTGGGCGACATCTACACGATGCCAATCGAGGGCGGCGAAGCGACCGCGCTGACGCACTCGATCGCCTGGGAGATGCAGGCGCGCTTCTCGCCCGACGGCAAGCGCCTCGCGTACATGAGCGACCAGGGCGGCGGCGACAACGCCTGGGTGATGGACCGCGACGGCAAGAACCAGCGCGCGGTGACGAACGAGAGCTTCCGCCTCGTCAACAACCCGACCTGGCATCCGAACGGCGAGTACATCGCCGTGCGCAAGCATTTCACCGGCACGCGCAGCCTCGGCTCCGGCGAGATCTGGCTGTACCACGCCGGCATCACCGGCAAGGGCGTGCGCCTCAACGAAAAGCCCAACTGGCAGAAGGATCTCGGCGAACCGGCGTTCTCGCCTGACGGCCGCTACGTCTACTTTTCGCAGGACACCACTCCAGGCCGGGTCTTCCAGTACAACAAGAACTCGAACGCCCAGATCTACGTCATCCAGCGCCTCGACACGCGGGACGGCACCATCGAGCCGTTCGTCACCGGTCCGGGCGGGGCGGTGCGTCCGGTGCCGTCGCGCGACGGCAGCATGCTCGCGTTCGTGCGCCGCGTGCGCATGCGCAGCACCCTCTTCGTCAAGGACCTGAAGAGCGGCGAGGAGCAGCCGGTCTGGGACGGCCTCGAGCGCGACCTGCAGGAGGCGTGGGCGATCCACGGCGTCTACCCGTCGTTCGCGTTCACCCCGGACAGCAAGGAGATCGTGGTCTGGGCCCAGGGCAAACTGTGGCGCGTGCCGGTGAAGGGCGGCGCACCGCGCGAGATCGTGTTCCACGTGAAGGACACTCGCGAAGTACGCAAGGCGGTGCGGTTCGAGACGCCCGTGGCGCCCGAGAGCTTCGACGTGCACCAGCTGCGCTGGGCGAGCGTGTCGCCGTCGGGCGGCGAGGTGTTGTACTCGGCGATGGGTCATCTCTATGTGCGCGCGCTGCCAAACGGCACCCCCAAACGCCTCACCACCGCTTCGGACCGCTTCGAGTTCTTTCCGGCATGGTCGCGCGACGGCAAGAGCGTCGTGTTCGTCGCCTGGAACGACGAAACGCTCGGCAGTATCCGCAGCATCGACGTCAAGACGGGCCGCGAGACCACGGTGACGAAGGAGCCGGGGAAGTACCTTTCGCCGTGCTTCTCGCCCGACGGCAAGCTGGTTGTCTACCAGCGCGCTCGCGGCGGCTTCCTCACGTCTCCATGGCACGGCCTCGAGACCGGCATCTTCCGCACCGCCACCGACGGCAGCGGCACGCCGAAGAAGATCACCGCCGACGGCGCCGCGCCGCAGTTCGCAGCCACGGGCGACCGTGTCTACGTGACACGCACCAGCGTAGACAACGAAGTGGACCTGTCGGCGACGCTCGTCGCGATGAACCTCGACGGCGGCGAAGAGCGGACCGCGGCCAAGAGCGAACGCGCCACCGAGTTTGCACTGTCGCCGGACGGCAAGTGGCTCGCGTTCGTCGAAGGGTTCCGCGTCTACGTCACGCCGATGGCGCCCTACGGCAAGCCGCAGGAAGTCGGGCCCGAGGCGGACGCGCTGCCGCAGACGCGCGTGTCGGCGAACGCCGGTGAATCGCTGCACTGGTCGGGCGACAGCAAGCAGCTGCATTTCGTCCTCGGCGACCAGCTCTTCTCGCGCTCGCTGCAGGACGCCTTCAGTTTCGTAGACGGCGCGCCGAAGGAGCTGCCGAAGCCGGGCGAGGACGGGCTGCGCATCGGCTTCAGCGAGAAGGCCGCGAAGCCCGCGGCAACCGTCGCACTGCGCGGCGCCCGCATCGTGACGATGCACGGCGACGACGTCATCGAGGACGGCACCGTCGTCGTCACCGGCAACCGCATCGCGGCGCTCGGCCCGTCGGCATCGGTGAGCGTGCCGGCGGGAGCGACCATCGTCGACCTCAAGGGCAAGACCATCGTGCCCGGGTTCATCGACGCTCATTGGCACGGCGGCATGGGGGAGGACGGCTTCATCCCGCAGCAGAGCTGGGTCGATCTGGCCTCGCTCGCGTTCGGCGTCACCACGGTCCACGATCCGTCGAACGACACCGGCGAGATCTTCACCCACGCCGAGATGCAGAAGGCCGGCCTGGTGGTGGCGCCGCGGATTTTTTCCACGGGCACCATCCTCTACGGCGCCAAGTCCGCGTCCACGGCGAAGATCGATTCCTACGACGACGCGCTCGCGCACCTCAAGCGGATGAAGGCCGCCGGCGCCATCTCGGTGAAGAGCTACAACCAACCGCGCCGCGAGCAGCGCCAGGAGATCATTGCCGCCGCGCGCGAAACGCACATGATGGTGGTGCCGGAAGGCGGCTCGCTGTTCCAGATGAACATGAGCATGGTGGTTGACGGGCACACCGGCATCGAGCACGCGATCCCGCTGGCGAAGCTCTACGACGACGTCCGCCAGCTCTGGTCAGGCACCGGCGTCGGTTACACGCCGACCCTGATCGTGGCCTTCGGCGGCCTCGACGGCGAGCACTACTTCTACGCAACCACCGATGTCTGGCAGCACCCGCTCCTGAGCAAGTACGTGCCGCGCACCATCCTCGACGCGCGCGCGATCCGCCGCGAGACGGCGCCGGAAGGCGACTTCAACGTCATCGAGGTGGCGAAGACCGCGGCCATGCTGCAGCACGCCGGCGTGCCCGTAAATACCGGCGCCCACGGCCAGCGCGAGGGCCTCGGCACGCACTGGGAGATGTGGATGCTGGTGAAGGGCGGCCTGACGCCGCTCGAGGCGCTGCGCTCGGCGACGCTCAACCCGGCAAAGTACCTCGGCATGGACAAGGACATCGGCTCGCTCGAGCCGGGCAAGCTCGCCGACCTCGCCGTCATCGACGGCGACGTGCTGAAAGACATCCGCCAGTCGGACCGCCTCACGCACGTGATGGTGAACGGCCACCTCTACGACGTCTCGACCATGGACGAAGTCGGCGCCACGCCAAAGAAGCGCCCGCAGCTCTTCTTCGAGCGTCTTCCAGGCGGCTACGTCCCAACCAACACCGAGACGCGCCCTGGGGAGTGTCGCCACTGAACTGAACGGCGCGTCGCGTTGATGCGCTGGAAGTTTTACCTCGCTGTCGCAGCGGCTTCACAGCGAACGAACACCGCCTCGCTAGCTTCGCCTGCAATCTGCATTTCCTTTTTCAACACTCCTGCAGGAAGCGAGGCCGCGAATGACCGAGAACAACCGCCGCACATTCCTCAAGCTGATGGGCGCACCGGCGGTGGCCGCGGCGCTGCCCGGCAGCATCAGCCGCGCGCTCGACATCGACGCGCACAGCCCCACGGGCACCATCGCCGACGTCGGCCACGTCGTCATCTTCATGCAGGAGAACCGCTCGTTCGACCACTACTTCGGCACGATGCGCGGCGTCCGCGGCTTCGCCGACCCGCGCGTGGTGCGCCTGCCCTCGGGGCTCTCGGCGTTCCACCAGCCCGACGGTGCCAACTACCTGCTGCCGTTCCGCCCGCCGGTCGAAGACCTCGGCGCCACCTTCCTGCCCGACCCGCCGCACGGCTGGAACGACACGCACGCCGCGTGGAACGCGGGCCGGCACGACCAGTTCGTGCCGAACAAGGGCGTGCAGACGATGACGCACCACACGCGCGCCGACCTGCCCTACCAGTACGCGCTCGCCGATGCGTTCACCATCTGCGACAACTACTACTGCTCGCTGATGGGCCCGACCGACCCTAACCGCTACCACATGTGGACCGGCTGGGTGGGGAACGACGGCAACGGCGGCGGCCCGGTGATCACTAACGCGGAAGCCGGCTACGATTGGTCGACCTATCCCGAGCGTCTGCAGCGCAACGGCATCTCCTGGAAGGTCTACCAGGACCAGGGCGTCGGCCTCGACGCGGCGGGGTTCTGGGGTTGGACCGGCGACCCATTCATCGGTAACTACGGCGACAACTCGCTGCTCTATTTCCACCAGTACCAGAACGCGGCGCCCGGCACGCCGCTCGCCGATCGCGCCAAGACCGGCACCCTCATCAGCGCCGAGAATCGCGACCCCGAGAAGCTCCTCGACATCTTCCGCGACGACGTGCGCAGTGGAAAGCTGCCGAAGGTATCGTGGATCGTGGCGCCCGAGGCGTACACCGAGCACCCCAACTGGGAGCCCGACTTCGGCGCCTGGTACCTCTCGCAGATCATCGACATCCTGGCCGCCTCGCCCGATGTCTTCAGCAAGACGGCGCTCTTCATTACTTATGACGAAGAGGGCGGCTTCTTCGACCACCTGGTGCCGCCGACCCCGCCGCAGTCGCGCGCCGAGGGTCTCTCGACCGTGCCGACGACCAACGAGATCTTTCCCGGCGACACCGACTTCGTCAGCGCGCCCTACGGCTTCGGCATGCGCGTGCCGATGCTCGTGGTTTCGCCGTGGAGCCGCGGCGGCTGGGTCGACTCGCAGCTCTTCGACCACACTTCGCTGATCCGCTTCCTCGAGGAGCGCTTCGCCAAGGGCCGTCCGGACCTCATCGAAAGCAACATCACCCCCTGGCGCCGCGCCGTCAGCGGCGACCTGACGAACGCCTTCGACTTCAAGAAGCCCAACCTGCTCCGCCGCCTGATGCTGCCGAGCACCGTGGACGACAAGCCCGAGGTGCTCGAACGCCAGCCCGACGAGGTGCCGGTGCCGCCCACGAACCAGTCCCTGCCGCGGCAGGAACGCGGCGTGAAGCGGGCGCGCGCCCTGCCGTACGAGCTGCACGTGAACGGGTCGGTCGCCGCGAGCGGCTCTTTCCGCCTCAACTTCCGCAACACCGGCGACCAGGCGGCGGTCTTCCAGGTACGTACGCCCGGCGCCGATGCGCCCCGCACCTACACGGTCGAGCGGCGCAAGCACGTGAGCGACGACTGGAACACCGGCGAGTACGACCTCACCGTCCATGGGCCGAACGGCTTCCTGCGCAGCTTCAAGGGCGGACCCGCCAATGAAGGCCACGCCGAGCTCGAAGTCCGCGCCACCTACGGCGCCGCGGGCAAGGGCATCACCCTCGAGATCACGAACCGCGCCCGCAGCCAGGCCGACGTCCGGATCGCCAACAACAACGCGCACACGCAGGCGCGCGTCATCCTGGCCGAAGGCGAGTCTGCGTCACGCCACTGGCCGCTGTCGCTCACCCACGGCTGGTACGACTTCGTCATCACCGCGGCCGACGACGGGTCCTTCGAGCGCCAGCTCGCGGGCCACATCGAAAGCGGCGAAGACAGCATCACCGATCCGCTCATGGGCGGCCTCGTGGAGTAACCGCTACATCAGCGGGGAGCCGTCTGTGTCCTGGGGCGCCGGGGCGCCGAGGAGGCTCAGGATGGTTGAGGCCAGGTCCATGATGTGGGGCTTTTCGCGGTTCAGCTTGCGGTTCGAGAAGATGACGCCGCCGCTGATTTCGGAGACGGTGGCGCAATGGTCGCCGCTCCACTTGCGGTTGTTGTTCTCCACCACCTCGCGCTGGATCTGGCCGAGGCTGTCCTGCCAGCCGACGCGGTAGCCGTCGTTGAAGCCCACCTGCACGTCCGGCGCGTTCTGGATGTAGTCGCCCTTGTAGATGTCGTCGCGCTTGTAGACGGCGCCGAACACCGGGCCGTTCGACTCGGGATCGACGACCGGCAGCAGGCCTGACGCGATCTCGTTCTGCAGCGCCTGGTACTCGGCCCCTGCGGAGACGATGCCGTGCGCCTCACGGCCCTTCAGGTTGAAGTAGATCTGGCCGAGGCCCACGGCGTAGGCGCGCGTGCGGCTCCAGTCGACGCCTTCCCAGAACTTGCCGTGGCCGAACAGGTCGGCAAGCGTCTTCTTCTCGCCGCTCTGCTGGCCCTCGAACACCAGGTAGCCGTGCTGGGCCAGCCAAGTGTTGAGGTTGACACCGCGGCGGAACGAATGGAAGCCGTGGTCGGACATGACGAAGAGCGTGGTCTCGGGCGGTAGCTGCTGCTGGATGCGGCCCACGAGGTCGTCGGCCCAGCGGTACACCTTCTCGATGCTGTCGCCGTGCCTGGCCGCCAGCTCGGCGTCGTACATCGGGTGCTTCGGGTCGATGAGGCGGAACATCATGTGCGAGACGCGGTCGGTCGTCTCGATGACGGCGACGAACAGGTCCCAGTCGTCCTTCTTGAGCCGGCTGAAGATCAGGTTCTCGCGCTCCTTGAACGCGCGCTGCGAGTCGTTCATGAACGTGGCTTCGTCGATGCGGCCCTCGTTGAGCGGCCAGGTTGGCTCGGCCCAGCCGACGGTGCGGAACAGGCCGGCGTCCTGTGCGAGTTCCTTCGAGAAGCCGTCCGGCTTCGAGAGCGGGGTCGGCGGGTTGCGCGGGTCGAGATTCACAGGCGTGCCGTAGATCTGGATCTCGTTGTCGGCGCGCACCACCAGGAACTGCATCATCGTCCTGATCTTCACCAGCCAGTTGGCCGAGAAGGACAGCGGCACCCAGGCGCTCCATTCGCCGGGCTTGAGCGTCATTTTGGTGCCCTGGATCTCGATGTCGGCGGCGCCCTTGCCCTCCGACCAGGTGACGTTCAGCGGGATCGTGATGTCCTTGGTGCCGGCAAGCTCCTCGAGGCGCGCGCTGTCCTTCTCGGATAGCTTGCCGTCCTTCTGCTTCGCCCGCAGTTCGGTCTCTTCCTGGCGCAGGATCGGGTTTTCCGGGCCGCGCACGAAGGAGTGCGCTACTCCGTTCTCGAACAGGAGCCGCTTGGTCCAGCCGCCGAACTCGCTGGCGCCCTCCTCGAACGAGGAGACATCGGACGCCCAGTAGCTGAATGTGCCGATGGTGCCGCGCACGTCGGGTGCCGGCAGGCCCGACAGCATCCGTCCGTGCTCGATGTCCTCGGGCGGGAAAGTCATCGGCACGGTCAGCACTGTGCTGCGCAAACCGTCAAGACCGGCGTGCACCCAGAAGGACGTCCCGCCGCGCGTAGACCAGACCCGCGGGGCCTTCGTCGGGATGCCCCAGAAGAACCGCGGCGGCTCCTTGCCGACGCCGGCGAGGTCGGGCATGTACGTGTCCAGGTTGCGCACCAGGAAGTCGTAGATGTTGTGCTTGCCGGGGTTGACGCCGGTCGCGAAGCTGGCCCAGGCCACCGGGGACTCGGACGGCTGTGTGGTCTCGAGCTTCGAGAAGGTGCCGGCATCCGCCAGTTTCTTGAGGTTCGGCAACTTGCCTTCGTCCATGAACTTGCGGGCCAGGTTCGGATCCATGCCGTCGAAACCCATGACGAAAACCTTGTGCGCGGCCTTGCGCTCCGGCTTCTGCGTCTTCGGTTGACAGCCGGCCAAAGTGGCCAGCAGGGCGGGCAGGAGGGCGGCGCGAAGCGCGAAGCTGGTGCTCATGGCGCCATCTTATCAAGCGCTATACTCCAGCCAGTTAACGACATGCGGCAACTGGGGCTGGACGTGGGCGACAAGCGAATCGGCATCGCCATGTCCGACGAAACCGGCACGCTCGCCAGCGGTCTTCCCACCTACGAACGGGTCGGCCCGAAGAAAGACCTGCAGGCCCTGGCAAAGCTGGTCGTGGAGCACGAAGTCGAGCAGGTGGTGGTGGGGTTCCCGAAGCACCTGAACGGCGCCGTCGGCACCCAGGCTGAAAAGGTCCTCAACTTCATCGAGGCCCTGAAGCGCCACGTGCGGGTGCCGGTCATCCCCTGGGACGAGCGGCTCACCTCGGTGGTGGCCGAAGAGGCCCTCATCGAGGCGGGTGTCTCGCGCAAGGATCGCCGCGGCGGCCGGGTGGACAAGGTCGCCGCCATCATCATCCTGCAGAACTACCTGGACTACCGGAAGCTCCTCGAATCCGAGCCGCCGGCCCCCGAAGACTGAGGCCCTTCGCGTGAAGTGGCTGCGGCGCATCACGATCCTTGCTGCGCTCGCCGCCGTGGCCTATGGCTTCTGGCTGCGTGAGACGCGCCTGCCGGTGCGCCGCGTGGGCGATCCGCCGCTGCCATTCACCGTGCCGCAGGGCGCCACCGGCGAGAGCATCGGCCGGCAGCTGCAGGGTCTCGGCCTGGTGCGCTATCCGTGGGTGTTCCGGGCCCTCGTCTACCTGCAGGGCACGGGGACCCGGCTGCGCGCGGGCGACTATGCGGTGGATGGCCCGCTGACGCTCGCCGACATCGTCGAGATGCTGGTGCGCGGCGAGACGGCCAACAAGGGCGTGACCTTTCCCGAAGGACGCACGTTGCGCGAGATGGCGGAAATCGTCGACGGCGCCGGCCTGCGGCCCACCACCTTCCTCGACCTGGCTAGCGATCCCGCCGCAATCGCCGACCTCGACCCTGCGGCGCACGACCTCGAGGGTTACCTGTTCCCCGACACCTACCAGGTCTCGACCTACATCGACGCGCCCGAGAAGGCGCTGATCGTGCGCATGGTGCAGCGCTTCCGCGAGGTGATCGCACCCGAGCGCGAGGCGATCGCGGCGAGCGGGATGACGCTGCGGCAGATCGTCACGCTGGCCTCGCTGGTGGAGATGGAAACGGCGCGCGGCAGCGAACGGCCGCGCATCGCCGGGGTGTTCCTGAACCGCCTGCGCAAGAGCATGCTGTTGCAGACCGACCCCACCATCATCTATGCGCTGCGCGAGGCCGGCCGCTTCGACGGCAACATCCGCAAGAAGGACCTCGCGATCGACTCGCCGTACAACACCTACAAGTGGCCGGGCCTGCCGCCCGGACCGATCGGCGCGCCGGGGATCGAGGCGATTCGCGCCGTGCTGCGTCCGACGCCCAGCGAGGACCTCTACTTCGTGAGCCGCAACGACGGCACGCACGCCTTCAGCCGCACGCTCGCCGAGCACAACAAGGCGGTGAACCTGTACCAGCGCGCCGGCGGCGGCGGCGCCTCGCCTTCGCCCGAGGCGTCCCCCGAAACCTCGCCGGTCCCCGACGCGAGCCCGCAGCCGCCCGCCGCGCCCTCAGCGCCGCCACCGTCGCCCTCGGCAGCGTCTTCTTCTTCGCGCGGGCGCTGAGCTTGGGAGTTCGCTCTCCCGAGGGCGACGCGCCGATCATCGCCGGCTCTGTCGCGCGCGAGCCGTCCCTGCGCGCCACGCTGTTGCTGGCGCTTGCGGTGTTCGTGATCCTGGTGGCGAACGGCCGGCCGATCGGCTCGGGCGATTCGCGCGTCAGCGAGCATGTGGCCGCGAGTCTCGTGACCACGGGCAATCTCGACCTCGACGAGTACCCGGCAGTCACCGAGCCGTTCGCGAAGACGGCGGGTGTGCACCGGGTCTCCGTTTATCCGGTGCTCACCGCAGTCGCGGCGGCGCCCTTGTTCGCCGCGGCGAAACTCTTCTTCGTCCTCGACGACACGGGCACGCAGCTCGCGGGGAAGTGGGCCGCGGCGCTGTTCGCGGCGCTCGCCGCTGCCTTCCTCTATCGCGCGGTCGCAAGGCGCCACGCCGAGCCCGACGGCCGGGTCGCGGCGCTGGTGTTCGCGCTCGGCACGACGGTCTTCGCCACCAGCCAGGCGCTGTGGCAGCACCCGGCGGCGGTCGCGTGCCTGTCGCTGGCACTCGTCTTCATCGTGCGCGGCGAACAGCGCGAAGACGACGCCTGGATCGCGCGCGCCGCGCTGCCGCTCGCGCTCTGCGCCGCCGCCCGCCATGCCGCCGCGCCGATGGTGGCGGTGATTTTTCTCGGCCTTGCCGTGCGCTACCCGCGCCGCATCCTCGGCATGGTCCTCTGGGGGCTCGCGCCGGTGCTGCTCGTGGCCCTCTATCAGTTCGAGTATTTCGGCTCGCCGTGGCGCAATGCCTTCTCGGGCGGAGGGTCGCGCTTCACCGAGCCCTTCGGGCGCGGCCACCTGGCGCTCCTCTTCTCGCCGGCGAAGGGTCTTTTCGTCTTCACGCCGGTGGCGCTCTTCGGCCTCGTCGGCATGGTCCGTTCGTGGCGCGCGGGCGAGCGCTGGCTCGCCGGCACGCTTGGCGCGGCGCTCGCCGTGCACGTCCTGGTGATCGGGCTTTGGGGCGAATGGCATGGCGGCGAGAGTTTCGGCCCGCGGCTCCTGACCGACGCGCTGCCGCTCTTGTTCCTGTTCACGCCGGAAGGGCGGTTCGTGTCGCGGCCGCTGTTCGCGCTCGCGGCAGCGGTGTCGATCGGCGTGCAGCTCCTCGGGGCGTTCGCATACGACTATCGCTGGGAGCGGCTCTACCAGCGGGCCGGCGCGCCTGCCGACCGTTCGTGGGTCTGGAACGTTCGCGACAGCCCCATCCCGTTCCACCTGCGGGAGCACGTCCTGATCGCGGCGCTGCCGATGGTGCGCGACCAGCGCGTGCTGGTTGCCGAGCACCGCTTCGTTCCCGGTTCGCCGTCGGGGTCGCGCCTCCTGTTCGCCGCCGGGAGCATGGTGGTCTCGGGCGCCGAGAACAACTTCAAGGATGCGCATCTCGAGCGCGGCGCGCGCATAGCGGGCGGGCACGCCGAACTGCGCGGGCGCTGGGACGGGGTCTTCCTGCGAGCGCTTCCCGCAACCGCCGCGCGCCGCCTCGAGGTGCGGGTCGCAGGCCGCGGCCGCGGCATCCTCTACGTCGGCGTCTCGAGCTTTCGCAGCGGCCCGCCGCGTTACACGGCATGGCCGATGGCTGGCGAGTTCCTGGTGCGCCAGCCGTTCGAGTACGCTCAGGGCGACGACGTGTTCGTGACGCTCGGCCGCGGCGGCGGCGAGTCGTCGGCCGACCTCGCCTCGGTGTCGCTCGTGCCGCGCACCGATGCGGTCGACACCATCGTCATGGACGGCCGGACGATTCGCTGAGCGCCTTCGCGAAATCGGCCCGCCTGGCCGCCACGTAAGCGGCATACCCGGCCGGATCGACGTAGGCGGGCGGCCCCTCCAGCATCGCGCGTCCGCGCTTCTTCTCGAAGTCGAAAGCCGCGGCGTGCGCGGTGAGGAAGATGTCCGGTTTCAGCCCGGCGAGCACCTCGAACGAATGGCGGAGGTCGTCCGCGATGCCGGGGTAGGAAGGTGCCGCGCCAAGGCGCGTTCCCGGATTGATGCTGGTGCTGCCGGGGAACACCACCGAATAGCGCCGGCCGCGGTCGCGCACCGATGTCGTCCAGGTGGTCGTGCCCGGCGTGTGGCCGGGGGTGCGCAGCGCGCGCAGGGCGATATTGCCGAGCGAAACCGTTTCGCCGTCGCGCAGCACCCGCTCGACGGCGACCGGCTCGAAGCGCATCGCAGGGTCGCGCGCGAACAGGTAGTCGCTGGCGCCGCCGTCGCGCACCAGGCCCTCGTCGCCGCTCATCACCATCACAGTTGCGCCGGTCGCCTTCTTCAGCGCGGCAAGCGTGCCCACGTGGTCGAAATGCGCCTGACTGATGAGCAGGAAGCGGACATCCTCGGGCTTGAAGCCAAGGGTGCGAATGGAGCGCAGGATATCGGGCGCGGCACCCGGGACGGCACCGTCCAGGAGGATGTGGCCAGCCGGTGTCGTGAACAGGTAAACGCCGAGGTCGCGCGTGCCGACGTAGTAGATCGGGCCGACGATGCGCGCCGGCGTCGTCGGCGTGCGCCACTCCTCGACCATCGATTTCGGCGTCGGCGTCGGTGTCGGCGACGCCGACGGCGATGCGGCCGGCATGGTCGGCGGCTTCATCGCGGCATCGAGGTTGCCCGCGGTTGCGTCCGCGGAGGCGGCGAGCGCCAGCGGGATGAGCCGCAATGCGGCGATCCGGCTGCGGCCGTCGATAGCGGCCACCGAAACCTGCAGGCGGCGCGCGCCCTCCTCGACGGTGGCATCGAGCGCGGCAGTGACGTGGGTGCTGCCCGCGCCGGTCTTCCAGTTTCCGGCCGCGAGCACCGCATCCCCGGCGAAGAACTGCGCGCGCAGCGTCGCGGCTTCACCCGTTTCCCGGCGCAGGTCGGCCTCGAGGCGGTAGACGCCGGCGGGCAGTTCGAAGCGCCGGCTGTGGCGCTCGTCGCCTTTCGCCAGCACCCACGGCGCATCCGGCAGGTCGAGCGGCAGGCTCAGGTCGCGCAGCGCGGGCGGCGGCGTGGTGCCGACGGTGAGGCGCGGCTGCCACCACAAGGACAGCAGCTGCTGGGTCGCGCCGCGTCCGTCGAGGATCGGCGTGCCGGCGACGAGCGTCGCCACAGCGGCGTAGCCGGCGACGCCGGCCAGCGAGCCGTAGCGGGTGTAGCGCCACGCGAGCGTGAGCACCCCGACCAGGCAGAGGAGCAGCAGGATGCCGGCGCCGTTGGCGAGGATCAGCGAGGGCAGCCGCGAGTCGAGATCGAGCGCGGGCGCCAGGAAGCGCAGCAGCGCGCTCTCGCCGTCGCCGCGGTTGTGGAGCGCGCGTGGCGCCCAGGCCGCGAGCGCCAGGATGGCCGCGCCAACGCCGCACAGCGCCGCGGTCACCTCGTGCCGGCGCACGGCGACGGCGCCGACGAAGAGCGCCAGCGCCGGCAGCGCCGGCACCACGAACCGTCCTGGCGGACACGCTCCGCCCCACCACATGCTGAAGCTGGCGCCCACCAGCAGCGACGCCGCCGCGAACAGGCCCGCGCGCAAGGCGTCGCCCAGGCGCTCGCGGGCCAGGAGCGGCACGCCGGGAATCGCGAGCAGCCACACCGGGCTCAGGAACAGCAACCCGTGCTGGCGATCGAACAGGAAGCCGAGCAGTCCCAGCGGCGCGCGCAGCAGCGAGACATCGCCGCCGTACCCGGGACCATAGGCGGCCGATGGCCAGGGCGAGCCGTAGTGCGAACGGAAGAAGAACGCGAGCAGGGCGAGCGACAGCGCGAACGCCGCGACCGCCGCGCGGCGCCATGCGCGCGGTCCGCGGCGGGCCACCGTGAACAGCAGGCCCGCGGCGGCGAGCGGCAGGAACTTGGGGTGGATCCACGGCAGGAGTGCGGCGCAGGCCGCGACGGCAGCGAGGGCGCGCGGTCCGGGATCCTTGCGGCTCGTCAGCAGGAACACCGCGGTGGCGAACGCCGCCGGCATCTCGGGGTAGATGCTGGTCGCGTAGAGCGCGAATGGCGCGGTGCAGACGAGCGCCAGCCACAGGGCGAGCGCGGGGCCGCGATCGGCGAGCACCTCGGCGCACAGCCTGTAGGTGAGGGCCGCGGTGGCGGCCGCGAGCAACGCGATCAGCACGCGCGCGCCGAAGTAGCCGGCCGCGGCGTAGCCCGGCGCGAGCAGCACCGGCAGGCCCGGCGCGTGCACCGCGTAGATGCGCCCCTTCGGGCTGCGCGGCGAAGTGTGCGCTTCGAGCACCCCTCCGTAGAAGGGCGCGTATCGCCGCTGCGCGAAGTCGTTCGCCAGGTCGAGGTCGTGGTCGGCCACCAGGCTTCGCGCCATCAGCAGGTAGTGAGGTTCGTCGCCTTGCGGGCCGGCGGCACCGGGCAGCCTCAGGCCGAGCGCCAGGAACAGCACGAAACCAATCGCGAACAGTTCGAACGGTGCCGGCGCGTACTCGTTGCGCTGGCGCCGCCGCACCAGCATCATGCCGATGGCAGCCGCGACAATGATCAGCAGCACCGGGCCCTGGAAGAAGAGCAGCACCCGGCCCCAGCCGGTCAGGAGCGGCACCAGCGGCAGCGCCGCCACGAAGCCAACGCGCACCAACCGGCTGCAGCGCCACGGCAGTCCCAGGAAGCCGAGCGAAAAGATGACGCCGAGGATGACGGCGAGCGCCAGCTGCGCCCCTCCCGGCGGGTTCACCATGCCGCGCCAGATTCCGGCGCTCGTCGGCACGAGGTGATAGGAGGCGGTGCAGAGCGAGGCGGCCGCCGCGATGGCCACCGCAGCCACGGCGAAGCGCTGCTGCTGGCTGGGCGGGCGGAGCGCGCCGGTGGTGCCGCGGATCGTGATGCGGAAGGACATGCTTCCTGAGTTCAGGGCTCCGGGATCAAGGACGACGCACGGCCGAGTCGCCCCATTTGAGCTTGGCGCGCAGGACGTCGTAGTAATCGCGCCGCGGCGAGCGCACCAGGCGCAGCACGCGCGCACTGCGCGTCACGACCACGGTGTCGCCGGTCTCGAGCGGCACGCCGCTCTCGCCGTCGAAACTGACGTGCACCGGCACGTGGCGGTTGTCGCGCAGCTTCACCTCGATGCGGCTCGAGTCGGCAACCACCAGCGGCCGGTTGCTGAGCATGTGCGGGCAGATGGGCGTCACCAGCACCGCGGCCAGGTCGGGATGCAGGATCGGGCCGCCGGCAGCGAGGTTGTAGGCCGTCGAACCGGTGGGCGAAGAAATGATGAGGCCGTCGGCGCGGAACGCCGAGACGAAAATGCGGTCGATGCTGACGTCGAACTCGATGATGCGCGAGACCGACGCCTTGCTGACCACCACGTCGTTGAGGATGTCGTGGCGCTCGCTCTCCTTGTCACCGCGGGTGATCGCGGCGCTCAGCATGCTGCGATTCTCGAAGCGCGCGTTGCCGGCGAGCACGTCGGCGAGCGTCGCCTCCAGTTCGTCGCTCGCGATCTCGGTGAGGAAGCCGAGGCTGCCGAAGTTGACGCCCAGCACCAAGGTCTCGTTGCTGGCGATGAGATGGCTCGCACGCAGCAGCGTGCCGTCGCCGCCGAAGACCACGAGCACGTCGGCTGCCTTGCCCATCTCGGCGCCGGAGGCGACGCTGAAGCCGTCCTTCGCACCGTCCAGCAGCCGCGCCGTGGCGGTCTCGACAATGCAGCGCGCGTTGCGTGCGTTGAGGAACGCGATCAGGTCGCCCAGCACCCGCCCCGCCGCCTTCAGGTCGCTGCGCGCGATGATGCCGACGATCATTCGCTCACCGCCCGATCGGCCATTCTTTCGATCTCCTCCGCGCGCGCTGCCGGGCTGCCCGAATCGAAGACGAGGTGCAGGAAAAACTCACGGTTGCCTTCGCTTCCGGTTATGGGAGACGGCGCCGCCGCCCGAAGAGAGTAGCCCAACTCCTGCGCCCGGCGGGCAACAGAGCTCAGGCACTGCCGGTGCAGCTGCGCGTCCTTGACGAGCCCGCCCTTGCCGACTTGCCCGCGGCCCACCTCGAACTGCGGCTTCACCAGACACACGACATGCGCTCCTGCGGCCAGCACCGCCGCGGCTCCCTCGAGCACCCTGACGGCCGAGATGAACGACACGTCGATGGTGGCGATGGCCGCGCGCTCGGGTATCACCGCGGCCGACAGCGTCCGCGCATTGACCCGGTCGCGCACCAGCACGCGCGGATCGGTGCGCAGGCGCTCGTGCAGCTGCCCGCGTCCCACGTCGACCGCGTAGACGCGCGCCGCGCCCGCCGCGAGCAGCACCTCGGTGAAGCCGCCGGTGGAGGCGCCGATGTCGAGTGCCGTGAGCCCGCGCGCGTCGATCGCAAAGCGCTCGAGGATGGGGCCGAGCTTGAGCGCGCCGCGGCCCACGTGCCCGGGCGCCGCCGCCACTTCGATCGCGGTGTCGGCGGAAACCAGGGTGCCCGGCTTGGCGACGCGTTCGTCCTCGAGCCGCACGCTGCCGGCCATGATCAGCGCCTGCGCCTTCTGGCGCGACTCGGCGTGGCCGCGCGCGACGAGCGCGCGGTCGAGGCGCTCGCGCGGCACCCGCGGCGGAGCTTTCACTCGCGCCGGTCGACCACCAGCTGCGCGAGCTGGCGCAGCGGCTCGGCAGCCGGGCCGAGCGGCTCCAGAGAGTAAAGCGCCGACGCGAGCAGGGTGCGGGTGCTGGCGCGCGCCGCTTCCAGGCCGTGGATGCGCACGTAGGTCGCCTTGTCGGCAGCCGCGTCCTTGCCGGCGGTCTTGCCGAGCCGCGCGGCGTCCTCGGTGGCATCGAGGATGTCGTCCACGACCTGGAAGGCGAGGCCGAGGTCGCGGCTGTAGCCATCGAACGCCGTCCGCGTGTCCTCGGATGCACCGACGAGGATGGCGCCGCCCACCACGCACGCGCGCAGCAGCGCGCCGGTCTTGGCGCGATGAATCCGTTCCAGTTCTCCGGCATTCACCGGGCACCCCTCGGCGGCGAGGTCCTCCACCTGGCCGCCGATGAGCCCGGTGGTGCCGCACGCCGAGGCGAGCACTGCGGTCGCTTCGAGCTGCCGGCGCAGTGCGGTGGCGTCGGCGCCCGGCGCCTCGCGCCCCAGCACCTCGAACGCGCGCGTCAGGAGCGCGTCGCCCGCGAGAATCGCCAGCGCCTCGCCATACACCTTGTGGCAGGTCGGCTTGCCGCGGCGCAGGTCGTCGTCGTCCATCGCCGGCAGGTCGTCGTGGATCAGGCTGTACGTGTGGATCATCTCCACCGCGCACGCGAACTGCAGCACCAGAGGCTGGGTGGAGCTGCCGCCGGCGCTTTCGGCAGCGGCGAACACCAGCGCCGGGCGGATGCGCTTGCCGCCGGCGAACAGGCTGTAGCGCATCGCTGCGTGCAGCGAGGCCGGCCAGGCGGTGGCCGCCGGCAGCTCTTCCTCGAGCGCCGCGTCCGCCGCCGCGCGATAGCCGGCGAGGAGCTCAGCGGGACTTGTCGTCATCGTCGGCGGGGTCCGCGGGCAGCGGCGCCGTCTTCGGCTTGCCGTCGGCGCCGAGGACGACGTCGCCGCGGCCGTCCTTCAGCAGCAATTCGATTCGGCCCTCGGCTTCCTCGAGCTTCTCGTGGCAGAGGCGCGACAGCGCCACGCCACGCTCGTAGAGCGCCAGCGATTCCTCGAGGGCCAGCTCGCCGCGCTCGAGTCGCTGGACGATCTGTTCGAGCTCGGCCAGGGCGCCTTCGAACTTGAGCGGGGTTTCTGCGGTCATTCGTTCTCCTTGGCCAGCACCGAGGCGTCGAGCGTGCCCTCGTGCAGGCGGATCCTGATCCTGTCCCCGGCCGCGACGTCCGTCGCGCGCCGCACCAGCCGGGTGCCGTCCGCGGTCCAGACGAGCGCGTAGCCGCGCGCCAGCACCGCCACCGGCGAAAGCGATTCGAGCTTGCCGGCGAGACGCGCGAGGCTGCCGCGCCGCGCCTCGAGAGTGCGCGCCGCTGCCCGCGCGAGGCGCGCGTCGAGGGCTGTCGTGCTGTCGCGCCGCAGCGCCACCTGCCGGTCGAAGCGGAACCGCTCGAGACGCTGCGCAGCGCCGCCAAGGGCAGTGCGCGCCACCTGGCGCCGGCGGCCCAGGAGCATCGCGGCGCGCGCCACCAGCTCGTCGGTGCGCTGTGCCTTCGCACGCAGCCGGCCGCGCTCGGCCTCGAAGACGCGATGCGAGGTGAGCGCCCGCACCCGGCTCGAGACGCGCTCGAGGCGCAGCCGCAGGCCCGCGGCCGCGCGGTTGCGCAGCGCCACCACGTGCGCCGCGAGGTCTTCCTTGGCCTTGACCACGGTGAGCGCCGCGGCCGTTGGCGTCGCGGCGCGGACGTCGGCGACGAAGTCGGCGATGGTGACGTCGGTCTCGTGGCCCACCGCCGAGATGGTCGGGATCCTCGAGTTCGCGAGCGCGCGCGCCACGCCCTCGTTGTTGAAGGGCCACAGGTCCTCGAGGCTGCCGCCGCCGCGCGCCAGGATGATGACGTCGAGCCCGCCGAGGCGATTGAGGGCGCGGATGCCGGCGACGATCTCGCCGGCCGCCTCGGGCCCCTGCACGCGCGCGGGATAGACCTGCACGGACACGTTGCGGTAACGGGTGCGCAGCACGCGCAGGATGTCGGAGATGACGGCACCGGTGGGCGAGCTGATGATGCCGAGGCAGCGGGGCAGCATCGGCAGAGGCCGTTTGCGCGCCGCATCGAAGAGCCCCTCCTTCGCGAGGCGCTCCTTCAGGTCCTCGAAGGCCTGCTGCAGCGAGCCTTTGCCGAGCGGCTCCAGCACCTCGATCGAGATCTGGTATTCGCCGCGCACCGCATAGACGCGCACCGAACCGCGCGCCACCACCGACAGGCCGTCTTTCGGGCGGAAGCGAATGAGCTGGGTGGCGGTCTTCCAGACGACGGCGCGGATCGAGGCGCGGTTGTCCTTCAGCGAGAAATACCAGTGGCCGGACGACGCCAGCTTGAGGTTCGAGATCTCGCCTTCGACCCAGACGTCGAAGAAATCGGTTTCGAGCACTCCCTGAATGGCTTCGGTCAGCTCCCAGACCTTGAGCGCGCGGCGCGTGCGCACCGGTTTCGGCGGCGCAGCGGCTGGCTGCCGCCTCGCCGCGTTTTCATCGAACTCGAAGCCGCGCTGTTCCGCCATCGCCTACAGGCCGAACCGCTTCATCCAGCGGTGCAGGGTGCGCGCGGAAACACCGAGCTCGTCGGCGGCGCGGCCGCGGTGCCAGCGGGTCAGCTCCAGCGCCTTGATCACGCGGTCCTTCACCGGTGTCTCGGTGCCGTTGCCGTTGGCCGCCGACGGCGAAGCCAGGGCTTCCGGGCGGCCGGCGATTGTGTCGTCCGTGCCGCGGAATTCCGCAGGCAGGTCGCAGGCCTCCACAACCTCGTGATCGGTGAGCAGGCCGATCCGCTCCACCGCGAAGCCGAGCTCGCGCACGTTGCCGGGCCAGGCGTAGGCGCCGAGTGCCGCGACCGCCGACGGCGCGAAGCGCCGCTTCACCGGCAGTTGGCGCGCGAAGTGCTCGAGCAGCAGCGGGATGTCCTCGCGCCGCTCGCGCAGCGGCGGGATGACGACGCCGATGCCGTTCAGCCTGTAGAAGAGGTCCTCGCGAAACCGCCCCGCCGCCACCACGTCGCGCAGGCTGCGGTTGGTGGCCGCCACCAGGCGGAAGTCGGCGCGGCGCTTGCGTGTGGCACCGACGCGGTGGAAGGAGCCACTGTCGAGGACGCGCAGCAGCTTCGCCTGGGTCTCGGCCGGCATCTCGCCGATCTCGTCGAGGAACAAGGTGCCGCCATCCGCCACTTCCACGAGGCCCGGCTTCTCGTTGCCGGCGCCGGTGAAGGCGCCCTTCTCATGGCCGAACAGCTCGCTCTCGAACAGGCTCTCGGCGACCGCGGCGCAGTTGAGGTCGACGAAGGTGGCGGCGGCGCGGTTCGAGGCGCGGTGCAGGTGCTGCGCCACCAGTGCCTTGCCGACGCCGCTCTCGCCCTCGATCAGCACCGGGGTGCGGGCGTGTGCCACGCGCACGATGGTGTCGAGGAGCGCGTTCATCTTCGGCGAGCAGGTGACGATCTCGCTGCGGATCTGGCGCTGCACCTGGTAGCGCAGGTCGCGGTTCTGGCGACCCAGGCGGGTCTTGTGCGCGGCGTTCTCGACGCGCGCCACCACTTCGTCGAACGAGCCCGGCTTCGTCAGGTAGTCGAAGGCGCCGAGGCGCAGCGCGCGGATCGCCGACTCGGTGTTGGCGAATCCGGTGACGATGACGGTCTGCAGGTGCTCGTCGCTGCGCTGCACCTCGGCCAGCACCTCGGTGCCGTCGTCCTCGCCGAGCCGCAGGTCGAGGAGCAGCGCGTCCCATTCGGACTCGCCGAGAGCAGCGCGCGCCGCCGCCGCGTTTTCGCACACCGTGACTTCGTGGCCCCGGTTCACCAGCGCCGCGGACACCGCCTGCGAGTAGCTCGGCTCGTCCTCGGCGATCAGAACCTGAAACGGCCGCTGCATCTGGCCAAGCAGTATAGCTGCCGCGGGCAGCAGCCTGTCTACTTTCCGGACAGGTCCTTTTCGCCGAGCAGCAGGCGCTTGATGCCGCGTGCCCGGCCGGTCTTTTCGTCGATGTCGCAGACCGCGGCGGCGAAGCGCGGGTCGCCCTTGGCGGTCTCGAAACGCGCCGGCATCGCGGTCAGGAAGCGCTGGATGACCACTTCCTTCTCGACGCCGATGACCGAGTCGTATGGGCCGGTCATGCCGAGGTCGGTGATGTACGCGGTGCCGCCGGGGAGGATGCGCTCGTCGGCCGTGGGCACGTGGGTGTGGGTGCCGAAGACCAGCGACGCGCTGCCGTCGAGGTAGTTGGCGAGCGCCGTCTTCTCGGAGCTGGCCTCTGCGTGGACGTCCACGATGATGACCTTCGCCTCATTGCGATTGCCGAGCGCGTCGATCGCCTCCCGCGCCTTGGTGAACGGGTCGTCCATCGCGCCGTTCATGAACACCCGGCCGCTGACGTTGATGGTCGCAACCGCGACGCCGCTGCGCGAGCGCCCGACGTAGACGCCCTTGCCTGGCTGCCGCGGCGGATAGTTGAGCGGGCGCAGCAGCTGCGGGATGAGGTCGATGAACGGCAGGATCTCGCGCTTGTCCCAGATGTGATTGCCCGAGGTCATGCAGTCGACGCCCTGGTCGAGGATCTCGTCGCAGACTTCCTTGGTGACGCCGAAGCCACCGGCGGCGTTTTCCACGTTGGCGATGCAGAAATCGACCGCGTGCTCCTTCAGGACGATCGGCAGCGCCTTCTTGAGTATGGTACGGCCCGGATTGCCGACGATGTCGCCGATGACGAGGACGTTCATGAAGGGTCAGGCTAACCCACGACGTTAGAATCCAGAACGACCGTGGACCTGCCAGCGCGACTCCTCGACGTTGCCGCAGCGGTCACGTGGGACGGTGGCGACCGCGTCATCGCGGCGCTGGCCCGCCACTTGCGGGAACTGGTGCCGTGCGATGCGGCCGAGCTGGTGCTGCCGCGGGTCTTCGGCTTCGATCGCTGGGCGCTGTCGGAAGACGGCGAGCCGCTGTTGCCCGACGACCTGCTGCTGCACCTGGTGGACACCCGGGAACCGCACCGCATCGACGACGTCTCGGGCATCGCCGGTTTCGACCGCGGCCGCGACCAACTGCTGGCGCGCGCCATCGGCTCGATCCTGGCCCTGCCGCTCGGCTCGGCGGGCGGACCGCGCGGGTTGGTGGTGCTCGGCAAGGCGGCCACCTGGGGATTCGCCGGCGCGCCGCTGCGCGTGCTCACCGATCTCGTCGGCATGGCGGGCCTCAGCCTCGAAACCTCGGCCGCGCTCACCAAGGTGCGGCGCGACGCGGACTCCGCGCAGGCGGAACTCTCGCGGCTTGCGGCGAAAAAGGCGAGGGTGCGATGAGGTTCGGCGCGGCTCTCTGCACGAGCTTGGTGCTGACGGCGGGCGCGACAGCGGCTGCCGAGCCGACGCTGCGCTACCGCGTCACCCTCGACGGCTCGCCGACCATCGCGGTGCGCATCGAGTGGAGCGGCACGCTGCCGCGAGGAGCGCGTTTCGTGGTGCCGCGCTCGGTGCCGATGGGCTACGGCGAAGCGCCCTACGACCGCTATTACGACGGCATGCGCGGCCGCGACGCGCACGGCGGGATCATCGCCATGCGCCGCGACGCCGCGATGGGCCCCCCGGCACCGCGCTTCGCCTTCGGCAAGGACGCCGCATCCGAGGGCGGAGATGCCGCGCGCGCGATAGCGCTCGAGTACACGGTGGACCTCGCGGCCCTCGAGCGCGAGAACCTGCAGGCGTCCGACGTCTCGATCGCGCGCCCGCACTTCATCGGCCTCCTGGGCTATTCCGTCTTCGGCTTCTTCGAAGGGCGCGAGAACGAAGCCGTGGCACTCGAGGTGCAGGCGCCGCCGCAATGGCCGGTGTTCCTGACACTGGCACCCACCCTCGAAGCACGGCTGCCGGCTCGCGCGGCCGCCGCCAACTTCTACGAGCTTGCCGACTCGCAGGTGCTGGCCGGGCCAGACCTGCGCGTCGCGAGAGTGGCGAGCGCGGTGCCGCTCTATGTCGCGACGTTCTCCGAGGCCGCGAGCGACAACCGTCTCGTCGTCAGGCTTGCGGACGAAGCGCTGCGCGCCGTCGCCACCTGGTTCGGCGGCGTCCCGCCTTTCGCCCACTACACGCTCAGCGAATGGCGGATTGCGCCGCTCTCGCCCCTGCACGCCTACGACATGGGTATGGAGCACCTCGTGGGCATGACCTCGGTGCAGTCGTCGGCAAGCGCCCCGATCACCGAGACCCGCCGCCGGCTTTTCTACGCCCACCACATGGCGCACGCCTGGATTCCCAAGCGCGCATACGGTGCCGGTTACTTTCCGCACCAGTGGGAGTGGGCGCCGCTCATCGACACCATCTGGTTCAGCGAAGGCTTCGCGCAGTACGCGGCGATCGACGCCATCGCGCGCTCGCTGGCACCGGCGACCGGCGACGACTACCGCGACGGGGCGGTGGCGGTGCGCTTCCGCGAGACGCTGCTTGCGACACCGGCGCCGATCGCGCGCCTTGCGCTCGACGAGCTGTCGCGCATCGCCTCATCCCGCTACTCGGCCGACTTCCGCCTCGGCATGAACGTGTTTGCGCGCGGCGGGCTGATGGCGGTGGAGATGGACGCGCTGATCCGCGCGCGCAGCGGCGGCACGCGCAGCCTGCGCGACGCGCTGCGCGCCGTGGTCGCGTGGAGCGCAAAGGCGCAGCGGCCATTCACGCTCGCCGAGCTGTGGGCCATCTGCCGTGAGGCGACCGGCGTCGAGGTGACGCCCGTCTACGAGCGCTGGAAGGGCGCGCAGCCCGCGAGCTACTAAGCGTTGACCGGCCGCGAGCGCGGCAGGGACTTCGGCAGGCGCCGCGGCGGCGCCTGCGGGTCGGCGCGCATCACTAGCGGCGGCACCAGCGCCCACTTCAGCACCTCGCTGACGTCGCCCACCAGGTGGAACTCGATGCCGCGCTTGACGTCGGCGGGCACCTCCTCGAGCTCCTTCTCGTTGAGCTTCGGGCACAGCACGGTCGTGATGCCGAGCCGCCGCGCCGCGAGGATCTTCTCCTTCAGGCCGCCGATCGGCAGGATGTTGCCGCGCAGCGTGATCTCACCGGTCATCGCCACCGAGCGCTTGATGGGCCGGCCGGTGAGCACCGAGATGAGCGCCGTCGCCATGGTGATGCCGGCCGAAGGTCCGTCCTTGGGGATGGCACCTTCGGGGACGTGGATGTGCAGGTCGCGGCTCGCGAACAACTCGTCGCGGATGCCGAGCGCGCGCGCATGGCTGCGCGCGTACGACAGCGCCGCCTGGCCCGACTCCTTCATCACGTCGCCGAGCTGCCCGGTGAGCATCAGCCGCCCCTTGCCCTTGAAGGCGGTCGCCTCGACGAACAGGATGTCGCCGCCGGTCGCGGTCCACGCGAGCCCGGTGGCGATGCCGACGGCGTCGTGCTTGAGGATCTCCTCCGGCAGGATCTTGGGCGCGCCCAGGTAGCGGTGCAGCGACTGCGGGGTGATGCGCTTCTTGCCCTTCTCGCCCTCGGCGACGCGTCGCGCGACCTTACGGATGATGGCCGCCACCTCGCGCTCGAGGTTGCGCAGCCCGGCTTCGCGCGTGTACAGCTGGATCAGCTGGCGCAGCGCCGCATCGCTGATCGCGAAATGCGCCGCGGTCAGGCCGTGCTCCTCGAGCTGCTTGGGGATCACGTGGCGCTTCGCGATCTGCAGTTTCTCCTCTTCGGTGTAGCCCGAGATGCGGATCACCTCCATGCGGTCGAGGAACGCCGGCTGGATGGTGTCGATGAGGTTGGCGGTGCACACGAACATCACCTGCGAGAGGTCGAACGGCACGCCCAGGTAGTGGTCGCGGAAGGTGTTGTTCTGCTCGGGGTCCAGCACTTCGAGGAGCGCCGAGGACGGATCGCCGCGGAAGTCGGCGCCGATCTTGTCCACCTCGTCCATCATGAACACCGGGTTGTTCGAGCCGGCCTGCTGGATGCCCTGGACGATGCGTCCCGGCATCGCGCCCACGTAGGTGCGGCGGTGGCCGCGGACTTCGGCCTCGTCCTTGACGCCGCCCAGGGACAGGCGCACGAACTTGCGGCCCAGCGCGCGGGCGATCGAGCGGCCGAGGCTGGTCTTGCCGACGCCCGGCGGCCCGACGAAGCACAGCAGCGGCCCCTTGGTGCGCTCCTTGAGCTTGCGCACCGCGAGGTACTCGATGATGCGCTCCTTCACCTTCTCGAGGCCGTAGTGGTCCTCGTCGAGGATGCGCTGCGCTTCCTTCAGGTCGAGGTTGTCCTTGGTCGACTTGCCCCACGGCAGGCCCACCATCCACTCGAGCCAGTTGCGTAAGGTGGCGGTCTCGGCCGAGTCGGGGTGCATGCGCTCCAGCTTCTTCAGCTGCCGCTCCAGCTCCTCGAGGACCGGCTTCGGCATCTTCGCCTTGCCGGCCTTCTCGCGCAGCGCCGCCACTTCCTCGGCCAGCTCGTTGCCTTCGCCCAGCTCGGACTGGATCGCCTTCATCTGCTGGCGCAGGAAGAACTCGCGCTGGTTGCGGTCGATCTCGCCCTTCGCCTGCGACGAGATCTCCTGCTGCATCGCCAGCACCTCGAGCTCCTTGGTGAGGAGCTCGTGGACCTTCTTCAGCCGGTCGAGGGGATCGGTCGCCTCGAGGATCTCCTGCGCGCCCTCGACCTTCAGGTCGAGGTTGGAGGCCGCGAGGTCGGCGAGCCGTCCCGGCTCGTCCATGTTGGTCGCGATCACGATCACTTCCGACGAGATGTTCTTGCCGAGGTTCGCCGACTTCTCGAGGGCGCTCTTGACGTTGCGCATCAGCGCCTCCACCGGCAGCTGGTCGGTGGTTTCGAGCGCCGGCTCGTTGACCGTCTCGATGTGCGCCTGCAGGAACGCCTGGCCGTCCTCGAAGCCGGTGACCCGGCCGCGGCCGACGCCTTGCACGAGGACGCGAATGCGGCCGTCGGGCAGCTTCAGCATGCGCATGATGAGCGCCACCGTGCCGACCGTGTACAGGCCGTCTGCCCCGGGATCTTCGTCGTCCTGCTGGCGCTGCGCGAGCAGCAGGATCATGCGGTTCTCGGCAAGCGCGTGGTCCACGGCCTTGATCGAGCGCTCGCGGCTCACGTAGAGCGGCACGATCATGAACGGGAAGATGACGATGTCGCGCAGCGGCAGCACCGGCAGCGTCGGCGGGATCTTGGGGGCTTCGTCGTCCGGGGCCGCTTCCTCGCTCACTGCTCCTCCTCATCGCGCACCACGGGAATCGCGATCGCCCGTCCGCGCCGGTCGTTGAGCCGCGGCAGGCGGATGGTGAGCAGGCCGCGGCGCAGCCGCGCTTCCGCCCTGGCGATGTCCACCGGACGGTCGAGGCGGATGCTGCGCTGGAAGCGGCCGTGCGGCCGCTCCATGCAGACGAACGCGTCGATGCCCGACTTGCGCGCGCTGCGCCTTTCGCCGCTGATCGTCAGCAGGTCGCGGCTGAGGCTGACCTTGAGAGACTCGGGGTTGAAGCCGGGCACCTCGATCACCACCATCAGTGCCGCTTCGCACTCGAAGATGTCGAGCGCGGGGCGGAACGAGGCGGCGCCGGCGGGCGCGTCGGCCTCGTATTCGTTGAGCCGCTCGAAGAGCTCGGTGACTTCGCGCTGCAGCACCAGGATCTCTCCCGACACCCCGCGCATCCCCAGCCGCCGGGAGTGCGCCATCTACGCCGTGCGCTTGAGGATGATGAGGGTGCGATCGTCGGTGGGCTTGGCTCCCGAGGAGAACGCGTCGATGCCGCGCAGCAGCTCGGTCTCGAGGTCCTCGGCGCCGAGGTGCGCCGCGGCGGTCGCGATGCGCGCCAGGCCGTCGTCGCCCAGCTCCTCGCCGGTTTCGCTCCACGCCTCGGACAGCCCGTCGGAATAGATCACCACCGTCTCGCCCGGGCCGATCGAGATCTTGCCCTGGCCGTAGGGCACGCCTTCGAGAATCCCGAGCACCGGCCCGCCCTCCTCGAGGCGCTCGACCGCACCGCCCTGGCGCAGCACCATCGGCGGGTTGTGGCCGGCGTTGGTGTAGGTGAGCGTGTGTTCCCTGGGATCGAGTCGCGCCAGGAAGAAGGTGACGAACTTGCCGTCGGGCACGTTCTGCTTCATGAACTTGTTGACGGTCGTGACCGCGTCCGCGACCTCGCCGCTCATCCAGGCGCCGCGCACCGAGGCGCGCAGCACCGTCATCATCAGCGCGGCACCGGTGCCCTTGCCGGAGACGTCGCCGAGCGCCAGCGCCACCACGCCGCGCTCGTCGGTGCCGAAGTCGTAGTAGTCCCCGCCGATGGTGCGGCAGGTGCGCTGCGAGCCGACCAGCTCGTAGCCCGCGATCTCGGGGGAGTTCGCCGGCAGCATGCTGCGCTGGATCTGCGCCGCGACCCGCAGGTCTTCCTCGAGCCCGCGCTTCTCCATGTTCTCCTCGAGCAGGCGCGCATTCTCGATCTTCGAGGCCGCCACGTTCGCGAGCGTCGTCAGGATGCGCAGGTCGTCCTCGGTGAACGAGTGGTAGTCCTTGAGGGTGTCGAGGTAGGCGAGGCCGATGACGTTTTCCTGCGTGCCGGAGGCAGGCGAGGTGAGCCACAGCGGCACGCACACCGCCGAGCGGATGCCGAGCGACAGGATGCTGTCCTGCGACTGCAGCGCCGCGTCTTCCAGCACGTTCGGCAGCAGCAGCGCGCCGCCCTCGAGTGTCTTGCGCGCGATCGAGCGCGAGATCGCGGTGATCGGCTGGCCGTGGCGGCTGCGCGAGGCGGCGATCTGCAGGTCGTGGGTGACCGGGTCGAGCAGCAGGATGGCTCCGCGCTCGGCCGGCACCGCCTCGAACAGCAGGTTCAGGATCACCTCGAACAGCTCGCTCAGCGGGCGGTGGGCGATGAGCTCGCGCGACGCGCGGCTGAGGATGGTCAGCACCCGGTTCTGGCGGGCCAGCTCCTCGAGGTCGTTGGTCGGCAGCGTGGCCGCGGCGGACAGGTCCTTGGCCGAGAAGATCTGCGTGCCGAGCGGTTCGGAATCGTCGCCGTCCACGAGGGTTGCCGAGGTCTGGGCCTCGATCAGGCTGAGGGTGTGCTCGCCCAGCACGATCATGTCGCCGGTGCGCAGCGTGGCCTCGCCGCGCACCGGGCGGCCGTTCAGCAGCGTGCCGTTCTTGCTGCCGAGGTCGACGATGAGGAAGCCGCTCGAGCTGCTGCGGATCTCCGCGTGATGGCGCGAGAGCCACTGGTCGGGCAGGAACAGGTCGTTCTCGCGCGAGCGGCCGATGGTGAGGCGCGGCTGCAGGGGTATGCGCTGGTGCGATCCGCCGGGTCCCTGGACGCTCAGTTCGAGCATGGTGTTTCGCTGGGGAATTCTAACCCCGACGTCAGCGCGCGCGGCGGGGTTTGCGCGCGACGTAACCCTTGCGGGTGCGCACCTGCAGCTCCGGGCGGGTCTTGATGCGCACCGCGAGCGTGTGGAACTTGCCGTCCGGGTCGTGCCTCGGCGTGTAGCCGAGCGCGTAGTGGTTGTGCAGCTCGTTCGCGATCGCCGAGAACACGGCGCTCAACTCGCCGACCTTGTCGGGCGAGAAATACTGGCCGCCGGTGTCCTTCGCGACGTTTTGCAGGAAGCCCTTGGAGCCGCTCTCGCCTTCGATCGCGACCGAATAGACCGTGGCCTCGACGCCTTGCGCCATGGCGATGACGTCCTGGCTGCTCATCGAGCTGTCGTGGTCGGCGCCATCGGAGAACACCACCACCGCCTTGCGCCCGGGCTGGTCGGAGACCCGGGTGAGCGCGTAATGCACCGCATCGTAGAGCGCAGTCCCGCCCCAGGCCTGCAGCCCCTCGATGAAACGGTCGAGCCGGTCGAGGTCGTCGGTGAAGGAGGCGCTGCCCTTCACGCTGTCGCTGAACTGCACGAGCATGACGGTGTCCACGTCCTCGAGCTTGTTGACGAAGGTGGTCGCCGCCTCCTGCAGGAAGTGCAGGTTGCGCTTCATGCTGCCGCTGGTGTCGAGCGCCAGCACCACCGACAGGGGGATGCGCTCGCCGCTGCGGTCGGACGCCTCGCGAAAGAAGGTCACGTCCTGCGGCACGCCGTCCTCGAGCACCTCGACGTCCTGCGGCGTCAGCCCCTTGATGAAGCGGCCGGCCGAGTCGAAGACCACGACGTTCGCCGACACCACGTACGAAGTGACGTCGATGGTGGGGACCTGCGCCGGTGGCGGCGCCTGGGCCGCGGCGAAGGGAAGTCGCAGCAAGGCGCACGCGATGAGGACAGCCGCTCCCAGCACCGCGGCCCGCCGACGGTTCATGCTGTTCGTTTCCCTAGACCGCGACGACGTTCGCTGCGGAGCGGGCACGGGCGCGGGCGCGCAGCCTGCGCACCACGAGCACGCCGAAGGCGATGACCATCAGCGCGACGGCGACCGGCACCACCACCGCGACCAGGAACAGGCCAAAGACCAGCAGGTCCTCGATCAGGCTCAGGAACGGGTTGGCAAGGCCGCCGGTGAAGGCGGTGGAGCCGGCCCGCAGGACCGACTTGGCGGCGTGCGGCACGAGGGCCGACGGTGCGCCCACGGCGACGCCGAGCGCCAGTGCCGTCAGCGGGTCGGAGATCTTCCACATCACCGACGCCGCGAGCAGCGCGCCAGCCGCTGGGCGGATGATGGTGGAGATGCTGTCGAGCGCGTGGTCGAGCGCCGGCACCTTGTCGGCGGCGATCTCGACCAGCGTCGCCACCGTGAACAGGGCGAGCGCGCGGTCGCTGGCGATGAACTCGAACGCTCCGCCGAGCTGCAGGATGCCGAGGCGCGCGGCGCCGCCGGCGAGCAGCAGCGGCAGCCAGGCGCGAATACCGGCGCACGCGGCCAGCGCGATGCCGAGCGCGACGCTCGGCAGGAAGTCGAACGCATACCCGGGCAGCGACGACCACAAGTCGTTCACGAATTCGAGCGTAGGGCCGATGTGCCGCCCCGTCAAGGGCTGCGGCGGTCTGGCGCGCTACTCGCCGGGCGCGAGGCCGATGCGGAAGGTCTCGACCTTCTTCATGGTGCGCTTGCCGCGGCCGTCGAAGGTCATTTCACCCGCTTCCTGCTGCGCGCGCACGATGGTCGGGGCGTCGCCGCGCAAGGCCGCCTGGGTGCTGGCAGTCAGCACGTCCTGCCACTGCGCGGCGCCCTTGGCACCGGTATTCACCTGGTAGCTGAGCCGCACCGCATGTGTGCCGGGGGCGACGGCCGGCGGCAGCTCGATGCGCAGCGTGATCCTGCCCGGCTGCACGTCCGGAGGCGCCACCACCGCGCCGGTGTCGGCGCCGACGCTCATGGTCTTCGCGAAGCCGAACGAATTGAGGACGGCGTTCTTGATCTCGCCCGACTCGACCACCGGGTCGAGATAGGCGGCCACCGGCTTCTCGTCGACGCTCACCGCCAGGCGCAGGCTCGGATCGGCCGGCGCGTCCTTGTCTTCCCAGGCATGCCAGAACGTGACGCCGCTGACGGTCAGCACCAGGATGGTTTTCGCCGCTGCCGCCGGTGTCGGTGTCGGCTTCGCTCCCAGGTCGGTCGTCGGCACCGTGAACGTGCGGTCGGTGCCGTCGTCCTTGATGATCCGCAGGATGCGGGTGCGCGGCAGCGTGACGTTGCCGTACGCCGACTTCACGACCAGCGAATTCTTGGTCTCGCTGACGATCGTGCCGGTGATGCGGTCGCCGTCCTTCAGCAGGAAGACCTCGGCGCGCAACGCGGCGGGCAACGCCAGCGCCAGCGCGGCGGCAGCAAGCAAGGCGGACAATCCGGCGTGACGGCTCATGTCCACAGTATAGATGCGCCCCAAAACCGTTTTTGGGAATTAGCGCCGGCTAGCGCTTCTTCGGGAGCGTACGGATCTCGAGCGGGTTGAACCGGTGCACCAGCGGGATCTCGGCCATGGTGACGAGGCCCGGCCGCGCGGCCATCAGCTTGGGGATGGCGTTCACGGTGATCGCGGCGGTGGCGATGTCGCCCTGGAAGCCGCCGGCCACGGTCATGTCGACGCGCGGGTCGCCGTCGATGAGGATGTGGTCGCGCGGGTTGTCGGCGCCGACGTACATCTGCAGGTCGAGGCTGATGGCGAGCTCGGCGCCGCGGTAGGCGCGCACGAACTGCTTGATGCCCGCGGCGGCGCCCGCCGGAATGCGCAGGAATTCGGTGTCGAGGTCGCGCGGCGCGATTACCGGCTCGAGCGTCTCCTCGACGCGGTCGAGGCTCCAGCCGAGGCCGTGCGCGATCATGTACGCCGACTCCACCAGGCCGACGTGGCGCACGGTGTTCTCGCCCATGGCGCGGCGGAACTGGTTGAGGTTGAGGCCGGCGCCGACCTTGCGCTGCAGCGGCAGCCGGCGCTTGCCGGCGTCCACCACGCGCGTCACCGCGACGCGCACCACGCGTGCGCACGGCGCCGTCAGCATCAGCGGCAGCGCGTCCATCGCATAGCCGGGATTGACGCCGGTGCCGAGCACCGACACCTTCTTCGCCCGCGCCAGCTTGTCGATTTCCTTGAACAGCCCGCGCGCCGCCGGCACCGGGAACGACAGCTCCTCGCAGGTGCTGACGATGTTGATCTTCTTCGCGACGATGGCCGCGACCTGCGCCTTGATGAGCTTCGCCGAAGAAGTCGTGCAGAGCACGGCGACGTCGGCCCTGGTCTTGCGCAGCAGCTTCGCGAGGTCGGGCTCGACCCTGACGCGCATCTTCTTCGCGTCGCCGAGCAGCGTGCCCAGGTCCTTGCCGGCCTTGTCCGGCGCTGAGTCCACGGCGCCGACGATCCTGAGCCCGTCGGTCGCGGCCACGAAGCGGGCGATGCCGAGCCCGATGGGGCCGAGGCCGACGTGGATCACGCGCAGGGCGCCACTCGTCGTCATCGCTCGACCTCGATGCCGGGCACGTCGGAGTCGGGCTCCGCGGCCATGATCACCGTGCTGGCGATCGGCAGGAACGCCGTATGGTGGCCGCCCGCGACCTCGAGCGACACCTCGTAGTAGCCGTCTTCGGCGATCCGCACGAGGCGGCCCTTGGCGCCCTTCACGCCGAGGGCGTCGTTGTAGATCCTGATGCCGGCCTCACGCTCGATCATTCCTCGACCTCGCCTTTGACTGACGTCTTCAGAAACGGCTGAGCGACTTCTGCACGATCTCGAGCCCGCGGGACGCGTCGTCCCTGGTCAGGGTGAGCGCCGGCCGGAAGCGGATCGAGCGGGTGCCGCACGGCAGCACCAGCAGGCCCGCGTCGGCGAGCGCCGCGATCGCCTTCTTGCGCGTCTCGCCGTCCTGGAAGTCGAAGGCGATCATCAGCCCCATGCCGCGCGCGTTCGTCACCAGCCCGCCGAGTTCGTCCTGGATGCCGCGCAGGCCCGCGAGCAGGTGCTCGCCGACGACCCGCGCGTTCTCCACCAGGCGATCCTCGTCGAGGATCTCGAGGTAGCGCGCACAGCGCACCAGGTCGGTGAGGTTGCCACCCCAGGTGGAGTTGATGCGCGACGACACCGCGAACACGTTCTGCGGCTCCTCGTCCACCCTGGGGCCGGCGAGCATGCCGCACACCTGCGTCTTCTTGCCGAACGCGAGCGCGTCGGGCCTGAGGCCGAAGTGCTCATGCGCCCACATCCTGCCGGTGATGCCGATGCCCGTCTGCACCTCGTCGACGATGAAGAAGCATTCGTTGCGGTCGCACAGGGCCGAAAGCGAGCGCAGGAACTCGGGGCGGAAGTGGTTGTCGCCGCCCTCCGCCTGGATCGGCTCGATGATGATCGCGGCGATGTCGTCCTCGTGGTCGGCGAACGCCTTGCGGATCTCGTCGAGTGCCTGTTCCTCGGCCGCCTGCACGTCGAGCTCGACCTCGGCAGTCACCGGGAAGCGCAGCTTCGGGTTCGAGATCCGCGGCCACGGGAAGCGCGGGAAGTAATCGGTCTTGACCGGGTCGGTGTTGGTGAGCGAGAGCGTGTAGCCTGAGCGGCCGTGGAATGCCTCGCGGAAGTGGATCACCTGCGAGCCGCGTTCGCCCTTCAGGCCCTTGGCCTTGTTGCGGCGCACTTTCCAGTCGAAGGCGGTCTTCAGGGTGTTTTCGACCGCCGCCGCGCCGCCCTCGATGAAGAAGGCGTGCGGCAGGTGGGCGGGCTTCGCGAAGCGCGCGAACGTCTCCACGGCGTCGGCGAACTCGACGCTGAACACGTCGGACAGCGCCGGCTTCAGCTGCGCCACGCGCGCCAGCAGCGCGAGGAACGCTGGATCCTGCATCTTCGGGTGGTTGTAGCCGATCGGCTGCGAGGCGAAGAAGGCGGCGAAGTCGAGGATCTGACGGCCGGTCTTCGCGTCGTGGATCCACGGGCCGCGGCTCTTCTCGTAGTCGAAGACGAACGGGAACCCGTCGGCGAGGATGTGCCGGGAAAGCGCCGCATGCACGTCCTGCGGCGCGGTATGGTTGCTGGTGATCGTGCTGGTGCTGGTCATGGCGATTTCGATTGCTCCGTGGCTGCTTGTTTCCTGTGCCTTGAGGTCCGGCTCGAGGGCAGGGCGCCTGCTCCTCAGGGTGGCTGTCTCTCCCCGCGCCAAAGGGCGCGAGGAAGACACTAGGTCATCCCCGTGTCGTAGGGCGACAAAAGCCGCCTGTTCAATGACTTATGGAGCGTTTGTGACAAGGTGGAGCTTTCTGGAAATGGGCCCGGACGAGCGAGTCGAATGGTAGCACAGCTGCCCTGGCTTGCGGGTGTGTCCGGCGCCTGCAGCCGGGCCGGAAAAACGGCTCTCGCGGTGGCCTTGTTGCGAGACCTCGGACGCTCGGATGTGGCCGCCGTCAAGTTCACGACCACCGACGACGTCTTCGAGCGCTGTCCGCGCGGCACGCCGTGCGTCGTCTGCGACATCGACGTGCCATACCGGCTCATCGGCGACGCCGCGACCCTGGGCGAACCGGGCACCGACACCGAGCGCCTCGGCGCCGCGGCCGGCAAGGTGCTCTGGTGCATCGCGCGGCGTGGGGCGGTGGTGGAAGCCTGGGACGTGGTGCGCGGCCTGCTGCGCGGCGCCACCACCGTCGTCGAAGGCTCGACGATCGTTGCTGTGTCGCAACCGCAGCTGCACCTGTTCGTGGCACATCCGTTCCTCTCGCCGCAGCGGTGGAAGCCGGAGTCCGCGGGCCTCATCGCCACAGCCGATGCCGTCATCGTGAACGTGCCCGCGAAGGAACGGCGCGCGCCGTCCGGTGACGTGATGCAGGCGCTGCGCGCCGCGCGCGGCCGCGACGACCTGCGCGTCGCCGATGTCACGGCCCCGCTCGTTTCATGGGCGCCCGACATCTCGGAGAGAATGCGCGCAGCGCCATGAAGATTTCCCTCGCCCACAGTCCCGACAGCGACGATGCGTTCATGTTCTACGGCCTCGCATCGGGCCACGTGTCCACCGGCGACCTGGTCATCGAGCACACCCTGACCGACATCGAGACGCTGAACCGCGAGGCGCGCGCCGGCAAGCACGAGGTCACCGCGGTCTCGTTCCACGCCTATCCCTACATCGCCGACAAGTACGCGCTGATGCCGTGCGGCGGCAGCATCGGCGACGGCTACGGCCCGCTGCTCGTGGCGCGCAGCGCCATGGCGCCTGCCGATATCGCATCGGTCCTGGTCGCCGTTCCCGGCACGCTCACCTCGGCCTACCTTGCGCTCAAGCTGTTCGCGCCCGGGGTTTCGACCAGGGTGGTGCCGTTCGACGGGATCCTCGACGAGGTGCGCGCCGGCCGCGTCGATGCCGGCCTCATCATTCACGAAGGCCAGCTGACCTACGGCGGCCACGGGCTTCACAAGGTGCTCGACCTCGGCGCGTGGTGGAAGGAAGACACCGGCCTGCCCTTGCCGCTCGGCGGCAACGCGGTACGCCGCAACCTGGGGCCCGAGCTGATGGCGCGGCTGACGGTGCTGGTGCGTGAAACCGTCCGTTATTCGCTCGCGCATCGCGCCGAGGCGCTCGCTTATGCCATGCAGTTCGCGCGCGGCATGGATCCGCAGATCGCCGACCAGTTCGTCGGCATGTGGGTGAACGACATGACGCTCGACACGGGCGACATCGGGCGTCGCGCCATCCAGACGTTCCTCGACCGCGGTGCCGATGCCGGCGTCATCCGCAGCCGGGTCAGCGTCGACTTCGTGGACGCCTAGCGGCGGCGATGACGACCCTTCGTCCCGGCGACCGGTTTCCGCACGTGGTCCTGCCCGATCTCGAGGGCATCGAGCGGCCGCTCGCCGAAGCGTGGTCGGCCGGGCCGGCGCTGGTTCTCATCGGCCATCGCGACTGCAAGACCACGCGCCAGACGCTGCCCTATGTGAATCGCCTGTTCGAGCGCAGGGGCACGGGCGCTTCGGTGGCCGTGATCCTGCAGGACGACGCCGCCACCGCCCGCGGACTCGTCGGCGAGCAGGGCTACAAGGTGCCGGTGCTGCTCGAGGCGGAGCCTTATCCGGTGGCCGCCGAACTCGGCATCACCGCGGTGCCGACGCTCTTCGCAGTGGCGCGCGGCGGCCGCATCGAAAAGGTCGTCGAGGGTTTCGACCGCAAGGCCCTCGAGGCGTTCACGGCGCCGCTCGGCGTCTCCGGGGCATTGTTCGCCGCCGACGACCGCTCGCCCGCATACCGCCCCGGCTGACTGCCACGCTGATGCCGCACCGCCCGGTTCGGGCGGCGCAAGAGGAAAAGGAGAAGACGAAGATGCCCATCTCGCGCAAGGAATTCCTGGAAGTTGCCGGCCGCGGCGCCGCCTCGCTGGCGCTCGCCAATTCGGTCTTCGGCAGCCTCACCGGCACGGCCGCCGCCAAGGAAGCGAAGGACGTGCTCGACTCGCCCGAGCTGCGCAAGGTGCGCGAGCACATCGCCGCCAGCAAGGAAGCGCATATCGCCGCGGTGCAGAAGGACCTGCAGCAGCCGTCGGTCAGTTCCTGGAATAAGGGCGTCAAGGAGATGTGCGACGTGATGATGGAGTCGTTCCGCAAGCTCGGCTGCAAGGAGGTGGTGAAGGTGGACACCTCGCTGCCCAACTGGCCGGGCGTGCTCGCGCACTACGACGTCGGCGCGCCCAAGACCGTGGTCGTCTACATGATGTACGACACCCAGCCGTGGGTCGAAGAGCGCTGGTCGTCGCCGCCGCTCGCGGCCGCACGGGTCAAGAACTTCGGCAAGTTCCCCGAGGCGATCGTGGCGCGCGGTGCCGTCAACAGCAAGGGCCCGAACCGCTTCGCCCTGAACGCGATGGAATCGATCATCGCCGTGCACGGCAAGCTGCCGGTGAACGTCATCTTCACCTGCGACGGCGCCGAGGAGCAGGGCAGCCCGAACTTCCACGAGGTGCTCGACCCGTGGCGCGACCGCCTGAAGAAGGCGAACGCGCTCCTCGACCTCAGTCCGTCGCAGGGCCCGGACGGCGCCGTCTCGATGGCGCTCGGCAACAAGGGCATCATGTACATCGAGCTCGAGGCGACCGGCGCCCGCTGGGGCCGCGGCCCGCAGAAGATGCCGATCCACTCGTCGCGCAAGGCCGTGCTCGACAGCCCCGTGTGGCGGCTGGTGCAGGCGCTCAACACCATGTTCGACGCGAAGACCAACGAGATCCTGGTCCCGGGATTCCGCGACGACATCCGCCCGCCGAACGCGGAAGAGCTCGAGCTGATGAGCGAGCTGGTGACGAAGCACAAGGACCGCCTCTTCGGCGGCGAGAGCGAGAACATGAAGGTGTTCGCGCACGACTGGAGCATCGAGGAGGCGGCGAAGCGCCTCACCTTCGACACCACGCTCAACATCGACGGCATCTGGGCGGGCTACACCGGCGAGGGCACGGCGACCATCCTGCCGGAGAAGGCCACGGTGAAGATCGACGCGCGCCTTGTTCCCAACCAGGAAGTCGACAAGCAGATCGCCCTGATCCGCGCGCATCTCGACAAGCAGGGCTTCCAGGACCTCGAGATCCGCAAGATGGGCGGCGGCGACCAGTGGTCGCAGACGTCGGTGAAGGAGGCGGTGGTGCAGGCGACGCTGGCCACCTACAAGCATCACGGCATCGAGCCCCAGGTATGGCCGCGCAGCGCCGGCAGCTCCCCCGAGTGGGAGTACACGCGCAAGCTCGGCCTGCCCTCGGCCGGCGGCGCCGTGGGCCACGGTTCGCGCGCCCATTCGGACGACGAGTACATCGTCACCGAGGGCGGGACCCTGGTGGGCGGCATCGTCGAGTCGGAGCAGTCGATGGCCGACCTCATGTACGTCTACGCCAACTGGAGCGAACCAGCCAGAAAGGCGTGAGCTGCCGTATCCTTTGATGAGGACGAGCACATTCATTCCTGGAGGGCATGACTCATGAAATTCATTCACTTGACCGTGGCGGCAGTATTGGCCGCGGCTGTCGTCTCCGGCTGCAGGCAGCAGGCACCGTCGGCGGAGGAAAAGGCTGCTGTCGAGGCAGCTGCCGCCGCGCAGGCCGCAAGCCCGGCGCCCGATGGGCCGGTGGTGGACGAGGCCGTGGTGCGGGCTACCGAAGCGCGTGCCCAGGCGGCGGAAGATCGCGCCGCGGCCGCCGAAGCCGAGGCGAAGAAGCTGCGCACCGAGGCGATGGCGCAGGCCGCCGAATCGCGCGCTGCCGAAGCGCGCGCCGCGCGCAGCGAAGCGCAGCGCGCCGCCGAGGAAGCACGCGCGCACGCAGCGACGCATGAAGACGACCGGGCGGTGGCGACGGCGACCGAGTCCCGGGCCGCTACGCCGATGCCGACGCCGCAGCCGCTCGTGATTCCCGACGGCACCCATGTCTCACTCACCGTCGAGACGCCGCTCTCCACCGAGACCGGCAAGCTCGAGGACCGCGTCGACGCCTCGCTCAACAACGACATCATGGTGGACGGCAGGGTGGCGGTGCCCGCGGGCACCTCGTTCCGCGGCTACATCAGCCAGATCCAGCGCTCGAAGAAGATCGGCGGGCGCGCGGCGCTCGGCGTGCAGTTCACGAGCTTCCGCCTCGGCGGCCGCCAGTACGCGATCGACGCCACCAGCATCGGCATCCAGGGCAAGGGCGGCAAGAAGGACGCGGCGGTGATCGGCGGCGGCACCGCCGGCGGCGCCATCCTCGGCGGCCTGCTGAAGGGCGGCAAGGGCGCCATCATCGGCGGCATCCTCGGCGGCGCCACCGGCACCGTGGTCGCGGCCAAGGACCGCGACGACGTCGTGGTGCCGTCCGGCACGGTGTGGAGCATCGAGCTCACCGCTCCCGTCACGATCCATTAACACGACGCCGAGACGTGACGTCCTGACCGTCACGTCTCGGGCGCCGTCGCCATCTATTCCGACTGGATACCGGACTCGCGCTGCTCCTCATGCGGCTCCAGCTCCGGATGTCGCATGAGCACGCGGGCGCAGGCGTTCCACCGCAGAACGGCCTCGTCATTGCCCGTCGGGCTCTTCTGGTTGGCGCGTTCGAAGAGACCCATCGCCGCCTTGAGCCAGTCGTAGGCGAGAAAGCCGCTTGCCTGGCGACCCTGCGCCAGATGCGCGCGGCCGCGGCGCTCGCAGACGATCCCCTCGTAGTAGAGCCGCTCGTACTCGTCCTCGAGTCGCGCCACAAGCTCACGCGCCCGCGCCACGTTGCCGGCGAGCCGCTGCTCCCGGAACTGGTCGGTGATCGCGAGGATCATGGTGACCAGCGCTCTCTGGTCGCGAGGATCGGCGAGGAGGATGTCCTGGCAGATGCTCTCCGCCATTTCGCCTTCGTTCAGCAAGCGATACCGCTCGGCCTTGGCCAGGGCCGCGGGGATGGCGTCCCTGGACAGGGGTTTCAGTTCGAACATCGAAAGCCGCCCTTCTCGTTATTTCGATACACGGAAGAACCGGCTCACCGGGTCGAACAACCGGTCCACGACCCGCTCCTTGAGCGGGATGATCGCGTTGTCGGTGATGGTGATGTGCTCGGGGCACACGCTGGTGCAGCACTTGGTGATGTTGCAGTACCCGATGCCATGGTCCTTCGCCAGGGCCTCGCGACGATCCTCCACGTCGAGAGGATGCATCTCGAGCGCCGCGGCGTAGACGAGGAACCGCGGCCCGACGAACCGGTCGTGCAGATCGTGCTCCCGCAGGACGTGGCACACGTCCTGGCACAGGAAGCACTCGATGCACTTGCGGAACTCCTGGACTCGGTCGACGTCTTGCTGTGCCATGCGCCAGGTGCCGTCGGGCGCGTCCGGCGGGCGGGGCTTGAACGGCTTGATCTCGAGTTTGACCCGAAAATTCCAGGCGACGTCGGTTACCAGATCGCGGATCAGGGGAAAGGCGCGCATGGGTTCCACGGTCACGGGCTTGTCGAGCGGCAGCTCGTTGAGCCGCGTCATGCACATCAGTCGCGGCCGGCCGTTGATCTCGGCCGAGCAGGAACCGCACTTGCCAGCCTTGCAGTTCCAGCGGCAGGCCAGGTCGGGCGCGCTGTGCGCCTGGATGCGATGGACGGCATCGAGGACAACCATCCCCTCCGACACCTCGGTCGTGTAGTCGTGGAGACCGCCGCCACTCGCGTCGCCCCGCCAGATTCGAAATGTCGCGGTCGCCAAGAGGATGACCCCCTATTTCAATTCGTCGACGATCTGCTGCAGCTCGGCCGGCATTTCCCGAAGCGGAAGCCGCCGGACCTGCATACCTCCGTCCGGCCCACGCTTCACGCAGACGTTCCACTGGCTCCAATCGGCACGCTTCTCGGGATGGTCGTCGCGGAAATGGCCGCCGCGGCTCTCGTCGCGTTCCAGGGCCGACCGCGTGATGGCTTCCGAGACATCGAGAAGATTGCGCAGATCGAGGGCGGTGTGCCAGGCCGGGTTGTATTCGCGGTGACCGACGACGCCAACGCGGGCTGCCCGCGCCCGCAACGTCGCCAGCTCCGCGAGGGCTTTTCGCATCTCGCCTTCGGTCCGGACGATGCCGACGTTCTCCTGCATCATGTCCTGGAGTGCCGTCTGCACCGCGTACGGCGCTTCGCCCGCGCGCGCGTGTTCGAACGGCTCGACAGTGGACCGTCCGGCTTCTTCCACCTGTCGCTCGTCGATCGAAGCCGCAACGTGCTCCTTCGCGTAGGCCGCCGCGTGCTCGCCGGCGCGCTTACCGAAGACCAGCAGGTCGGAGAGCGAGTTGCCGCCCAGCCGGTTCGCGCCGTTGATCCCCGAAGCGCATTCGCCGCAGGCGTACAGCCCGCCCACCGAGGACATCTGCGTGTCGGCGTCGACGTGAACGCCGCCCATGACGTAGTGGGTCGTGGGTCCGACCTCCATCGGCTCCGTGGTGATGTCGATGTCGGCGAGCTGCTTGAATTGATGGTACATGCTCGGCAGCTTGCGCTTGATGTGCTCCTCGGCGTTCGGGAGCTTCTTCCGGATCCACGAAATATCCAGGAAGACGCCGCCGTTGGGACTGCCCCTGCCCTCACGAACTTCGCGACGGATGCAGCGTGCCACATGATCGCGTGTCAACAGCTCGGGCGGCCGGCGCGCGTTCCTGTCGCCCTGGGTGTAGCGCCACCCTTCTTCTTCATTGTCGGCCGTCTGGCTGCGATAGTTTTCGGGGATGTCGCCGAACATGAACCGCTCGCCGTTGCTGTTGAGCAGCACGCCGCCCTCGCCGCGAACCCCTTCGGTCACGAGGATTCCCTGGACGCTTGGCGGCCAGATCATGCCCGTAGGATGGAACTGGACGAATTCCATGTCGATCAGCTCCGCCCCGGCGCGATAGGCCAGCGCGTGGCCGTCGCCAGTGCCTTCCCAACTGTTGCTCGTGATCTTGTAGGCCCGCCCGATGCCGCCCGTGGCCAGGATCAAGGCGCGAGCGCCGAACAACAGGAAGCGTCCCCGCTCGCGCTCGTATCCGAACGCGCCGGCGATGCGGTCGCCGTCACCCAGCAGCGACGTTATGGTGCATTCCATGTGCACGTCCACGCCCTTGTGGACGACGCGATCCTGCAACGTGCGGATCAGCTCGAGCCCGGTGCGATCGCCGACGTGGGCAAGGCGCGGATACTTGTGCCCGCCGAAGTTGCGCTGCAGGATGCGGCCATCCGGGGTGCGGTCGAATACTGCGCCCCATGCCTCGAGCTCGCGGACCCGGTCCGGCGCCTCGCGAGCGTGTAATTCGGCCATGCGCCAATCGTTGACGTACTGGCCGCCGCGCATGGTGTCGGCGAAATGGACCTTCCAGTTGTCGCGCTCGTCGACGTTGGCGAGTGCCGCAGCGATGCCTCCCTCGGCCATCACCGTGTGGGCCTTGCCTAGCAGGGACTTGCAGACCAGCCCGACCGAAACGCCTGCGTCGGCGGCCTCGATGGCCGCGCGCAGCCCCGCGCCACCGGCGCCGATGACGAGGACGTCATAATCGAAGCGCTGATGGCCCGCCACGTTAGAGAATCTTCCAGTCTGTCCACACGCCCATGGAGCACAGCCGGACATAGATGTCCGCGAAGGCGACGGAGAACAGGCTGCACCACGCCCAGACCATGTGGCCGCGGTTGAGGCAGCTCACGCAGCGGTACGAAACCGCGCGCGCCGGGCGCGTTGAAATTTCGTTGAGCCGCCCGCCCAGCAGATGGCGCAATGAATGACAGCCGAATGTGTACCCGCCCAGCAGCGCCGCGTTGGTTGCCAGGACGATTGTGCCGACGCCGACGCCGAAACGGGTCGCGCCCGTCGACGGATCCGTGAACCACAGCGCCTTCCATACGTCGTGCAGGAGGATCAGGATGAAGATCAGCGCTATGTAAAGAAAATAGCGATGGACGTTCTGGAGGATCAACGGAAACGACCGCTCGCCCCAGTAGCTGTTGCGTGGCTCGCCCACAGCGCAGGACGGCGGGTCGGCCCAGAAGGCCTTGTAGTACGCGCCGCGATAGTAGTAGCAGGTGACGCGAAAGAGGCCGGGAAACGGAAGTATCAGAAGGGCCGGCGAGAACGGCAACCACGTGGGCCACGCTGAAGGCTTCGGCCCGAACCAGGCGTGAGGCGAGTCGCCGAAGAGCTCGGGCGAGTAGAAGGGCGAGAGGTAGGGGCCGTACGCGTAGTGCGCACCCTGGAACGCCGCCCACGTTGCGTACACGATGAACGCCGCAAGCACCAGGAAGACCGCGAGCGGCGCCACCCACCATGTATCGCGACGCTCGGTGCGACCGAACCCGCGGCGTGCCGCCGTCAAGGAGTCATTGCCCATTCGGGGAAACGATACTGACACGCGCGCACGTATTGCAACAGCCGGCGCAGCACGGCGCGGCCCAAGGTCTGGACTTCAATCGCGTCGACGCTCCGCGAGCGCGCCGGCGAGGCGTGACAGGGCCCATTTCGCGTGCTCGCTGACGACCGCGTCCTCGTCCTTGCAGAGCCTTTCAAGAACCGGCCGGTGTGCGGCGTTCCCGGAGTTGCCGAGGGCGATTGCCACGTTGCGCAGCAGGCCGCGGCGCCTGGCGCGCTTGACCGGGCTGCGGCGGAAGCGTTCGCGAAAGCCAGCCTCGTCGAGCGCCGCGAGTGCGGCGAGGTCGGGCGCGACCGCTCCCGGGCGCGGTTCGAACGCGTCGCCGCCGCGCTTGCGGCGGCGGCGGTTCCAGGGGCACACGTCCTGGCAGATATCGCAGCCGAACACCTGCGCGCCCATGTCCGCGCGCAACGCCTCGGGAATCTCGCCACGGCGCTCGATCGTCAGGTAGCTGATGCAGCGCGAGGTGTCGAGGACGTACGGCTCGGGCAGCGCGCCGGTGGGGCAGGCGTCGAGGCACGCGGTGCAGCTGCCGCACATGTCGGCGCGCGGGGCGTCGGCTACGAGATCGAGGTCGGTGACCATCTCGCCGAGGAAAAACCACGAGCCGTGCTCGGGGTGAAGGAGACACGTGTTGCGGCCCCACGCGCCGAGCCCCGCGGCCGCGGCGTAGGCGCGCTCGACGATCGGGCCGGTGTCCACATAGACGCGCGACTCGAACCCGCCGAGTTCCTCGTGACAGCTTCTGCGAAACGCCTCGAGCAGCGCCTTCACCACGTCGTGGTAGTCGTCGCCCCAGGCGTAGCGCGCGATCCAGCCGGTGCCCTCCGGCGGTGCGGTGAAGGTGGAGTAGGGATGCGGCGTGTCGTATTGCAGGCCGACGCACACGATGCTGCGCGCCCACGGAAAAGCCGTGCGCAGGTCGGCGCGCTGCGCGCGCTGGTCGTGCAGGTAGTGGAGGTCGGCGCCGCGGCCCTGCTCGAGCCACGGCAGGAACGCGTCGAGGTGCCGAGGCGGCGCGGCCGAGGCGATGCCCACGAGGTCGAAGCCCGCCCGAAGCGCCAGGCGCTTGACGATTTCGGCGCGCGGCTCGTTCGGCGGCATCGCTACGCCATGCTACCGTTTCGAAAACCATGGCGATTCGCCTGCTCGTCACCGGCGGCACCTTCGACAAGGTGTACGACGAACGCACCGGCCAGCTGTTCTTCCGCGACAGCCACATCGCCGAGATGCTGCGCCTCGGGCGCTGCCGCCTCGACATCCAGGTGCGCACGGTGATGATGGTGGACAGCCTCGAGATGACCGCCGCCGACCGTCAGATGATCCTCGACCAGTGCCGGCAGTCGCCCGAGGAGCAGATCGTCATCACCCACGGCACCGACACGATTGCCGAGACCGCCCGCGTGCTGGGCGAGGCGCTGCAGGGCAAGACCGTGGTGCTCACCGGCGCGATGATCCCGTTCGCCTTCGGCAGCTCCGACGGGCTCTTCAACCTCGGCAGCGCGCTGTCGTTCGCACAGGTGCTGCCGCACGGCGTCTACGTCGCGATGAACGGCCGCTGCTTTCCCTGGGACAACGTGCGCAAGAACCGCGACGCGGGCTTCTTCGAGCCGCTCGCGTGAAGGCGGCCGCGGCCAGCTTGGTGCTCGCGGCGGCCGCACTCGCCGCCTGCACCGGCAAGGGACAGCGCGCTGGCAAGGACGCTCCCGATATTCTCGTGGTGGTGGTGGACTCGCTGCGCCCCGACCACCTGGGGCGCTGGGGCTACGCGCGCGACACGAGCCCCTTCATCGATCGCTGGTCGCGCGGCGCTGGCTTGTACCGAAACGCCTATACCCAGGGCACGCACACGCGCATCTCGATGGCGTCGCTGTTCACCGGCGTGCTGCCGACCGCGCACCGCGTGCGCGAGGTGAACCTCACCCCCGACCAGGGCGCGACCGACGCGCTCGCCGAAGGCTTCACCACCTGGGGCGAGTCGCTGCACGCCGCCGGCTACGAGACCTGGGGCTTCAGCGCCAACCCGCACATCTCCGAGGTCTACGGATTCACCCAGGGCTTCGAGCACTACCTTCTGACGCAGAGCGATGACGGCCGCACTCTGCGCGACGCCCTGTTCGCGAAGCTTGCGGCACGGCAGCCGGCCGAGCGCCGCCCGCTGTTCGTCTACCTGCACCTCATGGACGTGCACAGCCCCTACTTGCCGCCGGCGCCGTGGAACACCGCGTTCCCCGTGCCGCGCGGCCAGCTGGTCTACGCCAACTGGGCCGTGGGCGTGACGCAGCGCGACCTCACCTGGAGCATCTCGCAGTACGACGGCGCGATTCGCTCGATGGACCAGATCCTCGCGGAGGTGATCCCGGCGTGGGAATCGGGCGGCGCTCGCAGGCGCAGCGTGGTGCTCGTGTCCGATCACGGCGAGGAGTTCCGCGAGCACGGCAAACTGGGCCATGGCACCACAGTCTTCGACGAGCTTGCGAGGGTCGCCTTCGTCGTGAAGGGGCCCGGCGTCGCACCGGGCATCCACGACGAACCGGTGAGCCACGTGGATGCCAACCGCCTGGTGCTCGACTGGGCGGGAGCCGCGGTGCCGAAGGAGGCGCGCGGGCGGCCGCTTGCCGCCTGGGGCAAGTCCGAGCCCGTGCTCTATACCGAATCGAAGACGGAAGGCGGCTTCCGGCAGGGGTCGCGTCTGGTGGTGGTGCACCGCAAGCGGCTGTGGAAGTCGCTCTACGATTCGGCGCTCGACCCGCGCCAGCAGCAGCCGCTGCCCGACCGGGCTGCGGCGAAGCAGCTGGCGGCGGCGATGGAAGACCTGATCGCACCGGACGTGGAAGTGGCGGCGCGCATGAATGCGCCGCGGCACATGAAAGCCGATGAAGCGATCGCGGAGCGGCTGCGGGCGCTCGGCTACGTCAGTCACAAGTAGATCGCGGTACCATGGACGAACCCATGGCCGAGCGACTCGTCAACTGCGTCAAGCTGCACGCCGAACTGCCGGGTCTCGCGGCGCCGCCCTTTGCCGGCGCCCTCGGCGAGCGCATCTTCGAGCACGTCTCGCAGCAGGCGTATGCCCTGTGGCCGCAGCAGGCAACGATCCTCATGAACCATCACGGGCTGACCATGGCGAACCCGGAGCACCGGCGCTTCCTGATGAAGCAGATGGAAGCGTTCTTCTTCGACGACAGCGAGGGCGGGGGCGTGACCCTGCCCAAAGAAGTAACGGAGTGACTGAACAAGCTTGAAGCTGCTGCTCGCTTACCTGCGGCGCTACTCCGGCCTGGTGCTGCTGGCGCTGGCGCTCGCCGCCATCAACCAGGTGTTTTCACTCCTCGACCCGCTGATCTTCCGCCACGTCATCGACCGCTACGCCACGCGCTTCGACCAGTACACGACGGCGCAGTTCTTCCGCGGCGTCGGCATGCTGCTGCTGGCCTCCGTGGGCGTCGCGTTCGTCTCGCGCGTGGCGAAGAACTTCCAGGACTATTACATCAACGTCATCGTGCAGCGGCTGGGCGCGCAGATCTATTCGGACGGCATCCGCCACTCGCTCGGCATGCCGTATGCAGTCTTCGAGGACCAGCGCAGCGGCGAGACGCTCGGCCGGTTGCAGAAGGTGCGCGCCGACGTCGAGAAGCTCATCACCGCCGCCGTCAACGTGCTGTTCACGACGCTGGTCGGCGTCACCTTCGTCATCATCTACGCGTTCACCGTGCACTGGGTGATCGCACCGGCGTTCCTGCTGACGGTGCCGATCCTCGGCGTCATCAGCTCGGTGCTGTCGCGCAAGATCAAGACCGTGCAGAAGGTGATCGTGGCGGAAACCACGGCGCTCGCCGGCTCCACCACCGAGTCGCTGCGCAACATCGAGCTCGTGAAGAGCCTCGGCCTTGCCGACCAGGAAGTCGAGCGCCTCAACCGCACCACCGTCAGGATCCTCGGCCTCGAGCTGCGCAAGGTGAAGTACCTGCGCAGCCTCAGCTTCATCCAGGGCACCGCCGTGAACGCGCTGCGCACCACGCTCCTGTTCCTGATGCTTTACCTGATCTTCGCGCGCGAGATCACGGTCGGCCAGTTCTTCTCGCTGTGGATCTACTCGTTCTTCATCTTCGGGCCGCTGCAGGAACTCGGCAACATCATCAACGTGTACCGCGAAGCCGAAGTGTCACTCGGGGTTTTCGCCGACATCCTCAAGACGCCGCTCGAGCCCCGGCCCGAGCGTCCGGTGGCGCTCGGCCCGCTGCGCACGCTCGCCTTCGAGAAGGTCGGCTTCACCCACCAGACGGCATCGGCGCCGGCATTGCGCGACATCTCCTTCAAGGTGGAACGCGGCGACACCGTGGCGTTCGTCGGCCCGTCGGGCTCGGGCAAGACGACGCTCGTCAAGCTGCTGGTGGGGCTGTATCGCCCGCAGTCGGGGCGCATCCTCTACGACGGCCACGCCCACGACGTCATCGACCGCGACGACCTGCGCGAGCAGATCGGCTTCGTCACCCAGGACACGCAGCTGTTCGCCGGCACCATCCGCGAGAACCTGCTGTTCGTGCGTCCCGAAGCGAGCGATGCGGAATGCCTCGAGGTGCTGCACAAGGCGGCCTGCGACAGCCTGCTGCAGCGCGCCGACAAGGGGCTCGACACGCTCATCGGCGAGGGCGGCGTCAAGGTGTCGGGCGGCGAGAAGCAGCGGCTGTCGATCGCGCGCGCGCTGCTGCGCCGGCCGCGCCTGCTGGTGTTCGACGAGGCGACCTCGTCGCTCGACTCGATCACCGAGGACGAGATCGCGCGCACCATCCGCGACGTCGCCACCGCTGGCGACATAATGACGATCCTCATCGCCCACCGCCTCTCGACCGTCATGCACGCCGACCGCATCCACGTGCTCGAGAAGGGCGCCATCGTCGAAGCCGGGACTCATGACGAGCTGCTGGACCACAAGGGTCTTTATTACGCCATGTGGCGCCAGCAGGTGGGGGAGCGCCGGGAGCCTTTGGCGCCGCCTCCGCCTCGCCTCGCAACGGCTTCTTGAGCGCCCATAAGACAAATAATTGAACGCGCTGTGGTTCAACGATTTGAATAATAATGTAAACGCGGAGGCCGGGACGAACCATTAAGTAGTTGCATCTGAATTGGTTGCAACGAAATGAACATAATCAAAATATAGGCATCCGGTTTGCTACTTCCTTCTCCCTAAACCACCTCATTTGGGAGGAAGAATGAACAGGCGTCTCAGTTTGGCCCTGGCCGCAGTGCTCAGCCTCGTTGCGAGCCTGACCTCGGCCCAGGTATCGACGACCGGAACCGTCACCGTGGTCGTGGAAGCGACCGACGGCAGCAGGCTTCCGGGCGCGAGCGTGACGATCGAAGCCGGGAACACGACCTCGAAGAAGTCCGGCGTGACGAACTCCCAGGGCGAGGTGACGTTCCTGAACCTCTCGCCCTCGCCGGAGTACGTCGTAACCACCCAGCTTGCCGGCTTCAACACCGCCAAGAACGAGCGCATCCTGGTCAGCTCCGGCCAGACGACGGCCATGCGCGTCGGCCTCGGGGTCGCCTCCGCCACGGAAGAAGTCACCGTCACCGCCGACTCGCCGCTCGTCGACACCAAGAGCGCCATCGCCGGCCAGGACATCACGCTCGAGCTGACCGAGTCGCTGCCCACGAGCCGCACCTACCAAGGCTACCTCGAGCTCGTGCCCGGCGTTTCGCCTTCCGATCCGACGGCGCCCGGCAACCCGGCGTCGAAGTCCGGCATCAACTACTCCGACATCCGCGGCGACATCGGCCAGTCGTCGGACAACGCCTACTACCTCGACGGCATCAACGTCACCGACCCGGTCACCGGCACCTTCGGCGCCAACATGAACACCGAGGTCATCCAGGAGCTGAAGGCGATCACCGGCGGCATCCCCGCCGAGTTCGTCGGCACCCCCGGCATCCTCTCGAACGTGGTCACCAAGTCGGGCAGCAACACCTGGCGCGGCTCGGTCAACTACTTCCGCCAGAACGACGGCCTGGTGGGCGACAACGAGCACCTCGCGAACTCGACCTTCAGCACCTACGACTACGCCGCCACCCTCGGCGGCCCGGTGGTGAAGGACAAGCTGTGGGCGTTCGGCAGCTACCGCCGCGTCAACCGCGACGAGCAGATCGTCTCGCAGGACACGCAGGTGTTCCTGCGCGACGTCAAGCGCAAGGACAAGCAGTGGTACGGCAAGGGCACCTGGTCGCCGTCCAACAACGACACGCTCTCGTTCACCTTCATGAACGACCCAACGAACGTTTCCGGCCGGCGTGAAGCGACCATTCCCAACTCCAACGACCGCGCCCGCACCCAGGGCGGCAACCGCTACAACGGCCTCTACACGCGCGTCTTCGGCGGCGCCGCGTTCGAAGTGGGTTACGCCAAGCACAACGGCGAGGTGACCGACGAATCGGTGATCGACGCAGGCCACAACACCGTGGTGTTCCGCACCAGCGACGTGCGCACCCAGGCCGACCAGGATCTCGGCGGCTGGGGCAACATCCTCGTCGACCAGCGCGACACCCGCATCGCCCACGCCAACCTGCAGTGGAACATGGCCGCGCACACCATCAAGGTGGGCGCCGAGTACGCGACCAACGAGAACTTCCGCAACTCGCTGACGATCGGCGACACCAAGGCGAACTACACCTCGCTCAACCCCGGTTCGCTGAGCGGCTTCACCGCGCAGCAGATTGCCGACGCCAACGACATCACCTCGCTGCAGTTCGACGTCACCAACCCGTCAGACTTCAACGGGCTGATCACCACCATCAACGGCCTGCCGAACCGCGCCGCGTTCTACGGTGCCTTCGACCTCAACCATGACGGCACCATCAGCGCGCTCGAGCTGGGCCAGGCGCTGGTATTCAACAGCACCGCCGGCAACCCCGACGGCAAGGTGAACTACTACCGCATCGCGCAGGTCGCGGACGGCCCGCAGGTCACCAAGTCGAAGGGCCTGACGTTCTTCGTGCAGGACACCGCCACCTTCGGCAACCTCACGGTGAACGCCGGCGCGCGCGCCGAGCAGTGGAAGCACTTCGACACCCTCGGCGAGTCGATCTACGCGTTCGACTGGACGATCGCGCCGCGCATCAGCGCTGCGTACGACCTGAAGGGCGACGGCAAGCAGCGCATCTCTGCGTACTTCGGGCGCTACTTCGATCCGATCCGCAACAACATGACGAACTTCGCCGGCTCGCACAGCGGCCGCACCCAGGAGCAGCAGGTCTTCATCCTGGGCCAGTGGGTCAACTACCGCACCCGCGGCGGCGCCAGCCTCGACGCGATCTTCGCTCCGGCCACCAAGACGCCCTACACCGACGACCTGAAGTTCGACTACGCGATCGACCTCGGCCGCAACATGCGCTTCAGCGCCGCGTACTCCAAGCGCTGGACCCGCAACATCCTCGAGGACTACGATCCGGGCCTCTACAGCGTGCCTGCTCTCTATCCGGGGCCGGTCGACGATCCCAACTCGCTGTTCCTGCCCTACGAGAGCTTCGGCTTCCCCGCGAGCGGCCTGCCGGGCGTCGCCAACTTCTTCATCGGCACGCTGGCCGGCAGCGCCCGCGACTACCAGGGCATCGACCTGGTGTTCAACCGCCGCTTCGCCGACCGCTGGCAGGCGCTCCTGTGGTACTCGTGGAACGACTTCAAGGGCAACTCGAACTCGGATTCGAACGCCGACTTCCAGGGCGACGTGATCTGGCTCGACCCGCGCGCTCCCAACGTCTACGGGCCTCAGCCCGGCACCATCCACCACCTGCTGAACGCGTCGGGGTCCTATCAACTGCCGATGGGGCTGCAGTTCGGCGCCACGCTGCGCTGGAACTCGGGCACGCTCGCGAGCCGCACCGCGTCGTCGTCGGGCCGCAACCTGCCGATCCGCGTGGCGACCGCTGATGCCTTCGAATACGCCGGCATTCTCGAGCGCTGGGTCCAGCCGAACGCGGTGGGCGCGCTCACCAACCCGTCGGCGTTCACCGCCGACTTCCGCGTCGAGTATGTCCGCAACGTCGGCCAGGCGAAGGCCGAGCTGTTCGTGGACATCTTCAACGTGCTCGACAACCAGAACGCGATCCGCAACCAGGATCTCGTGGCCGGCGCCGGCGGCACCTCGTTCGGCTCGGGCCTGGTGTTCCGCGAGCCGCGCCGCTTCTTCCTGGGCGCGCGCCTCAGCTTCTAACCCGACGGCCGCGATAGCGGCCTTTGGTAAGCAAGACCAAAGGGGGCCTCCGGGCCCCTTTCTTTTTGCCGCTGCTAACATCCGCGCCTGATGGCATCGGCCAACGAAATCCGGCACGCCGACGGCCGCGTCGAGCTGCGCGACACCGGCCGCATCGAAGCCAGCTCGCTCGCGAACCTCGACCTCGCGCCCGTGCCGATGCGCGACCGCAACTGGAGCACGTACAACTACGCGGCGCTCTGGGTCAGCATGGCGCACTGCATACCGACCTACATGCTGGCCTCGGGGCTGATGGCCGCCGGCATGAGCTGGGCGCAGGCGCTCTTCACCATCCTGCTGGGCAACACAATCGTGCTGGCGCCGATCCTGCTCAACTCGCACCCCGGCACCAAATACGGCATCCCGTTCCCGGTCTTCGCCCGCGCCGCTTACGGCACCATCGGCTCGAACGTGCCGGCGCTGATGCGGGCGCTGGTGGCGTGCGGCTGGTTCGGCATCCAGGCGTGGATCGGCGGCGAGGCGCTGCACACCCTGTTCGCGACCCTGATCCCCGGTTGGCGCGGCCTGCTCGGCCCCGGCTGGGCCGGGCACAGCACCACCGCCTGGCTGTGCTTCCTGCTCTTCTGGGGCATGAACATCGCGATCATCTACAGCGGCATGGACCTGCTGCGGCGGGTCGAGAACTGGGCCGCGCCGTTCGTGCTGGTGATGACCGCGGTGCTGCTGGTGTGGGCGGTGCGCAAGGCCGACGGCCTCGGCCCGCTGCTCGCGCAGCCGGGGAAGTTCCCGACGTTCCGCGAGTTCTTCCCGGTCTTCATCCCGTCGCTCACCGCGATGATCGGTTACTGGGCGACGCTGTCGCTCAACATGCCGGACTTCACCCGCTTCGGGCGCAGCCAGCGCGAACAGGCGCTGGGCCAGGTGGCGGCGCTGCCCACCACCATGTCGGTGTTCGCGGCCATGGGCGTGCTGATCACGAGCGCGACCGTCATCATCTACGGCCATGCGATTTGGGATCCGATCGAGCTGGTCTCGAACTTCAGCTCGCCGGTCGTGGTCGCCGTGTCGATGTTCACCGCGGTGGTCGCGACCCTGGCGGTCAATATCGCCGCCAACGTTGTTTCGCCCGCCAACGACTTCGCGAACGCCTTTCCGCGCGCCATCCGCTTCAAGACCGGCGGCCTGATCACCGGCGTCGTCGGCATCCTGATGCAGCCGTGGAAGCTCCTGGCCGACCCGTCGGGTTACATCTTCAACTGGCTGCTCGGCTACTCCGGCGGCCTGGGTTCGATCGCCGGCGTGCTGATCGCCGACTACTGGCTGGTGCGGCGCCGCGAGCTGGCACTCGAGGACCTGTACCTGCCGGAAGGGGAGTATCGCTACAGCAGCGGCTGGAACTGGATCGCCATTGCCGCGACCGCGATCGGCTGTGCGCTCGCCTGGGGCGGGCTGGTGGTGCCGGCGCTGCAACCGCTCTACGCGTACGCCTGGTTCGTCGGCTTCTTCGCCGCCGGCCTCGTCTACTGGGCGCTCATGACCGCCGCGCGGCGCCCTTCCGCCGACGGGCGGCCTTCCGCCGCGGGACGGCCTTGAGGAGTCGATCGGTCTCGGCGAGCGACAGCGCCTCCATCTCGCGGACGATGGCCTTGAGTTTCTTGTGGTTGGCGGCCCACTCCTCGCAGAGCCGCGCCTGCTCCGCATCGAGCCGCACGGTCCTGGTCTTGCCACCAGTCCGCCATCGTCCACTGGTAGTAGGGCCCGTGATAGTCCTCGGGATCCGCCAGGCATATGCACGACAGCTTGCCGCACGACATGTAGCGCTCAACCACGCTGCCTGGACGGACGTATCCAAGCTGCTGCAGGGCTTCCTTCAGGGCCTCGTAGGACTTCGCCATGGTCGTCTAGCAGCACTTTAACTGCTAGACGGCGCGAAGGCTCAGTTCCACCGCTGCAGGGGCTCGCGTCAGCAGCAAGAGTGTCTCATTCACGCTGTCTAGCAGCACTTTGACTGCTAGACGTCCAAAAAAGATGGCCAACGTGCACGGCTCGCGGCGCACCGAAAAGCTCGACGGACGGAGTTACACCGGCGCGCCGGCGCACCCGATCAGAAGCAGCGGTGCGGCGACCGTGAGTGCGGCCGCCGCACGCGCGCGCATCAGAATCCGACCTTGCGGCCCTTGTTCTGCTCGTCGAGCCACTGCTCGAGCGGCTTGAAGTAGTCGAGGATGGCGGTCGCATCCATCTGCCGCTCGCCGGTCATGGCAAAGAGCGCCTCCTGCCAGGACTTGCTCTGGCCCATCGCCAGCATCTGCGCGAGCTTCGCGCCGGCCTTCTTGTTGTCGTAGATCGAGCACTGGTAGAGCGGTCCCGTGAACCCCGCCTCGCGGCACAGCGCGCGATGGAACTGGAACTGCAGGATGTCGGCGAGGAAGTAGCGCATGTAGGGCGTGTTGCCGGGCACGTGGTACTTGGCGCCGGCATCGAAGTCGGCCTCGCTGCGCGCCACCGGCGCCGACACGCCCTGGTACTTGTTGCGCAGCGCCCACCACGCCTCGTTGTACTTCGCCTCGGGCACCTCGCCGGAGAACACCTGGTAGCGCCACTTGTCTACCAGCAGGCCGAACGGCAGGAAGGCGATCTTGTCGAGCGCGAGGCGCATCAGCACGCCGAGGTCGCCCTCGGTGCCGGGCGCGCGGTCGAGGAGGCCCACCTTCACCAGGTACTCGGGGGTGACCGAGAGCGCGACGGTGTCGCCGATCGCCTCGTGGAAGCCGTCGTTGGCGCTGTTCTGGAACAGGAACGGCTGCCCGCGGTAGGCGCGCTGGTAGAAGTTGTGGCCGAGCTCGTGATGGATGGTGACGAAGTCCTCGCCGGTCTGCTCGATGCACATCTTGATGCGCAGGTCGAGGTCGGAGTCGACGTCCCAGGCGCTCGCGTGGCAGACCACGTCGCGGTCCTGCGGCTTGACGAACAGCGAGCGCTGCCAGAAGGTGTCGGGCAGCGGCTCGAAGCCGAGCGAGGTGAAGAAGCGCTCGCCGTAGCGCACCATCTCCTTCGCGTCCAGCGAGCGCGCCTTGATGCGCGCTGTCAGGTCGACGCCGCCGCCGACGCCCTGCGGGCCGACGATGTCGTAGATGTTGCCCCACTGCTGCGCCCACATGTTGCCGAGCAGGTGCGCGGGAATCAGGCCGTCGGCCGGCACGCGGTCGGTGCCGTAGCGGGCGCCGAGGCGCGCGCGCACGTGCGCGTGCAGCTTGTCGTAGAGCGGCTTCACCTGCAGCCAGAGGCGGTCGAGCTCGGCCGCGAACTGGTCGGGCGGCAGGTCGTAGCCGGAGCGCCACAAGGCGCCCATGTCGTTGAAGCCCAGCTCCTTCGCGCCCCGGTTGCCGAGTTCGACGAAGCGCGCGTACTTCGGGCGCATCGGCACCGAGATCTGGTGCCAGCCCTTCCAGGCATCGAGCTGCTCGTCGTAGCTGCGGCTCTCCGCCATGATCTTGCCGAGCGCGTTGATGTCGAGGCAGTCGCTCTTGCCGCCCGGGCAATACTTGCCCTTGCCGTAGGTGCCTTCGAGCGACGAAGCGATCTCGGTGAGCTCGGTCTGCAGCTTCGGGTCGGACGGCGCCGGCAGCGTCAGCCCCACCTTAAGCAGCGTGAACTTGCGGCGCACGTCGTCGGGCACCGCCACCGCGTCGAAACGGGTGGCGCGCTTGGCGAGGTCCATGCTCGCGGCGATTGCGTCCTTGTTGGCGTCCGCCGCAATCTTCTCGGTGTCGTCGGTGATGAAGTTCGACTGCACCCACTGCGCGCGCTGTGCCTTGACGGCCAGCACCTTGAGCTGCTCTTCGGCTCCTTGCACGAACGCCGCCGCCTCCGCGGCGGTCGGCTTGCCGGCCGCGTCCTGCGCGCCGCCCTTCATGCTCTTGCACCCGGCCAGACCCGCGGCCATCAGCAGCGCCAGCGCGCCCCCGCAGAGCGCCGTCCCGAAACCTCGTCGTGCCATCGAGCCCTCCTCGGCTTCATCTTCCTGCAGCCATTGTAGCGGCGGCGACTGGTAGCGTTGAGGCAGTGCTCGAGGTGCCGACGTTCGCGGTCATCGGCGGGGGAGTGGACGGCGCGTACTACGTCCGCCAGCTGCTGCGCGCCGTGCGCGCCGGGCGGCTAGCGACCGAGCGGATCGTGGTGGTCGACCGCAACCCAGCGTGCGCGGCGAAGGCGCTCGCCGACGAACGCGTGACGATCTCGGCTGTGGAATGGAACGACTGGCTCGATCGCAACCTCGAGGCGCTGCCCGCGGGCTCGCAACTCGTCCCGTACCACTGGGCGCCGCACCTGCTCGTCGAGTGGCTGTCGCGCCGGTTGCGGCAGGCGGGCCGCGAAGTCGCAAGCGCCGGGCCGGTGCCGTCGGTGGGCACGCCCTTCGAGCACCAGACGTCCTCGGGCAACACGGCGCTGTCCTACGCGACCTGGACCTGTCCCCTGACCTGCATCGAGCCCGCGCTCTGCCCGCACACCGGCGCCGCGAAAGACTGGAGCCTGGCCGCGGACCTCGAGTCGGTCCCCGCGGGGTTCGACGGAGCGATCGTGTTTCCGTGCCTGCACCTCATCTGGGGCGTGGGCACGATCCCGGTAGACCTCATCAAGGAGACGGCGCGTCGCGTTGCGTCCGGCACGGGCGCAAGGCGCTACCGCGTCGCGACCTCGAGCCATTGCCACGCGCTCGCGGCCACGCTGACCGTCGCCTGATCGGTAACGCCGTCAGGCGCGCTCGAACACGCTGTTCATGCCGCCCAGGCCATCGGCGCGGCGGATCGGATTCGCGGGATCGAGGATCACGCGCCAGCCGTCCACCACGAAGCGGTATTCGTAGCGGCCCTTCGGCAGGCCGGCGAGCCGCGTCTCCCACAGGCCGGGCTCGACCTGCCGCGCTTCCTCGCCCGGCAGCCGCCAGTCGTTCCAGCTGCCGACGAGGCGCACCGCGCTCGCCTGATGGTCGTGCAGGTGGAACAACAGGACGCCGTTCGACTGGGTCGGGGAGGTGACATAGGAAGCAGCGGGGCCGTGGTGCTCGGCGAGTGCCAGCAGCAGCGCGCGCCCGGCATCGAGGGCGCCTCTGCCCTGGCGCTCGGCCGGTGCGCCAGGCACCAGGTGGGCGGCCTTGCCGAGCAGCTCGCGGATGCGGCCCGGCGTGAGCTTGGGGTTGGCCTCCAGCATGCAGGCGATGACGCTCGCCACGATCGGCGCGGCGAAGCTCGTGCCCTCGACGTGTTGGTAGTGCGGCGTCACCAGCTTCAGCTCGGCGATGCGCGGCTCGGCCTTGTCGCGGCCGTGCGCGCGCCGGGAGAACAGGCGACGCGCTTCGCGGGCGATCCCGGTGCCAGGCAGGATTGGCGCCACCACCCAGATGCTGGGCGCGACCAGCTCCGGCTTGGTGGCCCCTGCGCCGGTTTCGCCGTAGTTGCTGTGCCAGACCTCGGTGTCGTGCGGGTCGAAGGTGTTGTGGTCGTCGAGGCCGCCGATCGTCAGCGCCAGCGGCGCCGTTGCCGGCTGCACCAGGCGGCGCTCGCCGTTGTTGCCGGCGGCTGCCACCACCACGACCCCGGCCGCCACCAGCGCGTCGACCGCCTCGTCGACCGTCTCGCGCTCTCCCGGAAGCAGCGGATCGCCGGCCACCGACAGGTTGACGACGTCGATGTCGAGCGCGCGGTGGTGTTCGAGCACGAAGTCGAGGGCGCGCGTGATGTTGACGTTGTCGATGCGCCCGTCGCTGCTGCGCGCCTGGATCAGCACCAGCTCGGCGTCCGAAGCGATGCCGCGGTAGAAGCCGTGCGACAACAGGCCGCTCCCGGCCGCCGAACACGTGGTCATCATGCCGTGCCACTGGTGGGGCGCGCGTTCGTTCCACCCTGGCCAACGCGGCAGCCGGCTCGCGGAAAAATAGTGGGCCGCCACCTCGGCACTGCCGGCATCGACCCAGGCCCTGATGCGGTTGCGCGGCCGCACCAGCTCGGCGTGCGGGTAGAAGCCGGCGTCGATCATCGCCATGGTCACGGCACGGCCGGTGAAGCGCGGATCGGCGCGCATCCGCAGCGGCGTCGGCAGCGGTCCGTAGGTGATCTCGGCGTCGATCGGCCACGCCTTCTGCACGCTGCGCAGGGCCGCGCCATCGCCGCGGCCGAACAAGGTGAAGAGCAGCGCCTTCTGTACGCACGCTGCGCAGGCGCCCATCGCCCGCGACCATCCCGGCCGCAGCTCGCGCAGCCGCTCTTCGGTTTGCGGGGCGACCCAGCCGGCTTCGCGCAGCTCGGTGATCGGGGTGAGCGTGCCGCAGACGGCGCACGGCGCGAGCGTGTTCCTGGTCCTCGTCAAGCGCGGCCCATTCTGCCAGTTCCGCTGCAATGAAAAAAACGCCGTGGCCCGCAGGCCACGGCGTTCACCGACGTTGCGTGACGACTACGAAGCGGCTACGGCCGGAAGAGCAGGGTCCGGAAGTAGAGGTCGAAGTCGGAGTAGTCGGCGCCTACGAAGAACGGAATGACGCCGCCCGTGAACAGCTGGTAGGTGGTTCCGTTCACCGGCCAGCTGCCCATGGTGCTGAGGTCGCTCGGACCGGGATCGGCAGCGCCGTTGCCGGCGGTGACGCCGACGAGGCCGCCGAGCCGGGACGAACCCTGCCAGCCGACGCGGATGCGCCCGTTCTTGTTGAACTCCGTCGAGAACGAGTTCGGGCGGTCGTCGAAGAACCCGGGCACGCTCGCGAAGTGGATGATCATCTTGTCGGTCGCGGGTTCGGCGATGACGAGGCCGAACTGCGGCGACAGGTCGTCCCACAGCGGTGCGACCCGCGGCAGGCCGGCGAGGAATTCACTGACGCTCTCGCTGAAGTCGCGATCGCCGCCGGTGAACGTGAAGTTGCCGTTGCTGTTGATCCAGGCAGCGGGGTAGGTTTCGCCGTTGAACGGGAAGCGGAAGCCGAAGGGCTGCCGCTGCGCGTCGTCGTCGCCGAGCGAGACCAGGTTGCCGCGGTAACCGACAACGCTCAGGTTGTAGCGGCCGAAGTCGGTGCCGGCGCCGGTGAAGCCGGTGTCGCCGAAGGCGGTGACGCCGATGTAGTACTTGCCGTCCTGCGCGATCTGGAAGGCCATCCGCGGCAGCAGCCCGGCGCCTTCGTCATCGGAGGTGGCGAGGATCTGGAAGTTGCCGCCGGACTTCACGATGAGCCCCATGTACAAATCGGTGTTGGGGCTGCCGGGAAGCAGTTCGGCGACCACGATGTCGCCGGCCTTGGCGTTGAACCAGTAGAAGTCGACGTCGTTGCCGAGCGGGCTGATCTGCGTCTGCAGGTCGACCGTGTTGAACGGCAGGTAGATCGGATACGCGTTCTGCGCGATGTTGTTGCCGTTCTCGAGCACGTCGCGCAGCGGCTCGCCGGGCCCGTTGTAGGTCTGCGACGTGTTCGCGAGGTCGAAGGCATTGCCGCCCTCGGCGAACTTCTCCCAAAGCGCCGACTTGGTCCTGGCGTTGATGGTCGAGGTTGCGCCGATGTCGGTGGTCTTCTCGTAACCGGAGGTGTAGCGCCCGCCGCAGCTGAAGCCGGCGATGCCGTCGAGCGCGGAAACGGCGCCGTAGCTGTTGGTGAAGCGGGAAACCGGCGTGCGGCCGGCCGAGGTCAGCTTCACGCTGAACGTGTTGGAACCGGTGCCCGTGGCGCCGCCGAACGACGGCACGCCGTCCCAGGAAACGGTGACTGCGTTCGCGGTCTGGCCCCAGGAGACGGTCCCGCCCAGGTTGGGGACGAGGTCGGTCCAGTAGGGTGCCACGCGCGGCGGACCGATCAGGAAGTCCTGGTCGGTGGCGAAGAAGCCGCCGTCGCCGCCGCCGAAGCTGACGCTGCCGTTCGAGTTGATGAAGAACGAATCGAACTCGATGCCGCAGAAGTTGATCCTGTTCTTCGGGAAGATCTCCACGAACGCGTCGTCGCCCAACGGCACGGGGCCGGGCGCGAAGGCGTTGGAGATGATGTTGATGCCGGACGTCGGCACACCCGCGACCGAGGCCACGGCGGTCGAGGCCTGCGGGTCGTCGGTGGCGCTGCTGGCGCTTTCGGCGGCACCGTTGTAGTACTCCTCGGGCCCGGGCAGCGAGCGCGGCGTCGTGCTGAAGCCGCCGGCCAGGATGCCGTCGATGTAGACGAGGTAGCTGGCGCCGGGTGTCAGGCCGCGCAGCGTGTACTTGCCGGCGGCGGGATCGTCGGACGCGGCGGTGAACGAGTAGTCGCCCGAGAGCGCCGAGACCGCATCGACGAACGGATTGGCCGGGTTGCGGGCGATCACGTTGATGCCCGTGAGCGGAGTGGTGCCGTTCGGCGCGTACACGGTACCGGCGATGGAGCCGGTGGTGGCCGCGAACGAGGGTTCGGGATAGAGCGCCGAAAGGCTCGACTCGTCGTCCTTCGCGACGCTGTCGAAGCCCGAGCCCGGACCGAAGTAGAAGGGATACATCGTCTCGATGTCGGTCAGCGGCGCGTCGCCCGCGCCCGGGCCGGGGGCGGGGCCGGTGGGATCGGCGAAGGCCAGGTTCTGGCCGTTGACGACGGTGTGCGCGAGGCCGGAGTAGTGACCAAACTCGTGGACCATGACGTCCTTCGCGGCCTGCACGTTGTCGAACGACGGGCCGTTCAGGAACGAGACGCCTTCGGTGACGGTACACGTCGAGGTGTCCACCCACTCGGGGCCGGCGAAGCCGAGGATGCCGGAGCCGGGGCCGAAGAGCAGGTCGAAGATCTGGCCGTCGTCGTCGAAGACGATGGCGGACAGCCCGTCGGGCGCCGTCGGGTTGAGCCAGGGATTGAAGTTGTCGACCGTGACGTCGACGGGCAGCTCGCCGGCGTTGACGTAGGTCGCGGTCGCCGTGGGCACGGCGCCCCAGACGTCGAACGCCGCCTGCAGCTGGCCGACCGCCGTCGCGTGGTCGCTGGGCCCGAGGTTGCCCTGATCGGGGTTGAAGGGAATGCCGACGCCGCCGTTTGCCCACTTCTGGGGGACGCCGCTGGCGCAGGTGCCGATGGGTCCGCCCGCCGAAGCCGGTGCTGTAACCATGGCCGAAAGGGCGAAGGCCCCGAGGATCGTCAGCGAAAAGGCGCGAATTCTGGAGTTCATTTCTGGTTGTCTCCTAGCGCGCCAAAGTCCGGATCTTCCCGGCGAGCTTCGTATAAGGGATCGGGCCCAGGCCCATTCCCTCGCTCGGCATCCGGTAGAAGAGTCCAGCGTTGTTGAATGAGTTGACGGCCGTTTCCTTGCCGGCGACGCCATGGATCTGGAACAGGCCCTGGCCGAGCCCGACCGAGGTCGAGAGGCCGACGGCACTGGCCCGGGTCGCGAACATCAGGTACTCGCCGCCCATGCTGAGGCGCGGCACGTCGCGGAACAGCGACACGTGCTGCACTTTTCCGGCCTGCTTCTCGTTCTTGATGGTGCCGATCATCCGCACTTCGGCGTACGACTGCTCGCCCTTGCGGATGAACTCGCCCTTCAGCGCTTCGCGCACCTTGAAGCGGTAGATGACGACGGGGAGCGTGCCGCCGCCCGCCCGAACGGTGCTGGTGTCGATTCCCGTGACCGTGCCACGGAAGATCCGGTCGGCGCTCTTCGATAGATCCGCCAGGTTCATCTGCTTCAGCATCGTCGCCTCGGCAGGGATGGCTGTCGCGGCGAATGCCGCCATCGCCAGGCCGATCAAAATGGGTCTTGCTCTCATCGAACCTCCTCGTCGTTCACGGTTCACGGTGTTGCGTAGCGGGCCGGACTGGTCACTGCGGGGGAACTGTCATGTTTGGTGCTGCGGACCGGCTGCGGAGGGAGGGTCGCTGCCGGTTGTGCGCGTCGCCTTCTCGAGGTTGTGTGCATCGTAAAGTCGTTTTTCGGAGCGTGCAACGTTTTTTAGTCGCGGCCTGAGAACGGCCGCCGCCATTTCGGTTCTGAACAGGTCTGTCCGATCCCGGACAGGTCGAATGCACCCTTTTCCCGGCGGCGAGCGTCCTAAGCCCGTGATGCGGGACGAGTTCGCCGCGAAATCGGTCGCTGGCACGGGGCTTGGTTCTATACGGGACAACTGATATGGACATCCAAAGGCCTGACCTCGCCGAAAAACGCAAGAAGAAGAGGATAAGGAACGGAGTGCTGGCGGCAGCCGCCGTCCTCCTCGTGACCCTGGGACTCTCCCGGCTCAAGCCGGCGGCGCCATCGGTGGAACGCGCCACCGTGCTCGTCGACTCGGTGAAGCGCGGCGACCTGCTGCTCCAGGTACGCGGCCTCGGCACCCTGGTGCCCGTGGACATCCGCTGGATCGCGGCGCAGACGAACGGCCGGGTCGAGCGCCGGCTGATCGAGCCCGGCACCATGGTGAAGGCCGATTCGGTGATCCTCGAGCTCACGAACCCCGAGGCCGACCTCGCGGCGCAGGACGCCGACCAGCAGCTGCGCGCGGCGCAGGCGCAGCTCACCGAGCTCAAGGTACGCCTCGAGAGCGGCCGGCTCGACCAGACCGCAACGGCGGCCCGGGTGGAAGCTGAGTTCACGCAGGCCAAGCTGCGCGCCGACGCCGACTCCGAATTGGCGCAGCAGGGCCTGGTCCCGGAAATCACCCTCAAAGTGTCGCGCAGCGCCGCCGAGGAGCTGGCGAACCGCAACCGCATCGAGAAGGAGCGTCTGCGGATCGGGGCCGAGGCGATCGAGGCGCAGCTCGCGGTGCAGCGCACGGTCGTGGAACAGCGCCGTGCCACGGCGGTGCTGCGGCGCAGCCAGGTGGAGGCCCTCAAGGTCAAGGCCGGCCTCGACGGCATGCTGCAGCAGGTGCCGGTCGAGGTGGGGCAGCAGGTGACGCCGGGAACCAACCTGGCACGCGTCGCCCAGCCGACCCGGCTGAAGGCGGTCATCCGCATCGCCGAGACCCAGGCGAAAGACGTGGTCATCGGCCAGAAGTGCTTCGTCGACACCCGCAACGGCATCGTCAACGGCCAGGTGTCGCGCGTCGACCCCGCCGTCCAGCAGGGCACCGTCACGGTGGACGTGGCGCTGACCGGTGAGATGCCGAAGGGCGCGCGTCCCGACCTCACGGTCGACGGAACAATCGAACTCGCGCGGCTCGACAACGTTCTTCATGTCGGCCGTCCGGCGCAGGGCCAGGGCGAGGGCACCGTCACGCTCTTCCGTCTCGACCCGGCGAGTGGCGAGGCCAACCGGGTCAAGGTGCGCCTCGGCCGGGCGTCGGTGCAAAGCGTCGAAGTTCTCGAAGGTCTGAAGGAAGGCGACCAGGTCCTGTTGTCGGACACGTCGGCCTGGGATGGTTTCGATCGCATCCGTCTCAACTAAGGAGCAGCCAAGCATGGGTGGTAACGGCGCAACGTCGCTGATCAAGCTCGACAACCTGATGAAGGTCTTCCTCACCGACGACGTGGAGACGCACGCCCTCTCGGGCATCCACCTCGGCATCGAAAAGGGCCAGTTCGTCGCAATCTCCGGACCGTCGGGCTGCGGCAAGTCGACGCTGCTCTCGATCCTGGGGCTGCTCGACTCGCCCTCGTCGGGCACCTACGTCCTCAACAACCAGCCGGTCGAGTCGCTGACCCTGGCGCAGCGCGCCAAGGTGCGCAACCGCGAGATCGGCTTCATCTTCCAGAGCTTCAACCTCATCGGCGACCTCTCGGTCTACGAGAACGTCGAGCTGCCGCTGACCTACCGCGGCACCGGCGCCGCCGAGCGCAAGCAGAAGGCGCAGGCGGCACTCGAGCGCGTCGGCATGGGCCACCGCGCCAAGCACCTGCCAAGCCAGCTGTCGGGCGGCCAGCAGCAGCGCGTCGCCGTGGCGCGCGCGCTGGTGGGCGAGCCCTCGATCCTGCTCGCCGACGAGCCCACCGGCAACCTCGACTCGAAGAACGGCGAGGCGGTGATGGAGCTGCTGAAGGAACTGCACCGCGGCGGCGCCACCATCTGCATGGTCACCCACGACAACCGCTTCGCGCGCTATGCGGAGCGCACCGTGCACCTCTTCGACGGCCGCATCGTCGAGGAAGAGGTGGCGGCGGCCGCCGAGCGGGCGTAGCGCGATGCTCGGCTCGTTCGTCTCGGACCTGCGGTTTGCGGCGCGGCGGGCCCTGGCGACACCGGGCCTCTCGGCGATCATAGTCGCGACCTTCGCGCTCGGCATCGGCGCCAACACCGCGATCTTCTCCATCCTCGACCGGCTGGTGCTGCGGGCACTGCCGGTTGCAGACCCCGGCCGCCTGGTGCTCATCGATCCGGGCGGTCCGAACGTCGGCCACACCTCCGCCAACAAGGCGTCGCCGCACACAATCTCGTATCCGCTCTTCACCGACCTGCGCGACTCGGTGAAGGACGCCTTCACGAATGTGCTCGCCTATCAGCCGGCCTCGCTGCAGGCCGGTTATCAGGGCAAGGTCGAGACGGTCACCGCGGAGCTCGTCTCCGGCACCTACTTCGACACGCTTGGGCTGCAGCCCGCGGCGGGCAGGCTGCTGGGTCCCGCCGACGACGTCACCCCCGGCGCGCATCCGGTCGTGGTCCTCGGCCACGGCTACTGGCAGCGCCGCTTCGGCGGCCAGCAGTCGGTGGTGGGCGCGCCGATACAGATCAACGCCATGCCCATGACCATCGTTGGTGTCGCGCCGCGTGGTTTCCGCGGCCTCGAGGTCGGCACCGAGAACGACGTCTATGTTTCGGTGGCGATGAAGAACGTCGCCTTGCCGGTGTGGCCCGAGCTCAGCAACCGCCGCGCGCACTTCCTCACGGCGATGGCGCGGCTGCGGCCCGGGGTGAGCCTGCAGCAGGCGACCGCCGCCACCCAGCTCGTCTTCAGCCGGATCGTGGCGGAGGAGGTGAAGACGCTCAGCACCAACTCGGCCGACTTCCGCGCCCGCTTCGTCGCGCGCAAGATCGCGCTGCTGCCGGGCGCCGCCGGCGCTTCCGGCTGGCGCGAACAGGCCGGCGGGCCCACCGCCATCCTCATGGTCACGGCCGGCGCGGTGCTGCTCGTCGCCTGCCTCAACATCGCGAACCTGCTGCTGGCGCGCGCCACGCTGCGCAACAAGGAGATCGCGGTGCGACTCGCGATCGGCGCGTCGAGCGGCCGGCTGCTGCGCGAGTTCCTGGCCGAGTCGTGCGTGCTCGCCGGCACCGGCGCGCTCCTCAGCCTGGTGGTCGCGCGCGCCCTCGGTGCCGCGCTTCTGGGCCTCAGCTCCGACGCGGCGCTGGCCCGCGACCTGGCCTTCGCGATAGACGGCAGGGTGCTCGCCTTCACCCTCGCCGCGACCGTCACGGCCGCCCTCGTCGCCGGCCTGATGCCGGCGCTGCACGCGGCGAAGACCGACCTGTTCAGCGCAATTCGCGACGGCGGCGGCGCGGGCCAGTTCCGCGGCCGGCGCGCCCGCGCCATGCTGGTTGTCGGCCAGGTGGCACTGTCGGTGGCTCTGGTCGCCGCCGCCGGCCTGTTCGCGCGCAGCCTGCGCAACCTGGCTTTTCTCGATCCCGGCTTCCACACGCAGCAGCTCGCCACCTTCGCGGTCGATCCGTCGCTCGCCGGCTACGACGACGCCCGCCAGCGCCTCTTCTACGCCGACATGAAGCGCGCGCTCGGCGAAATCAGCGGCGTGCGCGCGGTGTCGTTCGCCGAGGTGCCGCTGCTCGCCGACTCCGACATGTCGAGCAGCATCGAGATCCCCGGTGCCAACGCGCCGGACGACCGCGACAACCGCGACTCGCTCATCAACAACGTCGGCGCCGGCTTCTTCGACACGCTCGGGGTCCCGATCCGTAGCGGCCGCGACTTCGACGGCCGCGACCGGCCCGACACGCCGCAGGTGGCGATCGTCAACGATGCGTTCGCGGCGCGCTTCTATGGCGGGCAGAACCCGGTGGGCCGGGTCTTCAAGCGCCGCGACATCGAGTACCACGTCATCGGCGTGGTCTCCGACTTCAAGCACTCCGCCATGCGCGAGAAGAGCAGGCCGCAGGCCTACATGTACGCGGAGCAGGTGAAGCAGCTGAGCGGCAGCAACTTCTACGTGCGCGCCGACGGCAACGAGGCAGCCATGCTCGGCACGTTGCGCAGCGTCGCCGAGCGGCGCGCCGGCGACATCCCGGTGGACGGCATGCGCACCATGCGCATGCAGATCGGCCAGAACCTGATGATCGAGCGGCTGGTCGCGGCGCTCGCCTCGGCCTACGGCACGCTGGCGCTGCTGCTCGCGGCCCTCGGCCTCTACGGTGTCTTGAGCTATGCGGTGTCGCAGCGGCGCCGCGAGATGGGCGTGCGACTAGCGGTCGGCGCCACCCGCCGCGACATCCTGAAGCTGGTGCTGCTGAACGCGGGCCTGCTGTGCGGCCTCGGCCTCGCCATCGGCCTGCCGCTGGCACTCGGCCTCGGCTGGCTGGCGCGCGCGCAGCTCTTCGGCCTGTCGCCCGTCGACCCCGCCACGTACCTGGCCGCCGTCGCGGTGCTGGCGCTCGCCGCGCTCATGGCCGGCTACCTGCCCGCGCGCCGTGCCGCGCGGGTCGATCCCGTGAAGGCGCTTCGCTACGAATAGGCGGCGCACACCCTTGGAGGAGTCCGCATGAATCTCGCCGCCACCATCCTCACCGACTTGCGCTTCGCCGCCCGTTCCGCCGCCAGGAAGCCCGGCTTCACGGCCATCGTCGTCGCCACCCTCGCCGTGGGCGTGGGCGCGACCTCGGCGCTTTTCAGCGCGGTCGACGCGGTGCTGCTGCGCCCGTTGCCGTTTGCCGATGCCGCAAGCCTCGTCGCCGTCGGCACCACACCGCCCGGGGGCGAGATCCGGCTGTCGGCTTCTTCTTATCCGGACTTCGCCGACTACCGCGACCAGACGAGTTCCTTCGCAGGGCTCGCGGGCTATCACTCGAAGGGTTACACGCTGCAGACCTCGTCCGGCGCGCTGCGCCTGCCCGGCGCGCGCGTCTCCGGCGGCTTCTTCGAGCTACTCGGCGTGCGCATGGAGCAGGGACGCTCGCTGTCTCGCGAAGACGACCGGCCCGGCGGGCCGCGCCTCGCGGTCATCGGCCACGAGCTGTGGGTCGAGCGTTTCGGCTCCGATCCGCAGATCGTCGGCAAGCCGATAGCCCTCGACGGCGAGTCGTACACGGTCGTCGGCATCGCGCCGCAGCGCTTCAGCTTCCCGCATGAGATAGAGGCCGCCCAGGTCTTCACCCCGGCGACGCTCATGGACAAGGAAAGCCTCGAGAACCGCGGCATGCACTTCCTCGGTGCCGTGGGCCGCCTGCGCGCCGGCGTACCGCTCGAGCGGGCGCGCGCCGACCTGCGGCTCGTCAGCGAACGCCTCGAGAAGCAGTTTCCCGACAGCAACACGAAGCGCTGGGGCCACGCGGTTCCCCTCGAGGAGCAGGTGGTCGGCGCGCAGAGCCGCCGCGGCCTGTGGATACTGATGGGCGCCGTGGTGTGCGTGCTGCTCGTCGCCTGCGCCAACGTCGCCAACCTGATGCTGGCGCGCGCCACCGAGCGCGAGCGCGAGGTCGCCATCCGCGGCGCGCTCGGCGCCGGCCGCTCACGGCTCGCGCGGCAGTTGCTCACCGAAAGCGTCTTCCTCGGCATCGCCGGCGGCGCCTTCGGCCTGCTGGTCGCATGGGCCGGCGTGCATGCTCTGGTGGCGCTGGCGCCGGCCGACATGCCGCGTCTCGACGGGATCCGGGTCGACTACCGCGTCGTGGTCTTCACCTTCCTCGTATCGGCGCTCACCGGCGTCCTGTTCGGCTGCGCGCCGTCGCTGCGCGGCTCGCAGGTGGACCTCGGCAAGGCGCTCACCGAGTCGGGCCGCGGGGTCGGCGCTTCGGGCGGGCCGCGCCGCCAGCGCCTGCGCAACGCCCTGATCGTGGCCGAGGTCGCGCTGTCCCTGGTGCTGCTGACGGGCGCCGGGCTCTTGTTGCGCAGCTTCGAGCGGGTGCAGCGCGTCAACCCCGGGTTCGACCCGAGCCGCGTCATCACGGCCAACGTCGTGCTCAGCGAAACCACCTACGGCAAGCCGGAGCAGTCCCTGGCGTTTCACCAACGGCTGCTCGACAAGCTCGCCGCGCTGCCCGGCGTGACCTCAGCCGCCACCGCCAACCCGATGCCGTTCACCGGCGACGTCTGGGTCACCTCGATCCGGGACGCCGGCAAGCCCGTGCCGCAGGCCATCGACCGCATCCACGGCTGGTACCGCGCGGTCAGTTCCGCCTACTTCAATACGATGGGGCAGGCGATCACCCGCGGCCGGCCATTCGCCGACTCCGACCTGCGCGGCGCCCACGCGGTGGCGATCCTCAGCGATGCGCTCGCGGCGAAGCTGTTTCCGGGCGTCGACCCGATCGGGCGCAAGGTGCGCTTTGGCGTCGGCATGGACAAATGGGACGACGACAACGACTGGGAAGTCGTCGGCACCGCCGCCGACACCGCCGCTCTGGCACTCGACAAGCCCGCGCCGCTCACGTTCTACGCGCCGGCGTTCCAGCAGCCGTGGACCGGCTTCAGTGTTGCGATGCGCTCGACCATGGACCCGGCGTCGCTCGGCGCCCTGCTGCAGAAGGAAGTGCGCGCGCTCGATCCCGAGGTGCCGGTGCAGAAGATCGCCACCTTGCCGCAGCTCATGGACAGGTCGCTCGCGGAACGCCGCTTCCAGTCGCTGCTGCTCGGCGCGTTCAGCGCCACCGGCCTGTTCCTGGCCGCGATCGGCCTGTACGGCGTGATGTCGTACTCGGTGAGCCTCAAGTCGCGCGAGATCGGCATCCGCATGGCGCTCGGCGCGGAGCGCCAGCGGGTGCTGGGCGACATCCTGCGCCACGGGGTCCTGCTGACGGCTGCCGGCGTCGGCATCGGCCTCGCCGCGGCGCTCGGCCTCACGCGCACGCTCGAGAGCGTGCTCTTCAACATCAGCGCCACCGACCCGCCGACGCTGGGCGGCGCTTCCTTGCTGCTGCTCGCGGCAGCGCTGGTCGCGAGCTACCTGCCGGCGCGGCGCGCCACCGCGCTCGACCCGATGGTCACCCTGAGATCGGAGTAGACAGAGATGGGATCCTTCGCCACCGCGGTGCGCGCCTTGCTTCGCCGCCCCGGCTTCCTCGCGGTCGCCGTCCTGCCGCTGATGCTGGCGATCGCCGCCGCCACTGCAGTCTTCAGCGTCGCGTATCCGCTGCTGGTCCGCCCGCTGCCCTACCAGGATCCCGACCGGCTGCTGATCGTCTGGGAAGACGCGAGCAAGTACGGCTTCCCGCACGACACGCCGGCGGTCGCCAACTATTTCGACTGGAAGGCGCGCGCCCGCAGCTTCCAGTCGATGGCCGCGATCACCGGCGGCAACCTTTCGCTCACCGGCGCGGGCCAGCCGGAGCTGATCAAGGCCGCGTCCTGCACCGCCGACCTGCTGGGCGTGCTCGGCACCCGTCCGCTGCTCGGCCGGGCGTTCCTGCCCGGCGAAGACCAGGACTCGGCGGGCCGGGTGGCGATGATCAGCCATCGCCTCTGGCAGTCGCGCTTCGGCGGCGATCCCAACGTCATCGGCCGCGTCGTGCGCCTCGACCTGCGCCCCACCGAGATCGTCGGCGTGCTGCCGCCGGAGTTCGCGTTTCCCGACCGCACCACCGACATCCTGGCGCCGTTCGCCTGGACGCCGGAAGAACGCGCCAACCGACACAACCACTTCCTGATCGTCGTCGGGCGCCTCGCGCCGCGTGCCACTGTCGCCGCGGCCGACGCCGAGATCAAGACGATCGCGGCACAGCTCGCCGCGGACCATCCCGACGAGAACGCGAACCTCGGCGCCAACGTCATGCCGCTGCGCGAACACCTCACGGGCAGCGTGCGTCCGGCGCTCGTCGCGCTCTGCGGCGCGGTCGGCTTCGTGCTGCTGGTGGCGCTCGCCAACGTCGTCAACCTGCTGCTGGTGCGGCTCACCACCCGCCGCAACGAGCTTGCGGTGCGGCGCGCGCTCGGCGCCGGCGCCGCGAACCTGCGCAGCCTGTTGCTCGCAGAAGCCGCGGTGGTCACCGGCCTCGGCGCGGGAGCCGGCATCGCGCTCGGCGCGGGCATCGTCCGGGCGGTGACGCCGTTCCTGCCGAAGACGGTCACGGATGCCGCGTCGGTGACGGTCGGCTGGCCCATCATCGGCGCGGCCGTCGCGGTCGCACTGCTGGCGCTCGTGGTCCTGGCCCTGGTGCCGACCGGCGATGGCGAGACCGCAGCCGCGCTGCGCGAAGGCAACCGGTCGGTGGTCGGCGCGCGCCGGCGCCTGCAGGACAGCCTGGTGGTTGCCGAGGTGGCGTTGTCCTTGTGCCTGCTGGTCGCGGCCGGGCTCACCACCCGCACGCTCTCGTCGCTGCTCGCGCTGCGCCTCGGCTTCGAGCCTGGGCACGCGCTGAGCATCGAGACGGTGGTCTCGAACCCCGCCTATGCCCCGCTCGAGGAGCGCACCGCGTTCTTCCGCCGCATCCTCGAACGCGTGCGCGCATTGCCGGGCGTCCAGTCTGCCGGCTACACCAGCCACCTGCCGTTCGAATGCGGATGCGACAACACCTCCGTGCTGATCGACGGCCAGCCGACGCCCTTGCCCGGCAGCGAGAACATCGTGAGCATCCGGGTGGTGACGCCCGGCTACTTCGAAGCGCTCGGCAGCCCGCTGGTGCGCGGCCGCGACCTCCGAGACGGCGACACCTCGCTCAGCGAACCGGTGGTGCTCGTCAACGAGAGCTTCGTGGCGCGCTACCTGAAGGGCCAGGAGGCGCTCGGCCACGGCGTGCGCGCCGGCACCGGCGGCGACCCGAAGCGCACCTGGGCCAAGGTCGCGGGCATCGTTCCCGACATCCGCCAGTCGGACATGACGATCGCGGCCAAGCCCGAGATGTACATCCCGCAGGCGCAGTTCGCGGGCTTCTACTTCACGCCGAAAAACCTGGTGGTGCGCACCTCGGTGACGCCGCAGAGCCTCGCCGATGCCGTCACCCGCGAGGTGCATGCGGTCGATCCCGAACAACCCGTCTCCGCCGTCATGCCGCTCGGCGCGGTGCTCGGCGATGCGCTCGCGTCGCAGCGGCTGCAGATGTCGGTGTTCGGCGGTTTTGCCGTCGTCACCTGGATCCTGGCCGCCGTCGGCCTCTACGGCGTCATCGCGTATCGCGTCGCCCGACGCACCCGCGAGTTCGGACTGCGCATGGCGATGGGCGCGACGGCGCCGACGCTGCGGCGGCTGGTGGTCGCCGACGGCCTGCGCCTCGCCGGCCTCGGCGTGGTGCTCGGCCTCGCGGCGGCGGCGGTGCTGGCGCGCTTCATCTCTTCGCTCCTCTACGGCGTCAAGCCGAACGACCCGCTGACGCTCGCGGCGATGGGCGCCGCCATGCTGGCATCGGCGGTGATCGCCTGCGTGGTGCCGGCGATCCGCGCCGGCCGGCTCGACCCGGTGGACGCGCTGCGGGAGGAATGATGTTCCAGGACCTGACGCTCGGCGCGCGCGCGCTGCGCCACAACCCCGGCTTCGCGGCGGCGGCAATCCTCACGCTGGCGCTCGGCATTGGCGGCGTCGCGGCGGTCGTGAGCCTGGTTGAGGCGGTGCTGTTGCGGCCGCTGCCGGTCCAGGAACCCTCGCGGCTCGCGATGATCTGGGAGCACAACCTCGGCAGCGGCAACGAGCGCAACGTCGCGGGTCCCTACAACTTCATCCGCTGGCGCGAGCGCAACCACTCGTTCACCGACATGACCGGCTTCGTCCGCGACGACACCTTCGCCGTCAACGTGGCGGGCGATTTCGAGCCGGAGCGCGTCTCCGCTGCGTTCCTGTTCACCAACTTCTTCGACGTGCTCGGGGTCGCGCCGCGTCTCGGGCGCGGGTTTGTCGCCGAGGACGGCGCGGACGGCGCGGCCGAGGTGGCGCTGATCGGCGCCGGCTACTGGCAGCGGCGGTTCGGCTCCGATCCTGGCGCCATCGGCCGCACCCTCGAGGTGAACGGCAAACAGGCGCGCATCGTCGGGGTGATGCGCAACGACCTGCCGTTCGTGGCGGGCACCGACATCTACCAGCCGATCCAGGTCACAGCCAACCTGCGCAACGGCCGCGGACGCTGGCTGCGTGTCGTCGGCCGGCTGCGTCCCGACACGAGCGCGATGCAGGCGCGCGAGGAAATGCGCGCGCTCGCGGCACAACTGGTCACCGAGCGGCCGGAGTTCAACACCGGCTGGAGCGCCAGCGTCTTTCCGCTGCAGCAGGACCTGGTGCGCGAGGCGCGGCCGGGTGTGCTGGCGCTGCTCGGCGTGGTGGCGCTGGTCCTCCTGGTGGCGGCCGCGAACGTCTCGAACCTGCTGCTGTCGCGCGCCCTGGCGCGCGAGCGGGAAATAGCACTGCGCACCGCGCTTGGCGCCTCGTTCACGCGGCTCCTGCGTCAGCTGCTCGCCGAATCCTTGGTGCTCGGCGCCTGCGGCGCTCTTTGCGGCATCGTCCTCGGCTATGCGGCGCTGCAGTTCCTGGGTGCGCTGCTTCCGCCCGAGCTGGTGCTCGCGGCGCCGCTGCGCATGAACGTCGCGTCGCTCGGCGCCACCCTCGCCATAGCGCTCGGGGCGTCGCTCGCCGCGGGCCTGGTGCCTGCGCTGACCATGTTGCGCCCGGCGCTGGCCACGGCCCTGAAGGAAGGCCGCGGCGCGCGCGGCGGCAACCGCGGCAAGACGGCGGCGCGCGGCGCGCTGGTGGTGGGTGAAATAGCGCTCTCGATCGTGGGCCTGGCCGCGGCCGGCCTGCTGTTGCGCAGCTTCTGGCGGCTCGCCGACACCAGCCCCGGCTACGAGGCCGCGAACGCGCAGACGGCGCAGGTCAACCTCACGATCGACGACGAACAGAAACAGAGTGCGTTCTTCACCGCGCTCGTCGCAACGCTGCAGAAGCGCCCCGGCGTCACGGCCGCGGGCGCCATCTCGTGGGCGCCATTCGACACCGGCTCCGCCACCAGCTTCCGGGCGATGGACCGCGAGGCGCCGCGCGCGGGCGAGGAGCCGGGCGCCGACGTCCGCATCGTCACGCCCAACCTGTTCGCGGCGCACGGCATCCCCCTCCTGCGCGGCCGCGATTTCACCGCGAGCGACCGGCGCGGGGCGCGCGACGTGGTCATCGTGAACCAGGCGCTCGCCGAGGCTTTCTGGCCGGGCCAGGATCCGCTCGGCAAGCACATCGGCATGGAGTGGGGTCGGGAGATCGACGCCGAGATCGTGGGCGTGGTCGGCGACGTGCGGCTCGCCTCGCTGGCGAAGCCGGCGCGCAACACCCTCTACTGGCCGCATGAGCAGGTGCCGAACAGCTTCATGACCGTAGTGGTGCGTTCGCAGCGCTCCCAGCAGGACGTGTACGCGCTGGTGCGCGCAGCGGTGGCGGAGCTCGATCCCAGGATTCCCGTGGCTCCGGTCGAGAGCCTGGCCGAGCGCGTCAGCGCCTCGCTCTCGGCGCGCCGCACGCTGCTGGTGCTGATCGGCGCCTTCGCCGCGCTCGCCTCGTGCATGGCGGCGATCGGCCTTTACGGCGTCCTCTCGTACATGGTGACGCAGCGCCTGCCGGAAATCGGCGTGCGCATGGCGCTTGGCGCCGACGCCCGCGCGGTGGCGCGCCTCGTGCTCGGCGACGGCATGAAACTGGTGGCCGCGGGAGTTGCCGCCGGCTTGTGTTGCGCGCTCGCCGCCTCCCGCCTGATCGCCAACCTGCTGTTCGGCGTCACGCCCTGGGATCCGGCGGCGCTAAGCGGTGTCGTCGCCCTGACCTTGCTGGTGGCGGTTGCGGCACTGGCCGTGCCCGCGCACCGCGCGTCTGCCACCGATCCCGTCGTCGCACTTCGCCACGAGTGAGGCCCGCATGAATACGCCCGACATCCTGCTCACCGACCTGCGCACCGCCCTGCGCCGCGTGGCGAAGACCCCGCTCTTCGCTGCCATCGTCATCGCCACCCTCGGGCTCGGCATCGGCGCCGCGACCGCGCTCTTCAACGTGGTGCACAGCGTGCTGCTGCGGCCGCTGCCTTACAAGGATTCGGAGCGGCTGGCGCTCGTCTGGGCGCGGACGCCGCCGCAGGACGACGACAACGCCGCGTCTTATCCCGAGTACGAAGACTGGAAGCAGGGTGCTTCCGGCTTCTCGGACATGGCGATCTGGCGCGGACAGAGCATCAACTACACCGGCAGCGGCGAGCCGGCGCGCTTCACCGGCGCCTTCGTCACCTCGAACTTCCTCGAGATGATCGGCGCGCGCATGCAGCTCGGCCGCTCGTTCGCGGCGGGGGAGGCGGAACCGCGCACCGGCAAGCCGGTGGCGCTGCTCTCGCACGCGCTCTGGGTGTCGCAGTTCGCCTCCGACCCCGCGGTTGTCGGCCGCGCGATGAACTTCAACGGCGCGCCGTACACGATCATCGGCGTCGTCGACCAGGACATGGATCCGGGTCGCGCGCCCTACAACGGCTGGTTCATGGGCACCGAGGTGTGGCTGCCGATCGCCGCGTTTCCGAACGCTCGCGGCCTGGAGCGCGGCCAGAGCGAGATGCTGGTCGTGGGCAAGCTGGCGCCGGGCGTGACCGTGGCAGCAGCGCAGCAAAGCGTCAACCTGGTGGCCGAGCGCCTCGAGAAGGCGTATCCGGACACCCAGGCCGGCCGGCGCGCGCACGTGGTGCCGCTCAGCGAACAGCTGGTCGGCGACACCCGCCCGGCGCTCCTGATGTCGCTGGCCGCCGCCATCGGCGTGCTGCTCATCTGCTGCGTCAACGTCGCGAACCTGTTGCTGACACAGACGGCCGCGCGCGGCCGCGAGCTCGCGACCCGCACTGCGCTCGGCGCCTCGGCGCTGCGCCTGGTGCGCCAGCAGGTCACGGAGGGCCTGCTCTACGGAGTCTGCGGCGGCACGCTCGGCGTCCTGGTCGCTTACGCGGGACGCGGTGCGCTCGTCGCCATGCTGCCTTTTCCCACCGGCGTCGCCGCGTCGCCCGGCCTCGACCGCGCGGTGCTCGCCTTCTGCCTCGCGGTGTCCGTTTGCGCGGGACTGCTGGTGAGTGTCGTCCCGGCGCTGCGCTTGTCGAAGCGCTCGCTGGCGCGGGCCATCCAGAGCGGCTCGCGCAGCGTCGCCGAAGGCACGGTGCCGCGGCGCACGCGCGAGGCGCTGGTCATCGGCGAGCTGGCGCTCTCCGTGGCGCTGCTGGTGGGCGCCGGACTGCTGCTGCGCTCGGCGCAAGCCCTGCGCAACGTCAGTCCGGGCTTCCGCGCCGATCACGTGCTGACCTTGCAGTTCCGGCTGCCCGCCGCGAAGTATGCCGAGCCCGCGCAGATCGCGCGCTTCTTCGACGCCGCGGTCGAGAAAGTCGCCGCACTTCCCGGCGTTCGCGGCGCGGCGCTGGCGCGCGCGGTGCCCTACGACGGCAACGGCGCGCCGACGCGTCCCTACGGCGTCGAGGGCCAGGCGGAGCGTCCGGTCAACGAGCTAGAGACCGCGGAAACCAACATCGTGAGCCCCGGTTACTTCGCAACGATGGAAATTCCAGTGCTCAAGGGCCGCGAGTTCAGCCGCAGCGATACCACCACCGCGCTGCCGGCCGTCATCGTCAGCCAGACGCTCGCCGAACGCAGCTGGCCGGGTGCCGATCCGCTCGGCCGGCGCATCGCGTTCAGCAAGGACGGCCCGTGGCTGACGGTCGTCGGCGTGGTCGGCGACGTCAAGCACGGCGACCTGACTGCGCCGCGGCGCGCGCAGGCATATACCGCGCATGCCCAGGACGCGAAGATCTTCACCGGCATGGTGGTGCGCACCGAGACCCCGCCGCTGGCGATGGCCGCAGCAGTGCGCGACGCGGTGTGGTCGATCGACCGCGACCAGCCGATGTGGCGCTTCCGCTCCATGGACTGGAACCTCGAGGAGGCGCGCCGCCCGGCCGCGGCGGTCGCGACGCTGGCGGCGGTGTCGGCAGCCACCGCCATGCTGCTCTCGGTGCTCGGGCTGTACGGAGTGCTGTCCTACCTGGTGGCGCAGCGCACCCGCGAGATCGGCGTGCGCATGGCCCTCGGCGCCTCGCGCCCGAACGTGTTGCAGCTGGTGCTGCGCCGCGCGCTGGTGCTCGCGGCGCTCGGCATCGCGCTTGGCGTCGCCGGCGCCTTCGGCTGGGGACGGCTGCTCGCGAGCCTCCTGTTCGGCGTCTCCGCCGCCGACCCCGTGACCTTCGCGGTGGTGGCGGCACTGCTGCTCGCCATCGCGCTCGTGGCAAGCTACATACCGGCGCGCCGCGCCGCGAGCGTCGACCCGGCGCATGCCCTGCGCTGGGAGTAGCGGGTTAGGAGCCGAGATTGATAGAGCTGCAAAACGTCGAGAAGTCGTACGACCTGGCCGGCGGCAAGGTGTTCGTGCTGCGGCGCATCGACCTGACGATCCGCGAGGGCGAGTTCGTCTCGATCATGGGCCCTTCGGGAGCGGGCAAGTCGACGCTGCTGCACATCATCGGCATGCACGACACCGCGTTCACGGGCGACTACCTGTTCCTCGGCCGCAACGTGCGCGGCCTGCCGCGCAAGGAGCTGCAGGAAGTCCAGAAGAAGAACATCGGCTTCGTCTTCCAGAGCTATCACCTGCTCGACGACCTCACGGTGTACGAGAACATCGAGATCCCGCTCTCGTACCGCGACGTCAAGAAGGCGGAACGCCAGGCGGTGGTCGGCGACGTCCTCGACCGCTTCCAGATCGTCGGCAAGAAAGACCTCTACCCGTCGCAGCTCTCGGGCGGCCAGCAGCAGCTCGTGGGCGTGGCGCGCGCCGTAGTGGCGAGCCCCAAGGTGATCCTCGCCGACGAGCCCACCGGCAACCTGCACACCGACCAGGGCCGCGAGATCATGCAGCTGTTCCGCACGCTCAACGACGCGGGCACCACCATCATCCAGGTGACGCACTCGGAAGTGAACGCGACCTACGGCAGCCGCATCATCAAGCTGCGCGACGGCTGGGTCGTAGACTAGGCACCTGCGCCACCCACTCTCGAAGCTTGGCCGTCCGCTGCTCGTCGCCCTCTCGGCGGCGCTCCTGCTGCTCGCCAACACCGCGGCGCGCCGCGCCAGCCTCGACCTCGAGAACCTGCCGCGGCGGCACTGGGAAGACACCGCGCGGGCGGTCGGCATCTACGCGGGCGACTCCGACGCGCGCGCCTGGCCGATCAATTCGCCCGACGGCACCGCGCTCTACCGCTTCCTGCGCGCACGCATCATGCGCAGCGCCCTCAAGGCGGAGATCAAGCCCTGGGAATTCCTGCGCACCGTGCGCGGCGCTGCGCTCGCGCATGACGACATCGTGACGCCGCGCGACTCCGACGACGTCGGCCGCTCGTGGCTGACCGCCGCGGGTTTCTTCGCGATCCGCGGCGTGTCGCCGTTCATGGTGACGTGGGTCGGCCCGTTGTTCGCGGGGCTCCTCTTCTTCTGGGTCGCGGTCGAGCTGTCGCTCGCGGGCCGGGCGCTCGCGGCCGGCCTGTTCCTCGCCGCGTGCGCGCTCTCGGCACACCTCGTGGACTTGTTCTCGCTCGCCTATTCGCCGGCCGGTTTCTCGACCGCCAGCCTGTTCATCACCGTGGCGTTCGGCGCCTACGCCTGCCTCAACCCCGCGCCGTCGCTGCGCGGCGCCTTGTGGCGCGCGTTTCTCGGCGGGTGCCTGTTCGCGGTGTGCGTGCTGAGCCGCAGCGGCGCTCTCCTGACCATCGTCGGCCCCGCGCTCGCGGCGGCGGTGCTGGCCCAACGCGTTGCGTCGAGTTGGCCGCGGCGCCTGGTATTCCTCGCCGCGCTGCTCGCGCTCCTGCTGCTGCCCTACGCTGCGGTGCGGCCGCCGGGCTTCCACGAGGTGTGGCTCGGCGTCTGGGAGGGGCTCGGCGATTTCGACCGCACCCACGGCCACACCTTCCACGACACCGAGGCGAAACGCGTGTTGGCCGAAGCCGGCATCGAAACGCCGGAGCGGCAGCCGATCTGGTGGCGCGGCCAGGCCGTGGAGCCGGTGTTTCGCGAGAAGACGCTGGCGTCGATCCGTTCCGACCCGGCGTGGTTCGCGACGATCCTCGCGAAGCGCGCGGCCGCCACCGTCACTCAGTGGAAGCTGCTGCCGTCGCGGCGCGCCAGCGGTCTCAGCTTCGCGCGCAGCACCCATCCGCAGGAAGGCGCCATGGATACGTACTACGGCCTCACCGCCACCGGCGACCTGTTCGCGTTCGGCCGCCACGAGGTGGAGGCGCCAGTGCCGCTTCTGTGGCTCCCGCTGATACTACTCGCCGGCGCCGGCGCCTTGCGTGGCGTGCCGGGACGCGAGGCGCGCCTGGAATTCGGCCTGGTCGTCATCCTGGCCTTCGCCGCACTCGTGCTGCCGGTGCTGGTGACGACCGCGGGCGCCCTCGAGACCGAGGCGTTCCTGCTCGTCTACCTGCTGGCCGCGGCTTTTGTCGCCGCGCGTTCCGCGGCAGCCGCGCGGCTAAGATCGATGCGTCCATGAACAAGGCGCCGCGCATCCTGGTCGCGGACGACCAGCCCGACGTCCTCGAGGCGCTGCGGCTGCTGCTGAAGGCGGAAGGTTTCGGCATCGAGACCGTGTCGTCGCCGGCGGCGGTCCTGAAGACGCTCGAGTCGCACGACTTCGACGCGGTACTCATCGACCTCAACTACGCGCGCGACACCACCTCGGGCCAGGAAGGCCTCGACTTGCTGTCGCGCATCGTCGCGATGGAGCCCGAGCTACCGGTGATCGTGATGACCGCGTGGGCCAGCGTCGAGATCGCGGTGGCTGCGATGCGCCGCGGGGCGCGCGACTTCGTCGAGAAGCCGTGGAACAACGCGCGGCTCATGAGCATCGTGCGCACCCAGGTGGAGCTGGCGCAGGCGCTGCGCCGCGGCAGCCGCCTCGACGCCGAGAACCGCAGCCTGCGCGGCGAGCCGGTGCCGCTGGTGGCCGAATCGCCGGCGATGCGCGCGGTGGTCGAGCTGGTGCGGCGCATCGGCACCGCGGACGCCGCGGTGCTCATCACCGGCGAGAACGGCGCCGGCAAGGGCACGGTGGCGCGGGCGCTGCACGCCGTCTCCAGCCGCGCCCGCCGCCCGCTCGTCACCGTCAACGCCGCCGGCCTGTCCGAGGGCGTCTTCGAGAGCGAGGTGTTCGGCCACGTGCGCGGCGCCTTCACCGACGCCAAGTCGGACCGCGTCGGCCGTTTCGAGCTGGCCGACGGCGGCACGCTCTTCCTCGACGAGATCGCCTCGGTGCCGCTGTCGCTGCAGCCGAAGCTGCTGCGGGTGGTCGAAACCGGCGAGTTCGAACCAGTCGGCTCCTCGAAGACGCGGCGCGTGGACGTGCGGCTGCTGTCTGCGACCAACTCCGACCTCGACGCCGAAGTGGCGGCGGGCCGCTTCCGCCAGGATCTCCTGTTCCGCCTCAACACCATCGAGATAAGGCTGCCGCCCCTGCGCGAGCGCCGCGAGGACATTCCGGCGCTGGCGCACACCTTCCTCGAGCCGCTGGCGCGCCGCTACCGCAAGCGCCTCGCGGGCTTCGAGCCGGCTGCGATGCGCGCGCTGCTCGATCACTCCTGGCCCGGCAACGTCCGCGAGCTGGAGCACGCGGTGGAGCGCGGCGCCTTGATGGCGGCGGGCGAGCGCATCGTTGCCTCCGACCTGGCGCTGCGGCCGTCGGCCGACAAGACCCGCCTCGAGGACCTGAGCCTCGAAGAGGTGGACTGCTTCCTGGTGAAGAAGGCGCTCGAGCGCCACGACGGCAATGTCAGCCGCGCCGCCGAGGCGTTGGGCCTGTCGCGCAGCGCGCTCTACCGGCGGATGGAGCGCTACGGCTTGTGACCCGCGCCCGGCGGCTTGCTCAGGACCGCCGGGTGCTCGGGTTTGCGCTGCTTGCCGGCCTGCCGGCCTCCGTGCTGGCGCTCTCGTTCCTGTGGCTCGGCGCCTTCGACCGGGTGTTGCAGTCGACGCTCACCGCGCTGCTGGTGCTCGCCTGGTGGGGCTTCGCGCGCGCGGCGCAGATGTCGGTGGTGCGGCCGTTGCAGACCGTATCCAACCTGCTCGGCGCGCTGCGCGAGGAGGACTTCTCGTTCCGGGTGCGCGACTCGAAGACCGACGACGCCCTGAGCGACGTGCTGGCCGAGGTCAACGCGCTCTCCGACACGCTGCGCCGCCAGCGGCTCGGCGCGCTCGAGGCGACGGCGCTTCTCAAGAAGGTGATGGACGCGATCGACGTGGCGGTGTTCGCTTTCGACTCGGAGCGCCGCCTGCGGCTCGTCAACCTCGCCGGTGAGCGGCTCCTGGGGCAAAGCGCCGAGCGCCTCCTCGGCGAGACGGCGACCGACCTGGGCCTCGACGACGCGCTGCGCGGCGAGACCCCGCGCATCCTCGACACCGCCTTTCGCGAGGCGCCGGGCCGCTTCGAGGTGCGCCGCAGCAGCATCCGCCAGGAGGGCCTGCCGCAGGAGCTGGTGGTGCTCACCAACATCAGCCGCGCGCTGCGCGAGGAGGAGCGCCAGGCCTGGCGCCGCCTGATCCGGGTGCTGAGCCATGAGCTCAACAACTCGCTGACGCCGATCAAGTCGATCGCGCAGAGCCTCGGCAGCCTGCTGGCGCGCAGCCCGCGGCCGCCCGACGCCGACGCCGACATGGCGAAGGGCCTGGCGATCGTCGCCGAGCGCGCCGATGCGCTGGCGCGCTTCACCGACGCCTACTCGCGCCTCGCGCGGCTGCCGCCGCCGCAACTGCAGGACCTGTCGGTGCGCGCCCTGGTGCGCGGCGTGACCGGGCTCGAATCGCGGCTGGCGGTTGACGTGAAGGATTCGGCTCGCGACGACCTGCGTGTCGCCGGCGACCCCGACCAGCTGCAACAGGCGCTCATCAACCTGGTGCGCAACGCCGTCGATGCCGCGCTCGAGACCGGCGGCGCGGTGCGCGTCTCCTGGCGCGCCCGCGACCGCCACGTCGAGATCGTGGTGGAGGACGACGGCCCCGGCCTCAGCAATCGCGCCAACCTGTTCGTGCCGTTCTTCACCACCAAGCCGGGCGGCTCCGGCATCGGCCTGGTGCTCTCGCGCCAGATCGCCGAGGGCCACGGCGGCACACTCACGATCGAGAACCGCGGCGGCGAAGGCGCGCGCGGCGCCCGCGCCCGCCTGCGCCTGCCGCGCGCCGAGCCGTCATAGCGCGCCGGCCGCGGCCACCTTCTCCATCTCCTCTGCGAAGTAGTCGACGTCGGCGAGCGTCGTGTAGACGTTCGGCGTGACGCGCAGGCCCTGGTACTCGGCGTGGATGATGGGCACCACGATGATGCGCTTCGTCCACAGGTGTTCGGTGAGCTTCTTGCTGTCCACGCCCTCCACCTGCACGTTGCCGATGGCGCAGGACATCGCCGGATCGAAGCTCGTGTGGATGCGGATGTTCTTCTGGCCGTCGAGCCGCTTCATCCAGCGGTCGCGCAGGTAGCGCAGCCGCGCCGCCTTGCGTTCGGCGCCGATCGACTCGTGAAAGGTGAGCGCCTCGGCGATGCCGTTGTGGTTGGCCGCCGGGTGCGTGCCGATCTCCTCGAACTTGCGGATGTTGCCGTCCATCTCCTGCGGCGCCGGCATCAGCGGCCACAGCTTCGCGATCTTTGCCTTGCGCACGTACAGGAAGCCGGTGCCGATGGGCGCGAACAGCCACTTGTGGAGGCTGGTGCCGTAGTAGTCGCAGTCGAGGTCTTCGAGCTTGAAGGGGAAGTGCGCGAACGCGTGCGCGCCGTCCACGATCACTTCGAGGCCGCGCTCGCGCCCCATCCGGCAGATCTCCTTCACCGGGAAGATCTGGCCGGTGAGGTTGGTGATGTGGCAGACGTGCAGTACCCGCGTCTGCGGCGTGATCGCGCGCGCGAACACGTCTATGAGGTCCTGCTTCGACTTCGGCGGCACCGCGAACGAGACCTGCTTCAGCACGATGCCGTCGCGGCGCTCGCGCTGGCGCCAGGTCGTCAGCATGCGCGGATAGTCCTGGTTGGTGGTCAGCACTTCGTCGCCCGGCTTGAGTTCGAGGCCGAGCTGGCAGATCTCGAGCGACTCGCTCGCGTTGCGGGTGATCGCCATTTCCTCGGGGTCGCACCCGAAGTGCAGCGCGAGCCGGCGCCTGACCGTCTCGATCTTGGGCTCGAGCAGCGTCCACATCGTGTAGACGGGCGCCTCGTTGCTGAGGTCCAGCTCGCGCTTCATGGCCTCCTGGACGACGCGCGGCGATGGCGATACCCCGCCGTTGTTGAGGTTCACGAGGTTGCGGTCGACGGTGAAGGCCGCCTGGATCTCGCGCCAGTAATCCTCGTCGGCAGCGACTTCGCCGGGCGCCCGCCCCGCCGCTCGCGTCTCCGCGGCGAACACCCGCGCCAGTCCCTCCGGCCGCAGCGCCGCGGCCACCGCGCCTGCCGCACTTGCCCGTCCAAGGAAAGAACGTCTGCTGGCCATGGCAAGTACCTCCGTAGGTGCGGCAAATCTTACTGCCGGAGGCGGCAATCGACGTCACGATCACAGCTTCGAGGCCGCGGATCGCCAGTAGTTTTTTCGTAGACTGAAGCGTGATGGAAGGCTTCTTTCGCGTCGGCGCCGCCGCGGATCTTGCTCCCGGCCAGTGCCGCGAAGTGCAGGCCGGCGGCAAGGACGTCGCGCTCTTCAACATCGACGGCACCTTCTACGCGTTGTCGAACCGCTGTTCGCACCGCGGCGGCCCGCTCGGCCAGGGTTTCCTCGACGGCTGCATGGTCACCTGCCCCTGGCACGACTGGACCTACGACGTGCGCAGCGGCGCGCACTCCGCCGGCATTGCCGACTTCGCGGTGCCGCGCCATGAAGTCAGGGTCGAGGACGGCGACGTGTGGGTGAAGCTCGCGCCCGATCCCGTTCCTTGACGGCGCCGGCACGCCCGCCTAGATTCGAGTCCATACACCGTTAGGGGTGCCCGCGCCGATCGGCGTGGGCTGAGATCAAACCCTCGAACCTGACCTGGGTCATGCCAGCGTAGGAAAACGAAGATGCGACTTGCCGTTCTCGTTCCAGCCGTGATCCTCAGCGCCGCGCCCGCCACCTGGGCCCAGCAACCCACGTCCTCGCCGTCACCGCCTGTGGTCGTCGAGCAGGTCATCGTCACCGCCGACCGGGCCGAGGAGCGCCGCGACCCGGTGAGCTTCACCAATCTCGACCGCGCGCAGATCGAAACCCTGCACCACGGCCAGGACCTGGCGGCGCTGGTGTCGGACGTCCCCGGCGCCTACGCGTACAGCGACGCCGGCAACGGTGTCGGCTACGCCTACCTCAGCCTGCGCGGCTTCGACCAGCGGCGCATCGCGGTGACGATCGACGGCGTGCCCCTCAACACCGCGGAGACGCACCAGGTGTACTTCGTCGATCTTGCCGACTTCGCCGCGGGCCTCGACAACGTCCAGGTCCAGCGCGGCACCGGCACGGCGCTCTACGGTTCGCCGGCGGTCGGTGGCGCCCTCAACCTGGAGACGGCACCGGCGCGCAGCCTTGTGGGCACCGAGGCAGCGTTGACAGCGGGCTCGTTTGGCACCACACGCGCTTCGTTGCGGCACGCCGGCGCGAGTCGTGACGGCCGTTATGCCTGGCTCGCGCGCCTGAGCCGCATCGGCTCCGCGGGCTACAGGGAGCGCGCCTCGGTGCGCCACCTGCTGGCCCAGGTGTCCTTCGAGCGCTACGGTGAGCGCTCGGCGCTGCGGCTCGCGGCCTTCGGCGGCCCGGAGCGCACCGAGCTCGCGTTCACCGGCGTCACCGCCGATTACCTGAGCGGCGCGATCAGCGGCGACCGCGACGCGGACCGGCGCGCGAACTTCCTGCACCCCGGCGAGATCGACACGTACACGCAGCCGCACGTCCGGCTCACGCACGACTGGGCGGCCAGCGCCGCGCTCAGCGTGCGCAGCACCGCCTACGCGATCCTGGGCAGCGGTGCCTACCGCCAGTTCGACGCCGAGCGCGACGTGGTGACCGGCTTCGCACCCGACGGACGGCCGGCGGACGTACGCGCCGTGGCCGCCGCCTGGCGTCGGCGCGCGATCGACGAGCGGCGACTGGGACTCATCCCGCGCCTGCGCTGGCAGCAGGCCCACGGCACGCTCGACGCCGGCGTCGAAGCCAGTGTGCATCGGGCGCATCACGACGGAACGCTGACCGACGGCGCGTCTGCCGGCACGCCTTTGGCGCTGCCGTTCTCGCTCTACAACTACCGCACCGAGAAGGATTCGCTTTCGCTCTTCGCCCGCCAGACTCTGGCGGTGAGGCCCGAGTTGAGCCTGAGCGCCGAGCTTTCGGCCACCACGCACCGCTACGCGATGCGCCGCGACCTGAGCCGCGGGTTTTCCTTCGAGGGCCGCTATTCGTGGTTCACGCCGCGCTTCGGCGTGAACTGGAACAAGAGCCCCGCATTCGGCATGTTCGCCGCCGTCGCCAGTGCCCGCTCCGAGCCTGCGTTCCGTGACATCTGGGATCCGCAGGATCCAGGCAGCGACCCGCGTGCCGCGTTTGCGCGCGTCGCGGCCGACGGGCGGCAGTTGACCGAGCCACTGGCGCGGCCCGAGTCGCTCTTCGATCTCGAGGCTGGCGCGACGCTGGCAATTGGCCGCGGACGGCTGAGCCTCGCCGCCTATCGCATGCGGTTTCGCGACGAACTGGTGTTTGCCGGCGGCCTCGACGACGACGGCAACCCGCTGACCGCCAACGCCGGTCGTTCCATACATCAGGGGCTCGAGCTCGCGTTGCGCGCACCGCTCGGCGGCGGCCTCGACCTCGACGGTTTCGTGAGCGCGAGCTCGGACCGGCTGTCGGCTCTCGTGCTGCGCAGCGTGGACGCGACGGGGCAGCCGGTCGCTGCCGACTACTCGGGCAACCGCGTCGCGCTCTTCCCCCGCCATCTTGCGCGGCTGCGGCTCGCGCGCACCCTCGGCCCGTTGCGTGTGGCGTTCGGCGCACGCCATGTCGGCCGCCTCTTCACCGACAACAGCGAGAACGAGCGCAAGACGCCGCCGGCGCGGGCTGCCGAGGGTTACGTCAACAAGTTCGTCGATCCCGGCCTGACCCTCGACGCGCAGGCCACCTGGCGAGTCGGCAAGCGCCTGCGGCTGCAAGCCTTTGTCGAGAACCTGGGCAACCGCAGATTCACGACCTTCGGCTATTCCTATCCGAACGCCGGCTTCTCAGGCTTTTACAGCGAGTTCTTCCCGGCCGCGACCCGCGGCGTCTACCTCGGCGCGAGCTGGGGCTTCTAACGGCAGGAACGCCAGCGCCGCCGCCACCACCCGCGCATCCTTGAGCATCCGCACGTGTCCGCCTGCGGGAATCGCGAGGAGTCGCGCGCCCGGCCATGCGGCCGCGAGGCGCTCGCCTTCGCGCAGCGGCGTCTGCCGGTCGCCCGGGTCCTGGATGACGAGCAGCGGCAGCGTCATGGTGCGCGCGAGCAGCGCAGGTTCGATCTCGCCGAAGCCGATGCCGAGCCAGCGCGTGGTGTTCGCGACCATGCGTTCCCAGGCTGCGGGCGGCATCTCGAGCCCCTCGCGGAACCGCCGCCACACGCCCTCGAAAGAAGCGGTCGCGGCGATGAACACCGCGCGGCGCAGTTGCAGGCCGCGGTTCAGCGCCAGGGTCACTGCCGAGGTGCCCATCGAATGCGCCACTGCCGCATCGAAGCCGCCCACGGCATGTGCCAGGTCCTCGATGGTGTGGGCGAAGTGGGCGAGCGATGAGCGCTTGCCCGCGGACGCGCCGTGCGCCGGTTGGTCGACTGCGATCACGCGGTAGCCGGCGGCAACCAGCGGCGCGACGAACGCCGTCATGTGCCCGGCGTGCCCGCCCCAGCCGTGGGCGAGGAGCACGGCCGGGCCGGCGCCCCACGACCAGTACGCGACACGCCCGTGGCGCGCCGCGAACTGGTGTTTCTCCGCGGTCTGGAGGAGAGCTGCCTCTTCCGTGCGCGGCCGTGCGTGCACCGGCGTGAAGAAGATGCGCTGCGCGGTGCGTGCCGCAAGTCCGGGCAAAGCACGGCCGATGTTGCGCATGGCCCAGCGCAGGGCGGGGGAGGCGCGGCGCGGCATCAGTGCTTCCGCTGCGCGCGGCTGCGGCGCAGCAGCGCGTCAAAGGCCGCGACCACGCGCTTTTCAGCGACGCGGTCGCGCAGCAGGCGGTGATGCTGCTGGAACATCATCGCGAGGCCGAGGAACTCGTCGGCGAAGGCAGCCGCGTCGAGGCCGGCACGGAAGGCGCCGCTCTCGACGGCGCCGTGCGCCGTGCGCGCCACCACCTCGTGCCACGCGCGCATCGCCTCGGCCACCCGGTCGCGCAGCGGCCCCGGCCGGTCGGCATACTCGCTCGCGAGCTTCTGCAGCAGGCAGCCGCGCCGCCCTTCGCTGCCGCGGATCCATTCCACGTTCTTCTCGAACAGCAGCCGCAGCCGCGGCTCGCCGCGCGGTGCCAGCAGCGCGGGGCGGATCACCTGGTCGGTGAAGCGCTCGGTCATCGCCTGCAGCACGCCCAGCTGCAGCGCTTCCTTCGAGCGGAAGTGGGCGAAGAGGCCGCTCTTCGAGAGCCGCGTGTCTTCCGCCAGCACGCCGAGCGACAGGCCGTCGAGGCCGGTCTCGCCGGCAAGCGCCAGCGCCCGGCCGACGATCTTCCTGCGCGTGTGCTCGCCCTTGCTCACCGCCATCCGGCGAATAATAGCACGATCGGTCGGTTTATTCCGCACGGCTAAAAAAGAGCGCGCGGGTTGATAGACTCGCCGTTCTCAGGTTCCCCGGGAGGAAATTGTCAATGGCGATCCGCGTCGGCATCAACGGCTTCGGCCGCATCGGACGGAACATCCTGCGCGCCGCGCTGCACGACAAGGACATCGAGTTCGTCGCCGTCAACGACATCACCGATGCCGCGACGCTCGGCCACCTCCTGAAGTACGACTCGGTGCTCGGCAACCTGCGCGAAGACGTGAAGGTGGGCGGCGACACGATCGAGGTGGCCGGCCGCAGGATCAAGGTGCTGGCGGTGAAGGATCCGGCGCAGCTGCCGTGGAAGTCGCTGGGGGTGGAGTACGCCGTCGAGTCGACCGGCCTCTTCACCGACGCCGACAAGGCGAAGGCGCACCTCACGGCGGGGGCGCGCAAGGTCATCATCTCGGCGCCCGCCAAGGGCGAGGACCTGACGATCGTGATGGGCGTCAACAGCGACAAGTACGATTCCGCGAAGCACCACATCGTCTCGAACGCCTCGTGCACCACCAACTGCCTGGCGCCGATCGCGAAGGTGCTGAACGACACCTTCGGCATCGTCAAGGGCCAGATCACCACCATCCACTCGTACACCAACGACCAGAAGATCCTCGACCTGCCGCACAAGGACCTGCGCCGCGCCCGCGCCGCGGGGCTGTCGATGATCCCCACCTCCACCGGCGCCGCCAAGGCCATCTACCTCGCGATCCCCGAGCTGAAGGGCAAGCTCGACGGCGTCGCCATCCGCGTGCCCACCCCCAACGTCTCGGTGGTGGACCTGACCGCGCTGCTCGGCAAGCGCGCCACCGCCAGCGAGATCAACGATGCGTTCCGCGCCGCCGCCAACGGGCCGATGAAGGGCGTGCTGGCGGTCACCGACGACGAGCTGGTGTCGGTCGATTTCCGCGGCAACCCGGCGTCGTCGATCGTGGACGCGCCGCTCACCAAGGTGCTGGACGGCGACCTCGCCAAGGTGTTCTCGTGGTACGACAACGAGTGGGGCTTTTCGAGCCGCATGGGCGACCTCATCCACTTCATGGCTGCGCGCGACAACGGCTAGGCGCGCACCGGTGGCGACGGCGCAGCAGAAGCGGACGGTGAAGGAGCTGGGCGACCTCCACGGACAGCGCGTGTTCGTGCGCGTCGACTTCAACGTGCCCGTCGAGGGCGGCCACATCACCGACGACACGCGCATCCGCGGCGCCGTACCGACGATCAAGGCGCTGCAGGAGAAAGGCGCCCGCGTCATCCTGGCATCGCACCTGGGCCGTCCCAAGAAGGGCAAGGCGCCGGAATTTTCGCTCGCCCCCGTGGCCGCGCGCCTCGGCGAGCTTCTCGGCGGCTCGGTGCCGCTCGCGCCGGATTGCATCGGCGCCGAAGTGAAGCGCCTCTGCGGCGAGCTTCAGGACGGCTCGGCGCTGCTGCTCGAGAACGTGCGCTTCCATCCCGAGGAAGAGAAAAACGACCCCGAGTTCGCGCGCGCGCTGATCGCCGACACCGGCGCCACGGTGTTCGTCAACGACGCGTTCGGCACCGCGCATCGCGCCCATGCGTCCACCGAAGGCGTCGCCCGGCACGTGCAGGAAGCCGTCGCGGGCCTGCTGCTCGAGAAGGAATTGCGCTATCTCGGCATGGCACTCGGCACGCCGGAACGCCCGTTCGTCGCCATCCTCGGCGGCGCCAAGGTCTCCGACAAGATCGAGGTCATCGACAGCCTGCTGCCGCGCGTGGACGCGCTGCTGGTCGGCGGCGGCATGGCCTACACCTTCTTCCGCGCGCAGGGATTGCCGACGGCAAAGAGCCTCGTCGAGGAAGACAAGGTGGACCTCGCCCGCGACCTGCTCGGCCGCGCCGCCGGCAAGCTGCACCTGCCGATCGACCACGTCGTGGCGGCCGCCTTCAGCGCCGATGCCGAGCACCGCACGGTGCCGGTGAGCGAGATTCCCGACGGCTACATGGGCCTCGACATCGGCCCGCGCACGGCAGCCGCGTACGGCAAGCTGGTGGGCGAGGCGCGGCTCGTCGTGTGGAACGGCCCGATGGGCGTCTTCGAGATGGCGCCGTTCGCGCAGGGCACGCTCGCGGTCGCCAGCGCCATGGCGGGCTGCACCGGCACCACCATCGTCGGCGGCGGCGACAGCGTCGCGGCCATCACGCAGATGAACCTCGCGGATCGGATCGATCACGTCTCGACCGGCGGCGGCGCCTCGCTCGAGTACCTGAGCGGCGCCGAACTACCCGGTGTCGCGTGCCTGCAGGACGCGGCCTAGCCGATGAACAGCATGCGCATCCCGTTCATCGCCGGCAACTGGAAGATGTTCAAGACCGTTGCCGAAGCGCGTGCCCTCGCGACCGCGGTGCGCGACGGCGTCGCGGCCATGAGCAAGCGGGAGGTGCTGCTGGCGCCGCCGTTCACGGCTCTCGCCGGCGTCTTCGCAGCGCTGCGCGGCAGCAGCGTGCTGCTCGGCGCGCAGAACATGCACGGCGAGCGCGAGGGCGCCTTCACCGGCGAGGTCTCGGGACCGATGCTCCGCGATGCGGGCTGCACCCACGTGCTCGTCGGCCATTCCGAACGCCGCACGCTCTTCGGCGAGAGCGACGAAGGCGTCGCCCGCAAGGCGCTCGCCGCGTGGTCCTGCGGGCTGACGCCGATCGTCTGCGTCGGCGAGACGCTCGCCGAGCGCGAAGCCGGAACGACAGCTGCGGTTGTCGAGCGGCAGGTCGAGCGGGCGCTGCGCGGCCTCTCGCCGGAGCAGGTGGCGGCCGGCATCCTTGCCTACGAGCCGGTGTGGGCCATCGGCACCGGCCGCAACGCTTCACCCGCCCAGGCGCAGGAGGTGCACCGCGCGATTCGCGCCCTCGTCGCCCGCAGCCACGGCGATGCAGCGGCCGCCGCGGCCCGCATCCTCTACGGCGGCTCGGTCAAGCCCGACAACATCGCCGCCCTGATGGCCGAGGCGGACATCGACGGCGCGCTCGTGGGCGGGGCGTCGCTCGATGCGGCCAGCTTTCTCAGGATCGCCGGCTTCGACTAGAATCAAGGGCTCTATGACAGTCGCGTTTTACCTCGTCCTGACGCTGCACATCATCTGCTGCCTGTTCCTGATCGCCGTCGTCCTGCTCCAGCAGGGCAAGGGCCAGGACCTCGCCAGCGCCTTCGGCGGCGCCGGCACGCAGACGGCCTTCGGGCCGAGGGCCGGGGCAACCGTGCTGTCGCGTGCCACCACCATCCTCGCTGCGCTCTTCATGGTGACGAGCCTGATGCTCGCGATCCTGGCGCCCTCGAGTTCGATCCTGCAATCGCTGCCCGGCGCCCCGGCGCCCACCACCTCCGCGGCGCCCGCAGTGCTCCCCACGGTCCAACCCTCGGTCGCCCCAACCGTCGCGCCGACCGCGTCGCCAACCTCGCCGACGGCCGCCACACCGTCCCCCGCCACCCGCTAGGCGTCAGGCGTCAGGCGGGCCGCAGCGCTGCGACCGCCGCGACGGCGCGCTCGACCTCCTCGGGCGTGTTGACGAGGCTGCCGGCAAGCCGCGGATAGGACACTCGGTAGGGGCTCGCCGCCGCGATGATCTTCCGGGCGCGGAGTGCCTTCGCGACTTCGTCGGCCTTCATTCCGTCCACCTCGAAGCACACGAGCCCCGCCGACACCGCAACGTCGCGCGGCGTGTGCACCTTCACCCGCGGCAGCGCTGCGAGACCGTCCTTGATGCGGCTGTTGAGGTCGTGGATGCGCTGTGCGATGCGCGCCCGGCCGATCGCCTGGTGGAATTCGAAGGCGGACGGAATTGCCCAGGTGTGCTCGAAGGTGCTGAAGCCCCCGGGCGCCACCCAGCCGGCGCCGCGAGTCGGACCTGCGTCGCGTTCCTGCATCCAGGCCATGAACGTCTCCATCTCGAAGGACGGCACGATGCCGGCGACGCGCTGCCAGGCGGTCGCGCCCCGTCCCCACACGAAGCCGGTGCCGCGCGGCCCGAACAGCCACTTGTGACAACCGGCCGCGAAGAAGTCGACGCCGGTCTCGGCGATCGTCTCGTCCTCGACGCCGATGCCGTGGACGCCGTCGACGATGAGCAGGACCTGTTCTTCGGCCGGACGCTTCCGATTGGCTTCGGCGACGACCGACGCGAAGCGCCGCAGCGGCGTCTTCACGCCCGTGGACGAGTGCACCCAGGTGACACCGATCGCGCGGGTCGCGGGAGTGATCGCCGCCGCCAGCCGGCGCGCCATTTCCGCCTCTGTGGCCGCCGCGGGATCGTCGTAGAGCGCGAACCGCCGCGAGCTCGCGCCGCTGCGCGCGCAGGCGAGGCGGATCGCCTCGTGCTGCACGAAGTGGTCATGGTTGGTGGTGAGCAGCTCGTCGCCGGGCGAAAACCTCAGCCCCGCCCACACCAGCGCCAACCCCTCGGTGGTGCAGTGGGTGATCGCCACGTCGTCGGCGACGCCACCCAGGTACTTTGCAATCGCCGTTCGCACCACGGCCGGGCGCGTGAACAGCCCCGCCTCGATGATCTCGGCCGGGTTCTCGTCGAGCCCGCGGCGCAGCGCGTCGATCGCCTCGCGCACCGGCCGCGGATGCGCGGCCATGAGGAAGGAAGCAAAGTGCGCGTACTCACGCGTCAGCGAGAACTGCGCCCGCACCGCGGCCCAGTCGGAGGAAAACGGCGCGGCCAGAGTCTGCGACTCATCAGCCTCGGCCGCACGAACGAAGGGAAGGACAGCCGCGGCAGCCCCCGCAGCAGCCAGGAAACGTCGGCGTTCAAAGGTCAAAGCAATCACCTCCACAGAGACGCTACGACCTGCTCCCCGCGAAAGTGCCGCGCCGGACGATTGGGTGAGGAAAACCTTGGAACTGTGACGACTTGTGACGCCCCGTTTTCCCGAGAGCTCCAGGCCCTTCACTGGCCCGAGGGATCTCACTCCACTGTGTCCGGACACAGTGGATACGAATCAAGCAAACATCGGCGAGTGCCTCGGGGCCTGCTGACGACACAGAGCCCTCAGCCCTCTGGGGGCCGCCTTCCGAGGCTCGCGTTAGTTCTGGTTGCTGCCGGGGGCGGGGGAGGCGGCGCCGGCCGGGACCACCTTGAAAGGCTCCGAGTACTCGAGCGTCTTCCCCGAGAGCTCGTCCTTCAGGTTCAGGACGATCTCGTAATCGCCGGGGGTGTAGTCCTTCATCGAGGTGGCAGTGAAGCGCGACAGGCGGCCGATCGAAGTCGGCTGGATCGGCGTCGGGTCCACCTTGGTGACCACAGCGCCGTCGGCCTTCTTCTTCACCACGTAGCCCGCGGTCACCTTCGGCATGCCACTGGTCTTGTCCTTCTGCGCGCCGTACACGTCGTACTGAAAGAAGACGTACTTGTTCTCGCCCAGCGGAAAGTCGCGGCGCACCATGTGCACGGCGCGCGGCGGGCCCTTCTGGTCCTTCTCCTCGGCTGGCGGCGCCTGCAGCGCGTCCGACAGGACCGGCGTCGAGACGCGGAAGCTCGAGAGGTCGGGCACCTCGAACTCGTGGATCAGGGTGCCGACGCGCTTCGCGTTCTTGTCGCGCACCACCATCTTCGCCTGGTAGCCGCCGGGCGCCAGCTCGAAGTCGCGCGGAATCGCGAACCACGTCTGCTCGATGCGCTGCCGCGTCGCGTCCTGCAGCTTCATCTCGATCTGCTGGTCGAAGCGGAAGAACTCGCCGGTCTCGCGGTGCGCCACCACCAGCAGGAACTCGAGGGTGTCGAGGTTGCGGCCGTCCTTCTTCTCGAAGCCGAACTGCCGCACGTCCACTTCGGTGACGATGCCGACGGTGGCCTTGCCGAGCAGCGCCTCGTCGCCGACGAAGTGCGTCATGCGCATCGGGATCGCCTCGGATTCGTAGGGCGAGTCGAGCGCCGCCTGGATCACCGGGTCAGGATCGCCGGCCTTGCGCGCCGCCACCTTCTGGCCCTCGAGCGGCGCGTAGTAGCCCTTGCGCGCGCGCACGTCCACGTTCTTCCGGGCCATCTTCACCTGGATCTTGCGGAACTTGCCGTCGCGCGCGGTGTTCGTCGACTGGTAGCCGACGAGGTAATAGGCGCGCGAGTCGTTGGCGATGCGGGTGATGCCCTTGGTGAGGTCGTTGGTGTTCTTCACCGAGAAGCCGCCGCTGTCGGAGGCGATCGACTCGGCGCCCTCGGCGCGGTCGAGGTTCTCGGAGAACGCGGCGCCCAGGTCCTGGGTGTCGAGCGCCGGCCCGAACTGCGCGGTCTGGTAGACGGACAGGCCGCCGAGCCCTTCGGTGTCGAGGAAGTAGACGGCGCAGTTGCCGCGCCGCGCCGACTGCACCACGTCCTTGAACTCGGTGAGCTGCGGATCGTAGATGAAGCCCTCGCCGACCAGGATCAGCGACTTGCGGCCCCTGCTGCCGGCGAGCGACTTGAGCACGCGGTCCATGATGCTGAGCGTGATGCGGTTGCGCGTGACCGACTGGTAATAGACCTCCTGTGCGCGCGACATCACCAGCGGGTCGCCGTCGGTGACCGCGCCCTGCGAGCGGCCGCTCTGGCCGCCCGGGCTGACGCCGTAGGTCTCGAAGCGCCGCGACACGCGGTCGATCACCTGCGCGTCGCGATAGACGTGGATGCGCATCGCCTCGGCGTCGCTGATGCGCTCGTTCGAGGTGTCGGGGATATAGCGGCCCTCGAGCCGCTTGAGCATGGTGATGAGCTGCTCCTTGCCGGCCATCATCCTGCTGCTCCACCAGGCGCTGCCGCCGCTCGAGACCAGCATCACGTGGTCGCCTTCGCGCACGCCGTTCGTCAGGAACTCGGCGACCGCGGCCTTGGCGCGGTTCGCCTGGAACGGTGCCAGGTGGATGTCGTCGAACAGCACGATGAAGGTGCGGCTGGCCTGCGTGGCCGGCACCTGGTTGGTCGAGACCCGCGCCTGCTGCGAGACGTCGGTGGGCGGCGCCGCCGGGATCTGCACCGCCTCGAAGCTCGTCACCGTCTGCGGCTTGCCGTCTTCGGTGACGATGAAGTCGGCCTGCGTCAGGCCGGTCACCGGTTCGTTGGTCTTCTTGTCGTTCACCACCACGTCGACCGTGACCACCTCGGCCTGCGCGGGGAACACCGGGACGTTCGCCTGCTCCGCGGCTTGCTCCGCCGGATCGGGTGTCGCCTTCGGCCCCGGGCTCGGACCCGGGGGCAGCGGCGGCGATTGGCCAAAGGAGCTGCCGGCGGCAAACGTCAGCAAGGCGGCGACCAGGATCCGGGGGGTTCTCGATCTCATCGTCTTCGATTGTTGCCGAAGCCGCCAGATGGTGTCTAGCGGCCCTTCCCGCAGGCGGTCAGGCGAAGGGCTTGGCCGCCGGCGGCAGCCTCATGCCGACGCCCAGCCGGTTCCAGGCGTTGATGATTGCCACCACCACCGTCAGCTCGGTGATTTCCTGGTCGCTGAACACGGCCTTCAGCTGCGCGAATTCGGCATCGCGGTCGCCCTGGCCGGGGTCGGTGAGCCGGGTAAGCGACTCGCACCAGTTGAGCGCCGCGCGCTCGCGGTCGTCATAGAAGGCCGTCTCGCGCCAGGTCGGCAGGCTGACGATCCGCTGCCAGTCTTCGCCCCCCTGGCGCAGGTCGTGAGAGTGCATGTCGAGGCAAAAGGCGCAGCCGTTCAGCTGCGAAACGCGGGTCTGGACCAGGTCGATGAGTCGCTTGCCGAGCGTGCTCTGCGCGACCGATTCGTTGACCGAAGCCAGGGCCTTGTAGGAGCCGGGCGCAAGCCGAGCCCACGGCAAACGGGCAGTATTCATAGGTAAACCCTACTCTTCACGCCCCCCGGCAGTCAGCCGCCATACTGCGCGCGATGTATCTCGCCTACAGCGTCCTGCTGGGGCAACCTACTCCTGCCGCAGGGCGGTCTGGGGGTCGAGCCGGCTGGCCCGGCGCGCCGGCAGCAGCGTGGCAAGCAGCGCCACGCTGCCCATCGCGACCAGCACGAGCGCCAGGGTCTGCGGGTCGCCCGGCCGCACGCCGAACAGCATGGCCGAGAGATTCCGGGAGAGTGCCGCGGCGGCCGCGAGGCCGAAGGCGCAGCCGATCGCGGTGAGCCGCATCGACTCGCCAAGCACCATCGCTACCACCCGGCGCCGGGTCGCGCCGAGGGCCATGCGCAGGCCGATCTCCCGGGTGCGCTGCGCGATGAGGAACGACAACACACCGTAGATTCCGGTGGCGGCGAGCGTCAGCGCCAGGCCGGCGAGCAACGCCGCCAGCAGGGTCGCGAGCCGGTCGGCGGCGACCGAACGGCGCAGCAGCGTGTCCATGGTGCCGAGGCCGTGCGCGGGCTGCAGCGGATCAACGGCGCGGATCGCCCCCTGCACGGTGCGCAGCATGGCGGCCGGATCGCCGTCGGTGCGCACCACCAGGCTGAGGTCCAGGTACGGGTTCTGGGCGTGGGGGATGAAGGTTTCCGGACGCGGCACCTGGCGCAGCCCGCGAAAGCGGGTGTTGCCGACGAGGCCGACGATCTCGTAGGGGTAAGCGCCGTCGAGGTAGTCGAGGACGATGCGCCGGCCTATCGGATCGGCTGCGCCGAACGCCGCTTGTGCGAGCGCGTCGTTCACCACCACGACGCGCGGCGCGCCCGGTCCGTCGGTGGCGGTGAAGGCACGGCCGCGCTTCACGGCCATGCGCATCGCGTCGAAGTAGCCGGGAGTGACCATGCGGATGTCGGTGCGGGCGGCGGTACCGCCGGGGTCCGCCTCGCCCTCGCGCCAGTAAGGACGAGCGAAGTCGGTGCCCACGGGGCTGAGAGGCAGCGCGGTGACGGCGCCGGCGCCGGCCACGCCGGGCAGCGCCAGAACACGCGCGGTGAGCTGCGAATAGAACTCGCGCGACTGTGCGGCCGTCTTGTAATGCGCGTGGTCGAGGTTGATGCGCATCACCGCCAGGCCGCGCGGGTCGAAGCCGGGATCGACGGCCATGACCCGGCTGAAGCTTTTCAGCAGCAGGCCGGCGCCAGCCAGCAGCACCAGCGCGACGGCAACCTCGGCAACGATGAGGACGCTGCGCGCGCGGCGCGCGCGCCGACCCGAAGTCGCCGCACGTCCGACCTCGTGGAGCGCGCCGGCGACCGGCGTGCGCGACGCCTCGAGCGCCGGCACCAGGCCGAAGACCATGCCCGTGACGAGCGACAGCGCCGCGCTGAACAGCAGAGCGCGGCCGTCGATGCCGGAACCGGCGCCGGCCAGGCGCGGCAGGCCGGCCGCTCCGGTGGCGAGCAGCACGCGCAGCGCGCCTTCGGCCACGATCAGCCCCGCGGCACCGCCGCAGGCGCCGAGCAGCACGCTTTCGGTGAGCAGCTGGCGTACGAGGTGTGCGCGCCGGGCGCCAAGTGACAGGCGCACCGCCATCTCCCGGCTGCGCGCCGCGGCGCGCGCCAGCTGCAGGCTCGCGACGTTGGCGCAGGCGATGAGCAGCACCATCGCGACCGCGGCGAACAGCAGCAGGATCGCTTCGCGCACCGGGCCGACGATCTCCTCCTTCAGCGAAACGAGGCGCAGGCTCCAGCCGGCGTTCTCTTTTGGGTGCGATGCCGCGAGCGTCGCGGCGAGCGACTGCATCTCGCCTTGCGCCTGCTCCAGGCTCGTCCCACGCTTCAGGCGGCCCGCGACGTTGATGAAGCGGAAGTCGCGCGGCGGGCCGTCCACGAAGCGGGGGTAGGACGCGGCGATGTCCCACGGCATCCAGGCCTCGGTCGTCGGTCGTGGCGCGTCGAACCCGGGCGGCATGACGCCCACCACCCGCCAGCGCGCGCCGTCGATGTCGAGAAGGCGGCCGACGACATCCGGATCCGAACCAAACTGGCGCGTCCACAAGCCGTTGCTGATCACCAGCTCGCGCTCGCCGCCGGCATAGCGATCGGCGACCGTCCACGCCACGCCGCGACTCTCCGCGGCAAATGTCCGGCCGAGCGCCGCCGGCACCGCGAACACGGTGAAGAAATCGGGTGTCGCCTTGACCGTCTCGATCACAACCGGCTCCGGCCCGTCGCGCAGCGTCGAGGAGCCGGTGCCGTCCTGCCACGCCGCCAGCGACTCGAACGAGCGGTTCAACCGCTGCCAGTCGACGAAGTTGCCCGGCGACGGTTGCTCGTGCGTCCGGCCACGTTGCGCATGCGTGTCGAAGATCGCGACCAGGCGGTCGGGTTCGCCGTAGGGAAGCGGCCTCAGCAGCACACGGTCGATGACGCTGAAGAGCGCGACGTTGGCGCCGATGCCGAGCGCGAGCGTGACGAGCGCGGCGGCGGAATGAGCAGGATTGCGGCGCAAACCGCGCCAGGCGAGGCGCAGGTCGCCGCTGCGCAGGCGGTCGAGCCAGAGCAGCGGCGCCGTACAGAGCAGGTCCCACGCCGCCGCCGCGAAGCTGCTGCCGCGCTCGCGGCCGAGGCGCGCCAGTTCGTCGCCGTGGCGGTGGCGGAATTGCGCGGGCAGGAGGTGAAGCAGCAGCCGGTGCGCGCGCTCGGAGAGACTCATGCGATGTCCACGCCGCGCAGCACCTTCTTCGCGCGTGCTTCGCGCAGCAGCACATTGAGCCGCCGGGCTTCGGCTTCGGCCACCTTCCGCCCAAGGTCGGTGAGCCGGTAATACCGGCGCCGTTCGTCGCCGGCCTCGCCGCTTGCGGGGGCGTCGATTTCCGCGATGAGCTCGTCGTCAAGCAGCCGCGCGATCGCGCGATAGAGCGTGCCCGGGCGCATGCGGGTGCGGCCTTCGCCGCGGCGCTCGACGTCCTGCATGATCGCGTAGCCGTGGCGGTCCTCGGCCGTCAGCGACAGCAGGATCTCGAACACGACCGGACTCAGCGGCAGGAACTTGTCGGTCGCCGGCCGCCTCGGTCTGTCGTTGCTTACCATCGTTCGCTCGCCTCCGTGGTGGGCTCTGTGCACCTCGCGAATAGATTCCATGGGAATATAGTCCAGGTCTTGTCCCGTGCCAAGCCAAACGGTGTGAACCGCTATACTGCGCGCGATGTACCTCGCCTACAGCGTCCTGCTGGGGCTTGGCCTGATCCTCGCGGCGCCATATTTCCTGTGGAAAGGCCGCGGAACCGGCAAGTACCTCCAGAACTTGAACGAACGAATCCTGGGCACCGAACACCGGGCTTTCCGGCCCGGCGGGGTGTGGGTGCACGCGGTTTCGGTGGGCGAGGTGTTGACCGCACGACCGCTCGTGAAAGAGCTGCGCTGGCGCTATCCGGGGGTGCCGGTCTTCCTCTCGACGACCACGACGACCGGCCAGGAACTGGCGCGCAGCCGCTTCCTCGGCGTCGTGGACGGCTGCTTCTACATGCCGTTCGACTTCGCGTTCTCGGTGCGGCGGGTGCTGCGGCGCCTGCAGCCGCAGCTGGTGCTGCTGGTCGAGACCGAGATCTGGCCCAACCTGCTGCGCGAGGCGCGCGCCGCCGGCGCCTCGGTCGCAATCGTCAACGGCCGCCTCTCGCCCGGTTCGTTCAGGAACTACCGGCGCGTCCGCTCGATGCTGGCGCCGGTGCTCGCGAACGTGAACCTGTTCCTGATGCAGGGCGAAGCGCACGCGCAGAGGATCAAGGCCCTGGGCGCCGTGGCGCGCAACGTGCACGTCTTCGGCAACCTCAAGTACGACGCGGTCGAGGCGCAGCCAACGCCGCCCGAGCTGCAGCGGCTGCTGGCGCCCGAAGGCGCCGGGCCGCTGTGGATCGCGGGCAGCACCGTCGAGGGCGAGGAGGAGCTGGTGCTCGACGCGTTCGTCACGGTGCTCGCGGCCGTGCCCAACGCGCGCCTGCTGATCGCGCCGCGCCGGCCGGAGCGCTTCGCCGAGGCGGCCGCCGCGGTGGCGCGCCGCGGCCTGTCGGGCGTGCGCCGTTCCTTCCTGCCCGGCCCGGCGTCGCAGGACGCGGTCATCATCCTCGACACGCTGGGCGAGCTGCCGGCGGTCTACCCGCTGGCGACCGTCGTGTTCGTCGGCGGCAGCCTCGTGGACCGCGGCGGCCACAACATCCTCGAGCCGGCGATCGCCGGCAAGGTCGTGGTCGTCGGCCCACACATGTCAAACTTCGCCGAGATCGAGGCTGCCTTCACTGAAGAGAAAGCGTTCGTGCGCGTAGGCACGCCGGCGGCGCTCGCCGCCGTGGTGATCCGCGCGCTCACCGACCCCGCCTGGTGCGCCGAAATCGGCGCCCGCGCCAGCCAGGCCGCGCAGCACCAGAAGGGTGCTGCTGCGCTGACCGTGGAGGCGTTGGAGCCGCTGCTGCATTGAGCGTCCTGCTGCGGCCGCTGAGCCTGCTCTACGGAGCGGGGGCCGCCATGCGCCGCGCCCTGTACGAAGGCGGGTCGCTGCGCCGCACGCGGCTGCGCGCGCCGGTGCTGAGCGTCGGCAACCTGAGCGTCGGCGGCAGCGGCAAGACGCCGGTGGTCGAAGCGCTCGCCACGATGCTGCAGGCGGCCGGCCATCCGGTCGCGATCCTGAGCCGCGGCTATCGCGGCGCCTTCAAGGGCCGCTGCCTGGTGGTGTCCGACGGCGAGCGCGTGCTGAGCGGCCCGGCCGCGGCCGGCGACGAACCGGTGATGCTGGCGCGCGCGCTGCCGCGCGCCGTGGTGGCCGTGGGGCGCGACCGTGCCGAGGCCGGCGAGGACATTACCGCGCGGTTCCCGGGACGGGCGATCATTCTCGACGATGGCTTCCAGCACCTGCGCCTCGAGCGCGATCTCGACCTCGTCTGCATCGACGACGAGACGCTCACCGGCCGGCCGCTGCCGGAAGGCCGGCTGCGCGAGTTCCCCTCGACGCTCGGCCGCGCGCACGTGGTGATCGACTTCGGCGACGGCATGCGCACACCGACACCGGGGCAGGCGCGGGTGCGGGCGCGGCGCGTGAGCGCCGGCTTCTTCGACCTCGACGGCCAGCAGGTGACGGCGCCGGCGCGCGCCTATCTCGTGTCGGCGGTGGCACGGCCGCAACGCTTCGAGGACGACGTGTGCGCCGCAGGGGTGGAGATCGCCGGACACGACCGGCGCCGCGATCATTCCGACTTCGGGCCGATGCCAGCGCACTGGCAGCGCGCCAGGGACCTGGGCGCCGCCGCCATCGTCACCACCGACAAGAACGCGGTGTGGCTCCTGGAAGAACCGCTCAACGCGATGCTGCCGGTGATGACGCTGCGGATCCGTGCCGAATTCGAGGACGAGGCCTCGCTGCGCGAGCGGGTGCTGGCCGCGGTGCGCAAGGACGCTCGGTGAAGGTGAGCCGCGCGCTCGAGACCCGCGCCGCGGCGCTCGTCTGCGCAGCGCTGCGGCCGCTGCCGCGGCGCGCCGCGCTGGCGCTCGGCCGCGGCGTCGGCAGGATCCTCGGCGATCTCGACCGGCGCCATGCGCTGATCGCCGCCGACAACCTGCGCCAGGCCTTTCCCGACTGGACCGAGGAGCGGGTGTGGCGGACGGCGCGCGCGGTCTACGCGCACTTCGCCGCGGTGCTCTTCGACATCCTCTGGATGTCGAGCCGTCCGCTCACGGCGCTGCGGCGCGCGTTTGCGGTGGAGGGCGGCGAGCACATGCGCACGGCGCTCGCGCGCGGCAAGGGCGTCATCATCGTCACCGCCCACATCGGCAACTGGGAGATGCCACGGCGTCGTCCACGGCGCGCTCTTCGGGCAGCTGGGCCTGGTGGCGCGGCCGCTCGACAACCCCGCCCTCGACGCGCGGCTCGTCGCCTTTCGCGAGATGAGCGGCAACGTCGTCATCTACAAGCGGCGCGCGCTCGCCGAGGTGCTGCGGATGCTGCGCGCCGGCCAGGCTGTCGCGATCCTCGTCGACCAGAACGTGCAGGCGGCGGACGGCATCTTCGTAAACTTCTTCGGCCGCAAGGCGTCGACCACCACCGTCGCGGCGGCGCTCGCGCTGAAGACCGGCTGCGCGCTGGTGCCGGTGCACTCGGTGCTGCAGAAGGACGGCAGCTACCGCGCGCTCTACGAGCCGGAGATCGCCTGGATCCCCAGCGGCGACCGCGTCCGCGACATCGCCCACCTCACGCAGGCGATGACCGCGCGCATCGAGGACTGGGTGCGCGCCGCGCCGCAGCAGTGGCTGTGGATCCATCGCCGCTGGAAGACGCAGCCGTCGTGAAAGCGGCTCGCGGCATTCCCGCGGTGGAGCGAATCGTGGTGCGCGCGCCCAACTGGCTCGGTGACGCGATGCTGTCGCTGCCGGCGCTGCGCGACCTGCGGCGCAATTTCCCGCAGGCGCGCATCGCGGTGCTGGCGCGCGCTCCGGTGGCGCCGCTCTATGCCGCCGTCGCGGAAGTGGACGGCACCATCGCCAGCACCGGCGTCACCGCCGATGCCGCCGTCCTGCGCGGCCGCTTCGACGCGGCGGTGATCCTGCCGAATTCGTTCGGCTCGGCGTTCACCGCGGCGCACGCAGGCATTCCACACCGCTGGGGCTACGCGACCGACGGACGCTCGCTGTTGCTGACGCGCCGGGCGCGGCTGCGTCCCGAGGTTCGGGGCCGCAGCGAGGTGTACTACTATCGCGCGATGCTGAGCGGCATCGGATTGCGCACCACAGCCTTGCCCGATGCGTCGCTCGCGTGCCCGGACGAGTGGCGCGCGGCCGGCGCCGCCAGGCTGGGCAACGCCGGGCCGGAGTCCTCAGCGGACAATGGGCCCTGGATCGGCCTCAACCCCGGAGCCTTCTTCGGCACCGCCAAGCGATGGATCCCGGAGCGCTACGCGGCGGTCGCGGATCTCGCGAGCGAACGCCTTGGCGCACGCACCGTGATCCTCGGCGCCGCCGCCGAACGTCCGCTCGGCGAGGCGGTGCGCAAGGCGATGCGCCGGCCGGCCGCAGTGCTGTGCGGCGAAACCAACCTGCAGGAACTCACGGGCGTGCTCGCGCAGCTTTCGCTGCTTCTCACCAACGACTCGGGGCCCATGCACGTGGCGTCGGCGCTTGGCACGCCGGTGGTCGCCATCTTCGGGCCGACCGACTGGCGCGAGACGGCGCCCTTCGGGCCCGGCCGCAGCGAGATCGTGCGCGAAACGGTTGCGTGCTCGCCGTGCAAGCTGCGCGACTGTCCCATCGACCACCGCTGCATGACGCGCGTCGGCGTCGGCGCGGTGCTGGCGGCGGCCGGGCGCGTCTCGTGAAACCCGCAATCTTCCTCGACCGCGACGGCACCGTCTCCGAGGAGATCGGCTACGTCAACCACATCTCGCGCTTCCGCCTGCTGCCTTACGCCGTGGACGCGGTGCGCCGCATCAACGCCGCCGGCTGGTACGCGGTGCTCGTCACCAACCAGGCCGGCGTCGCGCGCGGCTACTTTCCCGAGTCGCTGATCCACGACGTCCACAAGCGCCTCGCCGAAACCATGCTGGCGGGCGGTGCGCACCTCGACGGAATCTACTTTTGCCTGCACCACCCGACAGCGGGCGAGCCCCCATATCGGCTCAACTGCGACTGCCGCAAGCCGCGGCCGGGGCTGATCCGGCGCGCCGCCGAAGATCTCGGCATCGACCTCGCCCGTTCGGTGATGATCGGCGACCGCTACAGCGACGTGCAAGTGGGATGGAACGCCGGCACGCGTGGCGCCTTCGTGAAGACGGGATACGGCCTGGGCGAGTGGACCTGGCAGCGCGAGCGCTGGCCGCGGCAGCCGGACATCGTCGCCGAGCACCTGCTCGAAGCGGTCGAACTGGCGCTCGCCGCGGTGCCGCAGCCCGCATGAGCGGCCGAGTGACCGGGCGCTCGCCCGAGGACATCGCGCGCCTCGACGCACTGCGCCGCCGCTTCCGCGGCCGGCGCGTGCTGGTGATCGCCGACCTGGTCGCCGACCAGTTCGTCCACGGCCGCCTGCAGCGCATCAGCCGCGAGGCGCCGGTGCTGATCCTCGAACACGAGCACACCGAAACGCTGCTCGGCGGCGGCGCCAACGCGGTGCACAACATCCGCACGCTGGGCGGCGCACCGCTCTGCGTCGGCATCGTCGGCCGCGACACGGAAGGCGACGCGCTGCGCGCGCTGCTGCGCAGCGCCGGCGTCGCCACCAACCGGGTGTTCCGCTCCGCCTTGTACCAGACGCCGGTGAAGACACGGGTGCTCGCGGGCGGCGCCCACGCCGTGAAGCAGCAGGTGGTGCGCATCGACCGCACCACGGAGTTGCCGCGGCGCGATCGCGCGCGGCGGCAGGCCGACGCCGTCTTCGCCTCGCTGCGGAGCCGCGTGGACGCGGTGCTGGTGAGCGACTATGGCCTCGGCTTCGTCACCGAGGCGCTGGTGCGGCGCGCGGTCGCCTTCGCCCGCCGCAGGCGCATTCCCGTCACCGTCGACTCGCGCCACGGTCTCACGGCCTTTCGCGGCATGACCGCGATCACGCCGAACGAGGCCGAGGTTGAGGCGGCGCTCGGCATCCGCATCGGCAGCGACCGCAGTCAGCTCGAATGGGCCGGGCGCGCGCTGCTGCGCCGCACCGGCTGCGCCGCGGTGCTCATCACCCGCGGCAGCGACGGCATGGCGCTCTTCGAGCGCGGCGTGCCCGCCTTCCACATCCCGGTGAGCGGCCCCGACGAGGTCGCGGACGTCACCGGCGCCGGCGACACGGTGATCGCCGCCTTCACCCTGGCGCTCGCCGCCGGCGCCCGGCCCCGGGACGCGGCGCTGCTCGCGAACCTAGCCGGCGGGGTGGTGGTGATGAAGCGCGGCACGGCCACCGTCTCGGGCGACGAGATCGCGGCGGCGCTACGTTCGTGAGTGCCGTGCGCCCCGCCAAAGCCAAGATTGGCTCGCTCGCGGACGTTGCCGCCGCGGTGGCGAGCGAGCGCGCGCAGGGCCGCAGCATTTCGTTCGCGAACGGCTGCTTCGACATCCTGCACGTCGGCCACGTGCGCTATCTCGAAGGCGCGCGCCAGGAAGGCGACGTGCTGGTGGTGGGCGTCAACGGCGACGAGTCGGTGCGCCGCCTGAAGGGGCCGGGACGGCCGCTGGTCGAGGCCGCGCAGCGGGCGCTGCTGGTGGCGGCGCAGCGCGCCGTCGACCACGTGATCGTGTTCGATGCCGACGACGTCAACGGGCTGCTGCTGGCGCTGCGGCCCGACGTGCACTGCAAGGGCACGGACTACACGGTCGACACCGTGCCGGAACGCGACACGGTGCGCTCCTACGGCGGCCGCGTCGCGATCGTCGGCGACGCGAAGGACCACGACACCCGCGCGCTCATCGAGCGGCTGAGGCGGTGAAGACCCTCATCGTGCGCCTGTCCTCGATCGGCGACGTGGTACACACGCTGCCGGCGTTCGCGGCGCTGCGCCGCGCCGGTCACGAGCTCGGCTGGATCGTCGAGCCTGCGGCGCGCGGGCTGCTCGCGGGGCAGGAGGGCCTGCAGCAGGTCATCGACGTGCCGGCCGCAGGGGCGATGGGCCCGCGTTCCATCCTCGCCACGCGGCACACGCTGCGCGCGGCACGCTTCGACACGGCGCTCGACTTCCAGGGCCTCTGGAAATCGGCGCTGTGGGCGCGGCTCAGCGGCGCCTGCGCCACCGCCGGATTCGACCGCGGCTCGCGCAAGGAGCCGGCGTCGGCGGCGCTCCTCAAGCGCACGCTGCCGCAGCCGCCCGAGGCGGTGCACGTCATCGACAAGAACCTCGCGCTGCTGCGCGCCGTGGGCATCGATGCGATCGGTTCGCGTGAGTTCCCGCTGCCTGCCGACGAGGCCGGAGACGCCGAGGTGGCGCGCCGGCTCGCGAACCTTGGGTTGGCACCGCGGCCGTTCGCCATCCTCAACCCTGGCGGCGGCTGGCTCAGCAAGATCTGGCCGGCCGAGCGCTTCGGTGCGCTCGCGGCGCGCCTCGCGGCCGTGCCTGGCGGGCTGCAGCCGATCGTCACCTTCGGCCCGGCCGACCGCGACCTCGCCGAGCGCGTCGTGTCGTCTTCTGGAGGCGCGGCCCGGCTCGGCTTCAAGACATCGCTCCTCGACTTCGCAGCGCTGGCGCGACGCGCCACCGTGGTGGTGGCCGCCGACACCGGTCCGCTGCACATCGCCTGCGCCGTCGGCACGCCGGTGGTGGCGATCTTCGGCCCCACCGACCCCGCGCGCAACGGCCCGTTCGACCCTCGCGACGTGGTGGTGAGCGCCGCGCCGCGGCCGTGCTTCCCGTGCTATCGCCGCGAGTGCGCGGCGCACGCGGGTGTGATGGCCTCGATCACCGTCGACGCGGTCGCAGAAGCGATCGCGAGGCGCCTCTCCCGGGGTTCGAGTGCCATCCCGGTTTAGGGTCGCGGGGGCATGGGTCGTGGGCCTGCTTGCGATTGTGCTGGCGCGCCCGGCGCCGCGCACGCTGTTGGCCGGCCTGGCCGTGGCGCTCGTCGGCGAACTCGTCCGCTTGTGGGCCTCCGGGCACATCGAGAAGACCGAGGTGCTCGCGACCGGCGGGCCCTATGCACACAGCCGCAATCCTCTTTATGTCGGCAGCCTGATATTGGCGGTGGGCGCCGGCATTGCCGCCGCGAGCGTGTGGGTCGTGCTCGCTGTCCTTATCTATGGGGCTGCCTTCTACCCGAGCCTGGTGCGCGAGGAGGCTTCATTCCTGCGCCGCAAATTTGGCGCGGCCTACGACGACTGGGCGCGCGCGGTGCCGATGTTCGTGCCGCGGCTCAGCCCGGCCGGGCCGCGCGCGTCGCGCTTCTCGTGGCAGCGGGTGCGCCACAACCGGGAATGGCGCACGCTGCTGGCGCTCCCGGCACTGGCCGTCCTCTTCTGGCTCCGGGGCCTCTGGGCGGTGCCCTAGCCGGAGCTGGAGGAACTTGAACTCGAAGACGCCGAGCTGCTGCTCGAACTCGAGGACCCGGACGAACTGCTCGAGCCGGAACTCGAAGAACTGGAGCTCGACACCGGAACTTCCGGCGGCGCGGTGATGTCCTCGCAGCCGGTTGTCAAGGCGCCCGCGCTGGCGACTGCGACGCCCGAGCACAGCAGCTTGAGGAAGTCCCGTCGTTCGTTCTCGCTCATCTTCATCCACCCTACCTTACAAGGTACGCCAGAGCGCCGCCGTCAAAGTACGTTTCGATGCGGCGGATCACCTCGTCCGCGGTGATCATGTCCATGCAGCGCGGCAGGCTGCCGACCGGATCGACGCAGAGTTCCTGGTCTTTCGGGTCGCCGTCGCCGAGCGGCAGCGTGCGCGACTTCCAGCAGCCGCCGTCATCGCAGCAGCGCAGCGCGCCGACGGTGTGGATGAACTGATGGTGCGGGTAGGCGGTGAAGTGCGGTGGCTCGCGGCCGCCGGCGACCACCACGCAGGGGCGGTTGCGCGGCATGCCCGGCGGCGTCTCCACCGCGGCGGCGAGGTGCATCAGCAGGCTGACCGCGGAGACCACACCCTGCGCGTGATACATGAGCCGCACCAGCTCGCGCAGGCTGGTGGCGCCGCGCAAATCGACGGCGCCGTCGATCGGCGGATGGTTGTGGTGGCTTTCGCCGACCTGCACGAACTCGATGCGCCCACGGAAGTGGTCGACCACGTCCTGGTAGCGCCGCGCGTCCCACCACTTGATCGTGTAGTCGAACTTGCCGCCCGAAGCGAACAGCCAGAAAGGGGTGCTCCGGCCCTTCTCCTCCTCGACACGCCGGAACCACGCCTTCTCGGCCGCCGAGATGTGGATGTCGCCCTTGAAGAGCGCCGGCTTGATGCGCAGCCCCAGGGTCTCGTTGAGGTGCTCGATGAAGCCGTGGATGAAATGGTAGGGAGCCTGGTTCGAGCGGTGGATGAGCGGGTAGTGGCAGTCGATCGTCTCGGCTGCGGGATCGTCGTCGCGGACCGGCGTCAGGTGCGGGTTGTTCTCCCAGAGCGCGGGGCACGAGGTGCGCACGTCCACCAGGAACTCTCCGGGATGGGCCGCGTGCAAATCGCGGACCGCCGCGGTCAGCATCAGGATGTCGCCGGGCGACTGGAAGTTCCTGAGGATCAGCTTCCGCACGCCCTCCATCCTAAGGGGTTCGAGCTTAAGATCACGCGAACCTGGAGGAAGCCACGATGTCGAGCAAGGTGAGCCGGCGGCGTTTCGTTTCGCAGGGCACGGCGTCGCTCCTGGCCGTCGGCGCTGCTGCACAGGCCGCGCCGCAGGCGCCGCAAAAGGCGCCGGCCACAGCACCCGTCGCTCCCACCGTGCTCGCGCCGAAGAGCGTGCCGCCGGTGGTGGTCGCCTCCGCGAACGGCAACGAATTCAAGAACGGCGGGCCGCGCACCGCCGTCGAGGAAGCCTTCGCGCGCATCGTCAAGGGCGAGGACGTGCTCGACGCGCTGATCGCCGGCGTCAACATCGTCGAGCTCGACCCGCTCGACGACAGCGTCGGCTACGGCGGCCTGCCGAACGCCGACGGCGTCGTGCAGCTCGACTCGTGCTGCATGCACGGGCCGAAGAAGCGCGCCGGCGGTGTTGCCTGCATCGAGGGCGTGCGCACCCCTTCGCTGGTGGCGCGCGCGGTGCTGCACCAGACCGACCATCACCTCATCGTCGGCAAGGGCGCGGCCGAGCTGGCGCGCAACTTCGGCTTCACCGTCGAGGACGACCTCAACACGCCGCACTCGCGCAAGCTGTGGCTCGAATGGAAGCGGCGCATCGACCCGGGGCATTACCTCGATCCTGAGAAGCGCGAGCGCGCCTCGCGCAAGGTGTTCTGGGAGATGGCGGCCGAGGGGCTCGTCAACCTGCAGCACTACTACGGCACCATCAACTGCGACGGCATCAGCCCGAAGGGCGAGATCTGCGGCGTCACCACCACCAGCGGCCTGGCCTGGAAGATCCCCGGCCGCGTCGGCGACTCGCCGATCCTCGGCGCCGGTCTCTACGTCGACGGCGACGTGGGCGCCGCCGGTTCCACCGGGCGCGGCGAAGCCAACCTCTACAACCTCAGCTCCTACCTGATCGTCGAGAACCTGCGCCGCGGCATGCACCCGAAGGACGCCGGCATGGAGGCGCTGAAGCGCGTCAAGGCCAACACCGTCGAGAAGCGGCTGCTGGCGGCCGACGGCCGGCCCAATTTCTACGTGAACTTCTACATCGTGGACCGCCAGGGCCGCTACGCCGGCGTCTCGCTCTACAACACCTTCAACCGCGAGCCGATCAACTACGCGGTGTGCACCGAGAACGGCCCGCAGACGCTGCAGGTCGAGGGCCTCCTCGGCGACGGTCCCACCAACAAGGACTTCTGAACGGCGTGAGCGGCGACGCCGAGATCACGCTCGCAGCGATCGGCCGCAACGCGTGCCGCATCGCCCCCTACATCGTGGCCACCCCGGTGCGCCGCTGGGATGACGAGCAGGTTGCGGCCGCGGTGCCGGGCGCGACCGTCTACCTCAAGGAGGAGTTGTTCCAGCGCACCGGCACCTTCAAGGCGCGCGGCGCGCTCAGCGTGATGCTCGAGCTCGATGCCGCGGCGCTGGCGCGCGGCGTCACCGCGGTGAGCGCCGGCAACCACGCGATCGCGGTGTCCTACGCCGCGAAGGTGCTCGGCAGCACCGCCAAGGTGGTGATGCCGAAGAACGCGAACGCCGCGCGCGTCGCCCTCTGCCGCGAGCTCGGCGCCGAGGTCGAGCTGGTCGCGGACGTGCACATCGCGTTCGCGCGGGTCGCGGAGATCGCGGAGCAGGAGGGCCGCACCTTTGTGCATCCGTTCGAGGGTCCGCTGACGGCGCTCGGCACCGCCACGCTCGGCCTCGAGCTGTCCGAGCAGCTGCAGGACCTCGACGCGGTCATCGTGCCGGTCGGCGGCGGCGGTCTGTGCGCCGGCGTCGCGGCCGGCGTGAAGCTGATGCGGCCGGCGTGCAAGGTGTACGGCGTCGAGCCGGAGGGCGCCGACACCATGCACCGCAGTTTCGCCGCCGGCGAACCGCAGTCGATCGACGCGGTGCGCACCATCGCCGACAGCCTCGGGGCGCCGTACGCGAAGCCCTACAGTTTCGCCTTGTGCCGCAAGTACGTGGACGAGATGGTGCTGGTGTCGGATGACGAGATCCTGCGCGCGCTCTATTTGCTGTTCCGCTCCGCCAAGCTCGCGGTTGAACCGGCCGGCGCCGCCGCCACCGCCGCGCTCCTGGGTCCGCTGCGCCAGAAGCTGCGCGGCAGGAAGGTGGCGCTCATCGTCTGCGGCGCCAACATCGATCCCGCCACTTACGGCCGCTACCTCCAGCAGGGCGAGGCCCTCGGCAAACCCTTGACTTAGGCGTGGCGCGGAGGCAACTTCCGCGTAACGCAGGAGATTCGCCGCTCGAGGAGGCACAGTGAAATTCGCGAGAAACATGTGCGCCGTCCTGGTTTTGATGGGAGCGGCGGGCCTCGCATCCGCCCAGGAAACCACGGGCACTTTCACGGGCTCGGTGACCGACCAGACGGGCGCGGTCCTCCCCGGGGTCACCGTAACGATCAGGAACGTGAACACGGGGTTCACCGCCACCTTCACCACCACGACTTCGGGCTCGTACGCGGCACCGGTCCTGCCGGTGGGCACCTACGACCTCGAGTTCTCGCTGAGCGGCTTCGAGACGCTAGCGCGCCGCGGCGTGGTGCTGCACGTGAGCGACCGCCTGGCCGTCAATGCCACCCTCAACGCCGGAGGCGTGTCCGAAGCCATCGAGGTCACGGCCGGCGGTGAGCTGATCCAGCAGACCTCCGCCCTGCAATCGCTGATGGGCGCGAAGCAGGTGCAGGAGCTGCCGCTCAACAACCGCAACTTCGTGCAGCTCGCGACCCTCGTTCCCGGCGTCTCCAGCGATCTCGGCGACGAGGTGGGCATCGGCCTGACCAGCACGGTGAGCGTGTCGATCAACGGCGCGCGCCGCAACGCCGTCAACTGGCTGGTGGACGGCGTCTCGAACGTGGACGTGGGCTCGAACATCACGCTGCTGGCGACGCCGACGGTCGACTCGATCGAGGAGTTCAAGATCCTCACCAGCAGCTACGCCGCGGAGTGGCAGCGCAGCGGCGGCGGGGTGGTGAACCTCGTCACCAAGAGCGGCACCAACCAGTTCAAGGGTTCGCTCTACGAGTACTACCGCAACGACTCGCTGAACGAGAACAGCTTCTTCCGCAAGCAGAGCAGCGATCCGCTGATCTCGCAAAACGCCCCGGCCCTGAACTATCACAACTTTGGCTGGACCCTCGGCGGGCCGATCCAGAAAGACAAGCTGTTCTTCTTCGCCTCGCAGGAGTGGCGGCGCATCAAGCGCGCGGCGTCGCCGATCACCAACGTGCCGCAGCCGGCGTGGCTCACCGATCCGACGAACGCCAACTACGTGGCGCCCGGCGACCGCGACCCCAATGCTGTGGCGCTGCTCGACGCGTGGCCGCAGCCCAACAACCCGGCAGTGCCCGGCCAGTACGTGAACTCGTCGCCGGGCGTCAACAACACGCGCCAGGAAGTGGTGCGCCTCGACTACAACATCAACCCGAACTGGCGGGCGATGGCGCGCTACACCCACGACCTCAGCGAGACGGAAGACGTGGTCGGCGGCCTGTTCCTCGCGACCACCGTGCTCGTTCCCAACGTCGCCAGCACCATCACGCCGGTGCCTGGCAACATCTTCGTGGCGCGGCTCACCGGCAACCTCGGCCAGAACACCGTGAACGAGGTCTCGTACCAGTTCTCGAGCAATGCCATCACCTCGCGCTCGACCGACGCCGCCCGCGGCCGCCGCGCCGACTACGGCCTCGACATTCCGGAGGTGTTCGCGGGCAACGACGGCGACCGCATTCCGTTCGTGCGGATCACCGGGCTGTCCACGATCGGCGCCAACCAGGCGATCGGCATCAAGTACCGCAACCACACCTTTGCCGACGACCTGACGGTGCTGCGCGGCAACCACACCTTCAAGTTCGGCGGCCTGGTCAGCTTCGAAAGCAAGGACGAGAACGCCGCCAACCTCACCCAGGGCGACTTCACCTTCGGCGCCGGCGGCGGCCGCACCGCGTTCCAGAATTTCCTGCGCGGCAACAGCGACGGCCTGTGCGGGGCGGCGTGCTTCTATTCCGAGGCGGAGATCGACATCACCAATCACCTCCACTTCCGGCGCTACGAAGGCTATGCCCAGGATTCGTGGCGCGTGACCCCGAAGGTCACGATCGACGCCGGCCTGCGCTACTCCGTGTATCCGGGGGTCATCGACACCAACGACGTGATGACCTCGTTTGCACCGTCCTTGTACAACCCCGCGAACGCGCCGACTTTCTCGAGCACAGCAGGCACCGCGATCATCGTCGGCACCGGCGATCCCCTGAACGGCATCGTGGTCGCCGGCCGGAACGCGCCCGGCGGCCGCCGCCTTTACAAGGCCGACAAGGGCAACGTGCAGCCGCGCTTCGGCCTGACATTCGATCCGAAGGGCGACGGCAAGAGCCTGTTCCGCGCCGGGTTCGGCATCTACTACGACCAGGTGCTGGTCGGCATCTTCGAACAGAACGCCTTCACCAACCCGCCGTTCGCCAGCACCCGCGCCTTCCAGAACACGCAGCTGTCGAGCCCCGCGGCCGGCATCACGCCGACGACCACCGGCGTGCGCAACCTGATCGCAACCGGCGAGGACTTCCAGACGCCGCGCTTCATGCAGTGGAACGTCGGCATGTCGCGGCAGCTGTACTCGCGGGGCGTGATCGACGTGTCGTACGTCGGCTCCAAGGGCGACTTCCTGGTGCAGCCGGTGGACATCAACCAGCCGCAGCCGGCGGATGTGGTGCGCCTCGGTTCGGTCAATCTGGCGCGGCCGTTCCTCGGCTACGGCTCGATCAACAACCGGCAGACGACCGCCCGCAGCCGCTACCACGGCCTGCTCGTGGACTTCCGCCACAACGCCGGCGCCGCCGGCACCTTCGCGCTCGCCTACACGCTGAGCCAGAGCAAGGCGACGGCATCCAACGACCGCGATGCGGTCGACCTCCCGCAGAACCCGCAGGATCTCGACGCCGAATACGCGCTCGCGCGCACCGATCGCACCCACGTCTTCAAGGGCAACTGGGTTTACGAGATCCCGGTGTTCCGCAATTCCTCGGGAGTCGCGAAGGCGCTCCTCGGCGGCTGGCAGGTCGCCGGCATCTTCACGCGCGAGTCGGGGCCGCCCGTCTCGCGCATCGTCACCGGCAACACCAACGGCGCGCGCCGCGGCCTGCGCGTCAACCAGCTGAGCGACCCGTTCGCGAACGTGCCGGCCGGCAACTACTACATCAACCCGGCGGCGTTCGCGCCGCCCGCGGACGGCGCCTACGGCGATACCGGCCGCGCCATCTTCCGCCTGCCGGGACGCAACCAGTGGGACATCACGCTGTCGAAGTTCTGGAACACGTCGCAGAAGACCCGGCTGCAGTTCCGCGCCGACTTCATCAACGCGTTCAACCAGACGCAGTTCACCACCATCAACAACGTCTGCGGCGCCGGCCTGACCGACAGCTCGTGCGCCATCGCCAACAACACGTTCGGCCAGTTCGACGGAGTGCGCCTGGCGCGGGAAATCCAGCTCAGCCTCAAGCTGTTCTTCAACTGAGCTTCACTTCGCCTCGAACACCACCCGGCCGTCGAGCAGGGTCATCACCACCTTGTGCTTCGCGATCTCCGAAGGCGGCACGGCGAACAGGTTCGCGTCGATGACTGCCAGGTCGCCGGCCTTGCCGACCTCGATGCTGCCGGTGTCCTTCTCGAGCGCGTTCGCGAACGCCGAGCCGATGGTGTACGCGGCGAGCGCCGTGTCGAGGTCGATCGCCTCTTCGGCCACCATCGGGGCGCGTCGCGGCAGGGCGATTCCCTGGCGGGTGACCGCGACCTGGATCGCATCGAGGGGGTTCGCCGACGACACCGACCAGTCGCTGCCGAACGAGAGCACGGCGCCGGTCTTCGCCACGCTGTGGATGGGATAGAGCCAGCGCGAGCGCTCCGGGCCGAGGATCGGCCAGCTGAGGTCGACGATGTACTGGTCGGCGTAGCCCCAGAGCGCCTCGAAGTTCGCGATCACGTCGAGGTCGCGGAAGCGCGGCAGGTCGGCGGGATCGATCAGTTCGAGGTGCGCGATCATGCGCCGCTGGCCGGGCTGGCGCAGCGGCTTCGCCTTCTCGAAGGCGTCGAGGCTGGTGCGGATCGCGCGGTCGCCGATCGCGTGGATGTGCACGCTGAAGCCGGCTTCGGTCAGCGCCGCGACGATGGCATTCATCTTCCCGGGCGGAAAGTCGGTCTTGCCGCGGTCCTCAGGGAAGCCCGTGTAGGGCTCGAGCATGGACGCGGTGCGCGACTCGATGACACCGTCGGCGAAGATCTTGGCGGCCACCGGCCGCAGCCGCGCTGAGCTGAACTCGGTGCGCAGCTTCGCCATGTCGGCGACCTGCTCGACACCGCGCGCCGGATCGACGTGGATGGCCGCGACCACGCGCAGGTTGAGCCCACCCTGCTGCTCCAGCGCCCGGTAGGCCGCGAGCGTTTCGCGCGCGCCAGCACCCTTGGCGCCGGCGCCGGCATCGGCCTCCTGCACGGCGGTGATGCCGAAGGAGTTGAACATCGCCACCGCGCGCTTCAGTCCGGCGAGCCGTTCGCCGGCCGTCTGCGGCGGCGCCAGCCGCGACACCAGCTCGATCGCCGACTCGCGCAGCGCGCCGGCCGGTTCGCCCGACGCCTCGCGCTCGATGCGTCCGTCGCCTGGATCCTTCGTGGCGGCCGTAACGCCGGCGATCTTCAGGGCCCTGGTGTTCACCCACGACGTGTGGCCGTCGGCCGCGTCGAGAATCACCGGCCGGTCGGGGACCAGCGCGTCGAGCATCTGGCGGGTGGGGCCGGTGGCCGGGAACGTCGTCAGCGCCCAGCCGCCGCCCACGACCCACGGCGCATCGGGCCGCGCCGCGGCGCACGCCTTCACTTTCGCGAACACCTCGGCCTGCGTCTCGAGGTTGTTGAGGTTGCACTGTCCCAGCTCGACGCCGCCGCTCACCGGGTGGACGTGTGCATCCTGAAAGCCGGGCAGCAGCATGCGGCCGGCCAGCTCCACGACGCGTGTCTTCGCTCCGACGAAGGCCGCAGCCGCAGCACTGCTGCCGACGAACACGATGCGTCCGTCGCGCAGCGCCACCGCCTCGGCCCACGAGCGCGCGGCATCCATGGTGTAGACGGCGCCGCCGCGCAGCACCGTGTCGGCCGGCGGTTCCGCCGCGGCGAGCGTGCCGGACACGGCCAGCATCAGGCCTGCTGCAAAACGCCATCGCCATCGCCACGCCGCCGGTGATTTCATGGGCGAGAGCCTAGAATGTCCGCCGGCCTCGCGCCACTTCACCAGGCCAAAGCACGCAAGGAGATCGACCACGATGCTCGCAGCCGCCTTCACCCTAGCGCTCGGTGCCGCGAGCGTGCTCGACCCGGCGAGCGCCTACGACCCGAAGATCCCCGCGATCCGCGCGGTGCTCGGCTACGACCATGGCGACGAGATCACCTCGCCGGAAAACGTCGCCACCTACTTGAAAGCGCTGCACGAGGCCGCGCCGGAACGGACCCGCCTCGTCGAGTACGCGCGCAGTTACGAGGGGCGGCCGCTCTGGATTTTCGTCATCGGCACGCCTGAACGGCTCGCGGCCCTCGACACGGTTAAGGCCGGCCTGCGCCGGCTCGCCGACCCGCGCGGGCTGGCGCCGGCGGAGCGCGACCGGCTCATCGGCGGGCTGCCGGTCTGCGTCTGGCTGATGCATGGCGTGCACGGCAACGAGATCTCGTCGAGCGACGCCGCGCTCGCCGAGGCGTACCACGTCCTCGCGGCGCAGGGCGATGCGGCGGTGGACGCGATCAGGAAGGACGCGCTCCTCGTCATCGACCCGATGGAGAACCCCGACGGCCGCGCGCGCTTCCTGTTCCAGAACCTGCAGGGCCGCGCTTCGGCGCCCGACCCCGACCCGCTCTCGGCCGAGCACGACGAGCCGTGGCCCGGCGGCCGCGCCAATCACTATCTCTTCGACATGAACCGCGACTGGTTCGCGCTCTCGCAGCCCGAGACCCGCGGCCGCATCCAGGTGTACCTCGACTACTTCCCGCAAGTGGCCGTAGACCTCCACGAGATGGGCGGCAACTCCAGTTACTACTTCGCGCCGCCGGCCGATCCCATCAACCCGTTCCTGCCGAAGGAGCAGCGCGCCTGGTTCGAGACCTTCGGCAAGAACAATGCTGCGCGCTTCGACGCCAAGGGGTTTGCCTACTTCATCCGCGAGAACTACGACTCGTTCTATCCCGGTTACGGCGAGAGCTGGCCGATCTTCCAGGGCGCGATCGGCATGACCTATGAGCAGGCCTCGGCGCGCGCCCTGTCGTTTCGCCGCACCGACGGCGAGATCCTGACCTACAAGGACTCCGTGCTGCACCACTTCACCGCGGCGATCGAGACGGCGCGCACCGCCGCAGTGAACCGCGCCGAGCTGCTGCGCTACTTCGCCGACTACCGGGCGAGCGCCGTAGCCGAAGGCCAGCGGGGTACCCGCGAATACGTGCTGGTGCCGGGAGCGGACCCGTCGATGGCCGAGCGTCTGGCGCGGCTGCTGCGCTCGCAGGGCATCGAGGTGCGGCGCGCCGACGAGGCGGTGAAACTGGGCCCGCGCACGGTCGCCGCGGGCGCCTTCCTGGTCTCGACCGCGCAGCCTTCGGCGCGGCTGGTGCGCAACCTGCTCGACGTGCACGTCGACCAGGACGATGCCTTCGTCAAGGAGCAGGATCGCCTGCGCAAGCTGCGCAAGCCCGACGGCATCTACGACGTCACCGCGTGGAGCCTGCCGCTGGTGTTCGACGTGGAGTGCGTGCCCTCGGCCCTGCCCATCGCGGTGAAGGCAACCCCGCTGGCAGTCGGCGCCGAACCCGCGGCGAGCGCACTGCCCGCGGCGCAGGTGGGCTACCTCGTTCCCTGGGGCTCGGGCACACCCGGGTTGGTGGTGGCGGCGCTGCGTGCCGGAATGCGCGCAAGCGTCGCCGGCGACGTCATCCGGCTCGGCGGCCGCGAGTTCGGCGTCGGCACGGTCCTGTTCCGCACCGCCGACAACCGCGGCCTGGCGGCTTCGCTCGGCCCGCTGGCAGCGCAGCACGGCGTCGTGCCGGTGCCGACCGACACCGCCTTCACCGACCCAGGCGGCATCTCCCTGGGCAGCGCGCGGATGCTGCCGCTGCGCACGCCGCGCGTGCTGCTCCTTTGGGACGCGCCGACCTCGAGCCTGTCCGCCGGCTGGGCGCGCTATGCGCTCGAACGCCGCTTCGGCATCGGTGCGACGACGGTGCGCGTCGCGTCGCTGCTGCGCGCCGAGCTGCGGCGCTACGACGTCATCGTCATGCCGTCGGGCACCTACGTCATCCCGCCCGAGATCGTGGTGCGCCTCAAGGAGTGGGTGCGCACCGGTGGCACGCTGGTGACGATCGGCGATGCCTCGCGCTGGGCTGCCCGCGAAAAGACCGGCCTCCTCGAGACCCGCACCGAGATGCGCGACGGCACTCCCGAAGTGGATCCGGCGGCGGCAGGCGACGCCGCGAAGGAAACCGGCAAGGATGCGAAAAAGAAGGATGAGGCGCCTTTCGACTACGAGAAATCCATCCAGCCCGAACGCGAAGCGCCCGAAGCGACACCCGGCGCCATCCTGCGCGTCGAGCTCGACCGCCGGCACTGGCTCGCGGCCGGCAGCGACGGCGAGCTGGGCGCGCTGGTCGAGAGCCGCCGCATTTTCACGCCGATCCGGCTCGACAAGGGCGTGAACGCCGGCGTCTACGCGGGCAAGGAGAGCCTGCGCCTCTCGGGCCTCGCGTGGGATGAAGCGCTCGGCGGCCTCGCGCACAAGGCCTTCCTCATCGACCAGCCGATCGGCGAGGGACACATCGTCGCCTTTGCCGAAGACCCGAACTTTCGCGCGTTCACCGAAGCCACCATGCTGCTGTTCGCCAACGCGGTGGTGCTCGGCCCCGCTTTCTGAATAGTTGTTGACCGCCGCGGCGCGAGGCACAAACTGCGCGAGAAGGCGTGCGCCCGCGGTACCAGCAGTCCTGCATGAGACCGTGAGCCGCAGCAGTAGCTAGTTCGCTGCGAAGGCGCACGCGAGTCTCGGGCTCGTTCCGCCGCGGCTGGCGGTGGCGGCCATTGTGCTCTCCTCGTCGCCGGTGAGCCGCGTTCCCGGCGGCCGCATGCGCGCGAGCTTCATCACGAGGCGTTCTGCCGGCGTGAAACCGGGTAGCTCATACACCTCCGGATTCGACGACAGCATTCCCAACGGTCCGTTCGGGTCGAGATGACTGAATCCGAGAACGTGCCCAAACTCGTGCATCGTCAGCTGTGGATAGCGCAGAAACCGCACGTCCTTGGCCACGATGCGAGCAGAACGAATCACGAAGGGCCGCGTTGACGAGACGTAGGCGAGAGCGGCGGCTTCCGGAAACGTTGCAAACCCGGGATCGCGTCGATCGACCGTGATCGTTACATCTGGCGCTGAACAAGCCTCACGGAACACGACGCTGGCCTGGGCATCATTGACCGCATCCAATCCCTTCAGGACGGCGTTGCGAGCCGCCTGGTCGGTAATGCGTTCGTCGACGACCACGCAGGCGCTGCCGGCAGCAAACTGAAACAGCGAGCCCGGGTCCTGGTTGGCATAGACCATGAAACGTACGTAGGTGAGTGGAGCAATACCACCCGACGGCCACAAGTAGATCGGCCGTCCGGAATTGCGCGTCTCCAGTCGCAGAAAACCAGGTTCGTTCAGGAACACCGTGGCGCCCATTTCCGCCATGATGGACGTCACCGGCGAACCGGTATCGCCGGCAAGTACCATGACGGGCGGCACCATGTGGTTGGTCGGTCCAGATGGGACCGGTTCGGAACTGCAAGCTGCGACGCCACCGACGAGGATCGCCGCGATAGCCAAACGCGCGGTGATCTCCATGGTGTGGCCGGAAGCTTAGCGAGCTGGCCGTACGTTGGCTGTGACGCCCGCAACATCTCGGGTAGGGTGCCATCATGAGGCGCCTCGCGGCTTTTGCCGCGCTGCTGGCGGCGTTTGGTGGCGTTGCTGGTTGCAAGAACCGCGGCAGCGCGCCGGCGGGGCAGGCGGCATACCCGAACGCACCGGTCGTCATCATCTCCGTGGACACGCTGCGCGCCGACCACCTGCCGGCTTACGGCTACGGCGCCGTCGCGACGCCCAATATCGACAGCCTGCGGCGCGACGCGGTGCTGTTTCGCAACGCCTACGCGCAGGTGCCGCTGACGCTGCCGTCGCACGCGTCTCTCTTCACCGGCCTTCTGCCTTTCGAGCACGGCGTGCGCGACAACCTCGGCTATACGCTCGACGCGCAGGCGCACCCGACGCTGGCCGCTGCGTTTCGCGAGAGGGGCTTCGCGACGGGCGGCTTCGTATCCGCGTACGTGCTGCGCTCTGCAACCGGCATCGCCAACGGTTTCGATACCTGGGATGACAAGATCGAGGGCGCGGCGACGGCCGGCGCGCTGGGCTCGGTGCAGCGGCGTGGCGACGCGACGCTCGCGGCCGCGAGGACCTGGCTGGGCACCGTTGCGGCGCGGCCCTTCTTCCTCTTCCTCCACATCTACGAGCCGCACCTGCCGTACGAGCCGCCCGAACCGTACAAGAGCCGCTATGCGGCGCAGCCGTATGACGGCGAGATCGCGAAGAGCGACGAGATCGTCGGCGGGCTGCTCGACGAACTGCGGCGCCTCTCGGTGTATCACAAGGCCGTGGTCGTGTTCCTTTCCGACCACGGCGAAGGGCTCGGCGAGCACGGCGAGGACGACCACGGTATTTTGCTCTACCGCTGGGCGCTGCACGTGCCGTTGCTGGTGAAGCTGCCGGGCAGCGAGCGCGCCGGCTCCGTCGTCGAATCGCCGACCGCCCTCGTCGATGTGTTTCCGACGCTCACCGCAATGGCGGGCATCGCGACGCCGAAAGACCTTGCTGGCAAGCCACTGTTCGCGGCGGCCAGCGGCGAACGCTCCATCTACGCGGAGACGTATTACCCGCGCATCCACCTGGGCTGGAGCCCGCTGCGCTCGATGATCGACTCCCGCTTTCATTACATCGAAGGTGCAAAGCGCGAGCTTTACGACCACGTGAGCGATCCCGGGGAGACGGCGGACCGCATCGCGAACGAACCTGCGAACGCTCGTGTGCTGCAGGCGGCGCTCGGCCGCTATCCGGAGAAGCTGCCCGCGCGGCCCAGCGGCGTGTCCGCGGCCGATCTGGAGAAGCTCGCTGCGCTCGGCTACCTCAGCGGAGGCGGCGACGCGGTGAGCGGACCGCTGCCCGATCCGCGTGAGCGCATCGGCGTGCTCAAGGACGTCCGCGCCGCATTTCGCCTGGCGAAGGCGGGCAGGGACGAGGACGCGGTGGCACTGTTCACGCGCATCCTCGACGCGAATCCCGCTCTCTTCGATGCGCGCTACGAGATGGGGCAGGCCTACGAGCGCCTCGGCCGCTACCAGGACGCGTTCACCGCCTTCAAGGCCGCGCTGCGGGGTGCGCCGTCGCTCGCCGGACCGCTGTCGCTCGAGATCGGCCGCGTCGCTTTCCGCCTCGGCAAGCTCGACGAGGCCGAGGCAAACGCTCGTGTCGGCCTCTCGTCGAATCCGCCGGCGGCGCACGAGTTGCTGTCGCGCATTGCTCTCGGCCGCGACGACCTGGCAACGGCGGAACGCGAAGCGCGCGCGGCACGCACCGACAGCACTGCGGTTGCCGCGAACCTTGGCGGCGCTGTGGTCCTTGCCGAAGTCGCCATCCGCCGCGGCCAGGTCGTTGAGGCGCTGGCGCTCCTCGACGAGGCGAAGCGCGGCCGCGCCGAAGGCGAGCTCATTCCCGACATCGACTTCCTGCGCGGCGACGCGCTCGCGCGGCTCAACCGTTATGACGAAGCCGAGGCGGCGTTCCGCGCCGAGATCCGCCGCTTCCCGCGCAACACCCAGGCGTACACGCGCCTCGCGGTGGTCTTCGGGCTGCAGAAGAAAACTGTCGGCGAGCTCGACCGGTTGCTGAACGACATGGTGAAGGCCGATCCGCGTCAGGCCACTTTCGAGGCAGCCGCGCGCACTCTCGATGCCATGGGGGACCGCGAAGGAGCGCGCCAATGGCGGCGCCGCGGAGCCTCACGTCCAATGGATTGAGCCCGGTACAAAATCAGCGCTCCATATCGATGAAACGCGACGACTTCTTGAATTAGTACAACAATAAAAGAACGTAAAACACCGCTACTGAGCGCTTTCCAGCCGCTGTCCGACGATGCTCGCCAGCTTCAGGAATCTGGCGTGTCTCTTGCCACTCTTTAAACGCATAACCGAAGACTCATGCGGTCGTTTGCGCGAAGAGAGAAAGAGAGAGACATGAAACTAAGGGTTCCAGTGGCGCTCGCAGCACTGGTGCTGTCGGCAACCTGGGGATACGCCCAGGGCACCCAGACCGGCGTCCTCACGGGCACGGTCACCTCAACAGATGGCGCCACGCTCCCGGGCGCCACGGTAACCGCGCGCTCGACCGCGCTCGTCGGCCCGCGCTCCACCGTCTCAGACACCAATGGCGCATATATCCTCCGCGGCCTTCCGCCCGGCGCTTACAAGCTCAGCTTCGAGATATCCGGGTTCCAGACATTCCAGAAGGACGCGAACGTCACCATCGGAGAAAGCCAGACCGTCAACGCTTCGCTCTCCGTTAGCGGCCTCGAGGAAACGGTGACTGTCACCGCCGACGCCGCATCAGCCATCGTCGAGTCGACCAGCGGCGGCGAAACCCTCGTCTACAAGAAGGTCGACCAGCTTGCCACTGGCCGCCGTCTCGTGGACATCGCCGACCTAGCACCTGGCCTCACCACCAACACGCCGAACACCGGCCAGTTGACGATCTCCGGCTCCTTTGCCTACGACAACGTCTTTCTGCTCGACGGCGTAGACATCAACGACAACCTCTTCGGCACGGCGAACAACACCTACATCGAGGACGCGATCGACCAGGTGCAGGTGCTGACGTCGGGCATTTCGGCGGAGTATGGCCGGTTCTCCGGCGGCATCATCAACACGCTCACAAAGAGCGGGACCAACGAGTACCAGGGTTCGTTCCGCACCGACCTCAGCAACCCGAGCTGGACCAAGCGCACGCCGTTCGAGGTCGAAAACGACATCGACCGCAAGAGCGCGCTCAGCAAGATCTACTCAGCGACGCTGCGCGGGCCCATCATCAAGGACAAGTTGACGTTCGCCCTTGCGGGACGCAAGCAGAACACCAGCGAACAGAACACCTTCGACTTCACCGGTCTGCCGCACACCGACACCAACGACAACAAGCGCCTCGAGGCGAAGCTGACCGCGAGCCCGAACCAGAATCACCATCTCAGCGGGCAGTACACGCTCAACAATACGACCGATGTATCCCCGACCTTCGATTTCAGCATCGACCCGCGGACGGTCAACGAGAGCTACACGCCCAACCATCTGTTTGTAGGCACCTACCAGGGCACGCTCAGCTCCAACTTCTTCGTCGAGGCCCAATACTCGCAGCAGAAACTCATCTTTCAGGAGGGCGGCGGCTCGAGCCTGAACCGCGAGGACTCGCCGTTTTTCACGTTCAACGGCGACCACTACAACGCGCCTTATTTCGGATTCAACGTCGATCCAGAAACGCGCAGCAACCGTCAACTCACGGCCAGTGCGTCGTACTTTCTCACCACGGAGGGACTCGGACGCCACGACATCAAGGGCGGCTTTGAGAACTTCCGCACGACGGGCATCGGCGGCAACACGCAGTCCTCGACGGGCTTTGTCTACTACGCCGACTACATCACCGGGCCGAGCGGCGATCTCGTGCCGGTCTGGGAGCCGGGAACCAACCTGTTCCTGAACTGGATTGCGGCTCCCGGCGCTCGCCTCGACCTGACCACCAATTCGTTCTTCCTGAACGACAAGGTCAGTGCCGGCAGCCACTGGACGTTCAACGCCGGCGTGCGATACGAGCGCGTCCGCAGCGAAGCCACCGGCGGGATCCTGGGCGTCGACACCGACACTATCGTGCCGCGCCTCGGCGCGGCGTTCGACGTGAAGGGCAACGGCGCACTGGTCCTGAAGGGCTCTTATGCACGATACGCGGGCAAGTACAGCGGCGCCCAGTTCGGCAACAACACCCGCGTCGGCAACCCCAGTCTGGTCTACGGCTTCTATGTTGGCCCGGCAGGCACTGGCCGCGATTTCGCGCCCGGTCTCGACACCAACAACTACGTGTTCCTGAACGCGCAACTGCCAGATGCCAACGTGTCTTTCGAGCCAAACCTTTCCTCGCCCGTGACCAACGAATGGGCATTCGGTGTGGCCGGCAATTTCGGCGGCAACAAGGGCTTCGGTCAGTTGCTCTACTCAACCCGCAACGTCACCAAGTTCGTCGAGGATTTCACGACCCTCGACAACGGCACGATCGACACCACCATCCCGACGCAATGCATCGGCTGCGATGGCACGATCACGCTGCCAGTCCGCGTGTTTCGCAACAGCGACCTTCCGGAACGCAAGTACCAGGCGCTCCAGGCCCAGTTCGGTTACCACTTCACGACTGACTGGAGCTTCGAAGCCAACTGGACGCACCAGTTCAAGAACGAGGGCAACTTCGCGGGTGAAGGCGCCAACACGCCCGGGATCTCTTCTACGCTCGGCGATTATCCGGAAATATTCTCGCCCGAGCGCAACTTCCCGATCGGCAACCTGACCGGCTACCAGAAGGACAAGATCTCGGCCTTCACCTACTACAACCTGCACCTCGGCAAGGTGGGGCAGTTGTCTGCGGGGGTTTCGTACTTCTATGACTCGCCGCTCAGCTACAGCCTGACACTTGAAAACTTCTCGTTGTCCGACGAACAGATCGCTCGCGGCGCAGCCTATGCTGCACTGCCCGGCACCCAGACCCTTTACTTCGGCGGCCGCGGCGAGAACTTCTTCGCTGCGTCGCACATCTTCGGCCTGGCGCTCACCTACGACGTGCCGATCTACAAGCGCCTGTCGCCGTACGTGAAGTTCGACGTGCGCAACCTGTTCAACAACCAGACTCTTGGCGCCGGCATCAACGGCTTCGACAAGCGTATCCTCCCGGACACGGCAGGACCCGTCGACGAGTTGGGGCTGCCCACGCAGTTCATCCGCCGCTCCACCTTTGGCCAGGCGACCGGCAACAATTCCTATCCGATCGCCCGCACCATCCGCTTCTCGCTCGGGTTCCGTTTTTAAACGCTCGAGCAGTCCGAAGGACTGCGAGTACTTAGTAGCTATCGGGGGACGCCGCACAAGCGGCGTCCCCTTTCCGTTTTGCCGTACCCAGGCGGCCGCGATCTGCTGTGTCCGTTCCCACCCCGGTTAGAGTCTCCCCGTGAAGCCCCGCACTTTGATTGCCCTCTTCGCCCTGGCGAAGCTCGCCGTGCAGCTTGCCGCGGTCCAGGGCTACGGTTACTTCCGCGACGAGTTCTATTACCTGGCGTGCGCCGACCGGCTGGCGGCGGGCTACGTCGACCATCCGCCTCTCAGCGTTTTCATCCTGTGGGCGGTGCGCGCCGTGCTCGGCGATTCGCTGTTTGCGATCCGGCTGGCGCCGGCGCTCGCCGGCGCTGCCACCGTTGCGCTGGTCGGGATGATGGCGCGCCAGCTTGGAGGCAGGACGTGGGCGCTGGTGCTGGCGATGACCGCCGCGCTCGTTGCCCCCGTGTTCCTGGCGCTCGACCACTTCTATTCGATGAATGCGTTCGACGTCCTCTTCTGGGCGCTCGGCGCATACACGTTCCTCAAGTTGATCGAACGGCGCACCCTTGGCTGGTGGGCTGCGCTCGGGGCGGTGCTGGGCCTGGGTCTGCTCAACAAGATCGGCGTGCTGTGGTTCGGCGCCGGGCTCTTCGCCGGCATCTTCCTCACGCCGCTGCGCCGCATGCTGCTCAGCGCGGGGCCGTGGCTCGCCGGTGTCATCGCGGCCGTGATCTTCTCGCCCTACGTCCTCTGGGAAACTGCGAACGGCTGGCCGACGCGCGAGTTCATACGCAATGCCACGAGCGAAAAGATGCAGGCTGTCGCGCCCCTCGACTTCCTCGTGGGGCAGGTGACGAGCATGCATCCGCTCACGCTGCCGTTGTGGGCTGCGGGCCTCGTGTGGCTGCTCCTGCGGCGCGACGGCCGCGGTACGGCCGCGCTCGGATGGGCATATGTCACGGTGTTCGCAATCCTTGTTGGGAGCGGGTCAAGCCGTTCGAATTATTTGTCGCCTGCATATACCTGGCTGTTCGCCGCGGGCGGCGTCGCTCTTGAGTCGTGGTTGTCGAAGCCGCGTGCAGCCTGGCTGTTGCCGGCGTTTGCCGCGCTCATGCTTGCCGGCGGCGCTGCGATAGCACCGCTCGCGCTGCCGGTGCTGCCGATCGGCAAGTACATTGCCTACGCGCGCGCCCTCGGCCAGGCGCCGTCCACCGAAGAGAAGCACGAGATGGGGCAGCTCGGCCAGTTCTATGCCGACATGCATGGCTGGCAGTCGATCGTGGACACCGTCGCGGCTGCCTGCGGCCGCCTGTCACCCGCGGAGATTTCGGCGGCGCGCATCATCGCGCCCGACTACGGTGTGGCGGGGGCGATCGAGCTGCTGGGCCGTGGCCGCTCGCTGCCGCTCGTCGTCAGCGGCCACAACAACTACTGGCTCTGGGGACCGCGCGGCTGGGACGGCAAGGTCGCCGTCATCATCGGCAGCTCGGAGGAACGGCTGAAGCAGCGCTTCGAGTCCGTCGAACCAGCCGGCGCCACGAACTGCGGCCTGTGCATGCCGTACGAGAACAACCGGCCGGTGTTCATCTGCCGCGGCCTGCGTGCGCCCGTGGCGCAGGTGTGGCCGCTGCTCAAGCACTACAACTAGCTGGCGCGGCGCAGCGCTCCGTAGGTGAGCGCGCCGAGCGCCGCAACCGCCAGCACCAGGCCGGCCCACAGCAGCGCAGGGTAGCGTTCGGTCCAAGGCCGCCGCCCGGTCTCGTCGCGGAACGTCTCGTCACCGAGCGCCGCGGTAGCGGCCGATGCCGCCCACGCGGCCGGATCGACGACCGTGCGGGCCAGGTCGAACGACGCCTGCTCGCGGTCGGGAAAGCCGTAACTCAGCACGTAGCGCCTGCCGGAGGCGGCCTCGAAGGCGACGCGGTCCTCCGGCCCCAGCACCTGCACGCCGCGGACGTCGAGCGGCGCGTCGTCGCCATCGCGGATCCGCACCCGCAGCCGCCGCGCGGCGCCGGAGGCGACGAGGCGAGTCGAGTCGTGCAGCCTGGCGCCGTCCTGGTAGCGGTAGAGCCCGCAGTCGACGAGCGCGCGCCACACCGAGTCGTTGTCGTCCTTGCCGCCGAACGCGTCGACGGTGGCGGTGCGGAAGAAACGCGGCGAGCCGATGTCGAGGTCGATCGCGAAGAACGGCTGGCCGTCGCCGCCGAGGTCCACGTAGAGGTGCGTCTCCTTCTTCTCGGCGTCGCGTTCGGTGCGGAAGGTGGAGGTGAGCCGCCGTTCGCGCGGCTTGTGCCCCGATTCCACCGAAGCGTCGCGCAGCACCAGCACCGGCGGGTCGTCGCGGTCGTTCTCGATCGTGACGCGCAGCTTCTGGAAGTCGTTCTCGGGCAGCGGCACCGTCTCGTAGCGCGCGCCGTCCACGCCTGGCACCGCGAAGATGTAGGCGCCGGCGACGAGCGTCTCCCAGCGAGCGCCGTCGTCGCTGCCCTCGACGGTGACGCGGCGGCGGAAGCTGTCGCCCTCGGTGCCGACGTAGAGGGAACGCTTCAGCAGGCTCTGGCCGAAGTCGAGCGTGGCGGTGAGCGACTTCTTGCGCACGTAGGTACGGTTGAGAACCTTCGCCGGCACCGTGCGGGCGCTGTCGTCGAAGCCGCGCACCAGCACGAACGGCACCATCGCGCCCTTGTCGTCCTCCACACGCAGGTCGGCGAGGTCGGGACGCGCGCGCTCGTAGACCTGCGCGTCCAGCACGGCGCTGGCGCGGCCCGGCGCCAGCACTTCGATGGAACGGCGATAGCTGAGCGCAGGGTGAATGGAAGCGGCGGCGGCGAGCAGACCGCCGAGGAGCAAGATCAAGTGGTTCCCTCGGTTGGTGCCGGCGGATCGAGACGATGGCGGAAGCGCATGATGAGGAACGCGCCCACCATCAAGAGTACGCCAAGCGCGAGGAAGGAAAGGATGCGGTACAGGGTCTGCAGGTCGGACAGGTCGATGAGCACCACCTTGGCGGCGGTGACGGCGAACAAGCCGTAAGCGGAATAGAACACCGCGCGGCTGCGGAACGACAGCCCGGCGACGAGCAGCGCCGATGCGAAGGCGCTCCACAGCAGCGAGATCGAGAGGCCGCCGAGGAGCGCCGCGCGCCGTGCGCCGTCCTGGTCCTGCGCCGCCATCGCGAGCCGCTGTTGCAGGCCGAAGAAGCTGCTGGTCTCGGCGGTCATCGCGACGAACAGCACCAGCACCGCGGCGGCGGCCAGCAGCCAGCGGGCGAGCAGCCGGCGGTTGTCTTCCTCGATGCCGCGCACCACGCGGTACGCCGCGCCGAAGCAGAGCGCGGTGAACATCCACACGCCGAAGCTCGCGTTGATGACCGGCGTGAATCCCTGGTCCCACGGATGGATGGGGAGGTGGCGGCTGAACAGGCGGCCGAGTGCCAGAAGGAGGACCGCGTAGCCGCCGAAGCGCGTGAGGATCGACTTGTTGCGCAGGCCCAGCCACAGCAGCAGCACGCCCTCCACCGCCCACGCGACCGTGATGCCGTTGAGCCCGAGGCGAATGGGAATCGCCGCGGTGAGGAAGGCGGCCCCCAGGCCGACGAGCGTGCGCATCTCCGCCGACTTCGCGGGCGCGAGACGCCCGAGCATCAGGTAGATGGCCGCGAGGCCGACGGATGCGAAAGTGAGGGGCCACAACTGCGCCGGATACCACTGGCCGAAGAGCGCCAGCCAGAAGGCCGCCGCATTCAACACGTGGCCCGCGGTCGCGCCAAGGCCACCGGTGCCTTCCTGCATGCGCTTGCCGCGCACGATGAGCACGGCCAGGTAGAACACGAACACGGTCGCTGCGAGACGGACGACGAGCGCCTCGGTGTGTCCCGCTTCCGAGAACCACGAGAAGGCGGCCGCCCATCCGATCACCAGCGTCACGAGCGTCGAGCCGGCGAAGCGTTCGATCGCAAGCGCGCCGATGGCACCCAGTCCGAGAAGCGCGACGCCGACGACCACGGCATCCTGCGCGAAGGCGCCGAGCATCCAGACAGAGCCGATGAGCAGCGCCGCGAGCGTCGAGGGCCAGTTGGTCCTGCGCGGGCCGAGCGCGAAGAGCGCGGTGAACAGCAGCAGGCCGGCGGCGGCGACCGTGAAGCGCGGCCCCTTCGCGAAGGTCGTGAACCAGCCGCCGTAGAGGATCCACGTGCCCGCCTGCGCCAGCACCAGGGTTTCCGGCCACTCGCGCCGCCGGTCGACGACGAGCGCACCCGCCGCGAGCAGTGCGAGGTACGCGAAGAGCGACTCGGCGCGATCCTCGCCGGTGGAGATGAGCACGGGCGCGAGGTACGCGCCGATCCACGCGAGCGCGGCCAGCAGGCGCGCGTCGAGCCGAATCGCGAGCAGCACCGCGGCTGCGGTCACGGCCACCATCAGGCCGAAAGCTGGCGTTGCCGGAATGAGCTGATAGACGCCGTGCGCCGCGTAAGCGACCACGTACAGCCCGGCGAGGCCGGTGGCCATCAGCGCCTGGCCCAGCGGCCGGTACTCGCGGCCCAGTGCCTTCATGCCGATCGCGAACACCATGAGGCTGAAGAGCGCGCTGCCCAGGACGCGGCCGGCGGGGCCGACCCAGTTGTTGTCCCAGGCGTACTTCACGAAGAAGGCGAGTGCCGTCACCACGAAGATGGCGGCCACCCCGGCCATGATCTTCGGCCCGAGGTTCGTCGCGATGTCGGCGACCGGCGGCCGGCCGATGGGCTCGAGCACCTTCGAGGTCTCGGGCGGCTCCGGCAGCTTGTCCGTTGGCGGCGCGCCGGGAAGCCGGTCGGTCGGCGGCGGCTCGCCGATGCGCTCGGTCGGCGGCGGTTCCGGGATCTTCTCCGTCGGCACTCCGACGGTCGTCGGCACCTGCGAGGACACGCGCCGCACCGGCTGCGCTTCGAGCGGGGTGGAGGCAGTGGAAACGACGGGCGGCGCTGGCGCATGCGCTGGCGGCGGCACCCCGGTTGCGGAACCCACCAGCCGGCCTTCGGCGCGGGCCGCAGCCTCGAGTGCCTCGATCCGGCGGCTGAGCGAGAAGCTGCGGATGAACCCGACAAGACCGAGAAGCGGAATGCCGAGAATGAGCCCGACGCCGAACAGGATCCCGAGTACTTCCATTGGGCGCGGATTCTACCCACCTAAAGTCGCGCCGCGGTGCGCCGTATAATCCGGGCGTGTTCGTCGTCTCAGGCCTCCTCCTTGCAGCCCTGATCCAGGCGCAGCCATCGCCAGGCCCCCAGCCCGCGGCCGGGTCAGTTGCCGAAACCGGGACGCTGTCGGCACGCGTCGAATCCGCTGAAATCCGCGATCGGGTCGAAGCTGACGGCTTCACGGAACGGCGCATCCGCGCTCGAATCAAGATCTTCGATTCCACGGGGGTGACGCAATTCGGGCAAGTGGCCTACCCGTACGTGGCCGACTACGTCACCGTCGAATTTGCCGAAGTCACCCTCGAGAAGCCGGACGGCAGGAAAGTGACTGTCTCGAAGCCCCTGGTGGAAGACCTGAATCCTTATGGCACAGCGGGGGTTGGCGTCGTCGCGGACCTGCGCCTCAAGCGGATGACCGTCCCGGGCGTCGAACCCGGCGACACGTTGAGCTATCAGGTCACCTCGACCGCCAAACCGGTCTTTCCGGGCAAGATTGCCGGCTGGACCTCGTTCTTCCCCCGTTCGCTGGCCGTGTCGCAGTCTTACGAGCTGGACCTGCCGGCTGCCGCCGCCGTACGCGTTCGCGTCGATCCGCAGTTGAAGGCGGCATGGCAGGACGTGCCGGCCCCCGCCGGCCGCAACGTGCGCAAGCTCGCTGTGCGCGCCGATCAGGGCGTCGCCGACGATGAAGCGGGTGACGGGAAGGACGACAGCGCTCAGGATGGACCTGTGCCCGACGTGGAGTTCTCGAACTTCGCCTCGTGGGAGGAGGTTGGCACCTGGTGGCGAACTCTCGCAGCTCCCGCGTTCGTGCCGAGCGACGCCGTGCGCACTGAGGTGGCGCGCCTCATGGCCGGCAAGTCGGGCAATCGCGAGAAGGCCGTAGCACTCACGCAATTCGTCGCGAGCCAGGTCCGCTACCTCAACGTTGCGTTTGGCATGGGGCACCTGCGGCCACACCAGCCCGACGAGGTTCTCACCTCGCGCTACGGCGACTGCAAGGACAAGGTTGCGCTGCTCATCGCAATGGGCCGCGCCGCCGGCATTGAGATCCGTCCTGCCCTGATACACAGTAGTCGCAAGGACCTGTTGGACGACGTGCCTTCGACGGGGCAGTTCGACCACGTCATCGCTGCAGTGGTGTTGGGGCCCGCGCCGGCCGATTGGCTCTGGGTGGATCCGACGATCGATGTCGCGCCTGCCGGATTCCTGCCCTGGCAGTGGCGCGACAAGCGCGTCCTCATGGCGGCCGATTCCCTGGTGTCTGTCGTGCGCACGCCAATGGAGTTGCCGTACCCTTCATTTGTCGAAACCGCAACCGAAGCGACGCTCAGCGCTGCGGGCACCATCAAGGCCACCGTCAAGACAACCCTTCGCGCCGACGAAGAGCCGATGCTGCGCGTCGCCCTGCGCGTCTCGCCGCGGGAGAAATGGTCCGAGATCGCAAAAAGCCTGGGGCCGGAGTGGGGATCGTCGGCGAAGCGCTCGGCTGTGCAAGTGAGCGATACGCTGGCGGTCGCGACTCCTCTCTCCTTTCAATACGCGGTCGATGTCGCCTACGCCGACACCAGGGAGGGCGACGGGGCAGCTTGGAGCAAACCCTGGAAGTTCTACCCGCCGGCGGCGGCTATCACCCTGCCCGACGTGGCCAGGAAACCGAAGGACGGCGTTGCGGTCGAGTGGCACGACGCGTTGCAGACGTCGGTTTGCTTCGAGATCTTGCTTCCCGCGGGCTTGGGAGGGGAGGCGCCCCTTTCTGTAAACCTCGACCGGCCCTTTGCGAGCTACTCCTCGAAGTACGAGATCAAGGACGGGCGGCTGCGGCTGGAGCGCTCCCTGACGATTAAACAGCGCAAGATTCCGGTTGCGGAGCAGGGAGCTTACGAGGCGTTCCAGCGCGCCGTCGTAGCCGACGGAAAACAGACGTTTGCCATCGCAGCGTCTGCTCTCGCGCTTGGCGCCGAGGCATCGGCTGACGACCTCGTTGCCTTGGGAAAAGCCCGCTGGAATGACAAGGACAACGCGGCGGCGGAGAAACTGTTCCGTGCCGCCACCGTTCGCGACCCGGCACATGAAGCCGCGTGGTACGAACTGGCGCTCGCGCTGCGCGGCCTGAATCGTTACCAGGATGGGCTGGCGGCGCTCGACAAGGCCATCGCGTTGGCGCCGTACCACGAGTACGCCTATGCGGAGCGCGCCTACCAGCTGTTCGAGCTGGGCCGGGACGACGAAGCCGAACAGGCGTTGCTGAAACAGATCGAGGTTGCCCCATTCGAGGACTGGAGCTATGGCCGCCTGGCCTCGCGGCGCGAGAGCCAGGATCGCTACGCCGATGCCGCGGCGCTCTACAAGCAGCAGGCGACGCTCGATGCGAAGGACGTGGGCGCATGGCTGGGCCTCGCCCGCAACGCGGCGTGGGCCGGGGACAAGGCGCCAGCCAGCGACGCCTGCGCCCGTGCTCTCGAGCTGAGCGGCACGCCCTGGACGGCACTCGATGTGGGCAAGGTGTACACGACGCTCGAAGACTGGAGCGGCGCCACCGCGTCGCTCGAGAAGGCGTCCGCCACTTTCGAGAAGTGGCTCGCCGGCGCGACGCCCGATGAGATGTTCGAGGACGGCGTCGCCTGGGTTAGGGCGCTCGGCACCACCTGGCACTTCCTCGGCACGAACGCCATGAAGCGCCACGAACTGGCGCAAGCCCGGACGTTCCTTGAGGCGGCCTGGAACCTGACGTTTCATCATTGGTACGGCGGCGCAATCGCCATCCTGGACGAGACCGAGAAACAATCCGCAGCCGCCCTGGCGATGCTGGCCGAGTTGGCCGCCCTCGGCAAGAACGGAGACGACGCCCGCCGACAGTTGGCAAAGAAGGTGCCCGACGCGAGCGCTCGCGAGTCGCTGCTGGCGACCGGGCAGAAGGCGCTCTATGACCAGCGCACACTGACCATTGCGAAAACCGGCGGCGCCGCCAAGGCGACTTACAGGCTGGTGATGCTGGTCAACCGTCAAGGAGTCGTCGAAACCACGCTCAGTGGCCGCGATTCGGCGCAGCTGCCACCCGACGTGGCGCGGCAGGTCGCCGACACCCGCGTGCCGTTCGCCGGACTGCCGACAACCACGAAGATCGTCCGTTCCGGGTGGCTCAACTGCGGCGAGCCGCAGGGTTGTACCCTGATACTCGACATCCTGGACTGAACCTCGCCGCAAGGAACCGGATTTGGTACGCTCACGACTCGCTGTCGTACTGTTCAACCTCGGCGGGCCCGACAGGCTGGAGGCGGTCGAGCCGTTCCTCTACAACCTGTTCAGCGACCGCGCGATCATCGGGCTGCCGAATCCGCTGCGGCGGTGGGTGGCGCGGCTCATCGCGCGGCGGCGTGGACCGGTAGCGCGGGAGATCTACGAGCGGCTCGGCGGACGGTCGCCGCTGCTGCCGAACACCGTGGCCCAATCGCAGGCGCTGGCGCTGCGGCTTGCGGGGCTGGGCGAGGTGGCGGTCTTTCCCTGCATGCGCGCGTGGCATCCCATGAGCGACGCGGTCGCGGCCGAGGTGAAGGCGTTCGGCGCCGAGCGTATCGTGCTGCTGCCGCTCTACCCGCAGTTCTCGACCACGACCACCGCGTCGTCGCTCGAAGACTGGCACCGTGCGGCGCGCGCCGCCGGCCTCACGGCTCCCACTTCAACTGTGTGCTGTTATCCCGATGCGCCCGGGTTCATCGAGGGGCTGGCGGCGCTCACGCAGGCCGGTATCGAGGCGGCACGCCGCCATGGGCGCCCCGTGCGCGTCCTGTTCTCGGCTCATGGCCTGCCGGAGCGGATCGTCGAAAAGTCCGGCGATCCGTATCTCGAGCACGCGCGCGCGACCGCCGCGGCGCTCGCTACCCGCTTGTCGCTGGGCAGCGACGAATGGGTGCTCTGCTTCCAGTCGCGTGTCGGGCCGGTGGCGTGGGTGAAGCCCTACACCGATGAAGAAGTCCGGCGCGCCGGCCGTGACGGCGTTGCGCTCGTCGTCGTTCCCATCGCATTCGTCTCCGAGCACTCGGAGACGCTCGTCGAACTCGACATGGACTTTCGCAAGGTGGCCGACGAGGCTTTGGTCCCCCTATATATAAGGGTGCCGGCGGTGGGCACGCATCCGGCGTTCATCGATGCGCTGGGAACGCTGGTGGAAGACGCGGTGTCGTCGGGTCCGGTGGTCCGGTCGGGCCGAGGGCCGCGCATCTGCGGAGTGACGCGCAGGGCCTGCGTCCACGCCTAGCCGAGCAGCGCCTGCAGTTCGGCGCGGGTCGGCATCGAGCTTTGGGCGCCCGGCTTCGTGGCGGCCAGCGCGCCCGCGGCGCAGGCGAAGCGCATCGCTTCCCGGGCGGGGCGATTTTCGGCAATCGCGACCGCGAGCGCGCCGACGAAGGCGTCGCCCGCGCCGGTGGTGTCCACCGCGCGAACCGGAAAAGCCGGAGTGTGAAATGCGAGGTCGTCGTCGCACCACACGGCGCCGTGTTCGCCAAGAGTGATGACGACAGTGCCCACGCGCTCTCTTAATAGCGCCGCTGCGGCCTGCGCTTCGTCGGCGGTGCGCGGCGCGGGACGACCGGCGATCAGCCCCGCTTCGTGCTCGTTCACGACCAGCACCGAGACATCGGCGAGGTCGTTCGCCGTCAGCTCGCGCATGGGCGCGGCGTTCAGTACTACGGCGGCGCCGCTGCCGCGGCCGAGTCTTGCTGCCGCGAGCACGGTTGCTTGCGGCACCTCGAGCTGCAGCACCACCACGCGGGTTCCCGCGAACGAAGGTCCTTCGAGATGCGACGGTTCGAAGCGGCCGTTCGCCCCCGGCGCCACCACGATCGCGTTCTGGCCGGCATCGTCGACGGTGATGAATGCTGCTCCCGACGGCCCGGCGACCTGGCGCACCGCCGTCGCGTCGATGCCGTCCTGTTCGAGCGCGCGCCGCAGCGCGGCGCCGTCGTCGTCGCTGCCAACACAGCCCGCCATCCGCACCGTGCCGGCGCCGCCGGCGCGCGCCGCGGCCACCGCCTGATTGGCGCCCTTGCCGCCGGTGTAACGAGCGTAGTCGCCGCCCAGCAGCGTCTCGCCCGGCAGCGGCTGCCGCGGCACGCGGACCACGTAGTCCACGTTCAGGCTGCCGGCGACGATGATCATCTCCGCCGCGTCATCGTCATTGAAGCGCCTGGCGCAGGCGGCGCACGAACGCGTCGTGCGATGCCTCCACCACGACATCCGCGTTCGCCGGGCGCCCGAGGACCGAGTAATGGTCGACGATCGACTGGCCGCGGCACAGGCCGTCGCCGGTCTCGATCTCGACGCGGTGGCGCTCGATGGCGGTGGCGACCTCGGGGTACAGGGCGACCGCCATGGCGATGGGATCGGGCAGGTCGAAGCCGGCAAGGCCGGTGCGGCGCGCATGCTGGTCGACGTGACGCTGTATGTCGACCGCGACATGAGCCGCGGGGGTGCCGATCGCGCGAAGGTCGGCCGCCTCGTCGGGAGCGATGACGGCGTACTTGCGCGAGACGTCCCAGCCGACCATCGTCAGCGGCATGCCCGAATCGAACACGATCGCCGCGGCGTCGGGATCGACCCAGAGGTTGTATTCGGAGACAGGCGTCACGTTGCCCACCGAGTCGCTGGCGCCGCCCATGATCACGCAGCTCGCCACGCGCTCCGCGAGGCTGCGGTCTTCCTCGAGCGCCAGCGCGATGTTGGTGAGCGGCCCCAGCGTGACGAGGTGCAGCGCGCCGGCGGCCTCGCGGCTCACGCGCAGGATGGCGTCGACGGCGTTCTCTGCCGCGGGCCGGCGGCCGCTAAGCGGCAGGCCGATGTCGCCCATGCCGTCCTGCCCGTGCACAAACTGCGCCGTCTCCAGCGGCCGCCGCAGCGGCTGCGCGGCGCCCGCATACACCGGCACGACACTGCCGCAGAGTTCGACGACGTAGAGGGCGTTCTGCACGCCCATCGGCAGCGGCACGTTGCCGCACACGACGGTGATGGCACGAACTTCGATGGCGTTCTCGCGCAGCGCGATGATGAGTGCGACCGCATCATCGGAGGCCGTGTCGGTGTCGATGAGGTACTGCGGCTTGTCGCCCACGAGTGCCCACAGTTTACGTTTACGATGGAGATATGCGCGTCCTGCCCTCCTTCGCCCTCAGCTTTGTCGTTAGCTTCGCCCTGCCGGCCCTCGCCCAGGCAAGTGCGGCCGCAGCGCCGCCCGCGCGCTCCGCGGAGGCGGAGGTGGTCGCGTATCTGCAGGCGCACGTCGTGGCGGGGAAACCGGTCGTCGTCTCCGACCTATACAACAACGTCTTCACCTCGGCTCCGCAGCGCGCCGCCCTCAACCGTTTGTTCAACACGTTCTTCAAGATCCCCCTCTATGCGGCGCAGTACCAGAAGGCCGCGGGCAAGCCGCCGAGCCTGAAGGAGGTTGGCGAGCAGTTTCATTTCGAGATTCCCGGCGAGACCGAATTGATGCTGCGCATCATGGAGAGCGATCCGCGCCTGCCGAAGTTCCTCGAGCGCGATGTGGCGAGCGGCGAGATCAGGCGCGTCGACGTCGAGGCGATCCTTGCGAGCCCGCAGTTCGGCAAGAGCCTGGAGCGAACCATCACCGGCTTCGAGGGGCGGGAGGCGCCCGCGTTCGAGATCGAATCGTGGGACGGCGCGAAGCTGTCATCGGCAGCGCTCGCCGGCAAGCCGCAGCTGCTCTATTTCTGGTTCACCAATTGCCCGCCGTGCCTGCGCACCTCGCCGATCGTCGTGGCGCTCGACAAGGAGTTCGGCGCGCAGGGCCTGCAGGTGGTCGGCGTGAACGCCGACCGCGTCCTCGAGCTGCCGTACGACGACTCGGTGCGCAGCGCATATCGCGCCAAGGTCGGCGCGACCTATCGGCAGGCGCACCTGAGCGAAGCCATGCAGGAGGCGTACGGATCGGTGAGTGTCTTTCCGACGATTTTCGTGGTCGATGGGCGCGGCATCGTGATCAGGCAGTTCGTGAACGCACCGACGCAGGCGGCGGTCGCCGACGCCATTCGCGAAGCGATGGGGAGAGCAGGCAGCTAGGACGCGCGCCGCCAGCTTGCAGCAGCGCGAGGCCCTCCTGGGCCAGGCCGAGGCGGTCGGGCAGTGGCTCCCCGCGCGTTTGTGGCAATGGACCTTGGCGGCTGCCGCGGATCCTTGCGAAGATGGGGCCGCACGCACCAGGCGGAGGCTTGAATGAGCACCGATCTCTTCGACAGGACCGGACGGACCACCTTGAAGCGCCATCCCGAGCGCGGCAAGTTCGACCGTGCCGAGGTCTACCCGATCCTCGACGAGGCGCTCATCTGCCACGTGGGCTTCAACATCGAGGGCCAGCCATACGTCATCCCTACGGGCTTCGCGCGCATCGACGACACCGTGATGATCCATGGGTCAGCGGCGAGCCGCATGCTGCGCGCGGTCCAGGGCGGCATCCCGGTATGCGTCACCGTAACCATCCTCGACGGCCTGGTGCTGGCACGCTCGGTCTACAACTCGTCGATGAATTACCGCTCGGTGGTGATGCTGGGCGAGGCGCGGCTCGTCACGGACCCGAAGGAGAAGTGGGACGCGTTGCTCGCGTTCAGCGAGCACATGCTGAAGGGGCGCTGGGACGAGGCGCGCGAACCCTCGGCCCTGGAGTTGAAGGCGACGTCGGTGCTGTCGCTGCCGCTCGAGGAAGTGTCGGCGAAGATACGCAAGGGCGATCCCATCGACGAGAAGGAAGACTACGCGCTGCCGGTGTGGGCCGGCGTCGTGCCCATCCGGCTCGCGATGTCGGCGCCGATCTCCGATCCTCAGCTGGCAGGGGGTACGGAGGTGTCGCCGAGCGTGAAGGCGCGCTTGAAGGATGTTTCGTAGCGGCTTCCTGCGCGCGGCGGTCGTGCTTGCGCTGGCAGCTGGCGTGGCGCTCGTTGCGGCGGCACCCGCTCGTGCGCAGCAGGGGCTTTCGCTGTCCGAGCGCGCCGAGTTGTCGCGCATCCTCGACCGGCTCGGCGTGCAGGACGGCGCCGTGGTTGCCGACGTCGGCGCAGGCAGTGGCTTGTGGACCATCGGCCTCGCGCGCGCTGTGGGCGCATCGGGCCGCGTCTACGCGACCGAAGTGCGGCGCGAGCTGGTGGCCGGGCTGCGCGTGCTGGTGGGGCATGGCGGGTTGCGCAACGTCATTGTCGTGAAGGGCAGCCAGGACGACATGGGCTTGCCGCCAGGCTGCTGCGACGCGGCCCTGCTGCGCATCGTCTACAGCTCGTTCCAGAACTCGAGCGTCATGCGCGGCAGCCTGAGCGCCGCGGTGCGGAAGGGCGGGCGCGTGCTGATCGTCGACTTCAAGCCGTCGGCGGCCGAGTTGCAGGCGGACATGCTGGCGTCGGGATTCGACCTCGTCGACACTGCCCAGAACTGGACCGGCCAGCAGGGCTTGTACGCCTCGGTCTTCCAGAAACGCTGACTCTTGAAGTTCTGAGCGCTTCCAACGCTCGCGCTGGCGCGAAGAACGCGTCGTCGCCGCAGGCGGCCACCGCGTCCATCACGATTGATGCCGTTGTTCGTCAGAACTGGTGGACTGCGTCCGGACGCAGTTGGTTCTTAGATGGTGCGATTCGAGATCGCAAATGGACCTGCCATGACCGCCGCGCGACGTATCTTCTTGTATGGCGAGCGCGTCTCTTCTTCAACTTCTTCCGGACGACGAACTGTTGCGCCGGCTCATCGACCTCAACACCGCAGCGCGTAGCCACTTGTCCGACTTGGTGGCCCTCATTGCCGAGATGGACAAGCGCAAGCTCTATGCCCGCGAGTCAGCGCCGTCGATGTTTGCTTGGTGCCGCGACGTGTTGCATCTGTCGGAAGCAGAGGCATTCCTGCGGATTCGCGCGGCGCGTGCGTCGCGCCGGTATCCGGCAATTCTCGAGATGCTGGCCAATGGTCGCCTGCATCTCACTGCTGTCGCGAAGCTTGCTCCTCATCTGAACAAGCAGAACGCAGTGTGGCTGCTGCAGCGCGCGTCGAACCGGTCGAAGGGGCAGTTGGCGGCGCTGGTCGCCGAGATCGCACCCCAGCCGGACGTGCTGCCCACGGTTCGCAGGCTCCCGGCGCCTGCGCTGCGTGCAGCGGCGACCGCAGCGCGCGACATCGGAAGCGGCTATCTGGAGGACGCGAATGGCGACGGCGCCTCGATGCTCGGCGCTCTGCCGTTCATGACGATGACAACGAGGGTGGACGACTCAGACGAACTGTGTCCAGGCGGAGTTCGTGGCATGGGCGTTGGTGCAACCGGTCCCAACAAGACTCAATCCGATGCTGCGCGCTCAGCGGCAATCGCCGCCCACGGGGCTGATTCCGCGGCCGCAAGCGCTCCGTTGGCGGTCGCTGGTGAAGGCACGGACGCTGCTTCACCCACTCGGGACGAGGCGCGCTCGTTCAATGCTCGTTCTGCTTCGGTGCAGGCGCTGTCGCCGGGACGCTTCAAGGTGCAGTTCACCGCCGACGAAGGGTTGCGAGCCAAGCTGGAACGGATTCAAGCGCTTATGCCGGGCATCGATCTGGCGTCGATCATCGATGCGGCGGTGAGCGAGAAGCTGCAGCGCATCGAGGCGCGGCGCTTCGGTACGAGCAGGCGGAAGCCGACCGCCCAGACAGTGATGAGTCCGGCACGACACGATGGCGGTCGGCCGCCACAGCCACATTTCGCAGCGGTGAGTGTGGATGGGCCACAGCGGTCGCGGCACATTCCTGCGGCTGTGCGGCGGGCTGTGCATGCGCGGGATGGCGGCCAGTGCCGGTTCGTCAACCGTAACGGCGTGCGGTGCCGCGCGCGAGAGCAACTCGAGTTTCACCACCGGCATCCGTTCGCGATGGGCGGTGCCAACTCGATCGACAACATTCGACTGATGTGCCGGACGCACAACGCGTACCTGGCGGAGGCCGACTACGGGACGAAGGCGATGGGGAAGTACCGAAGCAGGGAAGGATGAACGGAACGGAAGCCGCCTGGGGACGGACACAGGAGATCGGAACGGATCGCAGCCTGGAGAACGGACAAACGGAACGGACGAAGGAACGGATCAACCTCGAAGCGGTAGGGACGGAGTGGACGCTTCGAGGTTTAATGCACCCCGCCAGAGCGCATGACGGCGCTGTCGGGGCGGACGCCGACAGCGCTGATGGCGCGCTGCCAGACTGTTTCGGGATCGGACGGGAACGCCAGGTCGTGGCTGAAGGGCAGCAGGAACCAGAAGCCCTCGGTCAGTTCGAAGTCGAGCTGGCCGGCGCTCCAGCCTGAGTAGCCGACGACCATCAGGCCCTTCGATGGGCCGTCTGTGGGCGAGGAGGCGGAGAAACATTGCTTGAGCACGGTCGGGTCGAGGGAACTGCGTAAGCCAGGGGCGACGCGAGTCGAGAGATCGTCAGGAGCGTCGACGCGCACCAGCACCGTCAGCGACGAGGTTTCTACGGGGCCGCCGAAACGAATCGGGGTGTTCGAGTCGACGGCTTCGGCGAGGTGCACCGGCAGGATGTCGGCGGGGCGCACATCGAGGACGCGATTGACGATCCAGCCCAGCGCGCCGTCGCTGTCGAAGTGGCCGACGAGCACGACGGTGCGGGCGAAGTTCGGGTCGTTCATTACGGGCGACGCGACGAGGACGAAAGGAACTTCGAGTGCGTCCATCGGTTTGGACGCTAACACGCTTTAGAATCCGCATGCGCAACTGACTTAGGCATTTTTCCTTGGGGGACCTGGAATGAAGCACCTTCTTCGCGCCGGCGTTGCGGGCCTTTGCGCACTGGCGATCGGGCCGGTGATTGCGGCACAAACCGCATCGACGGTGGCTCGGGCGGCCGCACCGCTTACGGCACAAGCCAATCCCTCTGCGAGTGCCGATGCCAAAGCGAAGGCTGAAGCAGCCAAGGCGAAGGCTGAAGCCGCCAAGGAGAAGGCTGATGAAGCCAAGGCGAAGGCTGAAGCCGCCAAAGCGAAGGCTGATGAAGCCAAGGCGAAGCTTGATGAAGCCAAGGCCAAGGCCGACGCCGAGCCCAAATCCAAGGCCGACGCGAAGGCGCAGTCGAAGGCCGGCGCGAAGGCGAAGCCCGGCGCCACGCCCTCGCCGGCCGCGAGCCCGGCTGCGAGCGAAGAGGATCCCGACCCCACGCCCGCGCCGCCGCGCAAGGCGGGCGAAGGCCTCGGTCCCTACAAGACCCTCGTCATCCGCGGCGCAATGCTCATCGACGGCACCGGCGCGCCTCCGGGCGGCCCGGTCGACATCGTCGTCGAGAACGACCGCATCACGGAGATCAAGTCGGCGGGCACGCCCGGCATCCCGATGAAGGCCGACCGCGAGCCGAAGAACGCCGAGCATGAGATCGACGCCACCGGCATGTACGTGATGCCGGGCTTCGTCGACCTGCACGTGCACGCCGGCGGCGCGCCGAAGAACGCCGACGCCGAATACGCCTACAAGCTGTGGCTGGCGCACGGCGTCACCACGGTGCGCGGCGTGCCGCTCGGCGAGCAACGCGTTCACCGTCAGCGAAAAGGCGCGCAGCGGCACGAACGAGATCGTCGCGCCGCGCATCTTCAACTACCAGCGGCCCGGCACCGGCTGGAGTCAGGGGTCGGTCGACACGCCCGAAGCAGGCGCGCGAGTGGGTGCACTGGGCCGCGCAGAACGGCGTCGACGGCCTGAAGCTCGGCGCCGACCGTCCCGAGATCATGGCGGCGCTGCTCGACGAAGCGAAGAAGCACAACCTCGGCTCGACCGCGCACCTCAGCCAGGGCGGCGTCGCGCAGATGAACGCCATCAAGGCCGCGCGCCTCGGCCTCGGCACCGTCACGCACTTCTACGGCCACTTCGAGTCGCTGCTGAAGGACTACGTGGTCCAGCCCTGGCCGGTCGACACGAACCTCAACGACGAGCAGCATCGCTTCGGCCAGGTGGCGCGGCTCTGGGACAAGATCCACGAGCCCGGCAGCCCGGAGTGGAAGGCGTACCTCGAAGAGCACCTGCAAGCTCGGCACCACCTTCGATCCGACGCTCACCATCTACTCCGCCGGTCGCGACGTCATGCGCTTCCGCGACGCCGACTGGCACGACAAGTACACGCTGCCGTCGCTGATGCGACTTCTACACGCCGAGCCGCACCAACCACGGCGCCTACTGGTACGACTGGACCACCGAAGACGAGGTCGCGTGGCGCAACTTCTACCAGGTGTGGTTCAAGCTCATGAACGACTACAAGAAGATGGGCGGCCGCGTCACGACCGGCTCGGACTCGGGCTTCATCTACCAGACCTACGGCTTCGGCTACATCAACGAGCTCGAGATGCTGCAGGAAGCGGGCTTCCATCCGCTCGAGGTCATCCAGGCGGCGACGATGAACGGCGCGATGACGCTGTCCGAGCCGAAGGGCAAGCCGATCGAGTTCGGCGTCGTCCGCGCCGGGCATGCTGGCCGACATGGTGATCGTCGATCAGAACCCGCTGCAGAACTTCAAGGTGCTCTACGGCAACGGCGCGCGTGCGGCTGAACGACCAGACGCGGCAAGCCCGAGCGCGTCGGCGGCATCAAGTACACCATCAAGGACGGCATCGTCTACGACGCGAAGCAGCTGCTGGCCGATGTCGCCGCGATGGTGGAGAAACAGAAGACCGAACGCGCCGCCAAACCCTGACGGGCTGCAGCGACGCGGGCGTCGGGACACGGCGCTCCGTGCCGCGCCGCCAAGCCCTGAGGGCGGCAGCGACAAGGTAGGGCGCGAAGCAGGCGGGTCGGTCGGGCGCGCAGTCCGGCGCCGCGGGACAGGCGGATACGACCGGCTCGCGGGCGGTTAAGCTCGAAACACAGGGAGGCGGCAAATGGTCAAGGGTTTTCGTGACTTCCTCATGCGTGGCAACGTGGTCGAGCTGGCCGTCGCGGTCATCATCGGCGTTGCCTTCGGCGGCATCGTCGATTCGTTGTCGAAAGACATCATCTCGCCGGTGATCGCGTCGCTCGGCGGCCAGCCCGATTTCTCGACGCTGAAACTCGGACCCCTCGGCATCGGCAACTTCATGAACGCCGTCATAAACTTCCTCATCAAGGCGGGAGCCGTCTACTTCCTCGTCGTGCTTCCATTCGGGAAGTTTGCCGCCCGGCTGGCCGCAGCGACACCGCCACCGCCGAGCGAGGTATTGCTGCGCGAGATCCGCGACCTCCTGGCCAAGCGCCCGGCGTGAACGGCGCGGCGGACCACGCTCCGGAGAAGGCTCCGGACCACACTCCGGCGCTGCTCGTCTCCGGCCTGCGCAAGGCCTACGGCGACGTGGTGGCGGTGGACGGGCTCGACCTCGAGGTGCGCCGCGGCGAGTGCTTCGGCCTGCTGGGTCCCAACGGTGCCGGCAAGACCACGACCATCGAGATCGCGGTGGGCCTCAACCGCGCCGACGCCGGCGAGATCGCCGTGCTCGGCCGGCGCTGGGACCGCCGCGCCGACGAGCGCGAGCTGCGCCAGCGCATCGGCCTGCAGCTGCAGGAAACCCTTCTCGCCGAAAAGCTGACGGTCCGCGAGACGATGGAGTTGTTCGCGAGCTTCTATCGCAGCCCGCGGGCCATCGACGAGGTCATCGGCCTCGTCGACCTCGGCGAGAAGCAAGCCGCGCGCGTCGGGCAGCTCTCGGGCGGGCAGAAGCAGCGGCTCGCCGTCGCCTGTGCGCTCGCTGGCGACCCCGAGCTGCTGGTGCTCGACGAACCTACGACCGGCCTCGATCCGCAGGCGCGCCGCCAGCTATGGGACCTCATCGAGCAGTTTCGCCGCACCGGCCGCACCATCCTGCTCACCACCCACTACATGGACGAAGCCGAGCGGCTGTGCGACCGCGTCGCGGTGGTGGACCACGGCAAGGTCATCGCCCTTGGCACGCCGCGCGAGCTGATCGCCTCGCTCGGCGCGCTGCACGTGGTGGCGTTCTCGATCGACGGCGATCCGGCAACGCTCGACCAGGCACTCTTCGACGAGGTGCCGGGCGTGACCGCGAGCCGCATCGAGAACGGCACCTGGTCGTTGCAGGTGAAGGAGCCGCACGCCGCCATTCCCGCGGTGATGGCGGCGGTGGCGAGCCGCGGCCGCGCGCTCACCGAGCTCAGCACGCACTCGGCAACTCTCGAGGACGTGTTCGTCACGCTCACCGGGAGGCACCTGCGTGAGCAATAGCCGCACCGGCTTCTTCGCGCATCCTCTCGTGCAGCTGACGCTGGTGCGCTTCCGCGAGTTCATCCGCGAGCCCGAGGCGGTCTTCTGGATCTTCCTGTTCCCGATCCTGCTGGCCGGCGGGCTCGGCCTCGCCTTTCGCAGCACGCCGCAGCAGACGCTGCGCATCGGCGCAGCCACCGACGCCGACCGGCTCGGCATCGCGGCGGCGCTCAAGGAAGAGCCGGCGCTCATCGTCGACCCGCTCGAAGAGGCCGCCGGCATGGCGGCGCTGCGCAATGGGGACATCGCGGTGCTGGTGCTCGCCCCCAATCCGTGGTCGCTCGAGATCCGCTATGACGACACCCGGCCGGACGCGCGCACCGCCCGCGGCCTGGCGCTCGACGCATTGCAGCGGACTTCCGGCCGCAAGGACCCGCTGCAGGTGAAAGACGTGGTGGTGCGCGACAAGGGCTCGCGCTACATCGACTTCGTCATCCCGGGACTGCTCGGGATGAACCTGATGGGCAGCGGGATCTGGGGCGTCGGCTTCGGCATCGTCGACGCACGCAAGCGCAAGCTGTTGAAGCGGCTGATCGCAACGCCCATGTCGAAGGCCCACTACCTGGCTTCGTTCCTCATCCACCGCCTGCTGCTGCTGACCGTCGAAGTCATCACCATCGTGGGCTTCGGCCACTGGGTGTTCGGCGTGCCCCTGCGCGGCTCGCTGCTGCAGCTCACCGCCATCTGCCTGCTGGGCTCGCTCAGCTTCGGCGGGCTGGGCCTGCTCGTGGCCTCGCGCGTGCGCACCATGGAGGGCGCATCGGGCCTCATGAACCTGGTGATGCTGCCGATGTGGATCCTCTCCGGGGTGTTCTTCTCGTCGGCCAACTTCCCGGCGGCGATGCAGCCGTTCATCAAGTGGCTGCCCCTCACAGCGGTCAACGACGCGCTGCGCGCCAACATGCTCCAGGGCCTCTCGCTCGCCGCCCTGGGCCTGCCCGTTCTGGTCCTGCTTGTGTGGCTCGTCGTGTGCTTCGGCCTGGCGCTTCGACTTTTCCGCTGGCAGTAGCTATGGTTCCGCCGAGGTGAGAGACCGCCCATGGTGACCCGAGCCCTGCTGTTCACGCTGGCCATAGTCGCGATTTCCTACGTCGTGTTCTGGCTGCGGCACCTCGCCATCGCGCGCCGCAACGGCATGGGCGGCGTGGGCGCGGTCGAGACCGGGATCGGCGCCGTCAGCAACTTCTTCGACACGCTCGGCATCGGCTCGTTCGCCACCACCACCTCGATGTTCAAGGTCCGCTCTCTCGTGCCCGACGACCTCATCCCCGGCACCCTCAACGTCGGCCACACCCTGCCCACCATCGTCCAGGCCTTCATCTATATAACGATCGTTCAGGTGGACGTCACGACACTCGTCGCCATGATCGCGGCCTCGGTGCTCGGCGCGTGGCTCGGCGCCGGCGTCGTCTGCGGCTGGCCGAAGCGCAACATCCAGATCGGCATGGGCGTGTGCCTGCTGGGCGCGGCCGGCCTGATGTTCGCGGCGCAGATGAACTGGGCCGCCGCCGGCGGCACGGCCCTCGGCCTGAGCGGCGCGAAACTGGCACTCGGCTTCGCCGGCAACTTCGTGCTCGGCGCGCTGATGACGCTCGGCATCGGCCTCTACGGGCCGTGCCTGATCCTCATCAGCCTGCTCGGCATGCTGCCGACCACCGCGTTCCCGATCATGATGGGCTCGTGCGCATTCCTCATGCCGGTCGCGAGCATGCGCTTCATTCGCAACGGCCGCTACGCGCCGCGCGCCGCCATTGGCCTCGCGCTCGGTGGCATCCCGGCGGTGCTGGTCGCCGCTTTCATCGTGAAGAAGCTCGACATCTCCACGGTGCGTTGGCTGGTCATCGTGGTGGTCGTCTACACGGCGCTCACCATGCTGCGCAGCGCGCTGCGCAACGACAAGGACGACGCGGCGGCGCGAGCCACCGCCGAAACCGCCGGCTAGCAGAAGCCCGCGCCGCCTTTTTGGTTGCGCCCGGCGCTCCAGGACTGCGCCTGGCGTTGCACTCGCGCTGACGCGCGGAGCGCGCTGTTGATTAGCGCATCGCGAAATTGAGCGAGCCCGCCGCCGACGTCAGCTCCAGGTTCTCGTCATTGCGGTCGAGGGTCGACGACTGCGCCCCGACGATGGCCAGGAACGGAGCGCTCTGGCTGCCCGCGGGGCACGCGATCTCCGTGCATGTCAGGCTGCCGGTGATCGACAGCGTGCTGTCGCTGAGCGCATACGTGCCCGAGCAGCTGTTGCAGTCGGCGATCACGTTGAGCTTGCCGTCCGTTTCGAAACGCACGGTGTATTTCGTCGGGTCCTCGATGGTTATCGACGCGGCGCCGGCTGGTTGCAGGGACGTGAGACTCCACTGCACGCCCTGGATGTCGGAAGGCTTCGTGTCGTCGGAACATGCGGACAGCGTCGCCGCCGCGAGAAGTGCTGATGCAATGCGGAAGGTGTTTTTCATGATCCGTTGAAACTAGGCCGCAGGGTCGCCGTTGCATGTGAATTCAGGAGAAATTGCGGCCCAATGCAAACGCGGCCGAACGTGTCATTCCGTTGTGCCAATTGCGGCGCCGCCGGCTCCACGGCGCGGCGCACGCCTCCAAAGTTGGCGATTCTTGACACTGTTGACGCTCCAGCAACCTCGAGTCAAACCATTGAAGTGCAGGAGCTTGGGTGCAACACATGCTGAGCGCGAGCCCCTTGCCTCAATGAATATTGACAATTGGCCCTGCTTCCGGTAACCAGTCCATCCAAGCAGATGTTTGCGCCCCGTCTTCCGGAGGTTTCTTGATGTTCATGCGCCCGGTCACTCTTCGCACTCTTGCCGTTGCCGCAGCCGTGGCGAGCCTTTCGCTCGTCGCCAGCCCTTTCGCGTTCGCGCAGAAGATCACCGGTGACATCACCGGCACGGTCACTGACGCAGGCGGAGCCGTCGTTCCCGGCGCCACCGTGAACGCCACCTGTCCGGAGACCGGCGCGACGCGCAGCACCGTCTCGAGCGCTTCAGGAGCCTTCCGGCTTGCCGAGATGCAGATCTGCGTCTACAAGGTCACGGCCACGCTCTCGGGCTTCCGCGTCACCGCCCGCGACGTCACCGTGGTCGCGAACAACATGACGCGCGCGGACTTCAAGCTCGAGGTCGGCGGCGCGGAAGAGGAGATCACGGTCGAGGGCGCGGCGCCGCTCGTCGAGTTCTCCGACAAGCTCAACACCTCGGTCGACCAGGCGCGCATCGCCTCGCTGCCGGTCAACGGCCGCGACTTCAACGCGCTGGTGCAGCTCGCACCCGGCGTGCAGCGCGCCCCCGGCGGCGGCTTCCTCTCGATCAGCATCTCCGGGCAGCGCACCACCTCGAACAACTTCATGGTGGACGGCATCTCGAACAACGACCGCTACTACGGCGGCACCGCGGTCGGCGAGTCGGGCATCGTCGGCAACCCCGCGAGCATCGTGCCGATGGACGCGATCGCGCGAGTTCACGGTGCAGCAGACTCCCGGCGTCGAGTTCGGCGTCAAGGGCGGCGCGGCCATCAACGTGGTCCTGAAGAGCGGCACCAACGCCTTCCACGGCACCGCGCAGGGCTTCTACAGCTCGGACAAGTTCGCCGAGAAAAACTACTTCACCAAGCTCGCCGGCGGCGACAAGTCGCCGCTCAGCAACAAGCAGTTTGGCGCCACCTTCGGCGGCCCGCTGATCAAGGACAAGACCCACTTCTTCGGCTTCTACGAGGCGCAGCGGCTCACCGTTTCCACCCCGTACCGCGCGTTCGTGCCGACGCCGAACCAGATCACCGAGGCGCGCGGCCGCATCGCCGCCGCCGGCCTGCTCGACAAACCCGGTGGGCGAGAACCTGCTCGCGTTCTATCCCACCGGACCCGTCCGGAGAGATCGCGGTCGCAGCGCCTGGCGTCACCCGCACCGACGTCATGCAGTTGAAGATCGACCATCGCCTGAACGCGTCCAACAACATCACGGCGCGCGCTTTCTACGGCAAGAACTACCAGTCGGCCCCGGCCTTCACCGGCGAACTGCCGGCGGCTCCTCCTTATGACGAGGACATCTTCAATTCGGTGACCGAGCCGCGCGTCAAGCTGTTCGGCCTCACCTGGACCTCGAACCTGAGCCCCACCAAGCTCCTCGAAGTGAAGGGCGGCTACAGCAGCTTTTCGCAGGTCATCGACATCAACAACAAGATCGACCCCAAGAGCCTCGGCCTCGACACCGGTCCGCTCGACCCCATCGACTTCGGCGCGCCCTACGTCGATTACTTCTCGAGCTTCGGCTACATCGGCGGCGTCGGCGGCTATCCCATCACCACCGCGCCGAACGCCAGCACCGACCTGTCGGCCAGCATGACCTGGATCAAGGACAAGCACACGATCAAGGTCGGCACCGCCTACTCGCATGCCACCACCTTCAGCCTGCGCAACCGCGCCCGCACCACGCTCGAGTTCAGCGGCGGCACCGGCGACCCGGTCGATGCCATCACCGGCATGCTGCTGGGCCGCGCCGACCTCGCCTCGCGCTCGTTCGGCGACACCACCCGCCACCTCATCCAGAACTCGTACAGCCTGTACGCGAGCGACGACGTGCGCGTGTCGCCGCGCTTCACGGTCAACCTCGGCGTGCGCTACGACCTCAACACGCCGCTCAGCGAGCGCGACAACCTGGCGTCGAACTTCCTGCCCGACCGCGGCCTGGTGCAGGTTGGCCAGGGCATCGACAAGCTCTACAAGGGCGACAAGAACAACTTCGGCCCGCGCCTCGGCTTCTCGTGGGACGTGAACGGCGACGGCAAGACCGTGCTGCGCGGCGGCTACGCGCTCACCTACGACGTTGCCACCTTCGCGGCCATCCACGCGCCCTACACCATCGCCGGCGCGCGTTCGGGCGCCTTCTCGCAGCCGAACCTCGGCATCTTCGGCGTCGGGCTCAGCGGCGCGCTCAGCACGGTGCCCGACGATCCGTCCGCGAGCTGCATCGACCCCAACACCGGCATCGGCGACTACGTCTGCATCCAGCCCAACGTGCCGGTGTTCGGCAACAGCCCGCGCGGCGTGCCGCCGTTCAACGCCTTCGCGGTGAAGGAAGACCTGTCGACGCCGTACTTCCACATCTTCCACGTCACGGCCCAGCGGCTGCTCGGCCGCACCGTCGCCCTGACCGCGTCCTACGTCGGCCAGCGCGGCCGCGACCTGCTGAGCGTCCGCGACCTGAACGCGCCGCCGGTGGGCACGCCGCTCAACGACATCCAGGCGAACCGTCCGTTCAACACGCAGTTCCCCGACCTGAAGCACATCGTCCAGGTCAACAACGACGGCAAGTCCTGGTACAACAGCCTGCAGCTCACGCTGCGCCAGCAGAACTGGAAGGGCTTCAACAGCCAGTACAACCTGACGCTGTCGCGCTGCCGCGACTACAACTCGGTGAACCGCGGCGGCGGCGGCCAGGCCGGCCAGTTCGAGAACCCGTACAACATCGCGGGCAACCTCGGGCCGTGCGAGTCGGACGTGCCCGTGAACTTCAACTTCGGCGGCACCTACTCCATTCCGTCCTTCACCGGCGGCCAGTTCGGCCAAGGGTGGGAAGTGGCTGCGCTGTTCGTCGCCACCTCGGGCCGTCCGTACACCGCGCACGTCAACCGCGACCGCTCGGGTCAAGACTTCGACCGCGTCCGCGCCAACTGCGCTACCGGCGAGATCCAGTACAACCAGGGCGATCCCAACAACTTCATCGCGAACCCTGAGATCTTCACGGACGTTCCCGACGGCACCCTCGGCAACTGCGGCCGCAACTCGATCCGCGGGCCGAACTTCCGCCAGATGGACTTCTCCATCATGAAGACGACGAAACTGAGCGAGAACGTCAGGCTGCAACTGCGGCTCGAGGCGTTCAACCTCTTCAACCGCGCGAACTTTGGCTTCCTCACGACCAACGTGCGCAGCGCCGCCTTCGGAACCACGAGCTCGACGCCCGACTCGGATCAGCTCAACCCGGTGCTCACTTCGGGCGGTGCCAGAGCCTTCCAGTTGGTCGGGAAGATCATCTTTTAAGCGCGCGCCGCTCAAGCGGCGAGCGACGGACCACAAGGGGCCCTGGAATCCAGGGCCCTTTGTTTTATCCAGTAGGCTCTAGCCATGCGCCGCGTCTTCTTCTCGCCGGGGCTCTGCCTGTGCGCGCTGCTCGGCGCCTCCCTCACTGGTGCGGGTGTGGCCGCGGCGGCGGGGAAGCCGAACGTCGTGCTGATCACGCTCGACACGACGCGCGCCGACCGCATGGGCTTCCTGGGATCGACGCGCGGCCTGACGCCTTCGCTCGACGCCCTGGCGAAGGCTGGCGTGGTGTTCGAGCGGGCGTACTCCCAGGCGCCCATCACCACCGTGTCGCACGCGACCATCCTCTCCGGCACCTACCCGCAGTTCCACGGCGTCAACGACTTCGGCGTGCCGCTGCCCGTGGACCTGCCGTACGTGCCGGCGCTGCTGAAGGCGCAGGGCTACCGCACGGCTGCCTTTGTTGGCGCGCTCATCCTCGACGCGCGCAACGGCCTCGCACCCGGTTTCGACCGCGGCTTCGACACCTACGACGCCGGCTACCAGGTACGGCGCGGCGCAGGCCGCTCGGACCGCTATGAAACGCTCGAGCGGCGCGGCGCACAGGTGGTGGCGCGGGCGCAGAAGTGGCTCGACACAGACCGCGCGGGCACGTCGCCCTTCTTTCTGTGGGTACACCTCTACGACGCCCACGACCCATACGATCCGCCCGCCCCGTTCAAGGCCCGCTTCGCGAAGGCGCCCTACGACGGCGAAATCGCCGCCGCCGACAACGCGGTGGGGCAGTTGCTTGCCGCGCTGAAGGCGAAGGGCCGTTTCGACGACACGCTCGTCGTGGTGGCGGCGGACCACGGCGAGGCGCTTGGCGAGCACGGCGAATCGACGCACGGCGTCTTCCTTTACGACGCCACCATCCACGTGCCGCTGGTCGTGAAGTTCCCGCGCGGGCAGGGGCCGGGTGCCGGCAAGCGCGTCGCCGCGCGGGTCGGCCTGGTGGACGTGGCGCCGACCATCCTGCAGGCCGCCGGCGTCGCGGTCCCGCAGCAGGTGCAGGGCGTGCCGCTCGCGGCGGCGCAGGACCGCGCCATCTACTCCGAAACCGACTACCCCAACCGCGCCTTCGGCTGGAGTGCGCTCGCGGCGTATCGTGTGGACCAGTTCCTTTATGTAAAGGCGCCGCGGCCGGAGCTGTTCGCCCTCGACAAGGACCCGCAAGCGAACCGCGACGTCGCTGCCGAGCGCGCTGCGGTCGCGGCACGCATTGGCCAGGCGCTCGACGACTTCCGGCGGCGCACCGCGGCCGGCAGCGCCGGAAGCACAGCCCAGCCGAAGGTCGATCCCGAACTCGCCGAGCGGCTCGCGGCCCTCGGCTATGTGTCTGGCGGCGGCGCGCCGGCCGCAGCGGGTGCGAGCGCCATCGACCCGAAGGACCGCATCGCCACTTCGAACACGCTGCACACCGCCATGCTCGCCATCGAGAACGGCGACAACCTCAAGGCCATCCCGCTGCTCGAGCAGGTGGTTGCGCAAGACCCGCAGGTCTACATGGCGCAGTTGCAGCTTGGCATCGCCCGCTCGCGCGAGCGCCGCTATGCCGCCGCGGTGCCGGCGCTGCACAAGGCGATCGAGATCCGGCCCGACTCGCCGCTGGTGCACTACGAGATGGGCCTGGCGCTCTTCGAGACCGGCGACCTGCGCAAGGCCGCGGGCCACTTCGAGATCGCCGCCACGCGCCAGCCGAAGTGGGCCGACGCGCGCTTCTCGCTCGGGTCGGTCTACGCGCGCACCGACCGTGTCCCGGCGGCCCTCATCGAACTGCGCGCCGCCCTGGAGCAGGAGCCCGAGCACTACCGCGCCAACCTCCTCTATGGCCGCATCCTCAGCCTGCAGGGGCAAGTCGCCGAGAGCCTGCCGCACCTCGAGAAGGCCGCCGGCAATTCTGCGGCATCCGCCGAGGCGCACCTGTTCCTCGCCGAGGCATACGCGAAAGCAGGCCGCGCGCAGGACGCCGCGCGCGAGCGCGCCAGGGCGGCGAGCGCGCCGAAGGCCGGGGCGCAACCCGCAGGACTAGTGGCATACTCCGGCGAACAGAACCGAGGTGCGCGAATGGCAACGGGACGAGTGGTGCGATGCGGCCTGATCCAGGCGAAGAACGTGCTGGGGCCGGAGCACGGCCTCGAGAAGGTGAAGAAGGCGATGATCGATCGCCACCTCAAGCTCATCGCCGAGGCCGCCGCGAAAAAAGCGAAGATCGTCTGCCTGCAGGAGATCTTCTACGGCCCGTATTTCTGTGCCGAGCAGGAGACGCGCTGGTACCAGTTCACCGAAAGCGTGCCGGACGGCCCCACCGTGAAGCTGATGCAGAAGGTCGCGAAGAAACACAAGATGGTGCTGATCGTGCCCATCTACGAAGCAGGAGCAGGCGGGCATCTACTACAACACCGCCGCCGTCATCGACGCCGACGGCAAGTACCTCGGCAAGTACCGCAAGACCCACATCCCGCACGCCAAGCCCGGCTTCTGGGAGAAGTTCTACTTCCGCCCCGGGAACCTCGGCTATCCCACCTTCGAAACCGCCTACGCGAAGATCGGCGTCTACATCTGCTACGACCGCCACTTCCCGGAAGGCGCTCGCGCCCTGGGCCTGAACGGCGCCGAGATCGTCTTCAACCCTTCGGCCACCGTGGCCGGGCTCTCCGAATACCTCTGGGAGCTGGAGCAGCCGGCGCACGCCGTGGCCAACGGCTATTTCGTCGGCGCCATCAACCGGGTCGGCTGGGAAGCTCCGTGGAAGATCGGCGAGTTCTACGGCAAGAGCTACTTCTGCGACCCGCGCGGCCAGCATCATCGCCCAGGCGCCGCGCGACCAGGACGCAGTGGTGGTGGCCGACCTCGACCTTGGACTCATTGAAGAGGTCCGTTCCACCTGGCAATTCTTCCGCGACCGGCGGCCCGAATCGTACGGACAACTCGTTGAGCCGTAGAGACCTGCAAATTTCCTGAACCATTGGCCCGTGGGCCGCGTCCTAGGGTTGATATGGAAAGACGCCGCCGCCGCAGGCTCATCATTGGAGCCTCCATCCTGGCCGTTCTCGTGGCCGGGTTTGGCATTGCCAAGGCCATGGGCTCGAAGAAGCCTCTCGACCCCGAGAAGCTCGCCACCGTCGAGCAGGGCGACATCGCCCGCTCCGTGGTCGCCACCGGCAAGATCCAGCCGGCCACCAAGGTCCTCATCAAGTCGAAGGCCAGCGGCATCGTCAAGCAGTTGTTCGTGGACTACGGCGACCAGGTGAAGAAGGACCAGGTGCTGGTGGAACTCGACAAGGAAGAGCTGCAGGCGCGGCTGCGCGAGGCCGAGGCCGCCGTGCTGTCCACGAAGGCGTCGCTCGAGCGCACCAGGGTCGAGGCTGAGGGGCCGGACCTGCCGTTCCTCAAGTCGGCGCAGGCGCGCGCCCAGAAGTTGTTCGGCGAAGGGCTCATCTCCGACTCGGTGCGCGAGGACGCGGAAAAGGCCTACGAGATGGCGCTCAACAAGCAGTCGATGGCGCGCCGCGGCGTCGCCGTCAACCAGGCCGAGGTGGCGCGCGCCCAGGCCGCCCTCGAACGCGCGCAGAACGACCTGCGCAACTCCACCATCGTGGCGCCGATGGACGGCCTGGTGCTGTCGCGCGACGTCGAGGTGGGCGACGCCGTCAGCTCCATCCTGGTGATGGGCTCCGAGGCGACGCCGATCTTCACGCTCGGCGACGTGCGCAGCGTGTTCGTGCTGGGCAAGGTGGACGAGGCGGACATCGGCAAGGTGTACTTCAACCAGCCGGCGCGCATCACCGTCGAGTCGTTCAAGGAGAAGAAGTTCGACGGCAAGGTCACGAAGATCTCGCCGCTCGGCGTCGAGAAGGACAACGTCACCACCTTCGAGGTGCGGGTCTCGATCGACAACCCCGGCGGCGAGCTGCGCGCCAACATGAGCGCCAACGCCGAGATCATCCGCGAAGAGAAGAAGCACGTGATGCTGGCGCCCGAGTCGGCGCTCATCTACGACAAGGACAAGAAGACCACGGTCGAGGTGCCCGACCCGAAGGGCGAGGACGGCAAGCGCAAGGTCGCCGTGAAGGTGGGCATCACCAACGGCGTCAAGGCCGAGATCCTCGAAGGCGTGAAGGCGGGCGACAAGGTCGTCCTGCAGTAGGCCGTGAGCTTCGGCGACCTGCTGCGCGAGACGTACCGGACGCTCACAGCCCACAAGCTGCGCACCGCCCTCACCATGTTCGGCATCGCCTGGGGCATCGTCTCCATCACGCTGATGGTGGCGGCCGGCGAGGGATTGCGCGCCGGCCAGGCGAAGGTGGCCGAGCAGTTCGGCAAGGACATCCTCATTGTCTTCGGGGGGCGCACCAGCAAGCAGGTGGGCGGGGCGCGCGCCGGCCGGCAGATCCGCTGGCTGACGAACGACTACAAGATCGCGCAGGCGCAGTCGCCCTCCTGCGCCACCATCGTGCCCGAGATGGGCCAGAACGACACGCCGGTGCGCAGCGCCTTCAACGCCGGCGCCCTGCTCGTCACCGGCTCGCTGCCGCCGTTCGGCGACATCCGCTCCATCACGGTGGGCGAGGGCCGCTGGCTCAACTGGGAAGACGAAGGCGAGGGCCGGCGCGTCGCCTTCCTCGGCAGCGACGCGAAGAAGCAGTTGTTCGGCAGCCGGCCGGCGCTCGGCGAAACCATCCGCATCGCCGACTTCCCGTTCACCGTCGTCGGCATCATGAAGCACAAGGAGCAGGACTCGAGCTACGACGGCCAGGACATCTCGAAGGTGTTCATTCCGTTCGCCACCATCGCCCGCGACCTGCCGAACAAGCCGCCTTCCATCCCCGACTCGGTGGACCGGCTGCTGGTTTCGCCGCGCACGGTGGCCCTGCACGACGACTGCAAGCGCGAGTTCCTCACGGCACTCGGCCGCATCAAGGGCTTCGACCCGACCGACAAGGAAGCCTCCGGCATCTGGGACACCGTGGAAGACGCGCAGGCATTTCGCCAGATGACGGACGGCATGAAGAGCTTCCTGGGCGCTGTCGGCATCGCCACACTGTTCATCGGCGGCATCGGCGTGATGAACGTGATGCTGGTGGCGGTGCGCGAGCGCACCCGCGAGATTGGCGTACGCAAGGCCGTGGGCGCCACCCGCCGTTCGGTGGTGCGGCAGTTCTTCATCGAGACGCTCATCGTGGTTTTCGCGAGCGGCGGCATCGGCCTCGCCATCGCCTACACGTTGTGCGCGCTCGTCAACCTGCTGCCCATGCCCATGTTCTTCGCCGGGCTCATGCCCACCTGGCAGTCGGCGGCCATCGCCTTTGCGCTGCTCGGCAGCGTCGCCCTCTTGTCGGCGGTCTACCCGGCGAGCCGCGCCGCCGCCGTCGATCCCATCGAGGCGCTGCGCTCCGAGGCGGGCGGCTGATGCTGCGCGAGGTCCTCATCCAGGCGTGGGACGCTCTTGGCCGCAACCGCGTGCGCAGCGCCCTCACCATGCTCGGCATCATCTGGGGCGTCATTGCCGTCACGGTGCTGATGGCCTATGGCAGCGGCTTCCGCGGCGCCCTGCTGCACGCGTTCGAGGCGTTCGGCAAGAGTGCCGTCGTCACCTGGCCGGGCCAGACCAGCGAGCAGGCGGGCGGCGAGCGCGCCGGCCGGCCGGTCAAGATCGAAAAGGCCGACATGGAGGCGGTGCGCGCCGAGGCCACGCTGGTGAAGGACCTCAGCATGGAGACGGTGAAGCGCTACGCCGTCTCGTGGGGCGACCAGCTCGCGAACACCGCGGTGCGCGGCGTCTACCCCGAGTACGGCGCCATCCGCAACGAAGTCGCGGGCGAGGGCCGCTGGATCAGCGCCGAAGACTTCGTCGAGCGCCGGAGAGTGGCGTTCATCGGCAACAACCTGAAGAAGAAGCTGTTCGGCTCGCGCCAGGCGGTGGGCGAGACGATCCTCATCGCCGGCGCGCGCTTCCTGGTGATCGGCACCATGGAGAACAAGCTGCAGATGAGCAACTACTTCAGTCCCGACGACGAGTGCGTGTTCATCCCGTACACCACCGCCGGCGACATGTGGGACGCGCGCTATGCGTCGGTGCTGGTGTTCTCGGCGATCACGCCGGCGTTCGAGCCGAAGGCGATCGAGCAGGTGCGCACCATCATCGGCAGGCGCCAGGGCTTCGCCGCCAGCGACAAGCGCGCCCTGCAGATGTTCGGCCGCGAGGAGTTCCGCCCGGTGATCGACGGCCTCACCATCGGCTTGCAGGTGCTGCTGATCTTCGTCGGCGTGCTCACCCTCGGCATCGGCGGCGTCGGCGTGATGAACATCATGCTGGTGTCGGTGGACGAGCGCATCCGCGAGATCGGCCTGCGCCGCGCCCTCGGCGCGCGCCGTTCGCACATTCGCATGCAGTTCCTGGCGGAGGCGCTGGTGCTCACCATGGCTGGCGGCGCCATCGGCATCCTGATCGCACCGCTGCTCGGCGCAGCGGTGGGCTCCATCCCGCTGCTCGGCCCGCTCTTCAAGGACGAGACCGGCAAGGGCGACATCCGCCTCGCAATCTCCCCTGCCATCGCCCTGGCTTCCGCCGGCCTGCTGATCGTCGTGGGGCTCATCAGCGGCTTCCTGCCCTCACGCCGCGCCGCGAGCCTCGACCCGGTCGTGGCGCTGCGCTACGAATAGCCGCCGCCCCCGCGGTGCAGTAAGTTACCGCCTACAAATTCCTGAACATCACCAGATGACAACGCCGTAGCGGGGAGGCCTTGTGGCTCGTTGGGGAAGACGGCTGGGCATCGCGCTCGTGGTCCTTGCGGTGCTGCTGGCAGGCGCCATCACCGCCACCATCGGCTGGCGCCCCATTCTCGGCCCCAGGGCCCGTACGCTCACCGACCGCCGCTTCGAGGCGACCCCGGAGCGGCTTATTCGCGGCAAGTACATGGTGGAGTCGGTCACCGGCTGCGTGTTCTGCCATTCGCAAGATCGATTGGCATGTGCCCGGCTTCGCGGCCAAGGCCGAAGTCAGGGGTGGGGGACGCATCTGGGCCGACGAGGGCTTCCCGTTTGTCACCGCGTCGAACATCAGCGTCGACCCGGAAACGGGCGGTGGCACCTGGAGCGACGACACCTACGCGCGCGCCATTCGCGAGGGCATCGGCCACGACGGCCGCGCCCTGTTTCCGATCATGCCGTACCGGAACTACCGCCACATGTCGGATGAGGACCTCGCCGCCGTCATCGTCTACATCCGCTCGCTGCCGGCCGTGAAGAACTCCGCTGCCGCAGACCAAACTACCATTCCCCGTGAACCGTTTCATCAACAACGCTCCGCAGCCGCTCGACGCACCTGTGCCACAGCCCGGAACGGATACCCTCAGCCGGGGCAAGTACCTGGTGACACTCGGTTCCTGCTTCGATTGCCACACGCCGATGGACGACCACGGCCAGCGCATCCCGGGCCTCGAGTTCGCCGGGGGCGAGGTGCTGACGAACCCGAACGGCAAGATCGCGGCCGCCAACATCACCCAGGACGCGTCGGGCATCCCGTACTACGACGAGGCGCTGTTCGTGGAGATGATGCGCACCGGGCACGTGAAGGCCCGCAAGATCAACGACCAGATGCCGTGGAACCTCTATCGCACGCAGACGGACGACGACCTGAAGGCGATGTTCGCCTACGTCAAGACCCTCAAGCCGGTTCACCACGAAGTGGACAACAGCCTGCCGCCGACCCAGTGCGCGCGCTGCGGCAAGCCCCACGGCGCGGGCGAACGCAACAAGCCGCTCGACAAGCAGTCATAAGAACACGCGGCCCTCGCCGCGATAAGTCGGCGCTTCGTCGACATTGCCGTTGGCGTGCACGAGGTGCAGCACGTTGACGTGCTCGCAAACCTCACCCGATTTCGCGTGCCGCAGCCACACCCTGTCGCCGATCCGCAAGCCCCTGGCTCCAAACCCGCGCAGCGGCGTCTGTACCTCGCCGGCGCATTCGTCAGCAAGGTAACTCAGCCCGGCAGGATGGGCGATGACCGGCAGGCGGTCGCGTTCCCGGCGGCCCGGAGGCAATCCAGCCGCCGCCTTCGAGCGTGACGATGTCGGGCGTCGGCTTGCGCACCACGGAAAGCGCGAAGAACGCCGCGGGCGTCGGACGAAACGCACGATAGTGGTCGAACGCGCCAGGCCCGAGCAGGCCGGAGCCGGCGCATGTCTCGGTGACCGCGGCTTCATCCGGCGGTCGTCTCCAGGCTCCCGGTGCCACCGCCATTCACGAAAGAAAGCGGCACCAGTGACCGAACCGAAGCGACGACCGCGGCACGACGTTCACGCAACTCGCGTCGTGAGGCAGCCTTCATCATGCGGATCGCAGCCCCACGCAGCGGTCGCCCGACCGGATCGTCGCCAAGGCCCAGCGACCTGCGCCTCGTACGCCATCAAGCCAGAAGAGCCGATAGCGAGGATCGGCCACGATCTCCTTCGGCCAGCGAAACAGCGGCGGCAACGCTATGGACGGGGGAGCGGCGCGTGCCGATGTGCAGCCGCCCGCCAAGGAAGGCGCAGCGACGCGTCGATGTCGATGCATACCCGCAGCGGCAACCCGGAGCTCACCAAGCACGCGTCGATGAGCGCCAGCTGCTCGCGCGAGTCCACCATGAGCGTGACTCGGTGAGCAAACGACTCGGAGGAAGCAAGCCGTCCGCAGCCCAGCACGATCGGCGGTGGGGTAGCCCACCACGATGTCGTCGTGTTCCTCCGCCAGCCACAACGCCTCGGCCAGCGAGAACGCCAGCAACCCGCGAAACGCCCCATGCGCAAGCGCCGCGCGCATCAACCCACGGCAGCGCACCGACTTGGTCGCCAGCCGGATCGGCTTGCCGGCACTGCGGCGCGCCAGGTCGGCCGCGTTCGCCGCAAACGCCGCCATGTCCACGGCAGCAAACGGCGGATCGAGCGCCGCTGTCGCTGTCTCCAGTCGCTCGATCACCGCGCCACGTTAGCATTCACGCCATCCGATGCTGTGGCGCAACTGGGCGAGAACCGAATGGTCGCGGCCGCCCCACGTAGTCGAGCCAAAAACCACCGACGACGTGGGCAAGGCCGTATCAGCGGCAGCAAAAGCAAACCGCCGAATCAAGGTCGTGGGCAGCGGCCATTCCTTCAACGGCATCGCGGCGCCCACCCAGGTGCTGCTCAGCCTCGCCGCCCTCCGCGGAATCATCGATGTAGACAAGGAGCGCCGGCAAGCCAAAGTACACGCGGGCACCACGCTGCAAGAACTGACCAGGGCTCTCCGCATCTGGAACCTCGCGATGCCGAACCTCGGCGACATCGACCAGCAGACCGTCGCCGGTGCGATCGCAACCGGCACCCACGGCACCGGCCTGAACCATCAGGGACTCGCCGCCCAGGTCACAGCGCTCGACATGGTTACAGCGGATGGCTCCACCATCCGTTGCTCCGCCGAAGAGAACGCAGAGATGTGGGGCGCCGTCAGAGTGGGCCTCGGCGCCCTCGGCATCGTCACCACTGTGACCCTCCAGCTAGTGGAGGCATTCGACCTGCACGCCATCGAAGCGCCGGCGCCAATCGACGAAGTCCTGGAGAACTTCGACAACCTGGCGAGAGACAACGACCATTTCGAGTTCTACTGGTTCCCCCACGGCAACAAAGCGCTCACGAAGAGGAACAACAGAGTCAGAGCCGGCGACCCGTCAAAGCCACTGAACCCGATCCGTGAATTCGTAGACGACGAGTTGCTGAGCAACGGCGTCTTCGCCGCAACCAACATGCTCGGCGAATTGATCCCGGCAACCATCCCGTCCGTGAACCGCCTCGCGACGCACCTGCTCTCCGCCCGCGAGTACACGGCACCCTCGCACGAGGTGTTCGTCTCCCCGCGCCGCGTCCGTTTCAAGGAGATGGAGTACGCCTTGCCAATCGAAAACCTGCGCCCCGCCTTCGCCGAAATCAGGCGCTGGATCGACACCAGCGGCGAGCGCATCTCCTTCCCGCTGGAAGTCCGCGTCGCCGCCGCCGACGACATCTGGTTGTCCACGGCCGAAGGCCGCACCACGGCCTACCTCGCCGTCCACCAGTACTACAGGACCGACCACCGCCGCTTCTTCACCGCCGCCGACGACATCCTGTGGTCCCACGCCGGCCGCCCCCATTGGGCCAAGCTCCACACCCGCACCGCGACCGACCTCCGCCCCCGCTACCCCAACTTCGACCGCTTCCAGAGTGTTCGTACCCGCCTCGACCCCGCAGGTCTTTTCACCAACCCCTACCTCTCAAAGCTCCTGGATCTCTAAGTTTTCCCGAGCGGGACGGCGCTTGCGCTGACCGCGAGGGATCTTCCTTGCATCTGGCCCCCTCCAGAGCCGCTGCCGCTACGTGCTGCGTGATGCGGCGCGAAGTCTCTGGAGAATGAGCCGCGCCGCCGCTTGCCCCGTCCATATCCCCGCGCCAAAGGATGCCAGAACTGCACCTATTTCATTGTCGGTGGCACTTCGGCCTGCTGATGATGGACGGCCTCGTACTCCGTCGGTGGTCAGGCTGCGCCACAAGAGGGACAGGCCTTGAGTTCAAAGAACCACGTCAACCCTTTGCCCCCAGGCTTTGAAGCTTCCCAGAGAGCCCTATAGCGGCAGCGGCCACAGCGAGAACGCATAACGACAAATGGCGCGCAACAAAGAACGGCGCCCACATCAGTGCCATGGCTTGACTGTTATCCGTCTTCCAGTGGTCTGTGCTCGCCATCGACGTGACTTGCGCCTGGACAGGGAGAAGCACAACCCCATGACCATCATGGTGGCGCCGAAAGGAAGGTCGGGCGGAATTCCAACGTTCATCGGCAACTAACCTCAATGCGCCAAGGGGACTATACCGCTCGGGCCTAGCCGGCCTTCGGGCGGTTTGACCACGCTAGACTGCGCGCGATGTGCTTTGCCGTCAGGGCGTTCGGGCCGGTGTGCTGTGTGTTTGCCTTGGTTTCGGTTGCCGGTGGCTGTCGATCGACGCCGGGATCGAGTGGGCCGCCAAATGTCCTGCTGATCTCAATCGATACTCTGCGGGCGGATCGGCTCAACACCTATGGCTATAAGGCGCGGGTGACGAGTCCTTCGATGGATGCACTTGCCAAGGATTCGATCCTCTTCGAGCACCACATCACGGCTGCTCCCTGGACGACGCCTAGTCACATAAGTCTCTTCACGGGGCTGCTTCCCTCCGCCCATGGAATCACACGGCCCTACAAGGTTCTGGCTGCGGCGCTTGAGGAAAACGAGGGCTTTCAGACGCTCGGTGCGGAGCATCAGACGCTCGCCGAACTCCTGTCGGGCCGCGGGTATCGTTCGGTAGCGTTCACCGGTGGCGCCACCGTGGATCCGCGCATTGGTTTCGATCGCGGCTTCCTGCGCTACTACACGTTCATGCGCAAACTCAACGAGAAGAACCTGGGACGGGTGATGGCGGCGATCGACCGCCGGCACGACACTCCCTTCTTCATCTTCCTGCACACCTTCGAAGTGCATGCGCCCTATCTGCACACCGACTACCTCGATTCGGTGGTGCCGCCTGAGATCCTGGCGAAGCTGCGCGACGGTATCGACGACCTCGCGGGCAGGCGTCTTGGCCGCACCGATGCTGGCCGGGAGGATCGCTTTCTCGAGCATTACAAGATGTCCACGCCCACAGTGATCTCGGCGCTCTACGACAGCGGCATCCTGGCCATGGACCGGGCTCTTGGCAGCATCGTCGAGCGGCTCAAGGCCCGCGGGCTGTACGACAACACGCTCATCGTCCTCACGAGCGACCATGGGGAGCAACTCGGCGAAATCGCCGGCGAGGGCGGCGCGCACGAACGCGACGGGCGCTATTTCAACACTCACGGCAACACCCTGCACGAGGAGCTCGTCCACATCCCGCTCATCGTCAAGCTGCCGCGGTCGGCAAGTGCTGGCCGGCGCGTGGCGCAGGTGACGCGCACCATAGACGTGATGCCGACCATTCTCGACGTCGCGCACGTGGACGTCCCTGCGGCGGTTCAGGGCGAGTCGTTACGGTCCCTGTGGGAGAAAGACGGAGCCCCTTCGCGCGCCGCGGTGAGCGAGTCGCTCGCGAGCCGCAGCGAGGCGAAGAGCCTGCGCACCGACCGCTTCAAGTACATCCTTTGGTTGACCGACGCGCAGATCAAAACCACCGGGCGGGCAGTGATCCCGCCCGAACCTCGGCAAACCGAACTCTACGACCTGCAGGCCGATCCCCTCGAAAAACGGAACCTGCTGATGAAGGCAGGCGTCGCGACGGTCGCCAAGACGTACGACACCAAGCTGCGTCAGTTCGTCCAGGACAAGACTGGCAAGGCAGGCACGGTGCCGATGGACGCTCAGGCGCTCGAAGACCTGAAGGCCCTCGGCTACGTCAACTAGAGCAGTGACACTTTTCCCGCCGCGCTGCGGCCTGGCGGTCGCGGGCATGATCGTTGTCGGCCTCCTCGGGGTCGCGAGCGATGCATGCCGTCGAGCGCCGCGCAGCATGGTCGTGCGCCAGCGGCTGCTTGACCAGGACCAGAGGATTCCACTGCTTCCTGCGGGCAACGACCTGCGGCGCGTGCGCCGCTTGCAGGCGCCGACGTCCACGGTGTTTCCAGTGACGGCAACGCGCGGCGACCTGTTCGAGTTTGGAGTGGTGGCTGGCCATTCCGCCACTCCCGTGAGCCTCACCGTCTACGCGGGCACCGGCACGAAGCGGCGGTCGCTGCTCGACACGCCTCTCGAAAATGCGGCGCAGTGGGCAGACAACACGCTGGAATTGGCGGCAGGCGACACCGAGGTGACGCTCGAATTCTCGGGAGGCGCCGCCGAGGTTGCGGTGGCGGAGCCACGGGTGCTCGGCAGCGGGCCGACGATGCCGAACATCCTTGTCTACGTGGTTGATTGCCTGCGCTCAGACCGCGTTGGCGCGTACGGGAACAAGCGCGGAATTACGCCCGCGATCGACCGGCTGGCGGCGCAGGGCCACGTCTTCGAACGTGCGTTTGCCTGTGCTGGCTGGACCAAGCCGTCGGTCGGGTGTCTCTTCACCGGTGTGGACGCGCCGCGGCACGGTGCCCGGTCGGTGGCGTCGGCGCTCGACCCGCAGAGGCCGACGCTTGCATCGCTCCTCGGGGCCGCCGGCTATGACACCGCGGCGTTCGTCGCGAATCCGGTGCTCGACGGCAAGGCGTTCGGGTACTCGCGCGGCTTCGACCGCTACGTCGAGCTGGCCTCCGAGTGGCACGGCAAGGCCGTGAACAACGTCGAGGGCGACGCGGCGACCATCACCGCGGCGGTCATTCCCTGGATCGATGCCCACCGCAGCCGGCCCTTCTTCCTCTACTTGCACTCGCTCGACCTGCACTATCCCTACCGTGCGCGTTCGCCTCACGAATCGCTGGTACGGGCCGGGAGCCAGGGGCTCGCTCGCGACAGCGACCTCTATGACACTGAGATCGCGGCCAACGACGTCGAGATCGGCAAGCTGCTGGCGGCGCTCGCGGAGCGCGGACTGGATCGTAACACCCACGTACTGCTCACCGCCGACCACGGCGAGGAGTTCGGCGAGCACGACACCGCGCGCCACGGCCACTCGCTTTACGAGCAGATCCTCCACGTCCCGATGATCCTGCGCACCGCAAGTGGCGGCCCGGCGTCGCGCATCCCCGCCGACGTCTCGAACGTGGACATCGTGCCGACGATCCTCGAACTGGCCGGCGTTGGCGCACCGCGCGACCTCACCGGGGTGTCGCTGAAGGGGCTCGTCGAGAAGCAGCCGATCGCACCGCGCACGCTCTTCCACGAACAGATCCCGGCAAACGAGATGATCTACGCCGCGCGCGCCGGGCGCTACAAGCGCATTCGCGAGATTCTGCCGAAGCGACGAGAGATGCTCTTCGACCTGGTTGCCGACCCCGGTGAGCGTGTGAACCTGGCCGGGAGCCCGCCGCCCGGCACCGACGGCTTGCGCGCCGATCTCGATTACTTCGTCCAGTCGGCGCAGGCGGGTCACCACATCGTGCTTGCCGATGCCCCTGAAGGCCGCGAGATGCACGCTGAGATCACGAGCACCGGCCGCATTGCCGAAATGCTGAGCCTGCAGTTCGCCACCGGCGACATTCCGCGGCCTTCCGCGGGCGGCGCGGCGGTGCTGCGCTACGTCCACGCCGGTGAGCGGCGCGTGCTCCTGGTCCGCACCGAACCCGAAGACGCGCCCATCAAGGTTCGCCTTCTCGAGAACCGCAAAGAGCTGTTGCCGGATACCGTGGTCTTCGGCACGCCGCCCGCGAAGGGCGGCGAGGCGCGGGTGCGCGCCTGGGTGTTCCGCGTCGGGACTCCGCGCGGTCCTGAGGCGCTGAGCCCCGAGAACCTGGCGCGGATGAAGGCGCTGGGCTACATCAATTAGCGGGCAGTTGGTTGGCGATTGCGCCAGCCGCCGTCGCGATGCCTGCAGCGTTCCAGTGCGTGTCGTCGGGCCAGTACACATACTGGTGCGCCGGAGCCTTGCGCCGGGCGGCCTCCGCAAGCGCCGGATACAGGTTCACTACGGGAACACCGGCGTCGCGCAGCCGGCGGTCGAGCTCCTGCATGTAAGGCGACATCGCTGCCGGCCACGCGCTCTCCTGCACGAGCGGGGCGTACACCTGCAGCTTGTCCGGGACCAGCACCACGGCGAGCCGCAACGCGGAAGGCAGCAGCGCCGCCTGCAGCGCTTTGTAGCGTACGACCACGCTGTTGACCGCTTCGATCGCCGGCGGTGTCAGCGGTTCCGGCCTTTCGTCGCCGGACATGAACAGCATGGAGTCGCCGTTCACGAGCGGCCGCGCTGAGACGCGGTCCTTGTAGACGTTCGGGAACCAGCGGTCATCCTGCCACGCCTTCAGCCAGCGGTCGGCGACGATGCGCAGGGGCCAGGTGGCCGCGTTGACGTTGCGGCGCAGCCGGTTGACGGCTGTCAGCGGCGTACGCGGTCGCGGGGGCGTCCACTCGACGGTAGCCGCCGCCGCAGCGCGCCGGAAGCCGGCAACCACTTCCTCGCTCAGCAGCCAACCGCCCTTCATTCCGAGCGTGTCCACCATGAACGGCACGGCCTCGGCGGTCGCGCGCATCGGTGCGACGTTGTATGTGGTGATGCCGCGCTGCGTGAGTTGTGCCGCCAGCGTGTCCTCATCGGCGACGCCGGAACCTGCTGCGAATGAGTCGCCGGAAAGGAGCGCGTCAATGCGGCCCGCCGACCGCAGCGACGGTGAGTTCCGGAAGCCGTACTCGTCCGTGGTGAAGCGCTCCTGGCGGTAGACGCGGAACTGCGGCAGGTTGCCGCGGTTGGCGAGATCGCCGTAGGAACGCCTGTCGTAGTGCGCGCTGGGCTCGAACGCGGTGCCGGCGGGGCGGTAGTAGGTCATCGGTTCCCAGGCACGAAAGGCGATGCGGTCCACCGGACACGCGCGCGTGACGAGGTCGGCGAGGCCGACGGCGACCATCATTGCCGGGATCAGCCGGCCCGTTGCGAAGATGCTTCGCGACGCGCTCATCAGAACTGGAAATACAGGAAGGGGCTGGCGCCGCCAGCGTGCAAGGCGATGAGCACCGCAACCACTACGGCGCAGAGCGCGACGTTGGTCGCGAGACCCCACCGATGACCGATGTTCCAGGTGTTTGGAGCCGCGTGCGCGGCGACGGCGGCAACTACGAGCAGAGGCAGGAGTGCAAGCTGGTGCGGCATCATCTCGAGACCGTTGAGGCGAAACATGCGGCCGTACATGCGAATCGCGTCGTGGGCATTGGGAGCCCGGAACAACACCCAGCCGACCACGACCAGCGCGAACGTTGCAGCTTGCCGTAACGCCGCCGGTACGGCCGCAAGCCGCTTACCGAGCGCTCGCTGCAGGCAGAGCAGGACGCCGTGGTAGGCGCCCCACAAGACGAAGGTCCACGCCGCGCCGTGCCACAAACCGCCGAGCAGCATGGTGATCATCAGGTTGCGTACGGTCAGCAGCGATCCACCGCGGCTGCCGCCGAGCGGGATGTAGAGGTAGTCGCGCAGGATGCTCGAGAGCGAAATGTGCCACCGCCTCCAGAAGTCGGCGATGTCGAGCGCCTGGTAGGGCGAGTTGAAGTTCTGCGGCAGTCGCAGTCCGAACATCAGGCCCAGGCCCACCGCCATGTCGCTGTAGCCAGAGAAGTCGAAATAGAGCTGGTACGCGTAGCCGAACACCGCGAGCCACGCGTCGGTGGTGGACAGGCTGCCGAGGTTGGCCCACATCGGGTTGATGAGTGCCGCGATGGTGTCGGCGATCAGCACCTTCTTCGCGAGCCCGACGGTGAAAAACGACCACGCGCGGTCGAGGTCGCGGCGCTCGCGCGCGGCGCCGATGTCGTCGAGATCCGCCTCGATCTGGCGGAAGCGCACGATCGGCCCCGCCACCAGCTGCGCGAACAGCGACACGTACGCGGAGAACTCGAAGAAGTTGCGCGTCGGCACGATGACGCCGCGGTAGCTGTCCACCATGTAAGTAATGGTGTGGAACGTGTAGAACGAGATGCCGACCGGCAGCACGATGTTCCATTCGGGTGCTGGCAGGTGCCAGCCGAAAAATCCGGCCGCGGCACTCGTCGAGCGAGCCAGGAAGCCCGCGTACTTGAAGAAGCCGAGGAGCGCCAGGTCGACGCCAACGGCGAGCCACAGGAAGAAGCGCTTGCGCTGCGGCTGCGCCTGCATGGCGAGGGCGGCGAAGTAGCTGACGAGCGTCGAGAACGCCATCAGCGCGCAAAAGCGGTAGTCCCAGAAGGCGTAGAAGACGTAGCCTGTGAACGCCAGCCACACGTAGCGCGCCTGCGGCGTTCGCAGGCGCCAGAACACGAAGTACGTGATTGGCAGGAAGCCGAACAGGAACGGCAGGCTGTTGAAGAGCAGTCAGTTCACCATGCCGGGTCTGGGGCAGAGCTTAGATCAGGTATCCTCTCGCGGGAGGCGCACATGGCCGTAGACACGTCGGTGAACTTCACCGGACTTCGCTTCCAGAACCCGTTCCTGCTCGCGTCCGCGCCGCCAACCGAATCGGATGTGAACATCCTGCGCGCGTTCGACGCGGGGTGGGGCGGGGTGGTGACCAAGACCATCGGGCTGCACCCGGTGGTGAACGTCGCGGGGCCCAAAACGAAGTTCACGCGCGTCAACCCCGAGACCGGCCGGCTCTCGATGAACGCCGGCCGCGCCGGGGTGCTGCACTCGTCGTGGAACTGGGAGCTCATCTCCGACAAGCCGCTCGACTGGTGGGTGCCGCGGCTCAACAAGATCAAGAAGGCGCATCCCGACCGCATCCTGATCGCCTCGATCATGGCGGGCTCGGGCAGCGACAAGGAGCTCGACCACTGGCGCACGCTCGCGACCGCCTGCCAGGACGAGGGCTGCGACGGGCTGGAGCTCAACCTGTCCTGTCCGCACATGGACCGCGAAGACATGGGCTCGAACATCGGCAAGAACAAGGCGCTCTGCTCGTTCGTCACGCAGGTGGTGAAGGACGTGGTGCGCATCCCGGTGTGGGCGAAGTTGACGCCGTCCACCACCGACATCGCCCTCGAAGCCGGCGCCGTCTTCACCGGCGGCGCCGATGCCGTGTCGTCCTCGAACACGTTCCCGTCGCTGCCGCTCGTCGATCCCGAGACGCTCGAGTTCGAGATGAACGTGGACGGCCTGGTGTCGAGCGGGGGCCTGGGCGGGCCGGCGATCCTGCCGCAGTCGCTCGCCAAGATGGCGCAGATGACGCGCACCTTCCCGGAGAAGTCGTTCTCGGGCATCGGCGGCGTCTCCGAATTCGGCCAGGCGCTCAACTACTTCCTGATGGGCTGCGGCACGGTGCAGGTGTGCACCGCCGCCATGCTCGACCGCGCCATCGGGCCCGACGTCATCAAGCGGCTGCTCGCGGGCATGACCGCGTTCCTCGAGAAGAACGCGGGCCGCTTCAGCTCTGTCGAGGACTTCCGCGGACTGAACCGGGGCAAGGTCGTGTCGCACTCGCAGATCCGCCGGCCCGACGACAAGGAGTATGCCGGCGGCCACGATTCCGCGGAAGGCTACGCGGCCAGCCAGGAGAAATAAGCGCAGCATGGCGACGACGCTCGTCCGCAACGGCACCATCGTCACGGCGTCCGACCGCTACACCGCCGACATTTTCATAGACAAGGGAGTCGTCTCGCTGATCGGCGCCGGCCTCAACATTCCGGCCGACACCATCATCGACGCGTCGGGCAAGCTGGTGATGCCGGGCGGCATCGATGTCCATACCCATCTCGACATGCCGTTTGGCGGCACCAATTCCGCCGACGATTTCGAGACCGGCACCATCGCGGCGGCCTTCGGCGGCACCACCACCATCGTCGACTTCGCCATCCAGAACTTCGGCGAGGGCCTTTATCCCGCATTCGAAGGCTGGATGAAGAAGGCCGAGGGCCGCGCCGCCATCGACTACGCGTTCCACATGATCGTGCGCGAGTTGAGCGACCAGGTGGCGATCGACATGGACCACCTCGTGGGCCGCGAGGGCATCACGTCCTTCAAGCTGTTCATGGCCTATCCGGGCGTCTTCCAGGTGGACGACGCCACCATCTTCCGCGCGCTCCTCAAGACCCGCGACAACGGCGGACTCATCTGCATGCACGCCGAGAACGGCGGCGTCATCGACACGCTGGTGAAGGAGGCGCTGCGCCAGGGGCACAAGGCGCCGAAGTATCACGCGCTCACGCGCCCGACGCGCGCCGAAGGCGAAGCCACGGGCCGCGCGCTGGCGCTCGCCGAGATGGCGGGCGTGCCCATCTACATCGTGCACCTTTCCTGCTCGGACGCGCTCGAGAAGGTGAAGCAGGCGCGCGACATGGGGCTGCCGGCCTACGCCGAGACCTGCCCGCAGTACCTCTTCCTTTCCTATGAAGACTACGAGCGGCCTGGCTTCGAAGGCGCGAAGTTCGTGATGTCGCCGCCGCTGCGCGAGAAATGGAACCAGGACGCGCTGTGGAAGGGGCTGCAGAAAAACGACCTGCAGGTGGTGTCGACCGACCATTGCCCGTTCTGCATGAACGAGCCGCCGCAGAAGCAGCTCGGCGTCGACGACTTCTCGAAGATCCCGAACGGCGCCCCCGGCATCGAGACGCGCTTGATGCTGCTGTGGGAGGGCGTGCGCGCGGGCCGCATAGACGCGCATCGCTTCGTCGAGATCGTCGCCACCAACCCGGCGAAGATGTTCGGGCTGTGGCCGAAGAAGGGCACCATCGCCGTGGGCTCGGACGGCGACCTGGTGCTGTTCGACACCGAGAAGGAAGTGACCCTGTCGGTGAAGAGCCTGCACATGCGCGTCGACTACAACCCGTACGAGGGGCGTGCCATGCGCGGCGCGCCGGCTGTCGTCCTGTCGCGGGGCGAAGTGATCGTGGACCACGGCGCTTTCACGGGGCGCCCTGGACGCGGCGAGTTCGTGAAGCGGCAGCCCGGGCGGCCGCTGGTCGCCTGAGAGAGGGTGCTTTGATGATGAGAGCTGCATTCGCGTTCCTGGCCGTCGCGGCGCTTGGCGTGGGCGCCGCTGCATTGGCGTTCGCGGCGGACGAAGAAACCGAGGCGAAGGCGGCGGCCGAAAAGCAGGCGACCGCCTGGGTCGAGCTGCTCGACACCGGCAAGTACGCCGTCAGCTGGACGCAGGCGGGCGCCTCGTTCCAGGAAGCGCTGCTGCAGGAGAAGTGGGTGACGATGGCCGCGAAAGCCCGCGACCCGCTGGGCAAGGTGCTGTCGCGCGCGGTGTCGAAGTCGGAGTACACCGAGTCGCTTCCGGGCGCGCCCGACGGCAAGTACGTCGTCGTCGAGTTCACCACCAGCTTCGAGCAGAAAAAGTCAGGCGCCGAGACCGCGATCATGTCGCTCGAAAAAGACGGCGCCTGGCGAGCAGTCGGCTATTTCATCAAGTGACGAAGTTCTGAGGGCTCCTTGCGCTTGCGCTGGCCCGAAGAACCCGCCGGTGCCTAGTACTTGACCGAGCACCCGTAAGGCGTGGCGGAGGCCGTGGTCACCGGCTTGCCGGCCATGGCCTCATCGAGCGCCGCGCGCACGAAATTCCTGGCGGTCTTCACATCCGCGGGTTCGGTGGACGGCTTGTCATCGATGCCGCCCGCATAGACCACGGTGCCCTTCGGGTCGATCACGAACATGTGCGGCGTTGTCTTGGCGCCGTAGGCCCGGCCCACGGTGCCGTCGGCGTCGAGCAGGTACGCGGTGGGCGCCGCGTTGCGCGACTTGAGCATGCTGGCGACGGCATCCGCCGAGTAGTGGCCCTGCTTGCCGGCAGCCGACGAATTGACGGTGAACCAGACGACTCCCTTGTCGGTGGCTTCCCGTTGCAGCGCCTGCATATTGCCGGTGCCGTAGTGCTTCTGCACGAACGGGCACTCGAAGTTGTTCCACTCGAGGATCACCCACTTGCCCTTGTTCGCGGCCAGCGACTGCGTCGCGCCGCTGGAATCCTTGGCGGTGAAGGCAGGCGCCGGCTGGCCGGCGACGGCGGCGGCAGACGCGCTGCCGGCAAGAACGGGGAGCATCAGGACGGACAGGACGCCGGCGACGATCGCTCTCATTTCGACCTCCATGTGACGCGGTACGCCTTCTTTGCAGGAGTTGCAGATGCCGATGCTGCCGCGGCCGCCGGGTTCGGAGCCGCTGGTGCCGCGGCGGGTTGGGTTGCTGCCGGCGGCTTCGAGCTGGTGAGCACCAGCACGCCGGCCGTATCCTTCGGCACCGGCGCGGCGCCTTGCGGGCGGGCGATCGTCAGCCGCGCCCGCTTGCCTTCGACGGCGCGCACCTGCTCGGCCGACGGTTCGATGATGCCCGCCTGTTCCGGAAAGAACTGCGCGCTGTCGGCCGCCCACGCGGCCGGCCAGCTCACGACGATGGCGCCCTGCAGCTCCTCGAACATCACGGCCGCTGCCGGTGCTGGCGTCGGCCACAGCTTGCGCGTGGCGGCGAACAGCGGCGCGTCGGGGGAGAGTTGCCCTGCCGGCGTGCCGTCTGCGTCGGTGCCCGGGGCCGTACTTGTAGCGGTGTTAGCCCTTGCGCCAGCGTTCGCATAGCCAACGGGGATGGTCAGCGTCAGCGTGCCCTTGCCGGGCTTGCAGATGTCGGCGCACTCGAGCCACGAAACGTTCGCGCTGATTCGCGCATCGCCCTTTTGCGTGCCCGGCGGAGGCGTGAGCGTCGAGATCAGCAGGACCTCGTCGGCGTAACCGTAGCTCTTCACGTCGCCATCGCCGAACAGCGTCGGCAGCGGCCACTGGGTGGGGCCGGCCTTCCATCCTTCCGGCAGCGTCCACTCGATCTTCGTCGCGAGTCCCGAGTCGCCGGGATTGCTCCAGTAGGTGTGCCATCCCGGGCTCATCCGCAACCGCACGCCGGCGCGCAGGGGCAGACCTGGCCGCACCGCCAGGTGTTCCGCCATGAGGGTCGCTTCGACGTTCTGCGACTGCACCTGCGCCTCCGGCTGGAGCTGGGATGCGCTGGATGTCGCCGCCACGAGTCCGCCGACCAGAATCGCCTGCAGCATGCCTGAAGCCAGCATACCGCAGCAAAAACGCCACCGAACAGAAGTGGTGGACTGCGTCCGGACGCAGTCCGTTACCTTTCACCTCATGCGAGGTGGGTCGGTCGTAGTGCGAGGAATCAGGATGAGCATGGTCATAAGAGCGCCCACATAGAGGCTTGCCAGAACGACGTGTGCGACCTGGGCGGCCGGGGGGATCGCGAGATACGCGACCGCCAGGCCGGCGGCGACCTGGGCAACGACGAGGACGATGGTCGTGTCGGCAGTGAGCCGCACAGCGCGCGAGGCGGTGGTGTCGCGCCGGAGTCTTGCCCAGAGGACGAGCGTGAGGGCCGCGACGACGATCGACATCCGGCGGTGCATCAGGTCGAGGCCGGCGGGGCTTGCGAGGACGGCCACCGGATCGAGCCCGGCCGCCTCCGAGTGATCGAGATGGCTGCGGACCTGAGTGCCGAGGACCAGCTGCGCCATCGCCAGGCCGAACACCGCAGCGGCCAGCACGAACAGGCGGCGCACGCCGGCGTCGCGCCGCGAGGGTTGCGCGAGCGGCAGGAAGGCATGGATGGTCGCGTACAGCAGGGCGCCGACCACGACCAAAGCGCCCATCAGGTGCGCGGTGACGATCCAGGGGGCGAGACCGTGGGCCACGACGCGTCCCCCGAGCCAGCCTTCGAAGCCCACCGCCAGGAACGCCAGCACCGCCGGCCACAGCACGTCAGGCCGGTGGCGGTAGCGGCGAATCGCGGCGACCAGCGTCGCGAAGATCAGCAGGCCGGTGGTGGCGCCGAGCAGGCGATTGAGGTATTCGGTCCAGGTCTTCGCGGCGTTGAACTGCGCGGCGTCGAAGCCGGCCGGCAGGTCGGCGGCGGTCAGGGGCGGCACCCAGTTGCCGAAGCATTTCGGCCAGTCGGGGCAGCCCATGCCGGACCCCGTTGCACGCACCAGCGCACCGACCAGGATCAGGAGGTAGGTGGTGATGGTCGTGGCGACGGCAAGTTTCTGGAACCCGTCGAAGCGGCTCACACCCCGCTCGTTCACTTCGCGAACACCCGGCCGGCGATGCGCACCGTATTGCCGTGGATCTCGACGGTATCGCCAGTGTCCTCGGCGTAGCCCCCGGCGAGCGTCACCACCACCGGCACGCCCAGGTCGAGCGCGGTGTCGAACACGCGCTCGTCACGGTCGGCGAGTCCCTGCATCGTCACCTTCAACCCGCCGAGACGGTCGTGCTCATAGGGGTCGGCGCCCGCCACGTAATAGATCGAGTCCGGTTCGAACCGCCGTACCAGCGTGAGCAGCTCGTCGACGGCTTCCAGGTACGCGTGGTCGCGCGCGCCGGTGGGCAGGCCGATGTCCACCGTGCCCGGCGGCTTCCACGACGGGTACAACCACTCCTGGTGCACCGAGCCGGTGAACACGTCCTGGCGCTCGCGAAAGATCGCCGCCGAGCCGTTGCCCTGGTGCACGTCGAGGTCCACGATCGCAACCCGCCGCGCCGCGCCCGACGCAATCTGCGCCTCGACGGCGACCGCCACGTCGTGGATGAGGCAGAAGCCCTCGCCGTGATCCGGAAATGCGTGGTGGAAGCCTCCGGAGAGCGTCACCGCGCAACCGTCACGGCGGGCGAGCGCGGCGGCCTCCACGGTGGCGCCCGCGGCCACCAGGAATGCCTCGGCCAGTGTGGGCGACCAAGGCACTTCGAGCGTGTGCGCCTCGAACTCGGTGAAGGTGCCGGTCTTCACCTTCTCCAGATACTCGGCGGTGTGGACACGCAGCAGCTCCGCGTCGGTCGCGCGGCGCGGCACGACGAAGTCGGCCTCCACGGCGATGCCTTCGTCGCGCAGCCAGCGGGCGATGAGCGCGTACTTCTCGCCGGGAAAGACGTGCGCGCCGAGGCCCAGGTCGGCGGACGGGTCGAACAGCACCTTGAACGGCAGCAAGCCGCTGAGCTCAGGCCGTGGTCCACGACTGGCCGAGGAGCCGGGCGTGATCCACCATCAGGCAGCGGTCCATGACGACGCGCAGGCCGCGGCCGCGGGCGCGCAGCGCGCCGGCGACGTCGATGCAGTCGAGCTGCAGCCAGATGGCGCGCGCGGGGCTTGTGAGGATGTCGTCGATCGCCGCGGGCAGCTCCTCGCTGCGGCGGAACACGTCGACGATGTCGATCGGGCCCGGCACGTCCGCGACGCGGCGGTAAACCTGCGCGCCGAGGATCTGGTCCTCGCGCGGGTACACCGGCACGATCTCGTAGCCGCGGCTTTGCATGTACGCGGCGACGCGGTGCGAGTCGCGGTTCGGCTTCGGCGAGAGCCCGACCACCGCGATGCGGCGCGCGCCCTCGAGCAGCGCCTTGATCTCCGCATCCGGCGGGTTCTCGAACCGCGCCTGCGTGTCGCTCATCTCGGGCGCCTTCTCATGATGCTGGTCCCGCCGCGTCAGGCGGAGAACGTGACCTTGTTGATCTCGCGCAGCGTGGTGAGGCCCGCGAACACTTTCTCGAGCGCGGCCTCGCGCAGCGAGCGCATACCCTCCTCGCGCGCTGCGGCGCGCAGGTCGGGCACCGGCCGGCGCTCGACGATGAGCTGGCGGACGCGGTCGGACATGTCGAGCACTTCGGCCACCGCCGTGCGGCCGATGAAGCCGGTGCCGTCGCAGGCTTCGCAGCCGTCGCCTTCGCGAAGTTCGGCGATTTGCGGGGACGACGGGTCGAGGCCGGATTCCACGAGATAGGCCTCGTCGTAACGCGCCGGCTTCTGGCACTTGCCGCACAACACGCGCACCAGCCTCTGTGCCACGATGCCGTTCAGGGCCGAGACGAAGTTATAGGGCTCGACGCCCATGTGCGTGAAGCGGCCGATGACGTCGAAGACGTTGTTGGCGTGCACGGTGGTGAAGACCAGGTGGCCGGTGAGCGCCGATTGCACCGCGATCTCGGCGGTCTCGGAGTCGCGCACCTCGCCGACCATGATCTTGTCGGGATCGTGGCGCAGGATCGAACGCAGCCCGCGCGCGAACGTCAGGCCCTTCTTCTCGTTCACCGGCACCTGGGTGATGCCCGGGATCTGGTACTCGACCGGGTCCTCGATGGTGACGATCTTCTCCTCGGGCGAGGCGATCTCGGAGAGCGCCGCGTACAGGGTGGTGGTCTTGCCGCTGCCGGTGGGACCGGTGACCAGCAGCATGCCGTACGGTTCGGTCGCGTACTTGCGCAGCTTGCGCAGGTCGGGCGGTGAGAAGCCGAGCACGTCGAGGCGCAGGCTGCGGAAGGCGGCGTTCAGCGATTCCTTGTCGAGCACGCGGATCACGGCGTCCTCGCCGTGGATCGACGGCATGATCGAGACGCGGAAGTCGATGGTGCGCCCCTTGACGCGCAGGCGGAAGCGGCCGTCCTGCGGCACGCGCTTCTCCGCGATGTCGAGCTCGGCCATCACCTTGATGCGGCTGATGATCGTTTCCTGGTGGCGCTTGTCGAGCGGCTCGACCGCGGGGTAGAGGACCCCGTCGATGCGGTACTTCGCCAGCACCTCGCGGTCCTTCGACTCGATGTGGATGTCGGACGCGCGCCGGTCGATGGCGCCGACCACCAGCGTGTCCACGAGGCGCACGATCGGGCTCTCCGCCGGCAGGGTGTGCACGTCGAGGCCGACGGCGTCGTCCTCGGCCACCAGCTGCAGCTTGAGGTGCTCGGTGGCCTGGTCGAGCATCATCTCGCCGCTGCGATGGCGGCGCAGGATCTGCTGCACGAGCTCGGCGGGCGCCGCAAGTGCCTCGATCGGCCGCGCCAGGAAGAACTCGGCTTCATCGACCCGCGCCGGCTCCAGCGGCGCCGCGAACGCGAGCACCAACCGCTCCCCGTCTTCGGCCCGCGCCACCGGCACGCACGCGAGCCGTACGAGTGTCTCGAGCGGCAGCTCAGCCCAAAGGGTCTCGTCCTCGGCATAGCCGTCGAGCGCGGTCCAGGGGAACAGGCCGTCGCTGTCGGAAGCGTCCGCCAGTGGCATTCGAGGAATGCTACGTCATCGACGGATTGTGCGAGTATGCGTGGCAAACCGGCCTGACGACCTGCTGAGGGCGGATGGTCGCCGGCCGCAGCCAAGGACGTTAGCGACGACCTAAGCACGCCAATTGAGGCTGCCGATCCGCGTCGATGTGTTACGCGCAGAAAGAGGTAGAGGATGGGACGAATCTTCCGCCAGTCCGTCAGCTTCGGCACCGCAGCATTGATACCGGCGACTCTCTCAGCCGCGGTTGTCGCGGTGGGGGCAGGGCCCACTGCAGTCAACACAAGGACAGGGCGTGTGTACGCGCCCGGTTACGGCCGCGTGAGCGTCGTCGACGGCGTCACGGACACGGTCGTCGCTGAAATTTCTGGCGACCTTGACACTCAGGCCGTGGTCGCCGTCGGCGAGGCAAACAACCGCATCTATGCCGCCCTGGAGCGCCCCGAAATCGGGGGGCTGTCGATCATCGATGGAGCCTCCAACACAGTCGTCGGCAACATTCCGCTCTCCGGCGAATCGAGCGTAAGTGCACTCGCGCTCGACGGGGTGACGCAGCGGCTGTACGTCGCTCGGGATTGCTGCGTCGGGGTCGGTAACGGCATAGATGTCGTCGATATCAGTACCGCAACTGTCGTGGGCACGATTTCTTTCCCACAGGAGCCCACGGCACTGGCGGTCGATCCCGCTCGGAACCGACTCTACGTTGGTCTTCGTGATGGCACGCTTGGCGTGATCGACACGACGATAGCGGCCTTCGTGGACAGCGTTCCCCTCCATACGTACGTCTTCGCAATCAGCATTGACACCGCGACTCAGCGCGTCTTCGTCGGCGGCAATGCAGTCATCACGGTGATCGACGCCAACAGCAGCACTGTGCTTGGCAGGATCAACAAGAACTCTCTTGGGGTAGCCCAGTGTTGTACGGGGTACATCGACCTGGATAGCACGACGCGCAGGCTCTTTACGGATGGGGGTTACGGTGAGCCGCGCGGGCCCAAGGCGGGCCTGCTTGTCATCGATGCGGATTCGCTGCAGCTCGTGCGAGCGATTGGTGGCTACGTCCCCGAGCACACCTATCGACCGATCAGCGTCGATAGTCGGCGCGGCCGGGTCTATGTGTCCTACCCCTCGTACGGCACAATCGGCATTTTCCTGGAGAATGAGTCCCTCCTGAACGGGTCGTTCGAGGAGCGGTCCGGCACAAACCGCAATCTGCCGGCCGCCTGGACCAAGCGCGGCATCGCTGGACCGGCCGATGGCCGCTCGTCCGATGCATACGACGACCGACAGTCGTTCCATATCACCGGCGCGCCCGGGGCCGGCAAGAGCCTCCGCCAGGAGGTGGCGGTCGCCGGGCCTGCCGGCAGCGTGGTCCACGCCGAAGCGTTCAGCAAGTCGGTGGATGCCACGGCGACCGGCGGCCCGTACGCGCTGGTGTTTCGCATCTACTACGACGATGGCACCCAGCGTACGTGGCATAGGCCGTTCACCAGCGGCACCCATGACTGGGAGCGGAGGGCCGTCCGCGTGGTGGCCGACAAGCCCTTCTCGCGTATGAGCGTTCGCTTGCTGTACGACAACCAGGGCGGTGAAACGTGGTTCGACGCCGCCCATCTCTGGATCGACACGCCGCGCAACTGAGCCGCTGCCGCAGGATTCTCCGCTACCGACTCGACCAAGTTCGACGCGCGCACCGCGCGTAGGCCGATTCGACCGTCGATCTACGCGAAACGCACGCTGACCAGTTTGCTGACGCCTGGTTCTTCCATGGTGACGCCGTAGAGGTGGTCGGCGATCTCCATGGTCTTGCGCGAGTGGGTGATGAGGACGAACTGGGTCTGCTCCTTGAGGCTCTCGAGCATGCGCACGAAACGGCCGATGTTGGCGTCGTCGAGCGGCGCGTCCACCTCGTCGAGGATGCAGAAGGGCGAAGGCTTGTACTGGAAGATCGCGAACAGCAGCGCGATCGCCGTCATCGCCTTCTCGCCGCCGGAGAGCAGCATCACGCTCTGCAGCCGCTTGCCCGGGGGCTGCGCCATCACGTCGATGCCGCTTTCGAGGATGTCGTCCTCGTCGAGCAGGCTGAGGCCCGCGGTGCCGCCACCGAACAGCTGCTTGAAGATCGTGCCGAAGTGCTCGTTGATGACGCGGAACGCCTCCTCGAAGCGCTCGCGCGACGTCTTGTCGATGCCGCGGATGGCGCGCTTCATCTCGTCGATCGAGTCGTTCAGGTCCTGGCGCTGCGCGGTCAGGAACGTGTGCCGCTCTTCCAGCTCCTGCGACTGTTCCACGGCCAGCACGTTGACGGCGCCCATCTTCTCGATGCGGTCGCGCATCTCCACCAGCCGCGTCTCGACGTCGCTCAGCTCGAGCGCACGGTCGTCGTCGGTGAGTGTCGCCGCGCACTCGGCGGCGGTCTGGCCGAGCGTCTGGTGGCTCTCGCGCGCCAGGTGGTCGCGGTCCGAGTCGTTGCGCGCCTTGGCGACCGTCAGCTCCGAGATGGCGTCGCGCAGGATCTCGCGTTCGCGGCGCCGTTCCTTGAGCGCCGCTTCGCGCGCTTCCAGTTCGACGCGGGTTTCGCGCACCGAGGTGTCGGCGCCCTCGATCTCCCTCGCAGCGCGATCGCGGTCGAGGAGGGTCGCGGCGAGCGCCGCCTCGGTGGTGCGCAGGTCGGCGCCGAACTGCAGGCCGCGCTCGTCCATCTCGGCCGCGCGCTGCCTTGCGGCCGAAAGGCGCTCGACCAGCTCGCGGTGCTCGGCTGCGAGCCGTTGCTGCGTCGCTTCCGCGGCGCCGGCGCGCTCGCGCAGGGCGGCCAGGCGGCTGCGCACTTCGGCGTGCTCCGCCTGCGCCGATTCCAGGGCTGCGCGCGACTCGAACACGCGCAGGCCAAGGTCGGCGAGCCGCGCGGCGCCCGCGGCGCGATCGGTGTCGGCCGTGGCGAGAGCGGACTGGATCTCGGCCATCCGCATCGCTGCGGCGCCGCGCTCGTTCTCGGCCTGGCTGCGCTCGGTGCCGAGGATCGACGCCTTGCGGTCGATGCGGGCGCGCTCTTCCTCGGCAGTCGACAGGTCGTGCGCGAGGGCGACCAGGTCCTTCTCGGCGTCGTGGATCAGTGCCTCGAGCCGGCGGCTCTCGCCGTCGGCGGCGGCGGCATCCGCTTCGAGCGCCGTCTCGCGCTCGCGCGCCGCGCTCAGCTGTACGTCCAGTTCGCCGAGGTGCTCTTCGAGTTCCTTGATCTCGCGGCGCGGCGACAACAGGCCGCGCACGCGGCGGCCGCCTTCCACGACGGCGCCGCGCAGGTTCTCGCCGCCGAGCGTCACGATCGGCAGCGCGCCGCGGCGTGCCGCCAGCTCGAACGCGTCCTCGAGTGTGTCGACCACCAGCGCCTCGGGCATCGCGGCGCGGATGGCGTCGGCGAAGGGACCGTTGACGCGCACCAGGTCGCCCAGCAGGCCGCGCACCCGCGGCTCTTCGGTTGCAACGGCGCGCAGGCGCGCCGCCGCATCGTGCTGCGGCGACACGGACGCGAGCGGCAGGAGCGCACAGCGCCCGGCGCCCGAATCGCGCAGCTGCTCCACTGCGGAGCGCGCGGCAGCGGCATCCGGAACCAGCACGGCCTGCAGGAAGTCGCTGAGGAAGATCTCCACCGCGCGCTCGTGCGCGGGCTCGGTTTCCACGAAGTCGGCGACCACGCCGCGCACTTCGAGAGCCTCCGGGCTCGCCAGCAGGTGGCGCACCCCCTCGTCGAAGGCCGAATGGCTCGCCACCATTTCGAGGAGCGACGCCTTGCGGCCGGCGAGCCCGTCCCATTCGCTGCGCAGCACGGCAATCCGCGACTCGGCCTCCTCCGCCGCATGGCGCAGCGCCGACGAGCGCGCGACCGTGGAGCGGTGCTCGCTCCACAGTCCCTCGATGCTCGCTTCGCTCACCGACTTGCGGCCGCCGAGGTCGGCGAGGAGAGCCACGGTGCGCGCACCCTCGCGGCTCGCATCCTCGATTTCCGCGGCCAGCTTCATCAGGTCGGCGGCCGCGCGTTCCGCGCTGCCCGACACCGAAGCGCCGGCGTTCTGCAGCGCGCCGATCTTCTCGACGAGACCCACCTGCGCATCGCGCACGGTGTCCTGCTCGACGGTGAGCTGCGAGACCGCCGCCGCGCGCTCACGCACCAGGGTCTCGGCGCCTGCGGTGGTGGCGCTGGTCGCAGCCACCTCGTCGCGCAGCGTCTGTTCCATGGTGCGATGCGTGTCGAGTTCGAGCGCCAGCGGCGCCACCCGCGCCTCGAGCTCGGCGCCTTCGGTCCGCGCGGCAGCCGCGCGCGCTTCCGAGTCCTTGACCTGTTCCTTGCAGTGGAGTGAGTGGCCCTCGTGGCGGTTGAGGGCGACGGTGAGTTCGCCGAGTGACGCACGCAGTCCTTCGAGCCGGCCTTCTTCCTCGTAAAGCCCCGCGCGGCGCGCGCCGAGCTGCGCTTCTTCCGTCTCGAGCGCCACCGAAGCGCTGCGTTCGCGGTCGCTTTCTTCGCCGAGCCGCGCCTCGAGGTGCGCGGCCGCGCCGCCCAGTTCGAGGAAGCGGCGGCCGAACAGCACGCGCTCGACACCCTGCATCTCCTCGCGCAGCGCGCGATGCCGGCGCGCCTTGCTCGCCTGGCGCTTCAGGCTGTCGAGCTGCTTCTCGAGCTCGTGGACGATGTCGTTGACGCGCAGCAGGTTCTGCTCGGCCGCTTCCAGCTTGAGCTGCGTCTGCCGGCGGCGCGCCTTGTACTTGGTGATGCCGGCCGCTTCCTCGATGAGGCCGCGGCGGTCGGCCGGTTTGCTCGAGAGGATGAGGCCGATCTTGCCCTGCTCGATGATGGAGTAGGCCTTCGAGCCGAGGCCGGTGTCCATGAAGATCTCGTGGATGTCCTTGAGGCGGCTCAGCTCGCCGTTGATCAGGTACTCGCTGGTCCCGTCGCGGTAGAGGCGGCGGGTGACCGTTGCTTCGGGGTTGCCGTCGGGGCTGTTGCCGTTGAGTCCGGAGACGCTCAGGCTCACCTCGGCCATGGCGAGCGGTTGGCGCGCCTGGCTGCCCGCGAAGATCACGTCCTCCATCGAGGCGCCGCGCAGGCTCTTGGCGCTCTGCTCGCCGAGCACCCAGGAAATCGCGTCCGAGATGTTGCTCTTGCCGCAGCCGTTCGGCCCGACGATTCCCGTAACTCCGCCCTGGAAAGAGACTTCCTGCTTGTCGCAGAAGCTCTTGAACCCCAGGATCTCCACCTTCTCGAGACGCATCCTAACCCCTATATCTTGCGGTCGTTTGGCACTATAGCACCAGCGCCTGCGGCGACGGCCAACTTACCTCACGCTGGCGCGCAAGCTGATGATTGATAGAGACTTCAGCCTCATGCAGCGCACGCCGCGCATCATCGTGTCCTGGTCGAGCGGCAAGGATTCCGCGTGGATGCTCCACGTGTTGCAGCACCTGCACGGCAAGGATGCCATTGCGGGACTCCTCACCACCACCAACGCGGCCTTCGACCGGGTGGCGATGCACGGTGTGCGGCGCACGCTCCTCGAGGCGCAGGCGCGCGCTCTCGGGCTGCCGCTGCACGTGGTGCCGCTGCCCTGGCCGTGTCCGAATGAAGAGTATGAACGCCTCATGGCCGCGGCGGTCGCGGGCTTCGTGCGCTCCGGATGCACGCATGTCGCGTTCGGCGACTTGTTTCTCGAGGACGTACGGCGCTACCGCGAGGAGCGGCTGCGCGGCACCGGCATCGAGCCCCTCTTCCCGCTGTGGCATTCGGCGACGACCGCGCAGCTTGCCGGGGAGATGATCGAGAGCGGCCTGCGCGCGCGCCTCGTCTGCATCGATCCGCGCCGGCTCGACCGTTCGTTCGCCGGCCGCGAGTTCGACCACAGCCTGCTTGGCGAGCTGCCCGCGAGCGTCGATCCCTGCGGCGAGAACGGCGAGTTCCATTCGTTCGCCTACGACGGGCCGATGTTCGCGGCGCCGCTTGCGATCACCACAGGCGAGGTGGTGGAGCGCGACGGCTTCGTCTTCTGCGACTGCGACCTCGCGTAGAGTTGGCCCCATGAACTTCGCGATCCTGCTGCTCGCTGCTGCCGCCACCACCGCCGCGGCCGCGCAAACGCCGCAAGCCGACCTGGTGATGCGCGGCGGCATCGTGCACACCGCCGTCGATGGCCAGGCCGATGCCCGCGCCGTGGCGGTGCGCGGCGGCAGGATCGTCGTGGTGGGGAGCGATGCCGATGTCGCGTCGTGGATCGGCCCGCAGACCCGCCTCATCGAGCTGCAGGGCGCGACGGTGATCCCGGGGTTCCAGGAAAGCCACGGCCACCTGATGGACATGGGCGAGGTACGGCTCGGCGTGGACCTGATGGACACCACGAGCTATCAGCAGATCGTGCAGCGCGTGGCTGCTGCAGCGAAGGGCCGCAAGCCGGGGCAGTGGATCGCGGGCCACGGCTGGCACGAGAGCAAGTGGACCCGCAAGCCGCCCGTTTCGGTGCGCAACTTTCCGACGCACGCGGCGCTCTCGGCCGCGGTGCCGAATAACCCGGTGGTGCTCGATCGCGCCGACGGCCACGCATTGCTGGTCAACGCCGCGGCGATGAAGCTCTCGGGAATCACCAGGGAAACCGCATCACCGGAGGGCGGCGAGATCATCCGCGACCAGAAGGGCGACGCCACGGGCGTGTTCGTGGACAACGCCATGGAACTGATCAAGGTGCCCGAGCCGGACATGGAGCAGCAGAACAAGGCGCTCGACCTGGCTTTCGAGGAACTGAGCCGCAAGGGCATCACGCGCTTCCATGACGCCGGCGCGACGCGCGCCACCGTGGCGCTCCTCGAGGAGCGCGCGAAGGCGGGCACGCTGCCGCTGCGCTTCCACATCATGCTGAGCGGCTTCGACACCATGCGCGCCTTCGGCGAACCGCGACTCGATCCCGACGGCTGGCTCGCGATCCGCGCGGTCAAGCTCTATGCCGACGGCGCCATGGGCTCGCGCGGCGCGGTGCTGCTCGAACCCTACGACGACGACCCGAAGAACTCGGGCTTCTTCACGACACCGCCAGAAGTGCTGCTGGAAGCGACCCGCTACGCGGCGACCCACGGTTTCCAGCCGTGCACCCATGCGATTGGCGACAAGGCCAACCGCACCATGCTCGACATCTACGAGAAGGTGCAGGGCGAATCGCCGCGCCTCGCCGAACTGCGGCCGCGCATCGAGCACGCCCAGATCCTCGACGAGCAGGACATCCCGCGCTTCGGCAAGCTCGGCGTGATCGCCTCGATGGAGGGCATCCATTGCACGTCCGACCGGCCCTGGGCCGAGAGCCGCCTGGGCAAGGCGCGCGTCACCGAGGGCCTGTACGTCTGGCAGAAGCTCCTGAAGAGCGGCGCGCGCATCATCAACGGCACCGACGCGCCGGTGGAGGACGTGGACCCGATCCGCAGCTACTACGCCTCGGTGACGCGCATGAGCGACAAGGGCCTGCCGCCGGGCGGGTTCGACCCCGACCAGAAGATGACGCGGCGCGAGGCGCTGCTCTCGTATACGCGCGACGCGGCGTACGGCGCCTTCGAGGAGAAGAACGAGGGCACGATCGAGGTGGACAAGCGCGCCGACTTCACGGTCCTCTCGAAGGACATCCTCGCGGTGCCCGACAAGGACATCCTGCACGCCGCGGTGCTCTACACGATCGTCGGCGGCGTGGTCCGCTACCAGCAGCCGGCAGCTCGCAAGTGAAGCCGGCCCGAACGGACCTCGTTCGGGCGATCACCCGCACCGACCTCACCGCCTCGGTCGTCAACTCGGTCGTCGGCAGCTCGATCTTCGGCATGCCGGCGACCATCGCCGCCCTCACCGGTGTGTGGAGCCCGCTCGTCTACGTGGTCGCGGGCACCGCCATCCTGACGATCGTGTTCTGCTTCAGCGAGGTCGCAAGCCGCTTCGAAAGCCGGGCGGCGTCTACCTCTACGCGCGCGAGGCGTTCGGCGGGTTCGTCGGCTTCCAGGCGGGATGGCTGTCCTTCTGGATCCGCGTCACCTCGGTGGCCGCGAACCTCAACGTCTTCGTCGACTACCTCGCGCAGATCGTGCCGCGTGCCGGCGCCGGCGCCGGGCGCGCCGTGGTGATGGTGGTGGTGCTCGCCATCGTCACCGCCGTCAACGTCGCCGGCGTCAAGCGCGCGGCGTGGACCGTCGATTTCTTCGTCATCGCCAAGCTGCTGCCGCTCGCGTTCCTCGTGCTGCTGGCGCTGCCGCGCATCAGCCGCGAGGTGCTCGCAAGCCAGGCGGTGGCGCACCCCGACTGGCAGCAGGCGGTGCTGCTGCTGATCTTTGCTTTCGGCGGCTTCGAGTCGGCGCTGGTGCCGGCGAGCGAGGCGAAGAACCCGCGCAAGGATTCCGCCTTCGCGCTGCTCGCCGGGCTGCTCGCGATCGGCATCGTCTACACGCTGGTGCAGCTGGCGGTGGTGGGCATCGTGCCGCGGGTGGGCGCCGAGAAGGCGCCGATCGCGGCAGCCATGGCGGTGGTGCTCGGCCCTGCCGGCATCGCGTTCGCGAGCATCGCAGCGATGGTCTCGGTCTACGGCTGGGCCACCGGCGCCTTGCTCACGTCGCCGCGCACCCTCTATTCGATGTCGGAAGAAGGCGACCTGTCGCCGTTCTTCGGCCGCGTGCACGCGCGCTTCCGCACCCCGTACGTCGCGATCCTGCTGTTCGCCGCGGCCTCGCTCGCGTTCTCGCTGTTCGGCAGCTTCGCGAGCAACGCGGTGCTCTCAGCCATCGTGCGGCTCGTGACCTACGCGCTCGTCGCGATCGCGGTCCTGCGCCTGCGCCAGAAGTGGCCGGAACGCGCGCCGGCGTTCCGCCTGCCGCTGGCGCCGCTCGTCGTGACGCTGGCGTTCGGCTTCTGCGCCTACATGCTGTGGACGCGGCCGCTGCGCCAGGCGTGGATGCTGCTGGTAATGCTCGCGATCGGCACCGTGCTGTTCGCGGACCGCACGCGGCGCCTGCCCCCGCGCGCTACGGGTGGATGACGAGCCCGAGGCGCGCCGTGCGCTCGTCATAGAACCCGGTTTCCTGCGACACCCGATAGTAGCCGGCCCAGCCGGCGAGGTCGATGTGCTCGCTGAGGGCGCGCGCGAACTCGAAGCGGATGAAGCCGGTGGCGCGAGTGCCGATGTCGGTTGCGTGGATCACGCCGAAGCCGCCGTCGAGGCGGCCGCGGAACATCTCGCCCTTGTCGCGCACCAGCGCCGCCACGATCATTCCTTCGCGCATCCGCAGCGGATTCCAGTAACCAACATCGCCGTAGGTCCGGTCGAAGTTGAAGGCGCGGCCGCGCACCCCCAGTTCCAGCCATACGGGATGCTCGGCCGCGGTGAAGCGCAGCTCGGCATTCGCGGCCTTGCGGTGGTGCGGCAATGCGCCGCTCGGCTCGAAAGTGGTGCGCGACACCGATGCGGTCAAGGCGATCGCGGCGCGCGGCGTCCACAACAGCGACAGCACGGGACCGTGGTAGCGCACGTCACGGTCCACCGCGGTCGGCGTGTAAAAGGCAAAGTCGCGCTCATAGGAAGCGGCGAGGTTGAGGCGGTCGGACGCGCGCCAGCCTGCGCCCACGTCGAACGTGCCGCCGCCCCGGTCCGGCTCCGCGGTCTTGCGCCCGGCGCCGAGATCGAAGAGGAAACGGCGCACGCCGTCGATGCGCGCGCCGAGGCGCCAACTGTCCACGTCGGCGCTGTCGAATGGCGTCTCGAGGCTCGTGTGTGCGGCGCCGGCGCTCGCGAAGCCGCCGTGGCCCAGCGGCAGCAATAGTCGTCCAGCCGCTGTGCGCGTTTCCAGGTCTTCGCTCGTCTTCGAATAGGCGCCGCCTGCGTCGAGGGCGAGGCCGCGGTCGATGCGCGACTGGTGCACCATGCGGCGCACGTCGGGGTCGCCGGGGAAGGAGTCGCGCAGGCCGGCCAGGCTCTCCTGGTAGCGCGGGTTCTCGAGCCGGGCGCGCAGCAGCGCTGCCGCGACGATGCGCACGTCGCGGCGGTCGCGGTCGGAAACGCCGAGCCGTTCGAACACCTCCTGCGCACGCGGCAGGTTGGCGGTCCACATCTCCACGTAGGTGAGGCCGACGAGCGCCTCGACGTGCTGCGGGTCCTGCGCGAGCAGCGTTTCGTAGGCCTGGCGCGACTCGCGGAAGCGGCCGGTCCAGGCGAGCGTCTTGGCGCGGCCGATGAGGGCATCGACGTCGTGCGGTTCCTCCTTCAGCAGCTGGTCGTAGGCCGCGAGCGACTGCACGCGGTGGTTGCGCCAGCCCTCGACGGCGCCGAGCAGCAGCAGCGTGTCGCGGTCGTCCGGATGGTCGGCGAGGATCGCGTGCGCTTCCTTGGCCGAGGCGCCGTAGCGCTTCTGCCAGCCGAGCACCCGCACCACGCCGCGCCGGCCGATGAGGCTCACCTCGACGTCCTTCGCGCCAGCCAGGATCCGGTAGTTGTCGAGCGCCTCGTCGTTCTTGCCGTCCCATGAGAGTGCGATGGCGAGGCCGTTGCGCGCGCGTTCGCTGCGCTCGCCGTCGAGGAGCGTGCGGTAGATCCTGATCGCGCCTTTCACGTCGCCGCTGTCGCGCAGGCTCAAGGCTTGCGCCAGTTGCGCGTCGTCGTCGGCCAGCACCGCGGCCGCCGGCAGGCAGGCAGCGGCGCACGCGAGTGCCAGGGCGAGAAGCTGCCGCTTCATGTTGCGTCGTCCTCGAGCTTGGCCGGGGCCGCCGGACCCCCGTTCGCGGGCGCCGTGCGTTCGCCGTGGGCGATGGCCTGGCGCTTGGTGTGGCCCCAGCCGCGCTTCACGAACACCGAGATGAAGGAGGCCGCGCGGCGCAGCGCCAGCACCTGGCGGTAGCCGAGGTATTCGAGGAACGCCGCGGCGATCAGGCGGCCGATGTCGCGCGGCCGCTCGTAGCGGCGGAACAGCAGGTCGTCGAGCACCAGAGCGCACAAAGAGATCAGGGTGCCGTAGAGGATGGCGAGGATCACGAACAAGGTGGCGAACGGCACGCTCAGCAGCCCCATGAACCAGAGCACCGGCACCAGCACGTAGCCGAACGCCTCGATCACCGGGCCGAACGCCTCGAAGAACACGAAGAACGGCACGCCGAACAGGCCAACGGCACCGTAGCGCGGGTTCATGAACATCGCGCGGTGCATCCACAGGCTTTCGATGAGACCGCGTTGCCAGCGGTCGCGCTGCGCCAGCAGGAAGCGCCAGTCGGTCGGTACCTGGGTCCAGCACACGGGATCGGGCACGAACAGGATCTTGCCGCCCTTGCGTCCCTCGCGCGCGGTGCGATGCAGGCGCACGATCAGCTCCATGTCCTCGCACACGGTGCCGACGCTGTAGCCGCCAGCCTCGAACAGCGCCTTCTTGCGGAACACGCCGAAGGCGCCGGAGATGATGAGCAGGGAGTTGGCGGCGCCCAGCGCGGTGCGCCCGGCGAGGAACCCGCGCAGGTACTCGAGCGTCTGGCACAGGACGATCGGCTTCGGCTCGGTCGAGACGTCCACCACCCGGCCGTCCTTCACCGTCGAGCCGTTCAGCACGCGGATGATGCCGCCGACCGCGTCCACGTCCTCGTCCTCACCCAGGATGCGCGCGACCCGCAGCAGCGCGTCGGGCTCGAGCAGCGAGTCGGCGTCGATGTTGCAGACAAATGGGTACTTGGCGGCGTTCAGGCCGGCGTTGAGGGCATCGCTCTTGCCGCCGCCAACCTTGTCGATGACGCGCAGGTTCATGTGGTCGCGCGACACGTAGGTGAGGCGGATCGGGTTCGTCTCGAGCTGGCGGCGCGTCGCCTGCGGCGCCGGCACCAGGTCGAAGGCATCGCGCAGTACCTGCAGCGTGTGGTCGGTCGAGCCGTCGCTCACCACAACGATCTCGAACTCCGGATAGCGCATGGTCAGGAGCGCGCGCACGTTGGCGGCGATCGTTGCTTCCTCGTTGCGCGCCGGCACGATCACCGAGATCGGCCGGAACGCCGCCTCGCCAAAAGCGTTGACGTCGGCGGCGCGGCTGCGCACCCGGCGCTGGTGCGCGATGAGCGCGAACGCCGCCACCACCGAGAAGATCAGGTAGGCCGAGTTCATCAGCGCGAAGTACACGAGGATGGCGCGCTCGAGCCACTGCAGGCCGGCGACGGTCAACGTCATGAGGCGAGCACCTCCTCGAGCGAGGCGTTGAGGAGCGCCGTCTCGGCCGCGTCGCGGGCGTAGGGATCGGTGGTGCCGGCGGCGGCCTCGCGCAGCCGCGCATGCGCCGCGGGATGCCGGGCGAGGGCACTTGCGGCGTTCTGCCGCACCCACCAGGCCGGATCGTGGAGGGCGCCGCCCAGCGCCGCGATGAGCCGCTCGTTCGCCGGAAAGGCGCCGAGCGCACGCGCCGCGGCGGCGCGCACGAACCAGGTGGCGTCCTTCAGCCCCGCGAGCAGCGCCTGCTCCGCGCCCGCGGCGCGCAGCTGGCCGAGCATACGCAGCGACAAGGCGCGCAGGTCGGGATCGGGCGAGTGCGCCGACGCCCGCGCCAGGTCGGCGCTGCGGCCATCGCGCACGTCGCCGAGCGCCGCGAGGCCGACGAGCAGCAGGTGGGCATCGGCGCGTCCGGTTGCCAGCTCCTCGCGCAGCACCGAGGCGGAGACCCGCGAGATCTTGGCGATCACCGACGAATGGTGCGCGCGCGGCCGCGCCGGGTCGGCGATGAAGGACGCGAGCGCATCGGCGGCGCCGTCCTCGTGGCCGGCGAGCGCCTCGCGCGCCGCGGCGCGCACCGCCGCGTCGCGGTCTTGCAGCAGCCCGCGCAGCGCCAGCAGCGCGCGGCGGCCGCCGGAATCGCCGAGGTCCTTGGCCGCCTGCACCCGCCTCCAGGCGCGCCAGGAATGCGCCGCGCGCTCCATGCGTGCCAGCTCGCCGCTCGCTTCGAGCAGCGCCGTGAGGCTCTCGCGGGTCGGGCCGACGACCAGCAGCCGCAGCTCGCGCAACACCTGGCCGGTGGCGCCTGCGCCGATCGAGGCGTTGGCGGTGCCGGCCGCCGCGCGCAGGCTGTCCATGCCGTCGGGCAGCGCGCGCGTGATGAGCGCACCGGCGTCGGCGAGCGCCTGCGCGCGGCGGCGCTTGCGCGCCGCCGACACCCAATGGTGCACCAGCAGCGCCAGGCTCATGGCAAGCACCAGGAAAAAGCCGAGCAGCACGAAGAGAGCGATCCAGTCCACGGCCTCGCGCGGGTGCAGCACGCCCGAAAACGGTCCGGCCCAGTCGGGGAGCGTCATGATTTCTCGAGCAGCCGGCGCACGGTGGTCTGGAAGGTGTCGGGCCGGATGGGCTTAGCCAGGAACTCGGCGCCGTGCCGGTCGACCCGTTCCCGGGTGTCGGCCTGGTCGTGCGCGGACACGACCAGCACCGGGATCTTCGCCGTCTCCTTGCGGTTGCGCATGGTGCGCAGCACCTCGAGGCCGGTGCGGTTTGGCAGATTGAGGTCGAGGATCAGGAGGTCGGGAAGCGCGTCGATCGCGTCCATCGCTTCGGTGCCGTCGGTGACGTGCACGACATCGCTCGTGATCGGCCTGAGCAGGGCAAGCAACAAGGATGCGGTCAGGGCGTCGTCCTCGGCAAGGACGACTCGGTCGCTCATTGATGTCTCTCCCGGTGCTGTGCTGTCAAGGCGCGGTCATGGCGAGGTACTCGCGGCCAGTACATTCGACGGCCCTGAGACGTCGGTGTCGTTGCGCGCTACCACTGCAAAGAAGTATTGGCGTCCGGACGCGAGCCGGCCGACGCTCGCGCGGGTGCTGCTGGTCGAGACGCGCTGGTCGAGGACGTTCGCCGACGCGCCGTACCAGACGTCGTAGCCACGCGCTCCGGGCGCGCCGATCCACGAAAGGCTGGCACCGCTGCGGCTGGGAATGGCGGTGAGCAGCATCGGTGCCGCGAGGCCCTGGCCCGGCGCCACGAACAGGATCTTCGCCACCGACGGCACGCCGCTGCCGTCCAGCAGGAACAGCATGTAGTAGCCGGGCGGCGCGACGTTGGCATTGGCTGGCGCTCTCACCCGCAGGCCTGCGTCGTCCGCCTCGAGCGAGTAGCGCAGAGGCACGCGCCGCTGCTCGAAGTCGATCGAATGGGTGACCGAAGGCACGCGCATCATGACGGCGCCGGCGATGCGCGCGGCGTCTGGCGTGACCACCAGGAACGCCTCGTCGTAGGCGACGCCGGCCGGCACGGACGTGATCGACGGCCGCGTGGCGAGCTGGCCCGAGCCATCCTTGCGGAAGAGATACGGCGGGCTGTAGATCTCGTAGTTGCGCTCGAGATAGCCCGCCTCGAAGCAGGTGCCGCAGATGCCGCCGCCGCCCGTAAAGACGCGCGCGTCGGGAAGCAGGATCGCCGTCGAGTGATACTGGCGCGTGCGCTGCGCGGCCGCCATCGTGGTCCATTTCCCGGTCCACGGATTCCACAGCTCGGCGGGATAGACCGGCGCGTTCTTGTCGACGAGGATGGCGCCGCTCGAGTTGCCGCCGGTCACGAGCGAGGTGCCGTCGGGCAGCACCGTGAGGTTGTGCTGGCGGCGGCCGTACGCCATGTCGGCGGTGCGGCGCGAGACCGGCCGCGCGTTCGGGTCGGCGAAGTCGATGACCATGGCGCTGTGCACCGACTTCTCGCCGCCGGCAGCCAGCACGCGGCCGACGTCGTAGAGGCCGAATGACCCGTAGCCGCGCTCGATGCCATCGCCGCGCGGGCCGACCCTGCTCCAACCACCGGCGCCGCGCGTGTCGAGGTAGCGCAGCGCGTCGTCGGGGCCGAAGTTGAAGGCGCGGCCGTCGGGCGCTGCGTGGATCCACGGATAGAACGGCTGCTTCAGCACCGCGCGGGTCAGCGCGCGCAGGCTGCCGTCGGGTGCAAACACCTCGGGGGTGTCGTAGCGGCCGGAGGTGATGAGCGACTCGCCGTTCGCGAGCGGCGTCACCGACGGGTACCAGCGCTCGCCGCCCATGCGCAGTGGGCTGAGGCTCCAGGTACGCGTTGCCGGATCGTAGATGTGGATGGTGTCGATGCCGTTTTGTTCCGAGTCCTTGTTGCCGCCCGCGATGAGGATGCGGCCGTTCGGCAGGTGTGCGAAGCCGGCGCAGAACAGGTTGTAGCCGGTGTGCGAATCGATCCGCGTGAAGGTGTTGCTGGCCGGGTCCCAGATGGCCGCGCGCGTGAACGTGTGCGCCTGGTGCTGCTCGTCGGGTGAGTCGCCGATCGAGTCCCAGATGAGGAGCGTGCCGTCCTGCAGCAGGGTCGCCTGCACCGCGACCACCGGCGAATCGAAGACCTCCGACCACGAGCCTGTGGTGTCGGGCGCGTTTACCGCCGCCGCGGCGGCGATGGCGCGGGGTGGGTGAAATACGGCATTCGCCGCGCTGCCCGAGCCCTGCGATTGAGATGCGCCTGCAGCGCCCTGCGATGGCGCTGCGCCGCCATAAGCGTTCCACGCCTGCTGCAATTGGCGGTCGAGTGTCTTGAACCCGGCGAAGCCAAAGTCTTCCTTCCAATGGGCATCGACCCGCCCCGGGGCCGCCTTGTGGCGCGCACCTTCGTGCGCTTGCGCGACACGGCCGGGACCGGCCGAGAGAGCGGCGAGCAGGCCCAGGCCGAGGATCGTGTTGCGGTGTCCCATTTCGGTCGTTTCCACGCCTTTTCAAGGCCAAGCGACCCGGCCGCCGCGACCAGGACCCGCCCATCCGCCAAAACCAGGCGCGGACGGCGCAAATGATACCTTTTTTAGCGGGAGCCGCCGCCGGCGCGAGGGGATGACGGCATGCCGGGGACGATGCCGTGCTCGCTCTTCAGGCGTTCGAGCGCCGCGATGCGCACCGGGCGGCGGAAATCGTGCTCGTCGGGGCGGTAGCCGGCGCCCTGCTCGGCGACCTTGGCGCGCGCCATCAGGCGGTCGCGGTCGATGATGAGCTCGGCGCGCGAGGTGCCGACGAGGTCGTTCTCGCGGCTCATGATGATCGCCTCTTCGGGGCAGGCATCGACGCAGAAACCGCAATAGACGCAACGCAGCAGGTCGATCTCGAAGCGCGTCGGGTACTTCTCGATCGACTTCTCCGGGCGCTCGCCGGACTCGATGTAGATGCATTCGGCCGGGCACACGGTGGCGCACATGTAGCAGGCCACGCACTTGGGGGTGCCGTCCTGGCGCACGGTGAGGATGTGGATGCCGCGGTAGCGGGTGGAGATGTTGCGCTTCTGCTCGGGGAACTGGATGGTGGAGGCGCCGCGCGCGAACAGCACCTTCACCATGTTCATGAACGTGATCTTCATGCCGAGCAGGATGGGGTAGATGCCGGGCCGGGTGTCGCGGCTGACCGTCACGACGTTGTTCGTCATCGCGCAGCCCCTGTCGCCGCTCCTGAAATCCCTGCGCCTTCGGAGCCGACGCTCTTGAGGTCGAGCCCGGCGTATCCCGGAGTCGCGGCCGCGAGCGAGGCGAACAGCTCACGCGCGGACGTCGCGGCGAGCGGCGCGCCGAGGCGCGAAAGGAGCGCCGCGGCGAGCTCCCAGCGGGCGCGCGCATCGCCGGGAGGTGGAAACGCCTTGCGGAACCGCTGCACGCGGCCCTGGTAGTTGGTGAAGGTGCCCTCGGTTTCGGCCCATGCGGCGGCGGGCAGCACCACGCTGGCGCCGGCCAGCGCGGTTTCGTCGTGGCTCGCCATCACCACGACGAACGGCACCCGCGCCACGGCTTCGGCCACCGCCGCGTCGCGCAGCAGCTCGGGGCCTTGCAGCACCAGCGCCCGGATGTCGCCGTTGCGGCACGCGGAGACGATGGCCTCGACACCGTCGCGGCCGAGCCCCTGGTCGAGGCAGCCGCGGGTGTTCGGGTTGCGGTCGGCGTGCTGCAGGATGTTGTCGAGGCGCACCTCGAGCTTGTCCTGCGGGTCGCCGACGCGGAAGTCGAGCTTGCCGCCGCATGCCGTCCGCGAGCCGCGCGAACGCCCACAAGTCCTCGTTCGATGCCTGCGGGGTCGCGAGGAACGCCGACGCCTTGCCGGCGGCCTGCAGCTGCGTCGCCGCCTGTTCGAGCGCCGTGTCGAGCGAAGACGGCTGCAGGCCGGCTGTGGTGCGCACCTGCGCCGAAGCCAGCCGCGAGGCCGCGCCGATCCCCTTGTAGAGCGCGCGTCCGGGGTCGCACATCCACGACTTGTTGACCGCGGGGTTGCGGCGCGGGCGGAAGCGCTGCGCCTCGGCGTCGCGATGGTCGATGAACATGTTGCAGCCGGTCGAGCAGCCGGGGCAGATCGATTCCGTCTCTTTCAGGAACCAGACGCGCATCTTGAAGCGGAAGTCGTGCGAGAGCAGCGCCCCCACCGGGCAGATGTCGGCGAGGTTGCCGGCGTAGTCGTGGGTGATCGGCCGCTCCTCGAACGTGGAGATCTGCATGTGGTCGCCGCGGTTCTTGAACTCGAAGCTGTTGGTGGCGGTGACGTCGCGTTCGTAGCGGAGGCAGCGCGAGCACAGCACGCAGCGCTCGGCGTCGAGCATGATGGGGCCGAGGTCGACCACCTTGCGCTTGTGCACCTTCTCCTCGACCTCCACCTCCGACTCGTGCAGTCCGTGGTCCATGTACTGGTCCTGCAGGTAGCACTCGCCGGCCTGGTCGCAGACCGGGCAGTCGATGGGATGGTTGACCAGCAGGAACTCGAGGGTGGTGCGGTGCGCATCGGAGGCCTTCTCCGAATTGGTGGTGATGACCATGCCGTCCGTCACCTGGGTGTTGCAGGCGATCTGCAGCTTGGGCATCTTCTCGACTTCGACCAGGCACATGCGGCAGTTGCCGTCGACCACCAGGTCGGGGTGCCAGCAGAAATGCGGGATGTCGATGCCGTTGGCCAGGGCGGCCTGGATGACGGTGGTCCCCGGCGCCACCTCGAACTCGCGGCCGTTGATGGTGCACTTCGGCATGATGCTGCTTGGTTCCTATCGGTCGAGTTCGCCGGCGACCACGTTGAGGCCGCCGATGATGGCGACCGCGTCGGCGAGCAGCCCGCCCGCGATCATCTCGGGATAGGCCTGGTAGATGTTGAAGCACGGCGGCCGCACCTTGACGCGCCACGGATGCTTCGAGCCGTCGCTCACGATGTAGAAGCCGACCTCGCCGTTGGCGCCCTCGGTATAGCCGTAGACCTCGCCCGGCGGCGGCAGGATCCCGTCGTAGACGAGCTTGAAGTGGTTCATCAGCGCTTCGATGTTGCCGAACACTTCCGACTTCGGCGGCAGCGCGACCTTCTTGTCGTCGACGATGATCGGGCCGTGCGGCATCTTCGCCATCGCCTGCTCGATGATGCGCACGCTCTGCCAGATCTCGGCGACGCGCACCAGGTAGCGGTCGTAGCAGTCGCCGACGGTGCCCACCGGGATGTCGAAGTCGTATTGTTCGTAGCCCGAATAAGGGTGGTCCTTGCGCACGTCGTAGGCGACGCCCGAACCGCGCAGGCACGGGCCCACCCAGCCCCAGCTCAGCGCGTCTTCCCTGGACATCACGCCGATGTCGCGGAAGCGGTTGGCGAAGATGATGTTGCGGGTGAGGAGCTTCTCCATCTGGCTGGTCACGTCGCGCACCGAGTCGAGCGCCCGGCGGGCGCGCGCGTCGAAGTCTGACGGCACGTCGGCCGCGAGCCCGCCGATGCGCACATAACTCACGGTCAGGCGCGCACCGCAGCAGGCCTCGATGAGGTCGTAGATGTCTTCGCGGGCGCGGAACACCACGAAGAACGGCGTGATGGCGCCGAGATCGACCACGTTGGTGGTGATCGCGATGAAGTGGTCCATGATCCGCGAGAATTCGGAAAGGATGACGCGGATGGCCTCGGCGCGCGGCGGCGCCGCGATGCCCAGCAGCTTCTCGACCGCGAGCGCCCAGCCGTGGCCGTTCATGAACGCCGAGCAGTAGTTGAGGCGGTCGGTGTACGGGATGATCTGCCAGTAGGTGCGCGACTCCGCCATCTTCTCGAAGTTGCGGTGCATGTAGCCGATTTCGGCTTCGCCCCTGGCGATCGTCTCGCCGTCCATCAGCGCCTGCACGCGGAAGGTGCCGTGCATGGCCGGATGCGACGGGCCGATGTTCACGAGCAGGTGCTCGCTGCCCTTGGGCACGTCGAGCAGCATCGCCTTCGGCGTCTTCAGCACGTGGCGCTGCGCGGTGGGGTAGTCCTTGCGCATCGGGTGGCCGACGAAGTCGTCGTGGGTGAGCAGGCGGCTGAGGTTCGGGTGGTCCTTGAAGACGATGCCGTAGAGGTCCCAGGCCTCGCGCTCGAACCAGTTGGCGCCCTTGTAGACCGGGATCAGCGAATCGACGATGGGGTCGTTCTCGGGCACCGCCACCTTGAGGCGGATGTGGTGCTTGTGCGAGACGGAGTAGACGTGCAGCACCACTTCGTAGCGCTCGCTCCACTGGTCGCGGTCGAGGTAGTCGACGGCGCAGAGGTCGAGGAACAGCTTGTAGTCGAGCGCCGGGTCGTCGCGCAGGGTGCGCGCCGCCACCGCCCACGACTTGCGGGTCACGGTGATCGCCAGGTCGCCGCGCCAGTCGCTGACCGCGAGCACCGCGTCGCCGAGCGCACGGCGCAGCGCCTGGACGGCCGGTTTGTCGGCGCCCACGGCCGGGCTGTCGATCGCCGGACTAGCCATGGTGGGGATCGGACGGCTTGCTGGCGGCGCTGCGGGCCGGGACTGCGATCTGGAGGAGGCCGCGCGGCTGCAGTCCGTGGCCGGCGCGAGCCGCGTCGTCAGCCGCCCACGCCTGGCGCCGCTGACGACGGTCGATGGCGCCGTCGCCGGGAACGCCGAGGCGGTTGACTCCCTGGGGTGCTTTCGCCTGGTCGCCGGCCTTGATCTTTTCCTGGATCTTCATGATCGCCGCGATCAGCCCTTCGGGCGACGGCGGACAACCGGGAACGTAGACGTCCACCGGAATGATCTCGTCGATGCCCTGCATCACGTGGTACGAGCGGTAGAACCCGCCCGATGACGCGCAAACTCCCATCGAGATGACCCATTTCGGCTCGGGCATCTGGTCGTAGATGGTCTTGAGGATTGGCGCCAGCTTGTCGGGGATGGTGCCGGCGACGAACATCAGGTCGGCCTGGCGCGGCGAAAACCGCAGCACCTCGGCCCCGAAACGCGCGACGTCATAGTGCGACGCGGTGAACGCCATGAACTCGATGGCGCAGCACGCCGTGCCGAAAGGCATCGGCCACAAAGACGACTTGCGCCCCCACTTCACGACGGCATCGAGCCGCGTGGTGATGATGTTGCCGCCTTCGTGAACGCTGGCGTAGGTCGGGTCGACCCACTTGCCCTTCAGGAGATCGAGGAGGCTCATGGCAGGGCCCAACTTTACCGCGATTTTTCAGCCGGGAAGTCCCCGTACGTCTACCCTGCGCAGCGTTCGGCCCATTCCCGCATGCCGCGCAGCGTTCCTGGCACTCCTGCTGAACGCTCCGAGGCCGTCTGCCGGCGGTGTCCATCTCCGCAGCCCGACTGGGATTCCGATCCACTCGCCGGAACCCTTTCCACCGCGACGTTCAACCGGCAGCCTTTCGGCATCCTTGCCGGGGTTCGCCATTGCGTCCGGACAGTAGCGGTTGGGACGTCACACTCGGTTGGGACGTCACACTAACGTCATGTGACACCCCCGATCTGCTTCTCCGACCGTCGGAACTTCGCCATCGCTTGGCGGCCGTAGTCGGCTTCCGCCAGGTAGGCGTTGTGGGTGCGGCACATCAGGCGGATGTTGCCCGCGTCGTTGCCGCCGCCATGTGCGTACGGATGGCGATGATGGAACTCGAGGTTGTTGCGCTCCGCGCACCGCTGCCCGTTCCTGTTGACGAATCGGCAACGGTCGCCGTCGCGCTCGCAGACCGCCCGGCGCACCGAAGCAGGTATGTATCGCGAACCGGCAACAGTCACCGGCTGCGCAACCGCCAGCGGATGAATCGCATCACGGGGCGCGCCAACAGAGGTTTCAGACGACGAGCCAGTCATCGTCTCAGGCCACGCCCCGGTCGTCGCCGGAGCTGATGCGATGGTCGTCTGCCCGGACACCATGCTGTTCCTCGACCTGCCCATTCGTCCCGGCGTCGGCGCGGCCGCCGCACTGGCCTTTGCGATGGACCGCGGCACGGTTCGCGGGGCTTTTGTCTTGCCGAACCTCTTGGCCTCGATGCGCTCCAGCTTCTCGGTCACCGCCACCTCGAGCGCATCCGCGAGGTCGCGCCCCGGCATCAGCGCCTGCAGGCGTTCGAGCTTCGCCTTGAGCGACGCATTCGCCGTGAACTGGACTTTGTAGCGATTCGGCGACAACGGCTGGACGACCGGCGCCGAATTCGAAGCGCGAGGATTCACGCGCGCGGTCGGTGCTGCCGTGGAGTCGAACGATAAGGGCGGCGGCAAAGGCGTCACTGTGTCCGGACGTAGTGCGTAGTCGGCGCCAACGCCAACTCCACTCGCGGCGTCAACTCCAACTTCAACTCCACTCGAGGTGCCGATTTCAACGCCATTCGAAACTCTAGTTGTCGTTGTGACTGCGCGATCGGCCGCATCGCCAAAGGTTGTGGGCAGCTTGCGGATGACTGGCGGCACGTCGGGTTGGGGCGCGAGCGCAGCGATCAACTCTGCCACCTGGCGCTTCGTCTTGTGTGTTGCGCGCGTGAGAACCGCCGCCGCGTTGTCGATGGTGAGGTGCGGAACGAGGATGGCGATGCCGCTGAGGTGCAGCCGGCCATCGCCGAGCATGGTGAGGATGAGCGGAAAGCGGCGCGAGGCGCGCGCCGCACGGATACGAAGGAATGCCTCGGACTCGGACAAGTGCAGGACTGTTGTGCAGTAGCCGAACATGGTGGCGCACGACTCGCGCGCGAACAGCTTGCGGGCGTCGACTTCCGCGAGATGGGCCACGAGTTCGGACTCGCCGCTGCGCGACTCGGCGGTGAGGACGATGACGCGGCGCAGCAGTTCGTCGTCGGTGAGCGAGTGCACGAGGCGCGCTTGTTCCATGCACCGAAGGTTAGGGGCGGGGCAGGTCGCAATGGGTCCGGGTGAGCGGGCGAGTTCGAACAGAAAGGACCCGGCGAGACGTTCACTGTGTCCGGACACAGTGAAACGATAGCGAGCGGGGAGACTCTTCGGCTGCGGACAACGGAACAACGGCAACGAAACAACGGCAACGAAACAACGGGCTCTGAGGCTCTTCGGGCGAAAGCTAACGGACAGCCGCCCTCAGAGAAACGGACAACCTCTTCGGGCGGAAGCTGACGGACTACCGCCCTCAGAGGACTAATCCGTTCGCAAAGCCGCGACCGGGTCGGTGCGCGACGCGCGCCAGGCGGGGAGCCAGCACGCCATCGCCGCCGCCGTCAGGAACAGGAGGGGCGCCGCACTGAACGTGAACGGGTCGTGCGGCGCGATCTCGTGCAGCAGGCTGCCCAGCAACCGCGCCATGGCAAACGCGCCCACGGCACCGAAGGCAATACCAACCAGCGTGAGCTTGAGCCCCGACGCGAGCACCAGGCGCAACACGTCGGCCCCACCTGCGCCGACGGCCAGGCGAATCCCGATCTCGTGCCGGCGCTCGTTCACCAGGTACGCAAGCAGCCCGTAAATGCCGACGACCGACAGCACCAGTGCCAGTGCGGCAAACAACGCCAGCATGAAGCCGGCGAGCCGCGCAGTGGACAAGGCGGCAGCCACCACGTCGTCCATCGACCGTACCGCCGCAACCGGCACCGACGCATCGAGCGCGCGCACGACCCCGCGCACCGGCGCGACCAGCGCCATGGGATCGCTCCCGTCAGCCGCCTTGACCACCAGTTGCATCGTCCGCGGCGCGAAGCCGACTTCCTTGTGAAACTGCGAATGCGGCACGACGAAGCTGGTCTTGATCGGCTCGGTCACGCCGTTGTGGCGAATGTCCTTCAGCACGCCGACCACCGTGAACCACCCGCGCTCCTGGTTCGATCCCATCCGAAACCGCCCACCGATGGCGTCGCGCCCAGGCCAGTAGGCGCGCGCCATGGTTTCGTTCACGAGCGCCACCATCTGCGAAGCGCTGGTGTCGGTGCGGGCGAACGTCCGGCCGCGCACCACGCGCTCCCCGAGCGCCTCGATGGCGCCGTCGGTCGCCACCTGCCAGTCGCCCTTCGCGTTGCTGCCAGGCGTCTCCACATAGCCTTCGACGTCCACACCCCAGTCGCCGATCGGCGCGCCGAGCGGCAGCAGGCGCACGAGGCCGGCTTGCGACACACCGGGCAACTCGCGCACGCCGGCGACGAGCCGTTCGTAGAAGGCGACGATCTTCTCCGGCTGCTCGTAACCGACTTCGGGCAGCGACAGGCGCGCGGTGAGGACCGCGTGCGGCTCGAAGCCGACGTCCACCTGCTGCAGCACGCGCAGGCTGCGGATCAGGAGCGACGCGCCCACCAGCAGCATCACCGAAAGGGCCACTTCGAAGACCACGATGAGGCTGCGCAGGCGCATGCCGCGCCCGCCGACGGTTGCCTGCGTGCCGGCCTCGCGCAGCGACTCGACGAGGTTGATCCGCCGCGCGCGCAGCGCCGGGCCGAGGCTGAAGAGCACGAGCGCCACCACCGAAGCCACCAGCGTGAAGCCGAGGACTGCCGCGTCGATGCGCGCTTCACCCACGCGCGGGATGCCTTCGATCGAGAGCGCCTGCAGGAACCGCAGGCCGCCCCAGGCGACCGCCAGCGCCGCCAGCGCGCTCGGCAGCGCCAGCACCAGGCCCTCGGCGACCAGCTGGCGCAGCAGCCTGCCCATGCCCGCGCCGAGTGCGACGCGCAGCGCTGTCTCGCGCTCGCGCACTTCGGCGCGGGCCAGCAGCAGGCTCGCGACGTTGGCCGAGGCGATCAGCAGCAACAGTGTCACCGCGCCGAACAACAGCGCCATCGGCCGCTCCACGTCGCCCAGGACCTGTTCCCGCAGCGGCACCGCGACGGCGGTGAACTTCATCGCCGCGGGATACAAGCCGGCAGCCGTGAGGTTGGCGGTGGCAGCGGCAAGCTCGGCGTTCGCGCGCTCGACAGTCGCGCCGGGCGCAAGCCGCGCCGCGGCGTAGAGCCCATGGTTGCCGCGGTCCATCGCGCTCAGGTCGAGCTGGTACGGTGTCCACAGCGACGTCGGCTCGGTGGCGTCCACGCCGTAGTCGGTGGGCAGGCGGAAATCGGGGCCCATGACGCCGATGATGGTGCGCGCACGGCCATCGACCAGCAGGCTGCGGCCGACGATCGAGGCATCACCGCCGAAGCGGCTCTGCCACAACCCGAACCCGAGCACCGCCAGTTCGTTCGTGCGCCGCTCGTCGCCCGGCATGAACGCCCGGCCGAGGAGCGGCTCGGCGCCAAGAACCGAGAACGTGTTCGGCGTGATCGAAGCGACGCCGACGCGCACCGGGTCGCCGTCGCCGGTGAGGTTTGCCTGATCGCTCGACCACGCGGCGACGTCCGCGATGCTCGGGCACAGGCGCTTGTAGTCGGCGGTCTCGAGGTCGGACACCCACGTCTTGTCGAAGCCGACCCAGCGGTTCCAGATCATCACGCGCGTCGACGCGTCCTGATAGGGGAGCGGCCGCAGCACCACCGCTTTCAGGACGCTGAACATCGCGCTGTTGGCGCCGATGCCGAGCGCCAGTGTGACCACCGCGGTGGCCGCGAACCCGGGGCTGCGCAGCAGGTTGCGGGCAGACCGCACGACGTCGGTGCGCAGGTCGTCGATCAGGGACACTTTGCCTCCACTGTTGGAGGTGGGACGCCGGCGCCGCCGCGAAGGTTGTCGGGGACTGTACTTATTGTTCGCCGGGCAGCCGGCCGCCGACCACGCGCTTCGCCGGCCCGGTCGCGATGAGGCCGTTGCCGACGACGCCGTTGATCAGCCCGAGCGTCTCGAGCTTCACCGTGGACGGGTAGGTGCGTGCGAAGTCGCCGACCGACAGGCCCCGGTCGAGGTTGACGAGCGCCAGCCGCTTCGGCTCGACGTTCAGGTAGCGGGGGTCGGTGAGGCGCGCGAAGCTGCGCAGGGTCCCGTCGACCGCGTTTTGGTACGACACGAAACGCTCGGCGGACGAGTAGCCCATGAGCCGGAACAGCTTGCCTTCGAACGTCACCCACGTGGCCTGGCCGCGCAGCGATCCCTGGTCGGTCGTGGCCGTGAAGAACGCGGTGTAGGCCGGCAGGCCGTTGATCGTGTCGCGTCCCGAGCGCCCCGCATCGACCCCCTCCTGCTGGAAGAAAACCTTCGCGGCCTGTTCCGGGGAAGTGCCCTGCGCGAGCCCGAGCGCCACCACGGCGTCCTGCTGCGCGCTCACGCCCACCACCGCGTCGCGTCCGTTTTGCACCTTGAAGCCTTGCGGAAAACGCAGCTGGAAATGCAGGTCGGGGTGGTAGAAGGCGGTGTCCATGAAATAACCGTCGCGCGGGTTGTCGCCGAACACCATGCCGTCGAGATAGCGAACATACTCGTTGCGCCGCACGACATTGCCCTTGACGCCGGTGCGCGCGATCTCCTTCGATATGTTGTCCACCCGGTTCCCCGGACTCGGGTGGGTCGAGAGCCAGTCGGGGAGCCGGTCGCTCGCCTGGCCGCTCACGCGGTCGAGCACGTTGAAGACCTCGACCATCTCCTTCGGGTCGTACGCCTGGCGCGTCATGTAGCGCAGGCCGAGATCGTCGGCCTGGATTTCCTGGTCGCGCCCGAACTTGAGGAACAGGACGCCGAGGCCCTGCTGCGCCAGGCCGCCGAAGCGCTGCAGCTCCGGCTTCACGATCATGCCCAGCACCAGCCCGCCCATCGCGAGCTGCTGCCGGCTGATGGCGCTCGCCGAATGCCGCGCGGTCACGTGGCCGATCTCGTGGCCCACCACGCCCATCAGCTCGGCCTCGCTCCGCAGGTGCGCCATGATGCCGCGAGTGACGTAGATGTAGCCGCCCGGCAGCGCGAACGCGTTGACGGCCGGATCGTCCACCACCTTGAAGCTCCAGGGCAGGTTCGGCCGCTCGCTCTGCACCGCCATCCGCTTGCCGAGCTGCGACACGTACGCCTGGAGGTTCTGGTCGGGGTAGAGCCCGTACGCGGCGGTCGCTTCCGCGTCGGCCTGGCGGCCCATCTCGATTTCCTGGCCCTCGCTGACCAGCATGATCTGTTTCTCGCCGGTTGCCGGGTTGGTGGCGCACGCGATGGCCGCAGCCAGGGCCGCCGCGGCCGCAACCGTCCACGCGCCGCGTCGAGCCTGAGTCGCTGTCATCGCCGCGTTTTATTTCTTCAAGTCGACGTCGCCGTCGCTCTTGAAGTTGAGCTTGCGCAGCCCGTTGCCCTCGCGCACATAGAAGGAACCCTTGGCCTCGGCCTTCACGCGGTCCTTGTCGAGCACGTTCTTGACGGCACCGGGAAGGGCCAGGAAGTTGACGTCGAACTTCGAGACGATGCGCTGCTCGCCGAAGCCGGGCAGGCTGACGAGGTCGGGGTAGTAGCCGCGGCCGAGGCGGTGGCCGTTTACCTTGAACTCATATTCGAACTTCTCGATCTGGAGATCCTGCGCGTTGGTGTTGCGCACGCGGAAGTCCACGTTCAGGCCGGCGCCGCCCAGCCCCAGCTTGTTGAACTTGAGACCCTCGATCATCAGCGAGGGCGGCTTGGTGCCGGCGCAGGCGGCGGAGAAGAGTGCGAGCAGTACGGCGGCGGCGATGGCGCTGAAGGAATTGAAACGTTTCATGGCGACCTCCGAAGGCAACGATTCTGCCACGAGCGTCGGGCGCCGCGGGCGCGGCGAAGGGAAGGGGGAGGTTAGAAGGAGGCCGGCCGGCAGGTGGCGCGGTACGAGCCCGAGCCGCGACGGACATAGCCGTCGAACGTCATGATGTCGTAGTTCTCGGACCAGTCGTTCGTCACCTTCAGCTGCATCTCTTCGCCGTTCCAGTGGGAGCAGACGCCCTGGTTCGCCATCTGGTTCAGCATGGCGTTCACGTACTTGCCGTGGTTGCGGATCCGCCAGCAGTTGCCGCAGGTGATGTCGTTGAAGTCGAAGAGCTCGGGCTGCTTCGCCGTCAGGTTCTCGAGCGCGCGCTCGATGTTGTCCACGAACTCGCCGCCGGTGAGCCGCGGACAGGGGCTGTCGTTGCTGCGCGCGGGGAGCTTGCACGACCCGCTCGGCTGGCTGGGCGGCGACGACGGCTCAGGGTTCGGGTTCGGGTTCGGGTTCGGCTCGGGCGCCTGGGGTGTCGGCGTCGGCACCGGTGTGGGGGTCGGGACCGGCGTCGGCGGCAGCGTACCCACGGAGGTGGGCTCGCTGGGAACCGTTTCGGTGACCGTTTTCAGTTCGCACCCGATCAGAAGCACGAGGGGAGCGAACCACAGAAGGCGGCGCATTTCTAGAAACTGGTTGAGGACAATAGCCGAATCTGCGCGCGAACGAAAGAGAAATCGTGCGGTGGCGTGTGTCGCCGGTCACAAGGGACCGCTACTCCGAGCCATCCGCGCGGCTGACGTCGATGGTGCGGCGCGCGCCCCGGCGACGCACCCGCACCCGCCACGGGTTGCAGCACACCTCGCAGTCCTGCACGAACTCGCCGGCGACGTCGCTTTCGAGGGCGAGCGCGACGCTCTCGCCGCAGTACGGGCAAGTGACGCGTTCTTCTTCGTTGCTCTCCACGCTGTACGATTCTGCCCCAACCGGAGCACCCATGAGCGACGAACGCCTCAACACGATGGGCCGCCGCGAGGCACTGCAGCGCGCCGGCGGCGGCATGGCGGTGGCGCTCGTGGCACGCACGGCGGAAGCCGCGCAGGCACCGGCAGCACAACCAGCGGCACCGGCAGCTCGCGGCGACTCAACCGGGCTGTGCTTCAAGAGCGCCACCGAGCTGGCGCGCCTCGTGCGCACGCGACAAGTGTCGGCGAGCGAGTTGCTCGAAGCGCACCTGCGCCAGATCGAACGCGTGAACCCGAAGGTGAACGCAATCGTGACGCTGCTGCCGGAAGAAGCGCGCAAGGCAGCCGCCGCTGCCGACGCCGCGCTGGCGCGCAAGGCGACGGTCGGTCCGCTGCACGGCCTGCCGATCGCCATCAAGGACCTGGTCGACACCAAAGGGATCCGCACCACCTACGGTTCGCGCATCTACAAGGACAATGTGCCCACGCTGGACGAGCTTCTGGTCGAGCGCATCCGTGCGGCCGGTGCCGTCGTCATCGGCAAGACCAACACGCCGGAGTTCGGCGCCGGCTCGCAGACCTTCAATGAGGTGTTCGGCGAGACACGGAACCCGTGGGACCCGTCGAAGACCTGCGGCGGCAGCAGCGGCGGCGGCGCCGTGGCGCTGGCCACAGGAATGCTGCCGATAGCGGACGGCAGCGACCTGGGCGGCTCGCTGCGCAACCCGCCGAGCTTCTGCGGCGTCGTCGGCCTGCGTCCTTCACCGGGTCGTGTTCCCGATTGGCCGTCGCGGCTGCCGTGGGCGACGCTGTCGGTCTCAGGCCCCATGGGGCGCTCGGCCGAGGATGTCGCGCTGCTGCTTTCGGCGATGGCCGGTCCCGACCCGCGCGCGCCGCTGGCGCTCGAGGACGCGGGCGAAACGTTCCGCCGGCCGCTGGCGCGCAGCTTCAAGGGCACCCGCGTCGCCTGGAGCCGCAACCTCGGCCGCTATCCCGTCGAGCCCGCAGTCAATGCGGCCTGCGACTCGGTGCGCGGCGTCTTCACCGACCTCGGCTGCGTGGTCGAAGACGGCGAGCCGGATTTCGCCGATGCCGATGAGGCGTTCCAGGCGCTGCGCGCGTGGGGCTATGCGGCCGGCCACGAGCAGCACCTGAAGGCGCATCGTGAGCTGCTGAAGGACACCGTCATCTGGAATGCCGAGCAGGGCATGAAGCTGTCGGGACTCGACGTTTCGCACGCGCTCGCGAAGCAAGGAGCGCTTTACGACCGGGTGCGCGTGTTCATGGAGCGCTACGACTACCTGGTGCTGCCGGTGTCCCAGGTGCTGCCGTTCCCGGTAGAAGAGCGCTGGGTGCACCAGATCAACGACGTCAAGATGACGACCTACATCGACTGGATGGCGAGCTGCTACGCGATCACGCTCACCGGCCTGCCGGCCATCTCGGTGCCCGCGGGCTTCGCGCCGCAGGGCCTGCCGGTCGGCCTGCAGATCGTCGGCCGCCACCACCACGACTTCGCCGTTCTGCAGATGGCCCACGCCTTCGAGCAAGCCCGCGGCCCGCTGCGCCGCACGCCCCCGGTCCTTTAGAGGTTCATCCCGTCCAGCTTCAGCAGCGCCCGCAGCAACACGTTGGCGCCGTTCGTGATGTCCTCCGGCTTCGAGTATTCCTTCGGGCTGTGGCTGATGCCGTCGCGGCTGGGGATGAAGACCATGCCGATCGGGCACAGAATCGCGATCTCCTGTGCGTCCTGGCCGGCGCCGCTCGGCAGCGGCCGGTTCGAGAGGCCGAGCTCCTGCGCCGAGGACGCGACCGCCTCCATGAAGCGTGGGTCGCAGAGTGCCGGCTTCGAACCGCTCACCTTCGTGAACGTGAACTTCGTGCCGCTCGCCGCCTCGATCGCGCGCACCTCCTCCTGCACGCGCTCGAACAACACCGGTATCTTCGCGGCATCGAGGTCGCGCAGCTCGAGGACCGTCTCGACCTTGCCGGGCACGATGTTGTTGGCGCCGGGGAAGGCGCGCAGCTTTCCCACCGTGCCCACCTGTCGGCCGGGCATGGAGGTCACGACACGGTTCACGGCCTCGACGTACTTCGCCGCCGCCAGCAGCGCGTCGTGGCGCTGGTCCATCGGCGTCGTGCCGGCGTGGTTGGCGAAGCCGTCGATCGCCACGTCCCACCAGTGGACGCAGACGATGCCGGTGACGACGCCGATGGCGATGCCGTCCTTTTGCAGCGTGCCGCCCTGCTCGATGTGCAGCTCGAGGAAACCGGCGACGTCGCCCTTCTGGCGCGCGACGCTCGCGACGCGCGCGGGATCGCCGCCGATGAACCGCGTGCCGTCGCCGATCGTCTTGCCGCTCTGCGTCATCTGTCCGAGCTGCTCAGGCTTCAGGCCGCCGGCAAGCGCGCTGCTGCCTACGGTGATGCCTTCCTCGTTCGCGAAGATCGCCACTTCGAGCGGGTGCTTCAGGGAAATGCCCTGCTCGGCGAGCGATTGCGCCACTTCGATCGCGCCCATCGAGCCGACCTGGCCGTCGTACATCCCGCCTTGCGGCACCGAGTCGATGTGCGAGCCGATCATCAGCGGCTTCGCATTCGCATCGGTGCCTGGCCGCCGGCCGACGATGTTGCCGGCGGCATCCACCGAAACGTCGAGCCGCGCCGCGCGCATCAGCCCCTTCGCGTACTCGCGCGCCTGTACGTCGGCATCGGAGTAGGCAACGCGGCTCGTCCCCCCCTCGGGCGTCTTGCCGAACTGTGAGAGTTCCCCAAGGTGCGCGTTGAGCCGATCGCCGTTGACGAGCGGCTTCGCTGGCGGCGCGGCACCGGCCGCCGGACGCGCCCCAAGCGCAACTGCGGGCATGGCCATCATCAGGTTGGCGTTGAATCGTCGGCGTTCCATGCGCCGCAGGCTACAGCACCCCGTTTCCCGAGGGCCCTCGGGCCACCGGCAAGCGCAAGGAGCCTCAGAAAAACGGGGTCGTTCACCTGCTGTTAAGCAGCGGGTCCTACGCTTGCGCGGGAGTCAACATGTCTCGTGCACGGCAGCTTCACGGAATAAGGAACGTCATTGCCGCACTGAGCGTTGGCGCCGCCTTTGTCGCAACCGAGGCCGGCGCCGCGCAGGCGACTGCGGAATCGGCGGGCACGAAGCGCGTCGTCGCCGGCGCGCGTTACCGCAAAGGCGGCTTGTACCGCTGGTTGTTCGGGAGCAACTACCGCAAGTTGTGGCTGACGCCGTTCGACGCGGAGGTCCTCGACCTCGGGACTTACGGCGGCGGCATCACGCCGACGCGGATCGTCGGCCACGGGCAGAGCAAGAGCCTCGCGTTCCAGGCGGCCGACGGACGCCTGTACACCTTCCGGCCTCTGTTGAAGGACCCTTCGGGGCTGCTTCCGATCGAGCTGCGCGAAACCTTTGCCACGCGCTTCATCGTCGACCAGATGGCGTCTGGGCATCCGGCGGCCCAGGTCATCGTCCCGCCGCTGCTGGAAGCCGCGCAGGTCCTGCACAACGAGCCGCGCCTCGCCGTGATGCCGGACGACCCGCGCCTGGGCGAGTTCCGCGACGACTTCAAGGGCGTGCTCGGCGACATCGAGGAATACGGCGGCAGCCCGGGCCTCGTTGCCGCAGAGGAGAACATCGACGGCGAGGAGCTGTGGCGACGCACGCGTGAGAGTCCGGCGGTGCGCGTCGACGCCCGTGCCTACCTGCGCGCCAGGCTCATCGACCAGCTGATCGGCGACTGGGACCGCCACCGCAATCAATGGCGGTGGGTCAAGCTGGCCGGCAACCCGCTATGGCAGCCGATACCGGAGGACCGCGACCAGGCATTCGTCAAGTTCAACGGCATCGCGATCTCGGTGCTGCGCCCGTCGCTGCCGCTGCTCGTCGATTTCGGCAAGGACTACTCGAGCATGGAGGGCCTGACCTTCGACGGCTCGGACGTGGATCGGCGGCTGCTCGCGGGTCTCGAGCGCCCCGCCTTCGAGGAGGAGGCGGCGACCGTGCAACGCCTCATAACCGATGCCGTGATCGACGCGGCCGCGCGGCGCATGCCGCCCGAGTACTTCGCGCACAACGGGGCGGTCCTGGCGGCGGCGCTGAAACACCGGCGCGACGCGCTGGCGAAGCAAGCCGTGCGCTTCTACGAGTTCCTCGCGAAGCAGGTGGACGTCTACGCGACCGACGTCGCCGAAAACGTGGATGTCGAGCGCGGCAACGGCGGCGACGTGACGGTCAAGGTCGCGGCTGATGCCGGCGCGCCCTACTTCCAGCGCACGTTCCACGAAAAGGAGACGCGCGAAGTGCGCCTGCTGCTCTTCGGCGGCGACGACCGAGTCGTCACCCGCGGCAAGGCGGGCGCCATCGTGCTGCGTGTCGTCGGCGGCGAAGGCGACGACAACCTCGACGATTCCGCCGGCGGCAAGACGCGCTTCTACGAATCCGGCACGCTCGACAAGGTCGTCCCGGGCCCCGGCACCTGGCAGGATCGCGGCGTGTTCGTGGCTCCGCCCGTCAATCGCAGCGGCGACTGGATTCCGCCGCGCGACTGGGGCAGGCGCAACGTCTGGCTGCTGCGAGTTGGCGGCGGCACCGACCTTGGCGTCGTACCGACGGTGGCCTTGCTTTCGACCCGCTTCGGCTTTCGCAAGTTCCCGTACGCCGCGCAGCACCGTGCCTCGCTCAGCTTCTCCTCGTCGCGCAAGGCATTCCGCGGCGTCTACGAATTCGACCGCCGCTTCGAGAACTCGCCGATAACAGCCGGCCTCACCGCGATCGGATCCGGCTATGAGATCTTCCGTTTCTACGGATTCGGCAACGACAGCCCGGCGATCGACCCCGACGACCGCGCCAAGATCGAGAACGACCAGTTCATCTTCGCGCCGCGGCTGACGCTGCCGATCGGCAAGCTCTCGCTGTCGTTCGAGTCGGTCCTGAAATACACGTTCACCGAACCGCGCGGCAACCCGGTCTTCAGTGGTGAGCGCGCCGTCAGTACCAAGACGATCGGCCAGTTGGGCGCCGGCTTCGCGGCGCGCTTCGACACCACCGACAAGCCTGCCTGGCCCAGCCGCGGCGTGCGGATCTGGTCGCACGGCCACATCTATCCGAAGGCCTGGGGCCTCGACGACACCTTCGGCGAGCTGCACGCCGAAGCGAGCACCTACCTCAGTCCGTCTGCGCCAGGCAAGGTGATCCTGATGCTGCGCGGCGGCGGCAAGCACGTGTTCGGCGACTATCCATACTTCGAAGCGGCGTTCCTCGGCGGCCGGCCGGTGCCGTCGGCCGACGAGTTCTCCGGCGACGGTGCCGGAGTGGTGCGCGGCCTGCGCCAGCAGCGCTTCGCCGGCGACGGCGTCCTCTATGCGAACACCGAGCTGCGGCTTGTCGCTTGGCAACGTGTTCGTGTTCGTTCCCGGAGAGATCGGCGTCCTCGGCCTGTTCGACATCGGCCGCATCTATTTCGACGGCGACTCGCCGTCGGCCAACAAGTGGCACCACGGCGTCGGCGGCGGCCTGTGGTTCGCCTCGCCCAATCGCCGCAATTCGGTGACGGTCTCGGCAGCGCGCAGCGAGGGCCGGCTGGGCATCTATATCAAGACCGGCCTCGCGTTCTAGAGCGACTGTGCGCCCTGCACAGCGTGCGGCGACCAGCCGGGCAGGCACAGCTCGAACGCCGCGTCTTCGTGCGGTCGTGAAACGCAGCGCACCTCGCCGCCGTGCAGGCGAGCGATGTGGCGCGCCAGCGGCAAACCGAGGCCGTGACCGCGCTGCGAGACGCGCGCCTGTGGCGAGCGGTAGAACCGCTCGAACAGCCGCTCGGCCTGCCCGCCCTCGATGCGCGCCCCTGGCGAGGTCACGACCAGTTCCACCCGGTGGTCGCGCTCGGCAAGCGCCACGCGCACGGCTTCGCCACCCGAGGTGAACTTCGCGGCGTTGTCGAGCAGGTTTTCTACAGCGATCGACAGCAGGTCCTCGTCGCCGCGGACCAGGGCTTCGTCGGGCAAGTCGTCGCCAGCCGCCAGCCAGCGCTCGCCCAGCAGGCGAGCGGCGGCGGCGCGGGTCACGTCGGCGACGTTTACGGCCTCGGCGCCCGGAATCCCGGCGGACGGATCGCGGGAGAGGACCAGCAGCGAATCGACGAGGCGCACCATGCGGTCGATCTCGCCGGCCTGTTCGAGCAGTTCCTCCTTCGCCTCGGGGCTCGCCGCCGCCATTGCGCGCTCGGCGCGCAGGCGGATGCGAGTCAGCGGCAGCCGCAGCTCGTGCGACGCGTTAGCGGCGAACTCGCGTTCGCGCGCGAGCGCCTGGTGCAGCCGCTCCCACAACGTGCCGAACGATTCCTCGAGTTCGGCGACGTCCGCCGGCGCGTCGGCCAGGTCGAGTTCGCCGAGCGGCCGGAACGGCTCGGCGCGCGCCAGTCGGTCGCTGAAGCGCAGCAACGGACGGGTCGCGCGCCGGCCGACGAACGAGCCGATGAGCCAGGCGAAGCCCAGGCAGACCGGCGCCGCCAGCGCCAGCGACACGCCAAAGACGCGCAATGCCTCGGCGCGCCGGCTGCGCACCGCCACTACCAACTGTGCGCGATCCGCGAGCCACGACGTGCTCTTCAGCCAGCCCTGGTCGTCGATCGCGATGCCTGGTGCCGCGGCCACGCCCACGGACGGGCCCTGCAGGTTTGCGGCGACGAGCGCGCCGTCGCGCCACACCTCGACCCGGTAGCCGACGATGGCGCTCTCCACCACGGCCTCGCGCGCGCCTCTCGCCAGCGAGCCGTCGTGCTCCGCGACCTCCGCAGCCAGGGCGCTCGCGAACGCGGTGCGCGTCTCTTCGAGCTCCTGCCTTTCCTGGTTGCGCCACACGACGAGGGCAACCAGCGCCGCCGCTGCGGCCAGCACCAGTGCGCTGAGCCCCGACGCGAACACCGTGCCCTGGAGCACGCGCCGTGCGATCGACGGGCGCCTCAACGCGGGTTGCCTTCGGTCGTCTCCGCGAGCGCGTAACCGTGGCCGCGCACGGTGCGAATGATCGCTTCGCGGTGCCCCCCCTCGAGCTTGCGCCGCAGCCGCGCCACCATGACCTCGAGGCTCGCGGCGGTCTCCTCGGTGGCTTCGCCCCAGATCTCCTCCAGCAAGTCCTCGCGCGCCACCGCGCGGCCGCGGCCCCAGACGAGCCGCGCGAACACCTCGAGCTCCCGGCGGGTGAGCGGTACCTCCTTGCCGTCCACCCACGCCTGCCTGCGGCCGAAGTCGACGCGCAGCGTGCCGCGGTTGAAGACCTCATCCGACGGGTCGCTGTGCCCGCGCCGCATCAGCGCGCGCAGCCGTGCGCGCAGTTCCGAGAGGGCAAACGGCTTGCCGAGATAGTCGTCGGCGCCTGCGTCCAGGCCCTCGACTCGCGAGGAGACGTCGGCGCGCGCGGTAAGCATCAGTACCGGCACGCGAATTCCGGCGGTCCGCCACTCGCGGCACAAGTCGACGCCGCTGCCATCGGGCAGCCAGACGTCGAGGACCACGGCGTCCGCGGCGGCGCGGCGCAGCGCCTGGGTTGCGCCATGTCGTCGCGGCAGGGCGCAGACCGTGTAGCCGTCTTCCTCGAGCGCCTCGGACAGGACGGTGCGCGTCTCGGTGTCGTCTTCGATGACGAGCACCGTGCCCTTGCGCTGGCCCGGGGTCTTGCTCATTTCAATGCCACAAGGAGGATATAGGACCTGCCGCTGCACGGCCGCCGGACGCGGCGATTCGTTCAACTGCCGTTAAGGGCCGCCTCTTAAGGTGCGGCGATGAAACGCGGCTGCTGCGGCATCCTGGTGGCCCTGTCCGGATGGGCCGCGGTACCCTGCGCCGCGCAGGATCCGGCGGCGCCGCAGGAACCGTCCATGACGCTCGAGCAGGCAGTGACGCTCGCCAAAACGAACGATCCGCGGCTCGTCGCCGCGCGCCTGCGCCGGCCAATTGACCTCGCCAACTTGGCCGTCGCCGGCGAGTGGCCAAATCCCGAGGTTCGCTACGAGCACACGAACGAGCTGCCGCACGACCTCGTGTCGCTCACGCAGCCGATCGAACTCGGCGGCAAGCGCGGGCGGCGCATCGCGGTGGCCGATGCGGCACGCCTCACGGGCGAAGCCGAGACGGCGCAACTCGAGGCCGAAGCGGAGGCCGATACGGTGCGCGCCTACTATGCGGTTGCTTCCGCGCAGCGCCGCGCCGCGATCGCGCGCGAGATCGCCGAACTCGCGGGCCGAGCGCACCGGGTCGCGACCGAGCGCGAGGAAGCCGGCGAGGTCGCCCGGCTCGACGTCCTGCAAGCCGGGCTGGCGCTGGCCGGCGCACAGAACGAGGCGGCGGCGCAAGGCGGCGAACTAGCCGCAGCCCGCGCCGAGCTCAACACGCACGTCGGCCGGCCGGTCGATGCCGCCACCGAGGTGGCGGCAGACCTGGCAGAGATGCCCTCGCTGCAAACGCCGGAGCCTGGAGCCAATGCCGTCCTCGCCGTGCTCGACCGCCAGCTCAAGGAGGCCGAGGCGCGGGTCGCCCTGGCGCGCGCGCAGCAAGTGCCTGACCTGAGTGTCGAAGGCGCCGTCACCCACAACGCACAGCCGGAGTTCGACTGGGGTTATCACGCCGCGGTCGCCATGGTGGTGCCGATCTTCACCCGGCACGGGGCCGCCGTGCGGCTTGAGAAGGCAACGCTCGCGCGGTTGCAGGCGCAGCGCACGGCGTTCGCCACTCAGGCGAGCGCGCGCGCCTTCGCGGCGCACGCGCGTGCCGCCGCGGCGCGCACTGCGTACCTGCGCTACCGCGACACGGTGCTGCCGCAGAGCCGCGAGGTGGAGGCGATGGCGGAGGAGTCGTATCGCGCGGGACAAACCGGGCTCGCCGAGTTTCTCGAATCGCTGCGCGCGGCCCGCGAGCTGCGCCAGAAGGAGCTGCAAGCCGCGTCCGACTACGAGACGGCACTGGCCGACCTGCAGAGAGCGCTGCGCCTGGGGCCGCAGCCATGAACATGAAGGCTGCGGCGCTCGTCGCAGTAGCGGCGCTTTGCGCGTGCCACGGGCGTGAGCCCGAGGAAATCGCGACCGAGGTGCCGGTAGACGTGAGCGTGGCGCCGGCCGCGACGGACACGATCCGCGCCGTGATCACGGCGACCGGAACTGTCGAACCCGGCCCCGGCGCCGACTGGACCATCATCGCTCCAGGCCCGGCGCGCATCGCGCAGATGCCGCGCACCGAAGGCGATGCCGTCCGCAAGGGCGACGTGCTGGTGCGCTTCGATGCGCCGACGCTGCGCACCGAAGCCTCCAGCAGGGCGGCGGAAGCGGCTCAGGCGAAGGCCGGCCTCGAGAACGCGCGCGCCAGCCATGAGCGGCTGGCGCTGCTGCTGGGAAAAGGCATAGCGGCCAGGCGCGACGTGGAGGCCGCCGAAAAGGAACTGCGTGCCGCGGAGGCGGCGCTCGACGGCGCGCGCGCGGCGTCCGCCAACGCGGCCGAACTGCTCTCGCGGACCCTGGTGCGTGCGCGCTTCGACGGCATCGTCGCGCGGCGCTTCCACAATCCCGGCGACACGGTGGACGGCGCTGCCGGCGACCCGGTGCTGCGCGTCATCGACCCTCGCCGCCTGCAGATCGTCGCGGCGGTGCCGGCGCGCGACCTGGGGCGCATCGTCGTCGGTCATGCGGTCAGCGTCACGAGCCCGGCAGCCGCGCCTGACGCGGAAGACGCCGCGCAGGGTCGCGTACTCGGCCTGCCCATCGCCGTCGATCCGGCGACCGGCACCGCAGGGGTGCGAATGAGCGCGCCCGAAGGGCTGGCCGCGGGCACCACGGTGCAGGTGGCGATCGTCGCCGAGGAGCACAGCAACGTCATCGTCGTGCCCTCCGAGGCAGTTGTGACGGAAGACGGCAAGTCCACGGTCTTCGTCGTGGAGAAGGACGGCAAGGCGCACCGCCGCGAGGTGGTTCCAGGCATCGTCACCGACAAGACGACCGAGATCGCCAAGGGCCTGCGCGCCGGCGAACAAGTGGTGGTGCGCGGCCAGGAAGGCCTGCCCGACGGCGCCGCGGTGACCATAGAGGCCGAGGCCGAGGCCGAGCCCGAGCCCGAGCCCGCACCGCAATGAGTGTCGCCGGCCTCGCGCAGCGGCACGGCCGCGGCGTTGCTCTGTGCGTTGTGCTGCTCGCTGCCGGCGGGCTCTGGGCGCTGCCGTCGCTGCCGAGCGACATCTATCCGCCGCTCGTGTTTCCGCGCGTCATCGTGGTGGCGCACGTCGGCACGACACCAGGCCGCATGATGATGGCGCAGGTCACGCGGCCCATCGAGGAGGCCATCATGGAAGTGCCGGGCGTGCGCCGGGTGCGCTCCACGACCTTCCGCGGTGCGACCGAGATCTCGGCGCAGTTCGCGCCCGACACCGACATCGTGCTGGCGCTCCAGCAGGTGCAGAACCACGTGGCGGAATTGCGCTCGGAGCTTCCCGCCGACATCGATCTGACGGTCGAGCGCCTCACGCCCGAGCAGTTCCCGATGCTGAGCTACAACCTCACCGGCGGTCTGTCCGCGGCCGACCTCCACGACTACGCCTTCTACGTAATGCGGCCCGCGCTGGCCCGCGTCCCGGGTGTCGGCAGGGTGGCGGTGCAGGCGAGCGACACGCGCGAGCTGGAGGTGGTCGTGGACCCGGCGCGCATGCTGGCGAGCGGCCTCACCGTTCCCGGCGTCGCGGGCGCGCTCGATTCCGCGAACCGGCTGGCAGCGGTGGGCCGCTACCCGCGTGCGGGGAAGCAGGTGCTGGTGCTCGCGTCCGGCATGTGGACGGACGCCGAGCAGATCCGGCAGGCGCCGCTCGTCACCGCCGGTGGCGCGACGGTGCGGGTCGCCGACGTCGGCAGCGTCTTTCCCGGAGCGCCCGATCGCACCGTGCTGGTGGCCGGCAACGGCCGCCCGGCGGCCGTCGTCAACGTCTCGAAGCAGCTTGGAGCGCGCATCCTCGAGGTGCGCGACGGCGTCGCCAGGCAGCTTGCGGAGCTCGCGCGCAGCCTGCCCGCCGGTCTCGCGATCGCCAAGGTCTACGACCTCGCCGGCTTCGTGGATGACGCCATCGGCAGCGTGCGCGACGCCATCCTCGCGGGCGGATTGCTGGCGGTGGCCGTGCTGTTCCTGTTCCTGCGCGACTGGCGGGTCACTGCGGTCGCGGCGCTCACACTGCCGCTCACCGTCTTCACGACCTTCCTCTTCATGAAGCTCTTCGGGCAGACGGTGAACCTGATGTCGATGGGCGGGCTGGCGGTCGCGATCGGCCTCGTCATCGACGATGCCGTGGTGGTGGTGGAGAACATCCACCGCCATCTCGACCAGGCCGAGGGCGCCGGTGCGGTCGAGGCCGCGACCTCGGAGCTGGTGGCGCCGGTGGTCGGCTCGACGCTCACCACCGTGGTGGTGTTCGCGCCGTTGGCGCTCCTGTCGGGTGTCGCCGGACAGTTCTTCCGCGCGCTCTCGATCACGCTCTCGGTTGCGGTGCTGATCTCGCTGGGGCTCGCCCTCACCCTCATTCCGCTGCTGGCGCGCTGGAGCTTTGCCGCCGCCCGCCGGCCGGAAGCACCACGCGAATCGGCACTGCAGCGGCGCTACGGCGCGGCGCTCGACGGTGTGATGCGCCGTCCACGGCCGGTGTTCCTGGCGATGGCGGGGCTGGTGATTGCGATGGGCGCGCTCTTCCTTTTTGTGCCGACCGGTTTTCTGCCGCACATGGACGAGGGCGGCTTCGTCATCGACTACCTCACGCCGCCGGGCACTGCGATCGAGACGACCGACGCCACCATCCGCAAGGCCGAGTCGATCCTCTCCGCAACCCCTGAGGTGGCGGCGTTCTCGCGGCGCACCGGTTCGGAGATGGGCATCTTCGCGACCCCGGCGAACGAAGGCGACATCCTGGTGCGGCTGAAGCGGCGCGGCGAACGCAGCCGCAGCAGCGACGAGATCATCGCCGACCTGCGCGACAAGCTGACGGAGGCGATGCCGGGCACGGAAGTGGAGTTCGTGCAGTTGCTGCAGGACATGCTGGGCGACCTCGAAGGCTCGTCGGCGCCGGTGGAGGTGAAGATCTTCGGCGACGACCCGAAGACTCTGCAGGAGTTGTCCGAGACGCTCGAGGGCAAGCTCGCGAGCATCGACGGGCTGGTGGACATCGTCGGTACCCAGAGCGGGGGACCGGAGGAGACGTGGCAGGTGGACCCCGCGGCCGCCGGCCGCCTGGGGCTGAGCGTGGCGGACGTCGCCGACCAGGTGCACGGCGCGCTGCTGGGGCAGGTGGCCACCAGCCTGCGCGTGGGCGGCGGCGGTGGCGAGCGGCCGGTGCCGGTGCGCGTCCGCTATCCCGATGCCGTCCGCTTCGATCCGGCGAAGGTCGCGGCCACGGGCGTGCGCGGGCCGCAGGGAGCAGTGGTGCCGCTCGGCGCTCTGGCGCATCCGGAGACGGTGCCCGGCGAGAGCGTGCTGGTGCGCGAGAACCTGCGCGAGATGGCGTTCGTCACCGGCCACCTCGAGGGCCGCTCGCTGGGCAGCGCAGTTGCGGACGTGCGCAGCGCTCTTGCTTCCGTGAAGCTGCCCGTCGGCTATACGACGGAGGTGGGCGGGCAATACGAATCGCAGCAGCAGGCCTTCCGCCAGATCCTCGCTGTGCTCGCGATCGCGGCGTCGCTGGTGCTGCTGCTGCTGGTGATCGAGTTCCGGTCGTTCATCCCCGCGGCGATCATCCTGGCGGCGGCGCCGCTGTCTTTCGGCGGCGCGCTCCTCATCCTGCTCGCCACCGGCACCGAGCTCAACGTCTCATCGGCGATGGGTTTCATCCTGCTCATCGGCCTCACCGTGAAGAACGGCATCGTCATGCTCGACTACGCTCACCGCCTGCGCGACGCCGGAATGCCGCTTGGCGACGCGATCCGCCGCGCCGCCCGCGTGCGCCTGCGCCCCATCCTGATGACCACGTTGTGCACGCTCTTCGGGCTGTTACCGCTGTCGCTCGGCCTTGGCGCCGGCGCCGAACTGCAGCAGCCGCTGGCACTCGTGGTGATCGGCGGCTTGACTCTCTCGACAGCGGTGACGCTGTTCGCGGTACCCACCATCTACGCGGCCCTCGAGGGCTGGCAGGAGCGCCGCCGCACGACGGCCTGAGCCCGAGGCCCCATGAAAATGGAGTCCAATTTCATTTTCAGTTGACTCGCTTGAATTGGCGCAGTATCGTCACGATGCTATGAAAATGAAATTCAAGTTCATCATCACTCTGGCAACCGTGCTGGCGCTTGCCACCGCCCCGCTGTTCGCGGCGGCGGCAAGCTTCACCCTGCGCGGCCGCGTGCTCGATCCGTCGCGCGCGGCCATCGCCGGCGCCCGTGTCGCAGCGGTCCCGCAAGGCGGCGGCGAAATGGCGACCGCGCAGACCAACGGCAACGGCGAGTTCACCCTGGCATTGGCGCCGGGGAGCTACACCGTCAAGGTCGCTGCCGCCGGATTCGGCGAGGCGCGGCAGGAACTGGCCGCGGGAGCGGGCGACGCCGCGTCGCTCGAGTTCGCGATGAAGGTGGCGACGTTCGGCGAGTCGGTCACGGTGCGCGCACCCGGCGACTACGACGTGGACGTGATCACCAGCGGCACCCGGACCGCAACGCCGCTGCGCGACGTGCCGCAGTCGGTGACGGTGACGACCCGCGAGCTGATCCACGACCAGATGATGCTGAGCATCGGCGACGTCATGCGCTACACGCCCGGCATCCAGGTGCACCAGGGCGAGAACAACCGCGACCAGGTGATCATCCGCGGCAACAGTTCGTCGGCCGACTTCTTCGTGAACGGCGTGCGCGACGACGTGCAGTATTACCGCGACCTCTACAACCTCGACCGCGTGGAGGCCCTGAAGGGGCCGAACGCGATGATCTTCGGCCGCGGCGGCGGCGGCGGTGTCGTCAACCGCGTCACCAAGGAGGCGCTGTTCCGGCCGATGCGCGAGGTTACGCTGCAGGCGGGGGAGTTCGGCCACAAGCGCGTGTCGGCAGACTTCGACCGAGCCGTTGAACGACAAGTTCGCGCTGCGCTTCAACACCATGTACGAGAACTCCGACAGCTTTCGCGACGGCGTGGACCTGCAGCGCTACGCGTTCAACCCGACCCTCACCTTCGCGGCGAGCCCGGCGACGCGCCTGACGGTTTCATACGAGCACCTGCACGACACGCGCGTTGCCGACCGCGGCATCACCTCGTTCGCGGGCCGTCCGGCGGACATCGATGTCTCCACCTTCTACGGCAACCCGGCCGACAGCCACGTGCGCGCCGGCGTCGACCTCGTCAGCGCGACCGCCGAGCACAAGGCCGGCAACCTCACGCTGCGCAACCGCACCACCTACGGCAACTACGACCGCTTCTACCAGAACTACGTTCCGGGCGTCGTCAGCGCCGACAAGGCGACGGTCACGCTCACCGCTTACAACAACGCTACGCAGCGTGCCAACCTCTTCAGCCAGACCGACCTCATCTATACGGCTGAGACCGGCTCGCTCAAGCACACGCTGCTCGCCGGCTTCGAGCTCGGCAACCAGAACACCGACAACTTCCGCAACACCGGCTTCTTCAACGACACCGCGACCTCGCTGCTGCTGCCGTATTCGAACCCGACGACCACGGTGCCGGTGACGTTCCGCCAGGGGCCGACCGACGCCGACAACCACCTCGACACCACCGTCGCGGCGGTCTATGTGCAGGACCAGCTCGAGCTGTCGCCGTCCTTCCAGGTGCTCGGCGGCGTGCGCTTCGACCGCTTCGACCTCACCTATCACAACAACCGCAATGGCGACGTCATCGGCCGCGACGACAACCTGGTGTCGCCGCGCGCGGGCATCGTCTACAAGCCGGTCGAGGAGGTTTCGGTCTACGGCAGCTATGCCGTGTCTTACCTGCCGAGCTCCGGCGACCAGTTCTCTTCGCTGACGACGATCACCGAGCAGGTGAAGCCGGAGAAGTTCAACAACTACGAAGTGGGCGCGAAGTGGGAGCCGGTCTCCGGACTCTCGGTCACGACCGCCCTCTACCGGCTGAACCGCGAGAACACGCGCGCACTCGACCCGAACGACCCGACCCGCATCGTGCAGACCGGCAGCCAGCGCACCAACGGCTACGAGCTGGGCATTGCCGGCCGCCTGACCTCGGCGTGGCGTGTTGCCGGCGGCTACGCGTACCAGGACGCCTTCGTCACCAGCGCCACCGCCACCGCCAGGGAAGGTGCCCAGGTTGCGCAGGTGCCGCACCACACGCTGTCGCTCTGGAACCACTACCAGGTGATGCCGCGCCTCGGCGCTGCGGTCGGCGTCCTCTATCGCACCGACATGTTCGCGACCATCGACAACACCGTCACCCTGCCCGGCTACACGCGCGTCGATCTCGCCGCGTTCTACACGCTGAAGCGCGACATCCGGCTGCAGGCGAACCTCGAGAACGTCTTCGACAAGGCGTACTGGATCAATGCCGACAGCAACACCAACATCTCGCCCGGCTTCGGCCGGACGCTGCGGGTGGGGATTACGGCAGGGTTCTAGCGGCTGCGCTATTCGTAGCGCAGCGCCTGGGTCGGGGCGATCTGCGCGGCGCGCCGTGCCGGCACGTACGCGGCGAGCATGGTGACGAGGAACATCGACGGCACCACCACCAGGTAGGCCACGATGTCGACGCCGCCCGCGTTGAAGAGGGCGGCGTTCATGAGGCGCTCCACGCCGAAACCCATGACCAGGCCGAGCGCCGTGCCGATCGTAACCAGCGTCAGGCCCTTGCCCATCATCAGCCGCAGCACGTCGCGCGGTTCTGCGCCGATCGCGAGGCGTATGCCGATCTCCCGCGTGCGGCGGGTGACGTTGTAGGAGACGAGGCCGTAGAGGCCGGCGATCGCGAGCAGCAGGCCGACGGCGCCCATGGCCATGACGAGGTTGATGGCGAACTGCGGGCCGTCCACCGTGTGGTACTTGTACAGGTCCTCGTAGGTCCGCGTCTCCACGATCGGCAGGTTCGCGTCGAGGCTGCGCACCACTTCCTTGAGCGCGCCGACGAGCTGCAGCGGCTCGCCGCTGGAACGGATCAGCAGCAGCATGCGCGCGGCCGGGGCCTGGGCAAACGGCCGGTACACGAAGTCCTGCGGCTTCTCGCCCGTGTTCTGGTACTTCACTGTCTGCGCGATGCCGGCGATTTCGACCTGCGGTCCGGTGGCGCCGTCGAGCCGGATACGCTTGCCGAGCGCATCCTGGTTTGGCCAGTAGTGATGCGCGAACTGCTCGTTCACGACCGCCACCAGCGGTGCGCCGGCGCTGTCGCGGGTGTCGAAGCCGCGGCCGCGCAGCAGCGGTATTCCCATCGTCTCGAAATAGCCCTCATCGACGGTGTCCGACATCGCGGTGAAGGTCGCGCGGTCGCGCGGCATCGTGAAACCGTCCGGCGCGAAGGCGATGCGGTCGAACCCGTCCAGGCCGAGCGGCACGCTGCGCGTCAGCGCGGCGCTGCGCACGCCCGGGGCGGCGCGCATGCGCTCGGTGAGTAGCTTGTAGAAGCGCTCCGTCTGCGCTTCGTCGTATTGCACCAGGCGCGGGTCGAAGCGCGCCAGCAGCAGGTGATCCTTCGCGAAGCCCGTGCCTGACGCGAAGTTCTCCCGGAAGCTGCGCACCATCAGGAAGGAAGCCGTCAGCAGCATCAGCGAGGTCGCCACTTGCGCGACCACCAGCATGCTGCGCCCCCAGAGCCGCTTGCGGCCGGGCAGGTCGGCGTCGGCGGTCTTCAGCCCGTTGACGAGGTCGGCGCGGGTGCTCTGCAGCGCCGGCGCCAGCCCGGAGAGGAGCGCGCACAACAAGGACAACGCGAGACAAGCGAACAGCACGCGCGTGTCCATGCGGAACGGGATGATCGTCGGCAGTTCGGTCGGGATCTTGAAGCTGCCGAGGATGCGAATGACCGAGTAGCCGACCGCGATGCCCGCGAGGCCGCCAAGGAGCGCGAGCACCAGGCTCTCGGCGAGCAGCAGCCGCACCAGCCGGTAGCGGCCCGCGCCGATGGCGAGGCGCACCGCGATCTCGCGCGTCCGGGTGCGCGCGCGACTCAGCAGCAGTCCGGCGACGTTGGTGCACGCCACCAGCAGCACGGCCAGCGCCAGCGCGGTGAAGATCGCGCTGAACTTCCAGTTGACGTCGTCATCGCGGGTGCGCATGTCGAACTGGGTGCGCACCCCGGCGCCGCGGTCGCGGTTGAGGTGAGGGTAGTCGCGCGCGAACACCTGAGCGAGCACCGACAGCTCGCTCTCCGCGTCGGCCACCGAAGTGCCGCCCTTGAGGCGCGCCTTCACGCTCAGCTCGCGAGCGTCGCGGTCCTCGAGGAGGTTCTTCTGCGGATTGGTCGAGAACACCCGTGCCATGGCGAGCGGCATGTAGAAGTCGGGGCGCGAGAAGATCAGCATCCCGGGAAAGCTGTCGGGCGCCACGCCGATGACGGTGAAGTTGGTGCCGTTGAGGCGCACGCTCCGGCCGACGACCGCGGGATCGCTCGCGAATTCCGTCTTCCAGACGTCGGGACCCAGCACCACCACGGCGTCGCGTCCGGGGGCCGTGTCCTCGTCCTCACGGAATGTCCGGCCCACCTGCGGTTCCACGCCGAGTACGGCGAAATAGTTGCCGGAAACGAGCATGCCGCTCTTCACCCGCGGCGTCGCGCCGCTCGCGACACTGAAGCCGACAGCCTGCAGGGCCGCGTTCGCGAGGACGCCGTCGTAGCTGTGTGTGCCGCGGCGGATGTCGAGGTATTCGCGGTAGGAGAAGGGCTCGAACCCCGAGTCGCGCGAGGTGCTGACGAGTGTCACGACATTGCGCGGATTCGGCACGGGGTAGGGGCGGAAGATCAGCGCGTCCACCATGCTGAAGGTCGCGGACGTCATGCCAATGCCGAGCGCCAGCGTCAGCACCACGAAACCAGTGAGCGCCGGCGCGCGTCGCAGGCTGCGCACGGCGTAGCGTGCATCGGCGACGAGGTCGGTGAGCCAGTGGATGCCGCGCGTGTCGCGGATCTCTTCCTTGCGCTGCTCCAGCCCGCCCATGGCGCGCAACGCCGCGAAACGCGCCTCCTGCGGCGGCATGCCGGCCGCGATGCCCTCCTCGATCTTGCGCTCCAGGTGGAACTGGAGTTCCTCGGCAAGCTCCCGCTCCACGCGCTTGCCGCGCAGGAGCGAACGCAGCCGCAGCGGCGCCTTGGACCACCAGCGACCGACCCCCATGTCCCCTCCTATCGGTGTCCTAGGGGAGCATACAAAGCCTTCCCTCGGTAAGCAAGGGGAAAGACGCAAGATCTACGAAACTAGTTCCGTTTTCCCGAGGAGCTCAACGCTAGCGCTGCGACCGAGGGATCCTTGTCTTCCCGAGGGGCACCTGTCGTTCACTGGCCCCGAGGGATCTCCCTTGTATCCACCGCAACCCAGTTCACCTCCCAGGTCTTCCCCCCGTCGCCGGAGAAAGCCTGCTCGAAATGGACCGAATTGGCGGTGATGTCGGAGATGACGAAGCGCACCAGGATGGCCCGACCGTTCAGCAGCTCCTGGTCATAGAACTCGCCGCGGCCGCCACTGAACTCGCCGACCGTCGGCACGCTCATCGTGCCGCTGGCGGTATTCGAGAAGTTGAGGCTCCACTGCCGCGACTCCGGGTTGTAGAGCCGCAGCGACAGGCCCTCGAGATGCCCGGCCGGCCCGGTCACGTCGAGTTCCACGAGGTTCGCCCGGCCGCCCCACACCGGCCGGACGACGGTTGTGCCGTCATACTCCAGCCACTCGCTCGAACCGCTCAGGGGATGCCGCAAGCGCCGCAGGTGCGTCTTCCACGTGCCGATGTGGAAGTCGAAGTCGTGAGCACCGTCGCGCGGCGCCGGCGGCGCTGCAGCCGACACCGGCTCGATGAACGTCAGCAAGAGCGTGAACAGCGTGGCAACGACGGCAAGTCGAATGGTGTAGTGGCCCATTGGTCCACCTTCCCGTATCGCGCCCCCGTCGGACAGGCCCAATTGCACGGTTCGCAGGAGTGCCACTTGTTCTACAGTGGCCTGATGAGATTCGCGCTCCTGCTCGCCACCGCCCTCGCCGCCACCGAACCGCAACTGTTTGCACCCGGCGAGATCTCGCGTGGCACATTCGACAGCCATCCGTCGTTCACGCCCGATGGCCGCACGCTCTACTTCATCCGCAGTACGCCGACGTTCCAGTTCTGGACGATCGTGGTGTCGACGCTGCGCGGCGGCCACTGGAGCGAAGCGCAGGTGGCACCTTTCTCCGGCGTCTTCTCCGACGCCGACCCCTTCATTACTAATGATGGCGGGAAACTCTTCTTCATCTCGAAGCGGCCGGTCGACGGCACGGCGAGCAGGGAAGACACCGACATCTGGGTGATGGACAAGGCCGGCGCCGGCTGGGGCACACCCCGCAACCTGGGCGCGCCCGTCAACAGCAGCGGCAGCGAGTGGTATCCGACGATCGCCCCCGACGGTTCGCTGTTCTTCGGCTCGGATCGTGCCGGCGGCCACGGCCAAACCGACCTCTATCGCGCCCGCGCAGTGGACGGCCGCTTCACCGACGTTGAGAACCTGGACGCCGTGAATTCCGGCGCCGACGACTTCGAGCCCTACGTGTCGCCCGACGGCAACCGCCTCTACTTCATGTCGTGCGGCCGCCCCGACAGCCTCGGCGGTTGTGACATCTACGCAAGCGCGCGCAAGGACGGCGCGTGGACCGCACCCGTCAATCTCGGCCCGAAGGTCAACTCGCCGCGCCAGGAGTATTCGCCGTCCATCTCCCGCGACGGCCGCAAGTTCATTTGGTCGAGCTGCCGCGCAGTCAACGACGCGCCATCAACCGCGAAGATGGACGCGGCGGCCCTGCAACGCCGCATCGACGGCCCGGGCAATGGCCTCGGCGACATCTACGAGATCGACGTGGCCGCGATCGACGCCATCGTCGCGCGCCACTAGCATCGCTCCATGTCGATCGATGACTTCGCCAGGTACAGCCAGATACTCCATCGGATGACCGTCGATTTCGTGCGCGCGGTACCCGACGACAAGTGGACACAACGTTCCGGCGAAGGCTTCGCGCCGTTCTGCGAGCAGGTGCGCCACCTCGTCTGCGTGCGCGGCGTCTACAACGCGGCGCTGGCGACTGGAAAGGTGGACTGGAAGCGAAAGCACGACCACTACTCCGGGCTGTTGACCCGCGACGCGCTCCTCAAAGCCCTCGACGACAAACAGCGGCAGCTGCTCGCAACCCTCGAAGCCGCTGACATCGGCGCAGTGATCGACTGGGACGGAACCCCCTTCACCTTCGCGCTCTTCACCTGGGAGTTCGTCCAGCACGAGGCAATCCATCACGGCCAATGGAGCCTCTTCGCCTCGCTCGCCGGATTCGACACACCGCAAAGCTGGCGCACATCATGGGGCTTGTAAGCGTCGCACGACAACCTTACAACCGAGGATCCACGGGTTCGCTTTCCAGGGCCAGCACGCCGAAGGCGCACTCATGAACGCGGCGGAGCGGCTCGCCGCGGACGAAGCGTTCGAGGCCCTCGATGCCAAGGGCGAACTCGCGCAGCGCGAGCGAGCGCTTCGATGACAAGACCTCGTGCGCGCAGTCGCTCCAGGTTCTCCGGACGGTCGTACTCCGGCCCGTAAATGATTCGCAGGTACTCACGTCCTCGGATCTTGAGCGGCGGGCTGGACGACGCCGCGTTGATCGCGGGCGACGAAATCGAGCGGCTTCACCACCATGCCCTCGCCGCCGCGGCTCGTCAGCTCAATCCACCACGCGAGAGCGGCATCCTGACTCGCTTGATCGCCGAGGTCGATGACGCGATAGGGCGTAGCGAGAAGGATCTCCGGCTCCGCGGCGCAGACTCTCGCGAGCGTCTCCATGTGCCACGAATGGTCGCGGTCGACATGGACGCCGCAGGCTGAAGCCAGCAGGTGAAAGGGCGCGAGCTTCAAGTCGGCGAGCGACTCCACCGGCCAGCAGTAGTGGCGATAGGCGTCGACGTATGCCGATCGCCCGCGACTCGCGGTCGCGGTACCTCTCGCATCAAGCGTCGCTCGGCGCCGTGGATCCGCTCTGCGGCGGTGCGCAAGCGCAGCAACTGCGTCGCGCAAACCTGTACGAGCCGCTGCTCCGACCGCAGCGTACTGACTCTTGACCAGCTCGAGCGCCTTTGCCGACCACGGCAGCAGCTCCGCGTCGATGCAGAACCAGTCGGTGTTGAACTCCTCCCACAGGCCCGTTGCCGTCAGGGCCGCAGCCAGGCGATCCAGCAGCGCTCGCTCGGTGTCGTGATCCGGAAAGAACCGCCGGCCCGTTCGCGTGTAGACGATGCCGATTCCTTGCCCCGTGACACCGAAGCGCCGCCGTGCCGCGTCATCGTCACGACACACGATCACGACCGCGCGCGAGCCCATGTGCTTCTCTTCGCAGACGACCTTCGCAACTTCATGAGCACGGTAGTAGGCGAAGGCCTCGGCCGGGTGTTCGAGGAGGCCGGGTTCGCGCGATCGTCTCCGACGGCGACATCGTGGGCGGCAGGTAGATGAGCCATTTCGGATTCGCGGCGAAACGGCTCATCACCTCGAGGGCGGGGATGGCGTTCTCTTCCCGGATGGTGACGTTGTGATGGAGGCGTGTCGCGACGATTCGCTTGCCCATCACGTCGTCGATATCGAGCAGGTCGTCGTGCTCCTGCTGAGCCGTGAGCGCCGGCAATTCAGCTTCCGGCGTCAGGAAGGGCCGGGCCGGCTCGCAGTAGGTCCGGGCCGCCGGCACCGAAACGAGTTCCTTTTCCGGATAGCGCAGGGCCGTGAGGCGCCCGCCAAAGACGCAGCCGGTGTCGATGTAGATCGTGTTGTTCAGCCATTCGGGTTCCGGCACCGGCGTGTGGCCGTAGACGACCATGGCCGAGCCGCGATACTCGGCTGCCCAGTTGTATCGAACCGGCAGCCCGAACTCATCGGTTTCACCGGTGGTCTCGCCGTAGAGTGCGAAGTCGCGCACCTTGCCCGAACCGCGTCCCTGCATCGATTCTTTCATTCCGGCATGCGCCACCACCAGCCTCCCGCCATCGAGCACGTAGTGGCTCACAAGGTCGTCGATGAAGGTCGTGACCTTCTGCGTGAACTCACGCCGGCTCGCGCTCGAGCTGCGCGAGGGATTCCGCAAGCCCGTGCGTGACCTGGACCTTCCGTCCGCGCAGCTTGCGCATGCAGCTTCATCTCGTGGTTTCCGGGAACGCAGAGTGCCGTCCCTGCCTCGACCATGCTCAATCGCCAGTCCTCAGTACACCGGGCGTGTCCGGACCACGGTCGACGAGGTCGCCAAGGAAGACGACCTTGCGCGCGTACGGGTGCCGCGGACGACGCCATTCGCATCCGTTGCATATCCAAGACGACCCAGCAATGCGACAAGCTCATCACGACAGCCGTGCACGTCCCCGATGATGTCGAAGGGCCCGTGCTCGTGCTTGAGGTTGTTCCAGAGCGGCTGGCGCTCGATCTCGACGGCTGCGATCTCTTCCGGCGACGACAGCACGAAGACGTGGCGGAACCCCTCGCCCTTCAGGTTCCGGAGCGACCGTTGCAGGCTCTGGGCCTGCTGGCGCGCGACGTGCGGACCAAACGCGCGCTCGGGCCGGTCGCGGTTGCGTTCGTGGCAGAGCTTCTCGGGCAGGTTCAGGACGATGGCCACCGGCAGGCAGTGGTATTCGCGGGCCAGCGCCACGATGGGCTTACGCGCCTCCGGCTGCACATTGGTCGCGTCGATGACGGTGAGCCTCGCGGCTGCCAGCCGCTTGCGAAGCGATGAAATAGAGCACATCGAAGGCGTCGCGGGTCGCCGCCTGGCTGTTCTCGTCATCCGACACGAGCCCCCGGCAATAGTCCGACGACAGCACCTCGCTGGGCTTGAAATGCTGCCGGGCAAACGTGGATTTGCCCGAGCCCGTCGGACCGATCAACGCGACAAGGGAAAGCTCGGGAATGGTGACCTTCATCGATGCGTCAGCAAGTGAAGACAGCCATCTGAGTCGGCGAGCCGACCTCGGGGTCGCTCGGGCCGATCGGGGCAAGCCGGACGGCGTAACCAAAACGACTCGCAACACCGGCGCTCCATTCCTGGAACTCGGCACGCGTCCATTCGAAGCGATGGTCCTTGTGGCGGAACGTGCCGGCCGGCAGGCCCTCGAAGCGCACGTTGTATTCGGCGTTGGGTGTCGTGACGACGACTGTCCCCGGCCGCGCGCACTCGAACAGGACTCGGGAGAAAGCGTCGAGCCGTGACGGATCGAGGTGTTCGACGACCTCGACCACCGCCGCTGCATCGAAACCCTGCAGGCGCTTGTCCTTGTAGGTGAGGGCGCCCTGCAACAGGTGGATGCGCTCACGCTGTTTCGGCGGGAGCTGCTCCAGCTTCAGGCGATCGGCGGCCCGCTCCAGCGTTCTGGTGGACACGTCGACACCCGTAATCTCCTCGAACTGACGCTCAGCCAGCAGCGCCTTCAGGAGTTTGCCTTCGCCACAACCAAGATCCAGGACCCGCGTTGCTTGCGATGCCTTCAGCGCTGCCAACACAGCTGCGAGCCGCTCTTCATTCAGGCTGATGCGCTTCTCCAGGCCTTCCTCTTCCTGGCCATGGACCAGTGCCGCCTCATCGGGGTCTTCCTGGTCCTCCTCCACGAGACGCGCCAGCGTCTGCCGCATGAGGTGGCGGCGATGCTTCAGGTATCGAAAGGCGATCGCGTCGCGTTGTGGATGCGCAGCCAGCCATCCCTCACCGTGCCGCAACAGCTTCTCGACCTCGTCCTCACCGACCCAGTAGTGTTTGTCGTCGTCCAGAACGGGTATCAGGACATAGAGCTGCGTCAACAGGTCGCTCAGGCGGCAGTGCGCGGCGAGTTCCACGGTGAAGTAAGCGCTGTCGCCCCAGGCCGGGAACTGGTCGTCGAGCGCATGGCGAGTGGCCGTCACCGAGTAGCCCAGCGGCTCGAACAGGGAGCGGAGAAATCCCTCGCCGCCGCGGCAGGGCAGGGCGGAGATCCGCGCGGTGAGGGCGATCGGCGTGTTCGCCAGCTCCTGATGGTTCGTGCTTCGTCCGCCGAGCGCCGAACCCAGGACGCGCGCAATCGCAACGCTCAGGAATGAGGAGGCGGCATACGGCCGATCGCTGACGTACTGATCCAAGACGAAGCCTTCTCCCGGCGGCCCCTTGCGACCACGCACGAGCCCGATCGGATCCACGTCGAGAAGCAGGGCAGCCGTGCAGCTCTCCGTCGAAGCCTCGGGATAGAAAACGTGCGCCTTGCCGAATGACAGGTCGAAGCTCTGGAGCTTCGCCGGGTTCTTGTGCAGCAGGTAGCCAAGATCGGTCGCCGGCTGGTGGGTGGTCCTGAGCGTCAGCAGCATGGGAACAGGAATACTACTCGGGCTAAGCTCGCCACCATGAGGGTAGGAAAGATCCTGGCGCCTGTCGATTTCAGCCCTGCTTCGGATCGGGCGCTAGAACACGCTCGCGTGCTGGCGTCCGCCTTCGAAGCGCAGGTAACGCTGTACCACGCGCTCTCACTCCGCGGCGACGCGGTACTCAACTGGGTCAAGAACGAGGAGGAAGTAAGGCGAGACGCGCTGGCGGCTGCCACCGCGGCGCTCGAACAACGCAGCGGCGGGTTCGAAGAACGTCCCGCCATCGTTCTCGATTCGGAACCGGGCAGACCGGGGTTGATCGATCTCGCGGTGACACGCCAGGTCGCGGCGTCCGCTCCCGACCTCGTCGTGATGGCGACGCACGCCCGCGGAGACGTTGGCAGCTTCTTCCTGGGGAGCGTCACCGGAGAGGTGTTGCGGACCGCTCACACGCCGATCTTCGCTGTGCCGGCGCGCGCCAAGGCGCCTGGCGCAACGCCCTACGCGCGCGTGGTATTGGCGACCGACTTCTCCCCGCAGTCGGATGCAGCGCTGCCGCACGCGCATCTGCTAGCTCGCACTTTTGGTTCCGAGGTCGTCGTGGTTCACGTCAAGAAGACCGCTGGACCGGCGCCTGACGCCGACCTCCACGACCTCTCTGGCGAGATGCCGACAGAAACGCGGCTGCGCAAACTGCTCGAGAGCTTCGACGGCATCCGGGTCACTCCACGTGTGGAACAAGGCGTGCCATGGCACCAGATCATTGGCGTCGCAGCGGAAGTCGATGCGGGCGCCATCGTCATGGCGACACGCGGCGCTGACAGCTTCGGCGATCGCATCCTGGGCAGCCAGACCGACCGCGTGATCCGAGGCGCCTCGTGCCCGGTCCTCGCCGTGCCGGTATCAGAGCCTGACGTTCAGCGAAAATAACTGGCCCGTTTCATAGCCTTTCGCATCTGCTCGCCATCGCTCTACTTCGGTTTGTCCTCTTCCAGGTAGGTCGTCCGAAAAACGCCGTGACCGCTGGCCTGAACGATTACAGGACCCTCTCTCGTCGCGACAAAGTGTGGCACCTCCGCTGGGATGACTATGAAGCTGCCAGCCGGATAAGCCTTGAGCTTTGTTTCGTCGAACTGGTCCCCAATCCCCAGGTACCAAGTACCTTCGATCACAGTGCGAATTTCGTCATCCGGATGCGTATGCGAGCGGACTCGCGAACCGGCGGGAATTTTCACCCTGTCGATCCAGTCTCCGCCTTTGGATGAATCGCCGCGAAGCAGCGCTCTCTGCCTGCCGTCGGTGTAGTAAGGCGGGGTGAACCACTGAATGTCCGCCGGGACCAACGCCGTGACCTGCTTGCTTGGGTCAGCGGGCGCGCCGGTCGCGCCTTGGAGAGCCAGACCAACCGCGACCACGATCGCCAGACGTGTTGCCTTCATGTCCACCTGTGCGCCGGTTAGATGGCCGGATGCCTCGAGTGCCACGGGGTCGCCTGCTCGTACGCGTGACCCACGCGGCACAACACCGATTCGTTCAACCGGCGACCCACGAACTGCACGCTTAGCGGCAGGCCGTCCGTCGAGAAGCCGCACGGTACGGAGAGGGTGGGGCTGCCGCTGAAGTTGAACGGCTGGGCGTGAACGTCATTCCTGACCTGAGCGCTCCACGATTCCTCGGTCTCGACGTCGAACGGATCAGCCTCTTTTACGCGTGCGCTGTTCGCCAGCGACGGACACACCAGGCAATCGACGGTGTTCAGCATGCGTTCGAGTGACGCGGTCACTTCTGCTCGAACCTTCCTGGCGGCCGCCAGCGCCGCGGGAGTGACTCGTTGACCAGACTCGAGCGCGGCGCGCAGCCCCGGCCCGTACTCGCTGGCCCGGGCTGGGAACGTTTTCGCATTGGCGGCAAGCGCCTCGACCGTACACAGGTCGAGCCACGCGCTGCCGACTTTGCTGACGTCCGGCATGTCGACGCTCACGACGGTCGCGCCCAATCGGGTCAGCGCCGCGAGCACGTCATCCATCGCCCGGGCCACATCAGGGTCGACGTTGTCGGTGGCATAGCGACGGTCGAAACCGACGCGCAGGCCGGCGATTCCTCGACCCAGTTCGGCACGTACCGAGGGCACCGCGTCCGGCAGCGACGTCGGGTCGTGGGGATCGGGGCCGGCCATCGCTTCGAACATGATTGCGGCGTCTTCCACGGTGCGAGCCATCGGTCCGACGTGATCCATGGATGCGGCCAGGGCGAATACGCCGTAGCGGCTCACCCGGCCATACGTCGGCTTGAGCCCGACGCAGCCATTCGCGGCCGATGGGTATCTGATCGAGCCCCCGGTGTCCGTACCAACCGACGCAAAGCACAAGCCGGCTGCCGTCGCCACGCCGGAGCCGCTCGACGACACTCCGCTCCACCGTGTGCTGTCCCACGGGTTCACCGGCACCTGCAGACCGGGAAAGTACGGACCGAAGGCACCTTCGCACAGCACGAGCTTGCCGAGGATGACCGCACCCGCACCTTCGAGTCGGGCGACGACGGTCGCGTCGAAATCGGGTACGAAGTCCGTCAGGACCTTGGTGCCCGCCATGGTGCGAACGCCGCGCGTATAGCAAAGGTCTTTCACCGCGATGGGCATCCCATGCAGAGGCCCTCGGTACCGGCCGGCGCGGATCTCAGCGTCCGCGCGCCGAGCGCTCGCCATCGCCTGGTCGGCCATGACCGTGACGTAACTCTGCAGGCGCCGGTCCACGGAGGCGATCCGGTCGAGCAGTTGTTGCGTCAGATCGAACGACTGGATTTCTCGCGCCGCAATCAGCCTGGCGACGTCCGCCAGGCTCGAGTAGTGCAGCGATCTCGTGCCTTGCGATACCGTGGCGACCGGCATATGCCGCGACGCCAGCCAGGCTTGCCAGGAGTTCGCGGCGCCTCATGCCCGCCGTCGGTCGACAATGCGTGACGCGTCGATCTCGGCCACGCTGCGTGTTCCCGCCTGCCGCATGGTGCCGGCGAGCTCCGAGTGCAGCATCTCGAGCACGCGCTCGACGCCTTCCTGCCCGAAGCGACGCGAGTCCCCAGATGTAGGGCCGGCCGATGCCGACCGCAGTGGCGCCGAGCGCCAACGCCTTGAAAACGTCGGCGCCGCGACGCACCCCACCGTCCACAAGCACCGGCACACGGCCGGCAACTGCCGGCGCGACTTCAGCGAGGCTGTCGATCGAAGCTCGGCCGCTGTCCTCGGCACGCCCTCCGTGGTTCGAGACGATGATGCCGTCGACGCCGTGCTCGACCGCGAGCAGCGCGTCCTCGCGCGTGACGAGGCCTTTGACGACGAGCTTGCGCGGCCAGATGTCGCGCAGGCGCTTGAGGTAGTCCCAGTTCATGTCGGGCGGCGTCAGGTCCTCAACTGCCGTGACGTCGAGCTCCCGGAACATCGGCTTGCGTGAGATTTCGACGGCGAGCCGCGTGCTGGCCGCGTGGCAAGCGCTACAGTTGCGCGAATCGTGTGCAACTGCGCGCGCGAGCGTGACACGGTTCGAGCCGCCCTGCAGGTCAACCGTCAACACCAACACGGGGCAGCCGGTTGCCTCGGCACGACGCACGAGTGCCTGGGTCACGGGCCACTGGTCGGTGGGGTAGAGCTGATACCAAACCGGCTCGCCGCGCGCGGCGCTAACGTCTTCGACGCTGTTCGATGCAACCGTCGAGACGATCTGCAGGCGTTTCTGCGCGCGGGCCGCTTTCGCGCTCGCGATTTCACCGTCCGGGTGGAACGCGCGCTGGCTGCCGACCGGATCGAGGAAGATCGGCGACTGCCAGGTCGTGCCGAAGAGGCTGATGGACGTGTCGATCCGGGATGTGTCCACCATCCGCCGCACGCGCAGGCTGTAGTTCGCGAAGCCCGCGTCGTTGGCGTGGAGCGTCGCATCGCCGTCCACGCCGGTCGCGAGATAACCCCAGTGGGCGGTCGGCACCTTAGTGCGCGCGAGCCGCTCGAAGTCGAACACATCCCGCGCCTCGGCAGCGGAAGCGATCAACGAGTCGTCCTGAGCGCCTGCGCGGAGCGCGCGTGCCAGACCGAAGAGTGCCGGCGCGGCAAGAATGGACTTCAGGACACGCCTGCGTGTGTCGTCGCCCATGGTTCCCCCTTGGATCGGGGGAGAGCGTATCAGACCGTGACTGGGTCACCATCTCCTCACGGCGCTCGCATGCGTTCGCGTGCGGATAGAATCGCCGCGATCGTGAAGCTGACTCCTCGTCCGGCTGGCCGCCGCCGGGCTCCGCCCGCGAATTGTGGCAGGAGCGATGTTGGTTCGGTGGCCAACCTCACGCGTCGCGACGGTGAGGAATTCCTGGCACTTGCCGGGCGAGTTCGGTTGCGGACCGAGGTTACGGCCTTTGTTCGCGCTCAAGCAACTGCGTTGGCTCGCTTCGAGGAGGATGCATTCTTTTAGCACCGCACTGGACGTAGCACCCACCATTTCACCGCATTCCTCGAAGTAGACAGCACACACGGCACGTCTGGCACGGCGCTTGCTCCTCGGACGGACGGAGGTGAGCGTGGACGACGAGCGCGAAGCCGAACTCTTGGACTTGCTGGCATCGGGGTACCCGCCGGCCATTGCGACGGATTCGCGTGACCGCGTCGTGTTCTGCAATAGCGGGGCGGCCGATGTCCTCGGACGTAGAGCAGAGGAGGTGCTCGGTACGCGCTGCTACGACGCCTTGGTCGGACGTGACGTGTTCGGCAACCGGTTTTGTTATGAGAATTGCCCCGTGAAAGCGGGGCTGCGTGCGGCGAGCCGTTGGCGCCTTTCGAGTTGACCGTTTGCGCTGGCGGGAAAGCACGGCGGTCGGTCGACGTGACGATCGTTCAGGTACCGGGCGTGCGTGCCGATCTGTATGCTCTCGTGCATATCCTTCAGCCCATCGACCAAGTCGGAAGCTAGCCCGCGCCCTCGAACAGCTGGGCTCGAAACGCATCGCGGCCGGGTTCGAGACGCACCCGACCCCGTGGGAGCCCCCATCGCCCACGGAGCCACCGTTGACAAGCCGCGAGCGCGAGATCCTCCTGTCGATTGCGCCGAGGCATGCCGAACAAGGAGGTTGCGCGCAAGCTTGGCGTCAGCCTTGCGACGGTGCGTAACCACGTCCATAACATTCTCGAAAAGCTGGGTGTGCATTCGAAGCTGGAAGCGGTCTCGCTTGCTTTCGGACGAGGTTGATCCGACCAGAGGAGCCCAGGTCCGGCGACCGCGAGCATCCCTGACTTTCGCGCAGGAACTGCGCGCACCGGCGCCAGAGCCGTCGTTCTTTGCGCGTGCAGGCGGGCCAACGGCTTGGAACGCGTTGCTGGCACATGACAACACCCGCGTTGGCCGCTGGCACGGTTCCTGGAGCAGGGCTACCCGGTATGCGCATTGGAACGGTACAGGTGCTGGTTGTTGCCGAGGGCGACCAATTGATCAGGCTTCGCATGTCAAGTTGTCAGCACCAGGCGCCGTGTGAAGCCCGTGCAAGCGTCCCGAGCGGAGCACTGAGGCACACCAAAACCGACGGGTCAGCGACGGCTGGAGAGCAGTGGGGCTGACCTCTCCGACATGGCCGACGCGGAGAGCGGTGGACACTCCGGGCGCATTCTGACCGCCGTCAGCGAAGACCGGGTCAGCCGTGGCCCGCATGATGCAAACGATCCATTGATTCCGGGTAAAGTGCACCAATAGCCTTCGAGCATCAACGGGATCGTATTCGAAAGGCGGCCGCGGTGCGCTCATGATGGGACTGCGAGCAGGATTGGCATTGGGTTTCCTGGCTGGCGGCGCATTGTTGTCGGCCTTGGTCGAAGGCTCGTCCATAGCCGCGCAGGCTCAAGCCACGGACACGAAGCAGGCCCCGGCCGCGTCCACGATCGACGCTCAGGAATGCGCGACGTGCCACGAGCAGGCCGTGCATGGGTCCCAGGGAACGCCTCACGCCGCTCTCGAGGGGAGTTGCGGGTCTTGCCACGCCGACGCGACCGCGCACCTCAAGTCCGTCCTCGAAAACGGCGAGCCCGGGCCAATAACATCCCTGGCAGAAATGAAGCCGGCCAAGGTGGTGGAAACGTGCTTGTCATGCCACGAGAAAGGACATCAACGGAACTGGGCCGGGGGTGTCCACGACCGGCGTGGTGTCGGTTGCACATCCTGCCATTCGGTTCATGCCTTCAAGTCGCTTCGCAGCCAGCTCAAAAGCGCGCGCGAGGTCGACACGTGCTATACGTGCCATCAGCAGATCCGGGCCAAGAGCTTGCGAGCCTCGCATCACCCGGTACGGGAGGGAAAGATGGGTTGTAGCGACTGCCACGACCCTCACGACGGCTCGAAGCCCAAGATGGTCAAGGCAGAGTGGATCACCGAGGGATGCCTGACATGCCACACGGAGAAGCGAGGTCCGTTCCTGTGGGAGCACGCACCAGTGCGGGAGAACTGCGCCCTGTGCCACGACCCCCACGGCTCCAACCACGACAAGATGCTCGTGGCCAAGCAGCCGTTTCTTTGTCAGCGCTGCCACTTGAACACGCGCCACCCAGGAACGCTGTACGACGGGAGCAACACCCAGGCGGGGAGACTCGTGGGTGGCACGGGGATCCCGACGGTGAGCAACCGTGCGGTGGAGCACGCCTGCAAGAACTGCCACCAGAACGTCCATGGGGGTAATGCGCCCTCCGGGCCGTACCTCGGGAGGTAGACCCATGACTCGTTCCGTCGCGTTCAGCTTGTTCCTGATCGCCGGCACCGCCTCGGGCCAGACCCCACCCGCCGTGCCCGACTTCGAGACGGGCGAGGTGACGTTGGGCGTGGGCCAGACCGACAGCGATACCCCGTCGTCCAAGTTCGAGGAGTATCGCGATCTGCCCAACGGCCTGACGGCCGCCTCGTTCAGGTTCCATGGCGCGAACGACGGATTCCAGTGGGACCTCGCCGGCCGAAACGTGCAGCAGCGCGACCAGCGGTTCTGGCTGAGCCTGAGCAAGGGGGCGTTTTCGGTTGACGGCCAATACAACCAGATCCCACACAACTTCGGCAATAACGGCCACACGCTCCTGTCGAATACGCGCGAGGGTGTGTGGGAGGTCAGCGACACGCTCCAGAGCAATTTCCAGACGACCCTGGAAGGCACCGTTCCTCGTTCGCAGATCAACTACGATTTTCTCAACGGTTTGGTAAGTCCGTCGCTCACAGCCGCCAACAGTGTGGACCTGAGCTTGCAGCGTGAACGCGGCCACTTGGTGTTCAACGTGACGCCGGAAGGTCCCGTCGCCGTCAGGGTCACCTATTTCCGGGAGCGACGGGCCGGGGACCGGGCGGCATCGGGCACGTCGTTCGGGTTCGGCAACGTGGTGGAGCTGCCGGAACCGCTTCACTACCTCACGCAGGACGTCGGCGCCGACGTCGAATACGGCGACGATTGGGGCGTACTCCACGCAGGGCTGCATTACAACTGGTTCGAGAGCCGGTCGAAACCCTCGCCTGGGACAATCCCTTCCGCGCCACGGACTCCACGGACCCAAACGCCTACCAGGCGCCCGGCACGGCGTCGGTCGGCGGTCCGGTCCGCGGCCTCATGGCGCTTCCGCCCGACAACCAGGCCTTCAACGGATCATCGGCGGCACACTGATCCTTCCCGGCGAACCAGGATCAGCGCCAACGCGTCGCTGGGCCGCTGGACCCAGGACAGCACGCCCTTCATCCCGTACACCACGAACACGTCGGTCGTTGGCGAGACGGGGACAGGGGCCACGTTCCAGCGACCGACGCCGGGGCGCTGCCCGCCCGCCAGCTCGACGGACAGATCAACGTGACCTCGCTCAACCTGAACGCCACCTCGCGACCAGCAGCCAACCTCACCCTGGTGGCGCGCGTGCGCAAGTACAACCAGACGAATGAGACCGCGCGGATCGCGTTCCCGGGCTACGTCCGCTTCGACGCCGTGTGGGAGGACATCCCCCGCATCGGCGTGCCCTATGGCTTCGAAACGCTGGGTTTCGACGCCACAGCGAGCTATGACCTGGGACGTGTCACGGTCGAAGGCGGGTTCAAGCACCGGGGGATGAAGCGGACGTTCCGCGAAACCGAGGACACGAGTGAAAACGGGCTCGTGCTGGCTGCCGACGTTCGTGCGACCGGATGGGTCATCCCTCCGCGCGAACTTCGAGAAGGCCAAGCGCGACTACGAGCACCTCGAGATCGAGGCATCCGAGGAGGCGTCGTTCCAGGAGCCCGGCGCGCCCGCGAACCTCTTGGCTGTCCCACCGCCATCCGAAAATCCCGCCTTTGCCGCTGTTTTCGCAAGCCTGTGCGGCGCTGGCGGGCCGGTGTGCAACCTGCGCTACGACCAGGCCAAGAGGGACGTGACGCGTTTTGGTGGCAGCCTGCAGCTCACGCCCACAGGGAACTCGAGCTTCGCCCTGTCCTACCTGCGTACAGATGAGGACTACGAAGAGAGCCGGTACGGTCTGACCAACGCGACTTACGACACCTTCTCCGCCGAAGCCGACTACACGCCCAACGAGCGGTTCACGGTCTTTGCGTTTTACAGCCGCAAAAAACTCACCAACGCGCAGCGCGGACGGCAAAGCGGAGCCACGGTGTCCGACAATCCCCTCGACGACTGGACCTCGGACGTGGAGGACAAGGTCAGCACTATTGGCGCCGGCGCCCTCATTACCCTGGTCAAGGACAAGTGGTTTCTCGACGTGAGCGGGCACCATCAGAAGGTGAACGGCAACAACGATCTGTTCGCGCCTCCGGGTGGCGCGCCGGCCTCCGCCCGCGCCAACGTCGGCGGGGTGTTGGACATTCCGCTCTACGACGACACGCGATCGACTCGGCTCGGCGGCGAGCTGAGGTTCGCATTCGCCAAATCGTGGTCGTGTGCGCTGGGCGGATTCGTCGAGGACTACGAGATCGACGACTCAAACACCGACGGTCTGCTCAACTACGTGCCCGGCTCGTTCTTCCTGGCCGCAAACGACGCCGACTACAATGCCAAGGCGGCTTACCTGCGCTTCACTTATCGCTGGTAGGCAACAGCAGAATCAAGGGAGGCGAGTCATGCAGCGATTGACCGTGGGTTTCGTGGCTATGGCGCTGGTGGCAGGTGGCGTGTCGCCGGGTTTCGGCCAGGAAGCCCAAAAGATTGACCACGGGAAGCAGGTCTACAGCGAGCAGAAGTGCAAGCTGTGCCATTCTGTCGCGGGAGAGGGGAACGCCAAAGGATCGCTCGACGGCGTCGGCTCCAAGCTTTCGCGCGATGAAATCAAGGAGTCGATCGTTAAGCCGCAAGAGATGACCGCGAAGTCAAAGGCCACACGCAAGCCTCCCATGAAGGCATATCCGAAGCTGTCGGCCGAGGATCTAGAAGCCATCGTCTCCTACATGGAGAGCCTCAAGGCCAAGTAACTGGCCCCATGAGAATTGCGCTCCTCGCCAGTACGGTAGCTCCCCGCCCTCACGGCTGGATTGGAACGACGGAAGACTGGTCGCGGGGACTCGGAATCGGCTTCATTGTTCTCGCTCTGGTTTTGTTGGTCGTCGCCTGGAAGATGCTGGCCCGCGACGGGCTGAGCTCGAGATTGAAGGAGCTTCTGTTCATCGCCCTGGCGATCTTGCCGCTTCCGATCGTCTTCTTCGACTACTCCCACGGCATCGATGCGTCGAAGACGCCCGCCGCGTGCGGCTCGTGTCACGTGATGCAGCCCTACCTGTCCGATCTCTCGAATCCCGACAGTGATACTCTGGCCGCGGTCCATTTCAAGAATCGCTATATCCAGGAGGACCACTGCTACACCTGTCACACGGACTACGGGATGTTCGGGACCCTCACAGCAAAGAGGGAGGGTCTCGGCCACGTCGTCCGCTACACGACAGGCTCCTATTCGCTGCCCCTCAAGATCGCCCACCCCTATCCCAACAGCCGTTGCCTTCACTGCCACGGCGAGTCTCAGAAGTTCGTGAAGAGCGATGGCCATCCGCCGGAGGACTTGGCCAGGCTGATTTCGGGTGAGACGCCGTGCCTGGGATGTCACGGGCCCGCCCATCGAACTGCGGCGGCCGGTCAATGACCCGTGTGGCGCACGGCTCTGGACGACGCGGTGGCCTTCTCGCCTCGGTGCCGTCTCCTCATCTGTCTCCTCTCCTCGTGGGGGAGACGCCTTACACGCTGGTCGCGTTCATGTTTCTCGGGCAGCCCCTGCTTGCGGTGGCAGTGGGCATCTTCGGCTGGGAGGCTGTTCGCGACCTTCGTCACACCAAAGTTCTTAAGGCCCTCGTGAGCGCAACGCTCGAGCCGTCCGCGCTGCGCCTTGCCGTCGCTGCGTTCGGTGGCCTCGCCGTCGGGATCGAGCGCGAGTGGTCCGCGTCCGCCCGTCGACGAGCCCCAAAATTCGCCGGGGTCCGGACCTTCCTTCTGCTCGCTTGACACGCGGATGCGACCTGCAAGTCGCAGTGGCAAGGGGCATGGCCGCCGGCGTGCTCCTGGTGGCGGCCGGCTCGTTGGTGGTGGCCGCCTACCTGGTCGCCTCTCGCGGCGGCGACCCGGACGGCACCACCGAGGTCTCGGCCATCGTCGTGCTAGGTGCCGGCGTTCTGGCCGGCTCTGGACCCTGGTTCTGGCCAGGCGGCGGCGCTGCTGTCGCGCTGGTCTCTCTCGAGAAACCGTGCTTCGTCTTCAGTCCCTCGTACCCCGCCATCTCCGTCGCGGCATTCGCGATGCTCGCTGCTGTGGTCCTACCCTTCTGCCTGAGCCCTTGAGCCGCACCGGGTCTTCGTTCGCGCGGCTGTGGGGTTTGGTGCTGGTTTTCTCCGGTCTGAGCTTCGCGGGTTTTCTCGCGCTGCGCGCCGTCGGTCCGCAGCAGGGCTATGGTCTTGCGGGTCTCCTGGGCGGCCTCGTGTCGTCCACTGCCGTGACAATGAGTTTCGCCCGCGAAAGCCGCGCCGAACCCGGGCTGGGGGGAGCCTTGGCTGTGGGGGTCACAGCCGCCTGCACGGTCACGTTTGCGCGCGTCGGGCTCCTTGCGACTGCACTCGATCCGCGATTGGGCACAACCATGGCGGTTCACATGGCAGCTCCACTCGCGGTTGGCCTCGTCATCGCGGCCGTTGGGTTTCGTCGCGCGAAGGAATCGGCTGCGGCCGCACCCCAGCCACGCAACCCCCTCGGCCTGCTGGTCGCCATCCAGATGGCGCTGGCCTTCCAGGTGGTCACACATTCCTCGCCTGGGGGACCATTCTGTGCGCGCCTCGGGGCTTCCGCCCCTGGCCGGCGCTCACTCTCAAGCGCGCTCATTCTCGTCGCTCAGCTGGGCAGTTCGACCGCAGCAGATGTCGCCGGTAAGGCGTTGGCCGTGGCGCCCTCGCGAACACGCTGTTCAAGCTGGCGGCGGTCCTCGGCATGGGCCGCGGGGCGTTCGCACTCGAGGCCGGAGCGAGTCTGCTGGCGCTCGCGCTGGCTGCCGCTGTCGCCGTCGTCTTCTGGTAGCCACGGCGCCGTCGGGGCAGCTCAGAACGGTGCCGCGGCATCGAACTGTGGTGGTTCCAGCTGGAAATCGACGTATGGGATCCGCCCTGTCACCACATGCCAGTACCCGATGAAGCGGTGAGGCACGAGGATGCCATCAACTTCGCGGTAGTCGCGGTACTCGCCCGACCACGGCTGCAATTCGGCGCGCCCCTTACCGGTGTCGTAGTAGCGATCAGCTAAAAGGACAACGGCAGGCCGTTTGCACCGAACTCGAAGACTCCTTCCACGGCCTGTGTGCCGACGCGTAACGTCGCTCGCGCGTGCGTGTCGTCAATGCCATCCCAGGTCACATAACGGCCGTCGAGGAATGCGCTCGGGAACAGCACCATGTCCGAAAGGAGGCGGAGGAGCGCTCCCTGGTCGATCTCGGTGCCAGATCGATCGAACAGCGTGAACGTCGATTCGAGCGAAACGAACATTCGGCCGGCTCCGGCAACGGACCAGTCACGAGCATCCACCCACACGGCGGGTGCGCTGCGCAGTCGGCCCCACCAGATGAATCCCGGTGGATCAGAGGATTCGTACTGTTCCCCGCGGATGGGTTGCCAGGCACCCTCGAGGCTCGTGCGGAACGTCCGCCGTGGCGAAAGCGGACCGTTCGGATGGCGGTCGCGCGATGGCCAAGGGCCTTCTCGAGGTAGACACGCGCGGGTGCTGGAAGTGCCGATAGCCGCGTCCGATCGATGGGGAGTGCTTCGGTCGCGTGTGCCCACATCGACCTGACCTCGCGGTTGACGCTGCGACGGACTCGCATGCTGTTGACGGAAACAAGGACAGTCATCGCAATGATCACCGCGACAGCGAACCACAGCAGGGGCCACGATAGCGTCATTTCATGACGTCGCGCCGATGATGGCATATGACGGCTCCCACATCGCTTCATCCAGCGCGCCTTCAATCTCTTCGTCGGACAACGACCGTCCCACGCCGGAGTCACGAGCTTCGCGCGCCACGACCACCGCAATCCCTCGCGCGACGCGGCGAAGGTTTCGAACCGGGGGGAACAGACTGCCCGACGCCAGGTCGTCCGCACCCACTTCAAGGGCCAACCGGCCAGCCGCCGCGACGAACATCGGCTCGGTGATCTCACGGGCCTGGGACACCAAAGCGCCCAGCCCGAGTCCCGGGAACACGAAGACGTTGTTGGCCTGACCAATGGTCAGCGTGCGACCCTTCCAGCAGACCGGTTCGAAAGGGCTGCCGGTGGCTACGAGAGCCCTGCCTTCCGTCCACGCCATGACATCGGCCGGGTTCGCCTCGCTCTTGCTGGTTGGATTGGACAAAGGGAACACGAGGGGACGTTCGACGTGACGTGCCATCTCGCGCACGACGTCCTCGGTAAAAGCACTTGGCTTACCGGAAGTTGATGAGGACCGGGGGCCGGAGCGCGGTGACGACCGCTGGCAGATCGCGGGCGCTCCCTCGTCCGAGCCCGCGCGCCTCCGCCAGGGCCGAAGGCCACGCGAAGTCGCGCTTGTGCTCGTCGGCGATGGGCCGATCGTCCACGAGGAGGCCGCGCGAGTCGATGCACGCGATCGCATTCGTTACGCTTTCTCCGCGAAGACCAGCCTGGCGCAACGTGGTGCGAATGAGGCGGGCGATGCCGATCCCGGCGGCACCGGCGCCGAGGATCACTGTTTTGTGGTCGGTCAGCCGTATTCCCGTATGCCGAGCACCCGCCGTCATGCCAGCCACGGCCACTGCCGCCGTGCCCTCGATGTCGTCGTTGAACGATGGAAGGAATCCGCGATACCGGTCCAGCAGCCGAAACGCATTCCCCTTCTTGAAGTCTTCCCACTGGAGCAGCGCCCGCGGGAAGCGCCGCTTGACGGCATGAACGAACTCGTCGACCAGCGAGTCGTACTCGGGCGATCTCAGCCGACGGTCGCGCCACCCCAAGTAGAGATCGTCCGCGAGAAGCTCCTCGTTATCCGTCCCCACGTCGAGGCTGATCGGCAGAGTCTGCCAGGGTGGGATCCCCGCCGCAGCAGTGTAGAGAGCCAGTTTGCCGATGGGGATGCCCATGCCGCCGGCACCCTGGTCCCCGAGCCCTAGGATTCGCTCGTTGTCCGTCACGACGATCAGGCGTACGTCGGCAAACGGGGCGTTACCCAACACCTCGTAAATCCTGCCTCGCTGCTCGGGGGTGATCCAAAGCCCGCGTGCGCGCCGAAAAATGTGGCTGTACTCCTGGCAGGCGAGCCCGACCGTCGGAGTGTAGACGATGGGCAAGAGCTCCTCGATGTAATCCAACAGCACCCGGTAGAACAGGCACTCGTTTCGGTCTTGCAGCGACGCCAGTCCGATGTACTTCTCGAGCGCATCCTTCTTCCGTGCGAGGTTCGCGTGGACGCGGCGGCGCTGGTCGTCCATGGTGGCGATGTGCGAGGGAAGCAGCCCTTCCAGGCCGAGGTCGGCACGTTCCTGCTCGCTGAAGGCCGAGCCCTTGTTGTAGAGGGGCATGCGCAGCAGTGCCGCACCTCGGTACGGGGAAGACAGACGGGTTCCCCCGCTGGCGGCGCGCTTCAACGCGAAGCTATCCATGTGCCCTGACGCGTTTCGTTACAGATCTCGGTTGCCGCCCTCCTGCGGCCCCAAAAAGTGGGCGCACCGTCAGAACGGGGCACGTCGCTTCCCGGACGACATGCTGCGACGTGGAACCGAACACCGCGTGCGCCAGCGTGGCGTGAGGGCGCGCTCCCATCACGATCATGTCGGCGGACTCCTCGACAGCGAGCCGGAGGATTTCGCGATGCGCGCGGCCACCTACTACTCGTCTCACGATCTTGCAGCCGGTCCGCGGATTTAACAGGGTCGTCCGACTCAACCGATTCCGTGCCAGCGACTCGATCCGCTGGCGCAGCGCTTCGGTCTCGGGCATTACCAGGTGTCCGGGTCGCCCCTGGCGCAAGGGCCTCGACCACATGGACGAGAATCAGCGTCGCTTTGTGCTCTTGCGCCAGCGCGAGGGCGAACTTCATCGCGGGATTCGACGACGCGGAGAGGTCCGTCGCGCACAGGATCCGGCGAATCAAACCCGGCGCCTCCCACGTCCGGCCCTCTTCGTGGCAGACGGAAAGAACCGGGCAGGGGGCGCGGCGCAAGATCTTCTCGGTTACCGAGCCGAGCAGCAGGTGCTCGAACCCTCCCCGGCCGTGCGTGCCCATGACAAGCAGGTCCGCCGGCAGCTGCTCCGCCATCGCCTGGATCTCCCGCCACGGCTCGCCCTCGCGCACCACCGTCTTCACGGTCGCGCTGTCGTGGACGGCAGACTCCACGAAGGCGCGCATTTCATCGTCGATCCGGGTGCGAAGTTCCCAGTTCGACGCGATCGTGGCCGGGGCGTGGAGCGGACTCGTCGCGTAAGGAGCCCAGACGTGCAGCACCGTGAGCCGCGCACCAAACCGCTGCGCCAGAGCGCCAGCATGGCGGACGGCACGGGCTGAGAACATCGAGAAGTCGGTGGGGCAAAGAATGTTTTCGATCCGTAACCTTGCCATGTTGGCTGCCTCCTCACTGGACTTGCAGGGTGCTCAGAAAATCCACCAGGGATTGGATGCGGCGCTTCACGGTCTCCTCGTCGTAGCCGTCGCCCGAGCGCTTGAAAGCGTCGCCCCAAACAGGCATGTCAGTGCCGCCGTGGCCTTTCACGGGGTCGCGCCCGTCGATCGTACGATAGACCCTGTCCGTGTCGAACGTCCCGCGATTTCGCTTGGCGATGAGCGTGAGGTCGGCCGGGCGATACCGCAGATGCTCTGCCAGCGGGCCGTCTCCCTTCCCGGCCAGGCCATGGCAGCTCGAGCAGTACGACTTGTAGAGCGCGGGTCCCGACGTGTCGCTGCCAACGGTTCCCACAGCAGTGACCGATCCTGGGTGCTGGGCCAGCAGCGCCGGCGCAATTCCGGCCACACTGGCAAAGAATGCGATCACAACCCAACTCGCGGTTCTCATGGTTGCTCCTCCTGCCTCCTGTGGGGAACAATCTTCATGCCACGCCAGCATCGAGTTGGGCGACGCACGCACACGAGTTACAGGTTACGGCGTGCCGCTTCGGCGCACGGTTTGCGCGAGCGCGCGCGCGGTGCCGCAACGGTTGCGCGAACCGACCTAGGGTCGATGAGGCAATCGACGCGCGACGCCGCCCGAGCCTACGCGGCGGATGCCCTGCTGCGGGATGGGACGTCGCTTCATCTCAGGGCGATGCGCCCCGATGACCAGCAGCGGCTCAGCGAACATTTCGGGCGCCTGGCCCAGAGTCGGTGCGACAGCGCTTTCTGGGCAGCAAGGACCTGGCCGGGGAGGACCTGCACTACTTCGCCCCCCGGCCAGGGTGCGATCGTGGTCGATGGCCGCGTGCGGATCGGGCCGGCCACGCGACTACCGGCCAGCGCGTAATAGCTTCGCTGCTACGCCCGGGGCCGCCGCGACTGCAGGAGCAGCATGTAGTTGGCGCGTTCGTATGCGGAGGGATTTGAACAAGACGTGAAATCCATCTTTCCGCGGAGCTGACCCAAGGACTGGTAGCCGTGGTCGGCGAGCCAGGCAGCGGTTTCCTCTCGAACACGGACGAGGTACTCGGGACCGCTGCGCAAGAGGGCTGAAACCATTTGCACGGCGTGGGCCCCCGCCATGACGGCCTTCACCGCGTCGCGCGCGCCTTGCACCCCTCCCGTCACGGCCAACGACGCGCGCACACGCCCCGAGAGCATGGCCAGCCATCGCAGGCGCAGCGGCAGCTCGACGGAACTCGAAAGCGTCAGATGGTGGGAGACATCCAGATGTTCGGGATCGATATCGGGCTGATAGAAGCGGTTGAAGAGGACGATGCCGTCGGCACCGGCCTGATCCAGTCTTCGCGCGAAATGAGGGAATCCAGCATAGTACGGTGAGAGTTTGACGGCGACCGGGATCCGGACGTCGGTCTTAACAGCCCTCAGCATGTCGACCTGTCGATCCTCAACCTCCTGGCTGCTCACGTCGGGGTCGCTCGTGACGGTATACACGTTCAGCTCCAGGGCGTCGGCTCCCGCTTGTTCGATCTCCTTCGCGTACTTCAGCCAGCCGCCAAGGGTCGTGCCGTTGAGCGAGGCGATGAGGGGGACGCGGACGATCTTCTTGATCTTCGTGATGTGCTCGAGGTAGTCCTCGGGGCTCAGGGCGAACCGATCAGGGTTGGGAGCGTAGGACAGCGCGTCGGCCACGGATTCGCCCTGCATTCCGTTTCGAAGAAAGCCCCGAACGGCCTCTCGCTCGATCTGCTCCTCGAACAGCGAGTGCATGACGATCGCCGCCGCGCCGGCGTCCTCCAGCCGCTTCACCATGTCGAGGTCATCCACCAGAGGCGAGGCCCCGGGCATGAATGGATGGGGAAGCGTGAAGCCCAGGTAGCGCGTCTCGAGGGTTATCGTCACAGGACACTCCTAGAACCCATTGGCAAACAACCTTCGTGCCAACTCTAGGATTCGACGACCGCGGCGCGTCGTAACGCCTCAGGGGAACGTGGCAGGGGTAGGATAGCGAGCCGACCCTTTGCGCAAGAAGTTCGCGCCGCACGAAGCCGGTCCGCAAACATTGCGCTAAAGCCGCGCGATGTCGTGAGTATCTGCGGTCGTCGAGTGCGCGCCAGAGTGGCACGGGGTTTGGTTGAAGGAACCTCATGATCCCGAAGCCGCCCTTTCCCTGGGACCTGGAGCCGGAGGCTGAGATCGCGGCGTTCGAAGCGCTCAAGCCGCGGCTGGCGAGCCTGTGGAGCGCGATCTTTCCCGGTGACGACGAAGACTACACGTCGGTCGTAGTCCCGTCGCAGACGCTGGATCAGGTGGAACTCCAGAAGATCGCCGGTGTGACGTTTTACGAGGAACGGCTTCTCTTCCTGCTGATCCGCTTGCGCAACCCTCGGGCTCGAGTCGTGTATGTCACCTCACAACCGATCCATCCGCTCGTTCTCGAGTACTACTTCCAGCTGCTTGCGGGAATCCCAGCAAGCCATGCGCGCGCTCGCCTGACGCTGCTCTGCGCTCATGACTCTTCGCCTCGCCCCTTGACCGAGAAGATCCTGGAGCGGCCGAGGCTTCTCCAGCGGATCCGCGTCGGGATTCCGGACGTGTCGCGTGCGTACCTCTCGGTCTTCAACGCCACACCGCTCGAACGAAAGCTGTCGGTGCTCCTGGACATTCCGCTGAACGGCGTGGATCCACAGCTCCTGAAGCACGGTACGAAATCCGGAAGCCGGCGGATCTTTCGAGAGGCGGGGGTTGCCTGCCCGGATGGAATCGAGGATATCCACAGCGAATCGGAGACGGTTCGCGCCCTGGCTGAGCTGGCGCGGATCCGCCCGGGCATTCGGCGGGCGGTCGTCAAGCTTGACGAGAGTTTCTCGGGTGAGGGCAATGCTCTTTACACGTATCCAACGAGTTCGCGCGCCCGCCCCGCGATCGAACGCGCCATGAGGCACCTGACGTTCGCGGTTCCGGCCGAAACCCGCGTCAGTTACTTTTCGAAGCTCCAGCGGATGGGTGGAATCGTGGAGGAGTTTCTGGAGGGACACGACAAACGCTCACCGAGCGCGCAACTCCGCGTGAACCCGAGGGGCGCCGTGATCCTCGTAGCCACGCACGACCAGATTCTGGGTGGACCGATGGGGCAGACGTACCTTGGATGTCGTTTCCCCGCGGCCGACGACTACAGGCTCGCTATCCAGGAGGCGGGCGCACGCGTCGGAGCCGTACTCGCCTCCAAGGGTGTCGTGAGCCGATTTGGCGTCGACTTCGTGGTTCGGCGGGCGGAACGAAGAAGCGATTGGGACATCAACGCGATCGAAATCAATCTGCGGATGGGAGGAACCACCCACCCGTTCCTCGCCCTACGCTTCCTCACCGCGGGACAACTCGACGTAGGGAGTGGCCTGTTTCGTACCCCACGCGGGCTCACCAAGTACTACCGGTCTACAGACAATCTCTGCTCACCGGCCTACCGGGGTGTGCTGCCCGAAGACCTCATCGACATCCTCACGGTCAACCGGCTTCACTACGATCAAGGTTCGGAGACCGGCGTTCTATTCCATCTGATGGGTGCGGTTTCCCAGTTTGGGAAGCTAGGACTGACGGCGATAGGCAACAGCCCCGAAGAGGTCGAGGCGCTTTACGCGCGAACGTTGGCGACCCTGGACCGCGAGACCGCGTGCAACATTCCCCCGGCTACCATGCGCCGCGCGAGCAACTCAGCGTGTTCCCGACCCAATTCCACCGAGTCCGTCTCGAACGACGACTGATGCATCCACGCATCGTCGAGCTTCCGAAGCTCGAAATGCATTCCTGCTGATTATGCGCAACAACCGCCGTTGCTCGACGAAGAGAGACTTCTCGGCGCGGGTTCCGGATCACTTGGAGTCGCCGCGGCAGGTCAACGGTTCGATCGGCGGGCACCAGGCTACGATGAAGGTTGCCGGTACCACCTTCCGGGCTGAAATGTGAAACCCGAAAACATGCTTTTGAGCCGTTACCAAAGGATGGAGCCGGCGATCGGACTTGAACCGATGACCTGCTGATTACGAATCAGCTGCTCTACCAACTGAGCTACGCCGGCCTGGGCGGGAACGGAAATGCTAGCAGACGTAGGCTTCGGCTTCGATCTCGACCAGTATTTCCGGTGAGATCAGGGCCTTAACTTCCAGCATCGACGTCGCGGGGCGGATGTCCTTGAAGAATTCGCCGTGGGCGCGGCCGACCTTTTCCCATTCCTTGATGTCCACCACGAACATGCGGGTCCGGACCACGTCCTTGAGCGTGACGCCGCAGCGGGTGAGGGCCGATTCGACGTTGCGCAGGGTCTGCACCGCCTGGGCGTAGACGTCGCCGATGCCGACGATGCTGCCGTCGGCCGCAGTCGCCGTACATCCCGAGACCCAGACGTGGTCGCCAATCCGCACCGCGCGTGCGTAGCCGACGACCGGCTCCCACGGCGTGCCCGTCGCGATGTTGAGGCGTTCCCTGGTCAATGGGTTGCCGGTGTCGGCCGCGCGAGCATCGGCGGGGGAGGTTCGCCAAGGCCGAGGCGCTTCGCCTCGCGGTTGACGATCTCGAGGAAGTCGTTGACGCGAGTCATCTTCTTGCCGTTGATGAGCAGCGTCGGCGTCGCCGAGACGCCGATGCGCTCGCCTTCGCCTACGTCCACTTGCAAGCGCTGCGCCGCCGCGGGCGAGGCGAGGCAGGCCTGCATCTTTGCGGTGTCGAGCCCCGCCTGGCCGGCGAGGCGCACCACGTCGGCGACCTGCGGGTTGTTGAGCTGCCTGGCGTTCGCGAACACGCGGTTGTGATATGGCCAGAACTTGCCCTGCTCGTTCGCGCACACGCCGCCGAGGGCGAGGCGGCAGGCACCGCCGTGCACCGTCTGTTTCATCGACTTGTTGCACTCCATGTCGAGCGGGAAGTGCTTGTAGTAGATCTTGACCCGACCCCGCCCTTCGCTTGCGATGTATTGCTGGAAGGCGCTCGCGATGCTTTGGCAGAACGGGCACAGGAAATCGGAGTAGGCGACGACGGTGATCGGCGCTTCGGCCGGGCCTTCGAAGGGCGCTGCGCTCAGGTCGAGGCTCTGCACTGGCGCGCGCTGGTATTCACCTACCGCCTTGTCGGTGTCGTAGCGCTGGCGCTTGTCGGGATCGTCGAGCGCGCCGCGCAGCCGCGCCACCTCGGCGCGCAGGGTGTCCACGTCGTTGCCGATGGGCTCGCGCGCGGCCGCGCTCGCAGACGCCGCGCTGCTGTCGCCGAGGACGCCGCGCTCGCGCTGCGCCTGGCGGTCCTGCAGCCGGCTTTCGGTGGCCCAGGCGAAGCTCGCGGCGAGCAGGGTTGCCGCGGCCCAGCCGCCTATGAACAGCCTGCTGTCGCTTGTGGCTGTTTCTATGGCTTCCTCTTCCTTGCTCTTGCCCTTGCCCATGAAGCGCAGCACCAGGAAGATCACGATGTTGACCGCGTAGGTCGCGAGGCACGCCTTGCAGAACGCCTTCAGGGACACCACCTGCACGGCGAGCAGCAGCCCGTCGACGAAGATCGCGGCGCCGACCAGCAGCAGCGCCCACTTCACCGCTGCCGCGGCCGTGGCGCGGCTCGACAGCCACGCGAGCAGCGACAAGGCGGCGAGCGAGAGATAGAAGACCATGCCGATGGCCGCCACCGGCACGCCGCCGAGCGACGACCACGAGCTGCGGTTGACGACATCGCATCCCGATTCGCCGGCGCCGCAGACAGCCGAGATGGCGGCGCTGCCCCAGGCCTCGCCGTGATGCTGCTGCAGCAGCGTCCAGGAGATGGCGGCGCCAACGAGGCTCAGGACCAGGACGGCGATCAGGCGGGCGCGGTTGTCCATGGCCTCAATCGTAGCTAATTCAGGGCGGTCTTGACCGCGAGCGTGAATGGCGTGATCACCGCCTCGAACGAACGGCCGTCGTCACGCACCATCGTGTAGGTCCCGTGCATCGAACCCACCGGCGTCGGCAGCGGGCAGAAGCTCGTGTAGTCGTGCGCGGCTCCGGGTTCGAGGCGCGGCTGTTCGCCGATGACGCCGGGCCCTTCCACGGTCGAAACCTCGCCGTCGCCATCGGTGATGATCCACTTGCGGCTCAGGAGCCGCGCCGGTTCGGTGCCCTCGTTGGTGATCGTGATGTGGTACGCGAAAAAGTAGTGGCCGGCCTTCGGGTCGCTGCGCTCGGCGACGTAAAGCGTCTGCACCGAGACGCGGATGCCTTCGGTGACGGCGTCCGTCACGAGGTCCTCGCCAGCACCGGCTGCGGCTGCGTGTCGAGGCGCAACACCTGGCCGACACCCCACGAAGCGACGCACGCCGCCCAGAAGCTCGCCGGCAGCACGCCGACACAGCACAGCAGCACGCCGAACTGGCCGACGAAGCTCGTCACGAGATAGAGGAGGAGCGTGATGCCGTAGTTCGCGACGTTGCGGCGGATGAAGGCGATGTTCGCGCGCACGTCGAAGGCGGCGCCGACGCTGTCGGTTTGCGCGAGGCGGGCGAGCGCAGCGGGCACGTACAGAAACACCAGCAGCATCAGGACCATCATCACGAGGTATGCGAATGCGATGATGAAGCCGAAGACCGGGCCGGCGCCGCGGTTGTCGCCGGCGAAACTGCCGGTCATCAGGAAAGCGACGGCGAACATGAGCATCGGCGCCGCGAGCACCGCCAGGAGGTGCCCGAGGTAGACGGCGGCCATTCGCAGGCCGTCAACCAGCATGCCGCCCCAGTCGTCGAACTCGGGCAGCGGCAGCGCGTCACCCGCGGCGCTCCTGCGAATGAGGCGCAACAGGTAGCCGGCCAGCAGGATGCTGCCCACCAGCACGATGCCGAGCAGGACCAGCCCGCTGCCGATGAGGATCTTCTTCACCCACTCACGATCCTCGAAGAAGAACTGGAAGGCACGTCCGAAGTCGAGCAGCGGACGCGGCGATGCGGGTGAATCGGTGGCCATTGATCGCCGAGGCTACCACCTGCCGAATGCGGGATGACCTTCCTTCACGGCGACGAACACACCGCGGCAGGTGGAGGTGATGACGCCGTCCGCTTCGAGTGTGGCCTCGACGGTGGCGCGGTCGGCCGACGACTCGACAACGTGCGCGCGCAGCCGCACTGGCCCGCCGGTCGGCGTGGGCCGGCGCAGCTTGACGTGGAACTCGGCGGTCACGGTGCACGGCGGCGTGTCGCGCCCGGAGCCATTCATGAGGTGGATGGCCGCAGTCCAGTTGGAGTGACAATCGAGAAGCGCGCCGATAATGCCGCCGTTGAGCATGCCCGGAAACGCTTCATGCTGTACTGCCGGAATGAAGTCCGCGATACATTCCTGACCCTCCGCAAAGCTCCTGATGTGTAAGCCTTGATCGTTCTGCGGACCACACCCGAAGCAGCGGCTCTCCGGCGCGTAGCGCTCCTGCAGGCTCTGCGGGCCGGTCGTCGCGTCGTCCATGACACAAGCTTAGTCACAAGTTGCTTCGAGCGTCCTTGACCACGAGACGGCGTCACACCTATTCTTCACTCGCCCGGACAGGGCGCCTCGAGAGTCGATCCTATGTCAGGGGAGAAAGCGGGCAAGTGGCAGAGAGAAGGGTGGAGCGTCGCCGCAACGCCCGTGTTCCTGCGCTTGGCGACGTGATCGGCAGCATTCACGCAATCAAGGCTGCGCCGATCCTCAACATCTCGGAGCGCGGCATCCTCATCGAGTCGCCCGCAGTGCTGCGGCCCGGCGCTTTGTATACCATCCAGCTCGGCCTGGAGAAGGCGAAGCCGATGTTGCTGCGCGCGCGAGTGGTGAGAAGCTACGTGCACAAAGTGACCACCCAGCAGGATGGCGAGGGCCGCATCCGTTACCGCGCGGCGCTGTCGTTCGAGCCGGTGCCCGATGAGATCGCCGACACGTTGAAGCGCATCGTGCAGTCGATGAAGGGCAGCGAGGAGGAGTTCTGACGTCGGACGAAGCGGCCGAATCCGAATGGACGCTGCCGCGTGAAGCGCGGCGGGTCGAGACGCTCGGCCTGTGGTCGGCCCGGCTCTCGCTCGAGGCGGACGTCCACGAAATCTCGGCCGGCGGACTCGGCGTGTGGATGCGGTTTGCGCCGCAGCCCGGCACCACGTACGCCGTGACGCTCATGTTGATGGGCGAGGAGTTCGACGCGACAGCCGTGGTGCGCGACACGCAGCGCCGCGAGGACCCCGAAGGCCAGGCGGTCTACATGGTCGGCATGGAGTTCGTCGGGATGCAGCACGCGCAGCGCGAGCTGCTGATGAAGTTCGTCGCCAGCCGGCTGCCGCGCTAGCTAACGCGGCGTGGGCGTTGGCTGTGCCGGCTTGCGCGGCGCCTGCTGCTCGCCCTCTGCCGAACTGCCGAGGAGCGGTACGATCGGCGGCGGCGGCGGCGCGGTGACGGCGCGGTAGAGCGCGGCCAGCAGCAACAGCGTCCCGATCGTCACGCCGATCGTCAGCCGCCGATACTCCGGCGCCAGCGCGCTGCGCAGGACGGGCCCCGCCTGGGGCAGGCGCCAGCCGCTTCCGCCGCTGCGCGGTGCGCGCGGCGCAGCGACGGGCTGCAGGCGCACCGGCGCCGGTGGCATGGGCCGCGCCGCGCCGCAGCGGCAGGTGTCCAGCTCGAGCGGCACGCGGCGGTCGCAGGATGCGCAGTGCCAGGTACGGATGCCGGCGGCCATTGCGACGTGTGCCTCCTACGTGCGCAGCGAAAACGGCGTGAAGTCGGTGTCCTTGTCGAAGAAGTCTTCGTGTTCGGTCCGCTTCAGGAAGTTGACCACGCGGTACGTGACCGGCGTGTTCACCACTTCCCAGAGTACCTTCAAGGTGTAGTTGCCGGCCATGACTTTGAGCACAAGCGCATCGGGCCAGGTGCCATAGAAGGCGAGTGGATAAAAGATGATCGAGTCCACCGCCTCGCCGATGACGGTCGAGCCGATCGTGCGCGACCAGAGCATGCGGCCGCCGGTGGCGAGCTTCATCTTGGCAAGCACGAACGAGTTGCAGAACTCGCCGCAGAAGTAGGCGACCAGCGACGCGAGCACAATGCGCCACGTGGAGCCGAAGACGCTTTCGATCGCGGCCTGGCCCCGCCACTCGGGCGCCGGCGGGAACCGCACCGCGACCAACGCCATGAACGCGGCGAACAGCAACGCCGCGAACCCGGCCCAGACGACGCGCCGGGCGCGCGCGTAGCCGTAGACCTCGGTGAGGATGTCGCCAAAGATGTAGCTCAGCGGGAAGAAAAGCACCCCGGCGGTGAACTGGAAGGGCCTGCCGAAGACCGTGACCTCGCAGGCCTTTGCTGCGCCGATCAGGTTCCCGCACAGCAGCACCGTGACGAACGCCGCCATCACGAAGTCGTAGTAGCGATAGCTCCTTTGCGGTCGCGCGGCGCCGCTCACCGCAGGACGATCTCGTCGCCCTGGCGTGGACCCGAACAATTGGGTCCGCATTGGGGCAGCGGCTCGCTGTCGTCGTGGTGATAGATGACGATGCGCCGCGCCTGCAGCTTGATGCCGGCTTTCAGGCAGTTGCGCAGCAGCCACGGGGTGATGAACAGCGTGTCCACCGGCCCGGTCGCCTGCAAGCGGTCGGACCGCTCGGTGTCGCCGGTGAAGTAGAGCTTCTGGCCGCGCCAGCGCACCAGGTACGAGTAGTGGCCCTTCGGCTCGTGCGGCGTTTCCTGCGACTCGATGATGAGCGACTTCCAGCGGCCGCGCGGATAGACAGGGACGACGCGGCTTGGCTCGATGCCAGTGGTGACGCTCTGCGGCCCGGCTACCTGCCAGCGCGTGGGACGAAACAGGCGCGGGTCCCAGTGGTCGTCGTGGGCATGGGTGATGAGGCAGAGGACATCGCCTTGCGGCGCCACCGATTCCATCCGGTACGTCATGTAGCCGAAGGCGCCCGACTTGTAAGGGAAGTCGGTGAGCAGCGTCGCCGTCCCGTCGGTGATTTCGAACGCCGCATTGCCGATGAAGCGCGCCCGCAGGGTGCCGGCCCCCGATTGAGCTGCAGCCACCTGGGCGAAGAGCGGCGGCGCCATTGCCACGGCGGGCGCGAGCAGGAGCGCCAACAGCAGGAAAGACCGCCGCAACCTCACCAGCACCTCCGCGGCCATGTTACCAACCCGCGGCTTTGGAAAAAGGATTCGGCATCGCCGTTTAACAGGACTGCAACAGCCGCTCTATCGCAGGAGGCACGATGGCCGACCCGGACGAAACCGTCGCGAAGATGGTGCAGGCGCTGAAGGAAAAGACCGGGCGCTCGCTTGCCGAGTGGACAAAGGTGGCGAAGTCGGGCGGGCAGGCGCACGGTGAAATGGTCGCGCACCTGAAGAAGAACGGGCTGACGCACGGCTATGCCAACCTCGTGGCGCACCAGGTGCGCGGTTCGGATGCGGTGTCGCGCGCGGGCACCGGCGTCGACCTGGTGGCAGCGCAATATTCCGGCGCCAAGGCCGGCTTGCGGCCGATCTACGACGGCATCATCGACAAGGTGAAGCGCTTCGGCAAGGACGTGGACGTCAGCCCGAAGAACGCCTACGTCAGCCTGCGGCGCAACAAGCAGTTCGCCATGATCCAGCCTTCGACGGCAACGCGGATCGATGTCGGCCTCAACCTCAAGGGCGTCGCACCGAAGGGCAGGCTCGAAGCCTCCGGCAGCTTCAGCGGCATGTGCTCGCATCGCGTGAGGGTTGCGAGCGCGGCGGATGCCGACGACGCGCTGATCGGCTGGCTGAAAGAGGCCTACGACAAGGCATGAAGGATGGTGGGCGCTGCAGGGTTTGAACCTGCGACTTCCACCGTGTGAAGGTGGCACTCTACCGCTGAGTTAAGCGCCCTTGCGGCTTTGTTGCGACGCAGGCCAGTGTACAACAGCTGCGCGACCCGCCGCAGCCTAGTACGAGTGGCCCTGGCAGACCTCGTGCGGCTCGGTGCCGGCGACGAACGCTTCGCCGATGACGCGCGTGCAGCCAGGCCCGGCGAGCAGGCCGGTGTCGCGGTCGATGTCGAGAAACACGATGTTCGGCGGCGTGCGCCACACTCCCGGGTCGCCGCCGGCGAGCGCGTGGCGCATGAACTCGACCCAGATCGGCAGCGCCGCTTTCGCGCCGGACAAGCCCACTGGTGTGTTGTCGTCGTAGCCGACCCACACGACGCACAACAGGTTGGGAACGAAGCCGGCGAACCAGGCGTCGCGCAGGTCGTTGGTGGTGCCGGTCTTGCCGGCGCCGTCGTAGGTGAAGCCCATGCGGCGCGCGCCGCCGGCGGTGCCGTAGTTGAGGACGCTGCGCATCATGTTGACCACCATGAACGACGACTCGGCGCGCACCGCGCGCTCCGGCGCCGGCTGCGGCTTGGGGTCGATGCGGCGGCTGCCGTCGCCATCCACTTCCGCAACGCTCATCGGCGGCACGCGCACGCCGTCGTTGGCGAGCACGTTGTAGGCGGCGATCATCTCCATGGGCGTGGCCTCGAACGCGCCGAGCGCCACCGCCGGATACGCCTTCACCGGCGCGCCCACCGCGATCTTCTTGTTCCAGGTGCGTGCCACCGCGTCGAAGCCGACCATCTCCGCCACCTTCACGGTCGCCACGTTGAGGCTGTGCGCGAGCGCCGTGCGCATGGTGACCGGTCCCATGTAGTTGTCTTCGTAGTTCTCCGGCATGTACTCCTTGTCGCCGTAGAAGAACACCGAAGGCGTGTCGTCGACGACGGTCGCCGGAGTGATGGGCGGCGAGTCGGGGTCTTCGAAGCCCGACTCGAACGCTGCCAGGTAAACGAACGGCTTGAAGGTGCTGCCGGTCTGCCGCTTCGCCTGGGTGACGCGGTCGTACTGGCTCTGGCCATACGCGCGTCCGCCGACGAACGCGACGATGGCGCCGGTCTTCGGCTCGAGCGCCACGAGCGCGCCCTGCAGCGGGTTCGCGCGCTTGCTCTTGAAGCCGGCGTCGAGCTTCGCGAGGCCCTCGGACAAGGCGCGCTGCGCGATCGCCTGCAGCCGCACGTCGAGCGAGGTGCGCACCACCAGGTCGTTGACGTGGGTGCGCGCCAGGTCGTAGCGGTGCGCGAGCTCTTCCTGCACGAACTCGACGAAGTACGGCGCCTCGGTTGCGTCGAGCGCGCCCGCCTCCACCACCAGCGGCGCCTCCTGCGCGCGTGCCCGCTCGGCGTCGGCGATGAAGCCCGAATCCTCCATCGCGCGCAGCACCACGGCGCGCCGCTCCTTGGCGCGCTCGGGATGACGGAACGGGTTGTAGGGGTTGGGCGACTGGATCATGCCGGCGAGCAGCGCCGATTCCTCGAGCGTCAGGTTGGTCACGTCCTTGCGGAAGTACGAGTGCGCCGCCTCGCCGACGCCGTTGATGCCGAACGAGCCGATCTGGCCGAGGTAGATCTCGTTCAGGTACAGCTCGAAGATCTCCTGCTTGGTGGCATGACGCTCGAGGATGAAGGCGATGAGCGCTTCCTGCACCTTGCGCTTCATGGTGCGCTGCGGCGTGAGGAAGAAGTTCTTCACCAGCTGCTGGGTGATGGTGCTGCCGCCCTGGATATAGCTGTCGGCGCGATAGTTGCGCACCGCGGCGCCGACGATGCGGAACGGATCGAGGCCGGGATGCGAGAAGAAGCGGCGGTCTTCGATCGCGAGCACCGCCTCGATCAGCGTCTTCGGCAGCTCTTCGTAGCGGATGCGGCGGCGCTTCTCGCGAGACGCCGAAAGCTGGGTGATAAGCTGGCTTTCGAGCGTGACCGACTTGAACGCGCCGCGCGTGCGCTGTCCCTCGAGCGCCTTGAGCTTGTCCTTCTCGAACGCCGCGGCGATCGTCTCCTGCGGCGCACCCTTCGTGTCGCGCGGCGTGAACAGCACCCGGGCGGCATCCACAACGAACTCGCCTGGCGCCGGCGCGCCCTCCTGCTTCTCTTCGTACCGCAGTCCGTTCAGGACCCGGGCGAGATCGCGGGGCGTCATGTCGTATCCCGGGCGCAGCACCACGGGCCGCGAGTACACGGTCGCCGGGGTCGAGGCGCGCTCGCCCGACAGCCGCTTGTCGACGATCGCGCTGTACCTGGCGTAGTAATAGATGAGGACACCCGAGCCCACCACGAAAGGCAGCGCGATGAGAGCGAGCACGATCAGGACCAGCCGGAGGCGTTGTGGCGAGTAGACGCGCGAGGCGGTTGCCATCCGGGATCAATTATAGAGGTTGGCTACGACGCACCGGGTTTTCGGCGCTGCTCGGAGCCACGACGCTCGCCGGAAGCGCGGCCGCGCAGACACGACCCTTGGTCACCGAGGAAGCGTGGACCGCTCCGCGCGGCGCGCTGTTTTTCGAGACCGGCGCCGACCTGATGCGCGCGGTGCCCAATTTTCTCACCACCGAGCCGCGCACGCGGCTCGACCTGCCGCTGCTGCGCCTCGCCTTCTCGCCGTCGGACAACGTCGAAATCGACGTCGAGTGGATCGGCCGGGTCCTGGCGCGCAACGACCCCACGTTCGGCGACGTGTCCGACTATGGCGACGTGACCCTGCGGGCCAAGACGCGGTTGTGGCACAGCGAACGTGCGGCGCTCGCGGCACGCTTCGCGGTGGCGTTGCCGGAGACGAACCAGGCCGTTGGCCTCGGGCCGAACACGCTGCGGATGAGCGCCGACTTGCTGTGGTCGTACGACACTGGCGCGGCGCGCATTCACCTGAACGCCGGTCTCGCCATTCAGGACCGGCCGCTGCAGTCGCACGAGCAGTCGGACTTCCTGGCTTACGGCGCGGCCGTCGAGCTGCCGCTTGCCGGCGGTCTGGCGGGGCTGGGCGAGATCGCGGGGCTGCGCGGCAGCGGCGCCCCCGGAGCCGACGAGCACGCGGAAGTGCGCGCCGGCCTTCGCTACGCGTCCGGCGCCTTCAGCATCGACGCCGCGCTGCGGCGCGGCTTGCTCGACGCGGACGGCACCTGGGGAGCGACGGCCGGCGTGCGCCTCCGGCTGCGCTAACGGGCGGCGGGCTTCTCCGGCGCCTTCTCCGGCGTCTTCGCCGGCTCCTTCGGCATCGGCTTGCGCGGGAACAGGGCGTCGCGCATCGCTGCGTTGTACGCGAACGACGCCATCACGATCGAGGCCTGCACCATGTCGTCCTTCTGGATTCGGTCCATGGTGTCCACGTTCGTGTGGTGGCTGCGGGTCGAGTAGTCGGCGGGGTCCTGGATGAACTGGAAACCGGGCAGGCCAACGGCGTCGAACGGCACGTGGTCGGTGCTGCCGGTGTTGCGCTGCGTGATGGTGGTGGCGCCCAGGTCGGCGAGCGGCTTCAGCCAGGCTTCGAACACTGGCACCGCGGCGCCATTCTCCTGCGCGTAAATACCGCGCACCTTGCCGGTGCCATTGTCGAGGTTGAAGTAGGCCGAGAACTTGGCGTGTTCGGGCTTCACCGTGATCGGCCACTGCGGCGTGCGCAGGCCGGACGGCAGGTCCTTCTCCGTCGGGTCGCTCGACTCGGGGCGGCTCGCGAAGTGCTCCTTCACGTAGCCGCGCGAACCCAGGAGGCCCTGTTCCTCGCCGGTCCACAAGGCGATGCGGATGGTGCGCCGCGGCTTCAGCCCGAGCGCCTGGATGATGCGCACCGCCTCCATCGCCACGGCCGAGCCGGCGGCGTTGTCGGTGGCGCCGGTGCCCGAGTGCCACGAGTCGAGATGCGCGCCGACCATCACCACCTCAGCTGCCTTGTCGGTGCCCGGAATCTCGGCGACCACGTTGGCGGCGTCCTCGTTGTCGTCGTTGAAGGCGGCCTTGACGTCGATCTCGACCTCGACTTTCTGCTTGCGCTCGGCGAGGCGGACGAGGCGGTTGTAGTGCTCGACCGCCAGCACCAGGTTCGGCACGCCCGGGTCTTCATCCTTCTCGCGCGACCCGCCGCCGGTCACCCGCACCACGGCGCCTTCGCGCTCGCTCGGCTCGAACACCGCGAGCGCCTTCTCGGTGGCCATGAAGGCGCGCACCTTCTTGCCGAGCGCAATGCGCTTCACCGCTTCCTCGCGGCGCGCGCGGTCGGTGGACGGCGCCTCGAAGCGGCTCAGCTCCTCGAGGCCGGCGGCGTCGTAGCGCGAGAACACCGGCTTGTCCGAAGTCGCGAGCGGCGCGGCGTCGCCCAGCAGCACGATCTTGCCGGCCACCTGGCCCTTCAGCTTGTCGAGGTCCGCCTCTTCCTTGACCACTGCCTTCACGACCTCGCCGCGCACCGCACCGTTGGTGCCGGGCGTCCACGCCTTCGGGTAGCCGATGAGCTGCGCCACCTGCGGTGCCACCATGCGCACCGAAACGCCCTGGCAGCTCCAGCCGCGGCCGAAATGGCCCCACGATTCGAGGCGCGCGTTCTTCAGCCCCCAGCCTTCGAGCCGGGTGCGCGCCCAGTCGCTCGCGGCGCGCTGCTGCGGCGAGTTGGTGAGCCGCGGGCCGAGGCTGTCGGTGAGCTGGGCGAGCGTGTCCATCACCTCGGAGCGGTGAAACGCTTCGTCGCGGATCTTCGCAACCGCTTCGTAGTCGACGGATTCGGCGGCGTGCAGCGGCACGGCCGGCGGTGCGGCGAGCACCAGGACGATGAGGCCCGGGGACAGTCTCAAGGTGTGGCTCCTTTCGTAATCGGCATGCGTCAGCGAACGGTGTGCACGCGCAGCATATTCGTTGCGCCGGCAGTGTGGCTCTGGCCGCCGAGCATCAGCACCCGGTCGCCCGCGCTGGCGAGCTCCAGGTCTTTCACCAGCTTGTCGGCCTGCACGATCATCTCGTCGGTGGTGGCGGAGAACTGGGACAGCACCGGCAGCACGCCCCACGACATCACCAGCCGGCGATAGGTCTCGGCGTTGTAGGTGATCGCGGCGATGTCGCAGCTGGGGCGGAACGAAGAAACGAGCCGCGCGGACGAACCCGACTCGGTGAAGACCACGATCAACCGGCAGCGCAACTCGTCGGCGACGGTGGCCGCCACCCGCGCCAGGCTGCGCGCCACCACCGAGCCGCCGCCGCCGGTGACGCGCGCCGGCGCGTGAAAGGTGTAGTGCTCCTCGGTGTAGGCCGCGATGCGCGCCATGGTCTGCACCGACTCGAGCGGATAGCGGCCCGACGCAGTTTCCGCCGACAGCATGATGGCGTCGGTGCCGTCGAGGATGGCGTTCGCGATGTCCGAGGCCTCGGCGCGCGTCGGCCGCGCATGGTCGATCATGCTCTCGAGCATCTGGGTGGCGGTGATCACCATCTTGCCGGCACCGTTGGCCGCCGCGATGATGCGCTTCTGCACCGTCGGCACCTGCTCGGTCGAGAGCTCGACGCCCAGGTCGCCGCGCGCCACCATCACGCCGTCGGCGGACTCGAGGATCGCGGGCAGGTCGTCGAGCGCCTCGGGCTTCTCGATCTTGGCGATGATCGGGGTGGTGGCGCCGGCTGCGCGGATCAACGCGCGCGCGTCGTCGATGTCCTGCGCGCGGCGCACGAATGACAGCGCGACGTAATCGACGTGCTGCGCGATGCCGAAGGCCAGGTCGCGGCGGTCCTTGTCGGTGAGCGCCGGAGTCGAGAGGCGCACGCCGGGCAGGTTCATGCCCTTTTGCGGCAGCAGCAGGCCGCCGTGGATCACCTCGGTCGTGACTTCGTCGCCACCGGTCGTGAGCACCCGCAACTCCAGGTTGCCGTCGTCGAGCAGGATGGTGTCGCCCGGCTTCACGTCCCTGGGCAGGGGGTCGTAGGTGGTCGCGATCTTCTCGGCGGTGCCGGCGAACGTTTCATCGGTGGTGATGACGAGGCGCGCGCCGTCCTCGAGCAGGACGCCGCCGCCGGATGCGAGCGAGCCGACCCGGATCTTCGGGCCGGACAGATCCTGGAGGATCGCCACGGCGCGGCCGGCGGCATCGGCCACCTGGCGCGCCGCGGCGATCGCCTGGGCGTGAAGTTCGTGGTCGCCGTGGGAAAAGTTGAGGCGGAAGATGTCGGCGCCGGCCGCGACCAGCGCCTCGAGCATGCGCGGCTCGCTCGAGGCCGGACCGACGGTGGCAACGATCTTGGTCCGGCGCATGCGCGTTGAGTATCGCGTCTCGCGGCCCGCCAGCGCAAGACGGGTTGCGGCCGCCCCTGGTTCAGGAGCGCGGCTGGTTGAAGCCCCGCTCCCACAAGTTCTCGGAGAACTGCCACTCGGCGTCGATCCATTGTGCGACGCCGCGGAAGCCGAAGTCCACGCTCCACGCGCGCACCTCGTCGCCCTTGAACTTGTAGCTCGACTCGGTCCAGATGGTTTCGCCCGCGGCGAGGTCGATGGCGAGGCGCGCCGCCGGGATGCTGACGCGCTGCGCGCGCTTCGCTCGCAGGTGCATCTCGACGCGCGAGTGCCGCGCGTCGAACGCCGCCACATGCTCGAACAGGTCGAGGTCGAAGTCGGCGCCCAGCTCGCGGTTGACGCGCGCCAGCAGGTTCTTGTCGAAGGCGGCGGTCACGCCCGGCGGATCGTCGTACGCGGGCAGCAGCCTCTCCGCGTCGGTGACGAGGTCGGCGCCGAACAGGAACTGGTCGCCGGGCGCCAGCTGCCGTGCGATGCCGGCAAGGAAGGCCGCGCGCTCGGCGGGATCGAAATTGCCGATGGTGCCGCCGAGGAACAGCAGCAGCACGCGGCGGCCATGGCGCGCCGTGATCGCCTGCTGCAGCCCTTCGAAGTAGTCGCCGACGATGGGCGAGACCCTGGCGACGGGCGAGAGGTCGGCGACGCAGGCGCGCAGCGCGGCGGCGGAGACGTCGATGGGGCGGTAGTCGATGGGACCGAGCCGGGAGAACGCCTGCAGCAGCGGCCGAGTCTTGCGCCCGGAGCCGCTTCCCAGTTCCACCACCAGCGGCGACGCGGTGAAGCGGCGCGCGATGTCGCCCGCGTGGCCGGTCAGGAGGCGCAGGTCGGCACGCGTCGGCCCGTACTCGGGGAGGTAGGTGATCGCTTCGAACAGCGCCGAGCCGAGGTCGTCATAGAGGTAGCGGCAGGGCAGCGTCTTCTGGCCGGTTGCGCCGAGGCCGCTGCGCACGTCGCCGGCGAAGGCGCGCAGCGCCGGATCGCCGCGGCGATCCTCACGCCTGATGCTGGAGCCGGAACCGCTCACGACTCGACACAACGAAACGCAGCGTACACGTAGGGGTAGTCGGGCCGGAACCAGTTGCGGAACGAACGCCGCAGCAGCGCCGCGGCGGTGCGCGGCGAGCCGCCCTTCAGGACGTAGTGGCGGGAATCGAAGAAATCGGCGGAGTACTCGGGGTAGGTCTGTTGCGCCGCAAAGCCGGGAAACGGGGCAAACGGGGTGGCAGTCCACTCCCAGCCGTTGCCCACCATCTGCGCCGCGCCGAAGGCGCTGTCGCCTTCCGGCGTCGCGCCCACGTCCACGGGATCGAAGCCGTGGAAATCGGCGTGCGCGCGGGCCGCGGTCGGCGGCTCTGCGCCCCACGGATAGGGGCGTTCGCCGCCTTCGGGGGTGCCGTAGGCAGCGCGATGGAATTCGGCTTCGGTCGGCAGCCGCTGGCCGCGCCACTGCGCATAGGCGTCGGCTTCGTCGTGGGTGACGAATACCGGCGCGTCGAGCGGCAGCGGCACGGACTCGAACATGCCGCGCCACAGCCACGTGCTGCCCTGCCTGCTCCAGAAGTGCGGGGGAAGAGCGCCGGTCGCGAGCACGTAGCGCAGGTACTCACCGTTCGTCACCTTGTGGCGGTCGATGCGAAAGGCTTCGACCGGCACACAGTTCGCTTCGAACTCGTTGTCCCAGCCCCAGCCCGTGCCGCGCTCGCGGCCGAGCAACGCCTTGCCTTCCGGCACCTCGACCGGCGAGCGGTCGAGCTGGCCGAGGCGTCTGCGGGTGACGCCGCCGCGCGGCTGATTCTTCGCCGAGCCCGGCAGCTGGTGCAGCATGTACGCGAGCGTCTCGACGTGCATCAGGCGATGCTCGCCCATGAGGTGCACGAGGTCGTCGCCGGCGCGGTCTGCGGCGACCGCATCATCCACGGCCAGGCGCGTGCGCTTGCGGAACGCCTCGATCTCGCCGCGCGCCGGCCAGTCGCGCGCCGTGTCCTGTGGCTCCTCGCCGGCGGCGGGGTCGATGCCCCGGTCGAAGAGCTTCTCGAAGGCCGGATGCACCGAGCCTCGCGGTCCGGCATCCGCCTTCACCAGCTGATTGAAGTCGAACGCCTCCAGGTGGCCCAGGTAGAACACGAGCCGATGGCGCAAGGGGATGGGCCGGACGAAAAGGAGGCCTGGATCCAGCATCGCAAAGAGTTCGTCGCTACGCTGGCGCGCCTGGCGGATGAGTTCCTGGCGTGCCGGGCGAAGCTCGACGGACGCTGTCGCCATGGTTGAATTCAGACCTCCCCGCAGGTCACGGAGCAAGGCGGGTGCCACCGCCGGCCCGACGCTTGGTGTACACCAGACTACCTGACGCTGAGTGGCGGAGGCGTTCCTGCATCTTTTGCCGACGTGTTTCTACAATCAGTCCAAACAGACGCCGCTTCGCGTTCGTTGACCGTTGTCGAACGCTGACGGTATAGTGCGCGTCAACGTTCCTGGCCGACGGGCCGGAAGTTACACGCAGCCAACAGAATGCAAACCCTTCCAACCTACGTCCCTGTGCTGCTCCTCGGTCTCGTGGCCGCGGGTTTCGCCGTCTTCACGGTGGTGCTCTCGCAGGTCCTCGGCAAGCATCGGCCGAACGCCGCGAAGGACGCCGCATACGAATGCGGAATCCCTGCCATTGGCACCGCCCGCGAGCGTTTTCCGATCAAGTTCTACCTCGTCTGCATGATCTTCATCCTGCTCGACGTGGACGCCGCATTCCTGTATCCGTGGGCGCTGATCTTCAGGGACCTGGTCGCGGCCGGTCTCGGCGCATTCACGTTCGTCGAGATGATGACCTTCGTGACCTTGCTGGGCGGCGGCTTTGCTTACGCCTGGAAGGTCGGCGCGCTCGACTGGTAGCGGCCACCGCAAGCCAGCCCATGGAATTCACGCCCGACCGCAAGAAGCGCTTCGACGAAATCCTGAAGCGCTATCCCGTGAAGCGCTCCGCCATCCTGCCCGCGCTGCACCTCGCGCAGCAGCAGGAAGGCTACGTGACGCGCGAGGCGATGGAGTACATCGGCACCCTGCTCGAGCTGTCGCCCGCGCAGGTGCACGACACCGCGTCCTACTACGCGATGTTCCGCTTCAAGCCGTGGGGCGAAAAGCACATCGAGGTGTGCACCAATCTCTCCTGCGCGCTCATGGGCGCCGACGGCCTCATCGAGCGCACCTGCGCCAAGCTCGGCGTGAAGGAAGGCGAGGTCACCGGCAACGGCAAGTTCGTCGTCACCCGCGTCGAGTGCCTCGCGGCCTGCGGCGGCGGCCCCGCGGTGCAGGTGAACGGCGAGTGGCTCGAGCACGCGACCGACGCCGACATGGACAAGTTGATCGCCGGCGGCGATGCCTATCGCTACTTCGACTGGCCGCAGAGCAAGGGCGAACAGATCCTGCTGCGCAATGTCTTCAAGCAGGATTCGGCCTCGCTCGCGACTTACAAGGCCGGTGGCGGTTACCAGCACCTCGAGAAGCACCTGCGCACGAGCCCGGACGAGATCGTCGAGACGGTGAAGAAGTCGACCTTGCGCGGGCGCGGCGGCGCCGGGTTTCCCACCGGGCTCAAGTGGAGCTTCCTGCCGAAGGACAACCCGAAGCCCCGCTACCTCTGCGTCAACGCCGACGAGAGCGAGCCGGGCACCTTCAAGGACCGCCTGCTGATCGAACGCGATCCGCACCAGCTCATCGAGGCGTGCATCGTCTCGGCGCACGCGATCCGCTCGCAGCTGTGCTTCATCTATATCAGGGGCGAGTTCGTCGAGGGCATCCGCATCCTCGAGAAGGCGGTGGGCGAGGCCTATGCCGCCGGACTCCTCGGCAGGAACATCCTCGGCACCGGCATCGACCTCGAGTGCGTGGTGCACGGCGGCGCCGGCGCCTATGAGTGCGGCGAAGAGACTGCGCTCCTCGAAAGCCTCGAGGGCAAGCGCGGCCAGCCGCGGCTCAAGCCGCCGTTCCCGGCGACCAGCGGCCTCTACGCGTCGCCGACGATCGTCAACAACGTCGAGACGCTGGTCAACGTGCCGCTCATCCTGGAGCGCGGCGCCGAGTGGTTCGCGGCGCTCGGCACCGAAAAGAACGGCGGGCCCAAGCTCTATTCCATCTCCGGCAACGTCAACCGCCCTGGCACCTACGAGGCGCCGATGGGCAAGATCACGCTGCGCGAACTGATCGAGTCGCCCGACTTCGCGGGCGGCGTGCCCGCGGGGCGCACGCTGCGCGCCGTGGTTCCCGGCGGCTCGTCCACACCGGTGCTGACGGCCGACGAGATCGACGTGCCGATGGACTTCGACGGCGTCGCCAAGGCCGGTTCGATGCTCGGCTCGGCCGGCACCATCGTCATGGACGACAGCACCTGCATGGTGTGGATGGCGATGAAGCTGACCTTCTTCTACAAGCACGAGTCGTGCGGCAAGTGCTCGCCGTGCCGCGAGGGCACCGGCTGGATGCTGCGCATCCTGGAGCGCATCGAGGCGGGCCACGGCACCGAGAAGGACCTCGACGTGCTGTGGAACGTCACCGAGTCGATCGGCGGCAAGACGCTGTGCCCGTTCGGCGATGCCGCCATCGCGCCGCCGCAGTCGACGCTCCAGAAGTTCCGCGAGGAATACGAGTACCACGTGCGCGAGAAGCGCTGCTGGAAGAGCGTCGCCGCGACCTTCGCCGCTGCCCGTGCGCTGCCGCGCGCCGCGACCACGCCGGCGCCGCAGGAGACGCGCGTGCTGGCGACGGACGGCGCCCGCTAGCGCGCCATGAACCTGGCACCGTGGCAGCAGGACCTGCTCGTGGCACTCGTCAAGATCGCGGTGCTCATCGGCCTCATCCAGGGGCTGTTCACCGTGATGACGTGGGCCGAGCGCCGGCTGCTCGCGTTCATGCAGTTCCGCCTCGGCCCGAACCGCGTCGGCCCGTTCGGCCTGCTGCAGCCAGTGGCGGACGGGGTCAAGCTGTTCTTCAAGGAAGAAGTGATGCCGGCGGGCGCCGAGCGCTGGGCGTTCGTGCTGGCGCCGTGCCTGTCGGTGGTCGCCGCCTTCATGGCGATCGCGGTGGTGCCTTACGGCCCGAAGTTCACGCTCTGGGGCCGCGAGTACCAGATGCAGATCGCCGACCTCGACGTCGGCCTGCTCTACATCTTCGCCATCACGGCGCTCGGCGTCTACGGCATCGTCCTGGCCGGCTGGGCGTCGAACAGCAAGTACGCGCTCATCGGCGGGCTGCGCTCGTCGGCGCAGCTGTTCTCCTACGAGCTGAGCCTCGGGCTCTCGTGGGTGGGCATCATAATGTTCACCGGCTCCTTCCGCATCGCCGACATCGTCGCGTACCAGGCGGGGCCGGTGTGGAACTGGTTTGTGTTCGCGCTGCCGCTGCCGTTCGTCGCTTTCCTCGTGTACTTCATCGCCGGGTGCGCCGAGGTCAGCCGCTTGCCGTTCGACCTGCCCGAAGGTGAGACCGAGCTGGTGGCCGGGTTTCACACCGAGTACTCGTCGATGAAGTTCGCACTCCTGCAGATGGCCGAGTACGTCAACATGATCACGGTCTCGGTGCTGGCGGCCAACCTGTTCTTCGGCGGCTGGCACAGCGGCATCCCGGCGCTGGACACGCTCCCCGGCGTCGGCTTCGCGGTGTTCGTCGCCAAGGTGTTCTTCTTCCTGTTCGTGTTCGTGTGGCTGCGCGGCACGGTGCCGCGTCTCCGCTACGACCAGCTGATGCACTTCGGCTGGAAGGTGCTGATTCCCGTGGCCACCGTGAACGTGGTGGCGACGGCCGCGTGGCTGGCTTTCCGATGAGCCTCGACCTCGCGCTCTTCTACGCGTTCGCCGCTGTCGCGCTCGGCTCGGGCCTGGTGGTGATCGGCCAGCGCAACCCGACGCGCAGCGCCTTCGCGCTCATCATCACACTGTGCTCGTTGTCGGCGATCTTCGGCCTGCTGGGCTCGCCGTTCATCGCGGTGCTGCAGATCATCGTCTACGCCGGCGCCATCATGGTGCTGTTCCTGTTCGTCATCATGCTGCTGAACGTGAAGCGCGAGGCCCACGACCGCAAGGAGGGCCGCACCCTGGCGATCATCGCGGCGCTGCTCGCAGCGGGCCTGTTCGTGCAACTGGCGCTCGTCTACCAGCGTTCGGCGCTGCCGCCGGCGGCTGCCCAGTTCGATGCTTCCACCCGCGCCATGGCCGCGGTGCTGTTCTCGGCGCAATACGTGTACGTGTTCGAGGCCACCTCGGTGCTGATCCTGGCCGCGCTCGTCGGCGCCGTGGTCCTCGCGAAGAAGGACCTGTGAGCCACGAACTGGTGCAGCCCGCCCTCTACCTGAGCGCCGCGCTCTTCTGCGTCGGTGCCCTCGGCGTGTTCCTGCGCCGCAACATCATCACCGTCTTCATGTGCATCGAGCTGATGCTCAATGCCGTCAACCTGGCGTTCGTCGCATTCAGCCGCCAGAACGGCACACTCGACGGCCAGATCCTGGTGTTCTTCGTGATGGCGGTCGCTGCCGCCGAGGCGGCGGTGGGCCTCGCGATCGTGATCGCGCTGCATCGCAACAAGGACACCCTCGACGTGGACTCCTTCAACATCATGAAGTGGTGACGGGATGCTAGGCACCACCCAAGACCGCTGGCTCGAGCTGTTGCCCTGGGCGATCCTGCTGCTGCCGCTCTGCGGCTTCACAGTGCTCGCCCTGTTCGGCGACGCGATCAAGCGCCACAAGGAGAGCGCCGGCGCCGCCTGGCTCGCATGCGGCACCGTGTTCGGCTCGTTCGTGATGGCGATCGTCTGCGTGGTCCGCCTGTTGCAGCTGGCGCCGGGCGAAGGCGGCGTGCGCTTCGCGCAGCCCTATCTCGGCTTCGAGTGGCTGGAGGCCGGCGGCTTTTCGGTGCCGCTCAACCTGCTGCTCGACCCGCTGTCCGCGGTGCTGCTGCTGGTGGTGACCGGCATCGGCTTCCTCATCCACCTGTACTCGGTCGGCTACATGGCGCACGACGAGGAGCGGCCGCGCTACTTCTCCTACCTCAACCTCTTCACCTTTTTCATGCTCCTGCTGATCCTCGGCGGCAACCTGCCGCTGATGTTCGTCGGCTGGGAAGGCGTCGGCCTGTGCTCGTACCTGCTGATCGGCTTCTGGTTCAAGAAGAAGAGCGCCTCCGACGCCGGCAAGAAGGCCTTCATCGTCAACCGCATCGGCGACGCCGGGCTGATCGTCGGCATGATCCTGATGTTCCACGCCTTCGGCAGCCTCGACTTCGTGGACATAGCGACGAACGCCGGCGCCCTCGCCCCCGACGCTCCCTGGGAGTTCGGCGCGGTTACGGTCGCCTGCCTGCTGCTGTTCGTCGGCGCCTGCGGCAAGAGCGCGCAGATACCGCTGCACGTCTGGCTGCCGGACGCCATGGAAGGCCCGACGCCGGTGTCGGCGCTCATCCATGCCGCGACCATGGTGACCGCGGGCGTCTACATGGTGTCGCGCCTCGCGCCTTTCTTCGCGCTGTCGCCAACGGCGATGACGGTGGTGGCGGTGATCGGCACCGCCACGGCGCTGATGGCGGCAACCATCGCCCTGGTGCAAAGCGACATCAAGAAGGTGCTCGCCTATTCGACCGTCAGCCAGCTCGGCTACATGTTCATGGCCGCCGGTGTCGGCGCCTTCGGGGTGGCCGTCTTCCATCTCTTCACCCACGCGTTCTTCAAGGCGCTACTGTTCCTCGGCTCGGGCTCGGTGATCCACGCAATGGGCGGCGAGCAGGACATGTGGAAGATGGGCGGGCTGTGGCGCAGGATCCCGTGGACCTTCGCCACCTTCGTCGTCGGCTGGCTCGCGATCATGGGCATCGGCGTCGCGACCCTCGGCTTCTCCGGCTATTTCAGCAAGGACGCGATCCTGCTGAGCGCGTACGGCGGGCACAAGTGGCTGTTCCTCATCGGCCTCGCGACAGCGCTGCTCACCGCGTTCTACATGTCGCGGCTCGTGTTCCTGACGTTCTTCGGCCAGTTCCGCGGCACGCACGAACAGGAGCACCACCTGCACGAGTCGCCGTGGGTGATGCTGCTGCCGCTGGTGCTGCTCGCGGTGGGTTCGGCGCTCGCCGGCTATTTCAACCTGCCCGAGTTCGTCGACCCGGTGTTCCGCCTCGACGCGCACCATGAGGCGCACGTCACCTGGGTGCCGTTCGCCGCGGTCGGCGGCGCGGTGCTCGCGTCGTTCCTCGCGTACTACATGTACGTCGCCTTCCCGCGCAGCCCCGACAAGGTGAAGGAAAAGGTGCCGGCGCTGGTGGACGCGCTCGAACACAAGTACTACTTCGACGAGGCCTACGACGGCTTCGTCAAGACGGCGGTCGTCTCGGGCAGCGACAAGGTGCTCTGGAAGGAAGTGGACGCAACGCTCATCGACGGCAGCGTCAACGGCGTCGGCCGCATCACGCGCGACCTCGGCACCGGCGTGCGCGAGCTGCAGACGGGCTTCATCCGCAGCTACGCGCTGGTGCTGTTCGCCGGCGCCGTGGTGTTCGTCTCCTACCTGGTGTGGATGCGATGAGCCGCTTCTTCCTGACCGCGCTGATCGTGGCGCCCGCGGCGCTCGCGGCGCTCATCGCGCTCTTGCCGCGCGGCAACGACCGGCTGGTCAAGACGGTCAGCCTGGTGGGCGCGGTCGCCCTCTTTGCCGCGTCGCTGCTGCTGGTGGCCGGTTTCCAGAGCGTGCCTGGCATGCAGTTCACCGAGGCGCGCCCCTGGCTGCCCGACTATGGCATTTCGTACCACCTCGGCATCGACGGCATTTCGCTGTGGCTCATCGTCCTCACCACCTTCCTGACGCCGGTGTCGCTGCTCGCCTCGTGGGACTCGATCGGCCAGCGCGTCAAGGAATTCAACATCTTCATGCTGCTGCTCGAGGCCGGCATGCTCGGTGTCTTCTGCGCCCTGGACCTCTTCCTCTTCTACATCTTCTGGGAAGCGATGCTGATCCCGATGTACTTCCTCATCGGCATCTTCGGCCACGAGCGCCGCATCTATGCCGCGGTCAAGTTCTTCCTTTACACGATGGCCGGCAGCGTGCTGATGCTGGTGGCGTTCCTGGTGCTCTACCGCACCACCGGCGGCAGCACGCTCGACATCCTCGCGCTGGCGCGCAACCCGGTGGCGCCGGCAATGCAGGTGTGGCTGTTCCTCGCCTGCGCGCTCGCCTTCGCGATCAAGGTGCCGATGTGGCCGTTCCACACCTGGCTACCCGACGCGCACGTCGAGGCGCCGACCGCCGGCTCCGTCATCCTTGCCGGCGTGCTCCTGAAGATGGGCGGCTACGGCTTCCTGCGCATCGCCATGCCGCTCTTCCCGGATGCGGCGCTGCGCTTCGCGCCGTGGATCGGCGCGCTCGCCGTGATCGGCATCATCTACGGCGCGCTGGTCTCGCTGGTGCAGCCCGACATGAAGAAGCTCGTCGCCTATTCGTCCGTCTCGCATCTCGGCTTCGTCATGCTCGGCATCGCTGCGTTCACCACCACTTCGGTGACCGGCGCCGTCTACCAGATGCTGAACCACGGCATCTCCACCGGCGCCTTGTTCCTGTGCGTCGGCATGCTCTACGATCGCCGCCACACCCGCCTGATCGCCGAGTTCGGCGGCATCAAGAACGTCATGCCGTGGTTTTCCGCGCTGTTCCTGCTGGTCGGCCTGTCGTCGATCGCAGTGCCCGGCTTCAACGGCTTCGTCGGCGAGTTCCTGATCCTCATGGGGTCGTGGCCCTTCAGCAAGACCATGGTGGCGGTGTCGTCGATCGGCGTGATCCTGGCGGCCGCCTACGTCCTGTGGATGCTGCAGCGCGTGCTCTACGGCGAGGTGACGAACGAGAAGAACCGCGGGCTTTCCGACCTCTCGCCGCGCGAGTTCGCGGTGCTCGTGCCGCTGGTCGCGCTCAGCCTGTTCATGGGGGTCGCGAGCCCCTACTTCACGCACAAGATGGAGCCCGCCATCGACAGCCTGGTGCGCAGCGTGCGTGACGCGGCCAGCCGGCCGGTCGAGGTGCGCCTGCCGCAGCCGCAGGCCGCCGCCAGCCAGGACAGCGCGCGATGAACATCGACCTGCGACCCGCGCTGCCGGCGCTCATCGTCGCCATCACCGGGCTCATCGTGCTGCTGGTGCAGGCGTTCCGCCCGCCCGGCCGGCGCGCGCCGTCCGCCCCCATCGCGCTCGCGGGCCTCGGCCTCGCGTTCCTCTACGTGCGCTCGCTGGGCATCGCCGGTTTCGAGAGCGAGATGGGCGGCACGGTGCGCGCCGACGAGTTCGCGCTCTTCTTCCAGGGCGTGATCATCCTGGTCGCGGCGCTGGCGGTGCTCATGTCGGGCTCGTACCTGCGCGAGATGGGCATGGAGCGCGGCGAGTACTACACGCTCATCCTGTTCTCGACCGTAGGCATGTTCGGCCTGGTGAGCGCCACCGACCTCATCTCGATGTTCGTCGCCCTCGAGATCATGTCGGTCGCGCTCTACGCGCTGGCCGGCATGCGCCGCGGCGACGAACAGAGCCAGGAAGCGGCGATCAAGTATTTCGTCACCGGCTCCTTCGCCTCGGCGTTCTTCCTGTTCGGCGTGGCGCTCCTCTACGGCCTGTCCGGTTCGGTGCGCCTCGACGACATCGCCGCGGCCATCGCCCGCAGCCCGCAAGGCGAAGTGCCGCTCCTCGCGTTGCTGGGCATGACGCTGCTGCTCGTGGGCCTCGGCTTCAAGGTGGCGGCGGCGCCCTTCCACATGTGGACGCCCGACGTCTACGAGGGTTCGCCGACGCCGATCACCGGCTTCATGGCAGCGGCGGTGAAGGCCGCCGCGTTCGGCGCTTTCCTGCGCATCTTCGGCACGGCCTTGCCCGAACTCGCCTTCAAGTGGCACGCCGCGGTCGCCGTGCTGGCGGTCCTCACCATGATCATCGGCAACCTGGGCGCGCTCACGCAGAAGAACGTCAAGCGGCTGCTGGCCTATTCGTCGATCGCGCACGCCGGCTACATCCTCGTCGGCATGACCGCCTCGCCGCGGCTGGCGAGCGAAGCGGTGCTTTTCTACATCGTTGCCTACGCGGCCGTGAACCTCGGCGCCTTCGGCGCGCTCGCCGCGCTCGCCAAGAACGGCCGCGAGCCGCTCACCCTCACCGACCTCGCGGGCCTGGGCAAGCGCCGGCCGTTCGTCGCCGCGTGCCTCACCGTGTTCCTCATCTCGCTCGCCGGCGTGCCCGTCTCCGCCGGCTTCGTCGGCAAGTTCCAGTTGTTCCGCGCCGCTGTCTACGCCGGCCAGACACGGCTCGCCATCGTCGCCGTCGTTCTCAGTGTCGTCTCGGCCTACTACTACCTGCACGTCGTGGTCGCCATGTACATGCGCGACCCGGACGGACCCGACGAGTGGCACGAAACCACGTTGACGTCGCGGCTGGTGCTGGCGCTCGCCGCCCTGGTGACGCTGGGCCTCGGCCTCTTTCCGGGCGGCGTCCTCGAGCTCTCGCGCCTGGCGGCGCAGTCGCTGCCCTAGTCGACGGCAGCCAGGGCGCGCAGCGCGCGGATCAGGGCGTACTCCTCGGCCGTGTCTACGGTGCGCGGGTCCATGAGCAGCGCGCCGTCCTCGATGCGTGCGATGACCCGCGGGCGCGAGGCGCGCAGCCGCGCGTGCAGCTCGTCGGCCGACTGCCCGGAAACCGCAATGCGCACCAGGGTGGTCGCGAGGGCCAGCGACGGCGCTGCGCCTCCGCCGACCGCGGAATGACCGGGCACGGTATCGGCCGAGACCCCTGCCGCGCGCACCTGGTCGGCGATGCGTTCGGCGCGCGCTTGCAGCTCGTCGGGCTGCGCCACGAGCATCCGCAGCACCGGTACCTGCACGGCAGCGCGTCCGGCTTCGTGCGCCAGCAGGGTGGCGTGCAGCGCGGCAATCGTCATCTTGTCCACGCGCAGCGCCCGATACAGGGGATTGGTGCGCATCGCGTCGACGCGCGCGGCGCGGCCGGCGAACAGGCCCGCCTGCGGTCCGCCGAAGAGCTTGTCGCCGCTGAAGGTCACGAGATCGGCGCCGGCGGCGAGGCTCTCGCGCACGCTCGGCTCCGACTCGAGCCCGGCGGGCGCATCGAGCAGGCCGCTGCCGAGATCCTCGACGAGCGGTATGCCGGCGCGCGCGGCGAGCGCCGCCAGGTCCGCGAGCGCGGGGCTCTCGGTGAAGCCGACGATGCGGAAATTGCTGGGATGGACACGCAGGATGAGTCCCACTCCGCTCTCGCCGGGTCCGCCGCCGAGCGCGTCGGCGTAGTCGGCGAGCCGCGTCTTGTTGGTGGTGCCGACCTCGCGCAGCGTCGCGCCGCTCTTGCGCAGGATGTCGGGAATCCGGAACGAGCCGCCGATCTCCACCAGTTCGCCGCGGCTCACCAGCACCGCGCGGCCTTCGGCGAAGGTGTTGAGCGCCAGCAGGACGGCCGCGGCGCAGTTGTTGACGACCGCCGCCGCCTCGGCTGCGAGCAGGCGGCGCAAGGCCGACTCGATGTGCGCCTCGCGGTTGCCGCGCCCGCCGGTGGTGGCGTCGTACTCGAGGTTCGAGTAGCCGCTCGCGACAGTGTTGACCGCGGCGATGGCCGCGGCCGAGAGGGGAGCGCGGCCGAGGTTGGTGTGCACCACGACGCCCGTGGCATTGATGACGCGTTCGAGCGACGGCGCCGTGGCTCCTGTGAGGCGCGACACAACAGCCGCGACCAGCCCGGCGCTGTCGGCCTGGGGCTGCGGCGCGCCGGCCCGGCCCGCGCCGCTCAGCGCGGCGCGCATTTCCGCCAGAACCACGCGAGTTGCCGCGCGCAGGGGCCCGCGGCCGAAGCGCGCCGCCGCGGCCGCGCCGGCGGGGCTGCGCAGCAGCTCGTCCACCGACGGCAGCGAGCGGCGAAGGTCGCTCAGATCACCGCGGGAGCTGCTCATGCCTGGACTATACTCGGTCGATTTGTCCTACGACCGCGCCCCCGACTTCGCCGACCGCCTGCCGCCGATCCTCGCCGCCGGGGAAGAAGACCCCGCGCGCCTCGACGACGACCTGCGCGAGCTTCTCTATCCCGGCAGCGCGCCGCGACCCTTCCGCATGGGCGTCGTGTTCGACGACTTCAGCGGTGCCGATGCGAGCCGGGCTCTGCAGCTGGCGCGCAGCGCCTCCGCGTATCGCACGTTCCGGGACGGCACGCGCACCCGCCATCGCGCCGAGTTCGCCACCAGCGAAGCCAACGCGCTGCGCGACCTCGTGTCGCTGGTCGGCAACAATCGCGGCACCGACGTGCTGGTCGCCGGCAAGAAGGTTCCGTATGCGCGCGAGCTGTGGCTGCCGCTCGTATACTTGTTCGTCAAGGGCGACCAGGCGTGATTCGCGACGACCTTCCGGTCATCGAACTCGGCATCCGCAACCTCCAGGTGGAGTGGGAGAAGTTCTTCGGCGGCGTCGAGCGGCGCCCGCCGATGGAAGTGCGCGCGCGCCTCGAGCGGCTCATCAGGCGCTATCTCGACGAAGAGATCAGGAACGCCACCGACCGCTTCCGCTACCAGGGGCTCGTCGCCCGCTACAACGTCTTCAACGAGATGTGGAACAAGCGGCTGCGCGCCCTCGAGGAGGGCCGGCTGCCGGGAGTTCCGGTGCGCGGCCCGGCCGGCTCGTCGCCCGCGATCGTGCTGCAGCAGCAGCCCGAGGCGCCGCCTTCGGCGCAGCTGCGCGAGGTGCGCATCGGCTCCACCAAGGACACCGGGGCGGTGCGCACCCTGTACCAGCGCTTCGTCGAGGAGCGCGGCCGTGCGGGCGAGGCAGGGACGCTGACCTACCAGGCGTTCGAACAGCAAGTGGCGAAGCAAACTGCCAAGCTGCGCAGCAACAGCGAAGTGAAGGCGGTCGACTACCGGGTCGACACCAAGGGTGGCAAGGTCACGCTCAAGGCGCGGGCGGTGAAATGAAACGGGGCGCGGCCCTCGCCCTGTGGGCCGTCCTGGTCCTGGCCGTGCTCGCGCCGCCCGGCTACGCCTGGCCCGCGGACGTGGCGCCGGGCATCAACCGCGACGCGCGCCGGCTGGTGCCGCGCTCGCTGGCGCAATTGCTGGCGGAGCGGCAGCAGGCGATCCTCGAGGGCGCCGGGCGACTGCCGCTCGAACTCACGAACGCCCTGGCCCAGGACCGGGCGGCGGGCCGCCTTTCACCGGCGACGCTTTCGCTCGTGGACGTCGAGATGGACCGCGCGGTCGCGCTGCTGCGCGCGGGCCAGGTGGATCCGGGGCTCGTTGCGCTCGGCCGCCTGTACCGCATCGGCGCCGACCTGTCGGATGCCGCGCTCGCCGGCGCGAGGCCGCAGGCGCAGGGCGTGATCCCGGAGTACTACGCGTTCCTGCGCGTGCAGATGCCCAACATCCCGGTGATCCTCGACAGCCGCAAGGCGCTGGGCGGGACGCGCGCCGAGTTGTACGAGTACTGGAACGAGGTGCTGGCGCGCAGCGTCGTGCAGTCGCCGGTGCTCGGCACCGAGTTCGTTCGCGCGGGCCGCCTGGTCGACCACCGCACCCTCGACGCGCACTCGCACGCCTTTGGCGTCGCGCAGCTTTCCTACTCGCGTGCGATCACCGCGATCGCAGCCACCTGGCTCGTCGCCTGGCGCGAGGCGCACGGCGACCTCACGCGCATGGGCACTGTCGCACGCGTGCTGCCGGCTGGTGTACCCTCGCAGCCGGAGCCGCCGCCGACCGCACCGCCCAATCGCTGAACCCCGTCATCCCCTTTCGCCTTTCACGTTTCACCTTTCACTGAGGACAGGATGCCCGCCAAGCGCGCCTTGATATCGGTCTACAAGAAGGACGGCGTCGTCGAACTCGCCAAGGGCCTGGCATCGCGCGGCTATGAAATCCTTTCGACCGGCGGCACCAAGGACGCGCTTGCCAAGGCTTCGGTCAAGACGCTCGGCGTCTCGGAAGTGACCGGGTTTCCCGAGATCCTCGACGGCCGCGTCAAGACCCTGCACCCGCGCATCCACGGCGGCCTGCTGGCGCGGCGCGACGACCCGCGCCACATGCAGGCGCTCGACGAGCACGGGATCGTGCCGCTCGACGTGGTGGTGGTGAACCTCTATCCGTTCGAGGACAAGGTGGCGAAGGGCGTGCCGTTCCTGGAGGCGGTCGAGAACATCGACATCGGCGGGCCGACCATGGTGCGCGCTGCCGCCAAGAACTTCGCGAGCGTCGCGGTGATCGTCGATCCGGCCGACTACAACCTGCTGCTGGAACAGCTCGATCGCGCCGGCGGCATCGACGCCGCCACGCGCCTCTACTTCGCGCAGAAGGCGTTTCGCCACACGGCGCGCTACGAAGCGGCCATCGCCGGCTACTTCGCGCAGGTCGAGGCCGGCAACGGCGGATACATCCCGGCCGCGGCCGAGAGCTTCTTTCCCTACCGGCTGAGCCTCACGCTCGAGAAGATCCAGGACCTGCGCTACGGCGAGAACCCGCACCAGAAGGCGGCGTTCTACAGCGACCTCGGCTCGACGCTGTACTCGGTTGCCGCGGCGCGCAAGCTGCAGGGCAAGGAGCTGTCGTTCAACAACATCCTCGACCTCGACGCGGCCTGGCGGCTCGCCGTCGACCTCAACGACCCGGCCTGCGTCATCATCAAGCACACGAACCCGTGCGGCACCGGCATCGCCTCGGGCCTCGGCGAAGCCTTCGACCGCGCCTGGGCCGCCGACCCGATCTCGGCGTTCGGCGGCATCCTCGCGTTCAACCGCAAGGTGGATGCGGCCACCGCGAAGAAGGTTGTGGCGGTGTTCGTCGAGTGCGTCATCGCGCCCGGCTTCGAGGGCGAGGCCAAGCAGATCCTGGCCGCGAAGCAGAACCTGCGCGTCATGGACATGGACACAACGGCGATCCACAAGGTCGCAGGCTTCGACATGCGCCGGGTGATGGGCGGGCTGCTGCTGCAGGACTGGGACCTGCAGCCGTTCGAGCGCGAGAAGGCCGAGGTGGTGACGAAGCGCGCGCCGAGCGAGGAAGAATGGAAGGCGCTGATCCTCTCTTGGACGGTCGTGAAGCACGTGAAGAGCAACGCCATCGTGTTCGCCAACGCGCAGCAGACGGTGGGCGTCGGTGCCGGGCAGATGAGCCGTGTCGACGCCGCCCGCTTCGCCGCCGCCAAGGCGCAGCTGCCGCTCGCCGGCACCGTCGCTGCGTCGGACGCCTTCTTTCCGTTCCGCGACGGCATCGACGAGATCGCCAAGGCCGGCGCCACCGCGATCATCCAGCCGGGCGGCTCGGTCCGCGACCCCGAAGTCATCGCCGCCGCCGACGAACGCAAGCTGGCCATGGTCTTCACCGGCGCGAGGCACTTTAAGCACTAATCGACGGATTGGCCGCCCTTGCAGTCCAATCCGTCGATTGTCGTTGTTCGTTGTTCCTGGTTCGTTCCGTTTTCCTGAGCGCTTCGGTCCGTTCCCGGGCGCGAAGGATCTCCCTGCATCCGTTGCTGCGTTTGCCGCACCCAACACTTACCGCGCCGCCCCGCGGGCACAGTCGTCTAGCAGTCAACGTGCTGTAAGACGACTGAGTTTCAACTGCGTCCGGACGCAGTCCACCGTTTCTGAGATGCCACGGTTGAGTCTGTGCTGCGCAACGTGACACCGTTCTGGAACGAGTCGCACTTGAGTCGTCAGGACTCAGTTCGACTGCGTCCGGACGCAGTTGACGAGCTTCCTAGGGAACGGAGCCGCCGAGGGAGCGGCAACGAGCCTCCGACAAACGGAAAATCGGCGGATGGGTTCGCAAGGAGCCCATCCGCCGATGACGTCAGCCCACTCGCCGATGAAGGCTAGCGAACCTCGCAGCGGGCGGTCTGGTTGCGGACCACGTTGCCGGCGGCGTTGAGGATCTGGCCGGTGACGCTGTTGCCCTGGATGAAGGTGCGGGGGATGCGGGTGCCGCCCTCGCCGGTGTTGCTGTCGAAGTCGAACTCGACTTCGTCGCCGATGGTGTGCTGCGGCGCCGCGCTGGCGGTGTTGGCGCCGGAGGTGACGCGGGCGGTGTAGGTGCCGGAGCGGAGGTTGCGGCCGTCGACCGAGATCTTCGAGCGCTGGTTGCCGCGGCGCTCGCAGCGGACGCGGATCGCGTTGCCGCCGCCGCCGCTGGCGTTGTCGTCGGAGCTGCCGACGTTGCTGTCGTCGCTGCCGTGCGAGGCGTCGACCGCGAGGCTCGCATCATCGCCCGCGGCGACGTTGCTCGGGGCGACCGGCGAGGACGAGTTCTCGCTGCCGCAGGCAGCGCTGAACGAAACGAAGCCGGCGACCGCCAGCAGTGCGAACAGCTTGTGAGGGGTGAACATTGTGAATCTCCTTAGAGCAGTGCGGACGATATGGTCCGTGGTTCCAAGGGTGTGACCCCGCGCCCGCGCGATGCGGAACAGGTTTCTTTCAGCAGGCGAGGATCAGTTGGCGAGGATGGGTTCGACGGCGCCGGCCGCGGTCACACGGATGCCCATCACCTCGACGGGAGATGGGGCCCGCACCCGCAGCCGCGCGTTTCGCGGCACGGCGGCCGAAAAGAGCTCGGTGACGTTGCGCAGGATGTAGCGGCTCGGCGGGATACGCAGGCGGGTGGTCGCGATGATCTCGCCCGAGGGCCGCAGCAGGTCGATCGTCACGCGCACCGCGGCGCCTTGCAGGTTCTCGATGGCGAGCCCGGTGGTCGCGGTGGTCGGCTTCGCCACCACGACGGTCGCGTCCTGCACCGGCTGGTGCGCGAACAGCGGGATGACGTTCTGCAAGCCAGGCGTCTGCGTCACGCCAAGGACCGTCGTTCGCTGGTACGAGAAGTACTCGAGCCGCGGGCTGTCGTCGTTCTCGGCTCGGATGCGCATGCCGTGCATGTGCGCGGGCGCGCCCAGCACCACGTCGATGCGGCGCGCGCTGATGTAGCGAGTCTCGGCCAGCTCGACTTCGTTGAAGCGGATGCGCGTCGAGGGCAGGAAGCCGCGGCCGAGGATGGTGACCGTGGCGCCGGCGGGGAGGTCGGCGCTGCCGGGGATCACGTCGTCGATCGAGAGCGCGCGCCGGGTGACCGTGAAGGCGCCGTTCTCGAAGGTCGTCGGATACACGGCGCCGGAAGGATCGCGGAACACGAGCGAGCCGGGCTCCATCTCGAACGGCACCACCGTCCCGATGGCCATTGTCTCGGGAACCCGCAGCGCCGCGGCCAGGATCGGGTAATCGGTATCGGTGCCGAAGGCGAATGTGGTCGAGACCGCGGAGACGCTCAGGTTGGTACCATCGAGCACCGCCGCACCGTAGGTGTCGTTGGCGGGGCTCAGCACCACGAGGCCGGCAAGGAACGGTAGCGCCGACGAGCGGAAGCGGCCGCGGCCGGTCGAGATCGGCTTCGATTCCGTGACCCCCACTTTCATCTGCACGATGCCGCCCTGCGGCACGACCTCGTCTTCGACTCGCAGCTCTATCGGCGCCTGCGCCGCGGCCGGCAGGGCGCCAGCCACTGCGAAGAAAGAGGCCAAAAGAGCGCGGGCGATGGACCGGATCATGGCGTCAATCCTTACCGACAGCCGGCCGCATCGCAACGCGGAACGGCTCCATGTTCGATTCCGCCAGGGTGCGGCCGGACGCGTCGTAAGCGACGACACGCCACAGCACGGTTCGTCCGGGCAACAGTTGGGCGACGAGAGACTCGGGCAAGGCCACCTGCGCCTGCTCGGACACTCCGCGCCAGAGCGGCGTCCGGTCTACGCCGAGGACCTCGATGTCGTAGCGCGCCGCATCAGGAACCGCGTGCCACTGCAGCGAGCCGGGCGCTCGGTCGAGGTCGCCTTTTGGCGACAGGAGATCGAGGCGCAGCGAGCGATAAGCCACGGACCCGCCGTCGAGCGGCCGCAGCTCCGGTTCTCGCCGGCTCGCGAAAAAGCCGATGCCGAGCAGCAGCACCGCAGCGGCGGCGAGGCCCGGCAGGAAGCGGCTGGCGCCTGTCCGCGTGGTACGCGCCGGGGGGAAAGCGGCGACCCGGTTCGGCGCCGCCGACTGGCGCAGGCGGCCGGTGACCCACTCGACGTCGGCAGCTTCGCCCGCCGCGAGCGGCGAAGCGTCGTGGAAGCTGCGGAAGAGCGCCAGCTCCGCCTGGCAATGCGCGCAGGTCGCGAGGTGCGCGGCATCCGCGGCACCGAGCGGCGACTCGAAGCGGGCGGTCGCGATGCAATCGGGCGTCGTTCCCAGAGCCGCGCCCATCACCAGCCGACCCTCGGCTATGCGCTCGTTGGTCACGCGTCCTCCCTTGCCCCAAGAGCGACCTGGGAACGGTCGAGCACGCGGGCGAGCTTGCGCCGGGCGCTGACGAGGTAGGCCTTGGCGCCGCTGCGGTTGTCGAGGCCCAGCGTCCGCGTCACGGCCGCCAGCGGCATGTCCTCGCCGAAGTGCAGCGCGAACACCGCGCGCTCGGTCTCGTCGAGTGTGCTCGCCAGGAACTCGCGCACCCGTCGCCCGCGGCTGGCGATATCGGCCTGCTGCTCGGGGCCGGGCGCGTCGTCCGCGAGGTCGGCGAGGATCTCTTCGCTCTCGACCGGTGCCGGCATCGACTTGAAGCGATCGGCGGTTTCGTTGCGTGCGATGGTGTAGAGCCACGTCGAGAAGCGCGACTGGCCACGGAACGAATCGAGATAGCGGTGCGCCTTCAGGAACACGTCCTGGGCGAGGTCGGCGGCGGCTTCGCGATCGCTCGTCATGCGCAGGCACCAGCGCGCGACGGTCGCGTAGTGGCGCGAGAACAGCTCGTCCTTCGCGGCTTCCCGTTGGGCAGAGCCCTCGAGACGGCACTCGGCCACGAGTTGCTCGTCGGTGAGGTCGCGCAGCGCCATGGCTTCGATTGTATAGAGGTCATTCGATTGGGGGTCCTTGCCCGGAAAATAAGACCCGGCGCGGGGCGGCTGCGGAACACAAATCCGGGCGAGCCCGGATGTACCATCCCGTATCGTGCGCCGCGGCCTGTTGGACCCGAGTCTGGCCGCCCTGGTCCTGCTTTTTAGCCTGGTTCCGGCGGCGATCGGCGAGCCCGCGGCGCCTGCCGGCCGGGCCGCCGATCGCCAGAGGGCCGACGCCTTGCTGGAGGCCGCCGGCGGTGAGGCTGATCTCGGCCAGTACAATGCGGCGCGCCGCCATGCCGAGGAAGCGGCGGCGCTCTACGAGGCGCTCGGCGACCCGGCCGCCGTGGGCAAGGCCAGGAACCGCGCCGGGCTCGCCTCGATCTACGCCGGCGACTACGCGCTGGCGCAACAGAGCCTCGACGCCGCGATCGACGCGTCGCGGCGCGCCGGCGATACCGAAGGCCTGGCCGAAGAGGTGGGCAACCGCGCCAATGTCGACTTCTTCACCGGGCGCTACACCGATGCCGCCGCGCGCTACCAGCAGGCGCTTCTGCTCACGAAAGCGTCGCCGCCCGGCGCCGGATCAACGTGGGTCGCGCGTCGCCGGCGCATCCTGGCCGCGAACCAGGCGAGCCTCTACCAGCGGCTCGGCCGGTACCAGGAAGCGCTCGAGGTCTATGAAGAGCTGGCGAGGGATGCCGACACGCTCGCGCCGAGCGAAGCCGCGCAGCTGCTGGTGAACGAGGGGGCTCTCTATCGCCGCCTCGGCGACCCGCAGAAAGCGCTCGCCACCTACGACCGCGCGCTGCAACTGTTTCGTCGCGACCGCAACGTGGACGGCGAGCTCGGCGCCATAAAGAACCGCGGCATCGTCCTCGCGCAGGACCTCGGCCGCGCCGACCTCGGCACCGCGGCATTTGCCGCCGCGCTGGCGACCGCGACCACGGCCGGCAACCAGCGCGAAATGCTGCACGCGCGCCTCTACCGCGGCGAAGCGCTGTTGCGCAGCGGCGATGCGCCGGGCGCGCGCACCGATTTCACGGCCGCCGTCGCGCTGGCGCGCAGCCTGAAGACACCGGAAGAGGAGTGGAAAGGGCTGTACGGCCTCGGCCGTACCGAAGGCACGCGTGACGGCGCGGCGGCGCAGTTTCGTGAAGCGGTCGAAACCATCGAGAAGATCCGTGGCGAGCTCCGGGTGCCGTCGCTGCGGCCGGACTTCCTCAACGACAAGCGCGACGTCTACGACGCGCTGCTCGCGGCGCGCCTTCCCGCGGGAGACGCGGGCGAGGTGTTCGCGGTGCTGGAACAGGCGCATTCGCGCGACTGGCGCGACCGGCTGGGTCTGGCGGCGCGGGTGCGGCTCGCGGACGTGCAGGCGCGCCTAGGCGACGGAGTGCTGCTTCTCGACTACTGGAACTCCGCCGCCGGTTCGGCGGTGGTGGCCGTGACGCGGCTACGCGTGCAGGTCCTGCCGCTCACGATCGACGTTGCAGCCGCGAAGCGGCTCATCGACTCGCTCGCTGCCGGCGATGCCCGCGAGTGGCGCGCCGATGCTGCGGCTCTCGCTCAGCTGCTGCCGCCGCGCGACTGGTTCGACGGCATCCGCCACGTGATCGTGGTTCCCGACGGCGCCGTCGCACTCGTGCCCTTCGAGGTGCTGCCCGTGGCCGACCGGCTGTTGGTCGAACGCGCGCCCGTCAGTTACCTGCCAACCGCCGCGGCCTTGCTGGCGCCCGGCACCTCCGCGACCGAGCGCCGCGCTGCACTCGCGCCGCGCCGGCGCTGGCCGTGGCAAACGGTGCTGGAAGCTTTTGGCGATCCGCAGGCGCCGCCGCCGCATCCGGTGCTTCCCGGCACCCGCGACGAGATCGCGCGCGTCGCCGCGCAATTGTCGGGACGCGTGCTCCCGCACCTCGGCGCAGACGACCGCAAGCGGCACCTCGAGGAAGAGCGGCGCCGGCCGCCGCTGCTGCACATCGCGGCGCATGCGTTCGCCGACACCAGCGCCCTCGAACAGTCGCGCATTCTGTTCTCGCCGCAAGTCGCGGGCGGCGCAGCCGACTACCTCTACCTGCGGGAGGCCTACTCGCTGCCGCTTGGCGATGTGCAGCTAGCCGTGCTGAGCGCCTGCGACACCGAGCGCGGAGCCTACCTGCGCGGCGAAGGCGTGCAGAGCTTCAGCCGCGCGTTTCTCGCCGCCGGCGCGGCGAGCACGGTGACGACGCTGTGGCGTGTGGCCGACCAGCCGACGGCCGACTTCATGGCGTCGTTCTACTACCACTTGCAGCGCGGCGCCGCGCGCGACCAGGCGCTGCAGCGCGCCAAGCTGCGCTTCCTGGCGAGCGGCACGAGCCTCGCGCACCCGCACTACTGGGCGGCGTTCGTCCTCACCGGCGAAGGCACGCGGCCGGTTGCGACAGCGGTCTCATGGACCACCCTCACGGCAGCCGCTGCCGCCGCCGCGGCACTCACTGGTGCGGGCTTGCTGCTCGCCCGGGCGCGTGTTCGCCGCGGAACAGCCAGCGTTTCAGCAACGCGTCCACGCTGACGGCGCCGGGGCCCTTGATCACGAGCCAGATGAGGAACAGCAGGTAGACGAACGGCACCACGTCGGTGAGCCCCTTGTCGCTCGTCATGTGCAAGGCGCCGAGGAAGTCTTGCTTGTCGGCCGTCATCATGGCGACGATCATGGTGCAGCTGAGCAGCGCCGCCACCAGCCGCGTGAGCAGGCCGATGACGAGGAGCATGCCGCCGAAGTACTCGAGGCGCGAGATGAAGAAAGCGTTCGCCTCGGGCAGGGGAATGCTGAGGCTCGCGAAGAACTGCCCGATCTGGTCGATGTTCTGGATCTTGCCGCGTCCGGTCAGGAAGAACGCCTGGCCAATGACGAGGCGCGTCAGTAGCGGCGGGAGAAAGGCGAGTGCCGCACAGAGTGCCAGGCCCGAACGCGAGCTCTTGTGCACGATCGACGTTCCCGACATGAGCCTCCTTTGGGCCGGTCAGGCCTGCGAGTGAGTGAGCGTCTCCCAGACGAAGCGCGGCGCTATCCGCAACAGCCGGCGCTTCAGGCCGACATAGCCCTGCTCACCGTGCACCAGCTCTGCCAGCACCTCGCGGATGGCAGCGCTGCGCGCAGCATAGCGGATGACGCGGCGCACGAAGGCCGCGCTGTAGAAGCGCGGCCGGATCGCCGCCGCCTTCACCAGCTCGCGGCCGAAGTCGTCGAGGGCGCGTTGCGCGTAGCCGAGCGTCGTTTCGCCGGCCAGCAGCGTGCCGGCGAGGAGCTGCCCGGAGCGGAGCGCGAAGTGGATGCCTTCGCCGGTGATCGGGTCCGTGAACCCTGCGGCGTCGCCGACGAGCGCCCAGCAGTCGCCGGCCACCTCGGTGATGGAGCGCGGATCGCTCGACGGCGCCGGGATGGTGTGCGCGTAGCGCGGCTGTCCGGCCTGGGCGAGCGACGGGAACGAACGGCGCACTTCGCTGTCGAGGCGCTCGATGAGGCTGCGGGTGGGCACCGCGCCGAGCGGCGCGCCGACGCCGACGCCGACATGGCCGCTGCGGGGAAAGAGCCAGATGTACCCGGAGTACTCGGGGACGAAGCGCACCACCAGTTCGCTGTCGCCCGGTGCGAACCAGCCCGCGGCCATGGTGAGCCGCTCCTTGGGCGTGGGCGACAGGAAGGTGCGCCGCACCAGGCTGCCGGCGCCGTCCGCGCCGACGATGACGTCGAACCGCTGGCGGCGGCCTTCGCTCGTCGCGAGCCAGCCGCCCGAGGCGACGTCCACGACCCGTTCGCTCACGTGGCGTGCGCCGGCATTCTTCGCCTGGCGCAGCAGCCACGAGTCGAGCAGGCTGCGCGACGCCACCGCCATCGGACGCCGGAGCCGCACGGTCACCGATTCGCCCGATCCCGATTCGAAGCGGCACTCGGCGATTGCGCGCAGCGGCGCGGGATCGGCGGCCGGCGCCTCGGGCAGCAGGTCGAGGGCGCGCCCGGTGAGCCCGCCGCCGCAGGGCTTCTCGCGCGGGTGGCTCGGGTCGAACACGACGACTTCCGCGCCGCCGCGGGCAAGATCGTGCGCGCACAGCGAACCCGCGGGGCCGGCGCCGACGATCGCGACCCGCAGGCTCATCGCCGTGCCGCGAGCCTCGCTGCCGCCTCGACCTCGGCGGGGCTCGCGGTCGCCGTGCCGACCTTCGACACCACGACGCCGGCCGCGAGATTGGCAAGGGCCGCGGCGCTGCGCAGCGCGACACCGGCGCCCACGGCGAGGCCGAGCGCCGCGATCACGGTGTCGCCGGCGCCGGTCACGTCGAACACCTCGCGCGCCGCCGTCGCGACATGGTGCGGCCTCTTGTGCGCCGCGAACAGGCTCATGCCGCGCTCACCGCGCGTCACCAGTACCGCTTGCGCACGCCACCGGGCGAGCAGTCGCTTGCCGGCCTCGGCGAGCGAAGCGTCGTCGCTGATGCGGAGGCCCGCGGTCTGCTCGGCCTCCGCCTGGTTCGGGGTGACGATGGTGGCGCCCAGGTAGTCGGCCGCGGGCCGCACTTTCGGGTCGACCAGCACCGGAATGCCGCGGCGCCGCGCGGCCGCGACGATGCCGCGCATCAGCGCCCGCGACACCAGCCCCTTCGCGTAGTCGGAAACGATGACGGCGCGGCACGAGCCAAGCTCGGCGAGGCAGGCGGCGGCGAGCTTCTGCTCGACCCCGGCGGGAAGGGCGCCGACCGGGTCGCGGTCGGCGCGCACCAGCTGCTGCTGGTGAGCAATGATGCGGGTCTTGCGCGTCGTCGCGCGTTGCGGGCTCGTTACCAGGCGCGAAACCACGCCGCTCGCCGCCAGCGACTGCCGCACCTCGTCGCCAGCCTGGTCGTCGCCGACGTAGCCGACGAGCAGTGCCTGGCCGCCGAGCGCCTGCACGTTGTTGGCGACGTTGCCGGCGCCGCCGACGCTCGTCGTCTCGCGCGACACCTCGACCACCGGCACCGGTGCCTCCGGCGAAATGCGGCTCACGCGTCCCCAGACGAACTCGTCGAGCATCACGTCGCCGACGACCAGGATGCGGCGGCCCTTGAGCCGCGCGAGGATGCGGCGCGCCTCTTCCGCGGCAGCGGCAGCGCTCATGCGGCGAGCGCCTCGGCGGCGCGCGCGCTGCGCAGGGACAACGGCAGGGCGGCGACCACCAGCAGCAGCATCAGCAGCTCCGAATCTCCGAAGTTGTACTCGAACAGCCCGGCGACGAACAGCCCCGAGAGCACGGCGAGCGCAGCAGCCGCGAGCCAGGGGCGCGCGGTCCCCGGCGGCCGCCGCCATTCGCGCCAGGCGGCGTGCAGCATGCCGACGAAGATCCACACCCAGAGTATCGCGCCAGGCACGCCGCGTTCGGCGGCGATCTGCAGGACGTTGTCGTGCAGGTGCGGCGTCTCCGGGTTCGGCGCTTCCCGCCAGCGGTAGAGCGGATAGCGGGCCAGGATCATCCCCGGCCCCTGCCCGAACACCGGCCGGTCGAGGATCATGTCCACAGCCGCCTGCCACATGTAGTAACGGTCCCGCGAGCTGTCGTCGCGCAGCGTCATGCGGTCGAGCACCGGCCGCGGGCTCAGGATGAGGAGTGCGGCGACGCCTGCCGGCAGCAGCCAGAATGCCTTCGGCGCCCGCAACATAATAAGGATGGCGATGCCGGCGATGGCGCCGAGCCAGGCGTTGCGCGTCAGCGACACGACGAGGGCGAAGCAGGAGATCGCGGCAGCGAGCCAGGCCCACGCGCTACGGCTGCCGTTCGCGACGCCTTCCTTGCGCGACAGCGCGCACCACGCGGCGGCCGCGGCCACCACCGCGACGATGCCGCGTTCCGCCTCGACCGCGAACATGCCCAGCCGCTTCAGGAACGTGAGCCCGGCGAGCGCCGCAACCAGCAGCGCGAACCCCGAGAGGTCGCGGCGGCTCGGCCGCGGCAGCGCCGGCAGGGACGCGAACGTGAGGCGCGCGGCGGCGACGATCAGGGTGGCCATCTGCACGCCGGCGGCGGTCATGTAGTGGCCGAGGAAGCTCGTCGGCCGGCGCGCGATGGTGTTGTAGCCAAGGAAGAAGTGCTGCAGCAGCGCGCCGGCGGCGAGCACGGTGCCGCCGAGGAGCAGCGCGTCCACCACCCGTTCGCGCGCTTCGCTGGTGCGCAGGCTGTCCACCGCGACATAGACGAGGCCGAAGAGCACCAGCTTCTTGGCGCTCTCGTGCGAGGCGACGGGGTCGGCCGAAAAGGAGGCCGAGAGCAGCGTCCACACCGAGAACGCCAGCAGCGGCCCGTCCACCGCGAGGCGCGGCGGCGCGGTCTGGCCTAGCGCCCAGCGCGCGCCGAAGGCGGCAAGCGCCACCACCAGGAACACCTGCGCGGCGAAGATCGACAGCGTGCAGCTGGCCGCGATCGCCGCGACCGCCGCGAGCTGCAGGCGCTCCAGGCTCAAGCGTTCTCGATGGTGGCTTCCTCGGGGAGCATGATCGGGATGTCGTCGCGCACCGGGTAGACCCGCGAGCAGCGCGTGCACCGCAATCCCGCTCCGCCGAGCACCACCTCCACCGGAGTCTTGCACACCGGACACGCCAGGATTTCGAGGAGCTCGGGGTGAATCGCCATGGCGCGAGTGTACCGCAGGGGTCCGCGCAGACGTTTCTCCAGAAATTGACCGCGGCGAGCGGACCTCCGGCGCCGCCGCCGCGGGTTAGCGTGTTCCTCGATAGGGCCGGCACTCTCCCGCCAGCTTGCAGCAGCACTACCAACATTCGAAGGGAGCAGTGCCATGAGAGTCCAGTTCGTGAACCGGGGCGGAGCCCCGGAAAAGCTCGTCTGCGAAGCGGAAGTCGTGTTCGACGAAGGTCCGCTCGCCGGCATGAAACTCGTCGGCTTCAGCCTGTGGCGCGGGGGCGACGACGGCGTCTACGTTACGTTTCCCGCGCGTGCCTTCGGCAGCGAAACCGAGCGGCGTTACTTCGACCTGCTGCGCTCGGTCGAGGGCGTCCCGGCCGACGCGCGCCGCGTAAAAGACTGGATCCTCGACAGCTACCGGGCCACCCAAATGGCCGCCTGACGCCGATACGGCCGGCCCCGAAGGCGTGTGAGACAATCGACTTGTGACACCGTTCCTGCTTGCGGCAGCACTCGTCGTCTCCGCCGTCGCGCCCGAGGGGTCGGCCTCCCAGAACCAGGCCGCGGCCTACTTCCACTACTCGCTCGGCCAGCAGGCGCGGCTCGCCGACGACGGCAAGACCGCGGTCGAAGAATTGAACAAGGCCGTGGCACTCGATCCCACGGCCGGGGAAATCCGCTCCGAGCTGGCACTGGCGCTCCGCGACCTCGATCGCGGCACCGAAGCGGTGGCGACGGCGCGCGAGGGCGTGCGCCTCGACAGCGATTCCCCGAGCGCCCGGCTGGTGCTCGCCGAGGTCCTGCTCGACTCGAGCCGCGGCGAGCCGGAAGGCGTCGCTGCGGCCGCGAAGGAATACGAAGAGGCGGCCCGCCTCCAGCCCGATCCGCGGATCTATTACAGCCTCGGCATGATGTACACGCGCCTCGAGAAGAACAAGGAAGCGGCCGACTCGTGGGAGAAGTACCTCGAGCTCGATCCAGGCAACTTCGACGTCTACCAGCGCCTGGGAATGAGCCGCGCGGCGCTGGGCGACAGCGAGGCCGCGGCTGCCGCGTTCGAGAAGGCGAAGGCGCTGCGCCCGGAGATGGGCGTGTCGTACGAGCGGCTCGCGGGCGTCTACGCGAAGACCCAGCAGTACGACCAGGCGATCCTCAACTACCGCAAGGCGCTCGAGCTCGACGCGAACAACGTGCAGGCGCGCATTGGGCTCGGCGAGGCGCTCGCCGATGCGCGCAAGTTCAAGGAAGCTCTTGCCGAAGCCGACGCCATCCTCAAGCTCGACGCGAAGAACACTTTCGGCCTCGACCTGCGCGCCCGCGCCCTGCGCGACCTCAAGCAGTTCGACCAGGCGCTCGAAGCCGCCGCGCAGCTGCGCGCCTTGTCGCCCGATCCGGCGGCCGCCGACTACCTGCGCGTCACCATCCTCGAAGCGAAGCGCGACTTCGCCGGCGCCGCGGCCCTGCTCGAGGAGCTGCTGAAGCGGCCGCGCAAGCCGGCGGACGACGCCGACCAGCGCGCGCGCAACGACCGCGTGTTCCTGCTGCACCTCGGCTTCGCCCGCGGCCAGCTCAACCAGTTCGCCGAAGCGGCGGCAGCGTTCGAACGCTCCTTGCAGGAAGGCGACGACCCCGATGCCGCGAACTACGGTTACTTCGTCGAAGCGCTGATCAGCGCCAAGCAGTACGACAAGGCCCTGGTCGAGGTGCGCAAGGCGCGCGTGAAGTATCCGAAGGAGGCCAACCTTGCGGCGCTCGAGGCCGAGGCGCTGCGCGCCCGGGGCGACGTCGCCGGCGGGGTCGCGGTCGTCGAAGCGCTGCGCGCCGGTGCGCCCAAAGACGTGCCGGTGCTGCTCGAGGTCGCCGGCTTCTACCAGAAGGCGCGCAAGCTGCCCGAGGCCGAGCAGGCGCTGCGCAGCGCGCGCACGCAGGACCCGCGCAACGTGCGGGTGCTCTTCGCCCTGGGCGCCAACCTCGAACGGCAAAAGCGCCACGACGACGCCGACCAGGCGTTCCGCGAGGCGCTCGCGATCGAGCCGGAGTCGGCGCCGATCCTCAACTATCTCGGCTACATGAACGCCGACCGGGGAGTGAAGGTGACGGAAGCGCTCGGCATGATCGAAAAGGCCGTGGGCCTCGATCCCGAGAGCAGCGCCTATCTCGACAGCCTCGGCTGGGCCTACTTTCGCCTCGGCCGTTTCGAGGAAGCCGAAACGACACTGCGCCGGGCGCTCGCGAAGGACGGCAAGAACGCGGTGATGCTGGATCACCTCGGCGACGTCCTGAAGAAGCGGGGCTCCGCGGATGGGGCGCTTGGCTTCTGGCGGCGCGCGTTGACGGGCGAAGACGACGACGGCGAACTCGACCGAGCGCTCGTGGAGAAGAAGATCCGCGACGCCGAACGAAGCGCCAATGCCGGCACCAACGAGCGGTAGCACCAGCCGCGCGTGCTGGCGCGGCGCAGTCCTCGCCGTGCTCGCGGTCCTCGCGGCCTCCGCCTGCGCCAAGGCGTTTCGGCCCGGAACCCCCGCCGCCATCGCCCGCGCCAAGCAGGCGGCGACCTACTCGGGCGAGTTGCGGCTGCGCCTCGACGGGCCGGAGCTGCGCGCCCGCACTCCCGTGCTCGTCGGCTTCCGCCGGCCCGACGCCTTGCGCATCGAGGTTCCCGGCCCCGGCTCCGCGCGCCTCATCGCCGTGGCCAGCGCCGGCCGGTTCGTCGCCGTCTTTCCGGGCGAGCGCGCGTTCTTCGACGGCGAGGCCACGCCAGCAAATCTCGAGGCATTGTTCGGCGTCGCACTGAGCCCGGCCGAAGTCATGGACCTGCTCGTCGGCATCGGCGGAGAACGGGTCCGAACCTACCGCGCCGACTGGGGCCCCGCCTTTCCCGAACGCGTCGACGCAGTGCTGCCCGACAGCGGCCACCTGCAGCTGCGCATCGTCGCCGCAGACCTCGACCCGGCGCTCGCCGATGAAGCCTTCGCAGCCCCGGTGCACGACGGCTTCCGGCGCGTCGCGGCTGCCGAAGCCCGCACCTTGTGGCAGTGAGCGGGAAGCGCCCGCACCGCTGGGCGCGGATCAGGGCCCACGCCAAGGTCAACCTGGGTCTCGAAGTGCTCTTCAAGCGGGCCGACGGCTACCACGAACTGCGCACCATCTTCCAGACGGTGGACCTGCACGACGTCCTGCACCTGCGCCTCACGAAGACCGGCAAGGTGACGATCGCGTGCGACCATCCCGCGGTCCCGCTCGACGACACGAACCTGGCGGTGCGGGCGGCCGCCGACCTGCTGCGCCATGCCGGCCGCAAGGAGGGGGTGGAGATCCGCCTAAAAAAGAACATCCCCGTGGCCGGTGGCCTGGGTGGCGGCAGCAGCGACGCGGCCGCGGTCCTCATGGCCCTCGACCGCATGCTCGATCTCGAGCTCGGCGTGCTGGGCCTCCATCGGCTGGCCCGCAGGCTCGGAGCCGACGTCCCGTTCTTCCTGGTCGGAGGCACAGCGCTTGGTGTCGGCAGTGGCGACGAGATCTACCCGTTGCTGCGCCAGTTACGCGCGAGCGTAGTCATCGTAGATCTGAAGCGGCCCGTCCAGACCGCCCGAGTGTTTGCTCGACTGGCAGAACGGTTGACGCCTCGTGAAAATAGCAATACTATTTACCGCTTTGTTATGAGGTACTTGGAGGAGGAACGCGACGCCCTCGCGTTGCTGACCAATGACCTCCAGGGGGCGGCGATAGAGGAAGCTCCTGACCTCGCCGAGCCGATTACAAAATTGAACACCATTATGAGTGGCTGTGGCGCGTCCCTGGCTGCGCTCTCCGGGAGCGGGGCTTCGTACTTCGGGGTGTTCCAGAACCATCGCAACGCGAGGCAGGCCGCTCTTGCTGCTGCTCGTGAAACGGGACTTGACGCGCGCGCAGGAAGAACTCTGACCGGTGACGCCTATCGCAGGTCTGCAACGATTTCGTGGCCGCTGGGGCGGAGAGTGACAACCAGGACAGGCCTCCGGGGTAGCGAATCGCGTTGGGGCGTAGCCAAGCGGTAAGGCACGGGGCTTTGAACCCCGCACTCGAAGGTTCGAATCCTTCCGCCCCAGCCAGATAGGGGTGGCCGCGGGATGGACCCCATATTCAGGCTGAGGACATGGCAGGCAGAGAACTCAAGATCTTCTCCGGAAGCGCGCACCCGAGGCTGGCACAGTCGATAGCCCGCTATCTTGGGGTGCCGCTCGGTCAGTGCTATCTGTCGCGGTTCAGCGACGGCGAGATCTGGTTCCAGATCAAGGAAAACGTGCGCGGCGCCGATGTCTTCGTGGTCCAGCCGACCGCGCAACCGGTGAACGAGAACCTCATGGAGCTGCTGGTGATGCTCGACGCCTTCAAGCGTTCGAGCGCCTCGCGGCTGACCGCAGTCATCCCTTACTACGGCTATGCGCGCCAGGATCGCAAGGACAAGCCGCGGGTGCCGATCACCGCGAAGCTGGTGGCCGACCTGCTGACCACCGCCGGCACCGACCGGGTCCTCACCATGGACCTGCACGCCGCGCAGATACAGGGCTTCTTCAACGTGCCCGTCGACCACCTGTTCGCCGCCCCGGTGCTCCTCGACTACGTCGCGAAACGCAAGCTCGACGATCTCGTGGTGGTGTCGCCCGACGCCGGCGGCGTCGAGCGGGCGCGCGCGTACTCGAAGCGGCTCGATGCCCGGCTCGCCATCGTCGACAAGCGCCGCGACTCGCCGAACGTCGCGGAGGTACACAACGTGGTCGGCGACGTTTCCGGCATGACCGCCCTCATCGTCGACGACATCGTCGACACCGGCGGCACCCTGACCAAGGTCGCGGCCGCCATCAAGGAAGCCGGAGCCCGGGAGGTGCTCGCCTCCTCGAGCCATGCGGTGCTGTCCGGTGACGCCATGCGGCGCATCGCCGACAGCCCGATAAGCCAGCTGATCGTCACCGATTCCATCCCGATGACCGAAGAGAAGCTGGCGCATCCCAAGCTCAAGGTCCTGTCGATCGGCGAGCTGCTGGGGAAGGCCATCCGCAGCATCCACGAGGAAGCGTCGGTTACGAGTTTGTTCGTTTAATGAGAGACTACGCAAATGCCTGAAATCGTCATCGCCGCCCAGGAACGAACCGAACTGGGCAAGAACGCCAATTTCCGCGCCCGCACCGGGGGCGACCTGCCGGGCACCTTGTACGGCCGCGGCAAGAAGACAATCAGCATCTCCGTGAAGCCCAAGGAGATCACGGCCATCCTGCGCAGCGCCACGGGCGCCAACACGCTCTTCGACCTCGACTATTCGGGGACGCGCCGCAAGGTGATCCTGAAGGACTACCAGGTGGATCCGGTGAAGGGCGGCCTGCTGCACGCCGACTTCTACGAGGTCGCCCTCGACAAGACCATCGAAGTGCAGGTGCACATTGAGCTGGTCGGCATCCCGGTGGGCGTCAAGCTGCAGGGCGGAGTCCTCGACTTCGTCACCCGCGAGCTCGATATCGAGTGCCTGCCGACCGACATCCCAGAAAAGATCGTGGTGGACGTCAGCGGCCTCGAGCTCGGCAAGCACCTGCGCGTCTCCGACCTGCAGATCCCGGCGAACGTCACCACCCTGACCAACGAGGACATCGTCGTGGTCCACGTGGTCGCGCCGCGCGAGGAAGAGGCGCCGGTGGCCGTCGAGGCGGTTGCCGCCGAGGGCGCCGTCGAGCCCGAAGTCATCAAGAAGGGCAAGACCGCAGCCGAAGGCGAGGCCGCTCCCGAAGAGAAGGCCGAGAAGAAAGACAAGAAGTAGGCCGCCTCCCGGAGGGCCGAATGGTGCGCGTCGTCGTCATCATGGGGCTCGGCAACCCGGGAGACCGCTACCGAAGGACCCGGCACAACGCCGGGTTCATGGTGGTCGACGAACTCCTCGCCCGCGCGGCGTCACCAGGGCGCTGGAGCGACGAGCACCTCTGCACCGTGGCTGCGGTGGCGCTCGGCGGGCAGGAGGTGCTGCTCGCCAAGCCGCAGACCTTCATGAACCGCAGCGGCTACGCCGCCGCCTGGCTCCTCGAGAGCCGCGGCCTCTCGCCGGCCGACCTCGTCGTGGTGTTCGACGACATGGCTCTCGACCTCGGCACGCTGCGGGTGCGCGAGCGCGGCACCCACGGCGGCCACAACGGCGTCCGCTCGATCATCGACCAGCTGGGCACGGACGAGTTCGCCCGCATCCGCATCGGCATACGCGAGGATTCGGTTCCCGAAGACCTCGCGGGCTACGTGCTCTCCGACTTCTCGCCCGAGGAAGTGCTGGTCGTGCAGGAGAGCATCGGCGCCGCCGCCGATGCCGCGGTGGTGGCGCTGCAGGAAGGCGTCGTCACCGCCATGAACCGGTTCAACACGCCCCGCAAGCAGGCGGGCTGAGCGGCGTCGAAGCGCCCATCGCGAGCGCTTCGACGCCTTGACGACGGTTCTAGAAGCTGGCCGGACGGCAGGTGTAGCGCTTGCCGACCCAGGGTTTGTTGCTCGAGCCCACGATGACGTCGACGTGCTGCGAGAGGTTGTTGTCGCGCTTGACCCGGATCTCGTCGCGCGAGGTCGAGCCGCCGGAGCCCACGGCACACACGGCGCCGTTCGTCATCTGCACGATGCGGTCTGCGAGCAGGTCGGTGTACTCCTGTTCGCTGACCTCGAGCCGGCCGTCGCGGTCGAAGATCTCGGGGTTGGTGCGGGCCAGGTCGGCCTGGGCGGCGGCGACCTCGGCATTGAACTGCTCGGCGCCGCCTTCGCGGCAACAGCCGCCGAAGCCGCAGTCGGCCAGTTCGGACAGCTTGCAGGCGGCCTTCGCCGGCGTGGGGGTCGGCGTGGGCGCCGGCGTCGGTGTGGGTATTGGTGTCGGCGCCGGAGTCGGCGTGGCGTTCACCGTGGGGTTCGAGGGACTGTCGCCGCACGCGAACAGGACCGCGCACAGCATCAAGGCAAGGGCACCCGCGGTGGCGGGCCGGTATTGGCTCAAGTTCTCCTCCTGGCGTCTCGCGTCTCATAAGGCTCACGCCGTTTAGTTATCGCGCTTTGGATGATCGGCGGGAGTCGGGGGAGTATGCCACAGCCCCCCGGAATAGTAGCCACTTTTTCTGCACCCACCACGAGTTGGGGACATGGGCGCTTGCCGTAGCCCGGGACTCACTGTGCGGGGCACATTTCGATTAAACTGACTGCTTCGTAGCTCCTTGCTTCCGGTAGCTCCCGCGCAATGCGGCAGCCAAAGAGGCTTGATCCATGAGGAGGAAACTTGAGCGATCGTACGTACGAAGTGTTGTTTATCGCCGATCCCAATCTCTCCGAGACCGATGTCGAGGCGCTGGCCACGACTGTTTCCGGTTTCGTCGAGCGTGAGGGCGGCAAGATCAGCAAGAACGAGAAGTGGGGCAAGAAGCGCCTCGCCTACAACGTCGGCCGGCATCGCGAAGGCTCCTATGTCCTGCTGGTTGCCGAGGGCAGCGGGCCGCTGATGAAGGAAGTCGAGCGGCGCATGAACGTCACCGACGGCATCATTCGCCACATCTGTGTGCGCGTCGACGACGAGCTGCGCAAGGCGGAGCGGCGCAAGGCGCGCCGCGCGGCGGACGAGCCGAAGCGCCGCGCGCGCCAGGCTAAGGCCGAGAACGCCGGCGGGGAAGGGGTGCAGTGGTGAGTTCCAACTTCGAAGGCATGGGCGGCGGCATGGACCGTGGCGACCGCGGCGATCGTGGCGGCCGGGTGGGCGGCGGCAAGGGTGCCGGCGCCGGCGCAGGCAAGGAAGGCGGCAAGCGCTTCTTCTTCCGCCGCCGCAAGGTGTGCAAGTTCTGCGTCGAGAAGATCGACTACATCGACTACAAGGACCTGAAGCTGCTGCAGGCGTTTGCGCCCGAGCGCGGCAAGATCCTGCCGCGCCGCATGTTCGGCACCTGTGCCGAGCACCAGCGCAAGGTCACCAAGGCGATTCAGCGCGCCCGCGCCATTGCCTTGCTCCCGTACGCCGCCGAGTAGCTATTTCTCACTGCTGTGAACGGCAGCGGCACGGTTTCCATTTCGCAAAGCCGCCTGCGCGGCGTGACGGCGATCCTCGCCGCGGTCCTGGCCGCGGCGTTGTTCGTCGCCCCGCACGTGGTGCCCTTTGCCGTGCTGCTGACGTTCGTCGCCGGCGTGCCGCTCGCGATCGAGCGCATCCGCATGGGGCTGCGCAGCGCCCTCGTCGCCACCGTGCTGGCGATGGCGCTCGCCGGCGCCGTGCTCACTCCGTCGCACGGCCTGGTGTTCGTGCTGTTCCAGGCGGCGCCGGCGCTGCTCATCGGCGAGTCGGTGGCGCGCGGCCGCGGTCTGCGCACGGGCGTGATGCTCGCGTTCTGGCTGCTGTTTGCGCAGATCGCGCTGGTGCTCGTCGCGGTCGGCAACTCGGCGGTCACGGCGAGCCTCAAGGAAGCGTTCGCGAAGATGGCGGCACCCGAGGCGCTCGCGCAGAGCGGCTTCCCGCCCGAGAACGTCGCCGCGTGGACCGAGCAGATGCAGGCCGTGTCGCGCATCGCGCTCGTCATCTATCCCGCGGCCGCCATCGTGTTCGCGTGCCTCGTGGTGCTGGCGCAGGCGGCCGTGGTCCGCTACTTCGTGGCGCGCCACCAGCCAGCGCTCCTCGGCGCCGATTCGTTCGAGGCGATGCGCCTGCCGATCGCCGCGGTTGGCCTGTTCCTGCTGAGCGCGCCGGCGCTTTTCTGGGAGCCGCTCCGGCCATTCGCCTACAACGCCCTCGCCATCCTCGGCTTCTTCTTCGCGCTGCAGGGGTTCGCGATCGCGCTCTACTACGTCCGGCGCATGGCCGGACCGCCGCTGCTGCGGGCACTGCTGCTGCTGCTGATCCTGATTCCCGCATGGTCGCCCTACGTGCTGGCGTGCCTCGGGTTTTTCGACACCTGGCTCGACGTGCGGCGCTTCGCCGACCCGAAGCCTGAGGCTTGATCTTCACCGTTTCGTTCTAGGAGCAAGAAAATGGAAGTCATTCTGAGAGACGACGTGCAATCGCTCGGCAGCCGCGGCGAAGTGGTGAAGGTCGCCGAGGGCTACGGGCGCAACTACCTGCTGCCGCGCGGCCTGGCGCTGCCCGTCACCGAGTCGAACAAGGCGGTGATCGAGAAGGAGCACAAGGCCCACCAGGCCCGCGCCGCGCGCGAAAAGGCCGAGTTCGAGAGCCTGGCGCAGCGCATCGCCACGCTGCGCTTCATCGCGCCGCGCAAGGTCGGCGAAAACGAAGTGCTCTACGGTTCGGTCACCTCCGGCGACGTCGCCGACTTCCTCAAGACCAAGGGCATCGAGCTCGACAAGCGCAAGGTGCAGCTCGACGAGCCCATCAAGAAGCTGGGCGAAGCCGACGTGAAGATCCGCCTGCACGCCGACGTCACCGCAACTTTGAAGCTGCTCGTCACCAAGGAAGGGTAAGTTCCGGGTAGCGATGGCTACCGAGACCCTGCCGAAGGAGCGGACGCTACCCCACAACCTCGACGCCGAGCGCACGGTGCTCGGCGCGGTGCTGGTGGACGACAGCGCCTTCAACTCCGCGGCCGAGGTCCTCTCGCGCGAGGACTTCTACAAGGAAGGGCACCGCCGCATCTTCGAGGCGATGGCGTCGCTCTCCGAGCGCAGCCAGCCGATCGACCTGGTGACGCTCAAGGACGAACTCGGCCGCCAGCAGGCGCTGGAGGCGGTCGGCGGCGTCGCCTACCTCGCGGCGCTCGTCGACGGGCTGCCGCGGCTCACGAACGTCGAGCCGTGGAGCCGCATCATCAAGGAGAAGTCGGTGTTGCGCCGGCTGATTCACGCGAGCCAGCGCATCGCGCAGACCGCGTACGAGGCCGAGGAAGACGCGGCCAACGTGCTCGACGAGGCGGAGCGCTCGATCTTCGAGATCGCCGACAACCGCATCCGCGCCGGCTTCGTCGGCATCCGCGACATCGTCAAGGAAAGCTTCCGTACCATCGACCAGCTGTCGCATTCGAAAGACCGGGTCACCGGTGTGCCCACCGGCTTCGTCGACCTCGACGAGCGCACCAGCGGCCTGCAGAAGGGCGACCTCGTGATCGTCGCCGCGCGGCCGGCGATGGGCAAGACCTCCTTCGCCCTGAACGTCGCGCACAACGCCTCGGCGGTGGCCGGCGAAACCGTTGGAGTGTTCTCACTCGAGATGTCGAAGGAGCAGCTGGTGCTGCGCCTGCTCACCGGCGACGCGCGCGTGGACGCGCATCGCCTGCGCACCGGCTCGCTGCAGGAAAAAGACTGGGCGCGGCTCGCCAAGGCGTACGCCGACCTCTCGGCGTCGAAGATCTTCATCGACGACTCGGCCTCGATCACGCCGCTCGAGATGCGCGCGAAGTGCCGCCGCCTCAAGGCCGAGCACGGCCTGGGCCTGGTGATCGTGGACTACCTGCAGCTCATCACGCTCGGCGGCCGCGTCGAGAACCGCCAGCAGGAGATCTCCGCCATCAGCCGCTCTTTGAAGGGGCTCGCCAAGGAGCTGGGACTGCCGGTGATCGCGCTCTCGCAGCTGTCACGCGCCCCGGAGGCGCGCACCGACCGCCGGCCACAGCTCTCCGACCTGCGCGAGTCGGGTGCCATCGAACAGGACGCGGACGTGGTGATGATGATTTACCGCGAGGAGGAGTACAAGGCGACCGACGAGAATCGCGGCATCGCCGAGATCATCATCGCCAAGCAGCGCAACGGCCCGACCGGTTCGGTGCGCCTCGCGTTCGTGAAGGAATACACGCGCTTCGAAAACCTGCAGTGGGGCGGCGCTTCGTAACTACTTGCCGATGAGGCGGCGAAACGCCGCTTCGCTCAGCAGCGAGATGCGCACGCCGCGGGCGCGCAGGCGTTTCAGCTCCATCAGCTTGCGTCCGCCTTCACGGCCGGCCGCCTGCAGCGGGTTGGGGCGGCCGCGCACCACCACGTTGGTGGTGACCGAAGGTGCTCGGTGCACGGTGGCGCCGGCGCGGCGCGCCGCCTTCATGGCGTCCTCGCGCTTCATCTTGAGGATGCCGGTGAAGGCGACGTGCGCACCCTTCAGCGTGCGCAGCGAACCGCTGGTGCGCAGCTTCGCCGACTGGGTGTTGAGCGCCGCCACCAGCTCGTCCGCGTTGCGGTAGCGGCGGCTGCGCTGCCCGATGCAGCGGTAGATGATCTCCTTGAGGTGGTCGCTGCAGGTAAAGCGCCGCACCTCGCTGGTGCGCACGCGTTCGCGCGCGTCGCCTTTCACGAGCATCCCGCACAACTGGCCGATCTGGTAGATGTCGTCGCGCGCCTGCCACTTCGGGATGGCGCCCGAGAAGATCTCCTTCGGCGCCAGAAAGGGGTTGAAGGTGCGGGTGTTGACACCGCTCTTGTTCACGAGGTGGCGCACGATGCCGAAGTCGCCGAGTTTCAGGCGTGTCTCCTCGCAAACGAACACGTTCAGTGGTGTCAGGTCGCGGTGCAGCATCTGGCCGCGGTGCAGCTTGCCGAGCACCTGCAGCAGGCCGGCGATCTCACGGCGCACCCGTGTCTCGGGCCAGCCCTTGCGATTGCGGAACAGGAACGCGCTGAGGTCGCCGCCGGTCGCGTATTCGAGCGCCAGGCAATAGAGGATCTGGCCGTCGGGGCGCACCAGCGGGAAGCGGTCGTAGAGGCGGATGGCGCGCGCTTCGGTGGCGAGCGCCTGGCCGAAGTGCGCCTCGCGCAGCCAGCCGTCGATCCGCGTCGAGACCTTGATGCACACCTGCTGCGGAATGGCCGAGGAGCGGCCGAGGCGGCGTGCGAGATAGACCTGGCCGAAGCCGCCGTGACCGACGAGGTGCTTGATCTCGTAGCGCTCAGGGGTTTCCGGGCTCGCGAGCACCTGGCCGGGCGCGAACAGGTGCAGGCTGCGGTTCGGTGGGATGCGGCCGCCCGGTGCTTGCCTCGTGGTCGCCTGGGTGAGTGAACGCGGCATCGCTCGCACGCCGGCTATTCTAAGCTTCGCACCTTGACCGACACGCCACGTTCTACACGCGCGACCATCGACCTGCGCCATCTCGAAGACAACTTCGCGGCGCTCGGCGCGTACGCCGGCATCCCGCTGCTGCCCGTGGTGAAGGCCGACGCCTACGGCCACGGCGCGCTGCAGGTGGCGGAGTCGCTCGTTGCCAAGGGCGCCGAGCGCCTGGCCGTGATGTATGTCGAGGAAGCATTGCGGCTGCGTGCGAGTGGCATCGGTTGCGAACTGGTGGTGCTCGGCGGCTTCGAGAGCGCGCAGCTGGCTCAGCTTGCGGCCGCGCGGCTGACGCCGGTGCTGTCCACGCCGCGCATGGTGGCCGAGGTGGGCGAGCTGGGCGAAGGCGCAGCCGCGCTTCCGGTGCACCTCAAGGTGGACGTCGGCATGACGCGCCTCGGCCTGGCGCCCGCGGACGTGACGGCGGCGGCGGAATTTCTCGCGCGGCGGCCCGGCGTGAAAGTGGACGGGCTGATGACGCACCTGAGCGCCGCCGACGAAAACGCGACCGAGACCGCGCGACAGCTCGACGTTTTCGATGCCGCGCTTGCGGACCTGAGGCGTCATGGCGTCGCGCCACAATGGGTGCATGCAGCGAACAGCGCCGGGCTTGCCGACCTTCGCCCCAGCCACACGCTGGCGCGGCCCGGTCTCCTTCTTTATGGGCAGCGCCCGCGGCCGCGCGCGCCAGAAGTTTCGGTGCGGCCGGTGATGAGCGTGTCGTCGTCGGTGCTCTATCTGCGTGAGGTGGCGGAAGGGGTGGGCGTGTCGTACGGCGGGCGCTTCGTCACCCAAAGGCGCACGCGCCTCGCCTCGGTGCCCCTCGGCTACGCCGACGGCGTGCCGCGCACCCAGGCGATGTCGCGCGACGGCTACTTCCTCGCGCGCGGCATGCGCGCACCTGTCGCGGGCACCGTCTGCATGGACTTCACCATGCTCGACGTCACCGACATTCCCGAGCTTCGGGAAGGCGACCCGGTCACCTTCCTCGGCGAGGCGCCAACGGCCTGGGAAGTTGCCGAGTGGTCGGGCACCACTGTGTGGCAGGTGCTCACCGCAATCGGTGCACGCGTGCCGCGTGTGTACGTCCGCGACGGTGAAACGGTAGCCGTCGCCTCCAGCTATCCGGGCGGCGCGGGCCCATCGGCGTGAGCAAGGTCCGCACCCTCTTCGCCTGCCAGGCGTGCGGCTTCGAGAGCTCGAAGTGGCTCGGCCGCTGCCCGGACTGCGGCGACTGGAACAGCTTCGTGGAGGAGCGCCGCGAGGTCGAGCCGCCGGCAGGGAAGGCGCGCGGGCCGATGCGCGGCGCGGGCGAGAGCCAGTCGCGGCCCAAGCCCTACGAACTGGTTGACGGCGCCGAGGCCGACCGCATCGCCACCGGCATCGGCGAGTTCGACCGGGTGCTGGGCGGCGGCCTCGTGCCGGGTTCCATCGTGCTCATCGGCGGCGAGCCCGGCATCGGCAAGAGCACCTTGCTACTGCAGGTGGCACAGCTCCTCGGTCGCACTGGCGGTGCGGTGCTCTACGTCTCGGGCGAGGAATCCGAGCGCCAGATCAAGCTGCGCGGCGAACGGCTCGGCATCGAGGGCGGCGGGCTGCTGCTGGTGGGCGAAACGTCCTTGGAGAAAATCCTCGAGCATGTCGAAGAAGTGCGGCCGGCAACCCTCATCGTCGACTCGGTGCAAACCGTGTATTCGTCGAAGTTCGCCTCCGCGCCTGGCAGCATCAGCCAGGTCCGCGAGGTGGCCACGCAGCTTCTCTATCTCGCCAAGGGCCGCGGCGTCACGGTGTTCCTCATCGGCCATGTCACGAAGGACGGCGCCCTCGCCGGGCCGAAGTCGCTCGAGCACATCGTCGACACGGTTCTCTACTTCGAGGGCGACCGCCAGCAGCACCACCGCATCGTGCGCGCGGTGAAGAACCGCTTCGGCAGCGTCTCCGAGCTCGGCGTCTTCGAGATGACCGGCACCGGGCTGCAGGCAGTCGCGAATCCGTCGGCCCTGTTCCTTTCCGAACGGCAGAAAGGCTCGCCCGGCTCGGCCGTGGCCGCCACCATCGAGGGCACCCGGCCGATGCTGGTGGAAGTGCAGGCGCTGGTGTCGCCCACGTCGTTCGGCAACCCGCGGCGCACGGCCATCGGCTTCGACAACTACCGCCTCAGCCTGCTGCTCGCCGTGCTCGAGAAACGCGTCGGTCTCGAGCTGATGAGCGACGACGTCTTCGTCAGCGTGGTGGGCGGCATCGAGATCAACGAGCCGGCGGCAGACCTGGCCGTGGCTTCGGCCATCGCGTCGTCCTTCCGCAACCGGGCGCTGCCCGCGGGCACCGTGGTCTTCGGCGAGATCGGCCTGGGCGGCGAGGTGCGGCGGGTGTCGCAGGCCGAGATGCGCATCCGCGAGGCGGCCAGCATGGGTTTCGATGCCTGCGTGCTGCCGAGCGGCAACGCCTCGCCGGCTGCTCCGGCGGCGCTGCGCCTCAGCGGCGTGCGGACGGTATCCGAGGCCCTCGAGCAGCTCTTCGCATAGCCCCGCGCAGCGGCCGGAACGACTGGCTTACGCATCCGGCGCCGAAGGCGTATCATCGGGACTGGTCATTATTCATGGAGCCTTTTTTTAGGCTTCTGCGCTTAGTCCGTACGCGCATCGCGAGGGTTTCATGTTCCTGAACATTGCCCGGGCCGCGCTCCTGGCCCTTCTCGGCTTCATTGGGTATAGCCAGTCGCCGCCGAACCTGTCGCCGTTCGTGGGCGCCGCGGCGGCTGTGGCGGTGGGCCTGGTGCTGCTGGTCATCGAAAACAGGCTCCGCGACCTGCCGGGCCATACACTCGTGGGCGGCGTCATCGGCGGCATGGCCGGCCTGGTGGCCGCTCGGTTGCTGTGGTCGAGCCTCGGCGGCCTCCAGATCGGCCCCGCGCACCTCGTGCAGATGACGATCGCGGCGGGCCTCGCCTTTCTCGGCATCAGCATGGGCACGCGCCGCAGCGAGTGGCTGATGCCCGCGCGCATCGTCTCCTCCTTCACCGATTCGCCACGGCTGCACCTCTACAAGGTGCTCGACACGTCGGTGATCATCGACGGCCGCATCGCCGACATTTGCGAAACCGGCTTCCTCGACGGCTCGCTGGTGGTGCCGCAGTTCGTGTTGCGCGAGCTGCAGCAGGTGGCCGACTCCTCCGACTCGCTGAAGCGCAACCGCGGCCGCCGCGGCCTCGACATCCTGCAGAAGATGCAGAAGACCACGGGCATCAACATCGAGATCGTCGAGACCGACTTCCCGGATATCCGTGAAGTTGACCTGAAGCTCATCGAGCTGGCGCGGCGCATGAGCGGCAAGATCGTCACCAACGACTTCAACCTCAACAAGGTGGCGCAGCTGCGCGGCGTGCCGGTGCTGAACATCAACGAGCTCACCAACTCGCTGAAGCCGATCGTGCTGCCGGGCGAGACCATGAAGGTGTTCGTCCTCAAGGAAGGCAAGGAAGTGGGCCAGGGCGTCGCCTATCTCGACGACGGCACCATGGTGGTCGTGGACCAGGGCAAGCGCGTGCTGGGCCGCACGGTCGAGGTGGTGGTGACGAGCGTGCTGCAGACGACCGCCGGCAAGATGATCTTCTGCCGCATGGCCGACGCGCCCGCCGGCGAAGACACCGGAAGGCTGCGCCGCGAGCGCAGCGCGCGCGACTATCACCGCGGCGTCGAAGGGCGCGACCGCTGGACGCCGGACAAGCCGATGTCCATGCCCGGGGCGACCACGTCCGAGCCGACACCCGAACCGGTCAGCGTGGCCTCGCTGCAGCAGGGCGCCTCGGACCGCAGCAAGCTCGCCTGAGTCGCAGCGCCCTCGCCGTCGCGGCCCTGGCAACCGCTGCGCTTGGCGCAGGCGCACCTGCATTCGTCGTCGCCGCCGACCCGCCGCTCGTCAAGGCGGTGCAGCAAGCCGCGGCGCGCGGCTCCCTGGCGCGCGCGTCGTGGGGCATCGAGATCGTCAATGCCGCTTCCGGCCGCGTGCTGTACGCGCGCGACGCGCAGAAGAACTTCAAGCCCGCATCCACCTTCAAGCTGCTCGCGACCGCCGCGGCGCTCGACACCTTCGGCCCCGACCACCGCTTTCGTACCACGCTGCAGGCGAGCGGCCGCGTCGATGCGTTCGGGCGCCTGCTCGGCGACTTGTACCTGGTCGGCGGCGGCGACGCCACCCTCGCTTCGTTCGAGCGGCTGGCGGAGGCGCTTAGGGCCGCTTCCGTCCGCCGCATCGAGGGCCGGGTCATCGGCTGGGGCGGCGCCTTTCAGGGCGAGCGGCGCGGCGATGACTGGGGCTGGGAAGACCTGACCTGGTGCTACGGCGCCGAGATCGCGGCACTCTCGTTCGCCGACAACTGCGTCGCGCTCGGCGTGCTCCCGGGCGAGTCCGCGGGCGATCCCGTGCGCGTCGACGCTGTGCCCAGGTCGCGCTACTACTCGGTCGTCTCGGTCGCCCGCACGACAGCGGCCGGCACCGAGCCCGACCTCGCGTTGTCGCGCGCTTCGGGCAGCAACGAGATCCGCCTCTCCGGCACCATGCCCCTCGGCGCCGACGTCGAGACGCTGCGCATCGCCCTCGAGGATCCGGCGCACTACGCGGCGCAGCAGCTCGTGGAAGCGCTCGAAGAGCGCGGCGTGAGTGTGTCGCTCGGTGCCGCGACCTCGAGCGAACCGCTGCCTGCGGGCATGCGCGTGCTGGCGAGCCAGGACGGCCCGCCGCTTGGCGAGCTGCTGGCGCTCATCAACAAGCCGAGCCAGAATCTCTACACGGAAGTGCTGCTGCGTTCGCTCGGCACCGCGCCCGGCACCGACAGCCTGGAAGCGGGTCATCGCGTGGTCGCGTCGCTGCTCTCGCGTGCCGGTGTCGACGCCGGGCAAGCCGGACTGCACGACGGGTCGGGCCTGTCGCGCACCGATCTCGTCACCGCCGCCGACCTCGTCGCGCTGCTGCGCTTCATGGGCAAGCACCAGCACGCCGCGGTGTTCCGCGCCAGCCTGCCGGTGGCCGGAGTGGACGGCACGCTCAAGGGACGGCTGCGCGGCACGCCGGCCGAAGGGCGCGTGTTTGCGAAGACCGGATCGCTGCGCGGCGTCGCGGCCCTCGCCGGCTACGCGCGCACGGTCAAGGGTGAAGAGCGCGTGTTCGCCATCTTCTGCAACAACTTCACCGCCGACGACCGCGAGGCGCGCGCCGCGATCGACGAGATCGTGAAGGCGATCGTCGCCAAATGAGCGTTGCCGTCGTCGTCGACGCTGCGATTGCCCCGCGCGTGCGGCTTGCGACCGTCGCGCTTGCCGGCGTGCGCGTCACCACTGCGCATGCCGGCCTCGGCGACGAGATCGCTGCCTTCTGCGCCAGTTTTGCCGCGCGCCATGCGGGCGTCGCGAGTGCCGACATCCCGGGTGCGAGCGCTGCCCGCGAACTCTACAAGGCGCTCGGCATCGACCCGACGAAGACGCGGCCGTCGAGCGAGGCGCTCGCGCGCCGCATCCTCAAGGGCGATCCGTTCCCACGTATCAATTCGATCGTGGACGCGCTCAACCTGTCGTCGGTGAAGCACCAGCTGCCGTTCGGCCTCTACGACCTCGACAAGGTGCAGCCGCCGGTGACGCTGCGTCTCGGCCATGCGGACGAGTCGTACGAAGGCATCCGCAAGGCGTCGGTGAACGTCGCCGGGCGCCCGGTCCTCGTCGACCAGCAGGGCCCGTTCGGCAACCCAACCTCCGACTCCGGCCGCACCGCCACGAGCGAAGCCACGGTCAACGCCTGGATCGTGGTCTACGCGCCGTCCTCGCTTCCGGCGTCCCAGGTGGAGCAGGTCGCCGCCGACACCGCCGTCACGATCACCAGGCATTGTGGCGGACAAGTGATGGCCTAAGCCAAACGTTCGATCGGTAGTCACTGTGTCCGGACACACTGACCTGCTGCAACTGGGATCCCTCGGTCGCTGCGCGAGCGTTGCGCTCCTCGGGAAGACGCACCCGTGCTGCGTCCGGACGCACTTGCGGCTCGCGGACCTGACCGTGCACCTCTGGGTTGTACGCTCGCGGCATGGCAACCGAGCCAGTGACGGCCGCGTCGGAGCCAATCGTCTCGGGGCTGCGGGAAGCGCAGCGCGAGGCGGTGCTGCACGGCAGCGGGCCGCTTCTCATCATTGCCGGAGCGGGCACAGGGAAGACGACCGTGCTCACGCGGCGCATCGCTCATCTCATCACCAGCAAGGCGGCGCGGCCCGAGGAGATCCTGGCGCTCACCTTCACCGAGAAGGCTGCGGTGGAGATGGCCGAGCGTGTGGACCAGCTCATTCCCTACGGGTACGCCGAGACGTTCATCGCCACCTTCCATGCGTTCGGCGACCGGGTGCTGCGCGACACGGCGCTCGAGGCCGGGCTCGATCCCGACTTTCGGGTGCTCACGCGACCCGAACAGATCATCTTCCTCAGCGAGCGGCTGTTCGAGCTGCCGCTTTATCGCTATCGGCCGCTCGGCGATCCCACGCGCCACCTCTCGAACCTGCTCGACGTGGTGAGCCGCGCCAAGGATGAAGACGTCTGGCCGCGCGAATATCGCGCGTGGGCCGAAGGCCTGGCGGCCACCGCGACCACTCCCGAAGGCATCGACGAGGCCGAGCGGCAGCTCGAGATCGCCGCCTTTTACGAGACCTACCAGCAGCTCATGGCGCGGGCCGGGCTTGCCGACTTCGGCGACCAGATCTTCGGCGCGCTGCAGGCGCTGCGCTCGCGCCCGCAGGCGCTCGCGAAGCTGCGGCAGCGCTACCGCCACCTGCTGGTGGACGAGTTCCAGGACACCAACCATGCCCAGCTCGAACTGCTGCGCCTGGTGGCGGGCGAGGGCGATCCCAACGTGACGGTGGTGGGCGACGACGACCAGGCCATCTACCGGTGGCGCGGCGCCGCATCGGCCAACCTGCTGGCGTTCCGGCGGCTCTACCCCGGATGCCGCGAGGTGGTGCTGCGCGACAACTACCGCTCCACCCAGGAAATCCTCGACGCCTCGCGGCGGCTGGTCCGCTACAACAACCCGCAGCGGCTCGAGGTCGTTGCCGGCATTGACAAGGCGCTGCGCGCCGAGCGCGGACACGGCGCGCCGGTGCGCCACCAGCACTTCGATTCGCTGTCCGCCGAAGCCGACGGTGTGGCCGCCGGCATCGCCGACCGGATCCAGTCGGGCTTCCGCCCGCGCGACTTCGCCATCCTGGTGCGCAGCAACGCCGACGCCGACCCGTTCCTGCGCGCCCTGAACGTCCGGGAGATTCCGCACCGCTTCAGCGGCAGCCGCGGCCTTTACGCGCGCGAAGAGGTACGCCTCGCGGTCGCGTTTCTGCGCTCCCTCGCGCAGCCCGAAGACTCGGTGTCGGTCTTCTACCTCGCCGCCTCCGATCTGTTCGGCGCCGACGAGGCCGACCTGCTGCGCCTCAACAGTCACGCGCAGCGCAAGCGCCAGCCGCTCCTCGACGTGTTCCGCAACCTCGAAGGCGATGCCACGCTCGCCTCGGTCGGCGGCAAGACCCGCACCGCCGTCAAGCGCCTCATCGAGCTGCACGAACGCGCCGCAGCCGAACTGCCGCGCAAGCGCACCGGCGAGGTGCTCTACGGCTTCCTGCTCGCGTCGGGCTATCTCGGCGAGCTGTCGCGCGAAGCATCGCCCACGGCCGAGGCGAAGATCAAGAACCTGTCGCGCTTCTTCGACGTGGTCAAGGCGTACGGCGACGTCGCCGAGCACGACCGGGTGCCCGACTTCGTCTCGCACCTCACGCTGCTGCGCGATGCCGGCAGCGATCCGGCGGTGGCCGAAGCCGACCAGGACGAAGACGCCGTGCACGTAATGACGGTGCACGCCGCCAAGGGCCTCGAGTTCCCGGTGGTGTTCCTGGTGAATGCCGTGGACCAGAAGTTCCCGCTGCGCAACCGCTCCGAGAACCTGGCGCTGCCCGATGCGCTGCTGAAGGACGCCTTCGACACCGGCGACGCCCACATGCAGGAAGAGCGGCGCTTGTTCCACGTCGCCATGACGCGCGCCAAGGACGAGCTGATCCTCACGTCGTCCGCCGACCATGGCGGCGCGCGCCAGCGCAAGATCTCGCGCTTCGTGGTCGAGGCGCTCGACCTGCCGACGGTGAAGGCCGCGCCGCGGCGCAGCAGCGCCATCGAGGCGCTGCGCCGCAACCAGCCGGTGGGCGAGGAGCTCGTGCCGCAGCCGCCGCCGGTGGACGACGACGAAATGGTGCGCCTCTCGAACCGGCAGCTCGACGACTACGAGACCTGTCCGCTGAAGTACCGCTACATCCACATCCTGCGGGTGCCGCTGCTCGCGCATCACCGCATCGCCTACGGCAACGCCGTGCACCGCGCGCTCGAGCACTTCTTCCGCGAGCGGCTCGCCGGCCGTGAGCTCGGCGCCGACGGGCTGGTAACCGCGTTTTGCGGCGCGTGGGTGGCGGAAGGCTTCCTCTCGCGCGAGCACGAGGAAGAGCGCCTGCGCGCGGGGGAGGCGGCGCTGCGCCAGTTCCATGCGAACGATGCGCTGGCGCCGCTGCGGCCGACCGCGGTCGAGAAGGAATTCACGTTCTACGTGGACGGCACCCGCGTCAACGGCCGCTACGACCTGCTGGTTTCGCGCGGCGACCAGACCTCGGTGCTCGACTTCAAGACCGGCGACGTCGACGACCTGAAAAAGGCGCAGGAACGCGTCAAGGACAGCCTGCAACTCGACGTCTACGCCCTCGCGCACCTGCGCACCGAAGGGCGGCTGCCCGACTGGGTGGAGCTGCGCTTCGTCGAGCAGGGGCTGGCCGCCGGCCGCAAGCCGACGCTCGAGCAGGCGCACGAGACGGAAGCGCGCATTCGCACCGTCGCGGCTCGCATCCGCCACCGCGATTTTCCGGCCACACCCTCATGGCGCGCTTGCAGCGGCTGCCCGTTTCGGGAAATCTGTCCCCACACGACCGGTGGCAACGAATCAGCGTGAGGGGTGCGCATGGGTCTCGAGGCCGAATGCAAAGTTTCATGGGGTGGCAAGGCGGCGGCTGGCAAGGCTCATCTCGAACCTGACGAGCTGGCGTTCCGCGGCCCGTTCCGCCTCAAGGTTCCGTTTGCCGAAATGAAGTCCGTCGAGGTGCGCGGCGGCCAGCTCACCGTCGTCTTCGGCAAGAGTGGCGAGCGCGCGGTGTTCGATCTCGGCAGCAACGCCGAGAAGTGGGCGCTCAAGATCCGTTACCCGCGCGGCCGCATCGAGAAGCTGGGTGTAAAACCCGCTTCCGTGGTTGCCGTGATCGGCGTCGACGACCCGTATCTGGAGGCCGAGCTTGACGGTCGCGCCGCATCGGTCAGCATCGGGCGCGCGCGCCCGGGATCGGACCTCGTCATCGTGGGGATGAACAGCAAGCTCGACCTGGCACGCCTCGCGCAGCTGCGCCGCAGGATCGCGCCGAACGGCGCCATCTGGGTGGTGTGGCCGAAGGGGCGCAAGGAGTTCCGTGAGGACGACATTCGCGCGTATGGACCGTCGGTTGGCCTCGTGGACGTCAAGGTGATGGCCTTCTCCGAGACGCTTTCAGGATTGAAGATGGTGATTCCCGTGGCGCAGCGCGGCTGAGATGGAGACTCGAGGCTAGATGACGACGACGACAACGAAGCCAAGGATCGGATTTGCCGGCATGGGCCTCATGGGCAGCCGCATGGCCCGCCAGTTTCTGCTGCAGGAATTTCCGCTCGCCGTCTGGAACCGCACCGCCGAACGCTGCCGGCCGCTCGTCGACGCCGGCGCGAAGCAGGCCGCAACGCCCGCCGACCTGGCGCGCGGTTCCGACGTGGTGGTCGCGTGCCTCGCCGACCCGGCCGCCGTCGAAGGGTTCATCTTCGGGCAGGACGGCCTGCTCGGTGCCGTGCGCCCGGGCTTTCGCTACGTTGAGTCGTCCACCATTTCGGCGAACCTGTCGCGGCGCATCGCGCAGGCGCTCCAGGAGAAAGGCGCCGACATGCTCGAGGCGCCGATGACCGGGTCGAAGCTCGGCGCCGAGCGCGGCACGCTGCTGTTCATGACGGGCGGTTCGCAGGCGCTGCACGACGAGCTGATGCCGGTGCTGATGGCGATGGGCGCGAAGGCGATCCGCTGCGGCGACGTCGGCGACGGCGCCGTCGTGAAGCTGATCGGCAACACGGTCATTTCCTTCATGGTCGAAGGCTTCTGCGAGGGCATCGTCGCGGGCCGCAAGCTCGGCATCCCGCTCGCGACGATCGTCGATGTCATCCAGGCCTCGGGATTCGCGTCGCCTTACTACGCCTTCAAGGGCAAGGCGCTCGCCGAGCGCGACTTCGAGCAGCACTTCTCGATCGACCTGATGGCCAAGGACCAGGGCCTGATGCTGGCCGAGGCGCACCAGGCAGCGGCGCCCATGCCGGGCCTCGCCGCCATCCGCGAGGTCTTCCAGGCCGCCCGCGGCCAGGGCAGCGGCCAGGAGGACATCGTGGCCATCATCAAGGTGCTGGAAAAGGCGGCCGGAGTTTCGGACCCCGCCGGGCCCCGGTCCGTGGCACCCTCGGGAGCGTGAACCTCTCTCTCGAGAACGTGCTCATCGTGGTCCTGGCCGTGACGCTTTTGATGGCGGCCGCGGCGGCGGCGGCCTATGCGTTCGCGAGCCGCCGGCCCGCGGCTCCGTCGGTAGACCCGGCGGCGCTCCAGGCGCTCGAGTCGGTGTCGCGCGACCTGGGCCAGGTGCGCTCCGAGCTGTCGGCGCTCGGCCGCACCCAGGCCGACCTGCGCCAGGAAGCGCTCGCCGGCCGCGAGGCATCCTGGAAGGGCATCACCGACGCCACGCAGCACCTGCACTCGCAAATCGGCATGGCGCACCAGGCGCTGGCCGAGGTCCGCGCCATCGAGGAGAGCCGGTCGCGCCAGGCGCAAAGCTCGGCCGAAAGCCTGCGCCGGCTCGAGGCCGTCGTGGCAGGGGCGCCCACGCGCGGCGCGGCCGGCGAAAACATCCTCATGCGGACGCTGGCGCAGCTGCCGCCCGACCTGCTCGAAACCAACGTGTCGTTCGGCAACAAGACCGTCGAGTACGCGGTGCGGCTGCCCGGCAACCGCTACCTGCCGATCGACAGCAAGTGGACGAGCGCCGCGAGCCTCGAGAAGCTGGCGCTCGTCGAGGACCACGCCGAACACAAGAAACTGGTCGAGCAGGTCTGCCGCGACGTGCGCAGCCGCGCGCGCGAGATGGCGAAGTACCTCGACCCGGAGCGCACGCTCGCGATGGGCATCCTGGCGCTGCCAGATTCCGTCTACGCCGCTGCGCCCGAGGCTCAGTCCGAGTGCTACCGCGAGGGCATCCTGCTCGTGCCCTATTCGCTGGCGCTTTCCTATGTGCTCACCGTCTATCGCCTCGCGCTGCGCTTCGGCGCCGCCACCGACACCAACCAGCTCGCCGCGCGCCTGCGCGCGCTCGACGAGACCCTGCGCAAGATGGACGAGGAAATCGAGAGCCGTCTGTCGCGCGGGCTGGTGCAGGTGGAAAACTCGCGCGACGCCCTGCGCCAGCACATCGCCGGCGCGCACCGCATGACCGAGCGCCTGTTGCGCACCGCCGAGTCGCCCGAAGAGCTCGCGGCCGCGGCGCCGTCCGCCGCTGCGCCTGCGCCAGCTCCCGTTCAGTCACAGCCGCGCCTCGCCCTCGTCGACCGCGAGTAGCGCCGGCGCCGTGGTACCCTCAGCGCGGAGCCTCCCTCGGGAGGCGTTTTCATGAGCGCTGCAGTCATTCTCGTGGCCGCCGGCCGGGGCGAACGCCTGGGCAAGGGACCGAAGGCCTTCGTCGCGCTCGGGGGCGAGAGCCTCCTGCGGCGAGCGGCGCGTGCCTTCGAGGAATCGGCGGGAATCAGTGCCATTGTCGCGGTGGTCCCGGACGACATGATGGAAGCGGCGCGGGAACAGCTCGCCTCCTGCTCCAAGCTCGGCACGGTGGTCGCCGGCGGTGCCCGGCGGCAAGACTCGGTGCTTGCCGGCCTGCGCTCGCTGCCGAAGGATTGGGACGGGGTGGTCCTGGTGCACGACGCCGCGCGGCCGTTCGTGGACCACGACGTGATCGAACGCGTGATCGACGGCGCAACCCGCAACGGCTCCGCCGTACCGGTGGCGGCCGTCGCCGACACCATGAAGCGCCTGGTGGGGGACCGCATCGTCGAAACGCTCGACCGCGGCGAACTCGCGGCCGCGCAGACACCGCAGGGCTTTCGTTACGCGACGCTCCTCGAAGCCTATGAAGACGCCGAACGCAGCGGCGCCACCGTCACTGACGAATCGATGGCGGTCGAGCGGCGCGGGCAGCCTGTGCACGCCGTGGCGGGTTCGCCCTTCAACCGCAAGATAACCACCATCGAAGACTGGGCCTGGGCCGAGCCGCTCGCGCGCGGGCCGCTGAACATATGACGAACGTCCGCGTCGGCTCAGGCTTCGATGCGCATCGCCTGGTCGGCGGCGGCCCGCTGCGCCTGGGCGGAGTCGCGATCGACTGGGATCAGCACCTCGAAGGCCATTCCGACGGCGACTGCCTGCTGCACGCCGTGGGCGATGCCCTGCTCGGCGCCGCCGCGCAAGGCGACCTGGGCGCGCATTTCCCCAGCAGCGATCCGCGCTGGCGCGGGGCCGCGAGCCTGACGTTCCTCGAAGCCATCGCCGCCGTGGTCGCGCGCGCCGGCTATCGCATCGGCAACATCGACGCGCTCGTCATCGCGCAGCCGCCGCCGCTCCTCGCGCCTCACCTGGGTGCCATGAGCACGGCCATCGCCGCGGCGCTCGGCCTTTCGACACAGGACGTTTCGGTCAAGGCGAAGAGCACCGACCGTCTCGGCGCCATCGGCCGCTCGGAAGGCATCGCGGCGCAGGCCGTCGTCCTGGTTGTGAAAGACTGAAGGGAGTCATGAACCTCATCTGCGGAATCAACCCGGTGGTGGAGGCGCTGCGCGCCGGCAGCCGGCACTTCGACCGCCTGCTGATCGTGAAGGGGCTGCGCAACAAGCGCATCTCCGACGCGATCGCGCTCGCGAGCCAGGGCGGCGTGCCGCTGCGCTTCGAGCCACGCGAGGCGCTCGACCGCCTCGCCTCGGGCACGCCGCACCAGGGCATCATCGCGGTCGTTTCAGAGAAGTCGGTGCTGTCCTTGCACGACCTGCTGGCGCAGTCGAAAGAGCCGGGCCTGTTCGTGGTGCTCGACGGCGTCGAGGATCCGCGCAACCTGGGCGCGATCCTGCGCACCGCAGAAGCGGCCGGCGCCGACGGAGTCCTCATCCCCGAACGCCACAGCGCGAGCCTGTCGGAAACCGTGGCGCGCGCCTCGGCCGGCGCGCTCGAGCACGTGAAGGTGGCGCGCGTCGGCAACCTGGTGCAGGCGATCGAGGCGCTCAAGGCGCGCAACGTCTGGGTGGTCGGCTTCGACGCGTCGGGCAAGGAGCGCTGGGACGCAGTCGACCTGAAGCGGCCCATCGCCCTCGTCCTCGGCGGCGAAGGCAAGGGCATCCGCCGCCTGGTGCGCGAGCACTGCGACCATGTCGTGTCGCTGCCGCTCCTCGGCCATGTCGAGTCGCTGAACGTGTCGGTCGCCGCCGGCATCGCGCTCTACGAAGCGGTGCGCCAGCGCGGCCTGGCCGCAAGCCACGTCAAGCCGATACCGCCGCGGCCGAAGACCGCGACGCGGCTCATCGTCGGCCCGGCCGCGGACGATCTCGAGCACGATCCAGGCGCGGGCGATCACGCGCGCCAGCTGGCGGATGCGGTGCAGGATGACGTGGAGATCGAGGAGGACAACGCCTGGGACGTCACCGCACCCCACGGGCTCGACGACCAGCGCGAGCCGTCGCGCGGTGCGCCGCAGCGCGCCTTCAACGGCGCGGGGCAGATCCGGCCGGAGCGCGAGGGCGGCCGCGGCGGCGACCGCAAGGGCCGCGGCGACCGCCATGGGCGCGGCGAACGCCACGGCCGTGGCGACAAGCGCGAGCGCGGCGAACACCGCGGTCGCGGCCAACGCCCCGAGCGCGGGGGCGACAGCCCCGAGCGCGGGGGCGACAGCCCCGAGCGTAGCGAGGGGGCCTCGCCGCATCGTCCCGACGGTCCCGACGGCGGCTCGGACCGGCCGCAGGCCCCGGGCAGCGACCGCGGCGATCAACGCGAACAGCGCGGACCGCGCCGCCGCCGCCGCGGGCGCGGCCCAAGGCGCCCCGAGGACGCACCCGGGCCGCACGAGCACGGTGAGCCGCGCGAGCCGCGGCCCGAGCGCAGCGGCGAATCGGGCGGCGAGCCGGGCGAAGGACCGCCCCACTCGGGGCCGGGGGGGCCGCCCGACGCCCGCCAGGGACCCCGCCGGCGGCGGCGCCGGCGCCGCAAGGGCCCCGGAGGCGCCCCGCCGCAGAATTCCTGAGCGGCACCCCTCTTGCTGGGGCCGCTATGCTCTGGTAATCTCGGGGTTTGTCGCTGGCGTAGCTCAGCGGTAGAGCGGCTGATTTGTAATCAGCGGGTCGGGGGTTCGATTCCCTTCGCCAGCTCCACCCGCCAAAGCCGCACGCAAGCGAGGCAGCGCGGCACCAGAAAAAAGTTCGGCAAGGTCTTGGGGGAGGTAGCGAAGCGGTCAAACGCAACAGACTGTAAATCTGTCGCCCCCAGGGCTACGAAGGTTCGAATCCTTCCCTCCCCACCACCTTTCGCGAAATGGAATTCGCGTGACGTGGGGTCAAGTCCGACGCGGGTGTAGCTCAGCTGGTAGAGCTCCAGCCTTCCAAGCTGGATGTCGCGGGTTCGAATCCCGTCGCCCGCTCCACCATGAAGAGCGCATGACGCGATGGGGTCGGTCGGGCCCACGTAGCTCAGTCGGTAGAGCGCGTCCTTGGTAAGGACGAGGTCACCAGTTCGATCCTGGTCGTGGGCTCCAGAATTGAACGTTTGAACGCATGCGTGTCGCAAGCGTCTTCATCTTTATCGAGGCTCGAGGAGTTTCAGCATGGCGAAGGAAAAGTTCGATCGCTCCAAGCCGCACGTCAACATCGGGACGATTGGGCACGTGGACCACGGCAAGACGTCTTTGACGGCAGCGATCACGAAGGTGTTGGCGGTGGCGAATCCGTCGAAGGTGACGTTCAAGGCCTACGACCAGATCGACAACGCGCCTGAGGAGCGGGAGCGGGGCGTGACGATCAACGCTTCGCACGTGGAGTACGAGACCGGCAACCGCCATTATGCGCACGTCGATTGCCCCGGCCACGCGGACTACGTGAAGAACATGATCACCGGTGCGGCGCAGATGGACGGCGCGATCCTGGTGGTTTCTGCAGCCGACGGTCCGATGCCGCAGACGCGCGAGCACATCCTGCTGGCCCGCCAGGTGGGCGTGCCTTCGATCGTGGTGTTCCTGAACAAGTGCGACATGGTGGACGATCCCGAGCTTCTCGACCTGGTGGAGCTCGAGGTTCGCGAGCTTTTGAAGACCTACAAGTTTCCGGGCGACGACATTCCGTTCGTGCGCGGCTCGGCTCTGAAGGCATTGGAAGGCGACGGCAAGGACGATTCTGCGAAGCCGATCCTGGAGCTGATGAACCAGGTGGACACCTACGTTCCGCTTCCGGAGCGTGAAGTGGACAAGCCGTTCCTGATGCCGATCGAAGACATTTTCACGATTTCGGGCCGCGGCACGGTTGCGACCGGACGTGTGGAGCGCGGCCGGGTGAAGGTGGGCGAGGAAGTGGACCTGGTCGGCATTCACAAGGACATCCAGAAGAAGGTGGTCACCGGCATCGAGATGTTCAAGAAGCTTCTCGACGACGGCCAGGCTGGCGACAACATCGGCGTGTTGCTGCGCGGCACGGAGCGCAAGGACATCGAGCGCGGCATGTGCCTGGCGAAGCCGGGTTCGATCAAGCCGCACACCAAGTTCAAGGGCGAGGTTTACGTTTTGACGAAGGAGGAGGGCGGACGTCACACACCGTTCTTCACCGGCTATCGTCCGCAGTTTTACTTCCGCACCACCGACGTGACGGGTGTGGCGCACCTTCCCGAAGGCGTCGAGATGGTGATGCCCGGGGACAACACGCAGATGTCGGTGGAGCTGATCGCGCCGATCGCCATGGAAAAGGGCCTGCGCTTCGCAATCCGCGAAGGCGGCCGCACCGTCGGCGCCGGCACCGTCTCCGAGATCGAGGCCTGATCAGATGCGCGACAACATCACGCTGCAGTGCGGCGACTGCAAGAACCGCAACTACGCGACCACCAAGAACAAGAAGAAGACCACGGAACGGCTGGAGATGAGCAAGTTCTGCCCGTTCTGCCGCAAGCACACCGCCCACAAAGAAACGAAGTGACACCAGCCGCACGGCACAAGGACGCATCGGCATCACTAAAGGCCAGTAGCTCAATTGGTGGAGCATCGGTCTCCAAAACCGAGGGTTGGGGGTTCGAGTCCCTCCTGGCCTGCCAACCGAGCGCTCGACCGAACTAAAAGAAGATGGCAGTGGCTGAAGCAAAGAAGATCGACAAGGCCGAATCGAACGGGGGCGGAGCCGCATCCGTCCTCGGCGTGGTACCGCGCAAGCTGCGCGAGCTGCGCACGTTCTTTTCCGAAGTCCGCAGCGAGCTGCGCAAGGTCACCTGGCCCTCGCGCGCCGAGGTGTATGCGACGACCATCGTGGTGATCGCGACTTCGGTCGCGTTCGGCTTCTACCTGTTCGGCCTGGACATGATGTTCTTCCGCCTGTTCTCGCGGATCCTGAGCCAATAGCGATGCAGGCACAGATGGCGAAGCACTGGTACATCGTCCACACCTATTCCGGCTTCGAGAAGAAGGTTGCCGACGGCCTGAAGCAGCGCGCCAAGGCCTACGGCCTCGAGGACCAGATCGGCCGCATCGAGATCCCCACCGAGGAAGTGGTGGAAATGAAGGCGGGCCGCAAGGTGCAGACGGCTACCCGCTTCTTCCCGGGCTACATCCTGGTGGAGATCGAAACCGAGGACGGTCCGGACGGCAAGAAGATTCCCGACTCGGCCTGGCACCTGGTGCGCAACACGCCCAAGGTCACCGGCTTCGTCGGCTCGGGGCAGCGGCCCATTCCGCTCTCGCCCGAGGAAGCCGACCAGATCTTCGTCCAGGTCAAGGAATCGATCGAAAAGCCCAAGCCGAAGTACACGTTCGACCGCGGCGAGAGCGTGCGCATCATCGACGGGCCGTTCTCGAACTTCCAGGGGATCGTCGAGGAAGTGAACCTCGACCGCAACACCCTCAAGGTCATGGTCACGATCTTCGGCCGGTCGACCCCGGTCGAGCTCGATTTCCTGCAGGTGGAGAAGCTTTAAATGAAGAAGGTAGTCGGGCAGATCAAGCTGCAGATCGCAGCCGCCAAGGCGACGCCGGCGCCGCCGGTGGGCCCCGCGCTGGGCCAGGCGGGCGTCAACATCATGGACTTCTGCAAGGCGTTCAACGCCAAGACCGCCAAGGACGAGGGCCTCATCATCCCGGTCGTCATCACGGTCTACGCCGACCGCTCCTATACCTTCATTACCAAGACGCCGCCAGTGGCTGTATTGTTGAAGAAGGCCGCCAACCTGGCGAAGGGCAGCGGCGAACCCAACAAGACCAAGGTGGGCAAGGTCACCCCCAAGCAAGTCGAGGAGATCGCGAAGCTGAAGCTTCCCGACCTGAACTGCGAGACGCTCGAAGCAGCGATCCAGACGGTGCGCGGCACCGCGAGGAGCATGGGAGTCGAAGTCGGTTAACACACACACCACCGCCGCGGCCCCGGCCGCGCCAACGGTGGGAGACGAAAGGCGCGCGCCGCAGGCGTGGGCTTCGCTAAACGTCGAAGGAGAGTTAATGGGACGTGTCGGTAAGAAGTACAAGAAGGCCCAGTCTGCCATCGGAGAAAAGCAGGTCTTCCCGCTGAACGATGCCGTTTCGGCCGTGACGGCCAACGCCTTTGCGAAGTTCGACGAGACCGTCGACATCGCGCTGCGCCTCGGGGTCGACCCGAAGCATGCCGACCAGATGGTGCGCGGCACCGTGGTGCTGCCCCATGGCCTCGGCGGCAAGGCGAAGCGCGTGCTGGTCATCGCTTCGGGCGAGAAGCTCAAGGAAGCGGGTGAGGCCGGCGCGGACTTCATCGGCGGCGAGGACATGGTGAAGAAGATCGAGACCGAGAACTGGCTCGACTACGACGCCATCGTCGCCACGCCCGACATGATGAAGTCGGTGGGCAAGCTCGGCAAGATCCTCGGTCCGCGCGGGCTGATGCCGAACCCCAAGACCGGCACGGTCGCGTTCGACGTGGCGAAGGCGGTGCGCGAGATCAAGGCCGGCAAGGTCGAGTACCGCGTGGACAAGACCGCCATCGTGCACGCGCCGATCGGCAAGGTGTCGTTCGGCACGGCCAAGCTGTTCGACAACGCCAAGGCGCTGATCGACAGCGTGCTGAAGGCGAAGCCGGCGGCGGCGAAGGGCAAGTACGTGAAGTCGATCGCGTTGTCGTCGACGATGGGGCCGGGGGTGCGCGTCGACCTCGCCTCGGTGGAAGCGCAGTAAGGGACGAACGCCAAAATGAACCGCACTGAAAAAGCAACGCTCGTCGCCGGACTCCACAAGGAGTTCGCGCAGTCGCCGCACACCATCCTGGTGGACTTCACCGGCCTGTCGGTGCCCGCCGTGACCGAGTTCCGCCGCAAGATGCGGCAGTCCGGGTCCACCTACCGCGTCATCAAGAACTCCCTCGCCCTGCGCGCGGCGAAGGACACGCCGATCGAGAAGCTCTCGTCGCAGCTCGTCGGCACCACCGGCATCGCGTGGAACGGCAAGGACCCCGTGGTCCTCGCCAAGGTGCTCGTCGACTTCGCGAAGGACCATCCGACCCTGGTCGTCAAGGGCGGCATCGTCTCGGGCGGGCAGATGCTCGATGCCAACGGCGTCAAGGCGCTGTCGTCCATGCCGAGTCTCGCGGAGCTGCGCGCGACGCTGCTCGGCATGCTGCAGGCACCGGCCAGCAAGCTGGTGCGTTTGCTCAGCACTCCCGCAACCCAGATGGTGCGGGTGCTGAAGGCGCACGAAGAGGCAGAGAAGGGCGCATAGGAATTTTCGGTTATCTCGTCGCTGCTTGAATTTGGGAAAAAGAGGAAGACAGGAAAATGGCTGACATTCAGACGATTGCGAACGACCTCAGCGGACTCTCGGTGATGCAGGTTGCCGAGCTCGTCAAGATGCTCGAGGAGAAGTGGGGCGTTTCCGCCGCCGCCGCGGCACCCGTGATGATGGCCGCCGCCGGCGCGCCTGCCGCGGGCGCTGCCGCTGCCGAGGAAAAGACCGAATTTGCCGTGCACCTGACCGGCGCCGGCGCCAACAAGATCAACGTGATCAAGGCGGTCCGCGAAGTGACGAGCCTCGGCCTCAAGGAGGCGAAGGACCTGGTGGACGGCGCGCCCAAGCTGGTGAAGGAAGGCATCACCAAGGAAGAGGCGGCCACGATCAAGAAGAAGTTCGAGGACGCCGGAGCCACGGTCGAAGTCAAGTAGGTCCTCTCCTTCCGCATGAGGGGACTGATGGCGGGGTTAAAGCCCCGGTGTGCCTGCGGTGGCGGCGCCTTGCGCCGTCCGCCGGGGCACGAGTGTCTTTACGCAGTACCAGGCCGAACCTAAGGACAGCCAACCAAAAATGTACACAGCGTCCAAGAACATTTATCGGGAGCGCGTCGACTTCGCGAAGATTCCGACCGCGATCCCAATCCCGAACCTGATCGAGATCCAGAAGAACTCCTACGAGCGCTTCCTGCAGATGCGTGTGCTTCCCCAGGACCGGGAAGACGCCGGGCTGCAGTCGGTGTTCAAGAGCGTCTTCCCGATCACCGACCTGCGCGAGAACTGCTCGCTGGAGTTCGTCGAGTACGCGATCGGCAACTGGGAATGCAAGTGCGGCCGGCTCGTCGGCCTCGACAAGCTCGGCCGGCCGTGCACCTTCTGCGGCGCCACCATCATCATGGACCCGCGCGGCGACCGCGAGATCCACTGCGCCAAGTGCGGCCACCTCAACGAGAACAAGCCGGTGGCCTGCGACACCTGCGACGAGTCGGTCGGGCTGAAGCTGAAGTACGACGTCGACGAGTGCCAGGAGCGCGGCATGACGTTCGCCGTGCCGCTCAAGGTGACGATCCGGCTGGTGGTCTGGGACCGCGATCCGGAGACCGGCGCCAAGAGCATCCGCGACATCAAGGAGCAGGAGGTCTACTTCGGCGACATCCCGCTGATGACCGAGAACGGCACCTTCATCATCAACGGCACCGAGCGCGTCATCGTCAGCCAGCTGCACCGCTCGCCGGGCGTGTTCTTCTCGCAGCCCGACAAGGGCCTGTTCGCGGCGCAGATCATCCCGTACCGCGGCAGCTGGATCGAGTTCGAGTACGACGCCAAGAACATCCTGCACGTGCGCATCGACCGCAAGCGCAAGTTCCTCGGCACGGTGTTCCTGCGCGCGCTCGGCATCAAGTCGGACGCCGACCTGATCCGCACCTTCTACACCGTCGACCGCGTCACGGTGCGCGAGGGCAAGCTGTTCCTGCGCGTCTCGCCGAGCCTCGTCGGCCAGCGCCTCAGCCGCACCGTGCACGGCCCGAAGGACTCTTCCGGCAAGCGCGACGAGCTGCTGCACGCCGGCAAGAAGGTCACCCAGGCCGTGTTCGCCGAGATGCAGAAGCTCGAGATCGAGGAAATCGAGATCACCGAAGCCGACCTCGAGGGTGCCTTCAGCGCCTCCGAGATCGTCGACCCACGCAGCGGCGAAGTGGTGCTCGAGACCAACGACGCGCTCGGCGAGAAGGTCTACAAGACGGTGCTCGACCCCGAGGCGCAGGTCGGCACCTTCGACGTGTTCTTCCCGGAGCGCGACGAGATCGGCCCGATGATCTCGAACACGGTCAAGAAGGACTCGATCAAGACCACCGACGAGGCGCTCATCGAGATCTACCGGCGCATGCGGCCGGGCGACCCGCCGACCCTCGACTCCTCGCGCAACCTGTTCGAGAGCATGTTCCTGAACCCGCAGAAGCACGACTTCTCGCGGGTCGGCCGCCTCAAGCTCAACACCAAGCTCGGGCTGTCGACGCCGCTCAGCGAGAAGATCATCACCCTCGACGACGTCAAGGCAGTGGTCGGCTTCCTGCTGCGCCTGCGCCGCAACCCGGCCGAAGTGGACGACATCGACCACCTCGGCAACCGCCGCGTGCGCAGCGTCGGCGAGCTGCTCGAGAACCAGTTCCGCATCGGCCTCGTGCGCATGGAGCGCGCCATCAAGGAAAAGATGAGCGTCTACCAGGAAATGGCGACGGCCATGCCGCACGACCTGATCAACGCCAAGCCGGTGATGGCCTCGATCCGCGAGTTCTTCGGCTCGAGCCAGCTGAGCCAGTTCATGGACCAGACGAACCCGCTCTCCGAGATCACGCACAAGCGGCGGCTCTCGGCCCTCGGGCCCGGCGGCCTCAGCCGCGAGCGCGCCGGCTTCGAGGTGCGCGACGTGCACCCGACGCACTACGGCCGCATCTGCCCGATCGAAACTCCGGAAGGCCCGAACATCGGCCTGATCTCGAGCCTGTCGTGCTTCGCGCGCATCAACGAGTTCGGCTTCATCGAGAGCCCGTACCGCAAGGTGAAGTCGGGCAAGGTGCTCGACTACTACCAGGTGCTCGACACCGGCGAGAGCCACTACAAGGTCGGCGACATCGTCGAGAAGAGCGAGATGGAGCAGGAGAACCAGGCGCTCACCGCCCGCAAGAAGCGCGCGGCCGAGGTCGAGCCCTACTGCTTCTACCTCTCCGCCTGGGAAGAGGACCGCTACATCATCGCGCAGGCCAACATCGGCCTCGCCAAGGACGGCGCGATCGTCGAAGACCGGGTGTCGGCGCGCAAGACCGGCAACTTCATCCTGGCGCGCCGCGAGGACATCGACTACCTCGACGTCTCGCCCAAGCAGCTGGTGTCGGTCGCCGCCTCGCTCATCCCGTTCCTCGAGCACGACGACGCGAACCGCGCGCTGATGGGTTCCAACATGCAGCGCCAGGCCGTGCCCCTGCTGCGCTCGGAAGCGCCGCTCGTCGGCACCGGCATGGAGCACATCACGGTGAAGGACTCCGGCGCCGCCGTGGTCTGCCGCCGCAGCGGCATGGTCGACAGCGTCGACTCGCGCCGCATCATCATTCGCGTCGAAGCCGAGTCGGGTCCCGACAAGGGCAAGGAGATCGGCGCCGACATCTACAACCTGACCAAGTTCAAGTGCTCGAACCAGAACACGAGCATCAACCAGAAGCCGATCGTCAAGGTCGGGGAGCGGGTGAAGAAGGGCCAGATCATGGCCGACGGACCCTGCACCGACATGGGCGAGCTGGCCCTGGGCCGCAACGTGCTGGTGGCGTTCATGCCGTGGCGCGGCTACAACTTCGAGGACGCGATCCTGGTCAGCGAAAAGCTGGTGCGCGACGACATGTACACCTCGATCCACATCGAGGAGTTCGAGATCGAGGCGCGCGACACCAAGCTCGGCCCCGAGGAAGTCACCCGCGACATCCCCAACGTGGCCGAGTCGCTGCTCAACAACCTCGACGAGAGCGGCATCATCCGCATCGGCGCCAGCGTCAAGCCGGGCGACATCCTGGTGGGCAAGGTGACGCCCAAGGGCGAGACCCAGCTGACGCCGGAAGAGAAGCTGCTGCGCGCGATCTTCGGCGAGAAGGCCGGCGACGTGCGCGACGCTTCGCTCTACTGCCCGCCGGGCATCGAGGGCATCGTCGTCGACGTCAAGATCTTCTCGCGCAAGGGCGTCGAAAAGGACGACCGCGCCAAGCAGATCGAGGACGCCGAGCTGTTCATGATGGAAAAGAACCTGAAGGATGAGATCCGCATCCTCCAGGACGAGCGCGACAAGCGCATCGAGGCGCTGCTCGACGGCGGCACCGCGATGAGCGACCTCGCCAACGCCAAGGGCGACAAGCTGGTGAAGAAGGGCCAGGTGCTGACCCGCGAGGCGCTCAGCAAGCTGCGCCATTCCGAAATCCTCAAGCTGCGCGTCAAGAGCGCCGACGGCTCGGACGTGGAGGAGAAGATCGAGGAAGTGGTCGACAAGACCGAGCGCCAGATCGAGGTGCTGAAGGCGCTGTTCGCCGAGAAGGAGAGCCGCCTCAAGCGCGGCGACGAGCTGCCGCCCGGCGTCATCAAGCTGGTCAAGGTGTTCGTCGCCATGAAGCGCAAGCTGTCGGTCGGCGACAAGATGGCCGGTCGCCACGGCAACAAGGGCGTGATCGCCCGAATCCTGCCCGAGGAGGACATGCCGTTCCTGCCCGACGGCAACCCGGTCGAAATCGTCCTCAACCCGCTGGGCGTGCCCTCGCGCATGAACGTCGGCCAGATCCTGGAGACGCACCTGGGCTGGGCGGCCAAGGCGCTGGGCCTGCACTTCGCGACGCCGGTGTTCGACGGCGCCAACGAGGCGGAGATCAACGCGCTCACCGAGAAGGCCAACGACCGCGAGAGCGAGCGCAACCCGCTGCGCCCCAACCTGCTCGAGTCCGGCAAGATCGAGCTGCGCGACGGCATGACCGGCGAAGTGTTCGAGCAGCAGGTCACCGTCGGCTACATCTACATGCTGAAGCTGAGCCACCTGGTGGACGACAAGATCCACGCCCGCTCCATCGGCCCGTACTCGCTGATCACGCAGCAGCCGCTGGGCGGCAAGGCCCAGTTCGGCGGCCAGCGCTTCGGCGAAATGGAGGTGTGGGCGCTCGAGGCCTACGGCGCCGCGCACATCCTCCAGGAACTGCTCACGGCCAAGTCGGACGACGTCTACGGCCGCGCCAAGATCTACGAAGCAATAGTCAAGGGCGACACGGTGTTCACACCGGGCGTGCCCGAATCGTTCAACGTCCTGATCCGGGAGCTGCAGAGCCTGTGTCTCGACGTTGAGTTGATCAAGACCAAGCACTAAGGAGACAGGAAGCCAAATGAGTCTTCTGATGCCCATGAGGCCGACGGTGGACGTTGGCCGCGCTCCCATCGAGTTCGATGCCATCCGCATCAAGCTGGCGAGCCCGGAAAAGATCCGCTCGTGGTCCCACGGCGAAGTGACCAAGCCGGAAACCATCAACTACCGCACCTTCAAGCCGGAGCGCGACGGGCTGTTCTGCGCCAAGATCTTCGGCCCGATCACCGACTGGGAATGCCTGTGCGGCAAGTACAAGCGCATGAAGCACCGCGGCGTGATCTGCGACAAGTGCGGCGTCGAGGTGACGCAGTCGAAGGTGCGCCGCGAGCGCATGGGCCACATCGAGCTCGCCTGCCCGGTGTCGCACGTGTGGTTCTTCAAGGGGCTGCCGAGCCGCATCGGGCACCTGCTCGACATGAGCCTGCGCGACCTCGAGCGCATCCTGTACTTCGAGTCGTACGTGGTGGTGGACCCGGGCGACTGCCCGGAAGTGCGCCGCCAGGAGCTGGTGAGCGACGACCGCTACCGCCAGCTGCGCGACAAGTACCTGCGCCTGCGCTGCTCGATGGGCGCCGAGGCGATCAAGGAGCTGCTGAAGCGCGTCGACGTCGACGAGGACTCGCTCGACCTGCGCGAGAAGATGCGCGGCGAGACTTCGGTGCAGAAGAAGCTGAAGTTCGCCAAGCGCCTCAAGGTGGTGGAGGCGTTCCGCAAGAGCGGCAACAAGCCGGAGTGGATGATCCTCGACGCGGTGCCGGTGATTCCGCCCGAGCTGCGGCCGCTGGTGCCGCTCGACGGCGGCCGCTTCGCTACCTCCGACCTCAACGACCTGTACCGCCGCGTCATCAACCGCAACAACCGCCTGAAGAAGCTGATCGAGCTGCGCGCGCCCGACGTCATCGTGCGCAACGAGAAGCGCATGCTGCAGGAAGCGGTGGATGCGCTGTTCGACAACGGCCGGCGCGGCCGCGTGCTGCGCGGCGCCAACAACCGCCCGCTGAAGTCGCTGTCCGACACCCTCAAGGGCAAGCAGGGCCGGTTCCGCCAGAACCTGCTCGGCAAGCGCGTCGACTACTCCGGCCGTTCGGTCATCGTCGTCGGCCCGGAGCTGAAGCTGCACCAGTGCGGCCTGCCGAAGAAGATGGCGCTCGAGCTGTTCAAGCCGTTCATCTACAGCAAGCTCGAGAAGGAGGGCCTGGTCACCACCATCAAGGCGGCGAAGGAGATGGTGGAGCAGCAGCGTCCCGAGGTCTGGGACTTCCTCGAGGAAGTCATCAGCGAGCACCCGGTGCTGCTGAACCGCGCGCCGACGCTGCATCGCCTCGGCATCCAGGCTTTCGAGCCGGTGCTGGTCGAGGGCAAGGCGATCAAGATCCACCCGCTGGTCTGCACCGCGTTCAACGCCGACTTCGACGGCGACCAGATGGCGGTGCACGTGCCGCTGTCGCCCGAGGCGCAGATCGAGGCGAGCGTGCTGATGCTGTCGTCCAACAACATCCTCTCGCCCGCGAACGGCCAGCCGATCGCAATCCCCAGCCAGGACATCGTGCTGGGCTGCTACTACCTGACCAAGGAGAAGAAGGGCACCAAGGGTGAGGGCCGCGCCTTCGCCTCGATGGAAGACGTGCTCATCGCCCTCGAGGAGAAGGAAGTCGAGACGCTCACGCCGATCCGCCTCATGTACTCGGGCGACCTGATCGACCTGACCACCGTCTACGACGACCAGGACGTCATCCACACCGAGGTGCAGCACATCAAGAATCAGGTGATCGCGACCACCGTCGGCCGCGTCATCTTCAACGACTCCCTGACTCCGGGCACCCCGTTCATCAACGGCGTGCTGCGCAAGAAGGGCCTGCAGAACCTGGTGCAGTACTGCTACCTCAACTTCGGCCTCGACACCACGGTCGAGACTCTCGACATCATCAAGGACATGGGCTTCCTCTACGCCACCCGCGCGGGGGTCTCGATCGGCATCGACGACCTGGTCATCCCCGAGGGCAAGGAGAAGATGGTCGCCTCGGCGCAGAAGGAAGTGCTGGACGTCGAGAAGCAGTACCTCGACGGCGCCATCACCAACGGCGAGCGCTACAACAAGGTCATTTCCATCTGGTCGGCGGTCACCGAACGCGTCGCCGACGCCATGTTCAAGAACCTCGAGAAGCAGGACAAGGACGCGATCGACTTCAACCCGATCTACCTGATGGCCGATTCCGGGGCGCGCGGTTCGAAGCAGCAGATCCGCCAGCTCGCCGGCATGCGCGGCCTGATGGCGCGCCCGTCGGGCGAGATCATCGAGAACCCCATCACCTCGAACTTCCGTGAGGGGCTCACGGTGCTGCAGTACTTCGTCTCGACGCACGGCGCCCGCAAGGGCCTTGCCGACACCGCGCTCAAGACCGCCGACTCCGGCTACCTGACGCGCCGCCTCGTCGACGTCGCCCAGGACGTGATCATCTCCGACCACGACTGCGGCACCGTCGACGGCATCGAGATCAAGCCGATCATCGAGTCGGGCGAGGTCATCGAGCCGCTGCGCGACCGCATCGTCGGCCGCGTCAGCCTCGAGGACATCAAGGACCCGTTCGGCGGCGAGGTCATCGTCAAGGCCAACGAGGACTTCACCGAAGAGAAGGCCAACGAAGTGCAGGCGGCCGGCATCGACAAGGTCCGCATCCGTTCGGTGCTGTCCTGCGAGGCGGTGCGCGGCGTCTGCGCCTTGTGCTACGGCCGCGACCTGGCAACCGGCAAGCTCGTCGAACTCGGCCTCGCGGTCGGCGTCATCGCCGCGCAGTCGATCGGCGAGCCCGGCACCCAGCTGACGATGCGCACCTTCCACATCGGCGGCACCGCCAGCCACGCGACCCAGCAGACGACCCTCGAAGCCAAGAACGCCGGCACCATCAAGTTCCACAACCTGACGACCGTCAAGGACAAGCGTGGCGACCTGGTGGTGATGAACCGCGCCGGCGCGCTGGTGATTGCCGACCCGAAGGGCCGCGAGCGCGAGCGCCACGCCGTCGTCTACGGCGCCAAGCTCAAGGTCACGGACGGCGGCGAGGTGACGCAGGGCCAGCTGCTGGTCGAATGGGATCCCTACTCGTTCTCGATCCTCACGGAAGAGAGCGGCAGGATCGCCTTCAAGGACATCATCGACGGCCAGACGGTGCACGAGCAGGTGGACGAGAACACCGGCATGTCGGCGCTCGTCATCGTCGAGTCCTCGGACGAGAAGAAGCAGCCGCGGGTGGAAATCCGCGACGACAAGGGCAAGATGGCGCGCCGCTATCTCATGCCCTCCGGCGCCCACGTCATGGTCGAGGACGGCGCGGAGGTGGCGGCCGGCGACGTGCTGGCCAAGATCCCCCGCGGCCAGGCCAAGACCAAGGACATCACCGGCGGCTTGCCGCGCGTCGTCGAGCTGTTCGAGGCGCGCCGGCCGAAGGAGCCTGCGGTCATCACCGAGGTGGACGGCAGCGTCCGCTACGGCGATGTCGCCAAGCAGCACCGCAAGATCTACGTCACCGGCGAGGACAGCGTCGAGCGCGAATACCAGATTCCGCGCGGCGCCCACATCAACGTCCAGGAGGGCGAGCGGGTGCGTGCCGGCGAGCCCCTGATGGACGGCCCGATCGACCCGCACGACATCCTGCGCGTGCGCGGCGAGAAGGAGCTGCAACGCTACCTGGTCGACGAGATCCAGGAGGTCTACCGCCTGCAGGGCGTCAACATCAACGACAAGCACATCGAGGTCATCACCCGGCAGATGATGCGCTGGGTGAAGATCGAGGAAGTCGGCGACTCGGAGTTCCTGGTGGACGAGGTGGTGGACCGCTTCCGCTTCCTCAACACCAACAACAAGCTGGTCGCGGACGGCCAGTCTGCCGCCGGCGGGCGCCCGCTGCTCCTCGGCATCACCAAGGCGTCGCTCAGCACCGATTCGTTCATCTCGGCAGCGAGCTTCCAGGAGACGACGCGCGTGCTCACCGAAGCCGCGATCAGCGGCAAGGTCGACCACCTGCGCGGCCTCAAGGAGAACGTCATCATGGGCCGGCTGATCCCCGCCGGCACCGGCATGGAGTTCTACCGCCGCATCCGCATCCCCGAGGAAGTCATCGACATCACGCAGCCCGCGGGCCTCGAAGGCGAGTACGGCGGCGAATACGTGGTGGAGCCGGAGCACATCCAGGAAGAAGCCGAGGTCCAGCGCTAACAACGGCGCGCGCCAACACGCGCTTCCGTTTGCGAGAGGCGGTTGCGGCAGTGCCGCGGCCGCCTCTTGCGTTATCCGGCCGTTCGGCGACGGACGAACCGAAGCACCGTCCGCGCAAGAGTGCGCGGCGCCCTGGTTCGCGTGGCCCGTGACACGATCGCCGGCGTCTTGCGGTATGAGCGAAGGAACGCGCGGCAGCGGGGACAACCCGCGACGTGCGACTCCAGGCGCGAACGCCTCCCGGCGCGCAGGATGCCCTCGCAGTAGTCCATCACCATCGATGCGCCCGTAGCGCACACCAGTTCTCGAGTCGTCATGCTTTCACTCCTCGCAGGTCACCGAGGTAGCCGCGCAGCATGAGGCGGGCACGATGCACGCGCTGCCTCACGGTTGCCGGCTCGAGGCGCAGCACCGCCGCCACTTCCGCGGTCGGCAGCGACTCGAGGTCGCGCAGCACGAAAGGCGTTCGGTAGGCGGCGGGCAGCCGCTCGAGGCCGGCCCGCACCTTGAGTGCCAGGGCCCGACGGTCGAGCAGCTCCTCGAGCCGCGCTGCGCTCACCAACTGGGCCGGCGTCTGTGCATGGCGGCCTTCGGCGTCGAAGCGCGGCAGGTACTGTTCGAGCGATTGCGCTGGCCGGCGGCGGCGTGAGCGTCGCTGCATCAGTGCCGCGTTGGTGACGATGCGGTACAGCCAGGTCGAGAAACGGGCCTGCCGGCGGAAACGCGGCAGGCCCCGATAGGCGTTCAGGAACGCTTCCTGGACGGCGTCCTGCGGGTCGCCGGCGGCGCCGACGAGGCGGGCGGCCAGCCGCCACGCGCGCGCCTGGTAGCGCTTCACCAAAGCCTCGAACGCGCGCTCGTCGCCGCCTGCGGCGCGGGCCGCAAGCTCCTCGTCGGTTCGCCCGGTATCGGCGCGCGCCATGGACCCTGCAGGTTAGCGGGTCTCGACCGCCGCCTTCACCCGTGCGGCGAGCTCCGGGGTCACCTCTGCCACACCGTGCTGTTCTGCCGCGTGCGCCGTGACCTTCTCGAGCAGCTCGGCTTCGGTCGCGGCGCTGGCTTGCCATGAGCAGCCGGGGACGACGCTATTGCATGCGATTGCCTTGGTCATGATGTTCTCCTCGTGACCGTGAGATGCCGAGCGTCAGTCGACTGTGACAGCGGCGGGTTCGCGGGCGAATACTCGACGAGCGTGTAGCGCAGGGAGGTCGCGCGCCGCGTTTCGCGCACCGCCTCCACCTCGAACGTAACCGAGAAGTCCGGTCCCACCGAAGCCCGGCCGGCGAGCTGCAGGACGTCGCCGCTCGTGAAGTCCACGAACAACAACCCGGCCTGCGGATGGTGGAGCAGGTTGCCGAGCGTGCTGTACATGCTGTTGCCGGGGTAGTCGGCGAAGCTCAACCGATTCGTGCCGTGGACACGAATGAAGCCGGGTTGCCCGCCGCGGTGCGAGGCGTCGGCGCCGCCGTCTTGATGAAAGGTCGCGACGAACAGCGTGTCCGCCGGTCGAACCCAATCCTGTTGCCGCGGCGAAAGCGCGCGCGTGAGCCGCGCGGGCCGAGGTTCGGCGTCACCGTCGCCGCCAGCCGCGAGCGCGCGCCGCTGGATGTACTTTGGGCAGTTGCCGTAGGCCTGCTCCACCTCCAGGACGATGCCTCGCGGGGCCAGGCGCCCGCGCCCGTTGATGCGAAACCGCTGGCGGGTCGTGGGGTCGATGACCAGGAGGCCAAGGTCGGAGCGGGCGGAGAGCGTGTCGTGGAGCGGTTCGCCGGAGAGCGGGTGGACGTCGATCAGCACTCGTTCCTCGTCGGCCGCGCGCAGGAATCCGGGCTCCCCGCTGAGCAGCGAGGCCCAGACCCGCCCGTCCGCTTCGAGCGTCGCAGCGACCGCAAGCCGTTGCTGCAGGAGGAAATTGGCCACCCCCTGCGTCATCCTGTTGCGGATGATGCCGCCGACGGCCGCGCCCTGGTCGAGCGCCCCGGCGCGCCGCTGCAGCTCCAGTTCTCCGGAATGAAAAGGCTGGTTCACGCTCCTTCTGATGCCGGCGCAAGCGCGGTGTGACGGCGGGGTCGCTTACGAGCAACGTGCGCCCGCGGATATGCTCGAGTCTCAGGGTGGTGGCCATGACGAATCCTTGCCGACTCTTTACGTTGGTGCTCTCGACCGCAATGGCAACGGCCTGCGGCAGTGATTCGGACGGCCCCTCCGCGCCTCCGGCCGCCGACCTCGGCCGGTGGAGCGCGCCAGTCGTGATCGGCGACGGCGGCCCCGGCTGGATCGGATCGCGGTTCACCAGCGGCGGCGGCACGGTGACTGGCCTCGTTCTCGACGCGGACGGACGGGCAGCCGTTTCCTTTGCGGTCGCGGGCACCCCTGGCGACCCGCTTGCCGCGACCTGGCAAGCCGCCGCCAGCACCTCGGCGGCGGCCGCTTCCTGGACGCCTCCGGTTTCGCTCGGACCCACCGGTGAGTTCCGTTCCTGGCCGCGCGACCTGGCAAGCGACGGCAACGGCGGTGCCGCGGTCGTGGGCGATGCCGGAGTCCATCTCTACGAGGCGCGCTTCGCCCAGGGGAGTTGGCAAGCCGGCGACGACATCGCGATGGTCCGCGACGATTTCGTGGTGGACGCCCATCTTTTGAGCGACGATCGCGGCGCGGGACTCGCGGTGTGGGTCGAGGAGCGCGTCTGGGCCGCCCAGCGAGCGGCCGGTGGAGCCTGGTTGCCGCGAGTTGCGCTCGGCGACCGCGCGCAAGTTGTCGTGGCTGGCACACCGGCGCGCGCCCTCGTCCTTTCGGTTCGGCAACAGGCGATCACCGCGGCCACGGTCAACGGCGGCGCGCTCTCGGCGCTCGAGCAAGTGCCTGCCGCGACCGGCGCGGTCTTTGGCGTGGGCGACGCCTGCGCGGACGGCGGCGGGTTTCAGGTCATCTGGACGGTGTACGACCAGGCCGAGACGCAAGCCGACATAGTCACCGCCCGGTTCGTTTCCGGAAGCGGCTGGCAACCGGCGACCGTCCTGACCGCACACGTCCAGCTCGCCGGAGGCCCCGGCATCGCCTGCGGCGGAGGGAACGCCCTTGCCCATTGGGTCACGGCGGACGGAAAGCTGCACGCGACTCGACTGACAGCGGCGGGGTGGGCAAAGGACGGCGGCGTGCTGGTCCAGTCAGTGCCGCTGCCGAGCGATCCGCGCCACGGGGTGGCGACCGAGGCGGCAGTCGATGCGCAGGGCGTGAGCCTCCTCGCGTGGGCTGCGAATGGCCAGATCCTGTTTACGCGAGCAGGGCCTGCGGGTCGTTGGCTGGCGGCTGCGCCGCTCCCGGGAAGCTCGGGGCTCGCTGGCACGTTTCGCCTTGCCGGAAATGCCGCCGGCGCCGCGGTTGCGGCATGGGCGCGAGCCAGGACCTGCACCGATTGCGGGCCTGGACCGAGTGAGATCGTGGCCTCCCGGTTCGATCCGGACGCCCGCAACTGAATGGAAACACGGCGCCCGGCGTTGACACAGATCACACGCACGCGTAGCATTGGCAGGTTGTTCTCTGCTCGGCCGTCAGGCCGACGCTCACTCAACGACAGGGTTTTGGAGGCGTTTCGTTGCCTACGGTCAGTCAGCTCGTCAGGGTCGGTCGCAAGAAGCTGCGGTCGAAGACCGACAGTCCTGCGCTGCAGGGTTCGCCCCAGCGCCGCGGCGTCTGCGTGCGGGTCTTCACCTCGACCCCCAAGAAGCCGAACTCGGCGCTGCGCAAGGTGGCGCGCGTCCGCCTGACCAACTCCATCGAGGTGACGGCGTACATCCCCGGTGTCGGCCACAACCTGCAGGAACACTCGATCGTTCTCATCCGCGGCGGCCGCGTCAAGGACCTGCCCGGCGTCCGGTACCACATCGTGCGTGGCACCCTCGATGCCGTGGGCGTGCAGGGCCGCAAGCGCGGACGCAGCAAGTACGGCGCGAAGCGCCCCAAGGCTTAAGGGAGGCCACGAGAGCCAATCGTCCTGGTCGGGCGACCGGGAAGACAACGTTCCGGGAAATCAGACGCTGCGCGCGAGGCAACTCCCGCAGGTACGGATCCCGGGAAGAGAGAGGCTGCTGACAGTGCCTCAGACGTCGCAGGCGGCCCGTGCGGCCGCACGCGCCGTCTGATTTGTTTTTTGTCGTGATGGTTCAAACGGAGCGAAGATGCCACGTCGAGGGTTGGTCAGTCGCAGGGAAGTCGCAGCGGACCCGATCTACGGGAGCCCCCTGCTCACCAAGTTCATCAACTGCATGATGTTCGAGGGCAAGCGGTCCGTTTCCCAGCAGATCACGTACGACGCCCTCACCGTGATCCAGACGAAGACCCAGGAAGACCCGATCAAGGTCTTCAAGAAGGCGATCGACAACGTCAAGCCGGCGCTCGAGGTGAAGAGCCGCCGCGTCGGCGGCTCGAACTACCAGGTGCCGGTCGAGGTGAACCCCAACCGCCGCACTTCGCTGGCGCTGCGCTGGATCATCTCGTTCGCGCGCAAGCGCCCGGAGCGCACCATGGTGCAGAAGCTGGCCGCGGAACTGCTCGACGCCTCCAACCTGCGCGGCGGGGCGGTCAAGAAGAAGGAAGACGTCCACAAGATGGCCGAAGCCAACAAGGCCTTCGCCCACTACCGCTGGTAACAGGCCGTGGCCCGAACGACCCCCCTCGACAAGACCCGCAACATCGGCATTGCCGCGCACATCGACGCGGGCAAGACCACCACCACCGAGCGCATCCTCTATTACACCGGGGTCAACTACAAGATCGGCGAAGTGCACGACGGCACCGCCACCATGGACTGGATGGAGCAGGAGCAGGAGCGCGGCATCACCATCACCTCCGCCGCCACCACCTGTTTCTGGAAGGACCACCGCATCAACATCATCGACACGCCCGGCCACGTGGACTTCACGGCTGAGGTGGAGCGCTCGCTGCGCGTCCTCGACGGCGCCGTCGCGGTGTTCGACGCGGTCGCCGGCGTGCAGCCGCAATCCGAGACCGTCTGGCGCCAGGCCGACAAGTACAAGGTGCCGCGCATCGCCTTCATCAACAAGATGGACCGCACCGGCGCCAACTTCCTGCACTCGATCGAAACCATGCACGAGCGCCTCAGCGCCACCTCGGCGGTCGCCATCCAGCTGCCGCTCGGCGAGGAAGACAAGCACGAGGGCGTCATCGACCTGGTCGAGATGCGGGCCGTGCGCTACGCCGACGAGCAGCTCGGCGCCAAGTTCGAGGTGATCGAGATCCCGGCCGAGCACCTGGAGCAGGCCGCCAGGTACCGCGACCTGATGATCGAGAAGGTGGCCGAGGCCGCGCACGAAGCCGGCAGCGACGTGCTGTTCGAGAAGTACGTCGGCGGCGAGAAGCCGACGAACGCCGAGATCAAGGCCGCGATCCGCACCGCGACCATCGCGATGAAGCTGTTCCCGGTCATCTGCGGCTCGGCCTTCAAGAACAAGGGCGTGCAGCCGATGCTCGACTGCGTCGTCGACTACCTGCCCTCGCCACTCGACATCCCGCCGACGCTCGCCAACGACCTCGCGACCGGCGAGCTGGTGCCGCGCGAGCCGAAGGACGATGCGCCGTTCAGCGCGCTCGTCTTCAAGATCATGACCGACCCGTTCGTCGGCCAGCTGGCGTTCATCCGCGTCTACTCGGGAACCCTGAAGAGCGGCGACACCATCCTCAACAGCACCAAGAACCAGCGCGAGCGCATCGGCCGGCTGCTGAAGATGCACGCCAACAAGCGCGAAGAGATCAAGGAAGTGCTGGCGGGCGACATCGCGGCCGCGGTCGGCCTCAAGAACGTGATCACCGGCGACACCGTCTGCGACGCGTCCAAGCCGGTGGTGCTCGAGAACATCAACTTCCCGGCGCCGGTCATCGCGCTCGCGGTCGAGCCGAAGACCAAGAGCGACCAGGAGAAGCTCGGCGTCGGCCTGCAGAAGCTGATGCAGGAAGACCCGACCTTCCGCGTCGAGACCGACGTCGACACCGGCCAGACCAAGATCTCGGGCATGGGCGAGCTGCACCTCGAGATCATCGTCGACCGCCTCAAGCGCGAGTTCGGCGTCGAGGCCAACGTCGGCAAGCCGCAGGTCGCCTACAAGGAAACCATCCGCCGCACCGCCAAGGGCGACGGCAAGTGGATCAAGCAGACCGGCGGCCGCGGCCAGTACGGCCACGCGATGATCGAGATCTCGCCGGCGCCGGGCGAAGGCTTCGTCTGGGAGAACGACATCGTCGGCGGCTCGATCCCCAAGGAATTCATCAAGCCGATCGAGACCGGCATCCGCGAGGCGCTCGAGCGCGGCACGCTCGCCGGCTTCCCGATGGTCGACATCAAGGTGAGCCTCTACGACGGCAGCTACCACGACGTCGACTCCTCGGAAATGGCGTTCAAGCTGGCCGGTTCGCAGGCGTTCCAGGACGCCGCCAAGAAGGCGAGCCCGGTGCTGCTCGAGCCGATCATGAAGGTCGAGGTGGTGACGCCCGACGACTACACCGGCGCCGTAACCGGCGACCTCAGCGCGCGCCGCGGCCAGCTCGAGGGGCAGCTCTCGCGCGGCGGCACGCAGATCATCACGGCGTACGTGCCGCTCAGCAACATGTTCGGGTACTCGACCGACCTGCGGTCGCGCACCCAGGGCCGGGCGACTTACTCCATGCACTTCGAGCGCTACTCGGAAGCTCCGCGCAACGTGAGCGACGAGGTGGTGGCGAAGGTGATGGGAACGCCCAAGTGACCCAGGCGAAGGAATTCTAGGTACCGGAGGCACCAAGGCAATGGCGAAGGAAAAGTTCGATCGCTCCAAGCCGCACGTCAACATCGGGACGATTGGGCACGTGGACCACGGCAAGACGTCTTTGACGGCAGCGATCACGAAGGTGTTGGCGGTGGCGAATCCGTCGAAGGTGACGTTCAAGGCCTACGACCAGATCGACAACGCGCCTGAGGAGCGGGAGCGGGGCGTGACGATCAACGCTTCGCACGTGGAGTACGAGACCGGCAACCGCCATTATGCGCACGTCGATTGCCCCGGCCACGCGGACTACGTGAAGAACATGATCACCGGTGCGGCGCAGATGGACGGCGCGATCCTGGTGGTTTCTGCAGCCGACGGTCCGATGCCGCAGACGCGCGAGCACATCCTGCTGGCCCGCCAGGTGGGCGTGCCTTCGATCGTGGTGTTCCTGAACAAGTGCGACATGGTGGACGATCCCGAGCTTCTCGACCTGGTGGAGCTCGAGGTTCGCGAGCTTTTGAAGACCTACAAGTTTCCGGGCGACGACATTCCGTTCGTGCGCGGCTCGGCTCTGAAGGCATTGGAAGGCGACGGCAAGGACGATTCTGCGAAGCCGATCCTGGAGCTGATGAACCAGGTGGACACCTACGTTCCGCTTCCGGAGCGTGAAGTGGACAAGCCGTTCCTGATGCCGATCGAAGACATTTTCACGATTTCGGGCCGCGGCACGGTTGCGACCGGACGTGTGGAGCGCGGCCGGGTGAAGGTGGGCGAGGAAGTGGACCTGGTCGGCATTCACAAGGACATCCAGAAGAAGGTGGTCACCGGCATCGAGATGTTCAAGAAGCTTCTCGACGACGGCCAGGCTGGCGACAACATCGGCGTGTTGCTGCGCGGCACGGAGCGCAAGGACATCGAGCGCGGCATGTGCCTGGCGAAGCCGGGTTCGATCAAGCCGCACACCAAGTTCAAGGGCGAGGTTTACGTTTTGACGAAGGAGGAGGGCGGACGTCACACACCGTTCTTCACCGGCTATCGTCCGCAGTTTTACTTCCGCACCACCGACGTGACGGGTGTGGCGCACCTTCCCGAAGGCGTCGAGATGGTGATGCCCGGGGACAACACGCAGATGTCGGTGGAGCTGATCGCGCCGATCGCCATGGAAAAGGGCCTGCGCTTCGCAATCCGCGAAGGCGGCCGCACCGTCGGCGCCGGCACCGTCTCCGAGATCGAGGCCTAATCAGATGATGCTCAACGAGAAGATTCGCATCCGGCTGAAGGCGTACGACTACCGCGTCCTCGACCAGTCGACGGCCGAGATCGTCGAGACCGCCAAGCGCACCGGCGCGCAGGTCGCCGGCCCGATCCCGCTGCCGACCATCAAGAACCGCTGGACCGTGAACCGCTCGCCGCACGTGGACAAGAAGAGCCGCGAGCAGTTCGAGATCCGCAGCCACAAGCGCCTGCTCGACATCTTCGAGCCGACCAGCCAGACGGTGGACGCGCTCATGAAGCTCGACCTGCCGGCGGGCGTCGACGTCGAGATCAAGGCGTTCGGCAAAGAGCACTCCAAGTAAGGCGAGCGGAAGGAAGAGAGACACATGTCAGTCCATGGAATCATCGGCCGGAAGCTGGGGATGACCCAGATCTACGCCGAGAATGGCGCGGCCGTCGCCGCCACCGTGATCCAGGCGGGCCCGTGCGTCGTCGTCCAGCGCAAGTCGCAGGGCAAGGACGGCTACTCGGCGGTGCAGCTCGCGCTGGTCGAAAACCGCAAGGTGAAGGCGGTGAGCAAGGCGCGCAAGGGCCACTTCGCCAAGGCCTCGCTGCCGCCGTCCAAGGTCACGCGTGAGTTCAAGGTCGACGACAAGGCCGAGATCAACGTCGGCGACAAGGTGCTCGCTTCCGACTTCGCGGTCGGCGACAAGGTGAACGTCACCGGCATCAGCAAGGGCAAGGGCTTCCAGGGCGTGGTCAAGCGCCACCACTTCGCCGGCGGCGACAAGACCCACGGCTCGATGTTCCACCGCGCGCCCGGCTCGATCGGCGCCTCGGCGTTCCCGTCGCGCGTCGTCAAGGGCATGCGCGCGGCCGGCCACATGGGCCAGGACAAGGTCACCGTGAAGAACCTGCGCGTCGTCGAGGTGGACGCGGAGAACAACCTGCTGATCGTGCGCGGGGCATTGCCCGGCGGCGGCGGCGCTTACCTCGTGGTTCGAAAGGCGTAGAGGCCATGGCTCCCAGCAAGACGACGAAGAAGCCGGCGCAAAAGGCCGCCAAGAGCAAGGCGAAGCCGGCAGCCAGAAAGACGGCGGCGGCGAAGGCCGCTCCCAAGGCGGCAGCCGCGCCGAAGCCGAAGGCGCCGCACCAGGCCGCGAAGGTGGCTGTCAAGACGGCGAAGGCCAAAAAGGCGCCGCGCCAGACCGAGGCAGTTGCGCCCACGTCCACCGACTTCACGGCGTTCCCGGTGGTTTCGGCCGACAACGCCCACCTCGGCGAGCTGAGCCTCGCGGCCGGCGTGTTCGGCGTGACGCCGAACGAGCACCTCATCTACGAAGCGGTCAAGGAATACCGCGCCGGCGGTCGCGCCGGCACGCACATGACCAAGAACCGCGCGCTCGTCTCCGGCACCGGCAAGAAGCCGTGGCGGCAGAAGGGCACCGGCCGCGCCCGCGTCGGCGAGGCGCGCAACCCGCTGTGGCGCCACGGCGGCACCGTCTTCGGCCCGACGCCGCGCGACTACTCGTATCGCATTCCCGGCAAGACGCGCATGGCGGCCCTGCGCTCGGCGTTGTCGCTGCGGCTCAAGGAAGGCGCGGTGCGCGTCATCGACCGCTTCGGCATCGACACGCCGAAGACCGCGCGGCTGCGCGCCATCCTCGACACCATCGGCGTGCGCGGCAAGGCCGTGATCGTCGCGCACGAGCCCGACGACGCGCTGGTGCTCTCTGGGCGCAACCTGCCCGACGTGCGCATCGTCGCGCAGACGCACCTGACGGTTTACGACGTCATGGACTGCCGGCACCTGGTCGTCTCGCAGGACGCGCTGGCGAAGCTCGAAGCGAGGCTCGGATGAAGAACCTGTTCGAAGTGATTCGCCGGCCGCTGCTCACCGAGAAGTCGACGCTCCTCAAGGAGACGCAGCGTTCGCTGTGCTTCGAGGTGCACCGCGACGCCACCAAGCCCGAGATCCGCAAGGCGGTCGAGACCATCTTCAACGTCAAGGTCGAGGCGGTGCGCATCGCCAACATGCACGGCAAGATGAAGCGCCAGGGCCGCTGGGTCGGCCGCCGCGCCGACTGGAAGAAGGCCTACGTGGTGCTCCGCGAAGGCGAAAAGATGGTCGAGTTCTTCGAGCAGGCCTAAGGGAACGAAATGGCAATCAAGCAATACAACCCGACGTCGCCCGGCCGCCGGTTCGCGACGACCCTCACCTTCGACGAGATCACCAAACACCGTCCGGAGAAGTCGCTGACCGCGCCGATGCGCAAGTCGGGCGGCCGCAACAACAAGGGCCGCATCACCTCGTGGTGGCGCGGCGGCGGCCACAAGCGCCGCTACCGCATCATCGACTTCAAGCGCGACAAGGCGGGCGTGCCCGCAAAGGTGGCGGCGGTCGAGTACGACCCGAACCGCTCGGCGCGCATCGCCCTCCTGCACTACGCCGACGGCGACAAGCGCTACATCCTCTGTCCCGACGGACTGAACGTCGGCACCACCATCGTCGCCGGCGAGAGCGCCGACATCCTGCCGGGGAACTGCCTGCCGCTGCGGGCCATTCCGGCCGGCACCGTCATCCACAACATCGAGCTGAAGCGCGGCAAGGGCGGCCAGCTGGTGCGCAGCGCCGGCACCGCGGCGCAGCTGGTGGCGAAAGAGACGGAGTACGCGCAGGTGAAGCTGCCGTCGGGCGAGGTCCGCAAGGTGCACGTCGAGTGCTTCGCGACCGTCGGCCAGGTGGGCAACATCGAGCACAAGAACGTCTCCTACGGCAAGGCCGGCCGCACCCGCTGGCTGGGCCGCAAGCCGCACAACCGCGGCGTCGTCATGAACCCGGTCGACCATCCGCACGGCGGCGGGGAAGGCAAGACCTCGGGCGGCCGCCATCCGGTGACGCCCTGGGGCAAGCCCACCAAGGGCGCCAAGACGCGCAACAACAAGCGCACCGACGGATCCATCGTCAAGAGGCGGAAGTAACAATGGCACGGTCACTGAAGAAGGGCCCCTGGGTGGACGACCACCTGGCGAAGAAGATCGGCGCGATGAACGACGCCAACGACAAGAAGGTCATCAAGACCTGGTCGCGGCGCTCCACCATCACCCCCGACATGGTCGGGCACACGCTCGCCGTCTACAACGGCCGCAAGTTCATCCCCGTCTACGTCACCGAGAACATGGTGGGCCACAAGCTCGGCGAGTTCTCGCCCACCCGCACCTTCAAGACCCACTCCACCAAGGTCGAGAAGGCCGCCAAGGTCGAGGGCGCGGCGCCGGCCGCGCCGCCGAAGGCCTAAGGGAGGCTATAGGGCAATGCTCGAGGCAAAAGCCAAGACCAAGTACGTGCGCACCTCGGCGCAGAAGGCCGGGCTCGTCATGGACCTGATCCGCGGCAAGAAGGCGTCCGACGCGCTCTCGATCCTGCGCTTCACCAAGAAGGCGATCGCGCGCGACATCGAGAAGACGCTGCGCGCCGCCATCGCCAACGCCGTGACCGTGGCCGACCGCAACCAGAAGCGCCGCCTCGACGAGGACGACCTGGTGGTGAGCGCCTGCGCCGCCAACCAGGGCCCGTCGATGAAGCGCGTGCGCCCCGCGCCGATGGGCCGCGCCTTCCGCATCATCAAGCGCACGGCGCACCTGGAAGTCACCGTCGCCGAAAGGGAGAAGTAGATGGGTCAGAAAGTTCATCCGATCGGGCTGCGGCTCGGCTTCAACAAGACCTGGCGCAGCCGCTGGTTCTCGAAGAAGGACTACGCCGACCTGCTGTTCGAGGACCTGAAGCTGAAGAAGGAGCTGAAGAAGCGCTTCTCGCACGCCGGCGTCTCGCGCGTCGAGATCGAGCGCGCCGCCAACAAGCTCAAGATCTCGCTGTTCACCTCGCGCCCCGGCATCATCATCGGCCGCAAGGGCCAGGAAGTGGACAAGCTGAAGCTCGAGATCCAGAAGCGCACCGGCCGCGAGGTGTTCATCAACATCCAGGAGATCCTCAAGCCCGAGCTCGACGCGCAGCTGGTGGCCGAGTCGGTCGCGATGCAGCTCGAGAAGCGCATCGCCTTCCGCCGCGCCATGCGCAAGGCGGTCGACGCGGCGCTGCGCTTCGGCGCCAAGGGCATCAAGGTGCGGGTGTCGGGCCGCCTCAACGGCGCCGAAATCGCGCGCTCCGAGTGGTACCTGCACGGCCAGCTGCCGCTGCACACGCTGCGCGCCGACATCGACTACGGCCTGGCCGAGGCGAGCACCACCTTCGGCCGGATCGGCGTCAAGTGCTGGGTCTACAAAGGCGAGCTCGACGCCCCGCGTCCGGCTCGTTCGGCGTGACCATGACAGCCATGACGCGTTTTCCGCAGCGAAGCGTTTCCTCTGCCGTGTTGCCGGGGATTCACTCCGCGGCAACACGCTCGACGACGACTGACGCGCAGCGAGGACGCCTATGTTGATGCCTAAAAAGGTCAAGTTTCGCAAGCAGCAGCGCGGCCGCATGAAGGGCAAGGCCTGGACCGGCGGCGCCGTGTCGTTCGGCGATTACGCCCTGAAGGCCATGGAGTGCGGCTGGGTCACCAACCGCCAGATCGAGGCCGGCCGCATCGCCATCACCCGCTTCATCAAGCGCAGCGGCCGCATCTGGATCCGCATCTTCCCGGACAAGCCGATCACCAAGAAGCCGCAGGAAACGCGCATGGGCAAGGGCAAGGGCGCGCCCGAAGGCTGGGTGGCCGTGGTCAAGCCCGGGCGCATCCTTTACGAGATGGAAGGCGTGACGGAGGCCGAGGCGCGCGAGGCGCTGACGCTCGCCGCCCACAAGCTGGGCATCCACACGCGCTTCGTGCGCCGCGTCGATACGGAGGTCGGACTGTGAAGCCCGCGAAGGTCCGCGAACTGAACGTCGAAGAACTGAAGGGCAAGGAGAAGGAGCTCGCCGAGCAACTCTTCAAGCTGCGCCTGTCGAAGGCCATCGGCCAGCTCGACTCGGGCATCAAGATCCGCGACACCCGCCGGGACATCGCCCGGATCAAGACCGTGCTGCGCCAGAAGCAGACGGCCGCAAAGCCGTAAAGAGGACGAAATGGAAGCCAAAGCCGATCCGAAGCGCCGCCGCAACGAGAAGGTGGGCATCGTCACCAGCGCGAAGATGACCAAGACCGTCGTGGTCGCCGTCGAGCGCCTGGTGCGCCATCCCATGTACAACAAGCGCATCCGCCGCACCTCCACCTTCATGGCCCACGACGAGCACGGCGCCCGCAAGGGCGACACCGTGCGCATCGTCGAGACCCGCCCGCTCAGCAAGCTGAAGCGCTGGCGCGTCGAGGAAGTCCTCACCACCACCGGCGCGCGCGACGAAGACCGCGCCGTGAACGCCTAGGCGGGAGGGGACAAGACCATGATCCAGATGCGCACCGTCCTCGAGGTCGCCGACAACTCCGGCGCCCGCAAGATCTCCTGCATCCTGCCGCTCGGCAACGCCACCGGCCGCTACGCGCGGCTCGGCGACATCATCACCGCCAACGTCAAGGAGTCGGCGCCGGAAGCGCCGGAACCGGTGAAAAAGGGCAAGGTGGTGAAGGCCGTGATCGTGCGCGTGCGCAAGGAACAGCGCCGCCGCGACGGCAGCTACATCCGCTTCGACACCAACGCCGCGGTGCTCATCAACGAAGCCGGCGAGCCCGTGGGCACGCGCGTCTTCGGGCCGGTGGCCCGCGAACTGCGCGAGCGCAAGTTCATGAAGATCGTTTCGCTCGCGCCGGAGGTCCTTTAAGGCCATGGCCCGCATCAGACATCAGGCTCCCGAGCGGCACCGCATCCGCCTCGTCAAGGGCGACCTCGTCGAGGTGATCGCCGGCAAGGACGCGGATCCCGCCAAGCGCGGCAAGGTCCTCGAGATCCTGCCGACCAAGAACCGCGTCATCGTCCAGGGCGTGAACTTCGTGAAGAAGCACACCAAGCCCAACCCGACGCGCAAGATCAAGGGCGGCATCGCCGAGCGCGAGGCCTCGATCCACGTCTCGAACGTGCAGATCGTCTGCCCCGAGTGCAACAAGCGCACCCGCATCGGCTGGAAGGCCGACGCCGACGGCGCCAAGTCGCGTGTCTGCCGCAAGTGCGGCGGGACGCTGGGCAAGTAGGGGAAGGAACCAATGACCGCGCGCCTCAAGGAAACCTACGTCAAGGAAATCGTGCCCCGCCTGCTCAAGGAGCAGAAGTACCCGAACGTCATGGCGGTGCCGAAGCTGCGCAAGGTGGTGCTCAACATGGGCGTCGGCGAAGCCACGCAGAACATCAAGCTGCTGGACGCGGCCATGGACGAGCTCGGCCGCATTGCCGGCCAGAAGCCGGCGCTGCGCCGTTCGAAGAAGTCGATCGCCGCCTTCAAGCTGCGCAAGGGCATGCCGATCGCAGCCGCGGTGACGCTGCGCGGCGACCGCATGTACGAGTTCGTCGACCGGCTGGTGAACATCGCATTGCCGCGCGTGCGCGACTTCCGCGGCGTGCCGCCCAACTCGTTCGACGGCCGCGGCAGCTACACGCTCGGCCTGCCGGACCAGATCATCTTCACGGAGATCGACTACGCCAAGGTCGACAAGCTCCGCGGAATGAACGTGACCTTCGTGACGTCGGCACGAACCGACGAAGAGTCCAGGACGCTGCTGCGCTACCTGGGCATGCCGTTCAGACAATAGGGAGAGAACGTGGCCAAGCTTTCGCTTATCGCCAAGGCCCAGCGAACGCCGAAGTTCGCAGTGCGCAAGTACACGCGGTGCCGCCAGTGCGGCCGGCCGCGGGCCTACATCCGGAAGTTCCAGATGTGCCGCATCTGCTTCCGCAAGAACGCCCTCGCCGGCGAGATTCCCGGCGTCATCAAGGCCAGCTGGTAGGGAGGCGCCTGCAATGAACATGACCGACCCAGTCGCCGACATGCTCACCCGGATCCGCAACGGGGTCCGCGCCAACCTCGCGAAGGTGGACATGCCGTCGTCGCACCTCAAGGTGGAAATCGCGAAGATCCTCAAGGACGAGGGCTACGTCGCGAACTTCCGGCTTGGCGAGGACGACGGCAAGAACACGCTGCGCGTGTTCCTGAAGTACGGCCCGGGCAGCGAGCGCATCATCAACCAGGTGGAACGCGTCAGCCGTCCCGGCTGCCGCATCTACTGCGGCAAGGACGCCATCCCGCGCGTTTACGGCGGTCTCGGCATCAACATCCTCTCGACCTCGCGCGGCGTCATGACCGGGCGCACGGCGGCGCGCGAAGGCGTCGGTGGCGAGATCCTCTGCAACGTCTGGTAAGGGAGCACTAGCAAAATGTCGCGCGTCGGCAAGAAGCCAATAGTCGTCCCCAAGGACGTCAAGATCCGGATCTCGGCCGAGATGCTCGAGGTGCAGGGACCGAAGGGCAAGCTGCAGAGCCCGATCCCGCCCGGCATCTCGTTCGAGGTGCAGGGCGCCGAGCTCCTGTGCAGCCGCAAGAACGAGGAGCGCCAGGTGCGCGCCTTCCACGGCCTGGCACGCGCGCTGGCGCAGAACGCGGTCACCGGCGTCACCACCGGCTTCTCGCGCGAGCTCGACATCGTCGGCGTCGGCTACCGCGCGGCGGTCGAGGGCGGCAAGGTGGTGTTTGCGCTCGGCTACTCGCACCCGGTGGAATTCAAGGTGCCCGAGGGCATCAAGATCGCGATCGACAAGCAGACCCATATCGTGGTGAGCGGCAACGACCGCCAGCAGGTGGGCCAGGTGGCGGCCGAGATCCGCAGGCTGCGCAAGCCCGATCCGTACAAGCAGAAGGGCATCCGCTACATGGGCGAAGTCCTGAAGAAGAAGGCAGGCAAGGCCGGGGCCACCGGAGGAGCGAAGTAAGGTGAGCGTCAGAACCAAGGAAGAGACCAGGCTGCGGCTGCACCGCCGCATCCGCAAGAGCCTTTCCGGCAGCGATGCGCGTCCGCGCCTCGCCGTGTTCCGCAGCCAGGCGCACATCTACGCCCAGGTCATCGACGACCTCGCCGGCAAGACCGTCTGCCACGCGTCGTCGGTGGACAAGGACTTCAAGGCCAAGAGCGGCGCCAACATCGCCGCCGCCAAGGAAGTCGGCACGCTCATCGCGGAGCGCGCCAAGGCCAAGGGCGTCGACCGCGTGGTCTTCGACCGCGGCGGGTTCCAGTATCACGGCCGCATCAAGGCCCTCGCCGACGCCGCCCGTGAGGGCGGCCTCAAGTTCTAGGCAGACGTCACTGAGGCAAGAATGAAGCCACTTATCGAAAAGATCGACATCTCGGGCCTGGACCTCAAGGACCAGGTGGTCGGGATCAACCGCGTCACCAAGGTCGTGAAGGGCGGCAAGAACCTGTCGTTCAGCGCGCTGGTGGTGGTGGGCGACGGCGGCGGGCATGTCGGCTACGGCATGGGCAAGGCGCGCGAAGTCTCGGCGGCCATCAAGAAGGGCATCGAGGCGGCGAAGAAGAACATCGTGCGCGTGCCGATCACCGACAAGGGCAGCACCATCCCGCACGCCATCACCGGCCGCTTCGGTTCCGGCCGCGTGATGCTGCGGCCGGCGTCCGAAGGCACCGGCGTCATCGCCGGCGGCGCGGTGCGCGCCGTCATCACCGCGGCCGGCATCCAGAACATCCTCACCAAGAGCCTCGGCAGCACCACCGCGCACAACGTGGTGAAGGCGACCATGGAAGCGCTCACCGGGCTGCGCCCGCCCGAGCGCGTGGCGCGTCTGCGCGGCAAGGAACTGGCGGACTTCGCGCCCGCCGAGAAGAAGAAGAAGGAGAAGGCGGCCCAGGCATGAGCAAGACCGGCAAGAGCCCGTCGGGCAAGACCCTCAAGATCAAGATGGTGGGCAGCGTCATCGGCTGCACCGACAGCCAGCGCGCAACCGTGCGCGGCCTCGGCCTGCGCCGCATGCACCAGGTGGTGGAGCGGATGGACACCGTGGAGATCCGCGGCATGGTGCGCAAGGTGCCCCACCTCGTCGCGATCACGGACTAGCGCAAGAAGCCACGGAAGAGGAACGAAATCATGGGTCTGCACAACCTCAAACCCGCCAAGGGCAGCGTCCGCGAGCGCAAGCGCGTGGGCCGCGGTCCGGGCAGCGGCCTGGGCAAGACGTCCGGCCGCGGTGAGAAAGGCCAGAAGAGCCGCAGCGGCTACGGGCGCAAGATCGGCTTCGAGGGCGGCCAGATGCCGCTGCACCGGCGCGTGCCGAAGCGCGGCTTCAGCAACGAGCCGTTCCGCAAGCGCTACGTGCTCGTCAACCTCGGCAGCCTCGAGACGTTCGAGGCGGGCGCCATCGTCACGCCCGAGTCGCTGGTCGAGAAGGGCCTGATCAAGAACCTGCGCGAGGGGGTCAAGGTCCTCGGCAAGGGCGACCTCACCAAGGCCCTCACCGTGAAGGCCCACAAGTTCAGCGCGGGCGCGACCGAGCGCATCGCGAAAGCCGGCGGCAAGACCGAAATCATCGAGGGCTAGCGATGCAGATCGTGCAGAGCCTCAAGAACATCTGGGAAATTCCCGACCTGCGCAAGCGGGTGCTGTTCACGCTCGGCCTGCTGGCGGTGTACCGCCTCGGCTACCACATCCCGACGCCCGGCATCAACGCCAAGGCGCTCGTCGACTTCTTCCAGCAGAACCAGGGCAACTGGTTCGGGCTCGTCGACATGTTCTCCGGCGGCAACCTCTCGAAGGTCACGATCTTCGCGCTCGGCATCATGCCGTACATCTCGGCTTCGATCATCCTGCAGATCCTCACGGTGGTGTGGCCGACGCTCGAGCGCATCTCCAAGGAAGGCGAGCTGGGCCGGCGCAAGATCACGCAGTGGACGCGCTACGGCACGGTGCTGCTCTCGATCGTGCAGTCGCTGGCGATCGCCCGCTACCTCGAGAGCCTGACCCTGAGCGCGCAGTACCGCATCGTCGAGCGCCCCGGCTGGGGCTTCACGGCACTGACGGTGCTGACGCTCACCACCGGCACCGCCTTCATCATGTGGCTGGGCGAGCAGATCACCGAGCGCGGCATCGGCAACGGCATGAGCCTGCTGATCTTCGCCGGCATCGTCGCCGGCTTCCCGCACGCGCTGTTCAGCACCATCGACATGATCCGCCGCAACGAGCTCAGCATCATCGCGGCGCTGCTGCTGCTCGCCATGATGTTCCTGGTGGTGGCCGCGATCGTGTTCGTGGAGCGCGGCCAGCGGCGCATCACCGTGCAATACGCGAAGCGCGTGGTCGGGCGGCGCATGTACGGCGGCACCTCGACGCACCTGCCGCTGCGCGTCAACACCTCGGGCGTGATCCCGGTGATCTTCGCCTCCTCCATCATCGCCTTCCCGCAGACGATCACGCAGATGCTGCGCGGCGACAACCACACCGGCTGGATGGCGTCGGTGTTCGAGCAGCTGCAGTGGGGCATGCCGCTCTACAACCTGCTGTACGTCTCCTTCATCATCTTCTTCTGCTACTTCTACACGTCGATCGTCTTCAACCCCGACGACGTCGCCGAGAACATGCGCAAGTACGGCGGCTTCGTCCCTGGCATCCGTCCCGGCAAGAAGACCGCCGAATACCTCGACCACATCCTCGGCCGCATCACCTTCGGCGGCGCCATCTACCTGGCGCTGGTCGCGCTGCTGCCCGAGTTCCTGATGGCCGGCTTCAAGGTGGCGCCGATCCCGGTGATCGGCGCGCCGCTCGACGCCTTCCTCACCAACAACGGCCTCGGCTGGATCACCGAGGGCCTGCACCTCAACTTCTTCTTCGGCGGCACCTCGCTGCTGATCGTCGTCGGCGTCGCGATGGACACCGTGTCGCAGGTCGAGGCGCAGCTGGTGATGCGCCACTACGACGGTTTCGCCGGTAGCGGCCGGCGCATTCGTGGCCGGCGGTAGCAGTTCCGGGCCCGCCCGGATCATCTTTCTCGGACCGCCTGGTGCCGGCAAGGGCACCCAGGCGGTGCGCGTCGCCGCGCACCTCGGCATACCGCGGATTTCGACCGGCGACATCCTGCGCGAGGCGGTCGCCGCCGGCACCGAGCTGGGGCGGCAGGCGGCACCCCTCATGGAGCGCGGCCGGCTGGTGCCGGACGAGCTGCTCATCGGCCTCATCGGCGAACGCCTGAAGGAAGAAGACGCGCAGAAGGGCGTGCTGCTCGACGGCTTCCCGCGCACCGTCGGCCAGGCCGAGGCGTTCGTGCGCATGAACGGCGGCTCACGCAACAACGACGACGTGGTGCTGTTCGTGCTGCCGAAGGAGGAAGTGCTGCGGCGGCTTTCGGGACGCCGCTGGTGCCCGGTCTGCCAGTCGACCTACCACATCGACTCGAAGCCGCCGAAGGTCGCGGGCAAGTGCGATCGCGAGGGCGCCGACCTGTTCCAGCGCGACGACGACGCCGAGGAAGCGGTGGCGCGCCGCCTCGAGGAATACGAGCTGCGCACCTCGCCGCTCATCGATTTCTACGGCGCCAGCCCGCGCTTCCATCGCATCGACGCGACCGGCAACGTGGACGACGTGTACCAGCAGATCCTCGACCGGATCGGACGGGGCGACTGATGGCGCCGAGCCGGACCCCTGGTCCCGCCGGCCTGCCCGTCACGCTCGAAGCCCGGATCCTCGAAACCTTGCCAAATGGGCTCTTCTGGGCGGGTCTGGGGGCCGAAGGCGGGGGAGCGCAGGTGCAGGTGCACCTCAATGCCGGGTCTTCCAACCTCCGGCTGCGGGTGGGCGACCGGGTCGAAGTCGAGCTGATGCCGTACGACCACAGCCGGGGCCGCGTGGTCCGAAAAAAAGCTTGAAGTGATGTATACTCTAGGTTTTGCGGCGAGACGCCGCGTTGAGTCCTGCGGGGCTCCAACTTTCCTTTCGATTTCCAGGGGAGCAGCGTGAAAGTCAGGTCGTCCGTCAAGAAGATCTGTGTGAAGTGCAAGGTTGTGCGCCGTTCCGGCGTCGTGCGGATCGTGTGCGCCAACCAGAAACACAAGCAGAGGCAGGGTTAAGGAATGGCACGTGTCGCGGGCGTCGACCTGCCGCGCGGGAAGCGCGTCGAGGTGGCCCTCACCTACATTTACGGGATCGGCGTGCATCGCAGCGGCCGCATTCTCGGCGAGGCCGGCATCGATCGCACCGTGCGGGTCAAGGACCTGTCCGAGGAAGAAGTGAGCCGCATCCAGAAGGTAATCGAGGCCCAGGGCAGCGTCGAAGGCGACCTGCGCAAGGAGATCTCGCTCAACATCAAGCGCCTGATGGAAATCGGCTCGTATCGCGGCGCGCGGCATCGCCGCAGCCTGCCGGTGCGCGGCCAGCGCACCCACACCAACGCGCGCACGCGCAAGGGACCGCGCCGCACCGTGCAGCGTTCCAAGCCGGTCGCGCCCAAGGCGTCGTAACCAAGGCCAGGAATGTCAACCACCACACCGACCGCAGCAACACCAGCAGCAGCCACCGGCGCGGCGCCGACGCCGGCCAAGCCCGCGTCCTCGGGCAAGAAGGGCAAGAAGGAGCGCCGCCACCTCGTTCACGGCATCGCCCACATCCACGCCTCGTTCAACAACACCCAGGTGACGATCGCCGACCAGGAAGGCCAGGTCGTCGCCTGGTCGTCGTCTGGTTCGCTCGGCTTCAAGGGTTCGCGCAAGGGCACGCCCTTCGCCGCCCAGCAGGCCGCGACCACCGCCGCGAACGTCGCCAAGGACCACGGCCTGCGCTCGCTCGACATCCGCGTCAAGGGCCCGGGCAGCGGCCGCGAGTCGGCGATCCGCGCGCTGCAGGCTGCGGGCGTCGAGATCAAGTCCATCAGGGACGTCACCCCCATTCCCCACAACGGTTGCCGGCCGCCCAAGCGCCGCCGCGTGTAACGGAGAAGATTTCTTGGCCAGGTACGTTGGTTCCGTCTGTCGTCTGTGCCGCCGCGAGGGCATGAAGCTGTTCCTCAAGGGCGACCGCTGCTTCACCGAGAAGTGCGCCATCGAGAAGCGCAACTACGCGCCCGGGCAGCACGGCAAGGGCGGCGGCAAGAACGGCCGTCCCAAGTCGAAGCCGCAGGGCTACGGCCTGCAGATGCGCGAGAAGCAGAAGGTGAAGCGCCTCTACGGCATGCTCGAGGGGCAGTTCGCGCTCACCTTCCAGAAGGCCGCGCGCGAGAAGGGCGTGGTCGGCGAGCTGCTGCTGCAGAAGCTCGAGCGGCGGCTGTGCACCGTGGTCTACCGCCTCGGCTTCGGCGCCTCGCAGGCCGCCGCGCGCCAGCTGGTGCGCCACGGCAACGTGCTGGTGAACGAGAAGAAGGTCAACATCCCGTCCTACCAGGTGCGCCAGGGCGACGTGGTCTCGCTGTCGGCCGGCGCCGCGAAGAACGCGCTGGTGCAGGCGGCGGTCGATTCCGCCAAGGGCCGCGGCGTGCCGAAGTGGCTCGAACTCGATCATGCCGCGCTCAAGGGCAAGGTCATCGGCCTGCCAGCGCGCGACGACATCAATTTCCCGATCCAGGAACAGCTCATCGTCGAGCTGTACTCCAAGTAGTACCGGAGCGCACCGAGCAGCGGCCCGCAGCGGCGGGGCGCGCCGGCGGCCTCCCACGTAAGGAGCCAAGAAAGAATGCTGTGGAAGGGGTTTCAGAAGCCGAAGCGTCTCGAGGTCGATCGGGACAGCCTGACCGACACCTACGGGCGCTTCCACGCCCAGCCGTTCGAGCGCGGGTTCGCCACCACCGTGGGGAACACGCTGCGCCGCGTGCTGCTCTCGGGCATCGAGGGCACCGCCATCACCGCCGTGCGCGTCGAAGGCGTGCTGCATGAGTTCTCGCCGATCCCCGGCGCGATGGAAGACACCACCGACCTGATCCTGAACCTGAAGAAGGTCGCGCTCAAGATGCACGTCGACGAGCCGCGCACCATGACGCTCAAGACCTCGGAAGCGGGCGAGGTGCGCGCCAAGCACATCACCCCCGATGCCGAGATCGACATCCTCGATCCCGAGTCGTACATCGCGACCCTCGGCCAGGGCGCCACGCTCAACATCGAGATGCGCGTCAAGCCGGGCCGCGGCTACGTCTCCGCCGACAAGAACTTCGACGAGGACCTGTCGATCGGCTGGATTCCGGTCGATTCGATCCACTCGCCGGTGCGCAAGGTCAACTACTTCGTCGGCGCCGCGCGCGTCGGCCAGGCGACCGACTACGAGAAGCTCACCATGGAAGTCTGGACCAACGGCGCCGTCACGCCGCGCGACGCCGTGGGCCTCGGCGCCAAGCTGCTGAAGGACCACCTTGCGATCTTCATCAACCTCGACGAGGACGAAGACGCCCAGGAAGCGCCGGTCGAGATCTCCGAGCAGGACCGCGCCGCGTGGGCCGAGAAGCTGTCGCGCAGCGTCGACGAGCTCGAGCTGTCGGTGCGCTCCTACAACTGCCTGAAGAACGCCAACATCCGTACCATCGGCGAGCTGGTGCAGAAGACCGAGAGCGAAATGCTCAAGACCAAGAACTTCGGCCGCAAGTCGCTGAACGAGATCAAGGACATCCTGCAGTCGATGGGCCTGAGCCTCGGCATGAAGTTCGACAACCTGCCGCAGACCCAGTCATGAGGCACGGCGTCGCGCATCGCAAGCTCGGCCGCACCTCGTCGCACCGCCTCGCCATGCTCCGCAACCTGGCGACGGCGCTGCTCGAGAAAGAGCGCATCCGCACCACCTTGATGAAGGCCAAGGAGTTGCGGCCGTACACCGAGAAGCTCATCACCATCGCGAAGCGCGAGGAGAACAAGCTGCACGCGCGCCGCCTGGTGCTGCGCAAGGTGCGCGACCCGCGCGTCGTCAGCAAGCTGTTCGACACGCTCGGCGCGCGCTTCAGCGGCCGCGCCGGCGGCTACACCCGCATCCTGCGCCTCGGCCCGCGCCGCGGCGACGGCGCCGAGATGGCGATCGTCGAGCTGCTCGGCTCCGAGTTCGACCCCGGCAAGGGCAAGGAAGACAAGGCCAAGGCTGGAACCAAAGCCAAGGGCGGCAAGGCCGAGGACAAGGACACCGCTGCGACGGACGCCCCGAAGAAGAAGGCCGCTCGCGGCAAAAAGGCGGCCGCGGAAGCAGCCGAGTAGCCAGGCGCGCCGCGCTCCCGCTTCGCCGCACCCAGACGGCCAGCGCCCCACGCGCTGGCCGTTTTGCCTTGTTACTGCTGGGGTTTCACCGACGCGCTGGCGGCGTCGGTCTTGTAGACGAACTCCGCGGTCATCGCCACGCGCTCGGGAGTGGTGCGCCTGAAGCCCCACGACTGCACTGCCTGCTGCGCCGCGACCTTCAGCAGGTCGGCGCCCTCGACGCGCGACACCGACGTCTGGCCGGCGGAATCGATGGTGAAGTCGACGCGCACCGTGCCTTCGGCGCCGCTGATGCGCGCGACCGGCGGCACCACCGGGCGGCGGCCCTTCACGAGGTCGGGAACGCCGAGGCCGAGCGTCACGTCGCGAATCGACGAGAAGCCCTGCTCGGGAGCCGCCGGCGGCGGCGGTGCCGCGGCACCGAGCACCGCGCGCGGCGGCTGGGAAATGACCTCGGTGGCCACCTTCGGAGCCGGCGATGTGGCGGGCACGGGCGCGGGCGTTGGTCCGGCTGCAACCCTGGGCGCTGGTGCGGCCGGTGAAGGCACCGCGGATGCCGCTGGCACCGGCTGTGGCATAGGCGACGGCGACGGCTGCGCGGCGGCCGGCGCCGGCGTAGTGCTCGCCACCGGGACGCCCGCGGGCGACGCCGACGGAACCGGCTGCGGACCTGCGGGGGCGGGGGATGGTGCCGATGCAGGCGCCGCCGCGGGCGCCGTTGCCGGCGAAGACGGCGCCGCCGCGGGCGATGGCGCGGCAGCCGCGGGCGATGGCGCGGCAGCCGCGGGTGATGGCGCGGCCGGCGCCGCACCAGCCTCGGCGACACTCTGGCTCTTGCGCGGGCTCTCGAGGCGCACGGCGACCTTGGCGGCGTCTCCCGCCGACGGGTCGAAGGTGACGACCAGCTTGCAGACGACGGTGGCGCCCTCCGGATCGGGGGCAAAGCGCCACGTGTTGAGCGCCACCAGCACCGGCCCGGAAAGCGCCGGATCGCCCTCGAGGATCTCGGCGTCGCTGAGGCGGCCGTCGGGCTCGACGGTCAACTGCGCGCGCACCGCCGCCTTGCCCAGCCGCTCGGCATTCGGCGGCGCCTTCGGCAGCACGCCCGCGCGCAGTTCCGGCACGCCGTCCTGCCGCTCGACGTCCGGCAGGCGCAGCGCGAAGGTGATCGGCACCGTGTGCACCACCTTTACCGGCTGCCCGTCGACACGCGTCACCTCGTACTCCCAGCGGCGCACCGCGTCGAGCGCCGCCTCGTCGAGCCCGGGGATGCTGCGGATGAGGCGCGCCGAAGCCACCTTGCCGTCGGGGCCGATGACGATCTCGATGATGACGATGCCGCGGATGCCCTGGGCCTGCGCTTCGGGCGGATAGACGGGTGGCGTCATCTTGACGCGCTTGGGCGGCGGCACGTCCTTGCCCGACACCTTGAGCGACGGGTCGGCGGGCGGCTCCTGCGGCGCGGCAGATGCCGCCGCGGTCACGCCCGACAGGATGAGGCTCAGTGCGATCGCGAGGGCACGGCTCACGCTTCCTCCTTGACTTCGCCCCGGGCAGCCCGGGCCGCAGCCACTATCTTCTCCTGAAGATGCGACGGCACCTCGTCGTAGTGCGCCATTTCCATGTGATAAGTTCCCCGGCCGCCGGTCATCGACGTCAGGTCGGCGTCGTAGGAGAGCATCTCGGCAAGCGGCACTTCGGCGTGGATGATCTGGGTGCCGCCCTGGGCGTCCAGGCCCTGCGGCCGGCCGCGGCGCCCCGAGAGGTCGCCCATGACCGCTCCGGAGAACTCGTCGGGGACGTTGATCTCGACCTTCATCACCGGCTCCAGCAGCGTCGGCCGCGACTTGGCCATCGCGTCCTTGAAGGCCAGGGAGCCGGCGATCTTGAAGGCCATCTCGGATGAATCGACGTCGTGGTAGGCGCCGTCCAGGAGCTCCACCTGGAAGTCGATCATCGGGTAGCCGGCAAGGTAACCCTTGATGCGCGCCTCCTGGATGCCCTTCTCGACCGCCGGGATGAAGTTGCGCGGAATCGAGCCGCCGAAGATCTCGTCGACGAACTTGAAGTCGGCGCCGCGCGGCAGCGGCCGCACGCGGATCTTGCAGTCGCCGAACTGGCCGTGGCCGCCGGTCTGCTTCTTGTGGCGGCCATGGCCCTCCGCGGTCGACTTGATCGTCTCCTGGTAGGGGATCTTCGGCCGCTTGAGGTTGACCTCGACCTTGTAGCGCTTGCGCAGCCGGTTGACGATCACCTCGACGTGCAGCTGGCCCATGCCGGTGAGCAGCATCTCGTGGGTGAGCGCGTCGCGCGACAGCCGCACCACCGGGTCCTCGTCGATGAGGCGGTGCAGCGCCACCGAGATCTTGTCCTCGTCGCCGCGCGTCTTCGGCTCGATTGCGAAGGTGGTGGCGCCTTCGGGGAACACGATCGGGTCGAGCACGATCGGGTGCGCCTTGTCGCACAGCGTGTCGTTGGTGCGCGTGTCCTTGAGCTTCGCCACCGCGGCGATGTCGCCGGCCGTCACTTCGCCGACCGGGCTCTGGTTCTTGCCCTGCAGGAAGAACAGGTGGCCGACGCGCTCGGCGGTGTCGCGGCTGCTGTTCTGCGCCACCGAGTCGCCCTTCAGGGTTCCCGAGAACACGCGAAAGATCGAGATGTGCCCGGCGTGCGGGTCGACGAGAGTCTTGAACACCAGCGCCGCGAACGGCTCGGCGGGATCGGGACGGCGCACGATGGCGTCCTTCGAATGCGGCTCGTGGCCCGAGACGGGCTCGCGCTCGGCCGGCGACGGGGCGAGGTCGACGATGGCGTCGAGGATCGGATGGATGCCGACGTTCAGCAGCGACGAGGCCGGCAGCACCGGGAAGATGGCGCGCGCCAGGAACGCCTCGCGCAGCCCCTTCAACAGGTCTTCGGCGGGCAGGCTGCCCTTCTCGAAGAACTCCTCCATCAGGCTCTCGTTGGTTTCGGCGACCATCTCGATGAGCGCCTCGCGGTTCGCCGCGGAACGCGCGCGCACCTCTTCGGGCACCTCCACCTGCTGGAACTTGCCCGACTGGTCGTGGCCGTAGACGAGCGCCTGGCCGCTCACCAGGTTCGCGTCGCCGACGAACGCCTTCTCTTCGCCGAGCGGCATCGCGATCGGCACGCAGCCGCGGCCGAACGCCTTCTGCAGCGACTCCAGCACCCGGTCATAGGAAGCGCGGTCGCGGTCCATGCGGTTCACCACCACCAGGCGCGGCAGGCCGTATTCGTCGGCCACCCGCCACGCCTTGGCGGTCTGCACCTCGACGCCCGCCACCGCGTCGACGACGAACAGCGCGGCGTCTGCGACCCGCAGCGCCGACTTCGCCTCGGCGAAGAAGTTGGCGTAGCCGGGAGCGTCGATGAAGTTGATCTTGACCTTGCGCCACTCGGCGAACGCGACCGCGGACTGCAGGCTGATCTTGCGCTCGATCTCGTCGGGGTCGAAGTCGGTGGGGGTGGTGCCGTCGTCGATGCGGCCGAGGCGGCTGGTGGCGCCGGTGGCGAAGAGACACGCGGAGACGAGGCTGGTCTTGCCGCAGCCGCCGTGGCCGACGACTGCGACGTTGCGTATCTGGCTCGTGCCCTGGGTCATGAAACGCGACCTCCCCAGTTGTGCGAAAACGAATTCCGGCCATCATAACTAATAAGATGAAGCCCATGAAGCTCGCGTCGGGCTCGCTGTTCGTCGCCATCGACCGAGGCCAGGTGGAGGGCGGCGAGCTGCGTGCGGGCTTCCGCGGGCCGCGCCTCGCGTCGTTCGCCGCCGCGCCGCTTCCCGGCGGCGCGCTCGAGCCGCGGCCATTCGAAGCCAACATCCTCGACCGCGACGCGGTACTGGAGGCCCTGGCGCGGGTGCTCGCGGCGCTCGGCACAGGCTCCTCGCCCGTAACCCTGGTGCTGCCGGACGGTACGGCGCGCACCGGCCTGGTGGAGCCGCCGGGCAACGTGGCGCCCGACCATTTCGCGCGCTTCCGCCTGGGCCAGGGGCTCGCGTTTCCGGCTTCGGAGGCGGTCGTCGGCACGCTCAAGGTCGCGGGCGGCGCACACCTAGCGGGCCTCGTCTGGCGGCGCATCGTGAGCGAATACGAACAGGTGCTGGCGGATGCGGGCGCCGCGGTGGCCCGCGCCGAACTGGCACCGTTCCTCGCCGTGGCGGGGCTCGGCGCCGGCAAGGGCGCCGAAGGCGGGGTGGTGGACGTGATCCTGGGCGACGCGGCCTATTCGCTCACCCATTCGGACGGCGGCGGCCTGCGTGCCTTTCGCACCCGCCGGCGCACGCGCGCCAAAGACAGCGGCCGCATCGCCGACGAAGCCGAGCGCACCGCCCTGGCAGCCGGCCAGGAGCCAGACCAGATCCGAGTGGTCGGCCGCGGCGCGTCCCTGGTGATCGCGGAGCTGCTGCGGCGCGGCCGGCGCGCGGCCGCCGGCTGGACGCTGGGCCACGAGGGCGTCGCGGTCGAGCCCTTCGAGCTCGTCTGGGCCAGGGCCGGCGCGTGAGCGGCCCCGACTTTTCGTCGCGGCGCAGCGCCCATACCCCGCGCGCCGGCGCCTTGTTGCTTGGCGTCGGCGCCTTCTTCGCCTTGTGGTCGGCCTGGGGTGCGTATGCCGCGACCGCCGCCCGCAGCGCGGCGCGCGCGTCGCTCCTTCGCGCCGAATCGCAGGTGCCGCTGTCCCCGCGGGCGCAGGGAAACCGACCGGAACCAGTGCTGGCGGCAGCCTCTCAGCTGGAGCAGGGCGTACAACATTCACCTGCGTCGATCGTGGCCGGACTCGCCGCCGAGCTGCCGCGCGATGCGCGCTTCACGCGCATTGCCATCGTGTACGCTTCGGGATCGCGTCTCGACCTCGGGATCACGGCGACCCGCCCGGAAGCGTACGACACGGTGCTCGAGCAGCTGGCGCGCCGCACCGAGATCGAGCAGGTGCTGCCGGGCGGCGAATCGCGCGGCGCCGAGGTCGATGGCCGGGTGCGCGCGTCGCTGCGGGTTGCCAAGTGACGGCCGGCCCAGCGCGCATCGGCGCGCTGCTGCTGCTGTGCAGCGCTGCCCTCTATCTTGCTTACACGCGCCCGGTGGCGGCGGAAGCCGACGCGTTGCGCGCGAGCTTCCAGCAGGCGCGCCTCGCCGCGGCCCGCAACAGCGCCGAGGCGGCGCAGCGGGCGCGGCAGCTGGGGCTCTGGAACCGCACAGCGCGCTCCGCGGCGGCCGGCGGAGCCTCGAACCCCACGCTCGCCTTGCGCCGCCAGGTGCTCGCGGTCACCGCTCGCGCCGGCATCCGCGACGTGGAGCTCGACGTCGAAGCCGGCAAGCCGCCCTTCGCGGCGAGCGCACGCATCAACGGCAGCGCCCGGTTTGCGGCGGTGTCGCAGCTGCTCGATGCCCTCGCCCCGGAACAAAACGGCTTCGTGATCCAGACCGCGGCATTGTCCCAGGCCGACGAGAACGCGGAGATCGCCTACGCCATCGAGCTGGCGGCGCCCGAGGCGGCGGCGGCCGCACCAGCCGAGGCTGCGGCAGCCGCTCCGGTCACCGCGCAGCGACCCGCTGGTGCCTGGGGCCGCGATCCGTTTCGCTTCGGCGCAGCGCCCGAGCCGCCGGCAGCCGCATCCGAACTGGCCTTTTCCAGGCCACGGCGTCCCGCGCTCGCAGAGAGCACGGCTCCGGCGGCCGCGCCGAACCCGGCGCTGGCGGTTCCCGTCGTGCGGCTCGTCGGCATGGTCCGCAGGGGCTCGACGCTGCTGGCGGTCCTCGGCCTCGGGTCGCAAATAGCCGTCCTCGGCCCAGGCGGCACCCTGGACGGCTACACGGTGGTGAGCGTCGCCGAAGACCGGGTAGTGGTGCGCAATCCGGGCGGCGCCGAGCAGCTCCTGGAGCCGCCAAACTGAGCATTGTGAGCGATGTACGCCGCAAATTGCGGTCGTTTGCGCGATCTGCTACTTTCCGGCCTGCCCACCCGTGATGGCTTTTGGGGACTGACAACTTGCGAGAGAAGTTCGGGCGCTTCGTTCTGCTCGACGAGATCGAAACGACCGGCCTCGGCACCGAGTATCGTGCCGCCAAGCTGAGCACGTCCGGCTTCGAACGGCTGGTCGCGATCATCCGCTTCAATCCCGCGATTTCCGCGACGGCGGAGCTTGCCAAGGACGTGCTCGAGCACGTCAAGCAGGCGGCGTCCCTGCAGAATCCCTACATCCTCAAGGTCCACGGCATCGGCAAGATCGAGTCGAACTACTACATCTCCTACGAGTTCCTCGAGGCGCGCAGCCTGAAGACGATCCTGGCGCGCTGCCGGCAGGAGGGCTTTCCCTTCTCCGCGAACCACACGCTGCTGATCGCGAGCAAGGTGTGCTCGGCGCTCGATTTCGCGCATGCGCGCAAGGCCGAAGACGGCCAGCGCTTCCTGCACGGCCTCCTCAACCCGGCAGCGGTGATGCTCTCGAACGACGGCGAGGTGCGCACGCGCTTTTTCGGCGTCGGCCGCAGCCGCATTCGCGAAGGCCGTGCCCTCGGCGCCGACGACCTCGCATACCTCGCTCCCGAACAGCGCGGCGGCGGGCCCGGCGACGCGAGCGCCGACGTCTATGCGCTGGGCGCCATCCTGTTCGAGTGCCTGACCGGCGAGCGCTGGAACCAGGAAGGCAGGACCGACGAGGTGGCGGCGCACATCGCGGCCGCGCGCCTGCAGGACCCGTCGGTCGAGCCGCGCAACATCCCCGAGCACATCGCCGAGATCCTGCGGCGCTCGCTCGCCGAGAGCCCGCGCGACCGTTACGCGCAGATCGAGGAGATGCGCAAGGCGATCGACACGCTGCTGTTCTCCGGCGACTTCACACCGACCACCTTCAACCTTGCGTTCCTGATGCACTCGCTGTTCCGCGAACAGCTGGAGCGCGAGACCGCGCTCATCAAGCAGGAGCGCGAGGCGAGCTACGCCGAGTTCCTGGTGGACGAGACGCCGGCGCCGCAGGTGCCTCGTGGCGCGCCGCCGAGCCCCGCACCGGCCGGACCACCTCCGGAAGCCCGGCCGCTGCCGCCGCCCGCCCCGGCGGCGCGTCCCGATCCGGCCGTGAGCGACCGGACCGAGCCCTACCGCCTCGATGAGCTGCGTCCCGTGGACACGACCGAGCCGCATCCGCGCGTCGAGACCGCGCATCACCCGCCGATCATCCTCGCCACCGCGCGGCGCAGCACCTCCTGGCCGCTCATCGCCGGCGCCGTGGCGGTGCTGCTGGCGGGCGGCCTCGCGGCCTTCTTCCTGACGCGCCGCGCGCCGGCGCCGCCGACGCCCCCGCCGCTGACGCCGGAGATGCAGGCGGCGCTCAACAAGGTGCAGGAGCTCGAGGCGAAGCTGAAGACGATCGAGGAAGAAAAGGCCGCGGCTTCGGCGAAGGCTTCCGAGGAGGCGCGGCTGCGCATCGAGGCGCAGGCGCGCCAGCGCGGGCAGGCGGTCGATCCCGCCGCGCTGCGCCGCGCGCAGGACGAAGCGGTCGAGCAGTCGCGCCAGCTGCAGGAACGCCGCGCCGCCGACCTGGCGCGCGAGCTGGAAGTGCAGCAGCAGGCCGCCGCGGTGGCTGCTGCGGCGGCGGCCGCCGCGACTCCGGTGCCGACGCCGACGCCAACGCTGCCCGCGCCGACGCCGCTGGCGACCGCCACCGTCGAAGTGGCACAGCCAGCGGTCGTCCCGACCGTGGCACCCACTCCCGAGCCGACCGCCGTGCCGACGGCGTCGCCGATCGCTGCCGCGACGCCCGCAGTGGTGGTGCCGCCAATCCTGCAGAACGCGCCGCGGCTCAACTACCCGCCGCTGGCGCTGCGCCAGCGCGTCGAGGGCACCGTCGAGGTGCGCGCCTTCGTCGACACGCAAGGCGTCGTGACCGAAACCCAGGTGCTGCGCGGCGTCGCAGGCAAGTCCGGGCTCAACGAGGCGGCGGTCGACAACGTGCGCCAGCGGCGCTATCGTCCCGCGACCAGGACCGGTGCGCCGGTTGGCACCTGGATCACCGTGCGCGTCGAATTCCGCCTGCCTCGCTAGGCCAACACTCGTCGGAGGAAGCATGACCCGTAGCACCGCCGTCCTTGTTGCCGTGCTGTTTGCGTGCGCATCGCGAAGCGAGCCGCAGACGGCGCGCCGGCCGATCCGCGTCGACGACCTGCCGCGCTTTGCGAGCGTCTCCGACCCGCAGCGTTCGCCGGAAGGCGCCTGGGTGGCCTACACCGTGAGCACCACCAACGTCGACAAGGACAAGCGCAACACCGACATCTGGATGGTGAAGTGGGACGGCAGCGAGCAGGTGCAGCTCACCTCCTCGGAGGACAGCGAGATCTCGCCGCGCTTCAGCCCCGACGGCAAGTACCTCGCGTTCCTGTCGTCGCGCGGCAACGAGGAAGAAAAGAAGAAGGGCGCGCAGATCTGGCTGCTGAACCGCGCCGGCGGCGAAGCGCATCAAGGTCAGCGACCTGAAGGGCGGCGCCGAGGACATCCAGTGGTCGCCCGACAGCAAGCGCATCGCCTTCATCGCCAACGACTTCGACGTCGACTCGACGACCCGGAGAAGAAGGAAGGCTGGAAGCGCAAGACCGCGACGCCGATCGTCCTCGACCGCTACCGCTTCAAGGAAGACGTGTCGGGCTACCTGAAGCGCCTCTACGGGCACGTCGCCGTCTTCGACGTCGCGACCAGGACCGCCACCACGATCACGACCGGCCAGGCCGACGACGAGAGCCCGAGCTGGTCACCCGACGGCAAGCAGATCGCGTTCCTCAGCAAGCGCGGCCGAGCAGGATCCGGATCGCACCGGCGAACGACGACGTCTGGGTGGTCGAGGCGCGCGCCGGCGCCGAGCCGCGCCGCGTGACGGCGACCGAGGCGGGCGAGAACGGCCGTCCGCGCTGGAGCCCGGACGGCACGCGCATCGCCGTGCTCCTGGGCGACGTCGACAAGTACAGCGCCTACGGCCTGAACAAGCTGATGGTCGTGAACGTGCCGAAGGCAGGCGGCGCCGCGGTGAGCGAGCCGACCGCGGTGCATGCCGCAGCTCGATCGCGCCGTCTCGAACCCCGAGTGGTCAGCGGACGGCAAGCGACTCACCTTCCTGCTGCAGGACGATCGCACCGTCACTCTGGCCGCGGTGCCGGCTGGCGATCCGAACGGCAACGCTCCAGACGCACAGCCACCGGCAGGCGGGTGGTGCGCGCCCCTGAGCGCCGGCAAGGACGGCAACTTCGCGGTCTCGCAACCACGCCGAGCCAGCTCGGCCGAGGTCTACGCGCTCGAAGCCGGCAAGCTGCGGCAGCTGACGAAGCACAACGACAAGCTCGCATCGCTGAACTGCAGCTGGCTACGACCGAAGACTTCCAGTCGAAGAGCAAGGACGGCACCGAGGTTCACGGCCTCATCGTCAAGCCAGCCGGCTACAAGCCCGGCACGAAATACCCGACGATCCTCTACATCCACGGCGGACCGAACGGCCAGGACGAGCACGCCTGGAGCTTCGACCGCCAGTTGTTCGCGGCCAACGGCTATGTGGTGCTGGCGATCAACTATCGCGGCAGCGCCGGCCGCGGCAACGCGTTCCAGAAGGCGATCTTACGCCGACTGGGGCCACCTCGAAGTGGTGGACCTGCTGGGCGCGGTTGACGAGGCGGTGAAGCAGGGGATTGCCGACCCCGACCGCCTCGGCATCGGCGGCTGGAGCTACGGCGGCATCTCCACCAACTACACGATCGCAACCGATCACGCGCTTCAAGGCGGCGATCAGCGGCGCCGGCAGCTCGTTGCAGCTCACCATGTACGGCGTCGACCGCTACACGCTCCAGTACGACCTCGAAATCGCTCCGCCGTGGAAGAACCCCGGACCTGTGGATGAAGATCTCCTATCCGTTCTTCCACGCCGACCGCATCAAGACGCCGACGCTGTTCCTGGGCGGCGAGAAGGACTTCAACGTGCCGATCGTCGGCGGCGAGCAGATGTACCAGGCGCTGAAGAGCCTCGGCGTCGAGACGCAGCTCGTGATCTACCCGGGCCAGTACCACGGCATCACGATGCCCAGCTACGAGCGCGATCGGCTGCAGCGGTACCTGGACTGGTACGGCAAGTTCCTGAAGCCGGGGGCGGGGGCGGCACAGCCGGCGAAGTAACGGACGCTGACGCAAGCGCCTGGAACGAAAGAACGGACGAACGGAAATAAAAAGGAAAGGGGAGCCCGAAGTCGGGCTCCCCTTTTTTTACTGAGGCTCCTGAGCCGATCGCAACGGGCGGCGGCTCAGGAGGCTAGGCGTTTGCTTCGCAAACGCCTAGTACATGTCCTGCGGGTGGCCGCCGCCCTGGGGGGCGGCGGCGGGCTTGTCCTCGGGGATCTCGGAGATGAGAGCCTCGGTGGTGAGCAGGAGCGACGCGATCGAGGCGGCGTTCTGCAGGGCCGAGCGGACGACCTTGGTGGGGTCGATGACGCCGGCGTCCACCAGGTTCTCGTACTTCTCGTTGAGCGCGTTGAAGCCCTCTTCGGCCTTCATCTCGCGTACCTTGGCGACGACCACGGCGCCTTCGAACCCGGCGTTGGCCGAGATCTGGCGCAGCGGCTCCTCGAGGGAACGGCGGACGATCGCGATGCCGACGGCTTCGTCGCCGCTCGCCTTGATGCCGTCGATGGCCTTCTGCGCCCGCAGGAGCGCGACGCCCCCGCCAGGAACGATGCCTTCCTCGACGGCGGCCTTGGTCGCGTGCATCGCGTCCTCGACCCGCGCCTTCTTTTCCTTCATCTCGGTCTCGGTTGCGGCGCCGACCTTGATGACGGCGACTCCGCCGACCAGCTTCGCGAGGCGCTCCTGGAGCTTCTCGCGGTCGTAGTCGGAGGTGGTCTCTTCCACCTGGGCGCGGATCTGCTTGACCCGGCCTTCGATGTCCTTGGACTTGCCGCTGCCCTCGACGATCGTGGTGTTGTCCTTGTCGATCGTCACCTTCTTGGCGCGGCCCAGATCCTCGAGCTTGACGTTCTCGAGCTTGATGCCGAGATCCTCGGTGATCGCCTTGCCGCCGGTGAGCGTCGCGATGTCCTCGAGCATGGCCTTGCGGCGGTCGCCGTAGCCCGGAGCCTTGACGGACGCGCACTTGAGCGTGCCGCGCAGCTTGTTGACCACCAGCGTCGCGAGCGCCTCGCCCTCGACCTCTTCCGCGATGATGAGAAGCGGCGCGCCCTGCTGGGCGATCTTCTCGAGGATCGGGAGGAGGTCCTTCATGGTCGAGACCTTCTTCTCGTGGATGAGGATGTAGGGGTTCTCGAGAACCACCTCCATGCGCTCAGGATCGGTCACGAAATAAGGCGACAGGTAGCCGCGGTCGAACTGCATGCCTTCGACGACCTCGAGGGTCGTCTCCATGCTGCGCGCTTCCTCGACGGTGATGACGCCGTCCTTGCCCACCTTCTCCATCGCTTCCGCGATGATCGAGCCGATGCCTTCGTCGTTGTTGGCGGAGATGGTGCCGACCTGGGCGATCATCTTGCCCTTGACGGGCTTGCTGAGCTTCTTCAGCTCCTCGGTGACGACCGTGACGGCGCGGCCGATGCCGGCCTTCAGCTCCATGGGGTTGGCGCCGGCGGTGACGTTCTTCGAGCCCTCGCGGTAGATCGCTTGCGCGAGCACCGTTGCGGTCGTGGTGCCGTCGCCGGCCACGTCCGAGGTCTTGCTGGCGACTTCGCGCACCATCTGCGCGCCCATGTTCTCGAGCGGGTCCTTGAGGTCGATTTCCTTGGCGACAGTGACGCCGTCCTTGGTGATGAGCGGCGAGCCGAACTTCTTGTCGAGGACGACGTTGCGGCCCTTGGGGCCCAGCGTCACCTTGACCGCATCGGCCAGGCGGTTTACGCCGCGCAGGATCGCCTGCCGCGACTCGTCACCGTACGTAATCTGCTTCGGCATTCCCTAAAGTCTCCTTATTCCTTGTTTCGCTTAGCCGATGACAGCCAGAACCTCATCCTCGCGGAGGATGAGGAACTCTTTGCCGTCGACCTTGATGTCGGTGCCCGAATACTTGCCGAACAGGATCTTGTCGCCGGCCTTGACGTCGAGGGCCACCTTGGTGCCGTTCTCGAGGATCTTCCCGTTGCCGACCGCGATGACCTCGCCCTCCTGGGGCTTTTCCTTCGCGGAATCCGGGATGATGATCCCACCCTTGACCGACTCCTTCTCCTCGATCCGGCGGATCAGGAGGCGATCGTGAAGCGGACGAACCTTCATGCAGCTATCTCCTTTGGACGCAATAGTTTCGAGTTGTCCGGGGATTCTGGGGCGCGCTGCCCGCATTGCGACCCGGGGGCTCGAGGGTGTGTTCCTGTTGAGAATATAGCACTCAAAGACCTTGAGTGCCAAAGGATCTTCTAGACGACGGGGATTTTGTACTCCGAGACCTTCTTGCCCAGGGTGTTGCGGTGGATGCGCAGGTCCTGGGCGGCGCGCGAGAGGTTGCCGCGGTGGCGCTGCAACACCTTGACGATGAAGCGTTTCTCGAACTCGCGCCGGGCGTCGTCGAAGCGGATGCCCTTGTCGACCATCTCAGTCACCAGCGCCTCGAGTTCCTGCTTCACTTTCCGGGTTCCTTTGGGGAAGCGGCGCCCGGCAGCGGCTTGCCGGCCAGGCGGACGTACGCCTCGACGTATTTTTCACGGGTTCGGGCGACCACTTCCTCGGGCAGCTCGGGCCCGGGCGGGGTCTTGTTCCAGGTGACGGTTTCCAGATAGTCGCGAACGTACTGCTTGTCGAAGCTGGGCTGAGCGCGTCCCGGGGCGTACTCGTCCTTCGGCCAGAACCGCGACGAGTCCGGCGTCAGCGCTTCGTCGATCCAGATGAGGCGGCCGTCCTTCACGCCGAATTCGAACTTGGTGTCGGCGAGGATGATGCCGCAGGTCTCGGCATGGTCGCGAGCGGCGCTGTAGAGGGCGAGGCTGACATCGCGAATCTGCGCCGCGCGCTCGGCGCCCAGTTGCGCCGCGACTTCGGCGAACGAGATGTTCTCGTCGTGACCGACTTCGGCCTTGGTGGATGGCGTGAAGAGCGCCGGCTCGAGGCGGTCCGACTCGCGCAGGCCGGCGGGCAGGGCGATGCCGCAGACGGCTCCGGAACTCCTGTAATCCTTCCAACCCGAACCAGTGATGTAACCGCGCACCACACACTCGACGGACAGCGGATCGGTTTTTGCCACGAGCATCGAGCGGCCTTCGAGCTGCGCGGCATGTGGTGCCAGCTCGGGGCCGAAGTCGGCGACGTCGGCGGAGATGATGTGGTTCTCGATGACCGAGCGCAGCTTCTCGAACCAGAAGAGCGATAGTTGCGTCAGCACGCGCCCCTTGTCGGGGATCGGCGTCGGCAGCACCACGTCGAAGGCGCTGAGGCGGTCGGTGGTGACGATCAGGAGCCGGTCGCCGAGATCGTAGACGTCCCGGACCTTGCCGCGCCGCCAGAGCTTCACGCCCGGCAAGTCGGATTGCAGGAGCGCCGCGGGGGTTGTCGTTGCTTCACTCATGGTTGGCGAGGACGGCGAGTCTAACCAATCGGCGGAGCGCGCCGCAAGCGTCGTCGTCGCTCGTTTAGTTCGACTCGCTCGTGGTGCGTGCGCTCGAGTTGACGCGCACGTCGCCGTGGCTCGCCAGCAGTGTCACGACACGGCCACCGCCGGCCAGCTTGCCGGTCGCATGCCGCCGCTTTTTGTCGGCATCGCCGCTGCGATCGGCGTCCTCGTTGCCAACATAGTTGCGCAAGTCCACGTGCACGTCGCCGCTTTCGCTGCGCGCGTCGAGGTCGAAGCGCGAACCGTCGGGCACCAGCAGCTCGACCTCGCCGTATTGGGTGGTGGCGCTGATCGGCGCGAGCACGGGCGCCGCGGGCTCGAGCGTGAGGCTGCCGCGTTCGCTGTTCAGTTCCACCGGCCCGCCGAACTCGGTGAGCTTGATGTCGCCGCCGGGTGCCTTGATCTTCGCGCCCTTCGGAATGCGGTTGGCGGTGACGTTGCCGTGTTCCACCGTGATCTCGACCGCGCCGCCGACGTCCACCGCGTCCACGTCGCCGAAGCCGCTCTCGACGAAGAGCGCCCCACCCACCTGGCTCGCCGAGACGTCGCCGTGCGAGTTCTTGACGCTGGCCTCGCCCTTGATGCGCGTCAGGGTGACGTCGCGAAACCCGGTTTCCACGGTCACGCGGCCGGTCACGTCTTTCGCATCGAGCTCGGCGTGCTCGCCGTGGAAGGCGATGTCGCCTGTGACCGTCTCGACGCCGGCGCTGCCGTGCGCGAGGCGCGCCTCGACCGAGCCGAGACGCGCCAGCGTCATGTCGCCATGCTCGGATTCGACCGTGACCGCCTTGGGCACATCGCTGATCTCGACGTCACCAAAGCGCGACACCAGCTTGAGGGTGTCGCCCAGCGTGCTGAGGCGCACGTCGCCATGCTCGGAGCGGATGTCGGCAGGCCCGGCGATGCGCGACACCACCACGCTGCCGAAGCCATTCGCGATGTCGGCCGCGGCCATGTCCGCGACGTCGACGTCGCCGTGCTCGTTCTCGATCTTGACCTTCACGCCCTCGGGCACCTCGATCTCGAAGTTCGTCTCGAAACCGACCGCCCACCCGGAGTCGCCGCCGCCGAGCGTGGCGCGGTTGGTGGCGAGGCGCAGAGCGTCGCCCACGCGCGACTTCTCGATGTGGATGGTGTCGGCGAAAGCCCTGGCCTCGGTTTCACTGCGCTTGTAGACGACCTTGCGCAGGCGCACCACTGCATCCTTGCCGGCGCCGCGCTGGATGCGCACCGCACCGAAGCTGTTCGCCACCGAAATCGTCGTCGCGGTGCCGAGCGGCTCGGTCAGGTCTTCGCTGAACTCGAACGACGGGCCGCTGAACTCGCCGCCGAACACCCGCCAGCCGAGCGGTCCGAAGTCGAGCGGCAGGTTGCGGCGTGCCTGGTAGGCCGCCTCGAGCGTGAGGCCCGAGAAGAGGATGAAGCAGAGGAGGGCGAAGCGGCGGAACCTCACGCGTCACCTCGAGCCGAGCGGATGAGACGGACGTTGACGAGGTCGAGGACGCCCCAGAAGATGAGCGCCACGGGCCAGAAGCGGCGCAGCGTGTCGAGCACTCCCGGGCGGCCCGAGGTCGCGAGGAAGGCGGCGATGCCGAGGGCGATGAGGCAGGAGCCGAAGACCACCGGCTCCACGCGGAATCCGCGCATCTGCGTCAGCTCTGGTTGCGCTTCATGGCGTTCCAGACGAACACCACGCCGGCGCCGATGAGGAGCAGCGGCCAGTAGCGGCCGAGCGACCACAGCTGCAGCCAGCCGAGGTTGTGCATGAGCAGCACCGCGCCGAGCGCGATGAGGCCGATGCCCCAGGCGGGCGACTCCAGCTTCTCCTCGAACTCGAACGCCGGATTCGGCCGGTTCGCGAGGTAGCTCGCGGTGCGCCAGGCGTCGACGAGGTTCGTGAGGTAGACGAACGGAATGATGATGCCGAAGTGCCAGTCGTCGGTGGCGAGCCAGATGCAGCCCGCCCAGGTGAAGAAGAACACCAGCGCCTTGATGATCTGGCCGTTGTACATCTGGCCGAGCCCGGGGAAGAGGGACAGGATCAGCGCAACCACAGGGCTGCGTGCCGCCTTCACCGGCACCGCGGGCATGTAGGCAGCCTGCGGCAGCGGCGGCGGCGGCGCGGGCATGGACGGCGCCGTCTGGTTGTCGTGGAACTGATCGTTATCGGCCATTTATTTATGAGCTCCTGTAGGCGTGCTGCTCGAAAGTGGTAACGCGGGCCAGCGGCCGCGAGTTCGAAAACGAGGAGGTATCGGCATCGGGCCGCTTGCGCGGCGGCGTTTCGCGGTCTTTGCGGGCGCCTTCCTCTAGGCGCCGCTTTTCCAGCAGGCGGCGATAGTCGTCGACGCGGTCGTTGACCTTGTCGACTCGCGCCTCGAACGCGGTGCTGACGACGATGCCCATGAGGCGCAGGTCTTCGGCGACGCGGTCTTTCTGTTCGGCGAGCTGCAGGCCCGCGCTCACCACGCGGTCGCGAAGGCGGGTGACCATGCGTCCGGGTTCGCCCCGCACCGCAACCCAGGTGCTGCCGCCGGCGATCAGGATGGCGGCAGCGGCGGCGGTCGCCTGCAGCCAGCGGGGCAGGCCAGCGAGCGTCGCCCGCTGTCGCGGCACCGCGCGCGCCGCGGCCAGCGCCGCCGAGGCGGCGCGTTCCGCGAGCCCGGACGGCACCGCAAGCGCCGCGGGTTCGGCATGCAGCGCCGCCACCACCAGCGCGAAGTCGGCGCGCAGCGCGGCGCACTGCGGATGCGCCGCGAGGTGCTCTGCCAGTTCCGAGCGCAGCAGCGGATGCAGCGTGCCTTCGAGGTCGTCCGAGAAGAGTTCCTCGGCGCGGCTGCAGGTCATCGTCGTCATTGCGCCATGCCCCGCACCCTGCCGCTGAGGCGCTTGGCGAGCTCGAGCCGGCCGCGGTTGAGCCGGCTCTTCACGGTGCCGAGAGGAATGCCGAGCGTTTCGGCCGCCTCTTCGTAAGCGAGGCCCTGCAGGTCGCACAGCAGGATGGGCTCGCGCAGGTCCGCGGGCAGCGCGCCGATTCCCTGGCGCACCAGCGCGACGCGCTCGTCTTTCTCCAGGTCTTCGAGCGGGGTGGCTGCACCGGAGGCCACGAAGTCGATGACCGCGGGATCGCCGTGGCGGCGGGCGCGTTCCTCGCGCGTGCGGCGGTAGTTGTCGATCGCGTGGTTGCGGCTGACGCTGCCGAGCCACGCCTCGAACTTGCCGTCTTCCGCTCGGTACCGGCCCAGGCTCTGGTACACCTTGACGAATATCTCCTGTGTCAGGTCCTCGGCCTGGTCCACGCGCCCGCAGAACTTGTAGGCGATGGCGAAAACCCGGCGCGTGTGGCGCTCGACCAGTTCCCGCCACGCCCCTTCGTCCCCTTGCACACAGCGGGCAACGAGGTGCGTGTCTTCGGCCAAGGTCATACCCGGAAACGGGGGAAGCGCATTCGCGGTTCAGAAATTGCTGACATTGACCGGCTCGCGGGGAGTGTAGTACGCTTCGCGCGTTCTTCCAAGTTAATGAAACCAAAGAGTTTGGGCCGTTTGATTGCCTCGGTTGCGCTGGCCCTCGTACTCCTCTATTTCTTCTTCCGGACCACCGACTGGCCGGCCCTGCGCGCCGCCCTCGCCTCCGCCCGGCCCGGCTATATCGTGGCGGCGCTGCTCATGACCGTCGTCATCTACCTGCTGCGCGCCTGGCGCTGGGGCGCGTTGCTGCGCCCGCTCGCGATCGTTCCGTTCCACACGCTGTTCGCCGCCACCTGCGTCGGCTTCATGGCCGGCCTCCTCATCCCGCGGGCCGGGGAGGTGCTGCGGCCGCTGATCGTCGGCAGGCGCGTCGGGATCCCGGCCTCGGGCGCTTTCGCCTCGATCATCCTCGAACGGCTGTTCGACCTCATCACGGTGCTGTGCCTCTTCGCCCTCTACTTGTTCGTGCTGCCGCTGCCCGCGGCCGCGGTGACCTCGGGGAAGCTGATGACGCTGGTGCGCCTCGGCGGCCTCGGCGCCGCCGTGGCAGCGCTGGCAGGGCTCGTGATGCTGTTCGTCGCGCACCGTCACGCCGCCGCGGTCGCCGCGTTCTTCGACCGCATCATCGCGTGGCTGCCGGCCCGGGTGCGGCCACTGCTCTCCGGGGTGACGCGCTCCTTCCTCGAGGGCCTGGCGGTGCTGAAGGCGCCGCCGCGCCAGGTTTTCATGCTGCTGGTGCAGTCGGTGCTGGTGTGGATCGCGATCGACCTGGGCGTCCACTGGGTGAACCTGGCCATGGGGGTCGATTTGCCTTTCCACTCCGCCTTCCTCATCATCGCCTTTCTTACCGTGGGCGTTGCCGTCCCGACACCTGGAAACGTCGGCGGATATCACGGGACGTACCTGGTGGCCCTGACCGAGGCGTTCACGGGCGTCAAGCCGGCAACCGCCGCCGCGGCGGCGCTGGTGTCGCACCTGTGCGCGAACGCTCCGGTGCTGCTCATGGGCCTTTGGTTCCTCCGCGGCGAAGGCCTGACGCTGTCGCGAGTCGCGGCAGCGACCGAAGGAGGCAAGGCGTGAAGTGTCCCTACTGTGCCCACGCGGAAGACAAGGTGGTCGACTCCCGGGAGAGCCGCGAGGGCGACGTCATCAGGCGCCGCCGCGAGTGCCTGAGCTGCGGGAAGCGCTTCACGTCCTACGAGCGCATCGACCAGATACCGCACCTCGTCGTGAAGAAAGACGGTGGCCGCGAGCGCTTCGACCGCAACAAGGTGCTCTCCGGGCTGATGAAGGCGTGCGAGAAGCGGCCGGTGCCGGTGAAGACCCTCGAGGAGATCGCCGAGCGAGTGGAGCAGATGGTGCAGGAGAACCCCGACCGCGAGGTGCCCTCGACGCAGATCGGCGAATACCTGATGGAGAGCCTGCGCAAGCTCGACAAGGTGGCGTTCGTGCGCTTCGCCTCGGTTTACCGCGACTTCAAGGACGTCGACCAGTTCATGGCGACGCTGAAGGGCCTGCTGGAGACGCAGAAGGCGGATCTTCGCTAGGCGGCTACAATCGGAGTTCTGCGAAACCGCACGCCCATCCGCAACAACGCCCGGCTGATCGTCGGGCTCATCCTCTCGGTCCTGGCGCTGCTGGCCGGGAGCGAGTTCCTGCTGCGCAAGAGCCGCGACTTCTCGCCCGACTTCCTCGCGTCGGTGATGCTCTACGGGCTGACGGTCGTCAACCTGACGCTGCTGCTCATCCTGGTCGTGATCCTGGGGCGCAACGTCGTGCGCTTCGTGATGGAGCGCCGGCGCGGCAAGCTCGGCGCCCGCTTCCGCATGCGGCTCACGTTCGTGTTCCTGCTGATGGCGGTGGGGCCATCGGTGGTGCTGATTGCCGTGGGCAGCAACATCATCCAGCAGACGATCGACCGCTGGTTCAACGTGGACGTTGAGCGGCTGCTGTCGGCGTCGCAGAGCCTCGCCACCAGCCTGCGCGAGACGGTCGCCGAGCGCGGCCGACGCGGCACCCGGGTGGTGGCGCGCGAGATCGGCGAGGCGCGTGTGCTGCAACAGCCGCGCGAGCGGCTGCGCGCCCTGGTCGAGTCGCGCGCGGAGGAATTGCGGCTCGACGGCGTTTCGGTGTTCACCACCGAAGGGGAGCTGCTGTCGGTGATGAACCCGCGGCTATCGCAGTTGCTGCCGCAGGTGGACCCCGGCGACCCGCAGATCTCGGCCGCCTTCACCGGCGCCGCCACCGACACCTCCATCCCGCTGGCCGACGGCGAGGCCCTGCGCTCCGCCGCGCCAATCCGCGGCGCCAACGGCGAGGTGCGCGCGGTGGTCCTCGGCCTCACCATGCTGCCGGGCCAGGTGGCGGACGACGCGCGTGAGGTGGAAGAACGCTACGCGAAGTTCCGCACCGCCGAGTCGTTCAAGACGCCGATCAAGGCGCTCTACCTGCTCTTCTACGCATTCGCCGGCCTGCTGCTCATTTTCGGCGCGGTGTGGCTGTCCGACTACCTGGCGCGCCGCATCACCACCCCGATCCGCCTGGTAGCCGAGGGCGCCGAACGCATCACCAGCGGCGAGCGCGGCGTGCGCGTCGACTTCGTCACCGCCGACGAGGAGTTCTCGAGCTTCATCGCCTCCTTCAACCGCATGTCCGAGCGCCTCGCGCGCAGCGAGGAGGAAGTGGACCACACGCGCGCGGGCCTGGTGCGCAAGAACGAGGAGCTGGAGGAGCGGCGCGCGCTCATGGAGACGGTGTTCGAGACCGTCGGCACCGGCGTGCTGGTGATCGACGCCAACGGCACGCTCGCCAGCTGGAACGCGGCGGCCGGCCGCTTCCTCGACCTGCACCTCTCCATGGCGGGCCGGCGGCTCGACGCGGTACTCGGCACGCGCGGCGGCATCGTCGAGATGGTGGACCGCGTGCTTTCCGGCCGCGTCAGCCGCCAGGAGCGCGAGATCGCGTTTCCGGCGGCCGGCGGAGCGGCGACCGGCGTCGACAAGCAACTGGCGATGACGGTGGTGCGGCTGACGCGCGCGCCGGGCACGCCGCCGGGCGCCCTGGTGGTGCTCGACGACCTGACGCCCTTGATGCGCGCGCAGAAAGTTGCGGCCTGGGGCGAGGTGGCGCGCAAGCTGGCGCACGAGATCAAGAACCCGCTGACGCCGATCCAGCTGTCCGCGCAGCGCATCCGCAAGGCGTACGTGAAGGGCGCGCCCGACATCGAGAAGATCATCGTCGATTCCACCGGCGCCATCGTCAGCGAGGTCGAGGCGCTCAAGAACCTGGTGGACGAGTTCGCGCAGTTCGCACGCCTGCCGACGGCCCGCCTCAAGCCGACGCCGATCAACGACGTCATCGACGAGACGCTGTCGCTCTATGACGGCGCGATGGGCGAGGTGGCGCTGCGCAAGCGCCTGGCGCCGTCGCTGCCGCTGCTGCGCCTCGACCCGGAACAGATCAAGCGCGTGCTCATCAACCTGCTCGACAACGCCATTGCGGCAACGGCGGGCAGCGGCACGGTCGAAATCTCGAGCGACGTGGACGCCGCCGGCGGGGTGGTGCGCGTGGGTGTGGCCGACGACGGACCGGGCATCGCCGCCGAAGACCGCGAGCGGCTGTTCGTGCCGAATTTCTCGACGAAGAAGCGCGGCAGCGGGCTCGGCCTCGCCATCGTCAGCCGCATCGTCCAGGAGCACCAGGGCACGATCCGCGTCGAGGACAACCTGCCGCGCGGCGCGCGCTTCGTGGTCGAGCTGCCGGTCTAAGGAGACTCATGCGCGAGAACATCCTCGTCGTCGACGACGAGCCCGGCGTGCGGTCGTCGCTGCGCGGCATCCTCGGCGACGAGGGCTACGTGGTGGACGCGGTCGAGAGCGGCGAGGCGGCGCTGCTGGCGCTGGACGCGCGCCGCTACGAGCTGGTGCTGCTCGATGTCTGGCTGCCCGGCATGGACGGCCTCGAGGTGCTCGGCAAGATCCGCACCCTGGACGCCGACCTGCCGGTGGTGGTGATCTCCGGGCACGGCTCGATCGAGACCGCGGTGAAGGCGGTGCGCATGGGCGCCGTCGACTTCGTCGAGAAGCCGTTGGCGCTCGAGAAGACGCTGGTGGTGGTGCGCAACGCGCTGCGCCAGCGGCGCCTCGAGAGCGAGAACCGCGCGCTGCGCCAGCAGATCGAGCACCGCTACCAGATGGTCGGCAACAGCCCGTCGCTCCGCGCGCTGCGCGCCGAGATCGAGCGCGCGGCGCCCTCCAACGGCCGCGTCCTCATCTACGGCGAGAACGGCACCGGCAAGGAGCTGGTCGCGCGCAACATCCACCACCTCAGCCTGCGCGCCGCGGGGCCGTTCGTCGAGGTGAACTGCGCCGCCATTCCCGAGGACCTCATCGAGAGCGAGCTGTTCGGCCATACCAAGGGCGCCTTCACCGGCGCGCTCGCGGCCCGCAAGGGCAAGTTCGAAATGGCCGACTCGGGCACCTTGTTCCTCGACGAGATCGGCGACATGACCCTGAAGACCCAGGCGAAGGTGCTGCGCGTGCTCCAGGAGCAGCGTCTCGAGCCCGTGGGCGGGTCGGAGAGCGTGCCGGTGGACGTGCGCGTCATCGCCGCCACCAACAAGAACCTGCCCGAGGAGATTCGCGCCGGACGCTTCCGCGAGGACCTGTTCTTCCGCCTCAACGTCATCCCGTTCATCGTCCCGGCGCTGCGCGAGCGGCGCGACGACATCGAGGTGCTGGCGCGCCATTTCGTCGCGAGCATCTCGGCGGAGTACGGCAAGAAGGAGAAGACGCTGGCCGCCGAGGCGGTGGCGGTGCTGCGCGCGCTGCCGTGGCCGGGCAACGTCCGCGAGCTGCGCAACACCATCGAGCGGCTCGTGATCATGGCGCCGGGCGACGTCATCACGGCGACCCAGCTGCCGGCCTCGCCGCTCGCCGCACCGCAGCCGGCTGCCGGCGAAGCGGAGGCGGCGCTCTTCGAGCAGTTCGACTCGCTGCACGAGGCGCGCGACGAGTTCGAGAAGCGCTTCATCCGCCGCAAGTACCTCGACTGCGGCGGCAACATGAGCCGCACCGCCGAGGCGCTGCGGGTCGAGCGCTCCAACCTCTACCGCAAGATGAAGGCCTACGGGCTCATCCCGCAGCGCAAGGGCGAACCGGTGGACGAGGACTAGCGCAGCTACTCGGCGTCGCGCAGCTTCTGCTCGAGGATCTGGTCGCCGTCGAAACCCTCGAGGCGCAGGAAGTAGTCGGCGGCATCGACCAGCGCCTGGTTGGGGACGAGGCCGACGATCTCGCTGCCGGCGATGTTGACGCCGTAGCGCGCCGCCTCGGCGCGCACCGTCTCGAACACGCGGTAGAGCGGTGTCTTCCGGAAGTCGGTCATGTTCATCGACACCTGCGCGATGTTGCGCTCCTCGAGGCGCAGGCCCATGGCCTTCACGTGGCGGTAGCCGCCGCTCGAGTGGCGGATGCCCTTGGCGATCGCCTTGGCGACCGAGACATCGGGGGTCGCGAGGTTGATGTTGAAGGCGATGAGCGGCATGCGCGCGCCGATGACGCTGGCGCCGGCCGACGGATGGGGCGCTCGCGGCCCGAAGTCGGGCGCCCAGGCCGCGTCCAGCATCCTGGCCTGCAAGCCCTCGAACTCGCCGCGGCGGATGTCCTCGAGGTTGCGCCGCTGCGGCGAAGCCGCCGCCTCTTCATAAAGATAGGTCGGCACCTTGAAGCGCTCCGCGATCGCCGCAGCCACGTCTTTCGCGAGGCTCACGCACTCGGCCATCGTCACCCCCTCGATGGGGATGAAAGGGACGACGTCTACAGCCCCCATGCGCGGGTGCTCGCCCTTGTGGGTGCGCAGGTCGATCGACTCGACCGCCGCCTCGAACAGGTTGAGGAGGCCCTGTTTCAGCCCGGCATCGTCGCCGGCGAGGGACAGCACGCTGCGGTTGTGGTCCTTGTCCGATTGCACGTCGAGGACCCGGACACCGGGAGCCTTCCGGATGGCTGCCACCAGGGCCGCGATCACCTCCGGGCGGCGGCCCTCGCTGACATTCGGCACCGACTCGATGATTCGTCCCATGGCCGGACGCTAACACTTTTCTCTTGCATTGGTCATAGGTTCGGGCAATAATTCTCACGTTTTGCAAGAGGTTCAGGGCCTGCCCGAAATCGCGGAGTCTTCCCCCTTCTACCGCCGTCTTTTCCTCATCACCTGCATCCTCGTCGTGATGAGCGCTGCGGCAACTTTTGCGAGCCGCCGCGACGACCTGGTGCACAAACTGACCTCGACCCCGTCAGGGAGCCGCTGAAACAGATGCGAAACAAGGCCGCGGCGCCGCAGCAGGAACGCATCGACCCGCTGCTCTTGCGTCCCAATCGTGAGACTGCCTGGCAGCAGGAGATTCGGGAACGGATGCGGGTCCGCCGCAACAAGAAGCTCGCGGCCGGGGGCGCCGACCTGCCCTTGTTCACCGGCTTGTCGCTCGTCGAGGAGCCGCGGGCCGACGGGAAGGGCGACGAACCGCTGGCCGCCCCCGACCTCCCGCTGTACGTGGCGGCCCCCGAACCCGCGCTTGCCGATGCCGCAGCCACTGCCTTGGCCGAGCCGCCCGACGAAACACCGGTGCCAACCCGTGTCTGGCCGATGCGGCCGTCGGGAGCTGTCGCAATCGGCCGCGCCGCCGCCGACCAGGTTTCGACCGCGGACGTTCGCGCCGCCATCGATGCCATCGACCCGGCCGAATTCGATCGCACTGAACCGCTCTCCGGCATGGACACGGTCGCTGCGTTCTCGCTGGCGCCAGCCGTCGAAGCGGAATCGGATTCGGAAGCCTCCGGGGTGCCGACCGGTCCGCTCGAGCGCCACGCCCGCTGGATCGAGAGAGTCAGCGCCGGCCTCGTCGATGCTGGCATCGTCGCCGGCATGATCGCCGTCGTCGCCTACTTCACGAGCCGTATGGCGCCCGTCGGCATCGAGATGGGCGCTTCCGGCCCGTGGTTCGTGGGCTTCGCGCTCCTGCTCGCCGCCTTCTACACAGGCTACTTCACGGGCACCAACGGCCAGACGCCGGGCAAGATGATCCAGGGCCTGCGCGTGGTGGACGAGTCGGGGAAGGCGCCGGGCTTCGTGCGCGCCCTCGGCCGCTCTGCCCTCGGCGCTGCCGGTGTGGCGCTGTGCGGCGCCGGTGTGGTGCCGGCGGCGTTCGATCCCGCCGGCCGCTCCTTCCACGACCGCATTTTCCGCACCCGCGTCGTCCGACAGTAGGCGGCCGCCCACGCCGCGGGCCACGGCGCCTCTCGGCGGCCTGATCGCCGAGCTTCGCCCGTTGCTGCTCGGCCACAGCCTGGACCGCCCGCGGCTCGTGGGCCCCGCCGCAATCGCATTCGAGATCACGGGTTCGCGCGGACGCTGGCTGCTCCTTGGCGCCCACCGCCGGCACCCGGTGCTGACGTTGCTGGAACGTGCGGACCTGCCGCAAGCGCCGCGAGACGACGATGCCGATGACGCAACCGTGCCCGGCACGGCACGCCAGGCTCTCCTGCTCTTCCGCAAGCACGCCGCCGGCCCGCGAATCCACGCCGTCGACGCCGTTCCCGGCGAGCCGTTTGTGGTCATCTCCGCGGGGAGCGTGCGGATTGCGCTGCGCATGGACCAGCGGCCGGCGCTGAGCCTCGTGGTCGGCGAGGAGGTGCTCGCCTCGATCGGGCAGGACGCGGCATGGCCGGTGCCCCGTTTTCCCGAGGAGTCCATCGCTTCGCGCGGCGATCGAGGGATCTCTCCCGAGGCGTCGCGCGACCCAGCCGAGTCGCCGATGCTTGTCGCAGCCAGGCCGTTTGCCGAACTCGACGACCGTGACGCCGCCGAGAGTCCGGTGACGGTTGCCACGGCCGGCGAGACGCCGGCAGGCGCGGGCCGCGTCGCAACCGCTTTCACCTCGTGGCTCGAAGCGACCGCGGCCGCATTTCGCCTGCGGCAGCGCGGCGAGCGGTTCGCTGCGCAGCGCCGCTCGCTGAGGGACGCCATTACGCGCGACCAGCGCCGCAAGACAACATTGCAGAAGCATCTGACGCAGGACCTCGCGAAGGTGGAGGGCGCCGATGCGCTGCGGCGCACCGCCGAAGCGCTGCTCGCGGCGCCGAGCGCCGTGCCGGGGAAAGACGGCGTTGCCGCCGTGCCCGATCCCTACGAGCCGCAGACCGTCCTGCGCATCCCGATCGATCCGGCGCTCGGCCCGCGCGGCACCGCCGACCGTCTGTACGAGCGCGCCCGCCGCCTGGCGAAGGCGCGCGCGGCGCTCGTGCAGCGCCTCGCCGACACCGAGGCCGCCCGCGAGGCGCTCGCGCGTCGCGGCCAGGCCCTGGAAAACGCGCGCAGCATCGCCGACCTGCAGCGCATCGCCGGCGGCAGCGAGACGCCAGCGGGCAAGCGCCACGCGGCCGCCGCAGCCAAAGGCCCGCTGCGCTATCTCACGACCCGGGGGCTCACGTTGTGGGCCGGCCGCGGCGCCCGCGAAAACCACGAGCTGACGTTCGGCAAGGCAAGGCCGGACGACTTGTGGTTCCACGTCCGCGATCGCCCGGGCGCGCACGTGATCCTGGTGGACAACGAAGGCCGCGCCACCGCCGACGACCAGCGCGAGGCCGCCGAAGTCGCCGCTTTCCTGAGCGACGCGAAAGACGACGGCGCCGTGGACGTCCACACCACCCGCCGCAAGCACTTGCGCTCGGTAAAAGGCTCCCCCGGCCGCGTCGTCATCGGCTATTCGGAGACGCTCCGGGTCGCCCCGCGAGATCCGGAAGGCAGGTTGCGAAGGCGGTAGTCATCGACGAATTGGCTGGCTGTCCCTGCCCAATTCGTCGATTTCCTTTCCTTCCGTTTTCCAAGCGCTTGCGACAATGGGTCGTTGTTCGTTACCCAGGCGCTTGCCCGCTATCGACGAATTGGCCGGCTGTCCCTGCCCAATTCGTCGATTTCCTTTCCTTCCGTTTTCCAAGCGCTTGCGACAATGGATCGTTGTTCGTTACCCAGTCGCTTGCGACAACGGTTTGTTGTTGCTTCCTCAGGCGCTTGCGCCAGCGGTTTTTTTGAGCCCGGACTGCGTCCTCCAGTCACAGAGTCACTGTGTCCGGACACAGTGGCAGTCGGTCCCCGTAACAACCTCAGACGCTAAACTGCGAACGTGAACTCCCGCCGTGGCTTTCTCGGCTCTGCAGGGTTTGCCGGCATGGCGCTGGCTGCACCCGTACACGCCTCGCGCGAGGGCGAAGAGCTTCCGGCGCTCGCGCGGCCCGAGGGTGCGGCCGAGGTGATTGCTCGCGATGAAGCGTACTGGCGGCGCGTCGCGGCGCACTACGTGGTTTCGCCGCAGGTCACGAACCTCGAGGCCGGGTTCTGGGGGATGATGGCGGCGCCGGTGATGCGCGAGTTCTTCCGCCAGACGGAGCGCGTCAATCGCGAAAGCTCGTTCTACGCGCGCGGCGCCTATCTCGACGACATGAGGGCGGTGCGCGCACGCGCAGCCAAAGCGCTCGGTGCGGACGTCGAGGAGATCGCGTTCACCCGCGGCGCGACCGAGGCGATGCAGTGCCTGATCGGCGGCTACAACAGGCTGCGGCCGGGCGACACCGTCCTCTACGCCGACCTCGACTATCCCGGGATGCAGTCGGCGATGAAGTGGCTCGCCGACCGCCGCGGCGCGAAGCCGGTGCGCTTCGTGATTCCGGAGCCAGCCTCGCGCGCCAACGTGCTCGGAGCCTACGAAGCGGCGCTCGATGCAAATCCCGGCACCAGGCTGGTGCTGACGACGCACGTCAACAACAAGACCGGCCTGATGACGCCTGTGGCGCAGATCGCGGCTTTGGCCCGCGCACGCGGCGCCGACACCATCACGGATGCCGCCCACTCGTTCGGCCAGGTGGACATCAAGGTGGGGGACCTCGGCGTCGACTTCGCCGGCTTCAACCTGCACAAGTGGATCGGCGCTCCTGTCGGTGTCGGCGTCCTGTTTGTCCGCCGCGCGCGCCTGGCAGACATCGACCGCATGATGGGCGACGAGGACGAGCCGGCTGACAGCATCACCAGCCGGGTGCATTCGGGCACCGCCAACTTCGCGACCATGCTGAGCGTTCCGGCGGCGCTCGATTTCCACGAAGCGGTCGGGCCCGCGGCGAAGGCGGCGCGAGTGCGCCACCTGCGCGACCTGTGGGTGAACGCGGTTCGCGGCCTGCCCGGCATCGAGATCCTCACCCCGGATGAGCCGGGGATGTGCGCCGCCATCACCTCGTTCCGCCTCGCCGGCCGCGTCTCGAAGGAAGACACGCTGCGCACCACCGCCGACCTGCGCACCCGCTACTCTCTGTTCACCGTCCGCCGCACCGGCATCGAGCGCGGCGACTGCGTGCGCGTCACCCCCGCGCTCTACAACACGCCCGACGACGCCGCACGGCTCGCGGCAGCGCTGCGCACCCTGGCTGCCGAAGCGCGGGCGTAACGGAACGCGCGGCATGGAGCCGGAGCAGGACAAGGACCAGACCCGCGATGCGTTGGACGCCACTCGCGGCGTCAGCGCCGGCGACGCCGCGGCCATTGTCGCGGCGCAGAACGAACCGCCGGACGGCGCGCCGCTCACGCCAGGGCGCCAACTGGGTCGCTACGAGGTGCTGCACCTGCTCGGCGCCGGCGGCATGGGGCGGGTGTACCGGGCGCGTGACGAGACGCTCGGGAGGGAAGTCGCGATCAAGGCGCTCGCTTACGCGTTTCGCGCCGACTCCGCGAACCTGCGGCGGCTGGAGCGCGAAGCGCGGGTGCTGGCGGCGCTCAGCCACCCGAACATCGCCTCGATCTACGGCTTCGAGCGCCACGACGGCGCGCCGTACCTCATCCTCGAGCATGTCGACGGTGAATCGCTCGCCGAGCGCCTGCGGCGCGGTGCGCTGAGCCTGCGCGAAACGCAGGCGATCGCCGTGCAGGTGGCGCGCGGCCTCGAAGAGGCGCATTCGAAGGGCGTCATTCACCGCGACCTCAAGCCGTCGAACGTCATGCTGTCGATCGGCGGACGCGCCAAGCTCGTCGACTTCGGTCTCGCGAAGTCGGCGCCGCCGCCCGACCCGCGCACGCCGAGCCCCGTGGCCGACGACCCCATCACCGCCGCCGGCGCGGTGATCGGTACCGCGGCCTACATGAGCCCGGAGCAGATCCACGGCGAGGAAGTGGACGCGCGCACCGACGTCTGGTCGTTTGGCTGCCTGGTGTTCGAGATGCTCGCGGGCCGGCCGGTCTACCGCGGCCGCTCCATGGGCGAGGTGCTGGCCGCGGTGCTGCGCGACGAGCCCGACTGGAGCGCACTGCCGCCAGCGACGCCCCCCGCCATCCACCGTTTGCTGCGCCGCTGCCTGCGCAAGGACGCCGCGGAGCGCCTGCAGCACGTCGGCGACGCGCGCCTCGAGCTGACCGAAGCCGACAGCGAGACCCACGGTGGGGCGCCGGCCGCCGTGCCGCCGCCCTGGCGGCGGGTGCTGCCGTGGGGCATCGCTGCCATCGCGGCCGCGACGGCGCTCGCGGCGCTCGCAGCGCTCGCGGCGCGCCGGACGCCGCCCGCCGCGCCTGGCAGCCCGCTGCGGTTGAGCCTCGAGCTGCCGCCGGACAGCCCCCTCGGCGACGGCTGGGCGAGCCCCTTCGACATCGACCCGGCGGGTACGACGCTGGTGCTGCAGACGCGCCACGGCGATGCAACGATGCTGCAGGTGCGCAGCCTCGACAGCACCGAGCTGCGGCGTCTGCCGGGAACCGAGGACGCTGTGCAGCCGTTCTTTTCGCCGGACGGCCGCGCGATCGGCTTCTTCGCGAACCGCAGGCTGTCGCGAGCCTCGACCGACGGCAGCGTGGTGCTGCCGCTCGTCGAGGTGGGCGGCAACCCGCGCGGCGGCACGTGGGCGGAAGACGGCACCATCGTGGTCGCGCCGTCCCAAAGCTCCGGGCTCATGCGGCTTGCCGACCAGGGCGGCAAGCTCGAGGCGCTGACGACGCTCGACACCGCCCACGGCGAGTATTCGCATCGCTGGCCGATGGCGCTGCCCGGCGGCGAATGGGTGCTGTTCACCGTCGGCTTCGAGGACGCGGCGTTCGACGAAGGCCGCATCGAGGCGGTTTCGCTGCGCACGCATGAGCGCCGGCAGCTGCTGCCCAACGCCGGCTTCGCGCGCTACGCCGCGGGGCGCCTGCTGTTCGTGCGCGAGGGACGCCTGCAGGGCGTCGCGTTCGACCTGCAGAAGATGCAGGCGAGCGGCGAGCCGGAGATGGTGGTGGACGCGGTGCGCTACGACTCGCGCAACGGTGGCACGCACCTCGCGGTGTCACGCTCCGGCGCCATGGTGTACGGGCCGGGTGCGGTGGTTCCCGGCGACTACTACCTCATGTGGATCGACCGCGCCGGCGTCATGCGGCGCGTGGTGGACACGCCGCGGCCGTTCCGCGATCCGAGCCTGCGTCCGGACGGCCGCAAGATCGCCGTGGTCATCGGCAGCTCCACCGACTCCGACCTCTGGACCCTCGACGACGACGGCAGCAACCTGTCGCGCATCTCCTTCGGCCTCGCCCCGCACCGGCCGGCGTATTCGCCGGACGGCCAGAGGATCGCGGTGAGTGTGGCGAAGGACGGCAAGTGGCGGATCCTGTCGCTGGCGGCGGATGGCAGCGGCGAACCGCTAACGCTCTACGAGAGCGAGAACCGTGTGTATCCGGATGCCTTCACGCCCGACGGCCGCTATCTCGTCTTCCAGGAGAAGCGGCTGGAAACGAGCTGGGACCTGCGGCTCCTCGGCCTCGACGCGTCGGGCCGCACCAGCGGAGCCCCCGCGGACATTTCCGCGAGCCGCTTCGACGAGGCGTCCGCGAGCATCTCGCCCGATGGACGCCTCATCGCCTTCGAGTCGGACGAACTGGACTCCGTGTTCCAGATCTACGTGCGGCCGCTGCTGGCCGCGATGCCGAAGGCGCGTGCCTCGGAAGGCGGCGGGCGCGTTCCGGAATGGAACGGCAACGGCAAGGTGGTCTTCTGGCACACCGGGCCGAGCCGGATGCGCGTCGTGCAGGTCGAGGAACGCGGCGGCACCCTCGCGGCGTTGCCCTCGGTGCCGCTCTGGGGCACCGAGAATGCCGCGCCGCCAGGGAGCGAGCGGCTCTTCGTCGCCTCCGCCGCGGCGCGTTTTTGCATCGACCACGCGCGCGACCGCGTGCTTGCCATCGAGCGTTCCGGCACCGGCGAGAGCCCGCTCTACAAGTCGCCCGTGATCGTGCTCGGGCGGAAGTGACGCTGGCGCGCTCCGGCCGTTTCGCGCTTGCCGCGATCCTCCTGTTCGCGGCCTGGTCGCGCTTCGTCGGCATCGACCATCACCTGCGTCGCGCCGGCGCCGACTTCGACGAGGCCAATAATTTCGTCGAGCCGGTGCTGCGCATGTGGTCGCAGCCGACGCTCGACCCCACCGTCTACACGGGGTATCCCGGCTTCTTCAACTGGCTGGCGTTCCTGCCGATCGGTGCGGGGCAGAAGTGGGGCGGAGAGGTGGGCGCCTTCGTGGCGGGACGCGCGCTCACGGCCGCCGCGTCCGTGCTTTCCGTATGGCTTGCCTATGCGCTGGTCGGCAGGCTTGCGGGTGCTTATGCCGGCTTGCTGGCGGCGGCACTCCTGGCGCTGAGCCGCGGCGAGATTCGCGCGGCGCACTACATCACGCCGGACACGCTCGTGGCCGCTGCCGCACTGGGCGTGCTGCTCCTGGCTGCGCGCCGAGGCGATGCGCCACCGGGCCCGGGCACGCGGTTCGCCGCGTCGCTCGGTGCGCTGCTGGGCGGCACGCTGGCAGTGAAGTACACGGGCTTGTTCCTCGCGCCCGGCGTTGCGGTGGCACTGCTGCCCGGCCCGAAGCGCTGGCGCCGCTTCGTGGTTGCGGCAGCAGCCGCGGCCGTCGTCTTTTTCCTGGCTGCGCCCTTTGCCGTCCTCCATATGGGCGGTTCCGACGCCATCGGCGGCGGCTTCACGCGCGCGCTCGCCGACTACTTCGGCTCCGGCCACGCGTCCAATCGCGCGGGCGCGGTGTCGAGCGGTTCCATGGCCGGCGTCTCATGGCTTTTGTACGTGAACCTCGGTGCCGCGGGCATCGCGTCTGCGCTTGCCGGGGCGCTCCTGCACCGACCGTGGCGCGCCGCCCTTCCCGCAATCGCCATCGCCGCCGGAGGCTTTGCAGCGATGGCCCCGGCGAAGCTCGTCTATCCGCGCCACGTGCTGAGCGTGAGCGCAACTTGCTCGGTACTCGCCGCACTCGGGGTCGCGGCGGCAATGCGCCTGGTGCCGGCGCTGCGGAGCAAGGCTGCTGCCGCCGGCCTCGCCGCGTTGGTGCTCGCGCAGCCCGCGGTCGATGGCGTGCGCCTCGCGGTGCGCTACGCGCGCACGCCCGCAATCGATGCCGCTGCCGCCTACGTCGAAGCGCTCGAGGACGCGCCGCCCCTCGTCGGCACGACGCTGCCGCGGCTGCGGCTCGACAGCGAGCGGTTCGAGGTGCGTGCCGCGGGCCGCGGCACGCCACGCGACGTGCTGTCGCAATACCAACTGCTGGTGGTGCCGCCCGAAGACGCGGGCGACTGGCCGGTGGTGGCGCGCTTCGGCGGCGTGGACGAGGAGCAGCCGCTGGTCGTCGCACGGCCGCGCCCCGGGCGGCTGCGGCAGCAGCCGCTCCGCTGGCTGCGGGACGCAGCGGGCGGCGTCTGGCAGTCGGCCAGCGATGCGCCGTTCACGGTGACCCGCATCGAGGTGGATGCCGAGGCCGCGGCGCTGCGTTCGATGACGATCGAAGCGCTTTTGCCCGGCAAAACGGATTTCACGCCCCTCGCGGTCTGGCCGCTGCGTCCGGGCCGGCTCTCGCGGCTGCGACCCGGCGCGCCGCTTGGCCAGTCGTGGGCCGTGTCGCCGCCCGCCACGGTTGCGGCGCTGCGGATCGGCAGCGCCGCCGGCACCGTGTCTGAAGTGCGTGCTTACTTCTTCTCGAACTTGAGCGACGCCGAGTTCATGCAGTAACGCGTGCCCGTCGGGTTCGGCCCGTCGGGAAAGACATGGCCGAGGTGGCCGCCGCAGCGCGCGCACACCGCTTCGGTGCGTCGCATGCCCATGCTGTCGTCGGATTCCTCGGCGACCGCGTCGGGCGCTGCCGGCTTGTAGAAGCTCGGCCATCCCGTACCCGAGTCGTACTTCGCTTCCGAGTCGAAGAGCTTCGCCCCGCAGCCGGCGCACAGGTAGGCGCCGTTGTCGTGCTTGTCCCAGTACTCGCCGGTGAACGCGCGCTCGGTGCCCTTCTCGCGCAACACGCGGTACTGCTCCTCGCTCAGCTCCTCCTTCCATTCCGTCTCGCTTTTCGCGACTTTTTCCATGGCGTTCTCCTTAGCCCGCGGTGCGGGCCAGCTGGCCGCAGGCGGCGGCCACGTCCCGTCCCCGCGGACGGCGAATGAGGCAGCGCAGGCCGCCGTCGTGGACGATCCTGCGGAACGCGAGCACGCGTTCGCGCGGCGACGGTGCGAACGGCAATTCCGCAAACGTGTTGAACGGGATCAGGTTGACGTGGGTCGGCAAGCCGCGCAGCAGCGCGACCAGCCCCGCCGCGTCGGCATCGCTGTCGTTGATCCCGTCGAACAGGATGTATTCGATGAAATAGCGGCGGCCCGAGAGGCCGCGGTAGTCGTCGCGCAGCACCTCGAGCAGCTGCGCGATGGGCCAGGTGCGGTTGTGCGGCATGAGGCGCGTGCGCAGCGCGTCGTTCGTCGCGTTCAGCGACAGCGCCAGGTGGCCGCGCTGGCTCTCCTTGAGGAAGCGACGCATGCCCGGGACGACGCCGGACGTGGAGACGGTGATGTGCTCCGCCGCGAGCCGCGGCTCGCCTTCCTCGCAGAGGCGGTCGATCGCGGTCATCACCGCATCGAGGTTGTCCATGGGCTCGCCCATGCCCATGAACACGATGTTGCGCGCCGGCGCCTCCGGCGGCGCCTCCGCGCGCGCCAGCGCGTACTGCATCACGATCTCGCCCGCGGTCAGGCTGCGGTCGAAGTCGAGCGTGGCGGTGGCGCAGAAGCGGCAGCTCCTGGTGCAGCCCGACTGGCTGGAGAGGCACACGGTGCTGCGACCGCGCGCCGGGATCAGCACCGTCTCCACGGCCGCGCCCGGAAAGCGCACCGTGAACTTGACGGTGCCGTCGTCGGCAGCGAGCCGTGCGCCGATCGACCATTGCGGCAGGTCCATCTCCTGGCGAAGCGCCGCCCAAGGCTGCGGCGCAACTCCGGGAATTCTTTCCGGCAGCGTCTGCGGCGTCTCGGCGCTGAACAGCCAGCGGCGCGTCGCGAGCGCGCGGCTCTTGCTGCCGAGGATTTCCGCCAGGCGTTGAAACGGCACCGCGGCCAGCGATTCGCGCGTCACCGGGGGCGCCGCCATCGTCGTCGTCACGAGGGTGTGCTCAGGAGGTGCTGGCGCGGAGCGATGCGGCGCGCGCCGCGAGCACCTTCTCCTTCGTCGGCCGGCTCACGATATAGGCGCAGATGGCAAGCGCCAGCGCGATCATCGCCAGGCGTCCACGCAGCGTCTGGATCGCGAGCAGGATGGTGGTCGTGAAGGTCAACGCCACCGCGGCCACCGCCCAGATCTTGGCGCGCAGCGGGATGCCGAGCCCGGCGCGATAGTCGCGCAGCGCCGGTCCGAAGCGCGGGTGGTTCATGAGCCACCGGTACATCTTTTCGTTCGACTGGAAGAAGAAGTACGCCGCCAGGATGATGTTGATGGTCGTGGGCACGAGCGGCAGGAAGATGCCGGCGATGCCGATGCCGAGAAACACGAACCCGAGGGCGCTGTACAAGGCCCGCTTGGCGCGACTCGTGGAAAGCCGAACTTCGTCCGTCACGATGCTTCGATTCTACAGAGCGGCCATCAATGCGCTACTCCACCGGGGCGGCGTAGATGGCGCCGCGCTGGACGTCCTGGTAGCGGACCTTGTCGACGTCGAACTCCTCGATGTTCGCGAGCAGCTTCGACATCGCGTTTTCGAAGGACGGCATGGTCTTGCGGGCGCGGGTGAGGGGAGTGGTGCGGGCGAGGACGTAGTTCTTGACGAAGGGATGGTTGATGCCGCGCTTCTTGATGGCGGCGACGACTTTCGCGAGCGCCTCGTCCACCGCGCGCACCCGTTCGCCGCGGCGCTCGCGTTCCGGCAGCGTTTTCGCGAAGGTGCCGTCCAGGAATTTGTCGACGCGCTTCAGGATGGGGGCGAAGGCGCCGCCGGCGAAGCGCTTGTTGGTTTCGTAGAGCACGCCGAGCGTGATGAGGTGCGGCGCCTCGAACTGGAACTCATAGTCGGATTCGCCGCTGCGCGGCTCGCTCGCGGTGAGCCCGCGGTACATGCGGATCACCTCGAGCGATTTCTCCTTGAGGTTGTGCGCCTTCTCGGTGTTGAGGGCCAGGATCTGGTACGCGACCTCGGTCTCGGCGATGACGATCGCGGGCACCCACTGGGCTTTCAGCTTCTCGAGGGACTTCAGGCGGTGATGGCCGTTGGGCGTCCAGTACGTCCCCGCTTCCGGCGACACCGCGACGATCGGATCGACGAAGCGGTCGATCTTCTTGATCATGCCGGTGAGCTTCTTGGTGTGCGTGGGGGAGAGGTCGCGCTGGTACGGCGTTGGCGCCACCTTGTCGATCGGCAGCAGCGCGAACAGCTGCCAGTGATCGCCCACCGGGTCCTTGTAGGCCGACAGCACCTGGCCGCCGTCTGCGGTCACGCGCTCGGCAAGGGCGGTCACCGCCCGCGACGGATCACCGGGAAACGCGGACCAATTGGGCACGACGCGATCTTACGTCGTACACTCCCGCCACTCACGACTGCAATGCTGCCCACCTTCGAAAACGTGCTGGAAGCCGCACAGGTGCTGTCGGGCATCGCGCATCGCACGCCCGTTGCCACCTCGCGCACCCTGGATGCCCGCCTGGGCGGCGCCGGGTTCCTGAAGTGCGAAAACCTGCAGCGCATGGGTGCCTTCAAGTTCCGCGGCGCCTACAATGCGGTGTCGCGCCTGACGCTGGCAGAGAAGCGCCGCGGCGTGCTCGCGTATTCGTCGGGCAACCATGCGCAGGCGATAGCGCTCGCGAGCCGCCTGCTCGGGGCCAAGGCGACGGTGGTCATGCCGAAGACGGCGCCGGCCATCAAGCGCCTCGCGACCGAGGGCTACGGGGCGGCGATCGTCGAGTACGACCCGAAGACGCAGGACCGCGAGGAGGTCGCGGCTGCGATCCGCCGCGACGGCGACCCGGTGTTGATCCCGCCGTACGACCACTTCGACGTCATCGCCGGGGCAGGGACCGCGGCCCGCGAGCTGTTCGACACCACCGGCGGCCTCGACGTCCTGCTCGTGCCCTGCGGCGGCGGCGGGCTGCTGTCCGGGTCGGCGCTCGCGGCGCGCGCGCTGTCGCCGCGTTGCCGCATCATCGGCGTCGAGCCGCTGGCGGGCGACGACGCGACGCGTACGTTCCACAGCGGCACGCTGCAGAAGGTCCACAACCCGGACACCATCGCCGACGGCGCGCGCACGCCGTCGCTCGGCGAGCTGACCTTGCCGCTGGTGCGCGCCAACGTCGACGACATGGTCACGGTCACCGATGCCGAGCTGGTCGCGGCGATGCGCTTTGCCTGGGAACGCATGAAGCTGATCATCGAACCAACCGGTGCGCTCGGCCTCGCGGCCGCCCTGAACGAAGACATGGACCTCGCCGGCGCGCGCGTCGGCGTGATCATCAGCGGCGGCAACGTCGATCTCGCGAACGCGCTGGCCCTGATGACGGCGCCGGCAGCGGCGACGACGACAGCCTAGACCACCGGCTTCGGCCGCGACCGGATGCGGGCCTCGAGCTGCTGCCCCTTCAGCGCTTCCGCACGCGCCCTGGCGGCGTCGCCCTGGCGGCCGTAGACGTCGGCGAGCACGAAGTGGCCGAGCGGCGCTATCTCGGAACGGGGATCGACTTCGAGGCCGCGCCGCGCCAGCTCCTCGGCGCCGGCGAGGCCGCCGTTGCGCAGTTCCTCGCGCGCCAGGAAGAAAAACGCCGGCCCGAACTCCGGCGCCTTGTCGATCGACTCGAGCAGCTCGTGCAGGTAGCCCTGGCGGTCGCCGCGCTCGCGCAGCAGCTGCGCCAGGTTGAAGCGCGCCTTGCCGTTGTCGGCGTAGGTCGCGAGCTCCTCGCGGTACAGGCGCTCGGCCCCGGCGGTATCGCCGCGCGCCTCGACGATGCGCGCCAGGTTGAAGCGACCGGTGCGCACTTCCGGCTCGAGCTCGAGGCCGCGCGCGATCAGCTGCTCCGCCTCCTGCTTCTGCCCGCGGCTCCAGGCGATCGCCCCGAGGCTGTTGTAGGCGGCGCCCATCTTCGGGTTCGACTGCAGTGCCTGGCGGAAGGTGCTCTCGGCGTCTTTGACACGGCCGTCGTCGAGGAAGAGGGTCGCGAGCTGGTACCAGGTCTGTGACGACTTCGCGTCGAGCTTGAGCGCCGCGTGGTAGCCGGCGACCGCCTTTTCCGTCTCGCCGCGCTGGCGGTAGACGTTCGCGAGGTTGACGATGGCGATCTCGTTGTCCGGCTGCTGCGCCAGCACCTGCGCGTACGCCTCGATCGCCTTGTCGGGGCGCTTCGCCTTCAGCTCCCAGTTGCCGATCGAGATGTAACCGTCGACGATGTGCGGATCCTCCCGAAGCACCTCGTGCATCTTGCCGATCGCGGCGTCGAGCTTGTTCGCCTGTCCCAGGTCGCGCGCCTCGTGGATGAGGGCGTACAGGCGGAGCTTGTCCTTGGGGTCGGCGAGCACCGCACCCGGCGCGATCACCGGCGTCGAGCCGACGTAGCCGAGCGCTGCCAGCCGCTGCAGCGTGTCGGGATCGAGTTGCTGTTTCTCCGGTGCGCTCGTGGCCGTATCGCCCACGAAGCGGTCGAGACGGGCACGCATGTCCTCGCCGCGCTTCGAGAACGCCTTGTAGATGTTGTCCTTCTCCGCCGGGTCCTTCTGCAGGTCGTAAAGCTCCGGCGTCGGCGCCGCGATGAACTTGTAGCGGCCGTCGCGCAGGCTGCGCAGCTCGCTCCAGCCGTAGTGGAAACGCGGGTAGAAGGTCTCCGAGTACGCGACGTGCTGCAAGTCGGCGGCGCGGTCCATGACGGCGCGCGCCAGCGAATGGCCGTCGATGTCCGGCTGGGGTGAAAGTCCCGCAAGGTCGAGGACGGTCGGGAACAGGTCGGCGCCGGCCGCCTGCGCCCGGGTGCGGCCCTTGAAGCCCCAGGGCGTGCGGATGATGAGCGGCACGTGCGTGGTCGCGTCGTAGATGAAGTACGAGTGGGTGGACTCGCCGTGGTCGCCCAGGCTCTCGCCGTGATCGGCGGTCAGCACGACCACCGTATTGTCCATGAGGCCCCTGGTTTCGAGGTGCGCCATGAGACGCCCGACGATGCCGTCCACCTTGGCGATCTCGCCGATGTACGGCTGGCCCTTGTACTGAGAGGCATACGGCTCGGGCGGGTCGTAGGGAGTGTGCGCGTCGTAGAGGTGGATCCAGGCGAAGAACCGGCCCTTCGTCTCGGCGCCCTCCATCCACTTGAGGGCGCGGTTCATGACGTCGTCTCCCTCGCGCTGCACCGTGCCGAGCGACAGGACCTTGAACTTCGAAAGGTCGAACTTGTCGTCGTACTCGTCGAACCCCTGGTTCAGTCCCCACTTCGAGTCGAGCACCCACGCGCCGACGAAGGCACCCGTCTGGTAGCCCGCCTCCTTCATACGTTCGGCGAGAGTCACCTGCTTTGTGTCGAGGAAGTAACCACCGTTGTCGTGGACAGCGTGCCGCGGCGGGTTGAGCCCGGTGAACATCGTCGAGTGCGACGGGAACGTGAGGGGCACGGCAGCGGTCGCCTGCTCGAACAAGACGCCTTCCGCCGCAAGGCGGTCGATGTTGGGGGTCTTGATGCCGCTGAAGCCGTAGCAGCCCAGCCGGTCCGCCCGGGTGGTGTCGAGCGTGACGACCACCACATTCACGTTTTTGGCCGTGGGACGCAGGCGGAGCAGGCGAGTGCGGGCCGCGTCCTCGGTCGCGGGCGGCCGCATGACGAAGCGGGCGAGCAGGCCAACGGCCAGTGCCGCGGCCAGCAGCGCCCAGCCGACCCGGGTTTTCGTCCGTGAATTCAAGGTCCCGCTGAAAAGCTAGCATCCCTGCCCGCGGGTTGCAGCGGGAAGGTCGCGCATTCATAATGCGCAACTAGTCCAACTTGCAGGACTCCAACCGTTTGAGCGCGCGCCCCTGCGCCGGAGGAAATACGTGAAGAGGACACTGGCACGTTCCATCACGGCGGCTGCCACCGCCCTGGCCCTCGGTGTGACACTGGCGGCGCCTCTCGCGCATGCCGAATCCGGCGAACCGGCCATGCCGCCAGCCACCCTGGCTGCGGCAATCGAACAGAATCTCGCTGGCCGCGACCTCAGCGCCGCGATGAGCGCCTCGCAGTCCGAAGCGCCCGCCGCGCAGGCCCCGGCCGCACCGGCCCAGCCGTCGAGCGACCGCGGCTTCTTCTCGGGGACGCGCGGCGTCTTCGCGATCGGCCTCATGGTCATCGGCACCGCCTGGGTGGTGAAATCCACTTTCAGCGACCGCATCGACAACCCGGTTCGCAAGTAGGACCAGGAGAATGACAATGCAGAATTTCCGCAAGCTGATCCCGGCCGCACTCGCCCTCCTGCTCCTTGCCGTGCCCGCAATGGCCCAGTCGCTGCTCGGCGTCGTGACCGGCGCGGTCACCGACGAGAGCGGCGCGACGCTGCCGGGCGCCACCGTCACCCTCACCGGTGCGCGCGGCGCCGTCACCGCCGTCAGCGACAGCAACGGCCGCTACCGCTTCGCCGCGGTCGAGACCGGCAGCTACTCGGTCGAGGCGACGCTCGCCGGCTTCCAGTCGCGCAAGGTCGAGCCTGTCACGGTCACGATCGGCAAGACCGCCGCGGTCGACCTCAGCCTCAAGGTGGGCGGCCTGACCGACACCATCGAGGTGTCCGCCGAGGCGCCGATCGTCGACATCAGCACCACCCAGACCGACAACAACATCAGCCAGGAGTCGCTTGCGAACCTGCCGCTCGGACGCTTCACCGCCGACCTGCTCAACTACACGCCCGGCGTCAACGACGGCTCGGCCTTCGGCGGCGGCGCGGGCGTCTCGAATGGGCTCTACTTCGACGGCGTCGACACCCGCGATCCGCAGGCCGGCACGGCGTGGATGTTCTCGAACTACAACATCGTCGACGAAGTGCAGGTGCAGACGCTCGGCCTGAACGCCGAGTACGGCTCGTTCACCGGCGCCATCATGAACGCGGTGACGCGCTCGGGCGAGAACCTCCCGCACGGCCTGTTCGAAATGCGCTATTCGCGCGGCTCGTTCTCGAGCAACAACATAACCGCCGAACAGCTGGCCCTCAACTCTTCGCTGACGCCGTCGAAGACGCTCAACAGCAAGGACATGACCGCGCAGCTCGGCGGTGCGATCAAGCAGGACAAGCTCTTCTACTTCCTGTCCGCGCAGCGTGAGTCGATCACCATCGACCCCGCCGGCGCCCGGACGCTGCGCACCGACATCTCGCCGCGCCTCTTTGGCAAGCTCACCTACCTACCGAACGCGAGCAACACGCTCACCTTCAGCGGTCAGTACGACCAGTTCAACGTCAAGGGCCGTTCGGGCTGGACCGGCCTCGAGAACGGCGACGACCAGAACGTCAACGAGGAAGCGCCGAACGTGATGTACAACGCGCAGTGGCGCCACCTGTTCACGCCCAACACGTTCCTCGAGGCGAAGTTCACCGGGTACTCGGGCTATTTCGACCTGTTCCCGCAGCCCGCCGGCCTCGGCGTCTCGGGCCACTACGACGTGTCCACCGACATCAACTCGGTCTCGGCCGGATATCGCACGCTCTTCGACCGCAAGCGGAACCAGTTGAACGCGTCGCTGACGCATTTTGCCGAAGGGTACGGCCAGCACGACCTCAAGTTCGGCGTCGAGGTGGAGCGCAGCCGCTCGCGCAACCGCAACACCTACGAGAACGGGATCTTCTACTACGACTCCAGCGACTACTACCCGATTGGCCAGTACTACGGCTACGACTCGTCCTATGAGCTCGACTCGAAGATCAAGCGCCAGTCGGTGTTCGCGCAGGACTCGTGGAAGGTCAATAGTCGCCTCACCATCACCGCCGGCGTCCGCTACGACAACGCTGGCGGCTACCCTGGCGGCGCCGACCCCAACAACCTCGGCAAGGTGTACTCGGTCAGCGCGTTCGCGCCGCGCCTCGGCTTCGCGCTCGACCTCACCGGCGACCAGAAGACGGTGCTGAAGGCGCATTACGGCGACTTCGTCGACCAGCTCGCGGCCACCTACTTCCGGTATGCGGCCTCGAAGCTCGGGCCGTACGTCGGCTACACATACAATGCCGACGGCACCGGCGTGTTCGTCGGCCCGCAAGGCAACACCTTCGACATCTCACGCCAGGTCGATTATCCGTACTACAACGTCGACCCCAACCTGAAACATCCACGGGTGCGCCAGTACAGCCTGGCCCTGGAGCGCGCGCTCAGCAGCGACCTGCGCGTCAGCGTCACCGGCGTCTACCGCAAGTGGCACAACTTCGCGGACACCGTGCTGCCCGACGCGCGCTGGGAAGCCTTCGAGGGCGCGAACGACCTGACCGGCGAGCCCCTCACATTCTGGGCGTTGACCAACCCGGACGAGGCCACGGCGAACTTCCTGATCACGAACGTCGACGGCTTCCAGTACAAGGATCCGTCGGGCAACGTCATCGGCGTCGCGCATGCCAATCGCCAGCACAAGAGCGTCACGTTCCAGTTCAACAAACGCCACTCGAACGGCTGGGGCGCCGACATCAGCTACGTCTGGTCGAAGACCGACGGCACCGTCGACAACGATACGAACGGCACGCGCACGGCGAACTTCCTCACGCCCAACATCCCGCTGCGCTTCTTCGAAGGGCCGATGACCTACGACCGGCCGCACGAGGTCAAGGTGCGCTTCGACTACGACATCCCGAAGGTCGACGTGAAGTTGGGCGTGTATTGGGCCGGTGTCAGCGGCTTCCCGTACGCCGACTTCCAGAACCTCTCCCGCAGCGACGTCAACGTGCCGTTCGCGCTCGTCTCCTCGTCGGCGCGCGCCGTCTACCTCGAGCCGCGCGGCTCGAAGCGCACCGATTTCCAGAAGAAGTTCGACCTGCGCTTCGAGAAGGTCTTCAAGGCCAGCGGCAAGAACGAGATCGGCGTCTACGCGGACGTCTACAACCTGTTCAACGCGCCCTACGTCACCGACGTCTCGGCCAACGTGAACAGCGCTCTCTTCGGCACCCCGCTCGCGATCGTCGAGCCGCGGCAGCTGTTTCTGTCGGGGCGCTGGAGCTTCTAGTTCGCCAGGTAAAGAAACGGCGCATGCGCAGGGCCGCCCCAACGGGCGGCCCTTTTTTCGTTACTGCGCCGCGCGCGGCGCGCCCTTGAGGACGCCCGCCTTGACCGCATTCTCGAGGTAGGTCTTCACGTCGGCGGCGCTGACCTTGCCGTAGTACCACTCGCCGGCAGACGCGGCTTCGGCCGACACGGCGTCGTAGACGTCGAGGCCGCTGCGCTTGCCGTTCGCGAAGTTCAGCACCTCGAAGCGCATCATCGAATGCAGGGACGGCACATTGTCGATGCGTTCGAGACCGTCCTGGATCTCGGCGATGGTGCCGCCCGGGCTGTAGGTGCGCGCCGCCAGGGCCTTCTCGTCCGCCGAGAACACCCGTGATCCCGGCTTGCCGCCGAGGGTGGCGTAGGCCAGGTCGAGGCTCTGAAGCTGCGCCGCTTCGGCGCGGTCGATGGCCGCGGAGCTGCCGACCTGCAGCGCCTTGAAGGCCGGCGCAGGGCTGGCGCTCCCGAGTCGCGGTATCGACGCCTGGGCACCGCGCTCCTTGCGCGCGGAATGGACGATGAGGTTGCGCGCCGCCTGGTAGGCCGCGGCACGATCGGTTCCCGCGAACAGCAGCTGCTGCGCGGTCGCGCCGTCGGCGGCGAGGCGCGCGACGCCGCGCGCGCCCGAGTACGACGCGAGCAGCGGCAGGCCGCCGTCCCCGGCGCTGCCGAAGAACAAGGCGACGGCCGCAACCACCACGGCGTTGCGCTCCAGCTGGGTCGCGTCCAGCTGGTCGATGTCGTCGCCGGTGCTGTGGATGAACTCGTCCGGCCAGTTGGTGAGGCTCGTCGCCGGCACGCCGATGTGCGCCGGGGTGAAGGCGTGGTGGTCGGTCGAGTTGTAGTACGGCACCATGCGCGCGTGGTAGGGCTCGCGCGAACCCTTCACCGCGGTGATCTCGCGCGTGAACGGCACCGGCAGGGCGGTGCCGCGCGTGGTGAGCAGCGAAGTGTTCCCCGCGCTCACGGTGCCGAGCACCGACTCCATCACGTCCTCGAGTACGTGCGGAATGCTCCACGGCAGGCGCGCTCCGTACTGCACGCGGCCGCCGAGGCTCTGCCGCGCGCCGACCATGTCCTGGTTGAGGTCGAGCAGCAGCTTGCGCGGCTCCTGCGGGTTCTCGCGGAAGTAGCGCTCCTCGCTCGCGAACTCGTTCACCCACCAGAAGCGCAGATCGCGGCGCGGGCGCGGGATCTTGCCGTCCTTGATGAGGCGCGTCAGGGCGCGCGCGATTTCAAGAGTGTTGCCGCAGCCGCTGGCATCGTCGTTGGCGCCTGCGCCTTCCTGGGTGTGCGCCGTCAGCACGATCTGCTGGTCGTGGATCTCCGAACCCCGGATGAAGCCTTCGACGAGCACCTGCTCGCCCTGCGCCTGGAACGAACTCTCGATATCGACGCGGATGCGCGCCGGGCCGGCCTCGAGCTGCGTTTGCACCAGGCGTGCGCGGCGCGGCGAGATCAGGACGGCGAAGGTCGCCGGGGTCCCGTCCTTGACGCCCGCGACACCCTTGGCCGCGTACGGGATGCGCGACCAGGCGACCTGGTCGGGCGCGTCGAAGGCCTCGGGCCGGTGCGACTGGTAAGAGAGCACGCCGAGCGCGCCGCGCTTCCATACGGCCTCCTGGTGCACGGGGCCGAGCGGACCGGACGCGAGCACCACCTTGCCCTTCACGTCCTTGCCCTGGTAGTCGCGCTCCGCATTGCCGGCGCCGACGTCGACGAGGTCGGCGACCACGTGCGTGGTGCGGCTGTTGTCGGCGATCGAGACCGCGACCTCGCCATAGGCGGCGAGCTTGCTCTCGGCGCCTTGCGCCGGCACCAGCCACGCTTCGCCGGAGGCGCAGGTCCAGCCGAGGTTGTCGTTCTTCTGGTGGATGAGCTTCACGTCCTCGAGACCCGCGTCCTTCGCCGCCTCCAGCACCCAGTCGTTGGCCGCGAAGTAATCCTTGCTGCCTTCGACGCGGTGGAAGTGGCTGAGGTGCCGGACGTTCTCGTAGGCGCGGTCGCCGGAAATCTCGTTCACGAGCGTCCGGTACAAGTCGTCGGGCAGGAACGGCGAGGTCTGCGCGCGAACCGCCGACGGCGCCGCGAACGTCAGGAAGGCGGCTGCGGCGCACGCAACGAACCCGCGCTTGGCGATGCTGAACAAAGAGGACCTCCTTGAAGGCATTGGGGTCCGCAGAGCTTAAGCGAAGGAGCGCGCCTACACGCCCTTGAACACCGCCTTGCGCTTCGCGACGCTGGCCGCGAGGCCCTCGCGCGCATCGTCCGACTCGAAGAGCTGCTGCTGCAGCTCGCGCTCCAGAGCGAGGCCGTCCACGAAGCTCATCTCGGCTCCCGACTGCACGGCGCGCTTGATGAGGCCGACGGCCTTGCTTGCCTTCGCCGGCGGCACCAGCTCGCGCACCTTGTCGCGCACCGCGGCCAGGAACGCGGCTGCCGAGTCGGCTGCGACGACCTCGCCGACCAGGCCGAGCGCCGCCGCCGCGTCGAAGTCGACGAGCCGGCCGCTCGTCATCAGTTCCATCGCCTTCGCCTTGCCGAGCAGGCGCACCAGCCGCTGTGTGCCGCCGGTGCCGGGCAGCACGCCGAGCGAAACCTCGGGCAGGCCGGTCTTGCCCGCGCCCTTGCGCGCGAAGCGCAGGTCGGCCGCCATCGCCACCTCCAGCCCGCCGCCGACGCAATGGCCGTTGATGGCCGCGACCACGAGCTTCGGCGTCTGCTCGAGGCGGTTCAGCGTCTCGTTGGCGTGCAGGCAGAACGCATACTTGAAGCGCGGCGTCATCGCCTGCAGGAGTGAGATGTTGGCGCCGGCGCAGAAGAACTTCTCGCCCGCGCCGGTGATGAGGATTGCATGCACCGCGTCGTCCATGCGCGCCGCGAGGATCGCCGTATCCAGCTCGCGCATCATGTCGTACGAGTAGGTGTTGGCGGGCGGGTCGTCGAGGGTGATGAGGGCGATGCCGTCGCTGCCCGGCTGGTAGCCGACGAGACTCATGCGCTACCGCCGCCGCGCCGGTCGCGCGGCCGCGGCCTGCTGCGTGTAGGGCAGCGCGTTGCCGAGCTTGCCCGAGAGGCGGTCCTGCAGCCAGTGCGCATCCCACCACTCGACCGGCGTCACCGCGAGGCCGTCGAGCAGCATTGTGAAATGCAGGTGGTCGCCGCCGGCCAGGCCTGTCTGGCCGCTACGTCCCAGTGCCGTGCCGCGCTCGACCGCCTGGCCTTCGTGCACGTCGATCGAGGACAGGTGCGCGTAAAGGGACAGGAGGCCGTAGCCGTGGTCGAGCACCACGGTGTTGCCGTAGATGCCGAAGTAGCGTGCCAGCACCACGACGCCGGCGTTGGCCGCGGGCACGTTCGCCTTCTCGGTCGAGGCCAGGTCGAAGCCGAGGTGATCCTGCTGGTCCACTTTCTGGCCGTTGTAGATGTAGGTGCGATGGTCGGCGAAGTTCGACATCACCTGGCCGCCCGGAAACGGCGCGAACGCATCCCTCCAGAGGAACTTCTCCTGCGACGCCTCGGCCAGCTTCTTCAGCTCGGCGGCATTGGCGCGGCGCAGTTCGCCGTTGATCGCGAGGTAGTTCGGCAGCGGTCCGCCGCGGTCGGCGAAGCCGGCGGTCTGCGCCATGATCTCCGGCACCACCTTGCCGAGGAACCCGTCGTTCAGCTCGATGGTGTCGGCCTTCATCGGCCGCGGGAAGAACTGGTCCACGAATGCGACCGCCGACTCGTTGCCAGCGTCGTCGGCCGCCACCAGCTTGACGGCACTCGAGTCGCCCTGGTCGTAGGGCACCGCGAACAGCGCGAACCGGTCCTGCTTGCCGCCGCCGGGGAGCGCATGGCCGGGGAAAAACCAGTCGCCGACGCGCACGCCGTCGCGCACCGCCGCCTCGCCGACCTTGTAGACGACCGCCTCGCAGCCGCCCTGCGCCACGTAGTGTTTGCTCGACACCAGCTGCACCGCCGGCGGTGCCAGCCGCACCGGCATCTTCAGCTCGGCCACCACGGGCGCTGGATGGCGCAGCCAGGTGGACGCACGCGCCGCGCTGACGCGCACCACCGCCTCGCCGGCGGTGAGCGACGGGATCGCGTCGCGGCCCACAGCGACGTTCAGTTGCGCTGTCTGCGTGCGGTGGCCCCAGAACGCCCAGAACGGCCGGACGGGGAAGCTGATCTCGCCGAGCGGCGTTGTCTTCGTCCCCTGCACCAGCTCGGCGCTCACGTTCGAGACGCCGCGGCCCGGCTCGGCGACGTCGATCGTGACGCTGGTCTTGCGGCCGATCGCGGCGGAGCTGGCACGCATCGCGATTGTCGGCTTGCCGCCCGTACGCACCAGCGCCAGCAGTAGCGCGACCGCCGCCACGACGGCGGCGAGCACCACGAGACGGCGGAGAAACGCGGCGAAACGACTGTCGGAGCGTCGCTGCATACGGCATTATCGCCCATGGGCTAGGATCCCGACGCGACTTCAATGGGAGGCAATGGGATGAGGTTCGGTTTGCTGGCGGCGGCGGTGGCGTTCCTGGTCTCGCCCGCATGGGCGCAAGCGCCGGCGGCTGCGTCAGTGACGGTGCTGAAGGCGGCGCGCTACTTCGACGCGAAGAGCGACAAGGCCACGCCGAACGCCGTCATCGTGGTCGAGGGCACGAAGATCAAGTCGGTTTCCTCGGGCGGCAGCGTGCCCGCCGGTGCGAAGGTCATCGATCTCGGCGATGCGACCCTGGTTCCGGGATTCATCGATTCCCACACCCACGTCTCCGGTGAGATGGGCGAGAACTGGTATGTGGACACCGTCAACGGCATGCGCATGGGTGCGCCCGAGGTGGCGGTGCGCGCGACCGTCTACGCGAAGCGCCTGCTGCTCGCCGGCTTCACCACCACCCGCGACCTTGGCTCGACCGATTATGTGGACGTCGCGCTGCGCAACAGCATCAACGCCGGCGTCGTGCCCGGCCCGCGCCTGCTGGTTTCGGTGCACGCGCTCGGCTCGCGCGGCGGCCACTGCGATAACGGCGGCTTTCCGTACATGTTCTTCGGCAAGGAGAGCGGCATCCAGGACGGCATTGCCGCCGGCGCCGACCAGTTCCGCGACGCGGTGCGCTTCCAGGTGAAGTACGGCGCCGACGTCATCAAGACCTGTGCGAGCGGCGGCGTGCTGTCGCTGGGCGACGCGGTGGACACCCCGCAGCTCACCCAGGACGAGATGAACGCGCTCGTCGACGAAGCCCACAAGCTCGGCAAGAAGGCGGCGGCGCACTCGCACGGTGCGGAAGCGGCCAAGGTGGCGGTGCGCGCCGGCATCGACTCGATCGAGCACGGCTCGTTCCTCGACGACGAGGCGCTGCGCATGATGAAGGAGAAGGGCACGTACTACGTGCCGACCTGCCTCGCCGCCGAATACTCGGGGCGGCGCGCCCGCAACCTGCCGCCGGAAATCGCCGCGAAGGCGAAGGCGGCTGCCGATTCGCAGGAGGCGGTGCTCAGGAAGGCGGTGGCGATGGGCGTGAAGATCGCCTTCGGCACCGACTCGGGCGTGAGCCCGCACGGCGTCAACGCGCAGGAGTTCGCCTTCATGGTGGCAGCGGGCATGACGCCCGCGGCCGCCCTGCGCGCGGCCACCCAGGGAGCGTCGACGCTCCTCGGCCTCGACAAGCTCGTCGGCACGCTCGAAGCCGGCAAGGAAGCCGACATCGTCGCGGTTCCTGGCGACCCCCTCGCGGACGTGAAGCTCACCGAGAAGGTGAAGTTCGTGATGAAGGGCGGCACCGTCTACAAGAACGAGTAAGGCCATCGACGGATTGGCCTCTCCGTCCCCCTCCAATCCGTCGATTTCCGTTAGTCCGTTCCCCAGGCGCTTGCGTCATAGTCCACTCCTCGGGAATACGGGTATCGCGCGTTCGCGGCCCCGGCCGCTGCCCGGAGTTCGGGTACCATCAACACCGTGAACCCCTCCTCGAAATGGCGGCCGAAGTGTCGATGACGCCTGCGCGCTGGGCGCGCGCCCGCGGGCTGGTGGCGCGCGCGGCGGGTCTCGCGGCAGGGGATCGGCACGCCTTCCTGCGCCAGGAATGCGGAGAGGATCAGGAGCTGTGCCGGCAGGTGCTGGTGCTCCTGGAGGCGAACGACTTCGACGAGACGCCGGCGCAGGCAGTGACACCACCGCCGCCGGGCGAGACGCAGACGCTGGGGGCGGGCGATCACGTCGGTCCGTACGTGATCGACCATCTCGAGGGTGCGGGCGGCATGGGCCACGTGTACAAGGCGCAGGACCCCCGCCTCGGCCGCGACGTGGCGTTGAAGCTGCTGCCGCCGGAGTTTGCGGAGGACGCGGCGCGGCTTAGGCGCTTCGAGCGCGAGGCGCGCGCCGCGTCGTCGCTCAACCACCCGAACATCGTCACCATCTACGACGTCGGCGCGCACGGCGCGCAGCCCTACATCGCGATGGAGTTCGTCACCGGCCTGACCCTGCGCGAACGCCTCGAGTCGGTGGGCTCGCTGAGCGAAGACAAGCTCCTCGACCTCGCGGTGCCGATCGCCGAAGGCCTGGCGCAAGCGCATGCCGCCGGCATCGTGCACCGCGACCTCAAGCCCGAGAACATCATGATCACGCCCGACGGGCGGGTGAAGGTGCTCGACTTCGGCATCGCCAAGCTCGGTGCGGCCCCCGCCGAGCACAGCCTCGACTCGCGGCCCGATCCGCGCCGCGCCGGCACCAAGGGCGTGCTCGGCACGGTCGGCTACATGTCGCCCGAGCAGGCTTCGGGCGAAGCCGTCGACTTCCGCTCCGACCAGTTCTCGCTGGGCGCCATCCTCTATGAGATGGCGGCCGGGCGCCGCGCGTTCGCCGGCCGCACGCCGTTCGAGACGCTGATGGCGATCCACACGACCGATCCGCCGCCGCTGCCCGGGACGCTGGTGCCCGGCAGCCTCGGTGCCATCGTCGCGCGGCTGCTGCGCAAGAAGCCGAACGCCCGCTTTGCCCGCACCAAAGACCTGGTCGAGGCGCTGCGCGGACTGCAGCGGCGCGGCGGCTGGAAGAAGACCCCGGCGCGCTTCGCCCGCCTGGGCTTCGTGGCGGTGGCACTGACGGGTCTGAGCATCGCCGGGCTGCGGATGCAGCAGAGGGAGCGCGCGCCCGCCGCCGCTGCCGAGCCGATTTCGTCGGTCGCCGTCATGCCGTTCGCCAACGACACCGGCGACAGCGCCGCCGACTATCTGAGCGAGGGGATCACCGACAACGTCATCGCGCACCTCTCCGAGATCCCGACGCTGAAGGTCATGGCGCGCAGCACCGTGTTCCGCTTCAAGGGACTCAACCCCGACCCGCGCGAGATCGGCCGCACGCTGTCCGTTCGTGCCGTGGTACTTGGCCGGATCAGCCGGCACGGCGCTTCGTACGCGGCGCACACCGAGGTGGTGGACGCGGAGAGCGGCGTGCGCCTCTGGGGCGGCGACCTGGAGCGCGAGGCGCGCGACCTGGCACGGCTGCAAGCCGACATCGCCCGTGAGATCTCGAAGAACCTGCGCCTCGTCCTGAGCGCTCCCGCGCACCTGTCGGCGGAGCGCGGCGAAGGTGGCGACCCCGAGGCCTACCGGCTGGTGCTGCAGGGGCGCTACTTCTGGAACCGCCGCACCCGCGACGACCTGGCGCGCGCGCTCAAGCTGTTCGAAGAGGCGGCGCGGCGCTATCCCGGTTACGCCCCCGCGTACGCCGGCATCGCGGACGTGCGCGTGCTGCAGGCCTGGTACGGCGTCGACCCCGTGCGCGTGGCGCTGCCGGTGGCGCGCACCGCGGCGCTGCGCGCCATCGAACTCGACCCCAACCTGATGGAGCCGCGCTGCGCGCTCGCGTACGTGCTGCTCTATCACGACTGGGATTTCGCCGGTGCCGACCGCGAGTTCGCAAGAGCCCTGGAGCTCAACCCGCGGCACCCGCGGCCGCACCACTGGAACGCCTACAACCTCGGCGTGCGCGGCAAGTTCGCCGAGGCGCTCGCCGAGCTGAACGTGGCACTCGACCTCGACCCGCTGAACCTCGCGGTGCACAGCTCGCTTTCCACCTTCTACAACATGTCGGGCCAGCACGACCGAGCGCTCAGCCAGGCGCGCCGCGCGCTCGACATCGAGCCGACGTTCTTCGGCGCCTACCTGGTGATGGCGTGGACCTACGAGGACATGAAGCGCTATCCCGAATCGCTCGCGGCCTACGAAGACGCGATCCGCTTCGGCGCCAACGCGTCGAGCCTGCAGGTCGAACGCGTGCGGCTGCTCGCCGAGCTCGGGCGCATGGACGAAGCCCGCAAGCTGATGACGAGCCTCGAGGGGCCGCAGGCGCCCTTCGTGCCGTCGCTGACGCTGGCCGCTTCCTACCTGGCGCTCGGCGACCGGGACAAGGCGCTGGCGCTGATCCGCAAGGCGGTGGACGATCGCGACATCGACGCGCTGACCCTGAAGCGCAACACGCTGCTGCGCGGCCTCGCGAACGACCAGCGCTTCCAGGCGATCCTCCGCGACGTCGGGCCAAAGGCATGACGGTGCCGGCGCTGCGCGAATCGGCATCGGAGTACATGGAGTGGGCCAAGACCCGCGCCGACGCCACCTTCAACCTGGCGGTCAGCGGCGTGGCGCCGGTCAGCCTCGCCGAGCTGGGCGCAACGCTTGCCGACCTCGAGCTGACCGGTCCGAGCGCCTACGGATGGCCGCCGTTGCAGCAGCAGCTGGCGCGCCGCCTCGACGTGCCGGCCGAGTGCCTGGTGGCGGCCGGCGGCACCTCGCTCGCGAACTTCATCGTCATGTCGCTCTGCCTCGGCAAGGGCGACGAGGTGGTCATCGAGGAGCCGACCTATCCGCTGCTCGTGGACATGGCGCACCACCTCGGTGCGGTGGTGAAGCGCTTCGCGCGGCGCGCGGCCGACCACTACGCCATCGACCCGGCGGCGGTGCGGGCCGCGCTCTCGCCGCGCACCCGCCTCGTGGCGCTGACCAACCTGCACAACCCGACCAGCGTGCGCAGCGACGACGCAGTACTCACGGAGGTGGGCCGGCTGGCAGCCTCGGTCGGCGCGCGCGTTCTGGTGGACGAGGTCTATCTCGAGGCGCTTTATTCGGACCCGCTGCCGAGCGCCTTTCGCCTCGGCCCGGCGTTCATCGCCACCTCGAGCCTGACCAAGGCCTTCGGGCTGTCCGGCCTGCGCTGCGGCTACATCCTGGCGGCGCCCGAGATCGCGCTGCGCGCCCACCGCATGCACGACGTGATGGTGAACGTACCGGCGCACCCGGCCGAGCGCCTGAGCCTCGTGGCACTCAACCGGCTCGGCCAGCTGCGGCTGCGAGCGCAGGGCCTGCTGGAGCCGAACCGCGCCGCCTTCGACACGTTCGTGGCGCTGCGCCGCGACCTGCAGGATGCGTCGCCGCGTGCCGGCACGGTGCGCTTCCCGCGCTTGCGCGGCGGCTCGGTGGACGATTTCGCGCGGCTGCTGCGCGAACGCCACGAGACGAGCGTGGTGCCGGGCCGCTTCTTCGGCGCCGCGGACGGATTCCGTGTCGGCCTCGGCATCGACCCCGGGACGTTTCGCGAGGGCTTGCGCCGCATCGGCCTGGCGCTCGACGAATTCGGCCGCTAGACGCGGGGCCGACGCACGCCCGTTCCCTTGCATTGGCCTCCGTGCAGGTGTACAAACCTGCCACCAAGGAGTCACCCCAGATGCGGAAGCGGATCGCGTTCCTGGTCGCCGTGTTCACCGGCCTCTGTCCCATGGCGCTCCTCGCTCAGCGGACGACAGGCAGCGTCTCCGGCACCGTGCGCGACACCAGCGGCGCCATCCTGCCCGGCGCCACCGTCAGCATCAGCGGCGAGAACATCGTCGGCGCGCGCACCGCAACCACCAATGAGCTGGGCTTCTACCGGGTGCTCGGGCTGCCGCCGGGGCAGTACCAGATCAGCTTCACGATCGGCGGCTTCAAGACCATGACTCGCACCGGCCTGCGCGTGGGCCTGGGGCAGGGTGTCGAGGAGAGCGCGAACCTCGAGGTGTCGGCGCTCCAGGAGGAAGTCACGATCGTCGCGGACGCGCCGGTCGTCGACACCACCTCGAACGAAGTCGGCAGCAACTTCGACCGCACGCTGGTGGAGAACGCGCCGCTGCGGCGACTCAGTTTCTTCGATCTGGTGGCGGCGGCGCCGGGGTCGATGCAGGCGGGCGACAACGGCTTCAACGCCCAGCGCACCATGGCCTACGGGTCGTCGTACGACGAGAACTCGTTCCAGCTCGACGGCGTCGACATCACCGAGACCTTCTTCAACGAGGCGCTCGCCGAGCCGAGCACCGACGCCATCGAGGAAGTCGAGGTGCTGTCGCTCGGCGCTCCGGCCGAGTATGGCAACGCCTCGGGCGCCGTCTACAACATCGTGACGCGGCAGGGGACGAACGAATACCACGGCGACGTCAACTTCTACCTGCAGTCGGACGGCCTCACCTCCGACAACACGAAGAACGTGCGTCTCAACGACGGCACGCCGTTCGACGCCTGCCCCAGCGACGCCACGTTGCGCTGCCCGTTCTTCCGCGACCAGTACCGCGACTTTTCGGCGCAGCTCGGCGGGCCGATCATCAAGGACAAGCTGTGGTTCTTCGCGTCCTACGGCTTCCAGCGCGACTACTTCGCCGAAGCCGGCACCGAGACGTCGAACCCGCTCTCGGAGCGGCGCCGCAAGTCGGACCGCTATCTCGGCAAGATCAACTGGCAGATCAACCCGAACCACAAGGTGGTCGCGACCTTCAGCCTCGACAAGCGCGACGACGACTACGGTATCGGCGTCACCCAGCAGTTGAGCGAGGCGTTCACGCGCCGCGGCAAGACGCCGACTCCGGGCATCGGCTACACCGGCGTGCTCTCGGACAAGACAGTGCTGGACGTGCGCTACTCGGGCTTCTACGGCCGCGTCCAGGGCGGCCCCACCGACCCGAACCAGCCGCGCGACCTCGACCGCTTCTACGACCTCGACACCGGGCTCACGAGCGGCGGCTTCTACTATTGGTACGACACCGACCCGACCAAGCGCCAGACCTACACCGCCAAGATCTCGCACCAGGCTGACCACTTCCTTGGCGCCGGCCACGACTTCCGCTTCGGCGTGCAGTACTCGGATGCGCAGGCCAAGGGCAACTACGGTTACAACGACCTGGTGTTCACTTACACCTACAACGGCACGCGCTACGGCTACGGCTACGAGCGCCAGCCGTTCAGCTACAGCGGCAATGCCAGGAACGCTGGGCGTCTTCTTCGACGACACCGCGCGCGTCAACGACCGCCTGTCGCTCAACTTCGGCGTGCGCTACGACCACAACAAGGCGTTCTCCGCGGCGCAGGACGAAGTCGACGAGTTCGGCGCCACGACCGGAAACACCTTCCCCGAGCAGGACTTCTTCACCTGGAAGAGCTGGTCGCCGCGGGTCGGCTTCAACCTGAAGCTCACGCGGCGACGGCAAGACAGTCTTGAAGGGCTTCTACGGCCGCTACCACCGCGCGGTGGCGACTGGCGAGTATGCGAACGTCGTGGGGGCCAGCATCAAGCCGACGTTCGCCGGTACCGGCTACGATTTCGACACCGGCGAGTTCACCGAGCTGACGTTCCTGGAAGGCAACACCAACCTCAGCGTCGATCCCAACTACCGCTCGCCGCGCACCGACCAGTTCACCGTGAGTTTCGAACGCGAGCTGATGGAATCCCTGGGGATGACCGTCAGTTACAGCCACAAGCGCGCCAAGGACTATGCGAGCTGGACGGACACCACCGGCACCTACGAGCGCATCCCGTTCACCGACGAGGGCACCGGCAACACCTTCGACATCTTCCGGCTGACGAGCGACCCGGCCGACCGGCAGTTCCAGATCGTGAACGGCCCCACGATCGGCAGCACCGTCAACGCCGTGAGCGTCTCGTTCATCAAGCGCATGTCGGGCAACTGGCAGGCGAACGCCTCGGTGACCTGGCTGCGCGGCACTGGCCGCGTGACCGACAGCGTCTCGGGCGTCGGCATCGCCCAGCGCGGCGGGCTGCAATTCCGCGACTTCGGCAAGAACCCCAACGACCTCATCAACACTGGCGGGCGCCTGCCGCTCGACGTCACCTGGTCGGCCAAGGCGCAACTGCTCTACAAGCTGCCGTGGGACGTGCTGGTCTCGGCCAACATGGCGTTTCGCAACGGCGCGTGGTCCGTGCGGCGCACGTCGGTCCTCCCCGAGATCACGAACATCCCAGAGGGCACGACCCTCCTGCTGCAGGAGCGCGGCACGACGCCGCGCATCGCCGACGTCACGCAGCTCGACATGCGGCTGCAGAAAGACTTCAAGCTCGGCAAGGAAGCGAAATTCGGCGTGTTCGTCGACGCCTTGAACCTGCTGAACGAAGACGCCCCGGAGACGGTGCTGAGCAGCCTGGTCGATTCGCCGCTCTTCAACCAGTTCTCGTCGCCGGTGTTTCCGCGCCGCTTCATGCTGGGCGCGAAGATCCGCTTCTAGTCGCTAGTCGACCGGCCGCTCCAGCCGCTTCGCCAAGGCCGCCTCGCGCCGCGCCTCCTGCTCGCGCCCCAGGCGCGAGTAGACGTCAGCCAGGACGTAGTGGCCGAGGGGCGCCATCTGCGGGTCGGGGTTTTGCGCGAGCCCCTTCTTCGCTTCGTCTTCGGCGCCTGGCAGGTCGTTCGCGTCGAGCAGCGCCTTGGCGAGGTACAGGCGCCCGGTGCCGAAGTTGGGATCGACCTCGACGACCTTGCGAAAGAGGGAGGTGGCCTCGGCCAGTTCGCCCTTGCGCGCCAGAAGCTTGGCCAGATTGAAGGCCGCGCGGTGCGCGGTTGGCGCGCGCGCCAGTTCGGCGCGATAGGCGACGATCGCCATCTCGGGGCGGCCGGTGTCTTCGTAAACGAGGCCGAGGTCGAACTGCGCCGCGGGCAGGTCGGCCTTTTTCGCGAGCGCTTCCTTCAGTGCCTTCTCCGCTTCCGCGTAACGCTTCGACTCGATGTAGCTCTCGCCGAGCTTCTGCAGGAAGCGGTGCTCGTCCACCTTGCGCGCGAGCGCGTCGCGAATGATGGCTTCGGCGTCCTGCGGCCGTTTCTGCCGCAGCGCGAGGTCGGCGAGCTGGAACAGCACCTTGCCGTTCCGCGGGTCGAGCGCGCGCGCCCGCTCGAAGCCGAGGCGGGCGTCCTCGAGCCGGTTCCCGTCCTTGTAGGCGACCGCCAGGCTGAAGAGCGCGTTCTGGTGTTCCGGGTCGAGCGCCAGCGCCTGCTTGTAGGCGGCCACCGCATCGTCGAGCCGCTTCGCCTTGCTGAGGAAGTTGCCGAGCAGCATGTAGCCCTCGACGATCGTGGGATCCTGGCGCAGCGCGCTGCGCACCAGCGCTATCGCTTCGTCCTGGTTGTCGCCGCCCGAGGCGCTCCCCGCCTTCTTCAGCAGGTTGTAAAGCCCGATCTTGTCCTTGGGATCGCCGCGCACCACGCCGGCGACGTCCTTCATGTGGCTGCCGCTGACGCTGCCGACGTAGCCGAGCGCCGCCAGTTTCTCCTCGGTCTCGGCATCGACCGGCGCCGGACCCTTGGCTGCACCGGCGCGCGTGGTGCGGCTTTCGAAGGCGGCGAGCGCGGCGCGCATCGACTGCGCCCGCGCCGCATCGCCGCCCGCCAGGTCGGTGCCTTCGCTACGGTCCGAGTCGAGATCGTAGAGCTCGGGACGCGGCGCCTCGATGAGCTTGAAGCGCCCGTCCTGCACCGAGCGCAGCTCGCTCCAGCCGTAGTGATAGCGCGGATACCAGGTTTCCGAGTGCGCCACCAGGCCAAGCCGCTGCCCGTGGGTGAGCGGCAGCAGGCTCGTCCCCTGGACCGCGGCGGGCCGCGCGACGCCGAGCAGCTCGAGCGCCGTCGGCATGACGTCGACGATGCGCACCTGGTCGGAGATCGTGCGCGGCGCGAGACCGGGACCCGCCATCAGCAGCGGGATGCGCACCGCGCCGTCGTAGATGAAGAAGCCGTGCTGCTGCTCGCCATGCTCGCCGAGCATCTCGCCGTGGTCGGCGAGCACCACCACCAGCGTGTCCTCGAGCCGCCCCTGGCGCGCCAGGCCGTCGAGCAGGTGGCCGACGTCTGCGTCGGCCGAGGCGATCTCGGCGTCGTAGGCGCCCTGGAGCGTCGCGGGAAAGCGCGACCGGTACGGTTCGGGAGCTTCGTAGGGCGCGTGCGGGTCGTAGAGGTGCACCCAGGCGAAAAAAGGCCGGGCCCGGTCCTCACCGAGCCAGGCCATCGCCTGCTCGACCGTCTCGCTTCCGGGGCGCTGGATGAAGTCCATGCTCGGGGCCTTGCTGAACTTCTCGAGGTCGAAGTCGTCGAAGAACCGCTCGAACCCCTGCGCGATGCCCCAGCGGCGGTCGAGGACGAACGCCGAGACGAAGCCGCCGGTGCGGAAGCCCTTGTCCTTCAGCACCTCGGCGAGCGTCAGCTGGTCGTCGCCCAGGTAGAAGCCGCCGTTGTCGCGCACGCCGTGCCAGGCGGGGAAGGTGCCGGTGAGGAGCGACGAATGCGCCGGCAGGGTCAGCGGCACCACCGTCGTCGCCTGCGTGAAGCGCAGGCCGCGGCGGGCGAGGGCATCGAGGTTCGGCGTCTGCGCCGCCGCATAGCCGTAGCTGCCGAGGCGGTCGGCGCGCAGCGTGTCGATGGTGACGAGCAGCAGGTTCCGCGGGCGTCCGCCACTGCCGAGGCGTGCCAGCGCGCCACTGCGCCAGGCATAGGCGGCAGCCAGGACAACAGCGACGACGGCAGCTGCAAAGAGAGCAGCTCGCGGGCGCGACAGCGGCATGAGAAGCGAGTCTAGCGGGCGCTTTGCAGCAGCGGGCGGGCGCCTTCCAGCACCTGCCGCGCGGTGTTAACGACCTCGCTGGGCCGGGTCGGCTTGTTGAGGACCGCAGCCGCGCGCAGGGTGCGCGCCTCCTCGAGATACTCGTGCTCGGCGCAGCCGGTGTGGATGACCACCGGCAGGTCGGCGGTCTCGGCGCGGGCGCGCAGCTTCTCGAGCAGTTCCAGGCCGCCCATCACCGGCATGCTGATGTCGAGGATCACGAGGTCGGGCACCTGGCGGGTGATGGCGGCGAGCGCCGCCGCGCCGTCGTCGCAGGACTCGACATCGGCCCCGCTGTGGATCAGGGCCTGGCTGACGACGCGTTGCACGATGACGTCGTCATCGACGACGACGACCCGGCGGTGGGAAAGTGGCAGCGACGAACGATCGTCAGGCACCTGGGCGCGACCTCGCGTCGTTGTAGAGGGCAGCGGCGGCAGTCTAGCCGAACGTACTGAAACTGTTCAAGAATGTACCATCCGCGGCGGCCTGACGATTTGAAATGGCTGCCGAAGGGCACTAGCCTCCCCCGCATGGTCTGGTGGTACTGGCTCGTGCTCGGCTTGGTCCTGCTCGGGTTGGAACTGGCGGCCCCCGGCGGCCTGATGGCTCTCTTCTTCGGCATCGGCGCGCTGATCGTCGGCATGCTGGCCCTGGTCGGCGCCGCGGGCCCCACCTGGGTCCAGTGGCTGCTCTTCTCCGTCTTCAGCATCCTGTCGCTCGCCTTCCTCCGCAAGCCCCTGCAGGCGCGCTTCAACAGCGGCGGCCGGCCGGGTGCGGTCGATGCAATCGAGGAGGAGTCGGCGATCGTCACCGAGGAGATCCGCGCCGGCGAAGTGGGCAAGGTGGAGCTGCGCGGCGCCAGCTGGACGGCCCGCTGCGACGGCGCGACCCTGCCGCGCGGCCAGCGCACGCGCGTGGTGCGGCGCGAGGGGCTGACGTTGTGGGTGCGCAGCGAGTGACATCGGCGAGCGAGGAGACGACATGTTCGAGGGTTTCGTGGTCGTAGCCATCATCCTGGCGCTGTTCGTCTTCTGGGCCTTCTTCCGCACCGTGGTGGTCGTGCCGCAGCAGCATGCCTACGTGGTGGAGCGGCTCGGCCGCTTCGCGGGCGTGCTCGACGCCGGCCTGCACATCCTGGTGCCATTCATGGACGTGGTGCGCTACCGCCACGTGCTGAAGGAACAGGCGATCGACATTCCCGAGCAGGTCTGCATCACCCGCGACAACGTCACGGTGCACATCGACGGCATCCTGTACCTCAAGATCATGGACGCCGAGCGCGCCTCCTACGGCATCTCGAACTACAACTTCGCCATCATCCAGCTGGCGCAGACGACGCTGCGCAGCGAGATCGGCAAGATCGACCTCGACCGCACCTTCGAGGAGCGTACCCACATCAACACCCAGGTGGTCACCGAGGTGGACAAGGCCTCGGAAGCATGGGGCGTGAAGGTGCTGCGCTACGAGATCAAGAACATCACGCCGCCGCAGGACATCATCGCCGCGATGGAAAAGCAGATGCGCGCCGAGCGCGAGAAGCGCGCGCTCATCCTCAGCTCGGAAGGCGAGCGCGACGCCGCCATCAACACCGCCGAGGGCCAGAAGCAGCAGGTGATCAAGGCGTCCGAAGCCAAGCGCCAGCAGCAGATCAACGAGGCCGACGGCGAGGCCAACGCGATCGAGGCGGTGGCGAAGGCGACCGCCGAGGGCATCCGCCTGGTGGCGGCCGCGATCGGCCAGCCGGGCGGCTTCGAGGCGGTGCAGCTGCGCGTCGCCGAGCAGTACATCGAGCGCTTCGGCAACCTCGCGAAGGCCGGCAACACGCTCATCGTCCCCGCCAACCTCACCGACATCACCTCGATGATCTCCGCGGCCATGACAGTGATCAGCCAGAAGGGATCCGAGACACCGCCGCTGCCGCGGCGTTGAAGCCGTTCACAGCGCGGGAGCGCCGCCTCATCGCTGCGCTGCGCACGCCGCGGGCGGTGCAGCGCTGGCTCACGGCGCTGCCGTACAACTGGGAAAGGCGTGGCGAGACGCAGCGCGCCTTCCGCCAGGTGGTGCGCCACGGCGCCGCTCACTGCCTCGAAGCGGCGCTCAGCGCGGCCACCATCCTGGAACAGCACGGCCACCCGCCGCTGCTCGTCAGCTTCCAGTCGCAGGACCGGCTCGACCACGTCATCTACGTCTTCCGCGAGCGCGGCAAGTGGGGTGCCGTGGCACGCTCGCGCGATCCCGGGCTCACCGGCCGCCGGCCGCTGTTCGCCACGGTCAAGGCGCTCGCGAGGAGCTACATGGACACGTACGTGGACGAGACCGGCCGGGTGGTCGGGTTCGGTCTCGCCGACCTGCGCGACCTCGGCGGTTACGACTGGCGCCTGTCGCTCGACAATCGCTGGAAGGTGGAGCAGTGGCTCATCTACCATCCGCACCAGAAGATCGGCATGTCCAACTCCCGTTACCACGCGCTGCGCCGCCGTTACCTCGCCTACAAGCAGGCGCATGGCGGGCGCAAGCCGGAGTACTACGCGAACCGCCGGACCTGGATGAAGTGACCTGACGTGAAACACCGCTCCTTGATGGGCCTCGTGGCCGTGGCCGCGTTCATGCAGATGCTGGACTCGACCATCGTCAACACCGCCCTGCCGGCGATCGCGGCCAACCTGGGCGAGAGCCCGCTGCGCATGCAGGCGGTGGTCATCGCCTATGGCCTGGCGATGGCGATGGTCATTCCCGCCTCGGGCTGGATCGCCGACCGTTTCGGCACCCGCAAGGCGTTCCTCGGCGCGATCATAGTGTTCACCACCGGTTCGTTCCTTTGCGCCCGTTCCACGACCCTCGGCGCGCTGGTCGCGTCGCGCGCGCTGCAGGGCATCGGCGGCGCGATGCTCATGCCGGTGGGCCGGCTGGCGCTGATACGCGTGGTGCCGCGCAGCGAGTTCCTGCGCGCCATGACGATCGTGACGATCCCGGGCCTCATCGGCCCGCTGGTCGGCCCGCCGCTCGGCGGATGGCTGGTGGCGGTGGCGTCATGGCACTGGATCTTCCTCATCAACATCCCGGTGGGCCTGGCGGCCATCGCGGCGACGTTCCTGTACATGGAAGACTCGCGGCTGAAGGTGGCGCGCTTCGATGCGATCGGCTACCTGATGCTCGCGTTCACCATGATGGCGGTGTCGCTGGCGCTCGACGGCCTTGCCGAACTGAGCCTGCGCCGCGCCACCATCCTGGTGATGTTCATCTTCGGCATGGCCACCTTCGTCGCCTACTGGCTGCACGCGACGCGCGTGCCGCATCCGCTGTTCCCGCCGGGCTTGTTCGCGAACCACACCTTCCGCGTCGGCATCCTCGGCAACCTGTTCTCGCGGCTCGGCACCGGCGGCATGCCGTTCCTCATCCCGCTGGTGCTGCAGGTGAGCCTCGGCTACGACGCGCTGCAATCGGGAATGGCGATGATTCCCGTGGCGATCGCCGGCCTGCTGGCGCGCCAGCTGGCGGTGCCGCTCGTCACCCGGCTCGGCTACCGCAAGGTGCTGGTGGGCAACACGGTGCTCGTCGGCCTGTCGATGGCGAGCTTCGTCTTCATCTCACCGGGCCAGGCGGAGTGGCTCCGGATCGCCCAGTTCTCGCTGTTCGGCGCCTTCAACTCGCTGCAGTTCACGGCCATGAACACCGTGACCCTCAAGGACCTCGACACCCAGCACGCAAGTGCTGGCAACAGCCTGCTGTCGATGGTGATGACCCTCTCCATGAGCCTCGGCGTCGCCTGCTCGAGCTTGCTGCTCGCGATCTTCACCGGCACCGGCCATGAGGCCGGCCTCGCCGCTCTGCCGTCCTTCCAGTGGAGTTTCCTGAGCGTCGGCCTGATCACCGCCGCGTCCGCGCTCATCTTCTGGCAGCTGGCCCCCGACGACCGCGATACCCCGGCGTTGCCGCACGCCGAGGTAGCCTGACGTCATCGACGGATTGGCGGTCGTTCATGTCCAATCCGTCGATTTCCGTTCTTCCGTTTCCCAGGCGCTTGCGTCAGCCCGAAGTTCCGAGGCTCCTTGCGATTGCCGCTGGCCCGAAGAACCCGCCGAGTAAAACCCCGTGGCTTTAGTCCGCGCTACTTGCGGGGCAGCAATTGAGTTGCACGCCACTGTGGCAGCGGACGCTGACGCAAGCGCCTGGGGGGACGGACAACGAACGGACATTGACGCAAGCGCCTGGGGAACGAAAGGAAAGGAAATCGACGGATTGGACGGAGACGGAAAGCCAATCCGTCGATGGCGGACGCAAGCGCCTGGGGAAAGACAAGAAAGGAATCGACGGATTGGATGCGAACGACCGCCAATCCGTCGATGACTATTTCGGGAACCGGCCGGTGCCGGACCACTCGGGGACGAGATCGTGGTCGAGGCCGAGGTGGTCGAGGGCGCGGCCCACGGTGTGGTTGACGAGGTCGTCCACCGACTTCGGGCGCGGGTAGAAGGCGGGCATGGGCGGCAGGATGACGGCGCCGATCTCGGCGAGCGCCGCGAGCTGGCGCAGGTGGCCGAGGTGCAGCGGCGACTCGCGCACCAGCACCACCAGCGGCCGGCGCTCCTTGAGCGCCACGTCGCCGGCCCGGGTGATGAGGTTGTCGGTGATGCCGGTGGCAAGGCACGATGCCGTCTTGATGCTGCACGGTGCTATGACCATGCCCGCGGTCCGCAGCGAACCGCTGGCGATGGCGGCGCCGATGTCGCGGTTGTCGTAGACGACATCCGCCAGCTCCTCGACGTCGCGAACGGTGTAGTCGGTTTCCTCCACCAGCGTGCGCTTCGCCGGCATGCTGAGGACGAGATGGGTCTCGACCGAGTCCATGGCGCGCAGCGACTCGAGGATCCGCACGCCGTAGACGGCTCCGGTGGCGCCGGTGAGGCCCACCACGACACGCCGCCTGAGAGGATCGCTCATTGCGAAATGCTAAGCGATTCGTAGGCCTTGAGGAGCCACTGCGGCGGATCGGGCGCGGGCGTGCGCTTCCGGCCGGCGCTCAGCTCCCAGTGGGTCAGCCAGGAGACGCCCCAGCCGCCGACGTACGCGTCCGGCAGGGCATAGGCGCCGTCCTTCAGCGCCTCCTCGAGGGTGATGAACTTGTAGCCGCGCTTCTGGAGCACATCGGCGAGCGCACCGAAGTGGTCGGCGTTCAGCGTGTTCGCGTGCAGCAGCAGGGTGTGGCAGATGTCGCGGCCAACGACACTTTGCGCCAGTGCCTCCGCGTAGGCAAACGTCTCGTCCATGTAGCGCAGGTAATCGGCGGCGACCTTTCCCGCAAGCGCCGCGTCCTTGCGCCGCAGCGCGTCGGCGTAGACGAACGCGTACATGTACTCGTCGTTGTCCATGGTCACGGGAGCGATGGTGTAGCCGCGCACCTTCAGGAACGCCTCGAAGGCGCGCCGCTTGTCGAGGTCGAGCCCCACCTGCAGGAACGGATGGCGGAAGTAGCGCAGCGTCTTGCCGCGGCGAGCGAGCAACTCTTTGGTGGCGGTCTCGCCGCGCACCACGTCGGCCTCGAACTCCTCGAGAGGGGTGCGGTTGAGGCTGCGGTGCGAGAAGGAGTGGTTGCCGAGCTCGAGGCCGGCGTCGAGCCACAGGTCGAGCGTCGCGAGGCGCAGCGCCGCGTCCTCAGCCGTCTCGCCCGGGCGGTTCAGCTTGTTCTCGTTGACGAAGCCGACGACCGGCACGCCGTGCGCCTTGAAGGCGGCGAGCAGCTTGCGCGTGTTGTCGCAGACGAATGCCGCATCTGGTGAGACGAGTCCTGCCGCGGGACCCGGCAGGTCGTCGAAGGTCACCGCCACCTGGCGTTCCGCGGCAGCGGCTGCCGATGCGGCGAACAGCACGGCGGCCATCAGAGCAAGGGGTGCCTTCGGCAGAATGGTCATCGCTGTCTCCGTTAAGATCGCGGCGTGGCTCGTGGCGATCGTATCCGGCCAGGCTTCCAGGAAGGCTCGGCCCGGCGTGACGGACTGACGCCGCCCAAGACCCTGCGCGAGCGCCTCGGCGCCATGCGCAACCTGCCGGCCTTCCTGCTGCTCGTCTGGCGGACCAGCCCGTCGCTCACGGCCGGCGTCCTGTTCCTGCGCCTCATTCGCGCCTTCCTGCCGGTCGCAACCCTCTACGTCGGCAAGCTCATTATCGACGAGGTCGCGCACCTGCTCACCGCCGGCGGCTCGGCCGCGGTGCCGCGGCACCTGTGGTGGCTGCTCGGCGCCGAGTTCGGGCTGGCGATCGCGTCCGACGTCTTCGGGCGCACCGTCGGTCTCATGGATGCGCTGCTCTCCGAGCGCGTCAGCAACAGCATGAGCATCCGCCTCATGGAGCACGCCGCCACGCTCGACCTCGAGGACTTCGAGGACAGCGACACCCAGGACCGACTCGAGCGCGCGCGCCGCCAGACCTCGGGACGCACGGCGCTCCTCGGCCAGGTGTTCGGCTACGCTCAGGACTTCGTCACCATCCTCACGTTCGCGGCGTCGATGGCGATCTACGCGCCGTGGCTCATCGGCCTGATGGCGCTGGCGCTGGTGCCCGCGTTCATCGGCGAGGCGCACTTCAACGCCCGCAGTTACTCGCTCGCGTTCCTGTGGACGCCGGAGCGCCGCGAGCTCGACTACCTGCGCCAGGCGGGCGCCAGCGTCGAGACCGCGAAGGAAGTGAAGATCTTCGGCCTGTCGTCGTTCCTGATCGCGCGCTACTGGGAACTGGCGACACGCTTCTACGCCGCCAACCGCAAGCTCGCGCAACAGCGCGCCTTCTGGGGTGCGATCCTCACGACCATCGGCACCGCGGGCTACTACGCCGCGTACGTCTACATCGCCCTGCGCACCATCGGCGGCGCCTTCACCATCGGCGACCTGACGTTTCTCGCCGGCTCGTTCCGCCGCCTGCGCCAGCTGCTCGAGGCGTTCCTCGGCGGGTTTTCCTCGGTCGCGGGCCAGTCGCTCTATCTCGACGACCTGTTCTCGTTCTTCGAGATCAAGCCGGAAATCCGCTCGCCCGACAAGCCGCGGCCGTTCCCGCGGCCGATGCGCGAAGGCGTCGTCTTTGAAAACGTCGGCTTTCGCTATCCCGGCGCCGAGCGCTGGGCCAACCGCAACCTGAGCTTCTCGCTGCGCGCCGGCGAGGTGCTGGCGCTGGTGGGCGAGAACGGCGCCGGCAAGACGACGCTCGTGAAGCTGCTGGCGCGGCTCTACGATCCCGATGAGGGGCGCATCCTGCTGGACGGCCACGACCTGCGCGAGTACAGCCTCGACGACCTGCGCGCCAACGTCGGCGTCATCTTCCAGGACTTCGTGCGCTATCACATGACGGCCGGCGAGAACATCGCCGTCGGCCGCATCGAGGCGCGCGACGACCAGTCGCGCATCCGGGAAGCCGCCGCGCGCAGCCTGGCCAACGAGGTGATCGAGAAGCTGCCGGACCGCTACCAGCAGGTCATCGGCAAGCGCTTCCGCAAGGGCGTCGACCTTTCGGGCGGCGAATGGCAGAAGGTCGCCATAGCCCGCGCCTACATGCGCGACGCGCAGCTCCTGATACTCGACGAGCCCACCGCGGCGCTCGACGCGCGCTCGGAATACGAAGTGTTCCAGCGCTTCAAGGACCTGAGCGAAGCCAAGACCGCGGTGCTCATCTCGCACCGCTTCTCGACGGTGCGCATGGCCGACCGCATCCTGGTGCTGCACGAAGGCGAGATCGAGGAGGTCGGCACCCACGAAGAGCTGCTGGCCGCCGGCCGCCGCTATTCCGAGCTCTTCGAGCTGCAGGCGGCGGGTTACCGGTGAACGGCTAGGTCTCCGACAGCCGCACCACCTGCGAGATGGCGCTCGAGAGGCGCTGCCAGTTGGCGGCCTCGGTGTCGAGCTGCTTGCGGCCCGCGCGCGTGAGCGAATAGAACTTGGCGCGGCGGTTGTTCTCGGTCTGTTTCCACTCGGCCGCGATCCAGCCTTCCTGCTCCAGCTTGTGCAGGGCAGGGTAGAGGGAGCCTTCGCTCACCTGCAGCACGTCGTTCGAGATCGAGCGCAGGCGCAGGCTGATGGCCCAGCCGTGCAGGGGCTCGAGCGCCAGGATCTTCAGCAGCAGCAGGTCGAGGGTGCCCTGGACGAGGTCGCTCGGTTTGCTCATATCGGTTACCGTGAGAAGCATAGCGAGCCTTCCCTCGGTAAGCAAGGGGTAAGCGCCCGCCGTAGAATTCCGCGATGGACAGCGACTTTGCGCGACACCTGGCGGGCGAGATCGAACAGGTCAAGGCCCAGGGACTGTACAAGGAGGAGTGGCCGATCCTCGGGCCGCAGGGGCCGAAGATCCGCGTCGCCGGCCGCGAGCAGGAGGTGCTCAACTTCTGCGCCAACAACTATCTCGGGCTGTCCTCGCACCCGCAGCTGCTGCAAGCCGCGCACCAGACGCTCGACGAATGGGGTTACGGCCTTTCCAGCGTGCGCTTCATCTGCGGCACGCAGCAGCTGCACAAGGACCTCGAGGCGAGTGCCGCGGCGTTTCTCGGCATGGACGACGCCATCCTCTACGTGGCCTGCTTCGACGCGAACGGCGGCGTCTTCGAACCGTTGCTCGGCGACGCCGATGCGATCCTCACCGACAAGCTCAATCACGCCTCGATCATCGACGGCGTGCGGTTGTGCAAGGCGAAGCGCTACGTCTACGAGAACGCCGACATGGCGGATCTCGAGAAGAAATTGCAGGAGGCGCAGGCGCAGCGCTTTCGCCTGATCGTCACTGACGGCGTCTTCTCGATGGACGGACACGTGGCGCCGCTCGCCGAGATCTGCGACCTCGCCGACAAGTACAAGGCGATGGTGATGGTGGACGACTCCCATGCCACCGGTTTCATGGGCAAGACCGGCCGCGGCACGCCCGAGCACTGCGGGGTTGCGGGCCGCGTCGACATCATCACCACCACCTTCGGCAAGGCGCTCGGCGGCGCCGCCGGCGGCTGCACCGCGGGCCGCAGGGAAGTGATCGAGATGCTGCGGCAGCGCAGCCGCCCTTACCTCTTCTCCAACTCGCTGCCGCCGGTGGTTGCCGGCGCGACCCGCGCGGCTCTGGCGCTGCTGTCGGGCACCACGGAGCTGCGCGACCGGCTCGAGTCGAACACGCGCCTCTTCCGCGAGCGCATGACGGCGGCCGGCTTCGACATTCGCCCCGGCGTCCACCCGATCGTGCCCATCATGTTCTCCAGGTTCGCTCCCGATGACGCACCGCTCGCGCAGAAGTTCGCGCGCGCCCTGCTCGACGAGGGTGTCTACGTGAAGGGCTTCTTCTTTCCGGTGGTGCCGAAGGGCCGCGCGCGGATCCGTGTGCAGATCTCGGCGGGGCACACGGTCGAGCACATCGAGGCGGCGGTCGCGGCGTTCACCCGCGTTGGCCGTTCGCTTCAGGTGCTCTCCGCCCGATGATGCCGCCGCAGGCTGGTGGCGAAATCGCGGCGCTCATCGAGTGGGCGCGGCGGTGCGCCGCGCAGGGACTGAACCGTGCGACCAGCGGCAACTTCAGCGCTGTCGTCGGCCGCGACCCGCTGCAACTCGTCGTGACCCGCAGCGGCGCCGACAAGGGCGCCTTGACGGCAGCGGACTTCGTGGTGGTCGATGACCAGGGCGCGGGCATCGGCGGCAGCGGTATCGTCCCCTCCGCGGAGACCCGGATCCACCTGGCACTCGTGACAGGCGTGGGCGCCGGCGCCGTCGGCCATACGCATTCCGTCGCTGCGGCTGCGCTTTCCGAGCGCTTCGCCGCCGACGGTGAGCTGGTTTTCGAGGGGTACGAGATGGCGAAGGCCTTCGCCGGCATCGGCACCCATGCCGCGCGCGTGAGCGTGCCGATCGTCGCGAACTCGCAGGACTGGCCGGGCGACGCCGCCGCGGCCGTGGCGCGGGTGCGCGCGGCGGGCGCACCCGGCTTCCTCATCCGGCGCCATGGCCTCTATGGCTTCGGCAAGGACGTGCCCGAGGCGGCTCGCCACCTGGACGCCCTCGAGTACCTGCTCGAGGTCAGGCTCCGAGAACTGTCATACTGATCGCAGGAGTTCCCCATGGCCACGCTACGCATACCCGAAGAAAACATCCGGCTGGAGGAAGACGGCCCGGTCGCGGCACGGCTGTCCGCGGAAGGCATCGTGTTCGAGCGCTGGGCGGCGTCGCGGCCGCTCGCGGACGATGCCACCGCCGAGGCGGTGCTCGAGGCCTACGCCCCCGAGATCGAGCGGCTCAAGCGCGAGGGCGGGTACGTCACCGCCGACGTCATCGACGTCACCGCCGCCACCCCCGGCATCGACGCCATGCTGGCGCGCTTCAACCGCGAGCACTGGCATGACGAGGACGAGGTGCGCTTCATCGTCGCCGGGCGCGGCCTGTTTCACATCCACTCGCGGCAGGGCCCGGTGCTCGCCATCGAGGTCGGGCCGGGCGACCTGCTGCGCGTGCCGCGCGGCACCTGGCACTGGTTCGACCTGTGCGCCGACAAGCGCATCCGCGCCATTCGCCTCTTCCAGGACCCCACGGGCTGGACGCCGCACTACACCGACAGCGGCGCCGAGCAGGGACATGAGCCGGTGTGCCTCGGTCCCGCGTACCTGGGCGCGGCAGCGGGGCCTGCGCTCTGACCAGGCCGGCCCACGTGCTGCTCGACATCGAAGGGACGGTCGGGCCCGTCTCGTTCGTGCGCGACGTCCTCTTTCCCTATGCGCGCGAACGCATGGCCGCGTTCCTCCAGGCGCACGCGGACGACGACGAGGTAGAGGCGCTCGTGGCCGAGCTGCGGCGCCTGCACGCAGCCGAAACCGGCACCGGCCTGCCGCCGCCGCCGTGGAACGGCGATGATCGGAGCGCCGCCGCCGCCTATGCCGGCTGGCTCATCGACCGCGACCGCAAGGCGACGCCGCTCAAGGACCTGCAGGGCCGCGTCTGGGAGGACGGCTACGCCTCGGGCGCGCTCGAGGCGCCGCTGTTCGACGACGTCGCGCCGGCGCTGCGACGCTGGCACGAGGACGGCATCGGCCTCGCGATCTATTCTTCGGGCAGCGTGCTCGCGCAGAAGCTCTACTTCGGACACACCAGCGAAGGCGACCTGGCCCCGCTCATCGGCGCCTGGTTCGACACCGCCACCGGGCCGAAGACCGACGCCCGGAGCTACGCGCGCATCGCGCAGGTGCTGAACGTGCGCAACGACTCGGTGCTGTTCGTCTCGGACGCCACCGCCGAAGTGGCTGCCGCCGCCGGCGCGGGGATGCGCGCCGTGCTGCGCGTCGCCGCCGGCGCCACGCCGGCCGGCCCGCACGAGGCCGCGAGCTTCATGGAGCTGCGATGGACGACGTGACGCCGTTCGCGAGCATCGAGAGCGCGCATGAGTACACCAAGCTGCTGCTCGAGGCGATCGAAGAGTCGCGCGCCGAGATCGCCGCGGACGTGGCGCAAGCCACGGAAGCGAAGGACAAGCGGCTGCAGGAAGCGCTGCAGCTCGTGGCCTTCAAGCTCGACAAGCTGAAGGACCACCTCGCGGCGAGCCACCGCTTGCTGAACGACCTGCGCACGCTGCGCCGACTGCTGCTCGCCGAGCGCGGCCCCGGCGGCGTGCCCAAGGCCGACGGCCGCGACGACCCCGACTGGTCGAACGGCTAGGCGACCGTCACCTCTTTGCAGAGGTAGACGTCCTGGATCGAATTCAGCAGCTTCACGCCGTCCGCCATCGGACGCTGGAACGCCTTGCGGCCGGAGATCAGCCCCATGCCGCCGGCGCGCTTGTTGATGACCGCGGTCCTGACCGCGTCGACGAAGTCGTTCTCGCCGGAGGCGCCGCCCGAGTTGATGAGGCCGGCCCGGCCCATGTAGCAGTTGGCGACCTGGTAGCGGGTGAGGTCGATGGGGCTGTCGGTGGTGAGCTCGGAGTAGACGCGCTTGTCGGTCTTGCCGAACTTGAGCGCGTTGTAGCCGCCGTTGGTGTCGGGCAGCTTCTGCTTGATGATGTCGGCCTCGAGCGTGACGCCGAGGTGGTTCGCCTGGCCGGTGAGGTCGGCGGCGGTGTGGTAGTCGGCCTCGGGCGTCTTGAAGGCGCTGTTGCGCAGGTAGCACCAGAGCACCGTCGCCAGGCCGTGCTCGTGCGCCGCCTGAAAGGCTTCGCCCACTTCGACGATCTGGCGGGTCGATTCCTCCGAACCGAAATAGATGGTCGCGCCGACCGCGGCGGCACCCATGTCGGCCGCCTGCTTGACGCGCGCGAACGCGACCTGGTCGAAGCGGTTCGGGTAGCTCAGGAACTCGTTGTGGTTGAACTTCATCAGCATCGGGATCTTGTGCGCGTAGCGCCGCGCCACCGAGCCCAGCACCCCGAGCGTCGAGGCGACGGCGTTGCAGTCGCCGGCGATCGCGAGCTTGACGATGTTCTCGGAATCGAAGTACAGCGGGTTCTTCGCGAACGACGCGCCGGCCGAGTGCTCGATGCCCTGGTCGACCGGCAGGATCGAGACGTAGCCGGTGCCGCCAAGGCGGCCGTGGTCGAGCAGCCGCTGCAGGTTGTTGAGCACGCGGATCGGCCGGTCGGACGGAGCGAACAGCCGGTCGACGCTGTCAGGGCCGGGGAGGTGCAGCATCGACGCGGGAATGCCCTTGCACTTGTGGTCGAGGAGCGGACGGGCGTCCTTGCCCAGCAGCTCTTCGATTCCGGCGATCGTGCCCGGCGCGGTAGCGGTGCCCATGCGGGTCCTCCTTCAATGGGTGCGAGCGGCCTTGAGGCGCAGTTCCTGCACCTTCTCGGCCAGGGTGGCGGCTTCCGAGGCGTATGGCGCCAGTTCGAGGTACTGCTCGAGCGCGTCGGCGGCGAGCCCGTAGCAGTCCATCGCGGCGAGGATCAGGCCACGGTCGCGGCGGTCAGGCCGGCTCTGCGGCTCCACCAGCAGGGTCAGCTCCACTGTGCGCAGCGCGCGCTCGTGGTCGCCGGTCTTGACGTAGATGCCCTTGAGGTTGCGCATCAGCCGCACCAGCATGGCGCGCTTGCTGCACGGCTCGAGCATCTCGTCCTTCAGCACGATCCTGCCGCCGAAGACGTGGTCGAGGCGGTCCTGGCAGTCCTGTGTCGTCAGGCGGATGCCGCCGTGGAACGGGTCGACGATCATCGGCGCGTACTCGCCCTCGACCCGCACCAGGAAATGGCCGGGGAAGCTCACGCCGCAGGCCCGCAGGCCGGCCCGCTGCGCCACCTCGAGGTAGATGGCGGAAAGCGAGATGGGGATTCCCATACGGCGATCGAGGACTTCGTTGAGGAAGCTGTTGCGCGGATCGTAGAAGTCGTCGCCGTTACCGCGGAAACCCTCTTCGGCGAACAGGAACTCGCTGAGGAGCAGCACCGAATCCTCGGGCGCCGCGCCGCACGAGCGCGCCGCGAAGCGCGCGCCTAGCTCCGCGAGCCGGGCGTGGTAGCCGTCGACGTCCAGCTGCGGGTACTCCTGGCAGGCCACGAGCAGCGACGCACGAGTGAAGTCGAGGCTGTCCTCGGGGCAGGAGACGCTGGCTATCAGCCTTTCGAGGTGGGAAGCGTTCACGGCCTCGACGATCATACCATTCGCCTAAAAGGCGAACTTCTCGATCGTGACTTGCTGCACACACGCGGCGACCAGCCCCGCGACGTCGAGCTGCCGCTCGGCCGCGTCCGCCTCCTCCACCTTGGCCGCGACCGCCGGCTTGCGCGGCGAGAAGATCTGGCAACAGTCCTGGTCGGGACGGATGCTGATCTCGTAGGTGCCGATGCGCCGCGCCTCGCGCATGATCTCGTCCTTGTCCATGCCCACCAGCGGCCGCAGTATCGGTCCCTGCGCGGCGGCGTCCACAGCCGCCATGTTGTCGAGCGTCTGCGAGGCCACCTGCGCGACGCTCTCGCCGGTGCACAGCGCTTTGACACCGTAACGCGCGCCGAGCCGCTCCGCCACGCGCACCATGAAGCGGCGATAGAGGATGACGCGCAGCGGCGCCGGCCCTTGCGCCACGATCGTCTGTTGGGTCGGGCCGAACGGCACCAGGAACAGCTTCAGCTCGAATTGCGAGCGCGCCAGCACCCGCGCCAGTTCGCGCGCCTTGTCGATCGAGTCGTGGTCCTGCAACGGGAAGGCGTGAAAGTGCACCGGCAGTATGGTGCAGCCGCGGCGCATCAGGCGGTGGGCCGCCACCGGCGAGTCGATGCCGCCGGAGAGGAGCGCCATGACGCGCCCGGAACTGCCCACCGGCAAGCCACCGACGCCCTGCTCCCGCTCGGTCGTGAACAGGATGCGGTCCTTGAGCACGTCGACGAAGAAGGTGCGCTCAGCCGAGGTGCTGAGGTCGACGCGCGCGCCGGTGCGTGTGTTGATGGCGGCGCCGAGGCGGCGCTCGATGTCCATCGACGAGAACGGGAACGGCTTGTAGGTGCGCCGCGCCCGCACCCGGAACGACTGGAACCGGTCGCCGTCGAGGCTTTGCAGCAGCAGCCGCTCCAACTGGTCGAGATCGGCCGGGGACTCGCGCACCCGCGAGAAGTTGGCGACGCCGAGGACCGCCGCGATGCGCTCGCGCGCCGCCTCCCACGCGAGAGTATCGGGCAGCTCGACGAAGATGCGGCCGGAGCGTTCCGCGACCTTGCCCTGCCATTCCGCGGTGGCGCGGCGCAGGTTGTGGAGGAGGCGCGCCACGAAAAACCCGCGGTTGCCGCCCTTGAGCGCGATCTCGTGATACTTGACGACGATTCTCATGGCCGTTCGCGGTGCCGCGGCAGGTTACCGCACGGTGCCTATAGGTCTGACTACTCCTTGACGGTGAGGTAGGTGTAGCCCTCGAGCGCCTCTTCGTAGCGGCGCATCAGGCGGCCCGATTCGGCCATGGTGAGGCGCTTGTCGCGCAGCGCCACTTCCACCGAGCGGCGCACGCGCGAGATGAGGTCGTCCTTCGAGTACTGCACGTAGGACAGCACCTCGGTGACCGAGTCGCCCTCCACCACGTGCTCGACGCGATAGTCGTCGCCGTCGAGGCGCACGTGCACGGCATCGGTGTCGCCGAACAGGTTGTGCAGGTCGCCGAGGATCTCCTGGTAGGCGCCCACCAGGAAGCTCGCGATGTAGTAGGGCCCGCCGTTCAGCGGGTGCAGCGGCAGAAAGTGGCTGACGTCCTTGAGGTCGATGAACTCGTCCATCTTGCCGTCGCTGTCGCACGTCAGGTCGGCGAGGATGGCGCGCCGGGTCGGCTGCTTGTCGTGGCGATGGATCGGCACGGTGGGGAACAGCTGGCGCACGGCCCAGTGGTCGGGCAGCGACTGGAACAGCGAGAAGTTGCAGTAGTAGGTGTCGGACAGCTGCTTCTCGAGGCCCTCGAGGTCGTCGGGCACGTAGGCCAGGTCGCGCACGATCTTGAGGATGCGCTCGCAGGTCGCCCAGAAGAGCTGCTCGATGCGCGCCCGCTCCTTGAGGTTCAGCACGCCGACGTTGAAGGCGTTGATCGCCTCTTCCTTCAGCCCCAGAGCGTCGTGGTAGGACTCCTGGAAGTTCTTGCGCGACACCGACGTGTAGGTCTCGTAGAGCTGCTGGATGATGCGGTGCTCGTTGTCGCCGACCAGCTCGGGCACCTCGCCCACCAGGATCTCGTTGACGCCCAGCACATCGAATACCAGCACCGAGTGGTGCGCCACCAGCGCACGTCCCGACTCCGTGACGATGTCGGGGTGCGGCACCTTCGCGGCGTTGCAGGCGTCGGCGATCTGGCTGACGATGTCGGCCGCGTACTCGGCGAGCGAATAGTTGACCGAGGAATGGAAGTTGGTCTGGCTGCCGTCGTAGTCGACGCCAAGGCCGCCGCCGCAGTCGAGGATCTTCATGTTGGCGCCGAGCGCGTGCAGCTCGACGAAGATGCGGCTCGCCTCGCGCAGCGCGTCCTTGATGGCGCGGATGGCCGTGATCTGCGAGCCGATGTGGAAGTGCAGCAGCTGCAGGCAGTCGAGCATCTGCTCCTGGCGCAGCCGCTCGACCACCGACACCATTTCCGCCGTGGTCAGGCCGAACTTGGAGCGGTCGCCGGTGGACTCCACCCACTTGCCGGCGCCCTTGGTCGAGAGCCGTGCGCGCACGCCGATCACCGGGCGCACGTCGAGCTCCTTGGCGGCCTGCAGGATGACCTCGAGCTCGTCCACCCGGTCCATGGTGATGATCACCTGGCGGCCGAGCTTCTGCGCGAGCAGCGCCGTCTCGATGAAGGCGCGGTCCTTGTAGCCGTTGCAGAGGATGAGCGCTTCGGGGTTGTCATGCAGCGCCAGCGCCACCAGCAGCTCGGGCTTGGAGCCGGCCTCGAGGCCGAGGTTGAAGGGCCGGCCGTACTCGATCAGCTCCTCCACCACGTGGCGCTGCTGGTTCACCTTGATGGGGTAGACGCCTCGATAGGCGCCGCGGTAGTCGTTGTCGGCGATCGCCTGCTGGAACGAGCCGAACAGCTGCTGGATGCGGGTGCGCAGGATGTCGGAGAAGCGGATCAGGACCGGCAGGTTGATGCCGCGGCTCCTGAGGTCGTCTACCAGTTCCTTCAGGTCGATGCGCGCGCCGTTGGCGGAGGGCATGACCTCGATGTTGCCGGCGTCGTTGATGCCGAAGAAGTCCCGGCCCCAGCCGTCGACGTTATAGAGGATGGACGAATCCTTGACGGTCCACGCGCGTAGTTCTGTCTGCAAGTCGCTCCTGCTCGCGCTACTGCGCCAGCTCTTCGTCGATGATCGTCTCGAACGCCCGGGCCTCGCGTGCCCCAGAGATCATCCGGCCGTTGATGAAGAAGGTCGGTGTCGCGGTCACGCCCAGCTGGTTGCCCTGCTCGCGCCCGGCATTGATGGCGGGGTCGTGCTTGCCGGAGGCGAAACACGCGCCGAATTCGTCGCCCTTGAGGCCGAGGCTCGCTGCCCGGCCCTTGAAGTCTTCTTCGGTGAAAGCGCCAGGCTCGGTGAGCAGGTGCTGGTGGTACTCCCAGAACTTGCCCTGGTCGCCGGCGCAGCGCGCCGCGCGCGATGCGGGGAACGCGCCGGGATGTCCCTCGATGGGGTAGTCGACGAGCACGAAGCGCACCCTTTCGCCGTACTTGCCGAGCAGCCCCTCCACGGTCTTCTCCGCGCGCTGGCAGTACGGGCACTGGTAGTCGGAGAACTCGACGATCGTGACCGGTGCTTTGGCCGGACCCTTGGCGTAAGCCGTCGCGGGCGGGCTCACCTCGAAGCGCGGCGCCGTCATCAGCACCTTGACGTTGTGCTTCGCCTCGAGCTCGGCGCGCAGGGCAGTGCCGCGGTCCTGCGCCGCCTGGTTGCGCAGGTACTCGACGATGCGCGGCTTCATCTCGGCGAGGGTCTTGCCCCCGAAGCGCGCCTTGTTCTCTTCGTACACCTTGGCGATTTCAGCGTCGCTCGGCGCGGTGATGCGGCTCTGGAGCTCGGCGCGCAGGTATTCTTCCTTCGACACGCCGCGCGCCTTCGCTTCCAGCTCGATGAGTTTCTCGGACACCAGTTCGTCGAGCGCGTCGCGGCGGGCCTGGTAGATCTGCTGTTCCAGCTCGAGCACCTTCGCCTTGACCTTGGCGTCCACTTCCCTGGCAGTGATGGTGACGCCGTTCATGGTCGCGAGCGGCGCTGAGCCGTCGGCAGGCTGCGCCTGCGCGGAGGCCGCGGCGCGCGACTTGCAGCACAAGCCGGATGCGGCGACCGCGATGAGACACAGCGACAGCGCGCGAGCGTTCATCCGATGAGGTTAGGGTCGCAAGGTACCAGTGTCAACGGCGCAGGGTCAGCCCGCCGTCGACCACCAGCACCTGCCCCGTGATGTAGCTCTCAGGCTCCAGCAGGAAGCGCACCGCGCGTGCGATGTCTTCGGGCCTGCCGAAGCGCGGGATGACCCCGTTGTCGACGTAGGGATCGTACTTGCCGGTGTCGAGCGACGCGCGTGCCATGCCGGCGGTGGTGGCTCCGGGAGCAATCGCGTTCACGCGGATGTCGGCGGCGCCGCCGAACTCCTTCGCGAGGATCCTGGCGGCGTGCGCCAGTGCCGCCTTCGGTGCCGCATAGGCGACGCTGCCCTCGAACGGGTGCACGCCCTGCATGCTCGACACCAGCACGATCGCGCCGGGAGTCTTGAGCCGCTGCATCTCCTCGGCGCAGCGCCGCGCCAGCAGGAAGGGTGCCGTGAAGTTGGCGGCCCAGGATGCCGCGAGCGCTGCGTCGTCGAGCGCCTCGGCCTTGACCCGTGCCGGGTCGCCGGGGAGCGCCACCAGGCCGTAGAGCTCGCCCTTCACGTCGAGCGCCGCGGCCAGGTACTTGTCGCGCACGGCGGGCTCCGCGATGTCGCCCTCGACGAGCACCACGGGGCCGCCGTAGAGGTCCTGCATCTTCTGCTGGAACACCATGGCGTGGCCGCGGTTGCGGCGGTAGCCGACGACTGGAAAGGCGCCTTCCTGCAGCAGCAAGGCGGTGATTGCCGCGCCGAGGCCGCCGCCGCCGCCAGGAACCAGCACCACCTTGCCGCCCAGGCTTTTCTTCGCATAGTCGAACTTGTACTCGGCGTTGCGGCGGGCGCGGTCGGCGTCGAGGTGTTTCGAGGCCATCGCTCAGGCGAACAGCGGACGGAAGTCGGCCGGCGTCATGCCGACGAAACTCGGCACCACGCGGTCCGCCTGGCCCAGCTTCGCCGCCGGATACGTGTTGGTGATGCCCACCACGCGCAGGCCGGCGGCGCGCGCCGCGGCGATGCCAGCGACGGTGTCCTCGAACGCCACGCAGTCCGAAGCCAGCAGCCCGGGGACACGAGTCGCGAGCAATTCCACCGCGCGCAGGTAGGGCTCAGGGTGCGGCTTGGTGCGGGAGACGTCGTCGGCCGCGACGATGAAGGTGAAGTGCTCGCGCAGCTCCGCACCGTCCAGCAGGCTCACGATCTCGCGGTGCAGCGCGCCCGACGCGATCGCGAGCGGCATCTCTCGGGCGAACGAGGCGACCAGGTCGCGCACGCCGGGGAAGACGCCGATCTGGCGTCTTGCTGCGTCGAAGAACACCGCCTTTTTCTGCGCCAGGTTTTCGACCTCGTCGCGGTCGAACGGCCGGCCGCGCTTCTCGAGCGCGATGCGGATCGAGGTGCGGTCGTCGTAGGCGACGAGCTCGTTCTGGTATTCCTCGGCGTCGATCGCGACACCGGTCGCGGACAAGGCGCTCTGCAGCGAGCGGAAATGCACGCTTTCGCTGTCCATGATCACGCCGTCGAAGTCGAAAACCGCTGCCCGCATCGGCGTAAGGATACCAAGCGCAAAGAAAAAGGCCGGAACCTCACGGTCCCGGCCCTTCTCCCTACGAGACGAAAGCGGCTGCTACTTGATCGCGGGAGCCGGCTTGAAACCGGTGATGGCCGCGGGCGCGCCCTTCGCGTCATGACGCAGGGTCGCAACGACCTTGTCGCCAGCCTTGATCGTGCCGATGCTGTCGACGGCGAGGCCCTCGACAGGCAGCGTCCACTCACCCGAAGCGTTCTTCAGGGTGACGGTCTTCTTCTCGGAGTCCACCGAGACCACTTCGGCCGACAGGTCGCCCTTGGCGGCCTTGTCCATGGCCGGCTTGGCCTGCTCAGCGGTGACCGGCTTGGGGTCCGAGGCGGGATTCGGCTGCTGGGCAGGCTCCTGCGCGAATGCGAAACCGCTGAAAGCGAGGCCAGCAACGACGGCGAACAGGGAATTCTTCATTGGATAAAACTCCTAATTAAAGGCGCCTCGCCGAATGAACCAAAGGGTGCTTCAAAAGTTTCGGCGGGACGTGGTGAATGTGATGTAGCAAACATAAGACTGTACACGATCGTTAGCTAGCCCTAATGAGCGTGTGGGACATCACTTCACAGATCAGGCCCGTCATTGTGATCAGGATCACACCCACACCCGATGGCTGTTACCAGGGCGTTTCCGACCGGCCTTCCTGGGCGTTTGCCTCGCGGGCGAGGACGAAGAGCAGGTCGGCCAGCCGGTTCACATAGATAAGGATGACGGCTTCCACGGGCGATTCGTGGTGAAGTGCCACGATGTGGCGTTCGGCGCGCCGGCAGACACCGCGGGCAAGGTGAAGGCAGGAGCCCACCACGGAGCCGCCGGGAAGCAGGAACGTCTTCAGCGGTTCGAGGCGGGCCTCGCGTTCGTCGATCGCCTGTTCGAGGTGCCGCACGTGCTGGTCGTCGAGGGCGGTCTTCGGCTTCTTCCCCGCGATCGTGGCGCGTGGATCGGCAAGGTGCGCCCCGATCGCGAACAGGTCTTTCTGGATGTCGGTGAGAAGGGCATTACGCTGCGCATCGGCCGAGTGGGCGATGACCACGCCCAGGACCGCGTTGAGCTCGTCCACTTCACCGTAGGCGGCGACGCGGATGTCGTCCTTCGGCACACGCACGCCGCCGATGAGGCCGGTTTCGCCCTGGTCGCCGCCCCTGGTGTAGATCTTCATGAGAAGGGCAGCGACACGACGGTTGCCGGTGCGTCGTTGACCACGAGAGAAGTGCCGGGTTCGTTGCGGCTGCGGTGGATATAGGCGAGCGCCGCCGGACCGAGGCGTTCCGAGACCGCCGCGGTCGTCACCCGGCCCACGTCCTTGCCGTCCTGGTCGCGGACCACGTCGCCGGCATGCGCCGCAGCACCGAGCCGCAGGCCCCGCAACAGCTTGTTGACGTTGCCGCCGCGTGCGTCGAGGCGCGCCACCACTTCCTGTCCCACGTAGCAACCCTTGGTCGTCGAGTGCGTTGGCACCAGGCCCGTCTCGTGCAGCAGGTTCGCCTCGGTCACGTCGGCCCCGAACCAGGGAAGCCCCTCCTCGACGCGCAGCGCGTCGAGCGCGTTTGGCGCAACCGCGGCGGCGCCCGCCGCCCGCAGCGCCGCGCTCACGGCTTCGGCATCGCCCGTCGCCACGTGCAGGACGAACCCGTGCGCCGGTATGTCGGCGGCGCGCACCACCTGCACGGCACGGCCCGCGATCTCGCCGGCGGCATGCGCGTCGCGCTCGGCCGGCACCGGCGCGCCGAGTTCCGCGAGGAGCTGCGCAGCGGAGCTGCCGAAGAGCGCCACGACCGCTGCATCGACACGCTTGAAGCGCACCGGCGCCGCCACGCGGTAGTGCTCGAGCAGGCCCTGCACCCGCTCGAGCTGCGCCAGCGGCAGTTCGAGGACGATTGCCGACGGGCCGGCCAGAACGCGCACCAGCGCCAGCACGTGACCCTTCACGTCCATGAGGGCAGCGCTGCGGCCGGCACCGGGCTTCAGGCCCTCGACGTCGTTGCTCAGCAGGTTGTGGAGAAACTTCGCCCGGGTCGGGCCGCTCACTTCGAGCAGCGACCGGTCCAGGGCGGCGAGTTGCGCGTCGCGGGGTGCTGCCACTTCCATATTGTAAGCGCCGGCCTGGCGTACCATTCGCCCATGGCTTCAGTGGGCGAGCGTCCCGGTATCGGCAGCGACCGCATCGTGGGCGAGCTGCTGGCGCGCGCCCACACTTTGCCGTCGTCGGCCTACCAGGACGGCGCCATTTTCCGCCTGGAGCAGGAGCGGATCTTCGGCCGGACCTGGCAGGTCGCCGGACCGGCGGAGAGGCTCGAGCGGACAGGCGATTTCCTCACGGTGACGATCGGCGGCGAGCCGCTCGTCCTGACCCGAAGCGATTCGGGGGTGCGCGCGATGTCGGCGGTGTGCCGGCACCGGGCGGGTCCGGTTGCGACCGGTTGCGGCAACAAGCGGGTGCTCCAGTGCGCCTATCACGGCTGGACCTACACCCTCGAGGGCGCGCTCGTCGGCACTCCCGAGTGGCAGGGAGTCGAGGACTTCCGCGCCGCGGACCATGCGCTGCCGCGCTTCCGCAGCGACAGGCTCGGCCCTCTCGCCATGGTCAACCTCGACGCGCAGGGCGGCCCGCTCGAGGCGGCGGTGGCGCCGTTCCTCGACGAGCCGGTGGCCGCCGGCATCGAGTCGCTGCGCCTCGCGCGCGCCGCCGACTACCAGGTCGCGTGCAACTGGAAGGCGTACGTAGACAACTATCTCGAGGGCTATCACATCCCGCTCGTGCACCCGCGCCTGTTCCGCGAGGTGGACTACGCGAACTACCGTGTCGAAACCTACGAGCTGTGCTCGAAGCAGATCACGCCTCTGCGCGCCGGCGGCGCGCTCGAGAAGATCGCGGGCTCAGCCGACGTGCCAGCCGCGGTCGCGTACTACTGGGTGTTTCCCAATACCATGCTCAACCTCTACCCGGGGAACCTGCAGGTGAACGTGGTGGAGCCGACCGGCCCGGAAACGACGCGTGTGCGCTTCGAGTGGTACGTGGCCGATCCTGCGGCCGCCGCCGGTTCAGCCGGGTTCGCCGAGTCGATCCTCCTCGCCGAAGAGGTGCAGCGGGAGGACGTGGCCATCTGCGAGGCCGTGCAGCGCGGCCTGCGGTCGCGCACTTACGACCGCGGCCGCTATTCGGTGGCGCGCGAGAACGGTGTGCACCACTTCCACTCGCTGTGGGAGCGGTTCATGGGACGCGGGTCGGGCTAGAGCTTCGAGATTCGCGACTTCGCTTCGTTGTAGCTCAGCGCCCGCTCGATGCCATTGGCCTTCGAGTCGACGACTTCCTGGTAGGCCTTGCGGGCACTCTCCTTGTCGCCCACCTTCTCGTAGGCGCGCGCCAGCAGCAGGCGATGGAACGGATCGGCCTGGTTCGACTGCTTCAGCTCCTCGACCGCGCGCGGGTAATCGCCTTTCTCGAGCAGCAGGTAGCCCGCGAGATAGTGATAGGCGGGCAGGAACGGCTTGCCGGCCTCGCCGCCCGCCTCGATCATCTTGCGGATCGTCTCGGCCTCGGCCCAGGCCTCTTCGTGCTTGCCCATGCGCGCGTAGGTGCGCGCGGTGCCGTGGTGCAGCCGTCCCAGCCAGGTCTGCTTCTGGTCGTCGGGGATCGTGCTGTTGGGGACGCTCTCGTAGCCCTTCTGATATGCGGCGAGCGCCTCGGGCAGTCGATCGTTCTCGAGGTCGATGCGCGCGATCGAGTTCCAGATGAAGACCTCGGGGAAGCCCTGCGCGAGCCCGGCGTCCTTGTACTCCTGCAGGTATGTCTGCAGTGCGGAGATCGCCGGATCGGGCTTGCCTTCGTACAGGTAGCTGAAGGCGATGCCGTAGCGAACCACGAACGGCGCCGCCCCCTTCTTCAGTTCCTTCTCGACCGACTCGAAGGTGGCGCGAGCTTGCGCGTAGTTGCCGTTCAGCAGCAGCTCGTTCGCGGCCAGCGCCTTCATGCGCGGAGAGTTCGGATAGAGCACGAGGGCCCGTTCGAGTGCGGGCCGGGCCTTCGCTTCCTGTCCGGGCACGCCCGGGTAAAGCTGGCCGAGCATCGTCAGCACCAGCCGTTCGCCGGGGTAGTCGGCCGCGAGCTGCTCGAGAAGCGGCAAGGCCTTTTCCGGTGTCGTCGCCTTCGGGTCGCGCGCCACGTTCATCGCCTCGATGAAGCGGCGTTCGCCGTCGGAGGCGTCCTTCGCAAGCACCACCGCCTTGGCCAGCGCGGCGGCGTTGTCGGGCGGCGGCTGCACCGCGGAGAGGTAGTACTGGCCCATGGCGAACGCGGGATCCGCGGCGACGATCTTCTGCGCAAGCGTGACGTTGTCGGGACCGAACTGGAAGAACTCGATGCGCGTCTGCAGCTCGGTGAGCAGCTTCGCCGCCTCCGGAGACTTGGTGGTGTACGTGAAACTCTTGCCGGTGTCCGCGGCAGCGGCGGCGGCAGAAGCGATGAGCGTTGCGGCCGCGAGGGCGGCGCCCGCGGTGCGCAGGCAGCGGCTTTGGTTCATGGTGCTTCCTCTCCTTCGATGACTCGAACTGAACGGGGGGTACGTGGTCACGAGGAAGATACGGAACCACGGGCGTTTGCGCTATCCGCGCCATTGAACTTCGCCGCGCCGCGCGCCTTTCGCTGGTGAAACGTTGTGAGAGCAGCGGTTTATTGAACGTCCGGCCTCAGCGATGCAGGTCGCCGGCGCGCACCACCTCGAAAGCCGAACCAGGGATGCGCTTCAACTGGTCAAGGTCGTCGTCGTTCCAGCGGGGGTTGCGCTCGCCGGAGATGAACCAGTCGGAGCCGTTGTCGGCCACGAACATGCCGTACTTCTTGAGCGCCACGAGGATGACGCGGGCGGCGCCGGTTACGCCGCCGATGTCGTACGACGCCCTCATGCGCACGCGCAGGCCCATGGGTGGCAGGTCCGGGTTGCGGTCGCTGCTCGCAAAGTGGGTTGCAGGGTGGATGTAGGCGCGCTGCGTCCTGCGCACGGTGAACCGCAGCGCATGCCGGATCTCGCCGCGCTCCACCTCGTCGAGGCGCGCAAGGCCCGGCAGGATGGGCAGGCCGGCGGCGTCGGCGCTGGTCCAGCCATCGGGGCGCAGCGTGTTCGAGCGAAGGTCGAAGACGGCCCCGGAGCCGCACGCCCATCCGCCGCCGTCGCGCTCGCAGTCGAACGCTTCGTAAAGACGGCAAGTGTCGCGATCGACGGTGAGGATGTGGCGGTCGCCGCCCGCTTCGACCGGCGCGTCGAGCGGAAACGGATACGGCCCAGGATCGCTCTCGTCGCGGTAGTAAAAGCTCACCGGCACGCGCGGCTGGCTGCCCGGCACGCTGATCCATGGGATGCCGTACTCGACCGGACTGCCGAAGTCGGCGTGCAGGTTGGTGCGGCCGCCATTCATGCTGCGGATGTAGGCGTCGGAGTTGCCGTCCACCGGATCGCTCGCGACGTCGCGGTTCCAGGGGTTGTCGGCCGGGAACACCTGGCAGCCCGCAAGCGTGCCGCTGCCGGCAGAGCCACCGCCGCTGCCGCCGTTCCCGCCACTGCCCGGGTCGTTGCTGGCGCCGCCGTCGCCGCCGTCGCCGCAGGACAGTGCGAGAAGCAGGAGCAGCACGGGGGTGAAACGCTTCAGCTTCGGCCGCATCACGTCAATTGTCGGCTTACAATGCGCTCCATGTCCGAGTTCAAGATCACAGTCCGCAACAATGGCCCTCTGGTAGTGGAAGGGCCGCCCGACCTGTGCGACCAGCTGGGCACGTCCTTCGGACTGGGCGGCCGACGCGTCATCAGCCTGTGCCGCTGCGGCCACTCGTCGAACAAGCCTTTCTGCGACGGCACCCACAACAAGATCGCGTTCGACTCCACGGTCGCCGCCAGGGACCTGCCGCCGCCCGCGCCCAAGCCCTGATGGCCGACCCTTCGGGCAGCCGCCGCAGCGGACTGCTGCTGCACCCGACGTCGCTGCCCGGACCGCACGGTATCGGCGACCTCGGCCCGGAGGCGCGCGCATTCGTCGACTTCCTCAAGGACGCGGGCCAATCCGTGTGGCAGGTGCTGCCGCTCGGACCGACCGGCTACGGCGACTCGCCCTACCAGAGCTTTTCGGCGTTCGCCGGCAACCCGCTACTGCTCTCGCTCGACGCGCTCGTCGACGAACGACTGCTGCGCCGCAAGGACTTGCAAGCCGGTGGACCCCGCTTCAGCGACGGCGACGTCGATTACGCCGCCGTCCAGGCCTGGAAGCTCCCGCTGCTTCGCCAGGCGTTCACGGCGTTCGAGCGCGACGCCGCGGCCGGGACGCGCACCGAGTTCGCCGCCTTTCGCCGCGCGCACGAATCGTGGCTCGACGACTTCACGCTGTTCATGGCGCAAAAGGAAGCGCACGGCGGCGCTTCGTGGACTGCGTGGGACGAGGCCGTCGTGGTGCGCCAGCCCGCGGCGCTCGAGGCGCAGCGCGCCGCGCACGCCGACGAGATCGCGTTCCACGGTTTCGTGCAATACACGTTCTTCCGCCAGTGGCTCGCGCTGCGCGAGCACGCCCATAGCCGCGGCGTCGCCTTCATGGGCGACGTGCCGATCTTCGCGGCGCACGACAGCGCCGACGTCTGGAGCCATCCGGACCTTTTCTTCCTCGCCAAGGACGGCTCGCCGGCATTCGTCGCCGGGGTGCCGCCCGACTACTTCAGCGCCACCGGCCAGCGCTGGGGCAACCCGCTCTACCGCTGGGATGCGATGGCTCGCACCGGCTTCGCCTGGTGGATCGAGCGCTTTCGCGTGGCGCTGATGCTCGTCGACAGCGTGCGCCTCGACCACTTTCGCGGCTTCGAGGCGTACTGGGAAGTGCCGGGAGACGAGCCGACCGCGATGGTCGGCCGCTGGGTGAAGGGCCCGGGCGCCGCGCTCCTCTCCGCGCTGCGCGAACGTCTGGGCTCCCTGCCGATCGTCGCCGAGAACCTGGGCGTCATCACCCCGGAAGTGGAGGCGCTGCGCGAAGCGTTCGGACTCCCCGGCATGGCGATCCTGCAGTTCGCGTTCGGCTCGGACAGCTCCGCCGAGAACTTCAAGCCGCACAACCACACCCGCGACCTGGTCGTGTACACCGGCACCCACGACAACGACACGCTCATGGGCTGGTGGTCGGGCGGCGTCGGCGACAGCACGCGCAGCGCCGAGATGGTGGCCAGGGAGAAGGACCGCTGCCTGCGCTACCTCGGCAGCGACGGGCGCGCGATCCACTGGGACTTCATCCGTGCGGCGATGGCTTCGGTGGCCGACACCGCCGTGGTGCCGGTGCAGGACGTGCTCGGGCTCGGCAACGAGGCGCGCATGAACCTGCCGTCGCGCGCCAGCGGCAACTGGCGCTGGCGGCTGCGCAGGCGCCAGCTGACGCCGCGGATCGCGGCCCGGCTGCGCGACTACGCCCAGCTCTACGGACGTCTGAGGGAGCAGGAGGCCAGCGCATGACGATTGCGACGAACCGGCCGCGTCTCACGTTCGGCCAGATCTTCAACATGAGCTTCGGCTTCCTCGGCATCCAGTTCGGGTGGGGGCTGCAGCTCGCCAACATGTCGGCGATCTACGCGAAGCTCGGCGCCGAGCCGGAACGCATACCCATCCTGTGGCTGGCGGGACCGATGACCGGGCTCTTGATCCAGCCGATCATCGGCGCCATGAGCGACCGCACCTGGAACCGGCTCGGCCGGCGCCGTCCCTACTTTCTCGCCGGCGCGGTGCTCGCGAGCATCGCCCTCTTCCTGATGCCCGACTCGCCGACGCTGTGGTTCGCCGCCACCATGCTCTGGATCCTCGACGCCTCGATCAACGTCAGCATGGAGCCGTTTCGCGCGTTCGTTGCCGACAAGCTGCCGCCGGAGCAGCGCACCATGGGGTTCGTCACGCAGAGTTTCTTCATCGGCGTGGGTGCCGCGATCGCGAACGCGCTGCCTTCGATCTTCCAGCACGCCGGCATCACCGGCGTCGCGCCGAACGGCGTGCCGTTCACGGTGCTTTACGCGTTCAAGCTCGGCGCCGCCGTCTTCCTGCTGGCGGTGCTCTGGACGGTTTTGACCACACGCGAGTTTCCGCCCGAGGACATGGAAGACTTCGCGCGCCGCCGCCGCGAGGGCCGCGTGTTCCATTGGCAGCCGTCCTTCCTCTTGTGGGGCGCCGCGGCGGGCTGCCTGGTCGCGCTCACGCGCGGCCTGCTGGTAGAGCACCACCTCTCGGCTCTGCACGTTGCCGCCGGCTCGGTGATCGGGGCCGCCCTCGGCCTGGCGCTTTCCGGGCCGGAGGTGGCCGCGGCGCTGCGCGAGATGCCGAAGACCATGCGCCAGCTCGCGGTCGTCCAGTTCTTCACCTGGCTCGGCCTCTTCTGCATGTGGATGTTCTTCGGCCTGGCCACCGCGCAGCGGGTGTTCGGCACCACCGACGCCCACTCCGAAGCGTTCGACCGCGGCGTCGCCTTCGGCGGCGAGACGTTCGCGGTCTACTCGATCGTCTGCCTGCTGGTGGCGTTTGCGTTGCCGGTGCTCGCCAGGAAGACGAGCCGCACTTTCGTGCACGGCCTCGCCCTCGCGTGTGGTGCTCTCGGGCTGCTGAGCACGGGCTTCATCCACGATCCGTTCCTGTGGAAGATGACTATGGTCGGCGTCGGCATCGCCTGGGCTTCGATCCTGTCGATGCCGTACGCCATGCTGTCGAGCGCATTGCCGGCGGCGCGCATGGGCGTCTACATGGGGATCTTCAACTTCTTCATCGTGATCCCCGAGATCCTCGCGTCGGTGGCGCTGCAGCCGGTGGTGGGGCGCCTGTTCGACAACGACCCCGTGAAGGTGGTGATGCTGGGCGGAGGCTCGCTGGCGCTCGCCGCCATCGCGACGCTGTTCGTCGAGGATCGGCACGCGTGATCGCAGCCGTCATTTCCCTGCTGCTCGCCGCTCCGCAGGTCGCGGCGGTCGAGCCGCCGAGCTGGTGGCAATCGAGCGCGCACAACCCGGTGCGTCTGCTCGTCCACGGCACCGACCTTGCGGGAGCCACGCTCTCGGCCGGTCCCGGCGTCAGGGTGGGCCAGGCCAAGGTCAGCGCGCGCGGCACCTACGCGCTCTTCGACGTCACCATCGGCCGTGGCGCGAAACCGGGCGACGCCGGTTTGCGGTTGCGCACGGCAAGCGGCACCGCGGCCGTGCCCTTCGAGATCCTGCCGCCTCTGCGCCGCACCGGCCGCTTCGCCGGCTTCTCGGCCGACGACTTCATCTACCTCGCCATGCCCGACCGGTTCGCGAACGGCGATCCTGCGAACGACAACCCGCCGCGCTCGCCCGGACTGACGGACCGTAACGAGCCGCGGCGTTACCACGGCGGAGACCTGGCGGGCATCGCCGCGCGCTTGCCGTACCTGCGCGACCTCGGGGTCACGGCGCTCTGGCTCAACCCCTGGTACGACAACACCGACGTGCCGAACGAGGTACAGGCCGTAGACGGCAAGCCGATCGCCGACTACCACGGCTACGGTGCCACCGGTTTCTATGCGGTCGAGGAACATTTCGGCGACCTCGCTTCCTTGCGCGACCTGGTCGAGAAGGCGCATGCCGCCGGCATCAAGGTGATCCAGGACCAGGTGGCGAACCACACCGGTCCGCAGCATCCGTGGGCGCAGGATCCGCCGACCCCGACGTGGCTGCGCGGCACGCCCAAAGCACATCTCGACGAGACCTGGCAGACGTGGACGCCCGCCGACCCTCATGCCGGCCCCGGGCTGCGCCGCGAGACGCTCGACGGCTGGTTCGTGAACGTCCTGCCCGACATCAACCAGGACGATCCCGAGGCCGCGCGCTACGTCATCCAGAACACCCTGTGGTGGGTCGGCGTGCTGGGCCTCGACGGCATTCGCCAGGACACCTGGCCCTACGTGCCGCGCGCGTTCTGGCGCGACTGGAACGCGGCGATCCGCGCCGAGTTTCCGCTCGTCCGGGTGGTGGGCGAGATGTGGGACGGCAACCCGGCGCTCGTGGCGTTCTTCCAGGGCGGCCGCGCGGGCTTCGACGGCATCGACACGGGCGTCTTCTCCCTCTTCGACTTCCCGCTCTACTACAAGATCCGCGACGCGTTCATCGCGAAGAAGCCGCTCAAGGAGCTTGCCATGGCTCTTTCATACGACCGGCTCTATCCCGCGGCCGACAACCTCGTCACGTTCCTCGGCAATCACGACGTGCCGCGCTTCATGGGTGAGAAGGACGCGACCGTTGCCGGGCTGCGCCGCGCCTACACCTTTCTCATGACGACGCGCGGCATCCCGATGGTCTACTACGGCGACGAGATCGGCATGCCGGGCGGCGCCGATCCCGACAACCGCCGCGACTTTCCCGGAGGCTTCCCGGGCGACGGGCGCGATGCGTTCACCGCCGCGGGACGCACCGCCGACGAGAACGCGGTGTTCGACCACCTGAAGAACCTGGCGCGCCTGCGCGCCGCGACTCCCGCGCTGCGCCGCGGCCGGCTCGTCACCCTGCTGGCTGCCGACGATGCGTATGTCTACGCGCGTGTCGATGCTTCGGGCAGCGCCGTGGTCGCGCTCAACAACGCCGCGACCGCGCGCAGCCTCGATATCGAGGTCGGCGGCGTGCTGAAAGACGGCGCCGTGTTCTCTGACCGGCTCGCCTGCGGCGGCGAGGCGCGCGTCGCGGCGGGCCGCCTGCGGATCGACCTGCCACCCGCCTGCGACGCGCTCTACCTGCCGGCGGTTCGATGAGCGACAAACGCGCGGTCGTGCTGCTGAGCGGCGGCCTCGATTCGTCCACGACGCTCGCGATTGCGCGCCGTCTCGGCTACCGCTGCTGCGCGCTCACCCTCGATTACGGCCAGCGCAACATTCGCGAACTCGACTCGGCGCGCGCGATGGCGGCCGCGATCGGCGTCGACGAGCACATGGTCTTCGCCGTGAACCTCAGGCGCTTCGGCGGTTCGGCGCTCACCGACGACATCGCCGTGCCGCCGGCGCGCGGGGCGCTGCCGGGGATACCAATGACCTACGTGCCCGCCCGCAACACCGTGATGCTGTCGCTGGCGCTCGCCTACGCCGAGAGCCGCGATATTCGCGACATCTACATCGGCGTCAACCACATCGACTTCGCCGGCTATCCCGACTGCCGCCCGGACTTCATCGCCGCGTTCGAGATCCTCGCCAACCTGGCGACGCGGGCCGGCGTCGAGGGCGCGGGCGCGGGCCAGATCCGCATCCACGCGCCGCTGCAGAACCTCGACAAGGGCCAGATCGTGCAGCAGGCGGTGCAGCTCGGCATCGACTTCGGCCTGACCTGGAGCTGCTACGACCCGCAGCCCGACGGCGCGCCGTGCCGGCGCTGCGATTCGTGCGCCAACCGCCGCCAGGGCTTCGACGCGGCCGGGGTCACAGACCCTCTATGGCCCGTGGCCTAGGCGCCGCGGGCTGGTTCGATGCCGCGTTCGCGCTGCCGGGCGGACCAGTACCGGTCGAGTCGCGGCGCCAGGACATAGGCGAACGGTGCGAGCGCCCAGCCCGCGAACAAGTCGACGATGAAGTGGTGGCGAAGGTAGACGGTCGACACCCACAGGCCGAGGACGAACGGGATCATGAACCAGAAGAGACGGCGCGCGAAGCGCCACGCGTATGCCATCGCCAATAGCGAAATGGCGCCGTGCAGCGACGGGAACGCGGCGCGGCTGTCGTGCGGCAGCAGGTCGATGGCGCTGTTCGAGAAGCGCGTGAACGCGGCGTTGTAGCCGGCGAGCGTTTTCGTGTACTCGTGCGCCAGCACCAGGCGCGGCGGGCCGGCGGGGAAGATGACGTAGATGACATAGCCCATGAGGAAGCACAGCACGATGCCGAGCGTCGCAGTGCGAAAGTCGGCGAAGCGGCGGCGCGCCAGCAAGTAGAGCGGCACCACCGGCGCGATCCAGAAGAAGCACGTGTAGAAGAAGCTCATCAGCTCGGTGTTCGCCGGGGTGATGAAGGCCTCGGCCCAGATCGTCGGCTGCACCCCGAACAGCCATAGGTCGGCGGCTGCCAGCCGGTCGTGGATGTCGTGCGGGTTCACGAAGCCGATGGTGTCGTGGAGGTTCGTATAGATGAGGATGCAGGCGAGGAAGGGGAGGATCTCCCGCAGTCCCTTGAGGACCCGGCTCTGCGGCAACAGGCGCCGGCCGAGGTAGAGGCCGCCGAGCACCGCGATCGCAAGGCCGAGGCGGTAGATCCCGCCCGGATAGCGAGCCCCCAGGAGTCCCTCGCGCTGCGCGTAGCGGTTCGCCGCCACGGTGAGCCAGGTGGTGGGCAGGAGGAAGGCGATCGCGATGGCTTCCTCGGGCCGGAAAAGGTACAGCCAGCGGAGGCGGTCGGTGCGGCTTCTGGTGACTATCCGCGCCCCCTGCGTCCGGCCATGTCCACCGCAACCGCCACCACCAGGATCGCGCCCTTGATGACGGGCTGCCAGAAAGACTCGGTGTTCATCAGGCTCATGCCGTTGTCGAGCGAAGCCATGACGAGCGCGCCGAGAAGGGCGCCCCACACCGTGCCCTGGCCGCCGAGCAGCGACGTGCCGCCGATGACCGCCGCGGCGATGGCGTCGAGCTCCATCATCTTGCCGGCGTCGGAGGTCGCGGAACCTACCCGCGCCGTCAGCACGATGCCGGCGATGCCGCACATCAGGCCCATCAGCGTGAAGACACCGACCAGGTGCCGCTCGATGTTGATTCCGGAATAGAACGCCGCCTCGCGGTTGCCGCCGATTGCGTAGAGGTGGCGCCCGAACGCCGTATGGTTCGCAACCACCCAGAAGAAGAGCGCCAGCAGCACCACGATCAGCACCGGCACAGGAATGCCCGCATACGAATTCATCACCGCGACGAACGAGAAGCTGAGAAGGGCGAGCACCGCCGACACGATCCGCTGCAGCCCCTTCGACCTCCAGGCACTGACGCAGAGCGCGAGCGCGCCGATTCCGCCGAGCAGCCACCCGGCGCTCTCCGGCACGTACTTCTGCCCGACCGCGAGGAACGCGCGGCCGGGAGACGTCGAGACGCCGCCGGTGACTCCGAGCAGCGTGCCCTGGAACACCAGCATGCCGCCGAGCGTGACGATGAACGGCGGAATGCCGAGCCGCGCCACCAGGTTGCCCTGCACGAAGCCGAGGAACGCGCCCGCGGCGAGCGCGGCCGCGAAGGCGAGCGGCAGCGGCCAATCGCGGTTCGTGTAGCTCATCGCCGCCACCGCGCCCAGCAGGCCCGCCATGGCGCCCACCGACAGGTCGATCTGGCCGGCGACGATCACCAGCACCATCCCGATCGCGAGCACCGAAGTCACCGACATCTGCCGCGCGAGCTGCGAGAGGTTGCGCGGCGAGAGGAAGGTGCCGTCGGTGGTGAACGAGAACACCACCCAGATGAGCAGCAGCGCGCCCACCATGGTGAGCGCGCGCCAGGGGATCGTCGTCTTCGCTGGCGGTGCGACCACTTCGGTCATGCGATCCTCTTGGCGCTTTGCGCCGTGGCGGCGCTCATGACGGCCGCCGCGGTTGCGGAAGCGCCGTGCAGCTCCGCGGCAATCTCGCCCTTGTTCATGACGATCACCCGGTGCGAGAGGCCGAGGAGCTCGGGCAGGTCCGAGGACACCATCACCACCCCCAGGCCGGCCGCTGCCAGCCGGTTGACGAGTTCGTAGATTTCGGCCTTGGCGCCGACGTCGATGCCGCGCGTCGGCTCGTCGAGCAGCAAGACCCGCGGTGCTGCGATCAGCCACTTGCCGAGCACCACCTTCTGCTGGTTGCCGCCGGAAAGGGTGTTGACGAGGCTCGCGAGCCCCGGCGCCCGAACTCGCAGGCTGCGGAACTGCTCTTCGCTGCGCACATCGCGTTCGCTATGGCTCAGGAACAGGCCGTGGACGAAGCGCCGCAGCGAGGCGAGCGTCATGTTGTCGCGGATCGAGGCCGGCAGCACCAGCCCGTAGCGCTTGCGGTCCTCGCTGACGAGGGCGACGCCGGCCGCGATGGCCTCGGCGGGGGAGCGGAACGGGCCCCGTTCCTGCTGGCCGCCGAGCCGCAGCCTGCCGGTGAGTCGGCTGCGCGCAGCGCCGAACAGCGAGCTGACGAGCGCCGTGCGCCCGGCGCCCATCAGGCCGCCAATGCCGAGAATCTCGCCTGCGCGCACCTCGAAGGCGGCGTTTGCGACCACGAAGCGGGCGGGCCGCAGGGGATCCTCGAGCGACCAGTCGCGCACCGCGAGCAGCACTTCACCCGCGCTTTCGGGAAGCCGCGGATACAGGTCTTTCACCTCGCGGCCCACCATCAAGGCGATGACCTTCTCGCGGGTCGCCGCGGCGCCGTCGAGAGTTGCGACCGAGCGCCCGTCGCGCAGCACCGTGATGCGGTCGGAAACGGCGAACACTTCCTCGAGGCGGTGGCTGATGTAGATGGAGGCGACGCCGCGCGCGCGCAGACCGCGCAGGAACTCGAGAAGCTTCTGCGCGTCGCCTTCGGTGAGCGCCGCGGTCGGCTCATCGAGGATGAGGATGCGGGCGTCCTTCGCCAGCGCCTTCGCGATCTCCACCATCTGCTGCTGGCCGATGCCGAGATCCTTCACCGGGCGCGCGCTGTCCACCTCGAGGCCGACCAGCGCCAGCGACCGCGCGGCTTCGCTGCGCACCTTCGCCCAGTCGATGAAGCCCGCGCGCCGCGGTTCGCGGCCGAGCACCAGGTTCTCCGCGATCGACAGCTCCGGCACCAGCGCCAGCTCCTGCGCGATCAGAGCGATACCGTGCGCTTCGGAGTCCTTGAGGTTACGCAGGCGCAGCACCTCGCCGCCGAGGCGAATCTCGCCGCCGTAGCTGCCGTGCGGGTAGACGCCGCTCAACACCTTCATCAAGGTGCTCTTGCCGGCGCCGTTCTCGCCGCACAGCGAATGGATCTCGCCGGCGCGCAGGTCGAAGGACACGCCATCCAGTGCCCGCACCCCGGGAAAGTCCTTGGTGATGTCCACGAGCTGCAGCAGCACGTCCATCCGGGGGCAATACTGGCCGCTCGCTCGCTGCGGGTCAAGGAGCCGGCGGCGCGTGCAGGCGCGACGGCCCTAGCGCGCTACTGTTTGGGCCACTGGTCCTTCGGCACGTCCTTGTAGACGGCGTCGAGCTTCTGGTAGCCGTCGGCCAGCACAGTGCTCGCGAGGTTCGCCTTGTCCACGGCGATCGGTTCGAGCAGCACGCTCGGCACGTCGCGCTTGCCGTTGTTGACGCCACGGGTCGGGTCGGTCAGCGCCTGCTTCTTGGCGAGGCTCACCGCCAGCTCGGCGGCCTTGTAGCCGAGGTTCTTGATCGGCTTGTAGACCGTCATCGTCTGCGTGCCCGAGGCGATGCGCTGGCATGCCGACAGCTCGGCGTCCTGCCCGGTCACCAGGATCTTGCCGCTCAGCTTCTGCTCTCCGATCGCCTGGATGGCGCCGCCGGCGGTGCCGTCGTTCGAGGCGATCACGGCATCCACCTTGTTGTTGTTGCGGGTGAGCGCGTTCTCCATGATCTTGAGCGCCTCGACCGCGAGCCAGTCCTTCGCCCACTGGTCGGAGACGATCTTGATGTCGCCGCGGTCGATCGCCGGCTTCAGCACGTTCATCTGGCCGTCGCGCACCAGCTGGGCGTTGTTGTCGGTGGGCGCGCCGCCGATCAGCACGTAGTTGCCCTTGGGCACGTGCTTGAGGGCGTACTCGGCCTGCAGCTGGCCGACGCGGTACGGGTCCACCGAGACGTACAGGTCGAGGTCGGCGTCGCGGATCAGGCGGTCGTAGGAGATGACCGGCACGTTCGAGCGGTGCGCCGATTCGACGATGGTGGCCGCGGTGCGCGCGTTGTGTGGCGCCACCAGCAGCACGTCGATGCCCTGGGTCAGCAGGTTCTCGGCCTGCGAATTCTGCAGGGCGTCGTCGCCGTTCGCCGCCTGCACCAGCACCTCGGCGCCCAGCTGCCGCGCGCGCTCCACCACGAAGTCGCGGTCGTGCTGCCAGCGCTCCTCTTTCAGGGTGTCCATCGAGAAGCCGATCCGGATCTTGCGTTCGCCGGTCTTCGAGCCGCCACCGCCCGAGCAGGCGGCGAGGCCCAGCGCCACGACGATCGCGATGACGGGGTACGGCCGCTGGTTTCGCATCTCTTTCGTTTCCTCCGCTTCCGCCGCCGCAGAGTAGCCGCTTTGCAACATCCCTTGCAACGGCTTATGGCATTTCGGGCCCGCGTATGCGATTGTCGATACTGGAGCAGGCGGAGCGGGTTTGGTGGAGGCGAAGGTGAAGCGGAAAGCGATTCGTTGGTCTTTGCTCGCGGCTGTTTGCGCCGCGGGGCTGTCGCTGCCGGCGCCGGCGAGCGCCCAGTATTTCGGCGGCAACAAAGTCCAGTACCGGACGTTCGACTTCAGGATGCTGCGCACCCTGCATTTCGACATCTATTACTACCCCGAGGAGGAAGAGACGATCGAGGCCGCCGGCCGCATGGCCGAGCGCGCCTACCAGCACCTCTCCAAAGTCCTCGACCACCGCTTCAAGAACCGCCAGCCGATCATCCTGTATGCGAGCCAGCCGCATTTCCAGCAGACGAACGCCATTGGCGGCTCGCTCGGCGAGGGCACGGGCGGCGTCACCGAGGCCCTGAAGCGCCGGGTGGTGATGCCGTCGGCCGGGCCGCTGGCCGAGACCGACCACGTGCTCGCGCACGAGCTGGTGCACGCGTTCCAGTACGACATCACGAGCTTCGGCGCGCAGGCCACGGGCGGGTTGCCGGGGGTGCTGCGCCTGCCCCTGTGGTTCGTCGAGGGCATGGCCGAGTACCTGTCGGTGGGCCCGCGCGATCCGCACACCGCGATGTGGATTCGCGACGCGATCCGCGAGGAGAAACTGCCGACCGTCAAGCAGCTCGACAACCCGAAGTACTTCCCGTACCGCTTCGGCCAGGCGCTGTGGGCCTACATCGGCGGCCGCTACGGCGACGCGGCGGTCGGCCGCATGCTGCGCACCGCGGCGCGCTCGGGCGATCCGCAGAAGGCGATCAAGGAAGTGCTCGGCATCAGCCACGACGAGCTGAGCAAGGAATGGCACGCGACGCTCCGCGCGCAATACAAGCAGGTGCTCGACGAGAAGAAGGTGCCGAGCCAGGCCAGCCGGGCGGTGGTCACGGACAAGCAGGGCGGCGACCTGAACGTGGCGCCGGCGCTGAGCCCCGACGGCAGGAGCGTCGTGTTCCTCTCCGAGAAGGACCTGTTCTCGATCGACCTGTTCGTCGCCGATGCCGAGACCGGCAAGGTTCGCCACAAGCTCACCTCGACCGCCACCGATCCGCACTTCGAAAGCCTCCAGTTCATCCAGTCGGCGGGCAGCTGGAGCCCGAGCGGCGCCCAGTTCGCGCTCGGCACCATCTCGGAAGGCAAGGCGCTCATCAGCATCCTCGATCCGCAGAACGGCAGGATCGTGAAGGAGCTGAAACAGACGGGCGTCGACGAGGTGTTCGACCCGGCGTGGTCGCCGGACGGCAAGCGCCTTGTTTATTCGGGGATCTCGGGCGGCGCGCTCGACCTCTACATCATCGACATCGAGACCGGCACCAACAAGCGCATCACTAAAGACCAGTACGCCGACCTGCAGCCCGCATGGTCGCAGGACGGCAAGACCATCGCCTTCGTCACCGACCGCTTTACCACCGACCTCGTCGACCTCGAATACGCCGGCTATCGCATCGGCCTGTACGACGTCGAGTCGGGCGCCTTTTCGCCCGGTCCCGGCTTCAAGGCGGCGAAGAACATCAACCCCCAGTGGTCGCCCGACGGCAAGCTCTACTTCGTCTCCGACCAGAACGGCATCTCCAACGTGTACCGCGCCGCCGTGCCGCAAGGGCCGATCGAGCAGATGACCGACGTCTCGACCGGCATCAGCGGCATCACTTCGCTCAGCGCATCGCTGAGCGTGGCGCGGCAGAGCGGCCGGGTGATGTTCTCCGGGCGCGAGGACGGCAAGTACAGCCTTTTCTCGCTGCCCTCGGACCAGGCCGCCGTCGCGGTGGCGGCAGCCGCGAACGACAGCGTGCCAGCGCCGCTGCACACGGAGGCGAGCCCGGCTGCGGCGCAGCCCGCGCCCGACGTCCTGCCGGCGCCGCGGCAGTTGACGCTCGACCCGGCCGAGCTGCCGCCGGCGACGCGCCTGCAGCAGCAGGTCTTCTCCGACCGCACCGATCCGGCGCCCGCGCCCACCACCGATACGCCCGAGGAGTACAAGCCGCAAATGTCGCTCGACAACTACGGCCAGGGCACGACCATCGCGGCCGGAGTGGATCGCTGGGGCGCGCAGGTGGCCGGCGGCACCTCGCTCTACTTCAGCGACATGCTCGGGGACCGCAACCTCGGCATCGACCTGTTCGCGCAGGCCGGCAGCTTCAGCGACGTCGGCGCGCGCGTCGCCTACGGCAACTACCGCGGGCGCATCAACTGGCTCGCCGGCGTCGAGCGCATTCCCTACATCACCGACGGCTTCTACGACGTGCGCCGCGATATCGTGGACGGCCGCGACGTGCTGGTGGAGGAAACCGTGCTCGAGCGGCAGACGAGCACAGCGGTGTTTGGCGTCGCGGCGCGGCCGCTGAACCGCGCCGAGCGCTTCGAAGTCAGCGGCTCCGTCCGCCGGCTGGGCTTGTCCGTCGAGCAGCGCCGCAACTTCTACGACTCGCTCACCGGCGAGTTCCTCGGCCGCGACAGCGAGAAGCTGCCGGGTTCTTCGGCCCTCAACCTCGCGGAGGTGAGCGGCGCCTTCGTCCACGACACCTCGGTGTTCGCGGCGACCAGCCCGATCGTCGGCAGCCGCTACCGCCTGGAGGTGGCGCAGACGGCAGGCACCGTGAACTTCACCACGGCGTTGGCGGATTTCCGCCGCTACTTCATGCCGGTGCGGCCCTACACGCTGGCCTTCCGCCTGCTGCACTACGGCCGCTACGGCAGCGGCGGCGAAGACCGCCGCATCAGCCCGCTCTTCCTCGGCTATCCGACGCTCGTGCGCGGCTACGAGAGCGGCTCCTTCATCAACACCGAATGCCGCCCGACCGCCACCAGCACCTGCGAGGTGTTCGATCGCCTGCTCGGCAGCCGCATGATGGTCGGCAACTTCGAGCTGCGCTTCCCGGCGTTCGGCGCCGCCACCGGCCAGCTGCGCTATGGTCCCGTGCCGCTGGAGCTGGCACTCTTCGCCGACGCCGGCGTTGCCTGGACCAGCGCGCAGAACGACACGCCGACGTTCCTCGGCGGCGATCGCAAGGGTGTCGCGAGCTACGGTGCCGCCGCGCGCCTCAACCTGTTCGGCGCCGCGGTGCTCGAGCTCGACTACAGCCGGCCGCTCAACCGTCCCGGACGTGGCTGGCTCTGGCAGTTCCAGATCAGCCCCGGCGGGTACTAGCAGCTAGTCTTCGAACACCACCACCATCGGCGCGTGGTCGGAAGGCCCCTTGCCCTTGCGCTCGTCGCGGTCGATCGCGGCGCTCAGCACGCGGCTCGCGAGCGGCGCCGTCGCCAGGATGTGGTCGATGCGCAGGCCGTTGTTCTTGGCGAAGGCGAGCATGCGGTAGTCCCACCAGGTGTACTGCCCGCCCTCGGGGTGCTGCCTTGCGAACACGTCGGTGAGGCCGAAATAGAGCAGGTCCATGAGCGCCGCGCGCGAAGCCGGGTCGAAGAGCACGGTGCGCGCCCACGCCTCGGGGTTCGCAACGTCCTGCGGCGATGGCGCGACGTTGAAGTCGCCGCACAGCAGCAGGCGGTCGGCCGCGGAGAAACGCCTGCCAAGATGGCTGACGAGGCGCGTGAACCATTCGAGCTTGTAGTGGTGCTGCTCGGCGCCGATCGACTGGCCGTTCGGCGCGTAGAGCGAATAGATGCGAACGCCGCCGATGGTCGCCGCGATCGAGCGCGACTGCGGGTCGGGGTGGCCATCGTCGAAGCCGCGAAGCACGTCCCGCGGTTCGCTCCTGGCGAGGATGGCGACGCCGTTCCACGTCTTCTGCCCGGCAACCGCGGCATGGTATCCGCGGCTGCGGATGGCCTCGACCGGGAACGCCTCCTCCACCGCCTTCAGCTCCTGCAGGCACAAGACGTCCGGCTGGGTGCGGTCGAGCCATGACAACAGGCGCTCCTGGCGCGCCTTGATGGAGTTGACGTTCCACGTCGCGACCCGCATGGCGAGGTAGTCTACGTCGGTGAACCACCGGCATCTCGGCGGGGCGTTCCTGCTGCTCCTGATCGTGAGCGCCCTGCTCTTCGCCTGGCAGGGAGCCTCCGACCTGCGGGCGGCGGCCGTGGCCGTGCACATGGTCCTCACCGTGGTGGTGGTGCTGGGTTTCATCGGCCTCGGCCTCGCCCGTCGTCACCGCGGCCGCGGCGCCACGTTCGTGGCGGCGGCGGCACTGGGCGGTGCCGCCACGCTCTTTGGCGTGCTTGGCACCGCGATGGGCCGCGGCCCCGGAGCGCCCCTGATCCTGGCGCACACCGGGGCGGCGATCGCGGCGGCGCTGCTGCTCGCTTATCGATGGCTGGTCGAGGAGCGGTCCATTCCTGCGGCACGGATCGCGGGGTCGCTGCTTCTCCTGGCGATGGCGCTCGCCGGCGTGGTGCGGTGGCAAAGCTGGAGCAGCGCGGCGGTCCCGCACGCAGCGCCTGCCACCGCCACCGCACACCCAACGAGCGCTCCGCGGGCAGCGGCAGGCAGGCCGTCCGCGCTCGACGCGCAGCTTGGAGAGGAACGCGCGCGCCAGGTGCGGCTCGTGGTCGCGGCGATGCGCAGCAGCGGCGCCCCGCCCGCCGGAGTGGCGCAAGGCGGCCGTCGCGGCTCGGAGCAGGGAGTGTTCCTGAACCTCGAGGGCCAGCTGCCGCGCCGCGCGCGCGGCTACTACCAGGAAACGGACGTCTGGCCCAGAACCGCCGGCGGCCGCGGTGCCGAGCGGCTCGTCTTCGGCCGCGACGGCGAGGTGTTCTATACCGGCGATCACTACCGCACGTTCGCGCGGCTCGAACTCGGCGGCCGGTGAGCATGCACGTCTGGCTGGATCTCGCGGAGCGGATGAGCGGCCTTGCCGGCAGCCTCGTGCACGTCCGCGATGCGGCCACGATCGACGCCGATGCCGAGGTCCTGGCTGGTGCCGGCTTCGAGCGCTACGAGATCGATGGTACGAAGAGTCGCGACGCTGCGTCGTTCCTCGCCGAGGCCGGCCGCGCTCTGCGCCTCCCCGAGTACTACGGTGCCACCTGGGACGGGCTCCTCGACTGCGTCGCCGACATCGGCGGTGGCGGGCACGGCCGCGTGGCTCTGGTCTGGCGGGATGCCGGCACCTTGATGGCCGCGGATCCGCAGGCGTACGTCGATGCGGTGCTGACCCTCGATCGCGCGGCGGCAGCCGCGGCTTCCTCCGACAACCCCGTTCAAGCTGAGGTGTTCCTCTATCCATGAGCGCCCTGGTCCTCGTCTTCGCGGAAGACCTGATGTTCACGTCGCGGATCCGTGAGGCAGCGAAAGATGCGGAGGTCGAAGTGGTCGTGACCCGCGACGCCCAGGCCTTTGCCGCGGCGGCAGCCGCCCCGAACAAGCCTGTTCTGGTGCTCGCCGATCTCGATTCACCCCGTCTCGCGGCCGCCGCCACCGTTGCGCAGCAGCGCGCGAGCCTGGGCGCGGCGCTGCTCGTGGGCTTTTTCAGCCACGTCCACGTCGAGGCCTCGAAGGCGGCCCGCGCCGCCGGTTTTCACAAGGTGCTGGCGCGCAGCGCCTTCGTCCAGGAGCTGCCCGAGTTGCTCCGCAAGGCCGCCGCTTCGGCTTGAACGAGCCGTCCTTGCCGGGTGCCAGAGGCAGGTCTATGCTGGGCTATCGAAGCACCTTTATTGCCGGTTGTCTTCAATTTCTCATACGCTACGGCGCAAGGCGGAGGTAGTCATGTCAGATAACGATAGTGGTTCGGGTGTCGTGCTTTCATTCCTGCTCGGCGGTCTCGCCGGTGCCGCGCTCGCTCTTCTTTATGCGCCGCGCTCGGGACGGGAGACGCGCGACCAGCTCGCGGAACGTTTCCAGGACGGCGCCAGCCGTGGGCGTGAGCTGAAGGAGCGCGCCATCAGCCGCGGCCGCCAGGCGGTGGACGACGCCGGCGAATATTTCGAGCGGCAGCGCGAGAACCTCTCGACGCGCAAGGAGCGCCTGGCGACTGCCATCGAAGCCGGCCGCCAGGCTTTCCAGGAAGAAAAGGAAAAGCTCTAGGAGAGCCATGTCCGACCTGGTGGTCGTCTTTCTCGGCATCATCGCGCTGTCGTCGCTGGTGCAGGCTGGCTTCCTGATCGGCCTGGCGCGCGGCGGCGTGAAGCTGTCGCGCCAGGTCGGCGAGATGCAGCAACGCTATGAACGCGAGCTGCGCCCATTGCTCGAGAACACGGCGCGCGTCTCGCGCAACCTGGCCGAGGCTTCGGACCTTGCGGTGCTGCAGGTGCGCCGGGTGGACGACGCGGTGGCGACGACGCTCGACAAGCTCGACCGCACCACCAGCCACATCAGCTCGCTGCTGACCCGTCCGGTGGGCCCACTTGCCAATGCCGCGGCGCTGTTCCGCGGCATCGAGAAGGCTTTCGACGTCTACCGCAGCCTGTCGGCCCACGACCACGAGCCGCGCGCCCCGCGCACCGCCCGACGGGCGGTGGAAGAGGACGAACACCTCTTCATCTGAGGCGCCGGTCGCGGCGGCCTACTCTCCTTCGATGACGGTGCTGGCGCCCGGCCGTTCGACCGGGTCCTTCTGCAGGCGCGCGGTAGTGACCTTGGTCGTGGCATCCGTGTTGAAGGCGACGCGGTTGCGGCCTTCGCTCTTGGCATCGAACAGGGCCTTGTCCGCGCGTTCCAGGAGCCCCGCGCCGCCGGCTTCGGCGCCGCCGATGCTGACGGTCAGCGGCACCTGTTTCTCGAGGTGCTCGAACACCAGGCCCTCGACACCCGCGCGGATGCGCTCGGCGACCCGCTGCGCGCCGGCGGCGTCGCTCTGGGCGAGCAGCACCACGAACTCGTCGCCGCCATAGCGGAACACCCGGTCCGAGTCGCGCAGGTTGGCGAGGATGATTGCGCCCACCGCGCGCAGCGCCTGGTCGCCGCCGCTGTGGCCGCAGCGCTGGTTGACCTGCTTGAAGTGGTCGATGTCGATGATGATGAGCGAGAAGATGCGGTTGTAGCGCTCGCGCTCGCTTTCCTGGCGCTCCAGTTCCTGCTCCAGCGACCAGCGGTTGCCCGCCCCGGTGAGCGAATCGGTGGTGGCCATCTGGTGCAGGCGGTCGTAGAAGGCGGCGTCGAAGTTGTCGCGGCGCTCCAGGCGGAACATGGTCTTGCCGACGGCCACCTTGTCGCCAGGATGCAACACGGCGCGGCTGATGCGCTCGCCGTTCACGAACAGGCCGTTGGTGCTCTGCAGGTCGACGAGCTGCACGCGGCGGTTGGTCGGCGTCTGCGGGTCGGGAATGAGCAGCACCTTCACGTGGCGGCGCGACGCGGCGGTGTCGCCGACGATGAGCGAGGCGCCCGGGCCGCGGCCCAGCACCATCGACGGCCGGTTGAGGTGGAATTCGACGCCGGCGTCGGGCCCGGTGAGGCCAACCAGGTACAGGCGCTCGGGCCCCGGCTCGAATTCCGGCGTTCCCTTGGTGACTACACTGTCGTCCTGGTCGTTCATCCGAGGCCCGCGGGATTCTACCCTCAACGCCGTTGACTTGATCAGGGTGGCGGCTAGACTCTTCGCATGGCGCGCCGCGATACCGCCGTGGGCGACCTCGTCGCTTCCATCGCCGCGATGGGCGAGGGCACGGTCACAACCGACAAGGTCCTCGACCTGCTTCACGACAAGAAGCCGGAGATGTCCGACCTCGACCGCTACGTCCACTTCAACAAGGACATCTACACCCGAAATCTGATCTACCAGGATCCACTTTTCGAAGTGATGGCGGTGTGCTGGATGCCCGGCCAGCGGACTGTGATCCATACACACAACGGCCAGCTCGGCTGGATGTCGGTGGAGCGCGGCGCCCTCGCGGTCATCAACTATCAGTGGCAAGGCTGCAACGCCGCGGAAAACCAGAACGTCGGTGGCCTCGATTGCCTGGCAGGCGCCACCGAACTCGACCTCGACCGCCGCGAGGTGCAGGAGTGCTACCCCGACGGCCCCATCAACACGGTCGACAAGACCCAGACCATCCACCAGGTGGTGGTGCAGGGGAAAGAGCCGGTGATTTCGCTGCACGTCTACAGCAAGCCGATCGATTCCTGCGTCGCGTTCGACCTCGAGAAACACACCTGCTACCGGCGCAGCCTGAAGTTCTACAGCCGCTACGGCGACGTCGTGCTCACGGAGAACGACCTCTCGACCATTCCTGGCCGCGCGGTCCGCGCCTGACCAGGGGGCGGGAAGCCTGATGGCTTCAGCCGACGCAGCGCCGCAGCCGATCCTGGTCGTCGACGACGAGCCGATGGTGGCGTCCACCCTCATCGAGCTGCTGGCGGTCCACGGCTACCGCGCGCAGAGCGTCGGCTCGGGCGAGGAGGCGCTGCGCATCCTCGACGAGGCGCGCCACGACCTCATCATCCTCGACATCAACCTGCCGGGGATGAACGGCTTCGAGACCTGCCGCGCGGTGCGCCGCAAGCACGGCGCGGCGCTGCCGATCATCATGCTCACGGCGCTCGGCGACGCGACCGCGTTGCGCCAGGGCTACGAGGCCGGCACCGACGACTTCCTCCACAAGCCGGTCGACACCCCGCTCCTCATCCTCAAGGTGCGCGCCTTCCTGCGCTTCAAGGCGATGCACGACGAGACCGTGCGCCACCGCATGTCGGCGCAGAGCCGCGCTCGCGACCTGGCGGCGCTGCACGGCATCGGCCGCGACTGGTCGCTGATCGCCGAGCCGGAGGAATTCCACCGCATGGTCACCGGCCGCCTCGCGGCGCTGATCGGCGCGCCGGTGGTCGGCATCGCGCACTACGACCCGATCCGCCAGACGATGGACCCGGCGGTGCCGGTGCACGGCATCGACGACGCGCGCGTGCGCGGCTTGTCGTTCGTCATCCAGCCCGGCCAGCGCGGCATGACGCTGCTCGAGACCGGCCGTTCGTTCGTCAGCAACGCCGCGCGCACCGAGAGCCACCTGTTCCGCGAGGTGGTCGAGAAGATGGACCTCGAGTCGATCCTGGTCGCGCCGCTGCTCTCGGCGGGCCAGGTGATCGGCCTGCTGGTGGCGGCCGACAAGCCGGGCGGCTTCGACGACGGCGACGCGCGCCTGTTCTCGATCTTCGCCGGGCCGGCGGCGACCTTCCTGCAAAGCCGCGCCATCTACAAGCGCCAGGAGCGCTACTCCTCGCGGCTCGCGCGGCTTTCCGACATCGCCGGCGCGCTCGCCGGCACCACTGGCCGCCAGGCGCTCCAGGACCTGCTGGTGTCGCGCGTGCAGCGCGACTTCGGCTATGCGCGCGTCGCCTTCTTCGCCGCCGGCGACGACAAGCTGAAGCGCGAGGCGTGCGAGCCGCCCGACGCTGCGCCGTTCTACGCCGAACCGCTGCGCTGGGCGCTGAAGTCGAGCGCGCCGCTGCGCCTCGACGACCCGAGCGGCGCCTACGCGCTGGCGCTGCCGGTGGTGGGCGCGCGGCCGCTGGGCGTGCTGCACGTGGTGCGCGCCGAGGAGGGGCCGTTCGAGGACGAGGAAGTCAGCCTGCTCTCGACGCTCGCCGGCCAGCTGTCGGCGGCGCTGCAGAAGGCCGAGAGCATCGACGAGACCGAGGCGCTGGCGCGGCGCATGGCGAACCTCTACGACCTAGGGCTCGAGACCGCATCGGTGCGCGACCTGCGCCAGCTGCTCTTCAAGGCCACCGAGGAAGCCGGCCGCCTGGTCGAAGCCGACCACGCCTCGATCCTGCGCTGGGACGACAACGAGAAAAGGCTGCGGCTGTTCACGCCGTGGATCCCCGAAGGCAGCTACGCCTCGGCCAACCCGCCAGCGTTCCGCCTCGGCGAGGGGGTCGCCGGACTGGTGGCGCGCGACGCCATCCCGCTGATGGCGAACGACCCCGCCGCGCTGCCCGAGTTCGTGGTGCGCGCCAACCCGGTGTCGCGCATCATCTGCGTGCCGCTCACGCACTGGGATCCCGACCGGCAGGCCATGACCCTTTTCGGCGTGCTGAACGCCAGCCGCATCCCGGGCGCGCGGCCGTTCGAGAAGGGCGACCTCGAGTACCTCACGCACTTCGCCTCGCAGCTGTCGATCGCGGTCGCCAACTCGCTCGCGTTCGCGCTCGAGAAGGACCGCAGCGAACAGCTGGCGCTCGTCAACAACCTGGTGCGCGAGATCTCGGGCAGCCAGTCGCGCGACCACATCCTGAAGACGGCGTCGCTGCGCATCCGCGAGTCGTTCGGCTTCCCGGCGGTCACCATCTACTGGGTGGACCAGGCGGCGCAGGTGTGCCGCGTGGCCGCGATGGACGCCGAGAACGCCGGCCTGGTGAACGACCGGCGGCGCGACCGCGCGGTGGGCGACGGTGCCGTCGGCCAGGCGGTGGCCGAGGCGCGCACCGTGCGCATCGAGGACCTGGCGCAGGCGCCCAATGCACTGCCCCTCTTCGGCTTCACGCGCTCGATGGTGGCGGTGCCGGTGCGCGCCGGCGACGAGGTTGCGGCCGTCATCACGGTGGAGAGCGACCAGCGCTGGGCGTTCGACCGCGGCCAGCTGCTGGCGCTCGAGACGCTCGCCGACTCGATCGGCATCATCCTGAGAAACGCGACCCTCTACGAGGACCTGCGCCGCACCAACGAGAAGCTGCTCGACGCCGACCGCCTCAAGACCGAGGTCGTGAACCTGGTGGCGCACGACTTCCGCTCGCCGCTCGCGGGGGTGCTGGGCTTTGCCGAGCTGCTCGAGGAGCGCCACGACGCCCCCGCCGAGGAGCGGGTGCGCAACGCGCGCGCCATCATCGGCGGCGTCTCGTATCTCGCGAACCTGGTCGAGAAGACGCTGAAGAGCACGCGCCTCGATTCGGGACAATTCCCGTTCCACTTCGATATCGTGGACCTCGGCGCCGTGGTGCGCAGCGTCCTGTCGCGCTGGCCGGAGGATCCGCAGAGGGCACTCGTCACCGAGCTCAGCGACGACCCGGTTCCGGTATGGGGCGACCGCGACCGGCTCGCGGAGGTGGTCGAGAACCTGCTCTCGAACGCGTTCAAGTACACGCCGGCCGGCGGCACCGTCACGCTCGAGCTCGCGATCGACATCGACAATGAGGAAGCAGTCTTCAGGGTGCGCGACACCGGCGTGGGCATCCCCCAGGACGACCTTGCCAGCGTGTTCCGCCCGTTCGTCCGGCTGCGCCACCGCGAACTCATCGCCGTGAAGGGCGCCGGCCTCGGCCTGACCATCTGCCAGCGCATCGTCAAGGCGCACGGCGGCGCGGTGGCGGTGGCGAGCGAGGTGGGCAAGGGCTCGACGTTTTCTTTCGCGATCCCGGTCTACGGCGCTGCCGCGCAGGCGCGCGGGCCGGTGGTTGTGGTGGCGACCGCCGATGCCGCGGCACGCCGGCTCATCCGCAAGGCCGCCGCCGACGGCGGCTTCGGGGTGCGCGAGGAAGCCGACGGTGTGGACGTGGTCGAGGCGGTGCGGCGCCTGGCGCCGGCCGCCGTGTTCATCGACCGGCTGCTGCCGCCGCTTGGCGCCGGCGACGTCGCCGACCGCCTGCAGCTCTCGCCAAACACGGCCGAAATCCCCCTGGTGGTGCTGCTGGGCGAGCAGGAGACGATCAGCGACCCGGCATCCTTCCGCTCGGTCCTGCACCGGCCCCTCGACCCGGAGTCGATCGCGGGGTTGTTTGCCTCATTCAGCGCCGCCAGGTCTTTGGAACCGGCGTCGGACTAGGTGTTGCCGGGGGGCGCCCGCGTGGGCTATCCTCATGGCGGTCAACAGGATCCGGAGGAGCGAAGCCTTGGATTCCAACAAGGGGCACTACGAAATTCTCGGCCTCGAGCCGGATGCCCCCGTCGCCCAGATAGAACGCGCTTACCTGTTCGTGAAGGGAATCTACGCCGATCCCGCGCTCGGGGCGCAGCTGGGCGGAAAACCGGACGAACTCGCCGCGCAGCGCGAAAGCATCGAGGAGGCGTACAAGGTGCTGCGCGATCCGACGCTGCGCCGCGCCTACGATCGCGCCCGCAAGATGAACGGCACCGACCGCCGCGGCAAGGACCGCGAGGTGGTGCAGCATCCCCCCGTGGTCGCGCCGATCCCGAAGAACACCACGGTGCCGCCGCCAGTGGGTCCGTTCAGCGGCAAGGTGCTGCGCGCCTACCGCACGGCGCGCGGGGTCTCGCTGGAGCAGATCGCCCGCGAAACCAAGATCCGCACCCATTACCTCGAGAGCATCGAGACCGACCGTTACAGCGCGTTCCCCGCGGCGCTCTATCTCAAGGGCTACCTGCAGGCCTATTGCCGCGTCCTCGGGCTCGACTCCAAGGACGTGTGCGATTCCTACCTCAAGCGGGTTTCAGGCGGCGAGCCGCCGCTGGGCCTCGGCGCGCGTTAAGAGCAGGTAGCAAACCACCGCGGTGGCGAGGCACGGCAGCGTGCCGCCGATCGGCGCCGCCGTGAAGGCGAAGGAAAAGAACAAGTAAACCGCGGCGCCCACCACCCATGCCGCGAGCGCCGGGCGATCGTATCTGGAGCCGCTGCCGGTTTTGGCGTAGAGCGCCTCGACCACGACCGGCCGGCGCAGCAGGAAGAAGCGCGCGAACAGGATCCCGGCCACCGGCACGAACAAGCCGCCGAGAATCGCCATGAAGGCGCCGTAGCGGGCGAGCCAGCCCTGGTCGAGCAGGCTCAGCGCGGCGCCGATGCCGCCGATCGCCCAGACCGACGCCGCGTCGCGGGTTCGCGGGAACAGGCTCTTCCAGGCGAGCGCCGACATGTAGATGTTGACGAAGTTGCTGGCGATGGTGGCGAGCGCCAGCAGCAGCGCGCCGGGGCCCATCAGGCCGAGCGCCGCCATCATCGCGCCCGGGTCGGTGCTGCCCGCCGCGCGCGCCGAGAGGTATCCGAGCGACATGAACCAGGCGCTGGTGAGCGCGAGCCCCAGGAAGACGGCGGCCTGGGCCTTTTTCGGGCTGCGCGTGAAGCGCGGGTAGTCGGCGAAGAAGAACAGCCACGACACCTGGTAGGCGATCACGATGTCTAGGCCAGCGACAATGGGCAGGACGCCGCCCGGCAGCGGCAGCGCTTCCGGCGGCAGGTGGGGCAGGCGCACAGCCGCCCATGTCATGAGGACGCCGACCAGCAGCATCAGCGGCACGGCCAGCCGGTCGGCGCGCGCGACGAGGCGCGGGCCTGCGGCCACGATCGCGGTGGCCAGCAGCCCGAGGATCACGGCAAACACACGTCTCGACGGCCCGCCCGGCATGGCCGCGGCGCAGACGGACGCGGCGATCACGTTGTTGACCGCGATCCACGCGAAGTTGGTGAGGTACACGCCGACCGCCAGCACCGAGGCGCCGTCGCGTCCCAGCGCGGCGCGCGCGGCGATGATCGACGGCACGCCGTACCGTGAGCCGACCGGCACCAGCGCCGCCACCAGCAGCGTCCCTGCCACGGCCCCGAGGGCGATGAGCCCCAGCGCGCGGCCCGGTGCCAGCCGCCCCGCGAGTGCCGCGCCGGTGACGAGCGTCGTCGCCACGATGTTGGCGCCGGCGACGATGAAGAAGAGGTCGGTGGCGGACTGGTTCTGCTCCGCCGTGGGGATCGGCCCGACGTCGACTGCCGCCAACCGGCTGCCTAGTAGCCCTTGGCCGGTTCGCCCGCCGCGGCGGCAGACGCCAGGCCGCGGCTCTCCTGGACGATCTTCACGCCGACGCTCGCGCCGATACGGTCGGCGCCGGCGTCGATCATCGCCTGCGCCGACTTCAGGTCGCGCACGCCGCCGGCCGCCTTCACGCCCATCGCGGGGCCGACCACGCGCCGCATCAGCGCGACGTCTTCGGCGGTCGCGCCACCGGAGGCGAAGCCGGTCGAGGTCTTGACGAAGTCGGCGCCGGCCGCCTTGGCGAGCACGCAGGCGCGCACCTTCTCGTCGTCGCTGAGGAGCGCTGTTTCAATGATGACCTTGGAAACGACACCGGCACGCCGGCAGGGCGTGACCACACCCGCCATGTCGCGCTCCACCAGGCGGTAGTCGCCCGACTTCAGCGCGCCGACATTCATCACCATGTCGACCTCGCAGGCACCCGCGGCGATGACTCGCTCGGTCTCGAACGCCTTCACTTCCGGCAGCGTCGCGCCGAGCGGAAAGCCGACCACGGTGCAGACGCGCGTTTCACAGCCTTGCAGCAGGGCCGCGCACAGGCCCACCCACGCGGGGTTGACGCAGACGGTCGCGAAGCCGTGCTCGCGCGCCTCGCGGCACAAGGTCTCGAGCTGCTCGCGGCTGGCGTCCGGCTTCAGCAGCGTGTGGTCGATGAGCCGCGCGATCTGCGGCGGATAGACGGTGCCGCCCGCCTGCAGGCCGAAGCGCTCGGCACCGTGGCCGACCAGGCGGTCCATGCGGTCGGGGCAGCAGCCGCGCAGCGCCCCATGGCACGCGCACGGTGCCGCGTCTTCCTTCGCGCCAAGCTGCGCAAGAACGGCGCGGACGATCGTCTCGACCAGGCGGGGATCGGTCATTGGCCCTTGTAATTCTCGTCGAGAGCGTCGATCTTGCGCACCCGGCGCAGGTGGCGCTCCTCCGTGCACTGGGCGTTCAGGAACACCTCGAGGATCTGCTGGGCCGCGGCGACGTCGGCCCAGCCGGCGCCCAGCGTCACCACATTGGCGTCGTTGTGCTCGCGGGCGTTACGCGCGGCGGCGGCGTCGCGGCAGAGAGCGGCGCGGACTCCGGGCACCTTGTTCGCGGCCATCGCCGAGCCGATGCCGGCGCCGTCCACCAGGATGCCGAAGCGCGCGTCGCCTTGCCGCACCGCGTTCGCGACGGCGTGCGCGATGTCCGGGTAGTCGACCGGATCCTTGCTGTGGGTGCCGAGGTCGTGGAAGCGGTAGCCGCAGCGCGCGAGCCAGCCCTTCAGCTCTTCCTTCAGCGCGTAGCCGCCGTGGTCGGCGCCGATCGCGATCGCCGCGGCCTTGGCCGCGATCGTGCCGTGGACGATGCGCACGCCGCGCGACTGCGCGATCTCGATGGCCCAGGGCGTCACCAGCGCGCCTGGCGCCACGACGATCTCGCCGCCCGGCGCTACCAGGCGGACGTCTTCCGCGGTGATCACCTCGCGCATGGCCGCCGCTATTCTCCGCTAACATCGCGTCCAATGTCCGTGGACGTCGCCACCCTCATCCAGCAGGCCGCGGACTTCGTTTTCGGTCCGTGGACGCGCTTCCTGTTCCTCGGCACGGCGCTCTTTCTCACGCTGCGGCTGCGCTTCGTGCAGGTGGTCCGCTTCAAGGACGCCTTCTTCACCATGTGGCCGCGTTCTGCCGGCACCAAGGGCGGCGGCGTCCTCACACCGTTCCAGTCCTTCATGGCGGCGCTCGGCGCCACCATCGGCACCGGCAACATCGCGGGCGTTGCGACAGCCGTCGTCTCCGGCGGCCCGGGGGCGGTGTTCTGGATCTGGTGCTACGGCTTCTTCGCCACCGCGGTGAAGTTCACCGAAGCGGTGCTCGGCATCAAGTACCGCCGCACCGACCAGGCGCGCCTGTCCGCGGGGCCCATGCACTACCTGCGCGACGGCATGAAGCTGCCGTGGCTCGGCTGGATCTATGCGCTCCTCGCCGGGGTCGCGGCGCTCACCACCACGCCGATGACGCAGCCGAACTCGATTGCCGTCGCCTTCAAGAGCGAGTTCGGCATCCCGCCCTACGCGTCCGGCATCTTCCTCGCCATCCTCGCCTGGCTCGTCATCATCGGCGGCATCTCGTCGATCGGTCGCGCCGCGGAGCGGCTCTCGCCTCTAAAGGTGGGGCTCTACCTCATCGGCGGGCTGGTGGTTATCGTCACCCACGCCAGCCAGCTGCCCGCGGTGTTCGCGTCGATCTTCCACGAAGCCTTCACGCCGACCGCCGCCGGCGGCGGTGCCGTCGGCATCGCCATGTCGCAGGCGATGCGCTACGGCCTCGCGCGCGGCATCTACGCGAACGAAGCCGGCTACGGCACTGCGGCGGTCATGTACGGCACCGCGAAGACCGACGACCCCGTGCACCAGGGGCTGAACGCGGTGATGGAGGTGTTCATCATCTCCTTCGTCACCTCGTCGATCAGCGCGCTCACCATCCTGCTCACCGGCGCCTGGCGGTCGGGGCTCACCAGCACCGCCGCCGTGGCCGCGGCGTTCAACGCCTCGATGCCCGCCTACGGCGGCTACATCGTCGCGATCTGCGCGTTCCTCTTCGGCTACACGACGCTCATCGGCTGGGCGTACTACGGCGAGCAGTTCCTCGAATACGTGTTCGGCCGCTGGGTGGTGATGCCGTATCGCTGGATCTACTGCGGCCTGATCTTCTTCGGCGCGACCACCAAGGTCGAGACCGTCTGGAACTACGGCGACCTGATGAACACCCTGCAGGTGTTCCCGAACATTGTCGGCCTCATCGGCCTCTCAGGTGTGGCGGCCGCGGCACTGGCCGCGAGCCCCGGGCGCCGCGACGCGCCGCGCTAGAGGGCAGCATGGACCTGGAAGCGCTCGCCCGCGCCTACGGCACGCCGCTCTATGTCTACGACGCCGAGGCGATCCTCGCTGCCGTGGCGCAATACGCGGTTGCGTTCGCGGCGCTGCCGCACCGCATCTGCTACGCGCTGAAGGCCAACAGCAACGGCGCCATCCTGCGCATGCTGGCCGAGGCCGGGCTTTCGGCAGACATCGTCTCTGGTTACGAGCTGCTCGCCGCGCGGCGCGCCGGCTTCCCGGCCGGGCGCATCTACTTCGCCGGCGCCGGCAAGCAGGACGGCGAGCTCGCGCAGGGCGTGGACGAGGGCATCGGCGAGTTCTGCGCCGAGAGCGAAGACGAGATCCGCCGGCTGGCGGCGATCGCGGCCGCGATGGGGCACACCGCCCGGGTGTCGCTGCGCGTCAACCCCGACATCGACGCGCGCTCGCATCCCTTCATTTCCACCGGGCTGCGGCACAGCAAGTTCGGCGTCGACATCGACGATGCTGTCAGCATCTTCGAGCGCGCCACGCGGCTCGTCGGCGTGCGCCTCGTCGGCGTGCAGAGCCACATCGGCTCGCAGATCACGGAAGTGGCGCCGATGGCGGCCGCGGCGCAGGCTGTGGTCGATCTGTCGCGGGACCTTTTGAAGTGCGGCTTTCCGCTCGAGACGATCAACGTCGGCGGCGGGCTCGGCATCGACTACCACGGCACGGGCATGCCCGCGCCTGCCGACCTGGCCGCGGCGCTCGTGCCGGTGCTTCGACAGGTGCCGCTCACCGTGCTGCTCGAACCGGGGCGCTCCATCGTCGGTCCCGCCGGCGTGCTACTGACGCGGACCTTGTACCGCAAGCAGAACCACGGCCGCGAGTTCGTGGTGGTGGATGCCGGCATCAACGACCTGCTGCGCCCGGCGCTCTACGGCGCATTCCACCGCATCGCGCCGGTGCAGCCTCGGGGGCGCGGCACGATCGTCGCCGACATCGTCGGCCCGGTCTGCGAGAGCGGCGACTTCCTCGCCCGCGAGCGCGAGCTGGAGGCGGTCGAGGCGGGGGACCTGCTGGTGGTGCGCGACGCGGGCGCCTACGGCTTCAGCATGTCGTCGAACTACAACATGCGGCCGCGCGCCGCCGAGGTGCTGGTGCGCGGCGGCAGACCGCAACTGGTCCGCCGCCGCGAAACCTTCGAAGACCTCGTCGCTACCGAGCGTCTCTCCTAGCCCGGCCTAGAAGTCGATGCGCAGCCCGCCCTGCTGGCGGCGCTTCTCGAACGCCGAGTTCGGCTGGCCGAAGGTGTCCGGGATGTCGATGCGCGTGAAGAAGGTGTTGAAGTTGGTGGTGTTGAGGGCGTTGAACACCTCCCAGAACGCGGTGACGCGCACGTCGCCGCCCAGCTTGAACATCTTCGACAGGCGCAGGTCCACGGTGTTGAAGCTGTCGCCGCGGCGCGAATTGCGCGGTTCGGGCCGATCGTTGAACGGATCGTCCGGGTCGCTGTTGAAGCGCTGGGTGGCGCTGTAGGGCGCCGCGCTGCGCACGGTCCAGATTCCCGCCACCTGGAAGTCGAGGGGGAACGTGTAGTTGGCGTTCACCACCAGGTTGTGGCGGCGATCGATGGTGTCGGGGCCCTCGTCTTCGGACAGGTCGAGCGGGTTGGTGGGGCTGTTGCCGAAGATGTTGGTGTTGTTGTTCGAGGTGGTCTTGCTCAGCGTGTACGAGAGGTCGATGTTGCCCTTGCCGCGGCGGTAGCGCGCCTGGGTGAGGAGCGCCTTGTAGCGGCTCCAGCCCACGTTCTTGAGCGTCGACACCGAGTTGAAGCGCGGATCGACCTGGATGTACTGGCCGTTCACCAGCGCCACGTTGTCGTCGATGTAGATCGGGATGCCTTCGCCGCGCGTGTAGACGAGGTCGGCGTCGACGCGCAGGCCGTTGCCGAAGTCATGGCCGACGCCGGCAGTCAGCTGGTCGGTATAGGCCACCTTCAGGTTCGGGTCGTTGCGGTTGATGATGTCCGAGGGCGCCGGCGCCAGCGTCAGGTCGGGGAAGAACGGGAACGCGTTCGCCAGGAACTGGCGCAGGGCGGCGGAGCCGCCGAACGGCTCGGCCGAGAACGGATCGTTGGCGTCGAACACGATGAAGCGGTCGGCCAGCAGCGTGTTGGCGTAGTAGATCGCGTTGAAGTTGTTGTGGTTCTGGTCGTAGAAGCGTCCCGCAGCGGCGCGGAACGTGGTGCGCTTGTCGGCACCGGGCGTGTAGACGATGCCGAGGCGCGGCGAGAAGTTGTTCTTGTCGGCCTTGGTCTTCTGCAGCGGCGCCGTGCCGCCGTAGCGCGCCACAAGCTGCGCGTTCTTCTGGTCGACGTACTCGTTCCCGGCCTTGACGCTGTTGTCGAGGTCGTAGCGGATGCCGAGGTTCAGCACCCACTTGTCGTTGAGCTGCCACGTGTCCTGGGCGTAGCCGTACACGTTCCACTGCTTGACGTTGACGTTGACCGTGCCGATGTTGCCCTGGAAGACGTCGGGGTAGCTCGCGGGGTTGTTGATGTCGAAGAGCAGGTCGCTGGGGAACTGCCAGTAGCCGTCGTGGAAGTTGGTGACGTCGATGATGGTGTTGACCCGGTAGCCCTGGCCGCCGACCTTGAACTGGTGGTTGCCCTTGACGAACGAGAAGTTGTCGATGATCTGCAGCGTCTTCTCGCCCTCGAGGCCGGTGAAGATCGGGCAGCCGAAAGTGGCGCCAGGGTAGATCTGCGTCGAGAAGGTGCCGGGCCGCTGCTGCAGGTTGCCCTGGCCGCCCGTCCCCGACTTGTTGCAGATGATCGGCGGCTCGTTCGAGCCGTAGACCGCGCGGAACTCGTTGAACTTGCTGTTGCCGAGCGTGGTCGTCCATTGTCCGACCATGTTCCAGATCGGGCCGCCGAAGCTGTAGCGGACCTCCTCGGTGTCGGTGGGGCCGCTCACCTGCGACTGGTTGGTGTCGATGCGGTCTGTGCGGTCGTAGCGCAGCGACAGGTGGTTGCTGCCGTTGACGTCGGCGTCGAGCTTGACGATGAACGGGTTGTCGTGGCCCTCGATCGGCACCACCGACTTGACGCCGCGGTCGCGCCAGTAGTCGGTGATGCCGAGCGCCTCGGACGAGTCGCGCGTGAAGCGCTCGTAGCCGGCGAAGAAGAACAGCTTGTCCTTGACCAGCGGGCCGCTCAGGAAGCCGCCGAGCCGCTTCTGGCTCAGCTGGGGCTTCTCGTCGCCCTCGAAGAACTGCGGCTCACCGTTCACGAAGGCGCCGGTGAAGTTGCCGGAGTCGAGCGCGTCGTTGCGGAAGAAGCCGTAGGCGCGGCCGTGGAACTCGTTGCCGCCGCTGCGGGTGACGGCGTTGATGATGCCGCCCGAGGCGGTGCCGAACTCGGCGGGGAAGGAGTTCGTCAGCACCTGGAATTCCTGGATCCAGTCCTGCACGAAGGTCGAGGACTGCTTGCCGTAGTAGTTCCACTCCGCCGAGGCGCCGTCGACGAAGAAGCCGTTCGAGTAGCCGTGCTGGCCGTTGAACGACAGCGAATCGCCGTTGCCACCGGCCCCGGTGGTAACGCCCGGCGACAGCTTGGCGAGCGACGCGAAGTCGCGGTCGAGCACCGGCAGCGCGTCGATCTGGTCCTTGTCGATGATGGTGCCGATGGAATTCTTGGTCGTCTCCAGCACCAGCGAGTCGCCGGTGACCGTGATCTCCTCGGCCACCGTGCCCACCTTCATGGTGAAGTCCACGGTCGCTTCCTGGCCGACGCGCAGCAGCAGGCCGGCGCGCTTGCTGGCGGAGAAGCCGCCGAGGCTCGCCGTCACCTCATAGGTTCCCGGCTGCAGGTTGGGGATGAAGAACTGCCCGTTCGCCTCGCTGACGACGCTGCGGCTCGCGCTCGTCGCCACGTTGCGCGCGGTGATCGAGACGCCCGGCAGGGTGGCGCCCTGTTCGTCGACGACCTTGCCGCGAATCACCACCGTCGATGTCTGCGCGTGTATTGATGGTGCGATCGCCGCGAGCAATGCCGCCGCCGCGATCGACACCCGCCGGATGAATCTCGAACGCTCGAACATGGTCACGCCTCCTCGAAAGCCGTCATCTGCACGTCAAAACCCGCCCGCGATCGCCGCTATCAGCGCGGCCCTGAAGGGCAGGTCACTGGTCTCCACGTATTCGTCGCGCGCGTGCGCCCCGTTGCCGCGCGGGCCGAGGCCGTCGAGCGTGGGCACGCCGGCCTCCGCGGTGAGGTTGCCGTCGGATGCGCCGCCCACCCGCGCCGCCTTGAGCTCGACGCCCATGGCCGCGGCGATGTCCTGCGCGCGCGCATAGAGCGAGCGGCTGGCATCCGTGTCTTCGAGCGGCGGCCGGTCGAAGCCGCCTTCGAGGGTCAGGCGCACCCGGTTGTCGTGCGGCTGATAGCCGCGCAGGGCCTCGGTCACCCGCGCCGCCTCGCCCGCCTGCCAGACGCGCGCGTCGATAATCAGGGATGCCTTCTCGGGCACTACGTTCAGTGTGGTGCCGGCGTTCGCAACCGTCGGCGTCACTGTGGTGCCGAGCGCCGCGTCGCCCAGGCCCGCGGCGAACAGCGTGTAGCGAGCCATCTCGACGAGGCTCGAGGCGCCGCGCTCCGGGTCGAGCCCGGCGTGGGCGGCGCGGCCGGCGAAGTGGGCAGTGAAGGTGCCGACGCCCTTGCGCGCGATCTTGACGGCGCCGTCCAGCGACGGCTCGAGCACCAGCACCGCGCGGTGGCGCAGCGCGACCTCGCGCAGCAGGGGGCGGCAGGCGAAGGTGCCGACTTCCTCGTCGCTCACCAGCAGCAGCGAAGCGCGGCCGCGGCCGCCGAGGTGCGAGAGCGCCGCGATTGCCACGGCGACGCCGGCCTTCATGTCGAAGATGCCGGGGCCGGTGGCGTGGCCGCGGGCATCCACATGGAACGGCAGCTCGGCGAGCGAGCCGACCGGCCAGACCGTGTCGATGTGGCCCATCAGCAGCGCGCCGAGCCCCTGCGCCGAGGCGTCGCAGGCGGCACCCGCAAGCACCGCGTCGCCGCGCGGCGGACAGGAGACGGTGCGGGCCGCGACCCCGGCGTCGCGCAGGCGCGCGGCGGTCCAGGCCGCGAGCGACGAGACGCGCGCCGCGTCGTCGGACGGGCTCTCCATCTCGACCAGCGCGCGCAGGTCGGCGATGAGGACGTCCTTGCCGGCTTCGAAGCCGCGCAGCAGCTCGGCGCTCATGGGCGGACGATACGCTCCCGGGTGGCCACGTGCTGCTCGAGGAACGGCAGGTCGAGTGTGAAGCCGAAGCCCGGGCCGCCCGGCACCGCCACGGTGCCGTCCGGCGCCACCTCGACGCCGGGGTCGATGATGTCGCGCGCGAAGTAGCGGCGGCTCGCGGAGATGTCGCCCGGCAGCGTGAAGCCGGGGAGGCTGGCGAGCGCGATGTTGTGCGCACGGCCGACGCCCGACTCGAGCATGCCGCCGCACCAGAGCGGAATGCCTCGCTGCACGCAGATGTCGTGGATCTCGAGCGCCTGCGAGTAGCCGCCCACCCGGCCCACCTTCATGTTGACCATCCGGCAGCTGCCGCCGTCGATCGCGCGCCTCGCGATGCGCGCCGAGGTGATGCTCTCGTCGAGGCAAACCGGCGTCTGCAGGCGTGCCTGCAGGCGCGCGTGGTCCTCGAGGTCGTCGTGGTCGAGCGGCTGCTCGATCATCAACAGGCCGAACTGGTCGAGCTGCATGAGGTGCTCGGCGTCGGCCAGGCGGTAGGCGGCGTTTGCGTCCACCGAGAGCAGGATCCCTGGGATGGCGCTCGCGCACGGCGCGCACCACGTCGATGTCCCAGCCCGGCTTGATCTTGAGCTTGATGCGCTGGTAGCCGAGCGCCAGGTGGCGATCGACCCTTTCGAGGAGCGCGTCGAGCCGGGCCTGGATGCCGAGGCTGACGCCGACCGCCACCCGCTCGCGAGTGCCGCCCAGCAGCGACGAGAGGGTCACGCCGCGCACCCGCGCGCACAGGTCGGCGAACGCGAGCTCGAGGCCGGCGCGCGCCATGGGATGGCCCTTGAAGGCGGAGAGCCGCGCCACCACGTCGTCGAGGCCGCCCACCTCGCCCTGCAGCAGCGCCGGTGCGAAGAAGGTGCGCACGATGTGCCAGGCGGTGTCGACCGTTTCATAGCTGTAGAGCGGGTCTTCGGCCGCGACGATCTCGCCCCAGCCGGTGTGCGGCCCGCTGCCGATGGCGACCAGGCATATGCGCCGCTTTTCGGTGCGGCCGAAGCTGGTTTCGAAGGGTTCGGTGAGCGGCAGCGAGACCTCGACGAGTTCGATCGATTCGAGGTTGAGGGGGGCGGGCAGCGCTATCCGCGATGCAACACCTGGTGCAGCAAGGCTTGGCATTGCGGGTTTGTACCATGGTTCGCGCATGAATGCCAGGGTTCACATTGCCACTTGAATGCGCGGCGCAACGAGTGTTGAATGTGCCTCCAGTGAGCCCGAGCGAAGCGACGTCCGCACGCCCTGCCGGCCAGCAGCAAGGCGGCTCCCTCGCGCGCATGCTGGGCCTGCGCGACCTGGTGTTCATCGGCATCGGCGCCGTCATCGGCTCCGGGATCTTCATCGTGCCCGCCGCCGTGTTGCGTTCGGTCGGCGGCAGCGTCACGGCCGCGCTCTCCGTCTGGGTGATCGGCGGCATCCTCTCGATCCTCGGCGCCCTCACCTACGGCGAACTCGGCGCCTCGCGCCCCGAGGCCGGCGGCCTCTACGTCTACCTGCGCGAGAATTTCGGCAAGCACACGGCGTTCGTCTACGGCTGGAGCAACTTCTTCGTCATCGTCACCGGCTCGGTTGCGACCCTCGCGGTCGCGTTCTCCGGCTACTTGAGGGAATTCCTCGCGGTCTCGCCGCTCGGCGCCACGCTTGCCGCGCTGCTGATGATCGCCGTCATCGGCGTGCTCAACGTCATCGGCACGCGCGAGAGCGCCAACGTGCAGGCGCTGACCACGGCCGTAAAGCTCACGGCGGTGATCGCCATGGCCATCCTGCTGCTGGTTTCGACACAGGCGGCTCCGCTGGCCGGCGCCGTGGCGGCTGCACCGGCCGGCGCCGTTGCGCTCGGCGCCATCGGCATCGCGGTGATCAGGGTGCTGTGGTCGTACGAGGGCTGGCAATACGTCACCTTTTCGGCGGGCGAGACCCGCGACCCGCAGCGCACCTTTCCGCGCGGCATCATCCTGAGCGCGGTGGCGGTGATGGCCGTCTACCTGCTCGCGAACCTCGGCTACCTGCAGGCGCTCGGCCCGGTGCGCGCCGCGCAGTCGGAGCGGATCGCCGCCGAGGCGGTGGGCGCGGTGTTCGGGCCGATCGCCTCGAAGCTGATCGCGGCCGTCGCGCTCGTCTCGATGTTCAGCGCCGCCAACGCCCTGGTGCTGACCGCCTCACGCGTGTTCTTCGCGATGGCCCGCGATGGCGTGTTCGTGGCGTCGCTCGGCCGCGTGCACCCGCGCTTCGGCACGCCGCACGTGGCGGTCGCGGCCACGACGGTCTGGTCGATGGTGCTGGCGGCGTCCGGCACTTTCGAGACGCTCCTGACATACGCCGTCTTCTCCTCATGGCTCTTCTACGGGCTCGGCGCGGCGAGCCTGTTCGTCGACCGCCGCAGGCGGCCGGACGCGCCGCGGCCGTTCCGCGTCCCCGGCTATCCGTGGACGCCGCTCGCGTTCGTCGTTGCCGCCGCCTTCATCGTCCTCAACACCATCGCCACCCAGCCTTCGCAGGCCGCCTATGGCCTGCTCATCGTTGCTACCGGCATTCCCGCCTATTGGCTGTGGCGGCGGCCGGGACAATCCACTGGAGGAAGCGCTTCATGAAGTTGTGCCTACGCCTCGCCGCCCCCGCTTCTCTGTTCGTCGCCGTCGCCGTCGGCGTCGCCCTGCCGGCCGGCGCGCGCGCCGCGGAGGCGCGGCGCGAAACCGTGGCGCCTGCCCCCGGCTACGCGGCGATCGCCGCCGCCCTGCAGAAGCAGGTGAAGGCCGAGATGGAAGACAAGGGGCTGCCCGCCGTCTCCATCGCGCTCGTCGCGGGCAACAAGGTGGTGTGGGCGCAGGGCTTCGGCTTTGCCGATCCCACGGCCAAGCGGCCGGCGACTGCCGAAACCATCTACCGTGTCGGCTCCGTCTCGAAGCTGTTCACCGACATCGGCGTCATGCGGCTGACCGAACAGGGCAAGATGGACATCGACGCGCCGCTCACGACCTACATCCCGACCTTCGCGCCGAAGAACCCGTGGCCGGGGGACAAGCCCATAACGCTGCGCATGCTGATGTCGCACCGCTCGGGCCTCATCCGCGAGCCTCCGGTCGGCAACTACTTCACGACCGACGAGCCGACGCTCGCCGCCACCATCGCAAGCCTCAACGACACGACGCTCGTCTATCACCCCGAGGAGAAGGCCAAGTACTCGAACGCCGGCATCGCCACCGTCGGCTATGCGCTCGAGCTGACGCAAAAGCAGCCGTTCGCGCCCTACCTCGAGAAGGCCGTGCTGCAGCCGCTCGGCATGAACCGCAGCTCGTTCGAGAAGAAGCCGGCTCTCATGAAAGACCTGGCGAAGGCCACCATGTGGACCTACGACGGGCGCACGTTCGACGCCCCGGGGTTCCGCTTCGGCATGGATCCGTGTGGCGCCATGTATTCGACAGTGCTGGACCTCGGGCGCTTCATGAGCGTGCTGTTCGCGAAAGGCGACCTCGGCGGCGGCAAGGCGATCCTCAAGCCGCAGACGCTCGAGGCGATGTGGACGCCGCAGTTCGCCGCGAAAGACGCCAAGCGCGGCTTCGGCATCGGCTTCGCCGTGAACGAGCTCGAGGGCCAGCGCTGGGTGGGCCATGACGGCGCCGTCTACGGCTTCGCCACCACGCTGATGGCGCTGCCCGACGTCGGTCTCGGCGTCGTGGCGGTCGCCACCAAGGACGGTGCCAACGCCGTGATCGACCAGATCGCGATCAGCGCGCTGCGCATGATGCTGGCCCGCAAGGACGGCAAGCCGCTGCCCGAACCGAAGGTGCTCACCGACATCGACCCGGCCGAGGCGCGCGCCATGGCCGGCCGCTACGGCAAGGACGACGTCTCGGTGGACCTCGAGGAGCGCGAGGGCAAGCTGTTCGTGTCGCGCTCCGACGATGACGTGACGCTGCGCCTGCGGCGCGACGGCACCGACCTCGTCACCGACGACGTCATCGGCCACGGCACCGTCTACAAGGTTGCGGGCGACAAGCTGACACAGGGTGACGCGGTCTTCACGAAGCAGAAGACGAAGAAGCCTGCGCCCGTGAACGACAAGTTCAAGGGGCTCATCGGCGAGTACGGCTGGGACCACAACACGCTCTACGTCTACGAGAAGGACGGCAGGCTGTGGACGCTCATCGAGTGGTTCACCGCGTACCCGCTCGAGCAGGAGAAGGACGACCTGTACCGCTTCCCGAAGACCGGGCTCTACGACAACGAGACGGCGCTCTTCAAACGCGACGCCTCTGGGCGCGCCACCGAAGTGGTGGCGGCGAACGTCGCCTGGAAGCGGCGCAACGTCGGCGGCGAGGGGCAGGCGGTGTTCCAGATCAAGCCACAGCGTCCGGTGGCCGAACTCACCGAGGCCGCGCTGAAGGCAACGCCGCCGAAGCAGGCAGACAACCTGCTGCCGATGGACCTCGCCGAGCTGACCTCGCTCGACCCCTCGATCCGCCTCGACATCCGCTACGCGGGCAACGACAACTTCCTGGGCACGCCTGTCTACAAGCAGCCTCGTGCTTTCATGCAGCGCCCGGCCGCGGAGGCGCTGGTGCGCGCCCACAAGGCGCTCGCGAGCCAGGGACTCGGGCTCCTCATCCATGACGGATACCGGCCGTGGTACGTCACCAAGGTCTTCTGGGATGCGACCCCGGCGGAAGGCAAGATCTTCGTCGCCGACCCAGGCCAGGGTTCGCGCCACAACCGCGGCTGCGCCGTGGACCTCACCCTCTACTCGCTCGCGGACGGCAAGCCGCTCGAGATGGTGGGCCTCTACGACGAGATGTCGCCGCGTTCCTTCCCCGACTATCCCGGCGGCACCTCGTTGCAGCGCTACTACCGGCGCGTGCTGCGCGACGCGATGGAAGCGCAGGGCTTCAACGTCTACCAGTGGGAGTGGTGGCACTTCGACTACAAGGACTGGGCGAAGTACCCGGTCGGCAACCAGACCTTCGAGTCGCTTCCCGCGAGCACCACGGCGCCCGCGGCCCAGGGCGCATCCTCTCGCCCGCCGATCGAGTTCGACCGCCGCGACGAGATGATCGCGATGCGCGACGGCGTCAAGCTGCACACCGAGATCTACACGCCGAAGAGCGCCGCGAGCCCGCTGCCGCTGATCCTGACCCGCACCCCGTACGGCCTCTCCGACGATGCCGAGGGCATGCGCCGCAACATCGAGGGCTCGTACCGCGAGCTGGCGGACGACGGCTACATCTTCGTGTACCAGGACATCCGCGGCCGCAGCAAGTCGGAAGGCAGCTTCGTGATGCTGCGCAACCCGCGCGACCCGAAGGATCCCAAGGCGATCGACGAGAGCACCGACACCTACGACACCATCGAGTGGCTGCTGAAGAACACCCGTAACACCGGCCGCGCCGGCATGCTCGGCGTGTCCTACGGCGGGTGGCTCACGGTGATGGAGATGCTCGACCCCCACCCCGCGATGAAGGCGGTCTCGCCGCAGGCGTCGCCCGCCGACATGTACATCGGCGACGACTTCCACCACAACGGCGCCTTCCGCCTCAGCTACGGCTTCGAGTACGTCTACAGCCTGGAGACCTCGAAGGACGTCGAGCGCTTCGAGTTCGATCGCGCCGACACCTACGAGTGGTACCTCAACCTCGGCGCCCTCTCGAACGTGAACACCCGGTACTTCAAGGGACAGCGGCCGAGCTGGAACGACTTCGTGAAGCATCCCGACTACGACGCGTTCTGGCAGCGCCAGTCGGTGAAGCCATACCTGACGCGCGTCGCCGTGCCGACCCTGAACGTCGCCGGCTGGTTCGACCAGGAAGACTTCTACGGGCCGCAGACGATCTACCGCGCGCTCGAGAACCACGATGCCAGCAACCAGAATTTCCTGGTGGTCGGCCCGTGGAACCATGGCGGCTGGGCGCACGGCACCGGCCGCAACCTCGGCAAGATCGACTTCGGCAGCGACACCTCGTCCGAGTTCCGCAAGCTGCAGGCGCGCTTCTTCGCCTTCTACCTGAAGGACCAGGGCAAGGCCGACTTCGACGAGGCGCTCACCTTCGAGACGGGTTCGAACAAGTGGGTGAAGCGCGACGCGTGGCCGGCGAAGAAGGATGCGAAGGTCCGCAGCCTGTACCTGCGTGAGAACGGCAAGCTGTCGTTCGATCCGCCGGCCGCGGCCGGCGACACCTGCGACGCGTTCGTCTCCGACCCGGCGAAGCCCGTGCCGTACCGCTACCGCCCCGTCGAACCCCATTATTCGAACGGTTCGCGCTGGTGGTCGTGGCTGTCCGAGGACCAGCGCTTCGTGGACGGCCGTCCCGACGTCCTCACCTACGTCACCGACTACCTCACGGAAGACGTTGTGGTAGCGGGCAAGGTGGACGCGAAGCTGTTCGCCGCCACCACCGGCTCGGACGCGGACTGGATCGTGAAGCTCATCGACGTGCTGCCGGAAAAGGTCGAGGAAGGCGCCGACCACAACCTCGCCGGCTTCGAGCTGATGGTCTCGGGAGACGTCACCCGCGCGCGCTACCGCAACGGCTTCGAGAAGTCGGTGGCGACCGTGCCGGGCAAGGTGCAGGAGATCAACCTCGACCTGCACACCCGCGCGCACCGCTTCCTGAAGGGCCACCGCATCATGGTGCAGGTGCAGAGCACCTGGTTCCCGATCATCGACCGCAACCCGCAGAACTTCGTGCCGAACATCTTCGAAGCAAAGGACGGCGACTACAAGGCCCAGACCCACCGCATCTGCCGCTCCAAGGCGCAGCCCTCAGCGGTGACCTTCACCTCGAACTAACGCCATGGGCAGATGGGCGGCATGGCCGACCCATCTGCCCATTTCCGTGCTTTCCCTCTCGGGATGCCTTGCCGCTACCTTCGTTCGTTCGAGGCTCGTGGTTCCGGAGCGACGAGTGAACAGTGACGCGGACTCCGAGATCCTTCGCGCTAGGAAACGACGGGAGCGCTCAGGAAAACGGCACAACGAACTGAGCGCCAAGGAACGGCAACAAGCCTCTGACAACGGAAATCGGCGGATGGACGGGAACAGCAGCCATCCGCCGATGACGACAGATCCTTCGCGCCAGGGAACGGACGGGGCGCTCAGGAAGACGAATCCGGCTTTCGCCAGCGGGCTGACGGCGGGGCCGTGCAAGACCGCCCCGTCGGTGTCGAACCTCGAGCCGTGGCACGGGCAGTCCCAGGTGCTTTCGGCGGGGTTCCACGCGACGACGCAGCCGAGGTGCGGACAGACCGCCGAACGCTCGTGCAGTCGGCCGTCCTGGTCCCTGAAGACCGCGAGTTTGTGGAGGCCGCGGCGGATCACGGCGCCGCTGCCGCGCGCGATCTCCGCCGTGTCGGCGACATCGCCGGGGGTGACGAGCGCCGCAAAGCCACCCGCGGCGGCGACTCCGTCGCCGATGAAGGCGCGCGCGGCGCCGAGCGTGATGCGGCCCGGGGCGTAGAGCTCCGCGAGCTCGTTGGGCACGCCACGCACCAGGTCGCCGATGAGCTCGGCCGCCACAGCGCCGTAGGTCATGCCGTTGCCGCTGAATCCCGTGGCGACGTACGTGTGCTTGTCGCCGGGGTTGCGCCCGATGTAAGCGAGGCCGTCGGCCGGCTCCTGCACCTGGCCGGACCAGCGCTTCACGACCTGGCCGAGGCCTGGAACGCGGGCGCGCGCCCAGTCGTCGAGCGCCGCGAAGCGCTGCTCGCCCTCGTGCTCGCCATGCTCCGACGCGCCGGTGCGATGATCTTCGCCGCCGACCATCAGCAGCGGCGGCCGGACGCGGCGCTGCGCCACGCGCAGGTAGTGGTATGGCTCCTCCGTGTCCCAGAAGATGCCGGCGGGGAACGCGGCGCCGAGCTCGAGCCCGAGCACGTAAGTCCGATACGAGAACTGCTTCGTATGGATGGCGACGCGGTTGTTCACCGGGCTGTCGGTCGCGACCACCACCGCGCGCGCCAGGACGCTCGGGCCCTTCACGGTGCGCACGATGCAGGGTTCTCCGTCCTCGAACGAGACCGCGGCGGCGTGGAAGATCCGCCCGCCGCGTCCCGACAGGCGTCGCGCCAGCGCGGCGACGTAGGCGACCGGGTCGATCTGTGCCTGCCGCGCGAAGCGCACCGACCGGCCGGTCGGGAACGGAAGAGGCGCGTTGTCCACGCAAGCGGCTGGAATGCCGGCGCGCTGCGCGGCCTCCGCCTCCTCGCACATGGACTTCGCTTCGTCGCCATCGGTGCCCGGCGCCGGGAACAGCCAACCGTCGAGCCATTCGAAGCCGGTGTCGGCGCCCGCCGACCATGCAGCGATCCTCTCCAAAGCGCGGGCCTGGCTGGCGGCCGCGAGCTTCGATTTTTCCTCGCCGTGCAGCTTTTCCAGGCCAGCGTACCCGCCGTCGAAGAACGCCGTGAGGTGCGCGGTGGAGCGGCCGGTTTCGCCGGCGGCGATGCCGTCGCGGTCGAGCACCACCACCGCCATGCCCGCTTCGGCGAGGGCACACGCAACCGACAGGCCGGCGACGCCCGCGCCGACGATGCAGACCTCCGTTGCGATGTCAGCGCCTGTCGGCAGCGGCGTCGCAGCCGCATCCGCGGGCGGCCATGGCCGCGCGGGAGACAACGGCATCAACTGTCCTGCGCCACGTTGACGAGCCTGGGCTTGCGTACCGGCGGCCGCGAGATCTTCTGCGCCTGCGACGGCTGCCGGGAGCTTCGATAGGGCGGTATCGCCACCACCTTGCCGGTTTCCGCGGCTTCGTAGAGCGCCTCGATGATGCGCACGTCCTGGGCGCCGTCCTCGCCGGAGGGCTCGGGCTCGATTCCCTTGCGGATGCAGTTGGAGAAGTAGAGGAGTTCAGCGGCGAACTGGTCTACCCGCTTGCCGCGGACCCTGCTGATGCGCTCGCCGACCTTCAGCGTGTAGGCGAGCGCCTCCGCATACTCGAACGCCGGATCGACAGAGATGCTGCCCTTTGTGCCGACCACGGTGAAACTGCCGGTGTCCGCGGCATCGAAGCTGGTGACGAACGCGGCGACGCGGCCGTCCTCGAAACGAAGGAGGGCGCCGGTGGTGGCGTCGATCTCCGCGAGGCGCTCGTTCGGGTTGGTCGAGATCGCCGCCACCTCGACCGGCTCGGAGCGGAACAGCCAGCGCGCGGCGTTGATGCAGTAGATGCCGATGTCGTAGAGGCTGCCGCCGCCCAGCGTCTTCTGCGCGCGGATGTTGTCCTTCTCGACCCGCATCGAGAAGCAGGAGTTGAAGAAGCGCGGCTCGCCGATGCGGCCCCTGCGCACCAGTTCCGCCACCTTCATGTTGACCGCCTCGAAGTGCAGGCGATAGGCGGTCATCAGGCGCACGCCGTTGTCGGCGCACGCCTTGACGATGCGGTCGCAGTCGCCGGCGGTGACCGCGAGCGGCTTCTCGCACAGCACGTGCACCTTCGCTTCCGCGGCGCGCACTGCAAACTCGGCGTGCATCGAGTTGGGCAGGCCGATGTACACGGCATCGACCGTGCGCAGGCAGGCGTCGTAGTCTGCGTAGTCGTAGGCGGCTTCGAGCCGGTACTTCCTGACCAGCGCGCGACGCTTCTTCGCGTCGCCGCTGACGACGGCCACGACGCGCGAGTTGGCGCTGGCGTGGGCGAATGCGGGCATGGCCGCCACCTGGGCGATGTGGCCGAGGCCGACGACGGCGTAGCGTACGGGTACTTTTTGGGCGCGGGAGGGCATGCCGTCATTCCAGCAAGCGGCGTGCCGGTGCGGCTAACTCTTGTGGTTGGAACGACGGGTGCGCTCTTTATACGTTTCGCGACCCGGTCCGCGAGACGACGAATCTACAAACAGCCCGCGGCCGATTGTCATTCGTTGACGAGGCGGCCGTAAGGAGACGCCTTCGCAAACCGGCCGAAGACTTCGTAGAGCATGCGCGAGGTCGCGGTGATGAAGGCATCGCCGTCGGGCTCCCGCTGCAAAGCCGTCGTCATGATCGCCGCGATGTACGGCCGCCCGGGCAGCGCCACGAATGCGGTCACGCAGCGCACGCCCTCCAGGCTGCCCGGCTTGTCGGCCACCGGCAGGTCCTCCGGGAACGGTGCGCGAAACGGCGAATCCTTGGTCACCGACGCCACCTTCATCAGGTCCTGCGCCGAGGCCGGCTTGAGCCCGGAACCCTGCTGCAACAGCTCCATAAGCCGGCCCATTTCGTGGGGCGTCGAGACGTTCTCGTCGCCGCGGCGCGCGGCGGCCACGTCCATCATGACGCGGCGCAGGCGCGTCTCCTTGAGCCCGAGCGCCGTGAGCCGAGCCCCGATCGCGGGCATGCCGAGGCGCCGGATAAGGACATTCGTGGCCTCGTTGTCAGACCAGCCCATCATCATCACAGCGAGGTCGCGCCACGTCAGGCTGACGTCGCCGCCCAGTTCCTGCAGGACGCCGCCACCGCCGGCGCGCGGCAGCGGCGGACGGGTCACCTCGCCAAGGTCGATCCTGCCCTCGTCCGCCTGTCGATAGAGCTCGTAGAGCACGGTGAGCTTGATGCTCGACGCCTGCGGGAACACGTCGTCGGCGCGCAGCTCGATCACGTCGCCGGTCTTGAGGTCCTTGACGAACACGCCGGCGACGCCGTCGAGCCCTTCGGCGGCTGCGGCGATGCGCGCGCGCAGTTGGCTCCAGAGGGCTTGTTCCTTTGGTGTCTGCGCGTCGGCGGCGACGGCCGGCGCGGCCGACAAAGCGGCGGCCGCCAGGACTACGCCTGCTGTGCGTACCCGCCAGGTGGTCATCGTGTTCATGGTGCGCGCATGATACATAATCCCGCTCACCGCACCTCTCGAGGAGAACCCCATGCGCCGTGCCATTACGATCCTGTCGTGCCTTGTGCTGCTCGCGCCGGCACTTGCGCATGCCAGGGAACGAGCACCGCGCGCCGAGCTCGCGCAGCTCTCGGGCACGATCCGCATCAAGGGGCTGTTGGCGCCGGTCGAGGTGCGCCGCGACCGCAGCGGCATTCCGCACATCAAGGCGCAGGGCGCGGACGACATGTTCTTCGCGCAGGGCTTCGTGCAGGCGCAGGACCGGCTCTTCCAGATGGAGTTGTGGCGCCGCTCGACCCAGGGGCGGCTCGCGGAATTTCTCGGGCCGAAATGGGTGGAGCGCGACCGCATCACGCGACTGGTGACCCGTTACCGCGGCGACATGGCGGTGGAGTGGGCGAGCTACGACCCCGAGGCAAAGCGCATCTGCGAGAGCTTCGTGCGCGGCATAAACGCCTACGTCGATTCGCTCCGCGGCAGGCAGCCGCGCGAGTTCGCGCTCGCCGGCATCGCCCTCGAGCATTGGCAGGCGGAGGACCTGCTGGCGCGCGCCGAGGCGTTCGGCATGAGCGGCAACGCGCGCCGCGAGGTCGAGCGCGCCACAGCACTCGGCATCCTCGGCAAGGAGGCGCTCTTTGCGCTGGCGCCGCTGCAGCCCGGCGACGCGCCGCTGGTGCCGCCCGGTTTCGACCCGAGCACCATCCCGTCGGGCCTCGGCGCTGCGCTCGGGCTGATCGGTGGCGCCGCGCAGGTGGCGAGCGACGATGACGGCTCGAACAACTGGGTACTCAGCGGCTCGCGCACCACCACCGGCGCGCCGCTGCTCGCGAACGACCCGCACCGCTCACTCGACCATCCATCGCTGCGCTACCTCGTGCACCTGCAGGCGCCGGGCTGGAACGTCATCGGCGCAGTGGTGCCGTGGTTCCCGGGCGTCGCCATCGGCCACAACGAGCACGTTGCCTGGGGCCTGACGATCTTCCAGGTCGATGCCCAGGACCTGTTCATCGAAGCTACCGATCCGGCGGAACCGCTGCGCTACCGCACACCGGGCGGCTGGGAGCGGATGAGCGTCGTCTCGGAGGAAGTGGGGATCAAGGGCTCGGCTGCGGTGAAGGTGGAGCTGCGCTACACACGGCACGGACCGGTCGTCTTCGAGGACCTCGCCGGCCACCGCGCCTTCGCACTGCAGTGGACGGGCGGCGAGCCGGGGACAGCCGGCTACCTCGCCGGCCTCGCCCTCGACCGCGCGCAGGACGGCGCCTCGTTCCGCGAAGCCTCTCGCCGCTGGCGCATGCCCGGCGAGAACTTCGTGTGGGCCGATCGCAAGGGCAACATCGGCTACCAGGCCACGGGCCTGACGCCGATTCGCAAGCCCGGATCCGGGCTGGTGCCGGCGCCCGGCGACAGTGGCGAGTTCGACTGGCAAGGCTTCCTCGATCCGGGCGAACTGCCGAGCGTCACCAATCCCGAGGAGGGCTTCTTCGCCACTGCCAACAACAACACCATGGGCAAGTCGTACAAGCACCCGATCGGCTACGAATGGGCGCCGCGCTTTCGTCTCGACCGTGTCGAGGAGGTGCTTCGCGGGCGGGGCAAGCACAGCCTCGCCGACCTCGAAGCGCTGCAGCAGGACGTGCTCTCGCGGCCGGCCCGCGCGTTGGTCCCGGCCGTGCTGGCGGCGCCTGTGGCGGGCGCCGAAGCCGAGGCGCTGCGCGCGCTGTGGCGCGGCTGGGACTACCGTTTCACCAGCGACAGCGCTGCGGCGGCGGCGTTCGCGGTCTTCTTCGACAAGCTATCGGAAACCTATGCGCTTTCAATGCTGCCGTCTGCAGTGAAACCCACGGCGGCATTGGCGCGCCTGGTGTCGGCGGAGGCCATGATCGCGGAGCTGGCGAAAGCGCCGCCGGCCGCGTCCACGGTGTCGCTGTTCGACCAGGCGCTGCGCGCCGCCCACGCCGAGTTGAGCAAGGTGCTTGGCCCCAATCCGGCGTCGTGGGCATGGGGCAAGGCGCATCAGGCGACCTTCCGCCATTTTCTTGCCAGGGATGCCGCCACCAGGAAGCTCTTCAACCTCGGTCCATACCCTCGGCCGGGCGACAACGACACCGTGAACTGCACCTACCGGGCCAGCAAGGGCTACGCGCAGGTGGGCGGCGCCACGTTCCGCGAACTCCTGGACCTGGGCGACTGGGACCGCTCGGTGTTCACCAGCGCGCCGGGACAGTCAGGCCAGCCCGGCAGTCCGCACTACGACGACTTGTTGAAGGGCTGGCTCGCCGGCACCTATGCGCCGCTGCCGTTCAGCGACGCTGCGGTTCTGCGCGAGACGAAGAACCGGCTGGTGCTCGAGCCGGTTCGCTAGCGGGCCGAAGGCGTCGAGGTGCCGGACGAAGTGCCGACCGACGAGCCGACGAAGGTGACGCCGTTGCCGCCCGCTTCCTGGACGCGCTCGAAGTTCACGACGCTGTTGCGGTAGTCGCTGATCGCCTGGATCTCGCCGACTTCCGCGAGGCTCAGGTCACGCTGTGCCTGGGTGACGAGGAAGTTCGTGGACATACCGGCGTTGAACCGCTTCTGCTCGGCGTCGAGGCGGCGCTCGGCCAGCACGCGCGCGGCGCGCGTCGACTCGACGCGCTTGAAGTTCGTCTCGACCGCGCGGCCGGCGGAGCGCACCTCGTTGGTCACCGAGATCTCGAGCCGGCGGAAGTCGGCGAGCGCCTGGTCCTTGGTGATGCGGGCGCGGGCGTTCGCCGCCTTGGCGGTGCGGTTGCCGAGCGGAAACGCGAAGTTCACGCCGAGGTTCCAGGTGGGGAAGTCGAAGCTGAAGACGTTGCCGAGGGCGCCGCCGAAGCCACGCGGAAAGGCCGCGGTCGGTACCGGCTCCTCGCCGGGGACGGGCTCGACCGGCAGGGTGGTGCCGCCGAGGCCGGCGAGGCCGTAAGAGGCGATCAGGTCGACGCGCGGCTTCGCCTGGTTGGCGGTGTAACCGACCGCGTAGTCGGCGTTCTCGATGTTCATGCGCGCCGCCACGATGTCGGAGCGCTTCTCGAGCGCCGTCTGCAGGGCCGAGGCGATGTTGATGGGCATGGCATCGGCCGTGGGCCGGTCTTTGGGCACGATGCGAAACGCCCACGAGTCGGGATCGCTCTGCGCGAAGATCGCCGCCTTCAGCGCGTCCTCCGCGTCGCCCACGGCGGCCTCGGCGAGAATGACGCCTTCTTCGCGGCTCGCCACTTCCGATTCGGCCGCGACCACGTCGAGCGGCGCCATGGTGCCGACCTTGACCTTGATCTGGTTTTCGCCGAGCAGCTTCTTCGCCAGGTCGAGGCTCTTGCGCTGCGCGCTCAGGTTGTCGATCTGGCCGATGAGGTTGTTGTAGAGCTGCTTGGCGTTGGCGATGGTGTTGACGACCAGCTGGTGAAACTGCACGTCCGAGATTTCCTTGTTCTTCTTCGCGACGCGCACGTTCTGGCGATAGGCGTCGATGCGGAAGTTGCGCAGCAGCGGTTGCGTCAGCTGTGCCTGCAGGTTGCTCGAGAACTGCGGGTTCGGGTTGGTGAAGATGCTGTTGGTCCTGAGGCGGTTGTTGTCGAAGTTCACGTCGAGCTGGCCGCCCGTCTCGAGGATCTTCGAGGCGCCGACGTTGAAGACGACCTGAGTCGACTCGGGGGTGGCGGCGCCGGAGAGCGAACCGGTGGACGGCCGGGTGTCGGACTGACGGCTGACGGTCGAGGTGATGAACGGGTCGTAGGCGCCATTGGCGCTGCGGATCGCCTCTGCGCTGAGCCGTGTGTCGTAGGCCTGCACCGCGATACTCGCGTTGTTCTTCATCGCGCGCTCGACAACGTCCTGGAGTCCAAGTTCGAGGACGGGCCGGTCGGGCGCATCGACGGTGCCGGTGCCGGGCGCCGTCGCGGGGGTGTTCTGCAGCAGGGGCTGCGCACTTTGGTCAGGGGACGGCGACGGCGATGGCGATGGCGATGGGGTTGGCGAAGGATCCTGGGCGCGGCCTGGACCCGCGAGCAGCAACGAAGCCAGGGCCGCCGCGGCGACCGTCAGAGCGCTTACACCCTTCATATTCGAGGAACCCCTCCGGAAAGATCGAAATCGCTGGACTACTTGCACGGAGCGGGCCACCGCATATGGATGCGCTCCCGGACCTTGAGACGCTGCAATTCCGGCGAAAGATCCCTTTTATTGTCCGTGACTTCGCCCGGGAAACAAACCGGTGCCCGGCGAATTCCCTGTTCCGGGACAGGGGTGTTCGTTAGCGAACAGCGCAACGACCGAAGGAACGGATCGACGGATCGGCCGGGGAACTTCAGCCGATCCGTCGATGAGCTAAAACCTGACCCTCGCCCCCAGCTGCATCTGCCAGCGCGAGTGGAGGTCGTCGCGGTCGAACTTCACGTAGGTCGCGGCGTTGATGGTCGCAAGGTCGTAGACGTACTTGCCGGTCAGCGGATCGGTGGCGAAGCGGATCGGGTTCAGGTCGTTGAAGCTCGCCAGGTTGATCGCGCCCTTGCTGCTGTCGATCAGGTTGAGCAGGTTGACGACGTCCGCGGTCAGCTCGAGCGTCGCCTTGCGGCCCGGCGTCGGGATCTTGAAGGCGAGCCGCAGGTCGAGCTGGTCGGTCCACGGCGCACGGCCGGCGTTGCGCGCGACGATCCCGCCGATCGCCGTGGCGAGCGCCGGGTCGTTCTGCGCGTACGCCAGGAACTGGTCGAAGGTGCCGTTGCGGAAGATCACCTGGTCGGCGCTACTCGGCACGAAGATCAGGTCGTTGGTGGTGCGGCCGTCGCCGTTCGCGTCGCCGTTGTAGTCGAACGAATACGGACGGCCAGACTGGCCGTTGTAGTAGAGCGCCGCGGTGGTGCCGATCTTGCCGAGGTTGAAGTTGTAGGCCAGGCTCGCGTTGATGCGGCTGCCCGGGCTGTAGTTCGAAAGCGCCAGCGGCGCCGAGTTCGAGTCGCCCGGCACGTAGACGTTGCCCCAGTTCGAAGCCGCCTGCGAGCTGCCGCCGTCGTTGATCGAGTAGGAGCGCCCGTAGATGTACGAGAGCGACGCGTACAGGCCGTTGCGGTACGGCCGCTCGACCTTGCCCACGACCGACCATTGCCGGCCCTGCGTGGTGTTCGTCAGCAGGATGACGTCGCTGAGCGCCGTCGAGACGCGGGTTGCGATCGGCCGGCCGTCGGGCCGCGTGGTCGTTCCGGGAACGCGGTTGAGGTTGCGGTAGTTGATGTCCTGCAGCACCTTCGAATAGAGGAACTCGACGGTGCCGGTGAGGCCGAGGAACGGCAGCTCGCGGTCGTAGGCGATGTTGGTGCGCAGAACCTTGGGGAACTTGTAGTCCGGGTCCACCACGTCGATCTCGTTCTGGAACGCCGTGCCCGTGGCGCCGGTGACGGTCGAGGGCTGGCCGTTGGGGTCGGCGACGAACGGAATCTGGTTGGTGGTGCTGAAGCTCGCGCCGATGCGCTGGAACTCGATGCCGGTGTTGCCGTACTGGTTCGAGAGCCATACGTAGGGAGTACGGCCGGAGAAGATGCCGAGCCCGCCGCGCACCTGCTGGCGGCCGGCGCCGCCGGGGTTCCAGTTGAAGCCGAGGCGCGGCGCGATCATCGTCGGGCTCGGCACCACGTTGGTGGCGAAGCCGAACAGCTGCTCGGGCAGCGGGTTGGCGGTCGGCTTGTCCGGGAAGATCGGCTTGTCGAGGCGGATGCCGTAGGTGAGCGTGAAGTTGGAGCGCACGCGCCACGTGTCGCCGGCGTAGAACCCCAGCTGATGCACGCTGAACTTCGCGGGCTGCAGGGCGAGGCCCGTCAGCGAGAAGCTGCGGTCGTACTGCTGCGCCAGCCCGGCGTCGAAGTTGTCGAGGCTGCTGAAGCGGTACGAGCCGAACAGGTCGCGGATGAACAGGTTGCGGAACTTGAAGAACTCGTTGTGGGTGCCGAGCGTGATGGTGTGATTGCCGCGATGCAGCGTGAAGTCGTCGGTCAGCTCGAAGACGTCCTGGTCGAGCTCGTTCGCATGGCGGAAGTTCTCGCGGCCGGCGCGGATCTGCGAACCGTCGGCGAGGTCCACGATCACCTGCGGGAAGAGCGTCGGGCCGTCGGTTACGGTGCGGATGCGCTGGTAGGAGACGCGGAACTCGTTGACCGAGGTGCCGAAGGTGCTGTTCAGCTGCGCGACGCTCGAGTGCACCTTGTCGTGCGGCTGGTACCAGTTGTCGGGCATGTAGTAGGTACGGCTCGAGGGGAAGCCGCGGTCGGTGACGCCCTTGAGGTAATTGTGGCGCAGCGTCAGCTGGTGGTTGGGCGCGAGGTTCCAGTCGATGCGGCCGAACACCTTGTCGGCGTTGGCGTTGCGCACGAACTCCGACTTGCCGCCCGGATCGTAGCTGTACTTCGAGCTCAGGATCGAGAGGAAGCGGTCCACCTCGTCGGTGTGGCCCCAGTTGGTGCCGGAGCTGCCATCGAGCGAGAACCCGGACGGCGCCTGGCGGCGCGCGATGTCCACGTTCGCGAAGAAGAACGCCTTGTCCTTCGCGATCGGCCCGCCGAGGCTGGCACCCCACTGCTTGTCGCTGTACGGGGCGATCGGCGTGTGGGTGGGGCCGTCACCGGTGAGCGAGTCGTTGCGGAAGAAGTAGTAGGCGGTGCCCGAGAACGCGTTGGCGCCGCTGCGCGTGATGGCGTTCAGGCCGCCGCCGGTGAAACCGCCCTGGCGTACGTCGTAGGGCGCGACCAGCAGCTGGATCTCCTGGATCGCGTCGAGGCTGATCGGCTGGCCGTCCGAACCGTTGCCGGGTGCGCTCGAGTCGCTGATCGCGAACAGGTCGTTGCTCACTGCGCCGTCGATCTGGATGTTGTTGTAGCGGTTGTTGCGGCCGGCGACCGAGAGCACGGGCCGGTCGGTGCCGTCGCCCGAGCCCTTGGCGTCGAAGTACGGCGAGACGCGGGCGAAGTCCTCGAGCCCGCGGGCGATGGTCGGCAGGCTCTCGATCGCTTCCTTCGCGACGTTCGCGGCCGGGCCGGTGCTGGTGGGGTTGATGAGGCTGACCTCTGCCGTCACCGTCACTTCCTCGGTAAGCGTGCCGAGCTCGAGCGAGGCGTTCACGATGCCCTCCTCGCCGAGCTTCACGAACACGTCCTTGCGCGACCAGTCCTTGAAGCCGCTGAGCGTGGCGCTGACCGCATACGGGCCTCCGACGCGCATGTTGAGGAGCGAATACTTGCCGGTTGCTCCGCTCACGGTCTGGTAGCGGGTGCCCGTGGGGGTGTGCACCGCGGTGACGGTTGCGCCGGGCAGGGCAGCGCCGCTGTTGTCGGCGATCGTGCCGCTGAGGCCGCCTGTGGTCGTGTTCTGCGCGAGCGCCGCCGGCATGAGGGTGCCGAGCAGCAGGATTGCGAGCCATCCGGGGAAGGTGCGCGGACGCCAGTTCATCGGGATCTCCTGGGGTTCTCGTTGAGGAAGGGTGCTTCGAAAAAGCGCGAGTAGTCTGAGCCTTCTTCCCTTCGCCGGTCAAGGCTAAGGATGGCTCGTGACGGCGCCGTTACGCGCGCGAGACGCTAAGGCGCGGGGTCGACGCGCGCGGTCGGCACGGGGCGCGCGCGAAGCGCCTCCTGCTCAGCGACTTCGGGACGTCCGGGGATGTCGAGGATCGACGCGTCCCAGCGCCATTCGTTCCGCGACGCCAGTTTCTCGAGGCGCTCGGCCGCGAGAGTGGCGGTGCGCGTGCGCGCCGACTTGTGCTTCGCGGTCAGCTCGGCGACCAGCGCATCGAGCTCCTCGGGCACGGTGTCGTTGGTCTTCGACGTCGCCGGCAGCGGTTCGCGCACCGTCTTCAGCAGCGTGCCCTCGACGGTGTCCGAGGCGAACGCGCGCTCGCCGGTGAGGCACTGGTAGAGGACGACGCCGGCCGCGAAGATGTCGCCGCGCTGGTCGTAGCCGTCGCCGCGGATCGCCTCGGGCGGCAGGTAGCCCGGCGTGCCGAACACCTTCTCCGAGTCCTTCACCCAGCCCGACAGCAGCTCCGCGACGCCGAAGTCGGTGAGCTTGACGGTGGCGGAGCGCCCCAGCAGCACGTTGCCGGGCTTCACGTCATGATGCACGAGGCGATGGTCGTGGGCAGCGGCGAGGCCGCGGAACATTGCGGCTGCGAGCGGCACGGCCTGCGCCGCGGTCAGCTTGCCGACCCGCGCCAGGAGCGTCTCCAGCGAGGGGCCGTCCACCAGCTCCATGACGATGTAGCCGGCGTCGCGGGCGTGCCCGACGTCGTAGACGGCGACGATGTTGGGGCTCGAGATCTGCGCGACCATCATCGCCTCGAGCAGCAGGCGGTGGACGCGCTCGCTCGGGTCGCCTTCCACCACATGCTCGACGAGGCGGATGGTCTTGAGCGCCACCGAGCGCTTGAGGCGCGGGTCGAAGCCGCGGAACACGGTGCCCATGGCGCCTTCGCCGAGGATGTCGGTGACCTGGTAGCGGCCGAGGACCACCTCGGTCAGCGGCTTGCCCTCGGCGCGCAGGTGCTCGATGCGCGCCAGGCTGCGGCGGATGGACTCGCTCTGGTCCTGGGCGGTGTCGGCCTCGGCGCGCGCGATGAGCCGCTGGGTGCGCAGCACCAGCTCGAGCGGCACGAACGGCTTCGTCAGGTAATCGTCGGCGCCCTCATACAGCCCGCGCACCCGGTCGCCGCCGGAACCGAGCACCGAGGTGATGAGCACCGGCATCTTCGCGGTGTCCGGGTCCTTGCGCAGCGCGCGCAGCACGTCGAAGCCCGAGAAGTCGGGCAGCAGCACCTCGAGAACCACGGCCGACACGTGCGCCGCCTTGGCGAGCGTGATGATCTTCGACTGGTCGAGTGTCGTCAGGACCTCATGGCCTGCGAGGGCCATGGCCGCCCGCGTCAGGCCGACCGTCTCCGGATCGTTGTCGACAACAAGGATGGTCGCCAAGAATCTCCGAGGGAATGCCAAAAAGGCCGCGTCTTTGGGAAGGTGGCTGAATATAGCACTTATAATTTGCCATCCGGCACCGTCTTCATTCAAGGAGTGAGCCCTGACCGAAATGAAGGTTCTTCTCTCGCGCGCCCAGATCCAGGACCGCATCCAGGAGTTGGGCGCCGCGATCACCAGGGACTACGCGGGCAGGGAGCCGCACATGGTGTGCGTGCTGAAAGGCGCGTGCTCGTTCATGACCGACCTGTGCCGCCAGATCGACCTGCCGCTCACCCTCGACTACATCGCGGTCTCCTCCTACGGCGCAGCCACCAAGACCTCCGGCGAGGTGCGCCTCATCAAGGACCTCGACCAGGGTCTCGAGGGCAAGGACCTGATCGTGGTGGAGGACATCGTCGACACCGGCCTCACGCTCAATTACCTCATCAACCTGCTGCGCAACCGCGGGCCGCGCTCGGTGAAGGTCGCCTCGCTGCTGTCGAAGCCGTCGCGCCGGCTGGTGCAGGTGCAGGCGGACTACGTCGGCTTCGAGATCGAGGACCGCTTCGTGGTCGGCTACGGTCTCGACTACAACGAGAAGTACCGCAACCTCTCCGACATCGTCGTGTACGGCCAGTAGCGGGCCGGTTGCGCGTGGACCCGGCCCTGTTCGTTGTCGGCATCGACGCCGGCGGCACCCAGACGACGGCGCTGCTTGCGAACGGCGAAGGCGAGGTGCTGGCCCAGGTGAAGGGGCCGGGCGCCAACCTGCAGACGCACGGCGAGCTGGGCGTCGAGAAGACGCTCGACGACCTGATCGAACAGCTCGGCCCGCCCGGCCGGCCGGCGGCCTTTTGTATCGGCATGGCCGGCGTGGACCGGCCGAAGGACGCCGAACTCATGAACGGCATCCTGCGCCGCCTCGGCTTCCGCGACAATTCGCGGGTGGTGAACGACGCCGCCATCGCGCTCGCGGCCGGGTCGCCGACCTGCCGCGGCATCGTGGTCATCGCCGGCACCGGCTCCATGGCTTACGGCATCGACCCGGCGGGCACCACCGCGCGCGCCAGCGGCCTCGGCCACGTCATGGCCGACCAGGGCTCGAGCTACTGGTTCGGCGAGCAGGCGTTGCGCGCCGCCATCAAGTCGTCGGACGGGCGTGGGCAGAAGAGCCTGCTGGAAGAAGGCGTGCTCGCGGCGCTCGGCGCGACGGTCGTCTCCGACCTGGTGCCGGTCGTCTACGAGCAGCGTCTCGGCACCGCGGAGATCGCCGACCTCGCGCCGCTGGTGGAGATGGCCGCGAACGAAGGCGATGAGGCCGCGACCCTGATCCGCGACCAGGGCATTCTCGAGCTGCGCGCGTCGGCCGCGGCGGTGCACCGCCAGCTCGACTTCCAGGACGGCGCGGTGCGCTTCGTGATGGCGGGTGGCGCCTTCAAGGCGTGCCCCAGTGTTGCCTTTGCGCTGACCGCCGATCCCGGCTTCGCGCACGCCGATCCGCACCTGCTCGATCGCAGTCCCGCGCACGGCGCGGTGCGGCTGGCGCTGGAGCTGGTCTTGCGAGCGCGCCCCCAATGACGATGAAGAAGCGCCTGATCGTGAACGCCGATGACCTCGGCCGCACCCGCGGCATCAACCGCGGCGTCTTCGAGGCGCACGCGGCGGGCGTCGTCACCAGCGCCACGATGATGGTGAATTACGAGGCGGCCCGCAACGTGCCCGAACTCTCGCGCGCGCATCCGGGCCTTGGCATCGGCCTGCACGTGGCGCTGACGGGTGGCGCTTCCGCACTGCCCGCCGCGCAGATCCCGAGCCTCTGTGATGCCAGCGGCCGGCTCGCCGCCAAGCCCGAAGGCCTGGCGGCGCTCGGCCCCGACCCGAGCGAGGTTCTGGCCGAGGCGCGCGCGCAACTGCAGCTCTTTCAGACGATCATGGGCCGCCAGCCAACCCACTTCGATTCCCACCATCACAGCCACGAGCTGCCCGTGGTGTTCGAGGCGGTGGTGACGCTGGCGCGCGAATGTGAACGGCCGGTGCGCAACACCGGCCCGGAGATGGCCGAGCGCCTGCGCGCCAGCGGCGTACGCACGACCGACCGCTTCGTCGCATCGTTCTTCGGTGGCACGGCCAACGTCGACACCCTCGAGGAGGTGCTGTACAGCCTCGAGGCGGGCACCACCGAGCTCATGTGCCATCCGGCCCACGTGGACGAGGAACTGCGCAGCAGCAGCGGCTATGCCGAACCGCGCGAGGCCGAGCGCAAGGCGCTGCAGGATATCCGGGTGCGCTCGATGATGCGCGCCCTCGGCGTCGAGCGCATCAACTTCGAGGCCCTATGAAGATCGAGACACTGGAGCGGGCCGCGGACGTGGCGCGCGCCGCCGCCGATTTCGTGGTCGCGGCCTACCGGCCGGACATCGTGCTGGCGCTGCCCACCGGCCGCACGCCCATTGCGATGTACGCGGAGCTGCACCGCCGCCTGCTCCTGCGCGCGATCGACCTCACCGGCGCGCGCGGCTTCAACCTCGACGAGCTGCTGCTGCCGCGCCACGACCCGCGCTCGTTCCATTCGTACATGCAGCAGCACGTTTACGGCCCCGGGCTGCTGCTGCGCGCGCGCTGCGACATCCCCGACGGCGAGGCTTCCGACCCCGAAGGCGAATGCAGCCGCTACGAGGCCGCGCTGGCCGCGGCCGGAGGCCTCGACCTCGCGATCCTCGGCCTCGGCGCCGACGGCCACATCGCCTACAACATGCCGGGACCGCTGGCGCTCGCGACCCATGTCACACGGCTGCCCGACGGCCTCGCGACCGCCCTCGACATCCCGCACGCCGAATGGCCGCTGCGCGCCATCACCATGGGCATCGGCACCATCAGGAGCGCGCGCCGGATCCTGGTGATGGCGACCGGTGCCGCCAAGGCGGAAGCGGTGCGGGCGCTCGCGAACGGACCGGAGGATCCGCGCTGGCCCTGCTCGTTCCTCGCGGCGCACGCCGACCTGACGCTGCTCGTCGACCGGGAAGCCGCGAGCCGCCTGTAAGCAACCTTTCGGGGGCACTGCCTCACCAAGCAGCGAACCCTTGCGTCCGGCCCCGCCGGCTCGCAAGCCTTGAAAGGCGAGGACCATCATGAGAATCGATAGAGCCGTCTTCATCGGCCTCGGCGCGGCACTGGCCGCCACGGCCGTGGCGCATGCCCAAACCGCGACGCCACCAGCCAAAGCGCGTTTCCTGCTGCTCCTCCACGAGGACGCGAGCTACCAGGCGAGCGCCGCTCCCGGGCAAAGCGACCGGGTCGCCGAGTACCAGGCGTGGGCGAAGGAACTCGGCGAGCGCGGCCAGATGGTCGGCGGCGAGAAGCTGCAGGACGCCGGTACGGTGCTGAACGGCGCGAAGGCACGCGCGGTGACGGCGGCGGAACTGCCGCAAGGCAAGCCGGGCGGCCTCGCGGGCTACTTCGTCATCGCAGCAAAGGACTCGAGCGAAGCGCTCGCGATCGCCAGGAGCTGCCCGCACCTCAAGTACGGCGGCACCATCGTGCTGCGGCCGATCGAGGACCTGCCCTGAAGGAGGACGACGCGCGCGGCGACCGCGAGCTGGTGGCGGCCGTGCTGCGTGCCGGCGACGAGGAGTCGTTCCGCGTCCTCTACCGCCGGCACGCGCCCGCCATGTTCGGCCTCGCCGTGCGCCTGACGCGCGAGCGCGCCGACGCCGAGGACGCGCTGCAGGAGGCGTGGCTGCGAGCGACCGGTGCCTTCTCCAGGTTCGAGTGGCGCTCGTCGCTGCGCTCGTGGCTGTGCGGCTATGTCGTGAATTGCGCGCGCGAAGCGCTGCGCCGGCGCTCGCCGCAAGGCGACGTGTCTGAAGAAGGCGATGCGCAGGACCCCGGAGTGCGCCTCGACCTCGATGCGGCGCTGGCGTCGCTCGCCCCGGGCCACCGCGAGGTGCTGCTGCTGCACGATGTCCTGGGTTTCACCCACGAAGAGATCGCCGCGATGCTGGGCGTCGAGCCGGGCACGTCGAAGAGCCAGTTGTTCCGGGCGCGCGGCATCCTGCGCCTGCGCCTTGGCGGCGAATCCGCCGCCAGGGGATGAGAGAGGAAGGAAGACGATGCTGGAATCGTTGCCGCCTGAACTGCAGCCGCCCGCGGACGCCGAGGAGCGCACGGTGGCAGCGCTGCGCCGCGCGGGGGTGCTGGGCAAACAGAAGCGCCGCGTCAACGCGCTCGCCGCCGCTGCGGCCGCGATCGTCTGTCTCGTGGCGGGCGCCGCAGCCGGACGTCGCATGGCGGCGCCGGCCGCCGTTGTCGAAGCGGGCGATCCTCGCGCGCAGTACCTCCTGCTCCTGTACGACGATCCCGGTTCCGAGACGCCGCCGGCCGAGGAAGCAGCCCGCGTCAGCGAGTATTCGGCATGGGCCGGCGCCCTTGCCGCATCACAAAGCCTGGTGGGCGCCGAGAAGCTGCGCGGCGCCGAGGTGACGTTCGTGCGGGACCGCGAGGAGCGGCGCGAAGCGCGGGCCAATGCGCCCGGTGGCCTCCTGGGCGGCTTCTTCCTGGTGCGCGCCGCGACCGAAGCCGAGGCGCTGCGCATCGCGCGCGAGTGCCCGCACCTGCGCCACGGCGGCCGCGTGGTGCTGCGTCCCGTGGAGCCGACCCGCGGCTAAGCGTTGCTATCTGCCGTTTGACGGAAGGCGCAGTCGCAGCGCACGGCGGACGTGGCCGCCGGCCGACTCCAGCAGGGTGCGCGCCGCAACCGCATCCACGCCGCGCGCCAGCATCACGATCGCGGTCTTCACTTCGCCCTGCGAGTCGGCGAGCGCCTGGCTCGCGTGGTCGGGGCCGGCTCCGGTGGTGGCGGCAATGATGCGGCGCGCGCGGTCGCGTAGTTTCACCGACCCCGGACGCAGGTCCACCATCAGGTTTTGGTAGGCCTTGCCGAGCTTGACCATCGCCGCCGTGGTGATGGCGTTGAGGGCGGCCTTGGTGGCGGAGCCGGCCTTGAGGCGGGTCGAGCCGGTGAGCGCCTCCGGCCCGGTCGCGATCGCGATCACGATGTCGGCGAGTGTTGCCAGCGCGCGGGTCTTCGCGCAGGTGACGAGCACCGTAGCCGCGCCTCGGCCGCGCGCGCCGGCCAGGGTGCCGCGCGCGAAGGGCGTCACCGAACTCGCGGAGATCGCGATCAGCAGGTCGCCACGCTGTAAGGTGCGGCCTTCGCGCTGGCCGCTCTCGAAGTCGTCTTCGGCGCCTTCCACGGCGCGGAACACCGCGCGCTCGCCGCCCGCCATGGACGCGCGCACGCGCTCGGGGTCGACGCCGAACGTCGGCGGGCACTCGGCCGCCTCGAGCACGCCGAGCCGGCCGCTGGTGCCGGCGCCGGCAAACAGCACCGAGCCGCCGCCTGCGAATGCCGCCGCGAACGCATCGGCGGCGCGCGCGAGCGGCGCCACCTGGCGCAAGGCGGCGGACAGCGCCCGCCGGTCTTCCTCGAGCAGCAGCTTGACGATGGCCTGGGCGCTCATCGTGTCGAGCCCGGTGCTGCGCGGGTTGCGCTGTTCGGTCGGGAGCACGCCGAAGGCTGAGGGTGGCGCCTTCGGCAATGGCGCGGGGCGGCGCTTCACTGGCTGCGTTCGCCGAGCGTGCGCACCACCTGCTGCCGCATGCGATCGGCTTCCGCGACCACCGCGTCGGCATCGAGGGTGAGCACCTTGCGGTCGCGCATCACCACGCGGCCGTCGATGATGACGTGGCGGACGTCGGCGCCCTTGGCGGCGTACACGAGGTGCGACACCGGGTCGAACAGCGGGTGCATGCGGAAAGCATCGATGCCGACGATGGTGACGTCGGCGCGCTTGCCGGTCTCGAGCGAGCCGAAGCGGTCTTCCATGCCGATGGCGCGCGCGCCGCCGAGGGTCGCCATCTCCAGCACCTTCGCCGCCGGCGTCGCCTTCGGGTCGCCGGTCGAGTGCTTGCCGAGGAGTGCCGCGGTCGCCATCTCCTCGAACATGTCGAGGTCGTTGTTGCTGGCGGCGCCGTCGGTGCCGAGCCCGAGGCGCACTCCCTCGTTCATCATGGCGTTGACGGGCGCGGCGCCCGAAGCGAGCTTCATGTTGCTCTGCGGGCAGTGGGCGACGCCGGCGCCGGCATCGAGCAGCAGCTTGCGGTCTTCGGGCGACAACCACACGCCGTGGTTGCCGACCAGGCCCTTGCGCAGCAGCCCGGCATCGCGCAGCAGTTCGGTCGAGGTCTGGTGGTAGCGCTCGGCGACGATCTTCTGCTCGAACGGCGACTCGCTCAGGTGGATCAGTACCGGTGCCTTGTGGCGGTCGGCCAGTTCGCGCGCGATGCGCAGCGTATCGGGGCCGCACAGGTACGGAGAGTGCGGCCCGACCGCGGGGGTGATGAGCGGGTCGCCCTGCCAGCGGGTGAGGAACGCCTCGGCCGCGCGCGCCTGGTCGGCCACCGTCTTGCCGTCCGGCGCCTCGATCTCGATGAGCGTTGCAGCGAGCACCGCCCGCATGCCGGCCTGCTTCACCACCTCGGCCACCGCATCCTCGAAGTAGTACATGTCGAAAAAGGTGGTGGTGCCGGAACGGATCATCTCGAGCGCCGCGAGCCGCATGCCGGCGCGCACGAACTCGGGGGTCACGTTGCGCGCCTCGGCGGGGAAGATGTAGTTGCGCAGCCAGTCCATGAGGTCCATGTCGTCGGCGATGCCGCGGAACAGGACCATGGGCGCGTGGGTGTGGGCGTTGACTAGGCCGGGGATGACGAGGTCGCCGGCGAGGGCGATGGTGTCGCGCCCCTTGTATGCGGCGGCCACCTCGCTGGCCGTGCCGACCGCCACGATCGCGCCCTTGTCGATTGCAAGCGCGCCGTCCTTGATGACGCGGCGCTTCGGATCGATGGTGACGAGCGTGCCGTGGGTGACGACGAGGTCTACGGGCCGTGGTGCGGCCGTGGCGCTGGAGGTCACCGCTGCCGCGAGCAGGCAGAAGGTGAAGCGCAGCACGAGCTTCAGAGGTTGCTCCTGTCGAACGGGTACGGCAGAAGCTCGGACATGCGCACGGTGCGCGAGCGGCCGCGCAGGTCGGCCATGTGCACCCAGACGTCGCCGCAGAACTCCCAGATGATCTGGCGGCAGGCGCCGCACGGCGCCGCGATGCTGCCGCGCGCGTCCGCCACGATCGCGATCGTCTCGAACTTGCGGATGCCCTCGGATACGGCCTTGAAGATGGCCACGCGCTCGGCGCACAGGGTGAGCCCGTACGAGGCGTTCTCGATGTTGCAGCCGGTGACGATCTCGCCGGTGGGCGTGCGCAGCGCGGCGCCCACCTTGAACTTCGAGAAGGGCGCGTGCGCCAGCTCGCGGGCGTCGTGGGCGAACGCCGCGAGCAGCTTGAGCGAAGTGGCGGAAGCGCGCCGCGCCGGCGCCGCCCGCTTGCTCGCTTTCTTCCTCACTTGCCCCTCGAACGGCTCTTCTCGACGCTGACGATCACGCCGCGCAGCACCTTCATCAGCCGGTCCTTGATCTTCTCGCCGACGTCCAGCACCTCCTGGTGATGCAGCGGCTTCTTGAGGATGCCGGCCGCCATGTTGGTCATGCACGAGATGCCGAGCACGCGCACGCCCATCTGCCGCGCGGCGATCACCTCCGGAACCGTGGACATGCCGACCGCGTCGGCGCCCATCTTGCGCAGCATGCGGATCTCCGCCGGCGTCTCGTACGAAGGTCCGGTCAGCCCAACGTAGACGCCGCGCCGCGCCCGCAGCCTTGCCTTCGCGCACGCCGCGGCCGCGATCTTGCGCAGGCCAGCGTCGTAGGCGACGGTGAGGTCGAAGAAGCGCAGCCCCAATTCGTCTTCGTTGGGGCCGATCATCGGGTTCGTGCCCATCAGGTTGATGTGGTCTTCGATGATCATCAGGTCGCCCGGCTTCCACGCCTTGTTGATGGCGCCGGCGGCGTTGGTGAGCACCAGCGCGTCGATGCCGAAGCGGCCGAGCACGCGCGCCGGGAACACGACCTCCTGCATCGTGTAGCCCTCGTAGAAGTGCACGCGGCCCGCCATCACCGCAACCACCACGCCTTCCGAACGGCCGATGACGAGCGTACCGCTGTGGCCGATGGCGGTCGAGACCGGGAAGTGCGGGATGTCCCTGTAGGGGATGCGCACCGCATCCTGCAGCGTGTCGGCGAAGGCGCCGAGGCCCGAACCGAGGACGAGGGCCGTGCGCGGGCGCAGCGCGGTGCGGCCCGAGATGAAGCGCACTGCCTCGTCTAGCTTTGCGACGACGCTGCTCACAACAGCACCCCCGCGATGCAGGCGGTGATGAAGTTCGCGAGGGTGCCGGCGAGCAGCGCGCGCAGGCCGAGCGCCGCGAGGTCGTTGCGCCGCTCCGGGATCAGCGCGCCGATGCCGCCGATCTGGATGCCGACCGAGCCGAGGTTGGCGAAGCCGCACAGGGCATAGGTCGCCATGGTGAAGGTGCGCGGGCTCAGCGTCTCGCGCAATGGGCCGAGCTGCGAATAGGCGATCAGCTCGTTCAGCACCAGGCGGGTGCCCATCAGGTTCCCCACCACGCGCGCCTCGCCCCAGGGAATGCCCATGGCGAGCGCCAGCGGCGCGAACACCCAGCCGAGGATTCGCTCGAGGCTGAGCCACGGCATGCCGACGACGCCGCCGAGCGCGCCGAGCAACACGTTCACGAGCGCCACCAGCGCCAGGAAGGTGATGAGCATGGCGGCGACGTTCAGCGCCAGGTGCAGGCCCTCGCCGGTGCCGCGCGCCGCCGCGCCGATGATGTTGGTGTCGATCTTCGGCGAGGAAAAGTTGACGTCGCCGGCGGTCTCGGGCTTGCCGGTTTCCGGCACCAGCATCTTCGCCAGCAGGATTGTGCCGGGCGCCGTCATGATGACCGCCGCGAGCAGGTGCTTTGCTTCGATGCCGAAGCCGATGTAGGCCGCCATGATCCCGCCGCTGACGTGCGCCATGCCGGAGGTCATCACGCACATGAGCTCCGACTGCGTCATCTTGTTGAGGAACGGCCGGATGGTGAGCGGCGCCTCGGTCTGACCCATGAAAATGGAGGCCGCCACGTTGAGGCTCTCGGCGCCGCTCGCACCCATGAGCCGCGTCATCACCTTCGCGACCGCGCGCACCACGAGCTGCATGACGCCGAGGTGGTAGAGCACCGCAAACAGGGCCGCCACGAACAGGATCGCCGGCAGGATCTGGGTGGCGAAGATGAAGCCGACGTTGGTGTCACCGCCGCCCTTCATGCCGATCTTGCCGAAGACGAACGCCGAGCCCACGTAGGACAGTTCGAGCAGCGCCTGAATCTTGTGGCCGACCCAGGCGAAGGCTGCCTGGCCGAAGGGCGTCTTGAGGACGAAGAGCGCCAGCACGAACTGCATGCCGAGGCCCCAGAGGATGGTCCGCCCCTGGATCGCCTTGCGGTTCGTCGACAACGTGTAGCAGATCGCGAGCACCAGCAGGATGCCGAACACCGAGACGAACCGTTCCATGCGAGTTCTGGCCCCCTATCGTTTCTTGATACGTTCGAGGTCTGCCCACAGGTCGCGCTTCTTGCGCACCGGCGGCGGCGCCGGTTGCTCCACCGACTCCGCCGCGGCGGCGGCGGCGCTCATCCCCGGCATCCCCGCGAGCACCTGGTCCATCAGGCTCTGCACGCTGTCCTTCTTCTTGGTGACCCGCTTCGGCGGCGCCTTGCCTTCCTTGTAGTCGTGCGTGTTGAGGCAGGTCCGGCAGGTGGTCTTTGCGATGCGGCCGTCATAGATGCTGGCGATGTCGTGATTGAGCAGCAGCCGGCACTTCGGGCAGTAATCATCCACGACGTCGCCAAGACGCAAAGGACGCTCCGACATTGGGGTCCTCCGAAGGGGAAGGGGCGCAGTATAGAGGCACGGTCGTCGAACTGTCCACAGCGGCCGGAACGGCCCGTGGAACCGGCTTAGAATCGGCTCCGAACGAAGATGCGCAACGCCGAGGTGATCCGCCAATGGCGGATCCTGAAGACGATCGAAACCGGCCGCTACACCACCACGCAGGCGATGGCGGCGGAGCACGGCGTCACCGAGCGCACCATCCGCCGCGACATCGAGGCGCTGCAGGAAGCCGGCTTCCCGCTCTACGACGAGCGCGCCGACAGCGGCAAGAAGGTGTGGAAACTCATCGAGGGCTACCGCCAGAAGCTCGCGCAGACCTTCTCGCTCGCCGAGCTGTCGGCGCTCTTCTTCAGCAAGAACCTGATGTCGTTCCTCGGCGGCTCGCCGTTCGCCGCTGACCTCGAGTCGGCGTTCGCCAAGATCCAGGAGGCGCTGCCGGCGAAGAGCCTGCCGTACCTGGCGCGCGTGCAGGGGCTGTTCGCCACCCGCCCCGATCCGTGGAAGGACTACTCGAAGAAGCGCGACGTGATCGAGGCGCTGATCGACGCGACCCTGCACCAGCGGCGCGCGCGCATCGCCTACTTCTCGTTCAGCTCGAAGCGCACCAAGTCGTACACGCTCGATCCCTACCGCGTCGTCTACTACCACGGCGGCCTCTACCTGTACGCGCGCTCCGAGGAACACGCGCAGGTGCGCACCTTCGCGGTGGAGCGCATCGAGCGCATCGAGGTGCTCGACGAGAAGTTCCAGGTGCCCGCCGACTTCGACATCGCCGACTACGGCCGCGGCGCCTTCGGCATCGCCGGCGGCAAGCCGGAGAAGGTCGAGATCGCCTTCGACGCCGAGATCGCGGGTTACATCCGCGAGCGCGTCTGGCACGAGAGCCAGGAGCTGACCGACAAGCCCGACGGCTCGGTGGTCCTGCGGATGAACGTCTCGCCCGGCTTCGAGCTGCAGGCGTGGGTGAAGAGCTTCCTGCCGCACTCGCGGGTCATCCAGCCGGCGTCGCTGCGCGACTCGGTCGCGAAGGACATCGAAAAAGCCCGGCGCAGCTTCGAGTGATCTCGTTCGCCTCGGTCAACAAGCAGTACGGGCGGCAACTCCTGTTCGTCGACGCCTCCTTCCAGCTCAATCCGGGCGAGAAGGTCGGCCTCGTCGGCCCGAACGGCGCCGGCAAGACGACGCTCTTCCGCATGATCGTCGGCGAGGAGACAGCCGACGACGGCGAGGTGTCGGTGCCAAAGAAGCTCACCATCGGCTACTTCCGCCAGGACGTCGAGGAGATGTCGGGGCGCTCGGTGCTCGACGAGGCGATCGCCGGCAGCGGCCGGCTCGGTTCTCTGCACCACGAGCTCGAGGCGCTGCAGCACGCGATGGGCGATCCCGAACAAGCCGACGACATGGACAAGGTGCTGGCGCGCTTCGGCGAGGTGCAGGAGGAGTACGACCACCTCGGCGGCTACGCGCTCGAGAGCCGCGCGCGCGAGGTGCTGCATGGCCTGGGCTTCGACGACGAGCGCATCGACGGCGACGTCGGCGCCCTCTCCGGCGGCTGGAAGATGCGGGTCGCGATGGCGCGGGTGCTGCTGGGGCGGCCCGACGTGCTGCTGATGGACGAGCCCACCAACCACCTCGACATCGAGTCGATCCTCTGGCTGGAGCAGTTCCTGCAGTCGGTGCCGAGCGCCTTGCTGATGACCTCGCACGACCGCGCCTTCATGAACCGCATCGTCGCGAAGGTCGCCGAGATCGACTCGGGCGAGATCACGGTGTATTCGGGCGATTACGACTTCTACGAGCGCGAGCGCGCCATCCGCGAGCAGAATCGCGAGGCCGCGTACGCGCGCCAGCAGGCGATGCTCGCCAAGGAGCAGCGTTTCATCGACCGCTTCTCCGCGCACGCTGCGAAGGCGGCGCAGGTGCAGAGCCGGGTGAAGGCGCTCGAGAAGATCGAGAAGATCGAGCTGCCGAAGAAGCGCGTGGTGGTGCGCTTCGACTTCCGCCGCCCGCCGCGCTCGGGCGACGAGGTGGCAACCCTCGACTCGGTCGCGAAATCGTACGGCCGCCGCGTGGTCCACGACGGCCTGAGCATGGTGATCCGCCGCGGCGAACGCTGGTGCGTCATGGGCCGAAACGGTGCCGGCAAGACGACGCTGCTGCGCATGGTCGCGGGCCAGCTGGCGCCCGACAGCGGCGCCGTCAAGCTCGGCGCCAGCCTCAAGCTCGGGTATTTCGCGCAACAGTCGCTCGACCTGCTCGACCCGAGCCTCACCATCTGGGAGCAGTTCCAGCGCGATTTCCCGATGGAGACGGTTGGCGCCCTGCGCGGGCTGCTCGGCGCCTTCCAGTTCTCCGGGGAGGACGTCGAGAAGAAGATTCGCGCGCTCTCAGGCGGCGAGAAGTCGCGCCTGGTGATCGCGCGCATGCTGAACGACCCGCCCAACTTCCTGGTGCTCGACGAGCCTACCAACCATCTCGACCTGGCGACGAAGGAAATGCTGGTCGAGGCGCTTCGCGACTACGAGGGCACGATGCTGTTCGTCTCTCACGACCGCACCTTCCTGCGCGGCCTCAGCAACCGCGTGCTGGAGCTGGGCGGCGAGACCGGCACCGAACCGCAGCCGCACCTCTACCCGGGCTCGTACGTCGAGTACGTGGAGCGCACCGGCCACGAGGCGCCGGGCGTCCACATCTGACGGCTTCGGCTAGGGCGGGCTCATGATCTTGATCGGCGGGTCCTCGATGGCGCCGCCGACGATGCGCACGTTGTACTTGTAGAGACCAGGCGCGCCGATCGCCTTCGCGGTGAGGCGCGAGGCGAACGCGGCGCCGATCGTCATCTCGCCGCCCGGGGCGGGCTCGGCGCGGGTGGCGAAGCGACGCAGCTTCTCGCGGTCGGCCGGGGCGAGGCGGCGGTCGAGCGCCTCGCGCCGGGTGGTGAACGCGGCCTCTTCCACCTGCTCGGCTGCGGGCTGCGCCGCGGGTGCCGCCACGTGGCCGACGGCGAGCCTGGGGAACTCCACCTGCAGGCGCGTCGCGGCGGGGCAGCCGTTGCCGCCGCTGCGCACGTGCACCACCCGCCACTCGAGCGTGTCGCCGGGCGCCGCTTCGGCGACACCGGGCGTGACGGTCGTGCACTTGCCGGCGGCGTCCACGCGCAGGAACACGGTGATCGTCACGGTAGCTGCCGCTGCCGGCGCGGCGGCCGCGGCCAGGGCAAGGAGCGGGAGCGGCGCCGCCAGCACGTTTCGAACCAGCCTCGATCGTCGCACCTCAGTGCCTCCCGTCCGGTCCAGCCGCGAGCGCGCTGGCGAATGCCGCATTGTCGCGCAACTTGCGGAACTCGTAGTCCTGTTTCGGCCGCTGCGCCGAGTAGCCGCTGCCGACCGCGTCGCGTACCGCCGCGATCGCGTCCTGGTCGCGTCCCTGCAGCAGCCGCACCAGCGCCGACAGGTAGAGCACTTCGCCATTCTTCGGCGCGAGCGCCACCGCCCGCGCGATGTCGCGCTCTGCAGCGGCGCTGTCACCGAGCTTTTGTGCGCACACCGCGCCCTCCGCGAGCGCCTCGGCATTGGCGCCATCGAGGCTGGCCGCGAGTCGCGAGAGGCGCGCACACTCCTCAAAGCTGCGGCGCGCATCGTCGCGCATTCCGAGCGCGGCGTTCGCGTCGCCCAGGCCCCGCCACAGCGCCGCGCGGCCCTCGTCGAGGTCCACCGCGCGCGCGTACGAGCGCTTCGCGGCCGCGAAGTCGCCGCTGTCGAACTCGATCGTGCCGAGGTTGAGGAACGACATCGAGTCGGGACGCAGCGCGATCGCCTTGGAGTAGCTGTCCCGCGCTCGCGGGAGGTCGCCCTGCGCGACGTATGCGGTCCCGAGCATCTGCAGTGCCTGGGCGTTGTCGGGCTGCAGCACGGTCGCGTGCATGTAGGCCGCGACCGCGTCGTCCACCCGGCCCATCTTCAAGTAAGCGAAGCCGAGCCGCGCGTGGCTGCCCCAGTAGTCCGGGCGCAGGGCGAGCGCCTTCTGGTAGTGGTCCACTGCGTTCGGCCAGTCGGCGAGATCCACATAGAGCGCGCCGAGAGCTGCGTGGACTTCGGGATCTTTCGGCCGCTCCTCGACCAGCGCGTGCAACTCGGCAGCGGCCGAGGCGCTCGAGCCCATCAGGCGCTTGGCGCGGGCGTAGAGGAGGCGCACGCGCGGTGCGCGCGGCGCCAGCCGGAGCGCTTCGCTTGCGGCGTTCAGCGCCTTGCCGGGCAGCACCTCGTTGGGCGCGATCCGGTATTGCGCAAGATAGGCGTCGCCGAGCGCGGCGTGCGCCATGGCGAAGGCCGGGTCGGCGGCGATCGCCTTCTCGAGGGACGCGATGGCGGCCGCGACCGCATCGGGTTGGTCGGAACGCTCGAGGAGGCGCAGTCCGTGGGAGTAGTCGAGGAAGGCCCCGACGTCTGTGGTGCCGTGCGCCGCCACGGGCCGCGCGGCGCCGACGCAGAGCGCACCCACCAGCCCATCGGCCAGGCGGCGCCGCAGCGCGAACGCGTCGCTGTCGGCGTCGGCGACGCGCGACACCACGTTGCCGTCGGCAGCCACCAGGTTCATCTCGACGCGGTAGCCGGCCGGCGACCGCGAGAGGCTGCCGCTCAGCACGTGCGTCAGCCCCAGCCGCGCGGCGGCGGCGCCGGGGCTGCGGCCTCCGGGATCGGCGCGCGCCACCTCGGTGCGTGCGACCACGGTTGCGCAGCCGCCGTCGCCGATGTCGGTGGCAAGGCCGTCGGCGAGGCCGGCCGAGACGTCGTCGGCGACACCATCGCCCGCCGCGACGCTCCACGGCGCAATACCAATGATCGGCGCCACCGCGGCAGCGGGCGCCGGCCGTGGCGCGAGCCAGCCGCGTGCCGCCGCGATTGCCAGTACCGCGACCACAGACCCGGCGGCGAGCCACGGCCAGCGGCTCGAACGCTGCACCACGAAGGCGCCGGAGGGCCGCGACAGCGGCCGCGCCGGCGTGGCATGGCCGCTGGATGGCGGCTCGATGGCGTCGAGCGCGGCGCGCAGCGCGGCAGCCGTGGGGAAGCGCCGCGCCGGGTCGCGCTCCAGCGCGCGCATCACCAGCGCGTCGATCGCGCGCGGCACCTCGGGCACGAACTGGCTGGGCCGTGGGCAGCTCGCTCCGTTGTCGCGCATCGCGAGCGGCACCGGGCTCGCGTCGCCGGGCGGCCGGCGACCGGTGAGCATCTCGTAGAGGATGAGGCCCAGCGCGAACACATCGGACGGCGGCCCCACGCGCTCGCCGCGCGCCTGTTCGGGCGACAGGTACGACATCGTGCCGAGCACCGTGCCCTCGCTGGTCAGGTGCTCCGAGCCGGTTTCGTAGGCGAGGCCGAAGTCCATGAGACGCGCCACGCCGGCGGTGTCCACCATGATGTTCGATGGCTTGAGGTCGCGGTGCACGATGGCGTTCTCGTGGATTGCCTGCAGGCCGTCGCACACCTGCCGGCCAAGCTTCACGGTCTGCCGCGGCGAGAGGTGGCCCATCGAGTGGATCAGGTCTTCGAGGCTCTGGCCGTCGATGTACTGCATGCTGATGTAGGCGTTGCCGTCCACTTCACCGAGGTCGTGGACCCGGTAAACGTTGGGATGCGAGACCTTCTGCGCCAGCGCCAGCTCGCGCTTGAAGCGCGTCAGGGCACCCGCGCGCGCGATGCGGTCGGAGCGGATCAGCTTGAGCGCAACGACCTGGCCGGTCTCGTTGTCCACCGCCTTGTAGACGGTGCCCATACCGCCGGCGCCCACCTGCTCGACGATCGAATAGCGCGGCCCGAACCGCTCCCCGAGGCGCAGCAGCGGACCGCGCCGCAAGGCGGCCCCGACCGGCTCGTCACGGCCATCGGCCGGCACCGACCCGACCTCAGCGGTGACGAAGCCGTCCGAGGAGGAGCACCTCGGACACGCACCGCTCCCCGGAGGCGTTACGGTTCCGCAGACGTCGCAAAGCGCCGAGGCCAACCGCCGCCGCTACTTTCCCGGCGGCTTGAACCCGATCCCCGGATCCTCGACTTCCTGGCTGTCCACGAGGATCCGGTACTTCACCCGCAGGCCACGCTCTCCCTGTGCGGTGCCCTCGGCGCGAAAGCGGAAAGGCGGCGATTGCTCCTCCTGGCGGCCATCGCGTCTGGCCTCGTACTTCTTGGCGTCCTTGTCGCCGGGGAAGCGGTCGATCGCCTGGAACGCCACCACGGCGCGCTCGAAGCGCATCACGACTTCGGGATTGCCCGGACAAGTGTTGACGACGTCCCACTGCACCTTGTCGCCGGAATCGACCCAGATCACCTGCGGCAGCGTCACCGAGACGCACTTGTTGGCTGGTGTGGGGTGCAGCATCACCACCACCTTGATCGGTTCGTTCGGCGGCCGCCAGTAGTCGACTGGTGACAGGTGCGCACTGCAGCCGAGCGTTGTGCCCAACAGCAAAACGGCGCCCATCGAAGTACTTTTCATCGCGTTCCTCCTGGCCCGGACGCGGGCGTTGTCTGTGCGGCCGAAACCAGCTCGGCCCATTCGGGCAGCTTGCGCAGGCTGCGCAAGTCGTGGTCGATCGCTGCGCGTTCGCGGCTGTAGCCGTTCGCGAGTGCCTTGCGCAGCGCCGCGAGCGACTCTTCGTTTTGCCCGGCCACCGCCAGCGCCGCGGCCTGCAGGGCCAGCACCTCGCCGCGTTGGGGTGCGAGCTGCACGGCCTGGTCCATGTCTCGCCGCGCCTCCGCCAGCATTCCGAGCTTCGCCTCGCAGAGGCCGAGGCGCGCGCGTGTCAGGACGTTTTCGCCGTCTACCGAAAGTGCCTGGCGCGCGACCGACACCGCGCGGCTCCAGCCGGCGCGCGCCGCTTCGCGCTCGCCCAGCCGCTCGCGCGCATCGCCGAGGTTCCACCAGAAGAGCATCTCGCCCGGCATGGCTTTCGCGGCGCGCTCGTACGCCGCGGCCGCCTGCCGGAATTCGCCCTGGTCGTAGAGCACGGTGCCGATGTTCGAGTCGAGCGTCGCGTCGCTGACCATCGCGCGCGCCTTCTCGTAGTAGCCGAGGGCGCCGCTGGTTGTCGCCCGCGTTCTGCGCGCACGCGCCCATCATGATGAAGCCGTCGGCGTAGTCGGGCTGCAGGCTGGTGGCGGCCGTGTACGCGTCGATGCACCCCTGCAAGTCGCCGCGCATCGCATGGGCGTAGCCGAGCGCCGCGTGGTTCTGGAAATATTTCGGCCGCCGCGCCACGGCGGCCTGCGCCGTCTCGAGGGCGCGCGCCGTCTCGCCGTCCTGAGCCAGAAGCGTGCTGTAGAGGGCTCGCGCCTCGTCGTTTTCCGGATGATCGGCGATCAGCTTTTCGATCTCGTCGCGAGCTGCCTTTCCTTCGCCAACGGACCGCTGGACATCGGCGTAGATGAGCCGCACGCGCGGCTGTGTCGCGTCGAGTATCAGCGCTTTGCTGATCTCGCTGAGCGCACTGCGCGTGTAGGCGGTCTCACGCGTCTCCTCGTAGCGCCGCATGTATGCGCTGCCAAGGACCGCGTGCGCCAGCGCGAAGTTGGGGTCGAGGCGCGTGGCCTCCCCGAGCGAAGTCACCGCCAACGCCGCATTGCCTGGCAGGTCGCGCCTATCGAGGAGGCGCAACCCCTTCGCATAGGCGAGGAAAGCGGGCGCGTTGCCAGTGGGCGCGCGCGCGGCGCGCGTGCTGCCACCGACGCAGGTGATTGCCACCAAGCGGTCGGCCACTTTCCGCTGCAGCGTGAGCGCGTCGCCTTCGGCCTCGTACCCGGGGCCCAGGCTGCCGTCCGCGGCGAAGGTGTTGATCTCCATGCGCATCGCCGCTGGCGTGCCCGAGACAGTGCCGGTGACGACGCGCGTGAGACCGAGGTCGGCCGCGACCTTGCGCACGTCCACGTCCTCGGTGCCGAGGTGTGTCAGTGCCGTGCGCGGCAGGACCGAGCCGCAACCCGCCTCGTCGAGATCGGTCGCGAGCATGTCGGCGATGCCGACCGCGAGATCCTGGCCATCGGCATCGCCCGCCGCCACCCGCAGCGGCAGCACGCCTACGACTTCGACGCCGACCGGCGGCGGTGCGGCGTGGCGGCCGAACATTCCCGCGACCTTGCTGCGTACCGCCGGCACGGCGAACAGCGCCGCGGACAGCAACGCTGCTGCGAGCAGCCACGGCCAGCGTCGTCGCCGTGACGCCTCGTACGGGCCCGACGCACGGCGCAATGCGCCGAGCGAGATGCGCGTCGTCTGGCCGGCGGCGATGGCGGCGAGTGCCGCGCCCAGCGCTTCGGCGGACTGGAAGCGCTTCGCCGGTTCGCGGTCGAGGCAGCGCATGACGATGGCGTCGAGCGCCTTCGGGATCTCGGGGACGAACACGCTTGGCTTCGGGCACGGTTCGATGATGCCGCGCAGCGCCAGCGGAATGGGCTTGCCGTCGCCCGGCGGGCGCTTGCCGGTGAGCATCTCGTAGAGGATGAGGCCCATCGCGAACACGTCCGAGGCGGCGCCGAGGGTTTCGCCGCGCGCCTGTTCGGGCGAGAGATACGCCATGGTGCCGAGCACCTGACCTTCGCTCGTGAGGTGCTCGGAGCCTGTCTGGTACGCGAGCCCGAAGTCCATCAGCCGCGCGACGCCGTTCAGGTCCACCATGATGTTCGACGGCTTGAGGTCGCGGTGCACGATTGCCTTCTCGTGGATTGCCTGCAGGCCGCCGCAGATCTGCCGGCCGATCGCCACCGTCTGGCGCGGCGAGAGATGGCCCATCGAGTGGATCAGGTCGTCGAGGCTCTGGCCCTCGATGAACTCCATGCTGATGAAGGCGGTGCCTTGCACCTCGCCGAGGTCGTGGACGCGATAGACGTTCGGGTGCGAGATCGTCTGCGCCAGCGCCAGCTCACGCTTGAAGCGCGACAGGGCGCCGACCCGCGTGACCACGTCCGGGCGCAGCAGCTTGAGCGCCACGGTGCGCGCGGTCTCGCCGTCGCGCGCCTTGTAGACGGTGCCCATGCCGCCCGAGCCGACCTGTTCGACGATCGTGTAGCGCGTGCCGAACGCCTGGCCGGGCGCGAACAGGGAACGGCGTCCGTCACCGCCGCCACCGGGCGGCGCGTCACTCGAAACGGCGCCGAGGTCCTGAGAAGCGACATCCTCGGTGTTGAGCGCGCCGGAGGAGCATTTCAGGCAGAGGCCGGCAGCAATGGGTTCGCCGCTGCCGCACGACTCGCAAGTGGAGGGGTCCAGTGGCCGAGACCTAAGTGGTGATGGCTCAAGAGCATACTCCCCTTGGACACCTGCCGCAGCCGACACCGCGCCCATGATTTCGTTTCCTCAGCGGATACTACGGAAACGCATCGCGGCGTGTCCTCAGGAAAGCCTCAGGAAGCGTTGAATCGCAGCGACACATCCCGCGAGAAGATCCGCGGCCTGGCAAGTCCCCACTTCCACAACCGGTAGCGGATGCTCGTCCCGAGGACACCCAGCCCGTAGACGACCGACCGCGCGAAGTTGATCGAGCTGGCCTCGGGGAAGTACTTGGTGGGGCAGGAGATCTCGCCGATCTTGAAGCCCTGCGCCGCGATCTGCGCCAGGATCTCGTTGTCGAACACGAAGTCGTCGGAGTTGGCGCGCAGCGCCAGGTCGCGCAGCACCCCGCTGCGATAGGCGCGGTAGCCGGTGTGGAATTCGGACAGCTTGGTGCCCATCAGCAGGTTCTGGGTGGCGGTGAGCGCGCGGTTCGCGACGTACTTGTAGAGCGGCATGCCGCCGCCGCGCGCTGTGTTGCCGAGGATGCGCGAGCCGAGCACCACGTCGTAGATGCCCGAGGCGATCATCGCCGCCATCGCCGTGACGAGCCGCGGGTCGTACTGGTAGTCGGGGTGCAGCATCACCACGATGTCGGCGCCGCGGCCCAGGGCTTCGCGGTAGCAGGTCTTCTGGTTGCCGCCATAGCCGAGGTTCTTCTCGTGCACGAAGGTCGGGATGCCGAGTTCGCGCGATAGCCGCGCCGTGCCGTCGGGGCTCGCGTCGTCCACCAGCAGCACTTCGTCCACGACATCGTGGGGGATGTCGCGATAGGTCTGCTCGAGGGTGCGCTCGGCACGGTAGGCCGGCAGCACGACGATCACTTTTTGTCCGTGCAGCATGGGTGGCCGGGGGATTATCTCGCGAGTACGAACTTTTCCGCGATGTTCCAGCCGTAGAACGCGAGCCCGTAGGCGGCGAGCAGCGCGAAGCCGAGCCACGCGGCCGCGCGGCCAGGTGCCCGCAACGCCTCGAGGCGGGCGAGGCACAGGCCGCCGGCGAGCGCCACGAGCGGCGACACCCAGAGCATTTCCTTCACGCGGCTGAAGAGGTCGGGCGCGGCGGTCCGGAGGAACACGAGCGCCAGGAAGGTGAGCGCCCACGCGGCCAACAGGCGCCAGAGACGCGGCGCCGGCGGCGTGCGCCACCACAGGAGCGGGGCGGCCACGAACACCGGCACGTACCACCAGCCGAAGAAAGCGTAGAGCCGCCGCCAGATCATCGCGAGCGTTGCAACCGCACCGAGCGTGCCTGTGCGCGACTCGCCGGCGGCGAAGCGCGGCAACATGTCGCTGAGGAACGTCCGCAGGAACTCGTTGTAAACGATGCCGATCGTCGCGAGCGCAACGGCGAGGCTCGTCGCCAGCAGCGTGAGGCCCTCCCTGCGGATGCCCGGTTCGCGGCCCAAGAGGTACGCCGCGCCGGCGAGCGGCACGAAGATGCCGAAATTGATGAGGCTGCCCGGGTATGACGCGAGCCCGGCGAGCAGGAAAGCGGCGAACACCGCAACGCGGCGTCCCAAAAGCGGGCCGTCGAACAGCGTCTTGAGCGCGAGGCTCTCAAAGAAATGCGCGAAGATCGCGGCGAGGAACGCCCAGCCGAGGCGTGAGAAGGACGGTGGCGAGAACACGGCGAGCGCTGCCGCCCAGATGGCGAGCCGCTGCGAGCCGAGACGCCGGCCGATGGCGAACACGATCAGCACCTCGGCGCTCGAGATGACGCATGCCGCCAGCTTCATCGCGTCCATGGTACGCAGCAGGTCGCTTGCCCACGGCGCGAAGAACGCGTGGAACACCGGCGAGAACGGGAAGGCGTAGGTCTTGCCGAGTGCCGCTTCCGCCCACACGCCCTGCTGCTCGATGTAGTGGGCGGGATGACGCCAGAAGTCGAGGCCGACCTCGCCGATGATGCGGGCGAGTCCGGCGTGCGCGCGCAGGTCGGGGTAGTAATAGAGCGGATGGAACAGGCCTCCGAGGCGCAGCAGCAGGGCGACCGGCGCCAGCCAAACGGCCAGGCGCGCTTCGACCGTCGCCGCCCGCTGGCCCAGCCACAAAAGGATGAGCGGTGCCGCGATCAGCAGCCAGCCGGTGCGCAGCAGCAGGTGGGAAAGCGGGAACGGTCCGATCACCACTCCGTAGATGGCGAGCGCTGCCGGCACCGCCAGCGCGGCGCACACCTGCCACCCACGACCCGCGACGAACGTGAGCGCGAGTGCGGCGAACACCAGGCTCACCACGGCGGCAAGCGCCACCACGCGCGCCGTCGGCGCGAGGCGTTGCGCATCGAGCCGCAGCCAGTCGAGGTGCAGGCCGCGGTTGCGTCCCTCGTCGCCGGCGGTGTCGAAGCCGATGACGAGCGGCCCGCTTCCCGATACCGCGTCCGGCAGCGCGATACTGCGCTCGACGAAGCGTCCGCCGCGCGCCGCGAAGCTGTCCACCGGCGCACCGTTCACCGTGACGGTGGTGGTTGCCGTGTTGCTGTAGACGCGCGCCGCGCGCACCTGGAGGGTCGCGGGTCCGCCGGCGACCGCCGCCGGCAGCAGCACCCGTGCCGAGTGCGACGACCAGTGCGTGGCGAGGCCGTCGGGATCGATCTCCCACTCCGGCTCGAAGCCGCGCAGGTACGTGTGGTCGGATGGCCCGAAGTTGAAGAGGACGTGCGGGTTGAGCCGGCACGCCGCGACCGGCGCGAGCGCGCCGAGGAGGGCGGCGCCCGCGAGGCACAAGGTGTTCGGCAGTGACGCAGAGCGCAAGCGGTGCCAATCATAAGTGGCTACAATCTTTTTTCTGCCCATGCCCAGCAAGAAGCGGGGAAAGCCCGCGCCAGCCGCGCTGCTGGCGGCCTTCGCGAACCCGCGTCCCGGGCGCGACTACACCATCACCCACACCTGCCCGGAGTTCACGGCGATGTGCCCGATCACCGGCAATCCCGACTTCGGCACCATCCGCGTCGCGTACGTGCCGGACAAGCTGTGCGTGGAGCTCAAGAGCCTCAAGTTCTACCTGTTCGCCTACCGCGAACGCGGCATCTTCTACGAGGCCGCCACCAACCAGATCCTCGACGACCTGGTCGCGGCGATCGCGCCGCGGGAAATCACCGTCACCGGCGACTTCGCCGTGCGCGGCGGCATCAGCTCCGTGGTCGAGGCGAGCTGGCGCAAGCCGCGGAGAAAGTAGCGATGCAACTGCCCGCCGTGTTCGCGCGCCGTTTCGTGGCGGGCGAGACCGCCGATTCCGCGATCGCCGCCGGCGTGGCGCTGGCGCAGCGCGGCATCCGCAGCACCTTCGACCTGCTCGGCGAGGACGTGACCGAGGCGGAAGCCGCGCGCCGCGCCGCCGCCGCCAACATCGCGCTGCTGCGCGCCATACCGCAGCACGTCGAGCGCAACGTCTCGGTGAAGCTCACGGTGCTGGGCCTCGACATCTCCGAGGCGCTCTGCATGGAGCTGACCGCCGGCATCCTCGACGTGGCAAAGGAAGTAGGCGGCTTCGTGCGCATCGACATGGAGGGCTCGAAGCACACGCAGCGCACCATCGACGCCTTCCAGAAGCTGCGCAAGACGCACGCCAACGTCGGCATCGTGCTGCAGGCCTACCTGCGGCGCACCCGCGAGGACGTCGCGGTGGCGATCGAGCGCGGCGATCGGGTGCGCCTGTGCAAGGGCGCCTACAAGGAACCGGAGTCCGTGGCTTTCCAGAGGATGGACGAGATCCGCGCCAACTACCGCACGTGCGCGGAGCTCCTGCTTGGCAAGGCCAACTACCCGGCGATCGCCACGCACGACGAGTCGCTGGTGAAGCACGTGCTGGCGCACGTCGCCGCGGAAAAGATCCCGAGCAAGCGCTTCGAGTTCCAGATGCTCTACGGCCTGCGGCCGAAGCGCTGGGACGAACTGGTCCGCGCCGGCCACAACGTGCGTATCTACGTGCCCTTCGGCACGCACTGGTTCCCGTACTTCACCCGGCGCCTGCGCGAGCGGCCCGAGAACGTGATGTTCGTCCTGAAGAGCCTGGTCACGGGCTAGGTTCAATTTGCTCGCAGCCGTGTATCGCGGCGCTTCCGACCTGCGCGTCGAGGAGATCGACGTCCCCGAGATCGGCGCGGGCGAGATCCTGGTGCACGTCGAGGTCTGCGGCGTCTGCGGCACCGACATCAAGAAAATCGAGAAGGGACTGCTCGAGCCGCCGCGCGTGTTCGGCCACGAGATCGCGGGCTTCGTGGCGCGCACCGGCAAGGGCGTCGCGAACCTCAAGGAAGGCGACCGCGTTGTGGTGCACCACCACATTCCGTGCCGCACGTGCTTCTTCTGCCGCCGCGGCGCCTACGCACAGTGCGCGATCTACAAGCGCAACGGCACGACCGCCGGCTTCGAGCCGTCGGGCGGCGGCATGGCCGAATATGTGCGCGCGATGGACTGGATCGTGCGCGACGGCACCATCCGCATTCCCGACGGCGTCCTCGCCGAGGAAGCGGCGTTCGTCGAGCCGGTGAACACCTGCCTCAAGGCGGTGCTGCACGCGCGCATCAAGCCCAACGAGACCGTGCTGGTGGTGGGCCAGGGGCCGATCGGCCTGCTGCTCATGCAGCTCGCGCGCTGGGCGGGCGCCAGCGTCTTCACTTCCGACGCGATCGACGACCGCCTCGCCATCAGCCGCAGGCTCGGTGCTGTGGCGGCCCTCGATGCTCGCGGCGACGTGCTCGCCGAGCTGCGCGGCCTCACCGCTGATCGTGGCGTTGACTGCGTGCTGCTCGCGGCCGTGGGTCCGGCGGCCTTCAGCCAGGCTCTCGAGGCCGTGCGGCCGGGCGGCCGCGTGCTGGTGTTCTCAGCGACGTCACCGGGCGAAACGGCGCAAGTGGACCTCGGCCAGCTGGCGCTCGCGGAGAAGCAGATCCTCACGTCGTACAGCGCGTCGGTGGACGTGCAGGAGCTGGCCGCGCGCCTCGTGTTCGAGCGCGAGATCAACGTCCGCGACCTCGTGACCCACCGTTTCCCGCTCGCACAAGCGGTCGAGGCTGTGCGCGTCGCCTCGCAGCCGGCGTCCGGGGTCCTCAAAGTGGTGATCGACACCCGGGCCGGCGCATGACGCCGACGCGGGCGGTCGTCCTCCACGGCAGGGAAGACGCGCGCCTCGAGAGTGTTGCCATCGGCGCGCCGGGCGAAGGCGAGGTGCTGGTGCGCAACAGCGTCGCCCTCACCTGCGGCACCGACGTGAAGGTGTTCCGCCGCGGCTACCACGCGCGCATGATCACGCCGCCGTCCGTCTTCGGCCACGAGATGGCGGGCGTCGTCGCAGCGGTCGGCGGCGGCGTCACCGGCTTCATCGCCGGCGAAGCGGTGGTGGCGGCGAACTCCGCACCGTGCGGCGCCTGCGCCTTTTGCAGGGCCGGCCGCGAGAGCCTGTGCGACGACCTGCTCTTCTGGAACGGCGCCTACGCCGAGCGCAGCATCATCCCGGCGCGCATCGTCTCGCGCAACCTCCTGAAGATCCCTCAGGGAGTCCGCCTCGAACACGCGGCCCTCGTCGAGCCGCTGGCCTGCGCGCTGCGCGGCATCGAGGACGGGCGGGTCGCTCCCGGCAGCACGGTCGCGGTCATGGGCGTCGGCCCCCTGGGCCTGATGCTCGTTGGCCTTGCGGCACGGCGCGGCGCCAGGGTGATCGCGGTGGGGAGGCGGCGCGAGCCGCTGCAGCGCGCCGAAGCCTTCGGCGCGCAAGCGACCGTTTCGACCCTCGACGCAGACGCGGCGCAGCAACTGCGCAGTGCCAGGCCCGACATCGTCATCGAAGCTGTCGGGTTAGCGGAGACTGCGCAGCTGGCCCTCGACAGCGTCGCGAAAGGCGGCCTCGTCAACCTGTTCGGCGGCTGCGCCGAGGGCACGCGCCTCGCGCTCGACGCGGCGCGCGTCCACTACGAGGAGATCCGGGTGGTCGGCACCTTCCACCACACCCCGGCCGCAATTCGCGAGGCGCTGGGGGTAGTGCAGGCGCAGGCCCTGCCATTCGACGAACTGCTTCGCGGCGAGGCGCCCCTGGCGGACGTGCCGCGGCTTCTCGCCGCGATGGCGCGCGGCGAGGGCGACCTGAAGGTGGTGATCCGGCCCTAACGCTTCTTGCGCTTGCCGCCCTTCTTCTTGGCTTTCTTGCCCTTCTTGGCTTTCTTCGCCTTCTTTGCCTTCTTGGCCGCCTTGCGAGCGGCCTTCGCAGCCGCCTTCAGCGCCTTGCGTTCAGCCTTGCTCGGCTTGCGCGTCTTCGCAGCCTTTTTCTTCGCTGTCTTGCGCCGAGCCGGCTTGGCAGCTGCCTTCTTCGCGGCCTTTTTCCGGGCCGCCTTGCGCGGCTTCTTCTTCGCGGCGGCCTTGCGTGGCGCCGCTGCTTTCGCCTTCGGCTTGCGTGCCGCCTTTTTCCTCGGTGCGGGGCGCGCTGCGAAAGCCTCAGGCTCGTCGGCCATCGGTTCTTCCGTCAAGTCGGCCGGCGTCACGAACTCGGTCACGGCATCCAGGTCGACTACCGCGCGGCCCTCGTTGTCGAGGACGTCGTCGGGCGCGCCGTCAGGGTCTACCATCGCTCTTTCCTCCAGGAAATCCAGAGGCGCAGTGTCCCTTAGGACCTCGGAGCGGTCAAGGCTTGGGTTATACTGTTTCATATCTGGCGCGGGGTAGAGCAGTCCGGTAGCTCGTTGGGCTCATAACCCAAAGGTCGCAGGTTCAAATCCTGCCCCCGCTACCATCACAACTTGCAGCGAGAGGTCGCCCGTTTCTGGCGACCTCTTCGCATTGTGGGCCGTCCCCAGCATCCAGCATCGCCGCCAGACGCGGCTACCCTTGCGGCGCGTCAGCAGTTAGCGACTAGGACGCTATCGTGCACTGTTCTCGTGCTTCGGCTAACGCTTGGGCTGGTAAATCAAGCTATGCAGTTCTGTGGGCTTCTTCCCATCCGCTGGTCGGGCAGCCGACGGCATTCCGTGGCCGCGTTTGACACGTACGCCGGCTCACGCAATGATCCGAGGCATCAGGACCGCCGTGCCTCCATACACCTGCTGAGGGAACACATGAGCACACAGCCTGCTGTTGCAATCATCCTGTCTCTTTTGGCAACCGTGACCGCAACTGGACGCGCTCAGTCCGTGACACGGCCAGCATCCTCTGCTCCTACGCCGCTCGCAACACTCGCCAAAGCGCTCTCCGGAAAGTGGCAGCTTCAGGTACGTTTCGAGCCTGGGAGCGCCACTGGAAACAAAGCGATCGAGGGCTCTGGCGAGGAGTCGTGGAGCTTGGGCCCCGGCGGCATCGATATCATTGAGCAGGAACACATTCCCTCGCCGTACGGCGAGACGTTCCTGATGGGCATCATTTGGTGGGACAGTACGAAGAAGCAACTCGCCGGCATGGAGTGCAATAGCCATCTGTCGTTTACCTGCGATCTCAAGGGCGCACTCAACGACATCACCATGACGTGGGATGGCAAGCGGTTCGAAATTGACGAAATCGAAACCCACGACGGCAAGCGCACCGTCTGGCACGAGTACTGGACCGACATCACGCCAACTTCATTCGTTCAGTCCGGCGACGTCACCCAGCCAGATGGGACTACCGTACGGTTCATGAACATCCGCGGAAATCGGGTCAAGGAGCTCGAAAGTTTCGGCGGCCCGTAGGTAGTATTCCCGGGCCGTTCCGGAGTGGGCTGCGCTGTCAGGAGCGCTCAGGGCTCGGGCGGTCGAACGTGATTCCTTGAACTGTCCGGCAGGCACCAAAGAGAATCACGCTCAGTGCTTAACCGCGCGCCGGAACCAGTGGAGCGCGCGGGCGATATCACCGCGGTCGCTATAGATGGCTCCCTAACGTTGTTCCTCCACTGTGTCCGGACACAGTGGCTGGACGAGGAGGCAGGCGGGAGAGCGTAGTCTTGGGCGATGCGACCGCTTCGGTATTCCATCAACGTCACGTTGGACGGGTGTTGTGATCACCGCGGGATAACACCCGACGAAGAGCTGCACCGTCACGCGATGGAGGCCATCGCCGAGGCCGATGCGCTCCTTTTTGGCCGCGTCACCTACGAAATGATGGAAGCAGGGTGGCGGGCGCCGGTGCCGCCGGGAACGAGGCCCGACTGGACGGAGCCCTTCGCCCGCAAGATCAACGCCGCAAAGAAGTACGTCGTCTCGAGCACCCTGGATCGTGTTGATTGGAACGCCGAACTGGTGCGCGGGGACTTGGGCGAGGCCGTTCGGCAGCTCAAGCGCGAACCGGGCAACGGGCTGTTCACGGGAGGCGTGAAGCTTCCGATGGCACTCGCGGAACTGGGACTCATCGATGAGTACCAATTTGTCGTGCACCCCAGGATTGCGGGCCACGGGCCGACGCTGTTCGCGGGCCTGCCGAAGCACCTCGACTTGAAGCTCGTGAGCCGGCTCGAGTACGCCTCGGGCGCGGTGGCTATGCGCTACGAGCCGAGAAAGTAGTTTTCCCGGCGTCATGAACAGCGCGGATGCCGTCGAAACGCGGACGGTCGCGAAGGTTTCGCGGCGGTTCCTGCCGCTACTGATCGTCTGTTACTTCACTGCTTATCTCGACCGCGTGAACGTGAGCTTTGCGGCGCTCACGATGAAGCCGGACCTTGGGCTTTCGGCGGCGGCTTACGGCTTTGGCGCCGGCATCTTCTTTCTTGCGTACTTCTTGTTCGAGGTGCCGTCGAACCTGCTGCTGGTGCGTTTCGGGGCGCGGCGCTGGATCGCGCGCATCATGTTCACCTGGGGCGTGCTGTCGGCGGGGATGGCGTTTGTCACCGGCACCGCGAGCTTCTACGTCCTGCGCTTCCTGCTCGGGCTCGCGGAGGCGGGGTTCTTTCCGGGAATCATCTTCTTCCTGACGCTCTGGTTTCCGGCGGCGCACCGGGCGCGGATCATGGGGTATTTCATGGCCGCCATTCCGCTGTCGTCGGTGATCGGCGCGCCTCTTTCCGGGCTGGTGCTGGGGCTCGACGGCTTGCTCGGGATGAAGGGATGGCAGTGGCTGTTCATCGTCGAGGCGCTGCCGGCGCTGTTGCTTGCCGTCGTGGTGTTCAGGCACCTGACCGACCGGCCCGAGGAGGCCACGTGGCTCGATACCGAAGAGCGCGATTGGCTGGTGCGCCGCCTCGCCGTTGAGCACGCGCACTCGGAGCAGCACGGCCTCAGCCTGCTGCGCGCGCTGGGCAGCCCGAAGGTGCTGGCGCTCAGTGCGATCTATTTCGGCGTGGTCGCGACCTTGTACGGGCTCGCGTTCTTCCTGCCGCAGATCGTGCAGGGGTTCGGGTTTGGTATGTCGAACCTGAAGATCGGCCTGGTGTCGGCGCTGCCTTATCTCGTCGGCACGCTCAGCATCGTGCTGTGGTCGCGCCGCTCCGACCGCAGGCGGGAGCGACGGTTTCATGTCGCCTTTCCGCTGGCGGTTGCCGCGTTCGGAACTGCGGCGGCCGCCATCTTCCAGGAGCCGGCGCTCAAGATGCTTGCGTTTTGCGTCGCCGGCTTCGGCGTCTTCGGCGCCATGCCGGTCTTCTGGACGCTGCCGACGGCGTTTCTCTCGGGCACCGCGGCCGCGGGTGGCATCGCGATGATCAACTCCATCGGCAACCTGGCCGGCTTCGCCGCCCCGTATGCGATGGGCTATCTCAAAGACGCGACCGGCAGCTACACGAGCGGCCTGCTGTCGCTCGCCGCCACCGGCATCGCTGCCATGGTCGTCGTCCTGACGCTCGAGAAGCCTCCGCCGCCCGTTCCAGACGCTTGAATCGTCAAAGAGCGTCGCGCCCTTTGCGAGCGCCCGCTCTTGCGGCAAGATGGATTCATGAGGCTCCGCCAGCTTGCCGCTCTCTCCGCCTGCGCGCTGTTTGCCGTGGGCTGCTACGACAATCCAAGTGCGCCCAGCGGCATCAGCATCGACTCCATCACCATCGACTCGGTGGACGTCCTGGTGCTGGAGAGCGCGCCGCCGCAGGTGTCGGCGCACGTTACAGGAATCCTTGGCGATGGCTGCTCGGAGCTCAATGGCGTCGAGCAGAGGCGCGAAGGCAACACAGTGACCGTGACCATCACCCGCAAACGGCCCACCGACGCCATCTGCACGCAGATCGCGAAGCTTTATGACGCGACCATCAAGCTCGATGGTGCGTTTCCGGCGGGCAGCTATTTGCTGAAGGTCAACGCGGTGGAGAAGCCGTTTACCACGCGGTAGCGAACGGCAGATCCTTCGCGCCCGGGAACGACCCGGGGCGCTCAGGAAAACGGGGAGATCCCTCGCGCCAGCGCAAGCGTCGGAAGCGCTCGGGAGAACGGGCTCAAGCCACCGTCAGGGTGATTTCGGGGACTCCGGCCAGGGCGCGGGAGACGACGCAACCTTTCTTCGCGGCTTCGGCGTGGGTCTTGAAGCCGTCGGCGTCGAGGCCGGGGACTTCGCCCTCGACGACCAGTTCGATCTTCGTGATCGTGGGGCCGGCTTCGGTGGCGCCGAGGTGCACCTTCGCCACGGTGTGGATGCGGGTGGGTGTGAAGCCCGCGCGACCGAGACCCGCGGAGAGCGCCATCGAGAAGCAGCCCGCGTGCGCGGCGGCGATCAGTTCTTCCGGGTTCGTGCCCTTGCCGCTTTCGAACCGCGACGGGAACGAGTACGCGCCCTCGAAGGCGCCACTGCCGAGGCGCATGATGCCGGCGCCCTCCTTGAGGGTGCCCTTCCACTCGGCTTCCGACGTGCGAACAGTCATTTCAACTCCTTCTGCCTGGTTGTGCGCTTCTTCTTCGATTGTAGTGGGTCGATAGCCATTGCCGCGACCGAGGTGGTGACCGCCGAGCTGAAGATCAGGGTGTCCTTGTCGAGGCTGAGGACGCCCGGCTTCACCGTCAGCGCCACGATGTTGTCGTCGACGTTGACCTGCTGCTCGACGCTCGCCGGCAGGTCGATGCCGCGGATCAGCGACTTCGGCAGCTTCACGTCGAAGCCGCGCTGGCCGATCTCCTTCAGGCGTTCCATGGCCTTTTGCGGATCGATCGCGACGCCGCACTTGCCGAACGAGTCCTGGTCCTCGAAGGCGCGCTGCACGCGCGTCCACGACTCGGGCGTGAGGTCGAGGCGCAGGCGGAACTTCTGCGGCGGGAACACCGGTGTCGCGGCGATGGTCTTGGCGGTGGCCGACAACACGTAGCCGGCGCGCAGGGGGTAGTCGGCGGTGACGATCGTGCCCTTCAGCTTGTCGGTGAACTGGAAGTCCTTGCACAACAGGTTCGCGAGGCCCGCGGAGTCCCAACTGAAGAAGAAGTCGGCGAGCCCCTCGCCGCGGTCGACGCGCACGGGTATGGCGAGGTCGACGCGGTTGCCGCCGGCGAAGGCCACGCGCGGTTCTCTCGAGGTCATGCGCCCCTTGATGGCGCGCACGTCGATATTGACGGTCAGGGTGCCGGCCTTGACCTTGCCGATGAGGGTCTTGCGCGTGATCTCGCGCGTGTAGTTCACGTGGATATTGGGCTCGAGGTCCAGCAGCACCTCGTCGAGGTAGTGGAAGGTCACCTCGTTGATCACGCGCTCCACCATCTTCGGCCGGATGGCCAGGATCACCGGCTCGACGATCTGGCTGAGCCTGGTCACGATCGGGTCCTTCGCCATCAGAGCGTTCACCTGCTCGCGCAGCTTGTCGTTCTCGGCGCGCAACGCGTCGATGCGCTGGTCCTGCACCACCGGCTCGTTGCGGCGACACGTTGACCCCGACACCGCGGCGGCGGCGACTACGATCGCGGCGAGGCGTGCGAGTCGTTTCACTTCAGGTGCCCGTCGCCGCCGTTGCAGATGGTGACGCCGATGCTGACGTACAGGCGGTTGCGGTAAGCGGTGACGTCGGTGACGGCGCCGCTCATCTGGATGCGCGCTTCCTTGATCTGCACCGGCCCGTCGGGCCCGAAGCCCGGGATCACGATCTCCTTCTCGAGCTTCACCGGGATCTCGAGCTTGGAAAAGAGCGTGCCCAGCTCCTCGACCTTGTCGCCGGCAAACTCTTCCAGCAGGTTCTCGGCGGTCTTGGTGACGACGCCCAGCACCGACACTTTGGCCGCGTCCAGGCCCACCACCTTGACCTGGCCGCGCAACACCCCCGACACCGGGTCGAGTTCGACGATGTCGAGGGCACCGTAGACCGCGACGTCGGCGAACGTGGTGTCGGGCCGCGACACCATCGCGACACGGCCGCCGAGCTTGATGAGCGCGAACGCGTCGTCGAAGTTGACGGTGACGGTTTCGATCGTCACCTGGTACTCGTTGTTCACGACGCGCTTGAACGGCAGCGCCGAGGTGATGAGCTGCTGCACCAGGCTCTGGTCGATCGCCACCAGCACCTGGTTGAACGGCAGCGGGCCGCGGCGCGCTTGCTCGAGGAGCGCCTGCAGGCCCGCCTTGCGCCGCTCGAGAATCGCCTGTTCGGCGCTCTTGCGCGGACTCACGGGCGTCTTGCGGCAGCCGCCGGCCGCGAACAGCGCCGCCGCCAGCAGGAGCAGCACAGGAAGGCGGCGCCGGGAACTCATGCAGGTATCCGAGCCTAGTGAGAACTCAGGGGGTAAGCAATCGCGGCGCTATGATGATTGGGTTGGCCCACGCATCCAAGAACGCAGCAAGAAACCGGCTCGCTTCCGAGTCGAGCCCCTACCTCCTGCTGCACGCAGGCAACCCCGTCGACTGGTATCCGTGGGGCGAGGAGGCGTTCGCGCGCGCGCGCGAGGAAGGCAAGCCAATCTTCCTCTCGGTCGGCTACTCCACCTGCTACTGGTGCCACGTGATGGAGCGCGAGGTGTTTTCCGACGAGGAGATCGCCGCGCAGATGAACGACGGCTTCGTCAACATCAAGCTCGATCGCGAGGAGCGGCCCGACCTCGACGAGATCTACATGACCGCCACCCAGCTGCTGACGCGTTCGGGCGGCTGGCCCAACTCGCTGTTCCTCAACCACGACCTGGCGCCATTTTTCGCCGGCACCTATTTCCCGCCGCACGACATGCGCGGCCGCCCGGGGTTTCCGCGCATCCTGCAGTCGGTACGCGAGGCGTGGCTGTTCCGCCGCGCATCGGTGGAAGAGCAGGCGCGGGTCCTGGGGCAGGCGATCAAGGAACAGCTGGCGCCTGTCGCCGCGGCCGCGGATCCCGACGCCGCGACGGCCGACAGCCTGATGAGCGCGCTGACGCGCCGTTTCGACGTGGAACACGGCGGCTTCGGCGGCGCGCCCAAGTTTCCGTCGCCCGCGAACCTCTACTTCCTCCTCGACCGCAGCCACGACGGCGACGCCGCGGCGCAGCGCATGCTCGCGACGACCCTCGACCACATGGCGCGCGGCGGCATCCAGGACCAGCTCGCGGGCGGGTTCCACCGCTACAGCACCGACGCCGCGTGGCTGGTGCCGCATTTCGAGAAGATGCTCTACGACAACGCGGCGCTGGCGCGCCTGTACGCCGAGGCAGGGGCACTCGAGCCATCCGGCGGTTTCGACGTCGTGGCCACCCGCACCCTCGACTTCATCCTCGACGAGATGACGAGCGCCGACGGCGCCTTTTACTCAGCGATCGACGCCGAGACCCACGGCCACGAAGGTGCCTTCTACGTCTTCAACCGCGAGGAACTGCAGGAGGCACTCGGCGCCGACTTCGACACTGCCGCGCGCGCCCTCGGTTTCTCGGGCGAACCCAATTTCGAAGCCGACTCTTACGTGCTGCACGTGCCGGTGCCGCTGGTCGCGGGCGAGAGCGACGACCTCCTAGTGCGCGTGCGCCAGAAACTTCTGGCGCTGCGGGCCACACGCGAGCGGCCGGCCACCGACGACAAGGTGATGACCGACTGGAACGGGCTCACCATCGCGGCGCTCGCTCGCGCCGGCACCTTGCTCGACGAGGGTGCCTACGTGGCGGCGGCGGAACGGGCGGCCCAATTCATCCTCGATTCGGTCCGCAGTACGGCCGGCGTCCTGCAGCACACCTGGCGCGGCGGCGCTGCGCGCATCGATGCGCTACTCGACGACTACGCGTTCCTCGTCGACGCGCTGCTCGAGCTGCACGCCGCAACCGGCACCGTGCGCTACCACGACGAGGCGCTGCGCCTGCAGGAAGAACAGGACGCGCGCCTGTGGGACGAGGCGGCCGGAGGCTACTTTGCGGCCGGCGCCGATCCGCGCACGCTGGTGCGCGCCAAGCCCGCGAGCGACGGCGCCGGTTCGTCGGGCATGGGCATCTCGGTGATGAACCTCGCGCGCCTCACGGAGTTGTCGGGCGATGGACGCCATCTGGAACGCGCGCGGGAAGTGTTGCGAGTGTTCTCGCGCATCACCGCGGAGCTGCCGATCGGACACGTGACCATGGTGCGCGCCGCGCGTGCCGTCGCGCAGGCTGCGCCTTACGCGCGGCCTGCCGGTGCTGCTGCGGACGTCGCCGCCGCGGCGCCGCCGATCGGCATCACCAGCGGGCTCGAGGCCACCGCCCTCGCCATCGTCGAGGCGCGCGGCAAGCTCGGCGCCGCCGGCAGTGATGAATGGCGGCCGTTCACGGTCGACCTGGCCATTCGCTCGGGCTGGCACGTCAATGCGAATCCGCCGAGCCACCCGAGCCTCATCGCGACCTCGGTGGCGGGGGAGGTGCGCAACGTGCACTATCCCGAAGCCGAAGAGCTGTCGCCCGAGTTCGCGCCCTCGTCGATCGACGTCTACGGCGGCTACGTGACCATAGAGGGCGAGGTGCGTGTCGCGGCGTCGGGCGACGCCCCGACGACCCTGCGGCTCACGTATCAGCCGTGCGACGCGAGCCGCTGCCTTGCCGCCGTCACGAAAGACGTCCTGCTTCGCTGATCTTCTCGAGCGCCGTCCAGTGCTCGGGGTCCTGCTGCCACAAGGTGTTGAGATAGACGCGCACCTGGTCCTTCGGGTGCGCCGCGAGCAGCGCATCGACGCCCTTCGCGACCTTTGCGTCGTCGATCTCGATCGCTTCGGCCTCCTCCTTCAGCATTCCCTCCTCGTGCGGCAGGCCGAGCGCATCCAGGAAGGTGACGAGCAGCGCGCGCCGCTCGCCGAGGTGCAGGCACACGAGCAGCGCCGATGCGAGCGACTCGCCGACGTCGAGCACGGTGGCGAGGATGCGGGCACTCTCGTCCTTGCCCAGCGCGCGCGCGACCTGCGGGCGCAGGTGGCGCGATTGCACGATGGCGCCAAGCGCCGTGCCGAGCAGCTCGGTCGGCGGTTCGGCGAAAAATGCCTGCGCGGCGGCCAGACGATCGGGCGGCGGCAGGCGCTTCCACAGTCGATTGGCGCTGGGCTCGAAGCTCATTCGGGCAGCATTATAAGCTGCGCTCATGAAGGCGAAGGCTGCGCTCCGCGTCTCGCTCGCCGCGTTCCTGGCGCTGCGCGCGCCGTGCGGCGCAGCCGCCGCGCCGCGCGCTGCCACGCTGCCGCAGCGGGTCACGCGCGTGGTGCTGCACACGCCCGGCGGCCCCGACTACGACAAGCCCGAGCGGCGCTTCCGTTTCCTCTCGCCGCGGCAGACGCAGGCGCTGTGGAGCAGCCGCTTCGGCGCGCAGTGGATCTTGTGGACCGACGGTTCGCTGTGGCCGCGCCATCCGCGCGACGCCAGGCACCCGTCGTGGCTTCCCGATGTGTCGCGTGCCGCGAGCGCCGTGGACCAGCGGCGCATAGCGGCCGAGGCGGCTCCGGTCTACGGCCATGTCGCCGGCTACAACGCCGACAGCGTCGGCATCGAGGTGGCCCATTCCGGCCGCAGCGACGAGCCGTTCCCGGACGTGCAGGTGCGCGCGCTGGCGTGGCTGCTGCGCACCATGTTCGCGATGTCCGAGGGGCGTTTGGGTCCGGAACGCGTGATGGGCCACAAGGATCTCGATGCGCGCCCGGCGTACGTGGACGACAGCTGCGACACCGATGCGTGCCCCTATTACGTGGACGAGTCGGGTGAGGCGTATCGGCGGCGGGTCGATCCGCCCGAGAGCCTGTTCGTGGCACTCGCGCGCAGCGGCGTCAACGTGCCGCGACCCGCGCGCAAGGCCGCCGACCGTGACCTGCTGCGCGCCGAGGCGATGCCGCGCGGCTCCGTGCCGAGGACGCACCAGTGACAGCGGCCGTGTCTGCCTACCTCGACGGCTCGGGTTGCGTGAACGACACCGGACTGCGCGTGCTTTCGGGCGCCCTGCCGGGTCTAGCACCGTCGGAGATCACGACTCACCTGGCCGCGTGCGCCCGCTGCCAGACGCGCTACCTGCAGCAGGAAGCCGCGCGCGAATGGCCGAACCAGAAGAAAACGCCGGCCATCGACCCGAAGCGCATGCGCGGGCTGGCGATTCTGATGCTCGGCGCCCTGCTCCTGTTCCTCGCCACCCTGATCGTCATGCTGCGCACGATCCGCGGTTAGCGGCCTACGTTCTTCCGTCCACCGGGATCACGCCGCCGGTGGTGGGCGCCGACGCGTCCGACAGCAGGAACACGATCACCGAAGCGATGGCTTCCGGGCTCGTCCACTTGGCATGGTCCGCCTTCGGCATGGCTGCGCGATTGGCGGCGGTATCGATGGTGCCAGGCAGGATGCAGTTGAAGCGCACGCCGCGCGCGCGATTTTCGAGTGCCAGGACGCGGGTCAGCGCCGAGACCGCCACCTTCGCAACCGAATACGCCGCGGCGCCCGCGCCGGCCGTCTCGGCGCTCTTCGAGCCGACCGTGACGACACTGCCGCCGCCTTTCAGCAGGTGCGGCAGCGCGGCGCGGCAGGTGTTGTACACGGTCGTCAGGTTGACGTCGAACATCGCGCCCCATTCCGACGCCGGTGCCGCTTCGAAATTCCCCGACGCAGTGAAGCCGCCGGCGATTGCGGCGACGCCGTCGAGGCTGCCCAGGTGGCGCACCGCTTCGTCCACGAAGGCGCGCGTGTCTTCATAGTCGACGAGGTGCGCCTTGGCGCTCCACAAGAGCCCCTTGCCGTTGTCGATGCCGAGCGCGGCAAAAGACGGTTCGTCGCGATAGGGCACCGCGACGCGATGGCCGCCCGCCACCAGCCGCTCGACCACGGCGCGGCCGAGGGCGCCGGTGCCGCCGGTGACCAGGTACCCGCGCGAGGCCGCGTCGTTCACGAGGCACCGCCGCGCGCGAGCGGCAGGCCGAGCTGGCGCCAGCCGGGCTCGAACGGCGTGCCGCCGAAGCCGGCGCGCTGCTCGACCACATCGATGAATCCCGCGGCCATCAGGATCTGCGCCGCCTGCAGCGAGCGGCCGCCGGACTGGCAGCCGATCACGAGCTTCGCGTCCTTCGCGTACTGCTTCTGGATGTCGGGAAGGAACGCCGGGTTCGGCACCATGCCGCCAGGCACCATGTTGGCGAGCGGAATGTTGACGGCGCCTTGCGGATGGCCGGCCTCGAATTCCGGCACCGAGCGCACGTCCACGTAGGCGTATCCGTCCGTGGTCATGAGGGACAGCGCTTCCTGCGGCGACACGCGGCGAACAGTCATGCAGCCACCTTACTGCAACTCAAACTGCGGCGATGAGTCGGGCGCAGCCTTCGCGGAACGTGCCGGTTGGCGGCAACAGGCTTGCCACCAGGAACGCCTCCTGCGGGAAGTCGAAAAAATAGCCGGGGTGGATGAGGAGGTCGTGGTCGCGCAGCAGGCGCAGCACCAGCTCTTCCTCGGGCTCCGTCGCCGGCACACGCAGCACCGCATACCAACCGCCCTCGCTGTGCAACAGCGAGACGTCGCTGCGCTGCGCGGCCGCTTCCACCAGCACGGCAGCGTTGGCGGCGACCCGCTCACGTATCGGCGCCTGCAGCCGCTGCGCCTGCGCCAGAAGACTGTTCGCGGCGTGCTGCACCGGCGTGCCCACCGAGAGGAACGTGTCGGCAACCAGTTCCAGGCGCGCCAGCGCGTCGTCGCGCAGCGCGGGTGGGCCGCTGACGGCGATCCAGCCAAGCTTCAACTGCGGCAGGCCGCATGACTTCGACAAGCCGCCGAGCGAGAAGGTGAGCGCTGCATTGCCGGCGCCGGCCAGGCTCGCCTGGCGCGCGGGATCCTCCCGCCACGCAAAGTCGGCGAACACCTCGTCGGCGACGATCGCCACGTTGCGGGCCGCGCACAGCTGCTGCAGGTCGCGCGTCTCGTCCTTCTTCAGGAACGATCCGGTGGGGTTGTTGGGGTTCACCACCACCACGGCGCGCGTGCGCTCGGTCATCTCTGCCGCGAGGCTGCCGGCGCTCAAGTGCCACTCGCCGTCATGAACGAGCGTGTAGGGCCGATGCACCACGTTTTCGAGGCCGGCGAGAAAGTCGAAGAGCGGATAGCCCGGGCGCGGCACCAGCACCTCGTCGCCGGGATCGCACAATGCCTTGAACAGGAACGAGTACGCCTCGCTGCTGCTCGCGGTGAGCAGGACCTGGCCGGCATCGACCGTCGCGCCGCGCCGCAGGTAGTCGCGCGCGACGGCGGCGCGCGCCGCGGGCAGGCCGCGCGGATCGGGCTCGTAGCGCAGCGCGGCTGGAGCGGCAAGGAGCGCCAGGATCGAAACATCCGCGGTGAGGCCGGCCGCGGTCGGGTTCGATTCGGTCAGGTCGATGAGCGCTGCACCCGCGGCGCGCTTCGCGGCGGTGAGGGCGGCGAGGCGGTTGGGCGTCTGGTCCCAAAGGGTGCGATGGGAGAACATGCTACCTTCCATCCATGAAGTGGCCGAGGCCCCGCGCTCCTTTCGCCGTCGTCGCGACAGTGTGCCTGCTCGGCGCCTGTTCTGGCAAGGCGCGCGAAGCGGCGGTCGCGGAAGCAACGCCTTCGCCGCAGGACAGCGGCGCGCCCCTGCCGTCGCCACTGCCGACAGTGGCGGCGCGCGTCAACGGCAAGGACGTGCCGTCACTGAACGTCGCACTCTATGCGCGCGAGCTGATCGCCCGCGGCACTTTCAAGAACACCGAACGGCCGCGCGCCATGCGCGCCGCGCTCGATCACCTCGTCGACCGCGAGATGCTGCTGCAGGAAGCGCTGCGTCGCAACATCGCGGCCGACGAGAGCGCCCTCAACGTCGCCTACGATGCTGCGCGCGCCGGCCATGGCAGCGACGCCGAATGGGCGCAGTTTCTCGCCGACCAGGGCACGAACCCGGCGGCCTATCGCAGCGAGCTGCGCATCCAGAAGACGATCGAGGCGCTGCTGCGCCAGTCGCCCGACATGGAGACGCTGACGCATGACCTGCGCACCCGCGCCCGCATCGAACGCTTTTACTGATGAGCACGGCTGAAACCGCGGAGAGCGCGCGCCTCGGCGAAGTGGACGGCGAGGTCGGATCGTGGCGCCGCTTCGGCCCGTACCTCTCCGACCGCGCGTGGGCGAGCGTGCGCGAGGACTACAGCGCCGACGGCTCGGCGTGGTCCTTCTTCCCCCACGACCAGGCGCGCAGCCGCGCCTATCGCTGGGGCGAGGACGGCATCGGCGGCTTCTGCGACCGTTACCAGGTCGCGTGCCTCGCCTTCGCGTTCTGGAACGGGCACGACCCCATCCTCAAGGAGCGCTTCTTCGGCGTGGTGCCGTCCGAAGGCAACCACGGCGAGGACGTGAAGGAGTACTACTTCCACGTGGACGGCCTGCCGAGCCACGCCTACATGAAGATGCTCTACAAGTATCCTCAGCGAGAGTACCCGTACTCGTGGCTGGTGCAGGAAAACCAGCGCCGTTCGGGCCAGGGCCCGGAGTTCGAGCTGATCGACACCGGCATCTTCGACGACGACCGCTACTTCGACATCGTCATCGAGTGGGCGAAGTGGGACATCGAGGACCTGGGCGCCAGGGTGACCGTGTGGAACCGCGGCCCGGAAGCGGCGCCCATCCACGTGCTGCCGCACCTCTGGTTTCGCAACACCTGGGCGTTCGGCGCCGAGCGCAGCGGTGAGCCGCGCATCGAGCTGGGACCGTCCAGCCCCGCGGCGACGAGCTTCGTCCTCGACGACACCAACGGCCCGCCGATACCGGAGATGACGCGGCCCTACCGCCTCGGCCGCCGCTATTTCTACGCCGATGCCGGCGGCACGCCGCTCTTCACCGACAACGAGTCGAACCCGGCGCGAGTCCCCGGCGCGCGCCACACTGAAGGCCGCCGCTTCTTCAAGGACGCGTTCCACCGCCTGGTCGTCAACGGCGAACAGGGCGCAGTAAACCCCGAACAGTTCGGCACGAAGGCCGCGGTTCATTATCAAGCCATGGTGCCGCCGGGGGAGTCGGTGTCGTTTCGCATCCGCCTCGCGCCGCTCGCGACCGCAGCGCCGCTGCAGTCGCTGGACGCCCTGATCGCCACCCGCAAGCGGGAGGCCGACGAGTTCTATCGAGCGCTGCATCCGCCGCAGGCGACGGACGACGAGAAGCTGGTGCAGCGCCAGGCGCTCGCCGGGCTGCTGTGGAACAAGCAGCTCTACATGTACGACGTCAACAAGTGGCTGGAGGGCGACGACCCTCAGGCGCCGCCGCCCGAGGAGCGCAAGAACGGCCGCAACTCGCGCTGGAAGCACCTCAACTCGCGGCGCATCCTCTCGATGCCCGACTCGTGGGAATACCCGTGGTTCGCCGCGTGGGACCAGGCGTTCCAGTCGGTTGCGTTCGCGCTCATCGACCCGGCGTTCGCCAAGGAGCAGCTCTGGTACCTGCTGTTCGAGCAGTTCCAGCATCCGTCGGGGCAGATCCCCGCTTGCGAGTGGGAGTTCTCCGACCTCAACCCGCCGGTGCACGCGTGGGCGGTGTTTCGCGTCTACAACATGGAGCGCACACGCACCGGCGCCGGCGACCGCGCGTTCCTGGAGTCGTGCTTCCACAAGCTGCTCATCAACTTCGCCTGGTGGGTGAACAAGGTGGACGCCGAGGGCAACAACATCTTCGAGGGCGGCTTTCTCGGCCTCGACAACATCGCGCTCGTGGACCGCAGCGAGCACCTGCCGGACGGCGTGGTGCTGGAGCAGTCGGACGCCTCGGGGTGGATGGCGATGTTCTCGCTTAACCTGATGCGCATCGCCCTGGAGCTGGCGCGCCAGAACCCGGTGTACGAGGGCCTTGCCACCAAGTTCTTCCAGCACTACCTCTACATTGCCGCGGCCATGAAGAAGGCGGGCGGCGCGGACTACCAGCTGTGGGACGAGGACGACGGCTTCTTCTACGACGTGCTGCGCCATCCCGACGGCCGTTTCGAAAAGTTCCGGGTGCGCTCGCTGGTGGGGCTCATCCCGCTGTACGCGATCGAACGGCTGGAAGACCGCTGGTCGAAGCGCTTCACCGGCTTCCAGCGCAACCTCGAGTGGGTGGTGACCAACAAGCAGAACATCGTGCAGAACGTCTGCTACACGATCCACCGCGGCGAGGACACCGTGCACGTGCTCGCGATCGTCGATCCCGCGCAGATGCGGCGGCTGCTGGAGCGCGTCTTCGACCCGCGCGAGTTCATGGCCCCGTACGGCATGCGCAGCCTGTCGCGGTACCACCTCGACAATCCGTTCGAGTGGGGCGGCCGCACGCTGCGCTACGAGCCGGCCGAATCCGAGACCAAGATCAAGGGCGGCAACTCGAACTGGCGCGGGCCGATCTGGTTCCCGACCGCGTTCCTCATGGTCGAGTCGCTGCGCAAGATCGGCGTGGCTTTCCAGGACTCGCTGCTGGTGCCGACGCTCGGCACCGAAGGCGACCCGCGTCCGGTGCGCGACCTCGCCGGCGACCTCGCCAACCGCATGATCGGCCTGTTCACGCGCGACGGCAGCGGCCGGCGGCCGGTGTACGGCGGGATCGCGAAATTCCAGGACGACCCGCACTGGCGCGACCTGATCCTGTTCTACGAGTTCTTCCACGGCGAGACCGGCCAGGGACTCGGCGCGTCGCACCAGACGGGCTGGACCGCGCTGGTCGCAAACCTCATCGACGAGTGGCGCCGTCCGCCGCAACCCTCCGCGCGTTGAGCTTCGACTTCGACGCGGTGGTCATCGGCGGCGGCGCCGCCGGACTCTTCTGTGCCGGCATCGCCGGGCAGCGCGGGCGCAAAGTGCTGCTGGTGGAGCACGCCGAGAAGGTGGGGAAGAAGATCCTCATCTCCGGTGGCGGTCGCTGCAACTTCACGAACACCGGCACCGCTCCGGAAAACTTCCTCTCGCAGAATCCCGATTTCTGCCGCTCGGCGCTCGCGCGCTACCAGCCGGACGACTTCATCTCCCTGGTCGCGCGGCACCGCATCCGCTATCACGAGAAGGAGCGTGGCCAGCTGTTCTGCGACGACTCGGCGAAGGGCATCGTCTCGATGCTGCTCGACGAATGCTGGCGCGGCTCGGTGAAGGTGACGACGCGCGCCGCGGTGATGGAGATCGCGCGCCTGCCCGCGGGTGGATACACGATGCGCGTCGGCGACCAGGCAGTGTCGGCTGGTTCGCTGGTGATCGCCAGCGGCGGGCTCTCGATACCGCCGATGGGTGCGAGCGGCTTTGGCTACCAGGTGGCGCGCCAGTTCGGCCACGAGGTGGTCACGACGCGCGCCGGCCTCGTGCCGTTCACCCTCAGCGGAGTGCACAAGGACCGGCTCGACGGCCTGAGCGGCGTGTCGCTGCCGGTGGTCGCGCGTTGCAACGGCCAGGAGTTCGACGGCGCGATGCTGCTCACGCACCGCGGCATCAGCGGCCCCGCGGTCCTGCAGATTTCGTCCTACTGGAATCCCGGCGACGACTTGCGCATCGACCTCGTGCCCGGCGGCTCGGTGCTCGAGCGCCTGCTCGAGGCGAAGCGCACCCGGCCCGGCGCCGAGCTGCGCACGGTCCTCGGCGAGATGCTGCCGCGCAGCTTCGCGGTGCGCCTATGCGAGCACTGGCTCGAGAGCCGGCCGTTGCGCCGGTACAACGAGCTGCAGCTGGGAGCGGTTGCGGACGTGCTCGGCCGCTGGCCGCTGGTAGCGAGCGGCACCGAGGGTTACCGCACCGCGGAAGTCACGCTCGGCGGCGTCGCCACCGATTCGCTGTCGTCGACGACGATGGAGTCGCGCCTCAGCCCCGGCCTCTACTTCATCGGTGAGGTGGTTGACGTTACCGGCTGGCTGGGCGGCTACAACTTCCAGTGGGCGTGGGCTTCCGCGCACGCAGCGGGCACCGCCCTGTGAAGTTCAGATGCCCGCGTACCAGGAATAGCCGGCGCGCGGCGAGATGGAACCAAGCCCGTCGCCGATGCCGGCGGCAGAGTCGGTGATCGTCATTCGCTTGACGTACTTCATGCTCTTGTAGCCAAGCTGGCGCGCTACCTTGAGGCGCAGCGGCGCGCCGTGATCGAGCGGCATCCCGGGGCCGTTCATGGCGTAGGCCAGGAGCGTCTGCGGATGCAGCGCATCCTCCATGTCGATGCTGTCCCACCAGCCGTCGAACGCGAAGAAGAACACGTACCTCGCACCGGGGTGCACGCCGACGTGTTCCAGTACGTGCGCGAGCGGCACGCCGGTCCATTCGGCGATGAACGACCAGCCTTCCTCGCACGCTTGATGGGTGATCTGGCTGCGCCCGGGGAAGGCCTTCAGCTCGGCGAGGGAGAGCTGGCCCGGCCGCTCCACCATGCCGTCGACCTGCAGCCGCCAGTTGGCGAAGCCGGCCGCCTGCAGCTCGCGATACTCCGCTGTAGCCGGCGCCGGACCGTTCACCGGCGCCACCGCCGAGATCTGGCTGCGGTCGAATTCCCGCGCCATCGACGGCAGCCGCGTCAGGAGCCGCTGCCCGGCGTAAGTCATTGTTTCGCTCAGGCCATAGAGACCGCGGTGATGCGCGGGCACGAGACCGCAGCGATCAGCCCAGCGGAATGCGACGCTGAGAACGCCGACACCCGCCAGTGCGCCGACACCGGCCCCGATTAGTTGCCGCCGCGAGAGAGCCGGGCCCGTGGTGCCGTCCGCGCCCGAGCCGGCGATCATCGCCCGCATGCGCCGGCGGAACCCCGTGAGCCACACCATGGCGACGTGCACGAACACGAACCAAACCAGAGCGACCGCGGCGAAGAAATGCACGGTGCGCGCGCTTTGCTGGCCGCCGAGGCTCACCGCGAGGTATGGGAACACTGAGGTGACCGCCGGCGACATCGCGAGACCGGTCCAGAACATCAGTGGCACCATGACGAAGACGACGGCGGCGTAGCTGAGCCGCTGCAACACGTTGTAGGCGGCAAACTCCGCTTCCGAGGACAGTTCGAAGCGCAGGTGGGTGCGCATTGACTCAGCGATCGACGCCGGGCTCAGGCTGGCGCGCGCGGGCAACAGGTTGTGAAGGAAATGACCGCTCAGCAGCCCGCGGATCCCGTACACGATTCCAGTGAACAGAAGGACCCAGGCGGCGAGGAAATGAAGGAAACGGCCGGGCCCGCGGATCGGCACCGCGAGCACGAACGGCAGCGGCAGGTCGATGAGCGATGGGCCGCCGAGCGCGCCCGTCTCGCCCCAATAGAGGCGCGGGTGTGCGAGCAGTATGGCGACCCCGGAAAACGCCAGCACAACGACACTGAGCGTTGTCAGCCAGTGCGTCAGGCGCACCAGTGCGGCATGACGCGGCGGGGCGGAGCCGGCCGGCGTCACGGATGTCACGGCCGAGGCCTGGCCTGGTAGCCCGGCCCGCGCAGCGGGCGGCCGGGACGAGCCTTCGTGATCCTGCCTTCGTCAACCACCAGCTTGCCGTTGACGGCCACGTACGGCACGCCTTCGCTGTAGTGGGTGGGGTCGGCGAAGGTTGCCTTCTCCGCGACCGTATCCGGATTGAAGGCGACGATGTCGGCGAACATCCCGGGCCGCAGGATACCGCGGTCGCGCAGCCGCATGCGCGACGCCGGCAGCGATGTCATCTTGCGAATCGCTTCCTCCAGCGTCAGCACCTTCTCGTCGCGCACGTAGTGGCCGAGGATGCGGGTGGCCGAGCCCCAGGCGCGCGGGTGCGACTTCTCCTTCGCGAAGATGCCGTCCTCGGCGCTGGCGCCCGAGTCGGTGCAGAAGGCGACGAGCGGATGGCGCAGCGCGGCGATCACGTCCTTCTCGTCCATGCTGAACGTGACGCGGCCGGTGTTGCCCTTGTCGGCGACCACCACGTCGATGATGACGTCGAGCGGATCCTTGCTTTCGTCCTTCGCGATGTCGGCGATGGTCTTGCCTTCGTACTTCTTCAGCGCGGGGTTGAGGACGCTGGTGATGAGGATGCGCTCGGCGCCGCCCTTCTCCCAGTCGGGGAAGTCCTCGAGGAGCTTCTCGAGCAGCCCGGCGCGCGCCTTCGGCCGCACCTGCGGGTCGGTGAGCCGCTCGACCAGCTTGTCGTGGCCGCCCTCGCGCACCCAAACCGGCAGCGCCGCGTCGAGGCCGTTCGAGCTGGCGCGCCACGGGTACTGGTCGGCGATCACGTCGAGGCCCTCGGCGCGCGCCTTCTCGATGCGCTGCAGCATCGCCGGCATCCGGCCCCAGTTGGGCTGGCCGGCGGTCTTCAGGTGGTAGATCTCCGCCGGGATGCGCGCCTCGCGCGCGATGCGGAACACCTCGTCCATGCTCTTGTCCATGCCGTTGCCTTCGTCGCGCTGGTGCGTGATGTAGCTGCCGCCGTGGCGCGCGGCCACCTTTGCCAGGGCGATGAGTTCCTCGGTGGTTGCGAAGTTGTCGGGCACGTAGATGAGCGAGCTGCTGACGCCGAAGGCGCCCTGCAGCATGGCGGTCTCGACCGCCGCCTCCATCTTCTTCAGGTCGTCGCCGGTCGCGGTGCGTTCGCCGGTGCCGATGACGAGGTTGCGCACGCCGCCGGCGCCGACGAAGGTGCCGAGGTTGATGGTGGCGCCGCGGCGCGTGAACTCGCGGAAGTAGCCGTCGAGGTCGGTCCAGTTGGGCTTGACGCCGTAGTAGTCGTACGTTTCCTTGCCGTCGGCGATCATGCGCGCGTTCACCGGCGCGATGGCGCCGCCCTCGCCGGTGATCTCGGTGGTAATGCCCTGCGTGATCTTGCTGGCGGCGCGGCCGTCCACCAGCACGCCGTACTCCGACTGGCCGAGCATGTCGATGAACCCGGGAGCCAGCACCAGCTGCGACGCGTCGATGCGCCGCGTTGCCTTCGCCTTCGACAAGTCGCCGATTGCGCCGACCCGGTCGCCGCGGATGCCGACGTCGGCGCGGAACCACGGCGCGCCGGTGCCATCGACCACACGGCCGCCGGTGAAGACGATGTCGAAAGGCGCTGCGAACGACGCCGGGTGCGCCGGCTGCGGCACAGGCGCCGCGGCGAGCAGTGCGGCCGCGACCAAACCAAGCATGGGCTCTCCTTGTGAAGGTACCGGCGGGATTCTAGAGTACGAGCCAGTGAGAGTCCTGCCACTCGTGACACTGCTCCTTGCCGGAAACGTCGCCGCCGCGGAACCGCCGGGTGCCACCGCGGCGCTCATCGCCGAACGCATCGCGCGTTTTCACGGCACGATGGGCGTGGCCGCGATCGACCTCGGCGGCAGCGGCGAGACGCTCGCGGTCGGTGCGGAACGGCGCTTCCCGACGGCCAGCATCATCAAGCTCGCGGTACTGGTGGAAGCGTTCCAGCAAGTGGAAGGCGGCACGCTGCGCCTCGACCAGCTCGTCACGGTGGACCCGGCCGACCGCGTCGGCGACGGCGGCATCGTGGACCGCATCCACCAGGGCGCGAGCCTCAGCCTTCAGGACCTCCTGAACCTGATGATTCGCCTCTCGGACAACAGCGCCACGAACGCCGTGGTGCGGCTCGTCGGCACCGCGAAGGTGGACGAGCGGCTCGCCGCATACGGCCTGCAGGACACACTGCTCTTCCGCCCGACCTTCCGCGACGGCCATGCAGACGTCCACCCGGAACTCGAGAAGGAGTTCGGGCTCGGCATGACGACGCCGCGCGACATCGCCGCGCTGATGGCGAAGATCGGCCGCGGCGAAGCGGTGAGTCCCGCGGCCAGCAAGGCGATGCTCGAGATCCTCGAAGGCCAGGAAGACAAGCTGATGATCTACCGCGGCCTGCCGCATGCGGCGACCGAGAGCGGGATTCATGTCGCGAGCAAGACCGGCTGGGACGAGGAGAAGCTCGCCGATGCGAGCGGCAAGCGCGGCGACGTGCGCGGCGACGTCGCGTTCGTGACCGGGACCGGCTTTCGCTACGTGCTCGCCATCCTCGCGCGCCACATCGAGGACAAGAGCCCCACCGCCGACAACGAGGCCTTCGTGGCGGGCGCTGAGATATCGCGCCTGGTGTACGAGCACTTCGCCAAGGCATCGCGTTGAAGCGCCGCAGCCTCGGCCGCACCGGCCTCGAGGTGTCGGAGATTGCGCTTGGCACCATGACCTTCGGCGTGCAATGCGACGAGCGCACGTCGTTCGCGATCATGGACCGCGCCGCCGCGGGCGGCGTCAACTTCATCGACACCGCCGACTGCTACCCCGTGCCGCTGACGCTCGCGACCGCCGGCCTGACGGAAGAGATCGTCGGCCGCTGGCTGCGCGGCAAGCGCGAGCAGTTCGTGGTCGCGACCAAGTGCTTCTTCCCGATGGGTGACGCCCCGGATGATCGCGGCAGCTCCCGCGCGCACATCATGAAGGCGGCCGATGCCAGCCTGCGCCGGCTGCAGACGGACCGGATCGACCTGTTCCAGGTGCATGCCTTCGACCGCGACACGCCGCTCGAAGAGACACTGACAGCAATGGAAGACCTGGTCATTGCCGGCAAGATCCGCCACTACGGCTGCTCCAACTTCTTGGCGTGGGAGCTGGGCAAGGCGGCGGTGAGCGCGGCGCGGATGGGGGTGCGCGGCTTCGAGAGCCTGCAGCCGCGCTACAACCTGCTGCACCGCGACATCGAAGCCGACCTGCTGCCGATGTGCCGCGACCAGGGTCTCGGTGTCATCGCCTTCAACCCGCTCGCCGGCGGCATGCTCACCGGCAAGTACCCGCCCGGCTTCGACCCGCAGCAGAGCACGCGGTTCAGCGACAAGATGGGCAGCACCGGGCCGTCGTATCGCGCCCGCTACTGGCAGGAAGAGTCGATCGCGGCGGTCGCGAGGTTGCGGCAGCTGTTCGACGTCCGCGGCACGCAGATGACAAGCGCCGCAGTCGCCTTCGTGCTCGCCCAGCCCGGCATCACGTCGGCGATCATCGGCGCGAGCCGACCTGACCAGCTCGACGCGACGCTGGCTGCGCCCGACCTCGAACTCGCGGACGACGAGAAGGCGGCGCTCGCCGACGTCTGGTTCCAGCTGCCGCGCCGGCGCCCGGCTACGGGCCCGGTGCGCTAGGCCGTTTCGCGCAGCGCCGCCACGTAGTCGAGGTACGGCCCCAGCCTGAATTTCTTCGCGGCGTTCTGCGAGGACATGGAGCGCACCGATCCCAGCACCTTGCGCTCGGGCCACGGCCGGTCGAAAAGGCCAAAGCACCACAGAATCCCCGTGTAGGAGTTGGGATCGCGGCCGTCGAGCGCGTACTTGTTGTTGAGATGTACGAGCGTCGCATACGCCTCCTCCGGAGTGCGCGACCACTCGATCACCTTCTTGCCCCACAGCATACGCAGGTAATTGTGGATGGTGCCCGTGGCGCGCAGCTCCTTCTGGGCGGCGTTCCACAACGGATCATGCGTTGCGCCGGCTTCCCACTCGTCAGTGGAATAGGTGAAGGCGCGCGGGTCGGCCGCGTGCGCACGCAGCGTGGCGAGCGCCCAGGGTGGCAGGGAAGTGGCAAGGGAACCGGTATCCCTGCGGCGCGTCCAGTGCCACTGGAAGCCGATGTCGCGCCAGGTGACAGCTTCGTCCAAGAACGACTCGACATCTTCGCCGGCGCCGAAAAAACCGGAACGCTTGCCGCGGCCAGCGGCGCCCAACCGCTCGGAGCTCCAGCCGGGAACCGTGTCGAACGCTGCCGCCGCCAGGTCCTCGACCGCGATGTGGCCGAAATGAAGGTAAGGCGAGAGGCCCGACGCATGGCCGTCCCGCGGGGCACTCGGCGTCGAGCGCAGCTGAGCGTACCCGTGCAGACGCGAGGCCGTGAATTCACCAAGGCGTTCGCGCGCCGCCTGGTTGCCTCCCGGCATCGCATCGACACGAGGCACGCGGCTCGCGAACCGCAACCGCCGCAAGGTTCCGGACACGTCGCCGTCCCACAGGTCGAACGGCGCTGTGACGCGGGTCGTGGCGACATCGGTGAGCGCCGGCACCGCTTCGGCGCGATGCGCCCAAGCCGCAGCGAAGAGCTTGTGGATACGCGGCCGCAGGTGGGCCGCGGCGCTCGCAGGCACGCCAAGGAGCGAGAGCGGCACGATGCTGTTGCCGTCAACGGCGAACACTGCGGTGTCGGTGGCGCGGACCAACCCAGCGGTCTGCCCAGGCACGGTGAACGCCGGGTAGTCGTCGCTCACCACCAGCACCGCGCGGCGCGCAAGCTCCACAACCAGCTTGCGGTCGAGGGTCTCCTCGCTCTCGACGTACGGCCAGTAGTTGATGCCGAGCGCCGCCGCGCGCGCCCGGTTGTCGGCCATGCCTTGCAGGATGAAGGCGTGCAGGCGCTCGCTGGCCCAGGGATAACGAAGCCGCAGCCCCTCGTAGACGACGAGCGGCTTGCCGAGCTCGGCCGCGCAGCGCGCCGCGTAGTCGAGCGCGTGGCTGCGCTCGAGCCGGCGGCTCATCTGCATCCAGTAAAGGACGTAGTCGGCCGAGCGCCGCAACGGCACGTCGTTTAACCGCCGGAGCCGCGCAGAGTTGAAGTTCCTGAAATCTTCGCCTGACGTCACTGCGGCGAGACTAACCGGAAGTCTCGGGCGGTTCTGTCAGTTCTCGACCGGCGGCCCCAGCGACGCCTTGTCGCCCTTCGCCTGCAGGAAGGCACGCTCCACGGCGGGAGCGATGACGAAGGCATCGAACGCGCGCTTCTTCGCGTCGTCATCGCCCGCAAACTTCGCCTTCCAGTCGGCAAGCGTGATCTTTGCCTTCGCCTGCTCCACCGTCAGGCCAGCGCCTGCGGCTGCCTTGGCCTGCGCGGCGATGTCGGCGAGCAACGCCTGCACCTGGCGAAGGTACCCGCGGTCGCGCTGCGGTTCGCCGTGCGCGAGAAAGAGGATGTCGGCGGGCAGCGCGTCGAGCTTGCCGAGGGTCGCCGCCCATTCCTCGTAGTACGAGCCGAACATGAACGGCACCGGGCTCACCACCAGGTCGCCGGTGGCGACGATGCGTTCCTTCGGCAGCATCACCACGACATCGCCGCGGGTGTTGGCACGGCCGAGCCACAGGAGCTCGATGGTGCGCGTGCCGCGCGTGAGCGTGAGATGGTCCTCGAAGGTGAGGTCGGCCGGCGCTTCCTTCACGGCTTGAAGCTCGACGATCGCCGCGCGGTCGTAGTCGATGATCGCCCGAGCGCGCTTGTTGCGTGCCTCATCCATCGGCTTGCCGGCGTCGTCCTTGCCGTTCGCGATCCAGCGCTCCATGGTCTGCGCCGACTGCTCGATGCCGGCAAGGTCCTTCGCGCGAGCGCCGTAGGACTGGGTGAGCATATCGGCGCGCGTGTCCTTGTGGGCGACGATCTCGACCCCAGGATAAGCCTCGCGAAACACGAAGTTGCCGCTGTGATGGTCGTCGTGCCAGTGGGTGTTCACCACGTAGCGCACCGGCTTGTCGGTCAGCTTGCGCAGCTCCGCCAGCATGACCCGCGCCGTCGAAGGGAAGTTGCTGGTATCGACCACGACCACATCGCGGTCGTTGACGATAAAGAGCGAATTACCGTTGATCGGGTTCTCGAGCAGCCCCTTCCAGACGAAGCCGTAGACCCCGTCCGCCAGCTTCTCGATTTCGAACTGCTTCGCAGGCACGTCGGCGTGCGCCGCGAGCGCCACGGCCAGCGCCACCACAGTCGGCAGCATCGACTTCTTGATCATTTTGGCCTCGTCCCTTTCCCGAGCATCAAACGCTAGCGCGACCGTCCCGCGCGGCGGCCAAACCAGATCGTGCGAAGGGACCATGCCAGATGGGCGGGCGCGGCCGCAGAGACAATTCCGGTACAAAGGGTTACGAAGCGTGACCGCACTCCTGCGCGACTGCCACTTACAATCCGCCGCGAAAGCTCGGGTACCGCGAAGGAGCAGGCATGATGAGTCGCTCGCGCGCATTCGGTAAGCTCGCCGCCGCAACGCTGTTCGTTCACGCGCTCCTGGCCATTCCGCCCCTGGCCGCCCAGACTTCGACCGGGCAGATCTACGGCACGGTCGCCGACACCTCCGGCGGCGTGCTGCCCGGCGCCACGGTAACCGCCACGCACACGCGCACCAGCGTGGCGCGCACCACCGTGACGCAGGCGGGCGGCACCTACAACTTCAGCGACCTGGCCGTCGGCCCGTACTCGGTCACGGTCGAGCTGCAGGGCTTCGGCACCAGCGTCACCGACAACGTGGTGGTCGCCGTGGCCCAGTCGACGCGCGCCGATGTGTCGCTCTCGGTCGGCACGCACGCCGAGACCGTCCACGTCGGCGCCAAGTCGACGCTCGTCGATACCCGCGATGCCAGCCTCGGCGCGGTGGTCGAGCAGCGCCGCATCACGGAGATGCCGCTGAACGGCCGCAACTTCCTGCAACTGTCCTCGTTCGTCCCCGGCGTCACGGTCAACTATCGGCCGATCGCCCTCAAGGGCACGCCGAGCAGCATGCCGGGTGGGCTGCAGAACATGCCGAGCGTCAACGGCACACGCAACACGATGAATGCGGTGCTGATCGACGGCGCGCTCAACAACGACCCGGTCCTGAACACCGCCGCGATCGTGCCGGTGCCCGACGCGATCGAGGAGTTCAAGATCCAGACCAACATGTACCCGAGCGCCTTCGGTCAGGGCGGCGGCTCGGTCATCAACATCGTGACGAAGTCGGGCGGCTCCGACCTCAGCGGTTCGGGCTACTACTTCGGCCGCAACGACGCCTTCGACTCGCGCAACGAGTTCCTGCGCGAGAAGGCGAAGCTGTCGCGCCACCAGTTCGGCGCCACCCTGGGTGGGCCGCTGCCGGCGCTCGGCGGCAAGACCTTCTTCTTCGCCACCTACGAGGGGCTGCGTCTCGAGCGCGGCGGGCTGCTCAACAGCGTCGTGCCGACGGCGGCGCAAAGGCGCGGCGACTTCAGCGCGCTCGCAACCCCGCTGCGCAGCCCGACCCCGGGCTGTATCACCAACAACATCATCGATCCCGGCTGTATCAACCCGATTGCCGCCAACCTGATTTCGCGTCTGTGGCCCGTGGCCAACGTCGGCAGCAACCAGTTCCAGGCGGCGCCGGTGGTGGCCCACGACCGCAACCAGATGCTGCTGAAGCTCGACCACACCCGCGGCGCGCACACGTTCTCGGCCCGTTACGTCATCGACGACGGCGAGGAGCTTTCGCCGGTGGCGAGCCTCAGCGGCGCCGGCTCCGCCAGCGGCTCGGGCGTTCCCGGCTTCCCGGTCCGCAACCCGAGCCGCTTCCAGAACGTGGTGCTCTCGCATTCGATGGTGCTTTCGAATCGCGCACTGAACCAGGTCCGCCTTGCGTACCTGAAGAGCGACTTCGGCAACAACCTGCTGGTCGAGCGCGACGATCCGGCCGACTTCGGCTTCATCTACCCGGTGAACGAGCTGCCGTCGCTGCCGGGCTTCGCGGTGGCCGGGTTCGCCACCTCGGGCCCGCCGGCGCAGAAGGACTTCACCAAGAAGAACACCATCTTCATCCTCTCGGACGCCTTCAACCTGCAACTGAACTCGCACTCTCTCAGCTTCGGCGGGGAGATCCGGCGCAGCCGTTCGGACGTCAACACCGGGAATTTCACCGCCGGCAACTTCAGCTTTTCCGGCGTCGTCACCGGCAACAGCTTCGCCGATTTCCTTCTCGGCGCGCCCGACACCTTCCTGCAGGTGTCGGGCGACGCCGAGCGCCGCTTCCGCAGCACCTCCTACGCCTTGTTCCTCGAGGACGTGCACCGCATCTCGCGGCGCCTCACCCTGACCTACGGCGTGCGCTGGGAGGTCTTTGGCCCGTTCGACGACCCGTCGATCAAGGACCTCGGCCACCCGCGGCTTGCGACCTTCATCCCCGGACAGCGCTCGACGTACGCGCCCGACCTGCCCGTGGGCCTGGTGCTGGCCGGATTCGACGAGGGCGTGCGCTCCAGCATCATCGCAACCGACTACAACAACTTCGCGCCGCGCGTCGGACTCGCGTGGGATCCCTTCGGCGACTCGCGCACCAGCATTCGCGCCGGCTACGGCTTGTTCTACGACGCCACCGTCCTCGACGGCGTCATCAACAGCACCGACGGCACGCCCTCGATCCGGCCCGCCGCGTCCACCTTCAACCCCGGGCCGAACACCATCGCCGATCCTTTCAAGGGCGCCTCGCCGTTCCGGCCGCCGTTGACCTTCCCGATTCCGACGACCACCGGCCTCAGCCCCACGATCGTCGACCCGAACCAGCGCACCGCGTACGTGCAGCAGTGGAACGTCACCGTGCAGCGGCAACTTCCGTGGCGGCTGCTGGCCCAGGTCGGCTACGTCGGCACCAAGGGCACGAACCTCACCGGCCCCATCAACCAGGCGCAGGCCTGCTTCGCGAGCGTCGAGAAGCCGTGCAACGGCGAGACCACCAACACCGCCGCCAACCTGGCGAAGCGCCGCCCCTACCCCGGGTTGAACGGACTGTCGACGGTGAAGGGCATCTTTTCCTCCCGCTACCACGGCCTGCAGACGAGCCTTGCGCGCGCCATGGACAAGGGCTTCGGCTTCCAGGTCGCCTACACGCTCTCGAAGGCCATGGACGACAGCTCGAAGGTCAACTCCTTCTTCAACGTCGAGGGCCAGACGAACCCGCAGGATAACTACGACATCGGCGACGAATGGGCGCTGTCCGCCTTCCACGCCCGCCATCGCCTCAGCGCCAACTTCAGCTACGAGCTGCCGTTCGCCCGACAAAGCAGCGGCTTCGCCAAGGCGCTGTTCGGCGACTGGCAGGTGAACGGCATCCTGAGCTACCAGAGCGGCAGCCCGTTCACGGTGTTCGACAGCCGCAACCGTTCGCTGACCGGCAGCGGCGCCGACCGCCCCGACCAGATCTGCGACCCGAACCTCGCGAGCGGCGACCGCACCGTGCAGCGCTTCCTCGATACCAGTTGTTTCGTGCCGATTCCGATTGGCGTGCGTTTCGGCGACGCGCCGCGCAACGGTGTTTTCGCCGATGACATCGAGACCTTCGACCTGTCGCTCATCAAGGGCTTCTATCCCTCGGGCCGCGACAAGCGCACGCGCATCGAGCTGCGCCTCGAAGCCTTCAACCTCTTCAACCACCCCGTCTATGCGGTGCCTGTCAACGACCTCGGCTCGCCGGCGTTCGGACGGGTGCTCGCGACGGCCGTGGACGAGCGCCAGATCCAGTTCGCCTTGAAGGTCGCGTTCTAGCACCGGAGGTCATTGCAATGAAGCCGAAGCCGAGCAACGAAAGCGCCGTGTCCCGCCGCAAGTTCCTGGCCGGAACCTCGGGGTTCCTGGCCGCGCTGCCCGCGATGGCACGCGCGCAGGCGCCGGCGGAAAGCGAAGGCATCGTCATCGACTGCCACGTCCACCTGGTGAAGCGCGCGTTCCCGACGCGCGGCATGGAGGCGCATTTCGCCTGGCACGAGTACGGCGGCGACCTGTTCGTCGCGGAGATGAAGCGGGCGCGCGTCGACAAGGGCCTGCTGAAGTCGTACTCGCCGAAGGACCTGCAGTACGTGACCCTCAAGAGCCTGCCCGGCGGAGCGAACGCCCTCGACACCAGCGAGGAGTACATGTTCGCCGCGGCCGAGAAGTACCCGGAGCAGTTGCTGTGGATGGACGTCTTCAACCCGAAGGACGACGACATGGCGGCGTGGAAGACGAAGATCAACCACCCGCTCCTCAAGGGGCTCGCGTTCTACCCGACCAACTTCTACCCGTCCGGCCACGGCCTTTCGCACCAGTTCTACATCGACATCCTGGAGATGGCGGTGGCGGCAAAGAAGAAGCCGGTGCTCATCACCTTCGAGCAGACGCCGCCCGCCGAGCGCGACGTGCGCCTCAAGGAGTGGGTGGCGCTCGTCAAGCGCTTCGGCAGCAACATCAACTGGGCCGTGCAGCACGGCGCCTACTGGCGGCGCGGCCCCGGCATGCTGGAGCGCTACGCGTTCGTCGACGCGGTCCGCGGCCTGAACGCGCAGTTCGACAACATCTGGGTTGAAACCGCGGGCGAACGCGAGGAATACCCGTACGTCGACTGGCAGGAGAAGGTGCACGCGCTGGCCGACGAGGTCGGCTTCGAGAAGATCATGTGGGCAAGCGACTGGCCCTACGTGGACGCGCAGCACAAGTACTTCCAGCTCATAGACGCGGTGCGCCGCCACGCCGACTGGCTGTCGAAGACCGAGAAGCGCTGGTACCTGGGCGAAAACGCCGCGCGCTTCATGACCTTGGCTGACGCCAAGCCGCTGCGCTAGGAGGGTGTTCATGGCGACAAGACGCGGGTTCATCAAGGGTTCGGTCGCTTCCACGGCGCTCATCGCGTCGGCCTCAGGCGTCGAAGCCGTCGCTCTGGCGGCTCCGGCTCCTGCTCTCGCGGCTGCGGACACGCCGCCGTCGATACCCGTCGAGACCTACCAGAAGCGGGTCAAGGCGGTGCAGGCGGAGCTCGGCAAGCGCGGGCTTGCGGCACTCGTCATCACCTCCCAGAAAGACTACGACACGCGCTACCTCACGGGACACGCACCGGGGGTCGCGTTCATTCCCGCATCCGGCGACCCGGTGCTGTTCGCGCCCGGCAAGCCCGTGACGTGGGTGAAGGACGTTCGCCAGGAGCGCGAGCTTGGCGGCATGCTCGACAAGTGCGCGGAACAACTGAAGGCCGCGGGCGTGCAGTCGGGCAGCGTCGGAGTGGCCGGCGAGTTCGACTGGGCGGTGCGCGCGAAGCTTGGCGCCGCGCTGCCGCAAGTTCGCTTCGCGGCGGGCGACGAGATCCTGGACAACCTGCGCCTCATCAAGGACGAGTTCGAGATTGCCATCCTGAAGCGGGCGCAGGCCGTCTCCGATGCGCAGATCGAAGCGGGCCGGACCGCCATCAAGCCCGGACGCACGGATCGCGAGGTGCTGGCCGACCTCGTCAAGGCGGCGGTGGTCGCCGGCATGGATCTCGACACCAGCCGCCAGCTCATCGGATACGGCCCGGGCACCGACGACCTGTGGGCGCCGCTCACCGACCGCCGCATCCAGGCGGGCGAGGTGTTGAACTTCGAGGGCATCGTCTATTACGGCCACTACGTGATCGAGACGCCGGTGACCTTCGCCATAGGCAAGGTCTCGGCGCGGCAGAAGGACCTTGCAGCCATCAATTTCGAGGCATTGCAGGCCGGGCTTGCGGCCATCAAGCCGGGAGCCACGGTTGCGAGCGTCGTGGACGCCTCGAACGTGGTGTTGAAACGCAACGGCTTCGACAAGATGATCAGGCGGCACGGCCACTTCTCCGGCCTCGCCAACAACGACCGGCCGAGTTTCGACGACGGCATCAAGGCGGGGATGACGCTGCAACCCGGCATGAACATGAGCTATCACACGACGATCACCCAGCCCGACAAGACGGCGATCGTGGTGGCGGGACGCGAAATCCTGGTGACGGCCAAGGGCTATGAAATCTTTTCCAAGGTGCCGTTGACGGCCATGGTCGAGGTCTGATCGATCACCTGTTTCAAGGAAGGCGAGGAACGAACATGACGCAACGCGCTGTCGATCGTCGCGAAGTGATGAAGGCCGCCCTCGCCATGGGCATCGGCGCGAGCGTCGGCTGCTCGGCCGGCACGCCTGCCGGGAGCACGGCCGCCGCGGGCGCCGCTCCGCCGCGGCAGGCCCGGTTCGCGGCCCCGCCCGAAGCGGCCACGCTCAACTCGAAGGAATACGGCCAGCAGCGCATCGGCAAAGTGCAGGCCGCGCTGAAAAAGGCCGGCTACGACGCGCTCGTGGTGAGCAACCGGGCGCTCGACTACCTGAGCTACGTCAGCAACTACCATCCGTCGGCGATGCAGAGCGGCGTCGCGTTCATCCCCGCCGAGGGCGCGCCGACGCTCTTCATCCAGATGTACAGCTCGGCGCATGCGCGCGTCGCGAAGAAGACCATCTGGCTCGACGACGTCGTGGACGTGCCCAAGGACCCGATGTCCGAGAGCAGCAGTGAGAACTTCTACAAGGCGGTGGTCGAGCGCATCAACGAACGCAAGCTGGGCGCCGGCAAGATCGGGCTCGCGGGCGGCGAGGTGGACTGGCTGCTCGCCCCGTTCCTGCAGAAGCAGTTGCCGCGCGCGCGCTTCGAGGATGCCAACGGATTCTTGTTCTCGCTCGCCATCGTCAAGGACCCGGTGGAGCTGGGCCTGATGCGCCACTCTCAACGCATGATCGACGAGGTCGCGTTCCCGGTTTACCAGTCGTCGCTGCGGCCAGGAGCGCTCGATGCCGACGTGTACGCCGACGTGCTCGACGCGATGCTGCGCGCCGGTGCCGATGCGTCTTCGACGCGGCTCATCCTCGGCGCGGCTCCCTACGACTCGGGCACCTGGGCGAGCGGTGTCGTCGACCGCCAGATCCAGGCGGGCGACATCATCCTCACGGAGCCGATTCCGCGGGTGCGCTCGTACCAGGTCGAACGCATGTTCACGTTCGCGGTCGGCCGCAACGTCCCCGAGACGCAGAAGCGCGGCGCCCAGGTGGTGCACGAGTCTTTCGAGCTCACGATGAACGAGCTGAAGCCGGGCGTCGAGATGCTGGGCGTCTATGAGAAGTGCAACAACTACATCAAGAGCAAGGGCTACGAGGAAGGCTCCACCGTCCTCATCGGCCACTGGATCGGCGTCGGCAATCACGAAGGCTGGCGCATCTCGCCCGAAGGCACCAAGGGCCTGATGCTCCAGCCCGGGATGGTGCTGAGCTGGCACCCGAACATCGTGGTTCCGGGCCAGCTTCGCACCTGCTCATCGGCTTGCATCCTGATCACCGAGCAAGGCGCCGAGAACATGTCCAAGGTGCCGATGGAGCCCATGCACTACGTGGGCTAGGCCCACGCCGTGCACGCACTGACGATCCTGCTCCCGGCGGTGGGCATCCTCGCCATCGCCTACCGCTACTACAGCGCCTTCCTGGCCGCGCGGGTGATGGCGCTCGACGACACGCGGGTGACGCCGGCCCACGAGCGCAACGACGGCCACAACTACTACCCGACGAGCCGCTGGGTGTTGTTCGGCCACCACTTCGCGGCCATCACCGGGGCGGGGCCGCTCATCGGCCCCGTGCTCGCGGCGCAATTCGGCTATGCGCCCGGCCTCATCTGGCTGGTGGCCGGCGTCTGCCTCGGCGGCGCAGTCCACGACTCGGTCGTGCTGTGGGCGTCGGTGCGCCGTGGCGGCCGTTCGCTCGCGAACCTGGCGCTTGCCGAAGTCGGGCCGGTCGCCGGCTTCACCGCGGGCCTGGCAGTGCTCTTCATCATCGTCATCGCGCTTGCCGGGCTGGGCCTGGCAGTGATCAACGCCCTCGCGGAGAGCGCCTGGGGTACCTTCACGATCGGCGCCACCATCCCGCTCGCCCTTTTCATGGGCCTCTACATGTACCGCTTCCGCAAGGGCCGGATCGCCGAAGCCACCGTGATCGGGGTCATGGGCCTGCTGCTCGCGGTAATCCTGGGCAAGCCGATCGCCGCCACCGCGTTCGGCAGCATCTTCCTCCTCGATCGCCAGGCGCTCGTCGTATGCCTCGCGGTCTACGGCTTCGCCGCGTCGGTGCTGCCGGTCTGGATGCTGCTGGCGCCGCGCGACTACCTGAGCTCGTTCATGAAGATCGGCACCATCCTGTTCCTCATCGTTTGTGTGGCGATCGTCAACCCGGAACTGAAGATGCCGGCGTTCACCCGGTTCGCGGCGGGTGGCGGCCCGATCATCGGCGGGCCGCTCTTTCCCTTCGCCTTCATCACCATCGCCTGCGGCGCCATTTCGGGGTTCCACGCGCTCATCGCTTCGGGCACCACGCCGAAGATGATCGACCGCGAGTCGGACATCCGGCCCATCGGCTACGGCGCGATGCTCATGGAAGGGCTCGTCGGCATCGTGGCTCTGATCGCCGCGACCGCGCTGTTTCCCGCGGACTACTTCGCGATCAACACCCGCCCGGCAGTGTTCGCAACGCTCGGCATGGACACGGTGAACCTGCCCGCCCTCGAGCAGGCGGTGGGGGAGACGGTCGCGGGCCGCACCGGCGGCGCTGTTTCGCTGGCGGTCGGCATGGCGCAGATCTTCAGCGCGGTGCCCGGCATGCGCGGCGCCATGGACTACTGGTACCACTTCGCCATCATGTTCGAGGCGCTCTTCATCCTCACCACCATCGACGCCGGCACGCGCGTCGCGCGGTTCCTGGTGCAGGAGTCGCTCGGCAGGCTTTACAAGCCCTTCGATCGACCCGATTGGGTGCCTGGCGCGCTCCTCTCCACGTCCATCGTGGTGGCGGCGTGGGCGTACTTCATCTGGACCGGCAGCATCGAGACCATCTGGCCGATGTTCGGCATCGCCAACCAGTTGCTGGCGGCGATCGCGCTCGCCATCGGCACCACGGTGATCGTCAACAACGGCCGCGGCCGCTACGCCTGGGTGACGCTCCTGCCGCTCGCCTTCGTCAGCGTCACGACGCTCACGGCGGGAGCCTGGACCGTGCGCCACACCTTCTGGCCAATGGCCGTGGGCGCCGACTCCGGCCTGCGCCTGCGCGGCGCCGTCAACGTGTCGTTGACCGTGACGATGATGGCGTGTGTGGTCATCATCCTGGCCGCTTGCGGCCGGCGCTGGTTCGCAGCCTTTGCCGCCAGGAGCACGGGCGGCGGCGCAGTGGGAGCGCCGTGATAGCGTCGCGTCAAGGCGGACTCGGTGACACAGAATGGTCCTTCCGGGCAGGCCCCAGGGCCTAGCGGCACGCCCATGCGCCCCCGTCCGCAGATCTGGCTGCGCACCACGGCAGGTATCGGCGGCTGGCGCGCCCACCGCGTGCTGCTGCTGGGCGCGACCGTTGCGCTCATCTCAGCCGCGCTTCTCGTCATGTACCTGCAGCGCGAGTCGGCCGCGCAGCACCGCGCGCAGACCGAGATCATCGTGAAGCAGGTTTGCGAGCAGAGCGCCGCCGTGGTCACGGAACACCTGCGTAAGCGCTTCTCGGGCGCGGTACTCGACACCATCGAGGGCATCGGGCACCCCGAGCTGCTCGGCTACGACTTGCCGCGCGTCGCGCGTTTCTTCGGCCAGGGCCTGGAACGCTACCCGTACGTCGACCGCTTCTTTCTCTGGAGCGACTCGATGCCCGCCAACCTGCGCGACGAGGTGCTTTTCTATCGCTCGCCTGAGGAATCGGGACCGGCTGCGATCCAGATCGCCGGCCTCGACGGGCGCCAGATGGGGTCGCTCTTCTCGCAACCGGGCATGGGCCCGGCGGTTCTGCAGTTGGCTCGCAACCTGGCCCCGGCGCGCTATCCGTTCGTCGTCATCGAGGAAACGCTCGACGGCGTCCGCTACCAGATCCTCATCCATTACCTGTGGCGCGACGGCCGCCAAAAGGAGTACTTCGCGCTGCTGGGGTACACCGTGGACCTCGAGCGCCAGCGTCGCGACCTGTTTGCAGGAGCGCTGGGCGCCGCGGTTCCCAAGCTGCTGAACCCCGATCCGCGCTCGCCACGGCTGGTGCTGACCGTGCACGACGAACGCGGGCAGCGGGTGCACGGGCCGGAAGTGGCGCCGGGCGCGCCGTCCGCCACCAGCACCATCGACATGTTGTTCTTTCCCGGCGAGACCCTGCAGCCGTGGCTGGGCACGCACACCGAGCCGCGCAAATGGGCGCTCACCGTCAGCGCGGAGACGCCGGTGACGGAAGCGGCCGCGCATGGCTACTGGCTCTTCGCGACGGCCGTGCTGCTCATCCTGATAGCGCTCTTCTTCGCGATCACCCTCGACCGCCAGGCCATTCGCCTTGCGCAAATGCAGTCCGACTTCGTCGCCAACGTCTCGCACCAGTTGAAGACGCCGCTCTCGCTCCTGTCCGGGGCTGTCGAGACGCTGTCGCTCGGGCGCGTGGCCTCGACCGACAAGCTGAAGCAGTACCTCGAGATCATCGGCACGCAGACCCAGCGGCTCTCGGCGCTCGTCGACCAGATCCTGCATTTCTCGCGCGTCGAGGCGATGGGTGGCGTTTTAGAGTTCGACCTCGTCGACGTAGCCGCGCTCGTCGGGGAGGCCGTGCAGGGATTCCAGGTGGCGGCACCCGAAGGGGTTACGATTCGTTTCGAGCGCGGGGTCGACGTTCCCTTTGTGCGTGCCGACCCGGCGGCGCTCGAGCAAGTGGTGCTGAACCTCCTGGAGAACGCCGTGAAGTATGGGCGCGATGCCGGCGACGTCGTGGTTCAAGTGGCGGTTGCCGAAGGTGAGCTGGCTATTTCCGTGCGCGACCAGGGCGACGGCATCGACCAGGCGGCGCTGCCGCGCATCTTCGAGAAGTTCTACCGCGCGTCCAGCTCGCCGCGCCGGCGCGGCTTCGGCCTGGGCCTGACGATCGTGCAGACGATCGTGAGAGCCCACGGCGGCCGCATCGTCGTCGACAGTGGCCCCGGCCGCGGCAGCGAGTTCCGCGTCCTCCTGCCGATGGCGACATGAGCGCGTCGAACCCGGCGGCGAACCCCGCCATCCGCGTGCTGGTGGTGGAAGACGAGCCGCAGATGCAGGTGATCCTGTGCGACAACCTCGAGTTCGAGGGCTACGAGGCGATCGCCGCCGAAACCGGCGAGAAGGCCCTGGCGCTCGTCGCCCAGGAGCCTCCCGACGTGATCCTCCTGGACGTGATGCTGCCCGGGATCAGCGGCTACCAGGTGTGCCGCAAGCTGCGCGAAAGCGGAGTGGGCGTGCCGATCATCATCATCACGGCGCGCAACACCGAGATCGACCGGGTGCTGGGTCTCGAGCTCGGCGCCGACGACTACGTGGGCAAGCCGTTCAGCGTGCAGGAGGTGATGGCCCGCGTGAAGGTGCAGGTGCGCCGTCGCGCCGGCCAGGCCACGAACGAACCGGCGACCATCCAGTTCGGCGAGATCGTCGTGGACATGAAGCGCCAGCAGGTTCGGCGGCGTTCCCGTCCGGTCGAGATGTCGGGGCGTGAGTTCGACCTGCTCCGCTACTTCCTGGCCCACAAGAACGAACTGGTCAGCCGCGAGCAATTGCTGAGCGAGGTGTGGGGCTATCACAGCACGCCGTTGACCCGTACCGTGGACAATTTCGTCGCCAAGCTGCGCCGCAAGATCGAACGCGACCCGCAGGACCCGCGCCACATCCTGACGGTCTACGGATCGGGGTACCGGTTCCTGCCGTGACCTCGGGGGTCCTCGTCCTCGACGGCGGCCTGGCGACCGAGCTGGAGAAGCGCGGCTTCGACCTCAGCCACCCGCTCTGGTCGTCGCGCCTGCTGCTCGAGGCCCCGGACGCTCTGACCGCGGTTCACACGGCATACCTCGAAGCCGGAGCCGACTGCATCGCAAGCGCAAGCTACCAGGCCACCGTCCCGGGCTTGATGCGCGAGGGGTTGCCGCGGACCGAAGCCGAGGCCCTCATCGTCCGCAGCGTTGAAATCGCAAGCAGCGCACGTGACGGGTTCTGGTCGCGTGCAGACGCCAAAGGCCGGCAGCGGCCGCTCGTCGCCGCCAGCATCGGCCCGTACGGCGCCTACCTCGCGAACGGCGCCGAATACACGGGCGACTACGACCTTAATGCGGAAGGCCTCGCCGACTTCCATCGCGACCGCCTGCGCCTGTTGTCGAACTCGGGCGCCGACCTCCTCGCATTCGAGACGATCCCGTCGGCCACCGAGGCCCGCGTCCTCGCGGAGCTGTTGGCGGAAACACCAAACGCAAGAGCGTGGCTCAGTATGAGCTGCAAAGACGGCGCGAGCCTGCGCGACGGCACACCGCTCGTGGACGTGGTCCGCGACGTCGCGGCCACTCCGCAACTGGTGGCGATCGGCGTGAACTGCACGGCTCCGGAACATGTCGAACCGCTGCTCGCAGCCGCGTCCCAAGCGACCGACAAACCGCTCGTCGCCTATCCGAACTCCGGCGAAACCTACGACGCGACCGGGAAGCGGTGGCTAGGCAACCCCGCCACCGCCGACTGGGAAGCGCTCGCGCGCCGCTGGCACCAGGCGGGTGCCCGCTACATCGGCGGCTGTTGCCGCACCGGCCCGAGCCATGTCGCCGCAATCCGCCGCGCCCTCGCTACACTTACCGCCTAAAATCTCCCCCTCGCCTTCGGAAGTGATTCGGATCTGGTGATCCGCACGGCCTTCAAAGCCGCCTGGCCGATGGGTAATGCCACCGGCGGTGGGTTCGATTCCCACCCGCTTCCGCCACTCGCATACGCTCGTGGCGAAGTGTGTCGTCTGCCTTCAGACCCAAGCGTCAGCCACATTGCCTCTATAGAAGAAGCGTTTAGTGATTTCAGCGAGACAAACGTAGGCCAGGGCGATCGCCGCAATAGTCAGCATCAAGACGCCCGGAAGAGGAACGAAGCCAAGGCGGTTGGCTATCGGTGAATAGGGAATGAGAAACGTGAGAAGCATCACCACGCCGGTGGCGATCATCAATAGCTTGCCGGGGCGACTGTGCAAGAAGCTCCGCTGCGTCCGTACAACCAGCGCGACGAGCAGTTCCGTGAGCAATGATTCAACAAACCAACCGGTCCGGAATAACGCCGCACCGGACGTGAATATCGTGAGCAGCACCCAAAAGGTCACGAAGTCGAACAATGAGCTCACCGTCCCAAACACAAGCATGAACCGCAAGATGAAGCGCATGTTCCATCGTTGCGGCCGCTCGACTTGCTCGCGGTCGACATTGTCGCCGGCAAGCCCGATTGCAGGGATATCAGAGAGAAAGTTGTTCAACAGAATCTGACTGGCCAGCAGCGGCAGGAATGGAAGGAAGACTGACGCGACAGCCATGCTGATCATGTTGCCAAGATTGGCACTTGTGGTCGTGAGCACGTACTTCATCGTATTGGCGAATGTACGCCGACCTTCTTCGATGCCCGCGCGTATCACATCGAGGTCGCGTTCGAGCAGAACAAAGTCGGCTGCTTCTTTGGCAACGTCGACGGCATCGTCGACTGACAGGCTGGTATCCGCCGCATGCATTGCCGGTGCATCGTTGATGCCATCGCCCATGAAGCCGACTACGTGTTTGGACCGACGAAGCGCACGGACGATCCTTTCCTTCTGATTGGGATCGACCTCGACGAATAGATCAGTCGTTTGCGCAACATCTTGCAGCTCCTGTTCGTCCAGCGCGTCGATGGCTTTGCCGTCCAGCGATCGCGCCACTCGCATGCCGACAGCGGTCGCGACGTGTAGGGCAACCAGCCCGGTATCACCGGTGATCAGCTTTACGTCAACGCCCAACGAACAGAGATCTCTGAGAGTTTTGGCGACACCCGCCTTCGGAGGATCGAAGAACGTCAGAAAGCCTTGAAAAGTCAGGTCGCGTTCATCCGCCGGCGAATACGAAGGGCGCCGCTCGAGCGTACGCGTTGCGAGCGCCAACACGCGTACTCCTTGCTCCGCCCAAGCCTGAAAGCGGCTTTCAAGCGCGCTCCTATGATTTGCATCCAACGGTTCGTTTTCTGCCGTTCGAGTGCACACATCGAGAATGAGGGAAACGGCCCCCTTGCTCACCATCGTTGCTTCTACGCCCTTACCCACCACCACACTGAGGCGCTTGCGTTCGAAGTCGTAAGGAATCTCGCCCAGTTTCTCCGGGACCGTTCCAAGCGGGCGAGCCTCAAGGATCGCCTGATCGAGCGGGTTCGCCAGGCCAGCCTGCAAGCCCGCGTTGACAGATGCCAGCTCGAGAACGGTGGAAGACGGCTGCCCCAGGGAGTCGAAGGCGCCTTTGAGCCGCACCGTGCCCTCGGTGAGGGTACCGGTCTTGTCAGTGCACAGGACGTCCATGCTGCCCAGGTTTTCAATGGCATGTAAGTGACGTACCAGGACGCCGTTCCTCGCCATCCGTTCTGCTCCATGAGCCAGATTGATCGTCAGGATGGCTGGTAATAGCTCGGGACTCAGCCCAACAGCAAGCGCGAGGGAGAACAGGAGAGTCTCTATTGCAGGCCGATGTGCAACCACGTTTACGACGAATACGAGACCGACCATCACGAGCATCGTGCGGACGAGCAGGTTGCCGAAATGCCGAATCCCGCGGTCGAAGTCGGTCTCAGGCGTTCGACCTGCGAGGGTGCCTGCAATCGCCCCGTAGTGAGTCCTCATCCCGGTGTGCAGCACCAGGCAGCGCGCAAAACCGCTGCGAACATTTGTCCCCATGAAGACGCAGTTGAATCGACCCGGAAGTGTCGCGTCGGCTGGTGCTACGCCGGCATGCTTCGTGACAGGGAAACTCTCGCCGGTCAACACCGCTTCGTTCACACACAAGTCTGTCGCGCTAAGAAGAATCCCGTCGGCAGGGACCAAGGTTCCGGCCGACAGCAGCACGACGTCGCCGGGGACCAGGCTACGGCTGGGCACCGGGCATGCCGCACCATCCCGAAAAGCCGTCGCATTGATCCGCAGCCTGCTGCGAAGCTTGGCGATCGACAAGAGCGCCTTATATTCTTGAAATGTCCCGATAGCCACCGAGGCCAACACGATGGCTATAACGATCCCGGCATCGATCCACTCGCCGGACAACATTGAGACGCATGCGGCAAAGAGAAGCAGCAGCACCAATGGACTACGAAATTGCTTAAACAGCATCGTTGTCGCTGATGAACCACGCTCTTTCGACAGTTCGTTGTAGCCGTAAACCTCGAGGCGACGCGACGCTTCGTCGGTGCGGAGCCCATTGACATCTGTTTGAAGAAGTTCAGCGAGCTCAGGGGGCGTCCTGGTCCAGTACTGTTCGCTACCGTTGGCGGTTAGTTCGACGGTCGGTCTCTCGTTCAAGTGCCGCTACCTGGTCTCGAAGAGTTTGGCGACGCTGAGACGGACGCTCTGGCCCAGTGACCGCGGCGCGCCGGCGCGGCGCAGCACATGACGCCAGACTGCACCCTGTGCCAGGTAGGTGCTGGCCTGCAGGAGCATCGCGACCATGAGCCATGCGGGCCGAATACCTGCGGCGAGCGTTGCGAACCGCCAGCCCTCCGCGCGGTGGATCACTACCCAGAAGACCGTGACAAGCGCGGCGAGACCGACGACCCAACCAAACCCTGAGGTCGCGAGCCGTGCACCAGCGGTGCCGCGAGGGGATTGCCGATCGTCGCCTGTCATTATGGCACCTGGCGCGTGACGCGCCAGGTGTGAGCAGCGATCACTTGCGCCTCATCCGTTGGAATGACGAGGACACCACAACGACTGTCCGTCGCCTGGATCGCTCCGGCATTCTCCTCATTGCGCTCGGGATCGATGCGAATCCCTATTACGTCCAGCCCATCGCAGGCAGCCGCCCGGACCGGCGGAGCATGTTCGCCGACGCCGCCGGTAAAGACCAGGAGGTCGATACCGCCGAGTACCGCGGCATAGGCGCCAATCGTCTTGCGAATTGAGTATGCGAGCATGGTGATCGCCAAGCGCGCGCTGGGGTCGGTAGCTGAACGCGCGATGAGTGCCTTCATGTCCGACGTTCCCGCCAAACCCCGCAGGCCCGAACGATGATCGACGAGTTGCTCCAATTCGTCGGGACCCAGGCCCTTCACCCTCATCAAGTAGAGCAGCACGCCCGGATCAAGATCGCCGGTGCGCGTTCCCATCATGACGCCGCCGCTTGGAGTGAACCCCATTGTGGTATCGACGCAGCGCCCATGCTTTATCGCGGCGAGGCTCATACCGCTGCCAAGATGGGCAGCTACGATGCGCTCCGGCGGTGGATGCCCTATCGATTCGAGGAGAGACTCATACGACAACCCGTGAAACCCATACCGGCGCACGCCCTGTTCGTGAAATGGAGGAGGAAACGTGTACCGACACGCCAACTCCGGCATGCCGTGATGGAACGCGGTATCGAAGCAGGCCACTTGCGCAATCATGGGCAGGCGCTGCTGCACAACTTCAATTCCCGCCAGGGCGAGCGGCAAATGCAGGGGGGCGAGTGGCACGAGTGCTTGCAACTGGGTGAGTACAGTCGCGTCCATTCGCTGGGGCTCGGAATAATGCATTCCGCCATGAACCACGCGATGGCCGACCAGCGTTGGTTGAACGCCGGTCCGCTCTAGCGTCTCGAACACCTCAGAAAAGCAGTCGTCTGCTGTCTCGGCGCTGAACCCTTCCAGGACGCTGCTACAGAGCCGTGTCGGTGCGCCGGCCGGTGTTACGACAAAGGCAGCGTACTTCAGCGAAGACGAGCCAGCATTGAGACACAGCACAGTCTCTGTTGGGGACGCCATCAGCGGCCATGCCACCTGAAATTGCGTATCGACGGCATGTCCTCGAAGTGCTCCCGGACGTAAGCGTGATGCTCGCGAAGCGCGGCGCGGCACTCCTCGATCAACAACGACGCCCCCTCTGGTCGCTGGGCCGCACGACGCAACGCTTCAATGGCGAGATGGAAACGGCTCGTCTCGTTTAGCACGACCATGTCGAATGGCGTCGTGGTCGTGCCTCGTTCCTTGTAGCCGCGAACGTGGAATCGCTGTGGATGCGGTCGGCCGTGCAGGAGCTGATGCACCGCTCCCGGGTAGCCGTGGAAGGCGAATATCACCGGGCGGTCCCGCCCGAACAGCTCCACGAAGCGCGGCTCACTCAGCCCATGGGGGTGGATGTCCGGGCTTGCCAGCGTCATCAAGTTGACGACGTTGACCACGCGAACCCGCAGCGTCGGCGCGCGGCTGCGGAGCCATTCCGCCGCTGCGATTGTTTCGAGGGTTGCGGTGTCGCCGGCGCACGCAAGGACGACATCCGGTGGCTGATCCGACTCGGTGCCAGCCCAGTCCCATATAGACGCACCGCGGGCGCAGTGAGCGGCCGCCGCGGCAGGATCGAGCCACTGCAACTGCGGTTGTTTGTCGATGATGATCAAGTTGACGTAGTTTCGGCTGCGCAGGCAGTGATCGGCCACCGACAGCAGGCAGTTGGCATCGGGCGCCAGGTACACACGCGCGACCTGTCCCTGCTTGGTGAGCACTGTGTCCATGAAGCCGGGCCCCTGATGGCTGAAGCCATTGTGGTCGTTGCGCCAGCAGGTCGAAGTGAGCAGGTAGTTGAGCGACGGGACCGGCGCACGCCAGTCGAGTTCGGCGCACGCCTCAAGCCACTTGGCGTGCTGTGTCGCCATCGACGCCACGATCAGCGCGAACGCCTCGTAGGTTGCGAACAGGCCGTGACGACCGGTGAGAACGTACCCCTCGAGCCAGCCTTGGCAGTTATGTTCGCTCAGGACCTCCATTACGCGGCCGTGCGCCGACACGTGATCGTCTTCGGCGTGCGGAGAAGCGACCAGACAACGGGCCTCCGACTCAAACACACCGCCCAATCGGTTGGAATTAGTCTCGTCGGGACAGAAGAGGCGGAAAGTGTGGGGGTTGTCGCGATACGTATCACGCAACAACAAACCGAGCTGTCGCGTTGATTCGGCGACAACCTGACCGGGAAGAGGCACTGCCAGCGAATACGCCGCGACATCCGGCAACATCAGAGGCGTGCAACGCCTTCCGCCGTTGGCATGCGGGTTCGCGCTCATGCGCCTTTCGCCTCTAGGCAAGACCACACTGAGCGCCGGGTTGAGCGCGCCGGAGGCGTCGAAAAGTTCCTCTGGCCGGTAGCTGCGAAGCCAGCGTTCGAGTTCGGCCAGATGGCCGGGGTTGGTGCGTACCTGGTCAACTGGCACCTGGTGCGCTCGAAACGTCCCCTCGATCTGCAGACCATCAACCTGTTGCGGGCCGGTCCAGCCCTTGGGCGTACGCAGAACCAGGGCCGGCCACCGCGGCCGAGTGTTCACGTGTCCGGCGGCGCGTGCTTCGTCCTGGATCGCGCGAATCTCGGCAAGACACTCGTCCAGTGTGTGGGCGAGGTCCGCGTGTACAGCCATCGGCTCATGGCCAGCGACAAAATGTGCCTTGTAGCCATGACCGGCGAGCAGACTCGCGATGTCCGCATCGCAGGAGCGCCCGAGAACCGTCGGGCCGGCGATCTTGTATCCGTTCAGGTGAAGGATGGGTAATACGGCACCATCCCGACAAGGATTGAGAAAGCTGATGCCTTTCCACGACCCCTCAAGCGGCCCGGTTTCTGCTTCGCCGTCGCCAATCACGGCGGCGACGATCAGGTCTGGATTGTCAAAAGCAGCGCCAAAAGCATGGGTGAGGACATAACCCAATTCGCCGCCTTCGTGAATGGAGCCCGGGGTCGTCGGGCCGGCGTGGCTCGGTATTCCTCCAGGCGTCGAGAACTGGCGAAAAAGCGCGCGTAAGCCAGCCGCATCCTGGGCGACAGCCGGAAAGACCTCGGAGTATGTGCCTTCCAGATATGCGTTCGCGACGACCGCGGGACCACCGTGCCCGGGCCCGGCCATGAACAGCACGTTCAAGTCATCGCGGATGATCGCCCTGTTGAGGTGGGCGTAAATGAGGTTTATTCCCGGCGAAGTTCCCCAGTGGCCAAGGAGCCGCGACTTGACGTGTTCCGGCCGGAGCGGCTCGCGCAGTAGAGGGTTATCGAGCAGATAGATCTGGCCAACGGTTATGAAGTTGGCCGCGCGAATGTAGGCGTCTAGGGAGGCAAAATTCGTCATGGAGCGCCGTAGGGTTGCGGCTTATCGTACTCCGGCCGTTCCAGGATGAAGTCGACATACGGCACGGCCTTGCCGTCCTTGTGCCAGTAGCCGAGATAACGGAAGGGTACCAGCATGCCGTCATCGACTTCGCGATAGTCCAAGTATTCGCCGGACCAAGCAAGCAGCGTTGGCAAGTTCTTGCCGTCGTCGAAGTAGCGATATGCCGAAAATCGCGTGGGAAGAGCGTCGGCGCCGAAAGTGAAGACTCCGCTTACACTGCATTCGCCAATCGTGAGAGTAATCTGTGCGGTCGAATTGTCGATCGGGGTCCAGGACACGTGGCGCGTGTCAAGCAGTGCCGTGGGAAACAAGACGAAGTCGGAGAGCAGTCGCAACATTGCTCCCTGATCCAGCTCCGGGCCGAGGCGATTCACAACCGGCATCAGCGCTTCGGCCACGATCAGCATTCCGCCGGTGCCGTTTTGCGAGCGGTCGCGCGCATCGACCCACAGTCCGGGAAAGAGCTTCAGCCGCCCCCACCATACGAATCCCGGCGGGTTAGCGCCCTCGTACTGCACGCCCCGGATCTTCCGCCACGGTCCGGTCAATGAGGTGCGAAAACGTCCGCTGTGGCGGAAGCGTACGGCTTGCACCGCCCGGCGCCTGCGCCCAAGTGCCTTGGTCAGATACGCCCTCGCAGGCACTGGCAGCGAGTCAAGTGCCTCGCGATCGACGTCTCCCATTCCTCCAATGCCCGACCAGAGCGCGCTTGTTTCAGACGCTACGCGTTTCCTCAACCGATCGGTGCCGGAAGCAATGACAACCGCGACGGCGCTAAGGGCAACGACGGCGGCGAAGTACCAGAGCAACCGAAGCATCTACCGTTCTTGGCTGCGGCGCGTGCCGCTGAGGACCATACCGGTTGGCTCTGCATGACGCGTCGTTTCTGAACGCTTCCGCATCGGCACAACGAGCACCGGACAGGTGGCCTCGCGAACCACTCGATCGCATGTGGCGCCGAGGATAGTGCGGCCTAACGGGCCGCGAACGTGTGTGCCGATAACGATGAGGTCAGCACGCTCTGCGGCCGCGACGCGCAAGATCTCGTCGTGAATGACGCCGCAAGCCACCTTGCTGTGCGTGTGTTCCGCTGCATCGCTTGCGGCGATTGCGTCGTGGAAACTCTCGAGTAGCGCGGGCCCGGCATAGTCGGCGATCGGCCCGAACTCGGGCGCCCACGGATGCTGAGCGACACTGGGATTCAGCTCTTCCCCGACCACATGCAGGACGGTGAGTTCGGCGTGGCGAATACCAGCAAGCAGAGCGGCAAAAGCCACGGGCGCATCGGAGGTCTCCCCAAGATCGGTCGCGCACACGATGTGTTGGATCAACTCCGGAGCCGACCAGGAGCGACCCTCTTCGTGGCATACGGTCATGACGGCGCACGGCAAGTGGCGCAACACCTTGTCCGTCACAGAGCCAGTCAGGAGCCGGCGGGCGCCTGAAATGCCTCGTGTGCCCATCACGATGAGCCCGGCATGCTGTTCGCGAGCAGCCGCCGTGATACCCCGCCATGCATCGCCCACGCGCACATCGAGGACCGTGGGAATGTGGGCGTCGAGCGCCGGCTGCGCAAAACGTTCGAGCGCGGCGAGCGCCGTGTGCCGCGCTTCGGGATCGGTGAGTTCCTCGGGTAGGAGGTAGGGCAACACCGCCGTGGCATACGGACCTGCTTCTGGTGGCAGGACGTGCAGGATTGTGATTCCGGCGCCAAGGACGCGCGCCATGGCAATGGCGTGTCGGAGCGCATTCTCGGACATCGCTGAGAAATCGGTGGGGCAGACGATGTGCTGGACATGGATACTGGCACCCTGCATTGCAACCTCCGGCACCTGCGTTTGCAACCGACGTGCCCGGTCCAAAACACCGCCTATATGGCACAGCAAGTCGGTTTGAACGCAAGTGTTGCCGTCCGGCAACAAGGGCGGCGCAGAATGTGCGTGGCCGTCGCGGTGATTACGGAAGCCGGGACGTTGAGCTCGCGACTGGGAGCGTGAAGAAGAATGTCGTGCCGCCGCCGAGTTGGCTCTCAACCCAAACGCGGCCACCGTGGGCCTCGACAATGGTCTTCACGATGAACAACCCCAGGCCGGAGCCGCGCTGCAGCTTGTTTTGAGGAGCTCGCCAGGACCGATCGAAAACAAATGGCAGTTCTTCGGGCGCCATACCTGGACCGCCATCCGAGACGCTGAAACGAACACCGGCGGGCGAAGTAGCCGTGCACAGCGTCACCACCCCGCCCTCGTCCGCAAATTTGATGGCGTTGCCAATCAAATTGTGGAGCACCTGCACCACACGCTCGGCGTCACAGGAAACAAGAGGCACGTCCGGATCGAGCTCGAGGACTAGCCGAATGGAACGCTCGTGCGCCACGATAAGGAGCGGCTCGATTGCGGCTTCCGCCAAGCCTGCCACCGGCTCGGTCCGAGGCTCGATCGTGAAACTGCCAAGCTCTATCTGCTGCACATCCAGGAGGTCGCGGATCAGGCGCTTCATGCCTTCGGCCGACCGTGCCACGGTGACTCCCGCGGCTTGCATCGCCGTCTCGGTGGCGGTCACAGGCGAGGTACGCGTTATCACTTCGGCGTTGAGGACCAACGCGTTGACGGCGTTCTGCAGGTCATGAGCGACGAGTGCCAGGATCTCCTCGCGCGCCTCCACCGCCCGACGACGCTCATCCTCGGCACGAGTGCGCGCGCTGACGTCGCGTGTCACCTTGGCATACCCCAGCAACGTGCCCCGTTCGTCGGACAGTCGCGTGATCGTCACGTCCGCGCGGAATCGCGAGCCATCCTTGCGTACGCGCCAAGCCTCTTCGCGAAACTCGCCATGTTCCGCCGCGTACGCGAGAGCCTTACGCGGTTTACCGAGAGCAATGTCTTCCTGCGCATGGAAGATGGCGAACGGTTGGCCAATGATCTCCTGCGCCGCGTAGCCTTTGATCCGCTGGGCGCCGCGGTTCCAGGTGGCGACGCGGCCTTCTCGATCAAGCATGAAGATCGCGTACTCCTCCACTGAATCGACCAGCAACCGGAAGCGTTCTGTACTTAGGTGCAGTGCTCGTTCGAGACGTCGGCGCTCGGTGGTGTCGCGTATGGCAGCGATTACAAGCGGGCCCTCCGTGGTCTCCAGCGGGCTGAGGCTAATGTCCGTTGGGAACTCGCTGCCGTCCTTGCGGCGGCAGTGCAGATCGAGCGCGGCACCCATCGAACGTACTTCCGGAGACGCGAGATACGCGTTGCGATGGGAGCGGTGAGCCTCCTTGAGCCGACCTGGCACCAGAATCTCGATCGGCTGCCCGCCGAGCTCGCCATTGTGGTAGCCGAGCAAGCGCTCGGCCGTTCCATTGATGCGCACGATCCGGCCAGCGCGATCGACGACAACAGTCGCGTCCGGCGCCAGTTCGAGCAATTCAATGAGCCGGGGAAGTTCCATGGCAGGATAAAAACGAGACTGCGCTGGTAGCTGCAGCGTCATTGTAACGGTGTTCCTATTGCCGTCAGCGGCTGATCGCCGACACGACTACGCGGGCTTTAGGCGAGTCGCTGGGCCGTTCAACGTGGGTTGCGGCATCGCATGCCGCGCATTCGACTCTCGCACCACGAGCACGGGGCAGTGGGCATGGCGGACGACCTGGTTCGCGGTCGACCCCAGGAACATCCGGCCTGCGCCCCAGCCGCCGTGTGCGCCCACCACTATGACATCGGACGCCAATTCCTCAGCGACCTTCACGATCGACCGCCAGGCGCTGCCAATCTCGATACGCTGGGAAATCTCGCAGTAACGCCCCGTCGCATCGGGGACGGTTCGAAGCAGTCTCGCGGCTGCACGATTTCTCAGTTCGGAGTGCACCGAAGCAGGGTCGGTTTCGGGGATTCCGAGGACTGCAGCACTATTGCCGGTCAGGCTTTCGACTACGTGCAGCATCGTGATTGTGGCCTGGGTTTCAGCGGCAACAGAGAAGGCCGTGTCGATGGTTCGCTCGGAGGCTTCCGTCAGATCCACAGCACACAGGATCCGGCTGAACAGCGGGCTCCACGGGCTTTGCGCAGTCTCTCTACCCACCACCAGGACGGGACAAGGTGCCGTGCGCAGCACCCGTTCGGCGACCGAGCCGAGCAGCAGATGAGCGAAACCCGCGCGCCCGTGGGTTCCCATGACGACGAGATCCGCCGGCCATGCGGCGGCGGCCGCCGCGATTGCAGTTGCGGGGCTGTCCACCACCACTCGCGTCTCCACACGCATGCCACGTTCGCGCAGCAGTCTGGCGGCGTCTTCCAGGCTGCGCCGGGCCTCCTGCTGTTGAATAGTCAGAATGTCCGTGGTCATTGCTATGTAAGGCACGCCGCCGTCAGGCGGAACGCAGCCGATGATGGGCTGCACCGCATGTACGAGCATCAGCTCGGCGTCGAACCAACCCCCGATAGCTGCTGCCCGTTCCTGCGCCTGGGCGGAAAACTCCGAGAAATCGACGGCGCAAAGCACGCGTTGGATGTTCAGTCGTTGTAGGACCATGGCGAACTCCTTTCAATCGAATTGGCCAAGGCGGCCGCTTCGCGGTGCATAACTTCAGTGACGCGCGCCGGATCGAGGGCGTGTTGCGCACTGGCGGCAGCCGCGCGCGTTTCCTTCCTCACGTCATCGTCGCCGCTGATCTCGAGCATGAAACAGCCACGGTAGTGGACAGCGTCGAGGGTGGCGCGAACACGCGGCCAATCGACCAACCCGTTTCCCGGCGGCAAATGATCATCGGTGACGCCGTGGTTGTCGCTCGCCTGGAGGTGGACGAGCCTTGGCGCGAAGCGTGCGAACGCATCGAATAGAGTGCCGCCGAGCGAGCAGTGCGACGTGTCGATACAGACGCCCACATGAGCGCCAGGCACTTGTTCGAGAATCCAGTCGAGTTCGCCGACGTTGCCGCCGAGCAGGTGTGGCAGCGCGGTCTCGATGGCGAGCGTCAAGCCACGATCCGAGCACGCGGCCGCGAGCGATCGCATGCCGTGCACGGCGCGTTGAATACTGGGTTCTCGCTCCCACGCCCAGCGAGGATTCTCGCTGCCTGGATGGACCACCAGGATCTTGCCGCCAAGGGCCGCCAAAGCGTCGGCCGCAGACTTCAGCTTGTCGAGCGCGTGACGGCGAGCCGACTCGCTTTCGCTCGTTATGTCGATGTCGTGGCCGAAAGGAGCATGCAGGGAGTGGACCCGAAGGCCCTCGCTGGCGACGGCGGCCGCGAGCTGCCGCACTGCCGTTGCGCTGCCGTAAGCGAAATGATCAGGCGCGGTCGATACCTCGATCAGAGTAAATCCCGCTTCGCGAATCGCCGGCAAGCAGTCGCCGATCGGCCGGCGATAGTGGATACCGGTGGAAATGCCAGGCACGAGAATCACCGTTGAGCCCTCAATTGGGCCAGCGTGCCAAGCGACGCAAACAGGGTCCGTGCCGGTTGGCTGCAGCGCCCGGGAAAGCAGAGGTTGCGTGTAGCCTGGGTCGCGCACGAGAACTGCGCCGCGGAATCGAGGCCGTCGGCGAGCGCCCCGCACAGCACGCGCACGTAGAAATTCGCGCGGCGAGCGGCGTCGTAATGCGAGAACGGCGGTTGCCAACCGTGCTCTTCCCGATAGACGACGCTCACGGCGTCGGCGATTGCGCGCGGGCTCTCGCCAAGCCCCAACATGCCGAGTGCCACGGAGCGCAGGCACGAAGGACGAAGCAAGAGGGGGTTGGGATTAGCGAAGGGCGTGCTCATGCATGCCGGGAGATCGGCGACTTCGAACTCATCCTGGCGCGTCGGCCACGAGGACGACAGCTCCGCTGGGCCGCTATCGAACTCATGATGGAACCGGGCGACAGCGCCGTTCTCGTAATCCATCAAGAGAGTTCCGGCCTCGCTGACATCGGGGATAGTGGCGCGGCCCATTGCCGCCCAGCAAGTGGCGCCCGTCGGGTCGCGCCGCGCGCTCAGGAACATCGCGAGCGGTTCGTCCCGGCGGGAAAGGGCGACCGTGAATGGCGGTACTCCAGGCAGTTCCATGATTCCCGCCTTCTGGTTGGTCGAGAAGGCGCAGCGGATGTGGCGCGTGAACAGGGGATCACCGTGGGCGCTGAGGTCGAGACAGATGAACGGGCCGCGACCAGGGGGCGGCACGTCAGCGAGCGTTACCGGCACTTCGGTTGCACCGCGAAGCCGGTGCATCAAGCGGTGAGCGATGTGTTCCAGGAGACGCCCGGCGCCTTCATGCGCGTGTTCCATGTCCAGGACTGTCATGGGACTGAGTTGCGGGGGGCGCACGCGCGGCAGGGTGCGTACGCCCGCGGAGCCGATTGCAACGAGCTTGCTTCGGAACGCGCTGCCAAGAGGTGCACGCAAGGAGTAGTGATATCCCCGTCCCGTACCAATTGCGCGGGGTTCGAGGCCGTGTGCTCTGAAGAACTGGAGCACAGCTTGGTGAACCGGCTCGAGACGGCGGAACACCATCGCCGGCGAGGAATATGCCTCGATGGCGTTATCCGGGCTTACGTAATCGACGTCCAGCACGATCAGTGTGCCGCCGCGATCGGCCAGCGACCGGCACAAGTCCGCGCCCTCGTCGAGGATGCTGCTGAAGTCGGCGTTGCCGAAGGGCACCGGGCCGCCGTCTACTTCGAATCGCCGGCGCGCGCCGCCGAAGGCTGCGAGACTCCAGCTGGAGAAGGAGTCCGGCGAGCCGTCCTGCCCGCCGCAAGCTTCCGAGAGGCGATGCCTGACGGAAGAAGAGCGGTAATACGACGCGATCTCGTTTGTCCACGAGGCGTCGGTCATCACCGCATCCCCAGAACAACGCGGCCGGCAATGACGCCACTCTGCATTCGCTCAAACACAGTGTTGACGCACTCGAGCGGCTGCACCTCGTATCTCGCAGTGACGCCGCCGTTTGTTGCGAGCGCAAACGCCTCCGCAAGATCGTTGCGCGTGCCCACGATCGAGCCACGGATCGTCAGGCGCTTCAAAACCACGTCGAAGATGGGGATCGAGAAATCGCCCGGGGGCAGGCCCACGAGCACACAGGTGCCGCCGCGCCGCACCATGTCGAGCGCCTGGCGGAAGGCGGGCGCACAAACAGCCGTAACGACCGCACCTTGTACTCCGCCGGTCGCCGACTGAACTCGCGTCGCGGCGTCCGCAGACCGGGCGTCGATCATGATCTCCGCACCAAGTTCGTGGGCCAGCGAAAGCTTTTCCTTGGTCACGTCCATCGCGACGACGCGCAGGCCCATCGCGCGGGCGTACTGAACCGCCATATGACCCAAACCCCCAATCCCGGAGATGAGCACCCACTCGCCGGGTCTGGCGCCGGTTTCTTTGAGGGCCTTGTAGGTCGTTACCCCGGCGCACAATATCGGCGCAGCGTCCGTAAGGCTGATTGTCGCGGGGATGGGTGCTGCATAAGCCGCCTCGGCCAAGGCGTACTCTGCGAAGCCGCCATTGACTGAATAGCCCGTGTTGGTTTGCGCTTGGCACAGCGTTTCCCAACCGCCTACGCAATAGGAGCACCGGCCGCACGCCGAATGCAGCCACGGAATCCCGACTCGGTCGCCTTCCTGAAAGCCCTCAACTCCTGCACCGAGTGCCGCGACGAAGCCCGCGCCTTCGTGGCCCGGTATGAATGGCAGCGCCGGTTTGATGGGCCAGTCGCCGCGGGCCGCATGCAGGTCGGTGTGGCAGACACCCGAGGCCTCGATCTTGACAAGAACCTGCCCGGGGCCGGGACTCGGAATCGGCACTTGCTCGATCACGAGTGCCTGATCGAAGGCGTGAACCACGGCGGCGCGCATCAGGTTGGGCATGTGTCGCTCCTGTTGTCACGAGCAACAGCGAGGAACGTGCCAGCCGCGTTTTTGCGGCTAAAGCCCCGGACTGGCGGATCCGCGCGCAGCAGTTGCGCGGCGCGCAACTGCCAGCCGCAGTTTCTGCGTCAGGAACCCTGCTTGGGGTCGAGCTCCTCCGGGGCGAGAACGCCGAGCGCGCGGTATTCCTTCAACTTGTACTGAATCTTCCGCGGGCTGATGTCGAGGAGCTCCGCTGCCCGTGACGTGCTGCCGCCCACGGCTTCGAGGGTTCTCAGGATTGCCTCGCGCTCCAGCACGTCCAGCGTAGTTCCCGGAATGGGCAGCGACTTGTCGGCGGGGGAGCCGGCGGGCGCTGCGGGACCGAGGGCGCGCAGCGTTGGAAAGTGTCCGGGGGTCAATTCGATCTCGCCACCCTCGCTCAAGACCACGGCGCGTTCGATCGCGTTTTCGAGTTCCCGCACGTTGCCTCGCCACGGGTGCCGCAGCAAGCCTGCGAGAGCTTCATCGGAAAGGCGCAAGGCTTTCTTGCCGTTGATCACCGCGAACCGCTGGGTGAACTCATGGGCCAGAAGCGCGATATCGCCGGCGCGTTCCCGCAGCGGCGGAATGTTGATCTCGACGACGTTGAGCCGGTAGTAAAGGTCTTCACGGAACAAGCCCTCCGCGATGCGCACTTGCAGGTCGCGGTGCGTCGCGGCGACCACGCGTACGTCGACCTTCAGCGTCCGATTGCCGCCAACTCGCTCAAATTCGCGCTCTTCCAGGAAGCGCAAGAGCTTGACCTGGACGGTCATGGAAATGTCGCCGATTTCGTCCAGGAACAGCGTGCCGCCGTCAGCCATCTCGAAGCGGCCTGCGCGGCTGGCGATTGCCCCGGTGAAGGAGCCTTTCTCGTGCCCGAAGAGTTCGCTTTCAAGAAGAGACTCGGGCAACGCGCCACACGCTACCTTTACGAACGGCCGCTCACGGCGCGGCGAGTTCTGGTGAAGCGCCTGGGCGAACAACTCCTTGCCCGTGCCGCTTTCTCCGAGCAACAGCACCGACGCCGTTGATGGCGCCACCTGGCGAATAGTCTTGAAAGCCGCGACCATCTGGGCGCTTTCGCCGATGAGGTTGTTGAACTTGTACTTCGTGTCGAGCCGTTCGCGGAGTCCACGCGCTTCCTCTATCAGGCGCTTGCGTGTGAGGGTCTTCTCGATCACGATTTCCAGCTCTTCAATGTCGAGCGGCTTCGTCAGGTAGTCCTCGGCGCCGAGCTTCAGCGCCTTCACCGCGGTCTTGACCGTGCCGAAGGCGGTCATAATGATGATCATCACGTCCGGCTGCGTCGTCTTGAGGCGGGTGAGCAGCTCGACGCCGTCGAGTCCTGGCATTCGCAGGTCGGTGAGTACGAGATCGGGACGAACGTCTTCCGCCAACGCCAAGCCTGACGTTCCGTCGGTGGCCTTCCAGACCTCATAACCGTCGCCACGCAGCAGCGTCTCGAGGGCCGACGCCGCACCCGTTTCATCGTCGACAACGACGATGCGGCCGCCGCGTGTCTCGGTGCTCTTCATTGCGCTGATCGCGTCAAGCTGTTGACCGCGCGAGGCATCACGACGTTGCAGACGACTCTACGCAATTGCGTCCGCGTGCTTTTGCGACATAAAGAGCAGCGTCGGCGATTCTCAACAAGTCTCCTCCCCTGTCAGTTCCTGGAGCAGTGGTCGCGACGCCCGCGGACACTGTGACGCCCGCGCCACTGGATGCCACGAGGGTGCGGATGCGCTCGGCCAGTTGCAAAGCCTCAGAATGATCGGTATCCGGTGCAAGGATCGCAAACTCATCGCCACCCCAGCGTGCGACGAGATCCGCCTCCCTCGACCCGTCACGAAGGGCTTGCGCCACCGCCTTCAATACGCTATCGCCACAACGATGGCCGTCGCGGTCATTGATCGTCTTGAGTCCATCGACATCGAATAACGCAAGGCTGAGCGAAGAGCCGTCGCGTTTGCGACGTGCAAGTGCCAGGGTCATTTGTTCCTCGAACGCTCGGCGGTTGCACAGCTGCGTGAGTGCATCGATGATCGCCATTTCGTAGAGAAGCCGCGCTTGCCGGTCCTGAAACCATCCGAACACTCCAAACGCGGTCATGGTCGCGATCGCCACGTAGCCGTAAGTCCACGGATCCCGTTCCACATCGGCAAACAGTTCATGAGCTGATGCTGAACCACGCAGCAGGAGGCGAAGTACCGCAAGCCCAACGGGCGCCCCTAGGGCCACCAACGGGCCCATTACTGCGTACTTACGTGGCTGACCGTCGCTCAGCAGTTTAGTCACCATTGGCGGCCCTGATGTCACGCAAATCCTACGCGGAAACGAGGCCGGCTAGCGGAGCGTACCTAAGCAGCAAGGGCAGGCACGACAGCATCTGATCCTTGTGGCACGGCGCTTGCTGAAAAGGGTGTATCCATGCTTTCAATATTGACGTGCCCCCAACGGTTGGCACCAGGGTGTTCTTATCCGAGGCGCGTGGCGTTTGCGGTTATCTGTCTGACGAGCTTGGCTGCGACGGCCAGCGCGCAATCGGTGCACGCGGCGCCACCGCCGGCGCCGCCTTACTCGTTGCCGTGGTTGCTGCGGCCGATGACGGCCGCAAGTGTGGTTCGTCTCGACCAGACCATCGCCTTCTCGCAGATGCCAGTCACGGCTGTGATGGCCCGGACCGCTGTCACGAGTCTGACTATCACATGGAGGCTCCGCCCTCGCTGGGTGCCCGTGTTCCGAGAAACCTGGGTGCATCACAGCTTGTCGACACCCTTTGCGTCGCGGGGCTCGGCATTCTCGAACCCGTTGCTGGGAATCAACTATGTGCGGCCTCTGCGCGGCGCCTGGCGGGTGTCTGTTTTTCTCGCCAGCACCGTTCCCCTCGGCAGCAGGGGCGGCGACCGGCTGGATGCCGGGGCGGCTGCCGCGCTTGCAGCGGCAGTACCGGCACGGTCCGGAATGGACAATGCGCTCTTTGCGGTGGACTACTGGACCCTGATTGGCGGAGTGAGCATCGGCCGCGTGACGAGAGCACTCACGCTGCAGGCGGAGGCGACCGTGTTGCAGCTTGACCGGGTACGCGGACCGGTAGCACAGGATGGGCACCGCACTAACTTCACCGCCGGCGTGCATGCGGGACATTTCCTTTCGCCACGGCTATCGCTGGGGACGGAGATTCGACTGCAGCGTTGGATTACCGACGCCGCGCCAGTTCGGAATGACTCCCGTGCGAGCGAGCAGCTGACATTCGGCGCTGGGCCGCGGCTGCATTTCAAGATCGGGAAGAGGTGGTTCCGTCCGGGCCTTGCCTACTCGCGGGCGCTCGACGCGCCGATGCGGTTACGCGGCTACGCTATCGTGCAGGCTGACCTGCCATTTTCCTTCTAGGCGTGGCGCGCTCGGCTAGACTGCTCCCGCGATGAAGCCCGGCTCGCGCGCGCCGGTGGCGTTCTTGTTAACCGCACTCTGCGTTGGCGCGGGTGCCGGCCTCGGTGCGTTCACCTTTCGGTACGGCGAGGGGCTCAGCTACTTCTCTACGGATCCTCGCGCCTGCGCAAACTGTCACATCATGAACGATCAGTATCAATCCTGGTCGCAGGGTCCGCATCACGCGGCTGCTAAGTGCGTCGAATGCCACCTGCCGCACGACTTCGTCCGAAAGTACATGGCGAAGGCTGACAATGGCTATCGTCATTCGAAGGGCTTCACCTTCCTTGACTTTCACGAACCGATCCAGATTAAGCCGCGAAACTCGGTGATCCTTCAGGAGAACTGTATGCGCTGTCACGAAGACTTCGTTCACGAGATCGTTCGCGGCGGAGGGGAACGTGACAACGAAGCTCAGTGCGTGCACTGCCATCGTGGCGCCGGGCATGGAGCCCGATCGTGACCGTGCTGCGCGGGCGCTTAACGATCGTCGGTGTGGCCATCGCCTCGGCGGCGGCGGCGTTCCTTGTGGCCGGGCTGCTAACGAGCATCTTCGAGCGCAAGCAGGAGGCAAAAAACCCATACGTTCGACTGGTGGAGGTCAACGAAGAGACCACCGACGCGGCACCGTGGGGAACCAACTGGCCGCGGGAGTATGACGCATACCGGAGGACCAGCGACACAACGCGTACACAGTTTGGAGGATCCGAGGCGCTGCCTGCGGAAAAGATTGAGCGTGACCCGTGGCTCAAGCGGATGTTTGCTGGATATGCATTTGCCATTGATTACCGCGACCGGCGCGGACACGCGTTCATGTTGGCTGATCAAGAGGTCACGAAGCGCGTCAACGAGCGCCCACAGCCGGGAGCATGCCTGCATTGTCACGGCTCAGTGATCCCGACCTACCGGCGCATTGGTGGCGGCGATGTGTTCAAGGGCTTCGAGGCGCTCAATAAGCTGAAGTACTGGGACGCGCACGCTGAGCTGGTGAAGACTGGCTCATCAAACCCTGGAGCGGGCGGCAGCGGGCAACAGTTCCAGCACGCCGATGGTGCTCACCCCGTGGGCTGCGTCGATTGCCACGACCCGAAGACGATGGCCCTGCGGGTGACACGCCCTGGCTTCATCCGGGGGATACAGGCGCTGGCCGCCAGCGCGGAACCGGTTCCGCACTTGCAGAGCGTGGAGCGGTGGCGTCAGGGCGCTCGCGCGGTTGCCTACGATCCCAACGTCGACGGCACCCGTCAGGAGATGCGATCGTACGTCTGCGGCCAGTGCCACGTCGAATACTACTGCGGCCCGAAGACGACGTTGTTCTTCCCATGGTCCAAAGGGCTCAAGGTGGAGCAGATCGAGAGTCATTACGACGGCTTCAACTTCCCGGACGGGCATCGTTTTTACGATTGGGCGCATGGCGAAACGGGGGCAGAGGTTCTCAAGGCGCAGCATCCAGAGTTCGAGCTGTGGAGCCAAGGTGTCCACGCGCGCTCAGGCGTCGCGTGCGCCGACTGCCATATGCCCTATAAGCGCGAGGGCGCGGTCAAGGTCGCGGACCACTGGGTGCGCAGCCCGCTGTTGAACATTGCGCGGGCATGCCAGTCGTGCCATCCCTACCCAGAGACAGAGTTGCAAGCGCGCGTGGACGCGATCCAGGAGCGCACGCAGGCGCTGGTTCAGCGCTCGGCTGCGGCGCTTGTCGACATGCTCGACTCGATGGCCGCAGCGAGGAAGGCAGGCGTGCCCGCGGAGCGGCTCGCTGCCGCGCAGGAACTGCAACGCAAGGCGCAATGGCGCCTCGATTTCGTGGCGGCTGAAAACTCGATGGGATTTCATGCGCCCGCGGAGGCTGCAAGGATCCTGGCTGAGTCGATTGACTTTTCTCGACAGGCGCAGCTCGCGCTCGTGGCGCCGCCGCAGAAATCGGCACCCGCGGGTCGCTGACATGCGAGTGGGGATGCTGCCGAGGTGATGCTAAGGAGGCCGATGTGACAACGAGGATGGCAAACGTAAATCAGAAGACGCCGCACTTGTCCGGGGTTCATCGACAGTCATGAAGGCGCTCGTATATCACGGGCCTCCTCATCGATCGTGGGAGGACAAGCCGCAACCAGTACTGCGGGATGCCACCGACGCGATCGTGCGGATCACGACGGCGACGATCTGCGGCACGGACCTTCATATCCTGAAAGGCGATGTCCCCACGGTTGCCGATGGCCGCATCCTTGGGCACGAGGGCGTCGGAGTAGTCGAGGAGACCGGGCCGGGGGTTTCGAACTTTAGAAAGGGCGATCGCGTTCTGATCTCCTGCATTACATCGTGCGCAACCTGTGACTTCTGCAGGAAGGGGATGTATTCGCACTGTAGGACGGGGGGCTGGATCCTCGGCCACCTGATCGATGGAACTCACGCCGAGTACGTGCGCATCCCTCACGCCGACTCCAGCCTTCATCGAGCGCCGGCCGGCATCGGAGACGAGGCGCTTGTGATGCTGAGCGACATCTTTCCGACGGGTTTTGAATGCGGTGTCCTGAACGGGCAGGTTCATCCAGGAGACACGATGGCGATCATCGGCGCCGGTCCTATCGGCCTCGCGACACTCCTAACCGCGCAATTCTTTGCTCCTGCCGAGATCGTTGTCGTGGACATGGATGACAATCGACTGCAGGTGGCTCGCGCCATGGGCGCAACGCGCCTCGTGAACGGTTCCGATGGCAAGGCGGCGGAGAAGGTCATGGAGCTGACCGCGCGCGCTGGAGTTGATGTTGCCGTTGAAGCCGTTGGCGTGCCCGACAGCTTCGATACCTGCCAGACAATCATTGCTCCTGGTGGGCGAATCGCCAACGTCGGCGTCCATGGAGCGCCCGTGACACTTCACCTCGAGAGGCTCTGGGCGCGCAATATCACCCTTACGACTCGCCTCGTCGATACGGTTACCACCCCGATGCTGCTGAAGCAAGTGCAAGCGGGGAAGCTTCAGCCTGAGAAGCTGGCGACGCACACGTTCCCATTGTTCCGCGCGATGGAGGCGTACGATACGTTCGCGGATGCCGCAAATACGCGGGCGCTCAAAGTGTTGCTTCAACACGACGCCTAGATCACGAGCACCGGGCAGGGGCGCGAGGTCAGCTTTTTGTCTCGCCTTCAACGGGTTCGGGGTAACGGCAAGCGATGCACGCCTCGGCAGAGATGCGTGGCGACGGCGGCGAGTGCGAAGGTGAGCAAGACCGAAGGCGCTTCGTGAGGACCGAGCACTCCGTCGCCGCCGCAGTCAACGCGCCGCCCAAGGGACTGAGCAATGACGAGGCCAAGCGCCGCCTCGCGGAGCACGGCCATAACGAGATTCAGCGCGAAACAGCAGCCTCCCCATGGGCCATCCTCGCAGCTCAGTTCAAGGGCGCCATGTTCTGGCTTCTGCTTGGAGCGGGTGTTGTGTCGGCAGCCTTGGGACAGATGATGGACGCCGTCGCAATCGGCGCCATCGTGGTGCTGAACGGGCTCGTCGGATTCTTCCAGGAGTATCGGGCAGAACGAGCGGTGCACGCCCTCCGGTCCATGACCGCACCACGGGCACGCGTGATGCGCGACGAGGCATCCAAGATAATTCCCGCGTCGGAGGTTGTGGTCGGTGACGTGTTGCTTATGGAAGCGGGAGATATTGTGCCGGCCGACGCGCGACTCCGAACGGCTCATTCCTTGACAGTCAACGAGGCACCGCTGACCGGTGAAAGTTCACCGGTGCACAAGCACGTCGCTCCAGTGGCCGCGGATGCTCACTTAGCCGAACGCACGGACTGCGTCTTCATGGGAACCTCGGTGAACGCAGGAACGGGCGTCGCCGAAGTGATCCGGACCGGCATGGGCACGGAGTTGGGCAGGATTGCGCACCTCTTGGCAACGGTGAAGCAGGAGACAACGCCACTTCAACGGCGGTTGGAGACCGTCGGCAGGACCCTCCTCCGCCTGTGTCTCGCTATCGTCGTACTCGTGGCGATCGTAGGTCTTGTGAGAGGCCTGCCGCGGATGGAGGTCCTTCTGTCGTCCGTTTCCCTTGCTGTAGCTGCTGTGCCCGAGGGCCTCGCGGCCGTGGTAACGATTGCGCTTGCTGTCGGAGTCCAGCGCATGGCCTCACGCCACGTTCTGATCCGGACGCTACCCTCAGTGGAAACTCTCGGCTGCGCTACGGTCATCTGCACCGACAAGACCGGCACCCTTACCACCGGTGTGATGGTGGTTCGCGAGCTGTGGGGCGGTGATCATGCCGCCATCCTGTTCGCTGCCGCTGCCTGTTCCGATGCAGAGCTCGGCGCAGACGAACGAACCGGGACAGGCGATCCTACCGAGCTTGCTATCCTCATGGCAGCCGCGCAGCGCGGTATCCATCGCAAAACCATCGAAAGCGAGCTCAAACGGATTGCGGTCGAGCCATTCGATTCGGCCACGAAGCGAATGGCTATTCGACGTGACAATGGCAAGCTCTATGTAAAAGGAGCCGTAGAAGTGGTCCTACCCCTCTGCGTGACCGGGACGCAGAACGCCGTGGAAGCGAACGCGAGCATGGCCCGGCGGGGTCTCCGCGTGTTGGCGGTTGCCGTGGGGGAGGGTCCAGGGGACGTAAACCTCACTCTCCTGGGACTCGTCGGTATCGCCGACCCCCCTCGCACCGAGGCAATCGCTGCCGTCGAACTCGCACGCAATGCGGGCATCAAGACGGTGATGATCACCGGCGATCACCCGGTGACGGCGGCGGCGATCGGTCGGGAGCTGGGCATCCTGACACACGCCGACCAACCGAACGAGGTCATCCACGCACGGGCAACTCCGGAGGACAAGCTGCGCATCGTCCGGGCGTGGAAGGCTCGCGGCGATGTGGTCGCGATGACGGGAGATGGCGTGAACGATGCGCCCGCGCTCCGCGAAGCAGACATCGGCATCGCGATGGGGCGAAGCGGCACTGAGGTGACTCGCGAGGCTTCGGACATGATCCTCACCGACGACAACTTCGCCAGCATCGTGGCCGCTGTGCGGGAGGGTCGCGGGATCTACGACAACATCCAGAAGACGCTGGTGTATCTGCTGTCGGGCAATGTCGGCGAACTGACCGTGATGTTAGTAGCCTCGGCCGCTGGCCTCCCTTTTCCACTCCGTCCGCTCCAGCTCTTGTGGATCAACCTGGTCACGGATGGGCTTCCCGCGTTGGCCCTGGTGGGGGATCCAGCGTCGGACGATCTGCTCAGCCGATCCCCGAGAAAGCCGGACGAGGCCATGCTCGGTAGGTCGCAATGGATGACTATCCTTGCAACAGGACTGCTGGAGGCCGCAGTCGTGCTCGCCGTCTTCGCCTGGGCACTCAAATCACGTGGCCTCGATGAGGCCAGGAATCTGGCATTTTCCGTGATTGTGTTCTCGGAGCTGTTCCGCGTCTTCGCTGCCCGCAGCACTACGCGCCTGTTCTGGGAGGTGGGTGCATTCACCAACCTGCGTCTGCTGGGCGTGGTCCTCGTTTCAGGGGTTATGCAACTGGGTCTTCACTACGTCCCCCTTGGCCAAAGCCTTCTCGGCACGCGCCCTCTTTCCGCATTGGATTTTGCCCTGTCGGTCGCACTGGGCCTGGTCACCGTGTCCATCCTCGAGTGTTCGAAGCTCGTACGTCGGACCTTTGGATGGTTGCCTTCCAGATCCGGGCGTTGAGGGCAGCCCCTTCGGCCAGCACTCTCACGGGACGCAAGCACCGGCAGCGCGCACGAACCGCTCCTTGACCTCGCGCCTGGCGAGAACGATCTTTTCGGTTACTTCAATCATGGGCTGGATCCCACTGGAGACGATCGTTGGAGTCACCTGACTCAATGGAGCACAGGTACAGCAAATACTCCGCACCCTGCCCTCCGGATCACTCGCTCCGTCTGGCTGCCTAGGACCCGGTCACCAAAACTGTCCTCACCACGGGTTGCCATGATGATCGCGTCGGCCTCCAGTTCATTTGCCACTGCGACGATGCGATCCCATGCGACGCCTCTTTCAATCCGTGGCGTCACGCGCACGCCGTCGTAGTCCTCCAGGAGACGCCGCAAGGCGGTTTCCATCCCACCCTCACCCGATAAATTGTGCGGGTCCGGTTCGGAACGTGACGAATCCCGCGCGACGTGTAGAAGCACGAGTTCGGCGTCGAACTTTCGCGCGAGGGAGCAAGCCAGCGGAAAGGCGGCGCGCGAGGGCCATGACAAGTCTGTGGGAACCACCAGCCGCTTGTAGGTCGCGGCGTGGCGGGCTCTGGCCGGAACGGCCAGCACCGGCGTACGGGACGCTCGCAACACCTCCTCGCAAACGCTGCCTAGGAAGTAGGTGCCGAGGTCACTGCGCCCGTGAGTGGCCATGACAACAAGGTCGGGCTTCAGCCGCACAATTTGTCGAATCACGGCGATGTCCACGAGCGGGGGCACGACAGGCTGTTCGGACTCGAGAATCAAGGTCGGTGGGCGAGCCAGCATAGCCGCACAACGCTCCAGTTCGGCTCGCGCCGCCGCGCGCATCCGCGCGCCCACGGCAGGTTCGTCGTCGACCCATCTAAGGAGATCGTTGGCCCCGACCCCGGCGGCGTGAAACAGCGTGAGTTGTGAATCGAAGGCACTGCCGACCAGGCTCGCATGAGCAATAGCCGCCTCAGATGCCGGACTGAAATCCACGGGGACGAAGATACTGCGCAAGGCGACGAGGGGTTGCGTCATCGTAACGGGCTCGCCGCCATCGGCGCGTACGCACATATCGTTGCTGACATCTTGGTTGTCCTTGTTTTCAGGTTCGCGACGCAAGCGCGACGGTACTCGGACGCGAATCTCGTTCAACGTGGCCTGGCGGTGGCGGAATGGTGAGCACCGGGCACGTAGCTCCGCGCACGACGTGATCACACGTGGCGCCGAATATCGCCCGCCCGACTGGGCCCCGGGCGCGCGTGCCCATGATGATTACATCGGCCTGCTCATCAAGCGCCACCCTGAGGATCTCCTCGTGAGCGACGCCGGCTGTCACCCTTGTCTGAACCCGGATTGAGCTGTCGGCGGGAACCACGAATCGAAGCCACGCGTTGGCCGGCGACTCGGAAGCAACCTCGACAGGCTCGCGCTCGGGAACCCCGGCTTGCGGCTGAGAGACGTCCGGTTGGTCTTGCTCGGCGACATGCAGCACCGTTACCCGTGCGTTTTTGGCCCCTGCCAGGCGAAGCGCCAGATCGATGGCAGCGTGTGCCGTCGGCGTGAAATCGACCGCGCACAGGATGCTTTCGATGAGTCCAGGAGCCGACCACGTGCGCCCTTCTTCGTGGCAAACGGTCAGGACTGGGCAGAGAGAATGGCGCAGCAGCTGGTCCGCGACCGAGCCGAGGACGAACCGCTCTATGCCGCCCAACCCCCGGGTTCCGATGATGATCAAATCGGCCGCCATGGCAACTGCCTCGGCGAGGATCTCTTGCGACGCAACGCCACTCCTCACGACGCGCGTCGGGCGCAGGCCGGCGTCCTGCGCAGGGCGGGCGAATGCTCGTAGATCGCTCTCCGCTTCGCGAAGGGCATCCGCCTCCAAGTCTGGCAGAAGCTGATAAGGCAGCATGGCCTTTTCCAAGGCGCCTGTCACCGTGGGCACGACGTGCATCAAAGCGAGGTCGGCGTCGAAGATGCGTGCGAACGCGATTGCGTGCGGTAGCGCGGCCACGGACTCGTGTGAAAAATCAGTCGGGAGAAGTATTCGCCGGATCCCAGCATGCAGCAGATTCATTTGCCGACCTCCGTTCATTGCAGAGCAAATGTCATGCCCGGCGTGGAACGTCGAATGCTATCGAGATGGCAGTCGTCGCGACGCAATTCATGCGCTCGGTTTCCCGTGGGTCGCAGTATCTGCGCCGCGCACGGGCCCAACTGGACTGGCTTCGGAAATGGGACGCAGCAACATTGGGCTTTCTGGTCGGATCCCCTGGGCGCGATCAGAGTGGCCGACGTTCCATCTCACGGGCCAGCTCACGGCCGAGCCCGGCAAAGCCTTGTTGAATTTCCCCCGCGCGCGCCAACGCAGCGCGAACGTGCGGCAGAACGTTCTCGGCTCCGACATGCTGCGTGAAGTCGGACTGGGAGATAAGCCTGGACGGCTGATCCCTCGCGCCACATACCAACAAACTCCTCCCGGTCTTGCGTAGGCGCTCGGCGAACTGTTCGAGGGCATGAAGACCTGTGGCGTCGAGAGCGGTCATGTTTCGAAGGCGAAGGATCACGACGTCTCCAAATCGGTTGAGATGCTGGGTGGCCTCTACCAATTTGTCGGTAGTGCCAAACAGAAACGGACCATGGATACGGAGAATGGTGACATTCGAAGGGATGTCCTTATCTTGGAGGATGTGGGCCTGGCCGTCCCGAAGGTATTCCGGAGTGACAGCCGCCACTGTCGTCGTCTCGGAAATACGGCGGATGTAGAGGAGCGCGGCGAGGGCCATCCCGACGCCGACCGCAACTGTGAGATCGGCGAAGACGGTAAGAGCAAACGTCGTGATCCACACGGACACATCGGTTTTCGATAAGCGAACAATCGTGCCAATCTCTCGCCACTCGCCCATGTTGTAAGCAACCACGAACAACACCGCCGCCAACGTTGCTAGAGGCACCAAGCGGGCGAGGGGGGCCGCGAAAAGAAGAATAATCAGCAGGGTCAGTGCATGAACCATTCCGGCAATCGGAGTCAGCGCACCTGCCCGGATGTTCGTCGCGGTGCGGGCAATGGCGCCTGTCGCGGGAATCCCGCCGAACATTGGCGAAACGACATTTGCCACACCTTGCGCAACGAGCTCCACATTAGATTTATGGTGGTCGCAGCTCATGCCATCGGCAACAACGGCTGAGAGCAGGCTTTCGACGGCCGCAAGGAGGGCGACCGTGAAGGCCGAGGGAAGCAGTGCAGGAATGTCGGCGAGATGGAATTGCGGGACGGCAAAGCGCGGAAACCCCTGCGGGATTCCCCCGAACTTGGTTCCGATCGTTTCTACCCCCGAGGGGAAGGCGGCAATGGCAGCTGTTCCCACTACCAGCGCGACGATGGAGCCCGGAATGCGTTTCGTTAAGCGCGGCCAAAAAAGAATGATGGCCAGTGAGGTCGCTGCGATCGTGACTGTCTGCCAGCGGACGGTGTCGGCGTAACGGACAAGCATCGAGATGCGCGGCAGGAACTCGCTTGGGACCGCAGGTGTTGTGAGTCCAAAGAAGTCTTTCATCTGCGTAGATGCGATGAGCAGAGCAATGCCATTCGTGAAGCCGATGGTGACCGGGCGAGGGATAAACTTCACAGCTGCGCCCAAGCCGGTGAAACCCATTACCAACAACAGAACGCCCGCCATGATGCCGACAAGGGCAAGGCCCGGTACGCCGAATTTCGCGACAATGCCGGCGACGATGACGACGAAGGCACCGGTCGGTCCGCCGATCTGCGTCCGCGACCCGCCGAGGGCCGAAATCAGAAACCCAGCCACCACGGCTGTGTACAGGCCAGCTTCCGGCGGCACTCCCGACGCGATCGCGAAAGCCATCGCCAAAGGCAGCGCAACCAGTCCGACCGTCAACCCCGCGACGAGATCGTGTGTGAATTGTCTCGCTGTGTAACCGCGTAGGCACTCGACCGATCGTGGCAGCCATTGCTGCGTGACAATCACCGCGCCCTCGCGCGAGGTTTCTCCATCTCGCCAAGCATCGCGAGAGCCTCCTTGAGATGAGCGTGAAAATAAGTCCGCATGAGGTTCAAGACCTTGATGATGATCGGGTCGCGCACCGAGTAAAAGACTTGGCTTCCAGCTCGCCGATTCGCGACAAGCAGCTTGGTCCGCAGGACGGAAAGGTGCTGCGAAACGTTGGCCTGCTCCATCCCGAGCTTCTCGTTGAGCGCCCCTGCAGAGATCTCTCCGTCGCGGAGAGTCTCAAGAATCGCGATGCGCGTCGGGTGCGCGAGGGCACTGAAAATGTCGGCCTTAAACCGCCTTAGTTGGTCCTGCATACCTGTAATATTAGAATATTCGAATATTAGATGCATTGGCTTCATGTCAAGCGTCGAGGCAAGGGCCCACTACGGCAACTGTTGCCTGTGCGCGTTTTGTGCGCGAACGCGGAGCAACTCGGTGCAAAACCGAGCAATTACACCGCGGCCCTACTAACTTAAAGCGTTGATTCTGTTGTACCGAGTCGCACGGACCGGCGCCCTTGGTTGGGTTCGATTCCCACCCGCTTCCGCCACTCGCATACGCTCGTGGCGGAGCGGCTGGTCATCAGTTCCGCGCGAGTCGCTGCGCTCCTCGCCGACGTAATCGATTCCCACCCGCTTCCGCCACTCATTGCAGTTTCGGCTTGAACTGGGTGATGCCGAGGCGTAACACTCAGTCGCAAAGGGGGGTCTATGACTCCTTCCCGCGTGCCCGCTCTAGGCGGGGTTGTCGCCTTGCTGTTCACCACCGCCAGCGGAATTTACGGTCCCGCCCTTCGTGCCTCGGATGTAGCCCTCGCAGCTGTCCCGATTTCCGAGACAGGAACCCTGGTCGCATCCGACGGCGCAGCGAACGACGATTTCGGTAGAAGCGTCGCGACCGACGGAGACGTCATCGTGGTCGGCGCGCCGGGCGCACTGACAAGGAACGGGAAAGCGTACGTCTTCGTTCGTCCCGACGACGGATGGAGCGAGAGCCCCGCCGAGAGTGCCTGGATGTCCGCGAGTCCGTTCGGTTCCAGCAGCGGCTTTGGCAGTAAGGTGGCAATCAGCGGCGACATCATCGTCGTCGGCGGTGCCTTCCTGTGGGATAACCGCTGCTGGGTTTCGCAGGCGTTCGTTTTCGTGAAACCGCCGAGCGGATGGTCCGGTTTCGTGGAGCCGTCGGCAACGCTGACACCATCGGACTATCGCCGCGGGAATCACGGTGGAAACGCAATTCCGCCGGTGGTCGGCATCGTTGGCGACACGATCGTCCTGGCGGACGCGAGTGCCGGCAAGATCTACGTTTCAAGAAACCGGCCGCCGGCTGGGTTGGGTCGTTGCGTGAAAAGGCTCGTCTCTCGTACGCAGGCATCGATCCTGCCCACCAGTTCTTTCCGCGCAATATCGCCTTCGACGGCCACACGGTGGTTGCCCTTGGATTCAATCCGACCTTCCTTTACGTCTACGAGCGCCCGAAGTCAGGCTGGCGGGGCGACGTTCAACCGACCGCGCGCCTCGTCAACAGCAACCCGGACGGGGCTTCGAGCTGGCGTTCAAGGGGGACACCATCGTCGCGCAGACGGTCGTGGATTCCGGGGCCGAGGTATTCGTTCGTCCTCCTGGAGGTTGGGTAGACACTGGCCCCGTTGCTGTCGCGAGGCTGGCTCAAGGCGCCCTCCAAGTGCGATCGAAGGAGACGTTCCTGGGCGTGAGCTTCGAAGCGACGCCTACGGGCGGGGTGCCGTTCATCCTTGCATTTCATCGACCAGCGGCGGGCTGGTCGGGACCCACATTGCCCTCGCGAAGGCTGAACCCAACGGGTGCGACCGATTTGCAGGCGCTAGCGGCCAACAAGGACCTCGTTGTTGCCGGCGATCCCAGCGCCGTGTGGGCACCAACGCAAACCAGGGGAAGGTGTACGTCTTCGAACGCTGACGGGGTGGCCGCCAGAGGAATTAGTCCTTGAAGGGCCTATTTCGCCGGCGCATGATGGACCATGTTGAGCTAGAAGCGTTGCCGTACTCGCCTTCGTCCTGGCTACCACTGCTCCAGCAGCGGCGCAGACATTTACCGATGTTTCCTTGCCTTCCGGCCTCGCGGCGCAACGCTACATGGGCAGTTGGGCGGGAGCCTGGGGCGACTACGACAATGACGGCGATCTCGACCTGCTGACGATCGGCCACGTTCAGGCGAAAACGAATTCGATTTCCCAATTGTGGAACAACGATCTGGGGCAAGGAAGTTTCACGGATGTCACCGAAGCGGCCGGCCTGGATCCGACCAACGGCGATTGTCACGGCGTTGTCTGGGCCGATTTCGACAACGATGGCGACCTGGACCTTTACATAACCAAGGGCAGTGCCAAGAGAACGCCCAAGTCGCAGAAAAACTACCACGAGCTATGGATCAACGACGGCAATAGTCATTTCGTCAACACCGCGGAGAGTTCCGGGGTTCGTGCTGTTGGCCATCGCGGCCGTGGCGTCTACAGTTTCGACTTCAACATGGACGGCCGGCTGGATCTCTTCTCCCTGAGTTGGCGGCGCACCATCCCGGATCAGGGAAACGTCCTCTTTCAGCAAGAGGACAATTCGACGTTCGTCGATGTGGCGCCGCGCGCGGGAGTTTCACGCCCCGGAAAGCCAACCTACCAGGATCGCTACCGCGCCCCGGGCAACCGTGTCGGCGCATGGGCCGACTACAACAACGACGGCTGGCCGGACGTGTTGATCATGCAGCCGCTGGCGCTGTTCGCCAACTCTGCTGGCGGTCACTTCAGCAACGTGACCAAGGCCGCCGGTCTCAAGCGGTTTTCTTTCCCGGCAAGCGCGGCCTGGGGAGACTATGACAACGACGGCGACCTCGACCTCTATATCACCATGAACAACGGCGGCAGGGGAGTGCTCTATGCCAACCAGGGCAACGGAACCTTTGAGGATGTGACCGAAGGCAGCGGCATCGACAATGCCGAAGAGGCCCGGGCCGCCGTGTGGGGAGACTACGACAACGACGGCGATCTCGACCTCTACGTCGTCAACGCACGCAATGAGGCAAAAGCCAATCGCTTGTATCGAAACGACGGCGGCAGGTTCGAGGACGTCGCCCGCGAAGCCGGCGTCGAGGCGCAAACGGCAGGCTCGGGTATTGACGCGACCTTTGTGGACTACAACAACGACGGTCTCCTCGACCTTTTCCTGACCAACGGAAATGGCACGCGCGTGGGACCGTACGTCCTGCTGAAGAACAATGGCAACGGCAACCATTGGCTCAACATTCGCTTGCTAGGCCATCAAAGCAATCGCGATGGACTGGGAGCCAAGGTGACCGTCAGCGGGTGCCCGTGCGGCGTGCAGTATCAGGAGCACGACGGGCCCGAGCACCATCTGGCACAAAACAGCGCGCCTCTGCATTTCGGCGTAGGTTCTTCCGACCACGTTTCTTCCATCGTCGTGGTGTGGCCAAGCGGCGTGCACCAGCTGGTGGAGGATATTGCTGTCGATCAGACCATCCTTGTTGAGGAGCCCGTCACGGCCTCCAACGGAGTCGCAGGTGGTGTTCCGGCGAAGTTCAGACAAGGTCAGCGCAGGCCTTCGGCCAGGTAGAGCGTCCACAGATCGTGCTGGTAGTTGTAGACGTACTGCTTGCCGTTCGCGGCCGGATACACGAACTGGATCAGGGCGACGCCCGCGGGGTCCGGGGGGCCGAGTTCCTTCCAAAACGTCTTGCGGCCGGTGCGCAGGTCGAGGAGTTCGACGCGCGCGAGCGGTCCGTTCTGCGGGTCGGTGCGAATGAAAAGGTGCGTGCCGTCTGTGTCGAAGCGCAGCGGCTGCTCGCCGGCCACGAGCCCTGGAATCGGCCGGGGTGGTCCGCCGCGGATCGGGTAGAGCAGGTAGGGAGCATCGTTCCAGTCTTCGCCGGCGGCTACCCACTGGCCATCCGGCGAGGGCAGCGAAAAGTCCGTGGTGATCCCTTCCGGCGTGACGGGGCGCGGCAAGCCACCCTCGAGGTCCTGATGGAAGATGCGGCGCCGGCGGCCAGCCTCGCTGCCCGCGATCAGGAGAGAACGTCCATCGGGCAGGAAGCGGGCGTCGAAGTAGTCCTTGATGGTTCCATTCGGCAGCGGACGGGCTGTGCCTGGGCCGGTGGGCAGGAGCGAAAGATCGGCGAAGAGCCTGCCCAACACTGCCAGAGTTCGCCCGTCCGGTGACAGGCCGCCGCCAAAACCGGGGCCGAGACGTACTGGCGGTGCGTCGCCAAAATCGCCCAGGTAGACGTTGAAGGACGCGGCGCCGATCGTATTCAACGTGGACAGGATGAGTCTGCGGCCGTCGTTCGTGATCTCGAAGCACTGCGGACCGTCGAGCTGGAAGAACTCCCCCTCCGCATCCATGCCAGCAAGCAGCCCGCGCACCGCGGCGGCACCAGAGTCGCGGATCGCGAGCAGGCTGCGGCCATCGGCGCGCAGGTCGTGGATGACGTTCGGCTGCGCGGCGGGAAGCAGCACCCGCTGCCGCCCGCTCGTCGTGACAGCGCGTAAGACGTTATCGGGGCCACTGAACCAGATTTCGTCCCCGTCCGGCGACCAGACCGGGTTGGCGTTGAAAGTCCTTTCAGTCAGCGGCTGCATCCTGCCGTCCCAATCGAGCAGCGCAAGACGCGCAGGAATCGTGTTCGGGTTCTCGGACTCGGAGAACACGACGCGATCTCCCCGGGGAGAGATACGCAATTCATTGATGTCGCCGGTGCTCTCGTAGAGAACCTTCCCGGGAGGCGACTCCACGCGGTCGCTGCCACCCCTGCGCCGAGCCACGACGATGCGGCTGCCGTCGGCCGACACGTCCGCGGTGCCGACGTTGTCGGCGACTTCATGTGGGCCCGCGCCGGTCAGGGCGGCGCGAACCAGCACCCGGTCCGGGCGGCGGACGAACACTTCGCCTGCGGCCACCGCCACCAGGTTGCCGTCGAGGCCCAGGTCCTGGTCGCCGGGAACGTCGAAGCGGGTGGAATAGACGTGCGCGTAACCGCCCTTCCATGCGGCGGAGTAGAAGACGTAGGTGCCGTCCGGCGAGAAGCGCGCGCCTGTCACCGTCCCGCGTCGGAAGGTCAGCGGGCGATAGCTCGGGAAAGTGGTCTCGCGACTGTGCCCGATGAACCAGGCCGCTGCACCGACAGCGGCTGTCCAAAGGATGAGCGCCGCCGCGCCGAACGCGAGCCGCCGCTTGCGCGGAGTCGCGCGGTTGGTTGCAGGGCCGGAACCAGCGTCCGACAGCGACTCCAGGTCGAACGCAAGGTCACGCGCGGACGAGAAACGCTCGTCGCGATTCTTCTCGAGGCAGTGACGAACGATCCGCTCGAGCGCCGGAGGAAGCGCCGCATTGACGGATGAGAGCTCGGGAGGCTCCTCGTTCAGGATCGCCGCAAGCGTATCGGCTTGCGTGTCGCGCTTGAAGGCGCGCCGGCCAGAGAGCATTTCGTAGAGGACTGCGCCGAACGAAAAGAGGTCGGAGCGGTGATCGACCGGCAGCGCGCGCACCTGCTCGGGGGACATGTAGCCGGCCGTTCCCATCACCGTCCCGGGGTTGGTGCCGCGCGTGGCTGTCTCGAGCCCGGCGCCTTCCTCTTCGAAAGGCTGTGCCAGCTTGGCGAGGCCGAAGTCGAGGATCTTCACGTGGCCGCCGCGCGTCAGGAACAGGTTCTCGGGCTTGAGATCGCGATGCACGATGCCTTTTTCGTGGGCGGCGGCCAGGCCGCGCGCAATCTGCACCGCGACCTCCACGGCCTTGCGCACCGGCAGCGCCCCGCCCGCAAGCCGGTCGCGCAACGTCTGTCCTTCGAGCAGTTCGGTGACGACGTAAGGCATTCCTTCGTGGCTGCCGGTGTCGTAGACCGCAAGGATGTGCGGGTGGTTCAGCGCGCCGACGGCACGCGCTTCCAGCTCGAAGCGTCGCAGCCGCTCGGTGTCCGCGGTCAACGTGGCGGGCAGCACCTTGATCGCGACCTCGCGGCCGAGGCGCGGATCGCGCGCGCGGTACACCTCGCCCATCCCTCCGGCACCGAGAGAGGCGACGACCTCGTAGGGACCCAGACGGGTTCCTGCATTCAAGGCCATTTGGTTGGTTTTCCTGCGGGATTATGTCAGGACGCGGACGCAGCCGCCAGATTCCTGAGTGACGGGCCGAGGCGGGGTCTCGGCGTCCACAAGTGAGCTATTCGGTGGGCGGGTCCGACTGCTCGGCAGGCGGGTCCAACTTGGGAGGAGTGGGCGGATCGTCGAGGCGGGCTTCCTGCTTTTCCTTCACGGCGAGGACGTGTTCCTCGATCGCGTCGCCCTTCGTGGCCATCGCCGCCTCGATGCGTTCTTTGTCGCCTTCCTTCAGCGCCTCGGCGATTTCTTCTTCGGCGGCGGCGAACTTCTCCTTCGCCTGTTCCGATTTTTGAACGGCCTCTTCGAAGCGCTCTTGTGCCGCCTGTTCCTCTTTTGCGTCGGTGCGTGGCGCTTCGCGCGTGTGCTCTGCGGATTTCATGCACGCGACCGTATCCGGACCCTCGTCGTTGCGGAAACGCTGCGCCGGCCCGCCGCAATCCTTGCAGGCTTCCCAACGTACAAAGTTCGGCTGCTCATGTGACGGGGCGGGCGTATCGCTCATGAACCTACGCCGCCGTGTCCTGGGAGAAGGAAGCGCGAATGCGGCCGTCCACCAGGCGCCGCTGGGAGATCACTCGGCCCAGGGCCAGGCGCCCGGAACTGAGCTCGAGTTGATGCGGCCCGGAACAAAGTTCCGGACCCCGATACAGGACCCCGAGCGTCAGGTGCTGCTCCTCATCGATGTCGCTCCACCAGCGCTCCACGGTGCCGATCTCTTCCTCGCCGCAATACAGATGGGCTGTTCCCATGACGAACCTGCGTCTTTCCGGTGCAAGGCGCGTGCCGCTCCCCAGGCTGTTTCGGCAGGGATATCAGGGGTGGGAAGCGGCTACTTGTACAACCTGGATGCCGTATTGCAGAAGAGTCTCCTATTATGCGCCCGTGATACACGAGCCGGGCCGGCTAGGGGAGTTGGCGCGGCTGTTCCTGCGACTGGGCGCCACCTCGTTTGGCGGACCGGCGGTTCACGTCGCGATGATGGAAGAGGAAGTCGTGCGGCGCCGGAACTGGCTCCGCAGGGAAGAGTTCTTCGACCTGCTGAGCGCGACCAACCTGATCCCGGGCCCCAACTCCACCGAAATGGCGATCCATGTGGGCTACCGCCGTGCGGGCTTGCCCGGGCTGCTCGTGGCCGGCGTGGCGTTTATCGCGCCGGCGGTCGTCCTGGTGTGGATTCTCGCCTGGGGCTATACGCAATACGGACGGCTGCCCGAGGTCGCCGCCGTGTTCGCGGGCATCAAGCCCGTCGTCCTGGTTCTGCTGCTGCGCGCTTTGTGGAGCCTCGGCCCCGGTGCGCTCAAGAACGCGCCGCTGGTCGCGGCGGCGTGTGCCGCGCTAGCGATGCTTCTCTATGGCATCGACGAGATCGCTGTGCTCGTCATTGCCGGTGCCGCGATGGCCGCGTCGTTGCAGACGGCGCGATCGCGCGGTGCCTGGTTTGCGGCCGCGCCGGCACTCGCTCCATCGGCCGTCGCTGGCACCTCAGCCGCGTTTCAGCTGTCGACGCTGTTCTTCGCGTTCCTGAAGATCGGCACGGTCCTCTTCGGCAGCGGGTATGTGCTTGTCGCCTTCCTGCGCGAGGAGTTCGTCGTGAAGCTGCGCTGGCTCGCCGAGTCGCAGCTCTTCGACGCGGTCGCCGCGGGGCAGATGACTCCCGGCCCGCTGTTCGCGACCGCCACCTTCGTGGGCTATCTCGTGGGCGGACATGCCGGCGCCGCGCTCGCCACCGCCGGGATCTTCCTGCCGGCTTTCGTCTTCGTATGGCTGAGCGGTCCGCTCGTCGCCGCATTACGGCGGTCGCCCGCCGCGGGCGCCTTCCTCGACGGCGTGAACGCGGCGAGCCTGGCGCTGATGGTAATCGTCTCGTGGCAGTTCGCCCGCGATGCTCTCCGCGGTCCCATGGCCGCCGCCCTGGCTCTGGCCACCATCCTGGTTCTATGGCGGTCGCGGGTCAACAGCGGCTGGCTCATCCTCGGCGGCGCCCTTGTCGGATTCTTCTTCGGGGGATAATTCACGATCCCATGACATTCCGGTTGAAACGGGGCGACGTCGGCCGCGGGCTCGAAAAGCTGGTGCGTGAAGAGCTCGGAGCCTCGATGAAGCTCTTCGAAGGTCCGTCGGTCGGCAAGAGCAGCATCCACAAGGCGCGCAAGAACATCAAGAAGGTCAGGGCGGTCGCGAAACTCCTGCAGCGGCCCCTCGGCCGCCGGTTTGCCGGTGAGAACAAGCGGCTGCGCACGCTGAGCCATGCGTTGGCGCCGGTGCGTGATGCGGATGCGATGATTCAGACGCTCGCCACCCTGCGCGCCCACTATTCGGCGGTGCTCACGCCGGCGGTCGTGCGCGGCGTGGCGGCGGAACTGAAGAGGCAGCGGCGCGAGAGCCGCAAGAGCATGGCCGCTCTGGCGCAGAGGACGCGCCTCGGCTTGAAGCGCTCGCGCAAGACTCTGCCCGGGCGCGTGGCTTCGGCGGCCAGCCGCTCGGCCGTGCGCTCAGGATTCGAGCGCAGCTACGAACGCGCGCAGGCCATCCTCGGCACGCTGACTCTGGACTCCGCCTCGACCGAGTTTCATGCGTGGCGCCGCCGCGTGAAGGAGCACTGGTATCACGTGCGCCTGTTTGCATCGCGGCACTCGAGCGCCCGCGCTCGCAGCCGCTCGCTCAGGAAGCTCGAGACCTACCTCGGCGACGAGCACAACCTCGCCGTCCTCGGCGCACAGCTCGCCGCGAACCCGGAGCGCTATGGCGACGCTCGCTCTACCGCCATCGTGATCGGCTGCATCGAGAAGCGGCAGAGCACGCTGCGCACCCAGGCGCTGCGCAGCGGGCGGCAGCTGTTCGCACCGCGCCCGAAACGGCTGCGCGCGATGCTCGACACCTGGTCGAAGGCATAGCCGTGGCCGGGCTCGGCGCCTTCCGTAAGGACGGCTTCCTCAACGTCGTCGTCGAGTCACCGCGCGGCTCCGGCTTGAAGCTCAAGCTCGGCGACGAAGCCGGCCGAATCGAGCTGTCGCGGCCGCTGCCGCTGGGGCTCGTCTACCCTTACGACTGGGGCATCGTCCCCGGCACACTCGGCGAGGACGGCGATCCGCTCGACGCGATGGTTTACTGGGACGGCAGCAGCTATCCGGGCATGGTTCTCGGCTGCCGGGTGCTCGGCGCGCTGAACGTCGAGCAGCGCAACGCCCGCACCCGGCGCATCGTACGCAACGACCGCTTCTTCGTTGCGCCGGTGGCGGCACCGCGCCAGGCAGGAATCGAATCGGTGCTGTCGCTTTCACCGCGCATCCGCAGCGAGCTCGAGCTCTTCTTCCTGCACGCCGTCGCCTTCGAGGACAAGGCGCTGCGCATTCTGGGCTGGCAGGGTCCGGATGGGGCGTTGCGCGCAATCCGCAAGCAGCTGGTGCGCCGGCGTCGCTAGCGCGCTGGCGGCAGGCGGAACACTTCGATCTTCGCGAGTATCCGGATCCAGCGCGCGGGCCGCTTGTCAGCCGGAGCGACGATGCGCAGCGGACCTCGCGCGGTTCATCCTTGCTGCCAGTCTAGGACAAGGGCACGGCCCGGTCGTTTTCCCGAGGAGCTCAACGCTTGCGCTGCGACCGAGGGATCCACGCAACTGCGTCCGGGCGCAGTAGCAGCAGATCGGAACGGATGCGGACGCAAAGCGCTCGGGGAACGAGAAGAACGGACGAACGGAAATCGACGGATTGGACGGGAACGACAGCCAATCCGTCGATGACTATTCGCTGCGCAACGCCGTCATCGGGTTGACGCGGGTGGCGCGGCGGGCCGGGGCCCAGTGGGCGAGCAGGGCCACCGCCACCAGCAGCAGCGCGGCACCGATGTAGGCCAGCGGATCGATCGCGCTGACGCCGTAGAGGAGCGAGCCGAGAATGCGCGCGAGAGCTGCGGCACCGGCCGCGCCGAGCACGATGCCGGTCAAGGCAAGCCGCATGCCCTGACCGAGCACGAGGCGGATGACGTCGCGGACGCTCGCGCCGAGGGCGAGCCGCAGGCCAAGCTCGCGAGTGCGCTGTTCCACCGTGTAGGCGACGACGCCGTAGAGGCCGATGGCGGCGAGCAGCAGCGCGAGCGCGCCGAATGCTCCCAGCATCACGGCGGCCACCCGGGTCGGGCCGAGGGTCAGCTTGAGGATGTCGGCCTCGGTGCCCTCGTCGGTGAACGCTATCGCCGGCTCCATGGCGAGGATGGCGCTGCGCAGGGAGCCGAGGTTCGCGACGGCAGGTCCGGCGGTCCGCACCATCACTGTCGTCAAGCGGCTCTTCTGCTGGCGCCAAGGTGTGTGCAGGTAGGGCCGCCCCTTCTCGCCCAGCTCGCGAACGTTGTAGTCGCGCACCACACCCACCACTTCGTGCGAAGGCTTGTCGAAACCGTCGGTGTAGATGCGCTCGCCGAGCGCACTGCGGCCCGGCCAGAAGCGCTTCGCCGCGGTCTCATTCACGATCACGACATCAGGAGCGCCCTCGGTGTCGGCATCGGTGAACGCGCGTCCCTCGAGGATTGGAACGTCGAGCGCCGCGAAGTAGCCGCTGTCGACGGCGGCCGCGTCCACCAGGATCGGCTCGTCCGCGGGGCCCTGCTGGCCCGGCAGCCGGATCGCTTCCATGTTCTGGTCCGCGGCGAGCGGCGGCCGGCTCACGAGCGCCACCGTCTCGACGCCGGGCGTTTCGCGCAGCCGCGCCGCCACCCGGTCCTGGAAGGTGCGCGCCTGCGCGACGTCGTAGCCGTTCATTCCCAGGTTCCAGGAAAACACGGCGATGCGGTCGGCATCGAAACCCGGTTTCAGTCCGTCGGCCGCGGTGAGCGCGCGGATCAGGAGCGCGCCCGCGACCAGCAGCACCAGCGACAGTGCCAGCTGCCCGGTGACGAGCGCATGGCGCAGCGAGAAGCGCAGCCCGAAAGGGCCGCGAGCGAGCCCGGCGCCGACGGTGCCGCCGCCGTCGGCGCGCAGCGCCGGCACCAGCGCCGGCTTCGAGGTCTGGAGCGCCGGCACCAGGCCGAAGAGGAAGGCGGTGCAGACCGAAGCGAGCACCGCGAACGCCAGCACGCGCACGTCGAGGCCGAAGTCGAAGGTCATCGTCAGGGGCAGCGGCAGGTCCAGGTTCGAGAGCAGCCGGCCGCCGGCAAAGGCGAGCGCCAATCCGCACGCGCCCGAGAGCACCGCGAGGCAGGCGCTCTCCGCCAGCAACTGGCGCACCAGGCGTCCGCGCGGCGCGCCGATCGCAAGCCGCAGCGCCATTTCACGGCGGCGGCCGGTGGCGCGCGCCAGCAGCATGCTCGCCACGTTCGCGCAGGCGATGAGCAGCACCAGGCCCACCGCTCCCATCAGCACCGCGGCCACCGGCGGCAGGTAACCGTCGATCATCGGATGAAAGCGCACTGCCGCCGCCGGCAGCACCGCCACCGTCAGGTTCTTGTTTTCCTCGGGATGGTCGGCGACCAGCCGGGCGCCGACCGTCTTGACCTGCGCGCGCGCTTCCTCGATGGTGCGGCCGGCGGCGAGCCGCGCGGCGACGAGCAGCCAGCGCGTGCCGCGCTGCTGCAGCCGCGTCACGCCCGGCGCCGCCGAAGCCTGCGCCTGGATGCCGTTGAACGACAGTTTTTCTATCATCATCAAAGGCGCCCAGAACTCGGGCAGGTAGCCGGGAATCATGCCCTTGAAGGAGGCGGGCGCCACGCCGACAACCGTGTACTTCACGCCGCTCAGTTCGATGAGTCTGCCGACGACCGCGGGATCGCTGCCGAGCCGTCGCTTCCAGAAGCCGTTGCTCAACACCACCACGGGGTGGGTCAGCTCGGTGCGGTTCTCCTCGGGAGTGAAGCCGCGTCCGAGCACCGGGCGGACGCCGAGGACGTCGAAGTAGGTGTCGCTCACCACTTCGCCGCGGACGATCTGCGCGCGCTCGGCGCCGCCGCGGTAGAGGCCGCGCACCATCGCGTATGCGGCGGTCCCGGAGAAGGCGTTCGTCTGCGCGGCGATGTCGAGGTAGTCGGGCCAGGAGGTGGCGAGGTAGGGCACCTCCGCGTGCGGGCTCGTGTAGATCTCGACCAGACGCTCGGGTTCGTGCGCCGCGGTTGGGGCGAACATCACGGCGTTGACGACGCTGAACATCGTGGTGCTGAGGCCGATCCCAAGAGCCAGGGACAAGACCGCAACCGCCGTGAACGCGGGACGCCGCAGGAGCATCCGCGCGCCGAACTTCAGGTCGTTGAGCATGCCGTTACGACGAATACCAAACGCCCGCGGTTCCTTAAAAAGCCCGCTCGCGACCGGGTATCCTCTTTGAACACCGCGTGAACCTCCCGAAGACGGCGCCAATTCTCCTGGACACCGCCGCCCGCAGGCTCGCGCGCCGCTACGACGCCGAGCTACAGAAAGTGTCGCTCGACTGGGTGACTTATACGTTGCTGTCCGTTCTCTCGCTCGGCGATCGCGCCCGCGCCAAGGGCCTGGTTCGCGCCCTGGGGTTGAGCAGCGCGCTGATTGGCGGCGGCCTGCGCCGGCTGCAGCGGCGCGGCTGGGTCAGAACAGTCGCAGGAACCGACCGGCGCAAACGCTACTGGCAGATCACCGCCGCGGGCCAGAAGGCGCGGCGCGCCGGCGATGACTGCTGGCGTCGCGCGCAGGAGGTGCTGCGCAGGGAAATGGGCACGCCGGCGCTCGGGGCCCTGCTCACGAGCCTGAACGCCCTGGACAGGCTGCGCGGTAAACTGCAGTAAATGCCGGGTTTGACAGAGCTTCGCGCCCTCCTCGGCCGCCGCATCGCGGTCATCGACGGGGCCATGGGAACGATGATCCAGCGCGCCGAGCTGGGCGAGGCCGACTACCGCGGCGAGCTCTTCAAGGACCATCCCCAGGACCTCAAGGGGAACGCCGACGTCCTGAACCTGACCCGTCCCGATGTCGTCGAGGCGATCCACCTCGAGTATCTCGAAGCCGGCGCCGACATCGTCGAGACCAACACCTTCAGCGCGCAGCGCATCTCGCAGTCGGATTACGCGCTCGAGGAGCACAGCCGCGCCCTCAACCTGGCCGGCGCCGAGTGCGCGCGGCGCGCCGCCGATGCGTTCATGGCGAAAAACCCGCAGCGCGTCTGCTTCGTCGCCGGGGCGCTCGGCCCCACGACGCGCTCCGCGTCGATGTCGCGCGATGTCAACGATCCCGGCGCGCGCAGCGTCACCTTCGACGACCTCGAGGCGGCCTACTCCGAGCAGGCGCAGGGACTGGTGGACGGCGGCGTCGACCTGCTGCTGGTCGAGACGGTGTTCGACACGCTCAACGCCAAGGCCGCGCTCTACGGCATCAACCGCCTGTTCGAAGCGGGCCTGCGGCGCGTGCCGGTGATGGTCTCGGTGACGATCACGGACCAGAGCGGGCGCAACCTCTCCGGCCAGACGACCGAGGCATTCTGGAACTCGGTGTCGCACGCGGGCCTGTTCTCCGTCGGCATCAACTGCGCGCTCGGCGCGAAGCAGATGCGGCCGTACATCGAGGAGCTGTCGGGGGTCGCGCCGATCTACATGTCGTGTTACCCGAACGCCGGCCTGCCGAACGCCTTCGGCGGCTTCGACGAGACGCCGCAGATCATGTGCGAGGACCTCGGCGAGTTCGCGCGCAGCGGCTTCCTCAACATGGTCGGGGGCTGCTGCGGCACGACGCCGGCCCACATCAAGGCCATCGCCCAGGCGGTCGAGGGCGTCGCGCCGCGCGTGCCGCCGTTGATTGAGCCGTTCACGCGCCTCAGCGGGTACGAGCCGCTCACGATCCGCCCCGACACCAACTTCGTGAACGTCGGCGAGCGCACCAACGTCACCGGCTCGCCGCGTTTCCAGAAGCTGATCCTGGGCGGCGAGTACGAGGAGGCGCTGCGCGTGGCGCGCCAGCAGGTGGAAGGCGGCGCGCAGATCATCGACGTCAACATGGACGAGGGCATGCTCGACTCGGCCGCGGCCATGACGAAGTTCCTGAACCTGGTCGCCGCCGAGCCCGACATCGCGCGCGTGCCGGTGATGCTCGACAGCTCGTCCTTCTCGGTGCTCGAGGCCGGCCTGCGCTGCCTGCAGGGCAAGGGCATCGTCAACTCCATAAGCCTCAAGGAGGGCGAGGACGTCTTCCGCGAGCACGCCCGCATCGTGCGCCGCTTCGGCGCCGCGGTCATCGTGATGGCGTTCGACGAGGAAGGGCAGGCGGCGAGCACCGAGCGGCGCGTGGCGATCGCCGAGCGCGCCTACCGCATCCTCACGGAAGACATCGGTTTCCCGCCGCAGGACATCATCTTCGACCCCAACATCCTCACGGTCGGCACCGGCATCGAGGAGCACAACGACTACGCGGTGTCGTTCCTCGAGGCGACCCGCCAGATCAAGATGAAGTGCCCGCACGCCAAGGTCTCGGGCGGCATCTCCAACATCTCGTTCTCGTTCCGCGGCAACAACCCGGTGCGCGAGGCCATGCACTCGGCGTTCCTCTACCACGCGATCCAGGCCGGCCTCGACATGGGCATCGTCAACGCCGGCCAGCTGGCGGTCTACGAGGCGATCCCGAAGGACCTGCTGGAGCGCGTCGAGGACGTGCTCCTCAACCGCCGGCCCGACGCCACCGAACGCCTCGTCACCTTCGCCGAGACGGTGAAGAAGACGGACAAGGCGGAAGTGGACGAGAGCGGCTGGCGGCTGGGCACCGTGGCGGAGCGCCTTAGCCACGCGCTCGTCAAGGGCAACGCCGACTTCGTCGAGCAGGACGTCGAGGAGGCGCGGCAGCTGTTCGGCAAGCCGCTCGCCGTCATCGAGGGGCCGCTGATGGACGGCATGAACGTGGTCGGCGACCTGTTCGGCTCCGGGCGCATGTTCCTGCCGCAGGTGGTGAAGAGCGCACGTGTCATGAAGAAGGCGGTCGCCTACCTCGAGCCGTTCATGGCCGCGGAGAAGGCGCTTTCAGGCGGCAAGGCGGCGGCGCGCATCCTGATGGCGACCGTGAAGGGCGACGTGCACGACATCGGCAAGAACATCGTCGGCGTGGTGCTCGCCTGCAACAACTACGAGATCGTCGACATGGGCGTGATGGTGCCGTCCGACAGGATCCTCGACCGCGCCCGCGCCGAGGGCGCCGACATGATCGGGCTCAGCGGCCTGATCACGCCGTCGCTCGCCGAAATGACCCACGTCGCCGCAGAGATGGAGCGCCAGGGCTTCACGCTCCCGCTCCTCATCGGCGGCGCCACCACCAGCAAGGCGCACACGGCGGTGAAGATCGCCCCGGCCTACTCGGGCCCGGTGGTGCACGTGCTCGACGCCTCGCGGGCGGTGAACGCGGTCTCGCAGTTGCGCAGCGACCAGTTGCGCCCGGCCTACGACGCGGCGAACCGTGTCGAGCAGGAACGGCTGCGCAAGGCACACCGCGAGCGGGCGGGAGAGCGGCCGCTGCTGACCCTCGAGGAAGCGCGCCGGCGGCGCACGCCCATCGACTGGACCGGCTACGTGCCGCCGGAGCCGTCTTTCCTCGGCGTGCGCGACGTCTCGGTTTCGCTGGCCGAGCTCGTGCCCTGCATCGACTGGTCGCCCTTCTTCACCACCTGGGAACTGGTTGGCACGTATCCGAAGATCTTCGAGCACCCGCGCTGGGGAGGCAAGGCGCGCGAGCTCTACGACGACGCTCGCCGCATCCTCGATGAGATCGTGGCAGCGGAGGTCCTGCAGGCCCGGGGTGTTTACGGCTTCTTTCCGGCGGCGGCGGTGGGCGACAGCATCGAGGTGTTCGCGGACGCCGCGCGCCACCGGCCGCTCGCCACCTTCCACATGCTGCGCCAGCAAAGCGACAAGGGCGAGAAGGAGCCCGACCAGAGCCTCGCCGACTTCATCGCACCCGCAGACCTCGGGATCCAGGACTTCCTCGGGGCGTTCGCCGTCACCACCGGGCTGTCGATCGAGAAAGTGCTGCGCCCCTACGAGGCCGACCACGACGACTACGGCGCCATCATGGTGAAGGCACTCGCTGACCGGCTGGCCGAGGCGTTTGCCGAATGGCTGCACCGCAAGGCGCGAGCCGACTGGGGCTACGGCGCGGCCGAGAAGCTCGAGATCGACGACCTGATCCGCGAGCGCTACCAGGGCATCCGGCCCGCGCACGGCTACCCGTCGTGCCCCGACCACACCGAAAAGGCGACCTTGTTTTCGGTGCTCGACGCGACCGCGCGCACCGGCATCGAGCTGACCGACTCGTTCGCCATGATGCCAGCGTCTTCGGTCAGCGGCCTGTACTTCTCGCATCCGCAGTCGCGCTATTTCGCCATCCAGCGCGTCGCCCGCGACCAGGTGCTCGACTACCAGCGGCGCAAGGGCATGGACCTGCGCACCGTGGAGCGCTGGCTCGCGCCTTATCTCGACTACGACCCTCCGCGCGCTGCGCCCGACGGCGCCGAAGCGCCGACCGTACTCGCCGTGCCGTGAGCGGCGACGAACCGCCAGTCGAAATCCCGCTGACCGGCGAGCTCGACCTGCACGCGTTCGCGCCGCGCGACATCCCTTCGGTGGTCGAGGAGTACGTCGCCGCCTGCGCCGCGCGCGGCATCAAGACGCTGCGCCTGGTGCATGGCCGCGGCACCGGCACGCAGCGCGCCGTGGTGGCGCGGGTGCTGCGCTCGCTGCCGCACGTCGTTTCCTTCGGCGACGCTTCGCCTGCGAGCGGCGGATGGGGCGCGACCATCGTGCATCTCGCGGTCAGCGTCGTCAAGCAAATCAATTGAGGATGTCACGTGGTTGTCAAGGCATTTTTTTTGCTGTTGCAATGACCGCGATTGGCTAGGGCGCCATCCAAATCGAATTATTTCAACAGCCGCCATCAAGGGCGCGCGCACCCTTGACAGCATCCAAAACGGATTCCTAGAGTCACTGCTCACCAACCACGGCCCCCGATAAAAAGTGTCCATACGCAACCTCAAGTTCGATTTCTTCGACGACAACGGACATTCGATCACCACCAGGGTGCTGCTCTTCTACTCGTTCGAGACTGAAACACGGCTGTCGCGCTCCGGCATCCTGCATTACCACCTGGGCGAACGCCGTTTCGTCGGGCCGCGCCACGACGCCGAGATCACCACCGCCGCGCTCGATTTCCTCAACGCGAACGGCCGCCTGAGCCAATAGCGGCGCCGCGGCCGGCCCGCGGCTGCGTGGTACGATCCTGGTTTCCACTCTGCCGGAAACCAACGCACTTCGTTCGAAAGAGAGATTGACCATGAGCAAGGCCGAGCCGCGCGACATCAAGCCCGCCAAGGGCAAGCTGGGCGTGCTGCTGCCGGGCATGGGCGCGGTTGCGACCACCTTCGTGGCCGGCGTCGAGGCGGTGCGCAAGGGCCTCGCGGTGCCGGTGGGCAGCCTGACGCAGATGGGCACCATCCGCCTCGGCAAGCGCACCGACGACCGCGCGCCGAAGATCAAGGACTTCGTGCCGCTCGCAGCGCTCAACGACCTGGTGTTCGGCGGCTGGGACGTCTATCCCGATTCCGCCTACGAGGCGGCGCGCAAGGCGGGCGTGCTCGGCGCCGAGCACCTGCAGGCGGTCAAGCCGTTCCTCTCGAAGATCAAGCCCTGGCCGGCGGTGTTCGACCCCGCCTACGTCAAGAAGCTCTCCGGCAGCAACGTGAAGAAGGGCAAGACCAAGCGCGACCTGGCCGAGATGCTGGTGGCCGACATCGACGCGTTCAAGAAGGCCAACAAGCTCGACCGCATGGTGATGGTCTGGTGCGGCTCGACCGAGATCTACAAGCAGGCCGGCGCCGTCCACCAGACGATGGCGGCCTTCGAGAAGGGCCTGCTGAAGAACGACCCCGAGATCCCGCCGTCGATGATCTACGCCTATGCCGCGATCAAGTCGGGCATCCCGTACGCGAACGGCGCCCCCAACCTGTCGGCCGATGTGCCGGCGCTCGTCGCGCTGGCGCGGCAGAACGGCGTGCCGGTCTGCGGCAAGGACTTCAAGACCGGCCAGACGCTGATGAAGACCATCCTCGCGCCCGGCTTCAAGGCGCGTCTCCTCGGCATGAACGGCTGGTACTCCACCAACATCCTCGGCAACCGCGACGGCGAGGTGCTCGAGGATCCGGACTCGTTCAAGACCAAGGAAGTGAGCAAGCTCGGGGTCATCGAGCACATCCTGCAGCCCGAGAAGTACCCGGAGCTCTACGGCAAGATCCACCACGTGGTGCGGATCAACTACTATCCGCCGCGCGGCGACAACAAGGAAGGCTGGGACAACATCGACATCTTCGGGTGGCTCGGCTACCCGATGCAGATCAAGGTCGACTTCCTGTGCCGCGACTCGATCCTGGCGGCGCCCCTGGTCCTCGACCTCGCGATCTTCCTCGACCTCGCCTCGCGCGCCGGCATGAAGGGCATCCAGGAATGGCTGTCGTTCTACTTCAAGAGCCCGATGACGGCGGCCGGCCTCTACCCCGAGCACGACCTCTTCATCCAGCTCATGAAGCTCAAGAACACCCTGCGCCACCTGAAGGGCGAGGACCTCATCACCCACCTGGGGTTGGAGTACTACGATTAGGCCATGACGCAAGCGCTTGGGGAACGCACTAAAGCCATGACGCAAGCGCCTGGGGAACTGACTAACGGAAATCGACGGATTGGACGCGAACGACCGCCAATCCGTCGATAATGGGAGGTCCTGATGGCGGCCGGACTGGCGGCGGGCACGACGGTGAAGGAAATCGCCACCCGCGATGCGCTCTTCACCAGCCCCACCGTGCTGGAGTCGGACCCGATCGGCATCGTTTTCGAAGTACGGCGCATCGTCACCGAGGGCGGTGACGTGCAGGAAGTCACGAGCCGCATCATGGTGCCGTGGTCGAACGTCCGTCATATCGTGTTGCTGGAGGAGAGAAAATGAACGCAATCATCCGCAGCTCAGCCCTTGCCGCCGCGCTGGTCGCCGCCTCGGGCGTGTTCCTCACCTGTGCCGGCGCGTCGTCCGCGCCGCTCGCCCAGGCACCCGCCGCCGACCCGGTCGCGGCCGGCATCGCGCAGTTCAAGGCCGGCAACTTCGCCGGCGCCGAAGCGACGCTGCGCACGGCCAAGGGCACCGAGGCGAGCGCCTACCTCGCCGGCAGCCTGGTCAAGCAGAAGAAGTACGCCGAAGCCGAGGCTCCGGCGCGCGCTGCCGTCACCGCGGCGCCGACGCACCCGGTGGCGGTGGCGTCGCTGGGCAATGCGCTCGTCGGCCTGAAGAAGTACGACGACGCCATCACCGCCATGACCGCGGCGATCACCGCAAAAGGCGACCAGGCCTACGCCTTCTTCTGGCGCGGCCAGGCCTACGACGGCAAGAAGCAGCCCGCGAACATGGCCGCCGATTACCAGAAGTTCCTGACGCTCGCCCCGACCGCTCCCGAAGCGACCACGTTGCGCGCGATCCTCTCGACCCTGCACTAGGCGCCGTCAGCGCTTCAGTAGACGGCGCGCAGCTGCTCGGTACGGGTCGCCGACCAGGCAAAGCGCGGCTCGGCACGCGCCAGCGTGCCGAGCATCAACGTCGCCGCGTATTCGCCAACCGCGGGCCCGTGCTTGAAGCCGTGGCCGGAGCCGCCGCCGGCGATAAAGACGTTGTCGCTCGCCGGGTGGCGGTCGATCACGAAGTCGCCGTTCCAGCTGTTCTCGTACTGGCACACGCGGCTCTCGACCACCGGCGCCGAGGCGAGAGCGGGGAAGCGCTCGGCGACGAACGCCCGCATGCGCGCGATCCCGTCCTGCGACGCGACCCGCTCCTGGGTGTCGGGGTCGACGCGGATGCCGTGCAGGTCCGACGCCACCTTGAAGCCGCGGGTCTCGAGGTCGGGGATGCCGTAGAACAGCGATCCCTGGTCGAGCCACGTCGGCATCCGTGGCGGCGCGAAGCGCGCGTCGCCAGGCGGCGGGCCGAGGTAGAAGACCTCCTGGCGCGTCGGGAAGATGCGGCTCGACATCGCCTCGGGTAGCACCTTTGGCAGCCACGAGCCGCAGGCGAACATGAACGTGCCGGCACTGAGGCGGCCGCCGGAGCGCAGCGAAAGCGCGTCGAGCCGGCCCTTCTCGGGCGGCGGCGCCGCCGCTTCGTTCAGCAGCGTGCCGCCCGCGGCGACGAAGGCCTGCGCCACCGCCGCCACCGCGCGCCGCGCCATGAGGGCGCCGCTCTGCGGCTCGAGCACCGCCGCGACGATGTCGCCGAGCTCGATCTGCGGGTAGCGCCGCTCGAGTTCGGCACGCTCGATGAGCTCATGCGGCACGCCCACCCTCGCGAGCGTCTCGACCGAGGCGTCGAAGCGGATGTCGTGGTTGCGGCCCATCCACAAGACGCCGGTTTCGTGGAACAGCTGGTGGCCGCCGGCCTTGAACAGCCCCTTCCACATCTCGAGCGAGCGCATCGAGAAGCGCGTGTACACCTCGTCGGGTCCGTAGCCCATGCGGATGATGCGGCTCTCGTCGCCCGAGCTGGAACGGGCGCTGGACGGCCCGTACTGGTCCACGAGCGCCACTTTCCGACCGGCGCGCTGCAGCTCGTACGCCGTCCACGCGCCGAACACACCCGCACCCACGACTACCGCGTCGAAGTTTGTCGTCATTGAATCTAGAAGGCCTGCCCCAGGCTGAACCAGAACTGGAATTTCTTGTCGATGAAGGCGCCGTCGAGCGGATTGCGGCGGCGGTTGAGCAGAGTCGCCACGTCCACGCGCAGCAGGCCGAAAGGCGAGGAATAGCGCAGCCCGACGCCCACCGAGTGCCGCAGGTCGAGGTCGATCTTCCGCACCCGCTCGAACACCTGGCCGGTATCGTAAAAGACAACCGCCCCAAAACCCGAATCGGTGCGCACCCGCAGCTCCTGGTTGATGACCAGCAGCCCCTGGGCGCCGATGAACGGGTTGTCCGGCGTGCCCTGCAGGGCATCGGTCGCGAGCCCGCGGATGGTGTTGCCGCCGCCGGCGGTGAAGCCCTGGGTCGAAATCAGGCTGTCGGCGCTGAAGACGTGCGCGAGACCCAGCCGGTAACCCTGCGCCCAGGTTGCCTTCCGGCCGGCGGGAATGCTCCAGAACACCTGCGCCAGGCCCTTCATGAAGTTCTGGTCCGAGCCGAGCAGCGCCGGCGCCAGCGTCAGGTTGAGTGACGTGAACTTGCCGTGGCGGGCGTCGAGCACGTCGTCGCGGGTGTCGCGGATGCCCGAGAGCGTGAGGGCCGCCGTGTTCTGCGTGCTCGGCTCGATCAGCACCGGCGAGGTGATCACCGCGCGCTCCATCCGGTAGCCGAACAGGATGGTGTTGCGCTGGCCGAGCTGCACCGATTCCTGCAGCTGGAAGCCGCGTTCCAGCTGCGTAACGCCGCAGACGTCCGGCGTCGGCTCGACGTTGCAGTCGACGCCGGCGGAGCCGAAGTTCACCTCCTTCTCGCGAAACACGGAGGTGTAGAGGTCACCGCGCCACAGGAACGACGGTATGAACAGCGAGCCGCGCCACTGGTCGATGACGCTGCTGCGCCGGTAGCGGGCACCGACGCTGAGGCCGCGGCCGAACAGGTTGCGCACCTCGCCGTCGACGATCGGCGCCAGCTTCTCCGGGGTGTTGTAGCGCAGCTCGTAGCTCGCGGCGTAGCGCGCGCGCTCCTGCACGTCCACGGTGATGGTCGCCGGGTCGTCGTCGGTGTGGGTCGAGCTGACGCGCGAGAACACGGTGAGCTGCAGCAGGCGCCGCTCCATCTCGCCGACCTTGATCGGGTCGAGCGGCTCGCCGGCGCGCAGCTTGATGTTGCTGCGTACGAACGATTCGTTGACGCGGTTGAGGCCGACGATCTCGATGCGGCCGATGGTGAGCCGCTTCCCCTCGGTGACGTGGTAGGTGAAGACGATGCCCTCGGCGCGGTCTTCGTGGGTCGCGTAGACGCGCGCCGCGGCCCAGCCCTTGCGGTAGTAGTCGTTGCGGATCGCGTCCACCGAAGCGAGTGCCTCGACCTCGTCGTACGGCACCCCGGCGCGCAGCTTGGACAGCGCCAGGAGCTCCGACTCCGGGCGCGAGGCGCCTTCGAAAATCACGACGGCGACCGTCGCCTGCTGACCTTCCTGCACCTTCACCTCGATGTCGATGACGCCGCCCGACTCCGTGACCTTCGGCGCCTCCACCTGCGCTTCGAGATAGTGATGCTCCGCGTACTCCTTGCGGATGTCCGTGCGCGCTTCGCCCGGGTCGCTGATGAGCCTCCCGGCTCCGCCGGCCGCGGCCAGCAGCGATTTCTCGGAAACAGCGGTGGCACCCGGGAACGTCACCTTGCCGAGCTTCAGCGCGGGGCCCGGCTCGACCTGGAAAAGCAGCACCCGCGACGCGCCTTCGTCCACCGCGGAGGTCTTGACCTTGGCGCGGAAGAAGCCGCGCTCGAACAGGTCGGCAAGGATGCGGTCGCGGCCCTTGTCGAGGGCCTCTTCCTCATACAGCGCCTTGTGCATTTCGGCCGTGAGGGCGGGCGGCTTGTTCATGCCGCTGATGCGCGCCACGTACGGCCGGCCGGGGCGGACGTTGAAGACCGCGGCAGTGTCCTCGATGTCGGCGCCCACCTCGACGTCGAGGTAGCCCTTGTCGAGGAAGCGCTCGCGGATGCGGTCGCCGTCGTCCTGCACCGTCCAGATGTCGACCGACTTGCCGACCTTGGTCTTGAGGACGCCGCGCGCCTCCTGCTGCAGACCCGCATCGTCGATGCCTGTCACCCTTACTTCGGCGATCTCCACCTTTTCCTGGCGGCGCTGCCGCGTGCGCGGCTGCGGCGTGCCGTCGGCGCGCAGGCGCTGCCGCGCCGGCGGCCGCGCGAACTCGAAGCGCTGGCCGACGCCGCCGGTCGCGATCGTCTCCTTGCGGTCGATGTCGTACTCGCGCTTGGCGGTGGCGGTGAAGTTGCGGAACGGGCGGCCGTCGAGCTGGATCAGGCGGTCTTCGGAGTTCGCGAGGCTCACCGCGTACGTCAGGTCGACGCCGGCGGCAAGCCCCGCGCCGAAGGTCCAGCGGGTTTCCGGGGTGTCGGTCTCGCGCGACACGCGCTCGGGCTGGATGGTGACGTTTTCGAACGGCAGGCCCTTGGTGATCGAGCGGGCCAGGCGCCCCGCCAGCAGGTTCTGCGTCTGCTCGCCGGCGATGCCGACGCCGCGGATGTCGTTGCGCCGCCGGCCGGTGAGCGCCACGTAGCCGACGTCGACCGGGTCGACGTCGCCCGGGCCCTCCGCCGTGAAGCGCAGCGTCTGCGGTTCGGCGGCCGCCGAGCCGCCGCCGAGCGCCATCTGGAACACCTCGCGGCTGATGTCGTTGACAGTGCCGTTGGCGGCAATGATCGCGGTGTAGTCGCCGGTGGGCTGGCTGGTGTCGCTGGGACGGATGCGCACGCGCCGCTGGATCTCGATGTCGAGCAGCGGATCGAAGGTGCCGTTGTAGACGATTGTGCCCCGGTTCACGGTATAGCGGCCGCCGAGCAGGTACAATTCGCCGCCCGGCGTCACCACCTCGAAGCGGCCGAACGGGCTCGGCGACTGCAGGTCGCCGCGGATGTTGAGCCGGCCGGTGGCCTCGAGGCGCGCCGTGTCGTTGCGGATGCGCAGCGGCGAGCGCGCAATGACGTTGATGTTGAGGGCAATGCGGCGCAGCGCCGGCGAGTCCTCGACCGGCACCGAGGCGAGGAACGAGGTCGTCTGGAAGTCGCGGTCGTAGAGGGCGCGCGAGGCGCGCACGTCGCCCGAGAGCAGCATCTGGCCCGGGGTGCCGGTGAGCTTGAGGTCGGCCTGGATGCGGCTGCGCAGGCCTTCCGGATAGCGCAGGGCGATCTCCTTGCCGGTGATCGTCATGTCCACGGTGCCGAAGCCGCGGCCTGCGAGAGCCACGGTGCCGGAAGCGTTGATGTTGCCGCCGCCGAGCACCGCCGTCGCCTTGTCGACCCGCACCTGGTTGCCTTCCAGCACCGCGTTCGCTTCGATGCCGGTGAACGACTGGGTCATCATGCGCAGCCGCGCGGTGGCGCCGCTGATTGTGACGCTGCCGCGCGCATCGGGTGCTGCCGCGGTGCCCTTGACCGCGGCGTCCACGGTGGCGGTGCCCGAAAGAGCCGCGGAGGCGAGAAGCGGCGACAGCACCCGCAGGTCCACCTTGCCCTTGCCGGTGAGGTCGAGCCTGCGGTCCTGGAGCGTGGCGCTGCCCGCGACCCTGAAGCTGGCGCCGGCGGTGCCGATCTCGATGCCCGCGGTGCTCACGAGGCCGCGAGTCGCCTTCACCTCGAAGCCCTCGAGGCGGCCGGTGGTTTCGCCCACGGCGATCTCGGCTGGTTGCGATGCGAGCAGCGCCTCGACCTCGTCGGGGCTTGCGAGGCCGCCCGATAGCTTGAGGCTGCCGGTGAGCTGCGCGGTCAGGCGTTCTTCGGAAGTCGGCCGCATGCGGGCGAGGAGCGCGCCGGCGTCGAAGCCGTTCCAGGAGACGGTCAGGTCGGCCGCTTCGCTGCCCTGGACGCGCAGCGGATCGGCGCGCCAGCTGCGCACCAGCGCCGGCACCGGTACGCGTCCGGTGACCACCACGGCGCCGCCGTCCGTCTCGGCTTTCAGGTTGTCGACGACGGCAGCGTTGCCGGCGATGCGGATGACGCCGTCGGCAACGCGAACCGTCGGCTTGCCCGGCTGGTCCACGGCGATGCCGGCGAGGTTGATGGCGCCGGTGACCACGGGGCGGGTTTCGTTGCCGCTGAACTCGAAACTGGCATCGACATTGCCGGCGGCGTTCTGCAGCCTTTCGGAGACCTTCGACAAATCCACCTGCAGGCGAGCCCTGCCCGCAACGGCACGACCGGCGTCGAGGCCGTAGGTGCCGTCGAGCGTCGCCACGAGCCCCGGGGCCGTCCCGTGGAAGCCGGTCACCGCCACCTGGCCGCCGCCGTAGCGGATGCCGAAGGGCTCGGCCTGCGCCGGCCCCAGGCTCGCGGTGCGGGCCTCGAGTTGGGTGACACGCGCACTGACCACGGCCCGCTGCGCGGCGCCCTCGCCCAGCGGCACATTCAGGTCGGCGGTGGCGCTCAGGGTGCCCGCGAGCCCGGAAACGCGAGGCACGAGCGGCGCGAAAAGAGCGAGGTCGGTCTGCTCGGCCGTGAGCGTGCCGTTGAGGGAGCCGCCCTGGCCGTTCGCGAATCGGCCGCTGCCGGTGAGGTTCAGCGCCGGCACGGCCGCGGTCCACGAAGCGCCAGACAGCGGGCCCTTGAGCGTGACGCTCGCCGTGTCGAGCATGATGCCGTTGACGGCGAGCCCGGCGGTCGCGAACGAAGCGTCCACGTCGGGGGCCGCGGCCTTGCCGGCAGCTGCGACCTTGAGGCTTGCGCTGCCGGCCGCGCGCGGGTCGATACGGTGCAGCTCGATCGCGACAGCGGAAAGCGTCGCGTCCTCGATGCGGTCCTTGGCGAGGCGACCGCCGGCCTCGAAAGTGCCGCCGAGAAAGGTGCCCTTTGCCTTCAGCGAGGTCTCCGCGGCCGCAGCGCGGAAGGTGGTCTCCGCCTCGAGCGGCTCGGTCGCCGCGGCACCGCCGATGGCCGCCGAAACCACGATCTTCGCGGCGCCTTCGATCGTCGGCGGCCAGGGCCCGCGCGCCGTGCCCTCGGCCTGCACCACGCCGGAGCGCAGGGCGCCAGTGCCCTGGGTTTCCGCAGTGGTGGTGAAGCGCAGGTCGAGGCGCTCTTCCTTCGGGAACACGCTGCCGCTCAGTTCCGCGTTCGCGGTGAGCGGCTGCTGGTACTGCGCCTCGGTGCGCAGGTGCGATGTCACCGCGACGCGGCCGTTGCGGTCGCCGTTCCACGTCAGGTCGCCGGAGAGCCTCCCGTGCAGCTCGGGCGGCAGCGCGGCCGATTTTGGCAGCGCCTCGAAGGCAATGCCCGCGACCGTGGCGCGGCCGTCGGTGCGCCCGCCGGCAGTGTCGAGCGAGCCGTTCGCCTTGATCCGGCCGGCGAAGGCGCGCACGTTGATGTCGGCCGTGGCACGAGTGCCCGCGTACTCGAGCCGCGCGTCGTCGACATCGACTGCGACGTCCGGGACACCGACGCCGCGTCCCGTAGCGACGACCGATACGGCGAGCGCATCCAGCCGACCGGCGGCCTTGCCCGTGAGAGCCACGTCGCCGCGCAAGCCGGGTGTCGCTGCCAGCGCGGCGAAGTCGCCAAGGTTCAACGCGCCGGTGAAGCCCAGGTCTGGCCGCGGCTCGGTGAGGCGTCCGAGCGCGCCCTTGACCGCGACCTGCGATGCGCCTTTCGCATAGTCGAGCGCCTCCAGCTTTCCAACCAGCATCGGGTCGAGGGCGAGGCGCGCCGCCATCCGGCCGAGCTCGAGCGCCTGGTCCTTTTCCCGGGTCCAGGTGTTTTGCGGCAGCTCGAGCGCAAGGATGCCCTCGCCGACTGCACCGCGCGCGCGCACGCCGCGGCTCTCGATGGTGCCGCGCGCGCCCATCTCGACGACGAGGCGGCCATCGTCCACCTGGACGTCCGCAAGGACGAGGGCCGGCAGGTCGGCCGCAGCCGTCTTCGGCGCGTTCGGGTTGGGCGTCTTGATGCGCAGCTCCGGCTGCTGCACGCGCAGGTAGCGCAGGCGCACCGCGCCGCCGAAAAGCGTGCCGGGACGAATCGCCGCCGCGAGTCGCGGGATCTCGAGACGATACGCCGGCGTGTCCACCACCAGGCCCTCGACCTCGCCGCGCAGGCCCGCGGGGAACACGTGCACCCGCGCGACCGATGTGTTCGGGCCGAATGTCCGGCGCAGCGACGACTCGACCACGCGGCGCAGCGGCTCCTCCGGGAAGAGGCCGAGCGCGGCCACCACGAACACCACGAGCACCACCAGCACCAGGCCGATGAACGTGCGCCGCGTGATCCGCCAGAAGCGACTGGGCATCGCCGCCTAGTCCCGCAGGCTTTCGAGCAGCAGTGCCACGAGCGTCTTGCCTTCGCGAATCTCGCCGGTTGCGATCATGGCGCGCGCCTGCGCCAGGGTGAACGTGCCGATTTCGATGCGTTCGTCGGCTTCCGGGCGCGCCGTGACCGCGGTGAGGCCGGTGACGCGAAAGATGGTCATGCTCTCGTCGCAGAATCCGGGCGTCGTATAGAAGAAGGACAGCTCCTCGGCCTGGGCGCCGGCGAGTCCCGCCTCCTCCTCCAGTTCGCGCAGCGCACCCGCCGCCGCGGTCTCACCCGGCTCGCGCCGGCCGGCCGGCAGTTCCCAGACGCTCTCGTCGACCGGATAACGGTACTGGCGCACCAGCACGATGCGGCCGTCGTCGTGCACCGGCAGCGCCGCGACCGAGCCGCGGTGCCGCACCACTTCGCGCGCCGCGCGCACGCCGCCCGGCTCTTCCACCTGGTCGACGTCCAGATCGAGGACGCTGCCCGAAAAGACGCGCCTGCCGCTGAGTTTCCGCGTCGCCATGGAGTGAATCGATGCTACTTCAAGGTTCCGAGCCCCTCGACAAGCCTTTGCATGTCCCCGGGGAGAGGGCTTTCGAAGCTCGCGCGCGCCCCCGTGCGCGGGTGCGCGAACTCGAGCCGGGCCGCGTGCAGGGCGGGGCGAGGGAAGGTGCGGATGAGGTCGCGGGCCGCCGGGCTGCGCGAGGCGGGTTCGCGCGCCCCGCCGTACGTGCGGTCGCCGACCACCGGGCACCCCAGGTGGGCCATGTGAACGCGGATCTGGTGAGTCCGGCCGGTGTGGATCGCGACGCTCACCAGGCTGGCGCCGTCGAGCGCCCGCTTCACCACGTAGGACGACCGCGCTGCCCGGCCGCCGGTGCGCGCCACCGACATCTTCTGGCGATGGCGCGGGTCGCGGGCGATCGGCGCATCGATCGTGCCGCGGTCGCGCTCGGGACGGCCGTGGACCACCGAGAGGTACTCCTTCGCGACCGTGCGCGCCTCGAACTGCGCAGCGAGGCTGCGGTGGGCTGTGTCGTTCTTGGCCACCACGATGAGGCCGGAGGTGCCCGAGTCGAGCCGGTGCACGATGCCGGGACGAGCGACACCGCCGATGCCGGACAGGTCCTTGACGTGGTGCAACAGCGCGTTAACGAGCGTGCCGGTGCTGCGCCCGGCGCCCGGATGGACGACGAGCCCGGCGGGCTTGTCGAGCACCAGCAGGTCTTCGTCCTCGTACACGATGCCGAGCGGCAGGTCTTCGGCCGCCGGATCGGCCGGCTGCAGCGGCGGGATCGCGACGCTCAGCTCCTGGCCGGCGCGCACCTTGGCCGACGCGCGCAGCATGGCGCCGTCCACCCGCGCGTCGCCCGAGTCGATCAATGCGCGCAGCCGCGAACGGCTGAGCTGCGGAAACAGGCGCGCGAGCGCGACGTCGAAGCGCAGCCCGTCGGCGTCCGCGCCGATAGTCAGCCGCTCAGGCGGTGCGGGTACCAACGCGGCCCTTCTTCGCCAGGACCGGCAGCAGGACGAGGGCGGCGAAGAACATCACGACGGCGATGAGCTGCGACGTGCTCATCAGTCCGGAGAAGACCGTGCCGCGGGCGGCATCGCCGCGGTAGATCTCGATGACGAAGCGCGCCACCGCGTAGAGTGCCAGATAGGTGAGCAGGACCTGGCCGTCGAACTTCTTGCGGCGCGCGACCGCCAGCAGGACGAAGAAGATGCCCAGCGTCGCGAGCGACTCGTAGATCTGCGTTGGGTGGATGGGCACGTCGAGCGGCGTGCCGATCTCGCGGTTGGCGGTGACGTTGCGGAACGTGATCGCCCACGGCACGTCGGTGGGCCGCCCGTAACAACAGCCCGCGCACAGGCAGCCGAGGCGGCCGATCGACTGGCCGATGGCGACGCCGGGGATCAGCACGTCCGCGGTGGCCCAGCCCGGCAGGCGGTGGCGGCGGACATACCACCACGCGACCGGCAGCGCGCCCAGCAGGCCGCCGTAGAAGACGCCGCCGCTTTGCAGCAGGTTGAGGAGGTCGCGCCAGTTCCAGTCGATGCGGCTCCAGTCGACGGCCACCAGCAGCACTCGCGCGCCCACCAGGCCCGCGAGCAGCACGTAGATCGACAGGTCGGTGATGCGCGCGGGGTCGAGGCCGGTGCGGCGCGCCTCGCGCGCGACCACCCAGAGCGCCACCAGGAAGGCAACCGCCAGCAGCAGGCCGTAGGTGTGCAGTGTGAACGGGCCAAGCGTCGCGATCTTCGGGAACATGCGCGTCCTTTCCTTAACCGCGCGGCGCCGTCGCGCCCAGGTCGGTTTCGCGCTTCGCTTCCGGCGAGCGGATGATGTCGAGCACCAGCAGGCAGATGCCGATGCTGATGGCGGAGTCGGCGACGTTGAAGTTGGGCCAGCGATGCTCGCGCCAATAGACGAGGACGAAGTCGATGACGTAGCCGAAGCGCGCGCGGTCGAGCAGGTTGCCGACCGCGCCGCCCATCACCAGCGCCAGCGCCAGCTGCGCCAGCTTGTGCGCCGGGTTGAGGCGCAGGGCATAGACGACGATGGCGCCGAGTGCGACCGCCGCCACGATCGACAGCAGCACTCCCTGGAAAGGCAGGTCGGCGTTCGACAGTATGCCGAACGCGGCGCCCTCGTTGCGCACGTACTGCAGGCTCAGGAAGCCGCCGATGATGGGCCGGTCGTGGTGCAGCGGCAGGGTGCGCTCCACCAGCCACTTGGTCAGCTGGTCGAGGCACACGACCAGGAGCGCGATGAGCCAGTAACCGCGGCGCGCGGCGATCATGAGGCGAGCACCGCGGCGCAGCGCTCGCACACCGATGGATGCGCCGCCGCGGCGCCCACTTTGGTCGAATAGTTCCAGCAGCGCTCGCACTTCGAGCCTGCGGCGCGCAGCACGCGCACCGCGGTCGCGGGGCCTTCTGAAACGCGCACCGAGCTCACCATGAACAGGCTCGCCAGCCGGCCGGGGAACGAGATGTCGCCGCCCTGGTACTCGGCGAGCCGCGCGACGACCGCCGCGGGTGCCGCGATCTCGACCCGTGCCTCCTGGCTCGAGGCGATGTCCTTGGCCGCCCGCGCTTCCTCGAGCGCCTTGGTGACCGCCGCGCGCACTTCGAGCAGCGGCTGCCAGCGCGCGATGAGCCGTTCATCGGGAGCGGTGGTGGCCGGGAAGAGCGCGGCGTGCACCGACGCGTCGGCGCGGCCAGCCATCGCGCAGTAGATCTCGTCGGCCGTGAACGGCAGGATCGGTGCCAGCAGGCGCGCCATGCCGTCGACCACGGTGTGCAGCACCGTCTGGGCGGAGCGCCGCTGCGGGCTCTGCGCGGGTTCGCAGTAGAGCCGGTCCTTCAGCACGTCGAGATAGAAGGACGAGAGGTCCGAGGCGCAGTACTTCAGCAGCTCATGGTAGACGACGTGCAGCTCGTACGTGTCGTAGCCGGCGCGCACCCGCGCTGCCACCTGGCGAAAGCGCGCCAGCGCGTAGGCGTCTATCTCCTCGAGCTTCGCCTCCGGCGCCGCGTCCTGTGCCGCGTCGAAGCCGTCGAGGTTCGAGAGCAGGTAGCGGCAGGTGTTGCGCATCTTGCGATACGCCTCCGCGGCGCGCGCCACCATCTCGTCCGAGATGCGCATGTCCTCGCGGTAGTCGACCATCGTGACCCAGAGGCGCAGGATCTCGGCGCCGTACTGTTTCAGGGTCTTCAGCGGATCGACGACGTTGCCGAGGCTCTTCGACATCTTGCGGCCTTCGCTGTCCACCGCGAAGCCGTGCGTCACCACCGCGCCGAACGGCGCCTGCCCGCGCGTGCCGACGCCGATGAGCAGCGACGAGTGAAAGTAGCCGCGGTGCTGGTCGCTGCCCTCGAGGTACATGTCGGCGGGCCAGCGCAGTTCGCTGCGCCGCGCCAGCACCGCCGCCTGCGAAGAGCCGGAATCGAACCAGACGTCGAGGATGTCGTGCTCCTTCGTGAACTCGCTGCCGCCGCATGCCGTGCACCTGGTGCCGGCGGGCACCAGGTCGGCGGCCTCGCGCAACCACCAGGCATCGGCGGTTTCCTTCGCGAAGATGTCGGCCACCGCGCGCGCGGTGTCGCCGCTCAGCAGCACCGCGCTGCAATTGTTGCAATAGAACGCCGGGATCGGCACGCCCCACAGCCGCTGCCGCGAGATGCACCAGTCGGGGCGGCTCGCGATCATGTTGTGCATGCGCTCCCGGCCCCACGCCGGATACCACTCGACCTTGTCGATCGCGGCGAGCGCCTGCTCACGGAAGCCGCCGCGGTCCATGCCGATGAACCACTGTTCGGTGGCCCGGAAGATGATCGGCCGCTTGCAGCGCCAGCACACCGGGTACGAGTGGCGCAGCTGGTCGTGCGCGAGCAGCGCGCCGCGCTCGCCGAGGAAGGCGACGATGACGGGGTTGGCGTCGAACACGCGCTGCCCGGCGAAGTGCTCGACTTCGGGAAGGAAGCGCCCCGACTCGTCCACCGGGCAATAGATCTCGAGGCCGTACTTGACGCCGGTGATGTAGTCGTCGGCGCCGTGGCCGGGTGCCGTGTGCACCACTCCGGTGCCCGCCTCCGCGGTGACGTAGCCGGCGAGCACGGCGGGCGAATCCTGGTCGAGCCACGGATGGCGGAAGCGCAGCCCCTCGAGGCTCGCGCCGCTCGCGAGCGCCAGCGGCTCCACGGCCAGAACGCTCGGCCGTGCAGCGTCTTTCGCCAGCCGCGCCGCGGTCGCCTCGCGCAGCGCGCGGGCGACGACCAGCACGCGGTTCGTGCCCGTCACGGGATAGAAGCCGTACTCGTAGTCGGGATGGAAGGCGACCGCGCGGTTCGCGGGCAGGGTCCATGGCGTCGTCGTCCAGATGACGGCGCTCACGTCCTTGCCGGCAAGGGCGGGGAAGCGCGACCGCAAGCTTCGCCGCGTCCTCGGGCCGCAGCGCAAAGGCGACGTCGACGGTGGGGCTCTGGTGGTTCTCGTCGTACTCGACTTCCGCCTCGGCAAGCGCCGTCCGGTCGGTGATGCACCAGTGCACCGACTTCCTCGCGCGGTAGACGAGGCCGCGGTCGATGAAGGTGGCGAGCTCGCGCACGATGTCGCCCTGATACTCGGGGTCCATCGTCTTGTAGGGCCGGTCCCATTCACCGCCGACGCCGAGCCGCATGAACTCGTCGCGCTGGATGTTGACGAACTTGTCCGCATACTCGCGGCACGCCTTGCGGAACGCGACGGGCGACATGGCGTGCTTCTTCGCGCCGAGGTCCTTGTCCACCTGGATCTCGATCGGCAGGCCGTGGCAGTCCCAGCCCGGGATGTAGGGCGCGTTGAAGCCGGCCATCGAGCGGCTGCGGACCATGAGGTCCTTCAGCACCTTGTTGACGACGTGACCGATGTGGAGGTGGCCGTTCGCGTACGGCGGACCGTCGTGCAGGATGAAGGTTTCGCAGCCGCGGCGCGCCTCACGGATCTTTTCGTTCAGCCCCATGGCCCGCCAGCGCTCGAGCCGGCGCGGCTCCGCCTCGGGAAGGTTGGCCTTCATGGGAAAGTCGGTGCGCGGCAGGTTGAGCGACGCGCGAAGGTCGGTGACCTGGTTCATGCGTTCGTTGAAATTGAAGGTAGCCGTGGGCCTTGAGGTATCGTTGCGGCGCGAAGTGAAAATGCTAACACGCGGCTGCAAACCCCTACAAATGAAGCACCTATGAGTGGCGCGGCGGCGCCAGTGGCAGCCGGCGAGGCCGAGCGCGCGGCAACGTTTGGCAGCTTCGTGCGGCTCGCGGCCGAGGTCCTGAGCCGCGGCCTGTCGTTTGTCGGCACCATCCTCCTGGCGCGGCGGCTGTCGCTTGCCGACTTCGGCTCCTTCGTCTGGATGTTCGTCATCGCCTCGATCCTGGCGGAAGCCTCCGACCTCGGCCTGCAGGCGCTGACCGCCCGGGCTCTCGTCGCCCGGCAATTCGCACTCGGCGACTTCCTGCGCGCGCGCTCCGTGCTGTTCGCCGTGTGCCTCGTCGCGGCGGTCCTGCTGATGGCGTTCCTGCCCGTGCTCGGGCTGCTGTTCGTCTACTTCCTGCTCGCCAACTGGACCGAATTCCTCGGCGTCGCGCTGCGCGCGCGCGGTGAGCCGGTGCAGGAGGGCGTGCTGCTCTTCGCTCTGCGCCTGTTCGGGCTCGTCGGCGTCGTCTGCGCGCTCCGCAACCCGACGCTCGGTGTCGTCGCCGCCGCGTTCGTCGCCGCCACCGCGCCGGCGGTGGCGCTCGGTTTCCTGCTGCTGTCGCGCACCGCGGGTCCCACGCCGCCGGTCGCGCCGCACGGGGTGCGCAGCGTGCTGCGCGCCGCGCTGCCGCTGGGTGTCAACGGCCCGCTGGCCCTGCTCAGCACCAAGGTCGAACTCCTCGCGCTGCCTTTCTTTCGCGGCGCAGCGGACGCGGGTCTCTTCGCCGGCGCCCATCGGCTGGTGGAGCCGCTCCTCTCGGTGCCCACCGCGATCGCCGCCGGAGCACTGCCGTCCTTGACTCGCGAATCGCTCCATGGCGGCGACTCCGCCCGCCGGCGCACCGTCCTGACGGTCGCCGTGCTGGCGGCACCCGCGGCGGCCGGCCTGTTCCTCGTGGCGCCGCAGCTGCTGCGCCTGCTGGGAACCGGCTTCGCCCCCGCCGCGCCGGCGCTACGGCTCCTCGGGCTTGCCGTCGTGCCGCTGTTCCTGAACGCCCTGCTCCTTCAGTGCCTGATCGCCGCCGGCCATGCCTCGTGGGTGCCGCGCTTGACGGCGCTGCGTGTGGCGGTGGCGGCCCTCCTCGCCGCCGCATTGTTGCCGCGTTTCGGGCCGCGGGGCGCCGCTTTCGGGTTCCTGTGCGCCGAAACCGTCTGCTGTGCGATGAACGCCGTGGCCTGCCGCCGCGGTGGCTTCGCGGTGCCCATCCTCCGGCCGCTGGCGATTGCGCTCGTCCTTGCCGCCCCCTGCGCGTTCGCCGCTTGGTGGGGAGCCGCTTCATTGCCGTTGCCAGCCGCCATCGGGCTCGCCGTCGTCGTGTTTTCGGCCACGTTGGCGGCTGCCTGGAGCCTCAACCGGAGCGTATTGCGTTAGCATCCAAAACATGTCGCGTGGCCCTCAGCTCACGCTGTGGCTCGCTCTTGGCGTCCTTCTCCCGGCGGTTCCCACGGCCGGAGCCGCCGAAGCAGCCCCGCCGAAGACGGTGCTGGTCGGCGCCGATCCGCGCTTCGCCCCCTTTGAGTACCTCGACGCCGCGGGCAACCCCGCCGGCTTCAACGTCGAACTGATCAAGGAGTTGGCGGCTGTCTCGCGGCGCGACGTGAAGTTCCGCATGGGTCCGGGCAGCACCGGGCTGACCGATCTCGAGACGGGCGGCGTCGACCTTGCCTTCATCATCTATACCGACGCGCGCGCCGCGCGCTACGACTACCTGGTGCAGGTGTGGACGCTCGACCAGGTGGTGGTGTTTGCGCCAGGCCGCACCGATTATCCGAAAAGCGGCGATGGGCTGGCCCCCGAGACGATCGCGGTGGTGCGCAACTCGCCGACCTACGACATGCTGCGCAACCTTCCCGAGGCGCAGCGGCCGCAGCTGGTGCCGATGGTCACCACCGAGGACGCGCTCACCTCGCTCGCGAACGGCGAGATCACGGCCATCGCCGGCGACGGCCTCACCACCCGCGCCCGTGCCGCCGGCCGCGGCCTCGGCATCCTGCCCTCGACGCCGCTCAAGGCATTCGGCCTGTGGCTCGCCACCGCGAACGGCCGCCGCAAGGAGTTCTCCTGGGTGGTGCCGGCCCTGCAGAAGGTCAAGGAGTCGGGGCGCTTCGATCGCCTCGTCGAGGGTTACCTGGTGGCGCCGCCGGTGGTGCCACCGCCGGTGAACGCGCCGGGGCCGACGCCGGCGCGGCGCTTCGGCCAGTACAGCGCAATCGCACTGCTGCTGGCGGCGGTCGTCTGGGGCTTCTTCCTGCTGCGCCGCAACTGGCTGCTGACCCGCAAGCTCGAGAGCGGCCAGAGCGAGATGGAGTCGCTGCGCGAGCGCGAACTGCGCGAGCGCGAGCTGCGCGACCAGGAGCGCGTCTACAAGCTGTACGTGGACGCCTCGTACGAGGCGATCTTCGAGATCGACACCAAGCAGCGGGTGCGGTTCACCAACGCCGCCTGGACGCGCATCAGCGGCTTCGAGCCTCAGGAAACGATCGGCAAGAGCTTCCTCGGCTTCATCACCGCCGAGCGCAAGGAGAAGACCGCGCAGGCGCTCACCGAGCTGATCGGCGGCAAGCTGCCGACGCTGCAGCTCGAGACCGAGTGCATCACCAAGGACTCCGGCACGCGCTACATCGACGTGCACGCGAACCCGCTGCGCGACCCCGACGGCGGCATCGTCGGCGTCATCGGCCTGCTGCGCGACGTCACCGACCGGGTGCTGCAGCAGCAGGCGCACGAGCACAAGTCGGGGACGCTGCGCTCGATCCTCGACAGCATGGCGGAGGGCGTGGTGTCGGTGGACGAGCAGCTCACCATGCAGTTCTTCAACGGCGCGGGCGAGCGCATCATGGGCCTCGGCAAGTACGACGGCGACGCCTCGGAATGGGCCGAGCACTTCGGCACCTACCGCGAGGACGGGGTGACGCTCATTCCGCGCGATGAGCTGCCGGTGGTGCGCGCCGCGCGCGGCGAGCTGGTGAACGACGAGATCATCTTCGTGCGCAACCCGCTGCGCCCCGGCGGGCTCTGGCTCAATTCGAGCGCCCGGCCGATTCTCGATGCCGCCGGCCAGCCGCGCGGCGGGGTCGCGGTGTTCCGCGACGTCAGCGCGGAGCGCAAGTCGCTGCAGGCGGGGGAGCGCGACCGCCAGGAGCTGCTCGAGATCGTCCGCCAGATGCCGATCCCGATGGTGGTGCTGAACCGCAGCCTCAACGTGGTCGCGCACAGCGACCGCTGGACCGTCGCCATGGGCCACGAGCCCGGCGCAAGCGTCGTCGGCCGCTCGCACGACGAAGTCGCGCCGAGCAACAAGGACTGGTGGCGCGAGAAGATCCTGCTCGGGCTGCGCGGCGAGAGCCAGTCGAGCCCCGAGGAGGAGTTCACGGCGGCCGACGGCCGGGTCTCGTACCGCCGCTGGGCCATCCACCCGTGGCGCGACCCGGACGGCGCCATCGACGGCGTGGTCATCGCCTTCGACGACATCGACGACCTGGTGCTCGGCCGCAAGTCGGCGATCGACGCCGCGCAGTCGAAGGCCGAGTTCCTGGCCAACATGAGCCACGAGATCCGCACGCCGATGAACGGGGTCATCGGCCTCACGCACCTGCTGCTGCGCACGCCGCTCGGCAAGGAACAGCGCGAGTACGCCGAGCTCATCGAACGCTCCGGCGCGGCGCTGCTGCGCATCGTCAACGACGTGCTCGACTTCTCCAAGATCGAGTCCGGGCGCCTCGACATCGACACCTCGGTGTTCAACGTGCGCGCGCTGGTCGACGAGGTGGTGGCGACGCTGCAGGACAAGGCGCGCAAGAAGAAGCTGGCGCTCGGCTGCCTGATCCGCTACGACGTGCCGGAGCTGGTGCAAGGCGACGCCGGGCGCGTGCGCCAGGTGCTGAGCAACCTGCTCGACAACGCCGTCAAGTTCACGGCCGAAGGCGAGATCCTGGTGCGCGCGCACCGCGAGCGCGAGGAAGCCGACCGCGTCACGGTGCGCTTCGAGGTGCGCGACTCCGGCCCTGGGATCTCGCCCGAGGGCCAGCGCAAGCTGTTCCTGTCGTTCTCGCAGGTGGACGGCTCGGCGCGCCGGCGCCACGGCGGCACCGGCCTGGGCCTCGCCATCTCGCGGCGGCTGGTCGAGCTGATGGAAGGCAAGGTCGGGGTCGAAAGCACCCCCGATCGCGGCAGCACCTTCTGGTTCACGGTGCCCTTCTTCAAGGCCGAGCAGCCGGACGCGACCGCGCCCGCGCAGGAGCCCGAGGCGGCGCCGCAGGTGCCGGCGCCCCGGCCGGCGCAGCGGCCGAACACGGCGCGCATCCTGATCGCCGAGGACGACGAGGTCAATCGCCGCGTCGCCGTGCGCTTCCTCGAGGACCTCGGCTACTCGGTCGAGGTGGCGAAGAACGGCGCCGAGGCGATCCTCGCGGTGGGCGCCGACCACTTCGACGCGATCCTCATGGACTGCCAGATGCCGGGCGTCGACGGCTTCGAGGCCACGCACCGCATCCGCGCCGCGGAAACGACGCGGCGCATCCCGATCGTGGCGCTCACCGCGAGCGCCCTCAAGGGCGACCGCGAACGCTGCCTCGAGGCGGGCATGGACGACTACATCTCCAAGCCGGTCGATTTCGAGCTGCTGCGCAGGACGCTCGAACGGCTCACCGGCCCGCCGAGCGTCGCGGCGCTTTCCGACGGCGAGCCGCGGCCCACGGTGCGCGGCCCCGAGCCGCGCGTCGACCCGGCGGCCATCGTCTACATGCGCGAGATCGAGTCGCATGGCACGCCCGGCTTCCTGGCGCAGACGATCGACCTGTTTTTCGAGACCGCGGATGAGAAGATCGCCGAAATGAAAGCCGCCCTCGCGCGCCACGACGCGGTGCGCATCAGCCAGCTGGCCCACGGCTTCAAGGGCAGCTGCGGTCCGCTCGGACTCACGCGCCTGGCGCGCATCGCCGGCGACGTCGAGGGCGCGGCGCGCGCCGGCAGCGACGGGCTCGAGGAGCTGATGGCGGAAGTGGACGCGGAACTTGCGGAGGTGCGCGTCGAGCTGGAACGCGAGCGCACTTCGCCCGCGGTCTGACGAGCGCTGCAAGCCACCAGTGGACGACCTCATCGAGATCCTCGAAGCCATAACGAAGGCGCGCGGCAGCACCGACCCCGACGCGCTCTTCTTCGACGTCGCGGAGATGATCGTGAAGCGCGCCAGCAAGGCCTTCGGCGTGAAGAACGACGAGGTTGCCATCATGATGCTGCGCGCTGACGGCGGCCAGCTGCGCTTCGTGGCGCCGCGGCAGTTCACGAACGTCGCGATGATCCCGCTCACCAACCGCGACGCGATCGCCGTGACCACGCTGCACCGCCGCACCGGCGAGGCGCACAACAACGTGCCGATGGTGCGCCACTTCGCGCTGTTCGAGAGCATCCGCATCCGCGAGCGGCCGCTGCCGATCCAGAAGATGGTGTCGGTGCCGATCATCAGCAACGGTAACGCCATCGGCGTGGCGCAGATCAGCCGCAAGGGCGAGAACCGCGCCGCGGCCGGGCCGGACTTCACGGCCGCGGACGTGAAGAGGGCCGAGGAGCTGTTCAGCGAAGTAGCGGTCTACCTGGAGCGCGCGCGGCCGGAAAAGTTCTGAGCGCGGCCTCGCGCCAGCTAGCGCAGGCGCACGAGGCGGGTTTCGTCCACCGACAACGCGCGCAGGCCGGGGCTCTGCGGCTCTGCCGTGATCTCGAACTCTTCCTCGCCGATGCGCGCGTCGAGCCGGTAGCCGCGCGGCATCCAGCGACCCAGGCGGCGCGAAGCAAGCAGTTCCGGCAGCGCCGCGTAATGGCCCTCACGGCGGCGGAACTCCTCCTGCAGCATCGCCAGGTTGTAGAGGTTGACTGCGACCCGGGCCTCGGGCGCAAGCAGCCCCTGCGGGATCGGGTTCCTGGCGCGCAGCGGCGTGCGGTAGGTGCCGCTGCTGCCCGAGCGGTATGCCTCGGCTGCGCGCCGGCCGGCCTCCGAACCGTCGACGAGGTCGCCCGGTTGGCGATCGAGCTCGGTGAAATCGTCGCCGCCGTCCGGCTCGGGCTCGGCGGTGTGGGCGCGGGCTTGAGCCGGCGCCGGGTCGTTCACGTTCGCGGCCGGCGGTGCCGGCCGGGTGGCGCTCACGGGCGCCCGGCTCGGTGCGGCCGCGGGCACAGGCGGCTGCTGCAGCTGCGTAGCGGCGGCGGGCTCATTGGCGACGCCCGGTGCGGCTGATGGCGGCGCGGGTGCTTCGCTTGCGGCTGCGGTTGGGTGCGCGGCCGGCGCAGCCTGTGCGGTTGACGGCACGGCGTCGGGCACCGGGCTTGCTTCCGCCGTGGTGGTCGTGGAGGCGCCGCGGCCGCTCATGAATTTCCACGCGACGGCGCCGATGACCGCGAGCACCAGCAGCGCGGCGAGGCCCAGTCCGGCCACCAGCATTGCACCCCCGCCGCGGCGCACGGGCACGGGCTGCGGCGGGGCATCGGAGCGCGGCAGCGGCGGCGGGCTGCTGACGACCGTCGGCGCCGCCCCGAGTACCGTAGGCGCCGCGGCCGACAGCGCCTGCGCCTCCGGCGAGATGATGGTCGCCGGCGTGTACGCCGGCGAGGTGGCAGTGCCGGCCAGGCTGCGCACCGGCGCCGTCGGCAGCTCCCGCTGGCGCAGCGTCGGCGTCACGCCGGGCTGCGTGAGGCGCTTCAGGTCGTCGGCGAATTCACGGCCGGTCTGGTAGCGCTTCGCCGGATCCTTGTCGATCGCCTTCTCGGCCGCCGCGATGATCGCGGGCGGCAGATGCGGGCCGACCTTGCTCAGCGGTTCGGGATGCTCGCTCAGGATCTTGAAGATGAGGGCGGTCACCGAGTCGCCGCGGAACGCCTTGTGGCCGGCGAGCATCTCGTAAAGGATGCAGCCGAGCGCGAACAGGTCGGTGCGCCCGTCGATCTCGCCGCCGCGCGCCTGCTCGGGGCTCATGTAGGACGGCGTGCCCAGCAGGCCCCCGGTCATGGTGAGGTTCTCGCCCGAGTTCATCGACTTGGCGATGCCGAAATCGGCGACCTTCACACGGTCGCCGTCCTCGATCATGATGTTCGCCGGCTTGATGTCGCGGTGCACCACGCCGTGGCGGTGCGCGTAGTCGAGGGCGTCGGCCACCTGCGCCGCGATCGACGCCGCACGCTCCACCGGCAGCGCGCCGTGCCCCTGGATGACCTTGTCGAGGCCGACGCCGTCGATGAACTCCATGGCGATGTAGCTGACGCCCGCATCCTCGCCGACGTCGTAGATCGTGACCACGTTCGGGTGGCGCAGCTGTGCCGACACCTGCGCCTCGCGCCGGAAGCGCGCCATCAGCTCGTTGCGGCCCTCGCCGGAAGCGGCCAGGCCGTCGAAGCGGATGGTCTTGACCGCGATCATGCGGCCGAGAATCTTGTCCTTCGCCTTGTGCACCGTGCCGAAGGCGCCGGCCCCCAGCTTGCTGACGATCTGGTAACGGCCGGCGAGTTCTTCCGGTTCGGGCGGCTGCGGCGGAACCGGCGGTGTGGTGGTCATCGCCTGCGCCTAGCCCGGCGGCCAGGACAGCGCGCGCCCGCCGAGCAGGTGCAGGTGCACGTGGTGCACGCTGTAGCCGGCGTCGTCGCCGGTGTTGAAGACGCAGCGGAAGCCCCGCGCGTCGAAGCCGAGCTGCCCGGCCAGGTCGCGCGCGCGCCGCACCAGCGAGCCGATGAGCGCATCGTCGGCGGGCGTCACCTCCAGCAGGCTCTCGATGTGCCGTTTGGGAATGAAGAGCACGTGGTGGGGCGCCTGCGGGTTGATGTCGAGGAACGCCGCCACGTCGTCATCCTGGTAGAGGATCTTCGCGGGTATCCGCTCGGCGACGATCTCGCAGAAAAGGCACGCCACGGCCGGAAGTGTACACCGCTCACAGCACCCCAAGCGGCAGCGGCAGCTGCGGCGCCAGCGCGCCGCGCAGCAGCTTGCGCGAGAGGGACGAGGTCGGCACCGAGCCCAGCTCCGCAAGGTCGAGGAAGCGCAGGTCTTTCGAAGCGCGCACCGGCCGCAACAGCGTCGCTTCGTAGCCTTCGAGCCGGATGCGCCTGAAGGTGATCGCGTGCCGGACCGTCGTGCGCAGGCTGCCGACGGCAAGCTCCAGCCCGTAGCGCTCGAGCGCCTCGGCGGCAAGATCCGGGCGGCCGCGCGCGCCATCGGCACGGTCGAGGCGCGTCTGCGGCAGCTCCCACATGCGGCCCATGAGCGCACCCTCGGGCCGCCGTGCGAACAGGAACTTGTCGCCGCGGCGGACGAGTGCCGCCTGCACCGTCACCTCCACCGGCGCCTTGCGTTTCGCCGTGAGCGGCAACGTGTCCTGCAGGCCGAGGGCCAGCGCTTGGCAGCGCGCCCGCCATGGGCAGGCACCGCAAGCCGGCGCGCGCGGCGTGCACACCGTTGCGCCCAGTTCCATGATTGCCTGGTTCCAGTCTCCCGGCGCCTCCGCGTCGAGCAGGTCGGCCGCGAGGTTGTGGTACGTGGCATCGGACGTCGCGGCTGCCCCGCGCAGCGCGAACACCCGCGCCAGCACCCGCTTGACGTTGCCGTCCACCACCGCGAGCGGTTCGCCGTAGGCGATCGAGAGCACCGCGTTCGCGGTGTAGAGGCCGACCCCGGGAACCGCCAGCGCGGCGCTGCGGTCGCGCGGGAAGGCGCCGCCGTGCCGTGCCAGCACGTGGCGCGCGCCGCGCAGCAGGTTGCGTGCGCGGTGGTAATAGCCGAGACCGCTCCAGACCGCCAGCACTTCGTCCTCGGCGGCGGCCGCGAGCGACGCGGCGGTGGGGAAGCGCGCGACAAAGCGCTCGTAGTAGGGCGCCGCCGCCGCCACCGTGGTCTGCTGCAGCATCACCTCGCTGACCCAGATGCGGTACGGGTCGGAGGTGCGCCGCCAGGGCAGGTCGCGCTTGCTGGCGCGGAAGAAGCGCAGCAGCTCGCGCCGCGCGGCGCTTCGCTCCTTGCCGCCGGCGCCCTTCACGTCACGTCAGCCGTTCGATGTCCGCGCCCAGGCCGCGCAGCTTCTCGTCGATGCGGTGGTAGCCGCGGTCGAGGTGGTAGACGCGCTCGACGATGGTCTCGCCGCGGGCCGCGAGGCCGGCGATCACCAGCGACGCCGAGGCGCGCAGGTCGGTCGCCATCACGTGCGCGCCGGAGAGCGCCGTCGGCCCGGTGACGACCGCGGTGCGGCCGTCGAGGCGGATGTCGGCGCCCATGCGTTTCAGCTCGGCCACGTGCATGAAGCGGTTCTCGAAGATCGACTCGGTGATGGCGCTGACGCCGCGCGCCTGCGTCATCACCACCATGTACTGCGCCTGCATGTCGGTGGGAAAGCCGGGGTGCGGCAAGGTGGTGATGTTCGAAGCGTGCAGCTCGCGCGGCGCGCGCACCCGCAGGTTGTCGGGGCCCTCTTCGATGCGCACTCCCGCCTGGCGCAGCTTCTCGATCACCGGGCGCAGGTCGCCGGGCGCGCAGTCGCGCACCTCGACGTCGCCGCCGGTCACCGCGCACGCGGCGAGCAGCGTGCCGGTCTCGATGCGGTCGGGGATGACGCGGTGGCTGGCGCCGCCCAGTTCCTCGACGCCGTCGATCGTTATGGTGCTGGTGCCGGCGCCCGCGACCGCGGCACCCATGGCGTTCAGCAGGCGCGCCAGGTCCTCGATCTCCGGCTCACACGCGGCGTTGCGGATGAGGGTGCGGCCGGCCGCGAGTGTCGCCGCCATCATGACGTTCTCGGTGCCGGTGACGGTGACCGTGTCGAACGCGATCTCGGCGCCCTGCAGCCGCTCGCAGCGTGCCTCGACGTAGCCGTGCTGGACGTCCACCACCGCGCCCATGCGCGCCAGTGCCGCGAGGTGCAGGTCGATCGGCCGCTCGCCGATGGCGCAGCCGCCCGGTAGCGAGACCCGCGCCACTCCCATGCGCGCCAGGAGAGGACCGAGCACCAGCACCGAGGCACGCATGGTCTTCACCATGTCGTAGGGCGCTTCGGTGGACGTGAGGCGCGCCGCGCGCAGGCGCACGATGCCGCCGATTTCGAGCGCGGCCTCGACGCCGAGGGTTGCGAGCAGGCGCGCGAGTGTCGCGACATCGCGCACCGGTGGCACGTTGGCGAGCACCACCGGCTCGGCGCTCAGGAGCGCGGCGCACATGTCGGGCAGCGAGGCGTTCTTGGCGCCGGAGATCCGCACGGTGCCTTCCAGAGGCCGGCCGCCGACGACCCTGATCCTGTCCATGAGCGGGTCGAGTCTACCGGCGCCGGCCGTGGACGACGCGCGCGATGCCCTGGAAATCGTGGTCCGACGCGAGATGATCGTAGCCACTGGCTGCCAGCAGTTGAGACACCGCTGCCGCCTGCCCGGCTCCGACTTCGACCGCTATGGCGCCGCCGGGCCGCAGCACCGCGCCCGCCTCCTGTGCCAGCCGCCGGTAGAAGTGCAGCGGGTCGCCGGGCGGGAACAAGGCCATGGACGGCTCGTGGTCGCGCACTTCGGGCATCAGCGAAGCTCGGTCGGCGGGATCGACATAGGGCGGGTTGCTCACGATGAGGTCGGCGCCTGGCGCCCAGGAGCCAGCGCCCGCGAGCAGGTCGCCTTCGTGGAACGCAACGTTCGCGCCGAGCGCCGCCGCGTTGCCGCGCGCGACTTCGAGAGCAGCGGGCGAGATGTCCGTCGCGTGCACCGCCGCCGGCTTTTCGAGCGCGAGGCTGATGGCGATGCATCCCGAGCCGGTGCCGACGTCGATCAGCGTCGGCCGCGCCGCGCCACCTGCACCTTGGGCTTCGCCTTCATCGAGCAGGCGCAAGGCGCGCTCGACGAGCAGTTCGGTCTCGGGGCGGGGAATGAGCACGGCGGGCGTCACCGCGAACGTGTGCTTCCAGAAGTCCTGGCGGCCGGTGAGGTATTGCGGCGGCTCGTGCGCCGCGCGCCGCGCGACGAGCGCCAGGAAGCGCTCGAGATCCGCCGGCGGCAGTGGCTCTTCGAGACGCGCCAGGAGCGCGGCACGCTCCATCCCGCGGACGAACAGCAGCAGCAGTTCCGCTTCGAAGTCGGCTGCGTCGAGGCCCGCCGCCTGCAACTGCCCGCGGCCCCGTGAAAGCGCCTCGCGGACCCGCACGCTCAGCGGCCGCGCGCCTTCAGGCCGCGGTCGACTTCTTGAGCCGCTCGGCCTGGTAGTGCGCGGAGAGCGCGCCGAGGACTTCGTCGAGCGCGCCGTCGAGGACTGCCGAGAGCTGGTGCACGGTCAGGCCGATGCGGTGGTCGGTGATGCGGTTCTGCGGGTAGTTGTAGGTGCGGATCTTCTCACTGCGGTCGCCCGAGCCCACCTGGTTCTTGCGGTCGCTGGCGATCGCCTTCTGCTGCTCCTCGAGCGCCACCTCGTAGAGGCGCGCGCGCAGCACCTTCATCGCCTTCTCGCGGTTCTTGATCTGGCTCTTCTCGTCCTGGCACGAGACCACGGTGTTGGTCGGGATGTGCGTGATGCGCACCGCCGAGTAGGTGGTGTTGACGCTCTGGCCGCCGGGCCCCGACGAACAGAAGGTGTCGATGCGCAGGTCTTTCGCCTCGATCTTGACGTCCACGTCCTCGGCCTCGGGCAGGATGGCGACGGTGATCGCCGAGGTGTGGATGCGTCCCGAGCCCTCGGTCACCGGCACGCGCTGCACGCGGTGCACGCCGCTCTCGTAGCGCAGCTTCGAGTAGACGCGGTCGCCCTCGATCATGGCGATCACTTCCTTGATGCCGCCCTGGCCGGTCTTGTTCGAAGAGATGACGTCCACCTTCCAGCCCTGGCGCTCGGCGTAGCGCGAGTACATGCGAAACATCTCGCCGGCAAACAACGCAGCCTCGTCGCCGCCGGTGCCCGCGCGGATCTCGAGCAGGACGTTCTTCTCGTCGTTCGGATCCTTGGGGATGAGCAGCGGCGGGATCTCGGCCTCGAGCGCCGCCTGGCGCTGCTGCAACGCGCGCAATTCCTCATGCGCCATCGCCTTCAGCTCGGCGTCCGTCTCGGTGCGCAGCATCTCGTCCACCTTGGCGCTCTCGCCGAGCACGTCCTTGTAGGCGCGGTAGCGCTCGACGATCGGCGTCAGGTCCTTGGCTTCGCGCGCCAGCTTCTGGTAGGCGGACTGGTCCTGGACCACGGCCGGGTCGGACATGGATGCCTCGACCTGCCCGAACCGCGCCTCGATGTCCCGCAGCTTCTGAAACGTGATCGCGTCCACTGCCCGTCGCCTTTCGAAAAAAGTCCTGCGCCCGCAAAAAAGGAAACGCCCCGTGCCCGTGAGAATGCTCCTGCACGGGAACGGGGCGTGGCGCGGCTACGCCTGGGCGTCTGCTGCCTTGACTTCCTTCTTGCCGAACTTGCGGTTGAACCGCTCGATGCGGCCGGCGGAGTCGATGAGCTTCTGCTTGCCGGTGAAGAACGGATGGCACTGGGAGCAGATCTCGAGACGGATCTCCGGGCCCTTGGTGGAGCGCGCCGTCCAGGTCGCGCCACAGGCGCAATGGACCGGGACTGCGTTGTAAACGGGGTGAATACCTGGCTTCATAGCTCCTCGAGTATACCAGAGGCCGCGCGAACCTCCCGGGGCCCACTTTGTAGAAAACACCCTGGAACGCCCCGCGAAACCGGCTAAAGGCCTCTCCGCAGCGCATTGCGGCGGCACGCCGATTGCTGCTCTACCTGGGCACGGAGGCGCATGAATGGAACCTGACAAGGTTGCCGTAGCCGAGGACGAAGCCCGCCGGATCGCGCAGCACGAGCGCATCAAGAGCAAGCTCGAGGGAGACGTCCACCAGAGCATCGCGCGCGAATCGAATGCCGCGGGGAGCCCCGCCGACCAGGCCGAGATCCGCTCGGTGGCTGCCGACCTGCGCCACAAGGCGACCAGCGAGGTGGCGCAGACCGAGCGCGAACTGGGCCGGGCGCGCGGCGTCACCCGTTCCTCGCAGGTCATCGACTACCTGTTCTACCTCGCCTACGGGCTCATCAGCGTCGAGATCGTCCTCGAGCTGTTCGGTGCGCGCGAGTCGAGCGGTTTCAAGCGCTTCATCGATGCGCTCAGCATGCCGCTGCTGGCGCCGTTCCGCGGCCTGTTCCGCGATCCGTCGGTCGGCTCCATGCAGCTGATGTTTTCCTACATCGCGGCGCTCGTCGTCTACATCCTGCTGCACCTGGCGGTGAACGGCCTGCTGCGCATCTTCACGGAGCGCAAGTCGCGCGTCTAGGCGCAGACGCGTACTAGCATCGCCCTCATGGGCGATTCGCCACTCGATCCGACCGCCGATGAAATCCGCGCTATCGGCGGCCTGGCCGTCGAATGGATGGCGCGTTACCACGACGGCATCCGCGCTGCCGCCGTCTACCCGCGCACCTCGGCGCGCGCTCTCGATGCCCTGCTGCGCGAACCGCTGCCGCAGGCCGGCCGCGGTTTCGAGGAGTTGTTCGCGGTGTTCCGCGACGTGATCGTGCCGAACAGCCGCCAGAACGCGCATCCGCGTGCGCTCGGCTATGTCACCTCGCCCGGCACCGCGGTGGGCGCGGTGGCCGACCTGCTCGCCTCGGCCCTTGGCGCCAACCTCACGGCGTGGCGCTCGGCACCCGCGCCGGTGCAGCTCGAGAGGGTGGTGGTCGACTGGCTCAAGGAAGCGCTCGGCTGTGACCCCGCCGCCTCGGGCTTGCTGATGAGCGGCGGCTCGATGGCGAATCTCGCCGCGCTCTGCGCCGCCCGTCACCGCCGCTGCGGCGACACCGCCAGCGAGGACGGCATGCAGGCGGCTGGGACGCTGCGCGTCTACGTCTCGCAGGACGCGCATCACTCGATCGACAAGGCCGCGGCCGTGCTCGGCATCGGCCGCCGCAACGTGCGTCGCGTGGCGCTCGACACGCGGCTGCGCATGGACGTGTCCGACCTCGAGCGGCAGGTTGCGGCCGATCGCGCCGCCGGCCACACCCCTTTCTGCGTGGTGGCGAGCGCCGGCACGGTAGTCACCGGCGCCGTCGATCCGCTGCGTGACATCCTTGCGGTGGCGCGCCGGCACGACCTCTGGACGCACGTGGACGGCGCCTACGGCGGCGTCGCGGCGATGGCCCCTTCGGTGCGGCACCTGTTCGACGGCCTGGCCGAGGCCGACTCGCTGTCGCTCGACCCGCACAAGTGGCTGTACCTGCCGGTCGACTGCGGCTGCCTGATCTACCGCGACGCGGAGTCGGTGCGACCAGCCTGGAACCTCGGCGCCGACTACACCCGCGTGATGCTCGAGGATCCCGACGAGCAGTTTGCCTTCTGGGACTACGGCCCGGAGCTGTCGCGGCGCTTCCGCGCGCTGAAGCTCTGGATGGTGCTCGCGCACGTCGGCGCCCGGGGGATGACGGCGGCGATCGAGTCGAACCTCGATGCGGCGCGCCACTGCGAAGCGCTGGTGCGGCAGAGCGGCGACTTCGAGATGCTGGCGCCGCTGGAGCTTTCGATCGTCTGCTTCCGCTACCTGCCCGAGGCCCAGCGCGGCCGCACGGAACGCAGCGCGGGGGATGAACGCGAGATTGACGCCTGCAACGAACAGCTCCTCGGCCGAATGCAGCTGGGCGGCAGCTCCTACATCTCGAACGCCTCGATCCGCGGCCGCTTCGCACTGCGCGCCTGTGTCACCAACTACCGCACCACGCGCAACGACATGGCGATGGTGCTCGACGACGCGCGCGCCGCCGCCGCCGCCGGCTAGCTCATGCTCATGGCGTCGAGGAATTCCTTGTTGCTCTTCGTCTTCGCCATGCGCTCCAGGATCAGCTCCATCGCCTCGATGGGCGAGAGGCTGCTCATCACCTTGCGCAGTATCCAGACGCGCGACAGCTCGTCCTTGGGCAGCAGCAGCTCCTCCTTGCGGGTGCCGCTGCGGTTGATGTCGACCGCGGGATAGATGCGGCGGTCGGACATCTTGCGGTCGAGGACGATCTCCATGTTGCCGGTGCCCTTGAACTCCTCGAAGATCACCTCGTCCATGCGCGAGCCGGTGTCGACGAGGGCGGTGGCGATGATGGTGAGCGAGCCGCCGTCCTCGATCTTGCGCGCCGCGCCGAAGAAGCGCTTCGGCCGCTGCAGCGCGTTCGAGTCGACGCCGCCCGAGAGGATCTTGCCCGAGGACGGTGCTATCGCGTTGTAGGCGCGCGCCAGGCGCGTGATCGAGTCGAGCAGGATCACCACGTCGCGCTTGTGCTCCACCAGCCGCTTGGCCTTCTCGATCACGATCTCGGCCACCGCCACGTGCCGCGCGGCCGGCTCGTCGAAGGTCGAGGCGATCACCTCGCCTCCCTTGACGATGCGCTGCATGTCGGTCACTTCCTCGGGCCGCTCGTCGATCAGCAGCACGATCAGCGTGACGTCGGGGTTGTTGGCGACGATGGCGTTCGCCATGTTCTGCAGGATGAAGGTCTTGCCGGTGCGCGGCGCCGCCACGATCAGGCCGCGCTGCCCCTTGCCGATCGGGGTCAGCAGGTCGAGCACGCGCGCGGTGTAGTTGTCGGGCGTGGTCTCGAGGCGCAGGCGCTCGCGCGGATAGAGCGGCGTGAGGTTGTCGTAGAGCGCCTTCTGCGCGGTATCGGGCGGCTCGAAGTTGACCGACTCCACCTTCACCAGCGCGAAGAAGCGCTCGTTCTCGCGAGGGCCGCGCACCATGCCGGTGAGGGTGTCGCCGGTGCGCAGGTCGAAGCGGCGGATCTGCGACGGCGAGACGTAGACGTCGTCGGGCCCCGGCAGGTAGTTCGACTCGGGCGAGCGGATGAAGCCGTAGCCCTCGGCCATCACCTCGAGCACGCCGCGCGCGTGCACCACTCCGTTGCGCTGCGTCTGCACGCCCAGGACCTTGAAGATCAGGTCGTGCTTGCGCATGCCGACCGCCTCGGGCACGCCGTATTCCACTGCCAGCGCGTTGAGCTGCCGGATCGGCATCGCCTTCAGCGCGGCAAGCGTCAGCGCGGGCGGCGGCGGAACAGGCGCAGCCCCTGCCGCGGGCGGCGCGGGGGGTGCGGCGGGCGGGGCTTGCTCGGTTTCCATGTCGTGGCGTCCGGCTTCTGCGTCCAGTTGGAGCGGCTTCCCGGCGCGGGCCGGGCTTGCGGTTGTCAGTGAGTCAAGCTGGCGGAGTCCGCGGCGTCGGGCTCGACCGGCGGCGGAATGAGTTCCTGCCGCGGCGCGACCGGCGGGCTGACGAGCGCGATGCGCAGCACCTCGTCGAGCGTCTCCACCAGCTCCACTTTCAGCTCGGCGAGCACCGCCTCGGGCACGTCCGCGAGGTCCTTTTCGTTCTCGCGCGGCAGAATGATGGTCTGCACGCCGATGCGGTGCGCGGCCAGCAGCTTTTCCTTGACCCCGCCGATCGGCAGCACCTTGCCGCGCAGGGTGATTTCGCCGGTCATCGCGACGTCGGCGCGCACCGCGATGCTGGTGAGCGACGAGACCAGAGCGGTAGCCATGGTGATGCCGGCCGACGGCCCGTCCTTCGGGATGGCGCCTTCCGGGACGTGGATGTGGATGTCGAAGCGGCGCGAGAAGTCGCGCGGCACGCCGTAGTCGGCGCCGCGCGAGCGCACCACCGAGATCGCCGCGCGCGCCGACTCCTGCATCACGTCGCCGAGCTTGCCGGTGAGGGTGAGCGAGCCCTTGCCGGGCATCAGCGTCACCTCGATCGGCAGGATCTCGCCGCCCACCTCGGTCCAGGCGAGGCCGGTGGCGAGCCCGATCTCGTCGTTCTTTGCCTGCTGCGTCGCGCGGTAGCGCGGCACGCCGAGATACTTCGGCATGGCCGCGGCGTCGATGTCGGCGTGGAAGTCCTTGCCCTCGGCCACCACCTTGCGCGCGATCTTGCGCAGGATCGACGACATCTCGCGCTCGAGGTTGCGCACCCCGGCTTCGCGGGTGTAGCGGCGGATGATCTCCTCGAGCGCGCCCTCGACGAGCGTCACCTGCGAAGGCGAGAGTCCGTGCGCCGCAACCTGCTTGCCGATGAGGTGCTGGCGCGCGATTTCCACCTTCTCGCGCTCGGTGTAGCCGGGCAGGCGGATCACCTCGAGGCGGTCCTGCAGCGCCTGCGGGATGGTGTGCAGCACGTTGGCGGTGGCGATGAAGAACACCGACGACAGGTCGTACTCGACGTCGAGGTAGTGGTCGTTGAAGGTGTGGTTCTGCTCGGGGTCGAGCACCTCCAGCAGCGCCGCCGACGGGTCGCCGCGGAAGTCCATCGACATCTTGTCGATCTCGTCGAGCAGGAACAGCGGGTTGCAGGTGGTGGCCTTCTTCATCATCTGCAGGATCTGTCCGGGGAAGGCGCCGATGTAGGTGCGGCGATGGCCGCGGATCTCGGCCTCGTCGCGTACCCCGCCGAGGCTCAGGCGCACGAACTTGCGATTGGTGGCGCGCGCGATCGACTTGGCGAGCGAGGTCTTGCCGACGCCCGGTGGCCCGACGAAGCAGAGGATCGGCCCCTTGGGCTTGTTGACCAGCTGGCGCACCGCCAGGAACTCGATGATGCGCTCCTTCACCTTCTCGAGGCCGTAGTGATCCTCGTTCAGGATCTTCTCGGCGGCCGCCAGGTCCTTGCGCTCCTTGGTCTTCTTGTACCAGGGCACCGCCAGCAGCCACTCGAGGTAGTTGCGCGACACGGTCGCTTCGGCCGACATCGGCGGCATCGCCTCGAGGCGCTTCATTTCCTGCAGCGCCTTTTCCTCGGCGTCTTTCGACATCCGCGCCTGCTCGACCTTCTTGCGCAGCTCGTCCACCTCGCCCTGGCGATCGTCCTTGCGGCCGAGCTCCTTCTGGATCGCCTTCATCTTCTCGTTGAGGTAGTACTCCTTCTGCGCGCGCTCCATCTGCTTCTTGACCCGGCCCTGGATGCGCTTTTCGACCTGCAGCTTCTCGACCTCGGCCTCGAGGATGGCGATGATGCGGTCGAGACGCTCCTTGACCGCGACGATCTCGAGCAGCGCCTGCTTGTCCTCGACCGCGACCGAGAGGTGCGAGGCGATGGTGTCGGCGAGCTTGCCCGGCTCTTCCACCCGCACCGCCGCCAGCATGGCGTCGTAGTGCAGGTTGTTCGAGAGCTTGACGTACGACTCGAACAGGCCGATCGCCTTCGACATCGCCGCCTCGACGCCCTCGCTGTCGATCGAGGCGATGGGCCGCGCCAGGACCCGCACGAACCCGGTCTCCTCGCGGAACTCGAGGATGCGGCCGCGGCCGACGCCCTCGACCAGCACCTTCATGTTGCCGTCGGGCAGCTTCAGGCTCTGCACCACGTTGCACAGGGTGCCGATCTCGTAGATCTCGCTCAGCTTGGGGTTGTCGACCGACGCGTCGTGCTGCGCCGAGAGGAAGATGCGCTTGCCCTTGGTGGTCGAGAACTCGAGGGCGCGGATGGAGGCCGGCCGGCCGATGACGAACGGCGTCATGGTGTGCGGAAACACCACCACGTCGCGCATCGGCACGAGCGGCAGCAGTTCGGCGGGTTCTGTCGATTCCTTGTCGCGGCCGAACATGGTCATGCTGCGGGCCTTCTCCCTGGCTGCACTCTAGCGCCCCTGCTGCGGCGCCGTCACCTGCCGGCCGGTGCGGTTAGCCGACCTTCTCGATGAGCGTGATGGGCTTGTCGCGGTTGACGACGACCTCGCGCGTGATGACGCACTCCTTCACCTTCTTCATCGAAGGCAGCGTGTACATCAGGTCGAGCATCATGTCTTCGATGATCATGCGCAGGCCGCGGGCGCCGATCTTGCGCTGGATCGCAAGGTCGGAGATCGCCTCGAGCGAGTCGTCGGTGAACCGCAGCTTCACGCCTTCGTATTCGAACAGCCTCTGGTACTGGCGGATGATGGCGTTCTTGGGCTCGGTGAGGATCTGGATGAGCGCCGGCCGGTCGAGGTCGTGGAGGGTCGCCAGCACCGGCAGCCGGCCGACGAACTCCGGGATCAGCCCATAGCGGATGAGGTCCTGCGGCTGCACCTGGCTGAGCAGCGCCGCCTTCAGGTCGACGCGCTCGCCGCTCGGTTCGATTGCCTTCACCTCGGTGCGGAAGCCAAGCGTCTTCTTGCCGGCGCGCCGTTCGATGACCTTGTCGAGCCCGACGAAGGCGCCGCCGCAGATGAAGAGGATGTTGGTGGTGTCGATCTGGTAGAACTCCTGGTGCGGGTGCTTGCGGCCCCCCTGCGGCGGCACGTTCGCGACCGTGCCCTCCAGGATCTTGAGCAGCGCCTGCTGCACGCCCTCGCCCGAGACGTCGCGGGTGATCGACGGGTTCTCGTCCTTGCGCGAGATCTTGTCGATCTCGTCGATGTAGATGATGCCTTCCTGGCACTTCTCGATGTCGCCGCCCGCCGCCTGCAGCAGCTTGAGGATGATGTTCTCGACGTCCTCGCCGACGTAGCCGGCTTCGGTGAGGGTGGTGGCGTCGACGATGGTGAAGGGCACCTGCAGCAGCCGCGCCAGGGTCTGCGCAAGCAATGTCTTGCCGGTGCCGGTGGGGCCGATGAGCAGGATGTTCGACTTGTTCAGCTCGACTTCGTTCTTGCCGCGCTGCTTGCTGATCTCGATGCGCTTGTAGTGGTTGTAGACCGCCACCGCCAGCTTCTTCTTGGCGGGCTCCTGGCCGATGACGTACTCGTCGAGGAGCTTCTTGATCTCCTGTGGCGCCGGCAGCGAGCCGCGCGTCTGCTTGGTGCCCTCGCGCTTGTCGTCGGCGATGATGTCGTTGCAGACGTCGACGCACTCGTCGCAGATGAAGACGGTGGGGCCGGCGATCAGCTTGCGGACGTCGTTCTGGTCTTTGTTGCAGAACGAACAGCGAAGGACTTCGTTGTCGGCGCCTTTCTTCAAGGCCTCTCCTTCGCTACTTCTCTCGGCGAGAGATCACGTGGTCCACAATACCATACTCCTTCGCCTGCTCCGCATCCATGATGAAGTCGCGGTCGGTGTCTGTCTGGATCTTCTCCAGCGTCTGTCCGCAGTGCTGGGAGAGGATCTGGTTGATCCGGTCGCGCGTCCTCAGGATTTCCTTTGCTTGTATAGCAATATCCGACGCCTGGCCTTGTGCGCCACCCCACGGTTGGTGAATCAGCACCCTGGAATTGGGCAAAACGAAGCGCTTTCCCTTGCGCCCGGCGGAAAGCAGCACCGCCCCCATGGAGGCGGCCTGGCCCACGCAGATCGTCTGCACGTCCGGGCGCACCAGCTGCATGGTGTCGTAGATCGCCATGCCGGCGGTGGTGGAGCCTCCCGGGCTGTTGATGTAGACGTGGATGTCCTTTTCCGGGTCTTCCGCCTCGAGGAACAGCAGCTGGGCGATGATGAGGTTCGCGATGTTGTCGTCGATGGGCGTGCCGATGAAGACGATGTTGTCCTTCAGCAGGCGGGAGTAGATGTCGTAGGCGCGCTCGCCGCGCGCGGTCTGCTCCACGACCATCGGTACGAGCGTTCCGGAATAGGACATCAGGCGGTCTCCAATCTAGCAGCCGACTTGATCAAGTCAAGGGTGCGCTCTTCGCGCAGGCGCCCGCGCAGTGACTCGAGATCGCCCTCTTTTTCCATCTGCGCGCGCAGCGTTTCCACCGGGCGGCGGGCACGCGCTGCGAGCCGTTCGAGTTCCTGCTGCACATCGATGTCCGACACCTCGACCTGCTCCTGTTTCGCGATCTCGTGCAGCAGGATGTCGGCCTTCGCCGCCTTCACCGACTCGTCGCGCTGCGCGTCGCGGAACTTGCGCCAGTCGAAGTTGATCTTCGACGGGTCGACGCCGCGCATGGCCAGGCCGCGCGCCATGTCTTCGGTGCGCGCGCTCATGTGCCGCTCCACCAGCGCCTCGGGCACCTCGAAGTCGGCCTTCTCGACGAGGCTGGCGACGAGCGCATCCTTGGTTTCGCGGTCGATGCGGCGCTCTTCGGCCTTGTGCAGCCCCTCGCGGATGGCGCTGCGCAGCGCCTCGAGGCTCTCGAACTCGCCGAGGCTTTTCGCGAACGCATCGTCGGCCGCGGGCGCCACCTTCGCCTTCAACGACTTGACGCTCAGCGTGTAGTCGAGCGTCTTGCCGCTGAGCGACGGCACCGGGCTGTCCTCGCCGTACGAGACGGTGATCGCTTTCTCGTCGCCGGGTTGCATGCCGACGAGTGCGTCGTTGATGTCCTGGTGGTTGTCGGTGCTGCCGATCTCGAGGATTGCGTTCTGGTCGCGGCCGCCCTTGCCGCCGTCCTGCGGCTTCCAGCCGATGTCCACCACCGCGAAGTCGCGGCTTGCAGCGGGCCGCGGCTCGATGTCCTCGAAGCGTGCCTGCTGCTCGCGCAGGTCGTCCACTTCCTTGTCGATGTCGGCATCCGCCACCGCCGGGGTACGGGTAGTCGCGGCGAGCCCCTTGTATTCGGGCAGCTTGGTGATCACCGGCAGCGTCTCGAACACCGCGCGGAAGGTCATCGGCTGGCCCTCGTCGATCTTGAGGTCGGCGACCTGCGGGTTGCTGAGCGGGCGCAGGCCGCGGCCCTCGAGTTCGTCGAACACCACCTTATTGATGATGGTCTCGGCGACCTCCTCCAGGACCTGCGGCTTGAACCGCTGCTTCACCACGTGGGTCGGGATCTTGCCGGGGCGGAAGCCGGGCAGCTTCACGTTCTTCGCGTACTCCCGGGACTTGGCCTCGATCTCACGGTCGACGGTCTCGGCCTCGATCTCGAACGACAGGGCCTTGCGCACCGCCGACTCCTCGACCAACTCGACTTTCACCAATGCGTCCTCGCTTCTAAACGCCCATTTTACAGTGAGTCCGCCGGAAGCCTCGCACGGGATACGATCGGCCACATGCCCACGCCAACGTCAACATCCAGCAGGAAGTTCGGCCTGCGCACCCGCGCCGTGCATGCCGGAGAGTCGGCCGAGCCCGGGACGGGCGCCGTTGCGCCCTCGGTGGTGCTTTCGACCAGTTTCGTGCCGGCTACCGACACTGGCTTTGCCACCAGCGGCGACCTCGCGAACGCTCCCTTCCTCTACGCCCGCGAGGGCAACCCGACCGTGAGGCAGCTGGAAGAGAAGCTCGCTGACCTCGAGGAAGGGGAGGCGGCGGTCGCCTTCGGCAGCGGCATGGCCGCGACCACGGCGCTCCTGCTCGCGCGCCTGCGCGCCGGCGACCACCTCATCTACAGCGACGCCTGTTACGTGGGCGTGGCGGAGTTTGCGAAGACGACGCTGCCGCGCTACGGCATCGAAGTGTCGGCGGTAGACCTGTCCGATGCGGACCTGCTGCGCGGCGCGCTGCGCAAGCACACGCGCCTGGTGCTCGCCGAGACGCCGGCGAACCCGATCCTGCGCCTCACCGACATCGCCGCCACGGCTGCAATCGTCCACGAGCAAGGCGCACTCTTCGCCGTCGATTCGACGTTCGCGACGCCGGTGGCGACGCTGCCGCTCGGCCTCGGCGCCGACTTCGTCATCCACTCGCTCACCAAGTACATGTCCGGCCACGGCGACGCGATGGGCGGCGCCGTCATCGGCCGCACGGACCTGCTGCGGCCGCTGCGCCAGGAAGGCGTCGCGCACCTGGGCGCTATCCTCAGCCCGTGGAGCGCCTGGCTCATCATGCGCGGCCTCGCGACCCTGCCTCTGCGAATGCGCGCGCATGCCGACGGCGCCTTGCAGGTTGCCCAATTCCTCGAAGGGCACGCCTCGGTGGAGCGCGTGATCTATCCCGGGCTCGACTCGCACCCGCAGCGCGAGCTGGCGGCGCGACAGATGGCGAACGCGTCGGGGATGCTGGCTTTCCGCGTCGCCGACGGGCCCGAGACGGCCCGGCGGCTGCGCGGCGCGCTCGAGGTGTTCCACTACACGGTCTCGCTCGGGCACCACAAGAGCCTCATCTTCTACATCGCGACCGACGAAGTGCAGCAGGCGTCGTTCCACCTCGACGCAGCGGCCCTCGAGCGCTACCGCGGTTTTGCTGGCGACGGCGTTTTTCGCGTCTCGGTCGGCCTCGAGGACCCCGACGATTTGTGCGCGGACCTCGACCGGGCGCTTTCCCCTTCGTTGTAAGCGGCGGTACTATCGGATCAAGAAACGAGCGGAAGTGGCGAAACGGCAGACGCGCATGGCTTAGGACCATGAGCCCGAAAGGGCGTGGGGGTTCGAGTCCCTCCTTCCGCACCAGGCCAGGCACGATGCAAACGACAAGGCTCATGCGAGAAAACCGGGCGACACGGAGGGCGGAGGCGCGGCGGCCACTGGTTGCCCAGACGGCGGTCCTCGGCTTCGACGACCTCACCACCCGCTGGGCGGAACAAACCCGGACGGTGAACGGCTGCCGCGGCGGCCTGGCGTTCCCGCTCGCGCACCGCGTGTTTCCCGGCCAGGTGCTGCAGTTGCAGACCGAGGTGCCCGCCAGCCTGCGGCGCTTCGGCGCCGATGCCCCCACCTACAACGTGTTCGCCATCGTCCGCCACGTGCGCCGCGGCGCACCGCCCCTCGTCGGCGTGATGTTCCACGGCAAGACCGCGCCGGCGGGTTTCACCGCGAGCCCGGCAGGTTCGTTCATGCTGCCTGCGCAGACCACGGACGTGCGCCGCACCGCGCGTCACCAGGCGGTCCTGACCGTGAAAGTGGGGCTCGGCCAGGGTCCTTGTTCGGAGCTCGCGATCACCGAAGACCTGTCGGCCGGCGGCGCGCGCCTCCTGACCGCGCTGCCGCTCTCGATCGGCGACGACATCAACGTCGACATCGACAACGGCGCCGTGTTCAGCGCAGCCCGCGTCTGCGGCGCGGCGCCCGCCGATCACGGCACGATGCGGGTCAGCGTCTTCTTCCTCGACCCGCTGAGCCGCACCCAGGCGCTGACGCTCCTGCGCCGTCTGGGTCTCTGACTTCGAGCTACTCGGAGAGGACGGTCGTCGGGTCGATGCGGGTGGCGCGGCGCGCCGGTAGCGTGCACGCGCCGAGCGCCACGAGCGTCAGCACGATGCCGACCATGCCGACCACCAGCGGATCGGTGGCGCGCACGCCGTAGAGCTCCGCGTCCAGCGCCTTGCGCAAGACGAAGGCGCCGCCGAGCCCGATGGCGAGGCCGATGGCCACGAGGCCGGCGCCCTCGCGCAGCACCATGCGGAAGATCGCCTGCGTGGTGCTGCCAAGCGCCATGCGGATGCCGATCTCCTTGCGCCGCTGCAGCACCAGGTAGGCGAGCACGCCGTAGATGCCGATGGCGGAGAGCACCAGCGCCGTGATGCCGAAGCCCATCGAGAGAAGGGCGGGCGTGCGCCGGCCGACCAAGGCATCGTCCACCCGCTGGCTCATGGTACGCACGTCGAACACCGGCAGCTCCTTGTCGAGCGCGGCGACGGCGGCACGCACGCCGCCGACGACCGATTCCGGCGGCACGCTCGTCTTGACCGCGAAGGTGAAGCGGTGCCCGGAGTCTTGCGCGACCGGGATGTAGTACGCGCCGACGTCCTCGCCGGCACCGGTCATGTCGTTGAGCTTGATGTCCTCGATGACGCCGACCACCGTGCGGAACACGGTCTTCTCGCTGACCGCCGTGAAGTCGTTGAGGTCGGTGGGCCGGTACATGCGCCGGCCAACGGGATCCTGGCCGGGCCAGAAGCGCTGCGCCAGCCTGCGGTCGACCATGATCACCTGCAGCGCCTTGGCCGAGTCGCGTTCGTCGAAGAAGCGACCGCTCCGCAGTCTCGCGCCCATGGCCTCGAAGTAGCCGGGTGAGGTGTTGACGTACTGCGGTGAGATCAGCGACTCGCCGGGCTGCATCTGGTAGCCCTCGGCCAGGATGACGCTGTCGTTCTGTGAGTTGCCGAACGGGATGCGGTCGGTAGCCCCGGCCGCCGTCACTCCCGGCACGGCGCGGATGCGACGCACCGCCTCGTCCACGAAATTCACGATCGCGGGATCGTTGGCGTAGCGAGTCGCCGGCAGTTGCACCGAGGCGGTCAGGACGTTGTCGGGGTTGAAGCCGGGATCGACCTGCAGCACCTTGCGCAGGCTCGCGCTCAGCAGGCCCGCGCCGATGAGCAGCACGAACGTGAACGCCACCTGCGCCGCCACCAGGCTGCGGCGCAGCCGGCGCGCGCCGCGACCCACGGTGGTGGAGCGGCCCTCCTCGCGCAGCACGGCGCTCAGCGGGGCGTTGCGGGTGCCGAGCACCGGGATGACGCCGATGAGCGTGCCGATGGTGAGGACCAGCGCCAGCGCGTAGAGCAGCACGGTGCCGTCGAGGCCCACCTGCGCGCCGTACGGCAGGTGTTCGACCGCGGCGGTGCCCACCATCTTCAGCGCGAAGTAGCCGAGCAGCAGCCCGCCGGCGGCGGCGACCAGCGCCAGGAGCCAGCCTTCGACGAGCAGCTGGCGGACGAGCTGGCCCTGGCCGGCGCCAAGCGCGCGGCGCGTCGCCATTTCCTTGAGGCGGGCCCGGGCGCGCACCAGCACCAGGTTCGCGACGTTGACGCAGCCGATGAGCAACACGAACAAGGCACCGCCCCACAGCAGCATCAAAGTGGGGCGGATGCGGGCGGTGAGGTGCGTTTGCCAGCCCTTCACCAGCGTGCGGAAGCGGGCGTTCGTCAGGATCTCCTTGTACTCGGGGAAGCGCAGCAGGTTCGCCGCATTGAGCGCGTCGATCTGCGCCTGCGCCTGCTCGAGGCTGGCGCCCGGCTTCATCCGCGCGATGTTCTGGTAGCTGTTGCTGTGGCGGTTCTGGTCGGAGCGGTCCTCGGCGGTGAACGCCAGCGGCCGGTAGAACGCCGCCTCATGGTTCAGCGATTCGAGCGAGCGCGGTGCCACGCCGACGATGGCATAGGGCGTGCCGTCGAGCCGCAGGTCGCGGCCGACGACGCCCGGGTCCGCGCCGAACTTGCTGCGCCACAGCGCATCGCTCAGGACCACCTTCTTCTCGTTGCCCGGCTCGCCTTCCTCGGCGAGGAACAGCCTCCCCAGCTCCGCATCCGCGCGCAGCACCTGGAAGTAGGACGGCGTCACGGCCATGCCGGAGGTCCGTGTCGGCACGCCGCCGAAGTCGACGCTGGCGTCGGAGTTGCGCGAGAGAGACTGGGACTCGTAGACGCTCGTATCGCGCAGCCGGTCGTAGTAGTCAGGCACGCCCGAGTTCTGCCCGGAAGCCCCGCCCACCCCGGCACCGGGGTAGATGTTCGCCATCAGGACGATGCGGTCCGACTCGGGCGTGGGCAGCGGCCGCAGCAGGACGTTGTGGACCACCGAGAAGAGCGCGATGTTGGCCGCGAAACAGAGGGTCAGCGTCAGGATCGCCGCCAGCGCAAACGCCCGGTCCTTGGCCAGCATCCTGGCCGCCACCCTCAGGTCCCGCCTAAACCAATCCATGGCCCCTCCCGGACGAATGCGTTCTTGCCAGCTGGAACGCCTTGGGCCGCCCGAAGGTTCGGATTTATTGGAGCTTGAATTCGTCGCCATTCAGCGATCGTCTTGGGGGTCAATGGGCCTGAGCAGGTAACCGCGGCGCTCCGTCGGCACAGCCACAGTTGGCATGACTGTGATAGGTCCACTGGCTGACCGCGCAGAATGCGGCGGTGTTGAGTCGGGCGGCGCCGATGCGCGCACGTTCTCCAGGGACGATGCACCCGGTGGCAACGCGTCGGCGCCGAGAATAACGACTCCTTGGTTCCTGTTTGACGTGCGGCTCCGGGTATACCGGTTCGACGCTTGTGCACGACTTCGCTGTTCCTGCCGATCTGGCGGCCGACATGTGGCCCATCAAGACTGAATGACACGTTGTCGTCATTCGTCGGCGCGATCGGCATCGCGATACGGGCATCCGAGAGGCAGGACAGGAATTCCCGCCGCGCGGTCAACACCACGATCTCGCCGGTTCGTGCCCCGCGGCAGGTCGGCCTTCAACAGAACACGCGCCGCTTGTTCACACTGCGAACCGAGACCCCGCGGAACTCGTACTCCAGCGCCGCGACCGCGCCCAGGCCCCTCGATAGCGCGCCTTGCAAAGCTATGCCGTCATTGACCTTGCAACCTGTAACTGCCAGTACATCGCGCGACGAAGCGATCGGGAAACGGCCCGACGGTGCGGATGCCGGCCTTACGACTTGCTTCTTGGATCTTAGGCCGGCGGACTCCTCGGGAATCCACATCCGCTTCGGCGCCGGTCCTTGCCCGCCTTCTGAGCGCTACCTCATCGACGCCGAGGACAGCTGCCAGCGCCGTTGCTCCGAATCCCGTCAAGGCTCGCCAGCGACACGATCCGGGCCCAACCATGCGAGTCAACAAGTCCGGCAGCGCGGCTTGCGGCGCATCCGCGACAGGACGTCTGCAATGTCCTGCGGAGCCTGCTTCAAGAGGCAGCGCCGCATAATTCGCGGCGAGAGGCTCCACTGGATCGGTCGGCGGCAACGCATCCGTCCAGGATATCACGGCCAGCATGTCGCCGGCCGCATGCCGGCGACGATAGAAAATCGTTGCCAGCCCGTATCGTCTGCACTGGGTCGCCGCTCGCTGCATCCCCGCCGCGGCCAGGCGCCGGGTGTCGCCCCACCTGAGATCTGTAACCACAGTTGCTGGACCGTCGCGCAGGACCGCCGGCCCGAGCCATGGGTCCATCAGCTCGGGATCCTGTGCAATTGCCGCGACCGCATAGCTCCGAATTCCTTGGGGGTCAGCGTCAGCCCGGAACCCGGAACTGGATGCCGACTCGGCGCGGACGGCGATCGATACGTGCGCCCACAGAAGCGCCTCGCGCCGCGCGCCGCTGGTCTTACCGGTGAATGCGGTCGCGCATCGTCATCGCCCGGCGGTCGCGCGATCCTATTCAGAAACTTCGTCGCCTCTTCATAGCGCGACATCTGTATCGGTTTCCGCGGCGAATGCCGCGCTCACCGCTGGCAGCCGCAGGGCGTCGGCGCCATCGCCGCCGTGGTCACCGTGACGCGCAACGCCGCGGCCCGCACTTCGGGCTCCGCGTCTTCAGCCCTGCCGCCAGCGCTCCTGCACGGCAGGTTCCGCGGAGCGCTCAATGAGGAGTGCCACGCTGCCGGGGGAGAGGGACAGCTTCAGCGGATCCGGATCGGCGGCGCGAGCGAAAGGGGTGCCGCCGGCGAAGAGCAACGAGGCCGCGGTGAGATGGAACAACCGCGAGACCGGTTTCGTTGTTTTCATCGAAGGCAACGTGTGCCTCTCGTGAAAGGTGGAGCGGAGATGACCAAGGCGGGGAATGCGGCTGTCCTGAGCCTCATCGTTCCTGGAGTGGGCCAAATCTACAACGGAGACTTCCTGCGGGGAATCTTCTGGCTCATCATCACGCCCGGCTTCTGGATCGGGAGCGGCGGCACGCTCGGCTGGATCTGCCACCTGATCGCTGCCTACACCGCCTACCACCGCGCGGAGCGGAAGGGGTTCACGGCGACCACTACCGCGTGACGCCTAGCGGATGTGGAACTTGGTCTTCACCACGCGGCGGCCGCGGAGCTGGCACTTGTACCAGCTCGAGACGTCGTTGATCGAGACCCATCGGCGCTCCTCCTTGCGGTAGTGCCAGTCCTTTTCGACCTGGTAGAGGATCTGCAGGCCACGGCCCTCGACGATGTTGGTGATCTCGTTGTCGTGGTGATGTTCCTCGTCGTAGTCGGTGATGGCGCGCTGGCCCATCTCCGAATACGCCGCGTTCAGCTCGTGCAGCAGCGTGTCGAGGGTGTGGTCGAGGTCGCGCACCCGCAGCCCGAGGGCGCGCGCCTCGCGGCGCGTGATCGGGTACTGGTGCGCCGGGTAGGTCGAGTTCAGCTGCCGCGCGATCTTCTCGGCGCGGCGCCGGTCCTTCATGTGGTAGCCGAGGATCTCGCGGCACAGGCGCAGCGACAGGCTGCTGGCGCGGTCGAGGGCGCCCACCACCAGCGGGTGCAGGTACTTGTAGAGCTCCTGGTACGGGTTCACGCCGCCGCCGCGGCGGCCGTCGGCTTCGCCCCACAGGCGGATCACGCGCTCCACTTCGTCATTGCTCACCGGCACCAGGGTGTTGGTGTGGTCCACCGGGCCCAGCTCGTGTTCCAGCGAGGTGTCTACCGCGGAGAGGTACGAAAGCGGACCCATCACGATCTCGTCGGCGCCGAGCGCCAGCATGGTGGCGGCCGAGGCGCAGTTGAGCGGCGCCACCATCGTCACGCGGCGCGCATGGGTGCGCAGCAGGTGCACGAGGCGCAGCGCGGCCATGCCGCTGCCGCCATCCGACTTGACGAACAAGGTGATCGGGCGGCTGCCGCCGATCGTGTTCAGCAGCTCGCTCATCGCCATCACGTCGTTGTCGCACACCGATCCGCTGGGCGACATCCAGTAGGTGAGGAACGTGCCGCCGGTGTGCTTTTCGATGCGCCGCTGCAGCGCCTGCGTTTTCTCGAAGAGGATGGGCGGCGTCTTGTGGCGGCGGCGGCGTGTCGGCTTGGCCATGTTCGTGGCGGACTCTAGCAGTCCATCAGATAAGGAAGGTCGGCGCGGGCTTCAGGCAGTCGGGCGAATCGTAGGCGGCGTTGTTGACCGCCGGATTCACCGAAGTGCCGAATACCTCTGCGTCGCTGCCGTGCAGCAGCGAGAAAAGCTGCGTGTGGCGGCTGTCCGGCGACAGCCATTCCGCGAGGTTCATGCGCGGCACGATCACCGGCATGCGGTCGTGGATCGAAGCGATCTCGCCGCGCGCGGCGGTCGTCAGGAGCACGACGCGCGGCGTCTCGCGCGGATCGGCCGCCGGGGTCCAGAGCGCAGCAATCGAAAAGAGCGACCCGTCCCGCTTGTGAAAGTGAAACGGCTGCTTGCGCTTGCCGAGCGTCTGCCACTCGTAGAAGCCGTCGGCCGGCACCACGCAGCGGCGCCGGGCGAACGCGTCGCGGAAGAGGGGCAGGCGCGCCACCGTCTCCTGGCGGGCGTTGATGGTCAGTTTCTTGTTCGCCAGGAAGCCCCATGTGTAAGTCGAGGCACGATTTCCGTCACCGTCGTTGCGCACAGTGATCAGCGGCTGCGTCGGGGCGATGTTGTAGCGCGGCAAGGCCTCCGGCATCTCGCCGAGCTCGATGTCGTAGAGGGCCGCAATGATGTCCGCGGGGGTGGAGAGGGTGACTCGGCCGCACATATGAAAATGTTAGCCTCCCATCAACTCCCCATGGCTTCGAAGTCGCTGCCGTCGGCTTTTGGCCGGTACCAGGTCCTTGGCGAGCTGGGCACCGGCGCGATGGGCGAGGTGTTCCTCGCGATGGACAGCCGTCTCGGGCGGCCGGTCGCGATCAAGGTGCTGAAGGTGCCGATGGAGTTCGAGTCGGCGCCGGCCGAGTTCGAGGTGCGCTTCCGCCGCGAAGCCGAGGCCGCCGGCCGCATGAGCCACGCGAACATCGTGCAGGTGTTCGACGTCGGCCCGAACTTCCTCGTCATGGAGTACCTCGAGGGCGAGACCCTCGCTTCCACGTTGCGGCGCGGCGCACCCATGAGCCTGCGGCGCATCGCCACCGTGGTGCTCGGCGCCGCGGGCGCCCTCGACTTCGCGCACCAGAACGGCATCATCCACCGCGACGTGAAGCCGGCGAACATCATGCTGACGAACGATGGCGTCGTGAAGGTGATGGATTTCGGCGTCGCGCGGCTCGACGACTCGAAGCTCACCGTGATCGGCACCGTGATGGGTTCGATCCAGTACATGGCGCCCGAGCAGATGACCGGCGGCACCGTCGACGGCCGCGCCGACGTCTATTCGCTCGCGGCGGTCGCTTACGAGATGCTCACCGGCGGCGCGCCCTTCCCCGGCAAGACCATCACCGAGGTGGTTTCGCTCGCCGTCCAGGAGAAGTTCCAACCGCCGCGGACGCGCGACGCGCGCCTGCCGGAGGCGATCAACCGCGTGTTCGAGCGCGGCCTCACCGCGAACCCGGCCAAGCGGTACCCGACCGCGGCGGAGTTCGCGCGCGACCTGCTCGCGGCCCTCGATCCGGTGCTCGACCTGGTGGCCGCGACGCCCGGAACCGCGGCTCCCAGCGAGGCGGCGCCCCCGGAGGGCGGGACGCTCCTGGTCAGTCCGCACACCTTCTCCTCGCACGACGCCGAGGCGCGCCGCGAGGGCGTGCTGATCCTCGACAGCGAACCGCCGGGCGCGGCAGTGTTCGTGGACGGCTACGAGGTCGGCCAGACGCCGATCGCCAAGCTCGACACGCGGCTTGGCGGCCACGCGGTGCGCTTCCAGGCGAAGGGCCACCAGCCGCTCACCATCCAGACCGAGCTGTCGAACCAGCATCCGGTGCGCATGGTGATGGCGACGCTGCCGCCCGACCAGTCGCCGGCCACCTGGCCCGGCAAGCTGGTGCCGTTCGGACCCGGCGTGATTCCACCGGTGCGCATCTCCGGCGAGACGCCCGTGCATCCTGAGGATGCCCGTAGCCGCGGCGTCAGCGGCGCCGTGACCGTGGAATTCTGGGTGAGCGAGAGCGGCGACGCGCGGGATGCGCGCGTGGTGGTGTCGGCCGGGCCGCTCCTCGACAGCGCGGTGGTCGAAGCCGTCGGCAAGTGGAAGTTCACCCCGGCGCGCTTGAACGGGATGCCGGTCTCGATGAAGCTCACCGCCCAGCATGCCTTCGGCGCGCCGGACTAGCCTCGCCCTTCTCCTCTTCCTGACCCCGACGGTCTTTGGTTCTGCGGCCGCCCCGGCGGGATTGGGTTCGGTGCGGTTCGGGACCGGCCGGTGGGACGCGGCGACGCTCGGCAATCACCGCGCTCTGGTGCACGTCTCTGTTGCAGCGCCTGCGGTGCGCGTCACGATTCCCTGGCGCCGGCGCGATCCGGAGCCGCAGAAGGTCGACACAATAGTCGTGGCACTCGCCACTGGCCAGCGTGTCGCGAAAGTCGCCAGGCTGCGCATCGATCGCGAAACCGGCGTCCTTGCATTCGTTCCCGAGGCCGGCGCCGGCGACTACGCGGTCTACTACATGCCGTTCGCCCTCGAGGGCCGCGAGAACTATCCGCAGACCCGCTACCTCGAGCCGGTCGCCGCCGCCGACACCACGTGGGCGGCCGATCCTGCGCTCCCCGAAGCGAGCGTCACCGCGTTCGAATCGATAGACGATTTCGATCGCCTGGACCCGATGAACCGGATTGCCACCGCCGCGGAGACGCGCGCGCTGGTGCGCCAGCATCCGGGTGCTTCGTTCCTGCTGTTCGGCGAAGACCGCTCGCGGCCGATCCGCATGCGCGGCGACCTGCCGCAGGCGTTCGCCGAGGGCCGCGCGTTCGCGCAGTTTCACGGCAATGCGGAGCGCGGCGAGTTCTACTCGTTCCAGGTCGGCGTGCTTGGCGTCGTCGACACGCCGCAGCTGCAGGTCCGGCCCTCCGACCTGCTGGCAAGCGGTGGTGCCGTGATCGCGGCGCGGGCGATTCGCTGTTTCAACACCGGCGGCATCGACTCCGACGGCAAGGACTTCGCAACCGCCGTCTCGGTGAAGGCCGGCAAGGTACGGTCCCTGTGGTTCGGCATCGACATTCCCGCCACGGTCGCCCCGGGCACGTACAAAGGACGCATCGACTTCTTCGCAGCGGGCCTCGGCGACGGCAGCCTGCCGATTGAAATCACCGTTGGCGGCGCGGCCGCAGTCGCACGCGGAGATGACGAACCGGAGCGGCTGTCGCGGCTGCGCTGGCTCGACTCGCGCCTGGCGCAGGACGACACCGTGGTGGCGCCGTACCTACCGGTGCGCGCCCGCGCCGATGGCCGCCTCGCGATCCTCGGCCGCGACGTGGCGCTCGGCGCACTGTCGCTGCCGCGGAGCCTGCGCAGCTTCTTCACCTCCGAGATGACCGGCATCGGCGCGGTGCCGCGCGAACTGCTGGCGGCGCCGATCGGCTTCACGGCGCAGGTGCTGGGAAAAGACGTGGCGCTGCGGGCCGCGCCGCGCACGCTCACGGTGCAGGCGCCCGGCAGGCGCGCCTGGCGGCAGGCGGCACTGGGCGGCGGCCTCGAGCTCGTGACCACGGGCAGCCTCGAGTCGGATGGCTGCATGGAATACGACTTCGCGCTCAGCGCGCGCGCCGCAACCGACGTCTCCGATGCGCGCCTCACGATTCCGCTGCGTGCCGACGTCGCCCGCTTCTTCCTCGGCATGGGCCGCAAGGGTGGGGCGCGCCCCGATTCGTTCACCTGGAACTGGAAGGTCGAGAACAACCAGGACTCGGCGTGGGTCGGCGACGTCAACGCGGGCCTGCAGTTCACGCTGAAGGACGAGCACTATGTGCGGCCGCTGAACACCAACTTCTACGGGCAGAAGCCGCTGGTGATGCCGCGCAGCTGGTGGAACGACGGCAAAGGCAGTTGCCGGTTCGAGGCGCGGAAAGATGCCGCCACGTATCTCATCACCTGCTCGGGCGGCCCGCGGCGCATGGCGGCGGGCGAAACACTGCACTTCGGCTTGCGGCTGCTGCTGACGCCGTTCCGCGCCATCGACCCGAAGGCGCAGTGGGCGAGCCGTTACTACCACGCCTACAAGCCGCTCGACGAGATCGCGGCAGCCGGTGCCAACGTGGTGAACGTCCACCACGCGACCGACATCAACCCTTACATCAACTATCCCTTCTTCCGTCCCGCGCAGATGAAGGCGTACGTGGACGACGCGCATCGCCGCGGCATGAAGGTAAAGATCTATTACACGGTGCGCGAGCTGACGAACCGCGCGCCGGAACTCTTCACACTCCTGAGCCTCGGGCACGAGGTGCTGGCGCCAGGACCGGGCGGAGGCCCGCCGTGGCTGCGCGAACATCTCGAGCAGGACTACATCGCCGGCTGGTACGTCCCGGAGCTGCAGGACGCGGCGCTCGTGACGAGCGGCGTCTCGCGCTGGCACAACTTCTATGTCGAGGGCCTCGCATGGCTGGTGAAGAACGTCGGCATCGACGGCCTCTACATCGACGACCTCGCGTTCGACCGCACCACCATGAAGCGGGTGCGCAAGGTGCTCGATGCCGGCAGGCGCGGCGCGCTCATCGACCTGCACTCGGCGAACCAGTTCAACCCGCGCGACGGCTGGGCGAGCAGCGCCAACCTCTACCTCGAGCACTTCCCGTATCTCGACCGGCTCTGGTTCGGCGAGTACTTCGACTACGACTCCGAGCCTGACTACTGGCTCACCGAGATCTCCGGCATCCCCTTCGGCCTGATGGGCGAGATGCTGGAGAAGGGCGGCAACCCGTGGCGCGGCATGCTCTACGGCATGACGAGCCGGCTGCCGTGGGCCGGCGATCCGCGGCCGCTGTGGAAGTTCTGGGACAGCGTGCCGATGGCGGACACGAGGATGGTGGGCTACTGGTCCGCGGCGCCGCCGGTGCGCACCGGCCGCGGCGACGTGCTCGCGACCACTTACATCGGGCCGAAGCGCTCGGTGATTGCGGTGGCCAGCTGGGCCAAGGAGCCGGTGGATGTGCGCCTCGCGATCGACTGGCGCGCGCTCGGCCTCGACCCGGCGCAGGCACGCGTCGTCATCGCGGCGCCGGCGATCGAGAAGTTCCAGGACGCGCAGACGTTCGCGGCAGACGCGCCGCTGCGTCTCGAGCCGGGCAAGGGCCTGCTGCTCATCGTCAGCGCCGCGGGTTCTTGAACCGCTTCAACATCTCGCGGACCTCGCGGCCGCCGCGCAACGCGATGTACACGGTGACCGTGGAATACCAGGCGAAGCATGCGATCGTGAGGAACAGCCAGAAGAGCTTCACGATGCCGTTCCTGCCGGCGTGCCGGCCGCGGGCTTGAGGAGCGAGCCGGCGATCATCGCGAGCGCGGCTCCCGCGTAGGCTGCGATGCCCGACCAGTACGGGCCGACAGTGCGGCGGGTGACCTCCGACGTCGCCGGCAGCTGTTCGAAGACGAGGTAGGCCACCGGGATCATGGCGCCCACAAAGAGCGCGCCGATGGCGCCCCAGTCGTTGGCCCGCTTCCAGTAGCAGCAGGCGACGAGCAGCGTCGACATCGCCGAGAGGTAGATCGTGCCGGTGACGCCCATGTACGTCCACAGGTCGCTCTTCAGCGGATACCAGAGTCCGTAGAAGAGCAGAAACACGCCGATGGCCGCCACGATCATGCGGTTCCACAGAAGGCCGCGCGCTTCGGTAAAGCCCTTGCGCCACGGCGCCAGGATGTCGTTGTAGATGACGCCGGCCCAGCTCAGCATGTAGCTCGAGTCGGTGGACATGTCGGCGGCCAGCATCGCCGCGATCAGGATGCCCATCAGCCCGACTGGCACGAAGGTGGCGAGCCACGCGGGCATCGCCGCGAGGCTGCCGCCGGCGAACGACGGGCCAAATGCCGCGAGCGCCGCAATGCCCCAGATGCCGGGCACCAGGAAGCGTGCCACGAAGAAGAACGCGGTGCGCGTGTAGACGAGCTGGCCGGTGCGCGCGTCCTTTGCCGCCAACACCCGCGCGATCACCGCCTGCCAGGTGAGGACCACAGCGAGCTGCAGGCACGCGTTGAACAGCACGTACGGCACGCCCATCTCCGGGTTTGCGAACGGGTTGAAGCCGGCGGCGCCGTAGTTGCGCTCGACGGCAGAAACAAGAGCCGTCCAGCCGACCCGCGCCAGGATCAGCACCGTGACCGCGATCAGGCCGACGCTCATCACCACGAACTGCAGGAAGTCGGTGATGAGCACCGACAGCATGCCGCCGAGGATGGTGTAGGTCGCGACCAGCAGCAGCAGCACGGTCATGATGATCTCGATGCGGTGCGTCGCGGCGAAGCCGCTGCCGGCCGCGGCGCCAAGCGGCAGGCCGGCAACCTGCAGGAGGAACTCGCCGCCGGTGCGCAGGAAGACGCCCATGTTGAGCAGCCCGCCCAGCACGATGACGACGCCGGAGATGAAGCGTACGCGCGCCCCGAAGCGCCGCTGGAACAGTTCCGGCAAGGTCATCACCGCCGCCTCGCGCAGCGGCTTGATGCCGAATCCAGTGATGCCGACGACCGCCATCGCGAGCGCGTTGAGTATGCCGGGAGTGGCGCCTGCGAACCCGTGAAGATAGCCAGCCTGCGCGGTGTACATGCAGGTGACGATGCCGAACTCGGTGGCTGCCAGCGACGCCACGCCGAGGTAGACGTCCATCTCCCTGCCGGCAACGAGGAAGTCTTCCACCTTGCCGACGCGGCGCCGCACCATGAGGCCGGCGGCCATGGTTGCGACCAGGTACAAGCCCACGATCGCGCCGTCGAGCGGAGCGAGCGTCACGCGGTGCGCTCGCGGGCCGCGATCCTGCGCAGGCCGTCCTCCTCGGCCAGCAGCCGGCGCAGCAGCGCGAACTGCGCGCGTGCGCGGTCGAGGTTGTGGCCGTCGCGGTGCACCTTGAAGTAGCGGTCGCCGTCGAGGTGGTCGGTGAGGAAGCGCAGGCCTTGCTGGTAGGTCATCACCTGCGCGCCCAGCACCAGGTTGTCCTTCTCGACTTCGCTCAGGGCGGGGCCGGCGGTGGCGAGATAGCCGCTCACTATGGCGCGGAACAGGTCCGCGTCGATGCCGACCTTCTCCAGGTCGGTCTCGTCCTCGGCCGCGGTGGCGGCCGCGGTGCGCACCAGGTCGCCAAAGTCGAAGAGCGCGAGGCCCGGCATCACCGTGTCGAGGTCGATCACGCACACTGCCTTGCCGGTGCGCTCGTCGATGAGCACGTTGTTGACCTTGGTGTCGTTGTGCGTGATGCGCAGCCGGGCGGCGCCCTTGCGCTGCAGGCTCAGCAGGCCGTCGGCGAGTGCCCCTTGCGAGCGGGCGAACGCGATCTCCGCGCGCACTGCGTCGGCGCGCCGAGCGCGGTCGGCCACCACCGCCGCCTCGAACACGCCGTAGCGCCGCGTGGTGTCGTGGAAGTGTGGGATCGTCGCCCGCAGCTCCGGGCCGGAGTAGTCGTCGAGCGCCGCCGTGAACGCGCCGAACGCGTGCGCCGCCTCGAAGGCGACCGCCGCCGTCTCCGCGAGATCGTGGCAGCGAGCACCCTCGATGAAGAGGTACGTGCGCCAAAACGAGCCGTCCGCCGTTTGCACGAAGGTTGCGCCGTCCCTTCCCGGAACCAGCCGCAGCACGCGCCGGTCGATGTCGTCCTGGCCTTCGGCCTCGAGCCGGTCGCGCACGTGGCGCGTGGCGGCATCGATGTTCGCCATCAACGCCGGCGGGTCCCGGAACACCTCGTGGTTGATGCGCTGGTGGATGTAGCGGCGGCGCGCCGCGTGCTCGCGCCAGGTTGCCGCGAACGTGTCGTTGATGTGCCCGCTGCCGTACGGCTCGGCCGCCTCGAAGACGCCGTCGATGGCGAACCGGGCGCCGATCGCCGCGAGGTCGAAGTCGCCGCTCAGCGCGGCCACAGCGGGGTCGGGTAATAGCCCGATTCCACGAGTGCGGCGATGTTGCCCGCGACCACCTCGCGGTCTTCCTTATAAGTCACGCCGAACCACTCGCCCTCGCTCGGGAGCACGTGGACGCGCGCGATCTTGTGGTCGATGAGGCTCGTGACCGCCGACGGCAGGAAGAACTCCGATTTCAGGTCGGTGCCGTGCGTCGCGAGGAACTCGCTGAACTGCGCGCGCAGCCTCGGGAAGATGGTGGGGCCGAACCCCCAGACGTTGAGCGACACTGGCTCGTCGCCGGTGAAGCGCCGCCCGCCGGGCGCCGCAATGCCGTCGGGACCGATGCCGATGCCGGTGACCTCCTCGACACCCTCGAGCAGCCCGTTGGTTGCGCGGCACACGCCGCGCGCCACGGTGCCATTTGGCGAGAGCGTTGCGCCGAGCCGATAGGCCACCATCGCGTAGTCGTCGAGGCCGTCCGTCGGCTGCTGCTTCGGCAGGAACGCGGCCAGCGCGCGGAATGCGTCGGCGCCGTAGAAGTCGTCGGCGTTGATCACGCCGAACGGTCCCTCGACGGCGCTCTCGGCCGCGAGCACCGCGTGCCCCGTGCCCCATGGCCTGGTGCGGTCGGCGGGTATCGCGAAGCTGCCGGTGGCGACGTCGCGCTCCTGGTAGGCGAAGCTCACCGACATGCGCGATGCGTAAGGTGCTGCCACCGGGCGGAACGCCTCGGCGATGTCCTTGCGGATCACGAACACCACGCGCTTGAAGCCGGCGAGGCGCGCGTCGAAGAGCGAGTAGTCGAGAAGGGTCTCGCCCTTCGGGCCGACCGGCTCGACCTGTTTCAAGCCGCCGTAGCGCGAGCCCATTCCTGCGGCCATGACGACGAGCGTGAGGGACATTCGGGTGGCAAGGGTAAAGGGCGGGTCGCGGCTGCGTCAAACCGGCGGGGTAGCATGGCGTGATGAAATTCGCAACGCATGTGGCTCACGGCGGCCCTGGCACTCGCCGCACTCCTCCCGCGCGGCGCCGCCGCGGCAGAAGTCACGATCTACGCGGCGGCCAGCCTGTCCGAAGCCGTCAAGGACGTGGCTGCGGCCTACGAAGCGCAATCGGGCGACAAGGTCACGGCGAGCTTTGGCCCGTCGAGCGCGCTCGCGAAGCAACTGAAGGCGGGCGCGCCGGCCGACCTGTTCTTCTCGGCCGATGCTGCCCAGGTGGAGGGGCTGGTCGCGGCGAACGTGGTGCGCGCCGCGGACGTGGTCGCGCTGCTCTCCAACCAGCTCGTAGTGATCGTGCCCGCGAACGCCGCAACCAGGCCGGCGAACGCCGCGGAGGTCGCTAAGGTCGCGCGGCTCGCGCTCGCCGATCCTGCCGCGGTGCCAGCCGGCGTCTACGCGAAGCAGTGGCTCGAGTCGCGGGGCGCCTGGCAGGAAGCGCAGCCGCACGTCGTTCCGGTGCTCGACGTGCGCGCGGCGCTCGCGGCTGTCGAGTCGGAGAACGCCGACGCGGGCATCGTCTACAAGACGGACGCGGCGGTTTCGCAGCGCGTCCAGGTGGCGTTCGAGGTGCCGCGGGAAGAAGGACCGTCGATCGTCTATCCGCTGGCGCTGGTGACGGCGGCGCCGTCGCCCTCGGCGGCGCGCGCCTTCGCTTTCTTCGCGTCGTCCGCCGCACGCGAGATCTACGCGCGCCGCGGCTTCATCGTGCTGCCCGCGCGGAAGTGACGGCGGCCGACTGGGCGGTCGTCGTCTTCACGCTGAAGATCGCGGCGCTCAGCACGCTGGTCGTCGCACCGGTCGGCACCGCCATCGCATTCTCCCTGTCGCGTTGGCGCGGCCCCGGCCGCGGCCTCATCGAAACCGTCCTGGCCCTGCCGCTGGTGCTGCCGCCGACCGCGGTGGGAGTGGCGCTCCTTCACCTGCTGTCCCGAGGCACGGCCTTCGGGGGCCTGCTCGAGCGGCATGGGCTGGGCGTCGTGTTCACGTGGCGTGCGGTTGCGGTGGCGGCAATCGTCATGTCGCTGCCGCTGTTCGTGCGTTCGGCGCGCACCGCGTTCGAGAGCGTCGACCCTCGGCTGCCGGCGCTGGCGCGCACCTTGGGCGCCGGTCCGGCCGGCGCTTTCGTGCGTGTCACCCTGCCGCTCGCCTGGCGCGGCCTGCTGGCCGGTGCGGTGCTGGCGTTCGCGCGCGCGCTCGGCGAGTTTGGCGCGACCATCGTGCTCGCCGGCAACATTCCCGGCCGCACGCAGACGCTGGCGCTCGCCATCTTCCAGGCCGACCAGGTCGGCCACGACGACCGCGCCATGATGCTCGCGGCGGTCACGGTGGCGCTCGCGTTCCTGCTGCTCTGGACCACCGAATGGCTGACGGCGCGGCGTTCGCGGCGCGAGCACGCGGCATGATCGAGGTGCGCGTGACGCTGCCTCTCGCGCGCTTCGCGCTGGACGTGGACCTGCGCCTCGGCGGCGGCGTGACGGCGCTCATGGGTTCCTCGGGGTCCGGCAAGACATCGCTCCTCGAGTCGGTCGCCGGCCTGCGGCGCCGCGCGCAGGGCCGCATCGCGTTTGCCGGCGAGGCGTGGCTCGACAGCGACCGCGCGGTTCGCCTGCCGCCGGAGAAGCGCCGCGTCGGCTACGTGCCGCAGGACGCGGGCCTCTTTCCGCATCTCACCGCCCGCGAGAACGTGCGCTTCGGTGCGCGCGCGGCGCAGGACGCAGTGGCCACCGCCATCGACACGCTCGGCATCGGCCCGCTGCAGCACCGTTATCCGCACTCGCTGTCGGGCGGTGAAAAGCAGCGCGTGGCGCTGGCTCGCGCGCTCGCGACGCGTCCGCGGCTGCTGCTGCTCGACGAGCCGCTCGCGGCGCTCGACAGCGCGTTGCGCGAGCGCGTGTTGCCGTACCTCATCCGCATCCGCGACGAGTGGCAGACGCCGTGCCTCTATGTCACGCACAACGTCGGCGAGGCGCTGGCGGTCGCCGAGCACCTGGTGGTGCTGGAGGCGGGCCGCGTCGCCGCGCACGGCCGTCCGGAGTCGCTGCTGTCGGCGCCGAGCGTGGTGCGCGAGTCGGCCGGCTCGCTCGAGAATATTTTCCAGGGCGCGATCGAGGCGCAGGACGAGGCGGGCGGCGTCACGCGGCTCGTCCTCGATTCCGGCCTGGCGCTGGCGGTGCCGCTGGTACACGGCCGCGTGGCGGGGGAGCGAGTCACGGCCGCGTTCCGTGCCGAGGACGTGCTGCTGCTCGGCGGGCCGCCAGGCGGCATTTCGGCTCGCAACCTGTTCGCGGCCACGGTCGTCGACACCGTGCGCAGCGGCGCCGACGTCACGGTCCGCTGCCGCCTCGATGACGATCCACGCGGAGCCGGGTGGCTGGCGCGCATCACGCCCGCCGCCGAGGCCGCCATGAACCTGGTGCCGGGCTGCCCGGTGCACGTCGCCGTGAAGAGCCACTCGATCCGCCTGTTATAGATTGCTGGTCTCCATGCGAATCACGCGCGCTGCCCTCGCCTTGCTCATTGCCGCGGCCACGCTCGGGAGCGGTGCGGCGCGTCCCTCACGAAACCGGCACGTCGTCATCATCAGCCTCGACGGCTTCGCCGCCGCGGCGCTCGCCAATCCGGACAACGCTCTGCCGAACCTGCGCCGCCTGATCCGCGAAGGCGCGAGCGCCTCGGCTATGCGGCCCGTGAACCCCACCGTCACCTGGCCGAACCACACGTCGATCGTCACCGGAGTGGGTCCCGCGGAGCACGGCGTCCTTTATAACGGCGGGCCGGTGCGCCACGGCGACGGCAACGCCGGTCACCATCGAGCCGCACGTTCCCAAGGGCCAGCTGGTTCACGGCACCACTCTCTACGATGCGGCGCACGCGGCGGGACTGACGACCGCGGAAGTCGACTGGGTCGCGATCGAGGGTGCGAGCACCATCACCTGGTCGTTCGGCGAATGGCCGAAGCCTGCAGGTGCGCTGAGCGCCGAAATGCTGGCCGCGGGCCGCATCTCGAAGGACGAACTGGCGCGCTTCGACAAGGCGCCCATCACCTTCGACGACGAGTTGTGGGTGCGGGCGGGCGAGTACCTGCTGGAAAGGAAGCGGCCCAACGTGCTGCTCGTGCACCTGCTCACGACCGACAGCGTGCAGCACGCGCACGGCCCCGACGACGTGGCGGCAAACGCCGCGCTGGCCCTGGCCGACGCGAACGTGGGCCGCCTGGTGGCCGCGGCGCGCCGCGGGGGAGCGCTCGCCACGACCACGTTCTTCATCGTGTCCGACCATGGGTTCGCCGGCTTCGACCGCTCGATCCGGCCCAACGCCGCTCTCGCCCAGCGCGGGCTCGGCAAGACCGGCTGGAGCGTCTCCGAGGGTGGCTCGGCGATGGTGTTCGTCACCGCGGGCGCCGACAAGGCCGGCGCCGCGGCCGCGCTGCGCGATGCCCTGAAGGACGTCGAAGGCATCGAAAGGATCCTCGAGCCGGGTGACTTCGCGGCGCACGGCTATCCGCAGCCGGCCGACCATCCCGGCATGGCCGACCTGGTGCTGGTGGCGAAGCCCGGCTATGCGTTTTCCAACAGTACCGAAGCCGCGGCCGACAACAGTGCCGCCAAATCGATGGCGGGCAGCCACGGCTACCTGCGCGACGACCCGCGCATGCAGGCGATCTTCATCGCCTGGGGCGCTGGCGTGAAGCCGGGCAGTCACCTGGACACGATCGACAACATCGATGTCGCCCCGACCGCGGCGCGTTTGTTGGGCGTCGAGCTGCCGCGGGCCCGCGGCAAGGTCCTGACGGACATCCTGCGATAGCCGGCGCTATCCTCGGGGTATGACACCCGATGCCCGACTCATGTGCGGTATCACGCTCGTGATCGTGCCGACGATCGTGTTCGGCGGCACCACGTTGCTGAACGTCGTCTCGCGCGGCGCATACGGCACCCCCGGCCCGCGCGCGCTCACTCCCGAACAGGTCGCGTTCTATCGCGCCGGCCACGCCCACGCCGGCGTGCTCGCGATCCTCAGCCTCTTCATCCAGCTGGCGCTCGACGAGGTCGGCGGCAGCGTGTTTCCGGTGCGGGTCGCCGCGCTGGCGGCGCCAATTCTCGTGTCGGCGGGGTTCTTCGGCCTTGCGCATGTGCCGGCCCTGCGCGTCCTGCTCTACGCCGGCGTGCTGGCACTCGTCTACGCGACGCTCGCCACCGGTGTCGGACTGCTACGGGCGGCGTAGCCCCTCGAGACGAAGGGCCGAATCACTCGCGTGTCGCCGATCACCAGCGGCCGGGGCAGCGTCTTGTAACTTCCTCGACTTCGGCACGCGCAAATCGCTGGGAGGTTCGAGGTGGCACGCCGTCTCTTGATCTATGCCGTCGCAACGCTACTGTCCGTCCTCAGCACCAGCGATTGGCCGGTTCACGCAGCCGCCCGCTCCGCGGCGGCGCTGGGCGCAAGCCGCTAGGGCGCGCTAGTCTTCCGGGGTGGCTTGGCCCCGAGGACTCGCGACCCTGATGCTTCTCTCGTCTTCGCTTTCCCTGGCGGGCGGCTCGCGGCCCTTCGACCTGCAGGGGCATCGCGGCGCGCGCGGCCTGGCGCCCGAGAACACCCTGCCTGCGTTCGAGAAGGCGATGGCGCTCGGCGTCGATACGCTCGAGATGGACCTCGCGGTGACGCGCGACGGGGTGGTGGTGGTGAGCCATGACTCGCTCCTCAACCCCGACATCACCCGCGATGACCACGGCCTGTGGCTGGAGTACGCGGGTCCGCGCATCGTGTCGCTGAACCGCGAGGACCTCCGCGGCTACGACGTCGGGCGCATCCAGCCCGGGACGGAGTACGCGAAGCGGTTCCCCGACCAGCGCGGCGAGGACGACGTGCGCATTCCGACGCTGCGCGACGTCTACGACCTCGCGCGCCGCAGGAAGAACGAGACGGTGCGCTTCAACGTCGAAACCAAGCTCGACCCGACGCGGCCGATCGAGACCCTCGGGCCGAAGGAATTCGCCGACGCGGTGATCGAGGCCGTGCGCGGCGCCCACATGGAGAAGCGCACGACCATCCAGTCGTTCGACTGGCGCACGCTGCGCCGCGTCAGCGAGAAGGCGCCCGAGATCGAAACGGTGTGCCTGAGCGTCGAGAACGCCGCCGAGAACAACATCCGCGGCAAGAAGAAGCCGTCACCGTGGACCGCCGGCCTAGACGTCGACGACTACGGCGGCTCGGTGCCGCGGCTCGTCAAGGCAGCCGGCTGTGGCACCTGGTCGCCGGCTGCGGAGAACCTGACCAAGGCGCTCGTGGACGAAGCCCACGGCCTGCAGCTGAAGGTGGTGCCGTGGACGGTAAACGACCCGGCGCAGATGACTGCTCTCGTCGCAATGGGAGTCGACGGCCTCATCACCGACCGTCCCGACATCGCGCTGAAAACGCTGCAACTGCGCTAGCAGCGCCTACGCCGGTTGCCTGGCTGCCCGCCGTTTCCCGAGGGGCCCATGTCGTTCACAGGCCACCCCGTTTTCCCGAGGGGCCCATGTCGTTCACAGGCCACGCCGTTTTCCCGAGGGCCGTGTCGTTTGCTGGCCCCGAGGGATCCCCGTTCAGCCCCCAACGCACTGTGTCCGGACACAGTGCAGCCGCGTTCAGGCCGGTTGCCAGCTGCCTGTGGCGTCCTTGACGTAACTCGTCCGTCGGGCTGAATGAAACGACCGGGTTTCGTCGTGGACTCGCAGCTCGAAGTCGATGGCACCGGGACCGATGTGTATCAGGTTGTAGCTGTTGGGCTCGTCGCGCGTGCGGTGCGAGGTCGCGGTACCGGCCTGCGCCACGAGCATCGAACGCTTGATGGACGAGTGATGCGTGCGGATGTCGCCGGTGAAGCCGTGGTGCAGGTGGCCGGCAAGGATCAGGTCGAGCCCGCGGGCCTCGGCGGCGCGCAGCGCCGCGAGCGCGCCGTGGACGATCGGCGGCGACGGGTCGCCTTCCCGCGCCACAACGGGGTGGTGGATCACCAGCACCTTGGTGACGCCCGACGGCAGGCCGCTGAAGCGCGCTGTAATCGTCTCGACCTGCTGCGCCGAGATCGAGCCGTTCTTCCAGCTGCTGCCGCGAGCGGTGTTGAGGCCGAGGATCGCTAGCCCGGCCTGGCGCAGGAACGGATCCACCTCGGCATCGATGTGCCGGCGGTAGCGGCGCAGCGGCGCCAGGTAGCGGCGGAACACGTCGAACAACGGGATGTCGTGATTGCCGGGCACGGCGAGCCACGGCGCCTTGAGCGCGTCGAGGAAGCGGCGCGCGTCGCGAAACTGGCCGCCGCGCGCCCGCTGCGTCAGGTCGCCGCTCACGGTGACCACGTCCGGTTGCACCTGCGCGAGGTCACGGAGGAGCGCCTCGTCCATGCCCGGAGTCAGCGCGCCGAAGTGCAGGTCGGAGATGTGCGCGATGGTCTGTTTCATCATGCGGGCGTGGCCTGTGGTGCGATCACCTGGAGAGCGCCCGGGTGCACGGCGTAGCGGATCGGCGGCGTCATCCACAGGATCTCGCCATCCGCCGATACGCGGATGCGGCGGCGTCCGGTCGCGATCGACAGTTGCCGCGCGGCATACGAGCGAAAGTCGCGATCCTGTTCGAGGCGCCCCGACAGCCCGCGCAGCGCCTGGCGCAGCAGGCCGGCCCGGCCGCAGTCGCGCGAGAGGTACACGCTCAGCTCGCCCGCCTCCAGGCTCTTGCGGCGTCCCAGTGAAAAGAGGCGCATCTCGTACGGATTGTTGCCGACGAAGATGAACGGCGTGCGCAGGCGCATGGCCTTGCCGTCGATCGTCACTTCCGCCGTGAGCAGCGGATAGCGCCGCAGCACGTCGAGGGCGGCCTGGGCCATCGCCACCCACTTGCCGCCGCGGTGCCGGTGGCGCAGCTCCTCGCGTTCGGAAACGGCGGCCGGGTAGAGGCCGATCGAGGAGTTGTTGAGGAAGTAGCAGCCGTTCACTTCGCCGACGTCCACTCTTTTCACGTGGCCAGCGGCGATCACCGCTACAGCCTCGTCGAGGCCAAGCGGCAGCCCGACATCCCTGGCGAAGTGGTTGAGGGTGCCCATGGGCAGGATGCCGAGCGGCAGCGTCGCGCCCACCAGGCACTGCGCGGCTGCGTTCAGCGTGCCGTCGCCGCCGCCGACCACGACGGCATCGAGTGTGCTTCGCAGCGCCTTCCTGACTTCGTCCTGGAGCTTCCCGGGCTGCACGCAGGCGGTCTCGGCGGTGACGCCGACCTTGCCGAACGCGTCGCGCACGCGCTGCGCCGCGCGTTCGTCGTCCTCGCTCGACGTGGCGTTTCCGGCGCCTGCGTTCAGCACCACCATCACCTTCACGCGGTCTTTTGGGCTCTCATTGGCTTGGCACGACGGTAGCACGCGCTCTCGCGGCTCGCGTGCGGCCGCGTGCTACATTGCCCTGCAATGAAAAAGACGACGCGAATCGGCATCCTGGGCCTGCCCACCGACATCAACTCGTCGTACGTGCGCGGTGCCGCGCAAGCGCCCGGCTACATTCGCCGCGCGATCTTCAGCGAGTCGAGCAACATGTGGAGCGAGTCGCTCGTGGACCTCGGCGCGCCAGGCGTACTCAATGACGAGGGCGACGCCGCGCTGCGCGAGGACGACGGCGACCGCGACCGCATCACCGCAGCAGTCGCCGCCGTGATGGCGAAGGGCATGAAGCCGCTCTCCTTCGGCGGCGATCACTCGGTCACCTATCCGGTGCTGCGCGCGGTCGCAAGCAAGCATCGCAAGCTCAGCATCCTGCATTTCGACGCTCATCCCGACCTCTACGACAACTTCGAGGGCAACCGCTTCTCGCACGCGTGTCCGTTCGCGCGCATCATGGAGGAAGGCCTGGCGCAGAGGCTCGTCCAGGTGGGCATCCGCACCTTGAATGCGCACCAGAAGGCGCAGGCGAAGAAGTTCGGCGTGCGCGTCGTCGAGATGAACGCGTTCGAGGTGGGACGCGTGCCGGTGCCGACCGGGCCCGTCTACGTGACGATCGACCTCGACGGCCTCGACCCCGCGTTTGCGCCCGGCGTTGCCCATCCCGAGGGCGGCGGCCTCTCGGTGCGCGACATCGTGCGCGTGTTGCACCGCCTGCGTGGACCGGTGGTGGGCGCCGACGTCGTCGAGCTGCTCCCCTCGGCCGACCCTTCCGGCATCACCGCGGTCGCGGCGGCCAAGCTCGCCAAGGAGTTGGCCGGCCTGATGGTGCGTAACTAGGCGCTACTCCCCAGGCCAGGCCGGGCTCAGCAGGTCCATGCGCCACAGCGGGCCGCCGGCAAAGAAGGGGTTCTCCGAGCGCAGGAACGCCGGCGCCTCGCCGCCCATCACCCAGACGTGCGAGTCGGGCGGCACCTTGTTGAGGATCGGCGCGATAACGCCGGCGATGCCGCCAATTTCGACCTTCACCACGTAGCGGTGCGCCTTGCGCGCAGCACTGCCGAACGTGAAGCTGTCCTCGCCCTCGTGCTCGATATGCAGCTTGACGAGCCGCGGCTTCGGGGTGAGCGCTACGACCGGAACGACCGTCGGTGGCGCTTTGGGATCGAGGTTCTTGATGAGCGCCGTCAGCATGCCGTTCGTGATGATGTCCGGCGGCAGCTTCATGCGCTCGGACTCCGTTTTTTCCTTGCCGTCGTCGGTGTAGCGCACCGACACCTGTCCGGTCGCGGCGTTGATGGTTGCGTCCAGCGGCTTTTCGAACGTCGGGCCCTTCTGGACCAGGTGATCGGAGACGAGCTTGAACTGCCCGCGCTGGGTGAAGACCGTGGTTTCTTCGTTCACCGAACCGTCGGGGAAGTGGAACACGAGCCGCGCCGTGACGCGGCTGCCGCGCGCCACCTGGATCAGTTCGCCGGTCGCGAGCGTCTTGCCGTCGAGCGTGCGCAGCGACAGGAAGCCGTGCACCAGACCCTCGGCGTAGCGCACGGTCACGGGCGCGGCACCAGCCGCGGCCGGCAGGAGCGCCACGAACATTGCACCGACTCCGCGCCGCCAGCGCCAGAGATGCTTCATGCTGTGGTTCTCTCACCAACCCTCCCCGGTAACAAGGGGAGTCTGTGGCCTAGAGCCGCGGCTTGCCGGCGCGCTTCGCCGCGGCGTTCTCCGCGGCGCGAAACTTCACGATCCTCGCGATCAGGCGGTGCGGGATCGGCTGGTCGTGAGGAAACCGCGCCGTGGCGCGGGCGCGTCCGGCGTCGTAAGGCGCCAGTTCCTTCCCGAACTTCGCGCGCGTGAGCCCGGTGACCGGGTAGAGGCCGATGTGGTTGCGAAATGCGGCGAAGTACACGAGCCTGCTGCCGTCCAGCTTGTAGGCCGGGATCCGGTAGCTGATCCATTCCTCGGCCCGCGGCGCCGCCTTCCGGATGGTGGCCCGAAGGGCGCGGAGACGGGCTCTTATGGCGGCCGGCTGTGCGGCGATGTAGGCGTTCACGTCGTTCATCATGCTGACTTTACGCCTCCACTATGACGTGGCTTACCCTTGCCGCCCAGGCCCCATGACGGACTTCAGCTGTTTGGGTAGACTTTCCCTGCGATCCTCTCTCCGAGGAGAACACCCTTGACGAACAACAACGACGACGCCCGGCAGGGCACCAAGGCGCCGAGAAGTGGGGCGCCCCGGCAGGAAGAGCCGATTGCGCTGCCGCCGCCTCGGCCCGCGCGACCGGACGCCGAGGCGCCGCCGCGGCCATCCTGAAGGACAGCCGCGGCGCACCCGCAGCGGTCAAGGCATCGCTCGTCGAGCTAGGGGATGACGGTGACGGTACCTTCCATCCCGAGTTCGTCGTGCAGCGAGCAGATGTAGGGATAGGTGCCCGGCTGCGTGAAGGTGATGCGGAAGCGGGTCACGATGTCCCTGGGCGGCGTCTGGCGCAGGCCGGTTCGCTCCTGCGGCTCGGCGCGGATGAAGCCCGAGTGCGTGCTTTCGCCGGGTGCGTTGAGGGTCGCATGGCGCGCGCCGTCCGCGTCCAGCGTGACGTCGTCGGATGGTGCGAAAAGGGCATCGTCCGGCGGTTCCTCGCCGAAGGTGATGGTGTGCGGCGTAACCGGGTCGCGGTTCGCCCACTGGATGGTTTCGCCGGCGTGGATCGTGATGTTCTCGTGCAGGAAGCGCAGCACCGAGACGGTGTCCGTGCCGCCCGGCGTCGCAGCCACGGCGCCGATGCCGGCGGTGACGGCGTGGTCGTTGCTCACACCGGTCTTGCCGACGGCGGTGCCCGTGGCCAATAGGTCGGCCTTGCGGTCAGTTGCCTCCGTGTCATAGAAACGCTGCGTGTGCGGCAGCGCGTGGCCCGCGGGGAACACATGCACCGTGGCGGTCATGTTTTCATGCACCAGGCAGACGAGCTTGTAGTTGCCGGCCTTGGGGAAGTTCACGGTGAAGGTGGCGCCCGATGCGAGCGGCGGTGTCGTCACGCACTCCGAGCCGTCGAAGCTTGCCGGGTCGGTGGCGAAGCCGGGACACCCGGCGCTGAACGGCGGCCGTACCTGCCGCGCCTTCAGGAAGGTGACTGTGTGGATCTCGTCCACGTTGAAGGTCCACGTGATGCTGTCGCCGGCGTTGATCCAGATTTCATTCGGCAGGAACGCCAGCACCTGGAAGCCCATGCCCTGGTTCTGCGCGCCGACAGTGGCGTGCCACTCGACCTGGGCCTGGGCCACCTGGGGAACGAACAGTGCGGCACTCAGGAGCGCCCACCTGAAGACAACAGACGACCGAAAAAGTTTGGTGTTGACCATACGCATACTCGCCTTTCCTCCCCGAAAATCGGGGTTTGAGGGCGGTCCGATGACAGGCCAGGCAGTGGGCAGAGAGTGAGAGGCACGGGACTGCTGCACGTGTGAGGCTTTCAAGGAGGGCCGCCGCAGGAATTCAGGATGGCCCTCGTTGTCGTGCGTATCAACAAAAAAATTCGGCCGCCATCACGAAGCGCGTCAACTCGTAGCGCCGCCGCCGAGCGCTGCGGCCGCACGCAGGCGGGCGGCCGTCATGCTCTGGCGCGTGGCATCGAATCCGGGCCACGGGTCGCTGCGGCGCGGCGCGGTGAGCAGCCGTTCGGCGTCCTCCAGGTGGAAGGCGTCGCCGCTTGCGACCGAGTCGAGCTCGCTCCAGGCCACCGGCATCGACACGGGCGCTGCCGCCCTTGCCCGCGTCGACCAGGCGGCGACCGACGTGCTGCCGCGGTTGTTGCGAGCGTGGTCGAGGAGGATGCGTCCCGGCCGTTTGGCCTTGGTCATGTCCGTGAGGAATTCGTCCGGGCTGCGCCGTACCAGCACGGCCGAAATTACCCGCGCGACTTCCGCGCACTCGTGCCAGCCGGCGCGCGGCAAAAGCGGCGCGACGATGTGCAGGCCCTTGCCGCCGGTGGTCTTGACGAAGCTCACGAGGTCGATGCTTGCGAGCAGCTCGCGGATCGCCACAGCCGCCGCGACAACGCGGCGCCACTCGACGCCGGGCCCCGGATCGAGGTCGAAGACGATGCGGTCGGGCTTTTCGAGGGAGCGCGCGCGCGAATTCCAGGTGTGGATCTCGACGACGCCCATCTGCACCAGGCCGATCAAGCCTTCGAGGTTCGCGACCGTAAGGTACTCGCCGGTCTTGGTCTTCTCCGCGATAGTGATGCGGCGCAGCGCCTTCGGCGCCCACGGGCCGGCATGCTTGACGTAGAAGCATTCGCCGGCCACACCTTCCGGACAGCGTACGAGCGTCAGGGGCCGGTCGGCGAGATGAGGCAGCATCGCGGCGGCGGCCTTCTCGTAATAGCGCGCGAGCCGTTCCTTGGTGAACCCGCCCTCCGGAAACACGACCCGCTCGGGATGGGTGATGCGCACCCCCGCGATGCTCAGCGACTGTGTGGGCGTTGGTGTCACGATGCGGGTTCCTCGCGGCGCACCTGTACGGCCGGCTTGTCTTCACGCAGCCCGAGAAACGCCGGATGGCGCATCCGCCCGTCCCGCGTCCACTCGGTGAAGCGCACCTGCGCGACCAGGCGCGGCGCGACGTAATGGCCGCGCGGGATGCCGCGCGCAGCCGCGAAAGGCGGCAGCGGCCGCTCGAGCGCGTCGAGCCTGCGCCGCAGTTCGACCGCCGCGGCCTGCGAGAAGCCGGTGCCCACCTTGCCGGCGTAGACGAGCGCACCGCTGTCGTCGTAAACGCCGACGAGCAGCGCACCGAGGCCGGCGCGCGTGCCTTGCGGCTCGGTGAACCCGCCGATCACCACCTCCTGCTCGCGGCTGCACTTCACCTTCACCCATGTCGGCCCGCGGCCAGACTGGTAGGGCGCGTCGCTGCGTTTCGAAACGATGCCCTCGAGCGAGCGGCGGCACGCGAACGCGAATGCCCGCGGGCCGTTGCCGGTCGTGTGGCGGCTGTAGCGCAGTACCGGATCTTTCGCCTTCAGCAAGCGCGATAGTGCGGCCTTGCGCTCGGCAAGCGGCGCCCCCCGTAGGTCAGATCCATCGAGGAGCAGCAGGTCGAAGACGTAATAGAGAAGCTGCGCGCCGGACGCGAGCGCTCCGGCGTTTTGCAGCGCGGCAAAGCTCGTCCGCCCATCGCGCAGCGCCACCGTCACCTCGCCGTCAAGCCAGGCACTCCGTGCCGACAGCGCCTGCACCGCTGCCGCTACGCCCGGAAAGCGGCCGGTCCAGTCCTGGCCGCTCCGAGTGTAGAGGCGCGCCTTGCCGCGCGCGAGGTGAGCCAGGATGCGGTAACCGTCGAACTTGGTTTCGTGAAACCACGCGGCGCCTTCCGGCGCTTTCTTGACGAGCGTGGCCAGCTGTGGCGCAGGAAACGGGGGGAAGGCCTCGCGAGTCATTTCTTCTTTGTCACGGCCGCTTCATCCTTCTGCTTCATCAGGAGCCACTCTGGTTTCTTCGCACCCTTGCGCAGCCTGGTCCGGACAAGCGCCCAGCTGCCCCTCAGCCGTTTGCCGCGGAGCGTGAAGACCAGCTTTCCCTGGCGCAACCCCGCATGAGGATCGTCGCGCGGCAACCACAAGCCCCGGTCCCAGATGGCAACCTTGCCTGCACCGTAATGTCCCTTCGGAATAGTACCGGCGAAGCCGCCATAGGCGAGCGGATGGTCTTCGGTTCGAACCGCGAGGCGTTTCTCGGAAGGATCGAGGCTGGGACCCTTGGGCACAGCCCAGCTCAGCAGCACACCGTCGAGCTCGAGGCGGAAGTCGTAGTGCAGGCTGCTCGCGTCGTGCCTCTGGATCACGAATGACAATGGCGCGCCCGCCTTATGCGACGGACGCGCCGTTGGTGCCGGCTCCGGCGTGGCCTTGAAGTCGCGCTTGCGCTTGTAGACCGCAAGGCCCATCGGGCCCTACGCGCGCGGCGGGTTGGTCGGTGTCGGCGAGGGCGTCGGGGTCGGACTCGGCGTGGGACTTGCGCTCGGCTTGGGCTTGGGAGTCGCCTTGGGCGACGGGCTGACGCCCGGCGACGGCTGCGGGCTTGCGGTGGGGGCCGGTGTCGGATCCTGCGCCGCGACCGAAACGACGAGCGCGCCTGAGATCAAGAGGGCAGCGGATAGGGATATCAATTTCATGCAAATGCTCCTTGCTGGTTTATCTCAGAGCGTTTGCAGGATGAATGCCATCCACCACCGCGCCTCGTGCTTGCTGCGCGGCGCGTACATCGGTGGATTGCCCGACTTTCGACCCGCGAGTGGACAAGAAGCGACAGGTGTTTCTACAAACCGGGCGACGCGCTCTACGGGAGTCCCCCTAAATGGCCTTCGAGGCCGGCGGATCCGGAATACTTCGGTCCGTCCGGAACACGTGGTCGGAGAACTTCGCGCATTCCAGGGAATCCATACCGGCCGCGTGGCGCAACCGTTTGGCCGGAGCTCCGCACTCCTCGCATTTCACCCACGCCACTAGCTCTGCCGTCGGCGTCGATCCCAAGTTGTCCTCTCAAGAGGCTTTTCGGCGCACGTCGATCTTGCCAGGTTGACTCTAGGGGTCCTCCCTGGTTATGCCAAGCGGCGGCCGGACGCCAGATCACACAGTGCCACTACTCCACTCCGTCTTCGTTCTCGTTGCAGGAGGATGCCAGCGGCCATCGTCCCGAACTGACGATCTGGATGCTTCTCGCTGCCGTTCAGGACCTTGACTCTCACTTTGGTCGCACCGATATTGGAGGTGAGGTCTATGACTGGTGTGTGAACCCCCGCCAGTCTGAAGGAGTAATACATGAATAGATTGGCAAGAGCGTCCTGGGCAATCGCGGCTACCTTCTGTGCCGGCGGTGTCATTGCTGTCGTCGCACCAGAGGCTGCAGCTCGGGAATCGACGGTAAACGCCCAACAGCCGGCACCGGACAACACGAGGGTCAATAGACGTGACCGCAGGGCCATGGGACCGACGGCGGCCGACCAGAAGAACAACCGCTCGGATCTGGCGACTACGAAGAAGATTCGGCAGTTGGTCATGAAGGACAAGTCGTTGTCCGCATACGCTCACCACGTAGAGATCGCTACGCAGGATGGAACGGTCACCTTGAAAGGCCCGGTCCGATCGGATGCCGAGAAAGTCTCGATCGAAGCGAAGGCCGCAGACGTTGTCGGCAAGGAAAAAGTCGTCAGCGAACTGGTCGTTGAACCAAAGAAGTGATCGGCCTCTATTCGAACCGTCTCGGTTGCTGGGGTTCGATCGCGGTCTCGATCGTGGCCACCCTGCTGCTGGCGCTCGCGCTTCGCAGCTGTGGAGTCGTCGCTTGGTAGGGTGGTGACTCGCGAAGGACTCGGAAGGAGGGGAGAGTCCTGGCGCGCTAGGAATCGCCCCGCAAGGCGATTGCCGGCTGTACGTGCATGGCGCGGCGCGCAGGGATCCAGCAGGCCGCCAGCGCCGCGACCAGCAGCGCCCCAGGCACGACGACGAACGTTAGCGGGTCGCGAGCGCCAACACCGAACAACAGGCCGGAGAGCACGTGCGTGAGGGCGAGCGCGCCGCAGATGCCGATCGCGAGCCCGGCGGCGGCGATGCGGAGTCCGCCGCTCAGCACCAAGCGCAGGATCGTCCCGCGGTCGGCCCCGAGCGCGATACGAATTCCGATCTCCTGGGTGCGCTGTGCAGTTGCGTGTGCGATGACGCCGTAGGTACCGATGATCGCGAGCACGAGGGCGACCGAGGCAAAGATCCCGAGCAGCAGCGTCGTGAAGCGCCGGTTCATTTGCTGTTGGGCGAGCAGCTCCGGCACGGTGCGGACGCTGGCGATCGCCTGATTGCGGTCGATCGACCATACGGCTGCCCGGGCCGCCGCGACCAGCGGGATCGGATCTCCGCCAGTCCGCAGCAGCACGAAGGTCTGCGGATCGGGTGCCTGGCGCAGCGGGAAGTACGTTTCCGCCCACGGCCGCCGCTCGAACCCGCCGCGCTTGGTATCCGCCACGACGCCGACGATCGTTTGCCACCGAACTTCGGGTCGCGACGGGTCGTCGAACGTCACGCGCCGGCCGAGCGGATCCTCGCCATGGAAGAACCGTTTGACGAACGTCTCGTTCACCATCACGACGGGCTGGGACCGCGGTCCGTCCGCGCCGGTGAACATGCGTCCCCGGCGTAAGGGGATCTGCAGTGTCGAAAAGTACTCCGGCGTGACGGAGTCGTAGGGAACGGGGATGTTCGGGGCATCTGCGGGCAGCGGTGGCCTGCCTTCGATGCTGATGCTGGCCGAAGCTGGCAGCCGCGACAGGAGCACGGAAGATCCGGCGGCGGCGGATTCGACGCCCGGCAGCGCATCGAGACGTTCGACCAGCCGCTCGAAGAAGTTTGCGATCTGGGCGGGCTCACCATACGTCGCGCGCGGCAGGTCAAGGCGCAGCGCCAGCACGCCTCTGGTGGCAAAACCCGGGTCTTCGCTGTTGAGCGCGATGAAGCTGCGGATCAGCAGGCCGGCACCGACGACCAGCACGAGCGCGATGGCCAGTTCTCCCCCGGCGATCGCGCTTCGCACGCGGCCACCGCGGCGGCTGTCGGACCCCGTGCGCCCACCCTCCTTCAGTTGTCCACCCGAGTCGCGCCGCGACGCATGAAGAGCGGGCACAACGCCGAACAGCAGGCTCGTGAATACCGAGGCGCAAACGGCGAACGCTAGTACCGGCCCGCCCATGGCAATCTCCGAGAGCCGCGGCAACTCGGCCGGCGCGAGCGCCTGCAGCCGATTGATGCAGAGGGTCGCAAGCAAGAGTCCCGCGACGCCGCCAAGAAGCCCGAGGACGACGCTCTCGGTCAGCAACTGTCGCACCAGTCGGCGGCGGTCGGCACCCACAGCAGCCCGGATCGCGAGCTCGCGTTGCCTGGCGGCGGCGCGTGTCAGCAGCAGGTTCGCGACGTTGGCGCAGGCGATCAGCAGGACGAAACTCACCGCACCCAGCAGGATGAGCAGCGGGCGCTTCACGTCGCCGACCAGCTCCTCTTGCATCGTCACCAGCAGGACGCCGATGCCGGCGTTTGACGGGTACTCCTTCTCGAGACGCCTGGCAATGGTGTCCATCTCCGACTGGGCGGCGACCTGGCTGACGCCGGGCTTCAGCCTGCCGATGACCGTGAGCCAATAGGAGCCGCGCGACTCGAAAAGTGCCTGCAAGTCCCCGACAGGCGCGAGCGGCAGCCAGAGCTCGGCGTCCGCCGGATGCGCGAAGCTCGCCGGCATGACGCCAATAACTTCGTGCGGTATGCCGTCCAGCACTATGAGTCGGCCGATGACGGCCGGATCCGCCCCGAACCGCCGCTTCCAGAGACCGTCGCCCAGGATGACCACGTGCTCACCGCCCGCCTGACCGTTGGCGAAACCGAAGGGACGGCCGAGAAGCGGTGCCATACCCATCGTCTCGAAGAACTCGTGCGTGACTCGGGCGCCGCGGAGCTGCGCCGGATCGCCGTTCCCCGTCAGCGTCACGCTCGCCCCGAGGTACGCGGACATCCGCTCGAACGACAGGCTCGCGTGGCGCCAGTCTTCGAAATTCGGGTAGTTGCCGACGTCTTTGTCGAAGCCCTGCCGAGGATTGTGCGTCCACACCATCATCAGGCGGTCCGAGTGGGGATAGGGGAGCGGCTGCAACAGCACGCCGTTGACCACCGTGAAGATCGCCGCGTTAGCGCCGATCCCGAGCGCGAGCGTCAGGATCACGACGGAGTAGAAGAGGGGCTTCTTCGCGATGCTTCGAAGCGCGTACCGAACGTCAGGCCACACCGACCCTCCCTCTCCTGAGCGGTCCAATCCACAGGATAAAGGTGGGACACCCGGCGCCTGAGTTCGGTTGGAATGTGGCCTGGCGACGGGCCGGCATTCTCACCGCCGTCCTTCGGCGTAAAGAAAAACGGCGGGAGCCGTGGCCCCCGCCGTCCGTCTGGTTAGAACACTAACAGCAGCAACATCCGGTCTCGCAGCAAGCGGTCCCGGCGGCGCAGCAATCGGCGGCAGCCACAGCCGGCGCTGAGACGCCCAGCGTCGTTGCGAACAGTGCGGCAAGAATGAACTTCATCATGTCAGTCTCCTGACGGGGGCTACCCGTCAACAAATAACGGCGTTAATGCGGCTGATATTTGGAGACGGACAGACCTCTAAATCCGGAGAACCAACGGCGGTGGACGATCCACTCGAGGACCGCGAAACGCGTCGCGACCGGCCAAACACAAGTTCAGCGAGACCGGCGCGTGGTAGATGGAGAGGGGAGCAATTGTCGGTGGCGTCAGCGTTGGGCCGGTGACATACGTGACGCCGGACCCGCAAGGCTGTTGGTGGCTTTGCATCGTCGCCTCTTCGCAGCAGCCGTGGGCGGCGGGTACGAAGTACAGCCAGCACGTGCCCAAGCTGGAGCAAGCGAGGCCGGCGACGATGGTCAACCCGCTGAGCACTCGCGAAGCAACGTCCACGTCTCATCCAACTCCCGCGGGAGCCAACTGTCAAGGGTCGCCGTAAATGAACTGTGCGGAGGCGCCTCGACGGGGAGCTGGCGCGCACTACTAGAGAACTCCCCTGAGGGCTCGCTGCTCGCCTTTGTAGAAATGTTCCACGCCCGGGGCGCCCTAGCCGACGCTTTCGACTCGATTCCACGCCTTCAGCGTCATTCGCCTTGGCATTTCAGTTGCTTAAGTCCCGCGCAAGGAGTCCACCCGGAGGGGTCCTCGCAGAGGTGAGGTTTCGTTCAAAGGACGCCTTCGCCCGACCCGGACCCGTTCTAGCTGTTCGGGTCGGGCGCTTGTAACAGCGAGTAGCGGTTAGTCGGAAGCGTCCGCACTCTGATGTGACGGAGCTTGCGTGGCTGCGTCGCGAGCGCGACTGGATAGACGCGTGGTGGCCGACTGATCGGCGAGTGGGCGAATCTCAGACCGATATGTTGCTATGGCCTTTCCGCGGCACTCCACCACGACAACCTCTAGTCCAGTGTCGAAGGTTCTGACGCTAACGACCGTACCCCAATCGCCGCAAGCGGCAGGAGACACGTCACTAAGAAATTCCACGCGAGTTCCGACGAGGGCGTTTGGCTTCATCGAACCGGCTCCGGAATTGGCCATCGACCGTCAACGCTACTGAGTCCAGGCCGAAGCACGCTATTGGGGAATTCCCTGATTTCGGATCGGCGCCCGATTCATAGTCCTCCCTGTATACGGTTTATGTTGACTCTGTCCGAACGGCCATTCAAAGTGCGTGCGGTGGCCGCCTGCTGAAGGGGCCGGCCACCGGATGCTCGGTCCCTAGAGAATGCTCTCGCTACGGACCGGGCATTCTTTGCGTTGGGCGCCGCAGCGCCTGCCGTTCCTTTGTCCTTAATCCATCTGCCGCCTTTGTGGCGCCCGCGCAGATGAGGGGTCAGGTTCCCCGTGGCATCCAACATGCAGATGCTGAACCACGACAAACCTAAGAAAGAGCGTTCATGCAACCGCGCACATCAGATCCCGATGCAGAGCCCCCGACACCGATACCCGCGCCGCCTTCGGGCCGGTGAAGTGAACAGGCTTATAGGTGAACACGTCAAGCTCCTGGTCGGCGTGGCACCATTACTGAAGGGCACGATTTGCGTCGTCAGAAACGTACTGACCTACATCGACGCTCATGAGTGTCGCTATTAGTAGCGCGATCAAGGTTGTTTGCTTAGCAGTTTCGGCAAACAGCTCGGTTTGGGCGATCGTCAGCGTTCGGCCTGCCTTGACTACCTTAGCCACAGCGACGACCCGGTCTCCCGTTGCCGGCGCTAAAAAGTTGATCTTGAACTCTGTCGTCAGGACCCCTCGCCCAGGCGCCATGAGCGTGAGGGCGGCATAACCAGCAGCGGAGTCGCAGATTGCGCTCAGTGCACCGGCATGAATAAAGCCGTGCTGCTGCGAAATAGCCGCTTGCGGTCGCAGAGAAATCGCAACAGATCCAGGCGCCACCGTTTCAAGCACAGCGCCGATAGTCGCCATCAGACCCTGCCGCGCAAAACTCGCCCTAATCCGCGCCTCGAAACCGTCGCCTTCCGTCATTGCCCCTCTTGCTGCCGCAATCTGAAGGACACATCCTACTGACACGGTGCCGCGGTATGGACAGGTGGTTGCCTGTCTTTCCTTGACTCGCGCCACGCCGCGCTAGATAGTCCGGCGCGCAAATGGTTGCCGTTTTGGTTGCCGGCTTCAGGGCGGCGCCCGTAAGTTGGTGACTCGCGAAGGACTCGAACCTTCAACCCAGAGATTAAGAGTCTCTTGCTCTACCATTGAGCTAGCGAGCCGAACCTAGGCAGGGACGAACGAACGGCGATTATATCGGTTCCACGCGGACGCGATCAACGCGGATGCCCTGCTCCGCGGGTTCTCCCACGGCGTTCCAGGTGGGGCAGTCGATGCGGATGACGATCGCCGGTGAACCCGTGTCTTGTTTGACGTTCTCGAACACGTAGTCGCGCAGCTCGGTGTTCAGCGTGCGCGGCTCGTTGCGTCCGCCGATGCGCACCGTGATGTTGGGCGAGGCTTGCGGCGACGGGAACGGCGAGCCCATCGTGATGGTCACGCGGTAAGCCGCGGCCTGATGTTCGGGTTCGATGCGGATGAACGCGCGGTGGCGGGTCCAGCGGTGCAGGCCCGGCGGCGGAACGGGGCCGGGCGGTGCGTACTTGTTCCATTCCAGGCGGTGGGCGCTCATGCGCGGGTCGTCGCCGCGCGGATGGAAGAAGCCTAGGACCGCGCCCGAATCGTCGCCGCCGATGACGAGGTCGCTGGTGCGAGGCGCCTCGAGTTCGCGCCAGGCGGCCTGCTGCAGGAGCCACGGATCGAAGTCCCACTCGAAGCGGTGCAGGTCGCGGAGCGCGGCGTCAGCGGCGTCGGTCCTGCCGGCGTTGCGCAGGACGCGCGGCAGCGCCACTTCGCCGCGGACGCTGGCGGTGCGGCGGATGGCTTCGCCGCGCTCGTAGGCGGCGGCGCTCTCGATCCATTGGCCCTTCCGCGCCAGCTGTTTGCCTTCGTCGAACCAGGGGTCGGCTGCGCCCGGACGCAGTGCGGCGCCTGCGGCGCCCGCCTGGGCGCGGGCGGCCAGCACCTGGCTTGCGAGCGGGATGAACGGTGCCACCGACAGGCTCGCTGCGGCGACACCGGCGGCGAGCGCCAACCATTTGTGGAAGAGGCGCTTGCCGCGCAGCACCGGTATGGCGCCGGCCGCGGCGACGAACAGGAACGGCACGAGCACGCTGCGGTAGCGGATCTCGTTGTGGAACACCACCACGATCATCAGCAGGTAGTAGGCGCTCCACGCGACGACTGCGCGACGGGTCGGGCCCACGGGACCCACGACGAGGAACACCGGGAAAAGCGCCGTCATGATGAAGAGCGGCAAGTCGTCGAGGATCACAGCGAACACCTGTCGCCAGCGCGGCTCAGAGCGGTCGGCCGCGAGCAGGTTCTGCAGGCCCTCGGGCCGCAGCAGGTGCCAGAAGTTGCGGCCGATCTTGGCAATGAACAGGTCGGGACGGCGTTCGATGCCTGCCTTCGCGAACTGGAATGCGGCGGCGCGTTTCTCGGCCGGCGTCGGGCGCGAGTGGACGTAGGCCTCCTGGCGCAGGAAACGGTCGCCCTCGACGAAGCGGTTGGCGAACCAGATGTTCTCGAACGCCGTGCTCTCGATGAGGATGGGATCGCCGACGACGAAGACATTGCGCGCGGTCCACGGCAGGATGGCGCAGGCGCCGCCCAGCGTCAGTGCGATTACACAACGCAGCCGGCTGCGCGTCGTCCCGGTCCCGAACAGTAGCGAGACGATTGCGAGCACACCCATGAAGGCCGAGGTGACCGAGCGCGCCAGCGCCGAGATGCCGAGCACCAGGCCGGCCATGAAGTACGGGCCGCGGCGGGGCGTTTCTTCCCAAGCGCGGATCGTGAGCCACAGGCCGAGGACGAAGAGCGGCGTGTGCAGGTTCTCGGTGAGCACCCACGACGGCATCTCGATCGCTGGCGCGTAGAAAGCGTAGGCGATGCCGGCGGCCGCGCCCCAGGGTCCGGCGACGCGGCGGCCCATGGCGGCAACCAGCACCGCCACTGCGGAGTCGATCACGCACTGCACCACCTGCAGCCCCGCGAGGTGCAAGGCGAAGAGCTTCAGCACCGCGGCGGCGAAGACGTAGTAAAGCGGCGCGATCGTCCAGTTGCGGTCCCACGTCCGCCACTCTTCGTCGCGGAGTATGTAGTCGAGTGGATGCGGGTTGGTGGCGATCCGCAGCGCGTTGTGGAAGTAGCCGTACTGGTGCGTGTAGAGCAGCGGCTGGTCGGCCGCGAACAGGAACAGGAGGCGCGCGCCGAGGGCGCAGGCGAACACCGTGACCGCCCAGCCGGGGAAGGGAAGATCGCCGGGCTTGCGCACCATTCCCGGCGATCTTACGACGGGCGCTACTGGCCGCTATCGTCGGCGGACGGGCCGTAGATCGCCGGCACCTTCGAGCCCATCGGCCGCAGGTACGTAGAGAGCTGGCCGCGGTGGTGGATGCCGTCGAACAGCATGCCCCACACCATGTTGCCGACGGTATCGGTCCAGACCACCTGGCCCTCGTAGAGCATCTTGCCCGGCTTGCCCCACGTGGCTTCGTCGAGCTTCGCCAACCGCTCGTTGACGAGCTCATGGTGCTTCGAGAGGTGCGCCGCGATTTCATCTGTGCTCTTGGGGGCGGCCGACTCTTTCCAATCGAACTCGCCCTTGTCCAGCAACGCGACCAGACTCTCTTCTTCACCGGCCAGCACCCAGGCGAGGTCGCCCGCGGTGCGCGCCTTCTCTTCTGGCTTGTGGCCCATCTTGTCGGCGGGGATGGCCTTGATGACCTTGATGGTGGCCGGCAGCTCGGCCTTCCGGCGCTCCAGGCAGAACGCAAGGTTGCTCATGGGATCGGTCCTTTCTTGAATGCCTCGTGGCGTAGCCAGCACCCTAAGCGAAGAAAAAACGAAAGTCAACGATTTCTCCACCTGTCCGCATTGTCTACGAAACCTGTGACACACCTGTTACGGCGATTTCGCCCCCAGCCGGCCCGAACCCGCGCGCGTAGACTGCGGGCCAAATGGCCCCGACAGCATGGCTTCGCCCCGCCGTCCGCTTGGCAGCGCTGGCTTTTACCCTCCTGGGCGCAGCGCCCGCGAGTGCGCGCGAATTGTTCTGGCCGGCGATCGACGTCGAAGCGCGCCTCGAGAGCGACGGCAGCCTCTCGGTGCGCGAAACGCAGACGATCGAGTTCACCGGCGACTGGAACGGCGGCGAGCGCATCTTCACTCTTCACAAGGGCCAGATGGTGCAGCTCGTGAGCATGGTGCGCGTCGACCCCGCCACCGGCAGCGAGACGCCGATGGTTCGAGGCAATCTCGATGTCGTCAACGGCTACGACTGGACTTCCAGCAACGTGCTGCGCTGGCGGAGCCGCCTGCCGACCGATCCGGAGTTCGACCATACGCAAGCGATGTACCGCATCGAGTACCGATACACGGGCGCGCTGACCTCGTCGCAGCCGGGCGCCTATCGGCTCGATCACGATTTCGCCTTCGCCGACCGGGTGGGTCCCATCGAACGCTTCTCGGCGCGGCTCGAGCTCGGTCCGGGCTGGCAGGCCGCGGCGCCGCTCGAGCCCGTGGCGAACGTGCGCCTGGCACCGGGCCGAGGCTACGTCTACCGCGCCGCGCTGCGTTTCACCGGCGCCGGGGCGCCGGCGAGCGCGGTGGTGCCGCGGCTGCCCGCGCGCTACGGGTGGATCGCGGTGGCTGCGCTCGCTCTCGTATTCCTCGAACGGCTCGTCTGGTTTTTCCGGCGCGACGCCCAGCTCGGCCGCTTCGCGCCGCTGCCGCCGCTTTCGGAAGTGGACGAAGAATGGCTCGAGACGCATCTCTTTCACCAGCGGCCCGAGGTCGTGGGCGCCGTCTGGGACCGCAAGGTTGGCGCCACCGAAGTTGCCGCGGTGCTGGCGCGGCTGGTGCAGGAGGGCAAGATCCGCTCGCGGGTCGCGCCGAAGAAAGGCCTGCTCGGCCGCTCCAACCTGTTCCTCGACCTGCTGGTGCCGATCAAGGAAATCGAATCCGACGTGCGCCCGCTGATCAACGGCTTGTTCTTCCGGCGCGGGGAGGCGACCGACATGCAGTCGATCCGCGCGCACTATCGCAAGTCGGGCTTCAACCCGGTGGAGCGCATAGACGCGGCCATGCGCGGTACGAAGGCGCCGGGGAAGAAGGAGTCGCCTAAGGTCACAGCCCTCATCGCGGTGAGCGCCGTGGTGCTCGCCTTCGTTTCTGTGTTCCTATCGCACGAAGGCGCCGGCCTGTTCGGCGTCGGCGCCGTTGCGTTCATCTCGCTGCCCGCGATCATCGCGACAGTGCTCTCGCGGAAGAACGTCGCTCTGCCCATCGTCGGCCTCTTGTTCGCCTGCGTGACCGTGGGTGCCATCGGCGCATTCATCGCGCTTCGCGTCGTGCCGGAGCCGGCGCTGCCATTGACCTCCCTCATCGCCATCGTCCTCATGGCCGCGGCGTGCGCGCGCTCGTTCGTCAATCGCATGGCGAGCAACGAGACCGCGGAGAGCCTGGGCGAGCGGCGCGACTACCTGCTCGCCCGACGCTTCTTCGAGGCGGAGCTCTCGAAAGAGACGCCGCGCCTGCAGGATCGATGGTTCCCGTGGTTCGTTGGCCTTGGCCTCGCGCCCGAAGTCGATCGCTGGATGCATGCGTTCGGCGGTGCCGGCACTGCCGCGGCCTCGACTTACACCGGCGGGGCGGGATCGTCCGGCGGCTGGTCGACAGGCGGCAGGTCGGTGCCTTCCAGTGCCGGCGGCTGGACCGGCGGCGGCGGGTCGTTTGGCGGCGCGGGCGCGACCGCGGCGTTCGTCGCGGGAGCAACGGCGATGGGTTCCGGCGTGGCGGCCGCGAGTTCCAGCAGCGGCGGGAGTTCGTCGGGAGGGGGCGGGGGAGGCGGCGGCAGTTCGTCCGGCGGCGGAGGCGGAGGGGGCTGGTAAATCCCTGAAACAAGCTAATTTAGGGGGTTTCGCGTAACATAGGACGTGCCATTTACTTCGCTGAACCTAGAACCAAGCCTTCTTAAAGGTATCAAGGAGCTCGGCTTCACCCGGCCGACTCCTATCCAGTCCCAGGCGATTCCGCCCGCCCTCGAAGGCCGCGATGTCCTCGCCTGCGCCTCGACCGGCAGCGGCAAGACCGCCGCTTTCGTCCTGCCCATCCTGCACCGCCTCCTCGCCGGGCCTCGCGGCAAGACCCGCGCGCTGGTGCTCACCCCCACGCGCGAACTCGCCGCGCAGATCGTCGAAGACCTCGACCAGCTCGCGGTGCACACGCCGCTGACCGCCGCTGCTGTCTTCGGCGGAGTCGGCATGGGGCCGCAGGAACACGCGCTGCGCAGCGGTGTCGACATCGTGGTCGCGACTCCCGGCCGTCTGCTCGACCACATGCGCGCCTCCTACACCCGCTTCGACGGCCTGCAGCACCTGGTCCTCGACGAGGCCGACCGCATGCTCGACATGGGCTTCCTGCCCGACGTGCGCCGGATACTGCAGAAGCTGCCCAAGAATCGGCAGACGCTCTTCTTCAGCGCCACGCTGCCGCCGGCCATCAACGACCTGGTGCGCGAACTTCTGCGCGACCCGGTCAAGATCCAGACCGAGCGCCAGTCGGCGCCCGCTGCCGGCATCACCCAGGCCGTCTATCCGGTGCAGCAGGAGATGAAGTCGGGTCTGCTCATCGCCTTGCTGAAGCGCGGCGACATCCGCGACGCGCTGGTCTTCACGCGCACCAAGCATCGCGCCAATCGCGTTGCCGAGTCGCTCGCCAAGGCCGGCATCAAGACCGAGCGCATCCACGGCAACCGCACCCAGGCGCAGCGCACTTCGGCGCTCGCCGGCTTCAAGGCGGGCCGCTACCAGGTGCTGGTCGCAACCGACATCGCGGCGCGCGGCATCGACATCCAGGAGCTCGGCCACGTCGTCAACTTCGACGTGCCCCCGGTGCCGGAGGACTACATCCATCGCGTCGGCCGCACGGCGCGCGCGGAAGCCACCGGCGACGCGTTCACGTTCGTGGCGCCGCAGGAAGAAGGCGACCTGCGCAGCATCGAGCGCGCCATCGGCAAGCGCCTGCCGCGCATCACCGTGCCCGATTTCGACTACGCGGCGCGTCCCGAACAGAAGCTCGAGATTCCGCTCGCCGACCGCCTCAAGGCGATGCGCGAGGCCAAGGCGAAGCAGCGCCAGGGCCGCGGCCGTCCGCAGGGACGCTCCTCCGGCCCGGGCCAGTCGCGCGGTCATCATCAACCCGCGCGTCCCGGCCGCGGCGACGACCGCCGCTTCGGCGCCCCGCGCGAGGGCGGCCGGGATGCTGGCGGACGCAGCGACGCCGGTCGCGGCGGCGACTTCGCCCGCCGTGACGGTGGTCAGGGCGGCAACCGCCCGCCCCGCCGCCGCGGCCGGTAGCGTTTGGTCGTTTTCCCGAAGGAGTAGTCGCTTGCGCTGCGACCGAGGGATCTCCTCCGACTAGGCCGTAACTTCTAAAAGGTAGTTGACAGGTTACAGCTGCGTCTCGTAGCGTGTAACCGTGTTAACTGAAATAGACAGTTACAGAAGAGCCGGCCGCATGGCCGCGTGCCTGGGACTCGTCGTTGCCGCCGCGGGGCAGGCTCGCGCCGACGTGCCCGTCGCCGTGCCATTTGCCGAACAGGCGCCGCGCATCGACGGCGTCCTCGACGATGCGGTGTGGTCGCGCGCGGCGAGCCTTGCGGGGTTCGTCCAGACGCAGCCCGGCGACAACACCGCGGCGTCGCGCGACACCAGCGTGCTGCTCGCTTACGACGCCGACAGCCTGTTCGTCGCGGTCCGCGCTGCCGACGATCCGCAGCGGGTGCGCGCCACGCTCGCGCGGCGCGACGACATCCTGGCCGACGACTACGTGCGCCTGTTGCTCGACACTTACCACGACCACCGCCGCGCCTATCTCATCGCCTTCAACCCGCTCGGCGTGCAGCAGGATGGCCTGTTCGTCGAGGGCACCGCCGCTCCGGACTACAGCTTCGACGTGGTGATGGAATCGCGCGGCCACATCACCGCGAGCGGCTACGAGATCGAGGCGCGCATCCCGTTTCGGTCGCTGCGCTTCGCCGTCGGCGCGGGGCGCACCTGGGGCGTGCACGTGCAGCGCTACATCCGGCACCTCGACGGCGAGGAAGACTCGTGGCGCCCGCTGGTCCGCGGTCGCGCCAGCCTGCTCGAGCAGGCGGGAGCTATTTCCGGCTTCGAGCGCATCGGCGCCAGCCGTTCGCTCGAGATCATCCCGACCGTGGTCGGCTCGCAGTTTGGCGCGCGCCGCGAGGGCCGTTTCGAAGAGGGCCGCCCCGGGTTCTCACCGAGCCTCACGGCGAAGGTCAACCTGTCTTCGAGCCTGGTCATCGACGCGGCCGTCAATCCCGACTTCGCACAGGTGGAAGCGGATGACCTGGTGGTCACCGCCAACCAGCGCTTCCCGATCTTCTTCGCGGAGAAGCGGCCGTTCTTCCTCGAAGGGATCGACCTGTTTCGCACGCCGCTGCAGCTCGTGGACACGCGGCGGGTCGTCGATCCCGACTTCGCCGCCAAGGTGAGCGGCAAGTCGGGCCGCACCGGCTTCGCGCTGATGCTGGCGCGCGACGACACCGAGGCGGCGAGCACGGCTGCTGGCGATGCGGCGGTGGTGCGCGTGCGGCGCGACGTGGGGAATGGCTCGAGCCTCGGTTTGCTGGGCACGCTGCGCCGCCTGGGCGAGCGCCACAACACGGTGCTCTCCGCCGACGGCCGTTTGCAGCTCGGGCCCGGCTCGGTGCTCGCGTTCCAGGCGGCGGGCACCGACGCGGGCGCACGTGGATTCGGCTATCGCGTGGAGGCAAGCCGCAAGTCACGGCACTTCGCGAATACACTTTCCGCCGAGGGACGCAGCAGCGGCTATGCCGCGGACCTCGGCTTCACGCTGCAGCGCGACGTCAACAACCTGCGCCTCGACAGCCGCTACGATTCCGAGCCGCGGCCCGGCGGCGCGCTCATCCAATGGTCGCTGCTCAATACCAGCCTGGTGCAGGGCGACTGGCGCAGCCGCCTGAAGTATCTCTATGCGTATCCGGGCATCGAGCTGACGATGGCGAAGGAGACGAAGCTCACGGTGCGCGGCTACGCCGATTACCTGCGGGTCTTTGCCGAGGAACTGGGTGAACCGTTCGGCGGCCGCCAGGAGCGGCGCACCGTCTACCGCGGCTACGTCGCGAATCTGGTCACGGCACCGCGCAGGACGTTTTCGGCTTCGCTGCTCGTGACGCAGAGCTGGGACGTCTTCGACTACGACTTCGGCGCCTCGCTGCGCTATCCGCGCGTCAGCCCGGCGGCGCTCGCCGACCCGCTGGCGCCGCTCGACCCGGGGCCGGGGCACAGCTTCGACATCGACATGCGCGTCGAGTGGAGGCCGAGCCCGCCGCTGCGGCTCAGCGCCTCGCACACCCGTAGCCGCCTGACGCGCAACGACACCGGCCGGCTCGCCTACGACCAGGCGCTCTATTCGGCTACCGTCGCGAGGCAATTCGGGCGCTTCGGCTTCTGCCGCGTGCGCACCGACTGGGACACGCTGCAAGGCGCCCTGCGCGGCCAGCTGGTCGCGGGCTGGACGCCGAACCCGGGCACCGCCGTCTACTTCGGCTACGACGACGACTTTCGCCGCGACCTCCTCGACCCGCAGGGCGGCTTGCCAGATCCCGCGCTGGTGCGTTCAGGACGCGCGTTCTTCGTGAAGCTGTCGTACCTGCTGCGCCAGCGCCTCTGAGTCTTACTTCCTGCGCAGCCGCTGGCGGAAGCGCCGCACCTTGGCGAGGTTGCCGCAGTCGCCCATGTCGCACCACTGACGGCTGTGGTTGCGGGTGGTGTCGAGGAACAGCCACCCGCACTCGCTGCCGCCGCACTGCTTCAGCCGGCGCACCCGCTCCGAGCCGAACAGCTCCGCGGCATCGAGCGCCAGCGGCCACAGGATGCGGTCGAGGCGCTTCGGGTCGCGGCGCCACGCGCTCTGGAGCGTGCCGCCGCGCGCCACCAGCCGCTGGTGCCGCCGTGCCTCGCGCACCTCGCGGTCGAGAAGCGAGACGTCGCGGGCCGGCGGCGCGCCGCCAGCGGCCAGCGCCTGACCGATGCGAAAGATCGCCTCGCGCAGCGCCACGCCGCGCCGCAGCGCCGCGCCTGCCCCTGCCGGCGAACGCCGCGCCTGATCGTGCAGCCGGTCACGCTCGGCGGCGGTCGCGACCCCGGCGTAGGCGCTCCAGCGCGCGAGCCAGTCGTAGCCGGGCAGGAAGTCGCGCTGCACGCGGTCGTCTACGCGCGCGCCGACGGTGTTGACGAAGTCGAGGCTCGGCGCGCCCCCGACCAGTTTCCAGCCCGCGTCCGGCTGCGCCCGCTTTGTGATGGTGCTCGTCACGGAAACCTCTCTTCGAAGCTTAGCAGGTTACGGAGATCCCTCGGTCGCAGCGCAAGCGTTGACTCCCTCGGGAAAACGAAGGGGGTCGCGACGCACGCGTTGCCTTCCTCGGGAAAACGGCGGGGTCGCGCGGCGCAAGCGTTTGACTCCCTCGGGAAAACGCCGGTCGGGGCAGCAGGGACGCGGCAACGGCGTAAAATCACCGCATGAGCGATCCCGACCGCCAGCATCACATCCAGACCCTGCGCGCCACGCCGAACCGGCTGCGCGACGCCTTGAAGGGCGTACCGAAATCCGTGCTGCTGTGGGCGCCGGCGCCGGGCAAATGGTCGATCCAGGAGATCGTCGTGCACATGCGCGACATGGAGCGCGACGCCTACCTCGACCGCTACCGGCGCATCCTCGCCGAAGACGAGCCGCAGCTGCCCGACATCGATGGCGACGTGCTGGCGCTCGAGGAGGACTACCGCTCGGCCCGCCTCGGCGACGTGGTGAAGGACTGGAAGCGGCTGCGCCGCGAAAGCCTGAAAACGCTGGTGCGGACCAAGGCCGACCAGTGGGCGCGCGGCGGTGTCCATCCGACTTCGGGACGGCTCAGCGTCGACGATCTGCTACGCCGCCATGCGGTGGGCAACGACGAGGCCCACCTGGCGCAGATCGAGGCGATCAAGAAGCGCCACGCTCTGCTCGGCCGCCTCGAAGCGGCGCCGGCGCGCCTCGCGAAGGCGCTGCTGGGCTTCTCTGCCGAAGCGCTGCGCCGCCCGCCGCAGCCCGGGAAGTGGCCCGCGATCGCGATCGGCTGCCACGTGCGCGACACCGACCGCGTGTTCGCCGCGCGCGTTTCGAACACCGCCTTCACCGAGAAGCCGGCCTGGTGGGTCACGGACAACCCCAGGCTCACCGAGAAGCTGCGCTACGCGGATGCCGACCCGGTCGCGGTTGCGCGCGAATTCCGGCGGCGGCGCGAGGAGCTCGTCAACTTGCTGCGAGCGCTGCCGGCCGCGGCCTGGCAGCGCACGGGCATGCACCCCAAGCGGGGCGAGATGACGATCGAGCAGGTCGCGGAGTTCATCGCCGGGCACGACGACCACCACATCGCGCAGGTCGAGGGACTTCCGGCCAACTACGGTCCGTCGGCCGACGAGGGAGTCGGGAAGGCGTAGCCCGCCTCAAAACCTGATGACGCCGCTCCTCCCGAGCCTCGACCGGCGGCTCGGGACGCCGCTGCACCGGCAGATCTACGAACACTTCCGCGGCGCCATCCTCGCCGGCCGTCTCGGCGCCGGCCAGCGGCTGCCGTCCTCGCGCGAGCTGGCGGAGGAATTGGCGGTCGCGCGCGAGACGGCGGTGCTGGCCTACGACCTGCTGCGCTCGGAGGGTTACATCGACGGCCTCGCGCGCGGTACGACGCGCGTGGCGGCGTCGCTTCCCGAGCGCTCCATCCGTGCCGCTGCGAGGGCCGAGGTTGTCGCCGCACCGGTGTCGCGCAGGAAGACCGCGCCGGCCTCGCGCCGCGCCCGGCTCATCGCGGCCGCGTCGGCGCGTTTCCCGCCGGTTTCGGGCAGGCCCGCGCGCGCCTTTCGCACCAGCGTCCCGGCGCTCGACGTTTTTCCGATGGCGCTCTGGGGACGGCTCGCGGCGCGCCGCTGGCGGACCTCGACGCCCTCGTCGCTCGCCTACAGCGATCCGCGCGGCCTGCCCGAGCTGCGCGCGGCGATCGCCTCGTACCTGTCCGCATCGCGCGGCGTGCGCTGCGGCAGCGGCCAGGTAATTGTCACCGCCGGCTCGCAGCAGGGCGTGGACCTCGCGGCACGGTCGCTGCTCGATCCTGGCGACGCGGTGTGGATGGAGGATCCCGGCTATTTCGGCGCGGCCGGCGCCTTCGTCGCGGCGGGCGCGCGGCTGGTGCCGGTGCCCGTCGATGGCGAGGGCATCGACGTCGCCGCCGGCATCGCGCGCTGCCCGGACGCGCGCCTCGCGTTCGTGACGCCGGCACGCCAGCTGCCTCTCGGCGTGACACTGAGCTTGCCCCGGCGCCTCGCGCTCCTCGCATGGGCGGCGGCGCGCAAGAGCTTCATCCTCGAGGACGACTACGACAGCGAGTTTCGCTACAAGGGCCGCCCGCTCTCGTCGTTGCAGGGGCTCGATGCGCACGGCCGCGTGATCTTCGCGGGCACCTTCAGCAAGGTGCTTCTGCCGGGGCTGCGGCTCGGCTATCTCGTGGTGCCCGAGGCGCTCGTCGACACGTTCACGGCGGTGCGCCGCCTGATGGATTTCGCGCCGCCAGCGCTCATCCAGGGGGTGGCCGCCGACTTCATCGCGGGCGGCCACTTCGAACGCCACGTCCGCCGCATGCGCAATATCTATCGCGAGCGGCGCGCGCTGCTGGTGCGGCTGCTGCGCCGCCAGGTGGGGCAGTGGTGCGACATCGACGCGCCCGACGCCGGCATGAACCTGATCGCGTGGCTGCGGCCGCGCACCGGCGGCCGCGGCGCCGGACGCTGGAACGACAAGCGTTTATGCGCCGTACTGGCCGAGCGCGGCGTCGACGCACTGCCGATGTCGGGCTGGGCGGTGCGCCGCCGGTTGCGCCCCGGCCTGATGCTCGGCTTCAGCGGCATCCGCGAGCCGGACCTGCGCGAGGGCGTGCTGCGCCTGCGCGCGGTGCTGCGCGAGGCCGCAGTTTCCAAATTGCCGCGCGCTCACGTATAACCTGCGCATGAGCCTGCGCGCCCGGGCATTTCTCGCCGCCTGCGCCGTGCTGTCGGCGCTCAGCCTCGGCGCCATCGCCATCGATCGCGGCGAACCCGTCAACAGCATCTGGCTGGTGATCGCGGCGGCCTGCACCTACTTCGTCGGCTTCCGCTTCTACGCGCAACTTCATCGCCGCGCGCGTGATGGCGCTCGACGACAGCCGCGCCACGCCGGCCGAGCGCCTGCGCAACGGCCACGACTTCGAGCCCACCAACAAGTGGATCGTGTTCGGCCACCACTTCGCCGCCATCGCCGGCCCCGGCCCGCTGGTCGGGCCGACGCTGGCGGCGCAGTTCGGCTATCTGCCGGGGACCCTGTGGATCATCGTCGGCGCGGTGCTCGGCGGCTGCGTGCAGGACTTCGTCATCCTCTTCTGCTTCCATGCGCCGCGACGGCAAGTCGCTCGGCCAGATGGCGCGCGAGGAGATCGGCAAGGTGGGCGGCTTCATCGCGCTCGCTCACCGTGCTGCTCATCATGATCATCCTGCTGGCGGTGGTCGCGCTGGTGGTGGTGAACGCGCTGAAAGGCAGCCCGTGGGGCACCTTCACCATCGCCGCCACCATGCCGATCGCGATCTTCATGGGCCTCTACCTGCGCTACTGGCGTCCCGGCAAGGTGCTCGAGATGCTCGCTGATCGGCTTCGTGCTGGTGGTCGCCGAGCATCTTCGGCGGCGAGTGGGTGGCGCAGCTCGGCCACGCTTCGCGCCGATGCTTCACGCTCTCGGCGATGGCCTCGCGATCGCGGTCATCGTCTACGGCTTCTTCGCGAGCGCGCTGCCGGTCTGGCTGCTGCTCGCGCCGCGCGACTACCTCAGCACCTTCGTGAAGCTCGGCGTCGTCCTCATGCTCGGCGGTCGGCATCCTGTTCGTGCGGCCCGACCTGCAGCTGCCCGCGTTCACGCGCTTCGCCGACGGCAACGGGCCGATCTTCGCCGGCAAGATCTTTCCCTTCTGCTTCATCACCATCGCCTGCGGCGCCATCTCCGGGTTCCACTCGCTGATCTCCTCGGGCACGACGCCGAAGATGATCGCGCGCGAATGGCACGCGTGGCCGGTCGGCTACGGCTCGATGCTGCTCGAGAGCTTCGTCGCGATCATGGCGATGATCGCCGCCTGCGTGCTGCAGCCCGGGCGTCTACTTCGCGGTCAACTCGCCGCCGGGCGTCGTCGGCGCGCACGCCGGACGCGGCGGTCGCGACCATCAGCGCCTGGGGCTTTCCGGTGACCGTCGCAGACAGATGGCGGCGCTCGCGCAGCGACGTCGGCGAGTCGACGCTGTTCTACCGCACCGGCGGCGCGCCGTCGCTCGCGCTCGGCATGGCGCACATCTTCTCGCGGGTCGGCGGCGGCGACGCGGTGCTCGGCTTCTGGTACCACTTCGCCATCATGTTCGAGGCGCTCTTCATCCTCACGATCATCGACGCCGGCACGCGCGTCGGGCGCTTCATGCTGCAGGACCTGCTCGGGCAACGTGCACCCGAAGCTCGGCTCGACCAGCTGGATGCCGGGCGTGCATCGCTGTCGAGCGCCGCGATCGTCGCTGGCGTGGGGCTACTTCCTGATCCAGGGCGTGCGCGATCCGCTCGGCGGCATCAACTCGCTGTGGCCGCTGTTCGGCATCGCCAACCAGCTGCTTGCCGCCATCGCGCTCGTGCGTCGCGCACCACCATCCTGGTCAAGATGCACCGCGCCCGCTACATGTGGGTGACGTGCGCCCCGCTGGCGTGGCTCGTGACCGTCACCTTCACCGCGTCGTACCAGAAGATCTTCTCGCCGTCGCCGCGGCTCGGTTTCCTGGCGCAGGCCGACAGCCTGCAGGCGGCGCTCGACGCCGGCACCGTGGCGGCGGCAAAGGTGGCCGAGACACGCGCGCTCATCTTCAATGCGCGCCTCGACGCGGCTGTGTGCGCGGTGTTCGTGGTGTTGGTGGCGGTGATCCTTGCCGACTCGGTCCGCGTCTGGGCCGGCATCCTGCGCGGCACGCGGTCCGCGGCCCTGTGCGAGGCGCCTAACGTGCGCACGCAGCTCGCAGCGGAGGCGTTGTGAAGCGGCTTGCGGAGCTGGCGCGCGGCATCATGCGGCTGCTGCGTTTCCTCGGCGACGAGAGCGGCTATGAACGCCACCTGGCGCACACAGGCGCGCCGCATTCGGCCGCCGAATGGCACCGGTTCTCGACCCGCCGCTGGCAGTCGCGGTACCGCGCGGGCCGGTGCTGCTGAGGGCAGGGGCGGCTCAGGCCCTCGCGTTCGACGGGGTGCCGAAGCGCTTCAGGTTGCGCTCGCGCGCCGCAGCGGCAACTTCTTCGCGGTTGCGCGGCTTCGCGCTCGGCACCAGGTCGTCCACCAGGCGGCGAGCTACCGAGGTGACGTCGGCGACCGCGCGTGCGAACGCGGCGCTGTTGGCCTTCGACGGGGCGTTCATTCCGCTGAGCTTGCGCACGAACTGCAGCGAAGCCGCCTGCACCTCGTCATCCGTGGCGGGCGGCTCGAAATTGAAGAGTGTCTTGATGTTTCGGCACATGGCCTGATCCTTTCACCATCCAGTATGCCGCATCAAGGCGTCGCGGCCGCGCTGAAGAGGCGCGGGTAGAGTCGGAGTCATGACACGCATCGGCCGCCGTGAGTTCATCGCCAGCGCGGCCGCGGCCATGGGCGCGACCGTCGCCTGGGCCCGCGGCTCCGCCCGACCCTCGCCGTCCACCAGCGGATGGCGGGAGCGGCGCGAGCTGTTCAAGGAGGGCGTCGCCTCGGGCGACCCGGCGGCCGACAGCGTGCTGCTGTGGACCCGTGTCGGCGCACCGTCGCCCGCGGAAGATGTCGCGCTGCGCGTCGAGGTGGCGGAGGACGAAGCGTTCGCGCGCGTGGTCGCGCGCGCGAAGACGCGGGCTCTGGCAGCTGCGGACCACACCTGCCGCGTGCTGGTCGCCGGGCTGCAGCCGGCGCGTGTCTACTGGTACCGCTTCATCACCGAGAAGGGCGACGGCAGCCGCATCGGTCGCACCCGCACCGCCGCCGCCGACGACGACACGGCGCCGGTGCGATTTGCCTTCGTCAGCTGCCAGAACATCAACGAAGGCGCGCAGAACGCGTATCGGCGGATGATCCACGAGGACGAGGCGGCATCGGCGGCCGAGCAGCTCGCGTTCGTGCTGCACCTCGGCGACTTCGTCTACGAGGTGGTCGAGTATCCCGAGGACCGCCCGGTGCGCCAGCGCTACGACCGGCGCCTCCGCGACCTGGTGCACTATCCCGAGGGCGAGAAGGTGATGGGCTGGCACATCCCGGTGAGCGTCGCGGACTACCGCGCCCTGTACCGCGCCTACCTCCAGGATCCCGACATCCAGGACGCGCGCGCGCGTTTTCCGTTCGTTCCCATCTGGGACAACCACGAGTTCTCGTGGCTCGGCTTCCAGTCGTTCCAGCGCTTCGAAGGCAAGCTGCGCGCGATGCAGACGCGCAAGGTCGCCGCCAACCAGGCCTGGTTCGAGTATCAGCCCGCGCGCATCCGCAAAGCCGGCGGGCCGTCGCTCGAACGCTTCGAGGCGCCGGCGGTGAAAGACGCGCCGATCGAGAAGTTCGACGACCACGGCCTCGGCCTGGAGCCGGGCAATCTCGCGGCAATCGAGAGCCTCTCGCCCTATCGCAACCTCCGCTGGGGCCGGAACCTCGACCTGATCATCACCGACCAGTACTCGCACCGCTCGGAGGAGCCGAGCATGTCGGCGCCCGACCTGACGAGCGACGACTTTCCGGAACTCGTCTCTGAGGAGGCGATGCGCAAACTCGATGCGCGACTGCCGCAGACGATCCTCGGCCCGGCCCAGCGCGCGTGGTTTCTCGACAAACTGCGCACGTCGTCCGCCACCTGGAAAGTGTGGGGCTGCTCCTCGGGCACGCTCGACTGGCGGGCCGATCCGCAGAACCTGCCGCAAGGCACCGGTAAGCCGTGGCCGGCGAGCGCCGGCTACGCGTGCTTCGGCGGCGGCGGCGACTACGGCACCGCCTACAACGAGCGCGGAGTCGTCTACGACGCGATCAAGGATCGCGGCATCACCGGCTTCATCACGGTCTCGGGCGACCGCCACAGCTTCTGGGCGGGCCTGTCTGCGAAGGACCTGCCGCCGCGCGCCTTCGAACCGGTCGGCGCCGCCTTCGTCACCGGCTCGATCTCCGCGCCCGGCCTCGTCGAGGCGTTCGAACATCGCTTCCCGAAAGACCACCCCCTGCGGCCCCTGTACGTCGCCGATCGCGGCGCCGACAAGCCGCTGCCCGCCGTCAACTTGCTGCTGCACCACGGCGTGCGCTCCTGCCTCGAGTTCCAGAAGAGCGGCGACGCCGCGGCTGCGCGTGCGGTGTCGAACCCCGACCTCTCGCCGCACCTGCGCTTCGTCGACATGGGCGGCCACGGGTACTCGACGCTGCGGGTGTCGCCCGAGGAAGCCATTTGCGAATTCGTCTGCATCCCGCGCCCGCTCGAGCGCAGCGAGGGCAATGACGGCGGCCCGCTCCGCTACCGCGTGACGCACAAGGTGGCGCTGTGGCGCAAGGGCGTGGCTCCGGCCCTCGAGCAGCGTGTCATCGAGGGCGATCCCGGCCTCGCACTGTGAGGAGGATGCCGCCTATACTCTCCGCCCCGTGAGGCGTTTTCTGCCGGTTTCCCGATTCAGCGCGACGGCGCTGTGCTGCCTGCTGCTCGCGAACGGCGCCTGCCGTCGCGCCACAGTACCGAACCGGGAGCCACAACCGTCGCCTGAGCCCGGCCAGGGGCCGCCCGCCGTGGAGGTTTCGGCCGCGCTCGAAAAGGTCCTTGCGGTTTCGCAGTTGCCCGGGCTCAAGTGGCCTGACGTCAGCGACGTCACCGAAACCTTGCGCGCGCTCTACGCGCCGGAGCCCGACGGGCTCGTCTGGTTCACGGGCAGGACGCCGCAGCCGACGGTGCCGCGGATCGTCGCGGGCCTGGCGCTCGCCGGCGAGCAAGGCCTGGACGCCGGCGACTACGATGCCGACCTGCTCGCCCTGGAGTGGCAGCGGCTCGCGGCGGCTGGTGGTGGCGCGAGCGCCGCCGACCGCGTGGCGTTCGACGTCGGCCTCAGCGTCGCGACCGCGCGGTTGCTGAGCGCGGTGCGCCTCGGGCGAGTGGACCCGGAGACGCTCAGCTGGGGCTACGAAATCGCCCGCCGACCGTTCGACCGCGTCGCTGCGATCCACGAGCTGCGTGCGAACGGCAGCCTCGAGCAGAGCTTCGCGCTTCTCGAGCCGCACTTCATCCACTTCGAGCGCGCGCGCTATACGCTCGCCAACTATCGCAAGGCCGAAGCCAACGGCGAGCCGCCCGCACTTCCGGAGCTGGCGAAGGGCAAGCGCGTGCTTCCCGGGCAAGCGTGGGACGGCGTGCCGCAGCTCGCGGCGCGGTTGCTCGCTTTTGGCGACCTCAAGGCGCCGGCCGCCGAGACCTACGCCGCGACCACGCGTTACGAAGGCGTGCTGGTGGATGCCGTGAAGAGCTTCCAGCGGCGCCACGGGCTCGAAGCGAACGGCAGCGTGGGGCCAGAAACCTGGGCCGCGGCCAGCGTCAGCCTCGCGCACCGCGTCCACCAGATAGAACTCGCGATGGAGCGAATGCGCTGGCTGCCGGAGCTGAACCAGGCCAACATCTTCGTCAACCTGCCGCTGTTCCGGCTCTGGGCCACCGATCCGCAGTCGGGCGAGGAGCCGCTGCGCATGAACGTGGTGGTGGGGAAGTCGATCGACCATCGCACGCCGGTGTTCATCGACGAGATGCAGTACATCATCTTCCGACCGTACTGGAACCCGCCTTACAGCATCATCCGCAAGGAGATACTGCCGAAAGCGCGGCACGATCCCGGCTACTTCGCGAGCCAGGACATGGAGATCGTGCCGAACGGCGACGACAACGCCGCGCCGCTGCCGGTGACGCCCGAGAACCTCGACAAGGTAGCGGCCGGGCGGCTGTTCGTGCGGCAGCGCCCCGGCCCCAAGAACTCGCTCGGCCTCGCCAAGTTCATCTTCCCGAACTCCGACAGCATCTACATGCACGGCACGCCGGCACAGTCGCTCTTCTCGCGCGCGCGCCGCGACTTCAGCCACGGCTGCATCCGCCTCGAGAACCCCGCCGCCATGGCCGCGTGGGTGCTGCGCGACCAGCCGCAGTGGACGAAAGAGCGGATCGCCGCCGCCATGAACGGCAGCAGGCCGACGCGCGTCAACCTCAAGAAACACCTCAGCGTGGTGCTCTTCTACGACACCGTGCACATAAACTCCGACGGCGTCGTGTTCTTCGTCGACGACATCTACGGGCACGACCGCACGCTGGAAGTCGCGCTCGCGAAGGGCTACCCGTACCCGTTGCGCCCGCAAGTCCAGGTTGTGGCTGCGGCCACGACTAAGGCTGCTGCGGCGGCTCCCGCAGCGTCTCGGTAAGCTCCGCGGCCGCGCGCACCGCGCGGTCCATCGCCGCGACCGCCTGCGGCAGGATCGCCGCCGCGTCCTTGCTCTCGGCGAGCGCGTGCACCCAGTTCGAGATCGTGCCGAGCTGCCCGCGTAGGTCGTGGATAGCCTTGCGCCGCGGGCTCGCGGCGTCTTCGGGCTGATCGCTCGTCACGACTAGACTCTGCACCGCGTCTTCGTTGTCGTCAACAACGAGGATGAGGTTGAGCACGAACTCGGCGCCGGTGCCCTTGCCTTCGCTGGTCGCCGCGACGGGAGCACACGGCCAGCCAATTTGTAGAACGTGCACCCGTTGCCTTGCGTGTTCCCGGGAGAACAGTACTGTTCGAGCGTGGCATCACCCTTGCTCTTCCCCGCGCGAAAGGCGGGTGACCCCTGGCGTCTCTGGCTCAGACGAACGCGTACCCCAGCCTTCGCGAGCCGCTCGACGTCGACGTGGCGGTTGTCGGCGCCGGAGTCACCGGCCTCACCACGGCGCTCCTCCTGCAGCGATACGGCAGCAGCGTCGCCGTCCTCGAAGCAGGCGAGATTGGCGACGGCGCCACCGGCGCGGCCACCGCGCACCTGACGGCGCTTCCCGACATGCCAGCGGCCCGGCTCCTCGGACGGCTCGGCACCGCGGACGGCCGGCTCTACATGAGCGCGGCCGCCGACGCGCTCTTCTTCATGGAGCGTCTGGCCCGCGGCATGCCGCAGGGATGCGGTTGGCAGGGTGTGCCCACCTACCTTTATGTGGAGCAGCCAGGCGGGGAGCGTGCGCTGGCGCGCGAGGCGGATGCGCTCCGGTTGCTGGGCGTGCCCGTGAGCATGACGTATCGTCCGCCGCTGCCGTTCCAGGTCTCGGACGCGATCATGGTCCGCGGCCAGGCGCGCTTCGACCTCATCCGCTACCTGCTTGGCCTCGCGCGCCTGCTGAGCGCAGCCGGCGGCCGCGTTTTCGAAGCAACGCGGGTGCACGGCACGCGCGCCACCGCAGTGGGCCACCGCCTGACGACCGAGTACGCGGCGGTCACTGCCCGCCACGTGATTTTCTCCGGCGAGAGTTCGCGCGCCTTCGGGCCCGCGGCCGGACGTACGACCGCCTGGCGAACCTACGAGGTTGGCCTGATGGCGCGTGCGCCGCTCGCCGATGGCCTGTTCCGTGACATGGCGGCGGCAGGCCACTCGATTCGGGCCGAGCCGGACGTGCAGCAGCGCGGCAGCCTTTTGATCCTGCGCGGCGAGCGCCATCCGGCCAGCCAGAGCACCGACGCCGCGGAGCGCTTCGCGCGCCTCGAAGCGCATGCCCGCCAACGGTGGGATGTCGGCAGCGTGGTTCACCGCTCGTCATGCGAATGGCACGAACCGGCGGATGGCATGCCGTACATCGGGCGTGTCGCGAAGGAGTCGAATGCGTTCCACGCCAGCGGCTTCGCCAGCAACAAACTGGTCCTCGGCACGCTGGCCGCGCGGATCCTGGCCGATCGCGTGCGCGGCCGGGCGACTCCCATCGGCGACCTGCTCGACGCTTCCCGGCACCCGCCCCTTTGCGCTGTGCCCGCGATCGTGGGCGGCTGGCTCGCCAGCGCGCGCGAGTACCTGCGACTCGCAGCGTCCTAGTTCGCCGCCCGGGCGACGAGCGCCATGAAGCGCGGGTCGGTGCGCAGCGAATCGAAGTCGGAGTCGTTCGCGATCCAGTCGCGCGTGCCCCAGCCGGCGTTGACGTACGCGGCCAGCGTCTCGAGCGCCTTGTCGCGCTCGCCGACCTTGGCGTAAACGCACGCGGCGTTGTAGAGCGTGGCCGGTTCGCCGGCCGCCACCAGCAGGCTCTGGTCGAGGAGCGCCAGGCCCTCGGCCGCGCGTCCCTGGTCGACGAGGGCGCTGGCGCAGAGATACATGGCGCGCACGTCGTCGGGGTGCTTCGCGAGGTGCTGGCGCGCCAGCTCGATGCCGCGCCGCTGCGAAGCTTCTATCTCTGCCGCCTTGCCGCGCGCGCGATAGATCATCGGCAGCAGGAGCGGCACCTGGTAATCGTCCGGGCGCAGCGCCATCGCCTTTTCCCAGAGGCGCTCGGCGTCATCGAGGCGGCCCTGGCTGAAGCGCAGGTGGCCGAAGAGCCACCAGGCCTGCCACAGCTGCGGGTCGATGCGCATCGCCGTCTCGAAGTGCGCGGCCGCCTCCTCGGCGCGACCGCGGCCGCTGGCCGCCATCCCCACGGCCACGTGCGCCTCGGCCAGTTCCGGCCCCAGCTCGAGCGCCCGGCGGCTCGCGGCTTCGGCGCGCCGCAGGTCTTCCTCGCGTCCGCCCATCCACGAATGCAGCACGGCCGAGCCTTCGGCGAGCGCCGCATGCGCGAGGGCGAAGCCGGGGTCGAGCTCGATGGCGCGTTCCAGGAGCGGCACCACCGAGCGCATCGCGCGCGTGTTGAGGAGCGACAGCGTCTGGCGGGCGCGCAGGTACAGCTCCCACGCTTCCATGCTGGTGGTGCGGCGCTTGTGGATCGCGTCGCGATTCTCGGCCGTGAGCACCGTGCGCAGCGCCGCGGCCACGCTCGCGGCGATTTCCTCCTGCACCTCGAACACGTCGGCCAGCTCGCGGTCGAAACGCTCCGACCACAACTGATAGCCGTCGCTGGCATCCACCAGCGTCACGGTCACGCGCAGCCGATTGGCGGCGCGGCGCACGGCGCCCTCGAGCACGGTGCCCACCGAAAGGCGTTTCGCAATCTCGCGCACGTCGAGCCCTGCGTCGCGGAACTGGAACGAAGACGTTCGCGACGCGACCTGCAGCCCCTGCACGCAGGACAGCGCAGCGATCAGCTCCTCGGCGAGGCCGTCGGCGAAGTAGTCCTGGTTGGCCGCGCCGGCGAGATCGGTGAACGGCAGCACCGCGATCGAGCGCCGCGAGGCGACAACGGGAGACGCGGCCGCAACAGGAACATCCGCTCCGGATGGCGGCGCGGAGCCAACCGCCTCGAGCGCGAACACCAGGTCGCGCGTCGAGTTGAAGCGATCTTCGGGCCGCTTCGACAAGCAGCGCCGCAACAGCTTCTCGAGGGCAGGGGAGAGCCCGCGGCCAGGCGGCATCGGCGGCGGATCGTCGCGCAGCAGTGCTGCGTTCGTCTCGGCGGGCGAGGGGCGATGAAACGCGCGCGCGCCGCTCAGCATCTCGTACAGCAGGATGCCGAGCGCGAAGATGTCGGAGCGATGGTCGGCGGGCAGGCCGCGCACCTGCTCGGGCGACATGTAGCCGAGCGTGCCCATGATCTTGTGGGCGTCGCGCCGGTCCATGGTCTGCGCCGACTCGATGCCGGCGCTGTCGCGGGCAGCCGGTTCGACGATGCGCGCGAGGCCGAAGTCGAGGATCTTGGCGATGCCGTCGCGGGTGAGGAACACGTTGTCGGGCTTGAGGTCGCGGTGGACGATGCCCTTGTCGTGCGCGGCCGCGAGGCCGCGGCCAACCTGGCAGGCGATGTCGAGCGCCTGGTGCGGCGACAGGTCGCCGGCTCCCAGGCGGCTGCCGAGCGTCTCGCCCTCGAGCAACTCGAACACCACGCACGCCATGCCGCCGGCGTTGACGTCGAAGACGCTCAGCACGTTCGGGTGCGAGAGGGCCGCGGCAGCGCGCGCCTCGGCCGCGAACCTCTCGAGCCGATCCGCATCCGCTGCCACCGCTTCGGGCAGGACTTTTACAGCAACGTCGCGCCCCAACCGCGTGTCGGTGGCCCGATACACCTCACCCATGCCCCCGGCCCCGAGCGGAGCGACGACCACGTAGGGCCCGATCGTCGTTCCGGCAGCAATGGCCATCGTCGCGGCCAGTATCTCCCGCGCCGGTTCGCCGCAGCAAGCCGCGCAGAAGCTGCCCCGAAGGCCCTCTGCTAGACTCGCCCCCTGCCAGAAACGCCGCGCCCGTAGCTCAACTGGATAGAGCGTCGGCCTCCGAAGCCGAAGGTTGCAAGTTCGAGCCTTGCCGGGCGCACCATCAAAGCCAATCCTAGGCCGGCACCGGCGGCTTGCGGCCGCGAGTCCAGTGGCGGCCGGCTCCCAGTGCGACGAGGAACTGCTTCGCTACGGCCACAATGTCCTTGTCGCTACCGCGCACCACGCCTGCCTGCGGGTTGGCGTTCGCCCCCGCCTTGGGATGTGGCTTAGCGCCGATAATTCCTGCCGCGTCGAGCACTTGCGTACCGGCGCCGGATGCGGCGACCGTCTTGTAGTGTGCGAATGCCTCGCACACGAAGTCGAGGGCGAGTGGTTCGGCGGAGAGCGCCGCCGCCGCCTTCTCGCCTCCTGCGACGAATACCGCATCGAACAGAACCGAACTCGTGGTGGCGACGCTCATCGTCGCAGCCACCTTGCCGGTGCTGGTCGCGATCTCGCCCAGCCGCTCGCCCACGATCTTGCCGACCGCCCCTTGTGCCGTGAGCGCGTCCTGAATGCGGGTGATGGCATTCCCATCGCTGCCGTCCGCCACCAGGATCGCAACCTGGCGTGTGCGCAATGTCTCGCCTGGCCGGCTTGCCATACTCAGCGCGGGCGATGCCGCGACCGATTCGTTGACCTTGGTCGGCTGCCATGCGCGCACGTCGGCGCCCGCGGGATATCCCAGGTTGACCGGCCCATCGACTTTGGGCACCTGCTTCAGCCCAAGCCCCGACGCCACCTGCCTGGCCAGGCCATCGTGGATCAGCCCCAGCACCCCGACCATCCGGTCGCGTACGGCGGGCACCGTCACCTTGCTCAATTCGAAGGTGTAGGCATCGACGATGTGTTGCTGTTCGGGTTCGGACTGGCTGATGAAGAACATTCGTGCCTGGGTGAAGTGATCGAAGAACTTGGGGCCGCGTGCGCCGCGCACCTTGCCGCCCTCGAGCGCCCGCGGAAACGTGCGGAAGCCCCCGTCCTTCATCGCCGTCTGGAACGGGCAACCACCGCCCAGGGTATTGGGCTCGTACGCGACGCGTCCTTCGTTGATCTGCTGGCGCATGAGGCCATCGCGCTGCAGCGAGTGCACCTCTGCCAGCGGACGGTTGATGGGTATCTCGTTCGAGTTCGGCCCGCCAAGCCGCAGCAACTGCGTGTCGAAATACGAGAACAGCCTGCCCTGCATCAGCGGGTCCTCGGTCACGTCGATTCCCGGCACGAGGTTGCCAACGTCGAAGGCGACTTGTTCCGTTTCGGCGAAGAAATTGTCGGGGTTGCGGTCGAGCGTCAGCTTGCCGACGATTTGCACCGGCACCAGCTCCTCGGGGATCAACTTGGTCGCGTCGAGCAGGTCGAAGTCGAAGGAATCCTCGTCCGCCTCCGGCACGATCTGCACGCCCAGCTCCCACTCCGGGTAGCTGCCGCTTTCGATCGCCTCCCAGAGGTCGCGGCGATGGAAGTCGGGATCCTTGCCGGAAATCTTCTGCGCCTCGTCCCACACCACCTGGTGCAGCCCGAGCAACGGCTTCCAGTGAAACTTGACGAAGTGCGCCTCGCCGCGCGCGTTCACGAGCCGGAAGGTGTGCACACCGAACCCTTCCATCATGCGCAAGCTGCGTGGGATGGCGCGGTCGGACATCGCCCACATGACCATGTGTGTCGACTCCGGCATCAGCGAGACGAAGTCCCAGAAGGTGTCGTGCGCCGAGGCCGCCTGTGGCATCTCGTTGTGCGGCTCGGGTTTCACGGCATGCACGAAGTCGGGAAACTTGACGGCGTCCTGGATGAAGAACACCGGAATGTTGTTGCCCACAAGGTCGAAATTGCCTTCCTCCGTATAGAACTTGACGGCAAAGCCGCGGACGTCGCGGGCGAGATCCGACGAGCCGCGCGAGCCCGCTACCGTCGAGAAACGCACGAATACCGGCGTCCGCCGGCCGGGTTCGTTGAGGAAACCGGCACTCGTGTAGCGCGCCAGCGACTTGTAAACCTGAAAGACGCCGTGTGCGCCTGCGCCACGGGCGTGGACGATGCGCTCCGGGATCCGCTCATGGTCGAAGTGCGTGATCTTCTCGCGGAGATGAAAGTCCTCGAGCAGCGACGGCCCACGCGCCCCGGCCCGCAGCGAGTTCTGGTCGTCCTCGATCTTCATCCCCAGGCTGGTGGTGAGCGCCTGGCCGGCGGCGTTCTCACGATGCGGGGCGAGCGCCTCGACCTTGCCGTTGCCGCGTGCTGCGATTGGCTTCATCTTGCGGGGCGTGCGGGTGCTGCGTCGTGTGACCATTGGTTGCGCTCCAGGATTGACGATGCGGGTTGTCGCAGATCGTCTGCAGGAACGATGCCCGGGCACATCGCTTGCACTACATCTAAAGGACGGTGAGAACAGCAGCCAATCGGCCCGCCGCCAGGTCGAAGAGGCGCGGCTTTCTACAAACGGGCGGAGCGAAGTCGATCTTCGCGGCGCTCGGGGGCACGCTGCGGCGACGAACTGGGCATCGGGATACTCATTCTTGGTTCGCGGCACCGCGTCCGGGCTGAGCAGGAGGAGTTTCAGCGCCAGCAGCGTCTCGTAGAACGAGCGGTCGCTTGCGGCGTTGGCCTGGAAGCGCTGCCGGCGCAGCTCGGCCGAATCATCGCGTGGAACGACCGCGGCGAGTGCGACTATTGCCAGCCACGCCTGATTCACGATGCCTCCCTTTGACAGCCGGTCGGGCCATTGTCGGTAAGGCAGTCACCTGGGCGTCAACTTCATCGGTCTCGTTGTTGGCAACCGCGGCTTCATCGGTTGCGGCGGTGACCCAGTCAGGCAGCTGGCTGCGGGATTCCGCCCCTGATTGTGCGACGTTGCCCTCGGCGCCCGCCGCCGGCGGCAGGAACCGTGTCGCGTAGGCGTTGAGGGCCGCAACCAGGCCGGGCGCGAGACCATTTGCCGCTGCGGCTCCAAGCGCGGGTAGCCCTATCGTCAGCGTCCTGGCCCCCTGGCGAAGTGCGGACACGATCTTCCGGGCGGCGCGTTCGGCGTCGACCGACATCAGGGGTAGTGAATCGAGCGCGGCAAACCAGGCGTATTCCGCCTCGTGCCGGCCCTTGAACTGAGCGTTGACGTGGGAGCCGGTCCGCATGAGGCCCGGCATGACGGTGGTGACAGCGATACCGCTGCTCGCCAGCTCGCCGGAGATCGCCTCCGAGAGGCCCACCAGGGCGAACTTGCCGGCGCAGTAAGAGGCGAGGTGCGGCACGCCGAGGCGGCCGCCAATCGACGCGATGTTGACGATCGCGCCGAAGCGCCGATTTGTCATGCCCGGCACGACCGCGCGGATCAGGTGCAGAGGTCCCCACAGGTGGGTGTCGAGGCTTTCTGCAAAGTCTTCAAGTGTCGTGTTGTCGAACGGCCCGGCCTTGATGACGCCGGCGTTGTTGATGACCACGTCGATCGCCCCGAGGGTCTTCTCCACAGCGGTTACCGCCAGACCGATTTCTGCGGCCCGCCTGATGTCGCACTCCAGCGGGAGGACAGGTGTTGCAAAACGCTCGAGATCCGCCGCCGCGCGCGCCAGTTCGTCCCGGTCCCGCGCCAGGATCGCAATACTCGCTCCCTGGCGTGCGCATTCACGAGCCAGCAACAGCCCAAGGCCGCGCGAACCACCGGTGATGAGCACGACCTTGCCCTGGAGCGAAAACCGGTACGGCTTTCGCAAGGCATACGCCGTTGCGGTCGCTGCTGCGACGAGCAAGAGTGAGTTCTTGAGTGTCGATCGCATGACTCCAGACCAGCAAGATCCATACCCTGGCCTGTGTCTTGCAGCGCGCAAGAGCGGTCGCAATCTTGGAAAAGAACCAAATGCCACAGCCGGATGCCGACATCAACATGGTCGTCGCGGGCTTCCTCAGCGATCTCGCCAGCATACAGACGTCGACCCAGAGCAAGTGGGGTTACAAGGGTGCGGCGGCGGCCGTGCGCCGTTTCGAACGGCCACTGGACGAAGTGCTGGCCGCGGCCGGCGAACTGCCGAAGATTCCGCGGGTGGGCCCGGCGTCCTTGCGGATCGTGCTCGAGGTGCTTCGCACCGGTGGTTCGGCGATCGTGGAAGAACTGGTAGCGAAGAGCGGCAAAGGCGACGAGCTCGCGAGGCGGCGCGAGTTACGCGGCCACTTCCTGAGCCGTGCACGAGTCGAGCGAATCCTGGCTGATGCGTCGCTTTTTGGTGTGGGACGCCAGGACTATCGGGGCGACTTCCAGGTGCACTCCCGCGGCAGCGACGGCAGCCAGTCTCTTGGCGAGATCGTAGTCAGCGCCCGCGGTCGCGGATACTCCTACTGCGCGGTCACCGATCATTCGGAGGGGCTGCCGATCGCCGGAGGCATGAGCCGCGAACAGTTTGCCCTGCAATGGTCGCGGATCGACCGGCTCAACGTGCAGTGTCGGGGGCGCTTTCGCCTGCTCAAGGGGGTGGAGGCCAATATAAAGGCCGACGGCCAGGTGGACGTCGAGCCCGAGCTGCGACGCTTTTTCGAGATCGTGCTCGCGGCGCCGCACTCCGGCCTCAGGTCGCCGCTTCCGCAAACCGACCGCATGCTGGCTGCGGTGCGCGCGCCTGGCGTTCACATACTCGCGCACCCGCGCGGGCGCATGTATAGCTCACGGCCAGGGGTATCGGCCGATGGGTCGTGTCTTCGAAGCGCGGCCGAATCCGGCACAGCTATCGAGATCGACGGTGATCCGTCGCGGCAGGATATCGACCATACCCTCGCTGCAGAGGCGCTCAGCAAGGGCTGCTTGTTTGCCTCGACAGCGATGCCCATGGGCCTGGAGATTGGCCGGCAGCCGAATCGCTCTCGCGACGCGCGGCTCGCGGGCATTCCGGCCATCAACACCTGGCCGGTCGAACGCCCGCTCTACTGGGCGAAACAGCGGTCGTCGGCCGCGGCATAGGGAGCTGTATGGGTCTGGCGGAAACCGCGGGGCGGGCAGCAGTCATCTACGTGCTGTTCCTGATCACGATCAGGGTCCTGGGCAAGCGGACCATCGGCAACCTTTCCGCATTCGACATGCTGGTCGCCCTGGTCATCGGCGATCTTGCCGGAGACACGGTGTTCGGCGAGGTGTCGTTGCTGCGTGGGTCACTGGCGGTAACGACGATTGCCGGCCTGCACTACGCCAACTCCTGGCTCACCTGCCGCTACCCGCGTGTCGGAGCGATCCTGGAGGGCCAGCCGACGGTGATCGTGAGGGACGGCGCGCTCGTGAGGGCCGGCCTGTATCGGGAACGGATGAGCGAGGCGGAAGTGGCCGCCGAACTGCGGCTGGCCGACGCCGAGCAGGCGGACGTCAAGCTCGCCAGGGTCGAAACCGATGGGCGCGTCAGCGTGGTCCGTTGACCCGTTAGGTCGTCCCGCCTGCCGGCACCGCGCTGCTGCTGATCGACGTCATCAACGACCTGGCGTTCGAGGGCTCCGAAGCGCTCGTCGCGCAGGCCGAGTCGATGGCGATGAAGCTCGCTGCGTTCAAGCGGCGCGCCGCTGCCGCCGGACGTTCCCTGCATCTACATCAACGACAACTTCGGGCAGTGGCGCTCCGATTTCCGGCAGACCGTAGCCCATTGCACCGCACGCTCCTCGCCGGGCCGGCGGGTATCACAGCGCTTGAGCCCGACGGCGCGCGACTACTTCGTTCTCAAGCCAAAGCACTCCGGCTTCTTCGATACGACGCTCGACACGTTGCTCGAAGACGCTGCGGATCCGGCGGGTGCATCCTGACGGGCATCGCGGGCAACATCTGCGTGCTGTTCACCGCCAACGACGCCTACATGCGCGAACTCAGGATCTTCGCGCCCCCGGACTGCATCGTCTCGAACACACCGGCCGAGAACGATCATGCGCTGCAGCAGTTAGCCGTCGTGCTCAAGGCCAACGTCGCGCCATCGGCGCAGCTCACGTTCCGCCGACCCAGCGCGCCACGGAAGCAGTAGGGCGGCCCGGACCTCAGTCCATGTGCAGGACGACCTTTTCGCAGCCGTCTTCCTTGTTCAGGAACATCCGATAGCCGTCTGCTGCCTGTGACAACGGCAGGCGATGAGTGATGACCATGCCTGGATCGATTTCGCCTTTCTCGATGCGCTCGAGCAGCGGCCGCATATAGCGGTGTACATGGCACTGGCCGCTCTTGATCGTCAGCGAGCGGTTCATGATGGTGCCGAGCGGGAACTTGTCCACGAGGCCGCCGTAGACGCCGATCACGGAAACCGTGCCGCCGTTGCGGCAAGCCAGCATGCGCCTGGCGCAACGCAATTGGCCGATCGGACTCGAGCATCACGCGCCTGCTTGGCGCGGTCGTACGAGGTATTCGAGCCCGTGGCCGTGCGCCTCCAGGCCCACAGCGTCGATGCAGGCATCCGGTCCGCGGCCCGCCGGTCAGGTCGCTCGAGCGCCTCGAGGACGCTGTCGACCTCGTCGTAGTTGATCGTGGTCGGCGCCACACAGGTCGCGAGCCATGTCGAGCCTGTACCCGTATCGATCGATGGCGATGACCCGGGCAGCCCCGAGCAGGTAGGCGCTCTTGATCGCGAACAGGCCGACCGGGCCACAGCCCCAGACCGCGATCGTGTCGCCAGGCTCGATGCCGCACATCTCAGCGCCCATGTAACCCGTCGGCAGGATGTCCGAGAGGAAGAGCACCTGCTCGTCGGCGAGCCCGTTCTCGATGTTGAACGGGCCTATGTCCGCGAACGGCACCCGCACGTATTCCGCCTGACCGCCAGCGAATCCGCCCGTCAGATGCGAATAGCCGAACGCACCTGACGCGGAATGGCCCATCAGCTCCTCGGCAAGCGCCGCGTTCGGGTTCGAGTTCTCGCACAGGGACCAGTTGTCGTGGCGGCACTGCCAGCAGTTGCCGCAGGCGATGGTGAAGGGAACGACGACGCGGTCGCCGACCTTGAGGTTCTTGACGCCGCGGCCGACCTCCATCACCTCGCCCATGAACTCGTGGCCGAGCACGTCGCCCTTCTTCATCGTGGGAATGACGCCGTTGTAGAGGTGCAGGTCGGAGCCACAGATGGCGGTCGAGGTGACGCGAACGATCGCATCGCGGTGATTCAGGATCGACGGGTCCGGCACGTCGTCGGACCTCGACTGCTTTGCTTGCCGGTCCAGCACACGGCCTTCATCGGACCGGCTCACCGGCGCAGGCGACTGTGCGGCTCGCTGGTTCGTTAGCGCCCTGTCCGGCTCCTTCCAGGCTGCCGTCCGAGAGGACCACCTCGCCGGTTTCTACGACCTGCTTGAAACGGCGAAGGTCGTCGCGTGATCTTCTGGCCCGGCTCCTCGCCGAAGAGCTTCGCCACGGCTGCGGCAACGCCGCCGCCGGCGATCTCGTAGCGCAACTCCACGTGTACCTCCGTGCCACGGTCGCCCGGCGCGTCCACGAAGCGAACGCTGCCGGAGTGGCTCGCGATCCTCTCGCCGTCGCTTACGGTGCGCCACGAGACGAGTTCCGCTGACCGATCGGCCACGAGTTCCGCGTCCCACTCGACGTCAGTTCCGGCGGGCCCATTCATCACCCAATGTGAGCGGCCGTCGCTCAACGCGGTGACGCTCTTCAGATGCTTCATGAAACGGGGAAGGTTCTCGAAGTCTCGCCAGAACGCGTACACGTCCGCGCGCGGAACTCAGGACCGTCACGCTCTTCCTCACGGTGTTCATGTCGGATGCCCGGGTTGCGAGCCTGCAACTCGAATGCCATTGCGCTGGGGGCGGGCCCTTCACCCGGCGCAGCATTCGCAACGCTCGAGACTTGTAACAGCGGCGGTTTGTACAAAGTCGGTGTTTTCCTTGCCTTCTCGCGTCAAACGCTACTTGGAAGAGCGGAATTGTCAGCGGCACATCGCTTGCAACTGGACAGCGCCAGCTATCGGTCCCCATACAGCGGGCCATCAAAGGGCGAGGAAAAGACTTCATGAACAAGGATCAATTGAACGAGTTGCTCTACCAGGCGCTCGAGACCGAGCAGGGCGGGATCAAGGTCTATCAGACAGCACTGAAGTGCGCACAGAACGACGAGCTCAAGGAAGAGTGGGAAAAGTACCTCGGCGAGACGCGCAACCACGAGCGCATCCTGCTTGGCGTCTTCGAGACCTTCGGCCTGAACCCGGCGAAGCAGACTCCCGGCCGCAAGGTCGTGGGCCATATCGGCAGCTCGCTGGTGAAAGCCATGGAGATGGCGCTCGCGGCCGGCAATCCCGAAGCGGCACAGATCGTCGCTGCCGAATGCGTCGTCGAAGCCGAGACCAAGGACCACCTCAACTGGGAGCTGATTGGCGAATGCGCCAAGAAGGTCACGGGCGAGGAAGGGAAGGCCCTGAAGGCGGCGCACGAAGAAGTGGAAGAGCAGGAAGACGAGCACCTGTACCACACCACCGGCTGGACCCGCGAGCTGTGGATCAAGTCGCTGGGTATGCCCGCGGTGCTGCCTCCACCCGAGGAGGAGAAGGAAGTGAAGACGGCGATCGGCGCCGCACGCGCGAAGAACGCGCGCGCGGAGATGCTGTAAGCGCCTGCGTTTAGGTCTAGTCTCTCTACACTCAAGTTAGGAGCCGAACATGCTGACGATCCTCGTGGTCATCCTCGTGCTGGCCTTCCTGGGAGTCCTGCCCGCCTGGCCGCATAGCCGCAGCTGGGGTTACGGGCCGAGCGGCCTTACCGGCCTGGTGCTCTTGATACTCATCGTCCTGCTGCTTACAGGACGGTTGTAGGCAGGCAGTCCCGTTGTTAACCGCGACGTTCCTGGCTGCGGTACTCCTGCAGGACGTCACGGTCATCGACGGCACCGGCAGCCCTGCGGTGCCGCACAGCGACATCCTTATAGAAGGAGAGCGGATCGCTGCTGTCGGACGCACCGGCTCCTTGCCGGCTGGCGGCGCGCAGGTCGTGCCGCTCGCCGGACGGTTCGTCACTCCGGGATTCGTGGACATGCACGTCCACGTCCTCAACCATCCGTGGGACGAAGCGGGCAACATCCGGCCGCGCTGGGACCGGCAGGGTGTGGTCGAGATGCTCGGCATGCTGCTCGACGCCGGCGTCACGACCATCCGCGACCCGGGATCGGAGACCGAGGCCGCCGTCACCTGGCGGGCGGCGCTCGCGCGCGGCGAGGTCCGCGGCCCGCGGCTGTTCACAGCCGGGCGGATCATCAACGCGAGCGACTTCGATCCCGAGCCGTTCCTGCCGGTGCACAGTGAAGACGAAGCGCGCCGTGAAGTGCGTTGGCAGGCGGCCCTTGGCGTTGACGCCGTCAAGGTCTACTCCAGCACGCCGCCGGCGCTCGTCGGCGCCGTGGTTGACGAGGCGCGCAAGGCAAAGTTGCCGGTCATCGGCCACTTGCAGCGGACCACGTGGACCGAGGCGGCCGAGCTTGGCATAGACACGCTCGAGCATGCGGCGCCGTGGTCGGCCGAATACCTGCCGGCCGCCATGCGCGCCTCTTATCGCGGCAGCATGTTCGAGCGTGTCGCGTGGGTCGAGAACGTAGACCTCGGCGGCGCCGAAGTGCGGGCGATGCTGGCCGCGCTACACGAGCACGACGTTACGGTCGATCCCACACTCATCGCCATGTGGACGAAGTTCTTCGGCGATGCCGCGCCCAGGGGGCCGGACATCGCCCGCGCACCGACCATCTATCGCCTGGGGTGGCCGAAGGGCAGTTTTACGGCGGACTGGACGGCGGCCCAGTACAAGAAGGCGCAGGCCGCCTGGCCAAAGCTGCTGCGCTGGACGCAGCGGCTGTTCACCGCGGGGATCCGCCTCACGGCCGGCACCGACACGCCGACGCCGTGGATCGTGCCGGGGTGGAGCCTGCACGACGAGATGGCGCTGCTGGCCGACGCCTCTATCCCTCCCGCCGAGGTGATCCGCTGCGCCACCAGCAACGCCGCCGCGGCATTGCAGCGGAGCGCCGAGTTCGGGACGGTCGCGGCGGGGAAGCGCGCCGACCTGGTGGTGCTCGCCAGGGACCCGCTGCACGACATCCGTAACACACGCTCGATCGAGCAGGTGTACGCGCGCGGCGCGCGCGTGCGCTAGCCGCGCGCGGTGTTGTTGCTGCCGCCGCTGACCGCGACGAACCGCGACCATGCCGCCTTGATCAGCGCACGCAGTGTGGCAGAAACGCCCTGCGTCACACCCCCAGGTTGCACCCGGTCCCGGAGCCCTCATAATGCGGTTGGCCGGTGGCTATGACCAGTGACAGCGCGGGCACCGCGCCCAGGACCACGATTCAAGTGGTGGACGACGACGAGCGGCTGTGCCGCGCTCTGAGCGCGTCGCTCTCGAGCCACGGCTACGACGTGCTCGTCACGCTCGACCCGGCGCAGGCGCGGCAGATGGCGCTCGCTTCGCAGCCCGACCTGATCCTCTGCGACATCGCCATGCCTTCCATGGATGGCTTCGAGGTGCTGGCGCAGCTGCAGGCCGATCCGCAGACGGCGCACCTGCCGGTGATCTTCATAACCGGCTCGCTCGACGAAACCCACAAGGTGCGCGCCTTCCGCTTCGGCGTCGTCGACTACCTCGAGAAGCCGCTGCGCGCCAGGGTGCTCGTCGACGCAATCGATCGCATCCTCCGCGAGCTGCCCACGCGTTCCGGCGTCGTCGGCGCGCGCGGCGTCGAGGCGGCGGCGTCGCTGCTGCGCAACATCAGGGACGACGTGCGCACCGGCTTCCTAACGCTGCGCGGCGAGACCGGCGAGGTGCGCACGCTGGTGAACGCCGGCCGGACGACGCCCGAGACCGTGAGCCAGACGATCGAGCGGCCCACAGAGGCGAAGTTCGAGGAGATGAACCCGCTGCGCGCGCAGGTCATGGAACCGGCCGCGCCCGACCTCTCCGGCACCTTCGAGAAGCCGGTGGACGCGAGCGACATCCCGCCGGTGTTCCGCAAGGTGCTGATAGCCGAGGACGACAACGCCTTCCGCTTCTACCTGGCAAGCCTGTTGCGCAATGCCGGCTTCGAGGTGTACGAGGCAGCCGACGGCCAGGATGCCATCGACCAGGCGATCGAGAGCCGGCCATGGCTGATCTTGAGCGACGTCGACATGCCGCGGCTCGACGGCTTCGACCTGTGCCACGCGCTGCGCCGCCACACGCTGCTGAGCGCCATCCCGGTGGTGCTGCTCTCGGGCTGGGACGACGTGCGCACCCGCATCCGCGGCCTCGACGCCGGCGCCGACGACTACCTCTCCAAGCTCTCGCCGGCGCGCGAGGTGATCACCCGCGTGGTGATGATGCTGAGCCGCTATACCACCTTTGCCAACGACGCCTCCGGCTCGGGCAACATCGAGGGCCGCCTGGCCATCCTCGGGCCCGCGGGCCTGTTGCAGATGTGCAACCTGACGCGGCTCAGCGGCGTCCTCAACGTGCGCGGCGACGACGGCGAGGCGCGCATCCATTTCGACAAGGGCGAGATCGTCGACGCCGCCTCGCGTGGCGAGAGCGGCGTCGACGCTGTCTACGAGTTTCTCTCCTGGGACAGCGGCCGCTTCCGCTTCGACAACGGCGTCGTCCCGCCGACCCGCTCGGTGTTCGCCGGCTTCGAGCACATCCTCTTCGAAGGCATCCGCCGCATCGACGAACTCGCGCGGCGCACGCCGTCCGGCTAGAAGGGCGCGGACCCGCCGCGGCCATTTTCGATCCGCAAGCTTAGTGCTACCCTGAGCCGCCTTGAAGCTGCCCTTGCGATTGCCGCGGCTGGGTCTCCTCGCCCGGGTCATCCTCGGCCTCGCGGCGGTAGGCTTCATCCCGCTCGCGATCGTTCCTTACCTCCTCGCGCTCAACAGCGATGCCTTCAGCACCCAGGTGCTGAAGACGCACGCGGTCACCGCGCGCACCACCAGCGAGCGGATAGCGGCGTTCGTCGATGGCCTCCAGGCATCGGCTCACGCCCTGGCCCTGAATCCCGACATCTACGCCGGCCTCGACCAGCCCATGGCGCGCGAAATCGTCGCGAGCTATCTGCAGGCGCAGCCCGCGGTGGTGGGCGTCCAGGCGACGAGCGCGCACGGCGGCGAGCACTACCGCGTGCAGCGCAAGGAATACGCGGCCATCGTGGAAACGGTGCTCGCCAACCCATCGGACGACGACATCGTCCCGGTGAACGTCAACAACGCGTTCTGGCTGCGGATCAAGGCGGAGATGCCCGAAAACGGCGGCCACTTGCGCCTGGTGGTGAACGGCGCGCAGCTGCGCGACGTGGTGAACAGTCCCGAACTCGGCCTCGACGCCGCGGTGCTGGTGGTGAGCCAGGACCGTGACATCCTGTTCGCCACCGACCCAAAGGTGTCGCTCTCGTCCTTTCCGCCAGACCTGGTGCAGGCTGGTCTCAGCGGCCGGGCGGGCGGCGCCCGCCGCTTTGCGACGGACGACGGCGCCGTGCTCGGCGCTTCGGCGCAGATTGCCGGCACGCGCTGGTTCGTCCTGACCAGGCAGCCGGGCGCGGTCGCCGAAGCCACGCAGCGCAACTTGCGCCGCAACGGCTTCCTCGCCGCCGCCGTCGCGCTCGGTCTCACCGTGATTCTGTCTGCCTTCGCCTACCGTTCGGTGGTGCGCCCGATCCGCGACCTGGCGAAGAGCCAGCGGCGCCTTGCCGGCCTCGGCCGTTCCACGGAGAAAGGCAATGAAATCGAGCAGTTGAAGGCGTCGTTCGCGGCGCTCGAGCGCCAGACGCTCGACCGCGAAGCCATCGGCGACGTGTTCCTCGGCCGGTACCAGGTGATGGGCGTCGTCGGCAACGGCGGCATGGGCACCGTGTTCCGCGGCTACGACCCCAAGTTACAGCGCATGGTGGCGCTCAAGACCATCCGCATCGGCGACGCCGACAAGCATCGCAACGACCGGGTGACGAGCCTGCTGCACGAGGCGGTCACGGTGGCGCGCTTCAGCCACCCGAACATCGTCGCCGTCTACGATGTCGAGGACATCCCCGAGGCCACCTTCGTGGCAATGGAGTTCGTCGACGGCTGCAGCCTGGACGAGCATCTCTCGTCGCTCGCGACGATGCCACCCGAGCACGCGGTGCCGATCATGGCCGCAGTGGCCCGCGGCCTGCACGGCGCGCACGAGCACGGCGTCATCCACCGCGACATGAAGCCCGGCAATGTCCTGCTCGGCCGCGACGGCTGCATCAAGGTCACCGACTTCGGCATCGCCAGCCTGCGCACCTCCGCGCGCAAGGTCAACGATCTGGTGTTCGGCACACCCGGGTATCTCGCGCCCGAGACGATCCGCGGCGAGGGGCAGGACGAGCGCGGCGATGTGTTCGCGGTGGGCGTGGTCCTCTATCAGTGCCTCACCGGTGAGATGCCGTTCCCCGGCCGCGAGTCGCAGGACGTCCTGATGAGCACGCTCAACGACAAGGTGGCGCCGCCGTCGCGCCGCAATCACCTGGTGCCGCTTGATCTCGACGCGCTGGTGGCGGAGCTGATGGACAAGGACCGCGGCCGCCGCGTGCCCTCGGCGATGGATGCGGCTCTGCTCCTCGAGCGCCTCATCCGCGTGCATGGCTGGAAATGGACGGCCAGCACGTTGCCAACCAGCGGGCCGGGCGCGGATCGCGCGAACCTGGCTACCATTCGCATGGAAGTACCGGTTCGCAGCCAGGAGCCCTCGGGAGAATGAACGGAATGAAACATGCCGGATTGCTTGTGGCGACGCTACTCGGCGCGCGAATTGCATTCGGCGCTCAGGAACCAAACGCTGCAGCTGCCGGTGAGAGCTACGTGGTCAAGGAGGGCGACACTCTCGAGAGTCTCGCCGAGCGCTACCTCGGATCAGCGGCAGCCTGGACCGAGATCTGGAAGGTCAACTCGTTCATCAAGGATCCGCACCGCGTTTTTCCAGGACAATCCATCACCATCCCGAAGAACACCGGCATCGCCACGATCGACGAGATCGCCCGGCGCGTCGACTCGCGCCCGCACACGGCACCGGTCTGGGCGGCGGCCCACGTCGGCGACCCGCTGGGCCGCCGCGACGGACTGCGCACCTATCGCGCCTCGTCCGCGCAGCTTGGGTTCAAGGACGGCTCGCAGCTCACCGTCGGCGAGGACTCGCTGATCTTCGTCCGCGACGCCGCGGCGCCGGTGGCGCGGGTGAGCCGCAACCGCATCGAGATCGTCGAGGGGCAGGGCGACCTGAGCCTGCGCAGCGCGCGCCCCGGTGCCGGCGCGGCGCGCTCGGACATCGAAGTGGTGGTGGGTTCGGCGCACGTCGCCCCGACCCGCGCCACCGACGGCACCGGGTGGAGTCGGGCCCGCGTCGAGCCAACCGGCGGCCGCGCGCAGCTCATGGTGTTCAAGGGGCAAAGCGAAGTGACTTCGGGAGGCCGCTCGGTCACCGTGCAGGAAGGAATGGGCACGTCGGTCGTGAAGAACCGGAAGCCGGCGCCGCCACAGGCGCTCCTGCCGGCGCCGGAGGTGGCGATCCCGTCGCACGGCGCCGCGTTCGATTACGCGAACCCGCGCTTCGTGTGGCGCACCGTGGCCGGCGCCGGCACCTACGTCATGGAGGTGTGCGAAGACCCAGCCTGCTCCCGGCTCGTGGCGCGCATCCCGGCGCTGAAGCAGAACGAGTGGACCGCGGAAGGCCTGCCGGTCGGCGCCTTCTACTGGCGCGTCACCGCCTGCAGCGCCGGCGGCCTCGACGGCTATCCAAGCGAACCGCGCGCCTTCACGGTGAAGTCACTCTGGCGCCGGCCGCCGATCGGGCTCACGCCCTAGGCCGGCGCTAGAGAGCTCCCGCGCGCGCCGCTTCCGCGCGGCACATCGTGGCGCGCCGCGGGTCGTTGGCGGCGGTGAACGCCGCCGCCAGCGCGTTCCACGCCTCGGGCCGGCGCGGCCTCGCCAGGAGCGCCTTCTCGAGGAGGGCGACGCCGGCGGCGCGCTGGCCCGAAGCGATGAGCGCGTGCGCCTTCAGCGCCAGCGCCCACGGATGCGCCGGCGAACGCGCCAGCACCCGCTCGGCGGTGGTGATCGCCGCGGCGTTGTCGCCGGCCTGCAGGTGCAGGCGCGCGATCTCGAGGATGGGATCGTCGCTGCCGGCGGCGCCCTTTTCGAGGAAGGCGATCGCTTCGGCATCGCGCCCGCTCGCCACCAGCCACTCGCCACGCGCCGCCGCGGCTTCGCGATGGTTCGGCGCGCGCGCGAACACGGCGTCGATGATGGTGCCGGCTTCGGCGAGCTTCTTTTGCGCGATCAGCGTGCGCGCGAGCGCGATGCGCGTGCGGTCGTCGTCGTCCGTGGTCTGCTCCACCGCGATGCGCAGCTGCTGTTCGGATTCGTCGAGGCGCCCCATGTCGCGGAGCAGGTGGCCGTAGGGGAGCCGCACGCCCGGGCGATCGGGATCGAGCGCGAGGCCCTTGTCGTATGCGATTGCAGCCAGCGCCAGCAGCCCGACGCGATACGCGGCGTTGCCGACGGCGAAGTGCGCGTACGGGTTGCCCGGATCCTGCTCCGCCAGCGTGACCAGTTGCCCGACCGCCACCTGCGCCTGCGGACCGCGCGACGCCTTCGCGAGCTGCTGAATCCGTTCGTACAGCTGCACATGGGTGCGGGGATCCGGAAGCCCTGGTTCATCGAGAACGCCGGCGCCGCCCGAGCCGCCGCCGATGTAGCCGAGGCTGCGCAGCTTTTCCTCCTGTTCCGGCGAGACGGTCACGGTGCGCGCCGCGTCGCCGCCCGGGGCCATGCCTGCGAGCGCCGCCGCAAGGGCATCGCCCATCTGCTGCGCGCGCTGCGGCTCGCTCGCCGCGAGGTCCTTCACTTCCGCCGGATCGTTCGCGATGTCGAAGAGCTCGACGCTGCTGCCGCGGATCAGCTTGTAGTCGCCCTCGCTCCACGCCCGCAGCGCCGACCACCGGCAGTTGAGGCGGCCGAAGATGCTCTCCGAATAGATCGGCTGCGACTGCAGCCGCCCCTGACCGAACGCCGCGCGCAGGTCGCGCCCCGGCAGCCCGTCTGGGACCGGCAAGCCGGCGAGGCGCAGCACCGTCGGCACGATGTCGGCCGTCCCGACACGCGAAGCGACCGTTTCCCCGCGCGGCACCGCAGGTCCGGCGATGATCAGCGGCACATGGATGGTGGCTTCGTAGATGAGGATGGCGTGTGTCGATTCGCCGTGCTCGCCCAGCGATTCGCCGTGGTCGGCGACCACCACCACGACGGTGTTGTCGGCCAGGCCGGCTTTCGCCAGCGTGTCGAGAACACGGCCCACCTGCTGGTCGGCAAACGCGATCTCGCCGTCGTACTCGCGGCCCTTGAACTCGGCGGCGAACGGTGCCGGAGGCGCGTACGGCGTGTGCGCATCGTAGAAGTGAGTCCAGACGAAGAACGGCGCGCTCGAGGTGCGGCCAGTGAGCCAGGCAATGGCGGCGTCGGCCACCTCGTTGCCGGGCCGCTCCGCCGCCTGTGAATCGTCCGCCGATTCGTGGAACGACTCGTCGAACTTGTCGAAGCCGGCGCTGAAGCCGAAGGCGCTCGCCACCGGAAAAGCGGCAACGAACGCCGCCGTCTCGTAGCCGGCGCCGCGCAGCATGGTGGCAAGCGAGCGGTGGCTTGCGGCGAGCGGAAACACCACGTTGTCGCGCACGCCGTGCTGCGGCGGATAGAGCCCGGTGAGGATGGTCGCGTGCGAGGGGCCGGTGAGCGGTGCCGATGCGGCCGCCATTGAAAAACGCACGCCGCGCGCGGCCAACGCATCGAGCACCGGAGTGCGAGCGCCGGCATAGCCGTAGGCGCCGATGCGGTCGGCGCGCGTGGTGTCGAGGGTGATGAGCAGGATGTTGGGCGGCCCGGGCCGCGCCAAGCGCAGCCAGGCGTACGCGGCAACGGCGATGGCGGCCAAGACGACCGTGGCCGCGACGAGCTGGCTCTTCTTCACGACGACGATTCTACGGGCGAGGTGCCCCGCCAAAAGAAAAAGGGGTGGCGCTTGACGCGCCACCCCGCCGTCAGGCGACTAGCGAAACGTTGCTAGAACCCGAGCCGGACTCCGATGCGGGCAACCCGGGGGCTCAACACCTCGAGGATCGTCCGGTAGTCGTCCGATGCGGCATCACGCGTTCGCTGCAGCACAGTGTTCGCGTTGAAGATGTTGAACACATCGACGGTGAGGCCGAGGTTGATTGTGGGTCCGAGCTTCAGGGTCTTGGCTAGCCGAATGTCGGTCGTCCACAGGTTGTCTTGACGGATGTCGTCTACCTTGCCGGTTGCGAGGGCGCGATAGGCACCGCTTTCTCCAGGCGCAGGGATACGAAGGATCGTGACGAACGGGTAACCCTGACGTCCGTAGACGTTGCCGGCGATCTCGAAGCCCGCCGGAAGCTGGTAGAGCGCGGATGCGTTTACCTGCCACTTGGCGTTGAAATACACGTCGCCCTTGTCGCCATAGGAACGAATCGCCGAGGCACCTCCGTCCACAAGAGGTCCGGACAGGCCGCCGATACCGATCCCGTACCGTGGTTCGGTAGGCGTCGGATTCTGCGCGGCATTGGGGCCGTCGATGTATTCCTTCCAGTTCATGTACGAGAAGGCCGCGCGCGCCATCCACTTGTTCGACAGGCGCTTGATGAGGCTCAACTCGAGGCCGTTGTAGCCGCGGTGGAAGTCGGGGCGGTTGGTAACGGTGCGGCCGCCGCCAAACTGCGCCACGAGATCCGGGTTGGGCGAGAACGTCTGTGCCGTGAAGCCGTTGATCGTAACGGGGTCATTCGCGGTGTAGTCGTCAACGGTCAAGCCAACGCGTGGGTTCCACGCGGTGATGTTGTTGCCGCGCCGCCAGGTGTAGGCGAAGTTCACGGCGAAGTTCGGCGCCAGCTCCTTGTCGATTCCCACGATGAACTCGTGATCGACGTTCGCCTTGTAGTTCGGATCGACCTGGTTGGGCGTGCTGGAGCCGGCCGGATTGGCCGGGTCGATGACGTTGTTGTAGGCGACGCCGTCGCCCACCAGCACCTCGTTCCTCTGGGCGAAATGGTCGCCGTTGAGGTCCACCCAGTTGTACGCCAGATACGGATAGTAGGCGCCCACGGCGTTGTTGTTCAGGACGTCGAGGTTGTTGAGCTGACCGGCGTAGCGCGCGTAGGAGGCCCGCACGACCGTCTTGCGCGAGTCGTCGAGCGCGAGGCTGCCGCTGATCCGGGGGGAGAAGTTCTTCCACTTGATGCTCGTCAGGTCGTTGGCCCTGATCGACACCGCCGGCACCAGCTCGGGGAAGAGCGGGTTCGCGGGGGTGTCGCTGTCGAGATTCTGCGCCGTCTGCCGGTCCCAGCGGATCCCGGCATTCACCGTCAGCCGACCCTTGGTGAAGCTGTCGCCGACGTAGGCGCTGAGGTTCTCGCCACGGAACTTGGCGATGCGGTTGCGGTAGACCAGCGCGTAGCCGATGCCCTGGCCGGCGGCGTTGATGTCGTTCTGCTTGGCGACAACGCTCGATCCCGCGAAGGTCGTGGTGGAGGTGGTCGGGTTGCGGCGGTAGCCGAAACCAAACTTGAATTCGTGGCTGCCGCCGTTGGCGCTCTTGAAGTAGTTGCCGTCGATGTTGGCAACGTGCCAGGGCCGGAACGAGCGGTAGCGAGACGACGAGCCATACGCCACGTTGTTGACGAGGTCGATGCCGTTGTCGAGGTCCATGCCGCCGCGCGGCTCGAAGCCGTAGCCCCAGTTGAAGAAGGCGTACTTGGCGTTGATGAAGAAGTTCTGGTTGACGATGTGGTTGTCTTCGAACTTGAACAAGCCGTGCGCGCCGCATGGCAGGCCGCAGCCGTCCTCTTCGTAGAACGTACCCTGGTTCCAGAGGTAGGTGTCGGGCTCAAAGCCTGCTTGTCCGGGGGAGCGGCCGAACTTCGCCTTGAGGTTGTTGTTGAAGAAGAACGACACCATGTCGTTGTCGGTGGCCTGCCAGTTGACCTTGGCGTTCCAGATCTTGAGGAGCGTCTTGTCCTGTGTCTGGTTGAGCCGCTTCAGGCGGATGTCGTTCTTGCCGTAAGCGCCCCAGAACCACAGCTTGTCCTTGATGATCGGGCCGCCGATGTCGGCGCCATAGTCGTTGATCTGGTCGAGGTGCTGGGCCTTGTCGCTGCCGGCGAGACGCGGATCTCCGACCAGGTCGTCGGGCAGGTTGCCCGACTGCAGCTTGTCGTGGCTGAAGAAAGTGTGGATGTTGCCGTGGAAGTTGTTCGTGCCGCGCTTGGTCATGAAGTTCAGGCCAACGCCGCCCGTCGATACCTTGAGGTCGTTGCCGCCGGTGTCGACCTTGATTTCCTCGAACGAGTCGAAGTCGTAGTAGGCCGGCGAGCAACCGCCACACGACGTGTCGGTGACGACGACGCCGTCAATGCTGTAGGTCGTATCGAGCGGCGAAGCCCCCTTGGCGACGAAGCTCGACTGCTGGCCGGCTTCGGAGCCGGCGATCGAGACGCGATCGACTAGCACGCCGGGCACGGACTTCAACACCGCCCAGGGGTCGCGCGACTGCGGCGTCTGCGACAGCTCGGCATTGGTGAGCACCGTGGCCGTGCCGACGCGCTTGGTGTCGACGACCGGCAGTTCGCTGGTGACGGTGACCGCCTCTTCGAGCTGGCGCACCTTCATCGGAAAGTCGAACTTGATGTTTGACGCCAGGTTCACGGTGATGGACCGGCTGATCGTGCCGAAGCCCGTCATCGCAGCACTGAGGGTGTAGGTTCCCGGATCGACGTTCAGGAAGCGATACTCGCCTTCCGACGTCGAAACCGCTGAGCGCGTACCGTTGACGCCTGCGAGCGTGACCGTGACACCGGGCAGGACCGCGCCCGATTCGTCGGTTGCCACGCCGGCCACAATCGCTGAGGACTGGGCCCATGCGGCAGGCATCAATGCAAGTAGGCAGAGGAGAGCAAGGCCTACTGCTTTTTTCATGCGTGACCTCCAGATGGGGTTCGACACGCCCCGGTTATCAAGAAAGGAGTCGAAGTGTAAGTTAATGCGAGCAACGTTCGCGCCAGCGTACTCCAATCATTGTTCACTGTGTAAATACCACGGCTGCAACAGTTTGGAGGCGTCCAATGCGCTGGCCGGCACAATCCTCTCCGGAGCCTTGGATTGTTGGCGATGTCCGATACGCGGCCTTGGATCGAACTTCGCAACGTACCACGCGTATTTCTGATCAAGGGGCCCCTCAGATGACGAAGACGATCAAGGCGGTCGCGTTCCTCTTCAAGGCGCCGCTCATCCTGGCGTTCCTGTTCACAATCAACCTCATGACCTCGCCGGGTCATTGGTGGGTCCAGTGGCCAGCCCTCGGCCTCGCCTACGCCTGGTTCCGCAGCCTGTTCCGCGTCATCGCCGCTGTCATCGTCCTCGGCGGCATCGCCGCCCTGGGCGCGGTCATCTACAAGCACTATCGCGAGCGGCTGGCCGGCACGATCGTCAACGTCTAGATCGAAGAATACCGGCGTCGGGAGGATGCCCGGCGTCTCGTGGGAATTGCCTGGTGCCGAGACTAAACCTGGTTCATTTCAACGTCCATGGCAAAGAAGAGGTGGGCCTAGAGCATCTCCGCACGGCTTTGTCGCGCTCGAGCGGCTCCGATGGCTGAAGTCACCCGTCTCTCATGCTCTGGCGGTGGCAACACAGCAGGCATACCTAACGCACTGATCCACAGCTCGCGGACCCAGCCGGTGGTGTAGTAGAGGCGCTTCTGTTGCTCACCCACTACCTCGGCGTGCGCTGCCTTGACGGCAGCACCTTCTACGCCGACCAGGCGCTTGGCGCGTTCGCCGATGACATCCCAATACAAAGCCGCCTTGGCTTCGATTTCGACCACGCACTCCGCCGCGACAATTTCCGCGTTCGCTGAGTTGCCGTCCTTGAGCGCCTCTTCCATTGCTTCAACCAACCGCCGTCCCAGGGACCCGATACGATCACTCCCACGGGTCATTGCTGATTCGTCCAGCGCAAGCGTCTTGAAGACTTCCTGGAGGGCGCGTTCCTGCCGACGCGAGCCATCGAAATGGTCCCGCCACGCCTTCTCAAGGTCGTCGTTCTCCACACACTGCAGTGCGGTTTCGTAGACCTTGACGCTCCATCGGGCTGTTTCGAAAGCTTGATAGAGCAATTCGTGGAACTGATTCTTATTCATACCTCGTCGAAGGCTAGTCGTCTGCCGGCAAGGCCTTAATGTCCAGCGTCACTACCAGCGAACTCTCTGAGGCCTCGCTGCTCGCCATTGTAGAAATGTCCCACGCCAGGGGCGTCGCGGCCAACGTTCTCGGCTCGATTCCACGCTTTTCAGCGTCGTTCGCCTTGGCATTTCAGTTGCTTAAGTCCTGCGTAAGGAGTTCACCCGGAGGGGTCCTCGCAGAGGCGAGGTTTCGTTCAAAGGACGCCTTCGCCCGCCCCGGACCCGTTCTAGCTGTTCGGGTCGGGCGTTCGTTATCCACAGTCACGCGTTGGGGTGCAAGTCTTCCCGTCCGGGTGATCGTGGACAATCAGCAAAGATGCGTCCAAGTCGGGCAGGATCTTGCCTATTGTTGAGGCTCGCGCCGTCTCCTGGGGAGCAGCAAGCAGCGCGTCTAGTCTGAAATTATTGATCGAACACGAAGGCCTTCCCGTGATCGGGATCCCCAAGAACCGTTGTCCTGCCGCTGGTCGCGATCGAGAAGAAGACACTGTCGAGTATCCGATCGGCAGGGTCAGCGGGATAGAGGCGTGCGACTGGCGTCATTGTCCCCGACCAACCGAGAGGGGGCCGCTCGAATCGAAGCAGGATGTTGAACGCCTCGCCTAGTCGTTGCTGGTCGCCAAAGACTATGAGTTTGTTACCTGCTGCAGCAACTGCTGAACCGAATCCTCCGAACTGCCGTGGGGGGCTTGGCACGACAAACGTGGCCGACGGCGTCAACGTGTCCTGCCATCCTGAAGGCGGCCGAACGAACGCATGCGCAGTGCCGGGAGAAACGTCGGGCGAACCCTGGTTAAAGGTCGGTTGACTCGCAAACACCGTGTCTCGCGCAACCGCGACGCTCCAGCCCAGCAGGAGCTGTTGCGGATTCGACGTCGTCAGCCGCGCCGTGGGCGTAACGTCTCCGTGCCAGCCGCTCAGGGGCTTTTCGAAGACGTAGGCCGCACCCGCCGCATGTATGCCGTCGAGCGAGAACCCCGTGGCGCTTGCCACAACTGTGCGCCCCTGGACGGCCACGGCGTTCAGGCCGATACCCTCCCCGAACGGTCCGCCGCTCCTGCCGTGAAGGCGTACCTGCTCGTGTACCGTCCCGCTCCAGCCGCCGGCGGGCTTCTGGAAGACATAGACAACTCCGTCGTCCACGTTGTTGCCGCCGATGACCACGGTGTCTCCATCGATCGCAACCGGGCCGCCAAAGGACGAAGGCGAAGATCCGCCGTGGCCCCCCCACGCCCGCAACGTGGCCGTCTCATTGATCGTGCCAGTCCAGCCGCTTGCCGGCTTGACGAATACATAGGCTCGCGGTTCGCTTCGCTGCTGAGGAGTACGGTAGATGTTCGGATCGCCGACCACAATCGTGTCGCCACTCATCGCAATAAACCGGCCAAAACTCAAGGGCGAGAATCCGGCCGCAAAACTCTCTGAACCTTCGAGCCTGGCGCTTTCGACCTGGTTCTCACTCCAGCCTCCTGTTGGCTTGACGAAAAGGTAGACCGCTCCCGCCCGGCGGCCGTCGTGGATTACGCCTGGCGCTCCGACAGCAGCTACGTCGCCTTCAATGGCGATCGCGGTGCCAAAGCCCTCATTAATGCCCGCGTCTGAAGCGATCAATTGGCCGGCCTCCGACACCTTTGACTCAGCGGTCTGCCCAGGCAGCAACGCAACCAGCGCGATCAAACCGCCAACGAAACCAACAGGTATCGAACTCATACAGCCTCCTCGCTCGCGCCTGCCGTCCCTACTCTGGAGGTCACATCGGGAACTAGGTCGCCGTGTGTATCGACATTAGTACTGGCGATCGCAACCGTCTACGACAAAAGAGGTCCAGCCAGCAGCCTCCGCCGGCGCTTTAAAACTGGCCGTCATGTGGCGCGCCCGGAGGGACTCGAACCCCCAACCCCTTGGTTCGAAGCCAAGTGCTCTATCCATTGAGCTACGGGCGCAGGACCGCTGGATCGAAGCCTACTAGAGTGACGATTTCACCGCAGGCGCTGTTGAAATACCGGCGTGAACGCCTTGGACCGAGCGGCCGGCCGGTTGCCAAGGTCGCCGGCTGCCGCAGGTGAGGCCGGCCTTGCGCTGGTGTTAGGATCGGCGTCCCTGTGGTGCGTAACGGGACCATCCTCAAGAAGCCGCTTCGACTGCCCAGCCCGGCGACAGTGGGTGCCAAGTTCGGCGCCCCCCTCGGCAAGCGCTTCACTCGCCACAACATCGAGCTGCTGAGCCAGGCGTACATCGCCTACACCGGGCTGAAGCGCGCGCAGGGCGCCATCCGTGGACGCGGCGCCAACATCTTCACGCAGTGGGCAGGGGATCCGGACGCGCTCGGCAGCGCCGTGGTGCTGCAGCGGATCCTCCTGAGCCTCGGCGCCCGCCAGGTGCGGATACTCACCGGCACCCTCGGCCATCCGCAGAACCGCGGCATGGTGCAGGAAGTTGGCATCGAGCTGCACGACCCGAACAAAGGGCGGCTGCCGCGCGGCCTCAACTGCATGGTCGACACCTCGCCGCCGCTGGGGATGACCAACACCGCCGGCATCGTGCCCGCGCGCGAGTTCTTTTTCGTCGCCGACCATCACGCCGACCCGGAGGTGGTGGAGCGCAACTGCCGCGAACACGGCGTGCGCGAAGTGAAGCTTGCGTTCGTCGGCATCCCGGTTGGCTCCACGTCTTCCTTCATGGCAACACTCGCCATGGCCTTCGGCGTGCTCGACGACCTCGGGGCGAAGGGCCGGGCAGCCGCGGCGCTCGGCATCTACACCGACACCAGCGCGCTCCTGCACGGCGCCACGCCGCTCGACTTCCGCATGTTCGAGAAGCTGACGCGCGACGACCTCACCAAGCAGGTGCTCGACGAGCTGCGCGACTACCGCGTGCCGCTCGAGTGGAACGCCTACCGCAGCACCGCGTTCCTCAACGTCATGTCGGTGGGCGGCGTGCGCATCGCGCCGGTCGGCTTCGTGCGCGCCGAGCACCGCGACGTGGTGGCGGAGCTCGCCAACGACCTGATGCGCATCGAAGGCACCTCCATCGGCATCGTCATCGGCTTCACGGAAAAGGGCACCGAGGTGTCGGTGCGCGCCGACAGCCGGCTGCTCGGCTCCGACCAGCCGCGCATCGTGCGCGTCATCGACCACCTGCTGCGCACCGCTTTTTCGGGGATGTCGGGGTTCAAGTACGAGCGGCGCCCGCCGCACCACGTCGAGGGCGGCGCCTCGGTGCCGCACACCGACAAGGAGAAGTCACTGTTCGCCGACGGCTGGGCGCACGCGCGCGCCGAAACCTTCCTCAACCATTGCCGCGAGTACGGCGAGGCGCTGATCGCCGCCCTCAAGCAGCTGAAGGCAACCCACCCCGACGAGATCCAGGGGCTGATCTAGTGCTCGAACAGGTTCTCGAAACTCAGCAGGTCGAGCTGCGCGATGGTCGGAATCGCCTTGAAGCACTCGTCGGCGAGCTGCGCGCGGCCTTCGCGCAGAAGCCGCGCCTGCAGGCCGTCCATGATCGGCAGCAGCATGGTGACGTCGGAGATCGCGTACTTCACCTGCTCCTTCGATAGTCTCTCGGCGCCCCAGTCGCTGTGCCGGGTCTGCTTCTCCATCTCGACGTCGAGGAACTCCGCGGCCACGTCCTTCAGCCCATGGCGGTCGGTGTAGGTGCGCACCAGCTTGCTGGCGGTGCGGGTGCAGTAGAGCGGATCCACCTTGATGCCGAGCGCGTGCCGCAGCGCGGCCACGTCGAAGCGCGCGAAGTGGAACACCTTCAAGACCGCTTTGGCCTCGAACAGCTCCTTGAGCCGCGGCGCGCTGGTCGTGTGCTGGGGAATCTGCACCAGCGTCGCGTTCATGGCGCGGTCGCACAGCTGCACCACGCACAGGCGGTCGCGCAGCGGCTGCAGGCCCAGCGTTTCGGTGTCGACCGCAACTGCCTCCGCCTTCAGGTACTTCGCCAGCCGCTCGGCGCTGAGGTCGCCCTTCTCGATCTTCGGTGAAACCTTCGGCGGCGCGGAAGTCATGTTCAGGGTCCGGAGCCTACCACGCGGCCCGCGGCCGCCGCCGCGGCGCGGCATTCGGAGTAGAGCCGCAATTCCGCGATGCGCCACTGCGGCCAGGCGTCGTCCCAGCCGCTGCGCGCGATGCTGAGCCGCACGCCTCGCACCACCGCCGCGGTGCGCGGCCGGCTGATGAACTGGGCGGCTCGCGGGTGCTCGATGAGGGCAGCGATGTACTGCCACGACTCGTCGAGCGAGCGGCTCGTGGGCCACGGCTGCCAGGTCGAGCCGTCGAGCGTCGTCTCGACCGTGAGGTTGCGCGGGAACTCGTCGTAGGGATAGCTCGCATCCATGGCGATCGCTGCAACGGCCGCCGGCGCTGCAAGCCGCACTTCGAAGTAGTCGCCCGGCCGCATCGGCTCGTGCGTGAACCAGGCCGTGCGCGGATCGCCGTCGGTCGCGAGCCGCGGCAGCTTGCGGCCGGAATGCGCAAGCTGCCAGCCGGCGCGCGGCAGCTCGTTCTCCGGCGTGCAAGGGAGCATTGCCGGCGCTGCGGGCGCTTCCAGCACGACACGATAGACGCGCTCTTCGCCGAGGCCGAGCTCCGGGGCCAGCGACGGGTCGGCCGCGCCGAACGTGCGCACCAGCTGCAGCCGCGGGTCGGCATCGAGCGTGCGCAGGTGCTCGCCGCGCTTCGGTTCCCGCCACAGCTCCGGATGCACGACGATCGTGCCGATACCGAGGCGGCGGAGGATCTCGACCGAGTCCTGGTCGGGGAAGTCGCGCAGCGACCACGCGAGGTAGTCGTGGTCGGGCGGATAGAAAGACGTGCGCCCCAGCGGGATGGGCCGCCAGTGGAGCGTCGAGAAGTACATGTAGGCGGCCCGCAGGCGCTTCACGCGCTCGTGATAGACCGGCAGTTCGATGAGCGGACCCGTGCCTTGGGTCGCGAGCCAGCCATAGACCGGTGGAACCAGCGCGCCGACGGGCGCCTTCCATGGCGCGGTGGCTGCCGTCCAGTGCTCGCCGACGAGCAGCAGCGCCGCGAGCGTTGCGCCGACGCGGCGGGCTTTGGTCACCGGCTGTTGCAGCACGGCCGCGGCCGCGAAACCGATGAGCAGAGCGCCGCCGAAGCGCACCAGCACGGCGAAGCGCTCGGGACTGGCCATGCCGCGCAAAAGAGGAATGTGGCTGTAGAGGAAGCCGTAGGGCGCGGGAAACACTGCACTGCCGCCGACGAGCAGGTCGGGTCCGAAAGAAAAGACCAGGCCGATGAGAAGTGTGCCGGCGGCGATCGCTGCGAGCGGCCGCGAATGGCGGCGCGCCAGGCCAATCAAGGCGCCATACGCCATCGCCACAACGCCAGCGAGGCCGAGGAAGTGTGGCGTGTCGGCAACCGCGGAAGGCGAGTTGCGAGCGAGGAACCCCCACAGCAGGTGGCGCGGCTGGGGCCACAGGTAGGCGAGCAGGTCCACTCCGGCGCTCCAGGTCTTTTCGAAACCCATGGCGCGAATGTTGGCGATGAGTGGCCACAACACCGCCAGCGCGAGCGCCGCGGCCGCGACCGACGCGACGGCGAATGTCAGCCACTCCGTGCGCGACGGAGCACGCCGCTGCCACCAGAAGACGCCCGCGACCCAGAGCGGCGCAAGCGCAACGCTGAACACCAGGTAATAGGTGCAGGACAGGCCCTGCAGCAGCAAGAAGCCAGCGAACGCCCAGGCGTGCGTGGGTCGGCGGTCGCGCGCGTAGCGCGTCAGCATCAGGAGCGCGAGCGGCCACCACTGCATGTGCAGCAGGTGCAGGCGCGGCGCTTCGCTGCGCGTGAAAGTGTTGAAGGCGTAGAGGAGCGCCGCCAGCACGGCGGCCGGCGGACTGCCGGTCCATTCACGCACCAGCAGCCACATGGCGAAGGCTGAAAGCGTCAGCCCCAGGCAGGCGCTCAGGTTCGCGGCGAGAACGGCGTTGCCGGTCAGCCAGTTGACCGGCGCAACCAGGATCGCTTCGGGCAGCAGGTGTTCCGAGAAGGCGAGGCTGCGGGGGTATGGGAAGAAGCTGTTCGATTCGTAGAGCCGCAGCGGGTTGCGCGCCAGCTGGTGCGCGTCCCAGGCCAGGATCCACGCGATGTGGAGCGGATCGCCCGAGTCCTGCACGGTGTCGCGGGGCGAAAGCGAAACCGGAGCGAGCCAGGCGATGGCGACCGCCGCGAACAAGGCGAACGCGAGCGCCGCGTTCTTCATCCCGCCTGGTCGGCGGCCGCCGGCGCGCCGGCGACTCTCGCGCACATCTCCATCGAGTCGCGGGTGTCGAGGTAGAGGAACTTGTGCTCGACGCCGAAAGCACGCACGCCCGCGCCGACCGTGTCGCGGATGAACGCCGGATAGTTGGCGAGGCGGCTCAGCCAGTATTCCCAGGTGAAGACGCGGCCATACGATTTCTCGAACACCACCTCGAAGCCCGCGCGGTGCAGCAGCGCGCGCATCGTCTTGCGCGAGAAGTAGTAGATGTGCGCGGGCCGCAGGCCCCACCATCGCCCCTGCAGCAGCCTTGCCGACAGGCTCTCGATGTCGGGCGTTACGATGTAGAGCAGGCCGCCCGGGCGCAGCCAGGCGCGCAGCCTCACGAGCGCGCGGCTGGGGTCGTCGAGGTGCTCGATGACGTCGTTCATCGTGATGATGTCGAAGCTGCCGGCGGGGAAGTCGGCGGTGTCGATCGTGCCCTGCACCACTTCGAGACCGTACTTGCCCCGGATGAGGTCGCAGGCCCAGCGCGAAGGCTCGAGGCCGGTGACCACGTAGTCGCCGCGCGCCGCCTGCAGCATGAAACCGGCGGAACAGCCGATGTCGAGCAGGTGGCCCGAGCGAGCGAAGCGCCGCACCGTGTGCAGCGCCATGTGGGCGTTGATGCTGCGGCTCGACGGCTCCGCAAGGTAGTCCGGATCCTCGACCTCCTCGTAGCCGTTGGTGAGGATCTCGGCCGATGGCCGGGGGTTGGTGTACACGAGCCGGCAGACGCGGCAGCGGACGATGCGGCCGTAGCTCGCGAAGCGGTCGGTCGAGGCCTTGAGATCGGATGCGAGGTCCTGCTGCCGGGGCGGCGCCGCCTCGAAGCGCACCTCGAAATCGTCCGCGCCGCAGAGGTTGCAGGACACGCGGATGCCCGCCGTCGTCGATGCGCTCGTCACCGCCGTCATTCTACGAGAGCCGCGACGCCGCTTTGATAAACTCGACCCGATTGCAGCATTCCGGGCGCCGCGCGCTGTTCGTCGTCCTCTTGCTGGTTGCGCTCCTGGTGCGGCTCGCGGGCGCGTGGTTCGCGCGCTTCGACGTCGACGAGGCGCAGTGCTACACGAGCGCCCTCGACGTTGCGGAGGGCCGCGGCATTCCCGCCCTCGGTCCCGGCGTGTCGGCGACCGACGCGCACACTCCGGGGCCGTTTTTCTACCTGTTCGTCGCGGTGCCGCTGCTCGCGACACCGGACCCGCTCGCCGGCAGTGTCTTCTTCGCGCTGCTCGGCACCGTGGGAGTGTGCCTCGGCTGCGCCGCGTTCGCGCGGCTGTGGGATGAAACCGCCGGGCTCATCTTCCTGTCACTCGCGGCCGTGTCGCCGGCGCTCGTAACGTTCACCGACCGTGTCTGGCCGGCAGACATTTTTCCGCCGTTCGCGTTCCTGACGCTCTACGCGCTGGTGCGCGTCTTGTCGCAGCCACGCAGCCGCTTCGTGGCGCTGCTGCCCTTCAGCCTGCTGGTCGTCACCCAGGCGCACATCGCCTTCGTGTGCCTCGCCGGCGTCGTTGCCGCAGCGCTTCTCGTATACAGGCCGCGGCTCAACGTGCCCGCGGTCCTCGCCGGCACCGCGTTCGGCATCCTCTTCTATGTCCCTTATCTAGTGCACGAGCTGTCGAACGGCTTCGCGAACACGCGGGCGCTGGCGAGTGGCGGCGCAGCTGGCCATCGCGACTTGACGACGCTCCTCGGCCTGTTCGCGCAGTTCTTCGCCTTCGCCACCACCGACGCCTCCTATCTCGCAGCGAAGGGCCATTTCGGCGGCTTCGACCCGTTCGCGTTCTGGGGCCAGGGCGGTGTCGAGGCGCTGCATTCGTTCTGGGGCGGATCCATTCCGGCGTCGGCGCTGCTCCTGCTTCTCGAGGCGGCCGGCTGGCTGCTCGTGCTGTTCGGGATCATGCGACTCGCCGCCGCGGCCAACCGCCGCGTGGCGCTCCTCTTCTGGGCGGCGCTCGGCTCGATCCTGGTGTTCGGCCTCGTTGCCGGCCGCGGTTACTTCGCCCACTACGTGCTGCCGTTTGTGCCGTTCGCGTTCATAACCGTGGTCGCGGCCGTGCGCGCGCTGGTCGCGCGCGGTGGGGCGGCGCGCGCCGCGGCCCTCGCATACTGCGTGCTCGCGCCGGTTGCCGGTGCCTTCACGCTGGTGTGCCACTACCGCGAGGACTCTCGCCAGTCGATCCCACAACAGAAGCAAGTGGTCGCGTTCGTGAACGAGCGCATGGGCGCGCGCATCTTCCGTTTCGACGCCGACTATCCCGGCGCCAGGCCGCAGACCTACGGCGTCGTCGCGAAGCGCTACTTCGGCTATCCATGGCGCGTGAACGACAAGGCGCAGGACTTTTTCACGGTCTACGCGCGGGATCAGCGGGCGGCAGACGGCAGCGTGCCGGGTCCGGCGACGCTGGTGCTAGACACGGTCGCGGTGGTGCACGAGCGAGCGGACTGAAGAGAAAAAGCCGCACGCCGTCGCCAGCGCATAGATGAGGAGCGGCAGCAGCCGCAGCCAGCCGCCGAAGCCGAGCTTTTCGCCGAGCGTCCACGCCTGGCGCACGGTGCGGTCGCGTCCGGTCACCATGTCGACGGATTGCGTGTTGATGCTCAGGTTACCGGCGCGAAACGCCGGCAACACGAACTCGCCGAACGGCCTTTCGATGGCGCGCGGTACCTCTGGCTTTACCGCGGTTGCGGCGAACATCAGCGATGCCGAGTAGACGACGCAGGCAAGTGCTGCAGCCGCATGCCATACGGGCGCGCGCGCCGGCAGGGCCCGGCCGGCGGCGACCGCGAGCAATGGCAGCGTGACGATCAGGTGCCGCGGTCCCGTGCCCCAGCCGCCGTGCCAATCCGCGAGGCCGGCCGCGAGCCACAGGTAAGAGAGGAACACTGCTGCGCAAAGGATGCCGTCGGCACGCCGCGCCGGTTCCCGCAGCCACAGGATGATGCCGGGGAGTGCGAGCAGGAGCCACGGTGCGCTGAAGAAGAGGCCGCGGTACTCGCCGATCAGCAGATGGTAGAGCACGCGCGGCTCGGGCACGCCGACGCCCATGAAGCCGACGTGGCGCGGGGCCTGCGTCGAGAAGTCGTAGGGCAGCGCCAGCGGCGAACCGAACGCGGCGGTGTGATACCAGGCGAGCACGAGCAACGGGAGCGCCATGCCCGCGGCCAGCTGCAGAAGCATCCGCGGTGAACGCGCGCGTGCGACCGTATAACCCGCCAGGCACAGGGCGGCGATCGCGGCGGGATACTCGACGAGGATCGCAAGCCCCAGAAAGATGCCAGCGGTGACGTTGCTGCGAGGATCCCGCAGCACCAGCCACCAGGCAATCACCAAGAACGCCGCCGCTGTCTGGTGGCCGTAGTACAACGTCGAGTACGGCAAGGCGAGCGTGCCGAACGCGTAGGCCAGGGGTACCAGCGAGCGTGCTGCCGGCGACAGCGCCAGCAGCACGCAGATCCGGAACAGCACCGCCGTCGCCAGTGCCGAAGGCAGCGCGACGCTCAGCAGGACGCAGGCATAAGACGCCCACCCCTGGAAGACATCGGTCTCCGTCAGGTCGGGTCGCAGGGCAAACGCGGCGGCATACGCCGGGACCGAGAGCAGCGAGATGCCGGGAGCCTTGTCGCTGTAATAGTGTTCGCCGCGTTGCGCCTTGTCGCCGGTGTTCTTCTGGTACGCGTCGATCGCGAGGGTGCGATGCTCGACGATGGCGCGCACCAGGTCGAAGCGCACATTCGAGTTCCACCCGCCCGCCTGGTAGAAAAACGCGAACGTCCCGAACGTCAGCGCGAACAGCCACGCTTCCGGCGGCGGTTTCCTCACGCTCACGGACGCAGTGCGACGAAAGCCACGGCGCCCGCGGCGGTGTCGTCGGAGGCGCTGGCCTGGCCGCCGGCGGCGCCGAAATCAAGGCAGAGCGTATTGCCGCCCGTGCGCCACTGGTTCGCGTGCGAGGCGAAGTTGACGTCGCTCCAGCCGCGACCGACATTGGCGCTTACGAGCCGCGCGCCGTTGAGTCGCACGGCCAGCTGCTGCGGCTCGCGTGCGCGCATGCCGCGGGCACGCACCGTGCCAGCAAGGTTCGCAGGACCCGACACGGGCAACAGCAGGCACGACTCCGTGCCGACAGCCCAGCGAAACGGCACCATCTCGCTACGCCGGCGCACCCGCGACCAGCCGCTTGCCAGCAGCGGCTCGGCCGCGTCCGCGCTCAACTCGATACGGCCGCCGCGCGCGAAGTCGAAGCGTCTGATACTGCCGTCGTATGCCACGTAGCGGCCCATCGGACCACGTCGCAGCAACTCGACCACCGCCGCCCGTCCCGAGGCCAGGCGTATCACCGGCACTTCGCCGGTCCTGGCCGGCCCGCAATCGTAGGCGGGATTGCACAAGTACAGGAAGCTGTCGATGGCCTGATCGAACAGCCCGTCGCCGAGCTGCTGAAGCTCGCCAGCGCCCGGCGTGTGGAAGAAGGTACGCGCCGGGATGGTTGCGACGAGTTGCTGCGTGATGAACGGGTGCGACACGGCGATCACGGCGGCATCGGTGGCTTCCACGCCGCGCAGCGTCGCGAAGCGGCGTGCGTAGGTGGTGCGCACCTCGCGCGCGCCGAGCCAGGTTTCGTTCCACACTCCCCAGGCGAAGAGCAGCGCTGCGGCGCCCAAGCCGAGCGTCTTCACCAGGCGCCCGCGCAGGCTCAGGTCTTCGACCACCAGGGCGGAGGCCACCAGGAAGAAAGGCACTGCCGGAAGGAGGTAGCGCGGTCCCCATTCGCGGCCGCCTTGAAACGGGGCGATCGCAAGCAGCGAGGCGGTGAAGGCGACGGAAACGAACAGGAAGAGGACTCCCCCGGGCTGCCGCCGCCGGCAGGCGCCGACGAGGGCGAAAGGTGCCAGCAGGATCACCGGCGCGTGGGCCACGAGGCTGCGCATCACCAGCACCGCCTGCCGCCAGCCTGCCGCCCCCGGTTCCTCGTCGAGCCACTGGCTGACACTCATGACGTGGACGCCGCGCACGTCGCCGTAGAGGCAATAGTTCCACGCGAGATAGAGAAGCGAAGGAGTCATGATCGCGGCGCCGGCGAGGGCGATGCTGCGCATGCGCTGCGCCTTCGCACCGGGTCCCCGCCACAGGCGCCATGCGGTGGCGGCACCGAGCGCCGCGAGCAGCAGCACCAGCTCTTCGCGGAAGAAGATGCAGGCTCCGGCGAGCACCCCCGCCCATACGAGCCGCTGTGACGGCAGCCGCGGCGCGGCGAGCAGCACCGCGCCGCCTGTGAACGCGCACGCCACCGACAGCGTGTGTTCCCAATAGACCGCGCTGTACAAGCTCAGGAAGGTGGCAAATGCTAGCGCCGCGAGCGAACCCGCGACGAGCGTTTCGCCAACCCGCAGCGCGCGCAGCGCATAGACGAGCGCGGCCCACACCGCCCACGTCGCCGCGAGCGGGAGGAGCAACGCGCCACGATAACCGGCGAGGCGGTAGAGGAACGACGTCAGCAACGGAAAGGGAAGCGCCCACTGGATGTACCAGCGGCCGCCTAGCGTCTCGACATGATGCGGGGTCAGCGGGTACAGGCCCGCGTCCCAGAGCGCGTGCGCCCACGGCGGCGCCTGCAGGCGCAAATCGGCTGCCCATTCGCCGCGCGCGAACTGGTGCATCATCAGCGCCTTGACACCGGTGTCGCCGGCGACGAACACCTCGGCGGGGACAAACGCCTGCAGCATCGCCGTGAATGCAGCCGCCGCCGCGAACACGAGGGGCACGGGCCGCTTCAGCGTCATCGCGCGCGCGGGCGCGGCCGGAATCCGTAGCGAAAGCGGAGCAGGCCAAAGTTGAGGAACGCGAGGTAGACCTCCGCGGCGGTGAGCTTCGAGGCATCGCGCGCGCGGTTGCGAAAGTGGATCGGCACCTCGCCGATGCGGAAGCCATTGATCCACGCCTGGTAGGCCATCTCACCATGGACCACGTAGCCGGTGATGCGGATGCGCTCGAAGTCCATTGCCTCGAGGACAGCGCGGCGATAGGCTCTGTAGCCGCTCGTGAGGTCGCGGATCGGCAGTCCCGCGACGACGCGAATGTAGCGGTTCGCAAGCGCCGAGAGCAGGGGCCGCGCATAGCCCCACTCGGAGGTGCCGCCCCCTGCGACGTACCGGGAACCGATGACCATGTCGTATGTCTGCAGGCTCACGAGGAACTTGCCGATTTCGGTGGGGTGATGAGAGAAATCGGCGTCCATCTCGAAGAACACCTGATAGCGCTGGTCGGCGAGGCCGCGGCGGAAGGCCGCGATCACTGCGCCGCCGCGCCCCTGCTTGTTGCTGCGTTCCAGCAGCTGCACCCGCCCCGGGTGGCGCGACATGGCTGCGCGCACCGCATCGCCGGTGCCATCGGGGCTGCCATCGTCGGCAACGCTCACGTCGAGGTCGTGACTTTGCTGGATCAGCTCGTCGATGAGCGGCCCGACGTTCTCGCGCTCGTTGTAGGTGGGAACGACGATGAAGATGCGGCCGGTGATGACGCACCTCCCGTGCGCGGCGATGCGGAGTCTAGCATCGCGTGACACGGCGCAACGCCGCCCTGGGCATGGCTGTCTTCGCAGTCCTGCAGTCGGCGCTGCTGCTGCGCACCGCGTCCGACAAGTCGGACACCATCGACGAGCCGCATTACCTCGCGACCGCGACGCGGCAATGGAACGAAGGCACGCTGCGCCACAATCCCGACTCGCCGGCGCTGCCCAAATGGGGCTTCGCGCTGGCGCTGCACGTGAGCGATCCGGCGCTCTTCGCGCCTGGCGGCGGCGGCCGCGACCCGCTGTGGTCGCGCCCGCCCGCGCAGACGCGGCGCAACCTGATGGCGGGACGCGCCGCCACCATCGTCCTGACCGTTGCCGCCGGATTCTTCCTCGCCGCCGCCGCGCTGCGCTTCGGCGCCGCCGCCGCGCTCGTCACGCATGCGCTCTGGTGCTTCTCGCCGACAGTCCTGGCGAACGGCAGCCTGGCGACGCTCGACGGCTGGGTAGCGGCGTGGCTAGCGATCTCGTTGTGGGCATGCGTGCATTTCACCGACAGGCCCGGAGCCGCGCGCGCGGCGCTGGCCGGAGCGATGCTGGCGCTCGCCGCATCCTCGAAGGTCACGGCGCTCGCCGCCCTGCCCATCGCCATGGTCGCGGCCGCCTGGTATGGCGTATCGCGCCTGCGCCAGCCGCTGCGCACGATTACCGCATGGCTGTGCGCCGGCGCCACCGCATTCGTCCTCACGTTGTGGGCGGCGTCCGGGTTCGAGACCGGGCCCATCGATCTCACGATGATGAAGCCGGGCACCGGCTGGCCCGCGGTGCAATGGGGCTTCGTGCCGTTCCCCACCTGGATCCTCGGTTTGCTGCTGCAGGCGCAGCACGGCCAGAGCGGACACCTCGGCTACCTGTTCGGCCGCGTCAGCGGCAGTGGGTGGTGGTGGTTTTACGTCGCGGTACTCGCGCTGAAGACGACCGTAGGCGCGCAGGCGATGTCTGCGGCAGGTGTCGTCACCGCGCTGCGTTCCGGCACGCGGCGGCGGGATTTCGCCATCGATGCCGCGCTGCTCGCCTATCCAGTGCTGTTATTCGTGGTGATGAGCGCCGGCCGCACACAGATCGGCGCTCGCTACCTGCTGCCGGCGTTCCCGTTCTGGTTCCTGTGGCTCGGCGCGATGACGCCGCGGCTTGCGGCGGTGTTCCCGCGGCGGGGGATTGCGGTGTACGCACTCTGCCTCGCGCTCGGCGCCGCGGAATCGGTGGCGGTGCATCCACATCACCTGATGTTCTTCAACGTGTGGGCTGGCGGTCCGGACGGCGGGCCGCGCTACCTCGTCACCGGCGACGACTGGGGGCAGGACCAGCGCCGGCTCGGGGAGTGGCAGGCCGTCACCCATCCGCCGACGCTCTACTACACGTTCTACAGCGGCGACCCGGCCCATTGGGGCATCACCTACACGGCGCCGCCGTGCACGCCCGCTCCGGGCCACTACGCGCTGCATGCCGTTGAGGTCCACCGGCCCAAGCGCATCGCGCCGGGCTGCCTCGACTGGCTGACGGTCGAGCCGCCCGACGCACGCCTCGGGCACTCGATCTACATTTACCAGGTCACCCGCGCGCGCATCGCCCGGCTGATTGCGGAACGCGGCACGATCAAGCCGTTCTTCGCGAGCGCCGGCCGGCCGCAGTCGTCCGGCGACGAGGAGTGACTGCTCAGGAAGCCGGTGTGCCAACGACGCCCGCGCGCCCCAGCCGGTCGATCTCGTCGTCAGGGAGCCCGAGCAGGCCGGAGAGGATCTCGCGGTTATGGCTGCCGAGCTCGGGGCCGGCCCACTCGGTGCGTCCGGGAGCATTTTGCAGGCGCGGCGCGATCGCCGGAATCCGCAACGGCCGGCCGCCGACCTCGACGCTCTCGATCGCGCCGCGCGCCGCGTAGTGCGGATCGTGCGCGATATCGGCGGCGGAATAGATGAGTCCCACGGGGACGTCGACCGTGTTCAGCGCGGCGAGCACTTCGTTGGGTGTCAGCGCGACAGTCCACGCGGCGAGCGCAGCATCGATCTCCGCGACGCGCGCGACACGGCCGCTGTTGGTTGCGAGTGCGGGATCGTCCGCCAGGTCGGGCCGTCCGGCGGCGCGCATCAACCGCTTGAAGATCGAATCACCGTTGCCGCCGATCACCACGTGGCCGCCGTCGCGGCACGGATAGGCATTCGTCGGCACGATGCCGGTGACGGTGGTGCCTTCGCGCTCGCGCACCGTGCCGAAGCGGTCGTACTCGGCGATCGCCGCTTCCATCATGTTGAAGACGGCCTCGTAGATCGCCACATCCACCACCTCGCCGGTCGCGCGCCGCGTGCCGCCGCGGTCGCGCTGGTAGAGCGCCATCAGCACGCCGATGACCGCGTGCAGGCCGGCAAGGCCGTCACCGAGGCTGAGGTTGGAGCGTGCCGGCGGGCGGTCGGGAAATCCGGTGACATAGCGCATGCCGCCCACGGCTTCACAGACCGACGCGAAGCCCGGCCGCGAACTGTACGGCCCATCCTGCCCATAGCCGGAGATGCGCGCGTAGATGACGCCAGGGTTGCGCGGCTCGATGTCGCGCGGGGCGAGGCCCCAGCGCTCCAGCGTGCCCGGCTTGAAGTTCTCGAGGACGACGTCGCTGCGCACCGCGAGCTCGCGCACCAGGCGCTGGCCGTCGGCCTGGCGCAGGTCGATCGTCACCGACTTCTTGTTGCGGCCGATGCTGCGCCACCAGACCGAGGTGCCGTCGGCGTCGATGCCGCGCCAGTCGCGCACCGGATCGCCGCCGCCCGGCGGCTCCACCTTGATCACCTCGGCGCCGAAATAGCCGAGGATCGAGCCGGCGAAAGGGCCGGCAAGCAGCTGCCCCAGCTCGAGGACGCGCACGCCGTCCAGAGGCCGCGCGCTCATCGGCGCGGTCTGGCATTGATGACGGCGAGCGCCGTGAGCCGCTCCGCGAGCAGCGCCGCCGCGAGGAAATAGGCGAAGAAGAACGCCTGCGTCTCCTGCGCGCCGGCGGTCGAGATCGCGACCGGGACGCCGAGGAAGCAGACTCCGAGCGTCGCGACCGCACCGGCCTCCAGGCGCCGGGTGCGAACCGCCGCCGCATCGGCGGAGCGGCTCAGCAGCGAGTGCAGGAGGAGGATCAGCATCAGTCCAGGCCACACCGGCATCCACACCTCCTTGGTCCAGGTTCCGAAGCCGATGTGATCGCCGGTGGTGGTGTAGCCGTAATACTTGTCGATGAAACCCTCGTTGTCCGAGGTCTTGCGGCGCATGTGCAGGCCGTCCGTCGGTCCATAAGGCCACAGTTTCCACTGCAGCACGGTCGATCCGGCGCGCTTCGCCAGGATCGCGGCATACCACGCGGGATCGTTGCGGATGTGCGACAGCACCAGCTCGCGAAAGATCGGTTCGCTCTCGGGACTCCACAGTTCGGGCGCACCGTGAAAGCGCGCCACACCCTGCGCGACCGGATCGGACCACGTGTGCCCCTTGGTCCGGTCGAAGTCGCCGAGGCCCTCCCACAGCGCAATCCAGACGTCATGGTGCTTGCTCGGCCGCGCCACGGCGGCGGGTGCAACGAGGAGCGCCGCCAGCAGCGCCGTTGCGAGCAGGCCCAGATGGCGGAACCTGGCCAGCCACACCGGCAGCAGCAGCGCCAGGCCGGCGAGCACGAAAAGCGCGGACGGCCGGCACGAGATGCAGACGGCGAGCGCCGCACCCGCCGCCGCGAAGCGCGCCGCGAGCGCCGCGAGCGAGATCTGCGGGCGCAGCACCACGGCGGTGGTGAGGGCGACGGCCACCAGGCATGCGACCAGGTAGAAGCCGACCGCGTAGCGCGCGTGCGTCAGCGTCTCCGCCACGTATGGCGAGGTCGCCACCGCGGCGGCGAACACCACGGCCGCGACCCGCCTGCGGCTTTGCCACATTTCGTGCACGCACCACACGAGCGCCGGCGCTGCGGCCAGTGCCGCGAGCCACAGGATGAGGAACGGCGCCACGCCGCCCATCAGCCGGAACGACCGCGCCAGCAGCAGTGCGCGGCCGCGGTCGTCGTAGACGCCGAGTTCGTACGGGCCGCGATGCTCGCGAAAGATCCACGGCCGGAAGGAGCGCCAGAACTGCCACGGCTTGATGTCGAGCTGGCCGGTGCGCTCCAGCATCACCACGACGTAAGCCCTCGTTGGATCGACCGCCGGATCGAGCGTTTCTCCCGGCTGCGGCGGGAAGCGGTGGAGGACGAAGTCGTTGATCGCCCAGACCGTGTCGGACCACAGGCGCCGGTAGGCGGCCGATTCGCTGCTGCGATAGTCGAAGGACGCCACTACGCGGCCGCAGCTCAGGAGCAGCAGGGCGGCCGCGGCTGCACCAACCGCGAGGCCGGTGAGTGTGTCGGCAAGCCGGAGCAGGCGCGGGCTCATGAGGTTCGCGGGGGAGCATCTCACAGGCGATGCTCGTTGCTCTGCGGGCCCTGCGTCTGGAGCTTGACGGCGGATTAGATGTAGCTACACTCAACTGCATGAGCGAGTTCCGCAGCGTGCCGTTGCCGTGCGCCTGCGCCAACCTGCGGCGCGGGGCACGGCTCGTCACGCAGCTCTACGATGAGGCGCTGCGTCCGCTCGGCATGCGCGCGACGCAGTTCACGCTGCTGTGGGCGCTCCTGAAGATGGACACGGCGCGCCAGGCCGACCTCGCGGAAACCCTGGGCATCGACAGCACCACGCTGACTCGCAACCTGGCGCTGCTGCGCCGCAAGGGCTGGATTGCGGTGGCGGCGGGCAAGGACAGGCGGGAACGCGTCTGGTCGGTGCAACCCGCCGGCCGGCGCGTGTTTCGCAAGGCGCAGCCCGCGTGGAGCGCCGCCCAGGAACGGTTGAAGAACGCGCTCGGCAAGGAAGGCTGGGCCAGCCTCAATGGCTCGCTCGACGTCGTGGTCGAAGCGGCGCAGCACGTGTGAGCGGCTTTTTCAGGACAGATGGATGTATATACACAAATCGTTGAACGCCAGGAGGGGCAGGGAACGATGATGGATGGCTTTCTCGCACCGGGACCGGTGGGCACCTGGAAGCTCAAGGAGAAAGTGAGCGCCTTCGAGCGGCAGATCATCATGGACGCGCTGCGGGCCGCGGGCGGCAACAAGCGCCGCGCCGCACGGGCGCTGGGCGTGCTGCCGACGACGCTCCACGAAAAGATGAAGCGCCTGTTGATCCCCGGGCGCTAGAGCAAGGCGCCTTCGTGGCGCAGCAGCCACTCTTTTGCCATCAGCCCGCCGCCGTAGCCCACCAGCCTGCCGTCTGCGCCAATAGCCCGGTGGCACGGCACCACCACCGCGATCGGATTGAAGGCGTTGGCGGCGCCCACGGCGCGGATGGCCTTCGGACGCCCCACGCTGCGGGCGAGCTCGGTGTAAGAACGCGTCTGGCCGAGCGGAATGCGGCGCAGCTCGCGCCAGCACGCCTCCTGGAACGGCGTGCCGCCGGCGTCCACTTCGATCCGGTCGATGGCGTCGAGCCGCCCGCTGAAGTAGCGCTCCAGTTCGGTGATGACCCCGCCGGGGTCGCGCACCTTGTCGAGCGCCACCGGACCGAAGCGCTTCTCGAGCGTGTCAGCGATGTCGCGCCACTGTGGCCGGAAGCTCAGCAGCAGCAGCTTGCCGCGGAACACCGCGACACCGACGCGACCGATGGGCGTGTCGCTCTCGGCGATCTGCACGATGTGGCCAGGCCCCGCCTTCGCGGCGGGTTTTGGCTTCGGCCCGGCCCGTGGCCTGGTCATCGCCATCGCGCGCGCCTCAGCGCTCCTTGATGCGGTCGGCGAGCAGCACGACGCTGAGGGCGTAGGACTGCGCGCAGTTATAGGAAAGGATGGCGTCGTAGTTCGGCGACACCAGGAAGTTGCGCTTGCCGGCGCGCACCAGCGACGCGGTGCGCCGGGTGCGCGGCAGCGAGCGATTGGCCGCGGTGCGCACGCCGAGCGCGCGCCAGCGCGTCATGGTGAGCGCCTCCGTCATGGCGCGGCGCGCGGCACAGCCGCTCTCGCGCTTGTCGATCTCGCGCGCGATGCGCGCGAACGCCACCGGTGGGCCCTTCACTTCCTGTCCCCAGCCGTCGCGGTCCTGCCAGCCGTGCTCCTTCAGGTACGCGGCAATCGACGCGAACACGTCGGCGGGCGTGTTCCAGATGTCGCGGCGCCCGTCCTTGTCGAAATCCTGCGCGATGCGCAGGTAGATGCTCGGCAGGAACTGCGGCTGTCCCAGAGCGCCCGCCCAGGAACCCTTGAGCTCGCCGAGCGTGATGTCGCCCCGGTCGACGATGCGCAGGGCGTCCATGAGCTGCGCACGGAAGAACGGTGCGCGCCGCGATTCGTACGCGAGCGTTGCCAGCGTCGGGATCGTCGGCCGCACGCCCGCGAAGGCGCCGAATTGCGACTCCAGCCCCCAGACCGCCACCAGGAAGCGCGGCGCAACTCCGTAGGCGGCGCCGACGTCGCGCAGCACGTCGCGGTGCAGCGTGTACATTTCGTTGGCCTTCTTGATCGTCTCCGGCACGAGCCGCTTCTTGATGTAGTCGTCGAAGCTGAGGACGAACTCGGTTTGCGCGCGGTCGCGGTCGAGGACGGTTGGCAGGAACTCAACCCCGGTGAGCGCGCTGTCGAGCGTCTCCGCGCGGATGCCCGCCGCTAGCGCCTCGGTGCGGACCTCGCCGAGGAAGGCGGCGAACGACGCGCGTCCCTCAACCTCGGGTGAAACCGACGGCGCCGGGGAAGGAGCTGGTGATGCCGCGGGAGCAGGTGAGGGCGACGACTGCTGGGCGCTCGCGTTGGCGCCGAGCGCCAGCACGCCCGTGAGCGCCGCAGCGGCAGCTGTGGTCAGCATCGAACCATCCTAGCCGACGCTGCTCGGCTCCCAGCGCATCCCGAGCACCAGCAGGCGCTGGATCAGGCGCTCGTATTCGACGCCCATGGCGCGCGCCGAGAGCGCGAAGTCCTCGTCGCGCGACAGCTGCGGGTTGGGGTTCGCCTCGATCACGCACATCGAGCCGTCGTCGCGCAGCCGCAGGTCGATGCGCGCGTAGCCGGTCAGCATCAGGCTGCGGTAGACGCGCTTGCACATCGCCTGGATGCGGGCGGCCGCGCCTTCGGGCAGCTCCTTCGCCTCGGCGCTGACGATGCCGTGCTTCTTCTGGTACTTGAGGCTCCACTTGAGCCGCTCCGTCGCGATGCGGCGCTGGTCTTCCGGCATCTTGGTGAAGAGCAGCTCCCAGATGGGCAGCACCGTCAGGCGCTCATTGCCGATGAGGCCGACGTACACCTCGCGGCCCTCGACGTAGGTCTCGACCAGGGCGTCGGTGTCGATGCTCTCGTGGATGAAGCGCACCCGCTCCTGCAGCGCGTCGTCGTTCTCGACGACCGAGGCCTGTGAGATGCCGATGGAGGCGTCGAGCGTCAGCGACTTCACGATCAACGGAAAGGCGAGCCGCTTGGGCCGGCGCACCGGGCGCCCGGCGGGAAACACGGCGAAGTCCGCGACCGGGATGCGGTGGTAGGAGAGCAGCTTCTTCGCGATCGCCTTGTCGCGCGACAGCAGCATGCCGCGCGAGTTGCAGCCGGTGTAGCGGATCTTCAGCAGCTCCAGGTGCGCGACGATGTTCTGGTCCCAGATCGGCACGTCGTCGAAGCCCTCGAGCAGGTTGAAGGCGATGTCGGGCTTGAACTCCTCGACTGCCTTGCGGATGGCCCCGAGATCGTCGCCGACGCCGAGCGGCATCACTTCATGGCCGAGGTTCCGCAGCGCGCGCATCACGTCGAACTCGGTCTTCCATTCCGAGGGCCGCGCTTCCTTCTCGGTCGCGTCCTCCGGCGGCACCAGCGCATGATGGAAGAGCGCCAGCACCCGCAGCTTGTGGGCGGCCGCCACCGCCTTCTTCACAGCGGCACCCGCTTGCGCGAGCGGTGCAATTGCGCAACCGCTTGCGCCGTGACGAACGCGGTGAACTGCAGTTCGGTCTCGGCCTCGGACTTGCTGACACGCAGATCGAGGGTGCGGCAGCGCTCGATGATGTCCTCCAGCGTGCGGTCGATGGCGTAAGCGTACTCTCCCGTCCAGCGCTGCACACGCCGGCGCACCGCGCGGCGGATGCGCGAGAGGAACACCGCGGCCGGCTGGCCGGCGGCGGCCGGGTCGGAAGGCGGCAACGCAAACAGGCTGCGCAGCGCGCGGTCGTACGCGTCCGGATGCACCACGCCGTAGTGCGCGCGGCGCCGCTGGTAGTGGCGGCGCAGCGTGCGGCGGATGGTGTGCAGCGCGTCCTGGGTGCGCCGCGTCTTCACTTTCTGCGGCTTGCCGCGCAACCCGGCGGTGACCTTGTCCACGTACTCCAGCTTGCGCAACACCGGCCACCCGGCGTAGCGCTCCCGCCAGTTGATTCCGGGCGTGAGCCACACGGCAAAGGTTTCCGCGAAATCCTCGTCGGGGTGCGCCTGCGCGTACCAGCCGTTCAGGTGCTGCACAAAGCTGCGGCTGTGCGGCTTGGGCGCGTACGAATCGGGATAGGGAACGCTGGTGCGGCCGAACAGCTCCTGGCGGCGCGTGCGCGCGCGCAACTCGTAGGCGTTCTCGATCGCGTGGCCGGCTTCGTGGCGCAGGATCTGCAGGCAGCTCTCGCGCGTGCCGCCCTCGACTTCGAGCATCTGCGACATCTCGAGGCGGGCGAGCCGTGGATGGGCGAGGTAGAAGGGCACCGCGATGCCGGGCACGCCGTCCGGGCAGAACCACTCGTCGGCGAGCCAGAAGTGCGGGCGGAACTCGAGGCTGCGCGCCTCGAGCTCGCGGTTCAGCTCGGCGATGCGCTCTTCGAGGTCGGAGCCTTCAATCGCGATGTCGAGGTCGCACAGGCGCAAGTCGAGCAGGCGCTGGTCGTCCCATTCGGCCCATTCACCGGGCGGTATCTTGCGGGGCGGATTCACCGCGCGATTCTAGTGGTTCCCTTCCGCAGGTCCCTGCGAATGTCCGAAATCCGCCACCGGCGACGGATCCCCGCAGTCCACAATCAACGTCTATGCGTTTGGGAGGCAGGACATTCGTCTCGACGGCTTCATCCTGGTCGTAGGCAGTGGGAAGGCCTACACAACGCGGACCTCCTCAAGAGCGCGCGCGAGCGTGACACTAGTTTCCGAGTCTCTTCCGAGTTCGGAATCCGGTGCTGGCGTATCCATTGGCACTGTTTGTCTTGCGTAGTGCAAGCCATTCCTTGACGTTTTAGATTCCGCCGACGTATCGTGCTCCGCCACTCAATTCAAAAAACAGGAGGCAGGCCTCATGCATCACTTTTGTGCCCCGACTCTGGCCATCGCGGTTGTTTTCGCCGGCGCTGCGGCGGGCAGCGCGCAGACCACGGCAACGGCAGTCGATACCGCGCCGACGGACATCTACCACGTTCATTTCACCAAAGCCGCCGCGGGACAGGCGTCCGCGCTCGGCAAGCAGCTCGAGACCCAGCCCGCGGGCTCGCCGATGCCGGGACACTTCCTTGTCCTGCGTCACCAGGACGGCGATGACTGGGACTATGTTGTCGTCGAGCACCTCGGGACGAAGGCTACCGTCGCCATCCCGGCAGCCCCGCCTAGCGCCGGACCGGAGTTGCGTGCCTGGCACAACGACACATTCGTCGCCGGGCCGGCCTGGGGCGAGTTTGCGAAGGCAATGGGCGTGGGCGTCGAGGGGACGAAGGACTCGGTCTACACCGTCGCCGTGCACCGCTCGTACCCCGGACACCGCGCCGCGCTCGAAAAAATCCTGAGCCAGCCGCCCAACCCAGCCTCCAAGATTGCGAGCAGCCAGGTTCTCCTGCAACACCTCGAAGGCGGGGCGTGGCAGTTCTTGTCGATCACTCGCCACAATTCATGGCAGGACTTCGGCGCCGATCAGGCAGCGGCCGCGGCCGCGGGCGGCAACGGCTGGGCCGAGGTTCGGGAACACTCCTCGTTCCACCACGACACCCTCGCGGATCGCATCGCCCCGCGATAGGCAGTTACCCCGGCGTCGCGGAGGCCGACGATCGGTTCAGTTCCGCGGTAGGCGCGACGCGACCCTAGTTGGATGGCCGACGCCGTGGATGGCGAAGAAGTCATCAGCGGCGCCGGCCGATGCATCGACTACTGCTTGTCGAATACCGACTTGCTGCTGACCTTGGCGCCTGTCCCGGTGGTAGCGTCGATCGTCACCGTGCGGGTCTTGCCGTCGGCCGAGATGCTGACGCGCCCCGCCGCGACTGCCTTGCCACCCTTCTTGTTCTTGAATTCCAGCGTCCGCTCGTCCACCTTGGTGTAGGCGCGCGCATCGGCAGTCGGATCGCCGGCAATCGGGTAATCCTTGCCATCGAATTTGCCCGTCCACTCGTTGTGCGCCGGCTTGCCGTCGCTATCCACGCCGTCCACCGTGATCTTCACGTTGTCGCCTTCGGCCGCGTAGACGACGGTGGTGTTCTTCACCGCCCCCGCAGGGATCGTCGACTTCGCCTCGTTCAGCTTCCAGGTACCCAGTTGCGCGTCCGCCGCGATGCACACGGCTACGCCCGCGAAGAGAACGCCCAGCGACAGCAGGATCGTCTTCGACTTCATGGCTGACTCCTTCTTGGATTTGTGGCCGGCACAATGTACTCCTGAAAATGGAACAATTGGGCTGAAGGAGTTCCCATGGCGATCCGACCCGTGAAGAAACTGGTGCAGGCCAAGCCGACGCTGGAAGGCGCCGGCGTGCGGCTGCGCCGCGCGTTCGGTTTCGGCACCACCGCCGACTACGATCCCTTCCTGCTGCTCGACGATTTCCGCAATGAGCGGCCCGAGGACTACCTCGCCGGGTTTCCGTGGCACCCGCACCGCGGCATGGAGACGATCACGTATGTCCTCGCCGGCACGGTCGAGCACGGCGACAGCATGGGCAACAACGGCACGATCGGCGCGGGCGACATCCAGTGGATGACCGCCGGCCGCGGCATCATCCACCAGGAGATGCCGAAAGGCGACGCCGACGGACGCATGCACGGCTTCCAGCTGTGGGCGAACCTGCCGTCCTCACTGAAGATGACGGCGCCGCGCTACCAGGAAGTGAAATCGCAGGATGTGCCGGTGGCACAAGACGACGACGGCACCTCGGTGCGCATCGTCTGCGGCAGCTACCGCGGCATCGGCGGACCGGTGGAAGACGTCGCCGCCAGGCCGGTGTACCTCGACGTCTCGATCCCGGCGGGCAAGAGGAAGCGCCTGCCGGTGGAAACGACCAGCCACGCTTTCGCCTACGTGTTCGACGGCCACGGCAAGTTCTGCAACGCCTCCTCGCCGCTTGCCGTCCCCACGGAGCCCGACCGTTGGGCCGACTCGAAGCCGCCTGCCCGTGCCGACAACCGCTCGCTCGTACTCTTCGACTCGGGCGACGAGGTCGAAGTGCAGGCAGGCGAGGAGGGGATCCGCTTCCTGCTCATCTCCGGGCAGCCGCTCGGCGAACCGGTCGCCTGGTACGGCCCGGTGGTGATGAACACCCAGGAAGAGCTGCAGCACGCCTTCGAACAGCTCGACGAAGGCACCTTCCTGCGCCCCGACGCGAAGCGTTAGCGCCGGGAGCGCCGTACCTGTCTTCTCCTATTGCGTTCCCATAGGAAGGTGTGAGAGGCTTCACCTGCGCATGGCCTGGGACCGAATCGCGGCTCGCCTTCGTTCGGTGCTCGCAAGAGTGCGCGGGCTTTTCCTCGGGGCACGCCCCGGGCGGGAGTTCGACGAGGAGCTGGAGTCGCACCTGCGGATGCACGCGGACGACAACGTGCGCGCGGGCATGACCCCCGAGGAAGCGCGCCGGCAGGCAGTCCTTGCGCTCGGCAGCCTGCCGGGGATCGCCGAAGAGTGCCGCGACCGGCGCGGCTACCCGGCACTGGCACACCTCCTCCAGGATTTTCGCTACGGCGCGCGCGCCCTGCGCAAGAATCGTGCTTTCACCACGGTCGCGGTGCTCACTCTCGGCCTTGGCATCGGCGCCAACACAGCCATCTTCAGCGTCGTGAACGCCGTCGTCCTGCAGCCCTTGCCCTATCCCGAGCAGGAACGCCTGGTGCACGTGTGGGCCACGAACGAATCTGCCGGCGACCGGGAAGACGTCGCCTCCTACGCGGACTTCGCCGAGTGGCGCGCCGCGGCGAAGTCGTTTACCCGACTCGCGGCATACACGAGCCGCACTGTAACCATCGACGGCGTCGATCGCGCCGAGCTGGTGACGGCCCTGCAGGCGACGCCGGGCTTTTTCGAGGTCCTGGGTGTGGCGCCGGCGCGCGGCCGCACGTTTCTCGATGCGGATACCGCACCCGGTGCGCCGCCGGTGGCGCTCATCGCCGATTCGTTGTGGCAGTCGCGATTTGGCAGGGGCCCCGACGTCATCGGCAAGGACATCGTCATCAACGAGGAGCGGCGCACGATCGTCGGTGTTCTGCCCGCGGGCTTCGAGTTCTCCACGATCGGCAGCGAGCAGGTGTACGTGCCGCGGCCCGTCGATTTCAAGCGTGGCCACAGCTTCCTGCGCGTCATCGGCCGGTTGCAGCACGGGATCGACCGACAGGCTGCGCAAGTGGAGATGGACGCGATCACTGCGCGCATCGCCGCGGCGAACCCCGACACCAACGAAGGAGTCGGCGCCAACGTGGTGCCGCTCGCGAGAGCCGTCGCCGGCGATGCGCGAACCGGGCTGCTGGTTGTCCTGGGCGTCGTCTTCATCGTCCTGCTGATCGCGTGCGCGAACGTCGTCAACCTGGTGCTGGCGCGCCATTCCACCCGACATCGGGAACTCGCCCTGCGCGCCGCGCTCGGCGCCAGCCGCTGGCGCATCCTTCAGCAGCTCGTCGCCGAGAGCCTGCTTCTGTCGCTCTGCGGCGGTGCCGTCGGATTGCTTCTATCCACGTGGGGCACCCGGATCCTGGTGCTGGGGCTCAGCGCCAACTTCAAGGTGTCGCGCATCGAGAGCGCGCACGTGGACCCGACAGTACTCGCCATCACCTTGGCCGTGTGCGTCGTCAGCGGCCTGTTGTTCGGTGTCGCGCCCGCGCTGAGCGACGCGGCCCCAGGCCTTGCGAAGGGGCTGCGCGAGTCGAGCCGCACGATCTCGAGCCGCCGGAATCGCCGCATGCAGGCGCTCCTGATCGTTGGCGAGACAGGCCTCGCCCTGATCCTGCTTGCCGCAGCCGGCACGCTCCTCAACAGCCTGCTTGCGATGCGGCCCGCTGAATTGACGCTTGCCAGCGAACATGTCCTGGTGATCGATTCCTGGGTGCCCGGCAGCATCGCAACGAACCGGCGCGAGCGGCTCCGCTATTTTGAGGACGTGCGCGCCCGCGTCGGCGTGGTGCCGGGAGTGCGCTCGAGCGCTCTCGTCGCCAGCCTGCCGTTGAGCGGCGGAGCCGACACGCTCGACTTTCACATCAAGGGTCGTCCCGATCCGGCGCCCGACGAAGCCTGGAGCGCCAACTTCAACATCGCGAGCGCCGGCTATTTCAGCACCATGTCGATCCCGGTGCTCACGGGCCGTGAGTTCACCGCCGACGATCGCGAGGGAGCCCGCCAGGCGATTGTCGTCAACCAGTCGGCAGCGCGCCGCTTCTGGCCCGACGAGAACGCCGTGGGCCAGGAAATCATGCTGCCCGGAACGGGCGAAAAGACCATTGTCGCCACCGTGGTCGGAGTCGCAGGCGACGTTCGCCAGGCGAGCCTCGGAACGCCCGCCCGGCCGGAGATCTACCTTGCGGTGGAGCAGCAGGGGCCCGACTGGCACCTGACCCTGGTCGCCCGCACCGACGGCGACGCTGCGAAGTTCGCAGGTGTGCTGAAGGATGTGGCGCAGTCCGTGAACCGGCACATCCCGGTCGCTGGTGTCTACCCCCTGCGCGAGGTCCTCGACCGGTCGCTTGCCGAGGCTCGCTTGTTGACGGCGATCCTGGCGGTCTTCGCCGGGCTCGCGATCCTGCTGGCGGCAGTCGGCCTGTACGGCGTAGTGTCGTACAGCGTTGCCCAACGCACGAGCGAGATCGGGATCCGCCTCGCGCTGGGCGCCGAACGCCGTCGCGTCGTCCGCGCGGTGCTCGCTCAGGCGCTGCGCCTTTCGCTGGCGGGCTCCGTTCTCGGTCTCATTGGCGCCGCTGCCAGTGTGCGGCTGCTGCTCAGTTTGTTCGATGGAGCGAAAGCCGGCGGTCCGCTGACGCTGGCCGCCGTTGCGCTCCTGCTCAATGCGGTCGCGCTTGGCGCCGGCTACCTGCCGGCACGGCGCGCGGCGCGCATCGATCCCGCGGTGGCGCTGCGCAACGAGTGAGCTAACGCCGTGCGGCGTACATGCGTCGCACGGCTTCCGGGAGTTCGCGTTCGTTGAGCCAGGCGAAGCTCATGCGCGCGAACGGCTTGGGGCGGCCGTCGAGGGCGTAGCGGCGGCCGGTGTACCAGGAGACGCCGTAGGCAATGCTGCGGCGCGCCCACGCCTCGACGTCGATCGGCATCCGCAGGCGCACCCACAGCGCCATGCCGCCGGGAGCCAGGGAGAACTCGGCGCCGTCGCCGAAGGTGCGGCGCAGGCTGGCGGCGAGGATGGCGCGACGGTTCGCGTATACGCGGCGCACGCGCGCGACATGGCGCTGCAGCCCGCCGTCCTCGATGAGCGCGGCCACCGCCGCCTCGGTGGCGAGATCGCCCTGGATGTCGAGCAGCGAGCGGAGCGCGGTGACGCTGCGCAGCACCGCCGGCTGCGCGACGATGTAGCCGACACGCAGGCCCGGAGCCAGCACCTTCGACAGGGTGCCGATGTACACGACCACTCCCGCCGGGTCGGCGCTCGCCAGCGGAAACATCGGCCGTCCGTCGTAGTGGAACTCGTGGTCGTAATCGTCCTCGACGACCGCGAAGCGCCGCTCGCGCGCGAGCGCCAGCAGCGCCAGGCGCCGCGGCGCCTTCAACGTCACCGTCGTCGGATACTGATGGTGGGGAGTGACGCAGACGGCACGCAGGCTTGTGCGTGACGCGAGGCGTGTGAGCGCGTCGACATCGATGCCTTCAGCGTCGATGGGGACCGGAACGATCTCCGCCCCCGCTGCGCGAAACGCTTCCCATGCCGGCCGGTATCCGAATTCCTCGACCGCGATCGTGTCGCCCGGACGAACCAGGGCGCGCGCGACAAGGGTCAGCGCCATTTGCGCGCCGCGGGTCACGAACACGTCTTCGGCACCGGCCGGCAACCCGCGGGTGTCGGCCAGCATCGCGGCGAGTGCGGCGCGCAGCGCCGGGTGGCCGCGGGGATCGCCATATGCGAGCAGCTCGTTGCCGCGCAGCGCGAGGGCGCGCCGATACGCCCGGCCCAACTCGCGCGCGGGCACCAGCCGCACGTCGGGCGCACCGTTGCTGAGGTTGAGTGTCCCGCGCGGCAACTCCGGTGGGAGATAAGCCTCCGGAACATCGGCGAGCGCCAGCGACATGCGCGCCGCTACTCGGGTTCCCGGCGCCGGCGGTCGCGCGAACCGGCGAGCGCTCGTCAGGGCGGCGCCTTTGGCAACGAACGTGCCCCGTCCCGGTGCCGCCGCAAGCCAACCCTCGGCGAGCAGCTCGCCGAGCGCCGCGAGCACGGTGTTGCGATGCACGCTGAGGCTAGCGGCCAGCCGCCGGCTGCCGGGCAGCCGGTCGCCGGGCCGCAGGCGGCCGCGCCTGATGTCATCGCTCAACGACCGTGCGATCTGGAGGAACGGCGGAAGGGCGGCCGTCCGATCCACGGCAATTGCGGGTTCCCAGGAGTTGCGCATCACCAGCGCAAGTGTAGCGTGCGGCGTCAAACCACTGGTCTAGGCATAAGTTCAGAAGCGGCCCTTGTGGCACAGACCGGCAATATGTCTAATCGACGCCATGAGACAGATTGTGTTCGCGATCCTAGCGGTGGCGCAGCCGACGCTGCTCGCTGCGCAATCGGGGAACGTTTCCTACGCACGCATCGCCGTGCTCGAGCCGCACGACGGCGATACCGTCGACTTCGAGGCGGGTTACATCAGGCATCTGGACTGGCATCGCCAGGCGCAGGATCCCTGGACGTGGTCCGGCTGGACCGTGTGGGCGGGCGAGCGTCAGCGGTGGTTCGTCTACGCGACCTTCGGCCACGCAGTCACGGACTTCGACAAGTCCGTGGCGCCGGCGGACGACGAGCGCGACAACATCGCGAACGTCACGCCGCACGCGCGCTTCGCCGGCAACGCCATCTTCGAATACCTGCCGGCGCTCTCCAAGGGGGACGGCCAACCGCAGCCGGCCACCCGCCTCGAATTCACGACCGTCGACCTCGTGCCGGGCGCCGGCAAGGCATTCGAGGACAGTATTGCGGCGGAGCAGGCGGCGCTCGAAGGCGAGACGCTTTGGTATCGGATGATCGCCGGCGGCCCGGCCCCGCGCTACGTCCGGCTACGTGCCCGGCCAACGCTCGCGGCGCTGCTCGGCGACGCGCGCGGCCAGGCGCTTCCCGCGAAGACGGCGAGCCTGGTCGCGAAATTGACGGTCGAGATCCTCAGCTTCCGGCCGACGATGAGCTACGGGCTGACACCGCCGCAGAAATAGAGGCGAGGGATTCGCCTATTCGGAATCGATGAGAGAGACGACGGGCGCGATGGCAAGGTGTTGGCGGAAGACGACGATGTCGAGGTGACCGCAATCGACGATCATCATCGTGTCCTCGGGATGCGCATCGCGCAATGGCTCGAGCACGCGGCGGATCACCACGGTCGTGCCCTTGGGCACCAGGCCGGAATCCGCCAGCAGCACGACTTCCGCGCCAGGAACGAAGCCGTTCTTGACGTGCGTGGTCTTCACGCCAACCGCCGCCGCTGGATTCGCCGGCCCGAGATCATCGCCGCGCATCTCATAAAGGCGGCGCTGGCCAAATTCATCGAGACCCAGAACCGTCACGATCTGCGTCCCGAGCGGTCCCGTCGCCGTAGACCAGACCTTCACCTGAGTCCCAACGAGGTGCCACAGCTTGGCAGGCGCCTTCAGGACGGTGACTCTCTCGCTGGGCATCCACATCCGGCGTACAAGGGTGCAAGCGACATGCCCATCGAAAATGCCACGATTAGCCGGTTGTCCAGCTGAATTCCACATAAGACGGCCACGACGCGGAAGGCGTTCTACAAAACGCCAAGTCAGTCACTAGCCAAAGCGGGGTGAGTGACGGGATTCGAACCCGCGGCCTCCAGGGCCAACAGAGTGTCGTCTGGATGGTCGGATGTTTCGAGTGCCACGGGGTCGCCCGCTCAAAGCCCTTCCGCCGCCCAGGAGCGGTGGGCGCTGAGCCAGGCGGTCGGATGGCGTTCCGCCCGCGAGGATTTTTCTTGACAAGCCTCTTTTCGAGCCACTACGCTTTGCGCCCCACCTCACAACGAGTCCAGGCATACGCACGGTACTCGCAAGCGAAGGCACCTGACTTCGGTAGGTTTCTAAACGGCGTACAGCGATAGTACCGTGAACCGCATGGCTCTGGAGCCATGCGAGCGAGGCGGGGACTCATGGAGGAAGTAATGCTGAAAGTGTTGACGGCATCGACCATTGTTGCCGCGTCGATCGCGGCCTTCGCGGGCCAGGCTTATGCCGCTCCGGTTCACGTGTGTTATAAGTTGGATCCGTTTTCTGACGTATTGAAGCTGGTAAGAAACGATCCCGGGAAGTTCGGCCATCGGTCACTGTATGGCAACTGGGTCGCCTCGGGTCAGTATACGATCCCGGTGAGCGGCGCGTTCGAGTTCGACGCCGGCACGGCCACCCGAAAGGTGAGCGTTGTTGGGGCCAACTCGGCAGCGGCTTTTGGTGACAACCTCCTCTGCGGCCTGACGGGCATTCCTGGAGGCGCTTGGGAACTCAATTGCGCCGGCGGCCCTGGCACCAGTTTCCAAAACACTGGAACGTCTTTGACCCTGGTTTCGTGCGCGGGGCTTCCTACATCCGCGCAGCCAGAACGTGCGGCAGGCGAGCAATAGCCTGACTGTTTTCAAAAGAGCCGATCGTCTCGAGTAAGCCGAGCGGCTCCAGCCTGTACCGTTTCCCCCGGCTCGTCGCCGGGGGCGTTTAGTACAACACCGTGCCGTTGACATCCTCGTAAATTGGGGTGAGTGACGGGATTCGAACCCGCGGCCTCCAGGGCCACAACCTGGCGCTCTAACCAGCTGAGCTACACCCACCAACGAGGAATGAATCGAGCTGGCGCGCCTGAAGGGACTCGAACCCCTGACCCGCAGCTTAGAAGGCTGCCGCTCTATCCATCTGAGCTACAGGCGCCTTGCCGGGACGGATTTTAGCACGCGGCTCCCGGGCGTCCCGGGTCAGTCGAATTCGCGGCGCGGCGGCGGCTGCTGCGCGCCGAGGACGCCGGCCTGGATGTCGGCCTTGAAGTAGTTTTCGCCGCGCACCGGGCTGCCCGCCATGCGCCGCAGCAGCGCGATCTGGCCGACGTGAGTCAGCGCATCGGCTATCGGCCCCTGGAAGATGCGCTCGCACGAACATCCGAGCGGGCGAGGGTCGTTGAGCCGCACGTCGATGGCGGCGAGACCGGCGTGGAAGCGCGCCGACTGTGTGGTCCAGTCGCTGGCGGTGGCTTCGCTCCATTTGTGCTCGCCGGCGAGGAGCGCCAGGCTCCAGTCGCACAGGTCGCCGATGTGGGCGAGGATCTGCAGCGGCGTGCGCAGCGAGGAGCCGCCCTCGAAATCGCCGAAGCCCGCGGGCACGCCGCGGATTGCCTTGCTGCCGCGATAGGCGAGAGTGGCGAGAGCGTGGCGCAGCAAGCCGCGCGCCTGGTCGGGGCCGCTGCGTTCGAGAATCGCGATCTGGCCGCTGTGGTAGGCGATGTGCTGTGCGAGGCCGTGCAGCATGAAAGCGGCGTCGTAATGCTTGCCGACAATCGGCGCGTGCAGCGCATCGACGCTCATCGCGGCAACCCGGCGCAGCAGCGCGCCCTCGTCGGCTTCGATCGCCGCGCGCAGCGCCATCCATGCCTGAGGGCTTGCCTCGACCACAGCGGGCCAGTCTTCGTCGGGACCGAGGTCGGCACGCTTGCCGTCGAGGCGCCGGTGCACGGCCGGCACCCATGCCTGGATGTGCAGCGCCAGCTGCCACGGGCTGTGTGGCGCCGCGCCGCGCTGGTCGGCGGTTTCCGCAGTCAGCCGCCCGAGCACACCGAACAGGGAAGGGCCGTGCCAGGGCGAGCCTTCGAAGGCGTGCCGCAGCTCCTCGACGAGCACTCCGACTTCGTTCATCGCATCACCATCGCGTTACAATCTCTCGGCCGCATCCTACTGCGGATGCGGCGCCAAACTTCGGGGCGTAGCGCAGCCTGGTAGCGCACTTGCCTTGGGCGCAAGTGGTCGGGAGTTCAAATCTCCCCGCCCCGACCAATCAGTTCGCACGAGGGGCCGCTCACCACATGTTTCGCAGCATCGCGGAATTCGTAGACGAGTTCCGGGGCGTGCACCGGCGCACACGGCGCGTGGTGGCGCAGATCCCGGCTGACAACGTCGAGGGCCGGCCGTACGCCGGCGCCTTCTCGGCTGGCGACCTCGCGCGCCACATCGCACTCACCGAGCGGTTCATGTGGGCCGAGACGCTTTCCGGCCGTCCCAGCGCCTACAAAGGATGCGGCCCGGAATTCGCCGCCGACCGCGATGCGATTCTGGAACTCACCGACCGCCTGCACGCCGAAACCGTCGCGATCCTCGGCGCGCTCCCCGACGACACGCTTGCGCAGCCGTGCATGACACCCGGCGGGGCCGAACTCAATGCCGGAAAGTGGCTGCGCCTGATGCTCGAGCACGAGATCCATCACCGCGGCCAGCTCTACACTTCGCTCGGCGCTCTGGGCATCGAGGCGCCGTCGCTTTACGGCTTGAAGGAAGAGACCGTGCGGCGCGCGGCGGGGGAGACGCGGGTGCGCCTCCTGGTCGCGAGCCAGAATGCCGGCAAGCTCGCCGAGATGAAGGGGCTCGTCGTCGGCCTGCCCTACGCGATCGTGGGGCCGCGCGACATCGGCATCGACCAGTCGCCCGAGGAAACCGGCGAAACCTTCCTCGAGAACGCCGCGCAAAAGGCGCGGCACTACGCGCGCCGCAGCGGGCTGCTGACCCTCGCCGACGACTCGGGCCTCAGCGTCGCGGCGCTGGACGGCGGGCCGGGGCTGCACTCGGCCCGCTTCGGCGGTGAGGGTCTCGACGACGCGGGACGGGTGCAGCTGCTCTTGTCGAAGCTCGAGGGCGTTGCGCCAGGCGAGCGCGGCGCACGTTTCACGAGCGCCGTCGCCATCGCCGACGGTGGTGCGATCCTGTTCGAGGTGGAGCGCCACGTGGAGGGCCGCATCGCGGCGCAGCCGCGCGGAGCCGGTGGGTTCGGCTACGACCCGGTGTTCATCCCGGCGGGCCGGGAGCAGACGTTCGGCGAGATGCAGCCCGCGGAGAAAGACCGCCTCAGCCACCGCGGCCAGTCGCTCGCTGCGGCGCGCGAGTTCCTGCTCAGTCTTCGCTCTTCCTGAAGGCGAGTTCGCCCAGCACTTCCCTTTGCGCCGCGACCAGGCTGTTGATGCCTGCAGCAGCAGCCGCCAGCAGCTCGGCAAGGTCGTCGTCGGTGAAGGTGCGGTGCTCGGCGGTGCCCTGCAGTTCGATGAAGCGGCCGCGGCCGGTCTTCACCACGTTCATGTCCACCTCGGCGCTCGAGTCTTCCTCGTAGTCGAGGTCGAGGCGCACCGCACCGGCGACGCGTCCCACGGAAACGGCGGCGACGTGGTCGAGCAGCGGCAGCTTGGCGATGGTGCCCTGGTTGCGCAGGCGCAGCAGCGCCAGCGCCAGCGCCACGTAACCGCCGGTGATCGAAGCGCAGCGTGTGCCGCCGTCCGCCTGGATCACGTCGCAGTCGACGGTGACCGTGCGCTCGCCGAGCATCTTCATGTCCACCACCGCGCGCAGCGAGCGGCCGATGAGGCGCTGGATCTCGTGGGTGCGTCCCGAGGCGCCGCCGCGCGACACCTCGCGCTGCGAGCGGGTGCCGGTGGCGCGCGGCAGCATGCCGTATTCCGAGGTCACCCAGCCTTCGGCTTTGCCCTTGAGGAACATCGGCACGCGCTCCTCCACGCTCGCGGTGCAGATGACGCGGGTGTCGCCCATCTCGATGAACGCCGAGCCTTCGGCGTGCTTGTTGATGGCGGGCGTGATCTTCACGTTGCGCAGCGCGTCGTTGCCGCGGCCAATACGCTTGCCGTCCTTCACCGGCCGCACCGCCGGGTCGATCTGGGCCTTGAAGTCGCCGAGCCGGAAGCTCACCGGCCGGGGCTCGAGGCGCTGCGTGCCCCGCCATCCCAGTAGAGGCGCCGGTATTGGGCGCGCGAGGCGAGGATGGTCATCACGTAAGTGCGGGTTTCGGTGAAGGGAATGGTTTCCACGAATTCTTCGGCGGACATGGCGCGATCGGAAGCGGTCCACGCGTCCACGCGTCCGGGGCCAGCATTGTACGCCGCGAGGGTCCGCTCCACACGGCCGTCGAAGCGACGCAGCATGTTGGCAAGGTACAGGGAGCCGAAATCGATGCTCACCTCGGGCTCATGGAGGATGAGCGTTTTCCATACGCGCCCGAGGCTGCGGGCCAGCACCCGGCCGGTGGCGGGCATGATCTGCATCAGGCCGCGCGCGCCGGTGCGGCTCACCGCATTGGCGTCGAAGGTCGATTCCTGGCAGACGAGCGCCGCCAGCAACGCCGGGTCGAGGCCACGCTCGCCGGCGCTTTCCTCGAGCGACTGGCGGAACTCCAGCGGGTAGATCACCCGCCACACGTCCGCGGGCAGGTGATCGCCGCCTTCGCTCACCCATTCGGGGAAGGCGCTCTTCATCGCGATGATCGCGGGCCGCAGCCGGCCGCGGCGATTCTCGATCCAGGCGAGCGCCGAACCGGTGGCGCTCGAGGCCGGCAGCTGTCCCAGCTCGGCAATCGCGGTGTCGTAGCGCTCGATGAGCACCAGCTGGCGGACCCGCGCGAGCGCCGCGTCGGGAAGCTCGAGCCGCGGCTCGAACGGCGTGCGCAGCGTGGCGAGCGAGCCCGGCCGGGGCGGCAGCCGCGCCAGCGCGTCGGCGGCGAGCGTGCCGTAGTAGTGCACCTTGTAGCGGCGTACCGCGTCCTCCCACAGCGTACGCGCCCGATCCTTGTCGCCGAGGTTTTCGCGCGCACGTCCCGCCCAATAGAGGTAGCCGGCGGTCACGTTGCCGGTGCGGCTGCGCGCCGCGGCCTCGAGCGTCGTGGCCACCTGTTCGTAGCGCTGCGCCTTGTAGTCGTCCCACGCCGCGCGCCAGAGCGCGCGATCGACGTAGCGGCCTTCGGGAAACTGCTGCAGCATCGTGCGGTAGGTCTTCGCGGCCCCCCCGAGATTGCCGACCCGCTGGTCCTCGTTGGCGATCGCCAGCAGCGCTTCCTCGGCGAACGGCGTCCTGGGAAAGCGCTCCGCGACCGTGCGCATCGCCGTCAGCTTCGCCGCGCCGCTGCGCGTGCGCGCCAGGCGAAACGCGGCTTCGGCGGCATAGGGTGAGTTCGCCGGCACGCTGCGCCAGGCCGCGTCGGCTTCACGAGCGCGGCCCGACGAGCTCAGCGCCTGCCCGAGGCGCGTTGCCACCAGCCACTTGTCCTCGCCGCTCGCCTGCGTGGCGACGGCGCCCAGCAGCAGCGCGGCGCGCCGGTAGTCGCGCGCATCGAGCACAGCCACCGCCTTGCGGATGGCGCGCTGCGTCCTGTCGGCAGGCGACAGGCGCGGCAGGAACGACGCCAGCGCCACGAGCCGCGGCGCTGCGGTGCGCGCCTCCTGCGACTGCGGATACTCGATGTCGAGCCGGTCGTAAGCGGCAGCCGCCAGCGCGCGGTCGCCGGCGGCATCGTGCGCCTCGGCGACGCGCGCCACCAGCTCGCTCGACGGCGGGCAGTGCGCAGCGGCGTCGAGCAGCGCGGCCGCCGCGCGCGCATCGCCCTTGCGCAGGTACAGCTCGGAACCGCGCACGATGGCTTCGCACGACAGCGTGCCCGCGGGCCGGTTGGCGACGGCGCGCGCGTAGGCGTCGGCTGCCGCGTTGCCGTTGCCCTGCGCTTCGAGCGCCTCACCTTCCCCGAACGCGGCGACGTCGCCGAGCTCGGTCGCGGCCACGTCCTTGTGGCGGAACGAAGTCAGCGCGTCTTTCGGGTTCGCGGAGCCGAGCGCCGCGTAGCCCGCCGCGACCTGCGCGAGCCCGGAGACCGTCGAGCCGGGATTGCGTGCGCTGAGCGCCCACAAGTCGGCGATGGTGCGGCGGCGCGCGAGGGTTTCGCGCAGTTCCGTCTCGGCACGGTCCGCCGGTTCGAGGCCGAGCCGCACCTGTGTGCTGGCCGCGGCTACAGGCGCGGCGGCGGCAGCGACGAGCAGGAAGGGAAAGAGGAAGGCTGAGGCGGGTGCGGCCAGGTGCCGATGCAGCGACCTACATCGGCCCGAGCGCGCTGGCGTCGCCGGCGGCGAGGACGCGAACCAGCTCGTCGTAGAAATAGCTCGTCGATTCACGCACGTCGCCGGGCACCCGTTCGGTGTAAACCTGCCGACCGCGCTCGATGTCCTCCCTGAGCCGTTCGTAGAGGTCACGATTCCGTCGCCCTTCCGTCACCTTCGACTCGTTGTACAACTTGATCTCGCTGACCACCAGCCGCGCGAACCGCTTGGCCTGGTCGTGAGCCTTCTGCTGGCTGTCGCTGAGCGCCGGCGCCGCCACCGGCGGCGGGGTCGGCGGCGCCTGCAGCGCGGCGGCGACAGTCGAGCTGTCGAAGATTAGGGTGCTGGCGCCGTCTTCCTCGGTGATCTCGACCACCTGCGCGGACTCGGACACCGTGACGGGGACCGCCGGCGACATCGGCACCGCGACGTAGGCCTGTGCCGGGGCCGGGACCGGGGGCGCTGTGCGCATGATGGGCACCGCGCCGGAGCGAGGCGCCGGCACCTGCACCTTCACCGGACCCGAACCGGCGCGCGGGGAGACCGGAACCGGGCCGGAGCCTGGGCGCGGCATGGCAACCGGCACCGGCCCCGAACCGGGGCGCACCGCCACCGGACCGGAGCGAGGCGTGCCGGCGGGGTTCGGGCCTGTCGCAACCTTCGCGACCGCTCGCTGTACCGTGATGAGGTCGATGACGCGCGCGGCGTATTGCACGAGGATCTCGACGCTGTCGAGGTCGTGCGCCGCGGCTTCGCGCGGCGAGTCCGTATAAAGGATGGCCCCGACGCGGTCGCGCAGCACCAGCGGCACCGCATGACGCGAACCGGGGGAGCCGCCGAGCGGCAGGCCGGCCCATTGCGAGGCGTCATTGTCGGCTGCACCACGCAGCGGCTGCTTGCTGCGGTACACGTTCGCAACCGCGCCGTCGCCACTGTCCACCGCGACGCCGATGGCGCGCACCGCTTCGGAGGCGATGCCCTTGCCGTACCAGCCGATTGCGGTGTTGCCCTTGATCACCAGCATCAGCGCGCGCGTGGTGAAGCGCAGCGACTCGTTCACGAGCGCCATCATTGCGTCGGAGAGCGTCTTCGCCGCATCGATCGTCTGCAGCGCCGCGCGCAGTTGCGTGTAGTCGGCGGGCGCGGCCGGCGCCGGTTCGACGACCGCAGCCGCCGGCGGCGGCTGATCCGCGACGACGCGCGAGATGGCCGCCGCAAGGCCGGGTTCGAGGGATCCGAGGTCCAGCGAGGCGGCACGCTGCAGGGCGTCGAGCGAGCGAGCGACGGTCTCTTCGTGCTGGGTGAGTGCGCGGCGCAGGTTGCCTTGCCACTGATCGACGCCCTGCGCCACAGCCGCCAGCGTCTGGTTCTTGAGATCGTCCTCTAGGCTCATCGCTGGGGCATCCTCGGAAATCGCAGTGTTTCAGGCACTTGGGTGGGGTTTCCTCGAGGATTATCGCCGCGCGTTGTTCGGCATGTCAACGATCTGGAACGCTCGGCGGATTTCGCTCACCGAATCCTGCCTGGTGCCAGTAAGGGTAGGCTCGCGGCACGGCGCTGGCCGCGTCGAGCACGGCCACCTGAGCGGCGCTCAGGTCCCAGCCCACGGCCCCCAGGTTCTGGCGAAGCTGCTCCTCGTCGCGCGCGCCGATCACGATGCTCGCGACCGTAGGCCGCTGCATCAGCCAGTTGAGAGCCACCTGAGGCACCGTCTTGCCGGTTTCCGCCGCCACGGCGTCGAGCGCCTCCACCACGCGGTAGAGGTATTCGTCGTCCACCTGCGGGCCGGCATCGAGCGCGACAGCCACGTTGAGGCGGCTCTGCTTCGGCCGGGGCTGGCCGCGACGGATCTTGCCGGTGAGGCGGCCCCAGCCCAGCGGACTCCAGACCACGGCGCCCACCTTCTGGTCGAGCCCCAGCGGCATCAGCTCCCACTCGTAGTCGCGGCCGATGAGCGAGTAGTACGCCTGGTGCGCGACGTAGCGCGGGAAGCCGTAGCGGTCGGAGGCGGCGAGCGACTTCATCAGGTGCCAGCCTGAGAAGTTGGAGCAGCCGATGTAGCGGATCTTGCCCGCGCTCACCAGGTCGTCGAGGGCGCGCAGCGACTCTTCGACCGGAGTCATCGCATCGAAGGCGTGGAGTTGGAAGAGGTCGATGACGTCGGTGCCAAGCCGCTTGAGGCTGCCTTCGACCGAGGCGGTGATGTGATACCGCGACGAGCCGACGTCGTTGGGCCCGTCGCCCTTGCGGAAGGTGGCCTTCGTGGAAATGAGGACCCGGTCGCGGCGCCCCTTGATGGCCGCGCCCAGGATCTCTTCGGCGGCGCCGCGCGAGTAGGTGTCGGCCGAGTCGAACATCGTGAGGCCGGCGTCGAGGCAGATGTCTACGAGCCGCGTGGCCTCTTTGGCGTCGCTCGATCCCCACGCCGCGAAAAAGGCACCCTTGCCGCCAAAAGTCCCGGTGCCGAAGCTGAGCACGGGAACCTTCAGCCCCGACCCTCCCAGTTGCCGATATTCCATGGCCAATCGTCGCACCGGCGGGTCCTTCGGGCCAGCGCAAGCGCGAGTGGCCCTCAGGACTTCGGGGTCAGCTAAAAGACGGCATCGGGCGCCGGCGGACGCGCCACAACCAATAGAGCATCGCCGCGAAGGGCAGCAGGATCGGCAGGGTCCGCAGCGGCGCTGAGGTGAAGGGCTCGGGCAAGATAGCGGCCACCCGCTCCCGCAGCGAGAAGAAGGACCCTGCGGCGATGAAGAGCGCGAAGCACATGCGCCAGAGGTGCCGCGCCAGTCGAGCGCTGCCGCGAGGCGGGCCGGAGACGAGCACGCGCGCGTCGCCGAGCGCAGCGAGCGCCAGGACGCTGCCCATGAAGAAATACATCGCGAACGGGACGCCGTCGAGGACTCCGCCTCGGCTGCCAAGGGCGCGTATGCCGAACAGCGCATCGCAACAAGCAATGCCAAGCGCCATCGTCATGGCGGCCGCGGTGATGCGCCGCGTCCAGGGCGACGCCGGGCGCACGGTCATCCACGCGGTCAGGACGAAGTAGACGGCCATGCCGCCCGCAAACACGTTCGGGTTGGTGAGCCCGCCTTTGCTGAACGCCATTGCGGCTCCGGTCGAGCCCATCAACGCCATCGCGCCCACGAAGACGAGGCCGACGCGGCGATGCAGCCAGCTGCCCTTCGCGGCGGCGAGGGCCAGCCCTCCCAGGACGATCGCGAGGCCTCCGGCGGCAATGTGAACCGGCAGCAGCATCTGGACCGGTTAGACGAGGAGCCGCGGATGAAGTTCCACTAACGTCTTCATCCTGCGCCACGGCGCCATCGCGAAATGGTGGAGGCGGCGGGAATCGAACCCGCGTCCGGAACCGCGCCTACGCTAGACCCTACAGGCTTAGTCCGGCCTGGTATTTCGCCGTCGCCGTGAAGGCCGGACAAAACCGGCGGCGGCTAGTCCGATTGATCTCGTCCTTCCATCCCCGGACCGAGGACTTGGGACCAGCCCACTAAGTGACGCTTCGTCTCCCCCGGCGGGCGCAGGAGAGGGAAGCGGGCTACCTAAGGTTTAGTTAGGCGGCCAGTGCCAAGTTGTCGTTGGCAGGTGTGACTTTTCCACCGAATTATCGAGCCGGTAGACACGCTCGGCCTGCGTCTATCGGGGTCGATGGTCCCGTCGAAACCGGTGCGCCCCCACGAACACGACAGATGCGAACCTCAGTTTACCACCCCGGCCACGGCGGTTCCGTCTTCCTGCGGCGCCTCCCAACCGCCGCCCAGGGCCTTGTTGAGCGCGACGAAGCGCACCGCCACGGCGGTGCCGCTCTCGACCCAGGCACGTCTGCTGGCGATGAGGTTGTGCTGGGCCTCGAGCGCCGCGAGCGAGTCGGTGAGGCCATGCTCGTAGCGAGTCCGCGCCAGCTCGTAAGCCGCCTCGCCCGACGAGACGCCCTCGGCGAGGAGCTCGCGGCGGCGCTGCTCGGCGCCATAACCGGTGAGCGCATCGTCAACTTCATGGAAGGCGACGAGCACCGCCTTGCGGAAAGCGATGGCGGCCTCCTGCTGCTGCACCTTGCGCAGCTCGACGGTTGCCTTGCGCCTTCCGCCGTCGAAGAGCGGCAGCTTGAGGAACGGGCCGATGCTCCAGCCGCGGGCACCCCAGTCGACGAGGTCGCCGGCGCCGAGCGACTGCAACCCGGCGTTGCCGCCCAGGCTGATGCGCGGGTAGAGGTCGGCCATGGCGATGCCGATGTCGGCCGTCGCGGCGTGCAGCCGCGCCTCGGCCTGGCGGACGTCGGGCCGCCGACGCACCACGTCCGACGGCAGGCCCACGGGCACGCGCGCGGGCACCAGCGGCACCGCGGCGGGTTCCCGCAGCTCCTGCGACAGCGTTCCCGGCTGTGCCGCGAGCAGCAGCGCCAGCTTGTTGAGCGCCTCGTCCTCGGCCGCCTCGAGCTGCGGCAGGCGCGCGCGCACCTCGGCGAGCAGTGAGCGCTGCCGAGTGACGTCGAGGTCGGTGACGAGGCCCGCATCGGCGCGCTGGCGCGTCAGCTCGAGGAGCTCGCCGGCCGCTTGCTCGTCGCTGCGTGCGAGCACCAGCAACGCCTGGGTGCCGCGCAGTTCGACGTAGCGGCGTGCTACCTCGGCGCCGATCAGCCGCGCGATGTCGCGCGCATTCTCGGCCGATGCCTGGGTGCGTGCATCGGCCGCTTCGAGCGTGCGCTTCACGCGCCCGAACAGGTCGAGCTCCCACGACGCGTCGAAGCCGGCCTGGAAGACGCTGTACGGTTCGCTCAGCGCCCGGATGATCTCATCCTTGCCGGGCACCGGGATCACGTCGATGACGCGCGTGCCGACCCCCACTTCGCTTTGGCGCTCGCGCTGGTACGAGGCGCTGGCATCCAGGCGGGGCTTGCCTTCGGCGCCCGCGACCCGCCGCTGCACGCGGCTTTGCGCCAGGCGCAGCGCAGCTTCCTGCAAGTCGAGGTTGGCCGCCGCAGCGCGCTCTTCGAGCGCGTCGAGGGTGGGATCGCCGAGCGCTCGCCACCATTTCGGGTCGGGCGCGTCGCTCACCGCGACGCTGGCCACCGGCGATGACGCGGGTGCCGGTGAACGCCAGGCGGTCGGCGCCTCGGCGGCCGGTTTCACGAACTGCGGACCGGACACGCACGCCGGCGACAAGGCGCTGGCGGCCGCCATCGCTGCCACCGTCAACACTACGGAACCTCTGGAAACACGCATCACGACGACTCCTTGTTTAGACGAGACGGTTGCGGAACAGCCACGCGGCGGTCGGCAGCGTGACCGCGGCCATGAGGACGAGCGGCCAGAGGTCGCCGGCCACCCACGACATGCCGACTCCCTCGAGGTAGACGCGCTGCACCAGGTCCACCGCGTAGCGCAGCGGGTTGACGAGCGTCGCGTACTGCATCGGCAGCGGCATGCTCTTGATCGAGGTGGTGAGCCCGGAGAGCAGCATCAGCGGCACCACCAGAACGAACGTGAACAGCATGGCCTGCTGCATGTTGGCGGAAAGCGCGGAAATCGCGAGGCCGATGCCGACCGTAGCGGTGACGAACAGGACCAGGCCGGTGTAGAGCACGAGCAGCGATCCGGCAAACGGGATGTGGAACCAGAAGATCGCGACCAGCAGCACCAGCGTCGACTGCAGCAGGCCGATGAAGATCGACGGCAGCGCCTTGCCGGCCATGATCTCGCCCGGACGCAGCGGCGTCACCAGCAGCTGGTCGAACGTGCCCTGTTCGCGCTCGCGGGCAACCGACAACGCCGTGAGCAGCAACGTCTGCAGCATGCTGAGCGCCGCGATCATCCCCGGCATCATGTTCCAGCGCGTCTCGAGGTTGGGGTTGTACCAGGCGCGCTGCTCGAGCGCCAAAGGCGGATCGGCGCCGCCCAGATCGGCGCGACGCAGCGCATTGAAAGACTCGAGGAGCGTCGCGATGTAGCCGGTGGCGGTGCCCGCGGTGTTGCTGTTGCGGCCGTCCACCACCACCTGCACCGGCACGCTGCGCCCGGCTTCCAGGTCGCGCTCGAAGTTGGGCCCGATCTGCACCACCAGCAACGCCCGCTTCTCGTTGATGATGGCCGCGATCTGCCGCGGCTCGTCGAGCACCGCCACCAAATGGAAGGTGGGCGAGGCTGCAAGCCGGGCGGCGAGCTCCTGCGACGCGGCGGTGCGGTCCTGGTCGAGCAGCGCGTAGGCGACGTTGTTGAGGTCGTAGGTCGCCGCGTAGCCGAAGATCAGCGCCTGCACGATCGCCGGCCCGATCAGGATCACGCGGCTGCGCGGATCCTTGAAGATCGTGAGCATCTCCTTGCGGAACAGGATGCCGATGCGCCGCAACGTGTCACGCATCAGTCGAGCCTCTTCTGGGTGGCGGCGCGCGCGAGTCCCAACAGCACCAGGGCGGCGAAGGCGAGCACCGCGCAGTCCTTGAGGATCAGCGGCCAGACGTTGCCCGCGAGGAACAGCGTCTGCAGCAGTTCCACGAAGTAGCGCGCCGGCAGGATGGTCGAGACCGCGCGCACGAACCCCGGCACGCCGTTGAGGTCGAACAGGAACCCCGACAGCATCAGCGCCGGCATGAAGCTGGTGACCAGTGCCAGCTGGCTCGCGAGGAACTGGTTCTTGACCGCGGAGGAGATCAGCAGCCCGAAGCCGAGCGCGACCAGCAGGTACAGCATCGAGGCGAAGACCAGGACCAGGATCGAGCCGCGCAGCGGCACGCCGAACAAGAAGACGCCCGCGAGCAGGCACAAGGCGAGGCCGATGAGCCCGACGCACGAAGTAGGGCACGAGCTTGCCGAGCAGGATCTCGATGGCGCGCACCGGCGTGACGAACAGCGCCTCGAGCGTGCCGCGTTCCCATTCGCGCGCCATCACCAGCGCGGTGAGCAACGCGCCGATCAGGGTCATGACCAGGACGATCAGCCCGGGCACCAGGAAGTAGCGGCTTTCGTTGGCTTCGTTGAACCACTGCCGTGTCTCGAGCACCGCCACGCCGGCCGTCGGCCGCGCGAAGCCTTCGGACGAGCGGCGCGCGAGCCATTGCGCCACCGCACCCTGTACGTAGCGGCCGATGATGCGCGCGCGGTTCGCGTCGGTGCCGTGCACCAGCACCTGGATGCGGCCGTGGCCGGCCGCGAGCGTGCGCGCGAAGTCGGGCGGGATGCGCACGATGCCGTCGACTGCGCCGCGCCAGCATCAGCGCCTCGGCGTCGCGCATCGAGCGCATGGCGACGGGCTTCAGGTAGGGCGACAGCCACAGTCCCGCGAGCACGTCGGCGGCGGTGGGCGAGGTGTCCTCCAGGACCACCGCGATCGGCACGTCCTTCACGTCGAGCGACAGGCCGTAGCCGAAGCACACGATCAGGAACAGCGGCAGCACGATGCCGACCGCGACGTTGCTGCGGTCGCGCAGCAGCTGGCGCGATTCCTTGCGGATGAGGGCGCGCAGGCGCCGCAGCGTGCCGGTCACGAGGCGTGCTCCCGGCGCGCCTTGCCGACCACCGCGATGAACGCCTCTTCCATGGTCGGTGTGCGGCCTTCGGCGCCGCCCGCGACGCCGCGTACCTCGTCGGGCGTGCCGCCAGCGAGCACCACGCCGGCATCCTGGATGATGATGCGGTCGCAGTATTCCGCCTCTTCCATGAAATGCGTGGTGACCACGATGGTGATGCCCTGTTCGGCGAGGAACGTGATGCGCCGCCAGAACTCGCGCCGTGCGATGGGGTCGGCGCCGCTCGTCGGTTCGTCGAGGAACAGGATCTCCGGCTCGTGCAGGAGCGCCGCCGCCATCGCCAGGCGCTGCTTGTAGCCGCCCGGCAGCTGTCCGCTCGGCAGCGTGCCCAGGGCGCCGAGATCGAATTCAGCCATCGCCCAGGCGATGCGGTCCGCGAGGCGCCGGCCCGAGAGGCCGTAGGCGCCGCCGAAGAACTCGAGGTTCTCGGCAACCGTCAGCTTGCCGTAGAGCGCGAACTTCTGCGCCACGTAGCCAACCCGCGACCGCGCCTCTGCGCGCGCCTTGCGCAGGTCGTTGCCCGCGACTCGCAGCGTGCCGCCGCTGGCCGGAAGCAGGCCGCAGAGCATCCGGAAGGTGGTGGTCTTGCCGGCGCCGTTGGGGCCGAGCAGGCCGAAGATCTCGCCGCGCCGCACCTCGAAGCTGGTGCGATTCACCGCGGTGAAGTCGCCGAACTTGCGCACCAGGTCGTGCACTTCGATGACCACGTCGCGCGCGCGCGGCAGATCGTGGAGCGGCACCGCGGGCGCGGCCGGCGACGTAGCAGTGCCCGGCTGCGCGGCCACGGCCGCCCGCAGCATCATCATGAAGCCGTCCTCCAGGCGCGGCTCGACCGGCGCGATCTGCACCGAGCCCAGTGCGCCAAGCTGGTCCGGATCGGCGACCAGCCGCACCTTGCCGCCCTGCGGCACCGCGTCGATGACGCCGGCGGCGTCCAGCAGCCGCGCCTGCAGGCTGCGCGGCGCTTCACCCTGCTGCGGCACCGCGACGAACACGCGGCCTTTGGCCACGTCGCGGATCGTCTCCGGCGCGCCCTGCGAGAGGATGCGGCCCTGGTGCATCACCACGACGTGCTGGCTGCGCTCGGCCTCGTCGAGGTACGAGGTGCTCACCACCACCGTGAGGTTGTCGCTGCGCACCAGTCCGTCGACGATGCTCCACAACTCGCGTCGCGACAGCGGGTCGACCCCCACAGTGGGCTCGTCGAGCAGCAGCAGTTCCGGCTGCCGCACCAGCGTGCAGGCGAGGCCGAGCTTCTGCTTCATGCCGCCGGAGAGCTTGCCCGCGAGGCGCTTCTTGAACGGTTCGAGGTTGGTCATCGCCATGAGCTGCGGATAGCGCTCGGCGCGTTGCGCCTCGGTCACGCCGTTCAGCTCGGCGTACAGGTCCATGTTCTCTTCGACGCTCAGGTCCTCGTAGAGGCCGAAGCGCTGCGGCATGTAGCTGATGCGGTCCTGCACTGCCTGCGGATCCTTGGCGACATCGACGCCGAGCACCTCGATGCGGCCGGCGTCGAGCGTCATCAGGCCCGCCATGAGGCGCAGCAGCGTCGTCTTGCCGGAGCCGTCGGGACCGACGAGCGTCGTGAGCGATCCGGCCGGCGCCGACAGCGCGATGCCGTCGAGCGCCGTGACCGTCTCACCGCTCTCGCGCCTGAACGTCTTGCGTATGCCTTCGCCGTGCAGCACGGGCGAGGCAGCGGCAGCGGCCATCGTCAGTGTCCGGCCGGCTGCTTCGGTTCTGGCGCCTGGTCGGTGAAGCGCACGGTCGCCGGCATGCCGAGGCGCAGGCGGTCCTGCGGATCCTTCACGAAGATGCGCACCTCGTACACGAGGCTCGTGCGCAGGTCCTCGGTCTGTACCGTCTTCGGCGTGAACTCCGCGACCGAGGACAGGAAGCCGACCCAGCCTGCGAAGCTTTCGTTCGGGAAACTGTCCACCGAAACGGCGGCCCTGGTTCCCGCCTGCACCTTGCCAAGCGCGGTTTCCGCGACGTAAGCCCGCACCCACTTCGGGTCGGTCACCGCGAGCGACAGCACAGGCCGCTGCGCCGACGCCATTTCTCCGGGCTCCATGAGTCGGCTGCGGACGACCGCGTTGACGGGGGAGACGAGGTCGGCGTCGCTCAGCTGGCGGCGCAGCAATGCCGCATCCGCCGCGGCTGCGTCCAGCTGCGCCTTGGCCTCCGCGATGTCTTCGGTTCGCGGACCCTGGACCGCAAGGTCGAGCGCCTGGCGCGCGCTGTCGAGACGCGCCTGCGCGGTGCGCAGCGCGGCGGTCGCGCCTTCGATGTCCTTGTCGCTCACCGCGCGGCCGCTCGTGGTCCTCTCGATGCCGACAAGACGCTGGTGCTGCTGGCGCGCATTCTCGAGCTCCGCTTCGGCGGCGGCCACACCCGCCCGCGCCTGCGATATTTCCTCGGGCCGGCTGCCGTGCCGCAGCCGCCGCAGCGCTTCCGTTTGCGCAGCGGCGGCTGCGTCGGCACGCGCCAGGCGGGGCTCGATGCGCCCGGTGTCGAGGCGTGCGACCGTCTGGCCGGCCTTGACCGCGTCGCCCTCCTGCACCAGCACCGCGGCGATGCGCTCGCTGTCGGCGAATGCAAGCGAGACCTGGCGCAGGTCCACGTTGCCGTAGAGGACCAGCTCGCCTTCGGGGCGGTGCCTCGTCTTGAGCCACCACCAGGTGCCCGCGGCGGCAACCACCAGCAGGACGACAACCGGGACGATTCGCTTGTGCATTTGCAGAGGCTCCGTTGTTTCTTTCTTGACGCGCTGGCTACAGCGTGGGAATATATGACTGACCAGTCAGTATTGTCAAGAGCGAGATGCAGAAACCGAAAAAGACAAGGAAGTCCGTGAAACCCCGGGCGGTGAGCAGCCCGCGCGCCATGGAAACCGCCCGCAAGCGTGAGGCGATCCTCGCGGCGGCGCTCGCCGAGTTCACGGCCAGAGGCTTCGCCGCCGCACGCATGGAAGACGTGGCGCGCCGCGCAAAGGTCGGGAAGGGCACGCTCTACCTCTATTTCAAGGACAAGCAGGCGCTCTTCCAGGGGCTGGTCCTCGACTTCGTCGCGCTGCCGCTCGCCACGGTGAAGCCCACGGAGCTGCGGCCTGGCGAACGGATCGGCGATTTCCTGAAACGCACCCTGCCGCCGATGGCGGCGGCGGCCGCCACCTCGAGCCGCGGCGACATCGTCAGGCTGCTGGTGGGTGACGGCGTGCGCTTCCCCGGGCTCGCGGACGCCTACCGCAAGACCGTGCTCGAACCCATGCTGGCGCGCTTCGTCGCGATGCTGAACGCGGCGGCGCGCAACGGCGAGCTAGCAAACGGCGCCCTCGTCCGCTACCCGCAGCTCATGATCGCCCCGGTGATCGTCGGCATCATCTGGACCGGCCTCTTCGGCAAGGACATCCCGCTCGACGTTGAGGGCATGTTCCGCACGCACCTCGACCTCCTTTTCCCCGAATCGCGCTAGTCCTGTCCTCGGCGGGCGACGACGCGGCGTCGTGAGCTGCGTCACGCGGCCTTGTGTAACTGCCTGAACCGCAATGCCGCGGCCCGCGTGGCACGACCATTGCCTCTGGTGCTGCCAAGCAAATCAGGAAGCGGAGGTCGATCATGAAATCCTTTCTCGGTGGTGCACTTGGGGCGGTGGCTGTCGCGGTCGTGGTGTTGCTCGCGCAGTCGGGCGCGTTCACGTTCAACCAGTCGAAGCTCGCGGTCGCGCCTGCTGCACCGGCGGCGCTCGGCGATGCCAGCATCGAGACGGCACCGGTTCCTGTTCCCGTCGCACGCGTCGCGGCCCCGCGCTACGCAGCGGCCGACCGCGTCGTCGATCCCGGTTACGACTCGCAGGCCGTACGCCGCACCGAGGTGAAGAAGACGCGCTCGTGGAAGAAGAGCGCCGCCATCATCGGCGGTTCGGCTGCCGGCGGCGCGGGCCTTGGCGCCATCCTGGGCGGCGGCAAGGGTGCGAAAAAGGGTGCCGTCGTTGGCGGCGTCGCCGGCGTCGTCTACGACATCGCCACACGCAACAAGTAAGCGAATTCGGCATAGGCGCGCGCGCCCCGGGACCTGCAACGGCCCGGGGCCGTTTCATTTGGATTGCGCTAGGCTGAACAGGCATGCCGAGACTGATCGCCGCACCCATCACCATCCCCGCGGCAGGCACGCCTCCCAAGATCATCGAAGAATTCGTCGGCCGGATCTCGACCACGACCGAATCGGTCAGCGTCGCCCGCATGCGAGCACCCGCCGGCTGGGTCGAGCCCGGGCAACGCCCCGAGTTCAGCGAGTACACGCTGGTGCTCGCCGGCATGGTTCGCGTCGAGCACGAGGGCGGCGTGATCGACGTGCAGGAGGGCCAGGCGATCTGGACCAAGCCCGGCGAATGGGTTCGCTACAGCACCCCCGAAGGCGCCGAGTACCTGGCCGTCTGCGTGCCCGCCTTCAGTCCCGCGACCGTCAACCGCGACGAATGAGCCGTGCGGTCCGCACCCTGGCCACAGCACTCGCGTGCCTCGGCGCCGCCGCATCCGGGTTCGCCGCCCGCACCTCGCTCCTGGTCCTGACCGCGACCGATCGCTTCGAGGTGCCGGCGCAGCCGCGCGGCCGCGCCGACTGGGTGGCGCTGCGGGCTCTGGCCGACAAGCTCAGGCTCAGCCCGCGAGCCGAAGGCTCTTCGCTGCGCCTCACCTGGGGCGACCGCGAGCTGGTCGTCTCCGATCGCAAGAACGTGGCGTCGACCGCCGGCCAGATGACGCTGTTGTCGGCACCTTGCGCCTTCGAGGCTGGCGACTGGTGGGTGCCGGCCGACTCGCTCGAGCCGCTGTTCGGGCCGCTGCTGCAGATCCCCGTGCGGTACCGCCCCGCGCAGCGCGCGCTGCTCATCGGCAACCCGCCGGTGCCGCGCGTAACGATTGGCCAGATGGTCACGCCGGACGGCGTCGACATCACGCTCGACGCCAGCTCGCCGGTGGCGTTCCACATGACGCGGCCCGAGGACTCGGTGGTCGTTTCGTTCGGCGACGCCGTGGTCGATGTGGACATGCGCGCCTCGTCGGCTTCGACCGGCGACATCCTCGAGGCGGTGCGGCTCGTCCAGGGCACCGAGACCTCGCTCGTCATGACGCTCGGCCCGCGCTTCCTCGACGTGCGCGCGTCCGAACCGGACTCTGGGCGGCGTCTGGTCCTGAACTTCAGCGCCAGCGCGGTGGAGCCCGGACCCGTGGCAGGCGCCGTGCCGGCGCGACCCGCGGGCGCGGGGCTGCGCACGATCGTCATCGATCCGGGCCACGGCGGCGCCGACAGCGGCGCGCTCGGCCCCGGAGGCGTCACCGAAAAGGCGATCGTGCTGCGCTTCGCACAGCAGCTGCGCGCGAGCCTCACCTCGGGGCTGGGACTGCAGGTGGTGCTGACCCGCGAAAAGGACGAGGACGTCGAGCTCGACGCGCGCCCCGGCATCGCCAACAACTTCAAGGCGCAGTTGTTCGTGTCGTTGCACGCCGGTTCCAGACAGTCCGGCGGTTGGCCCGGTCCGCGCGTCTACACGCGCTCGATCATCGAGGAGATCCTGCCGCAGACACAACCGCCGGTTGCCGGGCTCGAGACCTGGTCCGCGGCGCAGGCGCCGAACCTGGCGATCGCCGCGCCGCTCGCGGCCGAGCTGCAGACGCGGCTCGTGAGCGCCATGGGCCAGGGCCAGCCGGCGCCGCGCGCGGCGGCGCTGCGGGTGCTGGCCGGCGCCGCGATGCCGGCCGTGCTCATCGAACTCGGTTGCCTCGACGACCCGAAGGACGCAGCGCGCCTCGCGAGCGATGCCGGCCAGCAGGCCGTGATCTCGGCGCTGGTGGCCGTGCTGTCACGCTACTCACCGGTGGAGCGCCAGCCGTGAACGAGAGCGAGCCGCGCGGCAGGATTTTCGTGACGGCGGCGGCGCTCCTCGCGCTTTTCCTGCTCGTCACCTTGTCGGCGCCCTTCTGGTCGGGGCTGCTGCGCACGCCGGCCGGCGGCGCCACCCCCGGCGAGTACGACGAGGCGGCCGAACCCGCGCCCGCCGCAAGCGCCCCGACCACCGCGCGCCTCTTCTTTCTCTCGGCGGCCAGCGATCGCCCGGGCCTGCTGATCGAGGAGCGGGCGCTGGCGCCGGCGCCCGACCTGTCGCACGCGGTGCGGCTCGCTGCCGAGGCGGTGCTCGCCGGTCCGCAAGGCCAGGCCGAGCTGCGGCCGACGTTCCCGGCCGGCGCCAAAGTGCTCGACGCTTTCGTCACGCCGCGCGGCGTCGCGATCGTCAATCTGTCGAAGGAAGCGGCGGCGCCAGGCCGCGGGACGGACGGCGAATTGCTTACGGTATACTCCCTCGTCAATTCGCTCATCAGCAGCTTTCCGTCCCTCAAGAGAGTGCAGATTCTGGTGGAGTCGTCCCCAACGCTCACCCTCGGTGGGCACGTGGATCTTTCGCGCCCGCTCCCCGCCGACCTCTCGCTCATGGCGGTAGACGCAGCCGAGGCTCCGGCAACACCATGAGCGTGCGCGCGTCCGAGAAGGCGGCGCGGTTCACCGAGTCGGTCATCCGCGAGATGACGCGGCTTGCGAACCTGCACGGCGCCGTCAACCTGTCGCAGGGCTTTCCCGACTTCCCGGCGCCCGAAGAGATCAAGGACGCGGCGCGCCGCGCGATCGACGCCGACGTCAACCAGTACGCGATCACCTGGGGCGCCAAGTCGCTGCGCGATGCGATCGCCGCGAAGTTCGAGCGCCTGTACGGCGTGCCGGTGGATCCGGAGCGCCACGTCACCGTGACCTGCGGCTCGACCGAGGCGATCATGGCGGCGCTGATGGCGTTCCTCAATCCTGGCGACGAGCTGGTGGTGTTCGAGCCGTTCTACGAGAACTACGGGCCGGACGCGATCCTCTCGGGGGCGGTGCCGCGCTTCGTGAGGCTGCGCGCGCCGCACTGGGACTTCGACCGCGACGAGCTGCGCAGGGCCTTCGGCCCGCGCACCCGCGCAATCGTCATCAACACTCCCAACAACCCGACGGGCAAGGTGTTCAGCCGCGAGGAGCTCGAGTTCATCGCCGCACTCTGCATCGAGCACGACGCCGTTGCGGTCACCGACGAGATCTACGAGCACATCCTCTACGACGGCGCGGTGCACATTCCGATCGCGAGCCTGCCCGGCATGGCGGAGCGCACCATCACCATCAACGGCATGAGCAAGACCTACGGCGTCACCGGCTGGCGGGTCGGCTGGGCGATTGCGCCGGAGGCGCTGTCGGGCGCGATCCGCAAGGTGCACGACTTCCTGACGGTCGGCGCCGCCGCGCCGTTGCAGGAAGCCGGCGCCATGGCGCTGGCGCTTCCGGACAGCTACTACACGGCGCTCGCCGAGGGTTATCGCCGCCGCCGTGACCGCCTGCTGCCGGTCCTCGAGCAGGCCGGCTTCAGGGTGCACAAGCCCCAGGGCGCCTACTACACGATGACCGAGATCGACGCGTTCGGTTTCGCCGACGACGTGGCGTTCGCGCGCCACATGGTGGAAACGATCGGGGTCGCCGTGGTGCCGGGCTCTTCCTTCTATAAGGATGCGGCCGACGGCTCGCGGCAGGTGCGGTTCGCGTTCTGCAAGAAGGACGCGACCCTCGACGAGGCAGAACGACGGCTCGCCCGGCTGCGCTCGGCCGCGCCGGCGCGCTAAAAGCAGGCGGCCTTCGTGGCTCCTTTTCATTGTGCTGTCGTCATTGGTGCCGTGCTCTCCGCGGCCGCACCCGCGCCCAGCCCGGTCGACGAGGCGGAGCGGCTCGCCGCGACAGCCGTGGCCCGCGCGACAGCAGCGCCGGCAGCCGCGCGCGACGACGCGCGCCGGGCCCTGGAGCTGACCCGGGTCTTCGACCCGATGCGGTTCGCCAAGGCGGGCCGCAAGGGCGAAGTGCTCGAAGACGAATTCCTCGCAGCGCGCACTGCTTACCGGCGGCATCGTGCGAAGCTGTACGCGGCGATGGGTGAGGTGCTGGGCGCCGCGGCGCAGAACGCCGAGGCCGCGCGCTTCCTGGCGCGCGCTGCCGAACTCGATCCCGCACGGTCGCGCGGCCAACTGGGCGAGGCCCTGGTGCGCGCCGGCCGCGCCCGCGACGCACGCGGTGTGCTGCTCTCCGCGGTGACCCGCGCTGCCATTCCCGCAGAGGACCTCGCCGCCCTGCAATCCGCGGTCGACGCAGCCGGGCTGCCATCGGTGCAGGCCGAGATCGACCGCAAGCGCCTCGAACCGCTCGGGGCGCAGGCAGCCTTTCGCTACGGCCCGCTCGCCGTTCCGCCGAACGCCCGACTCTCTTCCGGCGCATTGCTGCGCCTCGACGCGGCACCGCTCACGGTCTTCTACCTCGCCGACGCCTCGTGCCGCAGCTGCTCGAAAGATCTCGAGGCGCTGAAGCGCGCTGCGCCCGCCGACGCCCAGGTGCTGATGGTGCCAGCGTCGCGCGATGACGACACCGCCCTGCGCCGCAGCCTCTCGCTCTATCACTACGACTGGCCGGTGCTGCTCGGCCCGGGGCTGCAGGCGGCTCTTGGCTCGACACCACCGGGGGTGCTGGTGGCCGCGCGCAACACGTTCGTCATCGTCACCGTACCGTCGCCGTTCGACCAGTCGCTGCCGCAGGTGCTCGAAGCGCTGGCGCGCACCGACGTGCGAGAGACCGTGCCGCGTGCGAACTGGAGCCGCCGCCCGCCGGCGCCGCCCGTCGCCGGCGCTTCGTCGGCACTGCTCCCAAACGGCCTCGCCCCGGCCGAGAACGGCGCGCCCGCGGATGAGGTGACGGCCGCGAGCCAGGCCTTCGACGCCAAGCAGCCAGCCGAAGCGCTGCGCCTCTTCACCGCCATAGCGGCACGCTGGGACGGCACGCTGTTGCTGCCAGAAGCCGACTACAACCGCGCGCTGTGCCTCGCGGCACTCGGCCGCCGCGAGGAAGCCCGCAAGCTGCTGCTCGGCATCGGCGACAGCCGTTTCCAGGAAGACGTGGACCGCGCGCTCGAACGCATCGGCTCGGCGGGCAAGCAGCGGGGTGTCAGGTGACGACAGCCGGCAACGTCGAAAGCGAGATCAAGGTGCGCATGGCCGATGTGCCGAGCGCCCGCCGTCGCCTCGACGAGCTGGGCGCGCGCTGCGTCCAGGAACGTGCGTTCGAGGACAACATCGTCTTCGATCGGGAGCGCAGCCTGCGAACCGGCGGCGAGCTGCTGCGGCTGCGTCGTTTCGCCGGCGGCGCCATCCTCACCTTCAAGGGCCGCGGCGAGGTGCGAGACGGCATCAAGGTCCGTGAAGAGATCGAGACGACGGCGGGTGATGCCGCGGTGCTCGAAGAGATTCTCGGCCGCCTCGGTTTTGTTCCGGTCTTTCGCTACCAGAAGTATCGCGCCGAATTCACGTGGCGTGACGCCAACGTCACGCTCGACGAGACCCCGGTCGGGGTTTACATCGAGATCGAAGGCCCCGTGGCGACGATCCACGCGGCGACGGCGGCACTCGGCGTCACCGCCGCGGACTACATCGCGGAGTCGTACGCGCAGCTGCACGCGGAGCGCGGCGGCACCGGCGACATGGTGTTCCGGGAATGAAAGCCATGATCCTGGCGGCCGGCCTCGGGCAACGCATGCGGCCGCTCAGCAACCTGCGCGCCAAGCCCGTGCTGCCGGTGCTGAACCGGCCGCTCCTGCACTGGACGCTGCAACGGCTCGCGCGCGACGGCTTCCGCGATGTGGTCATCAACCTCCACTACCTGCCGGCGTCGGTGCGCGACGCGGTCGGCAGCGGCGAGGAGTTCGGCGTGCGCATCTGCTACTCGCACGAACGCCGGATCCTCGGCTCGGGCGGCGGCCCGCGCAGCGTGCGCCATTTCTTCGGCAGCAACCCGTTCCTGCTGGTGAACGGCGACATGTACTTCGACTTCGACCTGCGCGCCTTGATGAAGCGCCATGCGCGCTCCGGCGCCACCGCCACGCTGGCGCTGAAGCCGAACCCCGATCCGCGCCACTACGGACCGGTGATCACCGGCCGTGACGGCCGCATCCTGTCGATTCGCCGCAAGCCCGTGGGGCAACGCGGCGCGGTCGGCATGTTCACCGGGGTGCAGGTCGTGGACCCGGCCTGCCTCGAGCGCCTGCCACCGGGCGCCTCCGACCTGATCGCGGAGCTCTACATCCCTTTGCTGGCCGAGGGTGAGAAGCTCATCGGGGTGCGGGTGAGCGGTCCGTGGTTCGACCTCAGCGACCCGGCGCGCTATCTGGAGTCGCACAGCGCCTTGCTGCGCCACGGCAAAGGCAGCATCCGCAAGCGCCGCCTCATCGACCGCAGCGCGCGCGTCGACCCAAGCGCCAGCGTGGTGCGGTCGGTGGTGGGCGAACGGGTGGTGATCGGCGCGGGAGCGAGCGTCCGCGACAGCGTCCTGTGGAGCGACGTCACCGTCGGTTCCGGCGCCGGCATCCGCGGTTGTATCGTGGCTAGCGGGGTCACCGTCGCGGCGCGGCGCCGCAAGACGGGCAAGGTGATCCTCAAGATCGGGGGCCGGGAGCGTTGGGCGAGAATCGGGTGAAGACCGCGGCGGCCGCCGATCGCCGCCTCGAGGACTACCTTCGCTCCCGCGGCCATCAGGGAGCGGCGGTGGAAGTGCTCGCCGGCGATGCCTCGACGCGGCGCTACTATCGGGTCTCCGGCCCCGGCCTCGCAGCCGTCGTCTCCGTCTATCCGGAACCGTTCATCGCCGACGAGCTGCCGTTCAGCGTCATGCAGCGGCTGCTGCTCGCATGGGGCATCCCGACGCCGCGCATCGAGGACGAAGACCCGCAGCGCGGCATCGTGGTGCAGCAGGACCTCGGCGACCGGATGCTGCAGTCGGTGCTCGCGGACACCCCGCACCGCAAGGTCCTGGCGCTCTACAAGACCGCCATCTCCGACCTCGCGCGACTGCAGCTCGAGGCGGGCCGCGGCCCGCAGACAGCGGCCTGCTTCGGCGTCGCCTTCGACATCGAGAAGCTCTCGTGGGAGCTGCACTATTTCGTCAAGCACTTCCTCGAGGGCCTGCGCGAGCGCGACCTGGGAGTCGGCGACCGCTCGGCGCTCGGCGAGAGCTTCCACGGCCTGTCGGCCGAGATCGCCTCCTGGCCGCAGGTGCTGTGCCACCGCGATTTCCACAGCCGCAACCTGATGCTGCACGAGGGCCTTCTCTACTGGATCGACTTCCAGGACGCGCGCATGGGTCCGGCCACGTACGACCTGGTGTCGCTCCTCAAGGATTCATACGTCGACATCGAGAAGGGTTCGGTTGCCGAGCTTGCCGAGGAGCTTTCGCCAGAAAGCGGTGCCGGGCGAGGAGCGCGGCGCCTTCATGCGGCGCTTCGACCTGACGGCGATGCAGCGCAACCTGAAGGCGCTCGGCACCTTCGGCTACATGGCCACGGTGCGCGGCAATCCGGTCTATCTCCAGTACGTGCCGCGCACCCTCGCGCACCTGCGCGCCAACCTGGCGCGCCACCCCGAGCAGGACGCGTTGCGCCGGGTGCTCGCGCGGCACATCGAAGAACTCGCCTGAACCGTAGAAACCTGAGGACCAGATAAACGATGAGCGTGCGCATCAGCGACTTTGCCGGCCATGTCGGCGAGGAAGTGACCGTCTCCGGCTGGGTGCACAACCGGCGGCCGAGCGGCAAAATCCAGTTCCTGACGATCCGCGACGGCAGCGGCTTCGCGCAGGCGGTGATCGCGAAAGCGGCCGTGGACGCCGGAAACCTGGGAGGCCGCCGAGCACCTCGGCCAGGAAACGTCGCTCGAGGTCCGTGGCAAGGTGCAGCGCCGATGCCCGCGCTCCGGGCGGCTTCGAGCTCGACGTCGAAGCACTGCGCGTCGTCGGCGCCACCAGCGAGTACCCGATCACGCCGAAGGAGCACGGCACCGCGTTCCTCATGGAGAACCGCCACCTGTGGCTGCGCTCGCCGCGGCAGCACGCGATCGCACGCATCCGCCACACGGTGGTCAAGGCAGTGCGCGACTACCTGGACGACGCCGGCTTCCTGCTCGTGGACACGCCGATCTTCACGCCAGCCGCCTGCGAGGGCACGACGACGCTGTTCGGCGTCCCGTATTTCGACGAAGGCACCGCGTACCTGACGCAGAGCGGCCAGCTCTACAACGAGGCGACCGCCGCGGCGCACGGCAACGTCTACTGCTTCGGCCCGACCTTCCGCGCCGAGAAGTCGAAGACGCGCCGCCACCTCACCGAGTTCTGGATGGTCGAGCCGGAGATGGCGTTCGCGCACCTCGAAAACGCGATGGCGGTGGCCGAGGGCATGATCGCGCACGCGGCGCAGGCGCGTGCTGGCGACGCGCAACGCCGCGGAGCTCAAGACCCTGGAGCGCGACCCGGCCCGCCTCGAGAAGGTGCAGCGCGCCCTTCCCATGGCTGCACTACGACGACGCCATCGCGCTGATCCGCGCCAAGGGTTCGACGACCGAGTGGGGCAGCGACTTCGGCGGCACCGACGAGACGATCATCGCCGAGGCCTACGACACGCCGGTGATCGTGCACCGCTTCCCGGCGGCGATCAAGGCGTTCTACATGGAGCCGGATCCGAAAGACCCGAAGTACTCGCTGTCGGCGGACATCCTCGCGCCCGAGGGTTACGGCGAGATCGTCGGCGGCGGCGAACGCATCAGCGACGGCGAGCTGCTGCTGCAGCGGCTGCGCGACCACCAGCTGCCTGAGGAAGCGTTCCGCTGGTACCTCGACCTGCGCCGCTACGGCACCACACCGCACGCCGGCTTCGGCATGGGCATCGAGCGCTTCGTCACCTGGATGTGCGGCATCGAACACTTGCGCGAGACGATCGCCTTCCCGCGCATGCTTTACCGGATCTATCCGTAGCTCATTCGAGGGCGGCTCCGGCGTTGGCCCTGGCGGAGGCCACGATCGGGGCAAAATCGGGCCGTTGCCGCAGCGGTTGCAGCGCCGGCTCGGCTCCCAGCGCAAAAGGGTTCGCATAGCCCTCGCGAGTAGCGTCCTGCAAGGCCGCGATGGCGCCCGCTTCGTTGCCGCGCGTCGCTCGCAAGGTGGCGAGCGCGACGAGACTGCTGCCGATGAGCGGATGGCCGCCGGGCAGGGCGCGAGCCATGGCGGCGTGCAGCGCCACGAGCTCGCGTTCGGCGTCGTCGAAGCGGCCCCGCCGCCAATGCACGTTGGCCATGGCGAGCCGCGCGGCAAGGGTTTCGTAATGATCCTCGCCGAAGACCTTCAAGAGCCCGGCGAGCGCTCGCTCGACGAGCGCCTGGCTCTCGTCGATGCGTCCTTCCGCGGCGAGCAACACGGAGAGATTGCGCTGCGCCACCAGCGTCTGCGGGTGTTCCGCTCCGAACAGCTTCAGGCGGTGTTCGACCACTTCGTCGCTGATCTGGCGGGCTTCGGCGACCCGCCCCAGCCCGCGGTAGGCGTCGGCAAGGTTGTCGAGGAAGGTATCGGGAGTGCGGCGCTGCGTGCGGCGCCAGGTCGCGATCGCGGGCTCCAGCAGTGCCGCTGCGTCCTGGCCGCGCCCGACACGAATGTAGGCGACGGCCAGGTCGTTGGCCGACCACAGCGTGTCGTAGTGCTCGCCGCCGAGCGTCGCCTGGCGGTGGCGCAGCACTTCGCGCACCAGCGGCACCGCCTCGCCATGCCTGCCGGTCTCGCCGTACCAGAACGCAAGATCGTTCATGCTGCGCAGCGTGTCCTCGTGGCGCGGGCCGAGGAGCCGCCGCTGTGCGCCGAGCGTCTGCTCGAAGAGCGCGAGGCCGCGCTGGAACTGGCCGGCGCGAACCAGGGTGTTGGCGAGGCCCGCCCGTGCCGCGAGCGTCGCGCTGCCGGGGAAGCCTTCGGCGCGCTCCCAATGCGCGCTCGAACGCTCGTAGAGGCGCGCAGCCCGGTCGAGGAGCCCGAGGCTCAGGTACACGCGCGCCATGGTGGCGGCGAGTTCGCCCTGCAGTGCCGGTTCGGCGCCCAGTTCCTTCTCGATCCGTTCGGCGCCGCGATCGACGATCTCCCGGGCCGAGACGTCGCGACCGCCAGTGCTGAGCGGGTGCGGCGCGTTGAACAGTTCCACCAGGAACCGCGACACGCGCTCGGCGCGATCGCGTTCGCGGCGCGCTTGCCGGCCCTGCCACGAGACGGCGCCGAGCCCGGCCAGCAGCGACGCCAGCAGCAACGCCGCCATCGCCGTGCCCAGGGCGTGCCGGCGGATGAACTTGCGCGCACGGTAGGTGAGCGCGTCGGGCCGTGCCGTTACCGGCAGCCCCTCGCGATGCCGCCCGATGTCGCGCGACAGGGATTCTGCCGATGGGTAGCGGCGCTCCGGTTCGCGACGCAGTGCCTTGAGGACGATCGAGTCGAGGTCGCCGCGCAGCGTGCGCCGCAGCCGTTCGCGCGAGGTGGCGAGGCGGGACGCCGCGGCCTCGTCGACACGCGCCGATGGCGGCTCGACTTCGCCGGTGACGACGGCGCGCTCCAGTTCCGCGTCGGTGGTGCCGCGCAGGCGATAAGGCGAAGCACTCACCAGCAGCTCGTACAGGATCAGGCCGAGGGCGTAGGTGTCGGTGGCGGTGGTGATCGGTTCACCCGCAACCTGTTCGGGTGCCGCGTAGCGCGGCGTCATCGGCCGTCCGCCCACGCGCGTCACCGGGCCTTCGTCCTCCTCCGCGCCGAGCAGCTTGGCGATGCCGAAATCGAGCAGCTTCACCTCGCCGCCGGCCGTGACCAGGATGTTCGAGGGCTTGAGGTCGCGGTGCACCACCAGCGCGCGGTGGGCATGCGCGACTGCGCCGCAAACGTCGGTGAAGAGGCGCAGCCGCTCTTCCAGCGTGGCGCTGCGAGCGTCGCACCACGCGACGATCGGCACGCCGGGGACGTGCTCCATCACCAGGTACGGGCGGCCGTCCGCAGTGGCGCCGCCGTCCAGGAGCCGCGCGATGTGGCGATGCTCGAGCCGGCTCAGGATCCGGCGCTCGCGGCGGAAGCGCACCAGCACTTCATCGGTGTCGACGCCGCGGCGCAGCAGCTTCAGCGCCCCTTGCTGCTGGAAGTCGCCGCCGGCGCGTTCGGCCAGGTAGACGATGCCCATGCCGCCGCGGCCGAGGACGGAGACCAGGCGCCACGCGCCCACGCACGTGCCGAGAAGGCCCGCGTCTTCGTCATGCTGCAGCTCGTCGATGAACGCGCCCACCGGAACGTCGAGGACGCCTGCCGCGCTCCCCGCCGCGGCGAGCGCCAGCAATTCGGCGGAGTGTTCGGGGTGCTCGGCGCCGAGCGCGGCCGCGAGCGCCGGCCGCTCCTCGTCGGCCGCCTCGAACAAGCGGTCGAGGAGTGGCTCGAGGCTGCGCCAGCGCCCGGCGTCCGGCAGCTCGCTCACGGCTCGCTGGCGGCGAGGTACCGGTGCAACAGTGCGCGCGCCTTCTGCCAGTCGCGTTTGACAGTGCGCGGAGACATGTCGAGCGTTTGCGCCGCCTCTTCCACCGACAAGCCAGCAAAGAAGCGCACTTCCACGAGCTTCGCCAGGCGCGGATCGAGCGCTTCCAGGCGGAGCAGCGCATCGTTCAAGGCCAGGATCTCGTCAGGATCGCGATCCAGTGCGCCCACATCGTCGCTCAGTTCGGCCGGTGGCGCGCCGCTGCCGCGTTTTGCCGCGGCGCGGCGGCGGGCGCGATCGATGAGCACCTGGCGCATGGCCCGCGAGGCAAGCGCGAAGAAGTGGCCGCGGTCGCGCAGTTCCAGGCGCTCATGGTCCACGAGCTTGAGGTACGCCTCGTGCACCAGCCCGGTCGCCCCCAGCGACGGATCGTGGCCGCGGCGGATCCGCCCGCGGGCGAGGAAACGCAGTTCCTCGTAGACGAGCGCGAACAACTCCCTGGCCGCGGCAGGGTCGCCCTCATGCCACGCGATCAGCAGCCGGGTGATGTCGCCGGGCGGACCCGGCGACACAGGGTGCAAGAACAATGGTGGACGCCTAGGCACGGATTCTAGGGGGTGAAAGCAGACCATGGCCCCCTTTTGCGCGATTTCGCGTGAAACCTGAAAAGGGGATCACCTGTGCTGTGGACATCCTTGATCGCCACGATCGCCGCGACGTCCGTCTCAGGAACAGTTGAAGTCAACGGCTGCCGGTTCCGGCCGACGCAGGTCCAGCTGCGAGCGGTGCCGCTGGCCGCAAGCATCACCGGAGAGAGGGCCCCAGAGCCGTCCCCGCCGTTGACGGATGCCCGGCGCGGAGCGTCGGCGGCCCGGGCAGTCATCTCCCGAACGTCCGATCCGCACGTCTTCAGTTTTCTGATCGAAGGCCTCCTACCCGCCGCGGCGTACCAGCTGCGAATCCGGGTGCCGCCCAACCCATGCGGCCGGGTGTTCTGGCGTGGACCCACCGGCGGCCTGGTGGCGGCCGGACAATCCCGCCTCCTGATCGAGGGCTTCACGGCGACGACGGAACTGGAAGTGTTCGATCCACGCGGCCGCAGCTGGGTCGGGCGCGATCATGTTGGCTTCGCCGACCCCGCGACCGGGACTCGGGCCTTTCGCTGGCGTTCCGCCGGCTCCGCGGAGATCGATGGTGAGCTGCAGGTCGCAACCGCACCGTTTCCGGTCGACGCCGATGCATGCGCGGAACCTGCCGAGGGACTGATCCTGCGCCGGCCGCTGGGCCGTTCGTCCGGTCGCTGGGCGCGGATACCGAAGGTCGATTTCAACGAGCTGCTGCTGCCGGCGCGCGGCCGGTTTGCCGCCAACCCGGGCTCGCGAACCCGAGCCCTCACCGCAGCCGGCGTCGAGCGGCTGGTCCGGGGCGCGCCGCTCTACGTGCGCGTCGCGGCACGCGCCGGCCGCGGGCGCGTGTGCGACACGAAACAACACGGGGTCAGCAGCTCGGTGGTCCTGGCGCAACTGCCGGAGGGCCCGCTTCAAGCCTTCGAGCCGCCGCCCGACCCGCCGGTGCTCGAGGCCGGCGACAATCATGCTTTCAAGCCGGCGTTCCTCAATTTCGAAAACGACGGGGCGATTCATCCCAACTACGTCGACCAGACGTTCCTGGTCATCCGCCCGCATGCGGTTCCGTCGCTTGCGTTCTGCCAGGCGTTCTACGCGCTCGACGCCTATGGCTGCACCTTGCGCGCCGGTGGCGTTCCGGCCGGGCTCGTGCTGCAGCCCGGCTGGCGTGTCAGCTATTCACAGACGACGAGCGGCGGCGGGGGAGGCTTCTGGGACGTGTTTACGAGCGCCCTGCCGGCGATCGTCACCGGCGCCATCAGCGGCGCGGGACTTGCGGTGGACTTCCTGTCGCAGATCTATGAGGACGTGAAGGCAGCCGCAGCCAAAGTCGTGAAGACCGTGATCCAGGTGGTGCCGGGTCTGGGCGACTTGTGCAACGCGCATCCCTCGCAATGCGAGGCGGCGATCGAGGCCGGCATCAACGCCGGACTCGCGGCGATAGGCATGCCGCCGTCGCTGCCGAACTGGGACGAGCTGAAGCAGCAAGGGGTCGACTATCTCGCCGCGGAAATCGCCTCGCAAACAGGGGTGCCGCAGGAAGTTGTCGACAAGGCGCTGGAAGTCGCGCAGGAAACGCTGGAAGAAATGACCGCGAATCGCGGCATCCTGCCGCAGCCGGGTTACAACTGGCTGGTGCCGTACTACGGCGTCACGCCCGCGACCCTGATCCTCGAGGTGAAGAAGAACGATCTAGCGCCGCCGCCCACGCAGATCTACCTCACCCGCAAGGCCACGCTGCCGTTCGTCGGTGACGTGACGCGCCTGCCTTCCACGTTTCCTGGAAATGCTGACCGCCTGCGCATTCCCCTGGTGATGCAGCCGAATCTCGCGGGCATCCCGGCGCCGCTTTGCACCTCGGTCTCCGGTGGACCCCTCACGTGCGGGCCGAACTTCTTCGCGCCGCAAACCGCCGTCTGCCGCACCGCAACGCCCACTTTTCCCGGGTTCACCTATTCACCGTTTCCGTGTCCGGAGAAGCAGGTTGCGGTGTACTACCGCGACGCGTGGATTCCCCGGCTCGCCAGCGGCTGCACCACGCTGCAGACGTTGAGCCTGGGCCAGGCATTTCACGTCGTGCCGCCCGACCCGCCGTTCCATCCCCTCCCTACGCTCAAGCTGGCCTATGAAGCCGTGCCCGGCTATTTCGTCTTGATCGTCGGCCAGGTACAACCGCCGGTTCCATTCGAGTGGGACGGCGCATTCGGCTCCGCTTGCAATCCCTGACGTCAAGGAAACAACATGCACGTTCTCAGTCGTCGATTGATCGTGTCATTGCGGAGGTCGCTTGCAACAGCGGCGTTGGTCTTCGGTCTCTCAACGCAAACGGTGCGCGCACAGGTTCGCGAAACGGATACGCGTGACATCCTGCTCGCCGCCCTCGGCAGCGAGACGCTGCGCTGTCTCGGCACCGTCGGCCCCGCGCAGTACAGCACTGCCTCGGGAGTGCTGGCGCGGACCTTCGATGCCTGCACGGGTGGCGACCCGGACGCGCTCGAACGGATCGACGCGCTGCTGACGGTGCCGTTCTCCGACCAGGGGCGCAGGGATCAGTTGAGCGAGCACTATGTCGCCACCTGGGATGCGTTCACCCGGTCGTTTCCGCGGCGGCTGCGCAACTCCTGTCCCGCATGGACGCTGCGCAGCGTCATCGATGCGCCGACACCGGAAAGCATCGACCGCTTCCTGGCTCGCGGCTGGCCGGGCAAGGAGAACCACATCTACGAGGTTGCCGCTCCACAGTGCGGCGGCCGCGGCGCCTGCGCGGTCGCGCGGGCCCGGACCTGCGCCGGCGGCTTTGGTTCCATGTTCGTTGCCAGGACCGATGCGACGAGGAGCACGGTCGAGGTCGATCCTGTGTGGTGGCTGACTCACTACACGTGCCGCGGGGGCAGGCCAGGCTGCAACCCGTTCGACGACGACGGCATAGACCCGTGGATCCACGGATACTGCCGCAGCCTCGGCAACGATCCCGGCAGCGCGTTCGCGAGCCTCGACCGCGTCGGCGAGGCGTGTTGCCGCAAGGTCGGCGGGAAGGTCTATTTCGACGGGGTATTCAACCCCATCGACTGCGGCGGCGGCTGGTTCTGCATGGCGTACTGCGACCTGCCGCAGCCTACAGCCCGATGAGGTCGAGTCCGTTCATCGCGTACTTGTCGATCTCGGGCTTGTAGCGGCGGAAGAGCACGAGGTTCTGCTCGGGCACGCGCAGCTGCTCGGCGTTGTCGGCGGCCTTCGCCATCATCTCGCGCATCTTTTCCTGTGCCGCGCGGATCTGCTCGGGTGACGCCTGGCCAACGCCGTCCACCTTCACCTTGCCGGCCTGTTCGAGCGCGCGACGCGTGTTCTCGTCCATCTGCTTCGCCGAGTCGCGCAGCACTTCGGACATCTGCTTGCCCGTTGCTCCCTGCGTGGCCGTCGCGAGGAACGCCTGGTAGATAGCCGTCTTGACGAAACGGTACTCGGCCTCGTTCATCCTGGCGGACGCAAGCCCCTTTGCCTGCGCGAGGCGGAGCTCGTTGATGGCGCCGAGCGCGCGCGTGAAGTCGGACGCGCTGACGTCCTCGGCGCGCTTTTTCTCGAGCTGGTCCCGGTACTTGAGGTAGACGGAGTAGATCTCCTTGCGCACTTCGAGGTAGCGCTTCAACTGGTCCTCGCCGACGACACCGTCCGCGGGCTGCGTGAACGGCGTTTCGTTGGCGCGACGCGTGTAGTCCTCGATCTGGCTGCTGTCGCCGGCCACCGTTTTCACGGTGTCGTCGATCTTGTGCTTCGCCCAGCGCGCGCCGAAGAAGATCGCCACGCAAATGCCGACAACAGCCAGCATGACGACCATGCCGCAACCGATCGCGATTTTGCCTGCCTTGCTCACTGCGCCGCTCCTTTGTCAGGGCTAGACGCGAGCCTATCCCAGCGGAGCAGCGCGCGCAGCGCCGTAACCGGCGCCAATGGCGCCAGCAGCCGATCGGCGCGGAGCAGCGGCGCGAGCAGCGGCCCCGGCAGCAGCGAACCGCGGCGGAAGCCCAGCGACAGGAGGTACGGGAACGCGTTGAGGCGGACGAGGCGCGGCGGGGCGAAGCCAAGGCCGCGCCAGCGCTCGTCGCCGGTGCGCCGCACCAGGCAGCGCGGCACCGCGGCGTTGCCGTCGAAGGCGCGCTTTTGTCCCGGCATGGCGACGAACGGATGCCATTCGTCGATGGCGCTGGTGCAGCCCTCCGGGTGCAGCCAGCGGTAGATGGGGAAGGACAAGGGCGTCACCCAGGGCTCGACCAGCAGCAGCGAGCCGCCCGGCTTGAGGACGCGAGCCGCCTCCTTGAGGAACCCGCCGGGATCGGGCAGGTGATGCAGGGTGTCGATGCCGCAAACGGCATCCTGGGTCGCGTCTTTCAGCGGCAGCCGCGCCGCGTCGGCGGCGAGCGTGTTCCACGGCGCGGCCAGCAGGTCGGTCGACGTCCAGCGAAGGTCCGGCCGGTGTCCCGCGGCGTACTCGCGCAGGAAGCCTGGACCCGCGCCGATCTCGAACACCGACGACTCGCGGCGCATTGCGCCCAGCAACGCCTCGAACCAGACCGCGTAGATGCGTCGCAGCGCCGGCTTGCCGGCCCAGATGCGGCGATGCTCCGCGAGCTTTTCGAGCCCCGTCTCCATGCGCTGTGGTCCGGCGCTCAGATGAACTTCAACTTGCGGGCGGCGAACGCGCTCATGCGCAGCAGCAGCCAGCCGCCGCTCCAGCGCGAGATGTTGGTGTCGCCGTAGGAACGCTCGTGGTAGCGGATGGGCACGTCGCGGATGCGCAGGTTGAGGCGCGCGGCGCCGAACAGGAGGTCGAAGTCGCCGTAGGGATCGAACTCGCCGAAGTAGCCGCGGTTCGCGGCGATGCGCTCGTAGTCGGCACGGTAGAGCACCTTGGTGCCGCACAGCGTGTCGCGCACCTGCTGGCCGAGGAGCCACGAGAAGAGCCGCGCGAATCCCTTGTTCGCCAGCAGGTTGAAGAACCGCATGGCGCGGTCCTCCATCGGATAGACGAGCCGCGAGCCGTTCACGAACTCGGCCTTGCCGGTTTGCAGCGCTGCGACGAAACGCGGGATGTCCTCGGGTGCCACACCCATGTCGGAGTCGAGGATCAGCACCACGTCGCCGCGCGCCGCCTCGAAGCCGAGGCGCACCGCGTCGCCCTTGCCGCGCCCCTGCTGTTGCAGGAAGCGAAACGGCTTGTCGGGGTTGGCGACAACCGCCGCCTGGATCACCGCGGCGGTGTCGTCGCTGGAGTTGCCCTCGACGAAGATGAACTCGCTGCCCGCCTCGAGCTGCGGCAGGCGCGCCACCAGCGGTGCGATGTGCCCGGCCTCGTTGCGGCAGGGAATGATGACGCTGACGCTCGGCGCCTTGCCTCCGGCCGCCTGCGCCTGCATCGCCGCCGCCCACCCCGGTTCGGGCCGGGCCACGAGCCCGAACACGAGCGAGAGGTGCTCGATGAGCGGCAGGTGACCGAGGTAGCGGTTGAGGAGCGGCGCCAGCAGCGGGATGCCGAGCGGAAAGACGACATGCGCGTCGCTGCGCACCACCTCGAAGTCGGCGAGCGACAGCATGCTCGCGATCTCCTCGGGCGGCAGCCAGCCTTCGGGAGGCTGCCGCGTCTTCAGGCCGATCGCCTCGCCGAGCCGCAGGAACGGCTGCCACAGCCGGCTGTAGCTGTAGATGAGGATGCGGGTGCGCGCATGGCACAGCGGCCGCAGCGCGCGCAGCAACGCGTCCACGTCCTCGAGCAGCGTGACCACGTTGACGATCGTGATCACGTCGAACGGACCGCCGACAGCGCGCAGCGTCGCTGGGTCGGCGGCGTCGCCCTCGAAAAAGCGCAGCCCCTTGCCGCCGTGACGGCTTTGTGCGGCGGCGATGGCGCGCGCCGAGAGGTCGATGCCGACGCCGGCACCATCCTGAGGCTGCAGGGAGGCGAGCAGGTCGCCGGTGCCGCAGCCGATATCGAGCACTTTCTGGCCCGGCGGCACGCGCCGCGCGATGAGGCGCGCCAGCGAGTCGTAATAGTAGCGATGGCGCCGCCGCGAGGCCTCGATCGAGTCGAACTGCTCTTCGTAGAACAGGCGCACGCGCAGGGCGACGGCCGAAGTCACTACGCCTGGGGCTCCATGGGCGAGGGCAAGGTATCTAATTCCGGCGCCCGCGGCAACACGGTAGAATGAGCGCATGGAACCGACCTGGCACGACGGGCTCAGTCGCACGGCTCTCGTCGAACTCTGCGAAGCCCTGCTCGCGGCCATGGACCGCGCGGTACCGCAGATCGACGCCATCGCCCATCACCTGCACCTCATCTCGCAGCAGGGCGAGGAACTGGAGGTCGTCGGCGGGGTGAGCGACCAGGCGGCCGACGTGGCCGATGAGCTCTACGCCGCCAGCGACCGCGACAAGCTGCGCGACTGGGGCAACGAGATCGACACGCCGGACAAGGCTCACTGAGCCGTCCATGACGATCGAGGAACACGGTTCTGCCTGGGCCCCGGTCCGTTTCGACGTGAAGCGGCCGCCGTCCGGCGCCGAGCCGAGAGCCGGCGGCGCCACGGTCGGCCTCGTGAACCTCGGCTGCCCGAAGAACCTGGTGGACGGCGAGGTGATGCTGGGGCTCTTGCGCCGCGAGGGCTACGAGGTCACCGCCGACGCGTCGCAGGCCGAGGTGCTGGTGGTGAACACCTGCGCCTTCATCGACCGCGCCAAGCAGGAGTCGATCGACACGATTCTCGAGATGGCGCGCCACAAGGAAACCGGGCGCGCGCGGCGGCTGGTGGTCACCGGGTGCCTTGCGCAGCGCTACGACGAGGAAATCCGCAAGCGAGATTCCCGAGATCGACGCGACGCTCGGCACCGGCCAGGTGGCCGACATCGTGGCTGCGGTTTCGGGCCAGGCGACGATCACCGATGCGGCGCTGCGTCGCCCGGAGTGGGTTTACGACCACACGGCACCGCGGGTGGTGTCCACCGCGGCGCACACCGCGTACATCAAGATCAGCGAAGGCTGCGACTACACGTGCGCCTTCTGCATCATCCCCACGCTGCGCGGCAGGCACCGCAGCCGCAGCGTCGACGACATCGTCGCCGAAGCGCGTTCGCTCGCCGATCGTGGCACGCGCGAGATCATCCTGGTGGCGCAGGACTCGACGCGTTTCGGCCTCGATCGCGGCAGTCGCGACGGCCTCGCCGTGCTGCTGCGCGCGCTCGGGCGCATCGACGGCTTGCGGTGGATCCGCGTGATGTACGCGTATCCCGCCACGGTCACCGACCCCATCCTCGACGCGATCGCCGAGGTGGACAAGGTGGTGAAGTACGTGGACATGCCGCTGCAGCACGCGTCCGACGCGGTGCTGCGGCGGATGAAGCGGCCCACCGGCCGCGGCAACCTGCTCGGCATGGTCGAGCGCGTCCGCGCGCGGGTCCCGGGTGTCGCGTTCCGCACCACCTTCATCGTCGGCTACCCCGGCGAGACGGACGCCGAGTTCGCCGAGCTCCTCGACTTCGTCGCGCGCCGCCCGCTTCGACAACGTCGGGGTCTTCACCTATCTCCGACGAAGAGGGCACCACCGCGTTCGACCTGGCGGGACGGGTCGCGCCTGCGGTGAAAGAGCGGCGCCGGCGGCAGGTGATGGCGGCACAGAAGAAGATCTCGCCGCGGCGCAACCGTGCCCGGGTGGGGGAGCGGGTCGAGGTCCTCGTCGAGGGTCTCCACGAGGACACGGAACTATTGCTGCGCGGCCGGCTCGCGACCCAGGCGCCCGACATCGACGGCGGGGTGATCATCAACGACGGCGAGGCCCCGCCCGGCACCTTCGTGACCTGCGAAATTACCGAGGCGCACCCCTACGATCTGGTGGCCAGGATCGTCGCCTGACGCCACCGGGAACCCCATCATCTTGCTGGGTTTCGAGGAAATTCTGCTAGAATGAAGACTCTCAACTCGTGAGTCTGCACCGGAGTGGGCTCGACCCACTCTTTTTTTTGGAGTTTCGAAGGGCCGGATACGTGGCGGCAAAGGGAGCGGAGTCTGAAATCGTGACGGCGATCGCGAGGCGGGTGGCGGAAAGCCACGGCTTCGAGCTGGTCGATGTCGAGGTCAAGCGGGGCCGCGGCGGGCAGCTCGTGCGCCTGTTCGTGGACAAGCAGGGCGGCATCGGCCTCGACGAGCTGCAGACCGTCTCCGATGAAGTTTCCGCGATCCTCGACGCCGAGGATCCGATCGACTCGACCTATACGCTGGAAGTTTCTTCCCCCGGTCTCGACCGGCCTCTGCGCAGCGAAGCCGACTACCGGCGGTTCGTCGGGAAGCTGGCCAAGGTCTCGAGCTACGAGCCGTCGACGGCCGGCGCCACTGGACGGGACGGCTTGCTTCTTCGAGGACGGCAACGTGGTGCTGAGCCTCGAGAAGGAAGGCGGAACCCTGGTCCGGATGCCCTTCGCCAAGATCGCCCACGGCCGCCTGGAAGTCGAATTTCGGCCGGGGGCCTAAGGCACGACATGGCGAATCAATTGAGACAGCAGATCGACCAGATCAGCCGCGAGAAGAACATCAACCCGGAGTCATCATCGCGGCGATCGAGGACGCAATCCTCACCGCGTCGAAGAAGTACTACAAGAACAACGAAGACCTGCGCAGCCGCTTCAACGACGAGAGCCGGCCAGATCGAGGTGTTCGCGGTGCGCCAGATCGTCGACGACGTCGAGATCGCCCGAGATCGCAGATCAGCCTCGAGGAGGCGCGCAAGCTCATCCCCGAGGCCGAAGTCGGCCAGGAGATCGAGTTCCCCAAGCCGACCGACATCCTAGGCCGCATCGCCGCGCAGACGGCGAAGCAGGTGATCTTCCAGAAGGTGCGCGAGGCCGAGCGCGACAACGTCTTCGCCGAGTACTCGGGCCGCGTGGGCGAGGTGGTGAACGGCATCATCAAGCGCCAGGAGATGGGCGACTTCGTCGTCGACCTGGGCCGCGCCGAAGCGGTGCTGCCGCGCAAGGAACAGAGCCGCACCGAGACGTACCAGCCGGGCGACCGCGTGCGCGTCGCGCTCGTCAAGGTGCTGAAGGCGGCCAAGGGTCCACAGGTGATCGTCAGCCGCACCGATCCGGCACTGCTGGTCAAGCTCTTCGAGATGGAAGTGCCCGAGATCTACGACGGCACCGTCTCAGATCAAGGGCTGCGTGCGCGAGGCGGGCGAGCGCGCCAAGATCGCCGTGGTCTCGAAGCGAGAAGGACGTCGACCCGGTCGGCGCCTGCGTCGGCATGAAGGGCACGCGCGTGCAGTCCATCATCCGCGAGCTGCGCGGCGAGAAGATCGACATCGTCGAGTGGAGCGAGGACCCGGTGACCTTCGTCGAGAAGGCGCTGTCGCCCGCCAAGGTCGCGCGCGTCACCATCATCGACGAGGAGCAGCGGATCATGGAAGTGGTCGTCGAGGACAAGCAGCTGAGCCTCGCCATCGGCAAGAAGGGCCAGAACGTGCGGCTCGCGGCCAAGCTGGTCGGCTGGCGCATCGACATCAAGAGCGAGGAAGAGAAGCGCCGGAGGTCGAGGCCGAGATGGCGCGCATGCAGCGCATCGTCGAGGAGCTGCACAGCCTCCAGGCCCACGGCATCGAGGAAAAGATCACGCAGCGGCTCATCGACGCGGGCGTCGCCGGGCTGCCGCACCTGCTCGAGATGAGCGACGAGGACTTCCTCACCGTCGAGGGCGTCGATGCCGCGCTCACGGCGAAGCTGCGCGAAGCCGGCCGGGCCGCGAAGGCCGGCTGGGACGCGAAAGACGCCGAGGAGAACGCGCGGCTCGAGGCGGAGCAGGCGGCCCATGCGGCAGCCGAAGCGCAGGCGGCGGCGGAGGCGCAGGCTGCCGCCGATGCCGAGGCTGCCGAGGCTGAGGCCGAAGCCGCGGCTGCGGCGTCCAGCGACGACAAAGCGGAAGGGGCGGCCGAAGCCGCCGCGACCGACGAGCCCGCCGTCAGCGGTCGCGAGGTCTAAAGGAGAACGGATGTCGAATGTCAGGGTCTTTCAGCTTGCTCGTGATCTCGGGATTCCTTCCCAGGAGGTCATCGACCGGCTGAAGAGGCTGGGCTTCGACGTGAAGACGGCGTCCAGCTCCCTTGACGAGGACGCCGCCGACAAGCTCAAGCGCTCGGTGAAGATCGAGTCCTTCACCGCGAAGAAGAAGCGCGTCTACGGCAGCGAGGAAGACGAGAACGAGCGCGAGCAGGCCGCCGAGGCGCTCGCCGCGAAGATCGCCGCAGAACGGGAAGAGCGCGAACGCGCCGCCGCCGCCGCCAAGGCCGCGGCCGAGGCGCGCAGGGCCGGACCGAAAACGAAGGCCGCGCGTGCGGAGGCCGAGAAGGCTGCGAAGGCGGCCGCTCCCGAGGAGCCGGCGCTGACGCATGCGCCCGGCGCACCGCGGCTCGCGCCGCGCGTGGTGATGCCGGTGGCGCTGCCCGAAGACGAAGACGGCGAGCTCGCCTGGGCCGACGGCGGCCCGGACGCGCCGGAAACGGCTTCGTATGAACAAGCCGCTTCCGCCGCGCAGGCCGACGAGTCCACGCTGCCTCCGAGGGCGGCGGCGCCCGCAGCATCGGCCGCGGCGCTCACACCCACACCCCGTCCGATGAGTCCCATCTCGGCGCCGCCCGTGCCGGTCATGCGCCCCATCGGCAACCTCCGGCCCATCGCTCCGCCCGCGCCGCCGATGCCACGCCCTGCAATGGCGCCGCGTCCGGCACAGCCCGCGGCAACGCCCGCGCCGGCCGCCACCGCTTCCGCCACCATGGCTGCAGCACCCGCCGCCACCACCCTGCGCCAGCCCGGCACCATGCGTCCGCTGCGGCCCATCGCACCTCCACGGCCGATCGGCCCACACCCGACCTCGGCGACTTCGCCCGGCATGGCGCGCTCGCCGCAGCCCACGCGCCCCGGCATGTCGCCGCTGCCCGCGCGGCCGCTGCCGCCGCGGCCCGGCTCCTATCCCGGGGCCTCACGCCCGTCGGGCCGCCCGGCCCCGCGCAAGCAGGAGCGCGATCGCATCCAGGCGCCGCGCAAGGAAGAGCGCCCGACTTACAGCGGACCGCTGCGCAAGGTGTTCCTCACCGAGTCGATGACCATCAAGGACATCGCGGAAAAGATGGAAGACGTGAAGAGCCGCGACCTGATGAAGAACCTGATCGGCCGCGGAATCATGGCCACCCTCAACCAGACGCTCGAGCCGTCGCTGATCGTCGAGGTGGGGAAGGAATTCGGCTACGACATTGCCTTCCGCTCGTTCGAGGAGGAAGTGGTCGAGTCGGTCCAGCAGGTGGCGAACCCGGAAGACCTCTCCCCGCGCGCACCGGTGGTGACCGTCATGGGCCACGTGGACCACGGCAAGACGTCACTCCTCGATGCGATCCGCGAGACGAGCGTTGCCTCCGGTGAAGCCGGCGGCATCACGCAGCACATCGGCGCCTATCACGTCGACGTCGGCCAGCGGAAGGTGGTCTTCCTCGACACGCCCGGCCATGAAGCGTTCACGCTGATGCGCGCTCGCGGCGCCAAGGTCACCGACATCGTGGTGCTGGTGGTGGCGGCCGACGACGGCATGATGCCGCAGACGGTGGAAGCGATCGACCACGCCAAGGCGGCCGGCGTGCCGATCATCGTCGCCGTCAACAAGATCGACAAGCCCGAAGCCCAGCCGGACCGCGTGAAGCAGCAGCTCGCCGACAAGGGCCTGCTCGCCGAGGATTGGGGCGGCACCACGGTGTTCGTCAACGTCTCGGCGAAGAAGCGCCAGAACCTCGAGCAGCTGCTCGAGATGATCCTGCTGGTCGCCGACATCCAGGACCTCAAGGCGAACCCCAACAAGACCGCCGTCGGCACCGTGCTCGAGGCGCGGCTCGACAAGGGCCGCGGCCCGGTCGCGACCATCCTCATCCAGGACGGCACGCTCAACGTCGGCGACACCATTGTCGCCGGTGCCGTCTCCGGCAAGGTGCGCGCGCTGGTCGACGACCAGGGGCGGCGGCTGGAGCGCGCCGGGCCGTCAACGCCTGCCGAGGTGCTCGGTCTCGCCGCGACGCCGGAGCCGGGCGACCAGATCCTGGTGGTCACCGACGCCGTCAAGGCGCAGTCGATCACCAGCTTCCGCCAGCTGAAGATCCGCGAGAAGGCGCTCGCTGCCACGCGCGCGGTCAAGCTCGAAGACCTGTCGAAGGCGATCGCCGACGGCCAGCTGAAGGAGCTGCCGATCGTGCTGAAGGGCGACGTGCAGGGCTCGGTCGAGGCAGTCACCGACCAGCTGATGAAGATCCCGCAGGAGAAGATCCGCCTGCGCGTCATCCGCTCCGGCGTCGGCGCCATCACCGAGAGCGACGTGCTGCTCGCGACGGCGTCGGGAGCCGTGGTCATCGGCTTCAACGTGCGGCCGGAGCGCAAGGCCACCGAGATCGCCGAGCGCGACAAGGTGGAGATCCGCCTGCACACCGTCATCTACGACGTCGTGGACGAGATGAAGAAGGCGCTCGAGGGCCTGCTGGAGCCGACCATCCGCGAAGTGCGCCTCGGCTCGGCCGAGGTGCGCGACGTGTTCCGCATTTCCAAGGTCGGCACGATCGCCGGCTGCATGGTGGTGGACGGCCGCGTCACCCGCACCGCCCGGGTTCGCCTGCTGCGCGACAACGTGGTCATCCACACCGGCACCGTCGCCTCGCTGAAGCGCTTCAAGGACGACGCGAGCGAAGTGAAGAACGGCCTTGAATGCGGCATCGGCATAGCCAACTACAACGACCTGAAGCCCGGCGACGTCATCGAGTTCTTCACCACCGAGAAGGTCAAGGAAACGCTCTAAGGCGAAGCTCACCGCGATCAGACATCGCTGGCTCCCTCACGGGGCCAAGGGGTTGTCATTCCTCCACGCGTGGAGGTCGTCGAAGAGAGCGACATCGGTCTGGTTCTCGTACATCACCCGCACGACCAGACGCGTGAAGTCCAACGGCGCCACGATACGCTTCTTGACCTTCTCCCAGTCGTGGGCGTCCTTCGTAAAGGGCAGGTGCCAGGTCCGGTGCGTCCCGTCGGTGAAGTAAAGGGTTGCTTGGAGGCCATATTCGCCGCCATTGGGTGAGGCACCCGAGGATTTGCTCCAGCCTTCGACCTGAAGGATGGTCCCTGCGGGTCCTGCGGTGTCGACCGATTGGGCAAGATACTTCTGCTCTCCCGCGGCGCCGGTCAACTGGAAAGCAAACTCGCCGTCGACGGGGTCTTTAAAGCGCGCGTCGAGCGGATACCCTTCGGTGTTGTGGCGGGCCCAGTTCGCCGCGAAATGGCCGTCGAGTTCCTCGAAAGATGGGCTCTTCAGGAGCTCGGCCTCCAGGAAAAACTGAAGAGCGTCCCGCGAATTGTTCGTGACGTAGAAGCCGTTGCGAACCGAATCTGCCGCGAGGCCATACGGGCTCCTCATGGGTCGTTCCTCCCGGATGGTCGAGGTGACAGGATCGATGAACGAGATCGTGTCGAAGCGTCTGAGCGCTCCCCGGTCGGAAAGGATGGTGCCGGTCCTCGGGTTGCGGGCAAGGCTCGCCGGACAGCAGCTCACATCGATCTGAGGCAATGGGGTCAGGCTGCGGGAGTCGAGCAAAGAAATTTCGTCACCCGAATGGTTATCGGCCACGTAGATCCGATGATTTGTTGGGTCCACGACAATTCCGGTCGGTCCATCTCCCACCTGCGGCCTGGCCACGATCTTGTTGTCGGTCAACCTGACGACCAGCAGACGGCCGCCAACGCCGACGTCCTTGCTGACGTAGAGCCGGTTCCTCCCATGATGGACCGCCAAGCCGCGCACGCCCGGCCCGACGGTGAACGACGTGAGAATCGAATCGTCGGAGCCATCGATGACGGTGATGTCGGCATCGCCCCCAACGTAGATCCTGTTGGCTTGCGTGTCCACCGCAAGACCACTGCCTGTGCTGCTCGGCGGGAGTGGGATCGTGTCGACCACCGCGTTGGTCACACCGTCGATCACACTCACGGAGGAATCCATGGAAACGACGTAGACGCGGTTTGTCTCGACGTTGACCGCGATCGTGAACGGGAAGAACCCGACGGGCACCGTGGCAAGGACCCGCTGCGCCTCGCCCTGGATCACGGCGACAGTATCGTCGCCGCTGTTGGCCACGTACACCTTTCCGGTGCGTTCGTTCACGGCCACGCCGCGCGGCATGTTGCCCACAAGCCCCGCGAAGGCAACGGAGGTGATGCCGGCCGCGATGGCGACGGCACCCGCGCAGGTCAAGAAAACGCTGACTAAGCCGTTGTGTTTCATAGCTCGACCCTGAACGCGTTCGAGAAGGCGCTTCGAGCACGCGACTACGGCCTCAGATTGCCCGTCGCGCCGTGTTGAGCATAGTCTCGGGCTCTACGGAAAGGAATCGAAACCGGAAACCGTGATTGCAAAGTGAGCCAGGAAACTCTCGCCTCTTTGTTGGCACCACTCGTTCAGGGGGATCTATTTCATGAATCGGTTCGGGAAGATGGGTTTAACCCACTACAACGGAGGTCTGCATGTCCACAGCGCCTTCATCACGGTTGCGCTTCGTGATTGAAATCGCTGGACCCAGTCGACGAACGGCCGCCGGGAAACGCCGTACGGAGTCCGCTTGTCCATCGGCCTGCTGATCCTGGAGTTCCACCTCCCGCAGGCGCGGTCGTTGAAGGACAAGCGGCAGGTGCTGCGCGGGTTTGAGACGCGCGTCAGGAACCGGTTCAACGTGTCGCTGGCCGAGGTCGAGCACCAGGACCTGTGGCAGCGGACGCGCCTTGCGGTGGTGGGCGTGAACAGCGACCAGGCGCACCTCGAAAAGACCCTGCAGGCGATCACCGAAGAGGCGTATAGCCTGAGCGATGCCGAGGTGGCCTCGGCGGATACGGAGTTCCTGTGACACGGCGGATCGAGAGGGTGGGCGAGGAGATCCGCGAGCAGATCGCGAGCATCATCGGCGGGCTCAACGATCCGCGCATCGGCTTCGTCACGGTCACCCGGGTCGAGGTGGCGGACGACCTCGGCATGGCGCGGGTGTTCGTCGGCGTGCTCGGCGCCGAGGCCGAGCGCAAGGAGACGCTCGCGGCGCTGAAGCGGTCCGCCGGATTCGTGCGCCGCCAGCTGGCGCAGCGCATCCGCATGCGCACCACACCGGAGATCCTGTTCACCTACGACAAGGGCCTCGACGCCGCCGACCGGGTGGCACGCATCCTCGAGGAGATCCACGAACCGAAGCGCGAAGAGTGACCGAAAACGGTCTCATCATCGTCGACAAGCCGGCGGGGATGACCTCGCACGACGTCGTCGATGCCATTCGCCGGATCGTCGGCCAGCGCCGGGTGGGCCACGCCGGTACCCTCGACCCCTTCGCCACGGGCGTCCTGCCGGTGTGCTTCGGCAGCTGGACGCGGCTCACGTCGCACCTGGCAGCGCACGCGAAGCGCTATACCGCGCAGGTGCGCTTCGGCTTCGCCACCGACACCGACGATGCCACGGGCAGCGCCGTCGGCACCGTCCGGTCGGACGCGGCCCCCGATCCGGAGGCGCTGCGCGCCCTGGCCACCGAGTTCGTCGGCGAAATCGACCAGCTGGTGCCGGCCTATTCGGCAAAGCGCGTCGATGGCCGCCGGCTGCACACGAGCGCACGCGCCGGCGAGTCGCCCGAGCGGCCGGTGGCGCGGGTTCACGTCCATGCCCTCGAGGTTGTTTCGCTGACCGGAGCCGAGGCCGTGCTCGACGTGCGCTGCTCGGCCGGAACGTACATCCGTGCGCTCGCCCGGGATCTTGGCGCGCGCCTGGGGCTTGGCGGCCATCTCTCCGCGCTGCGGCGCACCGAAGCCGGCGGCTTCCTGGAAGCGGCGGCGCAGCCTCTTGCCGAACTGCAGTCGGGGACGGAGGCGCGACTCGTGCCGGCGGACGCCATCCTCACCGACTGGCCGGCCGTGGTCCTCAACGGTCCGCAGCTGCGCGACGTCCGCAGCGGCCGCAGCTTCGCCATCACCGGGGCGCATCGCGGTGCGCGTGCGCGATTGTTCAGCGGCGATGGCGTGCTGGCGGCTCTGGCCGACTTGTACCCGGACGGATCGGTTCGCCCGAGGGTCGTGCTCGTCAAAAGCGCAGGCTGACCCCGGCGGCGAACACGGTGCGCTCCGCGCCGAAGGCGGCGGAAGCATGCGCGCCGAACTCGGCGCCGGCGCCTGGCGCCGCCACCAGCGAGACGCCCGCGGTGCCGTAGGTCGATGCCACTTGCCCGCTGAAGAGCGTCGCTTCCGCCGTGTCGCTGCCGCTGTAGCCGAAGGTGGCGCGGGTTTCGCGCGCCACGCCGCTGCGCAGCTGCAGGCTCAACGCGCCGAGGTTCATCGAGACCTCGGCGCCGGCGCGGCCGTCGAGCGCGTTGTCGCGGGTGTAGTCGGCGGGCTGGAACGAGCCGCCGACGATCGCAAGCGCATCGTTCGAGGTGTCCAGCAGCAGCAGGTCGCCCTGCGCCGAGAGCAGCAGGTGCTCGTTCACGCGCAGTGCAAAGCCGCCGCTCACCGAGCTCGGCGCGCGCAGCTCGAACTGCGCGTCATCGAGGACGACGTCGTGGGCGACGTCGCGCGCGACGCGCGTCACCTGCCAGGTGGCGCCGCGGCGGTAGACGAGCCCGATGCGCAGCGCATCGGACGCAGCGAACAGCAGTCCCGCGTCGCCGGTGATGCGCGTGGCGCCGGCGGCCATGCCCACGAAGCGTTCGTCCACGCCGGTGCCTGTGCGCACGGCGGCCTGCAGGCGCAGGTGAGTGGCATTGAGGCGCGCACCGAGGCTGAGGCGTGGGTCGGGCTGCCAGGCGAGCGCCACACCGCCGTCGGTGATGGTGCTGTCGAGGAAGCTGGTACCGTCCAGGCCGGTGTGGCGGTCGTGCGGCACCGAGACGAAGCCGCCGATCGCCCAATGGCGGCTGATGAGCCCGGCGCCGCCCACGTAGCCGAGAGAGGTGCGGGCGCGCAGGCCAGTGGCCGCGTCCGAGGCGCCGCGCGCCAGCAGTGACGCCTGCACTTCGGACTTGGCGAGCGAAGCGATCCCGGCCGGGTTGATCGCAACCGCCGACGAGTCGTCGGCTACGGCAACGAACGCACCCGCCATGCCGGCGGCGCGCGGCGCGCCCTGGTCGAGGCCCGGGTGCCACGAGGAGAAGAACGCGTCGTTTGTCTGGGCGAGGGCGGCGGGCGCCGCCAGCAGCCACGCGGCGAGTGGCGCAAATCGAAGAATCGAGCGCATTTTCACGCCTCCTGAGAGATTCGCGACCGCGGTCTTTCCGCGAGGTGCCCTTTGCCCCGGTAGGGACTGGAGCTTTTCGGGGCAGCGGCGCTGCGGAGAAGCGATGGAGGGTAAGTCCCTCATCCTCCGGCAATTGCCCTTTGCCCGTCAGGCGAGGCGCATGATAAACTCACCCGTTCGAAAAAGCGATAAAAGCGACCAAAAAAGCGACAAAGCGCGCGAGACCGTAGGGAGGATTAGCGGGTGGCTCTCAGTAAGGTTCAGAAGACGACGGTGATTACGGGTTACAAGACCCACGAAGGCGACACCGGGTCGCCCGAGGTCCAGGTGGCCCTCTTGAGCGAGCGGATCAGCCAGCTCACGCAGCATTTCAAGTCGCACGCCAAGGATCATCATTCGCGCCGCGGGCTCCTGATGCTCGTCGGCCAGCGCCGCCGCCTCCTCGATTACCTCCGACGCACCGACCTGAAGCGCTACCGCGGCCTGATCGACCGACTGGGCCTGCGCAAGTAGCTCTCACGCGTCCCGCCGCGCGGGACGCCTCTTTGCCGGGCGCCAGTCGACCAAAACGCTCGCCCGGGTGCGTTCACGCTTTGAAGCGAAACTGAATTGGAGACCAACATGGAGCGCGTGCAGTTGTCGATGGGCCGCTCGACCCTGTCGATCGAGACAGGTCGCATGGCGAAACAGGCCGACGGTGCCGTCATCATCCGCTTCGGCGACACGGTGGTGCTCGCCACCGCCTGCGGCCAGAAGGAGCCGCGCCCGGGCGTCGACTTCCTGCCGCTGACCGTCGACTACCGCGAGAACAACTATGCGGCCGGCAAGATCCCCGGCGGCTTCTTCAAGCGGGAGGGCCGGCCGAACGAGAAGGAAGTGCTGACCTCGCGCATGATCGACCGCCCGCTGCGCCCGCTGTTCCCGGACGGCTACCGCTGCGAGACGCAGGTCGTCGGCATGCTGCTCTCCGCCGACCTCGAGAACGACGCCGACACCCTGGCGATCACCGGCGCCTCGACGGCGCTGTACATTTCGGACATCCCGTTCGACAGCCCGATCGCCGCGGTGCGCGTCGGCTTCTGGGACGGCGCCCCGGTCGTGAACCCGACAACCGCCGAGACCCGCGGCAAGAGCCGCCTCAACCTGCTGGTCGCGGGCACCGAGGACGCGATCGTCATGGTTGAGTCGGGCGCCCAGGAGCTGAGCGAAGCGGACATGGTTGCGGCACTCAGCGCCGGTCACGCGGTCATCAAGCAGCTGGTCGGCCTGCAGAAGCAGCTGCGCGCGGCGGTGGGCAAGCCCAAGCGCCCCTTCGCCAAGCCGGAGATCGATCCCGCACTGGTCGGCGAGGTCGAGTCGGCGCTGGCTCAACCCTACCTCGATGCGCTGCGCACGCCCGGCAAGCTCGAGTCGTACGCGCGCGTCAAGGCGATCAAGGACGCCTACGCCGCCTCGATCCCCGAGGACCAGGCCGCCAAGAAGACGGCGCTGCCGGCGATCGTCGACGGCCTGCGCGAGAAGATCCTGCGCCACGAGATCCTCAGCAACAACCGCCGGCTCGACGGCCGGCGCTTCGACGAGATCCGCAACATCACCTCGGAAGTGTCGGTGCTGCCGCGTACCCACGGCTCGGCGCTCTTCACCCGCGGCGAGACCCAGGCTCTGGTCACGGTCACCCTCGGCACCTCCGAGGACGTGCAGATCATCGACACCGTGCAGGAGCCGGAGTCGAAGAAGCGCTTCATGCTGCACTACAACTTCCCGCCGTTCTCGGTGGGCGAGGTCAAGTTCCTGCGCGGCCCCGGCCGCCGCGAGATCGGCCACGGCGCGCTTGCCGAGCGCGCCCTGCGCGAGATGCTGCCGAACGAGGAAGAGTTCCCATACGCGGTGCGCATCGTGTCCGACATCCTCGAATCGAACGGCTCCTCGTCGATGGCCTCGATCTGCGGCGGCACGCTCGCCCTGCTCGACGCCGGCGTGCCCCTGAAGAGCCCGGTGGCCGGCGTCGCCATGGGCCTCGTCAAGGAAGGCGAGCGCTATGCCGTGCTCAGCGACATCGCCGGCGAGGAAGACCACTACGGCGACATGGACTTCAAGGTCGCCGGCACCCGCGAGGGCATCACCGCCCTGCAGATGGACATCAAGATCGGCGGCATCACGCCCGAGATCATGGCGCGGGCGCTCGAGCAGGCGCGCGTTGGCCGCCTGCACATCCTCGACAAGATGGCCGAGGCTCTGTCGGCGCCGCGCGCCGCCATCAGCGCTTACGCGCCGCGCATCCTCACCATCCGCATCCCGGTCGACAAGATCCGCGACGTCATCGGGCCCGGCGGCAAGATGATCCGCTCGATCGTCGAGCGCACCGGCTGCAAGATCGACATCGAGGACGACGGCCGCGTCTCGATTGCCTCGGTGGACGAGGCGGCGGCGCGCAAGGCGATCGCCATCATCGAGGAGCTGACCGCCACGCCCGAGATCAACAAGACGTACCTCGGCAAGGTCGTGCGCATCACCGATTTCGGCGCGTTCGTCGAGATCCTGCCCGGCACCGACGGGCTGCTGCACGTTTCCGAAGTGGCGCTGCACCGCGTGAACGACGTCCGCGACGAGGTCAAGGAAGGCGACCAGATCCTGGTCAAGGTCCTGAGCATCGACCCGTCGGGCAAGATCCGGCTGTCGCGCCGCGCGCTGCTGGCCGAGGCGCAGGGCATCACGCTCGAACCGAGCGAGCCGCGTCCGCCGTCTTCCGACCGCCCGCGCCGCGACGGCGGGGATCGCGACCGGGGCCGCGGCGGCGACCGCGACCGGGGGCGCGACCGGCGGCCGCCCCGTCATTGATCCGCGGGCGCCGGGCCTGCCTGGCCCGTGCGTTCGCCGCGCTCCTGCTGGCGGCGTGCTGTACGCCGCCGGCGCTCGCCCAGCCCGCGGTGCGCTCCGGTGCGCGCCGCCTCACGCTCGGCGCCGCCGGCTTCGAGCCCGCGACGCTGCGTGCGCGCGTCGGCGAGCTGCTGCGCATCACCGTGCTCGCCACCAGCGGCGAACACTGCTTCTCGCTGCCCACCGCGGCCATCGAGAAGCGGCTGCGCCCCGGCAAGGCGGTGAACGTCGAGGTCAGCTTCGAGGCGGCGGGGACCTACCCGTTTGGCTGCTGTGTCGATCCAGGGACTGCCGAGTCCGGCCAGATCGTGGTCAGCGAATAGCGCTGCCGACGAGCGCCCACAGCGACGCGAACGCCGCTTCGGTCCACTCCGGTGCGACCAGCCATGCCGCGCCGACCAGGAGCGTCTTCAGCGCGTAGCCGAACAGGCTGACGCGCACCATCGGGCGGCGCAGGAACGGCAGTGTCTGGGTGGCCATCGTGCCGCTTCCTGTTGCGAGTGCCGTGCCAGGACGCGCGACATGCGGATCAACGACTTGCGGCGCAGCGTACGTCTCGCTGTGGCGGCCGCGCAACGCGGGCAGGCTGGCGAGCCACGCCGCGCCGGCTGTGCCTAGCTCGCCGCCGCCTCAACTGGCAGGAACACGTTGAAGGTGGTGCCGACGCCGGATTCGGTGGTGAAGTCGATGCGGCCCTTGTGGCTCTCGATGATCATGAGCACGGTCGAGAGCCCCAGGCCGGTGCCCTTGCCGGCGGGTTTGGTGGTGACGAACGGCTCGAACAGCGTCGGGCGGATCTTCTCCGGGATGCCGACGCCGGTGTCGGTGAACGCGAGCCGCACGCTGCCGCCTTCGAGCATGGAGGAGACCGTGAGGCTGCCGCCGTTCGGCATCGCCTGCACCGCGTTGATGATGAGGTTGGTGAACGCCATCTCCAGCTGGTTCGCAACCGCCTTGATCGGCGGCAGCGCGGCGCCGAGGTCCTTGCGCAGCTGGATGCCGCCGCGGCGGATCTGGTAGTAACAAAGCTCGAGCGCCCGCTCCAGCAGGCGGTTGGGGTCGGCGTCGGCCGGCGCATCCTGCGAGGGGCGCGAGAAGTCGAGCAGCCGTTGCGCCATCTCGCGGATGCGCTCGGCGCCCTGCTGCACGGCCTTCACCATCTCGCCCTGCTGCTCGGTGAGGTTCTGCAGTTGCAGCAGCTCGAGGTTGCCGAGGATGTAGGCGAGCGGGGTGTTGAGCTCGTGCGCGATGCCGGCCGACATCTTGCCGATGGTCGCGAGCTTCTCCGACTGCAGCAGCTGGTTCTGGGTGATGCGCAGGTGCTGGATGGTGCGCTGCTCCGCCTCGAACAGCCGCGCGTTGTCGATCGCCATGGCGGCGTGGCGCGCCAGCGCCTCGGCGGCACGCAGGCTGTCGGCGCTGAACGGCGCCGAGGTGACGTGGTTGTCGACGTAGATGACGCCCTGGTGCATCAGCACGTCGTCGGAGAGGTCGTCCGAGCGGTGCGGGGTGCCGAGCGGGATGCAGACGATGGTCCGCAGGTCCATCTTGCGGATGCTCTCCGAGGCGTCGAACTGCGGGTCGAGGAAGGCGTTGCCGGTGGCGACGGTGGTGCCGGTCTCGAGCGCGCGCTTGATGGAGGAGACCGAGATGCCCTCGACCTGCGTCAGCTCCATGCCCTCTTCCTGGCGGCCGACGCGTAGCCGCAGGCCGCCGACGCTCGCGTAGCGCGACGCCTCCGGCGAGTCGTCGTAGAGCAGGATGTAGCCGCGCTCCGCCTTGGTGATGCGCATGACCGCGTCGAGCACCTGCTCGAGCACGTCGCTCAGCACCAGGCTCGAGTTGAGCGGCTGGATCAGCGACAACAGCAGCTGCTGCTGCTCGATCCAGGGAAACTCGGCGATGCGCGCGGTGGTCTCGTCGCCGAGCAGGGCGAAGCGCAGCGTGATGTTGCCGAGCTGGATGGTCGAGCCGTGGGTCAGCTCGGCGGCCTCGGCCTTGACCGCGTTCACGTGGATGCCGTGGCGGCTGCCGCAGTCCTCGATGTGGAAGGCGCCCTCCGTATACCAGATGCGCGCGTGGTCCTTGGAGATCGACGGCTCAGCCAGCACGATGTCGTTGCGGTGCGAGCGGCCGACGCGGTATTCGCGTGCCTTCAGGAAGTGGATGCGGTCGGAGAGGTTGCCGCGCACCACCTCGAGCACGCCGAGGGCCATGTTCGCGCCACACGAAGGGCAGCGAGGCGCGTCGGCCGCGACGGCCTCCTGACACACGTGGCAATTCATCGGGGTGCGCATGATCATCAACGACATCGTCGCTCGTCGTCAAATTCGCTTTGGTAGCATGGCGGGGCGTGAGCGCGTGGAAGGCGGCAGCGGCGGCGTTTCTCCTGTTCTGCGCCGCGGGCCTCTATTACGTGCACGGCCTGCAGGCGTCGGGCGACGAGCCCCACTACCTGCTGATGGCGCAGAGCCTGTGGCGCGAGGGCGACCTCGACCTGCGCGACAACGTCGAGCGCGCGGACTTTCGCGGCTACGTCCCGGCGCTCGCGCCGCATTACGGCTGGCCGCGGCGCGACGGCCGCCCCTATCCGGCGCACGGCGCCGGCCTGCCGTTCCTGCTGGCGCCCGCGGTCGGCCTGCTGGGCCGTCCCGGCGCGGTGCTGGTGCTGTCGCTGCTGGCGGCGCTCCTGGTCGCCGAGACGATGCGCTGGGCGCGGCTCGTTTCACCGGGCCGCGACGACACCGCCTTGTGGGCCGGCCTGCTGCTCATGATCTCGCCCGTCTTCTTCTATTCGTTCCACGTCTACACGGAGGTGCCGTCGGCGCTTTGCGCGTGGTGGGCGCTGCGCCTCGCCTGGCAGAGCCGCGGCACGGCCCAGGCGGCGCTGGCGGCGCTGCTGGCGGCGGCGCTGCCCTGGCTGCACGTGAAGATGCTGCCCGCGGCCGCCGTCATCGCCGCAGTCGCATTATGGCGGCTGCGCGGCGCGGCGCGCGCCGTGTTCGCGGCGGTCGCGCTCGCGATGGCGGCCGCGTTTCTGGGTTACCTGCAGCACGTGTTCGGCGGCTTCGCGCCGGTGTTCGGCATCTACGGCGGGGCCAGCGGAGCGCTGTTCACCGGCAGCCCGCTGCGCAGCCTCGTCGGCCTGCTCGTGGACCGCTCGTACGGCCTGCTGCCGTACGCGCCCACGCTCATCTGCGCGCTGGCGGCGCTGTGGCGGCTGCCGCGCCGCCCGACGTCTGAGGCGCTGCGCGCCGCGCTTGCACTCGGCGCCGCCATCGTCGTGCCGGCGCTCCTCTGGCGGCAGTGGTGGGGCGGCATGTGTCCGCCGGCGCGCCTGCTGGTGCCGGCGCTGCCGCTCTTCGCGATCCTCGCCGGACTGCGCCGCGAGGGACCGCCCGTGCGCCTGGCGCGCGTGCTCACCCTGCTGACGGCGGCGCAGACGCTGGTGATCGTGTTCGCCACCTGGCATCCGTCGGGCCGCCTGCTGCTGAACCGCGCCGATCGACCGGCGCGGTTCTGGGAGGCCCTGGGCGGCAGGCTCGCGCTCGGGGACTACCTGCCGGCGCTTGCCGGCACCGCCGCCTGGACGGTGCCGACGCTGGTGTGGATCGCCGCGCTTGCGGTGCTGCTCGTGTGGGACAGCCGTGCGCTCAGTGCGACAGGCGCAGCAGGCTCCACTGGTTCTCCTGGCTGACGATGTCCCGGGGATCGCCCGGGGTCAGCGCCAGGTCGAGGACCTCTTCGAGCGTTGAGACCAGGTGGATCTTGAGGTCGACCCGGATGTTTTCCGGGATGTCCTCCTTCACCTGCTTCTGGTTGCGCCGCGGCAGGATGATCTCCTTCACGCCGAGCCGGTGCGCGGCGAGCACCTTCTCCTTGATGCCGCCCACGGGCAGCACCCGCCCGGAGAGCGTCATCTCGCCGGTCATCGCGATCCGCGGACGGACCGCACGGCCGGTGAGCAGGGAAGTGAGCGCGGTGACCATGGTGACGCCAGCCGACGGGCCGTCCTTGGGGATGGCGCCTTCGGGGACGTGCAGGTGCAGGTCGACCCGCTCGAAGAACGAGTCCTCGACGCCCAGCTGGCGCGCGTGCGCGCGGACCCACGAGAGCGCCGCCTGCGCGCTCTCCTTCATCACGTCGCCGAGCTGGCCGGTGATGGTGAGCCCCTTCTTGCCCGACATCTGCGTCGCCTCGATGTAGAGCACCTCGCCGCCGGCGGCCGTCCATGAGAGGCCGGTGGAGACGCCGGGGATGGTGGTGCGTTCTTCCATCTCCTCGCGCATGAAGTAGGGCGCGCCCAGGAACTCCTCGACGCGCTCCGGGGTCACGACGATCGTGTCCTGCAGCCCCTCGGCGCGCTTGCGCGCGATCTTGCGGATGATGCTCGCCACCTCGCGCTCGACGTTGCGCAGGCCGGCCTCGCGGGTGTACTCGCGGATCAGCTTGGTGAGCGCTTCGTCGCCGAACGCGACGCTTTCGGGACTGACGCCGTGATTTTCGAACTGCCGCGGCAGGATGTGGCGCCGCGCGATGTGCAGCTTCTCTTCCTCGGTGTAGCCCGCGAGCCGGATCACCTCCATGCGGTCGCGAAGGGCCGGTGGCACCGTGTCGAGGATGTTCGCGGTGCAGATGAAGAGCACTTCCGAGAGGTCGAACGGCAGGTCGATGTAGTGATCCTTGAAGGTGTTGTTCTGTTCGGGATCGAGCACCTCGAGGAGCGCCGAGGCCGGGTCGCCGCGGAAGTCCATGCCGAGCTTGTCCACCTCGTCGAGCATGAACACCGGGTTCCTGGTGTCGGCGCGGCGCAGGCCCTGGACGATCTGGCCGGGCAGCGCGCCGATGTAGGTGCGGCGGTGGCCGCGGATTTCGGCCTCGTCGCGCATGCCGCCGAGGCTGATGCGGTGGAACTTGCGGCCCATCGACGCCGCGATCGAGCGGCCGAGGCTGGTCTTGCCGACGCCGGGAGGCCCCACGAAGCAGAGGATCGGGCCCTTGATGTCCGGCTTCATCTTGCGCACCGCGAGGTACTCGAGGATGCGGTCCTTCACCTTCTCGAGGTCGTAGTGGTCGTTGTCCAGCACCTCGCGCGCCTTGACGAGGTCGATCTCCGCCTCGGTGCGCTTGTTCCAGGGCAGCGCCACCAGCCAGTCGATGTAGGTGCGCGTCACCGTGTACTCGGCTGCGGCCGGCTGCATCTTGCCGAGGCGGTCGAGTTCGCGAAGCGCCTCCTTCTTGACGTCCTCGGGCATGCCCGCGGCTTCGATCTTGTCGCGCAGCTCGGTCGTCTCGCGCTGCTGGTCGTCGCCCTCGCCCAGCTCCTTCTGAATCGCCTTGATCTGCTCGCGCAGGTAGTACTCGCGCTGGCTCTTCTGCAGCTCGTTCTTGACCTGGTTCTGGATCTTGCTGCCCACCTCGAGCACCTCGAGGTCGCGCAGCAGGGTCTTGTTCACCTGGCGAAGCCGCTCGCCGATGTCGAGCACTTCGAGGATTTCCTGCTTCTGCATGGTGTTGAGCGTCTGCAGGCTGCCGGTGATGAAGTCGGCGAGGCGGCCCGGCTCCTGGATGTTGCCGCTCACGTTCGACAGCTCCTCGGAGAGCGTCGGCGACAGCGACACCACGCGCTGGAAAAGGCCTTGCGTGTTCTGCGCGAGCGCGCGCACTTCCACTTCCTTGTCGGCCGGAATGCTTTCGACCACCGGCTCGATGATCGCCTTGATGTAGGGGCGGTACTGCGTCACGCGCGTGATGCGGAAGCGGTCGATGCCCTGCACCACCAGCCGCAGCGAGCCATCGGGGAACTTGAACAGCTTGTGGATGTGGGTGAGCGTGCCGATGCGGTGCAGGTCGGTCTCGACGGGGTCGTCCACGGCGGGGTCTCTCTGCGTGACCACGCCGATGACCTTGCGTTCCTTGCCGGCCTCGTTCACGAGCGCGACAGAACTCTCCCGCGCCACTGCCAGCGGCAGCACCGCGTGCGGGAACAGTATGGTGTCGCGCAGCGGCAGCAGCCCGATTTCGGCGGGCAGCTCGCGCGCTTCCATTTCTTCAGGGGCGATGGGCTCGCCCGACAACTCGTCCTTGATCTCGTCGGTCAATCTCAATCTCCGAAAAAAGTGCGGCTTGACGGCAGGGCGGCTGGAACCGGAGCGAAAGACCGTGTCGGATCTAGCGCGCTGCCAGGGTCAGCTCCTCCCGCTCGACGCGGGTGCGCAACTCGCGCTGCACTGCGGCCGTCGATTCCTCGTCTTCCTGGCAGCGCACGCACAGTGTCGCGAACGGCACTGCCTTGAGCCGCGCCTCGGCGATCTCGTTGCCGCAGTCGTCGCAAACGCCGTACAGGCCGGCGTCGACGCGCCGCAGCGCTTCGTCGATGCGGTGCAGGGTCTCCGACTTCATCTCCATGAGGGCGAAGTCGACGTCCTGCACGAAGTCGTCGACGCTCTGTTCCTCGGTGTCGCGGACTTCGGCGGCTTCCTCGGTCTGGGTGTCGCGGATCGAGCGGAGCTTGGCGTGGATCTCGTTCCTGCGATCCTCGAGCATCTTGCGGAGGGTGTTCCGGCGCTCCCGGTCGGCGGACTTGATGCGTGCGCGCTGCATGATGTGTTCCTCCTTCAACCAAACGGCCTATGAAGACTCGACGGACGGCTGCGTAACGGCGCTTATGAAACCCTCAATGCGGCAATGAAGTACTGCTGCCCGCGCTTGACCCTCACCCGGGCGATGCCTGCGGACTTGGCCTTCGCCACCTCGGCCTGGAACTGCGCCACGGTCTCGATCGAAACGCCGTTGACGCTCACCAGGATGTCGTCGGCCGCGATCCCGGCGCGCTCCGCCGCGCCGCCCGGCTCCACGTCGCTGACCAGCACGCCCTTGGTGCCGCGCGGCACCTCGTTCTGGTCGGCCATCGCCGGCGTGATGTCGCGCAGCCGCATGCCGAGCGATGCCTTGGAGTCGTTGTCGGTCTCGGCAGGCGCCGCTTCCTCGGGGAACGTCCCGAGCGTCACGGTCAGGTTCTTGATGTTGGTGGCGTTGCCGCGCAGCACCTTCACCTTGACGGCGGTGCCGGGCGCCAGGCTCGCGACGTAGTTGGTGAGCTCGCCGCTCGTCTTCACCGGACGGCCATCGGCTTCGACCACCACGTCCTCGGGCTGGAAACCGGCCTTCTCGGCCGGGCTGCCGGCGGTGACGTCGCTGACGAGCGCGCCGCCCGCCTCCTTCAAGCCGTAGGTCGCCGCCAGGTCGTCGTCGAGGCTGCGCACCGAAACGCCCATCCAGCCGCGGATGACGCGACCCTTCTCGCGCAGCTGCGGCAGGATCTGCTTCGCGGCGTTGATCGCCACGGCGAAGCCGACCCCGGCATTCTGCTGGCCGCCGCCGGTCGCGATCATGGTGTTGATGCCGATGACCTGGCCGCGGGTGTTGAGGAGCGGACCGCCGGAATTGCCGGGATTGATCGCGGCGTCCGTCTGGATGGTGGCGACGCTGGTGTTGCGGTCGCCGACGGTGATGTCGCGTCCCTTGAAGGAAACGACGCCGACCGTGACGGTGTTGCCGAGGCCGAACGGCTGCCCGATCGCCATCACCCACTCGCCGACCTCGGCCTGCTCCGAGTCGCCGAGCTCGAGTGCCGTGAGCGGCTCCTTGGGCTCGATCTTGATGAGCGCCACGTCGGTGCGCGAGTCCTTGCCGATGAGCTTCGCGGGGTACTCGTGGCCGTTCGCCAGGTTGACCGTGATGTCGTCCACGTCGTCGATGACGTGGCGGTTGGTGAGGATGAAGCCCTGGTTGTCGATGACGAAGCCCGAGCCGAGGTTGCTGGCGGAGAACGACCGTCCGCCGTCGTCGTCCTGCTGGCGGCGGTCGTTGTCCTGCCGCGGCTGCTGGCGGCGGCGCTGGTTGAAGAAGTCGTCGCCGAAGAAGTCGAACGGCGACTGCACCCGCGGCGCGCGCACGGTCTTGCGGGTGCTGATGTTGACGACACCGGCGTTGCGCTCACGGGCGATGATGCGGAAGGTGTCGAAAGTGAGCGGCGCGCTGCCGGCCGCGGGCGCGCCGGCAGCGGCGGCCGAAGCAGGGGAGGCGGCCGCAGGGCTGCCGGCCTGGGCACGGGACTGCACCAGCGCGCCGAGTCCGGTCGCCGCTGCCGCGACGGCCAGGAACGACGCAAGTGTGCGGCTGCCCATGTTCATTCTCGAACCCTCTTTCGATGTCACCCAGCTCATCTGCCTGTGCCAGCCTTCTGTCCCGGAAGCATCGTGCCTGCCATGCGTGCAAACCGTGTTCCAGGGACCGATCGGTTGCGCTCGTCGAACGAATTAGACGTCGTTGTTACGAATACCGGTTGTGACTTGCGGCAAGCCGTTGTCAAAAGGTGTCCGCCGCGCTAAGTGCCTGGCTGTCAGTAGCTTGGCGAACGAACCAAGCCCCCGAATCGGCGCCGCCAATCGGGGATGGTGCTGTTCCGGTTCGGCGGCTGTCCTCTTTCGGGAAGCGCTGGCGCCGGCAGGCTGCGTCAATGCCGCGTACGAAGGAGCATTTTGCAGCGCCGTGCCGGCCGCCAGGCGCATCGTCAGCCGCGCGCCACGTCGATCGCGATCTGCTTCGGCTTGGCTTCGTCGCGCTTGGGCAGCGTCATGCGCAGCACGCCGTCCTTGTACTCCGCCTTGATCTTGTCGGTGTCTACCGCCGCCGGCAGGGTGAAGGCGCGCGTGAAGCCGCCGTAGGAACGCTCGATGCGGTGATAGCTCTCGCGCTTCACTTCGCCCTCGAGCTTGCGCTCGCCGCGCAGCGTGAGCACGTTGTTCTCGACGCGCACGTCCACGTCCTTCGGCTCGACGCCAGGCAGTTCGGCCTTCAGCACGATGCTGCCGTTCTGCTCGTAGATGTCGACCGCGGGAGACCACGCGCCCATGCTCCAATCCTCCTCGGCGCCGGGGCGGCCGATGGTGCGAACCGATTCGTCGAAGAGCCGGTTCATTCGCTCCTGCAGCGTCAGCATGTCCCTGAACGGATCGAAACGAACGATTGCCATTTTCATTGGCTCCTTTCCCTCTTTCTCAGTCCTTGACCGTGTACTCGGCGTCGACCACGTCGCCGCCCTGGTTCGCCGCGCCGCCGCTGCCGGCAGCCCCTTCGGGGCCGGGAGCGGCGCCTTCGGCCGAGGCGCCGGCCGGAGCCGCGCCTGCCTTGTAGAGGCTCTCGGCGATCTTGTGGCTGAGGCGCGTGAGGTTCTCGTTCGCCGCCTTGATGGCGGCCGCGTCGTCGCCGTCCAGGACCTTGCGGGCTTCGGCCACGGCCTCTTCGGCTTCCTTCGCCTCGGCCTCGCCGATCTTCTCCTTGTTGTCCTTCACGAGCTTCTCGACCTGGTAGGCCATCGAGTCGGCCTGGTTGCGGGCCTCGACCAGCTCGCGCTTCTTCTTGTCCTCGTCCGAGTGCGCCGCCGCGTCCTTGACCATCTTCTCGACTTCGTCCTTGGCCAGGCCCGAGGAGGAGGTGATGGTGATCGCCTGGCTCTTGCCCGTTGCGCGGTCCTTCGCGGAGACGTTGAGGATGCCGTTCGCGTCGATGTCGAAGGTGACCTCGACCTGCGGCACGCCGCGCGGCGCCGGCGGAATCCCGGTGAGCTGGAACTTGCCGAGCGTGCGGTTCGCGGCTGCGATTTCGCGCTCGCCCTGCAGGACGTGGATCTCCACCGACGGCTGGCTGTCGGCCGCCGTCGAGAAGGTCTCGGTCTTCTTGGTCGGGATGGTGGTGTTGCGCTCGATCAGCTTCGTCATGACACCGCCGAGCGTCTCGACGCCGAGGGACAACGGCGTGACGTCGAGCAGCAGCAGGTTCTTGACGTCGCCGGTCAGCACGCCGGCCTGGATGGCCGCGCCCACGGCCACGACCTCGTCGGGGTTGACGCCCTTGTGCGGCTCCTTGCCGAAGAACTCCTTCACCATCGCCTGGATGCGGGGCATGCGCGTCATGCCGCCGACCAGCACCACCTCGTGGATGTCCTTCGCTTCGGTGCCGGCGTCCTTGATGCACTGGCGCAGCGGCACCATCGAGCGCTCGATGAGGTCTTCGGTGAGCTGCTCGAGCTTCGCCCGCGTCAGCTTGAGGGCCAGGTGCTTCGGCCCGGAAGCGTCGGCGGTGATGAACGGCAGGTTGATCTCGGTTTCAGTGGTGGTGCTGAGCTCGCACTTGGCCTTCTCGCCTTCCTGCTTGAGCCGCTGCAGCGCCATCTTGTCCTTGCTGAGGTCGATGCCCTGGTCTTTCTTGAACTCGGCGATGATCCAGTCGATGATCCGCTGGTCGAAGTTGTCACCACCCAGGTGGGTGTCGCCGTTCGTCGCCTTCACCTCGACAACGCCCTCGCCGACCTCGAGCACCGAGATGTCGAAGGTGCCGCCGCCGAAGTCGTAGACGACGATCGTCTCGTCCTTCTTCTTGTCGAGACCGTAGGCGAGCGCCGCTGCCGTCGGCTCGTTGACGATGCGCAGCACTTCGAGCCCGGCGATCTTGCCTGCGTCCTTGGTGGCCTGGCGCTGCGCGTCGTTGAAGTACGCCGGCACCGTGATGACGGCCTTCGTCACCTTCTCGCCGAGGAAGTCTTCCGCGGACTGCTTCAGCTTCTGCAGGATCATTGCGGAGATCTCGGGCGGGGAGTAGGGCTTGCCCTGGATGCTGACGCGGGCGTCGCCGTTGTCGCCGGCAACCACCTTGAACGGCACCATCTTCATCTCTTCGGAGACTTCGTCGAAGCGCCGCCCCATGAACCGCTTGATCGAGTAGACGGTGTTCTCGGGGTTCGTGACCGCCTGGCGCTTCGCCACCTGGCCAACCAGGCGCTCGCCGTCCTTGCTGAATGCGACGACCGAGGGAGTCGTGCGCCCGCCTTCGGCGTTCGCGATGACTTTCGGCTCGCTGCCTTCGAGGATGGCGACGACCGAGTTCGTCGTGCCGAGGTCGATGCCGACTACTTTGCTCATATCTGTGGGTGTCCCTTCACTCAGGATTTTGCCCCGGCGGGCCGGAGCGTCGACAGCAAATATAGGCCAGGATTAGCGAATGTCAAGCAAGAAACATGAGTCTTAGACACTCATAGATGGCGCATAAATCTCAAAAGACGCACAAATGTCTACTGATCAGTTATTTAACTGCCTCTGCTTGGTCGAGGACCGGGCGAATGTTGACTCGAATCTCAGCGGCGAGCTTCGTGAGAACCATCCCCGGGGCGCCCTTCATGCGGCAGGCGAGGCCTGCGAATTCGGGCCCGTCACCGAGACGGTAGCGGACCTCGCAGTACCGGCACTCGCCGTTCCAGCAGTAGCGGCCGTAGCCCACCTCGGGAGCGACGAACTGCAGCTGGCGCAGGAGGAGGTTGTTCTCCGGAACCTCGAGGACCTTGCCAAGGACCACGAGCGGAAACAGCTTGTCGTACGGCTGGAGCACCTCGGTCACTGCAAAGCGGATTATAGAATCCCCCGACCGCCCCCGGAGGTGATTGTGGCTGCGTCGAGTTTCAAGCCGTACGTGCCCGACGAGCTCGACCTGCCGGAGCTCACCATCCGCGCCCTCATCCTCGGCTCGGTCCTCGGCATCGTCTTCGGCTTCTCCTCGACCTACCTCGGCCTGAAGGTGGGGCTCACGGTTTCGGCTTCCATCCCGGTTGCGGTCCTGTCGATCACCATCTTCCGCTGGGCCTCGAAGTGGCTCGGTTCGCAGGCTTCGATCCTCGAGAACAACATCGTGCAGACCGCGGGCTCGGCCGGCGAGTCGATCGCGGGCGGCGTGATCTTCTCGATACCCGCGCTCATCTTCCTCGGCTTCGAGCTCGACTGGACTCGCACCACTGTGCTGGCGCTCATCGGCGGCCTGCTCGGTATCCTGATGATGATCCCGCTGCGCCGCTACCTCATCGTCAAGGAGCACGGCACGCTCACCTACCCCGAGGGCACCGCCTGCGGCGAGGTCCTGATCTCCGGCGAGAAGGGCGGGCGGCAGGCGGAACTGGTTTTCTCGGGCCTCTTCTTCGGCGCCGCCTACAAGCTGATGAACGTGGTGCTCGGGCTCTGGAACGAGTACCCCGAGCGCGTCCTGAACTTCTACCACCGCACCGCCCGCGTGCGCCTCGATACCGATCCGGCGCTCCTCGGCGTCGGCTATGTCATTGGCTACCGCTCGTCGGCGCTGATGGTGGGCGGCGGCGCCCTCGCCTCGCTGGTGCTGATTCCGGCGATAGCGCTGTTCGGCGAGGGCCGCGCCGCGGTCCTCTACCCGGCGCCGATCCTGATCGGCGCGATGAGCGCCGACGACATCTGGAACTACTACATCCGCTACATCGGCGCGGGCGCGGTGGCGGCGGGCGGCATCATCGGGCTCGCCAAGGCGCTGCCCACCATCATCGACTCGTTCCGCGCCTCGTTCGCCGACCTGCGCAAGTCTTCCGGCTTCTTCAAGGCCGGTGGCAAGCGCACCGAGCGCGACATCCCGATCTCGGTGGTGCTGGTCGGCTCCGCGGCGCTGGCGCTCGTCATGACGCTGGTGCCGCAGCTCAATGTCGGCTTGCTGTCCGCGGTGCTGATCGTGCTGTTCGGCTTCTTCTTCTCCGTGGTCGCCTCGCGCATCACCGGCGAGGTCGGCTCGTCCAACTGCCCGATCAGCGGCATGGCGATCGCAACGCTCATGGGCACCTGCGTCATCTTCGTGCTGCTCGGCCGCACCGGCCACCAGGAGACGGCGGCGGCGCTCGCGATCGGCGCCGTCGTCTGCATCGCCTCGAGCAACGCCGGCACCACCAGCCAGGACCTGAAGGCGGGCTACCTGGTGGGCGCGACGCCGTGGAAGCAACAGGTTGCCCTCGTCGTCGGCGTCGTCACCTGCGTCTTCTTCATCGGCGGCACGGTGATGCTGATGAACCGGGCGCTGTCGCGCACCGTGCCGGCGCAATTCGACTTCCGCCTGCCGCCCGATCCCGGTGCCGCGCGCGAAGCCGGCCCCGACGGCCGATCCTATTTCCGCCGCGCGGTGGGCGGCATTCCCGGCGTGCCGAACGGCAAGTACCTGGCCGACGCAGAAGGCGCGGTGCACTACCAGGTGGTCGAGGGCATTGGCTCGCAGAAGGCGCCGGCGCCGCAGGCGCGGCTCATGAGCCTGGTGATCGACGGCATCCTGACACGGCAGCTGCCCTGGGGGCTGGTGATGATCGGCGTCTTCATCTCGGTGCTGATGGAGATCATCGGCGTGCCGTCCCTCGCTTTCGCGGTCGGCGTCTACCTGCCGCTCGAATCCACGGCGCCGGTGTTCGCCGGCGGCCTGGTGCGGGCACTCGTCGATCGCAAGCGCGGCAGCGACGTCGAGTCGGACGCGGGCCCGGGCGTGCTCTTCAGCTCCGGCCTGATCGCAGGCGGATCGCTGATGGGCCTCGTCTACGCGCTGCTGCAGTTCGACCATCCGCGGGTGCAGCGCGCCGGCGAACTGCTGAACCTCGGCCGCCACCTGCCGGCGTCGCTGCTCGCGAGCTCGCTGTTCGGGCTCGCCACGTTCCTCTTCATCTGTTACGTCCTCTACCGCAAGGCCCGCTCCGCCGACACCGCGAGCTGACGCGCACTTGAAACTGGCGTTCATCGGCTCGCACGGCGTCGGCAAGACGACGCTTTGCTACGACGTCGCGGCCCTGCTGAAGCGCCGCGACATCCACGTGGACATCGTCAAGGAAGTGGCGCGGCTCTCGCCGTTGCCGATCAACCGCAAGACTTCGCGCGACGCGCAGACCTGGATCCTCACCACCCAGGTGGCCGAGGAGATCCGCTCGGCGGCGCACCACCAGGTGGTCGTGTGCGACCGCAGCGTGCTCGACAACTACGCCTACATGGTGCTCGCCTGCGGCCGACAGAAGGGCATCGAGCGCTTCGTCGACTACTGGATGAAGAGCTACGACCTGCTCTTCAAGGTGCCGCTCTCCGGGCCGGGGCGGGACGACGGCTTCCGCGACACGGACCAGTTCTTCATGCGTTCGATCGACGAGCTCGTCGACTCGCTGCTGGCCGAGAAGAAGATCGCGCACCATGTGCTGCCGCAAGGCGCGCGCGACACCTGGGTGGAGGTCGTCCGCGACGTGGTGCTGGCGTCGCCCGAGCTGCACAGGAAGCTCTTCTGAAGGCCGATATACTCTCGCCATGGCCCTCAACGTCACCATCAGCCTCACCGAGCGTGTAGCCGCCGACCTGACGGCGGCGATGAAGAGCAAGGACGCTGCGCGGCTCAGCGTGCTGCGCATGGCGAAGGCCGCGCTCAAGAACCGCGAGATCGAGAAGATGGCGCCGCTCGAGGACGCCGAGGCGCAGAAGGTGCTGCAGGCGCTCATCAAGCAGCGCGAGGACTCCGCCGAGCAGTTCCGCGCTGCCGCGCGCAATGAGCTCGTCGTAAAGGAGGAAGCCGAGGTCAAGGTGCTGCGCGAGTACCTGCCCGAAGGCGCCTCCGACGCCGAGATCGAGGCCGCGGTTGCGGCGGCGCTCGCCGCGACCGGAGCGGCGACCGCGAAAGACATGGGCAAGGTGATGAAGGCGGCGCTGGCGGCGCTCGCGGCAGCGGGCAAGCCGGCCGACGGCAAGAAGGTGAACGAAGCCGTCCGCCGCCGCCTCGCTGGCTGAACGTGCGCGACCTGGTGAGGCGCGTCGGGCAGCGGGTGATGGTGGGCTTCCACGGACCCGACCCGTCGGCGGACGTCAAAACGCTGATCCGTGAGTTCGGCGTCGGCCACGTGATCCTGTTCGCCCGCAACGTGGTGTCCCCCGAGCAGCTGGCTGCGCTCTGCCGCGAACTTCAGGACCTGAACCGCCGCGCCGGCGCCGACCTGCCGCTGCTGATCGCCGTGGACCAGGAGGGCGGGCGGGTGGCGCGGCTGCGTTCGCCCTGGACCGAATGGCCGCCGCTGCGGGCGCTGGGCCGCATCGGCGACGAGCGGCTGGCACGGGAGTTCGGCGCCGCGCTGGCGGTGGAGCTGCGGGCCTGCGGCATCCGCTGGGACATGGCGCCGGTGGTCGATGTCGACACCAACGAGAAAAACCCGGTCATCGGGGATCGCTCGTTCGGCGACGTCCCGGAGATGGTGGGGAAGCTCGGCGTTGCGTTCAGCGCCGGCCTCGAAGGCGGCGGGGTCGCGTCGTGCGCGAAGCATTTTCCCGGGCACGGCGACACCGACGTCGACTCGCACCTCGACCTGCCGTCGATCGAGCACTCTCGCGGCCGTATCGAAGACATCGAGCTGCGGCCGTTTCGCGACATGGTGGCTGCGCAGGCCGCCTCGATCATGACGGCGCACGTGCTGGTCCGCGAGTACGACGAGACCATGCCGGCGACGCTGTCGCCGCGGCTCATCGACGGCCTGCTGCGCCGCGAAATGGGTTACGCGGGCGTCATCGTCTCCGACGACCTCGAGATGAAAGCGATCGCAAAGCGCTGGAAGCCGGCGACCGCCGCGGTGGCCGCGGCTGCGGCCGGCTGCGACGTGCTGCCGGTGTGCGCGACCATGGACGTGCAGGTGGCGGCCATCGAGGGCCTGGTGCGCGCCGCCGAATCGGAAACGCTGGCGCCGAAGCCGTTCGACGCGTCGCTGCGCCGCATACGCGCGCTCAAGGAACGCTTCGCGCTGCCGCATGAGGAGCCTAACCCGGCGCGTGCGCGCGCCGCGGCCGGCCGCGCGGAGAGCCTCACGCTCGCCGCGGAGATCGCTTCGCGGGGCGGCTATTGAAGGCGTGGCGCAAGCCGCCGGCGCTCCAGCAAGGCGACACCGTCGTCGTGTGCGCGCCTTCCGGCGTCTATGACGAGACGCTGCTGGCGCAGGGTGTCGCAGCGCTCACCGCCCTCGGCCTGCGCATTGACAAGAGCGCGCTGCGCAACGAGCGCCACCTCTTCACGGCCGGCACCATCGCAAGCCGTGGCGCCGAGTTGCAGCGGGCGTTCGGCGGTGTCGCCGGGGCGAAGGCTGTGGTGGCTGCGCGCGGCGGCGCCGGCGCGGGCTCGCTGATGCGCCACCTCGATCCGCGCCTCTTCGAGCCGCCGCGCATCCTGCTCGGCTGCAGCGACCTCACCTGGCTGCACCTGGCGCTGAATCGCGCCGGCATCGTGAGCCTGTACGGGCCGATGGTCGCGGGCGACCTCGCGAAAGACCGCTGGCACCGGGACTCGCTGCAGCACGCACTCTTCGGCAGCGGCGAGCCGTACCGCAGTGATTCCGGCGACCTGCTCGGGCTGCGCCCAGGAAGTGCCACCGGGCGGCTGCTAGGCGGCTGTCTTGCGATCCTCGCCGCGGCCTGTGGCACGCCATGGGCCCTCAAGCCCGATCCGGCGGGAACGATATTGCTGCTCGAGGACGTGAACGAGCCGCCGTACCGCATCGACCGCATGCTGCTGCAACTGCGCGAAGCCGGCGCCTTCGAGGGCGTGCGCGGCGTCGTCTTCGGCCAGATGCCGGGCTGCCAGGCCGCGCCGGACGCCGGCTACACGCTCGAGGACGTGATCGAGGACTCGCTGTCGTGGTTCGCAGGGCCAGTGGCGGTCGGGCTTGCCACCGGCCACACGACGAGCGCGGCGCTGACCCTGCCGCTCGGCTGCGCGGCGCGGCTCTACTGCGAAGCCTCCGGCCGTGCGTCGTTCGCAGTCACCGAAGCGGCCGTCACCCTCACCCTCAAGGACGCTGCGCCGTGAAGATCCACGTCGCCGCCATCTGCGGCACGGCGATGGCGAGCCTCGCCGGCCTGCTGCGCGAACGCGGCGACATCCTCACCGGCTCCGACCAGGACGTCTATCCGCCGATGTCCACACAGCTGCGCGAGCTGGGGATCGAGATCCGCACGCCGTACGCCGAAGGCAACGTGCCCCGGGACGCCGACCTGGTGGTGATCGGCAACGCCTTGTCGCGCGGCAACCCCGAGGTGGAGGTGGTGCTCGACCGCGGCCAGCCGATGACGAGCGGCGCGGCGCTGCTGGGGGATGCCTTCATCGGCGCCGCCGGCCGGCGTGCGGTCGTGGTGGCCGGCACCCACGGCAAGACCACCACCACGAGCCTGCTGGCGCACGCGCTCGACCGCGCCGGGCGGGCGCCGTCGTTCTTGATCGGCGGCATCGCCAACGACTTCGCGCGCAGCTATCGGCTCGGCGAAGGCGAAGAGTTCGTGATCGAGGGCGACGAGTACGACTGCGCCTTCTTCGACAAGCGGCCCAAGTTCGTGCACTACCGGCCGCAGGTCGCAATCCTCGGCAACGTGGAATTCGACCACGCCGACATCTACCCCGACCTCGCCTCGGTGAAGCTCGCCTTCACCCGCCTCATCGACCTGATCCCGCGACGCGGGCTGCTGATCGCCGGCGTCGAGTCGCCCGCGGTGCGCGAGCTGCTGCCACGCGCCCGCTGTCGGGTGGAGACGTTCGCGCTTGGTGAAGTCGGCGCCGGAGGCGGCAACGACGCCGCCGACTGGCGCGCCGACGACCTGCGCGCCACGGCATCCGGCACCTCGTTCCGCCTCGTGCATCACGGCTCGCCATTGGGGGAGTTCACCGTGTCCATGGCCGGCGCGCACAACGTCCGCAACGCGCTCGCGGCGATTGCGGCGGCCCAGGCGGCCGGGGTTGCGCCCGAGGCGCTGCGAGGGCCGCTGCGCAGTTTTCGCGGCGTGAAGCGCCGCCTCGAGCTGCGCGGCACGCCTGGTGGCGTCTTCATTTATGACGACTTCGCCCATCACCCGACGGCAGTGCGCGCCACGCTCGAGGCGCTGCGGGCGACGATGGCGGCTGCGAACAGCCCGGGCAGACTCATCGCGGTCTTCGAGCCGCGCTCCTACACGTCGCGCACCCGCGTGTTCGCCGACGACTTCGCGAGCGCCCTCGCCGGCGCCGACCGGGTTTTCGTCGCCGGCGCCCACCTGCCCGGCAAGGTGCCGCCGCAGGAACGCATCTCCGAAACGGAGCTGGCGGCGGCGGTGGCGAGCCGCGGCACGCCCGCCGACTTCATCGCGAAGGTGCCCGATATCGTCGCGGCGCTGGAGGCGGAATGCCGGGCAGGGGACGCCGTTGCGATTTTGTCGAACGGCGGCTTCGGCGGCCTGCACGAGGCCCTCCTCGCGGCTCTTTCCGCCCGGGGGTAGCTGTGCTACCGTCTCGCCGTCGATAGCCATTTTCACGAACCAGCCGCACCAATCCCCGCGCCGCCTCCAGGAGGCTCCCGTATGAATGCTCATTTTCTTGCCATGCTGGCGATTGCCGCCCTCGCTGCGGGCCCGGCGTTTGGCCAGGATCCCCAGGCCTCGCCCTCGCCGCAGGCGGGGCAGACGAAGTCCGACGAAACCGGGCAGGTGAGCCGCGAGGAGACGGTCATCGTCTCCGCGTCCAAGGTGGAGACGACACTCATCAACGCCCCCGCCACGGTCAGCGTCATCGGCGCCGAGACCATCAACGCGGCGCCGTCGACGAACTTCGGCGACCTGCTGCGCAGCGTCCCGGGCATGAACGTCATCCAGACGTCCGCGCGCGACGTCAACCTGTCGAGCCGCGGCGCCACCTCCACGCTCGCCACCTCGCAGCTGGTGCTGCTCGACGGACGCTCGCTGTACCTCGACTTCTTCGGCCTGGTCCTCTGGGACCTGGTGCCCACGAATTCGAACGAGATCAAGCAGATCGAAGTGGTGCGCGGCCCGGCTTCGGCGGTGTGGGGTGCCAACGCCCTGTCGGGGGTCGTCAACATCATCACCAAGACGCCGCGTGAGTCGCAGGGCGTCAACCTCAGCGCGCAGATCGGGACCATCAACCGCGACGCCGGCTCGCTCGCCGGCAAGGGCAACGGCACGCTCTACGGCCTGGGCGCGACCATCGCGCGCGCGCCGAGCGACACGCTCTCGTTCCGCCTTTCGGCCGGCTATTTCAACTCCGACGCGTACGCGCGCCCTGTCGGCATCGTGCCGATCAGCCATCATCCTCTCGACGCGCGCGTGGTGACGGGAGGCGCGCCCTACCCGATCGACGGCAGCGGCGCGCCGGGCACGGCGTTCCAGAACACCGGCACCAGCCAGCCCAAGTTCGAGGCGCGCCTCGACCAGGAACTCGCGGGTGGCGCGCACCTCTCGTATTCGGCGGGCTACGCCGGCACCGAGGGCATCGTCCACACCGGCATCGGTCCGTTCGACCTGCAAAGCGGTTCGTATCTCGCGTATGGCCGCGTCGGCTACACGAAGGGCGCGCTGAAGATCGCGACGTTCCTGAACGCGCTCAACGCCGACGCGCCGAACCTGCTGCTCACCGATCCCACGACGCTGCAGCCGGTGGCGCTCAACTTCAACACCAAGACCTTCGACATCGAGGTCGGCCACTCGCGCGTGATCGGCGGCCAGCACATTCTCTCGTACGGCGGCAACGCGCGCCGCAACCAGTTCGAGATCACGCTGACGCCGCGCGCCGAGGATCGCAACGAGTTCGGCGCCTACTTCCAGGAAGAGTACTTCAAGGATCGCTTCCGCATCTCGCTGGGCGGCCGCGCCGACAAGTTTGGCAACATCGACAACGTGGTGTTCTCGCCGCGCGCCACGGTGATGTTCAAGCCGTCGCCGGACCATGCGTTCCGCGTCTCGTTCAACAAGGCGTTCCGCTCGCCCTCGCCAGTCAACAACTTCCTCGACCAGAAGATCTTCGCGCCAGGCGTTGCGCCCTTCAACCTGGCACCGCTGCGCCAGCAGATTCCGTTCCTGGTCTCGATCGGGCAGCTGCCGCCCTCGGCGCTCGGCCTCGTGCCGCTGGTGCCGACTTCTCCGGTGCGCCTCATCGTCAACAACATCGGCAACCCGAACCTCAAGGAAGAGTCGGTGAAGGCTTATGAACTGAGCTACACCGGCTCGTTCAACAACACGACGCTCGGCCTGGCGCTCTACCAGAACGACACCGACGACAACATCAACTTCACGCCGATCACGCCGGGGCTCAGTTTTCCGACGGGCGGCCCGGGCTTCGACGTCTACACACCTGCGAACTCGGGCGAGACCGGCATTCCGGGGCCGCTCTACGGCTTCCTGGTGCAGGCGCGGATCCTGCCGACGCTGCCGCGTACCGTCTCGACCTACCTGAACCTAGGGCCGCTGCGCCAGCGAGGCGTCGAGGCTTCGCTCGACCAGCGCATCGACAGCGTCTGGTCGTTCGGCCTCAACTACTCGTACCAGCAGACGCCGAAGATCCTCGACGAGGCGACCGGCCAGATCCGCTATCCGATCGGCGAAGTCGGCATACCGGCGAAGAACCGCTTCAACGCCAACCTCAACTGGGCTGGCCGGCGGGTGTTCGGCAACGTCTCGGCCAACTACGTGGACAAGGCGTTCTGGACGGACGTCCTCCAGCAGCAGTTCTGGGGGCAGACCGATTCCTACACGATGCTGAATGCGCTCGTCGGCGTGAAGTGGGCCGACGGGAAGTTCACGACCGTGCTGAAGGGCACGAACCTCGCGAACGAGACCATCCAGCAGCACATCTTCGGCGACCTCATGAAGCGTTCGGTGAGCGCGGAGCTGCGCGCCCAGTTCTAGGGCTCCGTCGCAGATCACAAGCTGTCCCGCGGGGGCGCGCCGCATCACGGCCGCCCCCGTTTTGCATCACGTCGTCACCCGCATCACACCGCGCGGGGGTGGGCCGTTTGCGATAATGCCGGCAATGCCCCCCGCCGTCCGCAACGGTGCGCGCAACGTGCGCTCCGAGTTCCTGAAGAGCCGCCTCGGTTCGTGGATGGAAGCCGCCAGCGCCTCCGGCAAGGCGGCCGAGCTCCTCGAGCTCGAGATGTGGCTGCGCAGTCTCGAGCGCTTCTTCCGCATCCGCAACCAGCCGATCTCCGACCGCGATGCCCAACAGCTGGCGCTGCGCAACTGGACCGAGGAGCTGCGCCTCGTCGATAACGTAGTGGTGCGCGTCACCAAGCTGTGCGTCTCGATCGCGCGCGACGAGGGCCTCGACAAGGCGCGCTTCGGCCGCTTCGTCGAGGGCGCCATCGCGATGAAGCGCGGCGAGCCCGGCGAAGCGGCGGTACCGTTGTTCGCGCGGCAGACGACGCCCGAGGCCGGGCTCGTGCAGCTGCGCGAATCGTTCGACGACATCCACACGCTGCTCGCGAACCTGGTGCGGCTCTCGCAGCTGCCGTACGCGGCGTTCGCCTCCGTGGGCCGGCTCGTGGACCGCGAGACCCGCCGCCACCCGCTGATCGCACTGCTCATCGAGCAGAAATGGAAGCCGATCCACGACCGCATCACCAACCGCGTGCTCGCCACCACCATCCGCGGCATCCTCAGCGCTTCCGACCGCAAGAACGCGGCGCGCGTGTTCCTCGAGCTCTTCCGCCTGCTGCGCTACCTGGAATTCGCCGACCCCAGGCATCTCGCCGAAGCCGACCTCAAGAACACGGTGCTGGTGTTTGCACTGGTGACCGCCGAAACCAGGCAGCTGCTCGCCAACATCGAGCGGCGCATCATGGGGACGCTCGCCAAGGAAGATCCGCTCTACGGCGTTTACGACGCCTTCATCTATTCGATGCCGCTCGAGCTGCGCAAGGTGCTGCAGACCGAGCTCCTCGACATCGCGTCCTTCCGCCACGCCCAGACCGTGCGCGCCCGCGTCGAAAACAGCCACGGCATCCTCAAGGCGTGCTTCCAGCAGTCGATCGTGCAGCTGGCGCAGGCCTTCGACCCCAAGGCCTCGGGCGGCGAGATCTTTCCCGACTTCGTGACGCGCCGCGAGGAGTCGGTGGCGCTCGCCGAGTCGCTGCGCGAGCTGGTCGCGATCCTGCGCGCCTTCGAGGTGCGCCGCGACCCGGCCGAGGTGCCGGCGCTCAAGACCGCGGTTTCGTCTTTCTACGACACGCGCATGACCCGGCTCATGTACCGCGACTGGGCCGGTTTCGAGCAGTTCTACATCGAGCTCCTGAAGTGCGCGAGCCTGCCGGCGCTGGTGCAGATCGCGCACCGCTTCGGCGCCTTCCTGGAAACGCTACGCCGCGAGGTGTCGAAACGCGCCGTGCTCAACGATCCCGCCGCCTGAAAAGCGCTAGACTTTCGCGCACTTCCTAATGGCCGACCGCAGCCCATTTGCCCGCTTCCTGACCCGCCACAAGAAGGGTGAAGTGCTCTTCCACGAGGGCGACGAGGGCGACACGATGTTCATCGTGCAGTCGGGGCTCGTCTCGATCAAGAAGACAGTGAAGGGCGGCGCCGAAGTGCAGGTGTCGCTGATGGAGAAGGGCGACTTCTTCGGCGAGATGACTATCCTGGAGCGCGCGCCGCGCTCCGCCAAGGCCGAGATGGCCGAGGACGGGGCGCTGATCGCGATCAACGGCGAGACCTTCGGCGAGATGCTGCGCTCGAACCCGGAGATCGCCGTGCGCATGCTGCGCAAGTATTCGATCCGGCTGCGCGAGATGAACGCGCTGCTCGAGCAGATGGGGACGCAGAAGCAACCAGAGGAACAGCAGCCGGTCGCGGCGCCGCCGCCCTTGCCGCTGCCGCCGCCGGTGCTGGCGCCGGAACCGGTGCCGGTGCCCGTACCGCTGCCGGCTGCGGCTGCCGTCGCCGCGCAAGCCGCGGCGCCGCCCGCGCCGCCCCCCGCACCCCAGCGGGGCAGGGTCGCCGTGGTGCTGCCGGTCGAGCCGCCGGCCAGCGGGCCCGCCGGCCGCGGCACGGCCGCGGTGGCCGCGCTGCGCTCGCTGGCTGAAGAAATGCCGGTGCTGGCGCCGCCGCCCGAACGGCCCGCAGCCGCGGTTGCCACTGCCGTTGGCGTAGCCAGAGTGGTGGCGGAACCTGCACCGGCCGCGTTCCTCGTCTCGAAGAACACCGGCCACCAGTACCCGGTGGTCAAGAACGAGTCGCTGCTCGGCCGGTTCGACTCGGTCACCAACACCCATCCCGACGTCGACCTCAGCAAGGAAGAGAACAGCCGCAACATCTCGAGGCGCCACGCGCGCCTCATCCACCGCGACACCGCCTTCTTCCTCGCCGAGGAGATCGGCGCCATGAACGGCACCTTCATCAACGGCCAGCGGGTCGCGAACGGCGTCATGAACCCGTTGAGCGACGGCGACGAGATCATGCTGTGCCGCGTCGGGCTCGTGTTCCGCCTGCCGACCTGACCCGCCTGGCGCCGCGCGCCTATAGAATCGCCGGCGAAGATGTTCATCGTCCTCGAAGGAGTCGAAGGCAGCGGCAAGAGCACCCAGGCCCGCCGCCTCGCAGCGGCGCTCGGCCCCGGCGTGCTCGTCACCAAGGAGCCGGGCGGTACCGTCCTTGGCCGGGCCATTCGCGAAATGCTGCTGCACCCGGGCCACGAGCACCTCGCCGTGCCCACCGAGGTGCTGCTCTACTTCGCCGATCGCGCGCAGCACGTGGACGAAGTGCTGCGCCCCGCGCTCGCGGCCGGCAAGCCGGTCATCTCCGACCGCTACGTCGCCTCGTCGCTTGCCTATCAGGGCTACGGCCGCGGCGTGCCGCTGCCGACACTGCGTGCCGTTGCCGAGTTCGCCACCGGCGGCCTGCTGCCGGACCTCAACATCTTTCTCGACGTGCCGGTCGAGACCGGCCTTGCGAGGGTGCGCGACCGCGGCGCGCGCGACCGCATGGAATCCGAGCGTTTCGGGTTCTACCAGAGGGTGCGCGATGGCTATCTCGAGATGATGGCCGAGGAACCCGAGCGCTGGCGCACGCTCGACGGCTCGGGCACCGCCGAGCAGGTGTTCGCGCAGGTGACCGCGGTGTTGCGGGAGAAGGGCGTCGGTGTAGACGGCGATGGCCTTTAGCGCCATCGTCGGCCACGACCGGCTCAAGGACTTCTTCCTGCGCGCGCAGCGCCGCTCTCGCACGCCGCCGGCACTCGTGCTCTGCGGCCCGGTGGGCATCGGCAAGCGCACGCTGGCGCTCGAGGCGGCGCGGGCGTTCCTGTGCGAGACCGGCAGCGGCGACGCGTGCGGTGCCTGCAAGGCCTGCGACCGGGTCGCACGCCGCATGCACCCCGACTTCTTTCTGGTCGAACCGGCGCCCGCCTCGATCAAGATCGAGGCGGTGCGCGACCTGGTGCGCGAGGTGCAGTCGCGTCCCTTCGAGGCGAAGACCCGAGCGTTCGTCATCGACGATGCGCACCTGATGACCGAGCAGGCGCAGAACGCGTTCCTCAAGAGCCTCGAGGAGCCGCCGTTCACTTCGCGGATCCTGCTCGTGACGGCCGAGCCCGACCGGCTGCTGCCCACCATTCGCTCGCGCTGCCAGACGCTGCGCGCCACCGCCCTCGCGAGCGAACAGGTCGAGGCGTTTCTGCGCGCGCGCGGGGTTGCGGCTCCCGAGGCGCGCCTGCGCGCCGTGGTCAGCGCCGGCAGCATCGGCCGTGCTCTTTCGTTCGACACCGACGGCTACATGGACGCGCGCGAGACGGCACTCTCCGCCGTCGAGACCGTCGCGGCGGCGGGCGCGAGCCCGTTTGCGGCGATGGCGGCAGCCGACAGCCTCGCCGACAACGACGATCCGCTGGTTGCGCTCGCCGCCCTGCGTTCGCTGCTGAGGGATATCGCCGCCCTGCACTCCGGCGCCGCGGCCGACACACTGGTCAACTGCGACCTCGAGGGCAGGCTTCGACCCCTCACAGAGGGCCGGCTGGGACCGCTGGCAATAGCACTCGCCGAGGCCGCGGAACGCACCCGCCTCGATGTGCGTGGCAACACCTACAAGCCGCTTTCGTTCGAGAGCCTGCTCGATGTTATCCGCGCGTAGCGGCGCCGCTCGTTCCCTTGTGCGGTCGCTTCGGCGCGTGCTACAAATCGCGCCAGGTTGACCATGACCAGAAAGCAGGACGAGGCGGGCGGGGAAGACGATTGAGGATCGGCATCACCGCCGGCGATCCCGCGGGGATCGGACCCGAGGTGGTGGTGAAGGCGCTCGCCGCACCGCAGTTGCCGGACGCCGAGTACCACCTCTACGCGCCGCCGAGCTTCGTTGACGCGGCCTGCCGACAGTTCGCGATCCGTCTGCCCGCAGCGGTGCGCATCGTTGCTGTCGACGGTGCCTCGGTTACGCCAGGCGTTGCAAGCGCGGCCGGCGGCCGGATCGCGGCCGAGTCGGTGCTGGCCGCGGCGCGCGATGCGCTTGCCGGGCGCCTCGATGCGATCGCGACGGCGCCCCTCAACAAGGAATCGCTTCGGGCCGCCGGCTATCCCTGGCCGGGGCACACCGAGTTGCTCGCCGAGGCGGCCGGCGTCAGCGATTACGCAATGATGTTCGTCGGTGGCGGGCTGCGGGTGGCGCTGCTGACCATCCACACCCCGCTGGCTGCGGTGCCGGCGCTCGTCACCGCCGCGGAGATCGAGCGGCTCGCACGGCTGCTGCACCGCGAGCTGCCGAAATTCGGCGCGCCGCAACGGCGCATCGCCTTGTGCGGGCTCAACCCGCACGCCGGCGAAGGCGGGCTGTTCGGCAGGGAGGAGCTGGAACGGCACGTTCCGGCGGTGGCACGGCTGCGCGCTGCGGGCCTGGAGGTGAGCGGTCCGTTTCCGGCCGACACGGTGTTTGCGCGCGCCCAGGCCGGCGAGTTCGACGCCGTCATCGCCAACTACCACGACCAGGGCTTGATCCCGGTGAAGCTCGCGGCGTTCGGCGAGTCGGTGAACGTGACCCTCGGCCTGCCGTTCATCCGCACGTCGGTCGATCACGGCACCGGCTTCGACATCGTCTCTCGCGGCGTCGCCGACCACGGCAGCATGCTGGCCGCGATCCGCCTGGCGCACGAACTCGCCACGAAGTCCTGACGTCATCGACGGATTGGCTCCCCGTCCCCATCCAATCCGTCGATTTCCGTTGGTCCGTTATCTCGTTCCCCAGGCGCTTGCGCCAGCGTCCGTTTGACCAATCACTCGCCGCCCTCTCGAAGTCCCGAGGGCCCCTTGCGCTGGCCCGAAGGACCCACCGTCCCCGATCTCCTGCTACTGCGGCCGGCGAGTGGTCCAGCGCGCGGGACGTTCGGGCTCAGTGAAGCCACTGTGTCCGGACACAGTGGATCCCTCGGTCGCAGCGCAAGCGTTGAGCTCCTCGGGAAAACGGGTCAGCGCAAGGAACCCTGAGACGTCGGGCGGGAACGAACGCTGACGCAAGCGCCTGGGGAACGAAAGAACGGAAATCGACGGATTGGATGGGGACGGAGAGCCAATCCGTCGATGATTTAGCGTCGCCGTTCGCGCACTGCCTGGGCGGTGTCGCGGTCGATGTCGCGCTTCTTGATCGCGGCGCGCTTGTCGTGGCTCTTCTTGCCGCGCGCGAGGCCGATCTCCACCTTGACCTTGCCGTTCTTGAAGTAGGCGCGCAGCGGCACGATGGTGAGGCCGCGCTCCGCGGCCTTGCCGCCGATCTTGCGGATCTCGCGGCGCTTCAGCAGCAGCTTGCGGGTGCGCTCGGTGTCGTGGTTCGCGAGGTTGCCGTGGCTGTAGGGGTTGATGCGCGCGCCGATCAGGAACATCTCGTCGTTCTTGTGCAGCACATAGGCGTCGACGAAGTTGAGCCCGGTGCTGCGGATCGACTTGACCTCGGTGCCGCGCAGCACGATGCCGGCCTCGAGCCGGTCGAGAATCTCGTAGTTGAAGAACGCCTTGCGGTTCGAGGCGATCGGCTGTTCGCCTTCTTTCTGCGGCGTGGCCATGGGAGCACTAAGGATAGACTCCTCGGCCGTGACGCACATGCAACGGGGCCTCGCGGCCGCGGCGGCCGCGCTCGCTGCGGCGGCGCTCGCTGCGTGGCTGGTGCACGCGTACAGCGGCCTGCCGAGCGCCGAGCCGGGCCACGGCAGCGAAGACGCGTTCGCCACCGGCCTCAACCCGCGCGAGCTCGTTCCCGGCAAGGATCCGATGCGCTGGTCGCGCGCGGAGGCATCGTTCCGGTTCCGCAACCTGCCCGCTGCGCCGTACTCTCTCGAAGTGCGAATTCGCGGCCACCAGGGAGCGGTCGCGGTGCTGGCCGACGGCGCGCCGCTCGGCGAGATCCCGGCCGGACGGTTCGTCGGCCGCTTCGAGATCGCGGCACCGGCGGTGCCGGGACGCCTCGCGATCACGCTGCGCCCGTCGGTGCTGCGCACCGAAGACCGCACACGCGGCGTGCTGGTCGATCGCGTGAAGCTCGGTTTCGCCGCTCGCGGCGCGCTGCCCTTCGAGGTGCTGCTGGTGTTCCTGGTCGCGGCGTTGAGCGTGCTCGCGGCCGCGCTCGCCGGCGGGTTCTCACCACCGGCAGCCGCGATGTGGGCCGTGGGCGGCATCGCTGTCGAGGCCGCCGCCGTCTGGAGCGACGGGCTGGTCCGCTCCGCCTACGCCTGGACCGCGTGCGCCGAGATCGCCGCCGGCGCTGCGCTCGCCGCCCTCATCGCCATCTGGATGCGCAGCCAGGGAACGGCGATCGCGCGCGGCGCGTTTGCGGCCATGGCGCTCGCCGCGACCGTGCATGTGGTCGCGGCGATGCACCCGAGCATGGTGGTGAGCGACGCCTTGTTCCACGCCAACAAGCTCGAACGATTGGGGCGCGGCGAGTGGTTCCCGACGAGCGAAACGCAGCACGCGCAGCCGTTTCGCTTCCCCTACGGCGTCTCCTTCTACGCGGCGCTGCTGCCGTTCGACGGCCCTGGCGTCGAGCGGGTGGCGCTCGTGCGGTGGGGAGCGGCACTCGCCTCGCTGCTTGGGGCCGCTGTGCTGATCCGTGCGTTCGGGCGGACGCTCGGCATCGCGGGCGTGCTGGGTGTTGCGGCAGTGCAGCTCCTCCCGCTGACCGTATCGCTCTACTCGTTCGGCAACCTCTCGAACATTTTCGGCCAGGCAGTCACGGCGATGTTGCTCGCCTGGTGGCTCGCGGCGAAGCCGCACGCGGCCGTTGGCGCGCTGCTGGTTGCGGTCGCGGCCACCGCGCACCTGTCGAGCCTCATCGTGCTGGTGGCGGTCGTCATCGGCATGACGGTCGCCGATCGTGCGAACGCACGCGGCGCCCGCCTCCTTGGCACCGCCGCCGGCTTTCTGGTTGCGGCGTTCTACTACGCGCACTTCTTCGGCATGATCGCGGCGCAGGCGCCGCGGCTCCTCGAAGGCGGCGGCCAGGGGACGGCCGAGGTCTCGGGCTTTCTCGGCGCGCTCGTCCGCCAGTCCCACGGCGTCGCCGGCGGCCTCGGGTTGCCGATCGTCGCCCTCGCGGTGCTTGGCCTCGCCGGCGGCTCGTGGCGCCGAATGCCCCCGGCCGTGCGCGGTTACGCCCTGGGCGCACTGGCCCTGCTGTTGCCGGCGCTGGTGTCGCCGCTCGAGGTGCGCTACCTGCCGGCGCTTGCGCCGATTGTCGGCCTGCTGGCCGCCGACGGCTTCCTGCGGTTCTGGTCCCTCGAGACGACCGCCGCGCGCCTGTCCGTCTGCGCCATCGTGGCCGCGCAGGCGGCGCTCCTCACCCGCGAGATCGTCACCGCCGTGTTCTACCGCTACCGGGTCTAGCGCCGCCGTCAACGGTGTTACTCTGACCGGCAGGACATGACCGGCCGAATCACCGACCCGGGCCGCGGAAGCGACCGCCACAAGCGCCGCCTGCTGGTCCTTCTGGCGCTCGCGGTCTTCATCCCGTCCGCGGCGCTCTCGTTCGTGACGCTCAACTCGGTGCCGAAGCAGGCCGAGGCGCAGAAGGCGGCGCGGCTGCGCGAGGCGGAGAAGATCCTGCAGTACCACGAGCGCGACCTCGAGCAACTGGCCCAGGACAAGGCGGTGGCGGCAGCGAAAGCGATCGGCGTCGAGGCGCTGCTCGATGCCGATGCGCACGTCATCCGCCAGGCGCTCGGCGCCGCCGGCTGGGATCCCGACACCTTCGAGAGCATCCGCATCGAGGCCGCATCCAAGCGCCCGCCGAACGAACGCTGGTCGGGCACGCCGGTGCAGGTGGACGAGTTCCTGAGCGAGGCGATGGCGGTGGCCGCCGGGCCGCGCAGCGAGATCGAGGACTCGATCATGCTGCCGACCGGCCTGTTCAGCGGCATGCTGCGCTTCCGCTTCTCGCACGACTATGCCCACGGCACGCTGCTGCACAAGTACTTCGAACGCGAGGCGCCCACCGCCGAGGGCCACTGGATACTGCGCGCGCGCGAGGTGGGCGGCGACGAGGTGCTCTACGAAAACGCGCCGTCCAGCAGCGACGAGTGGGACGTGCGCCGCACGCTGACCGTGCCGTCCTTCCGCGGCATCGTGCTCGAGCTGCGCGACCGCCAGGGGCCGATCGCCATCCAGGTGCGGCGCTGGGCGCTCGGCCAGACGGCTCTCATCCTGTTCCTCGACATCCTGCTCGGCACGGCACTGTGGATCGCCTACAACAACGTGAAGCGCGAGCTGGTGCTCTCGCGCCTCAAGAGCGACTTCGTCGCGAACGTCTCGCACGAGCTGAAGACGCCGCTGGCGCTCATCCGCCTGTTCGCCGAGACCCTCGAGATGGGCCGCGTGACGAAGGACGGCAAGGCGCACGAGTACTACCGGATCATCAACAAGGAGAGCCAGCGCCTCACCCAGCTGATCAACAACATCCTCGACTTTTCGCGCATCGAGGCGGGCCGCAAGGAATACAGCTTCGTCACCGGCGATCCCGCCCGGGTAATCGAGGACGTGGTCGAGTCGTACCGCTTCCCGATCGAGCAGCAGGGCTTCCGCCTGGCGGTGGCGCTCGAGCCGTTGCCCGAGACCGAGGTCGACCCCGACGCCCTGGCGCAGGCGCTCATCAACCTGATCAACAACGCCATCAAGTACAGCGGCGACGACAAGCAGATCGAGATCACCGCGCGCCGCAGCGGCGAGCGCATCGAGATCGCCGTGGCCGACCGCGGCATCGGCATCCCGCGCGGCGAGCAGAAGAAGATCTTCGAGAAGTTCTACCGGGTCGAGTCGAGCCTGATCCACGAAACCAAGGGCAGCGGCCTCGGCCTTTCCCTCGTTCGCCATATCATGGATGCTCATGGCGGCAGCGTCGAAGTGGACAGCACCCCCGGCAAGGGGAGCACGTTCACGCTGGTATTACCCGTAAGGCGCGCCGACGATCCGGTCGGCGAGCCCACACACCCATCGGCCGGCCCGATGGCAAGCGTCGAGGAGAAAGCGTGACCAAGATTCTTATCGTCGAAGACGAGCCGGACATGATCCTGGGACTGCGGGACAACTTCGAGTTCGAAGGCTACGAAGTGGTCACGGCCGTCGATGGTGCGGAAGGCATCGAGAAGGCGCGCAGCCAGAAGCCGGACCTGCTGATCCTCGACATCATGCTGCCCAAGCTGTCCGGCCTGGAAGTCTGCAAGACGTTGAGGGGAGAGGGTTTCGAGGCCCCCATCCTGATGCTCACCGCGCGCGGCCAGGAGGTGGACAAGGTCGTCGGGCTGGAGCTCGGCGCCGACGACTACGTCACCAAGCCGTTCTCGATCCGGGAGCTGCTGGCGCGGGTACGCGCCGTGCTGCGCCGCACCGAGAACCGCAAGCGGCTCGCCAGCTACCGCTTCGCCGACATCGAGATCGATTTCGAGGGCTACAAGGCGAAGCGCGGCAGCGAGCTCCTCGACCTTTCGCCGCGCGAATTCGAGCTGCTGCGGTATCTCATCGAGCGCAAGGGCGACACCGTTTCGCGCGAACAGCTGCTCGAGGACGTCTGGGGCTACGAGAACTATCCGTCCACCCGCACGGTCGACACCCACATCGCCAAGCTGCGCGCCAAGATCGGCGACAGCGGCAGCGAACCGCGCTATATCCTCACCATCCACGGCTCCGGCTACAAGTTCATCGACCCTGTTTAAGTTGTTTAGCCGTCGGCCCTTAGCGATGTTATGATCTCCGGGCGCGGTCGTGCGTCTAAACAGACGTCGGCGCATAAACAGAAGCGAGGCCATGGAGTTCGTCTGCAAGATCGGCATGCCTACAGGCGAGGTGGTGGAGCGAACCTTCTCCGCCGCTGACGAAGGCGCGCTGCGCTCGGAACTCGAAGGACAGGGCCTCTATCTTCTCGGCGTACGCAAGGGCATGGCGTTCGGCTCGTTCGAGCTGACCCGCAAGCGGGTCAAGACCGACACGCTCCTGATCTTCAGCCAGCAGATCGCGGCACTCCTCAAGGCCGGCCTGCCGCTCTACCAGTCGCTCGACGTCATCCTCGAACGCCAGAAGGATCCGGTCTTCCGCCGTTCGCTCGCCGCCGTGCGCGACCGTGTGCGCTCGGGCGCGTCCCTGTCGGATGCGTTCGCCGCCGAAGGCGCTCTCTATCCGCCGGTTTTCTCGGCGAGCCTGGTCGCGGGCGAGCGCTCGGGCAGCCTCGAAACAGTGCTGCGCCGCTACGTCCAGTACACGCGGGTCACGCAGAGCCTGCGCAAGAAGGCCGTGTCCGCGGCCGTCTACCCGATCGCCGTCATCACCCTCATGATCGTGCTCGGCAGTTACCTGGTGCTGCGCGTGCTGCCGAAGTTCCAGGAGTTCTACACCGGCCTCAACGTCGAGCTGCCGGCGTTCTCGCGCGCCATCCTCGGGGTCGCCGCATTCCTCGGCGCGCGCATCTTCTGGGTGCTGGCGGTGCTGGTGGTGGTGTTCGTCGCCGTCTGGTACTGGCTGCGGCAGCCGGGCTCGGTGGCGAAGGTGGACCGCGCGCTGCTGCGCACCCCGTTTCTCGGCCGCATGATGCAGATGTACGCGTCGAGCCAGCTGAGCCGCACGCTCGCGACCCTCCTCTCCGGCGGCCTGCCGCTCGTCACCGCGCTGGAGGTGGCGGCCGGCGCCGTGGGTAACCGGGCGATCTCCGCCGCGGTGATCGCGGCCACACCGCAGGTGCGCGAGGGCAGGAGCCTCACCCAGGCGCTCGAATCGACCGGTATGTTCGAGAACATGACGCTCGAGATGGTGAAGGTCGGCGAGCAGACGGGCGCCCTCTCCGACATGCTGCTGGCGGTCGCCGACTTCTACGACGAAGAGCTCGACACCATGATCGCGCGGGTGCTGGCGCTCGTGGAGCCGGTGGTGCTGGTGCTGCTCGCGGTCGGCGTCGGTTCGATCATCCTCTCCGTCTACCTGCCGATGTTCCAGGCGATCTCCAACCTGCAGGGCTCGGTGAGCCACTAGCGATGAGCGAAACGATCGACCCGGTCCTGGGAGCTGCGACCGACCCCGAGGAGGCGCGCGCCCGCGAGCTCTCGCAGCGCTACCGCCTCGAGTACGTCGACGTCGCCTCGTTCGCGCCCGACCCGGAGCTCCTGAAGACCGTGCCGGTCGACCTGATGTTCCGCCACAACTTCCTGCCGTACCGGCGCGACGGCAGCCACCTCGTGCTGGTGATGGCCGATCCCACGGACCTGCCGGTCATCGACGAGCTGGCGCTGCTCCTCAACACGCCGGTGCAGCCCGCGGTCAGCACACCGTCCGCCATCCAGGAGGCGCTGAAGCGCAGCCAGGGCACCCAGCGCGTGCTGGAGGAAGCGTCCGAGTCGTTCAAGATCCAGATCCTGCACGGCGACGAGGGCGACGAGGAAACCCTCACCATCGACAAGATCCAGGCGGACGCCTCGCCGATCATCCGCCTCATCGACTCGACCATCTTCGACGCCCTGAACCGCCGCGCCTCCGACATCCACATCGAGACCCGCGACACCGAGGTGGTCATCAAGTACCGCATCGACGGCGTCCTGCAGCCGGCCATGAAGCCGATCGCCAAGGAGCACGCACGCCACCATCATCAGCCGCATCAAGGTCATGGCCGAGCTCGACATCGCCGAGAAGCGCGTGCCGCAGGACGGCCGCTTCCGCGTCAAGGTGCGCGGGCGCTCCATCGACTTCCGCGTCTCGATCATGCCCTCGGTGCACGGTGAGGACGCGGTCATCCGCATCCTCGACAAGGAGAGCCTCAGCCAGCAGTTCCAGTCGCTGCGCCTCGACGTCCTCGGCTTCGACGAGGACGAGCTCGACCGCTTCCGCCGCTTCATCCGCGAGCCGTACGGCATGGTGCTGGTCACCGGGCCCACCGGCTCGGGCAAGACCACGACGCTGTACGCGGCGCTCTCCGAGATCAAGAACGAGGAAGACAAGATCATCACCATCGAGGACCCGGTCGAGTACCAGCTGCGCGGCATCACGCAGATCCCGGTCAACGAGAAGAAGGGGCTGACCTTCGCGCGCGGCCTGCGCTCCATCCTGCGCCACGACCCCGACAAGATCATGGTGGGGGAGATCCGCGACGCCGAGACCGCCGACATCGCCATCCAGTCGGCGCTCACCGGCCACCTGGTGTTCACCACCGTCCACGCCAACAACGTCATCGACGTGCTCGGCCGCTTCCTCAACATGCGCATCGAGCCCTACAACTTCGTCGTCCGCCCTCAACTGCGTGCAGGCACAGCGCCTGGTGCGCACCATCTGCGTCCAACTGCAAGCGCACGGTGCGCGCCACCGCCCGAGCTGCTCGTGGCTTCCGGCCTCGAGGTGGACCGCTACATCGACACGCCGTTCTACGAGGGCATCGGCTGCATCGAGTGCGGCGGCACCGGCTACAGCGGCCGCATGGCGATCTGCGAGCTGCTGGACGTCTCCGACAAGATCCGCGAGCTGATCCTGGCGCGCAAGAGCAGCGCCGAGATCAAGCGCGGCGCGCGCGAGGAGGGCATGATGTTCCTGCGCGAGTCGGCGATCGCCAAGGCGGTGTCGGGCCGCACCACCCTCCAGGAGATCAACAAGGCCACGTTCGTGGAGTTCTGATGGGCACGCAGCCGACCACCCCGATCGTCGAGGAGAAGAGGCGCGGCGGCTTCCTCAACTGGCTGACGGCACCCGAGCCGCCGGGCCTCGCGCTCGAGTTCGGCGTGCGCACGCTGCGCGCCCTGCGCGTCGGCCGCTTCGGCGCCGAGGCGCGCTTCGGCGCCGCCGGCATCGCCGAGCTCGACCGCGGCGTGCTGCGCCTGTCGATGAGCGAGCCCAACGTGCTCGACCGCAAGCAGCTGGTGGAGACGCTGCAGCGGCTGCTCGAAAAGGTCGGCTCGGCCGACCGCGGGCGCGTCGGCATCGTGCTGCCCGACCCGGTGGCGCGCATCGCCATCGTGTCGGGCGTCGAACTGGCGGCGGCGGGGGAGTCGGGGCTGGGCGAGCTGGTGCGGTTCCGGCTCAAGAAGGCGGTGCCTTTCGACATCCGCGAGGCGCGCGTCTCGTTTTCGCCGATGGGCTCGCTGGCCGACGGCGTGCTGGCGGTCGTGGTGCTCGAGTCGGTGATCCGCGGCTACGAGGAAGCCTGCGAATCGGTCGGCCTCAACCCCGGCCGGGTCGAGATCTCGAGCCTCACGCTCGCCGACTGGGTGTTCGACCGCGGCATCGCCAACAGTGACGTGCTGGTGCTGAACGGCGACGTCGGCTGGGTGTCGCTCAGCATCTTCCGCGCCGGGCGTCCGCTGCTGGTCCGCACGCTCGACGCCACGGCGGTCGCCGACGCCCAGGCTCTGTTCCGCGAAATCGGCAGCACGCTCATTTACTACCGCGAGCGCCTCGAGGGGTGGGGACTGAGCGCCGCATGGGTGCGCCTCATCGCGCCCCAGGTGCCGCTCGACGCCCTCACCGAAGTGCTCGGTGTCGCGGCGCGCCCGCTCGACCCGTGGCCGTTCGGCGATCGCAACCTGCCGACGACCGAGCTCGCGGCCGCCACGGCACTGGTGGTTTCGCGGAGCGTCGCGCGGTGAAGCTCTCCGTCAACCTCGCGGCTGCGCCGTTTCGCAACCAGCGCATTCCCGGCGTGCTGGTCGCGCTGCTGGCGCTCTTCCTCATGGGGCTGACGCTCCTGCACGTTGCCTCGCTGCTGCGCGTCATGCCGCAGAGCACCTCGGCGTCGGTGCAGGAATTCGCGCGCCTCGACAACGAGGCATCGCAACTGCGCGCGCAGCTGGCAGCGGCGCCCGCGGAAGCGCTCGACTCCGCCACCGGCGCGCGCTGGAGCAGCCTCAAGAACATCGTCGATCGGCGTGTGTTCGACTGGCCCATGCTGCTCGCGCGGCTCGAAGCGGCGCTGCCCGGCGGCGCGCGCCTGGCTTCGATCTCCCCCGAGCTGAAGGGCGGCCGGGTGCTCCTGACGCTGAGCGGCGCCGCCCACAACCTCGACGACGTCGAGAAGTTCGGCCGCAACCTCGAGGCGCAGCCCTTCTTCGTCACGCCGACGCCGATCGACTTCGGCCAGACGGAAGACGAAAAGACCTTCACCTACGCGGTCGAGTATCGTGCCGACGCCACTGCGGCAGCTCCTGCGGCTGCGCAGGCAACCCCGCCGCCGCAGGCGCCGCGTCCGGGAAGGGGCCGATGACCACCTCGCGCCTCGGACTCTCGACCCAGGCAAAGCTGGCCCTGTTCCTGTGCCTCGCGTTGCTGGTGCTGAACGGCATCGGGTTCTTCTTCTACACGCTGCCGCGCTCGCTCGAGAGCCGCAGCCGCAGCGTGCGGCTGGCCGCGCTGCGCCAGGAAGTGCAGTCGCTGCGCGACCAGCAGCAGGCGCGCCGCTCCGTGGTTCAGACACGCGCCGCCAACATCCGTGACGAGGCGCGCTTTCTCGGCGAAGTGGCCGCGGCGCGCGACCCCGAGATGCTCGCGACCATCAACGAGATCCGCCGCATCGCCCAGCAGAGCGGTGTCACCGTGCCCACCTGGAAGTTCGACGAGAAACCGGTGGAGGCGGCGCCCATCGACGCCTTCGAGATCACGATGCCGGTGGAGGGGGACTACACCTCGCTGGTCGCATTCCTCGAGGCGCTGCGCCGCTCCGAGCACTTCGTGTCGGTGGACGAGCTGCGGCTCGCCGGTGGCGACGGCGCGCCCGCGAAGCTCGAGATGAAGGTGAGCGCCTTCTTCCGTGCGCCGGTGGTTTCGTGATGCGCCCGCGGCAGCGTAGCGGGGAGCGTGGCTTGACGTTCGTCGAGCTGATCGCGACCGCAGCGGTGCTCGCGATCCTCGCCTCCGCGATCCTGCCCATGGCCGGGGTGGCCGCGAAGCGCGAGCGTGAGATCGAGCTACGCCGCACGCTGCGCGAGCTGCGCACCGCCATCGACCGCTACAAGGACGACGTGGACCGCGGCCTCATCGGCGGCACCGACGTGAAGCTCGGCAGCGAGGGCTACCCGCCGACGCTCGACATCCTGGTGAACGGCGTCGATCGCGTCGGCGCCGTGGACAAGAAGCTCAAGTACCTGCGCCGCATCCCGGAAGACCCGGTCACCCGCAGCAACGAGTGGGACATGCGCTGCTACCAGGACGACTCTGATGCCACGTCCTGGTGCGGCCAGAACGTCTGGGACGTGCGCTCGAAGAGCCACGCCAAGGCGCTCGACGGCTCGAGATACGACCAGTGGTGATGCCGATGCCGATGGCCATGGCGAAGTCAGGCCGCGAGGCGGGCTTCACGCTCCTCGAGCTGATCGTAGTGATCGCGATCATGGGCATCCTGTGGGGCATCGCGCTGCCCAACTACCGCAACTCCGTGATCCAGGCGAAGGAAGCGGTGCTGCGTGAGAACCTCTACCGCCTGCGCGACACGATCGACCACTATCACGCCGACAAGGGCAAGTATCCCGAGTCGCTGCAGGCGCTGGTCGACGCCGGCTACCTGCGCGAGCTGCCGCGCGACCCCATCACCACCTCGACCGAGTGGACGCAGGTGCCCGCCGAGGCAGAAGCCGACGATCCGCTGTCGACGCAGGTCGGCATCTACGACATCAAGAGCACCTCGGAGGCGGTTGGCCTGAACGGCAAGCCGTACAACGAATGGTGAAGCGCTGGGGCCTGCCGGCGATCGCCATACTGCTGGTGCTCGTGGCCCTCTGGGTCTGGTTCGGACCGGGCAGCGCCCCGGCGCCGCGCACCGCGGCGTCGGTAACGCCCGCCACCACCCGCCGCGCCGCGGCCGTCCGTCCCGCCGGGGTTCCCGCGATCGGCCTCGACCGGGCCAAGGCGCTGCGCGACCCCGCCGGCGCGGGCAAGCGCAACGTCTTCGAGTACTATCAGCCGCCTGCGCCGGTGGTCGCGCAGCTGCCGGACGCCCAATCCCTCACCCCGGCCGTGCCGACGCCCACCCCCCTCCCGCCCCTGAACCTCAAGTACGTGGGGTCGGCGGAGCGCTCCGGGGTGCGCAAGGCCATATTCATGACCGACCACAACGAGGTACTCACCGGGGGAGTGGGCGAAACCGTGGCGAACCGGGTGAAGGTCGTCCGTATCAACCTAGAATCCATCGATGTCCAGGACCTGCTCTCCGGGCTGCCGCGTCGAATTCCGTTGAAGGGTAACTGATGAGACTAGACATGAGACGCGCCGCGCGAGCCGTCGCCCTGGTCCTGCTGGCCGTGTCGCTCGGTGCCTGCGCGGCGTCCAGGTCCTACCGTCAGGGCCAGAGCGCGTCAAAGAAGGCCGACTGGGACCTCGCGGTGGCGCGCTACCAGCGCGCGCTCGACGAGGACCCCGACAACATCGGTTACAAGCTCGCGCTCGAGAACGCCCGCATCCAGGCGAGCCGCTTCCACCTCGCCGAAGCGAAGAAGCGTATGGCGGCCGACGAGCTCGAGAAGGCGATCGACGAACTCGAGATCGCCTCCAAGTACGACCCCGCCAACAAGTCGGCATCGGACGACCTCATCATCGCCAAGCAGCGGCTCGCGCGCCGCCAGGCCGAGCTGGACCGCCGCGCCAACTACCACGAGATGAAGAGCAAAGTCGCGCCGGCCAGCCAGCCGTTCCTCTCGCCGCGCAGCAACGTGCCGATCTCGTTCAAGATCACCGACACGCCGATCAACAAGGTGTTCGAGACGCTCTCGAAGCTGTCGGGCGTCAACATCCTCATCGACCCCGACTACCGCGCCGACAAGCGGGTCACGATCGACTTGCGCGGCCTCACCTTCGTCGAAGCCATGGACCGCGTCACCTTCACCAACAGGCTCTTCTACAAGGTCATCGACGCCAACACCATCATCGTCGCCACCGAGTCACCGGCCAAGCGCCGCGTCTACGACGACCTGGTGATCCAGACCTTCTACCTCGACAACGCCGAAGCCGCGGAGGTGCTGCAGCAGGTGAAGTCGCTCACCGGCATCACCAAGGCGACCGCCAACCCGGCGACCGGCGCGATCACGGTGGTGGCGACGCCCGACAAGATCGCGATGGCGGAGCGCATTATCAACGCCAACGACAAGGCCAAGGGCGAGGTGCTGGTGGAAGTCGAGATCATCGAGATCAACCGCGACAAGCTGCGCGACTACGGCCTGCGCCTCTCGAACTACGAGGCGTCGTCGACGCTCTCGCCGACCGGCGCCACCGGCGAAGTGGACGCCTCCGGCTTCACCAACGTACGCGCCCATTTGCTCTCGTCACTGAACCTCGCCGACTTCATCCTCAAGATCCCGTCCACCCTCACGGCCAAGTTCCTGCAGACCGACTCCACGACCAGGATCCTCGCCGCGCCGCGCCTGCGCGCGGCAGAAGGCAAGAAGACGACGCTCAAGATCGGTGAAGAGATCCCGATCCCGGTCACGACCTTCTATTCGCAGCCGGTGGGCACGCCCGCGGGCGGCGCCAGCTTCCAGCCGACCACTTCGTTCCAGTTCAGGAACGTCGGCATCACCATGGACCTGACGCCGAAGATCAGCGCCAACAGCGAGATCGCCCTCGAGATGAACGCCGAGTTCTCGCTGCTCGGCACCAAGCAGGACGTGGGCAACGGCACGCTCATCCCGTCCTTTCTCACCCGGCAGGTGAGCGGCGTCCTGCGCCTCCGCGACGGGGAGACGACCTACATCGGCGGCCTGCTGCAAACCCAGGAATCCGAGGGCTTCCGCGGCTTTGCGGGCGTGCCCCTGCTCAGCAAGCTGCTGAGCCCGACCGAAAAGAAGAAGACCACGCGCGAAGTCATCATTTCGCTCACGCCGCACCTGGTGCGCGCCCCCAAGGTTACTGAGGACGACCTGGTCGCGCTCTCGACCGGCACGGAAGAAGTGGTGCGCATGCGTTCGGTCCATCCCAACCGCTTCGGCGGCGAGGAATCGGACAAGGCGCTCGAGACCCCGCCCGGAGCGCCTGCCACGCCCGATTCGGTGCCGCCACCGCTCGAGCCTGCGCCGCCGCAGGCGGCGGCACCGGCCCAGCCGCTGTTCGGCACGGAGCCAGCGCCGGCGGAAGGCCAGCAGGTGATCGAACCGGCCGATGCCGAGCCGCAGGCGCCGCCGGTACCGGCCGGCAGTGAGATCGCGGCGAGTATCAGCCCGTCGGAGCGCGTGTTGCCGGTGGGCGAGGTGGCGAACCTCGACGTCGTGGTGATGTCCGCGCAGGACGTGCGCGTCGTCAACCTCACCCTGCGCTTCGATCCCGACAAGGTCAGCCTCACCGACGTCGCCGCCGGCTCGCTCCTCACACTCGACGGCCAGTCGGTGGGCGTCCAGAAGGTGATCGGCAACGGCACCGCCACGGTGAAGTTCACGCGTGCGTCCGGAACCTCCGGTTCGGGGTCGATCGCAACCCTGCGCGTGCAGGGCCTGCAACCGGGTAATGTGGAAGTTGTCGTCCAGGGCCTGACTCTCGAGACAGGCACCGGACCGAAACAGCCGGTCATGCCGATCTCGGCCCGGCTCGAGGTGCAGCATTGAAGCGAATGACTCTGGGAAAGAACCTACTGGCGGCAGCCGTGCTGGCCGTCTCGGCCTGGGCCTGCCACCAGGCGATCCTCACGGCACCCGCGGGTTCGGCGATGTCGCTGTTTGCGAACCCCACTTTCATCTGTTCGAACGGGTGCACCTCGACGATCTCGGCCATCGTGATCGAGGCCAACACCAACACGCCGGTGGCCGACGGCACGGTTGTGCAGTTCTTCACTACCCTCGGCCGGATCGATGAGCAGGGCAAGACCAACGACGGCGTCGCGCGCGTCAACCTGACGTCCGACGGCCGCTCCGGCACGGCCGGGATCACCGCGTTTTCCGGCTCGGCCACGGCCAACCTGGGCGGGGGCGGCAACGTGCCCAACCCCGATCCGTCGGCCTCCCCTGGCACTGGCGGCAGCAGCGGCGGCAACGGTGTACTCATCGGCAACACCAGCGCCACGCGGGTGAGCGTCAGCGTCGACCCGCTCCGCATCCGTCCCACCGACGCCCGCGTCTCGACCATCACCGCCACGGTCACCGACGCTGCGGGCAACTTCCTCGCGGGCGTTCCTGTCACTTTCAGTGCCGAAGGCAGCGGCACCGAGGAGATCCCGGGCGGCTTCATCTTCACCGACAGCAACGGCCAGGCGTCCGTCACGCTGCGCACCCGCTACGCGCGCGAGGAGCCGCAGAAGACCGTGATCATCCACGCCACCACGGCGAACGGCGTCACCGGCACGACCGACCTGTTCATCAACTAGCGGCCGAATGAAGCGCCTTCTGTTCCTCGCGGCGTGCCTCGCGGCCGCGCTTCCGGCGCGCGCGGAGATCGCTGTCTTCCGCAACGGCTCGACACTGAAGATCGACGCGCATCGGGTCGTGTCCGGGCAGGCGCTGCTGTCGCTGGCCGGCGGCGGCGAGATGGAAATGGCGCTCGGCGAATTCGAGGGCTTCCTGCCGGACGAAGTCTACGAGGAGATCCTGCGCGATGCTCCGGCGGGCAGCGGCCCCGAAGCGATCCGCGCGCTCGCGCGCAAGGCGGCGAAGCGCCACGGCCTCGACCCGAGCCTGGTGCTCGCCGTGATCGCCGTCGAGTCGAACTACCAGCCCGCCGCAGTTTCGAGCAAGGGCGCGCAGGGGCTGATGCAGCTGATGCCGCGTACCGCGGCTTCGCTCGGCGTCGCGAACTCGTTGGACGCCGCGCAGAACATCGACGGCGGCTCGCGCTACCTGCGGCAGCTGCTCGACCTCTACCAGGGCGACATGACGAAGGCGCTCGCCGCCTACAACGCCGGCCCGGGCGCGGTGCAGCGCCACGGCGGCGTGCCGCCCTACAAGGAAACCCGCGCCTACGTCACCAGAGTCATCAAGCGCGCCGGCGCCGAGAAGAAGACAGTCCAAGGCCAGAGTCAGGCCGCATCGGCCAACGAGCCGTGACGCGCACCGCCGAGCGCGGCGTCTCGCTGCTCGCGCTGATGGTCGCGGTTGCGATCATGTCGGTGGCGTTGATGGCGGCGCTGCCGGGCTGGAAGTACGTGATCCAGGACGATCGCGAGCAGGAACTGCTGTTCCGCGGCAACGAGATCGCGCGCGCGATCGAGCGCTACCAGGCGAAGAACAACGGTGCGGTGCCCACCACACTCGAGGTGCTGGTGAAGGGCAAGTTCCTGCGCCGCGCCTACAAGGATCCGTTCGCCAAGGACGGCAACTGGAAGCGCATCGCGCCCGGCCAGATGCTTGCTCCGCCGGGCGGCGGCGACGCCGGCCGCGAGGGCCTTGGCCGCAGCGTGCTCTCGCAGGGCGCGCCGCAGCCGCCCACGGGCGTCGGCGCGGGCAGCGGCGAATTCGGCGCCATTGCCGGCGTCGCGACTACCAAGAAGGGCGAGAGCCTGCGCATCTTCAACGGCCGCAGCCGCTACGAGGAGTGGACGTTCGTGGCCGGCCAGCCGCGTGTCGTCGGCCGGGGAACGGGCATCCCCAACGCGCCCGGAGTCAACTCCCCCAACTCACCCAATTCGCCCAACAACCCGACCACACCCAATCAGCCGAACAACTCGAGTTCGCCGGACCCGCCCAACAACTAGCCGGACCGCCGGTCGTCAGTTGTGCTGGTTGCTCGGCGTTGGGGTTGGCGCCGGAGCCGGCGTGGGCGCCGGTGGTGCGGCCGGTACCGCGGGCGCCGGCGTGGCGAACGGCTGGTAAGTGGGGAGCCGGGGCGTTTCCTGCGGCAGCGGCGTTGGCCCGGTCGCGGGGGCGGGCGGAAGCCCGGGGTTGGGAACCCCAGCCTGCGCTCCGGGCAGCGTCGGCACCGGCGGCGCCGGTGCTTCCTGTTGCTGCTGCTCCATCATCTGCTGTTCCTGGAACTGGTCCATCGGCATGTTGTCGTCGGCGTCGCCCAGGTCCTGCTCTTCCTCGTCGTCCGGGTTGTTGTTGAGCTGGTGGATCACGGGCGGACGCGAGCCCGGCGGGCGCGTCCCGCCGGCTGCCGGCTGCGAGCGGCTCAGCAGCAGCAGCTTCACAACCTTGCGCTCTGTCTGGTCCATGGTGAACGCATAGTCGATGCCCGAGCCCTCGAGCACGCGGTCGACGGCGGTCACGAGCGGCTCATCCACCACCGTGATGTCTACCGGCGTGCGCGGCGTCTGGCCCTCGAACTCCACCGTCATGCCGGTGCTGTGCGCGAGGCTCTGCAGCACTTCGGTGATCGAGGCCTTGCGCGCGCTGACGCTGACCAGGTCGCCGGTGGTCTTGACGTTGACCTCGCCCGGCGCCTGCGGCGGGGCGCTCAGGAGCAGCACGGCGGCAGCGGCAGCGGCGCGTTTCATCTGCAGACAGTGTAGGCCCGTTCACAGGGTCGTGCCACCTCGCAGCGCACCCTCGGTCTCCCGTTGCATGCCGCCAGCCCGTGCGTGATATGCTGAACCATATGGTTCAGTATATCCGGACCGGCTTCGATGCCTCGTTCGCCGCGCTCTCGGACGCCACGAGGCGCGGCGTCCTGGAGCAGCTCGGGCGCGCGGATGCTTCGATCACGGGGCTTGCCGCGAAGTTCCGCATGACCCTGACCGGCATGAAGAAGCACGTCCTGGTCCTGGAGCGGGCGGGGCTCGTCACTACCAGGAAAGTCGGGCGCGTGCGGACCTGCAGGCTCGGCGTGCGCCGGCTGGAGGAAGAAGCGGCATGGATCGAGAGGTATCGCCAGTTCTGGGACGCACGCTTCGACGAGCTGGACAGGGTTGTTGAGGGACTGAAACGGAAGGAGAAGGTCAATGAACGCAAGAACAGAAAGTGAGCCTGTCGCCATGAATAACCCCACGACGGTGGAACGGAAGTCCGAACGTGAGATGGTCGTCACACGAACCTTCAACGGGCCGGCGCGCATCGTGTTCGAGGCGTGGACCAAGCCCGAGCTGTTCACGCGGTGGTGGGCGCCGAAGTCGATGGGCATGTCCCTGCGTTCCTGTGAGATGGACGTTCGGGTCGGGGGCAAGTACCGTCTCGAGTTCGAATCCGATGCCATGGCGTTCTTCGGCACCTACCTCGAAGTGACACCGCACTCGCGCCTCGTGTGGACCAACGAGGAAGGTGGTGAGGGTGGGCCTGTCACCACGGTGACGTTCGAGGAGAAGCGTGACAAGACGCTGCTGGTCATGCACGAGCTCTATTCCTCGAAGGAAGCTCTCGACGCCGCCGGCACCGGGGCGGCGGATGCGATGGTCGAGACGTTCGCGCAACTGGACGAGCTTCTCCTCACCCTGCGCTGAACGGTCGACCGGGAATCACACGAAATAGAAGGCGAAGGCCAGGATCGCGTAGATGGCGAGCAGCTGGAAGCCCTCCAGCCAGTTGGTCTTGCCGTCGAGCACCAGCAAGGTGGCGGCGCCGACCGACAGGAACACCGCCACCACCTCCAGGATGGTGAATTCGAGACCCATGGGCGTGCCCATGAAGTGCCCGGCGATCACCAGCACCGGCGCCACGAACAGTGCTATCTGCATCGACGAGCCGAGCGCAATGCCGAGGGCCAGATCCATCTTGCCCTTGGCAGCGACCAGCACGGCGGTCGAGTGCTCGGCGGCGTTGCCGACGAGCGCCACCACGATGACGCCCATGAAGACCTTGCGCAGGCCGAGCGCCTGGCCGGCGGCGTCGACCGCCTCCACCAGGTATTCGCTCACCACGCCGATGACCACGGCCGCCGCGAACAGCACCAGCAGGCTGTTGCGCACCGACCACACCGAGCCGTGGCCGGCCAGCTCGACGGCGACGTCGGCGTTGTCCTCCGGCTCGAGCTGCTCGCTGTGGGTGCGCAGTGTGAACAGCAGGCTGGCGCCATAGGTCGCGAGCAGGATCCACGAAATGTCGAGGCTCAGCGACTCGATGTGGCCGGGGGAGACGTGGTGGGTGACGGTCGCGTAGATCGCGGGGATCACCAGGCCGACCACCGCCAGCACCATCATGCTGCTGCCGCTCTCGGCCGACAGCCGGTTGAAGCGCAGCTCCTTGCGCCGCCAGCCGCCGACCAACATCGACAAGCCGAGCACCATGAGGATGTTGCCGATGATCGAGCCGGTGAGGGAGGCCTTGACGATCTCGACCTCGCCGGCGCGCAGCGCCATGAAGGCGATGATCAGCTCGGCGGCGTTGCCGAAGGTGGCGTTCAGCAGCCCGCCGATGCCCGGGCCGGTGTGGTGCGTCAGGTTCTCGGTGGCTTCGCCCATCAGGCCGGCGAGCGGCAGGATCGCAAGGCAGGCGCAGATGAAGATCGCCGACGGCGAGGCGTGGCTCACGCCGAGCCAGATGGTGATCGGCACGAACACGACGAGCAGGCGCAGGATGGTGTGGGCCATGTGCGGCCGGCAGTCTAACTAGCGGGCGGCGATGTGCGAAGCGGCGGCGCCGGCGCTGGCTCCGTCGAGGAGCGCCATGCGCTCGCGCGCCACCGCGTCGAAACGGGCCCGCTCCACGTCGGGGATCGGTTCGGCCGACGGCAGCACCACGCGCAGCGGGTTGAGGTAGACCCCGCGGCTCACCATGCGGTAGTCGAGGTGCGGGCCGGTGGCGAGGCCGGTCTGGCCGACGGCGCCGATGCGCTCGCCCTGCGACACGTGATCTCCCTGGCGCACGAAGATGCGCGAGAGGTGGCCGTAGATCGTCTCGTAACCGTTGGGGTGGCGGATGCGCACGGCATTGCCCAGCCCGCCGCTGCGGCCGGCGAGCAGCACGACGCCGTTGCCGGCCGCCATCACCGGCGTGCCGGTGGGCGCCGCGAAGTCGACGGCCGGATGCGCCCGGCGGTAGCCGAGGATCGGGTGCATGCGTGAGCCGAAGCCCGACGAGATGCGCGTGAACTTGAGTGGCGAGCGCAGGAACGCCTTGCGCAGCGGCTTGCCGTCGGCGGAGTAGTAGGAAGGCGTGGCACCGGCGTTGTCGTCGCCGAAGCTCACCGCGGACAGCACCCGCGTGCCGCGCACGAACTCGGCCGAAAGGATGCGCCCGTAGCGCTTGAACTCGCCGTCGAGCGTCAGCTTCTCCACGGCGACGCGGAACGAGTCGCCCGCCTGGATCTCGGTGTTGAAGTCGACGTCCCAGGCGAAGATGTCGGCAAGGTCGACGGCGAGCTGGTCTTCTTCGCCGGCGCGGCTCACGGCCAGGAACAGGCTGGAGTCGATGGTGCCCGAGACGACGCTCGTGGCCTTCTCGTAGTCGCGGCTGACGATCTCCGCGTGCAGTTCGCCCTGCGCTTCCTGCACGCGCAGCGTCTTCAGTTCGTCGATCGCGTAGCTGAACGCGCGGAAGATGCCTTCTGCGTCGGTCGCGACGCGAAACGGGTGGCCGACGGAGACGCGCGCGAGGTCGTAGACCGGCCGGGCGACGTCCACGAGGCGGTGGATGTCGCCCGGTTCGAGGGCCGGCTGCAGCGCCGCCGACAAGGTGGAGTTGCGGGGGATGACGCCTGCCACGACGTTCAGCGCGGCGATCGGCAGCGCGGCTGCCGGGACCGGGAGATCCACATTCCCCACCTTGCCGGTGGGAAACAACAAAAGGCCGGTAAGCGCCCCGATGGCGCTGCGCTTTCTGATCATGATTTTGTCTGGGGTTTACGACCGCCGAACCCGGGGGAGTCTAGCCGTAACTCCAATCAAGACAAGGGTTTTCTGTCCATTTAACATTTCCTGACATTTGTCCGGATGTCAGTCGAGATGGGCTGCGTCCGAGTCACCCATTGAAACGTTTTTTGCCGGGAAATATTCAAGCCACCGGTCACTGACCGTGCGGGCCGTGTCCGGATTGCAGAAGAGTTCGGCCGGGAAACCGGGCTTGAGACGGGCGTCGATGACGATGGGGAACTCGAAACTGACGTGAGTGCCGGCCAGCGTCCGGCTGCGGGCGTGGACGTCGCGGGCGGGTTCGAAGCGCGTGAAGGTGGTCCAAAGGAAGTTCATCGCGCTCTTCGCCGCTCGCGCCGGTTCGTCGGTGAGGACCACGAGTTGCCAGCCGTCCAAAGCCTGCGACTCGGCCAGCCGCTGCGCGGCCCCCTCTTCCTCCGCGTGCGGCGGGCCGCCCACGACGAGGCAGCCGGGAGAGAACACTCGCACGTCGCGGAAGCCGCGCGGCACGTCGGCAGACGGAGAGAACGCGCGCGGCAGCTGGCGCACCGGATCGCCGAGGCCGAGCCACACGCCCTTCGAACCCTCGTTCACCCGTGGGCCGGTGTAGTCGAGCGTGTCCATCGACAGGTTCGAGAACAAGTAGAGGTCGGTCTGCGGCTGCGTGCGCTCCAGGATGTGGGTCGAGCGTTGCGGGGAAGTCCTTCAGGTTCACGCTGCGGTCGGTGACCAGCAGGAACTTGGTGAGCGACAGCTGGCCTTCGCCGAGGATGCGGAAGGCGCTCGCCATCGCCTCGCGCCGGTAGCGTTCGCGCACCACCGCCGCGGCGAGCGAGTGGTAGCCGGTCTCGCCGTACGACCACAGCGAGAGGACGCCGGGCATCACCAGCGGGAAGAGCGGCGACAGCAGCTCCTGCAGCAGGTCGCCGATGAAGAAGTCTTCCTGCCGCGGCTTGCCGACGACGGTCGCCGGATAGATCGCGTCCTTGCGATGCGCGATGCGGCTGAGGTTGAAGACGGGGTAGTCGTGCTGCAGCGAGTAGTAGCCGTAGTGGTCGCCGAACGGGCCCTCGGGCCGGCGCACGCGCGGCGGCACCGAGCCGATCAGCGCAAACTCGGCATTGGCGATGAGCGGGTGCGGCCCGTGGCCGGCGATCGTCTCGAGCTTCTCGCCGGCGATGAGTGACGCGAGCATCAGCTCGGGCACGTTCTCGGGCAATGGCGCGATCGCCGCCAGGATCAGCGCCGGCGGACCGCCGAGGAACACGGTGGCCGGCAGCGCCTCGCCGCGCGCTTCCGCGACGGCGTAGTGGAAGCCGCCGCCCTTGCCGATCTGCCAGTGCATGCCGGTCACGGACGGCGAGTGCACCTGCAGCCGGTACATGCCGAGGTTCGTGCCGTGGCCGTCGGGATGCGCTGTGAGGACGAGGGGCAGCGTGACGAAGGGACCCCCGTCTTCAGGCCAGCAGGTGAGCACCGGCAACCGGTCGAGCCGCGGCGTCTCCGCCCACTTCTCAATCACCGCTCCGGCGCGGCGCCGCTTCATTCCGATGCGCGCCGCGCCCTTCAGCACATCGCGCGCGCTCCACAGCTTCGCCGCCGTCGGCGGCAGCGCCGTCTGCGCCAGCTCCACCGCGCGCTTGATGAACGGCGCGGCGTTGCGCCCGAACGCACGCTCCGCGCGCCGCGCGGTGCCGAACAGGTTCGTAACCAGCGGAAAGTCGGCGCCCTTCGGGTTCGTGAAGAGCAGCGCTGGCCCGCCTGCGGCGATCACGCGGCGGTGGATTTCGGCCGCCTCCAGGCGTGGGTCGACCGGTGCTTCGACCACCGCCAGATCCCCGTCGGCACGCAGCGCGTCGAGGAACGACCGCAGGTCGGTGAAGCGGTCCGCAGTGATAATCTATCTCGCCAAGTTACGGAGAAACATGAGCCTTACGCTAGCGGAGAGCACACTGCGCGACAAGGGTTTGGAGCCCATCCGGGAGAAGGTGCTCCTCGGCCGGCGCCTCACCTTCGAGGACGGGGTCGCCCTCTACAACACCCACGACCTGCTCGGCCTGGGGGCGCTCGCGAACCACGTGCGCGAGAAGCGCCACGGCGACGTCGGCTACTTCGTGTGGAATACCCACATCAACCACACCAACGTGTGCGTCGCCACCTGCGACTTCTGCGCCTTCTCCGCAACCCCGAAGGACGACCCGCGCGCCTATTCCATGTCGCTCGACGAGATCTTCGCGACCGTGGACAAGCTGCCGGCGCCGGTGAAGGAAGTGCACATCGTTGGCGGCCTGCACAACGGGCTCACCTGGGACTACCACCTCGACATGATGCGCGGCATCAAGAAGATCCGCCCGCAGATCCACGTCAAGGCGTTCACGGCGGTCGAGATCTTTTTCTTCCATCGCCTCTACCGGAAACCGGTCAAGGACGTCCTCACCGAGCTGCACGCGGCCGGACTCGACTCGATGCCCGGCGGCGGCGCCGAGATCTTCGCGAAGGAAACGCGCAACAAGATCGTGAAGGGCAAGGCCGACGCCGAGCAGTGGCTGGACGTGCACCGCACCGCGCACCAACTCGGCATCCCGACCAATTGCACGATGCTCTACGGCCACATCGAGTCGGTCGAGGACCGCGTCGACCACCTGGTGAAGCTGCGCGCGCTGCAGGACGAGACCGGCGGCTTCGTCACCTTCATCCCGCTCGCGTTCCAGCCGTGGGAAGCCCCCGCCGTGAAGGCGCCGGAGACGACCGGCTTCGACGACCTGAAGGCGATAGCCGTCGGCCGCCTGATGCTCGACAACATCCCGCACATCAAGTCGTTACTGGATCATGATCGGCCCGCGCCTCGCGCAGGTGGGCCTGTCGTTCGGCGCCGACGACCTCGACGGCACGGTGACGGAAGAGAAGATCGCGCACGACGCCGGTGCGCCGACGGCGCAGATGCTGACGGTCCACGAGCTGTGCCGGCTGATTCGCGAGGCGGGCCGCCGTCCCGTCGAGCGCGACACCGTTTTCAACATCGTCAAGGAGTGGTGAGCGGCGTCGTCCGGCTGGGGGCCGTCTCGTACCTCAACGTCGAACCCCTCCTCGCCGGCCTCGACACCGACACCCGCTTCGAGCTGGTGCGCGAGATCCCTTCGCGGATCGCCGACGCGCTGCACGGCGGGACCATCGACCTCGGCACGATCCCGTCGATCGAATACGCGAATGGCGACTACGCCATCGTCAAGGGCATCGGCATCGCAAGCCGCGGCGCCGTGCGTTCGGTGTGCCTCTACCACCGCCGGCCGGTCACCTCGATTCGCAGCGTCGCGCTCGACATCTCGAGCCGCACGAGCGTCGCGCTGCTGCGCGTGCTGCTCGCCGCGAAGGGCGTCACGGCCTACCGACACGGTCACCGTCGCGCCGGATGTGGACGCCATGCTGCAACGAGCCGACGCGGCGCTCGTCATCGGCGACACCGCTCTCGCGTACCGTGGCGATGCCGAGGTCCTCGACTTCGGCAGCGCCTGGAAAGAGCTGACTGGCCTGCCTTTCGTCTACGCCTTCTGGGCGGGCCGCCCGGGGGCCGTGACCGGCGGCCAACTGGCCGGCCTCGGCGGCGCCGCTGCGCGAGGCCTGGTGGAGATTCCCGCCATAGCCGCGCGATACAATGGCATGGCCGGGCTCGAGGCGAAGGTGAAGGAAGCCTACCTGCGGGACAACATCAGGTTCCGCCTCGGGGACGAAGAGTACGCGGGGCTTTTGGAGTTTTACGGGCGGGCGCGGGCCGTGGGCGTCATTCGGCAAGTACCGCCCCTGAGGTTCTATGGCGAGCTTTGAGGCGATAGCGGCGAGAGTCCACACGGGGGAGCGGCTGAGCGCCGCCGAAGGGCTCGAGCTGCTGCGCGACGCCGACCTGCTGTCGCTCGGCCAGCTGGCCGACTCGGTGCGCGAGCGGCTGCACCCCGAAGGCCGCGTCACCTACATCATCGACCGCAACATCAACTACACGAACGTGTGCACCGCGCAGTGCTCGTTCTGTGCCTTCTACCGCGACCTTCCCGACAAGGAAGGCTATTTGCTGACGAAGGAGCAGCTGAGCGAGAAGATCGAGGAAACGATCGCGCTCGGCGGCCGGCAGATCCTGCTGCAGGGCGGCCTGCACCCCGACCTCGGTATCGAGTTCTACGAGGAGCTCTTCGCCTGGATGAAGGGCAAGTACCCGCAGCTTTGGATCCACGGCCTGTCGCCAACCGAGGTGAAGCACATCAACAAGGTGTCGAACCTCTCGACCGGCGAGACCGTCCGGCGCCTGATCGGCGCGGGCCTCGACTCAATCCCCGGCGGCGGCGCCGAGATCCTCTCCGATCGCGTGCGCGGGGTGATCGGCATCGCGAAAGGCACCACCGCCGACTGGCTCGAAGTGATGGAAGTGGCCCACGCACAAGGCCTGCGCACCACCGCCACCATGATGTTCGGCCACGTCGAGACGCTCGAGGAGCGCATCGAACACCTCATCCGCCTGCGCGAGCTGCAGGACAAAACCGGCGGCTTCACCGCGTTCATCGCCTGGACCTTCCAGCCCTCCAACACCGCGATCGCCGGCGACGAGCTCACTTCGTTCCAGTACCTGCGCACCCTCGCGGTCGCGCGGGTGATGCTCGACAATTTCGAGAACGTGCAGGCTTCGTGGGTGACCCAGGGCGGCAAGATCGGCCAGATCTCGCTGCGCTTCGGCGCGAACGACTTCGGCAGCCTGATGATCGAGGAGAACGTGGTCTCGGCCGCCGGCGCCCACTTCCGCCTCACCGAAGCCGAGATCGCCCGCAACATCCAGGTGGCCGGCTTCGTCCCCAAGCGCCGCACCATGAACTACGAAATCGTCGGCGACCCCTACTGCTGGACTGCCCCGCCGGTGAAGCAGAAGACCCTCGCCCCCGGCGTCCGCGTCGAACTCCCCGTCATCCAGTAGCCCCGCCGCCTCCCGGCCCGTTTCTCTGAGCGCTCCATGTCGTCGGCAGAGCGCGAAGAGTCTCCTCGCAACACTCCTACTGCCGCTGAACAATCCCGATGCGCTTCACTTCGGCAGTTGCTCCAAAGCTTTCTTCGCCATGTCGGCTCGCGAGTCGGCGGGGGCGAGGGCGATGAATTTTTCCAGGTCGGCGCGGGCTTCGGCCGTTTTGCCGGCGCCGATGTAGGCGAGGCCCCGCTGGAAGTAGCCGTCGGCGTAGTTGGGGTCGAGGGTGATGCTCTTGGTGAGGTAGACGACCGCGTCGTCGCTGCGCCCGGCATTCAGCAACAGCACAGCCACGTTGAAGAAGACGTTGGGGTCGGTGACGCCCGAGTCGTTGACGCCCTTCAGGAACGTGAGGCCGTCGTCCACCTGGCCCGACTTGATCGCGACCTGGCCGGCGAGGAAGCGGAAGTTGTTGTTGGTCGGGTCGATCTCGATGAGCGCCTTGAGGTGTTCGAGCTCCTTCGGGAAATTGCCTTCCTGGTCGTAGCAGCGCGCGATCTGCAGGTGCAGGGTGTCGGCGAGGTCGGGGCGCATGGCGAGGAGCTTCTCGTATTCGGCGCGCGCTTCGGGGAACTTGCCGGCTGCGAACGCTTCGTCACCCGCCTTCACTGCAGCGAGCACTTCCGGCGGCGGTCCGGTGGGAGTGTCCTTCTCGAGGACGGTCACCGGGGGCTTGGGCCGCTCCGTTTCCGAGTGCAGGTCGAGGTAGGTCTTGCTGGTCTTGTATCCGGGCGCCGAGATGTCGATGTTCCAGCGGCCGGCGGCGATGCCGCCCAGCGCCCAGCGGCCGTTCTTGTCGGTCTTCGCGGTTGCGCCCGCGCCGCGGCCGACGAGCTCGAGCTTCAGGTCCGCGCCGACGACCGGCTTGCCGTCGGCGTCGACGACACGGCCCTCGATGCGGCCCATGCCTTTCCAGTCCTGCGCCGCAGCCGGCTGCGACAAGGTGAAAAACGCGGCCGCTGACGCCACCACCACCGCGCCCGCCCAGACGCCTCGGAACGCTGACATTGTTCGCCCTCCAATGGATGAAATCGCGCCAGTATAGCGCCGCGGTTCGCGGCTCGAAGCGTTATCATTCGAGACGGTGCAGATACTGACGTCGTCCTGGGTGGTGCCGATGGATCGGCCGCCCTTGCCGAACGGGCGGGTGGCGGTCCAGGACGGTCGCGTGGTCTGGGTCGGCCTCGCCGGCGAGGCGGGGGAGCCGCAGGGACCCGTGCGCCGTCTCGGTCCAGGCGTCCTCCTGCCCGGTCTCGTGAACGCCCATTGCCACATCGAGCTGTCGCACCTGCGCCACCGCATCGATTTTTCGCTCGGCTTCGTGCCGTGGGTGCAGAACCTGATCGACGCGCGCCGCGACGAGAACGCCCAGGTGGTGCGGCTCAAGGTCCAGGACGCGCTGCGCGCGCTGGAGACGACGGGTACGGTCGCCGTCGGCGACATCTCCAACACGCTCGCGCACCTCGACCTGCTGGCCAACTCGCCGCTGCACGCGGTCGTCTTCTACGAACTGATCGGCTGGGACCCGGCGCAGGCAAAGACGGTCCTCGACAAGGCGTTGGCACGGCTGGCGCAGCTCGACCCCGAGCTTGGCGAGAGCGACGTGCGCGTGATGATGGGCGCGCACGCGCCGCACTCGGTGTCGCGCGACCTGTTCACGCTGATGTCGGCGCAGGGTGCGCCGGCGACCATTCACCTCGCCGAATCGCCCGCCGAGATGCGCTTCTTCATGACCGGCAACGGCGACTGGTCCGACTTCCTCAAGCGGCGCGTCGGCCCGGTGCCGTTCCAGGCGCCCGGCATCAGCCCCGTCGCGTACCTGCGTTCGATCGGCGTGCTGCGGCCGAAGCTGATCGCCGCGCACTGCACGCAGGCCGACGACGACGACGTCGCGGACCTTGCGGCGTCGGGCGTGTCGATCGCGGTTTGCCCGCGCAGCAACCGCAACCTCAAGGTGGGGCTGCCGCCGGTGCAGAAGATGGTGGATGCCGGCATCAACGTCTGCATCGGCACCGACAGCCTCGCGAGCGTGCCGACACTCGACCTGATGGACGACATCGGCGCGCTGCGCCGCGCGGTGCCGACGCTCGGCGCCGAGACGCTGGTCCGCATGGCCACCGTGGCCGGCGCCAGCGCCCTCGGCCTCGACGATCTCGGCACCATCGCGCCGGGCAAGCGCGCGCAGCTGGTGCATGCCTCGGCCTACACGGCACCGGGAGATCCGTTCGAGTTCCTGGTGTCCGGCGAAGCCCGCCCGCGTCCCGTCTGACGCGAGGCGCGGCCATGATCACCGCCGGCGGGCGTGTCGTCGACTACGGGCGGATGATCCGCTTCTCGCATTCGCTGTTTGCGTTGCCGTTCGCGCTCGCGGCGGCGGCGCTTGCCGGCGGCAACGGGGTCACGCTGCGCCAGGTGGCGCTCATCGTCGTGGCCATGGTCGGCGCGCGCAGCGCGGCCATGGGTTTCAACCGCCTCGCCGATCACGACATCGATGCGCGCAACCCGCGCACCAGCGGCCGCGAGCTGCCGTCGGGCCGGCTGGCGCGGCTGCATGTCTGGTTGTTCGTGGCGCTGTCGGCCGCGGCATTCGTGGCAGCGGCGGTCGCGCTCAACCCGCTGTGCGGAGTGCTGGCGCCTTTGGCGCTGGCAATCGTCTGCGGCTACTCGTATACCAAGCGGTTCACGTCGCTGTCGCACCTCGTCCTTGGCGTCGCACTTGCGATTGCGCCCGTCGGCGCATGGCTCGCCATCCGCGGCAGCTTCGCGGTGGTGCCGTTCCTCGTCGGCTTCGGCGTGCTGTTTTGGGTGGCGGGCTTCGACGTCATCTATTCGTGCCAGGACGCCGACTTCGACCGCGGCGCCGGCCTGCGGTCGCTGCCCGCACGCTTCGGAGTCGCGACGGCGCTCGGGATCGCGCGCGGCCTGCACGTGTTGGCGGTGGCATCGCTCGCCTCGGTCTACTGGTTCCATCCGCTGCACCCCGCCTACCTCCTCGGGGTGGCGCTGGTGGCGCTGCTGCTCGTGTACGAGCACAGCCTGGTGAGCGCCTCCGACCTGTCGCGCGTGAACGCCGCGTTCTTCACCGTGAACGGCTGGATCAGCGTCCTGTACCTTGCGGCCACCGTGACCGCCCTCGTCCTTCTATAATTCGCAGGTGGCCGTGGTGAGGAGCTCGTCGGCGGTGTTGCCCGGTCCGACGCCCGGCGCCCCCGAGAAAGCGGCCGTGCGGTCGATGTTCGACCGCATCGCGCACCGCTACGACCTGCTCAACCACCTGCTCTCCGGCGGCACCGACCTGCGCTGGCGGCGGCGCCTGGTGAAGCGGCTGGAACTGCAAAACGGCGAGCGACTCCTCGACCTGTGCACCGGCACCGCCGATGTCCTGCGCGCAGCGCTGCGCAAGACCGGCGGCACCACCGGCGCCGGCATCGACCTTTCGTCGGGGATGCTGTCGCTGGGACACGGCAAGCTCGAACGCGCCGGACTCGCCGGGCGTGCGACGCTCCTCGGCGGCGATGCGGAGAACCTGTCGTTTGCCGCAGCGTCCTTCGATGCCGCGTGTGTCTCGTTCGGCATCCGCAACGTGCTGCGTCTCGAGCAGGCCATGGCCGAGGTGGCGCGGGTGCTGCGCCCGGGCGGGCGCTTCCTGATACTCGAGTTCTCGAACCCACGCGGCCTCATGGGTGCCTTGTACCGTTCCTACTCGCGCCACGTCCTGCCGCGCGTCGGCGCGCTCGTCAGCGGCGACCGCTCGGCCTACGAATACCTGCCGTCGTCGATCGCGCGGTTCCCGGAGCCGCAGCGCTTCTGCGAGCTGCTCGAGCGCAACGGATTCGCCGCCATCACCGCGGAATCGCTGACGTCCGGCATTGCCCATCTCTACCGAGCGGAGAAACCCCGATGAAGTCGCGCGCCAGCAGGAAGACCGCGGTGAAGAAAAAAGCGGTGAAGAAGAAGACGACCACGAGGAACCCGCTGAAGAAGGCGAGGCGGGCCGCACCGGCGGTTCGCAGGCCGGCGACGCACAGGGCCGGCGGCGGGCCCGACGGGTTGGCGCTCGCGCGCCTGGGTGAACTCAGCGAGGAAGTGTCCGCGCTGCGGGCGCAGTCGCGCCTCCACCAGCGCCGCGCCGACCACCTGGCCATGCTCAACTCGGTCATCCACCGGGTCGCGTCCATCCTCGAATCCGATGCGCTCATGCAGGAGGCGGCGCGCGCCATCCAGGAAAAGATGAACTACAACTCGGTCGCGGTCACCGTGCTCGATACCGATGGCGTCCTGATCGGGCGGTGGGCCGGACGCGAGGGCGTGAGCCGCCAGTCGGCGGGACGCGCGCAGGCCCCGGCTGCCGGCATCATCGGCCGCGCGGTGCGCAAGCGCGCGCCGCAGGTGGTGAGCGACGTGCGCCGCGACCCCGACTATCGCCGCGACGTCCTCGACACGCGCTCCGAGATGGTGGTGCCGCTGATGGACGGCGGCGAGGTGGTGGGGGCGATCGACGTGCAGAGCGACCAGATCGACGATTTCGGCCTCGACGACGTGGCCACCGGCGAAACCATCGCCGAGTTCCTGGTGGTGGCCCTGCGCAACGCGCGGCTGGTGGACGAGCTGCGCCGCCAGCCGGGGCAGATCAGCCTTGACCGGGGCACTCCGGCGTCGTAAGGTCGGCAGCAGGTGACTGGCAAGACCTTGACTGGCCGGAAGTTGTTGTGGATCGCGGGCGCCGCATCCGGCGTGCCGCTGGTCCTGTTCCACGTCTGGCTGCTTCTTTCGCGCATTGCCCGGGCCGACTTCGGCGCGCTCGATTTCGTGCGCTGGGGAGCGGCCCTTGCCGTCGTCGCCGCGCTGCGCGAACTGTGGCGCCGCGGCCGTCCGTTCTCCACGCGCAAGCTGGTCGTGCTCGGCGTACTGGTGGTGGCGCTGCATCTTGGCGTGGCGGCGCCACCTGTCGATTCTGTTGCCAACGCCGACGGCATTTTCCTGCTTCCCGGCTCGCTCGCGCCGATCGTCGCCACCATCCTGCTGGTCACGGCGCTTCTTGGCCGCGCCCAGCTTCTGGTGCCGCGGCTTCGACATGCGCGCGTGGGCGTCGTCTCCGCCATTTCGGCAAGACGCGCCGCGTTCACGCCGTCGCTCTTCTCCCGCCCCCCGCCGTTCTAACGGTCCTTCGCAGGTCAACTCAGCAAGGACTCCGGGGCGCTTGCCCTGGAACACGCGCCCACCGTCCACGAGGTCGCGCGTGCAGGAACGGGTACGAGAGGGATGGATCTTCAACTTCTTGGCGTCGATCACCGTGTAGCGGCGGTGGAACTGCGCGAACACGCGGCGCGTGATGCCGCCGCGGCGCAGGAGCTGCTGCGCGAGGGCATCGCGGCCGGCGTCTGGCGCGAAGCGCTGGTGCTCAGCACCTGCAACCGCGCGGAAGTGTACGCATTCGCGCCGGACCGCGGCGCCTTTGACAGCTTCGTCGCGCGCACGCTCGGCGCCGAGCGTGAGCAGGCCCTGGCAGCCGCGGCGCGGCGTGCCTCGGATGAGGCGGCCTGCCGCCACCTGTTGCGAGTCGCCTGCGGCCTCGAGTCGCGGATCCTCGGCGAAACCGAGATCCTCGGCCAGGTGAAGGACGCGCTGGCGCTGTCGCGTGCGGCGGGCGCCTCGGGTCCGCGGCTCGAGCGGCTGGTGGCCGCGGCGCTCGGCGCAGGACGGCGCGGACGCGCGGAAACGGCGCTTGCCAGGGGCGCCTTGTCGGTGGCGTCGGCCGCGGTGTCGCTCGCCGCGCGCGGCACGGCCGGGTTCGCGAGCCGCAAGGTGCTGGTGATCGGCGCGGGCGAGACCGGCAGGCTGCTGGCGCTGCACGCGGCCGACAAGCGTGCCGCGGCGCTCTATGTCGCGAACCGCACCGCGGCGCGCGCGCAGGCCCTGGCCAGGGAAGTGCGCGGCCGGGCCGTCGGGCTCGAGGACATCGACACGGTCCTCGACGACGTTGACGTGGTGCTGGTGGCCGTGCGCACCGAAGCGCCGCTGCTCACCCGCGCCGCGCTCGATCGCTGCGTGTCGCGTCGCGCGGGCCGGCCGCTGTTGGTGATCGACGTCTCGGTGCCGCGCGCGGTCGAACCGGGCGCCGCGGTTAACGGCGTCGGCGTCACGCTGGTGTCGATCGACGACGTCGGTGAGGTGGTGGCCCGCAACCAGAGCCTGCGCGAGGCGGAAGTGCGCAAGGTCGAGAACATCGTCGCGCAGGAGTGCGGCCGCTTCGTCGCGTGGGACGAGAGCTTCCGCCGGCCGCCGTTCGAGCGCCGGCTGCGCGCACGCTTCGAGTCGATCCGCGAAGCCGAGGTCGAGCGCCACCTCGCGGGCTTCCCGGCCGAGCATCGCCGCGACATCGAGCGGCTCACGCGTGCGCTCGTCAACAAACTGCTGCAGGCACCGGCCAGCCAGTTGCGCGGCATCGACCCGCGCACCGCCGAGGGCAGCGCGCGGCTGCGCGCGGCACACGAGTTGTTCGGGCTCACGCCCGAGCACGAGGACATCCTTGGCTGACGCAGCGCTGCGGCTCGGCACGCGCGGCAGCGCCCTGGCCTTGTGGCAGGCCGGGCATGTCCGCGAACGGCTCCTGGAGGCGACGCCTGGGCTCGGCATCGAGGTGGTCGTCGTCCGGACCGCCGGTGACCAGGCCGCCGCCGCGGCGTTCGCCGCCATCGGCACCCAGGGGGTCTTCACGCGCGAGATCGAGGATGCACTGTTAGAAGGGCGCGTCGACATCGCCGTCCACAGCCTCAAGGACCTGCAGACGGCGCCGGGCGCCGGCCTGCAGCTTGCCGCGATCCTGGAACGCGAGGATCCGCGCGACGCGTTGGTGTCGCGCGCCGGCGGCGGGTTGCGGCAGCTCGGCCGCGGCGCGCGCATCGGCACGTCGTCGCTGCGCCGCCGCGCGCAGCTGCTCGCGGCCCGCCCCGACCTGCGCGTGTGCGACCTGCGCGGCAACGTGCCGACCCGCCTCGCGAAACTCGACCGCGGCGACTGCGACGCCGTGATCCTGGCGCAGGCCGGGCTCGCGCGCCTGGGGCTCGCACGGCGTGTGAGCGAGCTGCTCGACGCGCGTGACTTCGTGCCGGCGCCGGGACAGGGGGCGCTTGCCGTGCAGGTGCGCAGCGGCGACGCACGCGCATGCGCGCTGGCCGCGGCGCTCGACCATGGGCCGACCCGCCTGGCGGTGGCTGCCGAGCGGGCGTTCCTCCATCGCGTCGAAGGCGGCTGTCAGGCGCCGGTGGGCGCTCTGGGCACCTGGCAGGACGGCCGCCTGCAGCTCGATGCGATGGTCGCAAGCGTCAATGGACAGCAAGTGGTGCGGCAGCGTGCTGTCGAGGAGGTCACGAGCGAGGCGGCTGCGGTTGCGTTCGGCGATGTCCTTGGAGGCCGCGCGCTCGCCGAGGGTGCCAGCGCCATCCTTTCTGAAGTGCGCGCGGCGCACGCCGCCAATCCTGCGCTGGCCGCGGCGGTGGAACGATGAACGCGGCACGGCCCATCGTCGTCATCACCCGCGACGAGGGCGCGGGCGGCCCGCTCTGGCAAGCGCTGGCGCGGCGCGGCGCGGCGCCGTTTCCCCTTGCCGCCACCGCCATTGGCGAGCCCGGCGACTTCGCCCCGCTCGACGCGGCGCTTCGCGACCTCGCGACGTTCCGCAGCGTCGCGTTCACGAGCCGGCGCGCGGTTGCGGCTGCGTGCGGCCGCGGCTTCACGATGCTGCTGGCGCGATGTGCCGAGCGCCCGTTGGTGGCGGCGGCCGGGCCGGCGACTGCCGAAGCGCTGCTTGCCGAGGACATCGCGCCGGACGTGGTGGTGGCGGCACCGGACGCGGGCGCGGCAGGGCTCGCGGCGGCTCTCGACGCAGTTGGTCGCGGCCGGGTGCTGTGGCCGCGCTCGGAGCGCGCCGCTCCCGACTTCCGATTGCGCCTCGAGGCGATGGGCTTCACGGTCTGCGACCCGGTTGCCTACACGACCAGCGCCACCGAGCCCGCGGAGACAGGGCGCTTCCGCGCGCTGCTCGATGCCGGCGAGATCGCCGCGGTGACGTTCCTTGCGCCGTCCGCCGCCTTTTCACTGGCCGCGGCGTTCGACGATGCTTCGCTTCGGGTGCTTGTGAAGAGGACCGTGGTGGCCAGTGTCGGGCCGACGACGTCGGCAGCGCTCGCGTCGCTGGGCGCGCCCGCCGACGTCGAACCGCGCTGCCGCACGGTGGACGGCCTGGCGGAAGCGGTGATGGCCGCAATCGAAGGTCGCAGGGTGCGGCTCCATTGAGCTATCCGCTGTCGCGGCCGCGGCGCCTGCGGCGCACCGAGACGCTGCGCCGGATGTTCGCGCAGACGCGGCTCGCGCCGAGCGACCTGATCGCGCCGCTGTTCGTGTGCGGCGGCGAGAACGTGCGCGTGCCCATCGGCGCGATGCCCGGTTGCGACCGCCTCAGCGTCGACCTGCTGCTAGGGGAATGCCGTGAGCTGCACTCGCTCGGCGTGCCGGGCGTCATCCTCTTCGGCATCCCTGACGCGAAGAACGCGCACGGGACGGCGGCGTGGGATCCGAACGGGCCGGTGCCGGCGGCGCTGCGCGCCCTGCGGGTTGAGTTGCCGCAGATGTCGCTGTGGGCCGACGTGTGCCTGTGCGAGTACACCGACCACGGCCACTGCGGGCCGCTGCACGAGGATGCGCGCGGCGTCGAGGTGGACAACGACGCGACGCTGCCGCTGCTGGCGCAGGCAGCGCTCGTCTACGCGGAGGCCGGCGCCGACGTGGTTGCGCCCTCCGACATGATGGACGGCCGCGTCGGCGTCATCCGTCGCGCTCTCGACGCCGCCGGACGCAGCGACGTGGTGCTGGTGTCGTACGCGGCGAAGTACGCATCGGCTTTCTACGGGCCGTTTCGTGAAGCCGCCGGCTCGACGCCGTCCTTCGGCGACCGCCGCGGCTACCAGATGGATCCCGCCAATTCCGACGAAGCGCTGCGCGAGGTGGCGCTCGATCTCGAAGAGGGCGCCGACGTCGTCATGGTGAAGCCGGCGCTCCCGTATCTCGACGTCATCTGGCGAGTGAAGCAGCGCTTCGCGGCGCCGGTCTGCGCCTACCACGTCTCGGGCGAGTACGCGATGCTGCGCGCCGCGGCCGCCAACGGCTGGATCGACGGCGAACGCGCCATGCTGGAGTCGCTGATCGCGATCCGCCGCGCGGGCGCCGACGTGATCCTGACCTACTTCGCGAAGGAGGCTGCGCGCCTGCTGGCGTGAACCATGACGCAAGCGAGCGAAACGACCGCCAGCGAGTTGCTCTTCGAGCGGGCGGGGAAGGTGCTGCCGGGCGGCGTCAATTCGCCGGTGCGCGCCTACCGCGCAGTCGGCGGCAGCCCGCGGTTCATCGCCCGCGCCGCAGGCTCGCTGGTCTTCGACGAGGACGGCCGGGCGCTCGTCGACTACATCGGTTCGTGGGGTCCGATGATCCTGGGCCACTCGCACCCGGCGGTGGTTGCGGCGGTGCGTGAGCAAGCCCGGGCCGGCATCTCGTTCGGCGCGCCGAGCCGGCTCGAAGTGGAGATGGGCGAGCTGCTGACGAGCCTCATGCCGGCGATCGAGAAGGTGCGCATGGTGAACTCGGGCACCGAGGCCACCATGTCCGCGATCCGGCTGGCGCGTGCGGCTACCGGCCGGGATCGTGTCATCAAGTTCGAGGGCTGCTACCACGGCCATGCCGACTCGTTCCTGATCCGCGCCGGCTCGGGTGCCGCGACCTTCGGCACGCCGGACAGCCCCGGGGTCACGCCGGCCACGGCGCGCGATACACTGAACGCCCGCTTCAACGACCTCGCCGATGTGTCCGCGCTGTTTGCCGCCAATCCCGGCAAGGTTGCCGCGCTCATCGTCGAACCGGTGGTCGGCAACATGGGCGTGGTCGTGCCGGCCGCGGGCTTCCTGGGCGGTCTGCGCGCGCTGTGCGACGAGCACGGCGCGCTCCTCATCTTCGACGAGGTGATGACCGGCTTCCGCGTGAGCCGCGGTGGCGCGCAGGAGCGGTTCTCGGTGCGGCCCGACCTCACGACCCTCGGCAAGATCGTCGGCGGCGGCCTGCCGGTCGCAGCCTACGGCGGGCGCCGCGACCTGATGAGCCAGGTGGCCCCGGAAGGGCCCGTGTACCAGGCGGGTACGCTGTCGGGCAACCCGCTCGGCATGGCGGCAGGGCTCGCGACGCTGCGCACGATTGCCGCGATGCCCGATCTCTACACGCGGCTCGAAGCCCTCGGCGCGCGGCTCGAGCAGGGCATCGCGGGGGCCATCGCCGCACAGGGCGTGCCGTGCCGCATCCAGCGCGCCGCGTCCATGTGGACGCTGTTCTTCACCGCAGACGCGGTCGTCGACTGGCCCTCGGCGAAGGCCAGCGACGCCACGCGCTATGGCCGTTTCTTCCACGTGATGCTCGACCGCGGCTTTTTCCTCGCCCCGTCGCAGTTCGAGGCCAACTTCATCTCCATCGCCCACACCGATGCCCAGATCGACGCAACCGTCGCGGCGGCCGCCGAGGCGATGCGCATTGCCCATGAGTGAGCCGCGCAGCCAGCACGAAGACGCGCTCTTCCTGCGCGCGTGCCGCGGCGAGGACGTACCGCGCACGCCGGTGTGGATGATGCGCCAGGCCGGGCGCTACCTGCCGGAGTACCGCGCGGTGCGTGAGCGCTACGATTTCCTGACGAGCTGCAAGACCCCGGAGATCGCCTGCGAACTGACCTTGCAGCCGATCCGCCGCTTCGGCGTGGACGCGGCGATCGTCTTCTCCGACATTCTCATCGGCCTGCCGGGCATGGGGGTTGACGTGGCTTTTGCCCCCGGACCGAAGCTGGCGCGCACCATCCGCACGCCGGCCGACGTCGATACGCTGCGCGTCGCACCCGCCGCCGAAGCAACACCCTGGCTGCTGGAGACGCTGCGGCTGGTGCGCGGCGCGCTGCCGCCAACGGTACCGCTCATCGGCTTTGCCGGCGCGCCGTTCACCGTCGCGGCCTACCTCGTCGAGGGTGGCGGCACGAAGAACTTCGCTGCGCTGAAGTCGCTCCTCTACAACGACCCGGCCACCGCGCACCGCCTGCTCGCCATCTGCGCGGCGACGGCGGCCCTGTCGCTGGCGGCGCAGGCCGAGGCGGGTGCGCAGGCGGTGATGCTGTTCGACAGCTGGGCCGGCATCCTGTCGAAGGACGACGACGAGACGTTCGCGATTCCCTATGCGCGCCAGGTGATGGACGCCGTGGCGAGTGCCAGTCCACAAGGTGCCAGCCCGCCGCGGATCTACTATGCCGGCGAAGGCTCGGCCGGGCGGCTGTCGCGGGTGCGCGACGTGCGCGCCGACGTGGTGGGGGTGGACTGGCGCGTGGACCTCGACGACGCGCGGCAGAAGCTCGGGCGCGGCCCGGCGCTGCAGGGGAACCTCGATCCCGCCGTGCTGCTGGCGCCGCCGCAGGCGATCCGTGAGCGCATCGCCGCCGTGCTGGCGGCCGCCGCGCGCGCCGGCGGCGGACACATCTTCAACCTCGGCCACGGCATCCTGCCGATGACGCCGCCCGATCACGCGCAGGTGCTGGTGGACGCGGTGCGCGAGCAAAGCGAGCGGGTGAGCGCTTGAGCGCCGCCGCGGCCGTGCCGCTGGAGCTGCTGCGGGCCTACGACCGGCCCGGTCCGCGCTACACGTCGTATCCGACCGCGCTCGAGTTCAGCAGCGCGTTCGACGAGCCCGCATACCGCGAGCAGCTGGCCGCCGCGGCGCGAGCACCGGATCAGCCGCTGTCGCTCTACCTCCACCTGCCCTTCTGCGAAGAGCGCTGCACTTTCTGCGGCTGCATGGTGATCATCACCAAGAACCGCTCGGTGGCCGAAAAGTACCTCGGCTACCTGCACCGCGAGCTGGCGATGCTTGCCGGCGCACTCGGCGGCCGCCGCCGCGTGGTGCAGTATCACTGGGGCGGCGGCACCCCCACGTACCTGGCTCCCGCGCAGATGCAGGAGCTGCAGGACGTGGTCGCGCAGCACTTCGACCTCGACCCGCAGGGCGAAGCGGCCATCGAGGTGGACCCGCGCGTCACCACGGCCGAGCACATCGATACGCTGCGGCGCCTCGGCTTCAACCGCCTTTCGCTGGGCGTGCAGGACTTCGACGCGCCCGTGCAGCAGGCGGTCAACCGCATCCAGTCGGAGGAAGAAACCTGGACGCTGCTGGCGCAGGCGCGCGCCGCGGGTTTCCGCTCGACCAACGTCGACCTGATCTACGGGCTGCCGCGGCAGACCCGCGACGGCTTCGCGCGCACGCTCGACAGCGTGTTGCGCAACCGGCCGGAGCGCACCGCGATCTATTCCTACGCGCACGTGCCGTGGATGAAGGGCCATCAGCGCACGCTGTCGCCAGAGGCGCTGCCCTCGGCCGAGGAGAAGATGGCGCTCTTCCTCATGGCGCGCGAACGCTTCCTCGGCGCCGGCTATGCCGCGATCGGCATGGACCACTTCGCGGTGCCGGAGGACGAACTCGCGATCGCCGCGCGCGCCGGCATCCTGCACCGTAACTTCATGGGCTACACCACGCGGCCCGCGCCGGACATGGTCGGCTGCGGTGTTTCCGCCATCGGCGACGTCTCCGGGGCGTTCGCGCAGAACGTTAAGAAGCTGAGCGAGTACTACGAAGCGCTCGACCGCGGCCGCTTCCCGATCGAGCGCGGCTTTCGCCTCGACGCCGACGACCGGCTGCGGCGGCATGTGATCGCGGAACTGATGTGCAACTTTCGCGTCGCGGCGCGCGCGGTCGAGAGCCGCTTCGGCGTGTCGTTCCGCGACTACTTCGCCGCCGAGCTGGCCGAGCTGCGCGGCGCGCTCAGCGAAGACGGCATCGTTGCGGTGACGCCCGACGCCACCGAGGTGGCGGTGACCGAACGCGGGCGCCTGCTGGTGCGCAACGTCTGCATGGTGTTCGACCGGTATCGCCGCGGCGCCTCGGCACGCACCGGTTTTTCGCGGACGGTGTAGGCCGCCCACCAGTGAAACGGGTCGCGATCGTCGGCGGCGGCGTCTCCGGGCTGGCGCTCGCGCACGGCCTCCTGGCGCAGGGCGGCATCACGGCGGTGGTGCTCGAAGCGGCGCAAGGCGCGGGCGGCAAGCTGTGCACCCTGGAGGCCGACGGCTACACGGTCGAAGCCGGCGCCAACGGCTGGCTCGACAACCAGCCGGCCACCCGCTCGCTGATCGCGGCACTCGGCCTCGAGGATGCGATCGAATCGAGCAACGCCAACGCGCGGCGGCGCTACGTCTATCGCGGCCGGGAGCTGCATCGCGTGCCCACGGGGCCCGCGTCGTTTGCCCGCAGCCGGCTGCTCAGCGCGCGCGGCAAGCTGCGCCTGCTGCGCGAGCCGTTCGTGCCCCGGGGCACTGCGTCGGCGGAAAGCGGCGACGAGACCGTACACGCGTTCCTCGCACGGCGCCTGGGCGAGGAGGCAGCGGCGGCCATCGCCGACGTGATGGCGGCGGGCGTCTTCGCGGGCGACCCGCGCGAGCTGTCGAGCGGCGCCGCGTTCCCGGCACTTTGCCGCCTCGAGCAAGAGCACGGAAGCCTGTTCCGCGGCATGCTGGCGCGCCGCCGCGGCGGCCGCCACCGGGCCCGGCTGGTCTCGCTGCGCGGTGGTGTCGCGACGCTCGCCGCGAGCCTGGCGCGCAGCGTGGGCCCGGCGCTGCGCACCAAAGCGGCGGTTGCGCGCATCGACATCGACCGCCCGGAAGGCGGCTTCCGACTGCAGTTGCGCACCGGCGAGACGCTCGTCGCCGACGCCGTTGCGCTCTGCTGTCCGCCTGCCGCCGCCGCAGAGGTGGTCGCCGGCATCGACGCGCTGCTCGCGCGGGAGCTGTTGGCGATCGGCGCCGCGGACGTGGCGGTGGTGGCGCTCGGTTACCGCAGCGCCGACCTGTCGCGGCCGCTCGACGGCTTCGGCGTGCTCGCCGGCCGCGGCGAGGGTTTGAAAACCCTCGGGGTGCTCTGGGATTCGGCGATCTTCGCGAACCGTGCCCCAGCCGGGCACGCGCTGCTGCGCGCCATGCTCGGCGGGGCGGCGGCGCCGCAGGTGCTCGAGCTTTCCGACCAGGAGCTGGAGGTCGCGGCGCGCTCCGACCTGCGGCGCGTCATGGGCATCACCGCGGCGCCACGCTTCGTGCGCGTCTTTCGGCATCGCGCCGGGATCCCGCAGTACGCGCCCGGCCACACCGCGCGCGTCGCGCGCATCGAGGCGCTGGCAGCGAGCCGCGGCGCCCTGTTCGTCGGCGGCAACGGCTGCCGCGGTGTCTCGATCAACGCCGCCATCGCCGACGCCGCGGTGCTGGCGGAGCGAATCAGCGCAGCGCTGCGGCCGGCCGCGCCGTCTCGGTAGCCGCCTCGGCGTCGGCGTCGTTGCGGGGCGCCAGCAACGCGCCGACGTTTTCCTCGATGCGGTCCATCACGCGCTCGAGCGGCTCTTCACGGCCGAGCAGCGCGCCGAGGCTCGTGACACCCTTGCCGGCGATGCCGCACGGAACAATGAGGGAAAACGGCTCGAGCGAATTGTTGACGTTGAGCGCGAAACCGTGGGAGGTCACCCAGCGGGCGATGCGCACGCCGATGGCGCCGATCTTCTGCTCCCCGACCCAGGCGCCCGTCATTCCCGCGACGCGTCCCGCCGAGATTCCGTAGGCGGCGCAGGTCCGGATCATCACGTCTTCGAGCGCCCGCACGTAGCGGTGCACATCGCGGCGCGCGGGCGGCAGCTTGAAGATCGGGTAGCCGACCAGCTGGCCGGGGCCATGGTAGGTGACGTCGCCGCCGCGCCCGGACTCGAACACCTCGAAGCCGCGGCCGCGCAGCCATTCCTCGGGGAACAGCACGTGCTCCTTGCGCGCGTTGCGGCCGAGAGTGAACACCGGATCGTGCTCGAGGAGCAGCAGGGTGTCTTCGACCAGGTCCTGCTGGCGCTCCGCCACCAGCTGCGCCTGCAGGCGCAGGCCTTCGGCGTAGGGCACGCGGCCGAGGCGGCGGGCGCGCAGCTTAGAGGCTCCCTTCGTCGAACTCCTGCAGCGACTTCTTGAGGTGCGCCATGAAGCGGTCGGCATCGGCGCCGTCCACGATCCGGTGGTCGAAGGTCAGGGCGAAGTAGGCCATGGTGCGGATGGCGATCGCGTCTTCGCGCACCACCGGACGCTTCTCGATGGTGCCGAGGCCGAGAATCGCGACCTGCGGCTGGTTGATGATCGGCGTGCCGAACAGGCTGCCGAAGACGCCCGGGTTGGTGATGGTGAAGGTGCCGCCCTGGATTTCGTCCACCTTGAGTTTCTTGGCGCGCGCGCGTTCGGCGAGGTCATTGGTGGCACGCGCCAGCCCCAGCAGGTTCTTCTCGTCGGCATTGCGGATCACGGGCACGATGAGGCCCCAGTCGAGCGCCACGGCGATGCCGAGGTTGATGTCCTTCTTGTAGATGATGTTGCCGCCCTCGACGCTGGTGTTGAGCACCGGATTCGCCTTGAGCGCGTCGAGCGTCGCCTTGAGCACGAACGGCAGGAACGTGAGCTTGACGGAGTAGCGCTCGGCGTAGGCCGGGCCGTGCTTGCGGCGCAAGTGGTCGACGCGCGACATGTCGACTTCCCACACGGTCGAGACGTGCGCCGAGATGCGCTTGCTTTGCGTCATGTGCTCGGCGGTCTTGCGGCGGATGGGCGACATCGGCACGACCTCGATGCGCTCGCCCGGGCGATAGGCAGGGATGGCGGACGGCGCTGTCTCTCCGCTGTCGCCGCCGAGCCCCATCGTGGGCGGCAACGTCGCCGCGGTGGCGGGCGGCATCGTGGCGCCGGTGTCAAAGCCGGCGGGTGTGCCGGGGCGTCCCTCGAGGTGGCTGAGGATGTCGCGCTTGGTGACGCGGCCGGAAATGCCGCTGCCCTCGACCTGGCTGATGTCCACGTTGAACTCGGACGCGATCTTGCGGACCACCGGCGAGGAGCGCGTGCGGCGCAGCTCGTCGACACTCATTTCGGAGCGCGCGGCAGGCGCGGTGGGCGGCGCGGCTGCTGTTGCCTGAGCGGGCTGGGGCGCGGGGGCCGGTGCGGCAGGAGCGCGTTGGGGTGGCGGCGTGGACGCGCCGTCACCTTGCGGCGCGGCAGCCGGTGGTGCCGCGGCGGGAGCGGCCGAAGGAGCGGGCGCAGCCGTGGGCGCGGACGGAGGTGCTGGTGCCGCCGGCGCGGGCGCGACGGCCGGCGCTTGCGGCGCGGGCGCCGCGGCGGCATCGCCGCTGCCGATGATGCCGACGACGGTGTTGATGGGCACCGTGGCGCCGGCCTCGACCCTGATCTCGGTGAGGATGCCAGCCGCGGGCGCCGGAATCTCGGCGTCGACCTTGTCGGTCGAGATCTCGAACAACGGTTCGTCGCGCTCGATGCGGTCGCCGACCTTCTTCATCCATCGCGTCAGCGTGCCTTCGGCGATGGACTCGCCCATCTGGGGCATGATCACGTCGGTCATGATGGCTCCTTAGAGCGAAATTCTACCAAGGTCAGTAGTGGGCCAGCGCCCGGATGGCCTCGCCGAGCTTGGCGGCATTCGGCAGGAAGAAGTCCTCGAGCGTCGGCGCATAGGGCACCGGCGTGTCGGGCGGCGCCACCCGCACGATCGGCGCGTCGAGATGCTCGAACGCCTTCTCGGCGATGAGCGCCGCCAGCTCGCCCCCGGGTCCGCCGGTGCGCGTCGGCTCGTGCAGCAGGATCACGCGGCCGGTCTTTGCCGCGGTCTGCAGGACCGCTTCCTCGTCGAGCGGCAGCAACGTGCGCAGGTCGAGGATCTCGACGTCGATGCCGTCGCGGGCCGCGGCTTCCGCAGCCTCCATGGCGACGTGCACCATGGCCGCATAGGTGACGACCGAGACGTCGGCGCCGGCGCGCACCACCCTGGCCTTGCCGATCGGGACCACGATTTCGCCCTCGGCCACTTCGTCCTTGATGCGCCGGTAGAGGTACTTGTGCTCGAGATAGAGCACCGGATCGGGATCGCGAATAGCCGCGGTCATCAGGCCCTTCGCGTCGGAAGGGAAGGCCGGCGCCACGATCTTGAGCCCCGGCACGTTCATGAAGTAGGACTCAGGGTTCTGGCTGTGGAACGGGCCGCCGCGCACGCCGCCGCCGCTCGGGCCGCGGATCACGATCGGCACGCCGCCGCCCCAGCGGTAGCGGCTCTTGGCCGCGTAGTTGACGATCGGGTCGAAGGCGCAGGCGATGAAGTCGATGAACTGCATCTCGGCGATCGGGCGCATGCCCATGAGCGCCGCGCCGATCGCGGCGCCGACGATGGCGTTTTCGGAGATTGGCGTGTCGATGACGCGGGCCGCGCCGAACTTGTCGAGAAACCCCGCGGTGACGCGGAACGCCCCGCCGTAGGTCGCGACATCCTCGCCGATGACGAAGACCCGGGGGTCCTGTTCCATCTCCTCGAGCATCGCCAGGCGGATGGCCTCGAGGTAGGTGAGGAGCGCCATCAGCCGCCGCCCGCCTCGGCCGCGCGCCGCCGAAACTCCCTGACGATGAGCGGCGTCGCGTCGGCGGTCTCGCGATCGCCGTACACGCCGCCCAGCGCCGTCTCGCCTTCCGGGAATGGCGACGCCTCGGCCCACGCCACGTCCTCGCGCAGCTGCGCGTCGAGCGTTGCGACGATGCTGTCGAGGTCGGCGCGCGTGCACACCGCGCCGTCCAGCAGCTGCTTCTCGAAGCGCGCGATCGGGTCGCGCTGGTGCCATTCCTCTATCTGCTCCGGCGGCACGTACTTCATGTCGTCGTGCTCGGCATGGCCGCGCATGCGCATGGTGTCGGCTTCGATGAGCGTCGGACCGTCGCCGGCGCGCGCCCGCTCGATGGCGCGGCGTGTCGTCTCGTAGACGGCGAGCACGTCGTTGCCGTCGACGCTGGCGCCGGCGCAGCCGTAGCCCGCGGCGCGGTCGACGATGTTGGTGTTCGCCATTTGCCGGCGCGTCGGCGTCGAGTACGCCCACTTGTTGTTCTCGACGATCAGCACGAGCGGCGCTTTCTGCACGCAGGCGAGGTTCCAGCCCTCGTGGAAGGCACCCGTGGAGGTGCCGCCGTCGCCGATCCAGTTGAGCGCCACCGTGCTGCGGCCCTGCATGCGCTCCGCGAGCACCGCGCCGGTGAGGATCGCGACCATGTCGCCGAGCATCGAGATCACGGCCAGCATGCTGCCCTGCGGCGACAGCCAGCCGAAGTGGGTGTTGAGGTCGCGGCCGCGGGTCGGGCCGCCGGCGCGCGCCATGTACTGCGCGAACACCTGCCGCGGCTCGCCGCCGCGCACGAAGATGGCGCCGAGGTTGCGGATCAGAGGCGTGAAGATGTCGCCCGGCTCGAGCGCGTAAGCGCTGCCCACGGAACACGCCTCCTGCCCGAGGCTGCGGTAGAGGCCGCCCACCACCTGGTTCTGGCGGTAGAGGTTGGTGAGCTTCTCCTCGACCATGCGGTTCAGCTTCATGAAGCGGTACAGCTCGAGCAGCTGCACCGTGTCGAGCCGGCCGGCCGCGGGCTTAGGCATCTATCGCATGGCCGTACACTGCCTCGGCGGCCTGCATGAGCGCCTCCGGCAGCGTCGGGTGCGGATGCATGGTCCTCGCGATCTCGTCGGTGGTGGCTTCGAGTCGCAGCGCCACGCAGGCTTCCGAGATCAGGTCGGTCGCGTGCGGGCCGACGATGTGGATGCCGAGCACCTCGTCGTACTTCGCCTCGGACACCACCTTCACGAAACCTGCGTCGTGGCCGAGAATGCGCGGCTTCGCCAGGTTGCCGAACGGGAAGCGGCCGACCTTGACGTCGTAGCCGCGCTTCTTCGCCTCCGCCTCGGTCAGCCCGACGCCCGCGACCTCGGGGCGGCAGTAGGTTGCGGAGGGCACGCGATCGTAGTTGACCGGCTCGGTCGGCTTGCCGGCGAGGCGCTCGGCGACGCCGATGCCCTCGAACGAAGCGACGTGCGCGAGCTGCGGGTGCGGCCCGTCGATCGTGACCACGTCGCCGATCGCGAAGATGCCGGGCTCGGCGGTCTGCATGAGGTTGTTGACCTTGAGGTAGCCGCGGTCGAGCTCCACCTTCGTCGCTTCGAGGTTGAGGCCGTCGGTGACCGGTCCGCGGCCCACGGCCACCAGCAGGATCTCGGAGGTGACGCTCTTCTGCTCGCCGGCGGCGGTGCGAAACGCCACCTCGACGCCGTTGACGGTCTTGAGGGCGCCCTCGGTCTTGGCGCCGGTGAAGATCTTCATGTACTTGCCGAGCTGCTTCTGCGCCTCGGCCGAGATCTCCTCGTCTTCGAGCGGCAGCACCCGCGGCAGCAGCTCGATCACCGTCACGTCGGAACCGTAGCGCGCGAAGATCGACGCGAACTCGATGCCGACGGCGCCGGCGCCGATGACGGTGAGGCTGCGCGGCACGTGCCTGATCTCGAGGATGTCGTCCGAGGTCATGATCGACTTGCCGTCGGGCGCCATTCCCGGCAGCGATTTCGGCTGCGAACCGGTGGCGATGATGACGTTCTTCGTCTCGATGCGCGTCTCGCCGGCCTCGCCCTTGACGACGACGCTGCGCGCACTCTCGAGGCGCCCCTGGCCGGCAAACAGCTTGACGCCGTTCTTCTTGAACAAGTAGCCGCCGATGCCCTTGCTGAGGCGCTGGACGATGCGCTGCTTGCGGTTCATCAGCGCTTCCATGTCGAGCGCAATGTTGTCGGCGCGGACGCCGAATTCCTTGCCGTTTTTCAGGTCCTCGTAGAGGTCGGCGGTGTGCAGCAGGGCCTTTGTCGGGATGCAGCCGCGCTGCAGGCAGGTGCCGCCGGTGCCCAGCGGATCGCGTTCCACCACCGCCGCCTTCAGGCCCATCTGGGCGGCCCGAATGGCGGCCACGTAGCCTCCCGGGCCGCTGCCGACTATGGTGACGTCGAAAATCTCGCCATTGGCCAAGGAAGTCTCTCCCCGTTCGAGGTAAGCATCAGTGCGGAAAGCGGATAGCGGAAAGGTGAGGGTACGCCTCAAGTTATCAAATGGGGGCTTCCGCTGACAACCGGAGGCGACCTTCCCGGCCTGCTAGAATCACCGCCAAACATGGCTGGTCCCGTCGTTCTCATCATCGCTATCGTGTTGTGCCTGCTGGGGAACGGGTTTTTCTCCGGCGCCGAGATCGCCGTCATCTCCGCGAAGCGCAGCCGCATCCAGGCCCTCGCCGACGAAGGCAGCAAGGCGGCCCTGCGCGTGCAGCGCCTGCAGGACAATCCCGACTCTTTCCTGGCGACGGTGCAGATGGGTGTCACGCTCATGGGAACGCTCGCCGGCCTCCTCGGCGGCTACCTCGCGAGCCGCCACGTCGAGCCGGCACTCATGGCGAACCCGTACTTTGCGCACCTGCCGTGGGCGGCAGCGGTGCTGGTCGGCGCGGGCATCGTCTACGTCGAACTGACGATTGGCGAACTGGTGCCGAAGGGCATCGCGCTGCGCTACGCCGAGAGCGCCGCGCTCGTGGTTTCCTGGCCGCTGCTGATGCTGTCGCAGGCCTCCAAGGTATTCATCCGCATCCTCACCGCCTCGACGCGCGCCGTGCTGCGCCTGTTCGGCATCCGCAACCCGCCGAGCAACTCGTTCGTCTCGCATGAGGAGCTGAAGCACCTGATTCGCGAAGGCAAGGAGCAAGGCGTCCTCGACGCGAGCGAGCTGGAGATGATCCACAGCGTCTTCGACTTCTCCGACACGCCGGTGCGCAAGGTCATGATTCCGCGGCCGAAGGTGTTCGCGATCGACGCCGCAACGCCGCCCACCGAAGTCGCGAACGCCATCATCGAGGGCGGCTTCTCGCGCATCCCGGTGTTCGAGGAGTCGGTGGACAACATCATCGGCGTCGTCTACGTCAAGGACCTGCTGCCGGTGCTCGAGCACCACGAGCCGATCCTGCTGCGCAAGCTGCTGCGGCCGGTGCACTTCGTGCCCGAGACCAAGAAGGTCGGTCCGCTCCTCAAGGACCTGCAGCGGCGCCGCATCCACCTCGCGATCGTGCTCGACGAGCACGGCTCGGTCGCGGGCATCGTGACGCTCGAGGACCTGCTCGAGGAAATCGTCGGCGAGATCCACGACGAGCACGACTGGGAAGAGCGTCCGGTCGAGCGCCTGCGCGACGGCGCCATGGTCGTCGAGGGCACCCTCTCGGCCGCGACACTGCGCGAGCGCTACCAGGTGCCGGTTCCCGAATCGAGCGAGTTCGAGACGGTCGCCGGCTTCATGCTCGACCGCCTCGGCTCGGTGCCGCGCGGCGGGGAGGTGGTGGAGACCGACGGCTACCGGCTGACGGTCGTGGACGTCGAGAAGAACCGCGTCAGCAAGGTGAAGATCGAAAAAGTCGCCTAAGGCTGCGTCTCGACCGGCGGGATCTTCGCGGGGTCGCCGAACAGCAGCTGCGGGTCAACGCGCAGGCCGTGCCAGCGAATGCCAAGGTGCAGATGCGGGCCGGTGACGCGGCCGGTTGCGCCCACGAGGCCGATCGTTTCGCCGCCCTTCACGTCCTGGTTCGCCTGCACGCGAATTTCCGACAGGTGGAAGTACATGCTGACGAGGCCGTTACCGTGATCGATGAAGACCGACTTGCCGGCGAAGAAAAGATCCTCGGCGATCGCCACCGTGCCGTCGGCGACAGCTTTCAATGGTGTGCCGGCGGGCAGCGCGTAATCGACCCCGGTGTGCAGTTCGGACGAACCCGGCGGGGTGTTGAACACCCACATCGAGCCGAAGCCGTTGCCTTCGGGCAGCGGACTCGCCGGCGGCGCCAGTGGCAGCGTGAAGCGCGCCGGGCCTTCGCGCTTCACCCACAGCTTCGCGACGAGAGCCTGGTCGCGTGCATTGCGGCGCCGATCGGCGGCGGATGGGTGGGCCTGCGGGATGTCTTCGAGGACGATGTCCTGCTTCTCAGGCGCGGGCACTACGACCTTGACACTTGCCGCGGCCGGAGCACCGGCGCCGTAGCGGCGCACTCTCAGGACGCCCGCGGCCTGCTCGAGGTCGATCGGGTAGTAGCAGGTTTCCTGCAGCGCCGCCCAGGAACGCTTGCCGGCGGCACAGCGCTTCGTACCCGGCACCGACCAGCGGACCATGTTGCCGGCGGCCACTTCCAGCGGGGCTACGACCATGACCATCGCGAGCAAGAGCAAAGCGCACCTCCGCCCTCATGCATACGGGATATCCTCCCTGCTCTCAAGCTCGATGACGACTGAGTGCCGGGCGGGCGCGCCTAGCGAAGGCGTTCGGCGGTGGTGTCGATGACGCCCGGCTGCGGCTGCGAGATGTCGCCGCCTCGCCGCCCTGCGGCGCTCTTCAGCAGCCAGCGGATGCCGAGCCACAGCACGACGAGGTCGTCCATCCAGCCGATGACCGGCGCGAAATCGGGCACGAAGTCGAACGGCAGGATCCCGTAGAGGATCGCGAGCAGCACGATGATGCGCGGCAGCTTGGGCATCTTCGGGTCGGTGAGCAGCGTGAAGATGTGGCGCAGGCGGGAGAGCATGACGGTCGCCTCCGAGAGTACTACCGATCGCCCGGAGTCGGCGTCGGTGTCGGCGCGGGCGTTGGCGATGGCGGCGGCGGGCGGATGGGCTCGGCGCGGCGCGGCTCGTCGCCCGCAGGCCCGCCGATGCGCGGTGTCGCCGGCAGCGGCGTCACGCTCGGCGCAGGCACGGCCGGCACGTCGAAGAGGAGCGGCGAGGTTTCGCTGCCGAGCGTGAAGGCGCGCAGGTCCTCGACGCTCAGCTTGGGGCGCGACACCACGTGCGGCGTCAGCGTCATGACGATGTCCGTCTGGATCTCCTCGTCGCGGTTGTTCGCGAACAGCTTGCCGAGGAACGGCAGGCTGGCGAGCCCGGGCAGCCCGCGCATCGCCTTGCGCTCGGTGTCGCTGATGAGGCCGGCGATGATGTTGGTCTCGCCGTCGCGCAGGCGGATCTGGTTGGTGACCGTGCGGCTGTTGAAGGTGGGCAGGCCCTGGAAACCCGCCGGACCGACAGCGGAGATGTCCAGCTTCAGGATCAGGCTGACCTCGCCGTCGTGGTGGACGCGCGGCGTGATGTCGATGTTGACGCCGACGTTCTTGTAGTCGAACGAGGTCACGGGCTGCTGCTGCACGCCGCCGGTCGCGAGCGGCGTGAAGGTGGTGACCGGCACCGGCACCTGGTCGCCGAAGCGCGCCTGCGCCGTCTCGCCCTCGGTGGTGCGGATCTGCGGGTTCGCGAGGATGCGGGTGGCGGAGTCGGTCTGCAGCAGGCGGTAGATGACGCCGGGCAGCTGGCTGATGACGATGTTGGAGCGGCGGTAGGGGTTCTGGTCGAGGGTGTTCGGGTTCGCGGGATCCTGGCGCGGGAAGGCGAGGCCCGCGATGCCGGGCAAGGCGTCGATGCCCGAGGAGATCTCGATGCCGTATTCCTTCAGCTTCTGGCGGTTCACCTCGAGGATCTCGACTTCCACCACCACCTCGGCACGGCGCTTGTCGATGACGTCGATGATGCGCTCGGCGGCCGCGACCTTCTCGGGGGTGTCGTTGATGGTGATGGCGTTGGCGCCGGGCAGCGGCGCCACGCGCCGCGCGCCCAGCACGATGCGCAGCAGGTCGACCGATTCCTTGAGGTCGGCGTTCGAGAGGAAGAAGGTCTTCACCACCTGGCGCTCGAACTCGCGGCGCTTGTCGGCGGTGTCGGGGATGACGAGCATCATGTGCGCGTCGCCGACGCGATGGAAGGTCTTGCCGGCGTTGCCGAGCGCCAGCAGCGCCTGTTCGAAGGAGGCGCCGCGCAGGTCGAGGTTGACGGTGGTGTCGCGGTAGTCGGGATCGAAGACGAAGTTGACGCCGACCGCACGGCCCAGCGCCTCGTAGGCCTCGCGCAGGCTCGAGCCGCGGAACGTCAGTCCCAGCGGCTCGCGCGCCTCGGGGCCGAGGGCGAGACCGGGGAACGAGCGTTCGCGCGCCTCGAGCTTGACATCGTCAACCGTCGAGGCCGCGATGCCGGCGCGGCGCATGGTTTCGAGCCGCTCGATGTCCTGCGCCAGCGTCACGCTGGGCCGCAGGTCGTTCGCGAGCCGCAGCTCGTCGAGCGCCTCCTTGAGCAGGCCGCGCGCCTCGAGGCGGCGGGCCGACGCGACGTGATCTTCGGAAGACCGCAGGCGCGCGCGCTCCAGCATCTTCTGGTACGTGAGGTTGCCCGGGTTCTCCTTGACCGCCTTCGAGTACTCGAGCACCGCCTTGTCGAACTGGCCCTGCCGCTCGGCCTTTTCGCCGGCGCGGAACGCGGCGCTCGTGGCGCAACCGGCCGCGGCCGCCAGTGCCAGCGCGACGCAGAAGGACCGCGCCAGCTTCATCCGGAGATCACCTCGACGCCCTTCGGGACGACGAAGCGGAATATCGAATCCTTGATGCCGACGTTCTCGCGGATGTTGTCGAACGCGAAACGGCTTTCGTTGCCCTGCGTGTCCTTCACGTCGATCACCGTGATGCGGTTCTGCGCATCGGTCTCGAGAAACACCCGCTCCACTTCGGGGTCGGGCTTCTTCGGCGTGAGCCGCAGCCGCGGCGCGCCCGACTCGTTTTGCTCCAGAACGACGTCGAACTGGCTGAGCAGGTCGGCCTGGCCCGAGAGCAGCGAGAGCGCCACGCCCTTGTCGCCCGGCTGGTCACGGCGGATCACCTGCTTGTCGGCCGGCACGTAGAAGAAGATCTGCCGGCCGTCGCTCACGAACACCTTCTTTTCGGGTTCGAGGTATTCCCAGAGCATGCGGCCGGGACGCTTGATGGTGACCGTGCCCTTTTCGACGATCTGCCGGCCCAGCATCTTCGAACGATAGGTCTGGGTGAAGCGCGCGGTGAGGTCGGCCGAAGCGCGGTGGCGCAGTTCGATCTTGCGCGCCCAATCGGCGGCGCCTGGCGGGGGCGCCGGGGCCCCCAAGGCCGCTGCAGCGAGAAAAAGCGCCCAAACCCTCATCGCTCTGGATGATAGCACGCAGGTTTTGGGCAACCGGGAGCGTCGGGGCGACTTAAAGAGTTACTTTAAGTGCGCTAGCTTACTTGCGCTTCCGTGAAGGGCCCTGATACCATCGCAAACCGCTATGTTCCCGGCACTTGCCCTGTTTCTGGCTGCCTTTCAGGCCGCTCCCGTTCCGGAGACCCGGGGGGTCTGGATCGTCCGCACCGCGCTGGCCTCGCCGCAGTCGGTAGACGACATCGTCGATCGCGCCCACGAAGCCGGCCTCAACACCATTTTCGTCCAGGTCCGCGGTCGCGGCGACGCCTTCTATAGCTCGCGGCTCGTCGCGCGCAGCCCCGTCCTTGCGGGCCAGCCGGCCTCGTTCGACCCCCTCGCGCGTGCCATCGCCCGCGCGGATCGCTACGGAATGTCGGTCCACGCCTGGGTCAACGTGTTGCTGTCGGCGAATTTCGGACAGGGCGTCCCTGCCGACAACGTTGTGGCGCGGCATCCCGAGTGGCTGATGGTGCCGCGCTCCGCGGCGCGGCGTGTGTTGCAGCTCCAGGGGGCGCCCTCGCTCATCGCGCCGGTGGTGCGCGCGGCCGGCGCCGGCAAGCCGGATGTCGAGGGCTACTACCTCTCGCCCTCCGCGTCCGGCGTGCCGGAGCACCTCGAGGCCGTGGTGCGCGAGTTGCTCGACACCTACCCGGTTGCCGGCCTCCACCTCGACTTCATCCGCTACCCGAACGCCGAGTTCGATTATTCGCGCGCGGCGCTCGAAGGCTTCTCCGGTCGGCACGGCGACGTCAGCGACTCGCAGCTTCTGGCGCAGGCTTTGCGCGCGCCCGACGCGTTCGCCGACTATCGGCGCGATGCGCTGAGCCGGCTGGCCTCGCGCCTGGCGGATGCGGCCCGCGCCGCCCGCCCCGGCGTCGTCGTGTCCGCGGCGGTGGTGCCCGACCCGAAGGTGGCTGTCGGCGAGAAATTCCAGGCGTGGCCGCTTTGGATCGACAACGGCGTGCTCGACGCGCTTTGCCCGATGATCTACACCGAGAGCGCCTCCCTCTACCACCGGCAGGTCGGCGCGATCCGCGCGCTGGTGCCGCCGGGGCGGCAGCTGTGGGCGGGTATCGGCGCGTGGCGCATCAGCGCCCAGGACACCGTCGATCGCGTCTGGGATGCACGCGCCGCCGGCGCTTCCGGTGTCGTGGTCTTCTCGCACGAGGCGCTGCTCCTGCCGGGTGCCGTGGCCAGCTACCGCGACGGCGCCTTCCGTGACGAAGCCGCCCCTCCGGCGGCCGCCGCCGCGTCGGGCGGCTCGCGGCGGTGAAACGGCCGCTGCTCGCGGCGATCGCCGGCTGCGCGGTCCTCATCGCGGGCGCGGCGGGGGCCTGCCGCAAGCCGTCGTCGGTGGCGGGGCCGGCCGAACGCGGCGCGGCGCCGGTGTCGCCCTGGGCACGCAAGACCCTGGCGCGCCTCACGCTCGAGGAGAAGGCAGCGCAGCTGATCGGCGTGCGCGCCTACGGCACCTACCGTCACTCCCGCAACAAGGACGCACGCCAGCTGCGCGACTACGTCTCGCGGCTCAAGGTCGGTTGCGTCGTCATGTTCGAGTCGGAGACGGAAGCACTGCCGCGTATCCTCAACGACCTGCAGTCGATTGCCGACGTGCCGCTGCTGGTCGCGGCCGACGTCGAGCGCGGCGTCTCGATGCGCATCCGCAAGGGTGCCGTGCCCCTGCCGACCGCGATGGCGACCGGTGCCGCCGGTTCCGAGGACCTGGCGCGCTACGAAGGCGAAGTGACGGCGCGCGAGGCGCGCGCTCTGGGCATCCACTGGGGCTTCGCGCCGGTGGCCGACGTCAACAACAACCCCGACAATCCCATCATCAACACGCGCTCGTTCGGCGAAGACCCGGAACTCGTGGCGCGCATGGTGGCGGCGTTCCTGCAAGGCGCGCGCAAGGGCGGGCTGCTGACGACCGTGAAGCACTTCCCCGGCCACGGCGACACCGCGGTCGACAGCCACCTGCAGCTTGCCACCATTCCCGGCGACCGCGCGCGCCTCGAGAAGGTGGAGCTGGTGCCGTTCCGCCGCGCCATCGAGACCGGCGTGGACGCAGTGATGCTCGGCCACATCGCCTCGGCGGCGCTCGACCCCTCGGGCGCGCCCGCCTCGCTCTCCAGGCCGGTCATCGCCGACCTGCTGCGCGGCGAGCTCGGCTTTCGCGGGCTGGTGGTGACCGATGCGCTCGACATGGCGGGCGTCAAGCTCGCGTGGACCGGCGAGGCGGCGGTGCGCGCCATCAACGCCGGCGCCGACATGATCCTGCTGCCGCCCGATCCACAGGTGGCAATCGCCACCATCGCGCGCGCCGTGCGCGACGGACAGATCCTCGAGTCGCGGCTCGACGAGTCGGTGCTGCGGGTGCTGGCGTTGAAGGACAAGGCCGGGCTTGCGAAGGAGCGCATCGTCGACATCGCGAAGGTGGCGGACGAAGTCGGGCGGCCCGAGGACGTCGAGAAGGCGAGCGAGATCGCGCGCCAGTCGATCACGGTGGTGCGCAACGACCAGAACATCTTGCCGCTGCACGCCGACGAGCCTTTGCGCATCCTGCACCTGGTGATGTCGAGCGACAGCCGCAACGACGCGATCCAGGGCATCGTCGAGGACGAACTGGAAGCGCGGCGCATCCCCACGACCACCTTTACGCTCGGCCCCGAGGTGTCGCAGGAGACGACGCAGAAGATCCTCGCCGCGGTCCCCGAGCACACCCACGTCGTGGTGTCGGCCTTCGTCAAGGTGATGGCGACGAAGGGCACTGCCGCGATGAGCGCGTCGCACGCGCGCCTCATCGACCGGCTGCTGCTCGCCGGCCGGCCGGTGGTGATCGTGTCCTACGGCAGCCCCTACCTGCTGCAGCAGTTTCCGCGCACGCCAGCCTATGTCGCCGCCTACGGCTCCGCGGAGTCGAGCCAGCGCGCCGCGACCGCCGCCCTCTTCGGCGAATTCCCGGTCAGCGGTAAGCTGCCCGTCACCCTTCCTGGCCTCTACGACCGCGGCCAGGGCGTCCCGATCCCGAGTTACGCCATGACCCTCGCGCGCTCCGCACCCGAAGCCGCCGGTTTTGCGCCCGACGCCATGCGCGCGGTGGATGCCGTGGTCGACGGCTTCGTCACGGCCAAGGCGTTTCCGGGCGGGGTGCTCGCCGTCGGGCACCAGGGCAGCCTCGTGGACCTCAAGGCGTTCGGCCGCCAGACTTACGACTCCGGCTCGCCCGAGGTCACGACCGACACGCTCTACGATCTCGCGAGCCTCACCAAGGTCATCGTCACCACGACCATGGCGATGATCCTCGTCGACGAGGGCAAGCTGACGCTGAGCGAACCGGTGCGGAACTTCATTCCCGCGTTCCACGGCGGCGCGAAGGACAAGGTCACGGTGGCGCACCTGCTGACGCACTCGTCGGGCCTCGACTGGTGGGCGCCGCTCTACAAGGACACGAAGGGCCAGGACGCGTTCGTCACCCGGATCGCCGCCATGGACCTCGTCTACGAGCCGGGGACGAAGTCGCTTTACAGCGACCTCGGCCTGATCCTGCTCGGCGAGATCCTCGAGCGCGTCAGCGGCCAGACCCTCGACGCCTTCGCACGCGAGCGGATCTTCGCGCCGCTGGGGATGAACGACACGATGTATCGGCCCGGCAAGGAGCTGCTGCCGAGGATAGCGCCCACCGAGAACGACCCGTGGCGCAAGCGCGTGGTGCACGGCGAGGTGCACGACGAGAACGCGTATGCGCTCGGCGGCGTCGCGCCGCACGCGGGCTTGTTCGCGACCGCCGGCGACCTCGCGAAGTTCGCGCAGATGCTCCTCAACGGCGGCGTCTACGGACAGCGCCGCATCGTCTCGCGCGCCACCCTCGAGCGTTTCACCACACGCGCCGGCATTCCCGGCTCGAGTCGCGCGCTCGGCTGGGACACGCCCGGGGAGAACTCGTCGTCCGGGTCGCTGTTTTCGCCCGAGTCTTTCGGCCACACCGGCTTCACCGGCACCTCGATGTGGCTCGACCCGAAGCGCAAGCTGTTCGTGATCCTGCTGACGAACCGCGTGCACCCGACGCGCGACAACAACCTCATCCGCCAGGTGCGCCCCGCCGTCGCCGACGCCGTCGTCCGCGGCCTCGTTTCGCAGTGACCCGAGCGCGGTGACAAACCGCCAGTGATACAGCGCCGCAAATTCCTGCAATCCCTTCCTGTTGCAGTCGCAACGAGACCCCTCGTCGCCCGGTCAGCAGTGCTCCTCGGGGCTTCGCTGGCGGCGCGAGAGGCGCCGCCAGCTTCGGCCCAGACTGAGGCCGACATTCCTTTCGCAGCCGATGTCGTCGCAACTGGTCTGGACGTCGTCGCAACGGGGGGAGAGTCAGGACTCATCGGGAAGCGCGTTGGACTGCTCGCGCATGCGGCGTCGGTGACCCGCGACGGGCGGCATGCGATCGACGTGCTGCGAACCGCACAAGTGCGCGTGGTGCGGCTCTTCACTCCTGAGCATGGGCTGCGCGGTCGCGCGGCGGCGGGGGAGAAAGTCGCGTCAGGAACCGATCCCGACTCGGGTATCCCGGTCGTGAGCCTGTATGGAGAGAAAGGCGCGCCGCAGGCCGCAGACCTTGCCGGGCTCGACGCGCTGGTGATCGACGTCCAGGACGCCGGCGTGCGCTTCTACACGTACCTCGCGACGGTGTCTCTGACGCTCGAAGCGGCCGGCCGCGCCGTCCTGCGCTGCGTCGTGCTCGACCGCCCCAACCCTCTCGGCGGCGTGCGCGTCGAAGGTCCGCCCGCCGATGGTTCGGTGCCGCGCTCGCTCCTCAGCCGCCTGCCCGGACCGCTCGTCTTCGGCCTGACCGCGGGGGAGATGGCGCGCCTGCTGACCGCATCGATGCAGCCGGCGCCGACTCTCGATGTCGTCAAGATCGCGAACTGGCGGCGCGACATGACCTGGCGCGCCACCGGGCTTCCCTGGGTGGCGCCGTCGCCGAACCTGCGCAGCGCAGACGCCGCCATGGCTTATCCCGGCACCTGCCTGCTCGAGGCGGTGAACGTCAGTGAAGGCCGTGGCAGCGACGACCCGTTCGCCGTCATCGGCGCGCCCTGGCTGGACGCGGAAGCGCTGGCTCGTGACGTGCGGATCGACGGCTACACGCTGACGCCGCTGCGGTTCACGCCGCGGGCGAGTGCCGCCGCGCCGGCGCCGAAGTTCGCCGGTGAAGAATGCCCCGGCGTGCGCGTGGCGGCCGATGCCGCGGCTTCCGGCTCGCCTTATCGCCTTGGCGTTGAGCTGCTCTCGTTCCTGATGCGCCGCCACCGCCGCGAGCTGCAGTTTCGCGACGGCGGTGCTGCGCTCGACCGGCTCGTGGGCACGAAGGCGCTGCGCGAACGTCTCGAACGCGGCCTCGACCCGGCCGCGATCGTCGCCGCCGACGAGGCCGACGTCGCAGCGTTTCGCCGCACGCGCACGCCGTACCTTCTCTATTGAGTCAGGGTCCGGCCGGGCACGGGCCGGCCGCTCGCCAGCAGGCCGATCGCGTAGGTCATCACGGCGCCGACCAGCACGTTCCAGGTCCAGGCGACGCCGGGAGCGCCGATGATCCACGGCGCCAGCAGTCCGGTGGACAAGCTGATGAGCAGCCCGCCGAGCATGCCGACGAGGGTGCCCGAGGTGGTGGCGCGGGTGGTGAGCAGGCACAGCAGGAAGGCGCCGACGGTGGGACCCGACGCATAACCGAGCGTCGCGAGCCCGGCCTCGAGCGCCGACGGCACCTGCTGCGCCGCGATCGCGACGGCGATCTGACAGACGCCCCAGAAGACGGTGAAGGCGCGCGCCACCCGCATCTGTGTCGGCTCGTCCGCCTGCGGGCGAAAATACGGCAGGTAGAAATCGCGCAGCGTGGCGGACGCCATCGAGTTGAGCGAGGGCGAGAGCGCTGCGGCGACGATGGCGGCGAGGATGAAGCCCACCCACGGCCCCGGCAGCGTCTCGGTGACGAAGGTCGGCAGCACCAGGTCGCCGCGGGCAAACGCCTTGCCGCCGTAGTACACCCAGAAGAGCGCGCCGAGCGCCAGGAACAGCACGAACTGCGCGCACACCAGGAAGCCCGAGGCGATGATGCCGGCGGCCGCGTCGCGCTGGCTCTTCGCGACCAGCATGCGCTGCACCAGGTAGTGGTCGGTGCCGTGGGTGGCGAGCGCCAGGAACGCGCCGCCAAGCAGGCCGGCCCAGAAGGTGTACGGCTGGCGCAGGTCGAAGGAAAAGTCGAACACCTGAGTCTTGCCGGCGGCGCTCGCCGTTTGCATGGCGGTGCCAAAGGACACCGGCAGCGCGTGGATCACCGCCACCAGGCACACGAGCGCGCCCGCGAGGTAGACGAACATCTGGATGGTGTCGGTCCAGATGGTGGCGCTGACGCCGCCCTCCTCGGTGTAGAGGATCATCGCGATGCCCAGCACGGCAATGCACCACCACTCGGGCACGCCGGCGGCGATCGACAGCACCAGCGCTGCCGCGTGCAGGCGAATGCCGTCGCCGAGCGTGCGGTAGAGCAGGAAGATGCCCGCGGACGTGGCGCGCACGGGCGTGCCGAAGCGGCGGTCGAGGAGCTCGTAGGAGGTGTAGAGGTCGCCGCGGAAGTAGGCGGGCAGGAACAGCCCGGCGATGATGAAACGCGCCACGATGTAGCCGAACGCGAGCTGCAGGAACTTCCAGTTGCCGAGATACGCGGTGCCGGGAATGCCGATGAAGGTGAGGGTGCTGGTCTCGGTCGCCACCACGCACGCGGCGATGGCCCACCACGGCACCGAGCGGCCGGCGAGGAAGTAGTCGCGCACCGAGCGCTGGCGGCGGCCGAGCCAGGTGCCAAACGCGGTGATCGCGAGCACGTAGCTGAGGAGGACGGCGATCGCCGCCGGCGTCAGCTTCAACGCGTGTTGATCTGGTTCAGCACCACCTGCAGCGCGGAGCTGATCCTTGCGATCTTGCGGTTGCGGGCCGCGGCGGCGAGCGCGTCGTCGGGCGGCGTGATGGTGGCGCGCACCTCGCGCAGGTGCTTGTCGAGCTCGCCGCGCAGCAGCTGCAGCTCGCCCGGCTGGTAGCCCTTCAGTGTCTGCGCGCTCAGCAGGATGAAGCCCTCGGCGATCTGTCCCGCCATCGCCGGCGCGCTGCCGCCCATGAAGTTGCCCATCGCTACTTCACTCGCGCGCCGTTCTTCACCACCACGTCCACGCGCTGCAGCAGGCCGATGTTCGCGAGCACGTCGCCCTTCACGGCGATGACGTCGGCATAGGCGCCGGTCCGCAGGGTGCCGAGCTCCTTGTCCCTACGCAGGAAGCGCGCCGGCCAGCGCGTCGCTCCGGCGATCGCCTGCATCGGTGTCATCCCGAACTTCACCCAGGTGTCGAGCTCGCGCCAGGTGGAATCGTTGTTGAAGTTGCCGGGGATGCCGCTGTCGGTGCCGACCATCAGCGTGACGCCGGTGTCGCGCAGCTGCTGGAACTTCTGTTTCAGCGTCGGCAGGCGGCGGAAGGTGAGCGTGAAGTAGTCGAGCGCCGTGATGTTGTCTAGCGAGCGGCGGATGTCGGTGGCGATCTCGCGCGGCATGTCCTTCTGCCAGTCGGGGTCGTCGAGGCGCTCGGGGAAGGTGCGTGCGGTGTATTCGGCGAGCAGCAGGCCCTCGACGGTCGGGCACCAGAAGAGCGTGTTGTTGCGCTTGCGCAGCCCGGCCAGGATGTCCTCCGGATAGCCCGGCGAGGTGGCGAGCCCGGTGTGCTCGAACCCGTCCACGCCATACTTCAGGCCGATGCGGATCTCGTCTTCGCGATGCGCGTGCGCGATCACCTGCTTGCCGGCCTTGTGCGCGGTTTCGACCACCGCGGCCACTTCGGCCTCGGTCATCTGGTCCTGGTCGATGAGCTTGATGAAGTCGACGCCCGCGTCGATGATCTTCTGCACCTTGGCGCGCGCGTCGTCGGCGCCGTCCACGCCCCAGCGCACGAACTTCTCGTACTCGAAGTACGGCGCCTTCTGGATGAAGGGTCCGGAGGCAAAGACCCGCGGCCCGGGAATCTCGCCCTTCGCGATGCGCTCGCGCACCGCCAGGATGTCCTCGAGCGGCGCGCCCAGGTCGCGCACCGTGGTGACCCCGGCCATCAGCAGCTGGCGCGCGGCGATCGGCATGATCTCGTTGCGGAAGCGCTGCATGTAGGTGTGGTCCCAGTGCTCGTAGTCGGCGTGGCCGAGGAGCATCAAGTGCACGTGCATGTCCATGAGCCCGGGCAGGACGCTCATGCCGCGGGTGTCGATGACCTTGACGCCCTCGGGGACATCGACCTCGCCGCGCTTGCCGACCGCGAGGATGCGCTCACCGCCGATGAGCACGACCCCGTCGTGGATGGGTGGCCCTTCGTAACCGTCGATCACCTGTCCGCCGACCAGTGCCAGCGTGGCGCGCGCCACCGGGGCCGGCGCCGGCGGTGCCGCGAAAAGGCGCGCCGCGCCAAGGGAAATCGCGATGGCGGCAGCCGCCGCGACCGACCGGCGAAACGGGCAATTCATCGCCGCGCAGGCTAGCACAAGGGTCGAACCGGAAGGTCGATTACACTACGCCGCAAAGGACATTGGTTGAGCGATAACCCTCACCCGGCGGCCGATCTCGGGGAGATTTCCGGCCGCATCGGGAAGTACGACATCGTGCGCCGGGTCGGCAAGGGTGCCATGGGCGCCGTCTACCAGGCGAACGACCCGTTCCTCGAGCGCAACGTGGCGCTCAAGGTCATGCTGCCGCAAGCCGCCGAGGACCCGGAGCAGAAGCACCGCTTCGAGCGCGAGGCGCGCGCGGTCGCGCGCATGAGCCACCCGAACGTGGTCGGCATCTTCGACCTCGGCTACCACACCGACGGCTCGCCGTACATCGCGATGGAGTTCCTGCAGGGGCGCGACCTCTTCCAGCTGATGCGCGACGGGCCGGAGCCGCCGTTTCGCCAGAAGATCGACATCATGCTGCAGGCGCTCGAGGGCCTGGGTCACGCGCACACCGTCGGCATCGTTCACCGCGACGTCAAGCCCGCGAACATCTTCCTCACCGAGGACGGCACGGTGAAGATCATGGACTTCGGCGTGGCGCGGCTCACGACCGCGTCGGCCACCGGCGTCGGCACCGTGGTGGGAACCGCGTACTACATGTCGCCCGAGCAGGTGAGGGGCCAGCTCGCCGACGGCCGCAGCGACGTCTTCTCGACCGGCACCGTGCTCTACGAGCTGATGACCGGGCGGCGTCTGTTCCAGGCCGAGAGCGTGCTGTCGACGCTCTACAAGATCATCAACGAAGAGCCGAAGTTCGAGCTCGCCGCCGATCCCGACTCGCAGAGCGTGCTGCCGGTCATCACCAAGGCACTGGCGCGCAATCCCGACCAGCGCTACCAGACGACCGCGGAGTTCGCAACGGCGCTGCGCAACCTGCCCGGCTACCAGGCCGCGACCGCGGTGGCGGCGGCGATGCCGGAAGCCGCGACCATCATGCCCGGTTCGATGCGGGCGCCGCGCACGCCGACGCCGCGACCGGTCACGCCGCTGGTGCTGCCGCAGCCCACGGGCGACCCGACCCCCTTGTTCGCGCTGATGCGCGACATCTACATCGGCGGCAAGAGCGGCCAGCTGCACTTCGTCTACGGCAAGGACAAGAACGAACTGCGCAGCCTGCGCATCGGCCGCGGCCACATCCTGCTCGGCAGCAGCGACGTTCCGGGCGAGCGCCTGGGCGACGTGCTGGTGCGCTACGGCGTCATCAGCCAGGACGACCTCGACCGCGCCACCACGCTGGTGCTCGGCCAGCGGCGGCGGCTCGGCACGGTGCTCGCCGAGCTCGGCATCCTCGACCGCGGGCGCCTCGAGGACCACGTGGCGCTGCATGTGCGCGAGATCCTCTCGAACGTCGCCGGCCGCACCGACGGCAGCTACGTGTTCGAGGAGATGTCACAGGACGCGATCGAACACGAAGACCTGTCGTCGCGCATCCTGCCCGGCTACATGATCCTCGAGCTGACGCGCCGCATCCAGGATCCGGAGCTCGTGCAGAAGACGCTCGGCAGCCGCGACCGCGTGCTGACGCTGTCCACGAACCCGATGCTGCGCTTCCAGAAACTGAACCTCACGCCCACCGACGCCTTCCTGCTGTCACGCATCGACGGCACCATGACGGCGAAAGAGGTCGTGCAGCTGCTGCCGGTGCCGACCGAGGACTCCGAGCGCAGCCTGTTCGGCCTGCTGCTCACCGGTATGGTCGAGTACATGCCGCGCACCGGCAGCCACCGCTCGCAGGGCGGCGGGCCGTCGATTCGCTACGTGCCGCCGCCGCAGCCGGTGCTGGAGCACCACACGCCGGCGCACACGATCCCGCCGAGCCAGGCGGCGCCGCCACCGGCGGCACGCCAGCCGGCGCCGCCGCAGCGCCCGCGGCAGCAGCAGCACCAGCAACCGCAGCAATATCAGCGAGCATCGCCGCCGCAACCGGCCGCGCCGCCGCCGGAGCCGCCGCCAACCCAGACGCGGCGCCGCGAGATCGAGGATGCCTTCGCGAGCCTCAAGGCGCGCGACTACTACGAGATCCTGCTCGTCGATCGCGGCGCCAGCGATGCGCAGATCAAGGACGCGTACTTCCGGCTGGCGCGCACTTTCCATCCCGACGCGGCGCTCGCCAACTCGCTCCTCGACCTGAAGGAAAAGCGCAACGCGGTGTTCGTCAAGCTGGGAGAAGCGTTCGACTCGCTCAAGACCGCGGCCGGCCGCGCCGCCTACGAGCAACTGCATCCGCAGAAGCGCCGCCCGGCGGCCGCGGCGGCGCAAGCGCAGGCCGAGCCGCCGACCGCCGCGGTGACGGCGCAGCCGGACGGCGAGTCGCGCATCGCCGAGGGCGAGTCGTTGGTGGCGGCGGGCCGCTTCGCCGACGCCATCTTCCCGCTGGAGTCGGCGATACCCCGGGTGCAGGGCCCGTCGCGGCTCCGCGGCCTCGTGGCCCTCGGCCGCGCGTACTCGCACATGCCCGGGGGCGCCAAGCGCGCCGAGCGCACGCTGCAAAGCGTCATCGACGAGGCCCCCAACTACGCCGACGCCCATTTCGCCCTCGGCACCGTCTATCACCTCACCGGGCTCAAGGCGCGCGCCGCCACGTCATTGAAGAAGGCGCTCGAGCTGCAGCCGAACCTCCCCGGCGCCAAGGCGGCCCTCGCCGCCCTCGAACCACCGCCAAACCCGCCGCCGGCAGGCGCCCAGCCGAAGGGGAAGGGCACTCCGGCGCCCACGGGCATCGCCGACGCGGCTGCGCGCCTCAAGAAGCTCTTCAAACGCTGACGCCGGCTTTTCGGTAAACCTGGACGCGGCGGCCGTCGTCTCAATACCGGATGAGAACTCTGTCCCGCGGCGTGGCCAAGGCGCTCCTTTTCACCTGTGCCGCGCTGGCGCCGGTCGCAGGCACGGCCGCGGCCGCTGCGGAGAAAGAGCTTTTCGAACTGCCGCGCGCCGCGGCGGCGCCGGCGATCGACGGCAACCTCGACGATGCCGCCTGGCAGGCCGCGCCGCTCGCCCCCGTCTCGTGGCTCAGCTATAACCCGCTGAACGGCAGCACGTTGCCGCAGACGACCGAAGTCCGCGGCGCCTACGACGACAAGTACCTCTACTTCGCCTTCCATTGCATCGACCCGGAACCTGCGGGCGTGCGCGGCACGCTGAGCCGGCGCGACGGCCTCTTCAACGACGACTGGGTCGGTCTCAGCCTCGATTCGCTGGGCAACGGCCAGAGCTCGTACGACCTGTTCGTCAACCCGCTGGGCGTGCAGGGCGACATCCTCAACTCGGCGAGCGCCGGCGAGAACAACGCCCCCGACTTCGTCTGGGACAGCGCCGGCCGACGCACCGCCCAGGGCTACGATGTCGAGATTCGCGTCCCGCTCACCACCGTCCGCTTCACGAGCGGCGAGCAGGTGCGGATGGGCATCCTGTTCTGGCGGCGGGTGAGCCGTCTCGGCGTATCCGTCTCATGGCCGGCAATTCCGGCAAGCGCCAGCACCTTCGGCAGCCAGGCGCTGATGACGCTGCGCGACGTGCGCCGGCCGCTGACGCTAGAGGTGATCCCGAGCGCCACCTTCGGCCGCAGCGAGCAGCGCACTTCGGCGCTCGGCTTCGGGCGGGCCAACAACGACCCCGATGCCGGCCTGTCGGTGAAGTACGGAATCACCTCCGCGGCCACCATCGAAGGCACGCTCAACCCCGACTTCAGCCAGGTGGAGAGCGACGCGTTCCAGGTGGACGTCAACAACCGCTTCCCGCTGTTCTTCGCCGAGAAGAGGCCATTTTTCATGGAGGGCCTCGGCACCTTCGAGATGGCAGGCGTGAACGGCGACGCCATCATGCGCACCGCGGTGCACACCCGCCGCATCGTCGATCCGCTCTGGGGCACCAAGACCTCGGGTGCCCTGGGCCGCGTGAACTTCGCCGTGCTCGCGGCCGGCGACGAAGCGCCGGGCCGCTCCTTCAGCGACGCGCAGAGCCCGTTCCCTGGCAACAGCAAGGGGTTCTTCATCGCGCGCGGCCAGTACAGCTTCGGCTCCGACAGCTACCTGGGCGGGCTCGTGACCGACACCGAGTTCGGCAGCGCCCACAACCGCGTCGCGGCCGCGGATGTCGCGGTGAAGCGCGGCGGCCACAAGGCGACGGCGACCTTCTACGGCACCCAGACGGAGGCGCCCGAAGGCGCACGCAGCGACGGGCTTGGCGGGCAGGTGTACCACGAGTACGGCAACCGCACGATCTTCTTCTACAACCAGCTCGAGCACTTCGACCGCGGCTTCCAGATGGACACCGCGTTCGTCAACCAGGTCGGCATCACGCAGGCGCAGGGCTTCCTGCAGTTGAGCCTCTACCCGAGGTCGAAGAAGGAGAACCCGTGGCTGCGGCGCGTCTCGCCCTTCACCTTCTACCGTCTCGGCAAGGACCGCATCCAGGGCGGCAACACCTGGCTCAACGTCTCCGGCGTGCGCTTCTTCATGACCCGCCAGGGGCAGCTGCGCCTCGACTACATGTTTGGCCGCGAGCCGTGGCTGTTCCAGATCTACCCGATAAACAGCTTTCGTGTCTTCACCGAAGCGCAGATCACGCGCTGGCTCTACTTCAACAACCGCTTCGAGTTCGGCCGCGCGATCTTCTACGATCCCGTGTCGCCTTTCTCGGGCAACCAGCGCCGCATCATTTCCGAGGTCGGCTTCCAGCCGACCGCGCGGCTCAACCAGACGTTCAACTACGAACGCGTCGAGTTCGAGCGGCGCGCCACCGGCGAGCGCGTCTTCACCGTGAACGTCCTCAACACCAGGACCACGTTCCAGCTCGACCGCCGTTTCTCGTTTCGCGCCATCGTCAACTACGACAGCTCGCGCAGCCGCGTCCTCACCGACCTGCTGGCCTCGTGGGAGCTGCTCCCCGGCACCGTCGCCTACGCGGGCTACGGCTCACTGATCGAGCGCCAGGAGTGGGACGGCACCGTGCAGACGCTCGGCACCGGCCCGTGGCAGACGAGCCGCCGCGGCCTGTTCCTGAAGGCGAGCTACATCCACCGCTTCTAGCTCACGAACCGCCTTTTTCGGCGTCGGCATGCAGCTTGTGGAGCATGCGGTGCACGAGCGGCGCGAGGATCAGCGACGCGGTGACGATGAAGACGAGGCCGGCGTAGAGGGCGAACAGGGAGGCGAACACCTTGGCGGCGCTCTTGTGTAGCTCGCCGACCGGCCCCATGCCGCCCATCAGCATCGAGGCGTTGAGGAAGGCGTCGAGCCACGGCATGCCTTCCGTCAGGCGGTAGCCGACGACACCGATAAGGAGCGAGCCGCCGATGATGGCAAGCGCCAGCAGCACGCTCTTGGCGACGCGTTTGCGAAACTGAGTGGTGGGGAGGACGCGCTGCCGCTTGTGCTCGAACATCGCCATGTAGCATAGCCCCGTGAAGCCGGCGCCACTGTTTTTCTGTCTGCTGGCCGGCGCTGCGTGCAATGCCAAGCCGGCGAGGCAAGCCCAGCATGTCCCGCCTTCGGTCCTGCTGGTGACGATCGACACCCTTCGCGCCGACCGCCTGGGGTCCTACGGCGACAGCCGCGCGCGGACTCCAAGTCTCGACTCGCTGGCGCGCGCCGGGGCCCGCTTCGCTCACGCCTTCGCGGCCGCGCCGGTGACGCTGCCGTCGCACGCCTCGCTGCTTACTGGCCTGCTGCCGCCCGAGCACGGGGTGCGCGGCAACGGTGTCTTCACGCTTGGCCCGCGGCCGCGCACTCTGGCGGAAGCATTGAAGGCGCACGGCTATGCGACTGGCGCCTTCGTTGCCGCGGCGCCGCTGCACCATCGTTACGGGCTGGGCCGTGGCTTCGACACGTATGACGATGCCTTCCGGCGCCAGGGCGGCACCCACTTCGAACTCGCCGAGCGGCCGGCTGCCGACGTCACGACCGCCGCGCTTGCGTGGCTCGGTGCGCAGAGCTCACCGGTGTTCCTGTGGGTCCACTACTTCGATCCGCACCATCCCTACGAACCGCCGGCCGTCTTCCGCGGCGACGACCCATACCGCGGCGAGATCGCGTCGGTCGATGCGTCGTTCGGCGGCCTGCTGCGCGCGTGGGACGCGCGCGCCCAGGAAGGCGGCTCGATCGTCGCGGTGACCGCCGATCACGGCGAGGCCTTCGGCGAGCACCGCGAGGAGAGCCACAGCCTGTTCGTCTACGACACAACGCTGCATGTGCCGCTGCTGGTGCGCGCCGCCGGTGTCCCCGCCGGCACGGTGATCGAGCGGCCGGTTGCAACTACGGACCTGGCCGCCACCCTGCTGCAACTGGCGAACGCCGGCGGGCCGCTTCCCGGCCACGACCTGTTCGCCCCCGGTGGCGCGGCCGCGGGCACGCCGCTCTACGCGGAGACGCTGGCGCCGCGCCTCGATTTCGGCTGGAGCGACCTGCGGGCGTGGCGCGAGGGCCGTTACAAGTTCATTCGCGCGCCGCGTCCCGAGCTTTACGACGTCGCCGCCGATCCCGGCGAGGCGCACGATCTCGCTGCTTCGGAACCCGAAACCGCGCGTCGGCTGTCGCGCGCCCTCGAGGACTACCTCGCGAAGTCGGGAGACGCCCAGGCGCTGGCGCGGGCCGATCCGGCGGAGTCGGAAGCGCTGCGCAGCCTGGGCTACGTCCAGGGGCCGGGCGGCCGCGGCTCGGGCGCCGACCCGAAGGACAAGGTGGACGTAGCGCTCGCGATCAGTCGCGCCGGTGGCCCGTTCGCGAATGATGCTGAGATGCTCGCCGCCTATCGCAAGCTCGTGCGCCTCGATCCGCGGAACCCGCTCCTCAACCTGCGCCTTGCCGACGGCCTGTTGCGCTCGGGCGACGCGCGTGCCGCGATTCCTTACTTCGAGCGCGTCACGCGTGCGGGTCCGCGCAGCGCCGACGCGTTCGTCGGCCTTGGGACGGCGCTCGCGCGCCTCGGCCGGATGCAGGCGGCGCAAGAGGCGTTCTCGGGTGCGTTGCGGGTCGATCCGCAGAACGGCCAGGCTCACTTCAACCTCGGCGAGATCGCGCGCCTCGCGGGCGATGTCGAGGGCGCGCGCGGCCACTACCAGGCGGCCCTCGGCGACGACGCCACCCGTGCCGCCGCGCAGACGCGACTCGCGGTCGTGAAGTGACGCAGGCACGCCAGTTGCACCGGCCGCGGTGGCGGGGCAGGGCGCTCGCCGTCGTCGGCGTGCTGCTGGCGGCCGCCGTTCTCGCCGTCCGCTGGCGCAGCGATCACCGCCCGCCGCCGAGCGTCCTGCTCATCACCATCGACACGCTGCGCGCCGACCGCGTCGGCATCTATGGCGGCCGCGACGCTGCGCAGACGCCCGGCATCGATGCGCTGGCGCGGCGCGGCACCTTCTTCCGTACCGCGCTCAGCTCCGTGCCGCTGACGTTGCCGTCGCACGCGACCATCCTTTCCGGGCTCGAGCCCTGGCATCACGGCGTTCACGACAACGGCGTCGACGTGTTTCCCGCTGCGCACGCTACGCTCGCCACATGGTTCAAGGCCCGCGGCCTCGCGACCGGCGCATTCGTCGGCGCCTACGTGCTCGACCGCCGCTTCGGCCTGAGCCGCGGCTTCGACATTTACGACGACGCGATCGAACGGCGAACGTCCGGCGTGAGCGCCCTCGAGTCGGAGCGCCGCTGCGACGCGGTGGCGGCAGCCGCGACCGCGTGGATCGGCGCCCAGCACGGGCCCTTCTTCGCCTGGGTACACTTCTACGATCCACATGCGCCCTACGACCCGCCCGACCCGTTCCGGTCACAGGCACCGGGCCGACCGTACGAAGCCGAGATCGCGTCGGCCGATGCCTGCGTGTCGCGACTGCTCGCGGCGGTCGCGGCGAAGGACGTGGTGGTGGCACTCACCGCCGACCACGGGGAGGGCCTGGGCGAGCACGCCGAAAAAACCCACGGCTTCTTCGTCTACGAATCGACGCTGCGTGTACCGCTGATCCTCGCCGGGCCCGGAATCGCGAAGGGCGGCGAGCGGCCGTGGGCGCGCAGCGTCGATCTCGCCCCGACTCTGCTGCGTCTTGCGGGCATGCCACCGGTGTCGGGACTCGACGGCGTCGACCTGCTCGGCCGCAACGCCGTGCCGCAGCCGGCATATGCCGAGTCGGTCTATCCCGCGAGCTTCGGCTGGGCGCCGCTGCGCGCGCTGCGCGAAGGTGCCCTGAAGGTGATCGCGGCACCGCGGCCGGAGGCATACGACATTGCGCAGGATGCGGGGGAGTCGGTGAACGTCTACGCGTCCTCACGCCCCGCGATCGCTGCGATGGAGCGGCAGCTCGCGGCGATCGCGGCGCGGCCGCCGACGCAGGCCGCGACCAGCGTCGATCCCGAAGTCGAAGAGCGGCTGCGCGCACTCGGATATGTGGTGGCGCAGCCCGCAGCGACGTCGAGTGCGCCAGCAATCGGGCTGCGGGACCCGAAGGATGCGGTCGCGCTCTGGAACCGTTTCGAGGAGGCCACGTGGGCTGCGGGCCGCGGCGAGCAGGCGGCGGCGGTCGCGCAGTTCCGCGAGCTCGTGGGCGAGGATCCGGGAAACGAAATGTTTCGCCGCAGCCTCGCCGCGGCGCTGCGCACCGCGCGGATCGAGCCCGACGCGACGCTCCTCGACCTGCCGGCGTCCACCGACGCACTCACCTGGCACGAGCGCGCCGTGCTGCTTGCGGACAAGGGCGACGCGGCGGGCGCGCTCGCCGCCGAAGACCGCGCGATCGCCCTCAACCCGCGGCTGCCCGAGCCGCACAACCTGCGCGGCTCCTTGCTTGCATCGCGCGGCAGGTTGCAGGACGCGCTGGCGGCGTTCGAGCTGGTGCTGGCGCTCGATCCCAACAACGCTCGCGGGTACGCCAACAAGGGCAACGTGCTGCGCGGCCTCGGCCGCAATGCCGCAGCTGCCGATGCTTATCGCCGAGCGGCAAGCCTGGCGCCTGCCGATCCCGATCCGCTGAACGGCCTCGGCGTCCTCGCGGTGCAGGCCGGCGACCCGCGCGCGGCAGCGGAGTTGTTCCGCGAAGCGTTGCGCCGCGAGCCGCAGCACCAGGAGGCGCGCCTCAACCTCGCTGTTGCCGAAGCTGCCGCTGGCAACGCGAGTGAAGCGAACGCGATCCTCACGTCGCTCTTACCTTTATTGAAGGACGCGGAACTGCGCGCTCGCGCGCTATCGCTGCGGCGCTCGCTTCGCTGAACGGATTCAACCGGACGGACTCGATCCAATCTCATGGTTTGCTTGAACTTGATTCAAGTGGTTGAGCACGTAAGTCCTTGTTTTCATTGGGGCGGCCGGGGGAGATGTCACGGCAAGTCACTTGCATGTCAAAAGCCTTGAAGACCTCCCGTCCCGTTGAACGTGGACTCACAAGGAGAACATATTGATGACCAAGAAATTGAAGGCGCTGTTGGCGATCCTGATCGTCGCCGCGCTCGGCGCTTCGCCCGCGCTGGCCCAGGGCACCGGCGGGTCGATCGAGGGCCGGCTCGTGGACGAGCAGGGCCTCGCGGTCCCCGGCGCAACCATCACCGCAAAGAACATCGGCACCGGGTTTTCGCGCTCCTCCGTTTCCGACTCGACGGGCGCCTACAGCATCAACGGCCTCACGATCGGCGAGTACGAAGTGCGCGCCGAGATGACCGGCTTTTCGCCGATCAGCCGCAAGGTGGGCGTGAACGTCGGCACCACCACCCAGGTCGAGTTCAAGCTGTCCGTCGGCCAGACCGAGGAAATCACGGTCACCGGCGATGCGCCGCTCATCGACAAGAACGACACCGGCGTCGGCGTCGTGATCAGCCAGGCGCAGATCACCAATCTGCCCCTCAACGGCCGCCAGTTCGCGAACCTCGCGGCGCTGGTGCCCGGCGTCAGCCTCGGCATTCACACCGACCCGACCAAGTCGACGCAGCTCGCGCCCCAGATCAACGGCGGCGGCGGCCGCAACATCAACTACCTGATCGACGGCGGCGACAACAACGACGACACGGTCGGCGGACTGGTGCAGGCATTCCCGCTCGACTCGATCGGCGAGTTCAAGGTCGAGACCCAGCGCTTCCGCGCCGAGACCGGCCGCTCGGTCGGTGGCACGATGAAGGTCGTCACCAAGAGCGGCACCAACGAGCTGCGCGGGTCGGCGTTCGAGTTCTTCCGCGACAAGAGCCTCAACAGCCGCACCGAGAGTGAGAAGCTCTCCGGAGTCGAGAAGGGGGACTACCGCCGCCACCAATTCGGCGCGAGCCTCGGCGGTCCGATCGTCAAGGACCGCACCCACTTCTTCCTCGCGGTCGAAAAGACCTCGCAAAAGACCACCCAGGCGGTCGACACACTCGGCCTGTTCCCCGACAAGGACGGCGTATTCGACACTCCGGTCACCGAGCGCATCGCTGTCGGCAAGATCACGCACCAGGTGAACCCGTCCAACTACCTGTCGCTGCGCTACGGCTTCAACGACCAGACCCTGACCTACGGTGCGAGCCCGCAGGCGCCGCCTGAAAACTGGGGCCTCAGCCAGAACAAGTTCCACTCGGCCAACCTGAACCTCAATTCGAACCTCGGCGGCGGCCGCCTGAACGAGTTCGTGTTCCAGTTCTCCTACTTCCTCAACACCATCAAGGAGAACTCGACGCTGCCTTACCAGCTGTTCCCGAACGGCGTGGTCATCGGACAGAGCGTCAACACGCCGCAGACGACGAACCAGAAGAAGTACCAGTTCCGCGACGACTTCTCGTTCAGCAGCGGCCGCCACGACTTCAAGATCGGCGCGAGCTTCATCTACTCGCCGGTGCTCGACATCACCTTCTCGTCGGGCCGCTCGCCGCAGTTCACACGCCTGGCGGACAGCCTGACAGCGCCCATCAGCAACATCACGTTCAACGGCTCGATCGGCGGCGGCAGCGGCGGCAACGTCGGCAAGATCCCGAACAACCAGTACGGCGCCTACATCCAGGACACCTGGCGTGCGAGCGACAAGCTGACCCTGGACCTGGGCCTGCGCTACGATCTCGTCACCGGATTCGCCTTCGACCAGACCGGCAACATCATCTTCCGCGAAATGCAGGCGGCGGCGCAGGCCGGCCTGTTCAGTGGCAACAGTTCGGTGTGCCCGTGCATTGGCCTCGAGGACTTCGGCAAGGAGTCTGCCGAGGACAAGAACAACTTCCAGCCGCGCCTGGGCTTCACGTACGACGTGAACGGCGACGGCAAGCTGCTGTTCCGTGGCGGCGTCGGCCGCTACACCGACTTCGCGTATACCAACGCCAACGTGCTGTTCGCGGTGGTGGGCGCTCAGTCGAGCTTCGGCACCGTCTACCAGGTCAACGACACCGCCGGCATCAAGAACCCCGACGGCTCGTTCTTCAACGTCGGCGACCCGTTGCCCGCCAACCAGTTGAGCGCCACCGCGCCGCCACTGCCGAGCCATGTCGCCACCCCGCGAATCAAGCAGCCCTATAGCGACCAGGCGAACTTCGGCTTCTCGAAGGACCTGGGCAACGGTTTCGCGCTCGACGTCAACGGCATCTGGGTGCGAATGAAGGATCTGGGCGTGCGTCCGACGCTCAACGTCCGCATCGACGGCGGCTCGCGCCGCTTCGCCTCGATCCTGCCGCAGAGCGGCAGCGCCAGCTGGCGCGTGGACTTGTCCAAAGGCCGCGCCCATTACAAGGCGGTCAACCTCGGCGTCAAGAAGCGCGGCACCAAGTTCTCGATCGATGCGTGGTACTCGCTGTCGAAGGCCTCATCCTCGACCAGCCTGCGCGCCACCGACGAGTTCGGCGACTACCAGATCCTGAACGCATTCGATCCGTTCCAGGATCGCCAGGAAGGCCCCGTGTGGCGCGATGCGCGGCACCGCGTCACCATCAGCCCGATCTGGAGTCCCGGGAACGGCCTGACCGTTTCGGCGAGCTTCCGCGCGTACTCGAAGTTCCCACGCAATGTGCTGACCGGCACCGACGACAATCGGGACGGCCTCACCACCAACGACCTGCCGGCGGGCGTCGAAACGTACAACGCCTTCCGCGGCTCGGGCTTCAGCCAGCTCGACATGCGCGTCGCCAAGCGTTTCGCTCTTGGCCCGAAGGCCGGCTTCCAGTTGATCGCCGAGGGCTTCAACCTGTTCAACGCCAAGAACCCGGCGGCGAGCAGCTTCGTGCAGGCGCAGACTGCGTCCAACTTCGGCCAGCCGACGTTGTTCGCCGGCGACTTCCAGCAAGGCGAGCAGCGTCTGGCGCAGTTCGGCATCCGCTTCGACTTCTAACCGCAGCGGACGTTTCGTAACCCGGCGGGGGCTTCGGCCTCCGCCGTTTTTCTTTGCGGCGCCAGGAGCTAACCTGCGGCGCACATGCCGACGACCATCTGGGTGCTCGCCGCACCGTCCGATCCCGGACTGCACCATTTGCAGGATCTACCGGACGCGACGCTTTTCCACGGCGAACGCGCCGCGGACTTCGCCACGGCGCCTCGGGCCGACTGCGTCCTGGTGTGCGGCCAGCACCGCGCGGCCCTGAGCGAGATCGTCGCCAACCTGCCTTCGCTCACCTGGGTGCACATCCGCTGGGCGGGCATCGAGCATGCGGTCGATCCGGACCTCGGCCGGCCCGGGCTGCGGGTGACGAACGGCAAGGGTGTTTTCAGCGCCTCGCTTGCCGAGTTCACGATCGCGGGACTGCTGCACTTCCTCAAGGACTTTCGCCGTTTGCTGCGCCAACAGGCGGAGGGCCGCTGGCAACAGTTCTCGCCCGACATGCTCGCCGGCCGCACGCTTGGCATCGTCGGCTACGGCAACATCGGCAGGGCAGTAGCGGCGCTCGCAAAGCCCCTTGGCATGCGCATCAAGGCGCTGCGCCGGAACCCGCAGGCGTCCGTGGCAGATCCGATGGTGGACGAGGTGCTGGGGGCGGACCGGCTGGAGGAGCTGTGCGCAAGCTCGGACGACATCGTCCTGGCGACGCCCCTGACGCCACAGACGCGCGGCATGGTCGGGGCGCGCGAGATCGCCGCGCTGAAGCCGACCTCCATCCTCGTCAACGTTGGCCGGGGCGCGGCGGTGCAGGAGGCGCCGCTCGTCGAGGCGCTGCGCGCGCGGCGAATTCGCGGCGCGGCGCTCGACGTCTTCGAGACCGAACCGCTGCCCGCCGGACACCCGTTCTACTCGCTCGACAATGTGCTGCTCTCACCGCACTGCGCTGACCAGGTGCCGGCCTTCTTCCCGGATGCGATGGCGCAGTTCCGGCGGCTGCTGGCCCTGTTCCAGGCGGGCAAGCCGCTCGACTCTCTGGTCGACCCGGCGCGCGGTTACTGAAGCTCGGCCGCGAGCCCCTGGTCGATTTCGGCCTTGCTCAGGTAGCGCCCGCCCAGCATCACGCCCGCGATGTTCGACGACTGCTTGATGTCGGCGAGCGGGTTGCCGCCCAGCAGCACCAGGTCGGCGCGCTTGCCGGCCGTGACCGTGCCGGCGTTGTGCGCCTCGCCGAAGTACGTGCCGACGGCGCTCGTGCCCATGGCGAGCGCCTGGTAAGGCGTGAGGCCGCAGTCGACCATCGACTGCAGCTCATGGTGGATCGAGAAGCCAGGCACGTTCCACATCTGGGGCGCATCCGAACCGAGCGCGAACGGCACGCCGCCGTCGTAGAGCGCCTTGACGATGCGGCGGCGAAGCTCGAGGAAGCGCTTGCGGTCGGCCGCGGGTGTCGCAAGAAACTCCTTCTTCGCGGTGATCCACTGCGCGATTTGCTCCTTGCCCACGACATACTGAAGCTCCGGCCGCTTCGCCATCGCCTCCGGATCCTCGTCGCTCATCAGGTTGTCGAACAGAACCTGCGTCGGCACGATCCATGAGCCCGATGCGACGGTGGCCGCGACCAGCGCCGGCAGTTTCCTTTCGTCCACGTCGTTGACGAGGTTGATGCCGAACCAGTCCGACTTCGACGCATCCGGCACCAGGCCCTCCACGTAGCCATCCACGTGGTCGATGGAGCGCTGGTGGGCCGCCAGGGCGCGTTCGATGCCCACCTCGAGCGGCACGTGGCCGGCGAAGGGGAGGGAGAGCTCGTCGGCCTTGGCCGCGATCGCGTCGTAGACGTCGCGCTTGATGCCCGGGTGGATCTTGAGGAAGTCGTAGCCGGCCGCCTTCTGGTCGGTGACTGCCTTGACGCCGCTCTCGACGGTGGGCACGGTGTTGCCGTTCAGCGACGGGCCGCTCGTGTAGATGCGCGGGCTGACCAGTTCGCCGCGCGCGGCACGCTCCCGGTAAGAGATATGCCGCGGGTCGCCGAGCATGCCGCGGATGGTGCCTATGCCGTTGGCCGCATACAGGAACAGCGTGCGCTCGACGGCGGCGTCGCTCGCCTTGCCGCCGGGAATGTGCGCATGCATCTCGGCAAGCGCCGGCATCAGGAACTTGCCGCGGCCGTCGATCACCGTAGCGCCCTTGGGCGGCGCGAGCTTCGCGGCGTCGTCCATCTTCAGGATCAGGCCGCCCTCGACCACCACCGTCTGGTCGTGCAGGACCACCTCGCGGTGCATCGGCAGCACCTCGACGTGAGTGAAAGCGACGGCCGGCGCCGTCGCCGGCGGGGCGGCGCTGGCGGCGTGCACAGGCGCGAGCAACACGCTGCAGGCGGCTGCGGCTGTGATGGCTCTGGCTTTGGATGTCATTGGTCGCTCTCTCCAGGGTTCATTGCGATGAAGTCTTGGTATTGAAGAGAATGATACGCTGCGCCGTCACGGCGGACGGCGACGCCCAGGGAGAGACAACAGGTTCATGGAGCGAACGGAGACAAAGACGATGGCCACGCAGCGCAGGGACTTCCTGAGAAAAGCCGGCGTCTCGATCGCCGCCGCCGGCGGCGCGGGTCTCGCGGCCGGCGACAGCGCCGCAGCGGCGCCGCGGAAGCCCGCGAGCGGAGCGCCTGCGCTGGTGCTCGAGCATCAAGGCCCCAAGGAAGTGATCCGCGGCCGCAAGGCGGTTGCCGCGAGCCAGAGCCCCATCGTCACCCAGACCATGCTCGACATCCTCGCCGCCGGCGGCAACGCCGTCGATGCCACAGTCGCCGGCTGCATCACCCAGGCGACCGTGCAGCCCGAGATGACGAACCACACCGGCACCGTGAGCTGGCTCTACTGGGAAGCGAAAACGGGGAAGACGTACCAGCTCAACAGCATGGGCACGCTGCACCCGACGCTGCCGCCGTTTCGTCCTTATCCGCCCGGCCTCGGCGGCGTTGCCGCCGGCGCGCCGATGGCCTGCATTCCGGGCTTCATGCCGGGCATGCGCGCGATGCACGAGAAGTTCGGTGCCAAGCCGTGGAAGGCGGTGGTGGCGCCGGCAATCCCCTGGGCCGAGGACGGCTTCCCGGTGGACGAGTTCCAGCGCGCCGTGCTCGAGTTCGAACTGGAAGGCAACACCTGGTTTCCCGAGATGCGCGCGCTCTACGCGCCGAACGGCTTCACGCCGTCCGTCGGCGAGAAGCTGCGCAACCCGGCTCTTGCCAAGACGCTGCGAGCGCTCGCCGACGAAGGCCCGGACCATTTCACCAAGGGAGGCTGGGCGCGCGACTTCGTGGCGCTCGGCAACAAGCTCGGCTGGGAAGTGAAGCTCGAGGACCTCTCGAGCAACCCGCCGCGCTGGGTGGAACCGCTGCGCTATCGCCACAAGGCTTACGAAATCGTGCAGACAGCACCGCCCGAGCGCCAGGGGCTTTACTGCGCCTTGGTGCTCGGCATCCTGCGCCATGTGGACGTGTCACGCCTCGGCCACTACACCGAATCGGCCGAGAGCCTCTACTTCATGGCGCAGGCGCTGCGCCGCGCGCACTACGAACTCGGCCACCTGCACGATCCCGAGTTCTTCGGCGTGCCGTCCGACGTGTGGCTGTCGGACGAGTACCAGGCGAACCTCGCGACCATCCTGAAGGCGTCGCTGCCGAAGAAGGGCGTGGACCTGACGAAGCACGTCGAGCTGACGACCAACCCGTTCCAGCTGCAGGCGTTCGGCTGGTCGGTGACGAGCGGCGCGAAGCAACCGGCGCAGCCCTCGGGCAGCTGCGAGCTGTCGTGCGTCGATGCCGAAGGCAACTGGGTGCAGATGATGAACACGCTGCAGTCGGGCGGCATCCCCGGCATGGTGGTGGGCGGGGTGCCGATGATCGGCAGCCACGCCGACTTCACGATGGACGGCGCCATTTCCGGCTGGCTCGGCGTGCCGGGCAGCCGCATGCGCTCGGTCATGAGCAACACCATCATCTTCAAGGACGGCCAGCCGGTGCGTTCGCTGGGCTCGCCCGGCAACGTGCACTGCACCGTGCCGCAGATGATCTCGAACGCGCTCGACTACGACTACGCGCCGTACGACGCCGCGGTGCTGCCGCGGATGCTGCCGATGGAGAGCGACTACACCATCCAGATAGAGTCGCGCATCGGCGAGAGGGTGCTGCGCGACCTCGCGAAGCTGGGCGGCAAGCTGCGGCCGCTGCCGCCTTACGACTTCCACATGGGCTCGTATCAGCAGGCGTGGCGCGACGCGGGCGGCCTCAACGCCAGCACCGATCCGCGCCGCGGCGGCCGCGCGGGTGGGCTGTGACGATGAGCGATTCGCCGCTGCTGGTCTTGAACGAAGCCGAGATCCGGAGCATCGCCGCGCTCGACGACGCAGCGCTCGCCGCCGTTGCCGACGGCTTCGCGCGCCTTGCCCGGAAAGGCGAGGTGATGGTGCCGCCGCCGATGGGCATCCACGTGAAAGAGCGCCGCGCTGAGATCCACATCAAGACGGCCTACGCCAAGGGGCTGCCGGGTTTCGCCGTGAAGATCGCGAGCGGCTTCGGCACCAACAAGGAGCGCGGCCTGCCGCTGGGCAGCGGCGTCATGCTGTTGATGTCCGCAGAGACCGGCTTCCCGATGGCTCTGCTCGCCGACAACGGCTACCTCACCAACCTGCGCACCGCCATCGCCGGCGCGCTTGCGGCAAAATACCTGGCGCGCGGCAATGCCGCTGTCGCGGGCATCGTCGGCACGGGCGTGCAGGCGCGTTTCCAGCTGCGGGCGCTGCGCCTGGTGCGCGGGATCGAGCGCGCTCTGGTGTTCGGCCGCCGTCCGGAGGCCGCGGCGGAGGTGGCGAGCGAGATGCAGGCCGAGCTGGGCATCCCGGTGACGGTTGCCGCGACGCTCGCCGAGCTCGCCGCCGCCTGCGACATCATGGTGACGACCACCGGCGCGCGCGAGCCGCTGGTGCGCGCCGAGCACCTGCACCCCGGACTCCACATCACGGCCGTAGGCTCGGACGGCGCGGGCAAGCAGGAGCTCGACGAAGAGGTGCTGGTGAAGGCCGACCTCATCGGCGTAGACCTGCGCTCGCAGAGCGCACGCCTCGGCGAGCTGCAGCACGCCACACCCGCGGCGAACCTCGACGACGAGCGGGTCGTGGAGATGAGCGCTCTCTGCGCCGGCACGCGCAAGGGGCGAACCGCAGACGCGCAGGTGACCGTCTGCGACCTGACCGGGCTCGGCATCCAGGACACGTCGATCGCGCTGCACACCTACGCGCGGGCGCGCGAAAGGGGTATTGGCCGCACGCTGTGAACGCCTGCCGCGAAGGAGACCGCCGATGCGACCGTGCGCACTTGTCGTTGCCATGCTCTTGTCGCTCTCCGCAGCGACTGCGGTGACCGCCGCAGGCGGCACGCACCAGGACCTCGTCAAGCTGTTCGCCGAATGGCGCGCCTTCCAGCCGCCGCAGATCACGGACGGTGTTCCCGATTACACCGCGGCGGCCATGAAGCGGCAGCACGCCGGGCTCGCCCGATTGGTGGCCCGCCTCGAGGCGCTGCGGCCCGACGGCTGGAGCATCCCCGAGCAGGTCGATTGGCAGCTGGTGCGCGCCGAGATGAACGGGCTCGACTTCGACCACCGGGTGCTGCGCCCGTGGTCGCGCAACCCGTGCTTCTACCGTGTCCTCTGGGTCGAACAGTCCGACACGCCGGCTCACGAGGGACACGGCCAGGCGGCCGCCATCGACCTGTGGACGTATTCGTTCCCGATTCCTGCCGACCGCATCGGCGCGTTCCGCACCTGGCTGCGCGCGGTGCCGGGGACGCTCGCGCAGGCGAAGGGCAACCTCGTGGAAGGCGCCACCGACCTGTGGCGCTTCGGCATCCGCCAGAAGAAGGCCGAGAGCAGGATCCTCGGCGAGCTGGTCGAGACGCTGCGCAAGCACCATCCCGAGCTCGTGCCGGACGCCGAGCGGGCGCGAGCCGCCGTGGACGACTTCTCGGCCTGGCTCGAGAGGAAGGCGCCGTCCATGACCGGCCCGTCGGGCATCGGCAGGGCCGACTACGACTGGTACATGCGCAAGGTGCACCTCTCGCCCTACACCTGGGAGGACGACCGCGCCCTGCACGAGCGTGAGCTGGCGCGCGCCGGCGCGCAGCTGGCGCTGCAGCGCAACCTCAACCGCGCGCGTCCGGAATTGCAGCCGATTGCATCGGCCGCGGCGTACCAGGCGGCGTACGCCGAAGCCGTCAGCGAGTACATGAAGTTCCTCGAGACGAACGAGGTGCTGACGATCAAGCCCTACATGGACCCTTCGCTGCGCGAACGCGCGGGCGGCTACCAGGAACCCGCCGACCGCGACTTCTTCGCGCAGGTGGATTTCCGCGACCCGCTCGTGATGCGCTGCCACGGCTCGCACTGGTTCGACCTCGCGCGCATGGCGAAGGAGCCTCACCCAAGCGAGATCCGCCGCGGCCCGCTGCTCTACAACATCTGGGACAGCCGCGCCGAAGGCTTCGCGACGGGCAACGAAGAGATGATGATGAACGCCGGCCTCTTCGAGAAGCATCCGCGTGCGAAGGAACTGGTCTCGATCCTGGTCGCGAACCGCGCCGCCCGCGGCCTCGCCGGCCTGCGCCAGAACAGCCGCGAGTTCACGGCCGACGAAGCCCGCAAGTTCGCGCACGACTGGACCCCGAACGGCTGGCTCAAGGAAGACGGCGACACCAACTGGATGGAACAGCTCCTGTACCTGGAGCAGCCGGGCTACGGGTCGAGCTACCTCACCGGCAAGGCCCAGATCGAGCGCCTGTTGATGGAGCGCCAGCGCACCCTCGGCGACAAGTTCTCGCTGCGCGAATTCATGGACGAGTTCAACGCAGCCGGCCTCATCCCGGTATCGTTGATCCGCTGGCAGATGACCGGCGACGGTAGCGAGGTCAAGCGCCTGACAAGGTGAGCCTTTCCGGCCCTATCCGGCTGGGTAACTCGGGCGGCGAGTGGTCCTTGTGGCCGGGCGTTGCAGACCGTACGATCTGCCCGTGCTCGAGCTGCGTCCCAACTGCGAACGGTGCGACCGCGATTTGCCGCCGGAGTCCCAGGACGCGATGATCTGCACGTTCGAGTGCACGTTCTGCCGGGAGTGCGTTGCTGGCCCGCTGCAGGGACGCTGCCCGAACTGCACGGGCGAAGTGCTGCAGCGGCCGCGTCGGCCAGCTGACCGGCTGGCACGCCATCCGGCATCGACCAGGCGAGTACACTCAGCCGGCTGATTCAGGAGGTAACAGGATGTTCGGCAAGAAGCTGTCGGAATACATCGCGTTCCAGAGGCCGGTGCTGCTGCTGCTGGCGATCGTCGGCTTCGCGCGGCTCCTCGTGTCGCTCGCCGGAGTAGGCCATGCGGCGTCGTTCCTGTCGATGAACGTCATCAGCTGGGCGGGGGCCATTTATTACGGATACTTCGCGTTCAAGCGACGCTTCGGCACCTATCAGCACCTCCTGCCGCTCGTGGCGATCCAGATGTTCGTGCAGCAGTTGATCGCCGTTCTCGGCATCGTGCTCGCGATGGCGGGCATGCCAAACTCCTACGCCGCGCCCGAGTACACCTTCGGGATGAGTCCGATCGTCCACCTCGCCGCCCACCTCACGATCGGCATCGTCATGCCGACGCTTATCCTGTGGGGCGTGGCGTCGCTCGTCATGTGGATAACGAAGAAGGCGTCCTAGCGGCGCGGCGTTTCGTGCGTTTGCGCGGCGACTTGCGGGGCGCCTTCTTGCGGGCAGTCTTTTTCTTGCCCTTTGCCTCGGGGTGGAGTCTCTCCGGCAGTTCCTTGCGGCCAGTGGAGCGGTTCCACTCCTCGTAGACCTCGTCGGAGATCTTGCCCTCGACGAGGAGCTGGGCGAACTTGCGGCGCTGGGCCTTGCTCTTGAACGGCATGGACGGTTCGATTGTTGGCCACACCGTTCCCGGATTCAAGCACGCCGGGCGGGGTAGGCTGCGGTCATGACAATCCTCGCAAGTTGGCTTTGCGCCTCTCTCCTGATGGGTCCGGAAGCGGCGCCGCGGTCCCGGAAAGCGCTCATGCCGTTTCTGGACAGGGCGGCGGCGTGCTCGGGCAAGGCCGATTGGAAGTGCGCTGCCGAAGCGTTGCAGGGCGCGCTCGCGATCTCGCCTCGCGATCCGGCAACCCTCTTCAACCTGACGCAGGTCTACGTGCATGGCGGCGAGGGCGCAAAGGCTCTGCCGCTGCTGCGTGGCCTGGCCGAGAGGGGATTGGGGTTCGATCCCGGCGTCGATCCGGCGTTCGCGAAGCTTCCTGGATATGACGAGCTGGTCGCCTCGTTCGAACGCCACACGCCGCGCGTGAGCCGCAGCGAGCGTGCGGCGCTGCTGCGCGAAGCGGACCTTTTCCCCGAGGGCATCGCGTGCGACGCCGCCACCGGCAACCTCTTCGTGGGCAGCATCCTCAAGCGGAAGATCGTGCGTGTGGATGCGAAGGGCGCCGTCAGCGACTTCGTGGCGCCGCGGCGCGACGGCCTGGTGAGCGTGCTCGGGATCAAGGTGGACTCGCGCCGCCACGAGTTGTGGGCAGCGGCGTCAGGCGGGCCTGAGTTTCCGGACGAGAACGGACACTCGGGGCTCTTTCGCTTCGACCTGCGCACCGGCGCGCTGGCAGGAAAGTACCTGCTGCCCAGCGGTACGGCGCACATGCTGAACGACCTGGCGTTCGATGCCGACGGCAACGCATATCTCAGCGACACCACGACCGGTGCCATCTATCGGCTCTCCGCCGCTCTCAAGGAGCTGGAGGTGTTCATATCGCCGGGGACTTTCCGTGGACCGAATGGAGTCGCGGTGTCCGACGACAGCCGCCATCTCTATGTGGCGAGCTCGGGACGCGGGCTGTCCGCAGTGGACCTGAAGACGAAGGCAGTGACCGATCTCGCTGTTTCTGAAGACGTCGTTGCAGCCGGAATCGATGGCCTCTACTTCCATCGCGACAGCCTCGTGGGCGTCCAGAACGGCATCGGCCCGGGCCGCGTCATGCGCTACCACTTGTCGGCACCAACGGTGATCGCGCGCGCCGAAATCCTCGAGTCGGGGAATCCGCTCTTCGCGGTACCGACTACTGGCGCTGTCTGTGGCGACGACTTCTTCTATGTCGCCAACACGCAGATCGACAAGACGAATGCGGCGGGTGTGCTGACGCCGGATGCCAGCATGAAGGACATCGTCATCCTCAGGCTGCGTCTCTAGGCCTACGGCGAAGCCGGCGGCGGGATCGCGTAGACAGAGACGTTCGACTCGCGGTGGATGTTGCGGAAGGCCGCGTGCGCGGCCGGGTCGAAGTTGACGGTGTCCGATCCGTACAGCGCGAAGTAGCGCGCGCCCAGTTGCGCCGCAATCTCGCGGGCTTCCGCCGCGTTGTCGGTTGCGAAGAAGCGCCGCACCAGGGCCAGGCGGGTGTCGAGGTCGGCCCGTGACGCGAATTGGGTCATGTAGGGAATTGTCTGCGTGTAGGTGATACGCAGTGGGATCAGGACCAGCGGCGGCGGCGGGTAGCGCTTCGGGCCAGGGACCTGGAGTACGACGTCGCCAGGACGCGCATCGGCGGCCAGGTCGGTCATGGCCCGCACCATCGCGGCCGGCATGACCGTCGGCCTGAGGTGCCACTTGTGGGCAACGTACTGCGTGGTAGACACCAGCGCGAGCGCCATGGCGGCCAGCCCCAGGCCGCGCGCAACGCGCGACCGCCACGCTGCCACCGAGAGCACCGCGAAGATCCAGAGCAGCGGGCCGCTCTGGTCCATGAAATAGAGAGCGTCGTCAGCCTGGAAGACGCGCGCGTAAGGCTCCGCGGTGCGCAGTGTGACGATGAGCCCAAGCGGCCAGCCGATGATCGCGGCCGTCGCCAGGGTTACCGCGATGAGCGATTGCGAGCGCATGGCCCGCCAGAGCGCGCCGCCGCACAGGAGCCGAGCACCGAGCGAGAGCACCAGCCAGACGACGGCGAACGCGAGCAGCGAAGCGCCAGAAAGCGCGACCAGGCGCAGAGTCTGGCGCGTGCGCAGCACCGGCCCCAGAAACTCGAGCGCCACACGCACGCGGGTGTTCGCCTCTTCGCTCGCCACCAGGAAGAGCGTCGCGGCGAGCATCGGCAGCGCCACGGCCAGCGTCGCGCTGCGCCGCTTCACCAAAACGAAGGCGGCGCAGAGGCCGGCAAGAATCTGGGCAGCGAGGAAGATCTTGAAAAAGGGCAGGGCGGCCGCCAGCAGCGCCGCCAGCACAAGCTTGCCGCGGCTTGCGCACAGGAGGGAGCCGACGCCTATGGCGAGCGCCGGCACCACCGAATTCGCGTGGAACAGGTCGGGAAGGAGTTCGCCGGGAAAAGAAGCGAACCACCACTCGGCGCGATGCGCGCTCAGCACCCAGGAGTATCCGCATAGCAGCAGCGTCCACGGAGCGAGGTTCACGGCCAGGGCCGACCCGCCCAGTGCCGCGGTCGCGGCCCGCACTGCCAACACAAGCGCAATCGCCGCGAGCGTCAGGTCGTAGCGGCTCATCAGGTCATAGGGCGTGAGCCCGGTCCAGCGGGCCGCCGCCGCGCGCACGAAGGGCCAGCCGAAGTGGTAGGCCAGGGGATAGCCGCTGAGACCGGGCACCTGCGGCGGATAGCCGTGGCTCAGCTCGTGGGTGAGGCCGGCGTGGAACGCCTGATCCTCCGGGTCGACGCGGTCGAACAGGAAGTCGCCGTTCGCGGCGACCCGGTTCTGGCGATACTCCGTGAGGGCGAAGAGGCAGACGATGGCGGCGATCGGCAGCAGCGCACCGCGCAGGTCCGGCGACGGCTCCGTGCGCCACGGCGTTCGCCACAAGACGAGGTCCAGACAAGGTGCCAGCGTCAGCAATACAAAGACCCAGGGTATCCCGCAGACGCTGGCGGCGCCGTAGGCCGCCGACGCGAAAACGAACCCGATCGGCAGGACCAGCGCCGGATCCACGCCGCCGCCCAGCCGCCGCTGCAGCTGGATGCCCGGCGCGACAATGGCAGCAAGCGCGAAGAGGAGAAACGCTAGGGGCGCGATGGCGGAAGTATAGGATGTGCGCAGAACACATGTGTGGCGCAAGCCACTGCGCTTAGCGACCCCACGCCGCAGACTGACGTTGCTCCCGGGGGACGCAACCATCTAGTGTGGCGGCCTCAGGAGCCGCAGTTCCGGTGCCGCTTCTCGTGTGGCGGATACCGAGCCGCGGCCCCGAACGGTCGTCCTCCCGGGGGCGCGTTCCACCCTCTTGGCCCGCCCTCGGATGGCCGTATCCAATCTGATGTGTGATGTCGGCTCGTATTCCACGACAGGCGGCCACACTTCCGTGGCCGCATCGGTGGAGATCCGGCATGAAGAAATGGATGCGCTCGACCGCCGCGCTCGCGGCCCTGTCCCTGGCTATTCCGATGGCTGCCTCGGCAGCGAGCCATCGCGAGGCGCCCATCACCGCGCTCGACAGGAGCGCCGACATCACCGACTGGTACACGTTCGTCAGCTACGACAACCCGGGCAAGGTGACGATGATCCTGTGCGTGGATCCCTTGCTCGAGCCGGCGAACGGACCGAACTACTTTCCGTTCGATCCCGGCATCCTCTACACGTTCCACGTAGACAACAACCAGGACGGCATCGCCGAGGACGTGAAGTTCGAAGTGCGCTTCAAGACCGAGATCCGCAATCCCGGAGTCTTCACGACGGCCGTGGGCGGGATCGCCGGAATTGCGCCGATCACACAGCTGAGCGGGAGCGGTTCCGAGGGCCTGGGCCTGCGACAGTCGTACTCGGTCACGCTGGTGCGCGACGGCACGCGCGTTGACCTGACCGGCGGACGCACCCTCTACGCGGTGCCTTCGAACGCGGGACCGCGCACCATGCCCGCTTATACCGACCCGGGCGGTTTGTTCGAACAGGGCATCTACAACCTCGGCCGCGGCGTCAAAGTCTTCGCCGGCACCACCGACGACAACTTCTATATCGACCTCGGCGCCGCCTTCGACTCGCTCAACTTCCGCGCCGAGGCCGGCGGCGGCGTGCTCTCGGCCGCACAGGACCAGGACGACGCGACCAGCACCGCGCCCGACGACGTGTCCGGTTACAACGTCAATACCATCGCGATCGAGGTCCCCGTCACGCTGCTGACGAAAGACGGCCGGCGCCATGCCTCAACGGAGCGCGCGGCACTTCTCGGCACTTACGGTTCCACCTCGAGGCGCCAGATCACCGTGCGCCGCGCACCGCGCACCGCGCGGGACCTGGGCCTGTGGAGCCAGGTGCAGCGCATGGGCAACCCGCTCGTCAACGAGCTCATCATCGGCACCGGATCGAAGGACCGCTTCAGCATGGACGACCCGCGCAACGACGCGCAGTTTGCCGCCTTCGTCCTCGACCCGCTGCTCGCGACGGTGTTCGGCACGCTCGGCATTCCGGTACCGCCGGCTCCCCGCAACGACCTGCTGCCGCTCGTCACGTATACCGGCCCGATCGTGCCGGCGGGCACGCCGCAGGGAGCGATCGCCGATCTGCTCCGCATCAACACAGGCATACCGCCGACACCGCTTGCGTCGCAGAAGCGGCTCGGCCTCCTGACGCTGCTCGACACCGATCCCGCGAATGACGACCCCGCTGGCTTCCCGAACGGCCGCCGGCCCAACGACGACGTGACCGACATCGCGGCCCGCGCCGTGGGCGGCATCCTCGCGGATCCCGTGCGCTTCGCAACCCGCATCGGCGACGGCGTCAACCTCAACGACCTGCCCGGCCGCGGCGCCTTTCCCTTCGTGAACCCGGCGCACGATGGCCGCAACAGCCGCCACGTGGACCCGGGCGAACCGGGCTGCGCCGGCACCTGCCCCACGAACTGACGGAGGCCAGGCAATGATTCGCAGGCACGCAGCAGCAGTAGCAGTACTCGTGTCGCTCGCGGTCGCATCCGGGGTCGCGGCGCAAGACGACGCCCGGACCCCTGCAGAGCGGGCGATCGCGCAGGCCATGGCGGCGATCGACAAGGCGCCGGCATCGAGCAAGGGACGAGTGGCCCTGGCCTTCGCTTACGCAAGGCGGGCTCGCGAAACTTCGGATCCAGCCTTTTACGAGCGCGGCAACGAGGCTGTGAGAGTCGTGCTCGAGAAGGACCCCGACGACCTCGAGGCTCGTAAGGCACAGGCCTGGTTGTTTCTCGGCCAGCATCGCTTCGCCGACGCGCGCGATGCAGCGAGTGCCCTGAACAAGAAGGTGCCGGACGACGTGATGGTGTACGGCCTGCTCGTCGATGCCTTCGCGGAACTGGGCGACTACGATGCCGCGGAGAAGTCGGCGCAGTGGATGCTCAACCTGCGGCCCGCCAATGTCCCTGCATTGGCGCGCACCGCGTACTTGCGGGAACTGTTCGGCGACCCGGAAGGCGCTCTGGAACTGATGGGAATGGCGCTCGACCAGACGCCGCTCGGAGAAGCCGAAGAGCGCGCCTGGATCCTGACGCAAATGGGTCACCTCGAGCTGTCGCGCGGCGACCTCGAGACAGCGGAGGCGAGGCTCTCAGAAGCGCTCCTCGCGTTCCCCGAGTATCACTATGCCCTCGGCCAAATGGCAAAGGTGCGCACCGCGCAGGGACAGCTCGGGGAGGCCCTGGCCCTGGAACGCCGCCACTACGCCGGGGCACCGCACCCGGAGAACCTCTACCTGCTGGCGGAGGCCTTGGAACGAGCCGGTGAAAGCGCGAAAGCACAGTCAGCCTTCGCCGCCTTCGAGAAGGGTGCGCGGGCCGAGATGGAAGGACCGGACAACGCCAACCGTGAGCTGGTCTTTTACTATCTCGACCACAAGCAGGAGCCGGTCGAGGGCCTGCGCATCGCGGAGCGCGAAGCCCGCATTCGCCAGGACGTCTTCACCCGACACGCACTCGCCTGGGCGCTCCACCGCAACGGACGCTCGGCCGAGGCCAGGGTCGAGATCGAGAAGGCGCTCGCGGTGGGCATCAAGGACGCCGAGATCGCACGCCATGCGCGCTTGATCGCGGAAACCACCGCGCCATAGACCTCGGCCGTTGAGCCTGGTCTAGTATGAGGTTCGCAAGCAACAACACGTGCCCGAAGACACCCCGGAAGCGTTAGTGCGTGAGATCGGCGGCGGCAATCCTGCCGCGCTGGGGGCGTTCTACGACCGCTTCTCGGGGGTGGTGAGCTCGCTGGCGCTCCGCATCCTCCGCAATAGCACCGAGGCCGAGGAGGTGGTGCAGGAAGTGTTTCTCCAGGTCTGGCACCAGGCAGCCCGTTTCGATCCGCAGCGCGGCTCGGTCACCGGCTGGCTCTGCGTGATCGCCCGCTCGCGGGCGCTCGACCGCCTGCGCCGCCAGGTGGCGCGCCGCGAAGACCCGGCAGAGTCGCTGCCCAACCCCTCGGCGGCGCCGCGCACGGAAGAGGGAATTGCCGTCCGCCGCGCCCTCGAGGGTTTGAGCGAGGAGCAGCGCACCGCGCTGCAGCTCGCCTATTACGAAGGGCTGACGCAGTCGGAGATCGCCACCAGGCTCGGCCAGCCCCTCGGCACGGTGAAGACCAGGATTCGCGCGGCGATGGGCCGCCTCCGCGATACATTGGGACCCCTATGAGCGCTGACCGCTACACCGAACAGGCGGCGCTCTTCGTGCTCGGCACGCTCGACGTCGACGAGCGCCTCGAATTCCAGCAGCACGCCGCCGGCTGCGCCGACTGCCGCGCCGAGGTGCGCGCATTCGAAGCGGTGCGCGACCGGCTGCCGCTGGAGCTTCCCGAGCCGCAGCCGAACGCTCGCGCCCGCGCCGCGTTGCTGCGAGCCATCGACCCGAAACAAGCCATGGACCCCGAAGTGGTGCAGCTCACCGCCGACCGTCCGCGGAGTCGCGGCGTGCTTGTGCTGCTGCCGGTCGCCGCCGCGCTCCTCCTGGGCTACCAGTTGTGGCGCTCCAACGAACGCGCCGGAGCCGAGCGCGCCCGCGCCGCCGCCCAACTCGCGCGCGCGGACGGGCTCGCCGCACAGCTCGCCCAAACGGAAGGGCGCCTGCGCGCTATCCAGTTGCACGATGCCAAACTGCAAGCGCTGCTCGCCAACCCGGACGCCCGCGTCGTAACGCTCGCCGGCCAGAAGGATGCTGAAGTGGCGCGCGCCCGCGTCTTCTGGAACCCGGACACCAACGAAGCGATGGTGACCGTCGCCGGCCTGCCGAAGCCCGCCCCGGGCATGGGCTATCAGGTGTGGGTGATCGCAAGCGCAGCACCGGTCCCCGCCGGCACCTTCACCGTCGCAGACGACGGCACCGCGATCTTCGACATGTGGCGCGTCGCCGAAACCAGGTCGGTCAAGACCTTCGCCGTATCCGTAGAACCGATGGCAGGCGTCCCAGCCCCAACCGGCCCAATCGTCCTGGCAGGAAAGGTTCTATAACGCCGCAGTTATTTGGCCGGGACCAGGCGTTTTAGTTCCTCGAACCAATTGACGACGACATGTCCTCCTGTTTGCGCGCCGCGTGTGAGTAGACTGGAAGCGGCATGTCGAAGCGTCGGCCTCTCGGACTATCGATACTGTTGCTTTGGCTTCTGCTCCCGTTCAGCGGCACTGCACTCGCTCTGACGCGGACGCAGGTTGGTTGCAAGGGCCACGTCTGCCAATGTCAGCGTCAAGCGTCAACCGCACCGGCCGCCAGGGCCTGCCACAAGCCATCAACGGATTCTGGTTCGTGCGGCATGCAGAGCGACTGCAGGCACGATCGCGATGTCACTCGCCTTGCCTCGACGACGAACTACATCATTCCGTTGAAAACCGGCCTACCCGTATTGCTTGAAATGAGCCTGGCGAAAGCGCCGGTCTCGCTCGCCGTCAAGCCTGGACATACGCGTCTCGATCCGCAGCCGCCAAGAGCACTCCTCTAGAACGGTCCCTTGTCCCGGCCAGGGCGTGATCAACGCGCCGTGGCCACTTCGGCCAGCCAACCGTTGAAATGTCGCACCGTGCGTACGCGTGTGCGATAGCGCTCGCGCCTTTGGGCCCCTATCCGGCCCGTCTCGCGTGCGCTTGAGGAGTGCTCGATGTCTCGTGCTGAGCGCCGCATTCGCTGCCTGACAGTTCTTGCCTTGACCTGGGCGTTTCTGCTGTTCGTTCCCAACGCGGGCTTTGCGTGCTCGATTTGTCGCTGTGGCGATGCCACCTTCAACGCCCTCGGCAAGGACGGCTACGCCGCTCGGGGGTGGCGTGTCGCATTCGACTGGGAACGGTTCGACAAGGACGAAGGCGATCCCGCCGACGAATCCGAATCCCAGGTTGAAAACCGGTTTACCACGTTGATCGCCTACGGCTTCAACGACAGGTTTGCTGTTTTCGCCCGAGTCCCGTACAGCGTTCGTGAGCAGACCAGTAGCTCCCCGGGAGAAGGGCCTGAAATCGTCAAGACCAGGGCGTTTTCGGACCCGGAGATCTATGCACAGGTGAGGTTGTGGGCTTCACAGCTGACGGGAAGCGTTGGTCGGCGAGCGTCCCTGTCACTGAACGCGGGCGTGAAGACGCCGTGGGGTCGAAACAACCTGCAGGAGGATGGCGAACGTATCGACGAACACGCACAGTCGGGTACGGGCTCCACCGACGTGTTTGGCAGCATTGCGCTGCTTTATCTCGTCAACAAGGATTCGGCGGTCTTCGCATCGACAGGCTATCGCCACACCGGGGAAAACGAGTCTGGCTACCGTTATGGCAGTACGTTTCTTGCGAACGTCGCGTACGAACACAAGCTTGGCAGCTCTGTGGATGGCGTTCTTGAGCTGAACTATAGACACGCGCAGAAGGACCACGTCGATGCGGAGAGCCTTGATGACAGCACCGGAGGATCGCTGCTTTACGTCACGCCACGGCTCCTCGTGAACCTTTCACACGGCCTGGTGCTCCGCGCCGCTATACAAGTGCCGCTGGCGCGTCGTCTCAATGGCTTTCAGAAGGAACGAGCAGTCGCGAACATTGGAATTACGTACCTGCTTCCTCACAACTGATCCAACCTAATCGTCTCGGTCGAGCGGCGTTTCCTGAACCCGCGGCTTATCGGACGTACCGCACGGCCGACCAATTCCCGAACCGCCACCTTTGCAGCGGCGAACCCAGTGAACGCATGACGATGGAGTGTTCCGTCCAGTCTTCTTCTCCGGCGCGGATGATGAGCACGCCCCGATCGAGCGCCTCGGCGAAGCGTCGCGCCTGGGGAAGGGCCCTTGCCTCTTCGCACACGACCGCCACGAGGCTGCCGGCGAGTACGCTTACCCACGCTGCGCCTGGGCGGGCTTCGAAAGCGCTCGTCAAGGCGAGGACGAAGAGCAATAGGGCGTATGCAAAGTGGTGCGGCCATACAGGTCGTGACGGGATCATGAGGGCGATGGTTAACGTCGCGAGGACGGCCCATCGCCGCGTCCAAACACCTCTGGCGGTACTGCGGAAGGCTCCGGCCATGATGAAAGCGATTCCTGCAACCGCCGGTAAACCATCGATCGGCTTGTGCTGGATACCCTCTTCGCGAATCACTGCCCGCGACGAATCCACGAAGTCAACGATCATGGCCCGAACCGTTCGCCGCACCTTTTCCTCGCCGACGCTGCGTCTCAGCATTACATTCGCGTAACGCAAGCCGTCCCGGTCGCGCGAGACCATGAGAAAGAAGGAGGGCAGCGCCGCCGCAAGCCCGAGGACCGCGAGCACACGCAGCGCCCGATTCCTCTCGATCCCTCGTGATTGCCAGTACGCGAAGAGGAGGATCGCGGGAATCCACCACACGAAGACCAGCTTCACCCACAATCCGCAGAAGGCCACGATTCCTGCGAGTAGGGCGAGCGCCAGGGCTTGTCGCTGTGCCCGGGCGTTGAGCGCGGCGCGAAGCCCCAGGAGCGTAGCCAGGAGCGCTACGACCGAAAGGCCCACAGGCCCGGTGTCGGCGACGAATGCAATGCCGAGCAGGGGAAAGAAGAGGCACGCAATCACCGCGTTGCGCAGCCTGGAGCGCGTCAGCCTGGCGATGAGAACGGCGGCCACCGCCAGGAGCAAGGCACCCTGGATACGAGCGGCGACGGGTGAGCGAATCAGCCACCACAGCGGAGCAAACGTGACGGCTGGCAGGCTGCCAATGTACAGATACGAGCGGAGGGGCAACGAATGGCCGACGAGTGGCGGCGTGAGGTCGTACTCGCCGCAAGCCTCACGGAACCTGTTCGCCTCGCGAGTCAGGGGGTGCGTCAGGCATCCGAGGGGCTGATAGGCGACAAATTCGTCCATGTCGAACGGCACGACCCGAGGAGAGAAGGCCGCAGCGACGATGAGGAGGGCGAGGGCCAGGCTCCAGCCGAGGACCACTCGTGAGCTCACGCTTCGGCGATGCTGCTCTTCCACGGGCATCAGGGCCCCGTTCGACCGATGCGAACGATGGAGTGTACCGCCGTATGCTGCGTCCGGACGCAGTAGCCGGTGCCCGTTGTTTGCCGCTGCCATCAGCCGGCTGCTAAACTGCCGCTTCAAGTCGCCTTTGGGCCGCTAGCTCAGCTGGGAGAGCGCGTGGTTCGCAATCACGAGGTCGGGGGTTCGATCCCCCCGCGGTCCACCAAATCAGCCAGCAAATGGGCGTATTTTGACGCAAGTCGCGCTGGGACCACCTTCAGGGGTGTCACATAGGTGTCAAAAAGCGTCGCTCCAAGAACACTCCCGAGCCGCACCACGATGGACCAACTTGCGATTGGCTGATCGCGTGTGCACGCGCCGACCTGACACCGGTCGGGCTATCACTTATTCGCGTTTTTGACCGCATCGAAGTGACTGCTGTACCCAACCGTCATGAAGAGATATGGGTGGTGGCGGTGGTGCGATGGCTACCAACAGCAAGCGCGTCCGTGAAACTCGAGCGAACTACGCCAAGCGGTACGACCGTAGCTGAGGGTTCGGGATCGTTAAGAGTGATCACCGTCGCCGCTAGGACCAACCGCGTCGGGTAGAGTCTCACCGTCCCAGGACGCCTTGGCCCTGCCGCGGCCGACGCGCTTATCTATCGTCGCTTCGACCGCACGGCCAAGCGCAGAACCGCCTTGCTTCATGCCCTGCGCCAAACGGGTGTCCACTTCCTCGAGGAACGCCGCTTGCGGAAGCAACATGCGACACGTCCAGCGTGGTCGTGATGTTCTGCGTGATGGGTGCAGTAACTGACGTTGGCGTTTTGTCCTTGGCGAGCTTCGTGACCAGCTTTGTAAGTTGCTTGATTCCGCTCGTGCCGTCTCGGGTGGATGGTGCGCGCCGACTTCAGTTGCTGCGGGCGAGGCGGTTTCAGCTTAGGGAGTGACCAGCTCCGCGGTGCCGCTGACGAAGGGGCGGCCGACGCCGCCGGCGATGAGGATCCTCCCGTCGGGAAGTTGCGTGCAAGTGTGACCCCAGCGTGGCTCGGTCATCGTGCCAAACAGGCTGAACTGGCCGGTTTCTGGATCATAGATCTCCACCGAGTCGAACGCCCGGAACAGCCCGCCGAATAGTCCGCCTTGGTCGGCGCCTCCGATGATCAGGACGTGGCCCGCGAGAGACCCCCAGGCGGGATTCAGGACAAGGGCCACGTGGCGAGCGCGCTGCTGACCCAGTTGGCCGACGTCCGAGAACGACTGAGTGGCAGGAGAGTAGATCTCCTCGACGCCCGGGATCGACGAGTTGCCACCGCTGATGAGCACGCTTCCGTCCAGCAGCAGCGTGCTTTCGTGACTGGCCCGGTCCCTGTGCATGTCCTGCACGCTGCTGAAGAGCCCGCTTGCGGGATCGAACAGCTCAGCGGTCTTCGTGCGGCGGGCACCGACCGTCTCCTCGTTCTTGAGGATGTCGCCTCCGGTGACGAGTACGCTGCCACCCGGGAGCAGCGTGGCGCGATGCCGCTTGCGCTTGGTGTGTAGCAGTCCAGCGGCATACGAAAAGGAGTTGGCGACAGGGTCGAACAGCTCGGATGTGTAGGACTCGTTGGCAGCCTGACGGCCGGCAACCAGGAGCACCCGACCGTCATCCAGCAGGGTGGCGGTGTGAAGCGATCGCTTCTCGAGCATCGAGCTCGTCGTCGCGAACGTCTTGGTCGAAGGATCGTAGAGCTCGGCGGACTTCAGGTCGGTCGTCAAGGTCTTGCCACCCGCGATCAGCACTCGGCCGTCGCCGAGCAGGCTGGCGGTATGGCTCTTTCTCGCCGCGGACAATGACCCAACGTCGGCGAAGCTCTGGGTAGCGGGATCGAAGACTTCGGCGGTCTTCTGGAAGGCGGTGTCGATGCTGCCCGCCGCCAGCAGCACCGTGCCGTCCGCCAACAGCGTCGCGGTGTGCTGATTGCGCGGGCTCCTCATCGAGCCCAGGCTTGCAGAGCCCGGCGTGGAGGGATCCAGCATCTCGGCAGTTCCCAGCGTTCGCGCTCCCGTTATGCCGCCCGCGACCAAGACGGTCGTGTCGGCCAGCAGCGTAGCGGTATGGCCGCTCCTGTTCTCGCTCAGCGTGCTGTGAAGAGCCCACGCTCCGCTGCCGGAATCGTAGACCTCGTCCGTGTCCAGAAAGCCGCTCTCGAGCGTCGCGCCAGCGATCACCAGCACGCGTCCGTCGGGGAGCAGCAGTTGCCGGTGCCCCGAGCGGTGGAAGATCATCTTGGCGGCGGCCGTGAAGGTCTTGGACGCCGGATCATACAGCTCGACCTCGTCATGCGGGCTGGTCCCGGAAAAGCCTCCGCTGATCAGGACCCTGCCGTTCGGCAATAGTGTGGCAGCGTGATTGGCGCGGGGCACGAGCATCTGAGACGCCAGCAACACGAAGCTCTGGGTGACCGGATCGAACAGCTCGACCGAGCCGACGGCCTTGTTGCCCAGGTAGCCCCCGCTGATCAGCACCGTGCCGTCCGGCAGCAGAGTGGCCGTGTGATTCTTGCGGTTCGCTCGCGGCGCGCCGGCGGTGGCCGTGAACTTCTGTGTCTGCGGATCATAGAGATCTGCTTTCTTGCCCCCCACGATCAGCACGCGGCCGTCCGGCAACAGCGTTGCGGTGTGCTGAGATCGCGGCACCCTCATCGAGCCAACGCTGGCAAAATCGCCTGTGATCGGGTCGTAAATCTCGGCGGTCTTGAGGAGCGTGCTGCCCTGGTCACCACCAGTGATCAGCACCTGGCCGTTCGCCAGCAGGATGGAAGCCTGGTGGGCCCGGGCGACGACCATCGGGTGCGCGGCCAGTAGAGCTCCGCCGACGGGGTCATAGAGCTCTGCCGAGCTGAGCGTGCCGCCCTCATTCTCGCCGCCAGTGATCAGGACCAGGCCGCTGTTAAGGAGTGTCGCCGCGTGATTCGTGCGTAAGACCGTCAGGTCGACGGCGAGCAGGGGCGCGGGAAGTGCGAGCCAGACAGCCACCAGAACGGGTGACGGCAGGCACCCGCGGAACCAACGGTTCGTCGAAGGCTCTGGCCTGCTCCTCTCATACGTATACATGGGCAGCTCCAATGGGCTCGGCTAGCTACAGCGGGGCCGGAAACAGTTCGCGAGTATGTAGAGTGGGTCGTCCAATTGTCAAGGAAAAGGACGATAACCGATGCCCAAACGAGTCCACCGGATCACGATTCACCAGCCGTCGGGAACGCTGGCTTCATGTAGCGCGGCAGGGTGGAAAAACGCTTCGTCTCTCACGACCCCACAACCCAGGGGCGCGCACGGTGTGAGCACCCGCGCTCGCCGCCGCGAAACCGCTGCTCCAGGAGGGATAGCGGTTGCGCCCCTGGGTCAGGGCTGCCGGAGCGCTTGTGTCTCTCAAGTGCCCCAGCATCCTTGCGACTGTCACGCCGCGCTCGACGGCGCGACGAAGCCTGGAATATCCACGGCGCTATAGGCGTCGTACAGCTCTTTGCCCCGCTTCGTTTTCATGAACTCCGTCATTGCTGCAGCGGGTTTCATGTTGGGATACACCGCCTTCGCTTCGCGTTCCATCGCGGCATAGATCGCGTCTTCCGTCACCAACGCTACCGACCTATAGCTCGTCACGCTCTTTGTTCCTTCCCATTTCACGTCAACCCTCGCCGGTGCGGCTATCGGAGACGCGATCCATTGCGGAACTGCATTGCCGACTGCGCGCAGTCGCGCCGCAACAGACTCACGTTCAGCTTGCAACTGCCCGACCTCCGCCCTGATCGCGTCACGCTCGGCTTTCACAGCTGCGATCTGACTGGCCAGCGCGGCGTGGCGCTCTACGACGTCCTCGGACACTGACAGCGACAAATCGTCGTACTGGCAGCGCACGCCTATCTCGCCGCAAGCGCAGGATGCGTTACGACCCATCACGAGGTCGGGGGTTCGATCCCCCCGCGGTCCACCAACCAAGGCAGCCGCCCCCTGAACGCTCGCCGTTTCCCCGAGCCGCAACAGATGTGATGGACTGCGTCTGGACGCAGTCGCGTCTTACATCGAGATCCCTCGGGGTCAGCGCAAGCGACGGAACCTCTCGGGAACACGGTAAGTTACTGCATGCCGCTTTGGGATCGCAAGGCTGTCGAAGAAGCCGAGAATCGTGAGCTTGCTCCTTACGCCATGCGCAGCGCGCAGAGCCGCGGCCGGCGCTATCCCGAGGACGAGCATCCCCTGCGCAGCCGCTTTCAGCGGGACCGCGACCGGGTCATCCACAGCTCCTCTTTCCGGCGCCTCGAGTACAAGACCCAGGTGTTCGTCAACCATGAGGGCGACAACTACCGCACGCGCCTGACGCATTCGCTCGAGGGCGCGCAGATCGGCCGCACCGTGGCGCGGGCGCTGGGACTGAACGAAGAGCTCACCGAGTGCCTGGTGCTTGGCCACGACCTTGGGCACACGCCGTTTGGCCACGCCGGCGAGCGGGCGATGGACGACCTGATGAAGGACCACGGCGGCTTCGAGCACAACCACCAGACGCTGCGCATCCTCGAGGTGCTCGAGAGCCGCTATCCCGACTTTCCCGGCCTCAACCTCACCTGGGAAGTGCGCGAGGGCATGATCAAACACCGTCCCGATGCCGACGCCACCGCGCCGAGCGAATACGCGCCGGGGGAAAGCCCCACGCTCGAGGCGCAGCTCGGCGACTTCGTGGACGAGATCGCCTACAACAACCACGACATCGACGACGGCATCGCGTCCGGCATGATCGACGCCGCCGGGTTGATGAGCGTCGCCCTGTTTCGCGATGCGCACACGAAGATCGCGGTACTGCGCATCACGGACGAGCGCATCGAGCGCCACCAGATCGTGCGTTCTATCATCAACCGCTGCACCGAAGACCTGTTGCACACGACCCTTGCCAACATTGAGCGTGAGCGCGTGGCATCGGTCGCGGACGTGCGGGCGGCGGGCAAGCGGCTCGTCGGCTATTCCCCCGAGATGGCGGCGCACGTCAAGGAACTGAAGGCGTACCTGTACGACAACCTCTACCGCAATTTCCGCGTCGTGCGGATGGGCGACAAGGCGGGACGCATCCTGCGCGACCTGTTCGCATCGTTCGTCGGCGAACCGGCGCAACTGCCGCCGCACTACCAGGCTCGGATCGCCGTGGACGGCCTGCACCGCGCGGTCTGCGACTACATCGCCGGCATGACCGACCGTTTCGCGCAGGACGAGCACCGCAAGCTGTTCGATCCGCTCGTCCGGGTCTAGAGGGCTGTGGAAGAAGCTGTTGGAAAGCTGTTGAAGAGCCTGTCGATAGCCTGCGGAAAGGCTGTGTAGGGCTGTGGAGCGGCGAACGGCGTTTGCGGTCCTCGGCGTTCTGCTCCTGGCTCTGATGGCGCAGCTGCGATACGGCGCGGCGACGGACGGCGTCACGATCGACGAGCTCGTCTACGTCCATGCGGGCTATCGGCATCTGTACGACGGCGACTTCCGCCTGAACCCGGAGCAGCCACCGCTCGCGAAGCAATGGGCGGCCATGGGCTTCCTCGGCATGCCCCTGCGCATCGACCCCCCGCCCGCAACGCCCGAGGACGAGTGGCGCTCCGCGTTCCAGTTCCTGCACGTGGACAACGTGCACCTGCCGGTGTTGCTGCGCGCGCGCACCTGGCACTTCGCCTGGGCGGTGCTGCTCGTCGGGCTCGTGGCGCTCTGGGCAGGCGAGGTGCTCGGCCCGAAAGGCGCCGTCATTGCCGCGAGCCTGCTGGTTTTCCATCCGTCCTTGCTCGCGCACGGCCACCTCGTGACCACCGACGTGCCCGCCGCGTTCTTCATGGTGCTGACGTCGTGGGTTTTCTGGCGATGGCTCAGGGATCCGAGCGTGTTGTGGGCGCTTGCGGTTGCGGCGAGCCTTGGATTTGGCCTCGGCGCACGGCTCACGATGGTGCTGCAGGTGATCGTGTTCGCCGTCCTGTGGGCGGCGCAGGCCGGTCGCGGGCACATCAAGCGGCCCGGGTTGAAGCCGGCGCTCCTGCTGGTGCTCGCGGCGGCGGCGGTCGCTCCCTTCATCGTCTGGGGCCTGTACGGCTTTCGCTACGCGCCGTGGCCCGGTGCCAGCGTCGCCCAGCCGATTGGCGCGCACCTCGGCGCCGCCGGCCGGCTCGTCGGCTGTTTCGAGGCACATCGCCTGCTGCCGGAGGCCTATCTCGAAGGCGCGCGCTTCATCCTCGAGCACAACGCCTCCGGCCACCAGACGTTCCTGCTCGGCGAGCTGTCCACGGAAGGCTGGCCGCACTACTACCTGGTGGCGCTGCTCGCGAAGAGCCCGCTCGCATTCCTGGCACTGTGCGCTGTCGGCGCTCGGTCTGCTCGTCTGGTATCGAAGCCCGTCGGTGCCGCTGCGCCACTGGGGACTGCCCATCGTCATTTTGCTCGGCGCGATGTCGATGGGCCGCATCCAGATCGGCGAGCGCTACGTGCTCGCGGTCTACCCATATCTCGCGCTGCTCGCTGCCGCGGGCCTGGTGAAAGTAGTCGAGCGGCCGCGCGGCAAGCTGATGATCGGAGCGCTCGTCGCTGCGCAGGCGGCAGCCGCGCTGTTCGCAGCGCCGAACGGCTACCTCACGTTCTTCAACCGGGTTGCGGGCGGCCGGCTCGAGGGGCACCGCGTGCTCATCGACTCGAACCTCGACTGGGGCCAGGACCTGCCGCGCCTCAGCGCCTGGCTCAAGAAGGAACGCGTCGAGCGTGTGTCGCTCGCCTACCACGGCTGCGACGACCCTGACCGCTACGGCTTCATGCACGACGACCTGCCGGGGGCGCATCTCTACAGCTCGAACGGCACCAACGAGCTGCACGGCGTCGTCGCAGTCAGCGCCAACATGCTGGTCGGCCTCTTCGACCCGCCCGGCAACCCGCGCTACCGCGCCTTACAGAACCGGATGCCGGACGCACGAGCGGGTTCGATGTTCATTTATCGACTTGGCGAACCGGGTCTCGGCAGGCTGCCGTACTAGCGGGTCGTCGCCACCGTCGTCCGCCGGTCTTGAGCAAATCCGGCAAACGTGGCAACGTTGGGCCGCATCAGGAGGCGCCATGGCCGACGAGCCAACCGCAGAGCCGTCTGCGCGGGAGGAGCTGCAATTTGACCGCGCCGACCATTCGCAGCCCCAACATGAGCAGGGAACGGTGGGAATGCGGTGCGTGCGCTGCGAGGCGGCGCTCACTACGGAGTACTACGACCTCAATGGCAGGTCCTTGTGCGCTGCTTGCCGCGATCAGGCGGCAGCCGACCTCGCCATCCGACCGGGGCCGCTCGGCTTCCTGAAGTCGGTTGCCGGCGGGGTGGCCGGAGCGATTGTCGGCGCCGGTATCTACTTCGCGGTATTGAAAATTACCAACTACGAGCTGGCGATCATCGCCATCCTGGTGGGGTGGCTGGTCGGCAAGGGCGTGCACTGGGGTGCGGGCGGCAGGGGCGGCCTTGCCTACCAATGCCTTGCGGTGTTTCTCACTTACATGGCGATCGTCTCGACCTACATCCCGCTGATCATCACCTCGTATCGGGAGCAAGCGCAAAAAGAGGCCGCCGGCGCCGATGGCAAGGCCGCAGCCGCCGTGAAACCCGTAAACGCTCCTGCCACGGCCACCCCAGGGGCAGCGGCGAACGACCCCGTATCCGTGCGAGATGCCCTGCTCGCGATCCTGTTCATTTTCGGGTTCGCGGCGGTCGTGCCCTTCCTCGCCGGCTTCCAAAACATCGTCGGCATTCTGATCATCGCTATCGGCCTATGGCAGGCGTGGAAAATCAACCGGCGGCCGCAGTTCGAAGTCCTTGGGCCCTACGACATCGGCCGTTCCTGACGTCTTCGCCGCGACACGCTGCACGCAATGCGGCACCGAGGTGTCGGCCGCGCGCCGTAGCTGCCCGGCGTGCCACGCGCTCGTTCATGCGGTGAAGCTCAAGGAACTGGCGGCAAGCGCGGCGCTCGCCGCCGGCGATGGGAATGTCCGTGCGGAACTTGCCGCGTGGCGTGAGGCGCTCGACTTCCTGCCTCCCGACACGCGCCAGTACCAGACGGTTGCGGCCAAGGTCGACGAGTTGTCGCGGCGCGTCGGCGCCCTGGCCGACCCTGCCGCACCCGCGCAGCCGAAGCTTTGGCAAGGCGGCGGCTTAGTGGCCGCCGTTTCCTTCGCAGTCTGGAAGCTGAAGGCGGTGCTCGGTCTCCTGGTCGCCAACGGCAAGTTTCTGGCGCTCGGGTTTGGCAACGCAGCGACGATGGGTTCGATGCTGCTCTCGCTCGGCGTCTACTGGGCGGCCTTCGGCTGGAAACTTGCCCTTGGCCTCATCGTTTCCATCTACATCCACGAGATGGGCCACGTGGACGCGCTCCGTCGGTTCGGCATCCGCGGTTCCGCGCCGATGTTCATACCGGGGTTTGGCGCGCTTGTCCGCATCCGGCAACAGCTGGCAAACCCGGCCGAGAACGCGCGGGTCGGGCTCGCCGGACCGATGTGGGGACTGGCCGCGGCGATCGGCGCATGGCTGTTGCACGCAGCGACGGGCGCGCCGATCCTGGCCGCCATTGCACGCTGGGGCGCCTGGATCAACCTCTTCAACCTCTTGCCGGTGTGGCAGCTCGACGGTTCGCGAGCGTTCATCGCGCTCAGTCGCCTGCAGCGCTGGCTGGCCGCGGCCGCGCTCGCCGCAGCGTGGTTCGCTACAGGCGAAGGGCTGCTCATCATCCTCGCGGCGGTGACCGCCTTCGAGGCCTGGCGCCGCACCGCACCCGCCGCCGGCGAACGGACCACCCTGGTGCAGTACATTGTGCTCGTCGGCGCGCTCTCGGCCCTCGCTGTGCTACCGGTGCCGATGGCGCCCGCACCGTGACATCGACGCTGTGCAGAGTTCTGCGGATCACTCGTGGAAAACCTGTGGATCCGCTGTGGACGTCGTGCGGAAATCTTGTCAGCTTGCGTCGCCGGCAGGGAGCAGAAGTGTTTTGCTGTCATCTAGCAGCACTGTGACTGTTAGACAGCGGAAAAGACGAAACGACAGCGACGGGTCAGGAATGCGGCAGGCTGGCGACAGCGGCACTGAGGGCCGCATCGAGGCCGTTGGCATTCGGGCCGCTACCCTGGACGAGACCTGGCTTGCCGCCGCCCTTGCCGCCAATGTGCGGCAACGCCGCCGCCAGCGACGGCCTGAGATCGGCGCCTTCGCGGCTGGTTCCCATGAGGATGTTGGCCGCCTGGTCGCGTACTCCGCCAAGGACCACGAGCGTTGCACCGCCACCGAGCAGCAGCTGCGCGAGCGAGCGGAGGTCGGCGATCGCCCAGCCATCGAGACGCGCGCGCACGACTCCGTCGGCGGCGGCGCGCAGGCGTTCGGCCTCCAGTTCGATGAGGCGGTTCATGAGGGCCTGCTGCGCCTTCTCGGCATCGGCCATGCGCCCTACCGCTCGCTCCACGGCCGTGGCGGCTTCCTCCGGCGGCGCCGACAGCGCGTTGCCGATGCGCGCGAGCGTGTCGCGTCGCTGGCGTGACACCTCGAGGGCGCGCACGCCGCAGACGAAGTGCACCCGCGAGCCGCTCTTGTAGCGCTCCTGGCCGGTGATGAGGACCACGCCCACCGCGGCAGTCGATCGCGGGTGCGTGCCGCCGCAGGGCTGCAGGTCGAAGCCCTCGGCTTCCACCAGCCGGATCGCATCGCCGGCTTCGGCAGCCGCCTGCACGCCGATGGCCTCGGCTTGCGCGCGCGTCACGGTGCGCACGCTGACGGGGCGGTTCTCCCAGATGACGTCGTTGACGCGGGACTCGGCGGCGGCTACCTGCTGCGGGCTCAACTCCTTGTCGATGTCGATCGACGAATCGCTCGCCCCCAGGTGGAAGCTGGTGGTCCTGCCGCTGGCAACCTCGAGGACGGCGCGCGAGAGCAGGTGCTGGCCGTGGTGCTGCTGCATGTGGTCGCGGCGCCGCGCGGCGTCAACCCGGCCGCGGACCTGCGTCTCGGCCAGCTCCCGATCGACAAAGTGCAGCACGGCGTCGCCGTCGTACACGACCTTGCGCACCGTGGCGCCGCCCAGCGAACCGGTGTCCCAGGGCTGGCCGCCGCCCTCCGGATAGAAAGCGGTGCGGTCGAGGACCACGGCGTGCTCGCCAGCGACCAGCCGCCGGTCGACGACGGTTGCGTCGAACTCGAGAAGGTCGGGATCGTCGAGGTAGAGGCGGACGCTCACCAGAGCGGCTGCAGGTTTTCGACGTACTTGTAGCCGGTCCCGGTGTTGAACAGGACCACGGTGTCTTCCGGCGCCAGGGCGCCGGCGGCGCGGAGCTTCATCGCCGCGGCTACGCACGCGCCGCCCTCGGGGCACATGAAGAGGCCTTCGCTGCGCGCCGCATCCTTCACGCCCTGGATGATCTCGGTTTCGGAGACGGCGACCGCACCGCCCTTGCTGTCGCGCAGCGCGCGCAGGATGAGGAAGTCGCCGATGGCGCGCGGCACGCGCAGCCCGTGCGCCAGCGTCTGCGCGTCGGGCCACGGCTCGGCGCTGTCCTTGCCTTCCTGGAAGGCCTTCACCATCGGCGCGCAACCCTCCGCCTGCACCGCGTACATCCGCGGGCGGCTCGCGCCGATGAAGCCCATGGCCTCGAGCTCGGCGAACGCCTTCCACATGCCGATGAGGCCGGTGCCGCCGCCGGTGGGGTAGAGGATGGCATCGGGCAGCGTCCACTTCATCTGCTCGGCGATCTCGTAGCCCATCGTCTTCTTGCCTTCGATGCGGTACGGCTCCTTGAGCGTCGCGCAGTCGTACCAGCCGAAGCGGCGCGCCTCTTCGGCGCAGCGCCTGCCGGCGGCGTCGATGAGGCCGTCCACCTTCTCCACCTCGGCGCCGTACGCGGTCGTCTCCATCACGAACAGGCTCGGGATGTCCTTCGGCACGAACACCTTCGCCGCGATGCCGCCGCGCGCCGCATAGGCCGCGAGCGCGCTACCGGCGTTGCCCGCCGAGGGTGCGCATACGGTGGTGGCGCCGAGCGCGCGTGCCATCGACACCGCCATCGCCATACCGCGCGCCTTGAACGATCCCGTGGGGTTGCCGCCTTCGTCCTTGATCAGCAGGCCGGGCAGGCCCACGGCAGCGCCGAGCCTGGCCGCGCCGAGCAGCGGCGTGAAGCCTTCACCGAGCGACAGGCGGTCCTGGTGGCGTTCGTTCAGCGGCAGCACTTCGCGGTAGCGCCACATGGTGCGCTCGCGCAGCTCCAGGTGGCCGGGGCGCATGTCGCGGGCGGCGGCGTCGAGGTCGTAGCGGGCCAGGAGCGGCCCGCCGCAGTCGCAAAGCGCCTGCACCTGGGTCGCGTCGTACTGCTTCTGGCAACGGCCGCACTCGAGGTGCGTGAGGGCCATGGCCCTACACCTCCATGATCTCGGCTTCCTTCTTCGCCAGCACTTCATCAATCGTCTTGATGGTGCCGTCGGTCAGCTTCTGGACCTCGGCGAGCGCGTGTTTCTCGTCGTCTTCGCTGATCTCGTGGTCCTTCAGCATCCTCTTCAGGTGGTCGTTGACGTCGCGGCGGACGTTGCGGATGGCAACCCGGCCCTCCTCGGCGTGCTTGTGCGCGTTCTTCACCAGCAGCTTGCGGCGCTCCTCGGTGAGCGGCGGGATGGGGATGCGCAGCATCTTGCCGTCCGACTGCGGGTTGAGGTCGAGGTCCGAGGTGCGCAGCGCGCGCTCGATGGCCTGCACCATCTGCGGCTCCCACGGCGTCACCACGATCAGCGACGCCTCGGGAACCTGGAGGTTGCCCACCTGGTTGAGCGGCGTCATGGTGCCGTAGTAGTCGACCTTGATCCCGTCGAGCATCGCGATCGAGGCGCGGCCGGTGCGCATCGACGTGAGCTCGCGCCGCACGGTGTCGAGCGTGGCGCTCATGCGGGTTTTGGCATCGGCGATCAGTGTCTGGGCGGACATGGCGGTGTTACTTCTCCTTCACGATTGTGCCGAGCTTCTCACCCATCACGAGGCGGCGCAGGTTGCCCGGCTTGCGCATGTTGTAGACGATGATCGGGATCGAGTTCTCCATGCACAGCGAGATCGCGGTGGTGTCCATCACCCGCAGGCCCTTCTGCAGCACGTCGAAGTAGGAGATCTCGCCGAAGCGGGTGGCGTCGGGGTGCTTGACGGGATCGCGGTCGTAGATGCCGTCCACCTTGGTGCCCTTGAGGATGATCTCCGCCTTCAGTTCCATGGCGCGCAGCGCCGCGGCGGTGTCGGTTGAGAAGTACGGGTTGCCGGTGCCGGCGGCGAGGATCACGACGCGCTTCTTCTCGAGGTGGCGGATGGCGCGGCGCCTGATGAACGGCTCGGCCACCTCGCGGATCTCGAGCGCGGACAGCACGCGCGTGGAGATGCCGGCGCGCTCCAGCGCGTCCTGCAGGGCAAGGCCATTGATGATGGTCGCCAGCATGCCCATGTGGTCGGCGGAGACGCGGTCCATGCCGGTGGCGCGATCGGAGACGCCGCGGAAGATGTTGCCGCCGCCCACCACCGCCGCCACCTCGACCCCCAGGCCGTGGACCTCCTCGATCTCGGCGGCCAGGTAGTCGGTGACCTTGCGGTCGATGCCGAATTCCTTGTCGCCGAGGAGCGCCTCGCCCGACAGTTTCAGGAGGATGCGGCCGAAGACCGGCTGCTTCTTGGCAGACTTCGAGGCGGGCATGCTGCGCGAGAGTCTAAACAATCCCGCGCTTTAACGGGTCGGTTAGGCGGATTCCCCGAGCTTGAAGCGGGCGAAGCGGCGCACCACGATGTTCTCCTTGATGATCGCGATCTTCTCCTGGACCAGCTGGCCCACGGTCTTGCCCGGCTCCTTGACGAAGGGCTGCTCGAGCAGGCAATAGCTCGCGTAGTACTCCTTCAGCTTGCCCTCGGCGATCTTGTCCTGGACGTTCGCGGGCTTGCCGGCGGCCGCCGCCTGCGCCTTGTAGATTTCCTTTTCCTTCTCGAGCACGTCGGCGGGCACGTCTTCCTTGCGCACGTAGACCGCGGCAGCGGGGGAGGCGGCCGCGATGTGCATGGCGATGTCCTTGACCAGCGCCTGGAAGTCGGCGGTCTTGGCGACGAAGTCGGTTTCGCAGTTGACCTCGACCAGCACGCCGACGCGCGCGCCGGGGTGGATGTACGAGCCGATGGCGCCGTCGCTCGCCGCGCGCCCGGCCTTCTTGGCGGCGTTCGCCAGGCCCTTCTTGCGAAGGATGTCGCGGGCGGCCGCCACGTCGCCGGTGGCTTCGACCAGCGCCGACTTGCATTCCATCATGCCCGCGCCGGTTTCCTCGCGCAGGCTGCGCACCATCTCTGCAGTGATTGTCATGGTCTTCCCTGTGAATTCCTGAAGCGGTTTTGAGTAGCCGGAGCCGAAGCGTTTTACGCTTCGGTCGTCGGCGCTTCGTCGCTCGCGCTTGCGGCAGCCGCCGGGGCGGGAGCGGCAGGCGCGGCCGGCGCGGCAACCGGTGCTGTGGCGGCAGCGGCGCGCGCCGCGGCAGCTTCGCTGTCGCGCGATTCGCGGATGCCGCGGCCGGCCATGATCGCGTCGGCGATGCGGCCGGTGAAGAGCTTGATCGCGCGCAGCGCGTCGTCGTTGCCCGGGATCACGAAGTCGATGAGGTCGGGATCGCAGTTGGTGTCGACCACGCCGATGATCGGGATCTTGAGCTTGCGCGCTTCCTGCACCGCGATCGCCTCGTTGCGCGTGTCGATGACGAAGACCGCGTCGGGCAGGTTCTTCATCACCTTGATGCCGACGAGGTGCTTGTCGATCTTGGTGCGTTCCTTGGTGTAGCGGGCCACTTCCTTCTTGGTGACGCGCTCCGTCTGGTTGGCCGCCGCCTCGAGCTTGGCGTCCAGCTCCTTGAGGCGGTCGAGGCTCTTGCGGATGGTCACGAAGTTGGTGAGCAGGCCGCCCAGCCAGCGCTCGGTGACGTAGGGCATGCCGCAGCGGCGGGCTTCCTCGGCCACCGTTTCCTGCGCCTGCCGCTTGGTGGCGATGAACATCACGGTGCCGCCGCGCGCCGCGAGGTTCTCGACGTAGGCGAGCGCCTCCTGGAAGCGCACCAGCGTCTTCTGCAGGTCCACGATGTAGATGCCGTTGCGCTCGCCGAAGATGTATTCCTTCATCTTCGGGTTCCAGCGGCGGGTCTGGTGGCCGAAATGGACGCCGGCCTCCAGCAGTTCCTTGACGGCGACGGTGGCGTTTTGCGCGGCCGTTGCGTTCGGCGCGGCAGTGGCGGTGGACATGACGTCTCTCTTCCTTTGAACGATCACAGCCCGCGGCGAAATGCCTGGGGCTTCACGGCCGTCCCGGCGGCCCGTCCGGTCCTCCCGGGAGCGGCTCGAATTAGCGGCTGACGACTACGACTCCCCGGCCGACGGGTGCCGGGGAACGCTGACTAGCGCTTGCTGAACTGGAAGCGGCGGCGTGCGCCCTTCTGTCCGTACTTCTTGCGCTCCTTGATGCGCGCGTCGCGGGTGAGGAGACCGGCCTTCTTGAGGGCCGGCCGCAGCTCGACGTCCGACAGAACCAGCGCTCGCGAGATGCCGTGGCGCAGCGCTTCGGCCTGGGCGTTGACGCCGCCGCCGCGTAGCAACGCGACGACATCGTAGCGGTCCACGAGCTCGCTGGTGGCGAACGGCTGGCGCGCCACGTTCTTCAGCGACTCATGGCCGCCGAAGTACTGGTCGATGGTGCGGTCGTTGATGGTGAAATTGCCCGAACCGGGCCGCAGGAACACGCGCGCGATGGCGGTCTTGCGCTTTCCCGTACCGTAGAACTCGACGCGTGTGGCAGTCGCCAAAGAAGTCTCCTGTTACCGAACCGGCAGCGGCTTGGGCTTGTGCGCGGTGTGCGGGTGCACGTCGCCCGCGTAGACCCGGAGCTTGCGGTACATGGCCTCGCCGAGGCGGGTCTTCGGGAGCATCCCGCGAACCGCGACCTCGATGAGCTTGGCGGGGCGCTTCGCGCGCACCTCGCCGGCGTTCTGCGCCTTCATGCCGCCTGGATAGCCCGAGTAGTTGTAGTAGTTCTTGATCTCTTCCTTCTTGCCGGTGAGGTGCACCGAGGCCGCGTTGATCACCACCACGTGGTCGCCCATGTCGCGAAACTGCGTGTAGGTGGGCTTGCGCTTGCCGCTCAGCAGGGTGGCCACGAGCACGGCAACCTTGCCGAGGACCTGGTCCTTGGCGTCGACGATGTACCAGTCGCGGTCGATGTGGTCGCCCTTGGGGATGTAGCTGCTACTGCTGCTCGTCATGACCTCTCCGGAAAACACAAAAGCCGATTCTAAGTGACTGTGCCTAAACAGTCAAAGGAGGTCGCGGCGGCGGTGCGAAAGCGCCGGCAACTCGCGCCGCAGGCGCGCCTGGCGCTCGAGGTCGATGGCCGCAACCGCGATGCCCTCGCCGTCTGGAACCTGGGCGAGCACCTCGCCCCAAGGTCCGGCGATGAGGGCGTGGCCGAAAGAGGCGCGGTTGGGCGCGTGCTTGCCGTACTGCGCCGGAGCCAGGACATGGGCGAGGTTCTCGGCGGCACGCGCCCGCAGCAGCAGCTCCCAGTGGTCACGGCCGGTGCGTTCGGTGAACGCCGACGGCACGGCCAGGACGTCGGCGCCCTGGTCTATGAGCCGTCGATAGAGCTCGGGGAAGCGTACGTCGTAGCAGATTGAGAGGCCGATGCGGCACTGCGGAGCCTGCGCTACCACGACTTCGCCGCCGGGCGCGACGCCTTTCGATTCCTTGAGGTGCTCCATGCCGGGCACGTCGATGTCGAAGAGGTGCAGCTTGCGGTAGACGCCGAGCCGCGCACCGTCGGGGCCGAAGACGAGCGACGTGTTGCTCGGCCGCCGCTCGGCAGGATCGGCCGAAGCCTCCGCAATGGTGCCCGCGATGAGCGTGACCTCGTTGTCGCGCGCATACGCGGCCGCCCACTGCGCCCACTCGCCGTCGAGCGCCTGTGGCGCGGGCATGGCGCTGCCCTCGGTGCGCAGGTACGCGAAGTTCTCCGGCAGGCCGAGGAGCGTTGCACCACGGCCGACGCCTTCGTCGAGCAGCGCCTTGGCGCGCGCCAGGTTGCGGGCGGAGTCTTCGCCGGACGTCATCTGGACGACGGCGGCAAGAAAAGGAGTCGTCGTCACCGTTTGACGCGCCGCAAGAGGACCGGGCGGCTGCGTGGCCGCGGCGTGGAGGGCGACACCGCTCCCGGATGGGCGTAGGCCTGCCGCAGCTCCCAGCGGCAGAGGCCGAAGATCGGGCAGGTGCCGCAGCGCGGGCGGCGCGCGTCGCAGATCTTCCGGCCGTGCTGGATCATCAGGTCGGTGGTCTTGGTCCAGCGCTCCTGCGGGATGAGAGCCATCAGCTGCTTCTCGATCTCGATCGGATCCTCGCCGTGCGCCAGGCCGACGCGGTTCGACACGCGGTTGACGTGGGTGTCCACCGCTATGCCCTCGGCGATGCCGAACGCGTGGCCCAGGACCACGTTCGCGGTCTTGCGCCCGACGCCCGGCAGCTTGACCATCGCCTCCATCGTCGCCGGCACCGCGCCGGCGTGGTCGGCGACCAGGGCCTGCGCGCAGCCGATGATGCTCTTCGCCTTGGCGCGGAAAAAGCCGGTGGACCTGATGATGGCCTCGACGTCGGCGGGCCGCGCGCTCGCGAGGTCGAGCGGCGTCTGGTAGCGGCCGAACAGCACCGGCGTCACCATGTTGACGCGCTCATCGGTGCACTGCGCTGAGAGGATAGTGGCGATGACCAGCTCGAACGGATTGCGGTAGGCGAGTGCCGTGTCGGCCTCGGGATAGACGCTTTCCAGAGTGTCGAGGACGGCTGCGGCGAACTGCGGCGAAGGCGCGTGCGCGGGCTTCCGCTGGCGGCGCCTGGAGGGGACCGGCATGGCGAGCCGGAGTTTAGCTTGTCAGCTGCCCGAAGCTTCGGGAAAGAGCGGCACCTGCGAATCGCGCGGTGCGAGCCGGCTGAACCGCACCTCGATGCGGCGCACGCGGCGGCCCTGTTCGAGGAGCGCCGCGGTGAGGCCGGCCGCGACGCGCCGCGCCACGGTTTCGTCGGCGGTGGCAGGCGCCAGGTCTTGCTGGCGGCGGGCCGCGCCTTCGCGCCCCTCCACCTCGACCGCGATGGACCCAACCGCGAGGTCGTGCGGCCGAAGCCGGCGGCAGCACTGCACCGCAAGCTCGGAGGCGAGCTCGACCAGGATGGAAGCGTCGGAGCGCGGATCTCGCACCACCGCCTCCTCGTGCACCCATGCCGGCGGCGCGCTGACGGCGATGGGGTCCTCGGCCTCGCCGCGGGCGGTGCGCAGCAGGCGCGGCGCAACCTGCGGCCCGACGATTGCCGAGAGGCTGTCTTCGTCGTGGGCGAGCAGGTGCCCCATGGTGGTGACGCCGGCCTCGAGCAGCAGCTTTTCGACGTGCGCCGGCATGTCGCCCAGGAGGTCGAGCGGCTGCGAGTCGAGAAACAGGCGCTCGTAGCCGGGCAGCACGATGAGCAGGCCGCGTGGCCGGGCGAAACGTGAAGCAGCGCGGGCCGCGAGCCGCGAACCGGCGAGGCCGAACGAAGCGTCGAGGCCAAGCTGCTGCTGCAGCCGGTCTTTCAGCGATTCGGCGACGGCCGCCGGCTGGCGGCCGGCCAGGGCACCTTCGGGCGTGAGGTCGAGGGTGGCTTCGTCGGCGGAGGCGCGTTCGACCCGGCGGCTGACGCTCGCCAGAATGGAAGACACCTGTTCGCTGACCCGCGCATAGGCCTCGAGATCGCCCGGCCGGACCGCGCCGTGCGGGCACAACTGCAGGGCCTTCGCCACAGGCTGGCCGGCGCGTACTCCCATGAGGTGGGCTTCCGAACTGGCGGCAGCCACCTGGCCGTCGAGCGGGCCGATGATGACCGGCACGCCGCGCAGCGACTTGTCGAGGCTGCGCTCCACCGAGACGACGAACGGGTCGAGATCGACGTGGAGTATGGTCCGCGGCCTCGGTTTCTGCCCTTTCACGAACCCAGCTTAGGACCACGCCCAGCCATGCCGGGTCCGCTCCCAGGGGCAACAAAATATGACATTTAGTGAAGCGGGCCCTGCGGTCCGAGAGATTCCTGATAGAGCCGGAAATTCTCCTGAAGGGCGGCGATCAGGCCCGGGACCATCTGCACCGGCAACACGATGCGCGCCCGCACCGGCGCCTTCACCACCTGCTGCTCCTGGGCCGAGCGCACCTCGCGTTCGCCGAGCGGCAGCATCTCGCAAAAGCTGAGGGTGAAGTCGAAGGGTGTGTTCTGCACCGCGCAGAAGTTGCTGTAGACGCGCGCCACCGCCGGATTGTCGTCGGGCACTATCGTGAAGTTGACCGTGTCCTTCTTCTGTTCTTCCATGATCCCTCGAGGCTTAGTCTAGGGGGAAGCAGCCGCAGAATGACGGTCAGTAGCGGCGCAGCACTCCCACAACGACGCCCTGCACGCGCACGTCGTCGGCCGCCACCAGCAGCGGCTTCATGCGCGCGTTGGCCGGCTGCAGTCGCACCTTGCCGCCACGCTCGCGGTACAGCTTCTTGAGGGTGACGTTGTCGCCCGAAAGGAGTGCTATGACCATTTCGCCGTCGCGGGCGCTCTTGCGGTTCTCGACGATCACGTAGTCGCCGTCGCGGATCTGCTCGTCGATCATCGAGTCGCCCTTCACCTGCAGCACGTAGGTGTCGCTGCGCCCCACCATGTCTTTCGGGATCGCGATCGTCTCGCGCGACTCGATGGCTTCGATGGGCGAGCCGGCCGCGACCCGGCCGAGGAGCGGCACCTCGACCGCGGCCGCCGACATGTCGGTGCCGACGAGCTCGAGCGCGCGGCTGCGGTTCCACTCGCGCTTGATGAGTCCCTTCTGCTGCAGGTTCGAAAGGTGCTTGTGCACAGTGGCGAGGGAAGCGAGCCCGAAGTGGCCCCCGATTTCCTCGATGGTGGGCGCGTAGCCATGGCGCGTGATGTGCCGCGACAGGTAGTCGAGAATTTCCTTCTGCCGGCGCGTGACGTACATCTGTGGCCCTCCGCTCCGCCTTCACTCTAGGCGAAGGAAAGGCGAAAAGCAACCGCTAGTGGCGAACCACCCCGGCGCGGGCACCGCTTTGCGTCTGCGGGCGGGCGCGCGGCTGGGGCTGTGGCTGCTGCCGCGGCGGCTGGGGCTGAGGGTTCGGCATGGCACGCGGCGGCACGGGGCGGATCACGGTGCGCGTCGAGTACGGACAAAATCCCGGAGCGTGCGGCTGCCCGCAGCATGGCTGGTACGGCCAGGGAATGATGACGCCGCCGTAGGCCGGCCAATAGCCTGCCTCCGCCTGCGCCTGGCGCGCCTTGGCTTCCGCGAGCCGCGCCTTCGCGTCGGCCTCGGCGCGGCGCGCCGCCGCTTCCTGCTCGCGAGTCTGCGCTTCGCGGCGCGCGGCGCGCTCCGCAAGGCGCGCGGACACCTCGGCGCTCGACAGCCACGCGCCTTCGAAGTTGACGAGGCCGCGCGCGCGATAGCTGTCTTCGGACGTCATCCAGCGGCCGTCATAGAGGACGTTGCCGAGTGCCAGCTGTGCCTCGGCGCGCGATGGGTCGAGAGTCGCGGCCCGTTCATAGGCCTGGCGCGCCTGGGTGTCGAGCTGGTTCGCGTGCGCCCAGCGCGCGAGCGCCAGCCAGCCCTCGACGTCGTTGCTCGCGACGCCGCCGGACATGCCGCGGTAGTTGGCGAGCGGCGAGCGCGTCTTGACGATGCGCAGGACGCGGGTGAGCGGCAGCCGCACGCGGCCGGGCGCCGTCTCGACGACCACGTAGGTGGCGGTCGTCTCGACCACTTCACCGTCGAGCTTGCCGCCGCCCTTCAGCCACACCTCGTCGGCGCGCACGCTGCCGCCCAGAAACACCATGCAAAAGGCGGCCCAGAAGAGGCACAGTCGAGCCATTGCCTTGATTCTAGGAGAATCGCCAGCGGCCGATGACACGCAATCGCGAGGCGCTCACAGAATCGCTGCTGCTCGCCGCCGTTCTTGGGCTGGCGGGCGGGGGTGCTGCCAGCGATACGGGCGGCGTCTGGTTCTCTTTTTCGCCGGCAGCAGCCGCCCTCGGCGCGGTCGTCGGCTGGCTGCTCGCGGCGTCTCGCGACCCTGGTGCGCCCCGGCCGATGCACGGTCTGTGGGCGGTGCTCGCGATAGCTCTGGGTGCCTCGTTCCTTCCGGGGCTCCGCTTCCTCACCGGACCGCCGCTCTTCGCGGCGGCCGGCGTCCCCGTCCTGCTGTCGCTTCGCGGCAGCTGGTGCGCCGCTGCAGCGCGCGCGCTGCTGCCCGCGTGCCTGATGCTCTATCTCGGTGCGGCGCATCGGACCCAGGCGCTCGTCGGCCCGCAAGGCGACGAACCGCACTACCTGATCGTCGCGCAGAGCCTGATCCTCGATGGCGACCTCGCCGTCGAAAACGACTTCGCCGCCGGGCGCTATCGCACCTATCACGAAGCGCCGCTCGAGCCTCACTACCTCGTGCGAGGCAAGGGCGGCGTCATCTACTCGCTGCATGCAATCGGCCTGTCCGCGCTGCTCGTACCGGCATTTCTCGCCGGCGGCTACGGCGCCGCATCCAACTTCATGGCGCTGCTGTGCGTGCTGCTCGTCGCGCAGGTGCGCTCGCTGCTGCGCGCAGTCGTGCCACCGGAGGCGGCGGAAGCGGCCGCGTGGCTCGTCGCCTTCTCGCCGCCCCTCCTTTCTTATGCGGGCCTCATCTTCACAGAGGTGCCCGCGGCGCTTTGCGTCGCGACTGTGCTGCGGCTGGTGGTGAGCCCGAAGCGGCCGTCGGCGGCGTCGCTCGGCGCTGCGGCTTTCGCGCTTGCGTTCCTGCCGTGGCTGCACTTTCGCTACGCGCTGCTCAGCGCCATTCTCGCAGCGGCGGTGCTGCTGAGTCATCGACGCCGCCTGCTCTGGATCACCACCGCAGCGGCCGGCGCTTTCTCGCTCGCCGCCATCGTTCTCTATCACGAGCGGCTCTACGGCTTCTGGAATCCTGCCTGGGTGTTCGGCCGCCACCCGCGCTTCGCGCTGGCATCGATTTTCGAGGGAGTGCCCGGCCTGCTGCTCGATCAGGAATTCGGCCTCCTTATCTATGCGCCGGTGTTGGCGCTCGTACCGCTGGGGATCGCTTCGTTGTGGCGGCGTGAACGCCCGACTGCCTCGACCAGCGCGGTCCTGATCGCCGCCGCGCTCTTGAGCGCGGGCGCCTGGACGATGTGGCGCGGCGGCTTCAACCCGCCCGCGCGCCTGCTGGTGCCGGTGCTTCCGGCGATGGCCCTGGGCCTGGCCGCGTCACTTGCAGGAAAGTGGAACGCGCCGCGCGCCCTGCTTGCCGGCTGGGGGTTGTGGATCGGGCTCACCGGCGCATGGCGGCCCGACCTGATGCACCGCGACCGGCAGGGGGAGGCGGCGTTCTTTCGCGCGGCTTCCGGCGCCGCCGAGTGGACCGACGTGTTGCCGCGGTTCGTCCTTCCGGCTGCCGACCGCTGGAAGCTTTCGGGCTTGTGGCTCGCGGCGCTCGCCGTGGCGGCCGCCTGGCCGCGTCGTGAGCCGCAGCGCGAGGGTGCGTGGCCGGTGGCGGGCGCACTCGCCGGATGCGCCGGCTTCGCCGCGGCAGCGTCGCTGCTCGCGGCACCCGCGCCAGGCAGCCGCGCGCGCGATGCGGTGCGCGTCGTGGGCGGCCCGGCCGTGCGCCTCGGCGTGAGCTCGGCCTTTTCACGAAGCGCCGCTGCAAACTGGACCCTCGCCGGCGCACTCTACGAGCCGCACCGCGCACCGGCTGGCCTGCCGCTCGCCGAGCGCCTGCCGCTGCCGCCGGGCCGTTACCGCCTGACCCTCACGCTGACGCCCCTTTCGGCGCCGCCGGCTGGCGACGTGTTGCAGGTGAAGACAGGCTGCGGCGCCGAGGATGTGCCGCTCGCGGTGACCGCGGAAAGCGCGTCGGCCGACTTCACCGTCCTCGACGGCTGCGGAACGGCCAGCCTCACGCTCGCCGGACGGGCACCACTCGCAGCGGCTCTTGCCACCCTCGTCCGCTTCAACCGATCCGCCGGGCCCGCGGTCTAACATGACGAGGAGAACGGCTATGGCTCTTGGTCGATTGAAGTTGTGGGCGCTCGCGGCTTGCGCCGCGGCGGCGATGGTTGCGGGTTTCGCCTTCGGTGTGCGGGCGCAGGAGGCTTCCGGGACGAGTGGCGACAGCGGCGACAAGTGGGACCGCGGGGACCGCGGCGACCGCCACGAAGCGTGGCTGCAGAAAGAACTCGGGTTGAGCACCGCACAGATGGGCGAAGTGAAGTCGCTTCATGACAAGAACATGACCGCGATGAAGGACGGCTGGACGAGGACCAAGGCGGCGAACGATGCGCTCGAGAAGCTGATGTCGGCGCCCGAACCGGATCGCGGCGCCATCGCCGAGCAGGCGAAGGTCGTGTCCGAGCTGCGTGCGCAGGCGTTCGAGGCACGCATCGACCAGCGGCTCGCCTTCCAGCAGATCCTGACGCCCGAACAGCGCACGAAGCTGGCGGCCGCCAAGTCGGAGCGCGGGCGGCATGGCCGCCGCGGGCACTGGCGCCATTTCCGACGCGGCGGAGAGGCGCCGTCCGGACAGCCGTCTTCGGCACCTCCGCAGGACCAGCAGCAACAGCAGTAGGAGCCGATCTCTTTGACCACCTTTGCGGCCGGCTTGTCGGCAGTGTTCGGCGCCGCCATCAGCGACGCGCGGGGGGACACCTCCCGCGCGCACGTGCGCGACGACGACGCGAAAGACATCGCGGCCAGCCGCAGCGGCGATCGCGAAGCATTCGACCGTCTGGTGGCGCGCTACCAGCGCGACGTGTACCGCCTGTGCTACCGCTACGTGAACAATCACCAGGACGCCGACGACATGGCCCAGGAAGTGTTCCTCAAGGCCTATCGCGCGCTCGCGCGCTTTCGCGGCGACAGCTCGTTCCGCACCTGGATCTACCGCATCGGCATCAACACCTGTCTCAACTTCCGCGCCGCGCGCAAGGCTGTTGCCGAAGAAGCGACGGAACGTCTTGCCGACCACAAGCCGTCTGCGGCGGACGAAGTCTTCGCCGCGGAGCGCGCCCGCGTGCTGCGCGAGGCCGTGAGCCGGCTTCCAGAGAAGCAGAAGGCGACCGTGATCCTCAAGGTCTACCACGACCTCACTCACGAGGAAGTGGCGAACATCCTGGGAGCGACGGTCGGCACCGTCAAGGCCAACCTTTTTCACGGGCTTGCCAACCTGCGCCGGCTGCTGCGGGGCGAGGCGGCGAGCCTGTGAGGCGCAGTCACCTGTCGGAGGGGGAAGTCGTGGACGCGGCCGAAGGACGAAGCACCGAGGATGCGGGCGAGCACGTCGCGGCCTGCGGCGACTGCCGCGACCAGGTGCGCTCGTTCACCGAGCTGGTGGAGTCGGCCGCCGTTGCCGAGGTTCCCGAGCCGTCGCCGCAATACTGGCAGGCGATGCGCGGCAGCGTGCGGCGCCGCATCGACCACGAACGCTCGGTGCGCCGTGCGCTCGTGTGGCCCGCCCTCGCCGCCGCGGCGGTGGTGGCCTTCGTGCTGGTGCGCCCCGCGCCCGTCGCGCACGCGCCGGCGCCGCAACCGGTCCTGCCGTCGTGGTCGGCGCTGCCGCCGGTGGAAACGGACAGCGCGACGAGCGTGATCGAAGGGCTGGGGGCTGCCGGTGGCGACGCACTCGCGGACCTCGCCTGTCGCACCTGGCAGGAGTGCGCCGCCGCGCTCGACGACGACGAAGCCTCCGACTTCCGGACCGAGTTGCAAGCGGAACTGGGCGGTTCCTCGTGACGCTCACGCGCTCGCTCGGCGCGCTGCTGCTGCTGGTGCTGGCGGCGCCCGCCGCGTTCGCGGACACGCCGCAAGGAACGCATCGCCCGCGCGACCGCGAGGGCATGTTCCGTCTGGCCGACGCCTACCTCGAGCGCCACCTCCAGGAGAGCCTTGGCCTCACCGACGACGAGTTCGCGCGCGCGGTCCCGCTGGTGCGCGAGGTGCAGGCCTCGCGGCGCCAGTTCTTCGAAGAGCGCGCCTCGCGGCTGCGGGTGCTCCGCGACATCCTCGCCTCCGGCACCGCCACCGAAGCGGCGGTCGAGGACGCGCTGCGTGCCGTGCAGGACAGCGAGACGAACGGCCCGGCGCGGCTTGGCAAGGCGATCGCGGCGCTCGACCAGGCGCTGACGCCGTTGCAGCGCGCCAAATATCGGGTGTTCGAGGCCGAAGTGGAGGCGCGCATTCGCCGCCTGCTGGTTCCTGGCGGCCGTTACGATGGCCGGCACGGCCGCGACGCGCGCCGCCCGGACCGCCGCGATCCGGCTTCGCCGTCGACGTCGCCATCGCCGTCGCCATCGCCCGTGCAGTAGCGACGCGAGCGACAACCGCAGCGAAAAGCCCCGCGCGAACCCTTTGCTAGGGGCTATACTGCAGCGCGATGGCTCCGAGAAAGGCTCCCGCGAAGCGCACGGCAGCGGCCAAGCCGAAGCCGCCTGCACGCGGCCGGACCCGGCGGCTGGCGAAGACCGCGGCACCGCGCCGCGCACCACGCACGCAGGCGCCTGCGGCTCGCGCTCGTCGTCCGAAGGCCAAGGCGGGAACGCCGTCGGCCAAGCCCAGGCTGCTGCGCGTCGACGTGGTCGAGAAAAACCGCGAAGCGGCGCCCATCGCGCCGTCTGCCGTGCCCGCGTCCAGGGCCCGCCGCCCCCTTCCGCAGCGCAGCGCGGAGGGCGCTGGCGCCACGTCCACGTTCGTGCAGCTCTTCACCCGCGATCCCGACTCACTGCTCGTCTTCTGGCAGGCCAGCGCGCAGGCGGTCGCGACGCTGCTGGGCGAGATGGGGGAGCGCACGGTCGCGCTGGCGCGGCCAACCCTGCGCGTCACCGACGAGCGCGGCCTGCACCCCGAGTTCGTGCTGTTGCCCGCCGAGGCGCGCTCGTGCTCGCTGCGCGTCGACCCGCGACGTGCGGCCTACCGCGTCGAGTATGGCTTCACGCTGCCGTCGGGCGAATTCCGGCGTCTCGCCGAGAGCGCTGTCCAGCGTCCGCCGTCGGCGCCGCCTCGCGAGCGCATCGCAAGCGCCACGGCGCGTGTGTCGACGACGCGCGCACCGCTCAGCGTCGCCGAATCGCGGCGCCGCATCGAACAGGCGATCCGCGCCGGAGACTGGGCGCGTGCTCATTCGCTCGCCGCGGACGCGGGTGTCGAAGTGGTGGCGGTCCTCGATCGGCGCCCGGCGGCAGCGGGCGGCTCGAGCGAAGCTGCGATGACGACGCGCGGCGGGGCCAGCGACCTCCACCGCTAGGGCACGGCGGTGACACAGCCGCTGCTCGTCTTTTGTCCGGTGCTGCACGCCCACCTGCCGTTCGTGCCGCTCGGCGAGGGCGACGCCGCGCCGACGCTCGAGGAAACCTGGCTGTTCTCGGCGACCGCCGAGTGCTACCTCCCGCTGCTGGCGGCGTTCGAACGACTCACCGAGGACCGGGTGCCGTGGTCGCTCGCGATGAGCATCTCGCCGACGCTGCTCGCGCAGTGGCAGCACGAGCGCTTCGCGGCGCGCGCGCACGGCTTCTTCGCCAAGGTCACCAACCTGGCGCGCGAGGTGCGCGCTTCAGGTTCCGGACGGTGCGCTTGCCGACGCACTCGACGAGCACCTGGCGTTTCTCGTGAAGGCCGGCGCCGCGCTGCAACGCCACGGCGGCGATTTGGCTGGCGCCTTCCGCCGCTTCGCCGACCTCGGCCACATCGAGCTGCTGGCGTCGTGCGCCACACACGCCGTGCTGCCGCTCCTCGCCGACCGCCCCGAGTGCGTGAGCGCGCAGGTGAACGCCGGCATCGACGTGTATCGACGCACCTTCGGGCGTGAGGTGCGCGGGTTCTGGCTTCCGGAGTGTGCCTACGCGCCGCAGGTGGAGCCGTACCTGGCCGCGGCCGGTGTGCGCTATGCGTTCGTGGACGCGCACGGCGTCGCCGAGGCCGACCCGCGGCCGCCGCACCGCACGGCGCGACCCATCCTGTCGCCGGGCGGCGTTGCTTTCTTCGGCCGCGACACCCGCACCGCGCACCAGGTCTGGAGCGCTGCCGAAGGCTTCCCAGGCGATCCGCGCTACCGCGAGTTTCACAGCGACCTCGGGTTCGAAGTGGCACCGGACCTGCGCGAGCGCCACGGCCTGGGGGCTTATCCCGGACCGCTCGGCCTGAAACTGCGACGGGTGACGAGCCGTGACCGGCACGGGCATGGCGAAGCTGCGAAGGAGCCCTACGACCACGAGTCTGCACAGGCCGCCGCCGACGAGCACGCGGCTGCGTTCGTCGCCGGACTTGCCGCCGCGGCCGAGTCGGCACCGGCGGCGGGCGAGCCGCCCGTCTGCGCCTCGTTCTACGATGCCGAACTCTTCGGCCACTGGTGGTTCGAGGGTCCGCAGTTCCTCGAGGCCGTGTTCCGGCGCCTGGCCGATGAACGCCGCGTCGCAGTCCAGACCCCGGGTGGGTACCTGGCCGATTCGCCCGAATGCCTGGTGGCGCTGCCCTCGGTGTCGTCGTGGGGACGCGGCGGTTACTTCGCGGTTTGGCTCGACGAGCACGCGGAGGACCTGTGGCCGCGCCAGCGCGATGCCGCCGAACGCCTCATCCGGCTGTGCGCTCCGGGCCGCCGGGCGCGCGAAGACGCGGCGGCGGCGCTCGACCAGGCCGCACGCGAGCTGCTGCTTGCGCAGTCTTCGGACTGGCCGTTCATGATCGCCATGGACACGACCGCCGGCTATGCGCGGCGGCGCTTCGACGAGCACCTCCACTTCGTCCACGAGTTTTGCCGGAGCGTCGAAATGGGGCGAATCGACGGGCGCCTGGTGTCGGAGCGCACGTCCCGCTGGGCGGTCCTGCGCGGCCTCGATCATCGGGTGTATACACCGCTCCAGAACTGATCGTTTTGCAGGGAGGTATGCGATGGTGGAGCTGATGATCCGCCAGCCAGCCCTTGCAGGAACCTGGTATTCCGGCGAACCGGTAGCGTTGCGCAGCGAGCTGAACCTTCATCTCGCGGCGGTTCCAAGAACCGCCGTCCCCGGCCTGCTCATCGGCCTCGTCGCCCCGCACGCGGGTTTGATGTACTCGGGCCGGGTTGCCGCGCACTGCTTTGCGCTGCTGCGGGAAAGCGCCAATCCGACGGTGGTGCTGCTGGGGCCGTCCCACCACCTCGGCTTCGACGGTATCGCGGTCTATGAGCGCGGCGCCTGGGACACGCCGCTGGGCCGCACGCTCGTGAACGAGGAGGTGGCGTCGGCGCTGCTGCAGGCGCGCGCACCGTTCTTCAGCGGCGCCGACAAGCACCGCTACGAGCATGCGCTCGAGATGCAGCTGCCGTTCCTGCAGTACGTCGCGCCGCACGCGCGCATCGTGCCGCTGCTGATGGGCTGGCAGTCGCAGGAGACGATCGACGCCGCCGCGGCGGCACTCGGCGCACTGCGGCCAGCCGGGGACATCGTGCTGCTGGCTTCGAGCGACCTCAGCCACTATCACGACGCGCGCACTGCGCAGGCGCTCGACTCGCTGGTGGTGGACGACGTCAACCGCTTCGACGCCGGCCGGCTGCAGTCGCGCCTCAGCAATACCCCCGAGCATGCGTGCGGGGGCGGACCGCTGGTGAGCGTGATGAAGGCCGCAGGGGCGCTCGGCGCCAACCAGTCGACGGCGCTGCGCTACGGCCACAGCGGCGAGGCCGGCGGGCGCGACGCCTCGCGGGTGGTGGGCTACCTCGCCGCCGCGTTCTGGCGGGCGGCGTGAGCGTCGCCGTGGCGCCGGCGATCTCGCCCCAGGAGCAACAGTGGCTGCTGGCGGTGGCGCGCACCGCCTGCGAACGCGCGGCGCGCGGCGCAGCCGCCACGCCGGTGCGCGGCAACCAGCCGCCGCACGTCGCCGTAGACGAGGCGATGTGGACCGGTGCGTTCGTTTCGCTGCACGAGAAGGACGGCGGCGGCCTGCGCGGCTGCGTCGGCTACATTCCGTCGCCCTGGGGCATCGTGGAAAGCGTGGCACGCGCCGCGGAAGGCGCCACGATCCGCGATCCGCGCTTCGAGCCGGTGCGGCCCGCGGAACTCGCCGAGCTCGTGATCGAGGTCTCGCTCCTCGGCAAGCCGTTTCCGATAGCCCCCGAGGACGTGGTCGTGGGACGCCATGGCCTGATCCTCGAAACAGGCCGTGCGCACGGCCTGCTGCTGCCGCAGGTGCCGGTGACGTGGGGCTGGGACCGAGCGGCGTTTCTCGAACAAACAGCGCGCAAGGCGGGCCTGCCGCCCGGCGCCTGGAAGCATGCGGGCGCGAAGCTGCTCGGGTTCGAGGCGACGCACTTCTCGCGGCCGTTCAGCTAGAACGAAAAGCGCTCGCGCACGATGGTGCCGTCGGGCGCAACCACCACCGTGGCGACGAACGAGTTGCGCCGCGCGCTGCCCTCGAAGCGCAGGTCCCTCCAGACGAGCTGGGTGCCGTCCTCCTGCTCGCTGACGCTCAGCAGGGGATAGGGAGAGAAGTCGAGGAAGGTGCCGGCGACCGCGCTCTTCGCCCAGGCCGCGGCGACCGCCGGCGACTGCGCCTTGGGCCGCACCAGAAGCGCCGCGGTGCCGGTGCGCAGGTCGAGAGTGCCGGTCTGCCACGCGCTTCCCGTGTCGGCGACGATCCGCCACCGCATGGGGTTGCGTGAGCTCGGCAACGCCGACACGCGGCGCACCGGCTGGCCACCGAGCTGCGTGCGGACGACGCCCAGCGCGCGCTGGTGCAGCCCTGCGCGCACGCCGACGTAACCCGCGACGAGCGCCAGCGCGGCAACGGCACCCGCGCGCCGGCGGCCGCCGCGGCCCACGACGAACAGGCAGAGGGCGAGCGTCGCGAGGATCCACGGGTCGATGATCGAGACGAGATCCCACGCGTACCAGGTCTTGTCGAACGGGAGCAGTGCGCGCGTGCCGTAGCTCGTCCACAGGTCCATGAAGATGTGGAGCGACGTGCCGGCGAGCCCGGCAACGAACAGCGGGCGCAGGCGTGAGCCACGCACGCACAGGCGCACCAGCAGCCCCGCCAGCATCGCGACCACCACCGCGCCGGCGAGGCCGTGGGTGAAGCCACGGTGATGGGCGAGGTAGGCGAGGCTGCCCTGCGCGGCGGTCACGATGTCGAGGTCGGGCGCGTTCCCGGCGATCAGCAGGCACGCAGTGCTACCGGGCCCGAGGCGCGCGGCGGCGCCGGCGCGCGCCACCGCCAGCGAGCAGAGCGTATGGGTGACGTTGTCCATCAGGTGCGGCCGGTGACCCTCACGACTTCCGACACGGTCGTCGTGCCGCGGAAGATCTTCTCGACGCCGGCCTCGCGCAGCGTGCGCATACCCTCCTCGCGCGCCGCAGCCCAGATGTCGCGCGAGCTCGACTGCGTCGACACCAGCCGCCGGATCTTCTCCGACAGCGGCATCACCTCGAAGATGCCGGTGCGGCCGTGGTAGCCGGTCTCGCGGCAGTGGATGCAGCCGCGGCCCTTCTTGAAGCGGTAGGCCTGCAGCTTGGCGAAATCCATGCGCAGCGCCGCTGCTTCCTCGGCGGTGGGTGCGTAATCCTCGACGCACTTGGTGCAGTTCTCGCGCACCAGCCGCTGCGCGAGGACGCCGATGATCGTCGAGGTGAGCAGGAAGTGCGGCACGCCCAGGTCGAGGAGCCGGGTGATCGCCGACGGCGCGTCGTTGGTGTGCAGGGTCGAGAGCACCAGGTGGCCGGTGAGCGCCGCCTGCACCGCGTTGTCGGCGGTCTCCGAGTCGCGAATCTCGCCGACCATGATGATGTCCGGGTCCTGGCGCAGCATGGTGCGCAGCGCGCTCGCGAAGGTGACGTCGAGCTGCGGGCGCACCGCCACCTGGTTGAAGTCCTCGTGCACCATCTCGATCGGGTCCTCGATGGTGACGATGTTCACCTCCGGGCCGCTCAGGTGCTTGAGCACCGAGTAGAGCGTCGTCGTCTTGCCGCTGCCGGTCGGTCCGGTGACCAGGATGATGCCGGTGGGGCGCGCGATGAAATCGTGGAATTTCGGCAGGTCGGCGGCCGCAAAGCCCAGCTGGTCGACACCCTGCAGCAGGATGTCGGGGTCGAAGATGCGCAGCACGGCCTTCTCGCCGAACACCGTCGGCATCACCGAAACGCGCAGCTCGACCTCGCGGCCGTTGTGGTCGCGCTTGATGCGGCCGTCCTGCGGCCGGCGCTTCTCGGCGATGTTGCAGCCCGAGAGCAGCTTCACCCGCGAGACCACCGCCTGGTAGACGATCTTCGGGATCAGGTGCACGTCGTGCAGCAGCCCGTCGATGCGCAAGCGGACCAGCGTGAACTCGCGCTTCGGCTCGAAGTGGATGTCGGAGGCGCGCTGTTCGAACGCGTAGCCCATGATGTGGTCGAGCGCCTTCACCACCGGCGCCGCTGCCGGGTCCAGTTCCTTCGACTCCGACGACAGGTACTCGGTGTTCGAGATGTCGATCGAACCGAGGCGGCTCGCGGTCAGCTGCCGCTCCGCATTCTTGAGGCTCGTGTGCAGGTCGTAGAAGCCGCGGTTGACGCGCTCGACGTCGCTGCGGCTCGCCACCACGCGCGTGACCTCGAGCCCGGTGGCCTGGCGGATGTCGGCGGTCGGGAACGGCGCGAACGGATCGTGCAGCGCGATGGTGATGCTGGTTTCGCTCTTGGCGATGGCGACGATGCCGTGCTTGCGCGCGAACGGCCCGGAGACGCCCTTGGTGACGACGTCGAGGTCGAGGTCGAGCGGGTTGATCTTGACGTAGGGGAGCGAGGCCTCGCGCGCGAATGCCTGCGCCACCTGCGCCTCGTTCGCGAGGCCCAGCTGCAGGGCCGTCTGCTCGGCGCTCACGGTGCCGAGGCGCGAAGCGCGCCGCACCTTCTCGGCCTGCTCCTCGCTCAGCACGCCCTGCTTCACCAGGATCGCGACCACGTCCAGCGCCGTGCTCATCGCCTCAGCACTCGATCACGTTCACGGCCAGGCCGCCGCGCGCGGTTTCCTTGTACTTGGTCTTCATGTCGGCTCCGGTGTCACGCATGGTCTTGATCACCTTGTCGAGCGAGACGAAATGGCTGCCGTCGCCGCGCAGCGCCATGCGCGCGGCGTTGATCGCCTTCACCGAACCCATGGCGTTGCGCTCGATGCACGGCACCTGCACCAGGCCGCCCACCGGATCGCAGGTGAGGCCGAGGTTGTGCTCCATGCCGATCTCCGCCGCCTGCTCGGCCTGGCTGGGCGAACCGCCCATCACTTCGGCGAGGGCCGCCGCCGCCATCGAGCAGGCGACGCCGACCTCGCCCTGGCAGCCGACCTCGGCGCCGGAGATCGAGGCGTTTTCCTTGTAGAGGATGCCGATCGCCGCGGCCGTCAGCAGGAAGCGCACGACGCCGTCGTCGTTCGCTCCCGGCACGTAGCGCACGTAGTAGTGCAGCACCGCCGGGACGATGCCCGCGGCTCCGTTGGTCGGGGCCGTCACCACGCGCCCGCCGGCCGCGTTCTCCTCGTTGACCGCAAGCGCCCACAGGTCCACCCAGTCCATCACCGTGAGCGGGTCGCTGCGGTGCATCTCGCCGGCGCTTTGCAGCTGCTGGTAGAGGCTTGCGGCACGGCGACGCACCTTGAGGCCGCCGGGCAGGATGCCGTCGCGCTCGCAGCCGCGCTGCACGCACTCCTGCATCACGCGCCAGATGTTCAGCAGGCCAGCGCGCACCTCCGCCTCGCTGCGCCACGACTGCTCGTTCGCCATCATCAACGCGCTGATCGGCATGCCGTGCGCGCGCGCCAGCCGCAGAAGCTCTTCGCCGCTGTGAAACGGATAGGGCACGGGTGTCTCGTCGGCGACGATGCGATCGGCGCCCGTCGCCTTTTCGTCCACAACGAAGCCGCCGCCCACCGAGTAGTAGACCTTGCTCGCCAGCAGTTCGCCGTCCGCGGCCGCCGCGGTGAACTTCATCCCGTTCGGGTGGAACGGCAGCGACTGCGAGCCGAGGAACTTCAGGTGTTCGCGGTTGCGGAAACCCACGTCGTACCTGCCGAGGAGCGGCAGCGTCTTCTTTTCGTCGATCACGGCAAGCCGGGCCTCGACGGTGCCGGTATCGACACCCTCGGGCGTCTCTCCCATGAGGCCGAGAATCACCGCCTTGTCCGAGCCATGGCCACGGCCGGTCGCACCCAGGGATCCGTAGAGGTCCACGCGCACCGAGGCGATGCGCTCCAAAAGGCCCTGCGCCTCGAGCCCGGTGGCGAACAGGCGCGCGGCCTTCATCGGTCCAACGGTGTGCGAACTGGAGGGGCCGATCCCGATCTTGAAAAGGTCGAAGGCGCTGATGGGCATACGTTTACGTCAAGGTTACATCGGCGCGGCGCCGCCGGCCGCGTTGACCGGCTTTTGAGGCGCGTGGTAGCTTGCCCGGCAGATATGGCCCGCAAGAGAGTTACCGTCATCGGCGTGCCCCTCGACCTCGGCGCCGGCCGCCGCGGTGTGGACATGGGGCCTTCGGCCTTCCGCGTCGCCGAGCTTCATGAGCGCATTTCCGAGCTGGGCTTTGACGTGGACGACGCCGGCGACATCGACGTGCCGATCCAGGAGACGCAGTCGGTCGGCGATCCGAAGCTCAAGTACCTGAAGGAGATCAAGGCGACCTGCGAACGCCTGCGCGACCAGGTGGAGAAGACCCTCGCCGCGGGCAGCCTGCCGCTGGTGCTCGGCGGCGACCACTCCATTGCGATGGGGACGATCGCCGGCGTGTCGCGCTACCATCGCCGCAAGAAGCAGAAGGTCGGCCTCATCTGGTTCGACGCCCACGGCGACCACAACACCCCCGAGACGAGCCCGTCGGGCAACATTCACGGCATGCCCTGCGCCACCGCCCTCGGTCTTGGGCCGGATGCGCTGACGAAGCTCGCCGGCGCGGTGCCGATGGTCGAGGGCTCGCGCGCCGCCATCGTCGGGCTGCGGGACGTGGACGTGCCGGAGCGCAAGAACATCGCCGCGACAGGCGTCCGCGGCTTCACCATGCGTGACATCGACGAGCACGGCATGCGCTCGGTGATGGAAGAGGCGATCAAGCTCGCGGGCAACGGCACCGCCGGCATCCACGTGAGCTTCGACCTCGACGCGATCGATCCCGACTTCGCACCGGGGGTCGGCACGCCGTCGCCCGGCGGCCTCTCCTATCGCGAGGCGCACCTCGCGATGGAGATGCTGGCCGACAGTGGCAAGGTAATCTCCGCCGAATTCGTCGAAGTGAACCCGATCCTCGACGAGCGCAACGGCACCGCCCGCTTCGGCATCGGCCTCATCTGCTCGCTGCTGGGGAAGAAGATCCTCTAGCGCCCGGGGGCCGCGACCAGCTCCACCTCGGGCTGCGACCACGGGCTGATGATCCAGTCGGGCGGGTCGATGCGCACCTCGATGCCGGTCACCTCGGTTGCCGCGAAGGCCATGTCGATGCTGGCGCGCGGCGAACGCGCGAGGAGAGCTTCGAGGAATCGGGTCTCGTCGAAGTCGGACCAGGATGCGAGCGGCAGCCAATCGGAGCCGACGCGGCCGAAGATGCGGGCGTTGCGGGGATAGGCCGCCGCGCGGCGTCCGCAGACGAGCGACACGGCCGAGAGGCGCAGCGGAGCCGCGAACGTGATCCGCCAGCGGTCCTGCGGCACCTGCGTGCGGCCGGTCCCGAACTCGGTCGCGAGGTCGCCGTCGAATGCCTCCGCGCAAGCGGCGGTTGCAGGCGAGCTCTCGCACTGCCAGGTGCGCGGGCGAACGCGCGGCCACGAGTCGATCGCCTCTTTGCGGCGCGGCAAGAGCGGCGTCAAGGCATAGACCTGCTCGCCGCCGATCACGCCGAGTTCGGTGCTGAAACGGCGGCGGTCGTCGAAGGAGCGCACCAGCGTCAGGTCGTTGCCGAAGCGTGGCGCCTTGCGGGCAAAGCGTTGCGCCGCGTCGGCCGACTCCGAGTAGCGCTCCATGTCAGGATGGAAAACGACGTGCGTGACCCCCAGGGTGCGCAGCATGCGCAACGTGCGTACGCTCGGAAACTCCTCGAGCAACGAGTCGATGACAAACTCGTGCTGCAGGGGGTAGTAGCTGCTGAAGCCGTTGACGATGGGGCGCCAGTGGCGGGTGGCGAGCAGCATCCAGAGCGACTCCTGCCGCCGGCCGCGGATCGGGTTCGGCGGGAATTCGAGGATCGCCGACCCCGGCGGCAGCGTGGGAAGGAAGCGGTAGGCGTCCGGAACCGTGGCGCCGCTCGGGACGGTCCACGTCGGCAGCGGTGTCGCGAGGTGTTCGAAAGGCAAGGCCAGTGCCAGGCAGGCGAAGGCGACGGCGCCAAAGGCACTGCGGTGGCGCGTCAGCACCGCGATGAGCCACGCCGCGCCCGAGGCCGCGAGCACCGCGAGAGCGAGGCGCACCACCATGACAAAGCGCGACGGCACGCGCGTCTGTGCGTACCCGGGGACGAATTCGTGCAGCAGGCGGTACGGGCCGGGCAGCGAGCCGCCGGGCAGGGGCACGTCGCGGCCGCAGGCAAAAAGGTAAGCGAGGACGCCAAGCGCCGCGAAGAAAACGAACCAGCGGTTGGCGTCGCTGCCCATGGCCGAGTCCACGGACTGCCGGCGTCGCAGGCAGAGCAAGCCGGCGGCGGCGAGAGCCGGCGGGATGAAACCCTGGAAGTGCCGGTCGTCGTAAGCGGCAGCGCCCCCGAAGCGCGCGCCATAAACCCAGTTTGTCGGCAGCGTCTGCTGGTAGCTCGAGCCGACGAGTGCACCGGGCCGCAAGGTGCGCTCCGCGCCGACCGAGTGCAGCTGCCGGAACTGGACGAGCGCCGCCGGCGCGACCGCCACGGTGGCGACAGCGATGCCGGCGGCGAGCCCCCGCCATGGAACATTCCGAAGCCGCGGCCGCGGCAGCATGGCGACGAGGAGCGGCACGCTCAACACCAGGAGCGTCGCGACGAAGAGGCCGTAGTAGCTGCAGCTCAAGCACTGCAGTGCAAACGCGGCGCCGCAGAAGATCCCGTCGCGCACGCGGCGGCCGCGCAGGAGACGGACCAGGAAATAGAAGACGAGCGGCGTCCACTGGCTCGAGACGATCTGAATGCGGGCTGCCGAGTCGTAGTTGGCGCTGGTGAGCGCGAAGATCTCGCCGGCCAGAAACGCGGCACCGGCGTTAGCCGAGATCTCGCGAACCATCAGGAACGTGAAGAACCCGCCGAGGCCGATGGTCAAGATCAACAGCAAGTTGTATGTGAGGGCGGCGTCTTTGGTTGCGGCAAGGATGGGCCAGGCGAGGAGCGCCTCGCCAATAACCGGCTCGCCGTAGGCCAGCGCCGCAGGATCGGGGAAGAAGATGTTCGCGTGGAAGGCGGCGAGCGGGTTGCGCACGATCTGGTGCGAAACCCACGCGGTGGACCAGGCGAAGTGCAGGGCGTCGGCGTTGTCCGGAAGGCGCTCGCGCGGTGCCAGTGCGAGCGGCCAGGTCGTGGCCGCGGCCAGGGCGAGGAAGGCTGCGAAGGCGAGGGCGGTTCGCGTGACGTGGCGCAAGGAGGAGGCGATTCTAAGCGCCTGTTTGGACTAAAGAGGGCGCGTCGCTAACCTGCGTCCTGACCAAATGCGCGCGCGCATCCTGCCCTTCGTCGCGGCACCGCTCGCCGCCTTGCCATTTGCGGCGCGACTGCTGCTACTGCGGGTGCGAGAATTCGACCCTGACGAACTCGAACACGTCCACAACGCCTGGAACATCTCGCAGGGCCTCGTCATGTACCGGGACTTCTTCGAGCATCACACGCCCTGGCTGCACTTCTTCCTGTCGGCGTACCTGCCGTTCTTCGACACCGAGCGCAATGCGGCCGCGGCCGCCGCTTTCCTGACGTTCGCCCGCCTGTGGATGTGGGTGTTCACCGGCACCATACTGTGGCTGACGTTCCGCCTCGGCCGCCTGTGGCGCGGCAGCGAGGTCGCGTGGCTCGGCACGGCGCTCCTCGGCCTCATTGTCATGTTCCTGCAGAAGAGCCTGGAGATCCGCCCCGACGGCCCCGCCGCCGCGTGCCTGCTGAGCGGCCTGCTGCTGCTGGTGCGCGCCGCGCGCGGCGAGACTTCGCTCTTCGGCTGGAGCGGCTTCCTGCTCGGCGCGAGCGTGATGCTGACCCAGAAGACCGTGTTCGGCATCCTCGGCGTCGGCGTGTTCGTGATCGCGTACCTGGCATCGCCTGCGAGCGCGAGCGTCCAACCGGTTGGCGCCCGGATCCGCCACATTGCGGCGTTCTCGTTCGCGGGCTTCCTGCCGACAATCGTCACGCTCGTGTACTTCTGGTGGAAGGGCGCGCTCGGCGCATTCTGGCGGGGCAACTTCGACGTAGTTGCCGGCTGGGTGCCCGGCAGCGGGCCAGGCGGCTTCGTGCTCGAGGTGTTTCGCGACAACCCGGTGATCTCGGCGCTCGGGATGGTCTGGTGCCTGCGCGTGTTCGTCCGCGGTTTCACGGGCGACTCGGGGCGCAGCGGTGACCTGTTGCTGTCGGCCACGGCCATCGCGATGGCCATCGGCCTGTTCCTGCTGCCCGAGCCGACGCGCCACTACTTCGTCTTGTTCTTCCCGCTCGTCGCCCTCTTCGCAGCAGAGGGGCTCGTCGCCGCGGTGGCTGCGCTCGCCCGGGACGGTCGCGGGTACCACGAAGACATCGGCTTCCTCCTGCTCGGCGCCGGAGCGCTGGCGCTCGTCTGGCGCCTCGGCCATCCGGGGTTCGCTCATCCCGGCTCGGTCGCGACGCTCGCCGTGGGCACCGCGCTCCTGGCTGGAACTCTTGCGGTGCGCGGCCTCCAGCACCCGGCGCTCGCCGTCGTCGCGCTGGGGATCTGCATCCACCCGCTGGCGCTGCAGCGGCGTGTCTTCGAGTGGCGCAACGACCAGACGCTCGCGAAGCTGCGCTTCGTCCAGCAGAACACGCGCGCTGCAGATACGGTGATGGACGGCTACACGGGTCTCGGTGCCTTCCGGCGCCACGCTTACTACTACTGGATCTTCCTCGGCCACCTGCGCCAGACCTGGCCCGAAGGGGAGCGCGACCGCTTGCTCGAAGCCCTGCGCAGCGGCGCCGCCACGCCGCGGTTGATTTTTTCCGACGTCTACCTGCGAACGGTGTCGCCCGAGATCTCTGCCTATCTGGACGAGCACTATGCCGCGGTGGCTACCGATCTCGACCCTATTCGCGTGCGCCTCCCCGACAGCGGCGCGGGCTGGAACGACGAAGCCGAGCGCACCCTGGATGAGGCTGACGCGACCGACGGCCCGGCCATTGCCGCGCCCCGCATCGTCATCGGGCCGGGTTGGAGCGACGTGGTGCAGGCGGGCGCCGAGCCTTCGTATCGGCAGAACGTTTCGCGCCGACCGACTCTGATCGTGCCGGTGCGCACGCCGCAGCCTTTCTTCGCGACGCTCGTTGCCTGGCGCCTCGGCAGCCACGAGCTGCCGTCGCTGACCCTGAGCGTGAATGGGACGCGCACAGGAACGGCACCTCTCCAGGATACGGCCGGCAGCCTGCGGTTCACGGTTCCGGCTGAGTCGCTGCGGCCCGGATTCAACACGTTCGAGCTGTCCTACCCGCGTGAGCTTCGTGAGGGCGGCGCCAACGCGCCGAAGTTCGCCGCCCGCTCGCTGACGCTGACGGCCGTGGGCGCAGGAGCAGCGCAGTGAGCGCCACGGCGCCCGTGTCACGCCGGCGGCTCGCCGTGTTCCGTGTCGTCAGCATGCTGCTGGGATTCGCCGCCGCATTGACCGTTTCGGAACTGGTGCTGGCACGCGTCGATCGCCGCGCGGAGGCGCGCCGGCTCTACGGCGAGCCGCTGCAGCTGATGCGCGCGAACCCGCACGGCACCGGGTCGTATCGCCTGGCACCGAACCTCGACAGGGTCGCGCGCCTCAAGGGCGTCGCGGTCGCGGTGCACACCAACAGCCATGGCATGCGCTGGCACGAGGTATCGCTCGAGAAGCCGAAGGGGCGGCGCCGCGTGGCGATCCTCGGCGACTCGTTCGCGTTCGGCTGCTGGTCGGAGTCGATCGAGACGAGCTTTGCCGGCGTCCTCGAGGAGAAGCTCAACAAGAGGCGCTTCGAGGTGCTCGACTTCGGCGTTGGCGGCTACGGCGTCGACGACATGGAGCTGCAGCTGCGCGAGGACGTGCTCGCCTTCGCACCCGACGACGTCATCGTCACGGTCTTCTCCGGCAACGATTTTCGCGACACCTACCTTGGTGTCGACAAGTACGACCTGAGGAACGGTGGCGTCGAGCTGAACCAGGAGCGGCTCGCGGGCCGTGTGCCTGCGGCGTTTCTGAAGCAGGACGACACGGTGTCGCCGCCGGCGCGCGATCCCGAAACGGTGCGCCGGGTGCTGTCGCGACTGCGCACTTTCGATCGGCTCTACGGGCTCTTCGGCGCACAGAACCCGTGGCTCGAGTTCAGCGTCAGCCGCCGCTTCACCACCTTCACGTTCTGGTCGCAGCTGCCGCAGCCGCCCTTCATCCTGCAGGCACGCGACGCGCTCGTCACCAAACTCGACAGCATCCGCGCCCTCGGCCGCAGCGCAGGCTTCAACGTCGGCGTCGTCTCGATCCCGTTCCGGGATCAGGTGTACGCGGCACAGCCCGCGAGCGCCGCCTACGACATCGACTTTCCGCAGGCGTACCTCAAGGTGTGGGCGCGCGAACAGCAGGTGCCGTTCCTCGACCTGCTGCCGCCGTTGCGCGAACGCGTGCTGCGCAGCGGCGAGAACCTCTATCTCGCCGCCGACATCCACTTCGACACACGCGGCCACCGCGCGGCCGGCGAAGAAATCCACCGCTGGTACCTCGCGCAAATGCGCCCGCTCGCGATTCCGGGAACTCCGGCAGGCCCGGTTCGTTAGTCACCTTCAGACATCAAGCAACTTCGGCGCCCTTCAGATGGGCACCCATCGCTTCTTCGCGGTTCGCAAGGGGGAGCCCGACCGCCTCACCGGGACCGGGAAGCTCATCGACATCTGGCGGAACGAGGGTGGAGTATGGCGCCTCGCGCGCGTCATCAGTTACGACCACGTGCCGGCTGCGGAGCCCGCGCACTGACCCGGCGGCGCGTTGATTGACACTCCGCGCAATGGGCTGTTACTCTCACATGCTCAACGGATTACACAGGCGCGTGGCTCAGTGGTAGAGCACTTCCTTGACACGGAAGGGGTCGATGGTTCAATTCCATCCGCGCCTACCAAGCCGCCGCGGTCAGGAACAGAAAGAGGGTTTTGAGGCTCGTCGCCGCAAGATGCTGATTCGTTAATGGAGTCCGTGTCGTCCGAATACGTCGGACCCTCCGGCGAGACGAAGCCTGCCGACTCCCCGATCGAGATTTACCGGCACTCTTCCGCGCACCTGCTGGCCGCCGCGGTCACGGAGCTCCACGCCGAGGCCCAGTGCGGCATCGGGCCGCCCACCGAAGACGGTTTTTTCTACGACTTCCTGGTGAAGCAACCGTTTACCCCCGAGGACCTCACCGCCATCGAGAAGCGGATGGCGCACATCGTCAAGCAGAACCGGCCCATCGAGAAGAAGCTCATCCCGAAGGCGGAAGCCCTCGAGCTGTTCGCGAAGCTCGGGCAGAAGCTGAAGTGCGAGCTGATCGAGGAGAAGGCCGGCGACACGGTGCAGTGCTACACCATGGGCAACTTCATCGACTTCTGCCTCGGCCCGCACCTGCCTTCGACCTCGCACATCAAGGCCTTCAAGCTCAACCCGTCGCCGGCCGCCGCATACTGGAAGGGTAAGGAAGGCAACCCGTCGATGCAGCGCATCTACGGCTACGCTTTCTTCACGAAGGAAGAGCTCGACCTGCACCTGCACCGCCTCGAGGAGGCGAAGCGCCGCGACCACCGCAAGCTGGGACGCGAACTCGACCTCTTCTCGATGACCGAAGAGACCGGCGCAGGCCTCATCCTGTGGCACCCGAAGGGCGGCTTCATCCGCAAGCAGATCGAGGACTTCTGGCGCGACCAGCACCTCGCCGGCGGCTACGACCTCGTCTACTCGCCGCACATCGCGAAGCTCGAGCTGTGGAACACCAGCGGGCACACCGAGTACTACAAGGCCAACATGTACGCGCCCATCGAGATCGAAGGCGCACCGTACCAGTTGAAGCCGATGAACTGTCCGTTCCACATCACCATCTACCGCGCGCACCTGCGCAGCTACCGCGAGCTGCCGTTCCGCTACGCCGAGCTCGGCACCGTCTACCGCTTCGAGCGCTCCGGCGTGCTGCACGGCCTGATGCGGGTGCGCGGCTTCACCCAGGACGACGCGCACGTCTTCTGCCGCATGGACCAGCTGCAGGTCGAGATCCTGCGGGTCCTCGACTTCGTCACCGGCATGCTCACGACCTTCGGCTTCGACCGCTACGACATCTACCTCTCGACGCGCCCGCAGAACGCGAGCGGCAGCGAAGAGAACTGGGCGATCGCGACCGACGCGCTCAAGCAGGCGCTGACGACGCGCTCGCTCGCTTACGTCGTGGACCCGGGCGAGGGCACCTTCTACGGGCCGAAGATAGACATCAAGATCAAGGATTCGCTGGAGCGCGCCTGGCAATGCTCGACCATCCAGGTCGACTTCCACAACCCGGCGCGCTTTGCGCTCGAGTACATCGGCGAGGACGGCAAGCCGCACCCGCCGGTGATGGTGCACCGGGCGCTGCTCGGCAGCCTCGAGCGCTTCTTCGGCATCCTCATCGAGCACCACGGCGGCGCGTTCCCGCTGTGGCTGGCACCGGTGCAGGTTGCGGTGCTGCCGGTCGCGGAGCGCCACCAGTCGCGCGCCGCGGCGGTGGCCGCCGAGCTGCGCGCGGCGGGCGCACGCGTGCATGTCGACGACCGCGCCGAGAAGCTCGGCTACAAGATTCGCGAAGCGCAGGTGCAGAAGGTGCCGTACATGATCGTGGTCGGCGACAAGGAAGTGGAGTCGGGGGAGATCGCGGTGCGGCATCGCCACGCCGGCGACCTCGGCGCCATGACCGTTGCGGCGCTGGGCGAGAAGATCGCCCGGCTCGTCAGCACGCGCGCGACGCAGGAGGAGGCAGTCATTCCCGGGGGTGTCCAATAGATCAAAAAGCGGTTCGCATAAACGACCGCATCCGTGCCAAGGAAGTGCGCGTCATCGACGACGACGGCGGGCAGCTCGGCATCATGCCGCCAGCCCAGGCGCTGATGCTTGCCGAGGAGAAGGGTCTCGACCTGGTCGAGATCGCCCCCACGGCAACGCCGCCGGTGTGCCGCATCATGAACTCCGGAAAGTTCTTCTACCAGCAGGCGAAGCGCGAGTCCGAGGCGAAGAAGCACCAGCGGCACATCCAGGTCAAGGAAGTGAAGTTCCGGCCGCGCGTCGACGAGCACGACTTCCAGTTCAAGAAGCGCAACGCCGAGCGCTTCCTGCTGGAAGGCAACAAGGTGAAGTCGACCATCATGTTCCGCGGCCGCGAGATCATCCACGTCGAGATCGGGCGCCGCATCCTGGAGCGGCTCGCGCGCGAGCTGACCGAGACGGCAATAGTCGAGTCGCATCCCAAGCAGGAAGGCAACACCATGGTCCAGATCCTCGGACCGAAGAAGGAAGTTGCCCCGGTCAAGCCGAAAAAGGCCGAGAAGGCCGAGAAGCCTGAGAAGGCCACAACCCGAGGAGCGGAATGAGAAAGCCCAAGAAGAAACTGAAGCTCAAGACCAAGCGCGCGGCCAGGAAGCGCTTCTCGCTGACGGCGAGCGGCAAGGTGAAGCGCGGCCATTCGATGAAGCGCCACATCCTGACGAGCAAGGCCACCGGCCGCAAGCGCGGCCTGCGCAAGGCAACCCTGGTCTCGAAGGCCGATACGCCCAACGTGCGCAAGATGCTGACCGGCTGACGCCTCGGGTATAATTCAGCAACTTCAAGGGGCGCCAGCAGGGCGGCCCGGGCCTCGTTGCCGCCTGTAAGCGCAGCGGGCCGGACCATTTGGGGTCCGTGCCGGAACCGAAAGGTCTCACCCAGTGCCGAGAGTAAAAAGAGGCAGCAGCCGCCGCGAGAAACGCAAGAAGCTGCTGCACCTGGCCAAGGGCTTCTTCCTCAACAAGGGCAAGCTGTACCGCGCCGCCAAGGAAGCCGTCGACCGCGCCGGCCGCAACGCCTACGTCGGCCGCAAGGTCAAGAAGCGCGACTACCGCCGCCTCTGGATCGTGCGCATCAACGCCGCCGCGCGCCTGAACGAAATCTCCTACAGCCAGTTCATGTCGGGGCTCACCAAGGCGGGCATCGGCCTCGACCGCAAGGCGCTCGCCGAGATCGCCGTGCACGATGCGGGCGGGTTCACCAAGCTCGTCGAAGCCGCGAAGGCGGCGAACGCGAAGTCCGCAAGCGCCCGGCCGGCGCCCGCCAAGTCCGCCACGGCCTGATCGCGAAAAAGGGCCGATGACGGACGACCGGGTGCGCGCGCTCCGCGACGAGTTCTTTGCGGCGGCAGCCGCGACCGCCGCCAGGGTCGCGGCGGGGCAACCGGCCGACAAGGAGCTGGGCGCCCTGCGCGACCGGTTCCTCGGACGCAAGTCCGGCGCGCTGACACAGCTCCTGAAGACGCTCGGCTCGCTCGAGCCAGCGGAGCGTAAAGCCGCCGGCGCCGCGCTCAACGAGCTGAAGGGCTCGATCGAGGCGCGCCTCGAAGAGCTTCAAGGCGGCGCTGCCGCAGTCGAGCGCACCGCGCGGCTGGCCGCACAGCGCGTCGACATCACGTTGCCGGGACGCCGGCCCGCGCGCGGCGCGCGCCATCCGCTGACGGCGGTGCGCGAGGAGATGGAAGACATCTTCGTCTCCATGGGCTACGAGGTCTACGACGGGCCCGAGGTCGACGACGACTTCCACTGCTTCGAGGCGCTCAACATGCCTCCCGAGCATCCGGCCCGCGACATGCAGGACACGTTCTACCTGCAGGGCCGCACCGACCTGCTGCTGCGCACCCACACCTCGACCGGCCAGATCCGCTACATGCTCGAGAACCCGCATCCGCCCGAAGTGCGCATCATCTGTCCGGGCAAGGTGTTCCGCCGCGACGAGGAGGACCCGACGCACTCGCAGATGTTTCACCAGATCGAGGGCCTGGTCGTGGGCGAGGACGTGACGCTCGCGCACCTCAAGGGCACGGTCGAGGCGTTCCTGTCGCGGATGTTCGGCCCATCGCTGCCGGTGCGCTTCCGTCCGTCCTTCTTCCCCTACACGGAGCCGTCGGTCGAAGTGGACCTCGGCTGCGTCGTGTGCGGCGGGCCAGGCTGCCGGGTGTGCAAGTTCACCGGCTTCGTCGAGCTGCTCGGCTCGGGCATGGTGCACCCGGCGGTGTTCGAGGCCGTCAACAAGCGCCTCGGGCACGTCGTCTACGATCCCGAGACGGTCACGGGCTTCGCCTTCGGCATGGGCATCGAGCGCATGGCGCTGCGCCGCTACGCGATCGACGACATCCGCAACCTCTACACCGGCGACCTGCGCTTCCTCGAACAGTTCGGCGCCTTGTGAAGATCCCGCTCTCCTGGCTGCGCGAGTACGTCGCGTTCGAAGTGGACGCGAAGCGCCTGGCCAACGACCTGACGCTTTGCGGCCTGGCGGTCGATGCGGTGGTGCCCAGCGGCGCGGACGTCGTCCTCGATCTCGACATCACCACCAACCGCGTCGATTGCATGAACGTCCACGGTGTGGCGCGCGAGGTCGCGACCCTCTACGGCAAGCCGCTGCTGGGGGTCGAGCGCCAGGTTGCCGAACAGGGCGCGCCGGCAAGTGCGGCAGTGCGTATCGAGATCGAAGCGCCCGACCTGTGCCCGCGCTTCTGCGCGCGCGTGCTCGACGTGCGGGTGGCACCCTCGCCCGGCTGGCTCCGGGATCGGCTCGCGGCCGCCGGCGTGCGTTCGATCAGCAACGTTGTGGACGCGACCAACTACGTGATGCTCGAAATGGGGCAGCCGACCCACGCCTTCGACGCGGCGCTCATCCCGCAGTCGGCGCTCGTGGTGCGCTGGGCACGTGCCGGCGAGACGCTGCGCACGCTCGACGGCGCCGAGCGCACTCTGGGTCCGAAACAAGGGGTCGTCGCGAGTCCGGACCAGGCACTGGCGCTGGCCGGCGTCATGGGCGGCGCCTCGAGCGAGGTGTCGGACGCAACCACCACCATCGTCCTGGAGGCGGCGTACTGGACGCCGCTCGCCGTCCGCCGCTCGGCCAAGTCGCTCGGCATGCACACCGAGGCGTCGCACCGTTTCGAACGCGGTGCCGATCCCGAAGCGCCGCTCGTCGCCCTCGACCGCGTCGCCAACCTGCTGGAAAAGCTCGGCGCCGGTTCCGCACGGCCCGGCACGATCGACGTTTCCGCCGCGCCACGCACCCCGCGCGTCCTCACGCTGCGCTTCGCGCAGGTCGAACGGGTGCTGGGGATGGCGGTCACGGAGGAGCGGTGTGAAGCGATCCTGGCGCAGCTCGGCTTTGTGGCAGGCGCACGTGCCGGCGCGAGCCGGCCCTTCACGGTGCCGAGCTGGCGCTCCGACGTGCAGCGCGAGGTGGACCTCATCGAGGAAGTGGCCCGCCACGTCGGGCTCAATGCGCTGCCCACGGCGATTCCGCGCAGCTCCGCGCGCCTCGCCACCGGGCTGAAGCACGAGCAGACGCGCGAGCGCGCGGTACGCGAGGTGCTGAGCGGCGCCGGCTACACCGAGAACATCAACTACGCCTTTGTGTCGTCGCGCGGCGCCGCGGCCTATGGTGCCGCGGCGGTCGCCCTCGAGAACCCGCTCTCGGAGGATCGCGACGTGCTCCGCACCTCGCTCGTCTTCCCCGGCCTCCTCGCCAATCTCCAGGCCAACCTGCGGCAGGGACGGCGCGACGTGGCGCTCTTCGAGATCGGGCACGTGTTCACGCCGCGCGACGGTCATGGAGACGCCGCCGCGCGCCCGGACGAGCACCTCCGCGTCGGTTTCCTAGCGGCCGGCTCGCTGCGGCGCCCGAGCTGGTCGGAAAAGCCGCGACCAGCCGACTTCTTCGACGCCAAGGGCATCGTCGAGCTGCTCGCGGCCACCCTCGGCGTGCCCGCGCTGCGGGCCGACACAGGCGCGCCGCCGCCGTTCCTGCATCCGGGCAAGGCGGCGCTCGTCGCGTGGCAGGCAGGCGTTCTCGGCTATGCCGGCGTGCTGCACCCCGACCTCGGCGCGGCGCTCGGCCTGCGTGGCGACGTGGTCATCGGCGAACTCGACCTCGAGGGGCTGCTTGCCATGCCGGGAGCGATGCACGAGACGCGCCCGCTGCCGCGCTTTCCCGGCGTGGTGCGCGACCTTTCGCTCGTCATCGACGCCGCGCGCCCGGCGGCCGAGTGGCTCGCGGACGTGCGGCGCAGCGCCGGGCCGCTGCTTCTCGATGCGGAAGTGGCCGACCGCTATTCCGGTTCGCCCTTGTCACCGGGTAAGGTGAGCCTTACCCTGCGCCTGCGCTATCAGCACCCGGAACGGACGCTCACCGGCGACGAGGTCCAGGCGTCCGTCGCCGCGGTGGCGGCGGCGCTGGGCGCGGCGGGCGCCGAGATTCGCGGCGAGGGATAGGGGACGACAGCAATGGAAGACAAGACCTTCGAGCACCTCGAGGAACGCGTCGCGCGCGCCGCCGAGGCGCTGCGCCGCCTGAAGAAGGAAAACGCGTCGCTGGCACAGCAGGCGCAGCAGGCGCAGGCCGCGCAGGCGACGCTTGCGGAGCGGCTCGCGTCGGCGCAGAAGGACAAGGAGACGAGCGGCTCCGCGGCTCGCGATCTGGCGGCCGCGCGCGCCGAGTTGAAGGCGCTGCGCACAGAACGCGAGCAAGTCGCGCAGCGCGTGGCGCGGATCGTGTCACTATTGGACGAACTCGAGTCCTAAGCGGAGCCTGCCATGAGCGACAAAGCCAGCATCCAGGTCGAGATCTTCGGCCAGAGCTATTCGGTCCATGCCGGCAGCGATCCCGACTACATCCGCGAGCTGGCGTCGCAGGTGGACAAGAAGATGCGCAACATCAGCCAGAGCGCCGCGTCGGTGGACACGGTGCGGGCCGCGGTGCTCACCGCCCTCAACCTCGCCGACGAGTGCCACCGCCTGCGCGAGGACCGCGGCGACCCCGCGGCGTGGCGCAAGCGCACCGAAGCGCTCGTCAAGGAACTGGACGTGGCGCTCAAGGACGTGGTGTAACATCGGCGGCGTCGGCTCCCTGTGTTGTTCGTGATGGCTTTGTAGTCCTGAACCAACGTCGTAACCCAGGGGACCCGAGTCGATTCCACGGTGTGCACGCCTCCGCGTCGAGGAAGCCTGAAGTGGACGCAGGGTTCCCACCTTGTGACTAGGTTCATGGTCACGCACCACACGGCATTTTCGGGGAGTCGTCGTTGACCACGACGCTGCGGGAATTCGGCGAGCGCGCGCTGCTCGCCCGCCTCCGCGAGCGGCTCGATCCGCCCGGCCGCGCCGGCGTGGGTGTCGTCATCGGACTCGGCGACGATGCCGCGGCCGTCGCCACGTCCGCGCTCACCCTCATCACCACCGATGCGCTCGTGGAGGATGTGCATTTCCGGCTGCGCTCGATCTCGGCAACGGATCTTGGCCGCAAGGCCATCGCGGTGAACGTCTCCGACATTGCCGCGATGGGCGGCCGGCCGCGCTACGCCACAGTCTCGCTGTGCCTGCCTGGCACGGCTAAGGTTGCGTTCGTCGAGGCGCTCTACGATGGCCTGCTCGAGGCGAGCCGCCGCTACTCGGTGGCGCTCGTCGGCGGCAACCTGGCGGCGATCGACGGCCCGATGGTGATCGACCTCGCGATGCTGGGCGAGCCCGGCGGCGGCGCCATTCTGACCCGCGGCGGCGCGCGGGCCGGCGACCTGCTCGCAGTCACCGGGACGCTTGGCGGCGCGGCTGCCGGCCTGCTGCTGCTGGAGTCGGGCGGGGATCTCATGGCCGGCCTGCCGGAGGACGCCGTCGCCGCCTGCCTGCGCGCTCAGTGGACGCCCGAACCGCCGGCCGCCTTCGCCGCCGCAGTGGGCGAGGCGGCGCTTGCGAGTGCCGCGATGGACCTCTCCGACGGCCTCTCCGCCGACCTGCTTGCGCTGTGCCGCGAGAGCCGCGCCGGCGCCAGCCTCGACGCGGCGCTGCTGCCGGTGGCGGCGCACACCGCGAGCGTCGCGCGTGGCCTGGGTCTCGACGCGCTGGGACTGGCCCTGCACGGCGGCGAGGACTACCAGCTGCTGCTGGCGGTGCCGCCGCAGCATTTCGCGGCGCTGATGGAGCTCGCCGGCCGCCACGGCACGCGCCTCACGGTCATCGGGGTCGTGGCGGGCGAGGCGCAAGGTGTCGTGGACGCGCGCACGGGCAGCGCCCTGCAGCCGCACGGCTTCCAGCATTTCGCCGGCGGCCATTGACCACGGCGCGCCGATGAAGCGACTGCGCGAGGCCGTTGCCAGGCTGCTGCAGATCGACGAGCCGCCGCAGCGCATGGCGCTCGCGTTCGGCGTCGGCGTCTGGATCGGGTTCAGCCCGTTCTTCGGCCTGCACACCTGGATGGCGCTGGCGGTGGCGGTGATGTTCGGCCTCAACCGCGTGGCGCTGCTGGTGGGCGCCTGGCTCAACGCGTGGACGGCGGTGCCGGCCCTCGTCATCGGCACGACGCTCGGTTGCTGGATGCTCGGCGTGTCCTCCGCGGGCCTCGTACACGTCAAGTGGCGCGGCAGCGGCGTGATGTTCCTGCGGACGCTGCTGCGCGACCTCGGCCCCTACCTGTGGCCGTTCCTGGTGGGGAATGCCGTTCTCGGCATTCCGCTGGGCCTAGCGGCCTATCTCGGTCTACTCTATGCGCTCAAGCTCAAGGAAACCAGGCGGCGCGTCAGCCGCTATCGGTTGCCGTTCGTGAGCTGGTTGAGCAACGAGGAGGCGCCTTCGGTCACAGGGTCGATGCCGGCTGCCTGGCCAACGGCGTTGAGGATGCTGGGGGCGGTCACGTGCAGGGTCAGCGTGTCGCCGGCCTTGCCGGTCACCGAACTCTTGGCAAGGCCCACCACCATGTTGGCGGTAACAGGGACTTTGCCCCTGCGGTTGATGACGATGGTGTTGCTGCTGTACGTGCGCGGCGGGTTGCCGGTGAGGACCACGACCTTCTCCACAGTCGTGAGCCAGGTGGGAGTGCGCGCCCACGCCAGCACCCTGACGCCGGTCGGCACACGCAGTACGTAGGTGACGGTGGTCACGTCCATCGGCAGCGAATCGATGTCGGCATTGACGTCGATGCTGGTTCCGTCCGACATGATGAAGAGCGGATCGCTCTTGCAGCGAAGCTTGGCGGCCTCGGCCGTGCTCTGCGAAACTACGAGGAATGCGGCCAGCGCGAACGTGAATCGAATTGTCGGTCTCATGGTGTCGTTCTCCAGGTCCTCCTGGCCGGCGGCACTGCCGCCGGCTCGGGCGTCCGACGAGAGTGTTGCATGGCCCTTTCGTCGCCAAGGTGATTGGCGACGCAGCCTGGCAGGTCTGGTGAACTGGCCCACAACGCGGCACTGGGCGGGGCGGATCGCGGTGTTGGCGCTGTTTTTCGCGCCCGCAGCGCCGGCGCAGGCCCTCGACCCGGTGCGCCGGATCACACAGTATCGGCACGATGCCTGGCAATCGGAGCAGGGCCTGCCCCAGAACACGATTTCTGCGATCGTCCAGGGCCGAGACGGCTATCTCTGGCTGGGGACGCAGGAGGGTCTGGTCCGCTTCGATGGCGCGCGTTTCGTCGCCTTCAACAAGGATAGTGACGCCGCGTTCACACAAAACATCGTCCTTGCGCTGGCGGAGGACGACGCCGGCGTGCTGTGGGTGGGCCTGCGTGGCGGCGGACTGTTGCGCTACCGGGACGGCAGATTCAGCGCCGTCACCGCCGCCGACGGCCTGACCGGAGACCGGATCCGCGCACTCCATGCGGGCAAGGACGGCGTGCTGTGGGCCGGCATCACGGCCGCCGGCATAAACCGCGTCGCCTCGGGACGAGTCACCGTCTTGTCCACGCGCGAAGGCCTTTCGAACGACCAGGTCATCTCGGTCCTGGAGGACCGTCACGGCATCTTGTGGGTCGGCACCTTCGGTGGCGGCCTCAACCGCATCGAGAACGGCCGGATCACGACCATCCGCAAGCGCGATGGGTTGTCGGGCGACCAGGTCAGCTCGATCGTCGAGGGCCGGGACGGCAGCATCTGGGCCGGCACTTTCGAGGGCGGCGTCAACCGCATCAAGGACGGCGTGATCACGACCGTGACCGAACGCGACGGCTTGCCGAGCAACGAGGTCTGGTCGCTGCTCGAGGACCGCGATGGCATCCTCTGGATCGGAACCGCGGCGGGCCTCGGCCGTCTCAGCGGCGGCACGGTCGATGTGTTCGGCCGCAGCCAGGGGTTGACGAGCGACGTGGTGATGTCGCTCTACGAGGACCGGGAAGGCAGCCTGTGGATCGGCACGGACGGGGGCGGCCTCAACCGCCTGCGCGACACGAGGTTCACTCCGCTCGGCACCGCCGAAGGCCTGTCGAGCGCCGCGGCGCTGACGGTCTACGAAGACCATGGCGGAGCGCTCTGGATCGGCACCGATGGCGGTGGCCTGAACCGGATCGTCAAGGGCACGGTCACGGTGTTCGGCACTCGCGACGGTCTTTCGGGCGATCAGGTGACATCGCTCGGCGAAGGTTCTGACGGCGACCTGTGGATCGGCACACGCGGCGGTGGCGTGAGTCGTCGCCGCGCGGGCGCGTTCTCGCGGCTGACGACGCGCGACGGCCTCTCGAGCGACGAAATCGCCGCGCTGCTGGTCGCGCGCAACGGAACAGTCTGGATCGGCACCGCCGGTGGCGGCCTGGATCGCCTGCAGCACGGCCGCCTCGTCGTCTACAACAAGAGCAACGGCCTCTCCGACGACTACGTCACCGCCTTGCTCGAAGATAGCCGCGACGGCGCCTTGTGGATCGGCACGTCGAACGGCCTCAACAGGTTCGCCGATGGGGGGTTCCGCGCCTACACCACCCGCAATGGGCTATCGGACAACCAGGTGACGAGCCTGTACCAGGACGCCGACGGAACGCTCTGGGTGGGAACCCTGGCCGGCGGCCTGAACCGGCTGCGCGACGGCGTCTTCCGTCATTTCACGAGGAAGGACGGGTTGTTCGACGACCGCGTGTTCAGCGTTCTCGAGGACACGCAGGGTTTCTTCTGGATGAGTTCCAACAGGGGCATTTTCCGCGTAGCCAGGGCCAGCCTCGAGGCCTTTGCCGACGGCGGGCAATCCACCATCGACTCGCAATCGTTCGGCGTCCAGGACGGCATGCGCAGCGCGGAGTGCAACGGCGACAATCAACCGTCGGCATGGTTGGCGCGCGACGGCCGGTTGTGGTTTCCGACCATCGCGGGCGTGGTGGCCGTCGATCCGGCGCATCTGGCGACGAACCCCTTGCCGCCGCCGGTCGTCATCGAGCAGTTGCAGAGCGACGGCGTTGCCCTGGTGCACTCGGCGGGCGGTTTCGTCGTCGCTCCGGGCGCCGCCACGCTGACCGTTCACTACACCGCGCTGAGCCTGGCCGTTCCGCAGCGAGTCCATTTCCAATACACCCTCGAAGGCTTCGATCGCGACTGGACCGCGGCCGGAAGCGAGCGCGTGGTTCGGTACACGAACGTCCCGCCTGGCAGCTACAGGTTCCGGGTCAGGGCTGCCAATGACGAGGGCGTGTGGAACCAGGACGGCGCGCTCGCCGTTGTCACCGTGAAGCCGCTGTTCCACCAGACCCGCTGGTTCCAGGCGCTCGTCGGGCTCGGCCTGGTGCTCGCCGGCTTCCTTGGACAGCGCCTGCGCGTGCGTCGCCTGGAGGCGCGCGCACGACAGCTCGAGGCGGTCGTCGATGAGCGTACCGGGGACCTGCGCACAGCCAACGACGAACTCAAGGCGGCGCAAGAGCAACTCGCCAGGTTGTCGCGAAACGCGGGCGCCCTCGCCGAGGACCTGGCGGTGTGGGGGCCGTCGATGGCGGAGGAAGTGCGCCGGGCGGTGCAGGCGCAACGAGTCGCGATCCTGCGAGCCGAAGGCGAGAGGCTGGTGCCGATCGGGCCGGTGCCCTCGCAGCCAATCACGCTCAGCGATGTCCTGGCCGTCGACACAGCCAAGCCACAGGAGGGGCGCATCGTCGTACCGCTCGCCGGCATGACGCGCGAGATCCGCGGCGCCCTGGTCATCGAAGGCACGCGCAGCTTCGGTGACACCGAGAGCGCTCTGGTCGCGGGCCTCGCCCAGCACCTGGGCAGTGCCCTTGACTTCCAGGCCCTGCGCCAGCGCCTCACGGCCTCGAACTCGCGCCAGGCCGAAGTGCGGCAGCACATGTTGGAGCAGGGGATCGCCTCGATGAACCTGTGCCCGCGCTGCGGACGATGCTACGGCCAGGAGGTCGCGCGTTGCGACACCGACGGCGCGGAACTGGATGGCACCCGCCTGCTGCCTTTGCTGGTCCTCGGTCGTTATCGCCTGCAGCGCCTGCTCGGCGAGGGCGGCATGGGCAGCGTCTTCGCCGCACATGACGAGCGATTGGCGCGCGACGTGGCCCTCAAGGTGATCCGCGCCGACCGGCTCAATGACGCGGAAACCCGGTTCCGCCTCGACCGTGAGGCCCGCGCGCTGGCGAGCGTGCACCACCCTTCGGTGGTCTCGCTGTTCGACTCCGGCGAACTCGAGGACGGCTCTGCATTTCTCGCAATGGAACTGCTCACCGGCACCACCGTCGCTGAGCAATTGCTCGACTGCGGCCGTGCCACACCGGCGCAAGTGGCGGCGCTCGTGGCGCAGGTCGGTTCGGCGCTGCACGCAGCCCACCGGGTCGGCGTCGTCCATCGCGACGTCAAGCCCGGCAACATCCTGCTGGTGCCTGAAGCCGGCGTGTTTCGGGCCAAGGTGGTCGACTTCGGGGTGGCGAAGTCCAGCCACGCCGGGGCCCGCCTGACGCACACCGGCGTGCTCATCGGCACGCCCGCCTACATGTCGCCCGAGCAGGTGAACGGCGAGGAGGTCGATGGCCGCAGCGACTTGTATTCGCTTGCCGTGGTCGCCTTCGAGGCGCTGACCGGGCGGCGCCTCGTCGCGAGTGAGGATGTGGCGAAGAGCATGATCGAGGTGCTCTATGGAGCCCACCCGCCGGTATCGTCCCTGGCCGTCGTTCCGCCCGGCGTCGATGCCGCCTTCGACGCTGCCCTGGCGAAGCGGCCTGAGGATCGACCCGCCGACATCGAGACCTGGTCGCAGGATCTGGCGGCAATGCTCGCAACAGAGCCGCCGGCAGCCGGCACCGGCTGGTCGCTGCAGCGCAGCTGACATGCGATGGTGTGAAGGAAACGTCTAGAGGAGCGGCCCGGCCTCCAGCAAGGCGCGAGCCGCCGCGGCAGGCACGGCCTTGGAGACGAGGAAACCCTGCATATAGTCGCAGCCCAGAGCGCGCAGCACAGCCAGCTGCTCCATGGTCTCGACCCCTTCGGCGACGACGTCCATGCCGACGTTCTTCGCCAGGGCGATGATCGTCTTGACCAACTCCGTGTGCTGGCCGCCCTTGGTCAGGCCGGTAACGAAGGAGCGGTCGATCTTCAGCGTGCTGGCGGGGAAGCGCAGCAGGTAGCTCAGCGACGAGTACCCGGTGCCGAAGTCGTCGATGCAGACGTGCACGTGCAGACCGTGGAGGCTCGCGAGCAAGCTGGCGGCGGACTCCGGTTCGAGCATGAGCACGCTCTCGGTGATCTCGAGCCGCAGTGCGCCTTCCGGCACCGCCGTCGTGGTGACGATCCCGGCAATCTGCTGCAGCAGGTCGGGCTGGGCGAACTGCCGCGGCGACAGGTTCACCGCCATGCGCAGCGGTCCGCCCTCCGGCCGGTACGCGTGCCACTCGCGCGCCTGGGCGCACGCCACCCGTAGCACCCAGGCTCCCAGCTCGTTGATCAGGCCGGTTTCTTCGGCGATGCCGATGAAATCGCCAGGCGGGATGAAGACGCCCGGCGACCGCTCCCATCGCGCCAGCGCCTCGAAGCCGACGATCGTGCCCGAAGCCAGGGAGACGACCGGCTGATAGTGCACGGCCAGCGCCTCGCGTTCGAGCGCCGCGCGCAGTTCGCGCTCGAGCTCGAGCAGGAACATGGCGCGCGCATGCATGCTGGTGCGGAACACCTCATGGCCCGCCTGGCCGCGCGCCTTGGCGTGATGCATGGCGGCTTCGGTATCGCGCAGCAGGTCCTCCGGGCCCGCGTGCCGCGGCTTGTTCACGGCGCTGCCGATGCTTGCGGTCACCACCATCTCCCGGCCGTCGAGAACGAATGGCGCCTTGAACGCGGCGTGGATCCGGGCTGCCACCGCGACTGCCGCGTCGCCGCTCGCCACCTCGTCGATGATGAGCGCAAATTCGTCGCCGTCGAGACGCGCCAGAGAGTCGCCGGGGCGCAAGCAGCCGGACAGACGCGTGCCCACCTGGACCAGCAGCGCATCGCCCGCGGCACGGCCGAGGGTGGCATTGACGGTGCGGAAACGGTCGAGGTTTATGAGCAGGGTCGCGAACCGGTACTGCGAGCGCCGCTTGCCGCGGGCGAAATGGTGTGCCAGGCGATCCTGAAAAAGGTTGCGGTTGGGCAGGCCGGTGAGCGGGTCGTACATCGTCGCCTGCCCGCGAGCGTCTTCGACGGCGCGCGTCGTGGTCATGTCGCGGCCGACGGCGAACACGCCAAGCGGCTCGCCGGCGGCGTTGCGTAACCCGACGCTGTCCCAGCTGACCAGGCGCGTTCCGCCGGGACCGCTGATCGGCAGATCGACCTGCGGCATGGGAGCGGCGGCGCCCAAGGTCATGGCGAATACCGCACGCCAGTCCTCGCGGTGTGCTTCAGGCACGAAGCGCGCGAACCAGTCGGCACCGGCCGCGCCGGCCTCGGTTTCGCCCAGCAGCTCGAGCAGGTGGCGATTGCCGTAGAGGACGAGGCCGTCGGGGCCGAGCAGCTGCGCCGCTACCTTAGTCCATCAAGAGTCGAGCGCAGCCGGCTGCGGAGTGCCGGCGCCGGCGAACAGGCGCTGCAGGTCGGCGAAACCCGCCGTCACGCGCGGTACGCCTGGAAGGCCAGCCAGCGGTCCTGCACCTGACGCGCAGATATCAAGAGGTCAGCGCAGCTCAACCTCGTCGCCGACCAGCAGCGCATCGTAGCTCGACAACACCTTGGCGGTGGCCGTGCCCTCGCGAGTCGTGAGCACCACCAGGTCGCCGATGATGCGGCGCGGCGTCGGCACGCTCTCGTACATGATGCGGTAGACGGTCAGCACGCTGCCGGGGGCGATGCCCTGGCTCGAGCCGACGTCGATGAGCACCAGCTGGCCGGCGCCGGCAATCGCGATGTCGTCGGCGATGTCCACCACGTAGCCGTGCTGCTTGCCGCTCGGCGCCATCTCCCGGGTGGTCGGCTGGTAGTTGGCGAGCCGCGGCACCGTGGGCTCGGTGTAGGGCAGCAGGTAATCGCCCGGATGCAGCTCGGCGCAGGCGTGCTCGACGATGGCGGTGGCCGCGTGTTCCTGCGCGAGGATCACGCGCACCCAGCCGGTGACTTCGACCTTGCGGCCGAGCTTCTTCCTGGTCCCGGGCAGGCGCACGTCGCCCATGCTGTGATGCGTCGCGAACATGTCGCCCTGGTTCACTCCGCCCGCGGTGCCGCGGTCGAGATAGACGATCTCGCGGGTGGCGAACGAGATGCGCGTGTTGCCATGCTCCGAGCCGAGGATCTGCAGCGACTCGTCCTCGGGCTCGGCGGCGATGTACGGCGCGCAGGCGACAGTGGGCGGCTCGGAAACCGCCATGCCGGCGCCCTCGCCGCCGCCTTCACCACCCGCCGATGCGTCCGGCGCGGGGGTCGCGGCGGGTTCGGGCACTCCTTCGGCGGCCGGAGTCGAGGGTTCGCCGGCCGATGGGGCGACCACGTCTACTGCCGGAATGATGAGCGGATCGCCCGGATAGATCCAGTGGGCGTTGGGAATGTACTTGTTCTGCTCCCAGATCTGCGGCCAGAGGTACGGATTGCCCAGAAAGCGCGCCGCAATGTCCCAGAGGGTGTCGCCGCGCACCACATAATAGAGCGCGGAGCCTTCGGGGATGGTCGTAGGATAGGGATTGCGGGACCAGTGTTTCGGGACGGTCGTGGGCTCGGTGGTGACCGGAGGCGGGGCCTGTGGGGCGCGCTGGGCCCACACAGACGTCGTGGCAAGGCCCATCACGAGCACCCCGCCGAGGGAGACGACAGACCTCGCCTTCATTGACCAACCTCCCTCAGTAAAATTCGAGGCAGAGTAAGGTCCTAGGGCCTATCTGTCAAGTGATGCGGGTCGCTTTCTCAAGTGACACTTTAGGTTTTGGCGGCTGGGGTGGGCTGGGCCTGGACCTTGGCCAGGAGCTCCCGGGCGTCGCCGGCGTAACTGCTTTTGGGGTAGCTCTCGAGGAGGCGGCCCAGGTGCGGGGCGGCTTCCTTACCCCGGCCGGCTGCCACCAGGCATTGGGAAATCCGATACAGAACCTCGTCCAATTGTGTGTAATCTGGATACTCTGTAAGCAGCGTCTGGTAGCGAGTTATGGCCGGACGGTACGCCTGCCGGCTCCGCTGGTAGAAATAGCCGGCGACATATTCGGCGCGCGCCAGGCTTTGCCGGCAGACGACGACGCGCTTGCGCGTTTCTTCGGCGAGCTTGGAGCGCGGGTGCAGGTCGAGAAGCCGCGTGTACTCGGCGAGCGCACGCCGCGTCGGCTCCTGGTCGCGGTCGGGGCCGTTCTTCTGCTTGAAGTACGACTCGGCGACCTGGAACTGCGCGTAGTCGCTGCGCGGGTGCGAGGGGTAGAGGTTGAGGAACTCCTGGTACTCGGCGACGGCGAGGATGAAGCTCGCCGTGCCGCCTTCGTAGAAGTAGGTGTCGCCGAGAGCCAGGCGTGCCGAGGGCACGTACTGGCTGGTGGTGAAGCCCTCGACGATGCGCTTGTAGTGGCTGCGTGCCGTTTCCCAGTCTTTCTTGCCAAACGCCTTCTGGCCGGCTTCCCAGATGAGCTCGTCGGAGTTGCTGCCGAGGACGGCGAGGTCGGTATGGTGGGTGCCGCAGGCGGCGCCGGCAAGCGCACAGAGCCCCAGCAGCGTGACGGCCATTCTCTTGATCGTCGTCGTCTGCTTCCGCTTCGGCTTTGGCTTTGTCAAAGGCTCTCGATCCACTCCCATTCCCGCGCCAGGCCGTCGCGCAGCGGCACCGTCGAGCGGAAGCCGAGGTCGGCCCGCGCCGCCGCGATGTCGGCGAAGGTGTCGCGCATGTCGCCCTTCTGGGCTCCAGCGTGCGCCGTCCGCAGCTTCCTGCCGGTGACTTTTTCGATGACCTCGAGGACGCCGTTCACCGAGATGCGCTCTCCACCACCGACATTGTAGACGCCGCCGGGCCGCCCCTGGCTCGCGGCCGCGCGAACCGCCGCGAGGATGTCGTCAATGTATGTGAAGTCGCGGGTCTGTTCGCCGTCGCCAAAGATCGTCAGCTCCGTGCCGTCGCGCGCCGCCTTCAGGAATTTGTGGAAGGCCATGTCCGGCCGCTGCCGCGGCCCGTAGACGGTGAAGAAGCGCAGTGCCACCACCGGCACCCCGTTGTTGCGCTCGTACAGCAGGCCGAGATGTTCGCCGGCCAGCTTGGTCACCCCGTAGGGCGACACCGGATGGCACGCCGCATCCTCGCGCAGCGGCAGCGCGGGCGAGTCGCCGTAGACCGAGGACGACGACGCGTAGACGATGCGCGGCGGTGTCGCCAGCGTCGAGGCCGCCTCGAGCAGGCGCTGCGTGGCGCTCACGTTGTTGAGCGCATAGACGTCGAAGTCGCGCCCCCAGGACGCGCGCACGCCGGCCTGCGCGGCCAGGTGGTAGACGACGCTCACGTCTTCGTCCTGCAGCAGCGAGCCGAGATCCTGGTCCTGCAGCGCGCCCGCCACGAAGCGGAAACGCGGGTCGCGGCGCGCGGCCTCGAGGTTGCGCTCCTTGATGGCGCGCGGATAGTAGTCGACGAACGAGTCGATGCCGATGACGTCCTCGCCGCCGTCACGCAGCAGGCTGTCGACGAGGTGAGAGCCGATGAAGCCGGCGGCGCCGGTCACGAGGACGCTCACGTCGCTGTCTCCAGTTGCAGGGCGTTGGTGATTTCGGCGGGGATGCGTGTCGGCCGGCCATTCGCGGCAACGACCGCATGCAGCGTGCGGCCGGTGGCGAGGCACGCGGCTTCGCCGGCGCGGCGCACCTCGTAGGCGAAGCCGATGCGAGCGCCGGTCAGGATGGCCACGCGCGTGTGGATCTCCAGGACGTCGTCGTAGAGCGCCGGGCGGACGAAGCGCGCCTCGGCCTCGATGACCGGCAGGCGCAGGCCGCGGCTCTCGAGCTCGCGGTACGTCTGGCCGCGGCCGCGCAGCAGGTCGGTGCGCCCCACCTCGAACCAGGCGAAGTAGTTGCCGTGCCAGGCGATGCCCATCTGGTCGGTCTCGGCGTAGCGGACCCGCAGGCTCGCGACCGCAGCGGCGCTCATGCGCAGGCTGCGATCAGCTCGCGCGCCGCGGCCGCGGGATCCTTGGCCCCGAATACCGAGGTGCCGGCGACCACCATGTCCACACCGGCCGCAACCGCGTCGCGGATGTTGCCGAGGTCGATGCCGCCGTCGATCTCGACCTGCGCAGCGAGGCGGCGCTCGACCAGCGTCATCTTCAGCCGGCGCACCTTGTCGAGGGCGGACGCGATGAAGCGCTGGCCGCCGAAACCGGGGTTCACCGACATGATGACGACGTAGTCGACGAGCGGCAGCGCGTCGTCGATGGCGGTGAGCGGGGTTGCCGGATTGACGGCGACGCCGGGGCGCATGCCGGCGGCGCGGATCCGCTCGAGCGTGCGGTGGAGGTGTGCCACCGCCTCGACGTGCACGCTCATCAGGCTGCCGCCGGCGTCGGCGAACGCGGCGATGAAGTCGTCGGGCCGCGCCACCATCATGTGCACGTCGATGGGCAGCGGGCTGGTGCGCCGCAGCGCCTTGACCGTCGCCGGCCCGAGCGTGAGGTTCGGGACGAAGTGGCCGTCCATGACGTCGGCATGGATGAGCGCTGCGCCGCCGGCCGCGGCTTGTGCCACGTGTTCGCCGAGGCGCGCGAAGTCGGCGGCGAGTATCGACGGAGCGAGGATCACGAGGGCGAGCCGCTGACCTCGACCGCCACGATGGTCCGCGGCGTGACGCGGAAGCCGGCGAGCGGCGTCTGCTTCAGGATCACCCCGGCCGGGGCGCCGGGATAGCTGCGGTACTGCACGTCGGCGACCCGCAGTCCGGCCTGCTGCAGCGCCAGGAGCGTCGCCGCGGCGGGGCGGCTGATGAGGTCGGGCATGATGTAGTCGGCCGACGCGGGTCCGCGGCTGACGAGCAGCGTCACCGCCATCGATTGCGTCATCGGCGCGTCGCCGGCCGGCGGTTCCTGCATGACGACGGTCTCTGCCGGGGTGGTGTCTTCCGTCGTCACCACACGAAACGAGCCCAGCCCGGCGTGCTCCAGCAGCAGCCGCGCCTCGCGCAGCGAGCGTCCGGTCACTGGCGGCACGTTGACCCGCGCCGGCCCGAGGCTCACCACCACGCGCACCGAGCGCGAGGTCTTGATGGGCGCGCCGGCCGCCGGCTCCTGCGAGGCGATGCGGCCTTCGGGAACGGCGTCGTCGTGGCGCCGCGACGCGACGATCAGGCTGAGGCCGAGCCGGCTGGCGGCAGCGTACGCCTCGACCGGGCGGCTGCCCACGAGTTCCGGCGCCGACACGCTGCGCGAGCGCAGCAGCATGCGGGCCGTGAGGGCCGCGCTCGCCAGTGCCACGAACAGCACGGCTGCGCCGATTCCTGTGCGCTGACGCCAGCTCATTTGCATCGCGAAAGTGAGGGTAACACGAGGTCCGCCCTAGCCCTGGCGCGTGAACGAGGCGACGAAAAAGCCGTCGCCGCCGCGCCGTTCGGGCAACAGGCGCAGCCAGGGCTCGGTGCCTCGCAACCTCTGCGGAACGTGCTGCGGTGGCGTCAACGCGAACGGTGCGCCGCTCGCGAGAAACGCCTTGACCACGTCGCTCGTCTCGTCCGGCTCGAGCGAGCAGGTGGAATAGACGAGCCGGCCGCCGGGCTTGACCACGGCCGAGACCGCCGCGAGCATCCGGCGTTGGCTCGCGGCATGGCGGTCGACGTCGGCTTGCGTCACCCGCCAGCGCAGGTCGGGGCGGCGCGCGATGGTGCCGAGGCCGGTGCACGGCGCATCGAGCAGCACCACGTCGAACGCCGTGCGCAGCGGCAGGCGCAGCGCGTCGCCGCCAAGCACGGCGATGCTGGCGCCGGCACCCCAGCGCTGCACGGTCCGCTGCAGCACCGCGAGCCGCTTCAAGGAGGGCTCGAGCGCGGTGATGCGCGCGTGCGCGCCGAGGTCGGCCAGCAGCGTCGCCTTGCCGCCGGGTGCGGCGCAGGCGTCGAGAATGGCGCCGTCCTCGCTCTGCGCGATGTGCGCGACGAGCTGCGAGCCTTCGTCCTGGACATAGACGACGCCGGCTGCAGCCAGATCCTGCGTGCGGCCGGCGGTGACCACGAACGAGCCGGGAACCTCACCGGCTTGCAGCAAGACGCCGGCAGCGCTCACCGCGTCGGCCGCCTCCGGCAGCCGCGGGTTGAGGCGCAAATACGTGGGCGAAGGTTCGAGGAACACGCGCGCGCGCGCGACGGCATCTTCCGCGCCGAGCTCCTGCAGCCAGCGTTGCGCGAGCCACGGCGGCAGCGAACCTTCGCCTGTGAGCCATGACAACGGATCGTCGAGCGGAGCGTGTGGCGCCGGCGGGGGCTCCGCCGCGAGCCGTCGCAGCACCGCGTTCGCGAAGCCGGCACCGCGCGGCGCCACCTCGCGGGCGAGCGCCACCGACTCGAAGACGGCGGCGCGGTGCGGCACGCGCGTGTGCAGGATCTGGTAGGCGCCGAGGCGCAGCACGTCGAGGAGCGCCGGGTCCACTTCGGAAAGCTCGCGGTCGATGCAGCGGCGCAGCGCGGCATCGAGGGCGCCGCGGCGGCGCAAGGTGCCGTAGACGAGTTCCTGCAGGAAGTCGCGCTCGCGCGTGTCGAGCGACGCCGCCTCGCCGTGCGCCATGCGCTCGGCGAGCGTGACGCCGCCGCGCACCGTCTCGTGGATGATGCGCGCGGCGGCGCGGCGCGCGGGCGAGGCGCCGCTCATGCGCCGAACCGGCTGCCGGCGGCGAGGCGGGCGCCGGCCGCGAACGCCGCTGCCGGCATCGTCCGTCGGCTCTCGGGCTGCGCTTCCAGAATCACGAGCGCGGTATCGCCGCCGCATGCGACGGTGACGCCGGCGTCGTCCACCTGCAGCACGGTGCCGGGTGCTGCACGGTCGCCGGTTGCGCCGGCGGCGACGCGCACGCGGTGCAGCCGCACGCCCTTGCCGGCGAACGTCGTGAAAACGCCCGGCCACGGATCGAAGGCGCGCACCCGGTTCGCGATCCTCGCGGCGGGCCACGACCATTCGACCCGCCCGTCGTCCTTCACCAGGATGCGCGCGTGGCTCGCGAGCGCCTCGTCCTGCGGCACGGCGCGCAGCGTGCCGGCCGCGAGCGCGTCGACCGTCTCCAGCAGCAGCTGCGCGCCGAGCGCCGCCAGCCGCTCCTGGAGCTGCGGGCTCGTCTCGTCCGGAGCGATGGCGGTGGCGCGCGAGCCCAGCAGGCCGCCGGTGTCGAGGCCGGCGTCGATCATCATCGTAGTGACGCCCGTCTGCGCCTCGCCGTCGGCGATCGCCCACTGGATCGGGGCCGCGCCGCGGTAGCGGGGCAGGAGCGACGCGTGCACGTTCACGGTGCCGAGCGCTGCGATGTCGATGACCGCCTGCGGCAGGATCTGGCCGTACGCCGCCACCACCTGGAGGTCGGGTGCCGCCTTGCGCAGTTCCTCCTGCGCTTCGGGGGCGCGCACCCGGCGCGGCTGGAAGACGCGCAGGGAAAGGTGCTGCGCCGCCACCTTGACCGGCGGCGGCGCCAGCTCGCGGCCGCGGCCGCGCTCGCGGTCGGGCTGCGTCACCACCAGCGGCAGCTCGTGGCCACGCCTCAGAAGCGCTGCAAGCGACGGGATCGCGAACTCCCCGCTGCCGAAAAAGACGATGCGCACGTCAGTCCCAGCCCGCGCGAACCTTCTTGCGCAGCTTGCGCTTCATCAGGTCGCGCTTGAACGGCGTCAGCCGGTCGACGAAAACCAGGCCGTCGATGTGGTCGATCTCGTGGCAGAAGGCGCGCGCCAGGAGGCCGGTGCCTTCGTAGCTGCGCGTCTTGTCGGTGTCGGGGTCGATGCCGCTCACCACGACTCGCGCCGGCCGCACCGGCGAACCGTCGAACCCGGGGACGGAGAGACAGCCCTCTTCGAGGCACTGCTCGCCCTCCTGCTCGTCGAACACGGGGTTCACCAGCTTGATCAGGCGGTCCCGCTCGGCGCCCACCGACAAGTCGATGACGATCACGCGCAGCGCCACGCCGACCTGCGGCGCGGCCAGACCGATGCCCGGCGCCGCGTACATCGTCGCCACCATGTCGTCCACCAGGGTCCGCAGCGAAGCGTCGATCTCCGCCACCGCGGCCGCAGGGGTGTGCAGGACCGCAGCGCCGTACTTGACGATGGCACGCCGCGGCATCGTGCTTCAGTCCGTGCGCCGCGCGAGCGGCAGCGACGCGTGCCCCGCCCACGACGCGGCATGCAGCTTCATCTCGGCGAGCGAGTCGCCGCCCAGCTTCTCGAGCAGGGCATCGGCAAGCACCAGGCACAGCGCCGCCTCGCCGACCACGCCGGCCGCCGGCACCACGCAGGTGTCGCTGCGTTCGATCGAGGCCTGCGCCGGTTCGCCAGTGGCCCAGTCCACCGAGCGCAGCGGCATCAGCAGCGTCGGGATCGGTTTGACGATGGCGGTGGCGCGCAGCAGCTGACCGTTGCTGATGCCGCCCTCGAGGCCGCCGGCATTGTTGGTGGGACGTGTGCCCGCGTCGCCGCCGGGCAGGATCTCGTCGTGGAAGCGCGAACCGGGCGTGCGGTCGGCGCGCAGGCCGTCGCCGATGGCCACCGCCTTCACCGCCGGTATCGACATCAGCGCCTGCCCGATGCGCCCGTCGAGGCGCCGGTCCCACTGGGCGAACGCGCCCAGCCCCGCAGGCACGCCGTGCGCCAGCACCTCGAACGTGCCGCCGACGCTGTCGCCCGCGGCCTTGGCGGCGTCGATCTGCTCGATCATGCGCGCGCCGTCCGCCGCGTCGATGCAACGCACCGGACTCTCCTCAACCGTGTCGAGGTCGTGCCAGGCGACGGCGCCCTTGCGCAGCTCGGCCGCGCCGATGCGGACCACGTGGCTGCGCACCTCGATGTTGAACGCCTGCAGCAGCGCCCGCGCGACGGCGCCGGCCGCGACCCGCGCCGCGGTCTCGCGCGCGCTCGAGCGCTCGATGATGTCGCGCAGGTCGGTGGTCGCGTATTTCAGGCCGCCGGCGAGGTCGGCGTGGCCGGGGCGCGGCCGCTTCAGCGCGCGCCGCGCCACCGCCTCCGGCCCCTGCGGATCGGGCGACATGATGTCGCTCCAGTTCGCATGGTCGGCATTGCGCACCAGCAGCGACACCGGGCTGCCCAGCGTGCGGCCGTGGCGGATGCCGCCGAGGATCTCGACCGCGTCCTTCTCGATCTGCATGCGGCCGCCGCGGCCGTACCCGCCCTGGCGGCGGCGCAGGTCGGAGTCGATGCTGCCGCGCAGCAGCGGCACGCCGGCGGGCAGCCCGTCGATCGTGACCGTCAGCGCCGGGCCGTGGCTCTCGCCGGCGGTCAGGTAGCGCAGCACCGTCAGCGCACGAACAGGAAGTAGTCGTGGATCGCGCGCGCCACCTCGGCGATGGCGCGCTCGCGCACCGCGACGTCCTTGTCCGACGCCTTGACGAACGCGGCGACGATCACGCGGCCGGCTGTGCCGGGCAGCGTGACGATGCCGACGTCGTTGGTGGTCCCGCCGATGGTGCCGGTCTTGTGTGCCACCGGCGTGCCCGCGGGCAACAGCCCGCGCAGGCGCGCCTCGCCGGTCTTGCAGCGCGCCATGATGTCGAGGACGAGCGCCGTCGAGGCGGGCGAGAGCGCCTCGCCCTTCGCGATCTTGTTGAGCAGCGCCGCCATGCCGTTCGGCGTCGCGGTATCGCGCGGGTCCGTGTCGAACGCAGCCGCCGCCTTCTTGCCGGCCTCGGCGTCGATCGCAGCAAAGGTCTTGTCCAGCGACTCCGGCGACCAATCGTCGGCCGCCGGCCACTTGGCGACGCCGGCCCAGTCGGCGATCAGGTCGATCGTCGGCCGATCGACGCGGATGCCGGAGACGCCGAGTTTCTGCAAGTGGGTGGTGACCGCCTGCGGGCCGCCGGCAAGCCGCATGCAGACGTCGGTCGCGGAGTTGTCGCTGATCAGCATCATCAGCTCGAGCAGGTTGCGCACCGACAAGCTCACGCCGGGCTTGTTGAACAGGTCGAGGAGCGTGCCGCTGCCCGGATGCAGGTCCGCGGCGGACAGTTCCACCATCGTGTCGAGCTTCAGCTCGCCGTGGTCCACACGGTCGAGCAGCTTGACCGCCACCGGCACCTTGAAGGTGCTCGCCATGGGGAAGCCCTCGTCGCCGAGCACCGACACGCGCCGGCCGCTCTCGAGGTGCACCGCGGTGACGCCGAGCTTGCCGCCGCTGGTCGCGGCGATGCGCGTGAGTTCGGTGGTGAGAGCGTCGAGCGGCACGCCTTCGGCCGCGCGGCACGGCGCTGCGGCGAGCGAGACGGCGATCAGGCCCGAAGCGAACAGTCGTGCAGTTGCGTTCATGCCGTGGATCATAACGGTACAATCGCCCGACATGCCCGCCGCCGCGCCGAAGCTCACGACGTGGCAGAGCCTCGCGGCGATTTTCAAGAGCCGGCGCCTGCTTTCGGTAGCGCTTCTGTCCTTCTCTTCCGGCCTGCCGCTCGGCATCGTCTGGATCACGGTGCCGGCATGGCTCGCGCAGGGCGGCGTCAACATCGGCGTCATCGGCCTGTTCACGCTCGCGCAGGCGCCGTGGAGCTTCAAGCTGCTGTGGGCGCCGCTCATGGACCGCCACTCGCCGCCGTTCCTCGGCCGGCGGCGCGGCTACATCCTGCTCAGCCAGCTCGCGCTCTTCGCCCTCGGCCTGGTGCTGGCGCTGGCGGCGTACCATCCCGAGCGCCTGGTGACGATCGGCCTCGTGTGCCTGGCGATCGCGTTCGTCTCGGCGACCCACGACATCGCCTACGACGCGTATGCGGTGGACGTGCTGCACCCCGACGAACATGGCGCCGCGGCCGGCGCGCGCCTCGCCCTGTACCGCGGCGCGATGATCCTGTCGGGCGGCGCCACCATCACGCTCGCCGCCTGGTGGTCGTGGCCGGCGGTGTTCGCCTTGTTTGCCTTCAGCAACCTGCCGCTCCTCTACATCACCTGGACGGCGCCCGAGCCCGCCGACGTGCCGAAGGCGCCGCCGACCCTGCGCGAGGCGGTGTGGGAACCGTTCCTCGGCTTCATGCAGCAGCACCGCGCGCTCGAGATCCTCGCCTTCGTGGTGCTCTACAAGCTGAGTGACAACCTGACCCAGGCGCTGACGCGGCCGTTCCTCATCCAGATGGGCTACAACGCCGTCGACGTCGGCATCGCGACGGCCACCGTCACCACCGCAGCGGTGATCGCGGGCGGGTTCCTGGGCGGCGTACTCACCGGCACCATGGGCCTCGGGCGCGCGCTGTGGGTGTTCGGCTTCCTGCAGATCGTCTCGAACGTCGGCTATGCCCTGGTCGCCGCCTACGGCATCAACCGGCCGCTGATGTATTCGGCGCTCGCCTTCGAGCTCGGCACCACCGGCCTCGGCTCCGGCGCCTTCGGCGTGCTGCTGTTGCGCCTCACACAGAAGAGGTTCTCCGCCACCCAGTACGCGCTCCTCTCCAGCCTGTTCACGATTCCGCGGATCCTCGCCGGCCCGCCCGCGGGCCTGATGGCCGACGCGATGGGCTGGCGCGACTTCTTCCTCAGCACCATGGCGTTCGGCCTGCCGGGTCTCTACATGCTGTCGCGCTTCGTGCCGTGGGGTGAACGCGACCCGCAGTTCAGCGTGGCGGCGCCGTCGCGCAAACCGCCGCTGTCGGGCGCTGGTCTCGCTGCGCGCGCCGCCCTTGTGGGCCTCGTCACACTGGCGTCTGCCGTCTTCACCACCGCTGTCCTCGACGGCATTCGCAGCATGCGCACGGGCAGGGGATTCCATCTGCCGGCGCAGCTCCTTGCCATCCTGCAACCGGCCACCGTCAACGCCTGGCTGACGCTGGGAGGCCTGGCGGTGCTTGCGGCCGGGGCGGCGCTGACGGCTGCCGCCGCCATCCACGCTCGCCGTGGCGGAGGGGCCGCGCCGGCCGTATGATCGAGGCAGGGGGAACTGCCGGGCAGTGGCGGTGTCCAAGGTCCTGACAAGCAGGTTCAGCCAATGAGCGAACTGGTCCTGAAGGCCGCCGAAGCAGTCGATGGCCAGACCCGCGGACGAGCGGGCGAGCGGGACCTGGTGGTCGGCTGCCGCAACGGCGATCCCGAAGCCTTCGCCCGTCTCGTCGCCCTGCACGAACGCATGGTCTTCAACCTCGCGGCGCGGCTCCTCGGCGACCCGGAAGAGGCGCGCGACATGGCGCAGGACGTGTTCCTGCAGATCTACAGCACGCTGCACCGCTTCGAGGGGCGCAGCAGCCTCAAGACCTGGATCTACCGGATCGTCGTCAACCAGTGCGCCAACCGCCGCCGGCTCTGGGGCCGGAGGCGCCGCTCGCGCGCCGTCGCGATCGACAACCTGGCGCTGCGCGACGAGGCGCTGCTGGCGACGACCGCGGAGCAGTCGCCCGAGGCGGGCTGCAGCCGCCGCGAGCAGCAGGAGCGCATCCAGCGGGCACTCGCCGCGGTGTCGTTCGAGCACCGCGCCATCCTGCTGTTGCGCGAGGCCGAGGACCTGTCGTGCGACGAGATCGCCGCCGCCCTGCGCATACCCGTCGGCACCGTGAAGAGCCGGCTGTCGCGCGCCCGCGAAGCGTTGCGCATCGCGCTCGGCGGGCCCGAAGGAGCGACCTCATGAACTGCGCACCTTTCACCGCGCAACTCTCCGAGTACATGGACGGCGAGCTGGAGACGGCGGCCGCCCCTCGCCTCGAAGACCATCTTGCCGGCTGCGCCGCCTGCACCGCTGCGCTCGCACAGATGCGTTCCATCTCCACACTGCTGCGCGGACTGCCGCAGATGGACAGCGGCGAGTCGATCGCGGCCCGCGTGCTCGACCGCCTGGAGCTGCCGGGGCGCGGGCCGGGGCTCTCGCTGCTGTTCCGCTCGGCACGCATCGAGCGGCCGATGTTGATGCGCAGCGTGATGGGCGCGGCCGCGGCAATGTTCCTGTCGATCGGCGCCACGCTGTTGCTGCAGGAGCACATGCGACGGGCCGAGCCGCTGCCGCGGCCGGTGCTCACCGGATGGGCCGGCGCCGTCGCCGGCACCGAGGCGAACCCGTTCCCGCTGCTCTCCGGGGTGACGCTGCCGATAGTCACCCAGCCGTTCCCCGAGCCGGTGCTCGAGTCGCTCGAACCGGGCTCGCTGTTCGTCGAGACGGTGGTGGCGCGCGACGGCCGCGTCAGCGAGGTGACGCTGCTCGAAGGCGACGCCGCGGCTGCCGGTCCGGTGCTGACGGCGCTGCGCGAGGAGCGCTTCCAGCCGGGCAGCCTGCACGGCCGCCCGGTCGCGGTCAGCGTCTACCGGCTCTTCAGCCGCATGGACGTCACGCCGCTCACGTAGGCGACGTCGGCAGCGCTGAGGCGGCGCAGGTCGCCGCCCGGCGCCTGCAGCGCGCGCACGACCGGGCCCACGGGCCGCCACATCGCGGCCTCCGTCGGGCCGAAGAGCGCGAGCGTGGGGATGCCGATCGCAGCCGCCAGGTGCGAGACGCCGGAATCGTTGCCGACATAGAGGCCGGCCTGGGACAGGAGCGCGCCGAGCGCCGCGAGCGGCAGCGTGCCGCTGCGCACGGCGCCCGGCTCCGCGGCCAGCGCCACGACCTCGGCGCCGTCGGCCGGACCCTCGACGAGGAGCCACGCCGCATCGGGCGAGAGGATCGCGGCGAGCTCCGCGAACGACGCGGCCGGCCAGTTCTTGCCCGGCGAGCCGCTGCCGGGATGGATCGCGAGAAAGCGCTCCGGCAGCCGCTCGCGCACCGCGAAACTCGCCTCGAGCGCACGCGGCGCAAACTGCAGCAGCGGCACAGCCGCCGCGGGCACCGGCGCTATGTCCAGTTCCGCGAGCGCCGCGGCGTAGTGGTCGGCGGCGTGCACGCCGGGCGGCGGCAGCGGCTCGCAGTCGATAACCTGCAGGACCAGCCGGTGCAGGGCGCCACGCACTGCTTCGTCGGCGGAGACGATGAGGGCTGCGTCGCAGACCGGCCAGGCCGCGGGCCACGGTCCGCCGCCGAGAACGTGGGCGAAGTTCGGGCTCTCGAAATCGAGATGGCGGTCGGGGTCGAGGAGACGGCCTGCGCCCGGTGTCAGCAGGTGCACCTCGTGCCCGGCCGAGCGCAGCGCCGCAAGCGCGGGGCGCAGGAGCAGGACGTCGCCCAGGGCGCCGGCGCGAACCACGACCGTGCGCGTCAGGACGCTGGCGCCACGAGCCAGTAGAGGCCCACGGCGCAGGCGAGCGCACCGGCTGCGACGAGCGCCGGCCGCAGGCGGCTGCTGGTGCGCGCGGCGCCCGCGGTGGTGACGCCGACGGCGGCAGCGAAGCCGGCCATCGCGAACACGGTGCCGGCCGCGAACATCAGGAGGTAGAGCGCGGCGCCGCCGCGGGAGGGAAGCGCCAGCGCCGGCAGGATGCCGAACAGGTGCGCGCTGCCGGCGACGCCGTGCAGCGTGCCTGCCGCCATCGCGGTGTGGCCGTGGTGCGCTGAGGGCTCATGCGAGACGGCACGGCGCGGATGGGCGTGCAGGTGCGCGTGCGGCCCGGCGCCGTCGTGCGCGTGCACGTGGCTGTGGATCTCGAGGCGCAGAGCGCCGCGGATCGCGAAGAGGCCGATCGCGACGAGCGCCGCGCCCACCAGGCGTTCGCCCACCGAGCTGACCAGGTCCACGTGCAGCAGGCTGCGGGCCATGAGCGCGACCGCGCCGACGGCAAGGACGCCGGTGCTGTGGCCGAGGCCCCAGATGGCGCCGGTGCGCAGCGCCTTCAGGTGGCGGCCGACGCTCAGAGGAACCAGCGCCGCCATGTGGTCGATGCCGGTGACCACATGGACCGCGCCGGCCACGAGCCCCGACAAGGCGATAAAGATCATGTCCGAACCGGCTAGCGGGTTACGACCACGCTGGCAGTGGCGGCGTTGTCGAGCGCGTCGCTGGCGCGGACCACCACCACGTGGTTGCCGGTGGCGATGCCGAAGGGCAGCACGATGTCGTAGCTCTCCACCAGGCCGTCGTCGATGCCGTCCTTTGGCTGCACCTCGAACCAGCGGCCGCCGTCCACCGAGAACTCGACCTTGCCGATGACGCTCTGGTCGTCGCGCACCTCGGCGACGATCGCCGGCTGGCTGCCGGGGAGGGCGCGGGCCGTGATCGTGGGCGGGGTGTTGTCGATGTCGAAGCCGTCGCTCTCGAGCGTGGCGCTGAGCGCGGTAGCCGGCGGGTTCGAGGCCGAGTCGGAAGCGGTGACCTTCACCACGTAGCGGCCGTTCGGCAGCGTCTGCGTGTCGAAGGCGAGCACCGGATCTGTGAGCCCTTCGCGCAGCACGCTCCAGGCCCGTGCGCCGATCGGCCGGTAGGTGACGTCGTAGGTGAGGGTGTCGTCGTTGCCGTCTTCGGCGCGCCACGAAAGGGTCTGGAAGCCCTTCTGATAGACGCGCCGGCTGAATGCCGTCGGCGAAGCGGAAGACGACCCCTGGCCCTGGCGCGCCGCGGCCTTGTTTTCCGGAGCGTCCTGCGGCGCCACGCCGAGGATCTCGACGTCGCCGGTGGCCGAGAGCGGCTTCTGGAAGACCTCGCCCGGCGGGTGCACGGCGAGAGCCGTCATCACCGGCCGCAGGTTGTGCTGCAGATAGGCGGCGACCACCGTGTGCAGCACCGGCGGCGCCAGCGGCGCACCGCTGAGCGTCACCTTCACCTGCAGGTAGCGGCCGTCGGGACGGTCGTTGGCAGCGCCACGCGCAGTGCTGAGCGGCGGCGACCAGTCCGACCAGGTGTTGTCGGGCGCGGGAGTGTGGCCCGAGCGCGTACGCACCTCGACGCGCGCGCCCTGCGGGATGTCGGCCTCGAAGCGCACCTGTCCCCAGGCCGAGGCGGTGAGCGCGTCGAGGATCTTCGAGGTGAAAGTGCCGGTGGCGCGCGTCTCCTTCGAGATCGCGTGCACGCTGCCCGGGTTCGAGGTGGCCGCTATGACCTCGCCGGCCGCCGCTTTCTGCAGCACGGTGATCTGTTCCCCGGGAAAGTCCGCGAGCACGACGTAGGACTGGTCCATGCTCACCCGGTAGAGCCGGCCGCGCGGCCCGGTGCCGACCAGGACGTCCTGCCCGTCGAGCAGCAGCGCATAGGGCGCTTCTTCCGAAGAGGACCAGAGGACATCGGCTTCGCCGGTCGATGAAATCTTCAGGACCGCGCCGCGGTTGGTGGTCGAACCGCCGCCCGGCGAGGCGGGGGACGCTGCCGGACCGGCGCCGGGCGCGGGCGCTCCACTCTGCGGTGCTATCACCGTGAACGATTCCGACACGCTCACTTCGGCTGAAGCTGCCGCGGCGGTGGGACTGCCTGCGGCGGGCAAAGGCTGCGGCTGGTCGTCATCGGTCCTGGCGCCGAACGCCGCCACCAGCACCGAGCCGTCGGGCGCCGGCACGATGCTCTTGATTTCCCGATACTGCGAATTGAGGAGCACGCTCGGCCGGCCCGCCGGCGAGATGCGGTAGACGATGCCGCCGGGCGAGCTGCCGGCGAGCACCGCGCCTTCGTTGTCGAACGCGATGCTCACGATGTGCGTCTCCTGGTCGGAGAACACCGCCTCCATGCGCGGCTGTGCCGTGCCGGGCCCGATCGCGACGCGCAGCAGCCGGCCGCCGTCGCCGCCGGTGCCGATCCACAGCCGGCCGCGCGAGTCGAAGCCCATCGACCAGATGTACTTGTCCTCGGGGTCGACGAACGGGGCACCGGTGCCGGAGGCGTCGATCGCGTAAACCTTGCCGTCCGGCGAGGTGCCCGCGTAGAGCTTGCCGTCCGGACCGAAGGCGAGCGCCGTCACCTGCAACTCGCTGGTGTCGAAGAAGGTCGTGGCCTTGCCGGCGGCGATCTTCATGATCTTGCCGTCGTTGCCGGTGCCGACGAACACCGTGCCGGCCGCGTCGAGCGCGACCGACCAGACGAACGGCGCCTCGGCGTCGGCCAGCACCCTGGTCGTCGGCGCCATGCGCAGACGGCCCTCGGAATCGACCGCCAGGCCGTCGAGCTCGCCGGCGGTGAAGGCCGTGGCGCCCTCGATGCGGAAGAAGCGCGCTTGCGCGGCGCACAACGCGCCGGCCGGCAGCAGGGCGACGAGCGCGAGGACGGTGACGCGGGCGAGCCGCCTCACCGTTTCACGGTCACTGAGAGCGTGCGCGAACCGCTGACGGCGAGGTCGGTGTCGAGCTGCTGCTCGGCGAGCGTCATCGAGCGCAGGGGCATGTCGCCGGCGCCGCGCTCCGCGCCGCGCAGCACCGCGAGCACCGACGGCGGCAGCGACGGCAGGTATTCGCCGGAGACAAAGGCGCCTTCGCCGGCGCGGGACAGCCGGGCGTAGATGCGGCTGCTGGGCCGGAACGAGTTGATGGCGCGCAGCAACTGGTCGAGGTTGCGCGGCGTGAACGCCTTGCGCGGGTCGCGCTGGTCGAGCAGGTCGAGCGTCGTCGAGTCCGCGACCAGCACCTGGTAGGTGCCGTCGCGGGTGTTGTCGGGGATCTTGAGCGGCATGGTGGTCGCGATGTTGTCGCCGCGGTAGCTGCGCAGCAGGATGCGCACTGGCAGCGTCGCGCCCGGACGCACCGGACCCTCGGCCTCGATCCAGGCGCGCTCGATCATCGCGCTCTGGATCTTTTCTTCCGAGGCGATCTTCACGTTCACCGACTCGACGTCCACCGTCTCGAAGTTGTTGGAGAGGATGTAGGCGAGCGGTGCCGCCACCAGCGTTGCCGAATGCAGCGCCGGCTGCTCTTCGGTGTAGAGGTCTTCGAGGTGCACCTTGCGGCCGCCGGAAAAGCTGATGTCGGCCACCACCTTCATGGTGGAGGTGCCCATCGCACGCTCGTTCGACTGCAGCACCGAGAACAGCGACGCGTAGGCGAGCAGCGGGCTGAAGAGCTCGTCGTCCACCATGCGGAAGGAGAATTCGCGCACCTCGCCGCGGCCGGTGGAGAGCTGCACCTTCACCGGGATCATGCGCGGCGCCGGCCCGAGCCGCCCGGCGACCGCGGTGGTGCGGTCCTGGTCGAGGGTGCCGATGAGCTCGCGGGCGTTGGCGATCTTCCAGGACTGGTAGACGCTCGGGAACACGCCGAAGACGTAAGCCTTCTTCATCGGGAACTGCGTCGGACCGAGGTTGTAGAACGGATGGCCGAAGGCATAGACCCGGTCGCCGTCGAGGAACGTCACGGTGCCGGTGGCCGACAGGTCGACATCGCCCTCGACGAGCGACACGCCGACGGGCGAGCCCGGTTCGAGCGGCGGCAGCGGCTCGGCGCTCGCCGACGAGCTCGACGAGCCGCCGAGCACCGGCGCGAAGCCGGCGTCGGCGAACAAGCTGCGCAGCTCGCCGAAGGCGGCGTTGTCGAAGCCCGCGAAGTTGAGCGGCAGGGCGAGCGGCGCCATGGTGCGGCTCGCGACACCGCTCGCGAGCGGCACCGCGGCGAGCCGCTGCGCGAGCACCTGGCGGAACACCTGCGGGTTGAAGAGGCCCTCGCGCGTCGGCGGCTGCGTCGGGAAGCTGAGCCGGGTGGCGGCTGAGCGCGGCGCGCCGGTGGCGGTGGCCGCGATCATGTCGCCGGCGGGGGTGATGCCGGCGATCGTTTCCTTGGAGAAGGGAAAGCCGTACGCGACGGCACCGAGCAGCTTGCCGTCGATGTAGACCGGGCTGCCGCTCATGCCGGCGATGACACCGGTATTCGCAAGCGGACCGCCGCTCAGCTTGGCCATCACCATGGAGTGCTTCGGCGCGACGGCGTTCTCGAGCACCCCGATGATCTCGACGTCGAAGGTCTCGATCTTCGACCCGGCGAACACGGTGCGCCCCACGCCCTTCATGCCGGGCTTGACCTGGTCGAGCGGCATGATTTCGTTGGCGGTCTGCGCCTGCGCGCCGGTCGCCACCGCGGCAACGAGCACGAACGATCGAATCAGCAGTTTGATCGGCAATTCACGGCCCCGTTTTCATATTAGGCACCGGTAGTTGAGGGGTCAACCGCAGGCATCACACTTCGAGTTAACATTCGATTCCCGCTCATGAGTCCCTCGGACGAGACGAGTTCCGGCCGCGCAACGGCAGGCGTAGCCGTGGCGCTCGCATGGCTCGTCCCGGGCCTCGGCCACTGGTATCTGGGCCGCCGCGGCCGCGCCGTGGTCTTTTTTGCCGGCATCCTTGCCTTGTTTGTGATCGGCGTCGCCATGGATGCCCGGCTCGCCACCTACCTCGGCTGGGACGACATTTTCGAGTCGCTGCGCACGGTTGCACAATTCTTCACGGGCGCCGCGGGGTTTCTCGCCCGTACGCTCGGCTTCGTGGACGGCAACGTGCGCGCGGTGCTGTTCGAGTACGGCAACACCTTCACCGAGGTGGCGGGGCTCCTCAACATCCTGGCGATGCTCGACGCGTTCGACATCGCGACCGGAAGGAAGCCGTAGTGCCCCACAGCCACCTGCTCCTGCTGCTCGTCTTCTCGGCGCTGGTGTCGGCGGTGTTCGCGGTGCTGATGCGCGACACGCCGCAGGCGCGCTGGCGGTTTGCACTCTATGCCTTCGCCGGGTTCACGCTCTGCGCCATCCTCGCGGGCTGGCTGATGTACCCGTTCCCGGCGTAGCGCAGCCGTGGCCTGGTTGCTGAAATACTGGCTGCCTGCCCTCGGGTGGATGGCCATCATCTTCTATATGTCCTCGCTGCAGCATCCGGCGCCGGGCGACCTCGCCCTCATTCCCGACTGGATCAGCCATCCGGTCGTGTACGCGATCCTCGCGTTGCTCCTCTGTCGGGCGTTCGCCGCCGGGAAGCCGCTGACACTCGGTGCCGCGTTGCTCGCCGTCGTCTTCGCCACGCTCTACGGCGTGAGCGACGAATGGCATCAGTCGTTCGTACCGCTGCGCGACTCGTCGGCGCTCGACGTCGTCAAGGACTTCGCGGGCGGCGTTCTGGGCGCGGGCGCCTACGTGCGCTTCGGGCCATCGCGAAAGCGGCGGGCTCTATGACGACGACGAAGCGCATCGCGGTGATCCCCGGCGACGGCATCGGCGTCGAGGTCACGGCGCAGGCCGTGCGGGTGTTGCGCGCCGCCGCCGCCGCCGCGGGCAAGACGCTGCATTTCACCGAGTTCGACTGGGGCGCCGACAAGTACCTGAAGACCGGCGTGACGCTGCCCGACGGCGCCCTCGAAGAGCTGCGCTCCGGATACGACGCCATCCTGTTCGGCGCGCTCGGCGATCCGCGCGTGCCCGACAACCGCCACGCCGCCGACATCCTGCTGGGGATGCGCTTCAAGCTCGACCTCTACGTCAACTACCGCCCGGTGAAGCTGTTCGACGCGCGCCTCTGCCCGCTGAAGGCTGCGAAGCCGGAAGACGTGGACATGGCGATCTTCCGCGAGAACACCGAGGGCCTGTACGTCGCCATGGGCGGCAACTTCAAGAGGGGCACCGCCGACGAGGTGGCGACCGAAGTTGACCTCAACACCCGCAAGGGCGTGGAGCGCATCATCCGCCACGCCTTCGAGTTCGCAGTGGCGCGCGGCCGCGACCGCGTCGCCATGGCGGACAAGTCGAACGTCCTCACCCACGGCCACGAGCTGTGGCTGCGCACCTTCCGTGAGGTGGCCGCGGAGTTTCCCGGCATCGAGGCGCGCCACCTGTACGTTGATAATCTTGCCTTGCAGATGATCCGCGAGCCGAAGCAGTTCGCGGTCATCGTGACCTCCAACATGTTCGGCGACATCGTGACGGATCTCGCGGCCGGCCTGCAGGGCGGCCTGGGTATGGCGGCCTCGGGGAACATCCACCCCGGCCGCCTCAGCCTGTTCGAGCCGGTGCACGGCTCGTCGCCGCCGCTTGCCGGGAAGAACGTCGCGAATCCCATGGGCGCGATACTGACTGGAGGCCTCATGCTCGAATACCTCGGCTGGCAGGAGGAGGCGCAGCGCATCGAGGACGCGGTGCGCTGGGCGGTGAGCGAAAGCCGCACCACCAGCGACATCGGCGGTACCTTCGGCACGAGCGAAGTCGGCGCGGCGATCGAGGCGCGCCTGCGATGAGCCGGCCTGAAAGCCCGATCCGCCTCACGCCCGGCAAGCGGGTCTTCTTCCTCACCAAGGATCCGCAGCTCATCCGTGCCCAGCTGCGCGGCGAGCTCGACCTGCGCATGGCCGACCTGCAGCTCGACCAGCTGCTCGACGATGTCAACACCGACGCGATGACGCCCGCCTGGGCCTGCTTCGACTACAAGCCCGAGGACATCTCCCGCAATGCATACGCGGGCATCTCGGTCGATGGCGAGCGCCTGTTCCCCGAAGGCGCGCTGGCGGACGGCGGCTTCGAGGTCATCGTCTCCGGCTACCGCAAGGGCGTCGGCTCGTCGCGCGAGACCGCGGTGCAGGCCGAGAAGTGGTCGGGCATCCGCATCGCGATCGCGGCGTCCTTCGCGCCGATCCACGCGCGCAACAACATCGCCCAGGGCGTGTTGATGGGCGATCACGGCATGCTGGTGCGGCTGCAGGCAGGCGAGGGCATTCCGCTTGCCGAGTTCACCCGCGGTTACGACGTCATCACGCAGAAAGTCATCGAGCACGGCGGCCTGTTCGCGTTCACCTCGAGCTTCGTCAGGGGCGAGGTGCAGCTGCCGTCGGTGGCGCGCGAGCCGCGCGCGATGAACATCGCGGAGAAGATCCTGGCGCGGCACGTCGCGAGCCCTGGCGGTGCCGCCGCGGTGCGGCCGGGCGACGCCATCTCGGTGCGCGTCGACGGCGGCTATTCGCACGAGTTCACCACCGCGCAGGTGCACTACTTTCTCGAGAACGAGTACGGCGCCGACTACCAGGTGCCGAACCCCGCGAAGTTCGCGGTGTTCGAGGATCACCTGATCTACGCCGAGACGCTGCCGAAGATGGCCGCGTTCGCGCCCAAGATCGAGACGCTGCGCGAGATGCAGCGCGTGTTCCAGAAGCACACCGGCGTCCTCGACTACTCGGCGCGGGACGGCATCTCGCCGGGGATCTGCCACACAGTGGCGCGCGAGCGCATCATCGAGCCCGGCGACTTCATCCAGGCGACCGACAGCCACACCTGCATGGGCGGCGCCTTGAACGCGCTCGCCTACGGCGTCGGCGCGACCGAATACGCGGCGCTGTTGCGCAACGGCATCACATTCGTCGAGGTGCCCGAGTCGATCCGCTTCGAGCTGCACGGCGAACTGCAGCCAGGCGTCGCCGCCAAGGACGTCATGCTCTACATCCTCGCGAACCACGCGAAGCAGCAGCAGACGCTCGACCGCGTCATGGAGTTCGGCGGGCCGGGGCTCGCGGCGCTGTCGCCGGACGAGCGCGCGACGCTCGCCAACATGGCGACCGAGTGCTCCGCCAAGGCCGGCGTGGTCGAGGCCGACGAAGCGATGCTGCGCTGGCTGGTCGAGCGCCGCCCGGACGCCTCGCTCGAAGCGCTGCGCGCCAAGGTGGTGGCGCCCGATCCCGGTGCGGAGTACCAGGGCGGCGTGCACGCCATCGACCTCGCCGCGGTGCGGCCGATGGTCGCGACGCCAGGCAATCCGGAAGCCGGCATACCGTCCGACCCGACGAACGGCGCCTACGTCGAGGATCTCGGTGAGGTGCCCATCGACATCGCCTACGGCGGCTCGTGCACCGCCGGCAAGGAAGACGACCTCGACATGTACGCGCGCGTGATGCGCGACGCGGTCCTGTCGGGCCGCAAGGTGAAGGACGGCGTCGAGTTCGTCATCCAGTTCGGCTCGGAATCGGTGGAGCGCTACGCCCGCGCTCGCGGCTATCTCGAGGTGTTCGCGCAAGCGGGCGTGCGCGTCATCCATCCGGGTTGCGGTGCCTGCATTGGCTGCGGTCCGGGCGTCTCGACGACGCGCGAGCAGGTGACGGTTTCGGCGATCAACCGCAACTACCAGAACCGCTCGGGTCCGGGCCGGCTGTATCTCGCGTCGCCGCTGACAGTCGCGGCGTCGGCGGTTGCCGGCAGGATCGTCGCGTATCGCGAAGGGATGTTCCGGGCCTGATGGCCGGTCGCGCGGCGCTCCTGCTGCTCGCGCTGCAACTCATCCTTCTCAGTCGCACCGCGTGGGACAAGTCGGACACCGCCGACGAGCCCACTTACATCACCTCTGCCGCGCTCCTTGGCAGCCACGGCGACTACATCTTCAATCCCGAGGCGCTGGCGCTGCCCAAGTGGGGGTTCGCGGCCTCGATGGCGCTCTTCGGGGGCGAGGTGGCCGCGGTGCCGCGGCACGCGGCGCAGGCAGCCAACATGATCCTCTGGAGCAAGCCGCCCGAGGGGATCCGCAAGGCGCTGTTTCGGGCGCGTGCCGCCACCATCGCCGCCGTGCTTGCCGGCGGCTTCCTGCTGGGGCTCGCGGCGGGAGCGTTTTCGCCGTCGGCGCGGTTCATCGCACAAGCGTTGTGGACAGTCTCGCCGGCGATCCTTGGCAATGGTGCCCTCGCCACACACGACGCGTGGGCGGCAGCGGCCGGCTGCGGCCTGTTGTTCGCGTTCGTGCGGTACGCGCGGCAGCCGGCGTGGCGGCGCGCGGCGGGCATCGGTGTGGCGCTTGGGCTCGGGCTCGCGTGCAAGTCGACGATGGTGCTCACCGTGCCGTGTGCGGCGGCGGCCCTCGTCGTGATCGTGCGGCGCAGCGAGTCGCGCGCCTGGCAGCGGGCGTTCTCCCACCTCGCGGCGCTTGCCTGTGCCGCTGGGTTCGTGGTCTGGGCGATCTACGGGTTTCGCATCAGCTTTGTGCCGCTCGCGCCGCTCGCACAGGCACTGCCTTTCTTGCCGCGGCGGCTCGGGCCGATCCCCGCGGGCCGCTTCTTCGACGGGCTGCTGCGGCAGTGGCAACTCGGCGCGACCGAGCACGTCGCCTACGCCTTCGGCCATACCTTCCTCTCCGGCGTGTGGTGGTTCTACCTCGCCGTGGCGGCGGTGAAGACGACGATTGCGGCGCAAGTCCTGTTTGTCGCCAGTGTGCTCGCACGGCTGCGGCGCCGCCCGGCATCTTCCTGGCTGCTCGACGCAGCGCTCCTGGTGTTTCCGGCCATCCTGCTGGCGGTGCTGAGCGCCGGCGTCATGCAGCGCGGCATCCGCTACCTGCTGCCGGCGTTTCCGTTCGTGATCCTGTGGGTGGCACAGGCGGCGGCACGGCTCGCGGACGAGTCGGGACGCGCGGGCCGCATCTTCGTCGCGGCCTGCCTCGCGGCCGGCGCCGTCGAGAGCCTTGCCGTCCATCCGCACCACTTGATGTTCTTCAACGCCTGGGCCGGCGGTGCCACGAACGGCCCACGCTTCTTCGTGGTGGGCGACGACTGGGGCCAGGACCAGAGGCGGCTCGCCGAGTGGCAGCGGGCAACCGCCGCCGGCCGCATCTTCTATACGTACTACTGCGGGCGGCCCGAACGCTGGGGCATCGACTACGCGCCGCCGCCGTGCACGCCCGCGCCGGGACGCTACGCGCTGCACGCGGCCGAGGTGCATCGCCCGCGGCGCATCGACGAGGGCTGCCTCGACTGGCTCACGGTGGAGCCGCCCGACGCGCGCCTCGGGTTTTCCATCTACGTCTATACGGTGGACGAAGCGCGTCTCGCACGCCTTGCAACCGAGCGAGCCGACCCTGGCTACGTGCCCTTCTGGCGCAGCGGCCGGGAAGCGCCCCCGAGGTTCTGAGCACGGTAGGCCCGAAGTTCTGAGCGGCGGTCGCGTCTTGGTTCGCGGCGAAGAACCCCGCGGCAGCTGAGCAACTGCGTCTGGACGCAGTTGCGCGGAGTGAAGGAACGAACACCCCAACGGCAGGCATCCTGGGTACGAACTCTCGCAACGACAATCTCGAGTCGCAACGACAACGAGGAGTGCGACTCGAGATGACGTTACGGACGGAAGACGATGGCGCGGTTTCGGGGGAGCCGTCTCATGGCAAAGCCGCAGGCGAGCGGTTGCTAGCGCGGGGCGTTGGCTGAGGTGGTGGCTAAGGCGTGGGCGAAGGGGTTGGCCGCGGAGTCGGACGCGGGGTGGCGCGCGGCACCGGTGTTGGCTGCGGCGTCGCACGCGGGGCGCCCGTTGATGATGGGGACCGTGCTGGTGACGGTGACGCTGACGATGACGGTGATCGTGAAGGTGACGGGCTCGCGGAGTTCACGGGTCGCACGATTGTCGGAGCCGTTCCGGGCCGAGCGGTCGATGGCGAGAGCATTTTGACCGCAGGCGCCGGCGACTGCGGGCCCTTGGGCCGCGCCGCCACGCGCAGCAGCGGCGGGTGGCCCTCGAGCCAGCGCTGCAGCCCCGGATTCGTTGCGCGGGCTCGCGTCATGATTGCGCTCGCCGCCGGCCCGAGGGCGGCGCCGACCGACAGGTCGGTGCGCAGGAAGCGGCGGAAGTTTTCGAGGTCGGGCGCGTCCTCGAGCGACGCGGGCGTCGTGTCGGGAAGCGACGAACCGAGCGCCACGAGGCCGAGAAACTCGTGCAGGTTGGCGGCGAGCACGGCGCTTGCCTGGCCTTCGGAATCGAGCAGAACTACCGGTGCGTTGTCGAGGTTGCGCGAACCGGCGACCCAGAGCGCGAAGACCGAGCCATCCGACTTGGTGGCAAACGGTGCGAGCGAGCGGGTGGCGGCTGCGTCGCTGCCGGCCCACGGCGAAACCGAAGCCTCGGTGTCGATCGCGAAATCCTGCGCGTAGCCCTCGCCGTTCCTCAACTGGTAGCGGAACACCGAGTCGATCGCGCGGGGCACCGGCGCCGGCGCGAACAGGGCCGCGAGCCGCTGCGGCGCCTGAGGATCGGGAGGGGCTTGCGCCCGGGTTACGGCCGTAATCAGGAGGAAGAGAAAAAGGAAGAAGAAGTGTAGCGCGTGTGCCGGCGGCGTAGAGATGCGCCTCACTGCGCCAGCGCCAATGGCGAAGCGAAGCCCCTCACTGCGCCTGAGCCGCGAGCCATCGCGGGTTTGAAAGCGTCCGGCCTGCTGGCGCTGTGAGCAGCACCGAGCGGTTGTTGGTCGCGGGATCGACTACGACGAGCGACACCGTGCCCGCGGCGTCGGCCTCCGGGAAGACGATGCCGAGTTCGCTCCAGTCGGGAGCGCCGCGAAACACCGGACCCGAGGCTATGGTGCGCAGGCCGCTCGCGTCGGCGACCGCCACCAGGATGTCCCACTGGCCCTTGCCGTCGGCGGTAACCGCTGTCAGCCGGCGAAACACGATCGAGTTGCCGTCGGGCGAGAACGCGGGGTCGGCATCCGAACCGACCCGATACACCGTGCCGGGCAGCAGTTCGCCGCCGGGCGTCTTGGCGGTTACCGCGGTCGGCAGCCCGACCGACGCGAAGAAGATCGCGGACGGCGAGCCGTCGGCGATGCGCTCGAACGCGGCCGCGTTGCCGTCGGCGCGCATGCGCGGGCCCCGTTCCACCTGTGTCGGCGTCGAGGTGAAGTTACGGAAGATGCTGGTGTCGTTGGTCGTGCCCTTGCCGTCGGTGAGGAACAAGTCGTCGAGGTTGCCGGTGCCGGTGGCGGTGATCGCCGTGAAGTCGGCGGCCGGCGTCCAGTCGGCGCCGCTCGCGCCCTGTACCGCCGCGGCGAACGCAGCCTGCACCTGGCGCGAGACGTCGAGATACAGCATCTCGAGCGGGTCGCCCGCGCCAAAGACACCGTCGCCGTTGGCGTCCGCGCGGCGCGTCGCGAGAATCCGCGCGCGGTCGGCCGCGGGCGATGCGGTGACCGTGTCGCAGGGGTCGTTTTCGTTGCAGAAGGTGAGGCGCGTGACGCCCGTGCCGTCGGCGTTGCACGCATAGAGCTCGCGCCCACCGGATGCCGCCTCGGCGTAGAGGTTGGCGGTGAACAAGAGCCGCGCCGCGGGCGGCACTCGTGCGAGCCTCACCGGCTGCGGAGCCGCGGCCTCGCCGTCGTCGCCGCCGGCGCACGCCGCGCAAAGCGCGGTTGCGGCGAGCAGCAGGGGAAGGGCGAAGTGCGTCGCGCGTGGGCTCATTCGAGTCGTTCGACGGTAGCCGGACGCCGTGCCGGAAGTCAAGCGCGTGCTACAATTTGTGAGGAAAAAGCGGCCTGTTGTCGCCCGTTTTGCCGCGCGCAGTGACGCGGGGGGAGCAACGGCCGCGCCCTCAACCAGGAGACAAGTTCAGTGGACGTTGTCATCGCCGGGGGTGCCCGCACTCCCATGGTGGAGTATGTCGGCGCCTTCCGCAACGCGTCCGCCCTCGAACTGGGTGCGGCTGCCGCCAAAGGGGCCCTCGAGCGCGCGGGTGCGAGCCCCGAATGGGTGGACCACGTGGTGATGGGCAACGCCTTGCAGACCTCGGGCGACGCCATCTACGGCGCGCGCCACGTCGGGCTGCGCGCCGGCGTGCCGATCGAGTCGCCGGCCCTCACCGTCAACAGGCTGTGCGGCTCCGGCATCCAGTCGGTGGTTTCGGCGGCGCAGATGATCCGCCTCGGCGAATCGAAGCTGGCACTCGCGGGCGGCATGGAGAACATGACGCAGGCGCCGCACGTCGTGCGCGGCGCGCGCTCCGGCTTCCGCCTCGGCGAGGGCAAGCTCGAAGACTCGCTGATGGTGGCGCTCCTCGACACGTACTGCGGGCTCTACATGGCGCAGACCTCGGACAAACTCGCGAAGGAGCACGGCATCTCGCGCGAAGCGATGGACGAATACGCGTTCCTGAGCCAGCAGCGCGCCGCCGCGGCGCTGGGCCGCGGCGTCTTCAGGGACGAGATCGTCGCCGTGGACGTCGTCGAGGGCCGCAAGACGACGCGCGTCGAGGTCGACGACCACCTGCGGCCCGAGACGACTCTCGAGGGACTCGCAGCGCTGCGGCCGGCGTTCGGCAAGGACGGCTCGGTGACCGCCGGCAACGCGAGCGGCATCGTCGACGGCGCCGCGGCGCTGGTGGTCGCGAGCCGCGAGGAAGCGCAGGCGCGCGGCCTGCGGCCGATCGCATCCGTGGTGTCCTGGGGAATCGCCGGCGTGCCGCCCGACGTCATGGGCATCGGGCCAGTGCCGGCGTCTCGCAAGGCGCTTGCGGCCGCCGGCCTGGAGCTCAGGGACATCGACCTCGTCGAGGTGAACGAAGCTTTCGCGGGCCAGTATCTTGCGGTCGAGAAAGACCTTGGCCTCGACCGCAACCGCACCAACGTGAACGGCGGTGCCATCGCCCTGGGCCATCCGCTGGGCGCCACCGGCACGCGCCTGCTTCTGACACTGGCGCTCGAGCTGCAGCGCCGCAAGGCGCGCCACGGACTCGCGACGGCGTGCATTGGCGGCGGCCAGGGAATCGCGATGATCATCAAGAGGGAAGAACAGTGAAGAAGGTCGGTGTCGTCGGCTGCGGCTTGATGGGCTCGGGCATCGCGCAGATCTGCGCCGAGGCCGGCTACGAGGTGGTGGTACGCGAGGTCACGGACGACGTCCTGAAGAAGGGGCTCGGCCGGATCGAGGGCTTCCTCAAGAAAGGCGTCGAGCGCGGCAAGGTGACGGCGGAGAAGATGGCCGAAGTGATGGCGCGCATCCGCGGCACCACAGCGGTCTCCGACCTCAAGGACTGCGATCTGGTCATCGAGGCGGTGGTCGAGAACCTCGACCTGAAGCGCGAGATGTACGGCGCCCTCGACGCCGCCTGCAAGCCGGAGACGATCTTTGCCTCGAACACCTCGTCGCTGTCGATCACCGAAATGGCGGCGATGACCCGGCGGCCGGGCCAGTTTGTCGGCCTGCACTTCTTCAACCCGGTGCCCCTCATGAAGCTCGTCGAGGTGGTGCGCGGTCCGCTCACGAACGCCGCAGCCTACGAAAGCGCCTACGAGTTCGCCAAGACCCTGGGCAAGACGCCGGTGCGTGCCTCGGACAAGACCGGCTTCATCGTCAACCGCCTGCTGGTGCCGTACCTGCTCGACGCCATCCGCGCGCTCGAAGAGGGTGCCGGCTCCGTGCCGGACATCGACGAAGGCATGAAGCTCGGCTGCGGCTATCCGATGGGCCCGTTCACGCTGCTCGACTTCGTCGGCCTCGACACCACCTACTACATCGCCAACATCATGTTCGACGAATTCCGCGAGAGGCGCTTCGCGCCGCCGCCGCTGCTGAAGCGCATGGTGCAGGCCGGCCTGCACGGCCGCAAGACCGGCCGCGGCTTCTACGACTACAAGTCCGACCCGCCGCAGCCGGTCGCGGGGCTCTTGTAGCCATGGCCTTCCAGAACCTGCTCGTCGAAAAGCGCGACGCGGTGGCGATCGTCACCGTCAACCGGCCCGACAAGCTGAACGCCCTCAACGACGCCACCATGACCGAGCTCGACGCGCTGTTCGCGGAACTCGCGGACGACGCGGAGGTGCGCGGCGTGATCCTGACCGGCGCCGGTCCCAAGGCGTTCGTCGCTGGCGCCGACATCGCCGAGCTGGCGCAGCAGACGCCGATCGAGGGCCGCGAGCGGTCGCTGCGCGGCCAGGCCACGCTCGACCGCATCGAGCGCTTCCCCAAACCGGTGATCGCGGCGGTCAACGGCTTCGCCCTCGGCGGCGGCTGCGAGCTGGCGATGGCGGCGCACCTGCGCATCGCGTCCGAAAACGCGCGCTTCGGCACTCCCGAGGTGAAGCTCGGCATCATGTGCGGCTACGCGGGCAGCCAGCGGCTGCCGCGGCTCGTCGGCCGCGGGCGCGCGCTCGAGATCCTGCTGAGCGGCGAGATGGTGGATGCGGCCGAAGCGCTTCGCATCGGACTCGCGAACCGCGTGGTGAGCGCCGAGAAGCTGCTGGCCGAGAGCGAGGCGCTGTTGCGCAAGATGCTGGCGAACGGGCCGGTGTCGCTGCGCTTCACGATCGACGCCGTGAACGCCGGCCTCGAGATGGGGCTCGACGAGGCGCAGCGCTACGAGGCGACGCTCTTCGGCCTCATCTGCACCACCGGTGACATGCAGGAAGGCACGCGCGCCTTCCTCGAAAAGCGGCCGGCGAAATTCCAGGGAAAGTGAAGAAGGCTGCCTTCGCCCTCACGAAGGGAGTCCGGCTCACGCCGCGCGGCCGCGGCGTGCGGGTGGCAATCGTGCGCGCGGCTTTCAACGACGCGGTGGTCGCGGGTCTCGCGGACGGCGCGCAGTCGGCGCTGCTGGCGGCGGGCGTCGCGGCATCGAGCATCGCGGTGTTCGTGGCTCCCGGCGCCTTCGAGCTGCCGCTGCTTGCGCAGGCGGTGGCGCGCAGCAAGCGTTTCGACGCGGTGGTGGCGCTCGGCGCCGTGATCCGCGGCGACACCGACCACTACGAGCACATCTGCCGCGCGGCGACGGACGGCCTCGCGCGTGTCGCCCTCGACACCGGCGTGCCGGTGGGCTTCGGCGTGCTGACGGCGCATGACATCCAACAGGCGCAGGCACGCTCCGTGCCGGGCGCCGCGAACAAGGGCGCCGAGGCGGCGCGCGCGGCCCTGCACATGGTCGAGTCGCTGCGCGCCACGGCGCGCACGGGCCGCTAGGCGATGGGCCGCCGCACCAAGGCGCGCGAGTGCGCACTGCAGATGATCTACCAGTGGCAGCTCAGCGGCGACGCGATCGAGCGGGTCGCCGAGCGCTTCTGGACGCTGCGCTCGACCGCCGACGAGACCCGCGTGATCGCCGAGCGCCTCGCCACGGGCACGGCGCGGCACGCCGAAGCGATCGACGGCGCGATCGACGGCGCGGTCAAGAACTGGAGGCCGTCGCGCATCGCCGCCATCGACCGCGGCATACTGCGCATCGGCGCCTACGAACTGCTCTACGAGCCGCAGACGCCGCCGTCGGTGATCATCGACGAGGCGGTGGAGATGGCGAAGCGGTTCTCGGAGGCGGAAGCGCCGTCATTCGTGAACGGCATCCTCGACGCGATCATGCGCAGCGCGCGTGCGGTGGCGCGGTGACGACGAGCAAGCTGCCGGACGGCTGGCCCGACGAGTCGGCGGAGCGCCTCGACAAGGCGGCGAAGCTGCAGGCGCTCGGCATCCCGCTCTATCCGAACCGCTTCGAGCGCACCCACAGCCTCGGCGCGGTGCCCGCCGAATTCGGCGCGAAGACCATCGAGGAGCTGGACGCGCTGCGTCCGGCGGTGCGGGTCGCGGGCCGCATCCTCCTGAAGCGCCCGCACGGCAAGGCGTCGTTCGCGACTCTCGGCGGCGGCGACGGCGAGTTGCAGATTTACATCCGCCAGCAGGATGTCGGCGACGCCGCCTATGCCGCGTTCGAGCTGATGGACCGCGGCGACTTCATCGGCATCGCCGGCCATGCCATGCGCACCCGCAAGGGCGAGCTGTCGGTGCAGGCGGACGAGATCCACTTCCTCGGCAAGGCGCTGCTGCCGCCGCCGGAGAAATGGCACGGGCTCGCCGACGTCGAGGCGCGCTACCGCCAGCGCTACGTCGACCTCGCGTCGAACCCCGAGGTGCGCAAGGTGTTCCTGGCGCGCAGCGCGATGGTGGGCGAGATCCGCCGCTTCATGGATGCGCACGGTTACGTCGAGGTCGAGACGCCGATGATGCACCCGATCGCCGGCGGCGCTTTGGCGCGGCCGTTCGTCACGCATCACAACACCCTCGGCGTGGACCTCTACCTGCGCGTCGCCCCGGAGCTGTACTTGAAGCGCCTGGTGGTGGGCGGCCTCGAGCGCGTCTACGAGATCAACCGCAACTTCCGCAACGAGGGCGTGTCGACGCTGCACAACCCCGAGTTCACGATGCTCGAGTTCTACACGGCCTACGCCGACTGCCGCGACGTCATGCGTCTCACCGAGGAACTGCTGCGCGCCGCCGCGACCCGGCTCAACCCCGAAGGCAGCGCCACCTATCTCGGCCTGGAGATCGACTTCGCGGCACCGTTCGCGCGCGTGCGGATGGTGGATGCCGCCGCGGCGGCGCTTGCCGCGCACCTGCCCTCGGCCGGCGTCAACACGGCAGTGGTCGAGGATGCCGAAGCGCTGCGCGCCATCGTCACCTCGCAGGCTTTCGTCAAGGCCTGCCGCGCGCACGGCACCGACCCGGCGCCCTACAAGGCGCTCGGCCACGGCCGGACCATAATGCGCCTGTTCGAGGACTTCGCCGAGCGGCAGCTGCAGGCGCCGACCTTCATCATCGACCATCCCATCGAGGTCTCGCCGCTCTCGAAGGCGCGCGCCGACGCGCCGGGCTTCGCCGACCGCTTCGAGCTGTACATCGCCGGCATGGAAATCGCGAACGGTTTCTCCGAACTCAACGACCCGCTCGAGCAGAAAGCGCGCTTCCAGCAGCAACAGGAGGAACGCGCCTCGGGCGATGCCGAGGCGCACCCCATGGACGACGACTACATCCGCGCCCTCGGCTATGGCCTGCCGCCGACCGGCGGCTGCGGCGTCGGCATCGACCGGCTGGCGATGGTGCTCACCAACCAGGCGTCGATCCGCGACGTCATCCTGTTCCCGCAGATGCGCCCCGAGGGCGGGCGCGCCTGATGCCCTACGAGCTCGAGATCGCCGTCCGCTACCTCGCCGCCAAGCGCAAGCAGGCGTTCATCTCTGTGATTTCGGTGATCGCCATGACCGGCGTGGCCGTGGGCGTCATGGCGCTGATGATCGCGCTCGCGCTCAGCACCGGGCTGCAGCGCGAGATCCGCGCCCGCATCCTCGGCACCACCGCGCACATCAGCATCTTCACGTCGCAGCGCGGCACCTTCGACGATCTCGGCGACGTGGCCGCGCGGGTGCGCACCATCCCGCACGTGCTGGGCGCCGCACCCGCGCTCTATTCGATGGGGCTCGTGCAGGGCGACTTGCGCTCGCAGCCGGTCACCATCAAGGCCGTCGACCCGCAGGCCGAACGCAGCGTCACCGACCTGCTCGACCAGATCCACACCGGCTCCGCCGCGGACCTCAAGGTGAAGGACGGCGAACCCGACCCAATCCTGCTGGGCCACGACCTCGCCCTCAAGATCGGCGCCGCCAAGGGGGACGTGGTGACGTTCGTCTCGCCGAACGGCCGGCTGACGCCGATGGGGATCATCCCGTCGGTGCGCAAGCTGCGCGTCGCCGGCACGGTGAAGTCGGGCCTCTACGAGTTCGATTCCGGGTGGGCGTACGTGGCGCTGCAGTCGGCGCCACACCTTTTCGACCCGGGCGCCGCCGAGAGCCTCGTCGAGGTGAAGATCGACAACATCTACGCGGTCAAGGAAGTGGCGAAGACGCTGGTCGCGGCGCTCGGCGACGACTTTTTGACGAGCGACTGGATCGAGCAGAACCAGAGCCTGTTCGCCGCCTTGTGGCTGGAGAAGACGGCCATCGCCCTCGCCATTGGCCTCGTCATCCTGGTCGCGGCCCTCAACATCGTGGCGACGCTGGTGCTGCTGGTGATGGAGAAGCACAAGGACATCGCGATCCTGGTCTCGATGGGCGCCTCGTCGCGCTCGATCCTCGCGCTCTTCATGCTGCAGGGCACGATCATCGGCGCCGTCGGCACCGCCTTCGGCGCCGTCCTGGGGTTCGTGGCCTGCCAGGTGCTCGACCGCTACCGGCTCATCCAGATGCCGGCCGACGTGTACCAGATCTCCTACCTGCCCTTCAAGCTGCTGCCGCTCGATGCCGCGTTCGTCGTCGTCGGCGCCATCCTCATATCGTTCCTCGCCACCATCCATCCGGCGCGCAACGCCGCCCGTCTCGACCCGGCGGAAGCGCTGCGCTACGAATGAGCGCGACGCGATGATCCGCGCGGCATCCGTGGTCAAGGGCTACCGCACCCGCGCCGGCTACCTGCCGATCCTGCAGGAACTCGACCTCGAGGTGGCGGCCGGTGAGATGGTGGCGGTGATTGGCGCCTCGGGGGTGGGGAAGTCGACCCTGCTGCACGTGCTCGGCACGCTCGACCGCCCCGAATCGGGCAGCGTCTCGATCTGCGGCGAGGACGTCTTCTCACAGGACGAGGCCGCGCGCCGCCGCTTTCGCAACCGCACCCTCGGCTTCGTGTTCCAGTTCCACCACCTGCTGCCCGAGTTCACAGCGCTCGAGAACGTGATGATGCCGCTGCGCATCGCGCGCATGAGCGACGCCGACGCCCGCCGCCGGGCGCAAGCCCTGCTCGGCGAAATGGGCCTCGAGGGGCGTGCCGACCACCACCCTTCGACCCTCTCGGGGGGCGAGCAGCAGCGAGTGGCGGTGGCCCGGGCCCTGGCCCAGGAGCCGCGGGTCCTGCTGGCCGACGAACCGACCGGCAACCTCGACAGCGGCACCGGCGACAGACTGCACGACCTGCTGCGACGTCTCAATCGTGAGAGGGGGCTCACGATCCTTGCGGTCACCCACAACCAGCACCTCGCGAGCCTCTGCGACCGGGCCCTCACCCTCGAGGGGGGAAAGCTCCGGTAGTCCGGCTACAATGACGTGGGGGCCATCCCGCCGGGCTGCGCAGCGCCTGGGGGTGGGATGGAAGCGGCAGGGGGCGGAGCGACAAGCACCGATGTTCGAGCGTTATACCGAGCGTGCCCGCAGGGTGGTGTTCTTCGCCCGCTATGAAGCCAGCCAGCTGGGAAGCCCCGCGATCGAGACGGAGCACCTGCTCCTCGGCCTGATCCGCGAAGGCAAGGGCCTGACGTCGCGGGTCTTCGCCAAGAACCACGTCTCGACCGAGGCGATCCGCAAGCAGGTGGAGGGCAAGGCCGGCGGCCGCGACCGGGTCTCGGCCGCGGTCGACATCCCGCTCTCGGAGCAATCGATCCAGGTGCTCGGCCACGCCTCCGACGAAGCCGACCGCATGCTCCACAACTACATCGGCACAGAGCACATCCTGCTTGGACTGATGCGCGAGGACAAGAGCTCGGCGGCCGCCATCCTCACCGAAAAAGGCTTGCGCCTGGCGCCGGTGCGCGAGGATGTCGTGCAGCTGCTGAACGAAAAGACCAGCTCGGGCAAGACCCGCGAGACGCCGCTGCTCACAGAGTTCTCGCGCGACCTCACCGACGCCGCGGCGCGCGGCATCCTCGACCCTCTGGTGGGGCGCGAGGACGAGCTGCAGCGCGTCGTGCAGGTGCTGTGCCGGCGCACCCGCAACAACCCGGTGCTGATCGGCGAACCGGGCGTCGGCAAGACGGCGCTGGTCGAGGGGCTGGCGAACAAGATCGTGCAGGGCGACGTGCCGGTGTACCTCGCCGACAAGCGCATCCTGGCGCTCGACATCTCGCTGATCGTCGCCGGCACCAAGTACCGCGGCCAGTTCGAGGAACGGCTCAAGACCATCATGCGCGAGCTGACCGAGAACCGGAACATCGTGGTGTTCATCGACGAGCTGCACACGCTGGTGGGCGCCGGCTCGGCCGAGGGCAGCCTCGACGCCGCCAACATCCTCAAGCCGGCGCTGTCGCGCGGCGAGGTGCAGTGCATCGGCGCCACCACCCCGAGCGAGTTCCGCAAGCACATCGAGAAGGACCGCTCGCTGGAGCGGCGCTTCCAGGCGGTGCGGGTCGCGGCGCCGAGCGAGGACGAGACGATCGAGATCCTGCGCGGCATCAAGGACCGCTACGAGCGCTTCCACCAGGTGCGCTATGCCGACGACGCGCTCGAAGCCGCGGTGCGCCAGTCGCACCGCTACATCCCCGACCGCTTCCTGCCCGACAAGGCGATCGACCTGCTCGACGAGGCCGGCAGCCACGTCAAGCTGCGCGACACGCTCGGCGAAGTGCCCGAACCCGAGTTCCAGCAGCGCATTCGCGTGGTGGTGGACCGCGGCGACTCCTCGGAGCGCTCCGGCTTCTTCCAGGACGAGGACCTCGCGCAGCGCGAGAACCTGCAGATCGTGCGCGAGCAGTGGGGCATGGCGGCGGCACCCGACCGCGAGGTGACCCGCGGCGACATCGAGGACGTGGTCGCGCGCTGGACCGGCATCCCGGTGACCGCCGTGCAGGAAGAGGAACAGGCGAAGCTCCTGCGCATGGAAGAGGAGCTGCACAAGCGCATCGTCTCGCAGGACGGCGCCATCAGCGCGGTGTCGCGCGCCATCCGCCGCGCGCGCGCCGGCCTCAAGAACCCGAACCGTCCGGTGGGCTCGTTCCTGTTCCTCGGCCCGACCGGCGTGGGCAAGACCGAAGTCGCGCGCGGCCTCGCCAGCCTGCTGTTCGGCAGCGACCGGGCGCTGGTGCGCTTCGACATGTCGGAGTTCATGGAGAAGCACTCGGTCAGCAAACTGATCGGCTCGCCGCCCGGCTACGTCGGCTATGAAGAAGGCGGGCAGATGACCGAGCGCGTCAAGCGCAGCCCGTACTCGGTGGTGCTGCTCGACGAGATCGAGAAGGCGCACCCCGACATCTTCAACGTGCTGCTGCAGGTGTTCGAGGACGGCCACCTCACCGACGGCCTCGGCAACCGCATCGACTTCAAGAACACGCTCATCATCATGACCTCCAACATCGGCGCGCGCTACATCGAGAAGCGCGGCACCATGGGCTTCGCCTCCGAGGAGCACGCGCATACCGTGGAGCGCATCCGCGAGCTGGTGATGAGCGAGGTGAAACGCACCTTCAACCCCGAGTTCATCAACCGCCTGGACGAGATCATCCTGTTCGACGCGCTGCTGGACGCCGACCTCGCGCGCATCACCCGGCTGCTGATCGGCGAGATCAACCGCAGCCTCGCCGACAAGGGCCTGGTGCTCGAGATCCGCGACGAGGCGATCGACTGGCTGCTGCGCAAGACGCTCAAGGACCGTTCGTACGGGGCGCGGCCGCTGCGCCGCGCGCTGCAGCGCCACGTGGAAGACGCGCTCTCCGAGGCCTTCATCCGCGGCGCCGTGGTGCCGGGCGCGCCGGTCGAGATCGGCGTTTCCGAGGATGCGCTCTGGTACTGGCAGTCGGGACGCGGGGGAGAGTTGTCGGCATGATCCTGAAATTCGCCGTCGCCCTCTGCCTCGCGGTTGCCGTGGTGGCACCGCCGCTCGCCGCGCAGGAGGCCGCCGTCGAGCGCATCGAGATCCGCGGCAACCAGTTCCTGCAGCGCGACACCATCCTCTATTACGTCACCACCAAGGTGGGCGCCACCTACAGTGAAGAGCAGCTGCGCGTCGACTTCCGCCGCCTGTGGGACACCGGCTTTTTCGACAACATCCGCATCGACTCGGTCAACGGCACCGCCGGCGGCAAGATCGTCACCTTCATCGTGCAGGAGCGGCCCAGGGTGCTGATCGTGGATTTCCGCGGCAGCAAGGCGCTCAGCAAGTCGACGATCGAGGACGAGTTGAAGAAGCGCGAGGCCGCGATCCGCGTCGACAGCTTCTACGACCCCTCGCGCATCCGCCGCGTCGAGGAAATCATCAAGGAAATGCTGATGGAAAAAGGCCGTCCGTTCGGCACCGTGAAGACGCAGGCGAGCGTGCTCTCGGGCGGCGCCGGACGGCAGGTGTCGTTCGTCATCGAGGACGGCGCCAAGGCGGTGGTCAAGCAGATCGACTTCGTCGGCAACAAGGTGTTCTCCGACTCCGACCTGCGCGGCTCGATGAAGAAGATCCGCGAGCGGCGCTTCTGGAACTTCAGCTGGCTCGGCGGCAAGAACACCTTCACCGAAGACAAGTGGACCGGCCAGGAAGGCGACTACGGCCGCCTGCAGAACTACTTCCTGAACCGCGGCTACGTCGCTGCCACCATCGGCCGCCCGGTCATCAGCTACTACGGCGGCCGCGAAGGCAAGAAGCCGAAGAAGGATGTGAAGCTCGAGATTCCGGTCAGCGAAGGCGAGCAGTACCGCGTCGGCGCGGTCAAGATCGCCGGCCTCACGGTGTTCAAGGAGGAAGGCATCCGCGGCCTGTTCAAGCTGCAGCCGGGCGACGTCTACAACGAGTCGCGCATCGAGAAGGGCTACGAGAAAATCCGCGAGTTCTACGGCGCGCAGGGCTACTTCCAGATGCAGGGGCGCACCGACCGCGACCGCGACGACGCCAAGAAGATCGTCAACGTCACGCTCAACATGGACGAGGACAAGCGCTACTACGTCGGCCGCATCAGCTTCAGCGGCAACGACACCACCCGCGACAAGGTGATCCGCCGCGAGGTGTACCTCAACGAAGGCGACGTCTTCAACACCGAGCTGCTCAAGCTCTCGATCCGGCGCATCAACCAGCTCGGCTACTTCAAGCCGATGGAAGGCGCTCCCGAACTGCTGCCGAGCGACGTCGGCGAGGACAAGCTCGACATCAAGATGAAGGTGCAGGAGCAGAACCGCAACCAGTTCACGTTCGGCGGCGGCGTCTCCGGGCTCGAGGGCACCTTCATCAACAGCTCGTTCTCCACCTCCAACTTCCTCGGCGCGGGCGAGACCTTCCAGCTGTCGGCGCAGCGCGGCGGCCGTACCAAGGCGTACCAGTTCGCGATCACCGAGCCGTACCTGTTCGATCGGCCGATCACCGCCGGCATCGACCTGTTCGCGAGCAACACCGACTACACGATCTACGGCGGCTACAGCGAGGATCGCAAGGGGGTCACGCTGACCAACGGCTTCCCGGTGGGCCGCTGGTCACGCATCTTCCCGACCTATTCGTACCAGGTCATCGAGGCGACGCTGCCGGCGGGCACGGGCACCGGCCAGAGCACCGGCGGCCTGCTGTTCGACCCGAGCATCTTCACCGGCAAGCGCCGCGAGAGCCGCTTCTCGCCGTCCTTCGTCTACAACTCAACCGACAACCCGTACCAGCCGCGCAGCGGCATGAAGCACACCGCCACCTTCACCTACGCCGGCGGCCCGCTCGGCGGCACGCTCGACTACATGCAGCCGACGCTCGAGAGCATCGTCTACATCCCGCACTGGAAGCGCACGGCGCTCGGGCTGCGCGCGCAGGGCTCGTACCTCATCGACCGTTCGCCGGAAGGGCAGACGACGCTCACCTCGTACCTGCGCTTCCTGCAGCGGCTCGGCGGCGAGTACCAGGTGCGCGGCTACGACATCCGCACCATCGGGCCGGTGTCGCGCAACGACAAGAACGAGATCATCCCCGAGGGCGGCAACAAGGTGCTGCTGTTCAACGCCGAGTACTATTTCGACGTGGCCGGCCCGCTGCGCCTGCTGCTGTTCGGCGATGCCGGCCAGGTGTTCGACGACAGCTTCAACATCAACCTGCGCCAGCTGCAGGTATCCTACGGCGCGGAGCTGCGCTTCATCATGCCGGTGCTGAACGTGCCGTTCCGGCTGATCTACGCGCGCAATCCCAACGTGCCCTCGTTCCTGGCGTACGATCCCGTGACCAACCCGAGCGGGACCAAGAAATCCGTGTTCAAGTTCGCGATCGGCACCACCTTCTAAGGAGAGGAAATGAGAATGTCGCTCCGTTCGTCGCTCACCACCGCTGCGGCAGTGGCCCTGTTATCGGCGCCTTACGCGCAGGCGCAGACCGCGGCCGCCGCGGCCGACCCGAAGCCGCCGCGCATCGCCGTCATCGACATGGGCCGGGTTTCCTCCGAAAGCAAGCTTGGCAAGTCGTACGCGGCGCAGATCGAGGCGCTGCGCAAGGACATCGACGCCCGCGGCGAAGGCAAGCAGAAGGAGCTCGAAGGCATCGACACTTCGATCAAGACCCTGCAGGACGAGCTCGACAAACAGAGCACGGCCCTGAGCCCCGAGGCGCAGGAGCGCAAGCGCCAGGAGATCGTCAAGAAGAACCGCGACCGCCAGGCCTTCATCGAGGACAGCCAGGGCGAGCTGCAGCGGCTGCGCGAGCGCGCGCAGGGCCAGGCGGCAACGCTGCAGGCCGACTTCCAGGGCAAGCTGAAGCCGGTGATCGACGCGGTGGCCAAGGACAAGGGCATCGACATCATCATCGACAACCAGGTGGCGCTGATGTTCAACAAGACCTACGACATCTCCGCCGAGGTGGTGGCGAAGGCCGACGCGATGGCGCCGGCGGCTCCTGCCGCCGCGGCGGCACCCGCACCGGCCGCCGCTTCCCCGGCAGCCGGCGCGCCGGCCGCGGCGCCCAAGCCGGCCGGCCCGGCGGCGCCCAAGCCAACGCCAACCCCGACGCCGAAGCAGTAGGCGCGGGTCCCGCCCCGGCTCGACGCAAGAACCGGGGCGGCCGCTTCTTCATGAGCCTCCAGGTACCCGCAGCGCCCGCGCCCGACGCGCCGGCGAAGCTGCCGATCGACATCGGCACGCTGATCCGCCGCATCCCCAGCCAGTACCCGTTCATCCTGGTCGACCGGATCCTGGAGTACGACCCGAAGGCGCGGCTCGTGGCATCGAAGACGGTGACCGCCGCGGAGGAGTTCTTCGAGGGGCACTTTCCCGGTGCGCCGGTGATGCCCGGCGTGCTGCTGCTCGAGAGCCTGGCGCAGGCCGCCGGCATCTGGCTGCTCGAGCAGGCGGACGACGCGCACGCGCTCGAGGTGCACGTGGTGGGCATCGACGACGCCAAGTTCCGCCGACCCGTGGTGCCCGGCGATCGCCTGCGTCTCGAGGTGTCGCTGATCCACCGCCGCGGCAGCCTGTGCCGCATGCGCGGCGAGATCCGCGCCGGCGACGCGCGCGTCGCCGAGGCACGCCTGCTGCTGCAGGTGCAGCACCTGCGGCCGCCCGACGTCCACGAGACCGCGCAGGTGGCGCCCGGCGCCGTGCTCGGGCACGGCGTGCGCATCGGGCCCTACGCGGTCATCGGCAAGGACGTCGAGCTCGGCCCCGGCACCATCGTCGAATCCCATGCGGTGATCGCCGGTCCCACGAAGATGGGCGCCGGCAACCGTGTCTTTCCGTACGCCTCGATCGGCCAGCCGGCGCAGGACCTGAAGTACGCGGGCGAGCCCACCCGCCTCGAGATCGGCGACCGCAACACCTTCCGCGAGTTCGTCACCGTCAACCGCGGCACCGCGCAGGGCGGCTCGGTGACGCGCATCGGCAGCGGCAACCACATCATGAACTACGCGCACATCGCGCACGACTGCCAGGTGGGCGACAACACCATCCTCGGCAACAACGCGACGCTCGGCGGGCACGTGCTGGTGGAGGACTGGGCGACGGTATCGGCGTTCTCGGCGGTGCACCAGTTCTGCCGCATCGGCACCCACGCCTTCATGGGCGGCGCGACCATCGCCACTCGCGACGTGCTGCCGTACTCGAAGACGGTCGGCAACCGCGCCTATTTCTACGGACCCAACAGCGTCGGCCTGTCGCGGCGCGGCTTCAGTCCCGCGGCGATCAAGGCCATCCGCCGCGCCTTCCGCCTGTTGTCGGCGCAGGCCACGCACCTCTCGGCGGCGGTCGCCGCCCTCGAGGCCGAAGACGGCCACGGCGAAGAGGTGCTGCGCGTGCTCGCATTCGTGAAGGCGTCGCAGCGCGGCGTCATCCTCAGCCGGCGCAAGCGCGCGAAGCAGCCGCAGGAAGCGCCGCCTTCGTGAGCGCGCCGCTCGGCCTGATCGCCGGGAACGGGCGCTTTCCGCTGCTGATCGCGCGCGAGGCGCGCCGGCGCGGGCGCCGCGTGGTGGCGGTCGCGATCCGCGAGGAGGCGTCCGAGCAAATCGAGGCGGAGGCGGACGAAGCCCACTGGATGAGCCTCGGCCAGCTGGGCAAGTGCATCGACACCTTCCACGCCGCCGGCGTCAGCGAAGCGGTGATGGCCGGGCAGGTGAAGCACCGCAAGATCTTTTCCGACATCAAGCCCGACCTGAAGCTGATGGCGGTGCTGGCGCGGCTCGCGTTCCAGAACACCGACAGCCTGATCGGCGGTGTCGCCGACGCGCTGGCGAAGGAAGGCATCCGCCTGGTGTCGTCGGTGTCGCTGCTTGCCGACTTCATGGCCGCGCCGGGCGCCATGGCGGGCCCGGCGCCGAGCGCGGCCCAGCAGAAGGACCTCGCCTACGGGCTGGGGCTGGCACGCGCGCTGACCGCGGTGGACGTGGGGCAGACGGTGGTGGTCAAGGACCGGGCGGCGGTGGCGGTCGAGGCGATGGAGGGCACCGACGAGGTCGTGCGCCGCGCCGGGTCGCTGGCCGGCGCCGGCTGCGTCGTCGTCAAGCTGGCGAAGCCGCGGCAGGACCCGCGCTTCGACGTGCCGGTCGTGGGCATGGCGACGCTCGAGGTGCTGGCCCAGGCGCAGGCCGCGGTGCTCGGCATCGAAGCGGGCAAGACGCTCATCATCGACAAGCCCGAGTTCCTGGTGGCGGCGAACACCCGCGGCATCTCGATCTGGGGCATAGCGGACGAAGCGCATGGTTGAGAGAGCGGTGCGCGTCGGCGTCGTCGGCGTCGGCTCGCTTGGCCAGCATCATGCACGCGTCTACGCCACGCTTGCGGGCTGCTCGCTCGCTGGCATCTGCGACGCCGACCCAGGCCGCGCGGCCGAGATCGCAGAGCGGCATGGGACCCGCGTGTTCGCGAGCCTCGCGCACATGCTTTCCGAGGTGGATGCCGTCAGCATTGCGGTGCCGACGAACGGCCATCACGAGGCGGCCGCCGCCGCGCTGCGCGCCGGAGTGGACGTCCTGGTCGAGAAGCCGATGACGTCGACCCTGGCCGAGGCGGACGAGCTCATCGCGCTTGCCGCTTCCGGCTCGCGCATCCTGCAGGTGGGTCACGTCGAACGTTTCAATCCGGTGGTGGACGTACTGAAGCAGCATGCCGGAAGCCCGCGCTTCATCGAGGCGCACCGCCTCGGCGCTTTTCCGGGCCGCAGCCTCGACATCGACGTCATCCTCGACCTCATGGTCCACGACCTCGATATCGTGCTGGCGCTCGACGGTTCGGAGGCGGTGCAGGTGGATGCGGTCGGGGTGGCCGTGCTGACCCCGAAGATCGACATCGCCAGCGCCCGCCTGCGCTTCCGCTCCGGCCTCATCGCGAACCTCACAGCGAGCCGGGTTTCACTCGACAAGACCCGCAAGTTCCGGGTCTTCGCCCCTGGAACCTACGTCTCGGCCGACCTCGTGAAGCGCGAAGCGCAGGTGGTGCTCATCGATTCGGCCGATCCGCAGAATCCCCGCATCGATGCCTCGACGGTGGTGGCGCCGGAGGAGGAGCCGCTCACGCGCCAGCTGCAGGCGTTCCTCCACTCGGTTCGGACGAGGAGCGAGCCTCTCGTTGCGGGCCTGGCGGGGCGGCGGGCACTGGACCTCTGCGAGCGGATCGTGGCCTCGATCACGCGGCACGCCGCGGGCGGCGCTCAGTAAAACTCTGTCGGTCTGGCTAAGTCCAATCTTCACAGAAGGTTAAGGTTTTCATGGAGGGACCTTTTCACGCCCTTCCCGCGCATACGGCGTGCTAGCCTGATCCGTCGAATGTGGCGGTCGCGTGAAACACAACCTACAGCGTCAAATCTTCCTCTATTCGGCAATCTTCCACATCATGTTGGTGGGGTCCCTGATGGAGGTCCAACAGCTGCTGCCTGCACGCACACCGCCGCCGACGGCCGCCGAGGACAACCGCGAAGTCGCGCGCCTGGTGACTCCGCCAGCCTCCGTCCTGCGGCAGCTGGCACCTCCGCCACCGACGCCGAAGCCTGAGCCGCGGCTGGCGCCGTCCTCGCCGCCGACACCGCCACCGCAAAGCGACCGGATCAGTGTCGGCGCACAGGCGAAGGAGAAGGCCAAGGTCCTCGAGCTGAAACGTGATGAGGAGTTGCGCAAGCTGATGGCCCAGGGCGACACGCTGCGCCGCCAGGCGCCGGCCCCGGAGCCGCCGACTGCCGAGGTCAAGGCCCAGGCAGGAGCGTCGCCCCAGCCGACGCCCTCCGCGGCCGAGACCGCTGCTTCCGGCGAGAAGGTGCCGGCCCTCGGCCGCCCGATGCTGCCTTCGGCCGGCGACCCCGGCCCCACGCCGCCGCCCCGGCTCACGGCGCCATCCGAATCGATCGCGGCTTCGGCCGAACGCCGCGTCGAGGCCCTGGGCCGCCAGGGCCTGCCAACCGGCACCGGCAAGCAGATCGGGCCGCTCTTTTTCGACCCGGAAGGCGCCGACTTCACCGACTGGGTGGAGCACCTGCGCCGCGAGATCTACCGCAACTGGATCGTGCCGCAGTCGGCGATGTTCGGGTTCGGGACGCACGCCGACTTCGAGTTCGTGGTGGAGCGCGACGGCCGCGTCTCGGCCGCGAACCTCGCCAAGTCCTCCGGCGTCGCGGCTCTCGACCGCGCCGCGCAGAACGCCCTGATCGCGAGCCGCCCGCTGCCGCTGCCGGCCGACTTCAAGTCGCGGCGGCTGGTGCTGCAGATCTCGTTCGTCTACAACGCCGAGCGGCAGGGCTGACGGGGTTCGCATGGTGAAGGCGATCCTCAGCACCTTTGGCCGCTCCAGGACTGCCACGGTCGTAGCGGTCCTGCTGGCCGCCTTCGCGCTCGCGTCGAGCTGCCGTTCGGTGGGACGCGGTCCGCAGCCGCCGCCGCACACCGTCGACGGCTTCGACCTCGAGCCGCTGGTGCCCAAGCCGTCGATCCGCGTCGGTGTGGCGGTGGACGCGAAGCGCGCATCGCTGGCCGCCGATAGCGGCGTCGCCGTCTGGCTGATCGTGCCCGGCACCCGCAACCGCGTCGAGCGGCGCGTGCCGCGAGCGACCTTCGTGTTGCAGCAGGGCATGCCGCCGAGCGGCGCACGCGGCGTGCGCCTGCTCGAAACCGGCGACGTCGCCAGCCGCGCCGGCGTCATCCCGGCGCAGGCCGAAGAATCGCTGACTCTCGACGGCGCCGAGTACCGCGGCGCCTTTGAGGTGAGGCTCGGTGCGCAGGGCGTCACTGCCATCAACGTCCTCGGCCTCGAGGACTACCTGCGCGGCGTCGTCCCCAACGAGTTGTCGCCGAAGGGCTTTCCTGAGCTCGAGGCGCACAAGGCGCAGGCGATCGCCGCGCGCACCTACGCGATTCGCAACAAGGGGCAGTTCGAGGCGCAGGGCTACGACATCTGCGCCACGCCGGCCTGCCAGGTCTACAAGGGCAAGTCGACGGAGGACCCGCTGAGCGACCAGGCGGTCGAGGAGACCCGCGGCCTGGTGGCGACGGTCGAAGGCCAGCCGATCAACTCGCTCTACACCTCGACCTGCGGCGGCCACACCGAGAACAACGAGAACGTGTTCGCCGGCGTGCCGGTCTCGTACCTGCGCGGGGTCGCGTGTTCGCCGGAGAAGGCCGATGGCGAGGGCCTGATTCGCGGCCGCGCAGTGGTGGCGAACCTCGACGACGCGGCGGCGGTGCGCGACCTGGCGCTGCTCGCGGCGCTCGGCGTTTCCACCGGGCGCGCCACCGACACCGCATACACGCGCACGCCGCCGACTGCACGCGAGGTCGCCGAGTGGACCGCGCAAGCCGTGTCGGCGGCCGGCCGCAAGCCTTGTGCCGCGGATGACGAAGAGGTCACCGCGCGTCGCGGTCGCGTCTTCCGCTACGTGGTCGATCGCTCCTGCTGGCAGGAGCGGCGGCGCCTGGTCGCTCCCGGCGACTCGCGCTACCTGCTGGATCTTGAGGACTCGAACGAGCTGAGCGCCGACGAGCAGGTGGCGGCGGTGCAGCTCATCCAGGAAGGCGTGCTGCGTCCCGCCGGCGACAACCGGCTGCGCGGCGATTCGCGCATCACCCGCGGCGAGTTCGCGCGCCTGCTGGCGGGTGTGGTGGAGAAGATGGGCGCGCCCGCGCTCGTCACCGCGGAGTACCGCGCCACGTCCGCCGGCCGCGTGTCGCTGCGGCGCGCGTCCGCGGACAGCGACGACAGCTACGCGGTGCCCGCCGGCGTGCCGCTCTTCCGCCGCCTCGGCGGCGACCCCATCGCCGCGTCGCGGGTTTCGCTCGCCCCTGGCGATGCCGTCACCGCGGTGGTGCGCGGCGACAGTGTGCGCTTCCTCGAGGCGAACCAGAACCTGCTGGGCGACGCCTCCGACCGCAGCTCGAAGTACTACCGGTGGGAGGTGCGCCTCTCGCCCGAGCAGGTCGCGAAGGCGATCGCTGCCGACGGCAAGGTGGGCCGCGTGACGCACATCGAACCGACGCAGATCGGCGTCTCCGGCCGCGTCGTATCGCTGCTGGTGCGCGGCGACGCCGGCGACGTCACGCTGCGCGGCCTGCGTATCCGCTTCGCCCTCGGCCTGCGCGAGAACCTGTTCGTGCTCGACGAGGAGCGCACCCCCGAAGGCTCGGTGTCCTTCGTCTTCACCGGCAAGGGCTGGGGCCACGGCGTCGGCCTGTGCCAGGTCGGCGCCTTCGGCATGGCCCGCGGCGGCGCGTCCGCGTCGCAAATCCTGAAGCACTACTACACCGGCGTTGCGGTGACTCGAGCTTACTAGCGCCCGATGAGGCCCTCTTGTCGTTGGCAGGGCCCGAAGAGTGACACCCGATGAGGGCCCCGTGTCGTTGGCAGGGCCCGAAGAGTGACTGAGTCAAGCCTCGTGGCTTCAGTCAACCCTAGGCTTCAGTCAACCCTGGGCTTCAGTCAACCCTGGGCTTCAGTCGACCCCAGGCTTCAGTCAACGCAGTCATGACGCAGGCTTAGAATCGCCGTCGCATGCCGCATCCCGCCGGCTCGCGCATCGGCGCCTACGAGATCCTCGCGGCTGTCGGAGCAGGCGCCATGGGCGAGGTGTATCGCGCGCGCGACACCAGGCTGGAGCGCGAGGTCGCGATCAAGGTGCTGCCCGACGCCTTCGCCGCGGACAGCGACCGCGTGGCCCGGCTCGAACGCGAGGCACGCGTCCTGGCAGCGCTCGATCACCCGAACATCGCCCGCGTCTACGGCCTCGAGAACGACGGCGGCATCCGTGCCGTGGTCATGGAGCTGGTCGCGGGGGAGACGCTTGCCGAGCGCCTGGCCCGCGGTGCAATCGCCCTCGAGCCGGCGCTCGCGATCGCGCGCGCGGTGGCCGAGGCCCTGGAAGCGGCGCACGCGCGGGGCATCGTCCACCGCGACCTGAAGCCCGCCAACATCAAGGTGCGCCAGGACGGCACCGTCAAGGTGCTGGATTTCGGGCTCGCGAAGGCCCTCGAAGGCACCCCGGGCGGGGGCGAGCCGGCCGCGGCGACGCTCACCCGGTACGACACGCGCGCCGGAGTCGTGCTGGGGACCGCGGCCTACATGGCGCCGGAACAGGCGCGCGGCGAGAGCGTCGATCGACGCGCCGACATCTGGTCGTTCGGCGTCGTCTTGTTCGAGATGCTCGCCGGCCGGCGGCCGTTCGCGGGTGAAAATGCCTCTGACGCGATCGCCGAGGTCCTGAAGAGCGAGCCCGCGTGGTCGGCGCTGCCCGCGCTGCCGGCCGGCATCGAACGACTCCTGCGCCGCTGCCTCGAGAAGAACCTGCGGCAGCGGCAGCAGGACATCGCCGATGCGAGGCTGGACCTGGACGATGCCATGCGGGGAGAGCCGCTGTCGCCCGAGCGCGCGAAGAGGGTGACGCGCCCTGAGCGCGTGGCATGGGGTGCCGCGCTCGTCGCCGTCGCTCTGGGCGCCGGGTTCGCGTCGCAACGCCTGGCGCGTCCGGGTTCGATGTCGGCCCGGGCCTCTTTCGTGGATATCGACACTCCCGGAACGTTCGCGCCGACTTCCTTCGCCTTGTCGCCGGATGGCCGCGCGCTCGTATTCAGCGGCAGCGAGCAGGAGGGGCGGCAGCTTTTCCTGCGCTCGCTCGACACCGGCGCCACGCGTCCGCTTCCAGGTGCTCAGGATGCGCTTCACCCGTTCTGGTCGCCCGATGGCCGCTCCGTCGGCTTCTTCACCGCCAGCAGGCTCATGGTGCTCAACCTCGACGGCGGAACACCAGTTGCGATCGCCCATACGCTGACGCCGGGGGGCGGAACGTGGAATCAGGATGGCACCATCCTCTACGTGCCGGTCGACAACGCCGGGATGTTTCAGATCCCGGCAGCGGGTGGAGAGCGGAAGGAAATCGTCCTCGGAACCGCGGGCCGGCTCACGCGCTTCCCGCAATTCCTGCCGGATGGCCGGCACTTCCTCTTCTACGTGCCAGCAGGCGGCGACGCGGAACCGGGGGTCTATGTCGGCTCACTCGACGGCGCCGAAAGCCGCCGCTTGACGGCTGCCGATGGGCCGGCCCGCTACACCGCGGGACACCTGCTGTTCGTGCAGGAGCGCTCTCTGCTGGCGCAGGCGTTCGACCCGGCATCGCGGACGCTGAGCGGCACGATGAAACAGGTCGCGGACCGCGTGGTCATCGACGGCGTCTCGGTCGGCCTGTCCGTGTCCGCGGCGGGTTCGATCGCCTATCGTCCCGGCGAAGCGCAGGTGCGCCGCCGCCGGCTCATCTGGTTCGACCGTTCGGGGAAGGAGCTGGGAGTCGCGAGTGGCGAGCAGGCGCCGCCGTACGTCAACAACCCGGCCCTGTCCCTGGACGGCAAGCGCGTCGCCGTGCAGGCGACCGAGCGCCAGAACACCGACATCTACACGCTCGACCTGGAGCGCAACACGTTCGACCGGCTTACGGTCGATCCCGGCGTCGACGCGATGCCAGTCTGGTCCGCGGACGGCAGCAGACTCGTCTACAACACTCCTCAGCGGGGCTTGACGGTCAAGCGGCTGGATGGTTCGGCCGCCGACCAGCCGCTCATGGACGACCGTGGTGTCGTCAGGATTGCAACCGACTGGTCGCGCGATGGGCGGTTCGTGCTGTACAAGGAGATCGATCCGGCGACGGCGACGTTCGACCTGTGGGCGTGGTCCGTGGCAGACCAGGACAAGGTTCGGGTTGCCAGCACGCAGTACAACGAGCGCGATGCCCAGTTTTCTCCGGACGGCCGTTTCGTGGCCTTCGAATCCGACGAGCTCGGCCATGCCGAGATCTACCTTCAGTCGTTCCCGCGTCCCGGTTCGAGACACAAGGTCTCCGTGGGCGGTGGCACTCAGGTCCGTTGGCGGGCCGATGGCAAGGAGGTCTTCTACGTGGCGCCCGACAAGCACCTGATGGCGGTGGCGATTCGCGAGGAAGCCAACCTCGCCGCGGCGGTGGGCACGCCGGTGCCGCTCTTCGTCGCGCCCGTGATCGTTCCGTTCGCCCCGATCCACCGCCAGCAGTACGTCGTTTCCGCCGACGGCCGCCGTTTCCTGATCAACACCGCCGACCAGCTCGATACCGCCCCGCTGACTTTGCTCATGAATTGGAGTAACGCTCGATGAGGGTAGCCCGACGAGGGCAGCGTGTCGTTGGCTGCTGCCCGAGGAGTGACTGAGTAATCCTCGTGGCTTCAGTCAACCCCTAGGCTTCAGTCAATACTCAGCCTTCAGTCAACACTCAGGAAATGAAGGCTTACTGTTTGGCGAGGACAGCTGCCAGTGCCTTTTCGCCTTCGTCGGGGTGGAAGCCGAACGGGCCCATTTCTCCCTTGAAGGCGATGCGGCCGCCCGGTTCCAGCACGTAGATGCGTTCGGGCCAGGCGCCGAACAGCGACTCGGCGCGGTTGTCGATGCTGTCGATGGCGACCGGGATGCGGTACTGCAGGCGGTCCACCAACACCTTCGCGAGCTCGCGGCGCGCCTCGAAGTTCTTCGGCTGGTCGTAGACGAACTGCTCCTTGCGGTTCGAGTCCATCTGCCACTCGTCGTTCGGGTGGGCCTCGGAAATGTAGACGGTGAGGAATTCCGCCCGGTCCTTGTACTTGTCGTAAATGCGATGAAGATCCACGATCTTCTTGCGGAACGGCGGTCAGGTGCAGCTGCCGAACACCAGCATCACCGGGCGGTTCCACAGGTCGGAGAGCCGTCCCTTGCTGCCGTCGTACATCGCGACCTCGAGGTCGGGCACCTGGCTGCCGACCTGCAGCTCGCCGCGCGAGCGCTTGTCGTACTTGTTGTACTTGATGTAGCCGGCCTTGACCAGCTGCATGTAGCCGTAGAACGAGGCCGCGCCCAGGGCAGCCACTGCCGCGATGCCGAGGCCCACCATCTTCAGCTTGCGCCCCAATCCCACCGCGCGAACATAACACTTCAACTAACATCGAACAGCATGTTCCTCCGCCCGCGGCCCGCCCGTGGCGCCGCTCTCGCCCTCGCCACACTGGCCGTTGCGCTCGCGCCGGGCAGCACCCCGAAGGCCATGGCCGCGCGGCCGGCGCAGCCTGCCGGGCCTGCCGCCGCCAAGCCCGCCGCCGCCAAACCCGCACGCGCGCAGACGGCGCAGCACGCCATAGCCGCGGGCCTCACGCTCTACCAGGCCGGCCGTTATGACGACGCGCAGCAGCAGCTGGAATCGGCGGCCCGGCTCGAGCCGCGGAATGCGCAGCCGCCCTACATCCTCGGCCTGGTGTTCGAGGCGCGCCGCAGCCTCGACGAAGCGGCGGCCGCATTCGCGAAGTCGATCGCGCTCGATGCGAAGTTCGCGCCCGCGCACGACCGGCTCGGCTTCGTGCGCGGCCAGCAGGGCCGTACCGGCGAGGCGCTGCAGCAGTTTCGCGAGGCCGTGGCGCTCGACGCGAAGCTGTTCGACGCGCAGTACCACCTCGGCGCCACGCTCTGGTGGACCGGCGACTCCGCCGGCGCGCTCGGGCCGCTCGCGCGCGCCGTAGCCCTGCGCGACGCGCATGCGGAAAGCCGCTACTACCTCGGCCTGGTGCACCGCAAGCTCGGCCATCCGGCCGACGCTCTGCGCGAGCTGGACCGCGCCGTCGAGCTCGACCCGGCGCTCGGCCTCGCGCGGCTGCAGCTCGGGCTCTTGCTCCAGGAGATGGGCGACCGCACCGGCGCAGTCGAGGAGCTGCGCGCGGCGCGCGAGCTGCAGCCGGACTCCGCCGAGATCACCAGCGCGCTCAGCATCGCGCTCATCGAGAAAGGCGCCGCCGACGAAGCCATGGTGCTGCTGAAAGCCTGGCTCGAGGACCACGACGACGATGTCACGGCGCGCGTGAACCTCGGCACCGCCCTGCTGCAGAAGGGCGAACTCGAAGCAGCCGTCAACCTCTACCGCGACCTCGCGCAGCGCGCACCGTCGAACGCGGTGGCGGCCTACAACCTCGGCATGGCGCTGAAGCAGAAGGATGACTTCGGCCCGGCCGAAACCGAACTGAAGCGCGCCGTAGCCCTCGACCCGACGCTGCCCGACGCGCCGTACACGCTCGGCGTCATCTACTGGCAGACGGGACGCGCCGAGGAAGCGGCGACGTCGTTCCGCGCCGCCACCGTGGTGCGTCCCGACTACGCCGAGGCGCACTCGATGCTGGCAACGGTGCTGGTGCAGCAAGGTGAGAACGACGAGGCGCTCTCCGAAGTGCGCGAGGCCGTGCGTCTCGCGCCGCGGATGGCAGAAGCGCAATTGCTGCTTGGACAGATCCTGAAGGGTCGCGACGACGCGGAGGGCGCGCGGGCCGCGTTCGCCGTGGCCGACCAGCTCAACAAGAAGAAGTCCGACGCGCAGGCGGCCGCCTTCGCGTTTGCGGCGGCGGAGGCGAAGGCGAAGGCCGGCGACGACGGCGGCGCCATCGAGGGGTTGCGCGAGACGCTGCAGCTCATGCCCGACAATGCCGAGGCACACTGGCGGCTGGCCGAGCTCCTCGAAAAGCGCGGCGACAGCGCGGGCGCGCGCGCGGAGCGCACCGAGGCCATCCGCCTCGCTCCCTATTACGGCCGCAAAGGGCGCACCTCATGAAGCTGCTCGCGGCAGCGGCGCTCACGCTCGCAGCTGCGCAGGCGGCGTCCACGCCGCCGCTGCAGTTCGGCTTCACGAACGTGGCAAAGGAAGCTGGACTCGCCGCGGTCACGGTTTTCGGCGGCAAGGAAGAGAACCGCTACCTCCTCGAGACCACCGGCTGCGGCGCCGGCTTCATCGATTACGACAACGACGGCAACCTCGACGTGTTCCTGGTGAACGGCTCGACGCTCGCGGGCTTCCCGAAGGGCGAAGAGCCGATCAACCACCTCTATCGCAATCGCGGCGACGGCACCTTCACCGACGTCACTCAGGCCTCTGGCCTGGGTGCGAGCGGCTGGGGCCAGGGCGTGTGCGCGGGCGACATCGACAACGACGGCTACGAAGACCTGTTCGTGACCTACTTCGGCCGCAACCGCCTGTATCGCAACAAGGGCAACGGCACGTTCGAGGACATCAGCGCGGCGTCGGGCACGCGCGACCCGGCCGACCGCTGGAGCACCGGCTGCGCCTTTTTCGACTACGACCGCGACGGCCGCCTCGACCTCATCGTCGCGAACTACATCGACCTCGACCTCAAGACCGCGCCGACTCCGGAGAGTGGCCTGTGCCGTTACAAGGGCATTCCCGTGGCTTGCGGTCCGCCGGGACTGCGCGGCGGCAAGAACATCCTGTACCACAACCTCGGCGGGCTGCGCTTCGAGGACGTCTCCGAACGCAGCGGCATCACGAGAGCCAATGGCACCTACGGCCTCGGCGCTGTCAGCTTCGACTTCGACGACGACGGTTGGAGCGACGCCTATGTCGCCAACGACAGCAACCCGAGCGCCCTGTACCGCAACAACCACGACGGCACCTTCACAGACGTCGGCGTCTCCGCCGGCTGCGGTTACAGTCAGGACGGCAAGCCGCAGGCCGGCATGGGCCTCGCCATCGGCGACTACGATCACGACGGCGCCATGGACATCGTCAAGACCAACTTCGCCGGCGACACCACCTCGCTCTACCGCAACACCGGCCGCGGCTCGTGCGAAGACCGCACCTTCGCCGCCGGGCTCGGCCGCAATACCCGCTGGCTCGGCTGGGGCGCCGGCTTCATCGACCTCGACAACGACTCGTGGCTCGACTTGTTCCTGGCGAACGGCCACGTCTATCCCGAGGTGCACAAGCTCGCGACCGAGGCCGCGTACCAGCAGCGCAAGGTCGTGTACCGCAACCTGCAGAACGGCCGCTTCGAGGACATCACCGAAGCGCTCGGTGCGGCGATGACCGAGCCGAAGGCGGCACGCGGCGCGGCCTTTGGCGACTTCGACAACGACGGCTCGGTGGACGTGCTGGTGAACAACGTTCACGACACGCCCGACCTCTACAGGCTCCGTGCCGACCCGTCGAACCACTGGATAACGTTGCGGCTCGTCGGCAAGCGCTCGAACCGGGACGCCATCGGCGCGCGCGTCACGCTCGCGGCGGGCGAACTGCGCCTGGTGGAGGAAGTGCGCGGCGCCGGCAGCTATATCTCGCAGAACGACCTGCGCGTGCACTTCGGCCTCGGCAGGGCGGAACGGGTCGACAAGGTCACGGTGCGCTGGCCGGCGGGTGGCGAAGAGTCTTGGTCCGGCCTCAAGGTCGATCGCTTCATCGAACTTGTTGAAGGCAAGCAGGCGAAGCCAGCGGGCAGAAACCGCGATGAGCATGCTCCTGTTCGCGGTTGCAGTGGCCGGCGGGCTGGGCCTTGCGCAAGTTCAGGCTGAGACGAAGCCGCAAGACGCGCGCGCCCTGATCGACGCAGGACACGCGAAGGAGGCCGTCGCGCTGTTGCGCGCGCAAGGCGGCACCGATCCCGCGGCGCAGGTGCTCCTCGGCATCGCCCTCTTCCATGCGGACGACCCGCGCGCGGCAATCGAGGTGCTGCGCCCGGCGGTCGCGGCACTCGGACCTTCGGCAAGCGAGCGCCCCGAGGCCGTGCAGGTGCTCGGCCTCGCGCTCTACGTCAGCGGTCGCATCGGCGAGGCGATCCCGTATCTCGAGGAGACGCAGCGCGCGTTTCCGCAAAGCACCGACACTGCCTACGCGCTCGGCATCGCCTACGTGCAGGCGAACGACTCCAGCAAAGCGCGCGGCGCCTGGGCGAAGGCATTCGGGGTCGCTGCCGATTCCGCCGCCGCGTCGCTCGTCACCGCGCAAATGATGATCCGCGCCGGCTTCGAGGACGCGGGCGACGCCGAACTGAAGCGCGCGGTGCAGCTCGACCCGAAGCTGCCGCAGGCGCACTTCCTGCTGGGGCAGTCCGCTCTCTTCCGCGGCCGCCTCGACGAAGCGGTGACGCTGCTACAGCAGGAACTCGCCCTCAACCCCGCAAACGCGCTCGCGATGGACCGGCTGGGCGACGCGCACCTGCGACAGGGCAGGACGAAGGAGGCGCTTGCGGTGCTGCTGCGCTCCACCTGGATCAACCCGGACTACAGCGGCCCCTACATCCTGCTCGGCCGCGCGTACCTGCGCACCGGCGACCTGGCCGCCGCGGAAGGCAACCTGCGCAAGGCGACCGGGCTCGACCCGAACAACCGCGCGGCGCACTACCTGCTGGCGCAGGCGCTGCAGCGGCTCGGCAGGGAAGACGAGGCGGCGCGCGAGTTCGCCGCCGCGAGCGCGTTGCCCGAACCGGGGAACCGCCAGTGACGCCAGTGAGGCCGGTGTTCGTCCTCGCCGGCGCCGCGCTGCTGGCAGCCGCCGGCGCCCGCTCCGCCGCCCGCGCCGACGCCGCGCCGGGCTGGCTCGTGCGTTTCGTGGACGTGGCGCAGGCCGCGGGCTTCACGCGGCCGGTGATCTACGGCGGCGAAACCGAGAAGCGCTTCATCATCGAGACGAATGGCACGGGCGTCGCCTGGCTCGACGTCGACGACGACGGCTTCATCGACGCGCTGGTGATGAACGGCGCGCGCCTCCAGCCGGGCACGCGCGCGCTCGCCTCGTGGAGCGCCGCCGACGCGCCGGTGACGCGCCTCTATCGCAACCGCGGCAGCGGCCGCTTCGAGGACATCACCGCGCGTTCCGGGCTGGGCACGTCTGGCTGGGCGTCGAGCGCCTGCGCCGGCGACTACGACAACGACGGCCGCACCGACCTGTACCTCACGGCGTACGGCCAGAACCGTCTGTTCCGCAATGCCGGCGCCGGCAGCTTCACCGACGCGACCGCGCAGAGCGGCCTCGCGTCGAACGCAACCCGCTGGGGCAGTGGCTGCAGCTTCATCGACTACGACCGCGACGGCCGCCTCGACCTGTTCGTCTCGAACTACCTGAAGTTCGACCTCGCAACCGCCGCCGAAAAGGGCCACGGGGCGAACTGCCTGTGGAAAGGCATTGCCGTCAATTGCGGACCGAAGGGCCTGCCGTTCGAGACGCAACAGCTGTTCCATCAGGAGCCGGACGGCACCTTTCGAGACGTCTCCGAGCGGTCGGGCATCGCGGCGGCGAAGGAGCGCTACGCGATGACCGTTGCGGCCGCCGACTTCGACGGCGACGGCTGGGTGGACCTCTACGTCGCCTGCGACACCACCGCCGCCATCCTCTATCGCAACAACCGCGACGGCACCTTCACCGACCGCGCCATCGCGAGCGGCGCGGCGTTCAGCGAGTACGGCAACGCGCAGGCCGGCATGGGCCTCGCGGTCGGCGACTACGACGCGGACTCCCGGCTCGACATATTGAAGATGCACTTCGCCGACGACATCCCCGCGCTCTACCGCAACGCCGGCGGCGGCCTGTTCGAGGACGTGGCGAGCGTCTCCGGTCTTGCGGCGCAGAACCGCTACGTCGAATGGGGAGGCGGCCTGCCCGACCTCGACAACGACGGGCTGCCCGACATCTTCTATGTCACCGGCAACGTCTATCCGGAGATCGAGCAGCACCTGCCGCAATATCCGCACCGCAGCCCGCGCATCGTGTTCGCGAACCTCGGCGGCGGCACCTTTCGTGACGTCAGCGCGCTGAGCGGTCCCGGCGCGACGGCGGCGCACTCGAGCCGCGGCGCCGCCTTCGGCGACTACGACAACGACGGCGACGTGGACGTGCTGGTCATGAACATGAACGAGCCGCCGTCGCTGCTGCGCAACGACCTGGCGCCGGCACGCGCGTGGCTTGCGTTCCGCCTGCGCGGCACGCGTTCGAACCGCTCCGCGCTCGGCGCCACTCTCATCGTTACCGCTGGCGGCCGCAGCCAGGCGCAGGCGCTGCTCAGCCAGTCGAGCTACTACTCCGTGAACGACTTCCGGCTGCACTACGGCCTGGGCGACGCGAAGCAGGCGGATCGGGTCGAGGTGCGTTGGCCGAGCGGACTCGTGGAAGAATTCGGCCCGCAAGCGGCGAACCGCGTCGTCACCCTGGTCGAAGGCGAGGGACGCGCCGCCGCGAAAGGGGAGTAGCTCTTGGCGAACTGGCGGGTGCGCGCCTCGATCGCGCTCAACTTCGTGGTGTTCGCGGTGCTGCTCAACACCGTCGGCATCGTCATCAAGCGCGTCATCGACGACTACGCCGTCTCCGAAGCCGTGGCCTCGAGCCTCGAAGCCTTCAAGGACCTGTCGATCGCGGGCGCGTCCTTCCTGTTCGCCTCGTACCTGCCGCGCCTCGGCTACCGCCGCTCGATGCTCGGCGGCCTCCTGGCGGTGGCGGCCGCGAGCGTCATGGTCGCAACGGTGCCCGCCTTCTGGGTGGTGCCGGCCCTCTACATGACGATCGGCGTGAGCTTCGCGATGATGAAGGGCGCCGTCTACGCGACCGTCGGGCTCATCACGAACGGGCAGAAGGAACACACGAGCCTGATGAACATCCTCGAGGGCATCTTCCAGGTGGGCGCCCTCGCCGGGCCGCTGTGCTTCTCCTACGCGCTCGCGAGCGGCGCCAACTGGCGCGTGACCTACTGGGGCATTGCCGCCCTGGCGGTCTGCGCATTCCTGCTGCTCCTGACGACGCAGCTCGACGAGAGCGAGGTCGGCTCGCATCCCGAGCAGGCCGGATTCGTCGAGATGCTGCGCCTGCTGTCGCTGCCGATGGTGTGGGTGTTCGTGCTGTGCGCCTGGCTCTATGTGATGATCGAGCAGAGCGTCGGCACCTGGCTGCCCACCTTCCACGAGCGCGTCTTCGGCCTGGCGCCCGCCGCCGCCGCCGGCCTCCTCAGCCTCTACGCCGGTTCCATCGCGCTCAGCCGCTTCGTGAACGGCTATCTCGCGCGGCGCCTGTCGTGGCTCCCGGTGCAGTGCACGCTGCTCGTCTCGGGCATGGCGCTACTCGGCGGGGTACTGCTCGCGACCCGCGCCGCGGCACCCGCCGCCGGCCAGGTGTCGGTGCCGGCGCTCGCCGTGGTGTTCTCCTGCATCGGTTTCTTCATCGGGCCGATCTACCCGACCATCGTGTCGATCGTCCTGAGCCGGCTGCAGAAGCCGCGGCACGCGGCGATGGCCGGCCTCATCATCGTGTTCTCGGCGCTCGGCGGCACCACCGGCTCGCTGATCGTCGGCTTCATCTCGCGCCAGTTCAACACCCACGACGCGTACTACTTCCCGCTCGTGCCGATGGCGCTGCTCGCGCTGCTGCTGGTGCCGTACCAGCGGCTCGCCGAGGCGCAGCGCGGCGGCGCCGCCGAGCCGGCGGAGCACCTCGCGGCGGAGAAGCCGTTCTAGCCGCGCGTCAGCGCAGCTGGATGACGAGGTCGCGGCGCACGTACCCGGCGCCGCTGCCGGTGAACGACACGGTCAGCCGGTAGGTCCCGGGCCCGTCCGGCGCCAGCGCGGTGCGGTCGGCTGCAACCGGCTGCTTCGCAGTGCGCAGCGCGAGATCGTAGGTCTGGCCGGCGCGTCCTTCGACGAGCAGAGCCAGCCGATCAGGGCTCGCGCTCGAGCGCAGGATGCGAATGCCGCTGCTGCGTTCGCCGCTGCGCAGGTCCGCGAACGCGGTGGCGACGTCGCTGCCGCCGTCCACCTCGAAGACGACGTCCATCGCCGGCGTCGTCCAGGCCGTCCACTTCGGCTTTCACGAACTGGCGGTCGCCGCGACGCTCGAGCGTGAACGGCAGCTCCTTGCCGGCGGCCGTGACGCGCGCGACCCGCGCATCCTGCGGGAAGGCGGGGGAGAGGAGCAGGCGTAACGGAGCGGCGCCCGAGCGTGACGCAGCGACCGTGAACCTGCCGGGCGCGCGCTCGAACACCAGGTCGACGGCGCCGCCCGCCGCCGGAATCCGGCGTACCGCCGCGTGCTCCCACGTTGCCGGCAACTGCGGCGCGATGCGCAGCGCCTTGCCGCCTTGCGAAAGCTCGAGGCCGAACAAGCCGCGCACGATCGGCGTCAGCACCATGGCCTCCGACCAGACCTGGTGCGGCGACGAGCGGCCGAAGGGATACATGAAGTCGCCCGAGAGCAGTTCGGTCACCGAGCCGCGCGCGCCAGGCGCGTCGAGCAGCACGTTCGCCATCAACGACTGGAAGGCAACGTGCGGGCGGCCGTAGCGGTAGGCGCCCATCGCAGTCCAGCCGGTGAAGAGCGGCCACACCGAGCCGTAATGGTATGAAATCGGGTCATAGAGTTCGCTGTCGTTCGCGATGATGCGCTGGCCCCAGTCGGCGGCCATTGCCGCGGCGCCGAGGTGGTCGACCTGCGACTGCGCGCGTTCGTCCTGCGCACGTCCGAACCACAGCGGCACCGCCGGCAGCACGGTGTCTTCATCGACGATCGCCGCCTTGTCGAGCTGCGCCATGCGCTTCGCGATGCGTTCCCGGTTCGGCCCGGGGTCGGCCTTGCGCGGCTCCTCGGGCGGCTGCATGGTGGCAAACGCGTAGAAGCCGCGCTCGGGCAGCCAGTAAATTTTTTCGGCCGCCGCCGCGGCACGCGCGCCGGCGTCCTTCGCGAGCTTCGCGGCCGGCGCGTCGCCCGCTACAGCGGCCAGCTCTGCCATCGCGCTGCACGCCTCGATCCAGAGGCCTTGCAGGTAGAACTCTTCGTGCGGCGGATAGAGAGCACCGCCCTCGACCCAGCCGTGGCCCGATTTCGAGTTGTCGATGAGGCCGTTGTGGTCGAGGTCGCTCGCGGCCGCGTAGCGCCAGGCCCGCGCGATCCCGTCCCACGATTCCTTCAGGTAGGCCGCGTCGCCGGTGGCGCGATAGAGGTCGGCGTGTGCGATCACGAAGAGCGGCGTCGCATCGGTGGCGTTCCACGGGTACTTATAGCCGCTGAACCAGGGAATGAGCGCCGCCGACTGCGAAATCTCGTGCGGGATCTTGCCGTCCTTCCTCTGGTACTTCGCGAGAAAGTCGAGCGCCGTGCGGACGTTCGCGAAGTCGCCGGTCGAAGACAGCGCGAAGCTGCTCCACAGCGCATCGCGTCCGAAGAACCACGCGAAGCCCGGCCGCTCGCTGTCGCCCGCGGTTCGGAACCCGGCGACGAGACCAGTTCCGAGCGTCGGGTTCGTCATGATGCCCTTGTCGAGGCCGACCTTGGCCCACGCGAACGCCTCGTCGATGCGCGCATCGGGCGTTTCGACCGCAGACGCGCCCGCCGGTGAGCGCCTGGAAGTGCTCGACGGTCTTCTTGTAAGACTCGGGGAGCGCAGCGGCGATGCGGTTGTGGGCCGCCTGCGCTTCCTTGGCTGTGCCCACCGCGGCGCTGAACAGCACCCAGGTGGAGTAGGAGGTTGCGCCCTCGGGCGGCTCGATCTCGAAGCGCACCGGCACGTCGCGCGGCTCCTCCTGGTAGGGCATCACCGAGAGGTCCCGGACGAGCGGGCCGCCGAGGACGGCGGCGTACTGCTTCGCCTCTTCGCTCAGCACGTAGACGTGCGCGTCGTCCTTCCACTCGACGTTGTTCGTCATCAGGCCCGCGGGCCACATGAGCTTGAGGCGCGGCCGGAACGAGCCGTAGATGGTCAGCGGCAGGACGCTCTCCACCTCGAGACGCATCACCACCGCCGGTTCGTCGATGGGCGCCCAGAGGGTCTGGCGCACCGTGAACGCGGCGTGGGTATACGTAAAGGTGGTCGATTCGGGGCGGACCGTGACGCCGGTGGCCGCGGTGGCGCCGTCGATGTCGAGCGGGTAGCCGCGCAGCTTGAAGCTCAGCCGCACGTCGCTTGCCACCTGCAGGGGAGGCACCCAGACCTCGAAGCCACGTCCCTCGTATCCCACAGCCGCCGAGCGCCGGCCCACGACGTCGAAAAAGGACGCCTGCCGGACGTCCCCCGTGCGGACGAGATCGCCGGGGGTACCCGACAGCATGGCCGCCAGGGCCCATCCCACTGGTGTCATTAACTTTTGTGCCTCCGGGGCCAAGCCTCGCACTTTTCACAGGAAAGTGACAAAACCGCTTGCAAGGATCGAGCAATTGACCAATAATTCGGACAGGAAACAGTTTTTTACAGCGGTTACGCCTTAACTCAAACGTTAGAGGTTACCCATGAGTGTTTCGATTGCCCGCACTGCCCGGCTCGGGGTGGTTGCAGCGTGGGCCGTGTCGCTGCTGCTGATGTCCGGCGCGATCTGCCCGCGCGCAGGCTGTCTACGGCAGCGTCGCCGGCAACGTCGTCGACAGCACCGGCGCGGTGATGCCCGGCGTGAACGTCACGGTGACGAGCGTCGAGCGCAACACTTCAGACACGGTGGTCACGAACGGATCGGGGAACTACACCAAGGATCGTCTCCTCCCGGGAACCTACGAAGTGAAGGCCGAGCTTTCCGGCTTCAACGCCGCGCTCGCCAAGGGCATCCGCGTCAGCGTCGACACGCAGACGAAGGTAGACCTCAAGCTCGCGCCCGGCGCCACCGACACCATCACGGTCGTCGGCGGAGAAGGCCAGCTGCTGAAGACCGACCGCGCCGACGTCGCCACCACCTTCGACCAGCGCCAGGTCACCGAGCTGCCCATCCTCGACCGCAACTTCACCAAGTTCCTGCTGCTCACGCCGGGCACCCAGCAGCAGTCGTGGGGCCACGCCGCGAGCGAGAACCCGCAGGGCTCGGCGCAGACCGTCGTGAATGGCCAGACCTTCAGCGGCACCGGCTACCAGTTGGACGGCACCGACAACCGCGACCCGATCCTCGGCATCATCGTCATCAACCCGACGCTCGAGTCGATCGGCGAGTCGAAGGTCACCTCGCAGAACTACGAGGCCGAGTTCGGCCAGGCGATCGCCGGCGTCGTCGCCGTGCAGACGAAGTCGGGCCGCAACGAGCTGTACGGCAGCGCCTTCGAGTTCCACCGCACCGACAAGTTCCAGGCCCGTAACCCGTTCAGCCAGCCGGACGTCGAGAACCCGCTGACCGGCCGCGTCCTGCCCGAGACCAAGAAGGACCAGTTCGGCGCTGTCGCTCGGCGGCCCGCTGCAAACGCGACAAGTTCTTCTTCTTCGGCGACTACTCAGGGCACGCGCAGCTCGATCGGCGGCGCCAAGCGCCTGACCGTTCCCACGGCGCTCGCACGCCAGGGCAACTTCAGCGAATACGGCGTCAACATCTACGACCCGGCCGGCGGCGATCCCAACAACCGCCAGCAGTTCGCCGGCAACGTCATCCCGACGAACCGCCTCTCGCCGCAGGCGCTCGCCATCCTCAACCTGCTGCCGCTGCCGAACGCACCCGGCATCCGCGACAACTACATCGCCCAGGGCAGCGAAGCGTTCGACAACGACGCGGCCAACCTCCGGCTTGACGGCCGACTGAGCGAGAACCTCAACCTGTTCGCGCGCTACAGCTACCAGCGCTACGACCTCACCGGCCCGCAGGCGTTCGGCGCCGGCGGCGGCTCCGAGCTCGTCAGCCTCGGCGGCCAGTCGAAGGTGCGCAACCACAGTCGTCGCGCATCGGCGCCGACTACACCTTCAACTCGACGACGGTCATGGACGTCCGTCTCGGCTTCTACAAGTACGGTGTCGACGTGCTGCCGAACGACTTCGGCACGACGCCCGCGGCCGACGCCGGCATCCCTGGCCTCAACCTCGACGACACCTTCGCGTCGGGCCTGCCGTTCTTCGAGTTCAATGGCGGCACCAACCAGATCCGCTTCGGCTCGGGCCTCGACGCCGGCCGCTGCAACTGTCCGCTCGCCGAGCACGAGAAGCAGTTCCAGTTCGTCTCCAACCTCACCAAGATCTTCGGCAACCACACCGCCAAGTTCGGCTTCGACATCCGCCGCGCCCTACAACCTGCGCGTGCCCTCGGACGCCCACCGTTCCGGCCAGCTGTACTTCGAGGCTGACCGCACCCGCGGCCCCGACGGCGGCGGCATCGGCATCGCCAGCTTCATGCTCGGCGACGTGACCAAGTTCAGCCGCTACGTCAGCAGCAGCACCAAGGCCCGCGAGCGGCAGTGGCGCGAGTTCTTCTACGCGCAGGACACCTGGCGCGCCACGCCGAAGCTGACCGTCGCCTACGGCCTGCGGACCGACATCATCAACCCGCAGACGGTCAACGAGGCAGGAAACGGCGGCTGGCTCGACATCGCCACCGGCCGCATCCTGGTGGGCGGCGTCGGCGACGTGAACCTCGCCGGCAACGTCAAGAACAAGATCAACTGGGCGCCGCGGCTGGGCATCACCTACCAGCTGGACGAGAAAACGGTCGTCCGCCTGGGCTACGGCCGCAGCTACGACATCGGCGTGTTCGGCTCGACCTTCGGCCACGCGGTCACGCAGAACCTGCCGGTGCTCGCTTTGCAGGAACAACACTCCGGCGAATAACTTCGACAAGCGTGTTCAACTCTGAATCAGGGACCGGCTGCGCCGCCGTCGCCCGCCGTGGGCGCCGATGGCACGTTCCCGCTACCGACCGGCGTCTCGGCGCGCTTGCTGCCGTCGACCCAGAACCTGTCGCACGTGGACGCCTACAACCTGACGGTGCAGCGCCAGCTGTCCGACTCGGTCTCGCTCGAAGTCGCCTACGTCGGCAACCGCGGCAACGGCTTCTTCGGCGACAACCCGGCGACCAACACCAACCAGACCGACGATCGTCGGCTTCGGCACGCTCTCGACCGATGAGCGCCGACCGTTCTTCAACGGCAACGTGCAAACGATCGACGGCCTGTCGGGCGCCTACGGATGGACGCAGGGCATCGACTACTTCTCGAACACCGGCAAGAGCCGCTACAACTCGTTCCAGAGCAAGCTCACCAAGCGCTTCTCGAACGGCTACCAGCTGCTCGCGCACTACACCTACCAGAAGCACAAGAACAACTCGCCCGACTACTTCTTCATCGACCCCGAGCCTCAACTACGGCCCGGCCGACTTCATCCGCACGCACGTGTTCGTGCTGTCCGGCCTCGCCGAGCTGCCGTTCGGCAAGGGTCGCAAGTTCATGACCGACGCCTCGGGCCTGAAGCAGGCGCTCCTGGGCGGCTGGCAGGTGAACGCGAATGCCACCGTCCAGAGCGGGCTGCCTTTCAACATCGACTACGCTGGAGCCGGCGCCGACCGTGACACCGGCGCAAACCAACCGTCCGAACCTGATCGGCGACGTCAGAATCGGCAGCGGCGACGGCATCACCTCGCCCCTACTTCAACGTGACGCCGATCGGCAGCTTCGGGCAGCGCCTTTGGCCGGCCGGCGGCAGGTACTTTCGGTGACCTGCCGCGCAACGAGTTCCGCGGGCCCCGGGCTCGTGGAACGTGGACGCGTCGCTCTTCAAGCGCTTCTCTGTGGGCGACCGCCGCAACCTGGAGTTCCGTGTCGAGGCGCAGAACGTGTTCAACCACGTCAACCTGGCGAACCCCGAACTCCAACTATCGGCATCCCCGGGAACGTGCCACTCGAACGCCGGCTTCATCACCAGCACGGCGCCCAACTGGCTGCCGCGCGCGCTGCAGTTCGCGCTGCGCCTCGAGTTCTAGCGGCTCCTCGGCAGGCCGTAAAGCGGCCTTCCTGAAAGGCGGCGCCACCGGCGCCGCCTTTTTTATTGGGTGAGGCCTGCCAGTAGGTCGAGGACCGCCGCGTTGGTCCAGCCGAAGCCGATGACGTTCTCGCTGTACCCGAAGCGGATCTCGTTCTCGGTGTCGGCGGTGCGGCGGATGACGTCGTACTTCTCGACGATGGTGCCGGTGCGCTCGAACTCATCGAGCACCAGCGTGACGAAGGCGCGGGCGAGGCGGTCGGCTGCTTCGTTGTAGCCGTAGCGGCGCAGGCCGGCGACGGCGATCATCTGTAGCGGGGCCCAGCCGAACGGGCTGTCCCACTGGTTGCCGGTGCGGTAGGGGCTCGTGAGGAGGCCACCGGGGGCCTCGAAGCGCCACAGGTTGCCGGCGACGCGGGCCGCTTGCGCGGCGGATGCGGCGCCCACCCAGAGCGGGTAGAAGGTGGTGGCGAACTCGTACAATCGGCGCTCGCCGGTGACTACGTTGTAGTCGAAGTAGAGGCCCGCATCCTCGTCCCACAGCCGGTCCTCGATGGCCTGGCCGCGGGCGGCGGCGAGCGCCAGCCAGCCTTTCGCGGCATCATCGTTGCCAAGCGCGTGTTCGATCGCGGCCGCGTCCGTCTCCATCATGTGCAGCAGCGAGTTCAGGCACACGGGCGCGTAGTGCACGATGTCCACGCTGCCTGGGCCGAAGCGCCGCGACGGGTCGAAGCCCGACTCGCGCATGCTGCGGTCGCCGCGGTAGAAGAGCGGCGTCAGCTCGTTGCGGTCGCGATCGTAGAAGGCCGACACGTCATAGTCGTCGATGTTGCCGGTGCGCAGCAGGTCGCGCATGCGGTCGTAGTGGCTGTGGCCCTGCGCGTCGTTCTCGTCGCCCAGCACCTCGGCGCCCGGTCGGTCGTCGAAGTCCCAGTAGCGCGACAGGCGCGTCACCGGGTCGAGGTGCGGCCCACTGGTCCAGAAGCGGTGGTGGGCCGCGATGCCGCGCATCGCCGTGGCCAGCCACTCGCGGTCGCCGCTGCGCGCGTACACGTCGCGCACCATGCGCGCCAGGAACGGCGGGTGCGAACGCGTGAGGTAGTAGGTGCGGTTCGCGTTCAGCAGCGTGCCGTAGTGCTCGATCTCGTAGAGAAAGTTGTCGACGATGTCCCTGGCCTTGTTGGTTTCCTCGTCGTGCAGCAGGCCGACGGCGATGAAGTAGCTGTCCCAGCCGTACATCTCGTTGAAACGTCCACCGGGGACGACATACGGATGCGGCAGGTAGAGGAGGCCATGGTTTTCGATGGCGGCGGTGTCCTCCGGCAGGGTGCGCAGCTGCAGCCCGGCGCGCTGCGCCTCGTTCAGGTGCTCGGCAAGCTCGGCCTCGACCCGCGGCAGCGATTCCTTTGCGGACACGTACACGGGCCGGGGCGCTCCGAGCGGCAGCTTCAGCTTGGGATCGTCGGCGGCCCGCGGCAGGTCGGGAAGCGAGCGGGTCAGTGTCGTCCAGCCATCCTTTATATAGGCGCGCAGTGGCGCGAGCCGCGCGGCAGCGATCGGCGATGGCATGGTTGCGGCGTTAGTCTAGGCTGAATCGTTCTACTAAGATCCGAGCCAATGCACTCGCGCACCCTGGCACGCGGCCTTCTCGTGCTACTCCTGACCGCAGCATGGCTCTACGCACGGGCCGACGCGTCGCTCGTTTACTTCGCAACGCTTGGCATCCATGTGGCCCTGGGCGTCCTGCTCGCGGCCGGTGCGCTGCTCGCTATCCGCAAGGCGTTGCTGCGCCCATCGGGTGCCGCCGACGGCGTCATCGCTGCGCTCCTCAGCGTAGCCGCTGTCTCAGGAATCGCCATCCTGTTCCTCGGCGCGGCGCGGCCCTTCTACTGGCTGTTGCAGGTGCACGTGCTGAGCGGCGCCGCCGCCGCCGTGGTCGTGGGCGCACGCTGGCTGGCTGCGCACGGTGCTTCGGTCCCGCGCTGGTTCGGCGTGGCTGCGCTGGCCGCGGTTGCGCTGGGGGCCGGCGGGCGCGTCTACGACCGGCAGGCGTTTCGCGGCGCCCATCGCATCGTCAACCCCGAGCTGACGCCGGTGACGATGGAGGGCGAGGGCGGTGGTCCGACGACGCCGTTCTTCCCGTCGTCGTCGCAGACGAACGTGGGCGGCATCATCCCGGCGACCTTCTTCATGACCAGCGCCCGCTGCGGTGCCTGCCACAAGGACATCTACGCCCAATGGCAGGCGTCGGTGCATCACTTCTCCTCCTTCAACAACCAGTGGTACCGCAAGTCGATCGAGTACATGCAGGACGTCGTCGGCACCAAGCCGTCGAAGTGGTGCGCCGGCTGCCACGATCACGCGGTGTTCTTCAACGGGCGCTTCGACCGGCCCATCAAGGAGCAGATCGACACGCCCGAAGCGCAGAACGGCCTCGGCTGCACCTCGTGCCACTCGATCACCCACGTCGGCAGCACCATGGGGCAGGGCGACTTCACCATCGAGTATCCGCCGCTCCACGACCTCGCGGTGAGCGACAACAAGCTGCTGGCCTGGTCGCACGACTACCTGCTGAAGCTCGACCCCGAGCCGCACCGCCGTACCTTCATGAAACCGTTCCACACCGAGCAGACCGCCGACTTCTGCTCGTCGTGCCACAAGGTGCACCTCGACGTGCCGGTGAACGGCTACCGCTGGATCCGCGGCTTCAACGAGTACGACAACTGGCAGGCGTCGGGAATCTCCGGGCAGGGTGCGCGCTCCTTCTACTATCCGCCGAAGTCGCAGAAATGCGCCGACTGCCACATGCCGCTGGTCGCCTCGCGCGATCCGGGCTCGCGCGACGGCAAGGTGCACTCGCACCGCTTCCCCGGCGCCAACACCGCGATTCCGTACGTCAACAAGGACCACGACCAGCTGAAGATCACGCAGGACTTCCTGCGCGACGGCGCCATCAGCGTCGACATCTTCGGCCTGGCGCGTGGCGGCGAAGTGCAGGCCGCGGCGGCCCAGGGCGCGCCCGGCGACGGCGGGCGGCTGGCCAGCACCTTCGCGGTGGGCGAGGAGTCGTCGGCGTTCGGCGCGTCGAGCGCGGTGCTGACGACGCCGGTCGCCGTGATCGCGCCGATCGACAAGGCGCAGCCGAGCGTCCGCGCCGGCGAGGACGTGCGCGTCGACGTGGTGGTGCGCACCCGCAAGGTGGGGCACTTCTTCCCGGGCGGCACGGTCGACGCCTTCGACGTGTGGGTGGAGCTCGAGGCGACGGACGGCGCCGGCCGCCAGATCTTCCATAGCGGCGCGGTCGAGGACGGCGGCAAGGGGCCGGTGGAAAAGGGCGCGCACTTCTACCGCAGCCTGCAGCTCGACGAGCACGGCAACCCGATCAACAAGCGCAACGCCTGGAGCACGCGCTCGGTCGCCTACGTGCGGCTCATTCCGCCCGGCGCCGCGGACACCATCCGCTACCGGCTGAAGATTCCCGCGGACGCGACCGGACCCATCGCGCTGCGGGCCAGGGTGAACTATCGCAAGTTCGCGTGGTGGAACACGCAGTGGGCGTTCGCCGGGGAACGGGACAAGAGCCAGGCTCCGTACTCTGTGACGCCCGATCACGACGATGGCCAATGGACCTTCACCGCCGACACCAGCAAGGTGTCGGGCCAGATCAAGGCGATCCCGGACATTCCGATCACGGTGATGGCCGAGGCCAAAGCGCAGCTGCGGGTCGTCGCCGCGGGCACACCGCTGCCGCCCGACGCCGCCTATGTGGACAAGGCGGTGCGTGAGCGCTGGAACGACTACGGCATCGGGCTGCTGCTGCAGGGCGACCTGAAGGCGGCGGAGGCGGCGTTCCTGCGCGTGACGCAGATGGAGCCCGGCTATGCCGACGGCTGGGTGAACGTCGGCCGGGCGCGCTTCCAGGAAGGCAACCTCGACGGCGCCGAGGAAGTCCTGCGCAAGGCGCTCGAGGTGGACCCGAAGCTTGCCAAGACCCACTTCTTCCTCGGCTCGGTGCTGAAGGGCAGGGGCCTCTACGACGAGGCCCTCGGCCACCTGCAGGCGGCTGCCGCCCTGTATCCGCGCGACCGCGTGGTGCGCAACCAGCTGGGCCGGGTGCTGTTCCTGAAGCGCGAGTTCGCGCGTGCCATCGCCGAGCTGAAGCAGGTGCTGCAGGTCGATCCCGAAGACCTGCAGGCGCACTACAACCTGATGCTCTCTTACCAGGGAATGGGCGACGAGGCGCAGGCGGCCCGCGAGAAGCAGCTTTACGAGCGCTTCAAGGCCGACGAGTCGGCGCAGTTCATCACCGGGCCATACCGCCAGCTGCACCCCGACGACAACAACGAGCGCCAGTCGATCCATGAACACGGGACAGCCGCCCCGGAGTTCTCGGCGCGGCCGAATGGGCCGCAAAAGTACCAGAAGAAACCCGCGCAAACGATTGCTGGAGCCTCGAAGTGATCAGCCTGTTGGCCGCCGCCGCGCTTGCCGTCACCTTCGCCGACGTCACCGCACCCGCCGGCGTGAAGTTCCGCCACGTGAGCGGCGCTTACGGCAAGAAGTACCTGCCGGAAACGATGGGCTCGGGGGTCGCGGTGTTCGACGCCGACGGCGACTCCGACCAGGACCTCTTCTTCGTCAACTCGAACCGCTGGCCGGGCCAGCCAGGCGCGAAACCGCGCGCCGCGCTCTACCTCAACGACGGCAAGGGCGTTTTCAAGGACGCGACCGCCGGCTCGGGGCTCGAAGCGCCGATGTACGGCATGGGCGTCGCTGCCTCGGACTTCGACAACGACGGCCAGGTGGACTTGTACGTGACCGGGCTCGGCGAGAGCCGCCTCTATCGCAACCTCGGCGGTGGACGCTTTGCCGACGTGACAACCGCGGCGGGCGTTGCGGACGACGGCTTCGCCAGCAGCGCTGCCTTCTTCGACTTCGACAACGACGGCAAGGTCGACCTGCTGGTGGCTCACTACGTCGAGTGGTCGATCGACAAGGACCTGTTCTGCACGCTCGACGGCCGCACCAAGTCGTACTGCACGCCCGAGTCGTACAAGGGCCAGTCCGCACGCCTCTTGCGCAACAAGGGCGACGGCACGTTCGAGGACGTCACGCAGAAGGCCGGCATCCTCAACCCGAAGTCGAAGGCGCTCGGCATCGCCCTCCTCGACTACGACGGCGACGGCCGCCTCGACTTCCTGCTCGCGAACGACACCCAGCCCAACAAGCTCTACCGCAACAGCGGCAACGGCACCTTCACCGATGTCGCGGTTGCGGCCGGGGTGGCGTTCAGCGAAGCGGGCGTGGCGCGCGCGGGCATGGGCGTCGATGCCGCCGACTACGACGGCTCGGGCCGGCCGAGCCTTGTCATCGGCAACTTCTCGAACGAGATGCTGGCGCTGTACCACAACGAGGGGCGCGGCCTGTTCATCGACGAGGCGCCCGCCTCGGCCGTCGGTCGCGCCTCGCTGCTGACGCTCGCGTTCGGCTGCTTCTTCTTCGACTTCGACCTCGACGGGCGCCTCGACATCTTCTCGGCCAACGGCCATGTCGCCGACGACATCAGCCGGGTGCAGCCGAAAGTGCAGTACGCACAGCCGCCGCACCTCTTCCACAACACCGGCGGCAAGGCGTTCGAGGATGCGGGCCAGATGGTGGGCGCCGCCTTCAGTCAGCCGATGGTGGCGCGCGGCGCCGCCTACGGCGACCTCGACGGCGACGGCGACCTCGACCTCGTGGTCACCGCCAACAACGGCGCGCCGCGCATCCTGCGCAACGACGGCGGCAGCCGCAACGCCTTCATCCGCGTGCGGCTCGTCGGCAAGCGCTCGAACCGCGACGGCATCGGCGCGAAGGTGTCGTTCTCCGGGCGCGACGGGCTCAAGGGCTGGGCGCTCGTGAAGACGGGATCGAGCTACCTCTCGCAAAGCGAGCTGCCGGTCACCTTCGGCCTGGGCGCGGCGCGCGGCGCGGCTGCTGTGGAAGTGGCGTGGCCGAGCGGGGTCGTGGACAAGGTGCCGAACGTGCCGCCGGGCAGCTTCATCACGGTCGAGGAAGGCAAGGGCGCCGTTGCGACCGTGCCGCTTCCGGCCAGCCGCTAGGTGCGCTAGGTGAAGCCGACGACGGCGGTGGCGCCGCGCGCCCGCGCGCTTGCGGCCGCCGCCCTGGTGACGACCTGCGCGCTGGCGCTGGGCCAGGGCTCGCCCGACGCAGCAGCGGTGCGCGAGGGCGCCTATCGCACCAACAATCGCGGCGTTGCGCTCCTCGAGCAGTACCAGGCAGAGGCGGCGGTGAAGGCGTTCCGCGACGCCCTCGCCCTCGATCCCAGGAACACCCTCGCGCGCGTCAACCTCGCGATAGCGCTCCTCAACGTGCCAGATTTCGAGGCCGCCGACACCGCCGCCAGCGCCGCGCTCCAGGCGGTACCCAACTCGCCGCAGGCCTGGTACGTGCGCGGCCTGGTGGCGCGCTCGCAGAACCGCACGACCGAAGCGGCGGGCGCCTTTGACAAGGTACTGGCCGTGGACGCCGCCGATGTCGGCGCGCGTGTGAACCTCGGCCAACTCGCGCTGCTGAGCCGCGACTACGAGAAAGCGATCACGCAGTTCAAGGCGGCGACCGAAGCCGAGCCCTACAACGGCACCGCCCTCTACAACCTCGGCATCGCGCTGGTCCGCGCGGGTCGCTCGGAGGAGGGACAGAAGGCCCTCGACCATTTTCAGGCGCTCAAGGAGATGGGCGCCGCCACGATGATCGGCCAGAACTACCCCGAACAGGGCCGCTATGCCGAAGCGGTCCTCTCGACCGGCGACGAAGCCGACCTCGTGGACACGAAAGAGCCGGCGGTTCGCTTCGTCGAGGCCACGAAAGACTTTGGGATCGCTCCCGGACCGGCCGTCGGCAAGCTCGGCAGCGCCCTCATCTTCGACTGGAACCAGGACGAAGCGCTCGACCTGCTGGTCACCGGCAACGACGGGATCGATCCCGGCTGGCCGCCAGATCGGGTGAAGCCGGCTGGCCGCGGCAACCTGCGACTCTATGAGAACCGGCACGGCAAGTTCGTGGACGTGACTGCTGCCAGCGGCCTGCCCGCGTCGCTTCCGGCATTTGCGGGCGTCGCGGCCGACGTGGACAACGACAACGACGTGGACCTGGTGCTGCTGACGAGCCGCGGCCTGCGTCTCTTCAAGCGCGAAGCGCAGGGGTTCGTCGATGCCACCGAGGGGTCCGGCATTGCACTTGAGTCGGCGGTGATTGGCGCCGCGCTCACCGACTTCGATCACGACGGCGACGTCGACCTGGTTGCCGGCCGTGTCTTTCCCGACGGACGAGTGCGCCTGTTCCAGAACGACGGCACGGGCCGATTCGCCGACATAACCAAAGCCGCGTTGGGCGACAGGCCGCCGCGGGCCACGACCGTGATTCCGACGGATTTCGACAACCGGCGCGACATGGACCTCGTGTTCGTCGACGCTGTCGTGGGGATGTTGGACGCGCCCAATGTCTACCTCTTCCAAAACCAGCGGGACCGGACGTTCCGCGATGTTGCAACCGCGCAGGGGCTCGGCGACGTGCCGGCTGCGGTTGCCGCGGCGGGCGACGTCAACAAGGACGGCTTCACGGACTTCTTCTTCACGGTCGACGGTCGTTCCAGCTTGGCGATGAGCCGCGGCGGCAGGGGGTACGAGGTCGTCGCGGCGCCGCCGTCGCGGGGTAACCCAGCGCAAGCACAGTTCCTGGACTACGACAACGACGGCCTCCTCGACCTACTGGTCTCGGGTGCCGACGGATTGAAGCTCTTCCGCAACACCGGCGGGCGGTTCGCCGCAGTCACCGCGCCGGCGGTCCCCGGCGGCTCCCTGGGTTACGTTGCTACCGGCGATCTCGACGGCGACGGCGACGCCGAGATCGTCGCCCTGGACAAGCAGGGGTCGCCGCACATCCTGCGCAACGATGGCGGCAGCCGCAACCACTCGCTGCGCGTGCAGCTGCAGGGATTCGTAAGCAACCGCAGCGGCGTCGGCGCCAAGGTGGACATGCGCGCGGGCAGCCTGCACCAGAAGCTCGAGACGTCGTCGGTCTTCCCGCCGCTCCGGCCCGCCGACGTCGTCTTCGGGCTCGGCCAGCGCGCCGCCGCCGACGCGGTCCGGGTGATCTGGCCGTCGGGGACCATGCAGGCCGAGGCGCCGGAGCCGAAGGCGGCGGCGATGAAGATCGTGGAGCTCGACCGCAAGCCATCGTCCTGTCCTTATCTCTACGCCTGGGACGGCGAGCGCTTCGGCTTCATTACCGACTTCATGGGTGGCGGCGAGATGGGGTACCGCTTCCCGAACGGCGCCTTCAACATGCCCGATCCCGTGGAGTACGTGCGGCTCGGCGCAGAGCAACTGCGGCCGCGCAACGGCCGCTACGAGCTGCGGATCACCAACGAGCTGGAAGAACTGCTCTACGTGGACCGGGTGCGGCTCGTGGCCGTCGATCACGCCGCCGCGGTCGAGGTGCAGCCGAACGAAGGCATGGTGTCGCAGCCGCCCACGCATCGGCTGTTCGCGGCGGCGGCGCCGCGCCCGGTGCGCGCGGCGTTCGACGACGCCGGCCGCGACGTCACTGCGGATATCGCGCAGCTCGACGATCGCAGCCCTGCCGGCTTCGGGTTGTCGCGGGTGCGCGGATACGCCGCCGATCACTCGCTGACGCTCGACCTCGGCGGCGGGCCGGCCGACCTGCTGCTGCTCACCGGCTGGACCGACTACGCCTTTTCGAGCGACAACGTCGCCGCGGGCCAGGCCGGCCTCGCGCTGCACCCGCCCAGCCTGCAGATGCGCGACGCCGCCGGCGCGTGGCAGACGGTGATTGCCGAGGTCGGCATTCCGGTGGGACGGCCGCAGACGTTAACGCTCGACCTCGCGGACAAGTGGCTCGCGAAGGACCGCCAGGTCCGCATCGTCACCAACATGCGGATCTACTGGGACGAGGTGCGGGTGGCGGCGGCCGCCGACCAGCCGCGCGCTGCGCGTCACCACCGTGGACCCCGCCACGGCCGATTTGCGGGACCGCGGCTTCTCGCTCGAGCACACGCGCAGCGCGCCGCAGCGCACCACCTTCGACTACACGAAGGTGAGCGCCGAATCGCCCTGGAAGGCTTTTCCGGGCCGCTACACGCGCCTCGGTGACGTGCGCGAGCTACTGCGCGACAGCGACGACGTCTATGTGTTCTCCAGGCCCGGCGATGAGCTGGCCGTGTCCTTCGACGTGTCCGCGTTCCCGCCGCTCGGCGCCGGGATGAAGCGGACGTTCCTTCTTTACTCGGATGGCTACAGCAAGGAGATGGACATCAACTCCGCCACCCCCGACCAGTGGGCGCCGCTGCCGTTCCACGGCATGGCGCGCTACCCCTATGGCCCCGGTGAACGCTTCCCGATGACTCCCGAGAAAGCGGCGTTGATGGAGCGCTACAACACCCGTGTCGTCCGCCGCGCGGTCGAACCGTTCGTCGCCGCGCCGGCAGGGGAGGCCAGGCGGTGATTCGCTATGCGGCGGCGGCCTGCCAGACCGACCAGCCGAACCCTCTCGACCGCTCGGCCATGTCGCGCAACACCGACCGCATGCTGTCGATGATCGACTCCGCTCTCATCGGCGCGGCGCCGTTCCTGCCGGTCCGCCTCGTCGTGTTCCCCGAGTTCGGCCACTCCGCTCCCGTGTACGAAACCGTGGCCGAGCTGCGCGACAAGCTCGCCGTCGAGATTCCCAACGAGCACACCGACCGCATCGCCGCGAAGGCCATGGCCGAGGGCATCTTCGTGCAGGGCGGCTCGATGCTCGAGGTCGACCGCCGCTGGCCCGGCGCCGTCTTCAACACCACCTGCCTCATCGGCCCGCAGGGCATCCTCTACAAGTACCGCAAGGTGAACACCTGGATCCCGTTCGAGATCCAGACGAGCCCGCACGACCTGCTGCCGGGGTACGACGAGCCGCTCTTCCCGGTGGCCGACACCGAGATCGGCCGCCTCGGCTGCGCCATTTGCTACGACTGGCTGTTCCCGGAAGCGATCCGCCAGCTCGCGGCGAACGGCGCCGAGGTGCTCATCCGTGTCTCCGCGTACATGGACCCCTGGGGAGCCACCGAGCCGATGGACTGGTGGACTGTGGTGAACCGCGCCCGGGCGCTCGAGAACACCGCGTTCGTGGTGGCGGCCAACCAGGGCGCGAGCCTGCGCCATTACCCGCCGTACTCGTGGCCGGGCGGCAGCATGGCGGTCGACTACGACGGCCGCATCCTCGCGCAAGCCTCACCGGGGCCGGGCGAGAGGATCGTGGTGGCGCCGATCGACATCGACGCGCTGCGCCACGAGCGCGCGGCCCGGCGCGGGCATCACATGCTCGCGCACCTGCGCACCGAAGCGTATCCGGTTTACCGGGATGCCGGCTTCGCGAGCGGCGGCGCCGCCGAGCTGTCGTACCCGGGCAACAACGAGCGCATCGACGCCGCCAAGGGACGCGGCCGCGGATGAGGCCGGTGCAGGTGCGCGGGGCGGCGCTCCTGCTGCTGATCGTCCTCGCCTGGACGGTGTACCGGTTGCTGCGGTGAACGGCGGCGTGCACAGCCCGCCGCCGCTCGTCGTCATCGTCGGTCCGACCGCAGCGGGGAAGTCGTCGCTCGCGGTCGCCGTTGCGCAGGAGCACGGCGGCGAGATCGTGTCGTGCGACAGCCTGCAGGTCTTCCGCGGCCTCGATATCGGCAGCGCCAAAGCTGGCGCGGCGGAGCGCAGCGCGGTGCCGCACCACATGCTGGACGTGGCGGCGGCCGATTCCGCGTATTCGGCCGCCGACTACGCCCGCGCGGCGCGCGCGGCGCTCGCGAACATCAGCGAGCGCGCGCGCCTGCCGGTGGTCGTCGGCGGCACGGGCCTTTACCTGCGCGCGCTCCTCGACGGCTTGTTCGACGGCCCCTCGCGCGATGAACAACTGCGCGCGCGCCTCGACCGCATCGCGGCGCGCTTCGGCAACGTCCGGTTGCATCGCCTCCTGGCAGGCGTCGATCCGAAGGCAGCTGCGCGCATCGAGCCGAACGACCGCGTGCGCATCGTGCGAGCATGCGAAGTGTTCCTCACGACCGGCCGTCCGCTGAGCGCGGAACAGGGCCGCGGCGCGGCGCCGCTCACCGGGTTCAGGGTGGGAATCTTCGGCCTCGACCCCGGCCGCGAGGCGCTGGCGCCGGCGATTACAGCGCGCACGCGCGCCATGCTGGCCGCTGGCCTGGTCGAGGAGGCGCGCACGCTGCGCGCTTCGGGCTACTCGCGGGAGCTGCGGCCGCTGCGCGCCATCGGGTACGCCGAGGCGTTCGCGATGCTCGACGGCACTCTCGCGGAGGCTGACGCCGAGCGTGTTATCGTGACCAGGACTCTGCGCTACGCCAAGAGGCAGCGGACGTGGTTCCGCCATCAGGTCGCCGCAAGCTGGTCCAGCAACAGGGAAAGCGCTCTGGCCGCCATCCGGGAGTGGTTGTTGGAGGAGCGGAAAACATGAGTTCACCTTTCAAGCGCGCCATCGTCATCGTCTGCGACGGGCTTGGCGTCGGCGAGGCCCCGGACGCGATGGACTTCGGCGACCAGGGCAGCGACACCCTCGGCCACGTGCTGGCTTCGCGCGACGTCGCCATTCCCAACCTCAAGGCGTGGGGCCTTGGCAACCTGCCGCCGAGTTTCGCGGGCGCCCGCACGGACACGCCTCAGGGTGCCTTCGGGCGCATGGCGGAACAAAGCGCCGGCAAGGACACGGCCACCGGCCACTGGGAGATGACCGGCCTCATCACCACGGTGCCGTTTCGCACGTATCCGCGCGGCTTTCCGGCCTCCGTGATCGAGCCGTTCGAGAAGCGTATCGGCCGCCGGGTGCTCGGCAACAAGGCGGCTTCCGGCACCGAGATCCTGAAGGAGCTGGGCGAGGCGCACCTGCGCTCCGGGTCGCCGATCCTCTACACCTCCGGTGACAGCGTCTTCCAGGTGGCGGCGCACGAGCAAGTGATCCCGGTCGAGGAGCTCTACAAGATCTGCCGCATCGGCTACGAGATCGCCTGCCTCGAGCATGGCGTCTGCCGTGTCATCGCGCGCCCGTTCGTCGGCAGCAGCGCCGCCGACTTCAAGCGCACGCCGAACCGCCGCGACTTTCCGGTGCCGCCGCACGGCGAGACGCTGCTCGACCGCCTGAAGGCGGCCGGGTTGCCGGTCTTTGGCGTCGGCAAGATCGAGGACATCTTCACCGGGCGCGGCGTCAGCGAAGCCGTCCACACCGTCTCCGACAACCACGGCATGGACCACACGCTGCGGGCGATGGCGGTGCAGGAGGAGGGCCTGATCTTCACCAACCTCGTCGATTTCGACACGCTCTACGGCCACCGCAACGACGTTGCCGGGTATGCGGCCAACCTGGAGCTCTTCGACCAGCGCCTGCCAGAACTGTTCGCGGCCCTGCGCAGCGACGACGTGCTGATGCTGACCGGCGACCACGGCTGCGATCCGTCCGACTCGTCGACCGATCACACCCGCGAGTTCACGCCGATACTGGTGAAGGGTGCGAGAGTCCGCCCAGGCACCGCACTCGGCGACCGCGAGACGTTCGCCGACATGGGGGCGACCCTGGCCGAGAACTTCGGCGTGGCGCCGCTCGACGCCGGCACCTCTTTCCTCGGAGAAATCACAGCCTGAACGCGACTGGAGCACCTTGACCGACATCGAGACCGAGACAGCAGGAAAGCCGAAGAACGACCTCGTCATCGAACTGCGCAAGGTCCCGCAGGACGGCGCGGAGATCCATGCCGTCCTGACCGATGCAGGCCTGCACCTCGAAGGCGAAGACTCGTTCGCACTCCTTCCCGGCGCGCGCTTCGACGGGCGCGTGGACCGCGGCGAGGACGAATCGCTGCATATCGTCGGCATCCTGCAGGCGACGGTGCGCCTGGAATGCGGCCGCTGCCTCGACGCGTTCGAACATCCGGCCGGCGCCAACCTCGACCTGTACTTCCTGCCCGACGACGGCACCGAACTCGTCGAGCAGGACGTCGAGCTGAAGGAGCGCGACATGGTGGTGGGGTCCTACGCGGGCACCGAACTCGACCTTGGCGAGACCCTGCGCGAGCACATCCACCTGTCGATTCCCCTGAAGCGCCTGTGCCGCGAAGACTGCCAGGGCCTGTGCACCACCTGCGGCGCCAACCGCAACCATACGACCTGCGCCTGTCCCGAACGCGCCGACGCCGACCCCCGCCTCGCGGGCCTGGCCGACCTCTTCAAGCGCCGGTCCGACTAGGGTCCGGAGTTGGAAACGGCTCGCCGGGAGGCTAAAATCCGCCGGTTATGCCGAATCCCAAGCGACGCCACTCCAAAGCACGCCGCGACAAGCGCCGGGCCCACGACCACCTCTCGGCTCCCGCCAAGAGCGATTGCCCCAACTGTCATGAGCCGAGGCTCCCACACCGCGTTTGCCCGCACTGCGGCTACTACAAGGGCCGCCCGGTCTACGCTGTCGAGAAGGTCTAGCCCCCTCAGCCGCCGTTTCAGACGATGAACAGCCCCCGGGACGGAGTCCGCGTAGCCGTCGACGCCATGGGGGGAGACCTTGCCCCGGCCGCGGCCGTGGAAGGGGCGCTCGCCGCGCACCGTGAGCTCGGCGTCGAGATAGCGCTCGTCGGACCGCAGCAGACGGTCGAGGCCGAACTGAAGCGGCTCGGCGCGAAGCCGGGCGAACTGGCAGTGGTCGACGCGCCCGAAGTCGTGGACATGGCCGAGAAGGTCAGCCGCCAGACGCTGAAGAAGCGGTCCTCGATCTCGGTCGCGATGGAGCTGGCGCAGTCGGGTGGTGCCGACGCGTTCTTTTCCGCCGGCAACACCGCCGCCTGCTGGACCATCGCCAAGCTGGTGCACGGCAGCATGGAGGAGGTGGACCGGCCGGCGCTCGCCGCGATCATCCCCTCGGCCGCCGCCAACGTGCAGACCGTGTTGCTCGACGTCGGCGCCAACGCCGAGTGCGACGCGCGCAACCTCGAGGAGTTCGCCGTGATGGGCGAGGTGTTCACGCGCTGCATCTTCGGCATCGCCAAGCCGCGCGTGGGCTTGCTGAGCATGGGCGAGGAGGAAGGCAAGGGCGACAACCTCACCCGCGAGGTGCACGAGGTGCTGCGCGCCTCGAGCCTCAACTTCATCGGCAACGTCGAAGGCAGCGACCTGTTCTCCGGCAAGGTGGACGTGATCGTCACCGACGGCTTCACCGGCAACGTCGCGCTCAAGGCCTGCGAGGCGCTCGCCGCGGCGCTGCTCGGCGCGGTGCGCGACGAGTTGATGAAGACGCCGATCCGCAAGCTGGGCGCGGCGCTGTCGCAAGGCGCTTTCCGCGACCTGCGCAAGCGCACCAACCCCGCGGAGTACGGCGGCGCACCGCTCGTCGGCATCAACGGCTATGTGGTCATCGGCCACGGCAGCTCGAAGGCGTATGCGGTGCGCAATGGCATCCGCGCCGCGGCGAACTTCGCGCGCGGCGGCGTCAACGGCAAGATCGCGACCGAGCTGAAGGCTCTGGGCTCGCGCCGCGAGACCTCCGCGTGATGAAGACCGCTTTCCTGTTCCCGGGGCAGGGCTCGCAGAAGGTCGGGATGGGGCGCTCGCTCGCCGCGAGCAACGCGGCCGCGAAGGCAGCCTTTGCAGAGGCCGATGCGGCACTCGGGTTCTCGCTCTCGGCACTTTGCTTCGACGGACCAGAAGCGGACCTGGCGCTCACCGCCAACACCCAGCCGGCCATCCTCACGACGAGCGTGGCGGCCTGGCGCGTGCTCGAGGCGCAGGGCATCGCCCCCGACTACGTGGCCGGGCACAGCCTTGGCGAGTACTCGGCACTCGTCGCCGCCGGCTCGCTCTCTCTGCGCGACGCCGTGTCGCTGGTTCGCCGGCGCGGCACGTACATGCAGGAGGCGGTGCCGGTGGGTGCCGGCGCCATGGCTGCCATCCTCGGCCTCGCGAGCGAAGCGGTCCGCTCGGCGTGCCTCGAAGCGGCGCAGGGGCAGGTCGTGTCGGAAGCGAACGTCAACGCGCCCGGCCAGGTGGTGATCGCAGGCCATGCGGATGCGGTCGACCGTGCCATCGCGGCGTGCAAGGCGGCGGGCGCGCGGCGCGCCATCAAGTTGCCGGTCTCGGCGCCGTTCCACTGTGCGCTGATGATGCCGGCGCAGGAGCGGCTCGCGTCCGACCTCGCGGCGCTCGCCTTCGCGGATCCGCGCTTTCCGCTCGTCAACAACGTCGCGGGTCGGGTCTCGCGCAGCGGCCCGGAGTGCCGCGACAACCTGGTGCGCCAGGTGTCGGCGCCGGTGCTGTGGACCGCTGTCGTCGAAACGCTCGCCGGCGAAGGCGTCAGCCGGTTCGTGGAATTGGGGCAAGGTTCGGTGCTCACGGGCCTCGTGAAGAAGATCGTGCCCGACGCCGTGCTCATGAACGTGCACGACGCCGCCTCGGCCGAAGCCGCCGTCACCGCGCTGGCCACCCAGGGAGCCTCGCAATGATCGTCATAGTCACGGGCGCGTCGCGGGGCATTGGCAAGGCGCTGGCAGTGGCGCTCGCCGCGCGCGGCGACCACGTGTTCGCCGCGGCCAGGGATGCGGGGAAGCTCGAGGCAGTGGTTGGCGCCATCCGCGGCCAGGGCGGCAAGGCCGACGCCCTCGCTCTTGACGTCGCGAGCCGCGCTTCGGTCGAGGCGGGCGTCGCACAAGTGCTCGCTGCCGCGGGCCGCGTCGACGGACTGGTGAACAACGCCGGCATCACGCGCGACAACCTGCTGCTGCGGATGAAGCAGGACGAATGGGACTCCGTGATCGCGACCAACCTGACCGGCGTCTTTCTCTGCACCCAGGCGGTACTGAAGCCGATGCTGAAGCAGCGCAGCGGCCGCATCGTCAACGTGACCTCGGTCGTCGGTCTCGCCGGCAACGCGGGTCAGGCCAACTACGCCGCCAGCAAGGCGGGGGTCGTCGGCTTCACCAAGTCGATCGCCCGCGAGGTCGCGTCGCGCGCCATCACGGTGAACGCCGTCGCCCCTGGATTCATCGAGACCGACATGACCGCGGCCATGACCGACAAGGCCCGGGAAGGTCTCGCCGCGGCCATTCCCATGGGCCGCACCGGCACGCCGGAAGACCTTGCCGGCGCTGTGCTTTTCCTGCTTTCGGACGCCGCCGCCTACATCACCGGCCAGGTCCTGGCCGTCGATGGCGGCTTCCACATGTAGTTCTTTGGCCGCGGCTTTTCGCTAGAATGTAAACACATTCGAGAGCTTTGCTGACAGTTTGACGACGCGCCTCAAGGAGGACGGATGGAGCCTGTTGAAGGTCGGGTAAAGAAGATCATCGTGGACCAGCTCGGGGTCGAGGAGGACCTGGTGACCCCGGATGCCTCGTTCGTCGACGATCTGGGAGCCGACAGCCTCGACACCGTCGAACTCGTCATGGCCCTCGAGGAAGAATTCGGGATCGAGATCCCGGACGAGGACGCCGAGAAGATCACGAAGGTCAAGGAAGCCGTCGACTACATCCAGAAGCACTCCAAGAAGTAGGGAGTCTTGCTGGAGAAGCGCCGCGTCGTCGTCACGGGCATCGGGCTCGTGACACCGTTGGGCATCGGCAACGGCCCCAGCTGGGAAGGCATCGTTTCAGGCCGTTCCGGCGCCGGGCCCATCACCCTCTTCGATGCCTCCCAGCACACCGCGCATTTCGCCTGTGAGGTGAAGGGATTCGACCCGCTCAACTGGGTCGACAAGAAAGACGTCAAGAAGATGGACCGCTTCATCCAGTTCGCGGTGGCGGCGGCCGACTTTGCCACCAAGGACGCGCAGCTCACGATCTCCGGCGAGGATGCCGAGAAGATCGGCGTCTACATTGGCAGCGGCATCGGCGGGTTCGCCACCATCGAGCGCGAGCACGAGACCATGCTGAAGAGCGGGCCGCGGCGCATCAGCCCGTTCTTCATCCCGGCCGCCATCATCAACCTGGCCTCAGGCTGGGTGTCGATCCGCACCGGCGCCAAGGGTCCGAACTCCGCGACCGCCACCGCCTGCGCCACCAGCGGCCACGCCATCGGCGATTCGCTGCGGATCATCCAGCGCGGCGAAGCCGAGGTGATGATCGCCGGCGGCAGCGAGGCCGCCATCACCGCGCTCGGCCTCGGCGGCTTTTGCTCGATGCGCGCCGTGTCCACCCGCAACGACGCGCCCGAGAAAGCCTCGCGGCCCTTCGATCGCGACCGCGACGGCTTCGTCATGGGCGAGGGCGCCGGCATCGTCATCCTCGAGGAGCGCGAACGCGCCCTGGCGCGCGGCGCCCGCATCTACGCCGAAATGATCGGCTATGGCATGAGCAGCGACGCCTTCCACATTTCGACGCCCGCCGAGAACGGCGATGGCATCATTCGCGTGATGAAGGCGGCCCTCAAGGACGCCGGGGTGGCGCCGGAGCAGATCGAATACATCAACGCGCACGGCACCTCGACGCCGTCGGGCGACCCCATCGAGATCCTTTCGGCGAAGGCCGTGTTCGGCGCGCATGCGCGCAAGCTCGCGATCAGTTCGACCAAGTCGATGACCGGGCACCTGCTGGGCGCGGCCGGCGGCGCCGAGGCGGCATTTACCGCGCTGGCACTGCACCACGGCATCCTGCCGCCGACGATCAACCTCGAAAACCAGGATCTCGCGTGCGACCTCGACTGCATTCCCAACCAGGCCCGCAAGGTGCAGGTGGAGTACGCGCTGTCCAACTCGTTCGGCTTCGGCGGCACCAACGCCGCGCTCATCATGAAGCGGCACGCGGCCTGAGCAAGGATTCCGCCAAGCAATGAAGATCCTCGTCTGCGTCAAGCAGGTTCCGGACACGGAAACGCGGGTGCGCATCGCGCCCGACGGTGCCGCGATCGTGGAATCGGAAATCAACTGGGTGGTCTCGCCCTACGACGAGTTCGCGATCGAGGAGGCGCTGCGCCTGCGCGAAGCAAAGGGCGGCGAAGTCGTGTTGCTGTCGCTCGGCGCCGACCGCGTGCAAACGGCGCTGCGCACCGGCCTCGCCATGGGCGCCGACTCCGCGGTCCACGTGAAGGCCGAGACGAGCGACACGCTGGCGGCGGCACGCGCCCTCGCCGCCGCGATCCGCAGGATCGGCGCGTACGACCTGATCCTGACCGGGCAGCAAGGCGTTGGCGGGGACAATAGCCAGATGCCCGGCCTGCTCGCGGAACTCCTCGACCTGCCGCAGGTCACGACCGTGGTGAAGCTCGAGATTAGCGAGGGCGCGGCGAAGGCCGAGCGCGAGGTGGAGGGCGGCGTGGAGGTGTGGGAAACCAGCCTGCCCGCGGTCGTTTCGGCGCAGAAGGGCCTGAACGAACCGCGCTACGCGAGCCTCAAGGGCATCATGGCGGCGAAGAAGAAGACGATCGAGAGCTGGGATGCCGCGGCACTCGGCCTCGCCGAGGCGGACCTGCAGCCGCACACGCGCGTCACCGCGCTGGCACTGCCGCCGGTGCGCGGCGCCGTGAAGATGATCGCCGGCGACGCCGACGTGCAGGTGAAGGAACTGCTGCGCCTGCTGCATGAAGAAGCGAAGGTGATCTAGGCATGGGCACGATCGTCGTCTACGCCGAACATCACGACGCCAGGCTGCGACGCGCCTCGCTCGAAACGCTGAGCGAAGCGCGCCGGCTGGCGGACGGCAGCGGCGGCCGCGTCGCGGCCGCGCTGGTCGGCGCCTCCGTCGCGAGCCTGGCGACGGAACTTGGCGCCTACGGCGCCGATGAGGTGCACGTCTTCGAGGACCCGGCACTCGCGGCATATGCAACCGAAGTGCACGCGAAGGCCCTCGCCGCCGTGATCGCGGCGACTTCCGCCACGGCGGTGCTGATTGCCTTCACGGCGCAGGGCAAGGACCTGGCGCCGCGCCTCGCGGCGAAGCAGGGGGCCGGACTCGCCTCCGACTGCGTCTCGATCAGCATCAAGGACGGCAGCCTCGTGGCGCGCCGCCCCATGTATGCCGGCAAGGCTTATGCAACCGTCGAATGGACCGGCGCTCCGCAGATCGCGACACTGCGCGCCAACGTCTTCGCCCTCGGCGCGAAGGACGCCGCGCGCCAGGCCGAAGTGAAGTCGGCGGCCGTGGACGCGGCGGCGCGCGCCCGGGTGGTCGAGACGAAGATGGGCGGCGCCGGCAAGATCGAACTGACCGAAGCGCAGACCATCGTCTCCGGCGGCCGCGGCCTCAAGGGACCCGAGAACTTCCCGCTCGTCGAGAAACTTGCCGAGGCGTTTGGCGCCGCCGTGGGCGCCTCGCGCGCCGTGGTCGACGCCGGCTGGATCGACCATCACTACCAGGTCGGCCAGACGGGCAAGACCGTCTCGCCCAACCTTTACATCGCGCTCGGCATCAGCGGTGCCATCCAGCACCTCGCCGGAATGTCGTCGTCGAAAGTGATCGTTGCCGTCAACAAGGATGCCGATGCGCCGATCTTCAAGGTGGCCGATTACGGCATCGTCGGCGACGTGTTCGAGATCGCCCCGAAGCTCACCGAAGCAGCCAAAGCGCACTTCGCCGGAAAGCACTGAAGCGGCATGAGCCGCGATAGCGATGGGTGACACGGAAAGCGCGCGCGACGTACTCGAGACCGATGTCCTGATCGTCGGCGGCGGGCCCGCCGGTCTCGGCGCGGCCATCCGCTTCAAGCAGCAGCTCGACGAGCACAACAAGACCGCCGGCACCAAACTCGAAGCCGCCGTCATGGTGGTGGAGAAGGCCGCCGAGTTTGGCGCGCACAACATATCGGGAGCGATCCTCGACCCGCGGGCGCTCCTCGAGCTCATTCCCGACTTCAAGGAAAAGGGTGCGCCGGTCGCGACCGAGGTCAGCGAGGATCATGTCTACTTCCTCACCGGCAGCGGCAGGATCCGGCTGCCGATCGTGCCACCGCCGCTGCAGAACCACGGCAACTACGTCATCAGCCTCAACCAGCTGGTGAAGTGGCTGGCGGCGCAGGCTGAAGCCATGGGCATCGACATGCTGCCCGGCTTCCCGGCGGCGGAGCTGCTCTACGAGGGCGAGCGCGTGGTCGGCGTGCGCACCGGCGACAAGGGCATCGACAAGCACGGCAAGCGCAAGGCGAACTTCGAGGCGGGTGTCGACCTGCGCGCGAAGGTGACGATCCTGGCCGAAGGCGCGCGCGGCAGCCTGACCAAGACGGTCGTGTCGAAGCTCAAGCTCGACGCCGGCAAGCAGCCGCAGGTCTACGCGATCGCCGTGAAGGAGCTGTGGGAAGTGCCCGCGGGCCGGCTCGCCAGGGGTGCCGTGCTGCACACGCTGGGCGCGCCGCTCGACAACCACACCTTCGGCGGCGGTTTCATCTACGGGCTCACCGAGACGCGCATTTCCGTGGGCCTGGTCGCCGGCCTCGACTACCGCGATCCGTTCGTCGATCCGCATGGGCTGTTCGGCAAGTTCAAGGAGCATCCGCTGGTCAAGCCGCTGCTCGAGGGCGGCACCATGGTGCGCTACGGCGCGCGCACCATCAGCGAGGGCGGCTGGTACAGCGTGCCGCGACCCTATGCCGATGGCCTGCTGATCGCTGGGGAGGCTGCCGGCTTCCTCAACGGCATGCGCCTCAAGGGGATCCATCTCGGCCTCAAGACCGGCATGCTCGCCGCGGAAACGGCGCTCGAGGCGCTCGTCGCCGCGGACACGTCGGCAGCGAAGCTCTCGGCCTTCGCGGCCAAAGTGGAACAGAGCTGGGTGAAGAAGGAACTCTGGAAGGTGCGCAACTTCCACGCGGGCTTCAAGCACGGGCTCTGGCCCGGGCTCGTGAACAGCGGGCTGCAGATGTTCAGCGGCGGCCGCGGCCTCGTCGATCCCATGGCGCCGGGCAAGGGATACGCCGAAATAGAGACATTGCAGCAAGCGCACGGCGCAGGCACCAGCCACGACTCTTTCGTGCGCGCGAAACCCGACGGCAAGCTGACGTTCGACCGGCTCACCGACGTCTACCACTCGGGGACGAAGCACGAGGAAGACCAGCCGACGCACCTGCACGTGGCCGACACCAACATCTGCGAAACGCGCTGCACCACCGAGTACGGCAACCCGTGCGAACGCTTCTGCCCGGCCGCCGTCTACGAAATGGTGCCGAAGGACGGCGCACCGGGCCAGCGCCTGCAGATCAACTTCTCCAACTGCGTCCACTGCAAGACCTGCGACGTCATGGACCCGTACCAGATCATCACCTGGGTCACGCCCGAAGGCGGCGGCGGCCCGCGCTACGACGACCTGTAGCGCCTCGGCCTAGCGGCCGGCGGCGGTCTGCACGCAGAAGAGCCACGTGTAGACACCGGTGAGATACACCCACACGCCGGTGAAGAGTCCGTGCATGACGGTGTTGAAGCGGTGGCCGCGCCACAACACTCGGTCGTAATAGAGCCACTGCACCAGGAACCGCAGTCCCCAGAAGGACGCAATTCCGGCGAGCACCAGCCGCGAGAGCGGCGTCGGCACCAGCAGCGCCTGCGGGGCGAACGCCGAGAGCGAGCCCAGGAGCAGCAGCGTGAAACAGACGAACACCGTGTGCACGATGAAGATCTGCCGGTTGAGGAGCGACAGGCGGCCGAGTTCGACCGCCCAGTCGAAGCGCTTCGGGAAGAAGGCGTGCAGCAGCGCCAGTGCGATCTGCAGCGCTCCGGCGGTCCGCAGCAGCCACTCGTCGCTCATGGCGCAGCCTCGAGCGTGAAGACCCGCACGAAGGCGGTGCACCGCTCCTCCGCGCGGACGCGCAGTCCGCCTTCGGCAAACGCCCGGAGCCAGGTGCTGCGCGAGAAGAAGTGCAGGGCACCCGGACCGTAGGCAAGAAAATTCCAGCCGTCTCGGAGGTGCTCGACGACGACCGCACGGCCGTCGGGCGCCAGCACGCGGCGCAGTTCGCCGAAGAAGGCGGCGCGCGCTTCGGGGCTGCGGATCTCGTGAGCCGCGAACGCGACCACGCCGGCATCGATGGCGCCTGTCGTGAGGGGCAAATGCTGCGGGGAGGCGGGCAGGTCGCGCCTGGCGCTCCTGGCCCGTGCACGCCGCAGCGACGGGGTGCTGGAGACGGCCGGGTCGTAGAAGTCGAACACCTGCGTGACCGCCAGGGGAAGCAAGCGGCCGATTGCCGCCGACGCCTCATCCTGGCCGGCGTGGAACACTCCGATGCGCGCCCCATGGTCGGGCAGGAGGCCTGCCAGCCACTCGCCGCGCGCCACCGGGGAGCGGTCGTAGACGTAATGCGACACCGCCAGGGACAGGATCGACCAGGCGCCGGCCGCAGCGAATCCCGCTGCCACCGCCGCGGCGAGCCGCGGGTCGAGCGCCCCGTGTCGCAGTAGCGCTGCCGCCGCCGCTGCCGCCACCAGAGCGGCAGCGAACCACGGCCAGTTGAAGACGACGATCTTGTGCAGGCCGGCGCTGCCACTCACGCGGCGCCCTCCGGCAGTGCGGCGAGGACGCCGCGGCGCCAGCGATAACGCACGTTCTCCACCAGGAACGCGGCCGCCAGCCTCGGCACCGTGCCGGCAAACGGCAGCCGCTCGAAAAAAGTGCAACGCGATATCTCGATAGGGACCGGAAGCGGATCCCAGTCGCTGCGCACGCCTTCGATGATTACCATGCGCCGCGTCTGCGCCTCGTAGTCGAAGGTGAATGGCAACGGCCCCGCAAAGCGGCGCGCGGTGATGAGGTCGGGAAACGGCGACCCGGCAGGTGGCGCCGTCGCCGCGATGGTAGACGCACGCACGCTGAGGTCTGCCTCCGCGCCGGGAGTGGTGATGCGTACCGTGAGCGCATCGGGCGTGCGTTCGACCTCGGCACGGCACAACCGATAGCGGTAGTGGGTGAGGAGGTTGCCGAGCAAGGTCATCATGCGGCTGTCTGTGTCGCTGCGCAGTATGCGCAGCCCGCGCAGCACGCGGCCGTCGGCCTGCCGATAGCGGCTGAAGATGCGGTATCCCGAAAGAAAGAACCTGCGGCCGAGCGCCGCGGGGAGCCCGGCGGGGCGAAGCGCCTCGGTCTGGACGAGCGCGATCGCGAGGAACGCGTTGCCCTCGTAGGTATCGACCACCAGTCCCGGAGGCAGCAGCGCCTGCAGCTGTTCCTGGGGACACGCATAGGTGAGGACCAGCGAATGCCGGAAGAACGCTCGCACCGGGAACGGATGCCTCCGCAGGAGGTGCAGCATCAGCGCGCCGGCCTTGCCGTGTTGAGCGCCAGGTACCAGCCGGCCGCGAGAAAGACGGCATTGGCACAGACCATGGGCATCGGCGCCAGCAGGAGTCCGCGCGACCGTGTGAGTTCGAGCGCGTTCATTGCCACGATCGCCGCTGTTTGCACCGCGGCGCAGGTGCGCGGCATGCGGCCGCTCAGGATCCAGATACCGAGCCCCGTCTCGCCAATCCCGATCGCAAGCGTCACCGGGGCGGCGAGCTTCGAGCCGAGGATGGCGTCGACGATGGCGCGGTGCCGCGGCACGAGGTCGAACACCTTGAAGCCGAGGCCAAAGACGATCCACACGAGCGCGGTTCCGAGCCGCACGGCGGCGATCATTGTGGCAAGCCTCCGGGCACGATGACGCAATGCTAGCCTGCGGGCGGCAAACGGCCTTCGCCATGCGCGTCCACCTGATCGACGGTACTTACGAGATGTTTCGCCAGCACTACGGCGCCGCGCGCGGCGGCGAGCCGCCTCCTTATGCCGCGACCACGGGGGTGCTCGCGTCCACGCTGCAGCTGCTCGCCGATGGGGCGACGCACGTGGGCGTTGCCAGCGACCACGTGATCGAGAGCTTCCGCAACGGGCTGTGGCCCGGGTACAAGACGAGCGAAGGCATGGACCCGGTGCTGCTCGAGCAGATTCCGGTGGTGGAAGATGCGCTCGTGGCGATGGGCGTCACCACCTGGGCAATGGTCGAGCACGAGGCCGACGATGCCCTTGGCAGCGCCGCCGCGGTAGCGTCGGCAGACCCGCGCGTCGAGCAGGTGCTGATCCTCACCCCCGACAAGGACCTCGGCCAATGCGTTCGCGGCGAGCGCGTGGTGCAGGTGGACAGGCGCAACCGCGTCACCTTCGACGAGGCGGGGATCACCGCCAAGTTTGGCGTGCCGCCGGGCGCCATCGCCGATTGGCTGGCGCTCGTCGGCGACTCCGCGGACGGTTTCCCGGGCATCGCGGGCTTCGGCGCGAAGAGCGCGACCGCGGTGCTCGCCCGCTACGGTTCGATTGACAACATCCCGGCGACAGGCTGGGATGTGCCGGGATTGCGCGGCGCCGACAAACTGGCCGCGAGCCTCGCCGGCCAGCGCGACCTGGCGATGCTGTTTCGCAAGCTCGCGACGATCGTCGTCGATTGCGAGGTCGGCAGCGTCGATTCCTGGCGCTGGAACGGCCCTACGGAGCGCTTCAAGTCGGTTGCAGCGGACCTCGGCGCGCCGAACCTGGCGGAGCGGGCTGATAGAATCCGATCCGCATAAAGCGATGAGCGACTACGACTTCCTCGGCATCGAGGAGCGCTGGCAGCGCGAGTGGGCGGCCCGCGGTGCATACGAGGTGGAACGCGATCCGTCGCGCAAGAAGTTCTACTGCCTGGAGATGCTGCCCTATCCGTCGGGCGACATCCACGTTGGCCACGTCCGCAACTACTGCATCACCGACGTCGTGGCGCGCTACAAGCGCATGAACGGCTTCAACGTCATGCACCCGATCGGCTGGGACGCGCTGGGCCTGCCCGCCGAAAACGCCGCCATCAAGCGCGGTGTGCACCCCGAGAAATGGACCCGCGACAACATCGCCTCGATGACCCGGCAGCTGAAGCGGCTCGGCTTCAGCTACCCGTGGAGCCGCGAGATCGCCACCTGCGACCCCGAGTACTACCGCTGGAACCAGTGGTTCTTTCTGCGCATGCTGGAGCGCGGCATCGCCTACCGCAAGAAGGCGGCGGTCAACTGGTGTCCGGTGGACAAGACCGTGCTCGCGAACGAGCAGGCGGAAGGCGGGGTGTGCTGGCGCTGCGGCAGCGCCGTGGTGGAGCGCGAGCTCGACCAGTGGTTCCTGCGCATCACGCAATACCAGGACGCGCTGCTCGACGACATGGCGGCGCTGCCCGAATGGCCCGAGCGGGTGCTGGTGCAGCAGCGCAACTGGGTGGGCCGCTCGCACGGCGCCGAGGTCGACTTCGCGGTGGAAGGCAGCGACGAGCCACTGCGCGTGTTCACCACGCGCATCGACACCATTTATGGCGCCACCTTCATGGTGCTCGCACCCGAGCATCCGCGCGTCGACGAGCTGCTGGGTGCGGGCAGCGACGTTGACCCGGCGCGCCAGGCCGTGCTGCGCCTGCGCGGCCAGGACCGGCGCCAGCGCCAGGCGGGACAGGTGGAAAAGGAAGGTGTTTTCACCGGCCGCTACGCGGTCAACCCGTTCAACCGTGAACGCGTGCCGATCTGGGTAGGCAATTTCGTGTTGATGGGCTACGGCACCGGCGCCCTGATGGCCGTGCCGGCGCACGACGGGCGCGATTTCGAATTCGCCCGCAAGTACGGCCTGCCGGTGCGGGTGGTGATCCAGCCGCAGGGTGAGACGCTGCAAGGCGACACGATCACGGGGCCTTACGAGGGCCCGGGGAACACCGCGGACAGCGGTTCCTTCTCAGGGCTTCCGTCGGCTGACGCGGCCGCCAGGATGACCCTCTACGCCGAAGCCTCGGGCTTCGGCAAGAAGGCGATCAGCTATCGCCTCAAGGACTGGCTCATCAGCCGCCAGCGCTATTGGGGCACCCCCATACCCGTGGTCTACTGCCCGAACGACGGGCTGGTGGGGGTGCCCGACTCGCAGCTTCCCGTGGTGCTGCCGAAGGAAGCACCATTCACCGGCGAAGGCGGCAACCCCCTCGAGAAGGTGACGGAGTTCGTCAACACCACCTGCCCGAAGTGCGGCGGCCCCGCGCGCCGCGAGACGGACACCATGGACACGTTCGTCGACTCGTCCTGGTACTTCTACCGCTACCTCACGCCGCACGACACGCAGGCACCCTTCGACCGCAAGGACGTCGACTACTGGTTTCCCGTCGACCTCTACGTGGGCGGCATCGAGCACGCCATCCTGCACCTCGTCTATTCGCGCTTCTGGACCAAGGTGATGCGCGACCTCGGCCTGGTCGTGCTCGACGAGCCGGTGACGCGCCTCTTCCCGCAGGGCATGGTGCACAACAACGGCGAGATCATGTCGAAGTCGAAGGGCAACACCATCGCCCCCGACGACGTCATCGCCAAGTTCGGCGCCGACACGCTTCGCCTCTACATCCTGTTCGCGGCGCCGCCCGAGATGTCGCTCGAGTGGAGCGAGAGCGGCATCGCCGGGCCGCACCGGTTCCTGCAGCGCGTCTACCGTCTCGTCGACCGCCACGCCGGCGCGCTCGCGGCCACGCCCGCGCCAGCCGGCGTAACCAGCGATGCGGCCCGGCAGCTGCGGCGTCGCGTGCACCAGACGATCCGCAAGGTCACGAACGACATCGACGAACGCATCCGCCTCAACACCGCGGTCGCCGCCCTGATGGAGTTGCTGAACGAGATCGAAGCCGCCCTGGGCGTGCATAGCCCAGGAGGCAGTGCGCTTCGCGACGACGAGCACGCGGCACCAGTCGTGCGCGAGGCGCTGGAGGCGCTGGTCCTGCTCCTCAGCCCGTTCACGCCACACATCTGCGAACAGCTTTGGGAGCGCCTCAGCCCCGGCAAGGGCTCGATCCTCACCGCGCCGTGGCCGGTCGCCGACGAGGAAGCGGCCCGCGAGGACGAGGCGGAGATCGCGGTGCAGGTGAACGGCAGGCTGCGCGGCCGCATCACCGTGCCGGTGGGCGCTTCCGAAGAGGCGGTTCGCACCCAGGCTCTCGCCGAACCGCGGGTTCGGGAGAACATGGAAGGCAGGGCGGTGAAAAAGGTGATCGTCATTCCGGGCCGGCTCGTGAACGTGGTGCTGCAATGAAGCTTTGGCGCGATGCCCCGTGGGGCACCGCCCTGCTCGTCGCCTGCGCACTGGCACAGGCGTTGGGCGGCTGCGGCTACGCGCTCGTCGGCAAGGGTGTCACCGTGGACAAGTCGATCCGCAAGATCGGCGTGCCGCAGTTTCGCGACCTGACCGGCAGGCCGGGGCTCGCGCAGAAAGTGAGCCAGGCGGTGGTCGAGGAGCTGCTGAAGCGCGGCAACTGGGAAGTGGTGACGCAGTCGACCGAGGTCGACGCGCTGCTCGACGCCGAGCTCACCAACTACTCGGTGGTGCCGGTGGGCTTTGGCAACATCGGCGACCAGACCACCGGTTCTACCCGCTACAGCATCGTGCTGAGCGCGCGCGCCACCTACAGCAAGACGGGCGTCAGCGAGCCGATGTGGCAGAACGACAGCTTCTCGGAGAAGGACGACTACGACGTCGGCGAAGACCCCGGCACGTTCGTCGACCGCGAAGACCAGGCGCTCGACCGCCTCGTGCAGGCATTCGCCCGCAAGCTGGTCGCCGAGATGCTGGAGGCGTTCTGAGGGCCGCCGGCGTCGTCGCCATCCTCGGCGGCGATTCGCACTCGGCGGAAGCAGCGCTCGAAGCCGTGCTCGCCGATGCCCTGGGCGCCGCCAACCGCCAGGACGCCACGAGCGTGCTGCGCGGCGACGAGAGCAGCTGGATCCAGGTGGCCGACGCCGCCCGCAGCCCGTCGCTCTTCAGCCCGCGGCTCGCGGTGGTGGTGCGCGACGCCGATCGCCTGCGCGGCGACGAGGAGCTGATCGACGCGATCCTCGAGAACCCCGCGGACGGCATCACGCTGGTGCTGCTCGCGTCGAAGCCGGACAAGCGCAAGCGGCTCTGGCGCAGGGTGGAGTCGGCGGCGAAGGAGGCGAAGGCGAAGGTGCTGAGCGTCGAGCCGCTGCGCGGCCGGGCGCTGCGCACGCGAGTGCTCGCCGAGCTGCGCGCGCGCGACCTTGCGATCGACGAGGAAGGGCTCGCGAGCCTGCTGGAGCGCGTCGGCGCCGACCTGCGGCGCCTCATCGGCGAGCTGGAGAAACTGACGGCATTCGCGGCGCCGCGGCGGCGGCTGACGCTCGATGACGTCGCCGCGGTGATGGGGAAGGGCATTGCGCAGCCGCTCTATCGGCTGGCCGACGCCTTCATGGCGCGCCACCCCGCGGTCGCGGTCGCCTATCTCGAGGAGATCCTCGACGAAGGCGAGCCGGCACCGGTGGTGGTGGCGGCGCTGTTTCGCACCGTGCGCCAGGTGCGCGGCGCCCGTGCACTCGGCAACGCGCCGCCCTCCGAGTTCCAGGCACGGCTGCAGGTGCCCGCCTTCAAGGCGGAGGACGTGCGGCGCGCCGCACGCACCTGGAGCGACAGGGACGTGAAGGAAGCGGTGGCGGCGCTGATGGAATGCGACCGGCGGATCAAGACCGGCGTCGACGCGCGGACCGCGCTGACGGCGGCGATCGTTGCGTGCTCGCGGCGGAGTGAGGGAGCTACGCCTTCCGGGTCGCGGCGTTGAGCCGCTTCGCCAGCCGGCTCTTGTAGCGCGAGGCGGCGCGGAAATGAATGGTGCCCTTCTTCGCTGCCTTGTCGATCTCGGAGTCGGTCTCGGGGAGGAGGGTGGCCGTCGCCCTGGCGTCGCCCTTGGCGACGAGGGCGCGGAATTTCTTGATCTGGGTGCGCAGGCGCGACATGTTCTGGCGGTTGCGAGCGCGCCGCTTGACGCTCTGCCTCATGGCTTTGAGCGCCGATGCGTGATGAGCCAAGACGTTAGACCTCCCGTAAGTACGTGTAAAAGCGAATTTTAACGGCACTTGTCCACCAAGGTCAACCAACCCGGCCCAGACGCGGGGGAAGCCGAGAGCCGCAGCCTGGCGCGTTCGGCGGGGGCGATCTCCGCCTTTACCCTGCTCTCGCGGGTCCTCGGGCTCGCGCGCGAGCAGGTGTTCGCGGCACTGCTCGGTGCCGGGATGCACGCCGACGCCTTCCAGATCGCCTTCCGCATCCCCAACCTGCTGCGCGACCTGTTCGCAGAGGGTGCCCTCTCCGCGGCCCTGGTGCCGACCTACGCCCGCACCTTGCGCGAAGGCGGGCGCGAGGCGGCCTTCCGCCTCGCCAATCGTCTCTTCACGCTGCTGTTGATCCTGCTTTCGGTCCTGGTGATCATTGGCGTGCTGTTCGCACAGCCGCTCGTGAACGCGCTCGCGCTCGGCTTCCAGGAGGTTCCCGGCAAGTCCGAGCTGACCATACGCCTCACGCGCATCATGCTGCCGTTCCTGCCGATGGTGTCGTTCGCCGCGGTTGCGATGGGGATGCTGAACGCCGAATCGCGCTTCCGCATGCCGGCTCTTGCACCGGCGCTTTTCAACGTCGTGGCGATCGTCGGCGGCTTGACCTTCTGGGCGCTCGGCTATGCGCCCGACAAGGTGGCGGTCGGCTGGTCCGTGGCAACGCTCCTGGGCGGCGCAGCGCAGTTCCTGGTGCAGGTGCCGGCGCTGCGGCAGGGCGGCTTCCGCTTCCGCTTCGACCTCGCGCCGCGCGATCCTGGCCTGCTGCGCATTGCCAAGCTCATGGGGCCGGCCACCGTGGGCCTCGCGGCGGTGCAGCTCAACATCTTCCTCAGCTCGCACTTCGCGTCCTTCGAGCCGCGCGCCGTCTCCTGGCTGCAATACGCGTTTCGCATACTGTACCTGCCGATCGGCCTGTTCGGCGCGGCGGTCGGCACCGTCGCGGCCACCGGTTTCGCGCATCGCGCCGCGAACCAGGACATGGAGGGCCTGCGGGCCACGGTGCGCCGTGCGTTGCGCGCCCTGGGTTTCCTCACCATCCCGTCGACGGTCGGGCTGATGGTGCTGGCGCAGCCGGTGGTGGGCCTCCTCTACGAACGCGGCCGCTTCACCGCCTTTGACACCGAGGCGACCGCGGTGGCGCTGTCCTACTACTCGCTCGGGCTCATTGCCTACACCGGCGTCAAGGTGCTGGCGCCCGCGTTCTACGCCCTTGGCGCCGCGCGCGTGCCGCTCATCGCCAGCGCGCTCGCGGTCGCGACCAACCTCGCGGTCATCCTGCTCACCTACGACTTCCTGCGCTTCCGCGGCGTCGCGCTCGGCGTAGCGCTCGGCTCGGTGATGAACATGGGCGTGCTCGCGTTTCTCTTCCAAAGGCGCATCGGCGGCCTGCGCGGACACGGCCTCGTGGCGGCGCTAGCGCGCATGGCGGTGGCGTCGCTGCCGATGGCGCTCGTCGCCTGGGGCTCGGCGCGCTTTCTCGAGGGCCGGCTTGGCTTGCACGGAACCACGGTGCATGCTGTGTGCACCCTCATACCGGTGGCGCTGGGGGCCGCAGCATATTTCATCGCAGCCTGGGCCATGAGGCTGCCCGAACTCGACACTTTCATCTCCGTCTTTCGCAGGAAAAGACGCTGACTTTCGGAGGATCAACAAAGATGCGCTTTTTCCCAGCCGCGGCGGCCTTGTGCGCCGCCCTTGCTGCGCCTGCCGCAAACGCCCAGAACCTGCGCGCCCCGTTCGAAGAAACGAAGCTGCAGCTGCAAGCCGACTACTGGCGGCCCGAACTTGCCGCCGAGGTGCGCATCGGCCAGATCGGGACGCTGCTGAACCTCAAGGACGACCTCGGCGTCACCGACAACAACACCTTCCGCTACGGCCTCTCGCTGCGCCTCGCCGAACGCAGCCGCCTGCAGTTCTCCTACACCTCCCTTGAATACGCGGGCGACGTGCAGCTGAACCGCACCATCGTGTTCGACGGCCGCACCTACTCGGTGAACACGCGCGCCGTCAGTTCGCTCGACGGCCACTACATTTCCGGCGACCTGCGCTTCGGCATCATCCGCAGCGAAGGCTTCGAGTTCGACGGCATCGCGGGCGTGAAGTACGCCGACTTCGACGCGCTCGTCGAGTCGCCAGACATCGGCCAGCGCGCCCTCGCGAGCCTCAAGGCGCCGATTCCGATCGTCGGCGCGGTGGCGCGCATCCACGCGGGGCCCGTCGGTTTTTCCGGCGAATTCTCCGGGCTCAGCATCGGCAAGCGCGGCAGCCTGTACGAGTTCGACATCCGCGCCCGGGCCTACCTGGGCCGCGCCCTGGCGGCGGAGGCCGGCTATCGGCGGCTGCGCATCCGGGTGGACGAGAAGTCGAACTACGGCCTCTTCAAGCCCGACGGCTTCTATTTCGGTGCCGCGCTCGGCCTCTAGCAGCGGCGAAAACGCGCAGCGGATCCGCGCCTGGCTCGACCACCTGCGGGTCGAGCGCAGCCTGGCGGCGAACACCCTCGCCGCCTACGGCTCCGACCTCGCGAAGCTCGAAGCGTTCGCCGGCGACGACCGCGCCTTGCTGCGGCTGCGGCAGAAGGACCTGTCGCGCTTCATCGAAGCGCAGCGTGCCGCGGGCCTGCAGCCGCGCTCGATCGCGCGCGCGGTGCACGCGGTGCGCGGGTTCTACCGCTTCTGCGTGCGCGAAGGGCTGCTCGAGGCGGACCCGATGGAAAACCTCGGTGCGCCCAAGGCCTTCAAGGCCCTGCCGCGCTACCTGAGCGGCGCGCAGGTGGAGGCACTGCTGGCGGCGCCCGACGTCGCGACACCGCTCGGCATGCGCGACCGCGCCATGCTCGAGACCTTCTACGCCACCGGCGTGCGCGTCTCGGAACTCGTGGGACTGCGCATCCGCGACCTCGACCTGGAGCTCGGCATCATCAAGGCGTTCGGCAAGGGCCGCAAGGAGCGCCTCGTGCCCGTGGGCGAGGAGGCGCGGTCATGGGTGCAACGCTACCTGGCAGAGTCGCGGCCGCAGCTCGCCCCGAAAAACGCGGACCGCGTGGACCGCGCCGACCGCACCGACGACGCGCTGTTCGTGAACCAGCACGGGCGGCGGCTGACGCGCATGGGCATCTGGGGCATCGTCCGCAAGCACGCGCTCGCCGCGGGTGTCGCGCACGTGCTCACGCCGCACGTGCTGCGCCATTCGTTCGCCACTCATCTCCTCGAAAACGGCGCGGACCTGCGGGCGCTGCAGGCGATGCTGGGTCACGCCGACATCTCGACGACGCAGATCTACACGCACGTCTCGCGCGAGCGCCTGCGCAAGGTCTACGACCAGTTCCACCCGCGGGCGTGAGCGCCATGCTGCAAACGGCGGGCAAGGGCCCCGTGGTAGCCTTGCGGCTTCCCAGAGAAGCCAGGCGAAGCGCCGCAGCCATTCGCAGTCCTGGCCGTAACTAGCTGATTCACTGGAGGATTGCCGTACCGATGGGCAAGAACAGCAGGCACCTTTTCACGTCGGAGTCGGTGACCGAGGGTCATCCCGACAAGATCGCCGACCAGATTTCCGACGCCGTCCTCGACGCGCTCCTTGCCCTCGATCCTGGCAGCCGCGTGGCGTGCGAGACGCTCGTCACCACCGGCCTCGCCGTGATCGCCGGCGAGATCACCACCAAGGCGTACGTCGACCTGCCCGGTATCGTCCGCGAGACGATCAAGGGCGTTGGCTACACGCGCGCCAAGTTCGGCTTCGACTACGAAACCTGCGCGGTGGTCTCGACGATCCACGAGCAGTCGCCCGACATCTCGATGGGCGTCGATCGCGACGGCGCCGGCGACCAGGGCCTGATGTTCGGCTACGCCTGCAACGACACCGAGGAGCTGATGCCGCTCAGCATCAGCCTCGCGCACAAGCTCACGCGCCAGCTCGCCAAGGTGCGCAAGGACGGCACGCTCGACTACCTGCGGCCCGACGGCAAGAGCCAGGTGACGATCGAGTTCGAGGGCGACAAGCCGATTCGCGTCGAGGCCGTCGTGGTCTCGACCCAGCACTCCGACCGCGTCAAGCAGGAAGCGATCCGCGCCGACGTCATGGAGAAGGTGATCCGCCCGGTGATTCCGGCGGGCATGCTGGACGCGAACACCAAGTACCACATCAACCCGACCGGCAACTTCGTGGTGGGCGGCCCGCACGGCGACTGCGGCCTCACCGGCCGCAAGATCATCGTCGACACCTACGGCGGCGTCGGCCGCCACGGCGGTGGCGCGTTCTCGGGCAAGGACCCGACGAAGGTGGACCGCTCGGCCGCCTACATGGCCCGCCACGTCGCCAAGAACGTGGTCGCCGCCGGCCTCGCCGACAAGGTCGAGATCCAGGTGGCCTATGCGATCGGCGTCGCCGAACCGGTCTCGGTCATGGCAAACACGCTCGGCACCGGCAAGGTGGAGGAGTCGAAGCTCGAGAAGGCGATCCGCGACATCTTCCCGCTGACGCCCAAGGGCATCATCGAGTACCTCGACCTGCGCCGTCCGATCTACAAGAAGACCGCCGCGTACGGCCACTTCGGCCGCAACGAGCCCGAGTTCACCTGGGAGCGCACCCACCAGGCCGACGCGCTGAAGAAGGCCGTCTAGACCTACCGCCTGAGCTTCAGGCTCGGGTCGCCGAGAAGGTTCCATCCGGCGGCGAGCTGCGCCGCGCCCGGAAGGTTCAGGCGGACGGCGTCGGCCTTGGCGGCCCGGATGGCTTCGCCGAGGGCGACGTTCTTCTTGAAGGCGTTCTGGTAAACGCGGTTCGACAGCTGCGGCTGCAGCTGCCATGCGGTGATGCCGGCGGGGCCGAAGGCGGCGACGGCGCCGCCCTGGCGCACGCCGAAGAGCGACTCGCCGAGCGATGGACCGAACGGCGACTGGTACCACTGCGATTCGCAGGCCCATGCGAACACCACCGACTCGCCCGGGGCGCCTTCGAGGGAGGCGACGTCATTCTGGGTCAGCAGGCCCTCGTCTGCCCACAGGTCGAAACCGCCGTGGCCGAAGTAGCTGACGGTGGCGCCGCCCTGGCGCAGGCCGGAAAGGAGCGCGGTGCGCGCCTGTTCGAGGCCGTCGCCGAGGCGGACAGTGACGACCTGCGCGCTGCCCGGGAAGAAGCCGGCCGCCAGTGCCGCGCCGGCGGCGAAGTCGGGTTCGCCGGCGCCCTGGTTGTCGGCCGCAATCACGTGGCGGTTGCCGGTGAGCGCCGACGCTTCGCGTGCGATCTTCGCGACCATCGCGGCGGCCTCATCCGGATCGTCCGCCGGCAGGCGGCCGATAGCGAGATCGGGAGCGTTGTCGCCATCAACGTCCGCGTAGGCGTTCTCCGACGGCACCCGGCCGAACTCTTCGTCCCACGCATAGAGCGATGGCACGACGTTTTGCGGCGACGTTCCGGAGATGTCGTGGAGGTCGAATGTGTCGTCGCCCACGAGCACCACGAACTTCAGCGCCGGGGCTGCTGCAGCCGCCTTGATGTAGGCAGCGATCGCGCGCGCCTCGGCGGTGCCGTCGCTCCAGCCGTCGTAGATGGCGTCGGTGGTCACCACGAACGGGCGCTGTCCGTCGAGCGTCTTCACCGCGGCGAGCTGGTTCGCCGCGGCCAGCAGCGACGGGTGGGTGACGATCAGGTAGCTGGTTCGGCCCGGCGGCAGCTTCGCCGGCGCCAGCGGGGCGATGAGCGAAGGCGTGACCGACGGTCCGGCCGCCACCGGAATCGCGAGATCCACCGAACCGAGGTATATGGCGCCGATGAACGACTGGTCGCCTTCCGCCGCGTAAGTGAGCGACAACGTGTTGCCGGTGCGGTGCAGCAAGGATGCGTTGATCGTTCCGTGGAGCACCGCGGCGGTTTTCCCGGTGAAGCTCAGCGAACCGACGGTGTGGCCGTTGATCGCGGCCGTCACGTCGTGAGTGTGCGCGCTACCGCCGCCGAGCCGGATCGAGACCGCCACCGGACCGGCCGGATTCGCCGCGAGCGTGGGAAGGTCGAACGCGTTGGCGCCGGGAGCGGTGAAGTCGTTCGGCCACTCGCCGGGATCGGATTGCACGAAGTCCCAGATCCACGGCGTCGAACCCTGCGGCGCCCCGGGCACCAGAAGTGACGGCTTCTCGACACGCGTGGCACCGGGCGCCGGCGCGGCCTCCCAATAAGTGCCGGCGACGCTCGAGCGCGGTTCCACGGTGCGGTTCGAAAGCACGTAGGTCATCGCCTCGGCATAGGCCGTCGCAATGCCGGGCGAGTCGAAGACGAGCGATTTCGCCCCCGCGGGTCCGACCACCTGGAAAGGCACGTCCGAGCCGAACCGGGTCAGCCGCCACTGCGCAATCTTGGGATTGCCGGAAAAAGCGGACGCGGGAATGGTTACGCGGCCGGCGCCTGAGACTTCGATCCTGTAGGGCTGCTTTCCGGCGGCGACCGCCGCGGCCGGCGCGCGTACCAGCCGGGTCGCCGAGCGTTCGCGCACGCGCTCCCGCTCGATGCCGGGACGCGCGGACAGCCGTCGCTCGTCCGCGTCGCTGGCCGTGCGCTGCGCCGCGAAGAAGTCCTGCGCGCCGCGTGACGTAACCGTGGCGAACGGACCGATCAGCCGGCGTGCGCCATCCGTCTCCAGCTCCTCGAAGAGGATGTACGCAGGCCGCGAGGCCACGCTCATTTCGTAGGCTTCGGGCGTCATGCTGTCGGGCTGCCGGGAGCGCAGCGGTTCGCGGTTGAGGCGCTGGCTCAGGCTGCGGTCGGCGGGGCTCGTGACCGCGTAGACGTTGAAGCCGCTGGTGTTCTTCTGGCGCGTGGTGGCAAACCGCAATGTGCCGCCCGAAAAGTTCACGCCGCGAATCGCGGCGCGCGTCGGAACTGCGACGGTCAGGCGCAGGTCGCAGAGCGGGCCGAGCGTCTCACCGGCGAAGCCCGTGAAGTTGTAAGCGGGGGAATAGTGGGCCCAGGTGGTGGAAGTCGGCGCCAGCGCGCCGAGGTTGTAGCTGCCGGACGCCGGCGCCGCCGGGATGTTGGTCACGAAGAAAGTGCTGTTCGCAGGCGGCGTGAGGTCGAACTGGTACACGAGCTTTGCGGTCTCGCCAACCGCGAGCGTCACGCCCGCACCCGAAAAGTTGCAGCGGGCGAAGGTACCGCCGTTGACCGGCGTGCCGATCGCGCCGCCGGAATTGTTCAGGCACTGGATGTTGCCCAGGTTGGTGGCGTTTGCCGCCGGCAGCCCGGACACGATCTGGTCGTTGGCGCCGTTCAGCGTGAGTGCTGCCGGGCCGTTGTTCTGCAGTGGTACCGTCACCTGCACGCGGCTCACGACCGAGACAGCAGGCGGGTTGGCGCCGCTCACGATCGAGTAGATCGCCGTCAGCACGGGTTCGCTCGGCGCGGTGTGGTTGGCGATGCCGCCGCCCGTATAGCCGTTCGGCAGATAGGTGCGTATCGGATCGTTGGGATCCCGCGGCCGGTTGGCGGCGTTGTCTTCCCAGAGCTGGAAGTCGGCGACGCGCCAGTCGGTGAAGTTGCCGTCGTTGAAATCCGGTTGCACCGCCCACATGCCGTAGTTGTTGACCAGCGTCTGCACGCCGTTGGCGGTGCCGCTCGTGTGGATGGTCATCGCCGTTTCCGTGTGGGCGCCGTTGGCGCTGACCGTGATGGCATTGCCGCTGGTGAGGATGGAGTTGAAGCTGGCGCTGCCGGTGCTGTCGCCGTCGGTGTCCGAGATGCTCGCGGCACAGCCGCGGTTGACGAACGGGTAGAAGACGGTATTCGCGCCGAGGTCCCCCGAGAGGACGAGCGACGTGTCGGCGGCGACAGGAGGTGTCAGGTCGTCGTCGAGGCTGTAGATGTAGACGTTGTAGTGCGGAGCCGCTGCGGCGGTGCCGGACCGGATGTCGATGCCGAACCAGTTGGCCATGACAGTGCTGTCGGTCGCCGTCACGCGGAACTCGTAGAGCCCGGGCGTCAATCCCGTGAAGCCGGTGCCGACGTTCAGCGCGGTGAAGAGGATCGCCGGGGAAGGAGGAAAACGGGCAACGCGGTTGTCGGTCACGAGCGGGGTTTCGAGTCCGATACTGACGCTGCCCAGTGTCGTGCCGGTGGGCGAAATGAGTGCGTAGGTCGTGTTGCCGATCGTCGGGTCGTCGCGCGATCCGGACGCGCCCGCGTCGAACACCCGTATGTCGAGCGTTGTTCCGGTGACCTCGATGAAGAACCGCATCTGGTGCGTGGAGTCGCCGTCGCCCACGCCAAGGCCCTGGCCGGTGATCGCAAACATGCCGGGGGGATCGCCGGTGACCGTTCCGGTGGCGCTGACAGTGACGGGGACGCCGAGGACGCCGGCATGCGCGACCGCGGGGAGCGTCAGGGCCGCGAGCGAGACAAAGGCCGCTGCGACGGATGACGCTACGGAAGGGAACAATCGACGCACCAATGCCTCCTGATAATCGTCCTGGGTTGTGTGCGGCAAGTGTAGGCGGTGACGGCGCGTTTTGCCCAGGAGGCAACCGTTCGCCGTGCTTCCCACCACAAGGGTGGCGAAATCGGTCTTGACACGGCTGGATCCGTATCTATATCCTTACATCCGGATAGAGCGATGGAGACGATTGTGGGACGGCCAGAGGCACTGCTCGGTTGGATGGAGGGTCTTGCCGACCCCACGCGCCTGCGGTTGCTCCGCCTCTTGGAGGGCCGGGAGCTGGGCGTCGCCGACATGAAGGACGCCCTGCGGCTGCCCCAGTCGACGGTGAGCCGCCATTTGAAGGTCCTCCTCGACCGCGGCTTCGTCCGCAGCCGCGCCCAGGGCCCGACGAACCTCTATTCGCTCGCGCCCCTGAACGGCGATGGCGGTTCCACACGCCTGTGGCAGCTCGCCAAGGAACAGACGGAGGGCTGGGCAGCGGCAGCCGCCGACAGCAACCGCCTGCAGAAGCGCCTGGAGGGCCGCAGGCGCTCGTCGCGGGCCTTCTTCCAGGGCGCGGCCGGGCAGTGGGAGCGGCTGCGTGAGCAGGCGTATGGAAGTGCCTTCCTGCAGGCTTCGCTCCTCGAGCTGCTGCCGCCTGACTGGGTTGTTGCCGACCTCGGATGCGGCACCGGCGGGCTGGTCGCAAGCCTTGCGCCGCATGTCCGCAAGGCGATCGGCGTCGACCAGTCGGCGGCGATGCTCGAAGCCGCACGCCTGCGGGTCGCGTCGCTGCCGGCGGCCGAACTGCGCGAGGGACGTCTCGAGGCGCTGCCGCTGCAGGACGGCGAGTGCGACGCGGCGCTGCTGGTACTGGTGCTCGCCTACGTCGCCGACCCGCAGCCTGTGCTCACCGAGATGGCGCGCGTCGTCAAGCCTGGCGGGCGCGTCGTGGTCGTGGAAACGGCGAGCCATGACGACGCGGAGTTCACCGCGCGCATGGGCCAGCAGCACCAGGGGTTCGCAGCGCCGGTGCTCGACGGCTGGCTGCGCTCGGCCGGATTCGTCAACACGCGGGTGCGCGGCCTGCCGGCCGATCCGGATGCCGCCGGACCCGCGCTCGTACTTTGTTCCGCAGTTCGCGACGCAAGCATTGCAAGGAGAAGGGTCAAGCCATGAGCACGACAGTGGAAGCCGCAAAGGGGAAGGCCGCGCTCGAGTTCGACGTCAAGGACATCGGCCTCGCCGAGTGGGGACGCAAGGAGATCCGGCTCGCCGAGCAGGAGATGCCGGGCCTGATGGCGGTCCGCGAGAAGTACGCGGCGGCGCAGCCGCTCGCCGGCCAGCGCATCATGGGCTCGCTGCACATGACCATCCAGACCGCCGTGCTCGCGGAGACGCTTGCGGCGCTCGGCGCGTCGGTGCGCTGGGCGTCTTGCAACATCTTCTCCACGCAGGACCACGCGGCGGCGGCGCTCGCGGTGGGCCCGAACGGCACCGACGCGAAGCCCGCGGGCATCCCGGTGTTCGCGCACAAGGGCGAGACCCTCGACGAGTACTGGCAGTTCACGCAGCGCGCCCTCGACTTCGGCCACGGGCAGGGGCCGACGCAGATCGTGGACGACGGCGGTGACGCCACACTGCTGATCCACAAGGGACTCGAGTTCGAGAAGGCGGGTGCCGTGCCCGGGTCCGAGACCGCCGACTCCGAGGAGTACGCGGTCGTGCTCAAGCTGCTGGCGCGGCTGCAGAAAGAGCAGCCGGGCCGCTTCGCGAAAACCGCGGCCGGCTGCAAGGGCGTCTCCGAGGAGACGACCACCGGCGTGCACCGCCTCTACGACATGCAGAAGGCCGGCACGTTGCTGTTCCCGGCGATCAACGTCAACGACAGCGTCACCAAGAGCAAGTTCGACAACCTTTACGGCTGCCGCCACAGCCTCATCGACGGCATCTTCCGCGCCAGCGACGTGATGGTCTCGGGCAAGGTCGCCGTGATCTGCGGTTACGGCGACGTCGGCAAGGGCTCGGCGCAGTCGCTGCGCGGCCAGGGCGCGCGCGTCATCGTCACCGAGATCGATCCGATCTGCGCGCTGCAGGCGGCGATGGAGGGCTACCAGGTGGCGACCCTCGACGACGTGGTGGCGAGCGCCGACATCTTCATCACCGCGACCGGCAACTGCGACATCCTCACGGTCGCGCACATGCAGAAGATGAAGGACAAGGCGATCATCGGCAACATCGGCCACTTCGACAACGAGATCGACATGGTCGGCCTGCAGAAGGCGACGGTGCGCACCAACATCAAGCCGCAGTACGACATGTTCACGTTCCCGGACGGGCACTCGATCCTGGTGCTCGCCGAGGGCCGGCTGCTGAACCTCGGCTGCGCCACCGGCCACCCGAGCTTCGTCATGTCGAACAGCTTCACCAACCAGGTGATCGCGCAGATCGAGCTGGCGCAGAACCGCGGCAAGTACGAGAACAAGGTGTACGTGCTGCCCAAGCACCTCGACGAGATGGTGGCGCGGCTGCACCTCGACAAGATCGGCGCGCGGCTGACGACGCTCTCGGCGAAGCAGGCGGCCTACATCGGCGTGGACGTGAACGGTCCGTACAAGGCCGACCACTACCGCTACTAGATCAGGTGTCGAGGCCGAGCATGAAGTAGAGCCCGGCGGCGGCGAACAGCAGGTTCGGCGCCCAGGCGGCGAGCAGCGGCGGGATGAACGCGTTCTTGCCGAGCGCCTCGAAGGTGCCGAGGCACGCCCAGTAGAGAAGCGCCACGATGATGCTGAGGAAGACGCCGTAAAGAGCGCCGCGGCGCGCGACCGTGAAGGCGAAGGGCACGGCGAGCAGCGTCATCACGATGCTGACGAATGGAAACGCCACCTTGCGGTAGAGCTGCACGCGCGACTCGGTGGCGTCGAGGCCGAGGCTCTCGAGCGAGGCGATGTAATCGCCCAGCTGGCCGTAGCGCAGGGTATCGGGCGGCAGCTTCTCGCGCTGGAAGAAGGTCGGCGCCTCGATTTCGCGGGTGCGCACGCTCGCGATCTGGTAGACGCGGTTCACCGGCAGCCCGCTGGCCGGCTGTGTCATGACGGCGCGAAAGCCGCGGTCGAGCTCGTAAGCGAGACCGTCCCAGCGCGCCGTGGCGACGCTGAGGTGATCGCGCAGGTGCCAGGTGCGCGGGTCCACCTCGAACACCGACAGGCCGTGAAAGGTGAGCGGCCCGTCCTGGCTGACGAAGTCGAAGTTATAGAACTTGCCGTCCGGGCCGGTGCTCCAGCGCCGGTCAAGATAGGTGGACATGATGCGCGGCCGGCCCTTGATGACGTTCTTCTCGAAGCTCGCGCGCAGGTTCGCCTGCGGCAGGACAAACTCGGTCATGGCCCAGAGCGCCATGCTGCCGACAGCGGCGAGCGCGAGCGTCGGCGCGATGGTGCGATAAAGGCTCACGCCCACCGACTTGAGCGCGGTGATTTCGTTACGCCGCGCCAGCATGCCGAAGGTGGCGAGCACCGTCACCAGGATGGCGATCGGCACCACCAGGTGCACGATGTAGGGGGTGAGGTACATGTAGAACTTCACTACCGTGATGCCACGGACCCGGTTCTGGTGGATGTCGTCGATCAGGTCCATGAAGTCGGCGACCACGAAGATCGAGACGAAGGCGCCGAGGATGAGCGCCAGGTTGCGCACGAAGATGCGGGTGATGTAGCGGTCGATGATGCTCGGGAACCCTGTGGTCGCACGCGGCGGCGCGGCGGGCGCCGGGGGCGGCAGGGGTGCCTGCGCCGCGCGCTTGCTGCGCACCGAACGCCTGATGGCGGGGAGGACCGCTCGCAGCCGCGACAGGTCGAGCGGGTCGAAGGCAGCCTCGCGCTGGTTGAAGAAGAGCAGCAGCACCGCGATGCCGCCCAGCACCACGTTGGCGAGCCAGAGCGCGGCCCACGGCGGCAGCACCCGCTCGTTGCCCATCTGTGTGCCCACCTGGAGCAGCACGTAGTAGACGGCGATCACGACGATGCTGACGCCGAACGCCGCCGAACGCGCCTCGCGCCGCGGGCCGAGCGAGAGCGCGAGGCCGATGAGGCCGAAGGCGAGGCAGGCGGCCGGGATCGCGAAGCGCTTGTGCCACTCCACCTCGAGACGGGCGGTCTCCTTCGGCGTTGCGCCGCGCGCCTCCATGTCGCGCAGCCGCGCCGAGATTTCCGGAATCGTCAGCTCGCGTTCCCCCTTCGAGATCTCGGTGTTGGGGAAGATCTCGTCGGCCGGTATCGGGATGTGCGCGGTCTGGAAGAAGCTCTTCTCGTAGCGGCCGCTGTCCGGCTCGTAGTTGGCGATCGAGCCGTTCTCGAGTTCGAGGCTCACGCGGCGCGCGCCGTCGTCCACCTGCAGGTGGCCGCGGCGCGCCAGGATGATGCGCGGTTTCTGCGGCACGCGCCGGTCGCTGATGAAGACGTCGAGCCAGCGGCCGGTGTCGGGGGTGATGTCCTGCGCGTACACCACCAGGGTGCGGCTCGGCAGCAGGTCCTCGTTGAAGGCGCGCGGCTTCATCTGCTGGCGCACGCTCGTCTGCAGCAGCGAGAACATCAGCTGGCGGAACGCCTGGTTGGAGCGCGGCGTGACGATGGAATAAATGTAGAAGGTGGCGCCGGTCGCGAGCACCGCGAGCACCATCACCGGGCGCAGCAGCCGGAAGGCGCTGAAGCCGCTGGCGCGCATGGCAATGATCTCGCTCTCGCTGGTCATCCGGCCGAAGGCGAACAGCACGCCGAGCAGGAAACCCATCGGCAGAGTCAGCGTGATCCAGGCCGGCAGCAGGTGCGCGAAGGCCTTCAGGGCGGTGCCGGCATCGGCGCTGCGCGAGATGAGCGTCTGCAGCAGCGTCGGGATCTGGTTGAGGACCAGGATGACCGTGAACAGCAGCAGGCCGGTGAACGCCGGCGGCAGGATCTCCCTCCCGATGTAGCGATCGATGAGGGTGATCCGCAGGGACCTCTGGAACTTCAAGAAGTTGTCAGCTGCCCTGGGCGCGGGACCGTTCCAGGTTGGTGAAGAGGGCGACCGTGGCGCGCAGCGCCTGCCGGGCCACCGGCTTCACGAGGTAGGAGTCGCCGCCGGCCTTGCGCCCGGCGTTGAAGTCGCGCAGGTCGCCGCGCGCCGTGACGAAGATGATCGGGACCTTTGGGTCCACCGAGCGCAGCGCCTTGCACACCTCGTAGCCGTCGAGGTCGGGCAGGGTGACGTCGAGCAGCACCAGGGAGAACGGGCCGTCCTTGTCGAACGCCTTGAGGCACTCGGACCCCGAACCGGCCTCGTGTATGTCGAATGGGTCGCTGCGCTTCTCGGATTCGAGCAGGCCGCGCAGCGCGGTCCGGGTGGGGACGTCGTCGTCGACGAGAAGGATTTTCTTCACCATTTCGTGCGCTTCAGTCCTTGGCGGGCTTGAACAGAGGGATCGGGAAGCTCGTGATATTCCCGCCCTTCGGTGCCTCGCTGATCCTGGCTGGGCCCTGCTTTTCTACCTCGTCGATGCGCATCACCGCGTGCATCGGGACAAAGAAACGCTTGACGCTCTCGAACTCCCTTTGAAGGCGCTCTTCCGAGGGGTCCACCACCACCTGAGTCCTGGTTCCGAAGACGAGACTATCGACCTCCACGAAGCCGAGCAAGCCGCCTTGTGTGACCCGCCGAGCATAGACCTCGTAGACCTGGCCCTGATTGAGGAACGTTACCCGGTAGAGTCGACGCTCCGCCATCTGCTGGGATGTTACCCTGAGGCCGTGACGGGACAGGCGCGGGCAGCCGAGCACGAGCGCCGGGTGGCACTCATCGGCCGCAGGGTCGGCGAAATGGGCCTGCCCGCGGGGCCCGGGCACCCGTGCGCGTACCGTCCCGGCCGCGAAGCGCGCGAGGTGGCGATGCGCACCGATTTGTTGCCGCCCGGCTATTACCACGCGTTCATGGACCTCAACTACCGGCGCCTCGGCCAGCTGCTCTATCGCCCCGCCTGCGAGGGCTGCAGCTCCTGCGCTCAGATCCGGGTGCCGGTCGAGGCCTTCCGCCCCAGCCGCTCGCAACGCCGCTGCCTGGCGCGCAACGCCGACGTTTCCGTGACCCTCGGGCCGCCGGAGGCGAGCGAGGAAAAGCGCCGGCTTTACGCCCGCTACCTGGCCGCGCGCCACGACACCACGATGGACGGCTCGTGGGAGGAGTTCGCGTCGTTTCTGTACACGAGCTGCGTCACCACACTGGAAGCGACCTTCCGCCAGGGGAGCAAGCTGCTCGCGGTGTCGATCGTGGATGCCGAGCCCGACGCGCTCTCGGCGGTCTACTGCTTCTTCGACCCCGATGCCGGCGTGCGCTCGCCGGGAACGCTCAACATCCTTTGGCTGATCGCGGAGGCGCGCCGCAGCGGACGCCCGTACGTCTACCTCGGCTACTACGTCGCCGAGTCGAAGGCGATGCGCTACAAAGCGGGGTTCCGGCCTTGCGAGATCTGGAGCGACGGCACATGGCAGTCCGCGTAGGGACGAAGCCGGCACCGCGCTGGGTCGAGATGGTGCGGCGCCACGAGGGCCGGGAAGAGCTGCGCCTCAGCGACGCGCTGCAGCCGTGGCTCCAGGCGGCGCTGGCGCGCACGGTCTCGAAATCGCTGGTGCGGCGCCTGGTGATCGCGGGTGCCGTGTCGGTGGACGGCGAGACGGTGCGCAATCCGACGCTGCTGCTGCGCGGCGGCGCCAGCGTGCGTGCCCGCGTCGACTCCACGAAGTTGCCACAGGGCGTGCTCGTGGACCGGGTGAAATACCTGCACCAGGACGCCGACCTGCTGGTGGTGGACAAGCCGGCGGGCCTGCCGATGCACGCGGGCGCCGACCCGAACCGCCCGAACCTCGTCGATGCCATCGGCAAGCAGCTGCGCGCCGCCGGCGAAGACCCGTACCTCGGCGTGCACCAGCGCCTCGACCGCGATACTTCGGGTGTCGTGCTGTTCGCGCGCCGGCCGGAAGCGAACGCCGCACTGGCGGAGCAGTTCGCAAGGCGCAGCGTCGCGAAGGTGTACTGGGCGCTCGTCGAGAGCCACGCCGCACTGCCGGACAGCTGGAGCTGTGACGACGCGATGCCGGATGGCCGCGAGGCCGTGACCGCGTTTCGCACGCTCGCGAGCTGGCGCGGCGGCGGCCTGGTGGAGGCGCGGCCCGCGACCGGCCGCAAGCACCAGATCCGCATCCACCTCGCGTCCGCCGGCCGGCCGATCCGCGGCGACGCGCGCTACGGCGCGCGCGCCAACGGCCCGGGGCGGGTGATGCTGCACGCGCACACGCTCCAGCTGCGCCATCCCGCAACCGGCGCCACGATCGTCTTCAGCAGCGAGCCGCCCGCGGATTTCGCCGCCGACAGGAGCCGCGCCGCTCAACCGCGGCCGGCGGCACGGCGACCGCCCGCAGCGGCCAGGGCGGCGTCTGCGGCATCGTCGAAGCGCCACGGCCCGCCGCGGGTGGGCCGCTTCAAGAGCCGCGACAAGTCGCGCACGTACGCCGAACGCGGCACCGCGCGCGCGCCGAAGCGCCGCAAGTGAGCGGTCTCCACCTGGCAATCGATGAGCGGCATGTCCCAGCGCTGCAGCTGGCGGACGAGCGTGACGAACGCGACCTTCGAGGCATCGGGCGCGGCCGCGAACATCGACTCGCCGAAAAACACGCCGCCGAGGCTGACGCCATAGAGGCCGCCGCAGAGGCGCTCGCCTGACCACGCCTCCACCGAGTGCGCGTAGCCCTCGCGGTGCAGCTTGCCGTACGCCGCGCGCATCGCGGGCGTGATCCAGGTGCTGCGCTGCCCGGGCCGCCGGACCGCGGCACAGCCGGCAATCACCGCGTCGAAGGCGGTATCGAGCGTGACGCGGAACGGCCGGCGCTTCAGCGTCTTCTCGAGGCTGCGGCTCACGTGCAGGTCGGCCGCGCGCAGCACGGTGCGTGGATCGGGCGAGTGCCACAAGAGCGGCTGGCCGTCTTCGTACCAGGGAAAGATGCCCGAGGCGTAGGCGAGCAGCAGGCGTTCGCTGCGCAGGTCCCCGCCGACCGCGAGCAGGCCGTCCTCGGCGAGGTGCACCGGCGGAAACACGAGCCGCCGGTCGAGCCTGAAGACCGGCACGCTCAGGCGGGCAGCGGATCTTTGGCCTTGCGGCCCGCGGCTGGCGCGTCGTTCCCGGGGAGCACGTGAAACACCAGCGCCCCGCCATCCATGTCGAGGACCACCGTGCCGCCTTCCTGCAGCTTGCCGAACAGGATCTCTTCGGTGAGCGGGTCGCGCACCTCGGTCTGGATCAGGCGCGACAGCGGGCGGGCGCCGAACTTGGTGTCGTAGCCCTTCTCCGCCAGGTACTGCCGTGCCGCGGGCGACAGCGAGATGGCGATGCGCCGTTCGCGCAGCTGCGCCTCCAGCTCGAGGATGAACTTCTCGACGATCGTCTCCATCACCTCCGGCGTCAGGGTGTCGAAGGTGACGATCGCGTCGAGGCGGTTGCGGAACTCGGGGCTGAAGAGCCGCTCCAGCGCGTGCCGGCCGCGGCTCTTGGTGTCTTTCGCGCGGTCGTTGATGAGCCCGATCGCCGACTGGCTCATCTCGCGCGAACCGGCGTTCGAGGTCATCACCAGCACCACCTGGCGGAAGTCGGCCTTGCGGCCGTTGTTGTCGGTGAGCACCGCGTGGTCCATCACCTGCAGCAGGATGTTGAACATGTCGGGGTGCGCCTTCTCGATCTCGTCGAGCAGCACCACGCTGTAAGGATGCGCGCGCACCGCGTCCACCAGCAGGCCGCCCTGCTCGAAGCCGACGTAGCCGGGGGGCGCGCCGATCAGCCGGGCGACCGCGTGCTTCTCCATGTATTCGCTCATGTCGTAGCGCAGGAACTCGTTGCCGAGCTGGCGGGCGATCTGGCGCGCGAGCTCGGTCTTGCCGACGCCGGTGGGCCCGGTGAACAGGAAGCAGCCGGCCGGGTGGTCGGGATGGCCGAGCCCGGCGCGCGCGCGCTTGATGGCGCGGGTCACCGTGCGCACCGCCTCCACCTGCCCGAACACCACGCGGGACAGCGACTCCTCGAGCGTCCGCAGGCGTTCCTTCTCGGAGAGCGTCGCCTGCTTTTCGGGAATGCGCGCCATGCGCGCGATGACGCGCTCCACCTGTGGCACGTCCACCGGCAGCGTGTGGTCGGACCCGGCCCGCAGCCGCGTCGCGGCGCCGGCCTCGTCGATGACGTCAACAGCGCTGTCGGGCAGCTTGTGCTCGCGCAGGTGGCGCCCGGCGAGGCGCACCGCCGCCTCGAGGGCGGCGTCGGTGTAGGCGACGTTGTGGTGCGACTCGTAGCGCGACTTCAGCCCGCCGAGGATCCGCAGCGTGTCCTCGAACGAGGTCTCGTCGACCGTGATCTTCTGCAGGCGCCGGTGCAGCGCCCGGTCCTTTTCTATGTGCTTGAACTCCTCGTGGGTGGTGGAGCCGATGAGCCGGATCCGCCCCTCGGTGAGCAGGGGCTTCACCAGGTTCGCGAGGTCCATGGTGCCGCCGGTGGTGGCGCCGGCGCCGATCATCGTGTGCAGCTCGTCGATGAACAGGATGGCGCGCGGCCGCGCCGCGAGCGCCGCGGTGAGCGCCTTGAAGCGTTCCTCGAAGTCGCCGCGAAAGCGGGTGCCGGCGAGGAGCGCGCCGCCGTCGAGAGCGAAGATCTCGGCCGCGCGCAGGTTCTCGGGCACCTCGGCGGTGAGCAGGTATTGCGCAAGCCCCTCGACGAGCGCCGTCTTGCCGACGCCGGCGTCGCCGACGAACACCGGGTTGTTCTTGCGCCGGCGGGTGAGCACCTCGAGCGCGCGCTCCACTTCGGCGCTGCGGCCGATGAGCGGATCGAGCTGGCCGTCGCGGGCGCGCTGCGTGAGGTTCGTGGCATACGCGGCGAGCGGGTCGCGGGCGGCGGCCGGCGCGTCGTCGTTGCCGGCGTGCGCGGGCTCGCCGGCCCCTTGCGCGCTCGCGCCCGTCTTGGAAACGCCGTGGGAGATGTAGTTCAGGACGTCGAGGCGCGTGACCCCCTGGTTCGCGAGCAGCGTGGCGGCCGCCGATTTCGGCTGCTGCAGCAGCGCCGCGAGCAGGTCGCCGATGGTCGCTTCCTCCCGACCCGCGCTCTGCACGTGAAGGACAGCCGTCTGCAGGACGCGGCGGAAGGCCAGCGTTTGCGAGGGCTCGCGGTCGCGGCCCGCCGGCAGCGTCTCGATGGTTCCGTCCAGCAGGCGCAGCAACTCGGCGCGCAGCACGGCGAGGTCGACGGCGCAGGCGCGCAGGATCTCCTCGCCGCCCGGGTGGCTCGCGATCGCATACAGCAGGTGCTCGAGCGTCAGGTGGGCGTGGCGGCGGGACACAGACTCCTGCAGCGCCAGGCCGAGAACGGTTTCGACGGCGGAACTGAACATATGGCTCAGGCCTCCTCGAGGCTGGCGCGCAGCGGGAAGCCGTTTTCGCGCGCCTGGTCGTGGACGAGCGCAACCTTGGTCTCCGCCACCTCGTGGGAATAGGTGCCGCAGACGCCCTGGCCGTGGAGGTGCACGTTCATCATGATGCGGAAGGCGTCGGCGTGCGCCTTGGCGAACACCGATTCCAGGATTTCGAGCACGAACTGCATCGTCGTGTAGTCATCGTTGTGCAGCACCACCTTGAAGAGGGTGGGCTCGACGGTCTTCCTCCCGGTCCTCTCGAGGACGGCGGTGTCGGAACTGGCGCTGTCCTTGTCCTTGTCGCTTGCCACACTTCGATTGTACGGGACGCCGGGAACAGTCTGGACTAGGGCCGGCGCAGCCTGCTGCGGGCCGCATCACAGGCGGCGCGGGCGTGGCACCCCGAAAGGTGGTCGTTGACGAGGCCCATCGCCTGCATGAAGGCGTAGACGGTCGTGGGGCCGACGAACGAGAAGCCGCGCCGCTTCAGGTCCTTGCTGAGGCTCACCGACGCCGGCGACTGTGTGGTGGCGCACAGCACCTCGAGCGTGACGCGCCGCGGCCGGTCTTTCGCCGCGGGCTCGTGGCTCCAGAAATAGCGCGCCAGCGAGCCGAATTCCTCGCGCACGGCGAGCGCCGAGCGCGCGTTGTTGATGGTCGACTCGATCTTGCCGCGGTGGCGCACGATGCCTTCATCCTGCAGCAGCCGCCGCACGTCGCGGGCGCCGAAGCGCGCCACCTTCGCCGGGTCGAAGCCGGCGAACGCCCAGCGGAAGTTTTCGCGCTTGCGCAGGATCGTGAGCCAGCTGAGCCCCGACTGGAACCCCTCGAGGCAAATCTTCTCGAAGAGGCGCCGGTCGTCCGTAACCGGCAGGCCCCATTCGGAGTCATGGTAGGCGCGATACCCGGCGTCGCCCGAGCCCCAGGCACAGCGATGCATCCCGTCCTCGCCAATTGCCAGTCCGGGGAGGGGTGCGGCTAATCGTGAAGCCATTCGTTAGTATCGAACACAATGGACCAATATCTTCTTGTCGCCCTGGCCGGCTTCGCGGCATCGATCGTCGATGGCGCGCTCGGCATGGGCTTCGGACCGACATCATCGACGATCCTTCTCGGTGCCGGCCTGCCGCCGGCGATCGCTTCCACCACCGTCAACCTCGCGAAGGTGGCCTCGGGCCTCGCTTCGGGGGTTTCTCACTGGCGCTTCGGCAACGTCGACCGCCGCCTCGTCCTGCTGCTCGCGATTCCGGGCAGCATCGGCGCGTGTCTCGGCGCCATCGCCTTGACGCGCATCGACACCAGCTACCTGCGGCCGCTGCTGGCGAGCGTCCTCCTGCTCGCTGGCGTGCGCATCCTGTTCCGCTTCAGCCGACCGTTGCCGGTGGCGCGCGAGAACGACGACGAATCGGCGCCGGCGCAGGGCGCCCCGAAGTTCGACGAACGCGGGGTGCAAGCGGCTGCGCTCGCGGGCGGCGTGACCAACGGCCTCGTGGGCGCGTGGGGGCCGGTGGTGACGCCATTCCTCCTCCAGCGCGGCCTGCCGCCACGCTTCGCCGTTGGCTCAGTGAACACCGCCGAGGTTGCCGTCGCCGCCGTGTCGGTGGTGTCGCTGGTCGCTTCCATGGGCATGAGCCAGCTCGACCCGCGCATCGTGATCGCGATGGTCGTTGGCGGTGTCCTCGGCGCGCCGCTCGCGGCGTGGGTGATCCGCTACATTCCGCCGCGCGCGCTGGGCCTCGCGGTGGCCGGCCTGCTGCTGCTGACGAGCGCTCGCGACCTCGCGAACTGGGCGCACCTCGAGGGCGCTCGCTGGCTCGTCTACGGGCTCGTTTCGCTCGGCATCGTGCTGGCCACCATTGGCGGCCAGCGGCGTGCGCCGGCCAGCGAGGCCGGCTGACGCCCTAGGCGCCCGTCTTCAGGCCGATGGGGCAGGAGACGCCGGTGCCGCCGATGCCGCAATAGCCGGCGGGGTTCTTCGCCAGGTACTGCTGGTGATACCCCTCGGCGTAGTAGAAGGCTGGCGCGGCGACGATCTCGGTGGTGATTTCCTCGTAACCCGACCGGCGCAGCTCGGCCTGGTACATTTCGCGCGCCGCTTCCGCCGCCGCCTGCTGGTCGTCGCCATAGGTGTGGATGACCGAGCGATACTGCGTGCCGACGTCGTTGCCCTGCCGCATGCCCTGCGTGGGGTCGTGGTTTTCCCAGAAGACACGCAGCAGTTCCTCATAGGAAACCTTCGTGGGGTCGAACACCACCAGCACGACTTCGCTGTGGCCGGTGTGTCCCGAGCACACTTCTTCGTAGGTGGGATTGGGCGTGCGGCCGCCGGCGTAGCCGACGGCGGTGGTGTAGACGCCGGGGGTATCCCAGAACTTGCGTTCGGCACCCCAGAAGCAGCCCATGCCGAACACCGCGCGGCCAAAGCCCTCGGGAAACGGCGGGGCGATGGGGGCATCGAGCACGAAATGCCGCGCCGGAACCTGCAGCGACTCTGCGCGGCCGGGAAGCGCCTCGCCCGGCTCGGGCAGGCGCAGCTTGCGTGGGTCGAGGTGGAATCTCATGGCTGCTTCCATGATAAGACACGCGCCTTCTCGAGGAGGTCCAGGTACTCCGACACCTCCGCCGGGCTCGCCTGGGGATCGATCGCGGCCAGCCGTCCGGCGATGTCGGCGGAGGTATTGCGGCCGTCCACGTTGTTGAGCGCCTCGTAGGCGAGCAAGCCGCCCTCCTCGCGCTTCTCGAGGCGGGTCCTTGCATAGCCTTCACCGAGCACCGCCTCGAGGTGGTCGTAGTAGTACACGCCGAGCGGCCCGCGCACCTCGGGGTTGCGCAGGGGCACGCGGCGGTCGGTGCCGGCCGCGGCTACGGTGACCGGTGCGGGAGCGGGCAACGACGAGTCCGCGGCGGCAGCCATCGTCCAGGCTATTCCCGCACCCATGTAGGCGACCCGGCCCAGCTTGGTCGCGTCGAGGTTCTCGGGCAGGTCCTTGTTCGTGTGGATGGTGACGTCCGGCCAGTCGTGGAAATAGACCATCGGGATCCTGTAGCTGCCTTCCTCGAACACCTCGTGGTCGCTGCCAAGTTCCATCTCGCGCACGTCACCGAGAAACACCTCGCGCGAACCCGGCAGCCAGGCGAGGCCGGCGCGCGGGTCGCCGCCGCGTTCGGCGTAGTGCGCCGAGCGCGCGACGACATCGTCGAACCAGGCTTCCGCGACCGCGTTGATCGCGTGGGGCAGCGAGCGCGCGGTGCGCGAGAGATGGAAGGTGCCATTGGTCGTCGCCAGCAGGCCGCCGACCATGTCCATGTGAATGCCGGCGTAGAGGCGCTTCGCGGCTTCGGGGTTCGAAATGAGCCACGCCTGGCTGCCCGCGATTTCCGGCAGCCACAGGAAGCGTATGGTGCGCCGCGGCCGCGGCAGGGTGCCGTCGGCGATCGCCTCGCTCAGCGCACGCGCCACCTCGAGAATGGCCGCGCTCCCCGAGGCGTTGTCGTTGGCGCCGGCCAGCTGGTGGCACAGGTGCGCGGTGAGGAAAATCTCACCGGCCGCCGGTTCGGAGCCCGCAAGCGACGCGTTCACGATGTCGTAGGTCGCGGGCACCATCTTCGCCGCGACCTTCGCGCGCACGCGGATCTTCTCGCCCTGCGCGAGCCGCTCGCGCAGCGCCTGCGACTGGCGCTTCGACACCATGAACGCGAAGCGGTTGCGCGTCTCGTAGGGCGACAGGTGCCCCCAGCGCACCAGGTCGCGGTCGTCGCCCGACCACGCCGTCGTCTGGTTGGGATAGTCGGAGACGAAACCCAACGCGCCGCGCTTCAGCACCGCCTGGGCGTTCACTTGCGGCAAGGCACCGCTCGCAAGCACGATCTTGCCGGCGACATCCTTGCCGGCATAGTCGGAGTCGGCCGTGCCGCCCGCGACGTCGACGAGGTCGGCCGTGACGTCGGCGTCCTGGCTGTAATCGGCAAGCGCCACCGCCACTTCGGGAAAGCGCGCGATCGGCCCGGGCCGCGGCGATATTTCGGCAAGCGACGCGCTGGTCGCGGTCCAGCCGAGGTAGGCCGTGAAGTGCGCGTACTTCGTCCTGCCATCGGCCGGCAGTTTCTCGATCTGCACCTCGAGCCCCGCCGCCTTCGCCTGCGCCGCGACGTATTCGGCGGCGGCCGCGAATCCTGGCGAGCCGTGCACGCGGTGAAACCGCCCAAGCCCGCGAACCGTGTCGAGCGTGCGGGAACCATCGACGTGGTCACGAATCGCGGTCGGCACGGTTTGCGGGACGTAGGGCAGCGCCAGGGTGGCAGCAAGAAAAAAGGAGCAGATCATGACCTCGCATGTTAGCGGTGCCGCCTACACTGCGGTCACGATGAAGCGGATCTTTTCCTTCCTTGGGCGGCTCGTGATCTGGATCCGGCCGCTGGCCCGGTGGTTCGCTGCCTTCCCGGTGCTCTTCGTCGAAGCCCTGGTCATCGTCGGCATCTGCGACTACTTCATCCTTAGAAACTTTGGCGTGCCGGACCTCTTCTGGCACGAGAAGTGGTTGTCGCAAATTGCAGCGGGTCTCGGGGTCGGCTACCTCGCGGCCATTCTCGGCGGGACGGGAGCCCTGCTCGAGGGCCCGGCAGGCATCGATCCGCAGCGCGCGCTCGCCGAGGTGCGCACGCCGGGCGATCTCCAACGGCTGTTCGTGCGCTACCTGGCAGCCACTTCGGCCATCATCGTCGTCGCATGCTCCGCGGGGCTTTGGTGGGCGCCACGCGACGTCAGCCACTGGCCGCTCCCCGCTGCCGCCCTCGTCGCTCTATTCGCGATCGTGAGGATCGCGTTCTGGCTGGCGCGAACCTGCGGCGCGCTCCTGGCCCGTTTCGCGCCGCGCTTCGTGCGCGACGCGGCCGCGGGCCGCAGCAGCGACGAGCAGCCGTTTCACTACCTGTCGTTCTACCAGGCGATCCTCGGCGTGGCCGTGATCGTCGGCATGGGCTTCCTGCACGCGCGCGGGGTCGCGGTGCCGGTGTCGCTCGCGCTTTGTGTCTTCCTCGGCGTCGTCGCCTCTGTCTACGGCTTCATCCGGTTCCATTGGCCGCGCTACAGCTTCGGCGCCGTGGCCCTCGTCTGCGGACTATGGGCCGCGCTGCAGACGGCGGGCGGGCATCGGTTGCCGCTCCCGAGCCTCGACGCACTCTACCGCAACGCGCGGCCGGCCGCCGAGCTCGCAGCTCCGCTGCCGTCGGCGCCGGCGCTGCTCGGCGACGCCGGGGTGCTTGCGGCATGGCGTGCGAAGTTCCCGCAGTCGCCCAAGCCGCTGCTCATCGTGTTGGCAATCGACGGCGGCGGCAGCCGCGCGGCGCTCTGGACGCTCAGCGTGCTGCAGCAGCTCGACCAAGACCTCGACGGGTTTACCGCGCACACGCGCTTGGTGAGCGGAGCGTCTGGCGGAATGGTCGGCGCAGCCGCTTTCCTTGGCTCGAGCCAGCGAGTCGAGGGCCTGGCTCCACCAGACCGCAGGGCCTATGACGACGCCCTCGCATGCTCCGTGGCCGGCGATTTTCTCGGCCCTGTCGCGCGGCAGATGTTCTTCGTCGACTTCCTGCTGCCGCCGTTCCTGCACCCGACGAAAGACCGGGGTACCGCCCTCGATGCCGCATTCGAAGGCATTCCCGGCCTCGGGACGGCCACCACCTTTCGTAGTCTCGCGGCTGTCGAATCAACCGGCGGTGCGCCGTCGCTGGTGCTGGCGCCCTTCATCGTCGAAGACGGGCGCCGGCTGCTCATCAGCAACCTCGACCTGGCGCCTCTGACCCGTATCGAGCTGCCCACGAGAGCCGTGGGTTCGCTGCAGTCGATCGAATTCTTCAAGGCGTTCGGCGGCGAGGACCTGAAACTGAGCACCGCGCTGCGCCTCAACGCCACGTTCCCCTACGTGATTTCGGCGACCGAATTGCCCACGAAACCGGCGCGCCGCGTGATGGACGCAGGCTTCTACGACGAGCACGGAGTCGAACTCGCTGTTTCCTGGCTGTGGCACAACCGCGCCTTCATTCGTGAACAGACGGGCGGTGTGGCGCTCATCCAAATACCGGACACCTGGACCCGGGCAGGCAAACAGAGCTTGAGCGAGAGCAGGCGTTCGTGGCTCTACCAGCTGGCCGGGGTGCTTGGCCCGCTGGAAGCGATTCGCAACAGTCGGGACGCCGCGATGGCGTTTCGCAACGACGCCGCCGTCTCGTTCCTCAACGATTCGTGGAACGGTGGCGGCGAACCTGCGGCAGGCGCCGAGGCGCCGTTCCTGCGCACCTTCGTGTTCGAGCCGGTCTTCCCGGCGCATGCGCCGAGCCGCAGCGACCCCAAAGAGGTGCAGACGATGTCCGCGGCTCCCGGAACAGTGCCGGCGGCGGTCGCAGCTCAGGCGCAGAAAGACGAGGCCGGCATCGTGCAGGACGTGGCGCTCAGCTGGCGGCTCACGTCGAGTGAAAAGCGCGGGCTCGCCGCCGGCATGGGTGTCGACCACAATTGCGCCGAACGGCGCGAGCTGGCGCGGTGGTGGACGGCGCGCGGCGGCAGCGCGAGGGAGACTCCATGCAGACCGCGCGCGCTCGCGTGCGGTCTGTGACTAACCGCGGCGGCGGGCCGCCTTCGCTTCGTCGCGCACGTACATGATGCTGGGGCTCGTCAGCAGCGTGCGCACCTCGTCTTCGGGCGGGTTGTCGCGAATCACCAGAGTGAAGGCGTCGCCGTAGAGCATCTTGCTGTTGACCTCGTTCACCAGCGCGTGGGCGCGGACGTAGGTCTTGGCGAGGGCGTTCTCGGTGACGAGCGTCAGCTGCTGGCCGTCGGCGACGGCGAGACGCACGTCGGGCATCTTCTTCAGCTTGGTGGCGAGGTTGCGGATCGTGTAGTACTTGCGGTTGCGGATGCGCCGGTACATGAACATCGCGAAGAACGTGAAGCCGATGAGCGATGGCCAGAAGTCGCTGCCGCGTGCGATGGCGACGATGAGGGCGACGGCGAGCAGCGCCATCACCGCGACCAGCAGCAGCGACTGGCGCCGCAGCGCGGCGCTGAAGAGCGACGACCACCAGCCCTGGATGCGTTCGTCGAGCGGCGCGACCACGCTGGCGGCGCCGCTCTCGATGTCCTTCTGCGCGGTGCGCAGGTCGCTGACCAGCTCGCGCACGCCCGGGTAGCGGTCCTTCGCCTGCTTGCGCAGGCAGCGCGAGACGATGCGCTGGATGGACGGCGGGATGTTGGCGCGCAGGGCGGTCACGGGCCGCGTCTCTTCGTAGGCGATCGCGTGCAGCGTGTCGAGCGCGGTGGCGCCGGAGAACGGCAGCTGGCCGGTGACCATCTCGTAGAGGACGATGCCGAGCGAGAAGATGTCGCTGCGCGCGTCCACCTCCTGGCCGCGCGCCTGTTCCGGGCTCATGTAGCGCAGCGTGCCCATGATCATCCCCGACTGGGTCTTCGCGAGCGTCTCCATGTGCGAGACGTCGTCTTCGCCCGGGGCGGTCGGCTCCAGCAGCTTGGCGAGGCCGAAGTCGAGGATCTTCGCGTGCCCTTCGGGCGAGACCACGATGTTCTCGGGCTTGATGTCGCGGTGCACGATGTTCGCGTCGTGTGCCTTGCCGAGGCCGCCCGCCACCTGCTGCGCGATCTCGAGCGAGCCGAGGAGGTCGAGCTCCTTGTTCTTGATGAGCGCGCGCAGCGTCTTGCCCTCGACGAGCTCCATCGCCAGGAACACCGTGCCGTCCACCTCGTCGACGTCGTACACCTGCGCGATCGACGGATGGTTGACCGCCGAGGCCGCGCGCGCCTCCTGCATGAAGCGCGAGCGTCGCTGCGGGTCGGCGGTGAATTCCTGCGGCAGGATCTTGAGCGCGACGGCGCGCCCGAGGCGCACGTCGCGGGCGCGATACACCTCGCCCATGCCGCCCTTGCCGATGAGGGCTTCGATCTCGTAGTGCTTGAGGGTCGTGCCGATCACTGTTTGCAGGGGAATAGTAAACCACCGCGTTGTAAGCTCCGCGCGATACGGGAGGGAACATGATTCGCCGCGATTTTCTCGGCCGCGTCGTCGCCGGCACCGCAGCCGGAGTTTCGGTCCTGCGCGGCGCGGGTGCGGCGCTGGCCGCCGAACCCGCGAGCGTCGAGGAGCTGACGATTGCGGCAGCGCAGGCGGCGATGCAGGCCGGCACGCTCACGGCCGAGTCGCTGACCAGCGCCTATCTCGCGCGCATCGAAGCCATGGACCGCAAGGGGCCCGCGCTGCACAGCATGATCGAGCTGAACGGCGAGGCGCCGCGCATTGCCGCGGCACTCGATGCCGAGCGCAAGGCGAAAGGCGCACGCGGACCGCTGCACGGCATCCCGATGGTGCTGAAGGACAACATCGACACCCACGACACACTCACCACCACGGCGGGTTCGCTCGCGCTCGAAGGCTCGATCGCGCCGCGCGACAGCAGTGTTGCCGCGCGGCTGCGCGCGGCCGGCGTCGTCTTCCTCGGCAAGGCCAACATGAGCGAATGGGCCAACATCCGCTCCAGCCAGTCCACCTCGGGCTGGTCGGCGCGCGGCGGCCAGTGCAAGAACCCCTACGATCCCGCGCGCAACCCCTGCGGCTCCTCCTCGGGCACCGGCGCCGCGGTCGGCGCCAACCTGGCGCTTTGCGGCATCGGCACCGAGACCGACGGCTCGGTGGTGTGCCCCTCGAACGCGAACGCGCTCGTCGGCATCAAGCCGACGGTCGGTCTCGTGAGCCGCGCCGGCATCATCCCCATCTCGCACACGCAGGACACCGCGGGTCCCATGACCCGCACCGTTCACGATGCGGCGCTGCTGCTCTCGGTGCTGGCCGGCGCCGATCCGCGCGATGCCGCGACCGCCGCGGCACAGGGGCATGCGGCCGCGGACTACACGAAGTTCCTGGTGCCGGACGGATTGAAAGGCGCGCGCATCGGCGTGGCGCGCCAGTTCCTCGGCTTCAACCGCGAAGTCGACCGCCTCTTCGAGGAGGCGCTCGGCGCGCTCAAGAAGGCGGGCGCCGTGCTCGTCGATCCGACGGAAATCGCCCACACCTCGGAATACAGCGAGACCGAGGTGCTCCTCTACGAGCTGAAGGCCGACCTCGCCGCGTACCTCGCGACGCTCGGTCCCGGTGCGCGCGTGAAGTCGCTGCAGGACGTCATCGACTTCAACGAAGCCAACAAGGACAAGGAGATGAGCTGCTTTGGCCAGGAGACCTTCCTCGACGCGCAGAAGAAGGGGCCGCTGACCGACAAGGTTTACCTGGACGCGCTCGCCAAGAACACCCGCCTGTCGCGCGCCGAGGGCCTCGACCGCTCTCTCGACAAGGGCAAGCTCGATGCGATCGTCGCGCCCACCGGCGGGCCGGCCTGGCTGACCGACTGCATCGTGGGCGATCACTTCGGCGGTGGCAGCTCGAGCCCGGCGGCGGTGGCGGGCTACCCGAACATCACCGTGCCGTCCGGCTACGTCGCGGGCCTGCCGATCGGCATCTCGTTCATGGGCCGCGCCTGGAGCGAGCCGGTGCTGCTGCGGATCGCGTTCGGCTACGAGCAGGCGACCCGGTGGCGCAAGCCGCCTTCAGTTCGCGGGTGAGGCCGCTGGCGTAGCCGGCGCCGCCTCTGCCGGCAGCAGCGGGCGTATCTCCGAGAGCTTCGCCTGGATCTTCCCGGCGTTGCTCGGCCCCATCCGCACCAGCGCCTTCTGCACCGCCGACAGCGTCTCGAGGTCGCGGTCGGCAAAGGTGTAGATGCCGCGCGCCGAGTCGACGCGATTGAGAGCCACCGGTTCGGCGGGCACCTGCACTTCAAGAAGCTCGGCGAGCGAATCGTTGACAGCCGTGGTGACGCCGCCCTGCGGGTGGCCGAGCTGCTTGTAGGCCTCGTCGAGAAGCGGCGTGACCCAGCCGAAGATGCGCGCGCAGGACGCCGCGTCGAGCGAGGCGACGGCGTTCGCGACCCCGTCGTAGCGCGCCCAGGTGCGCTGCGCCATGACGAAGCCGCGGCCGCGGCTGTCGGCCGCGAACTTCTCGCGCGAGGCGAGGAAGGCGAGCGGCCCGCGCGGCAGGCCGCCGCCCTGCATCACGTCGGCCGCGGTCGCGAAGCGGCGCACCAGGCCGTCCTGCTCCAGCCACTTCGCGAACAGAGGATCGGGAGAGAGCGGCGCCAGCAGGCCGCGGATGAAGCCGTCGCTGTCGGCGAGCGGAGGCAGGACCGGCGGCGTCGGGGTTGCGGCTGCAGCGGGGGTTGCCGCGGCGACGATTGGTGCCGGCGGCGCCTGCGGCCGCGAGAAGAGCTTGGTATAGGCGACGAAGCCCGCGGCGCCCAGAAGCAGCAGCCCGAGGCTGCCGAAGATGATGGCCGCCGTATTGCCGCCGCCACCGCCGCTGCTTCGCTCAAGGCTACCGCCCGCCGCGTAGCCGAGATCGGGCTCGGCATCGGCTTCGTGAGTGTCGAGTTCGAGGCCGCGGTAGTCGTCGTCCTGGTTCTGTCGAGGGCTCATGGTTTTACCAGTGTAGCGCCCAGCCATTAAGCTTTGCGCCCATGAATTCCACGACGCTGCCAAAGCCCGCCCTCGCCACCGACCTCGACAGCATCCGCGCCGCCTTTCCCGCGCTGGCGCGCCGCGTGCACGGCAGGGAAGCGGCCTTTTTCGACGGTCCCGGCGGCACGCAGGTGCCGCAGGTCGTGGCCGCCGCCGTTTCGGACTACCTGCTCAATCACAACGCCAACTCGGGGTGGGAGTACGAGACGAGCCGCGAGACCGACCGGATGCTCGGCGACGCGCGCAGCGCCTTCGCCGACTTCCTGGCGGCGTCGCCCGACGAGATCGTGTTCGGACCGAACATGACGACCCTGACCTTCCACCTGGCGCGGGCGCTCGGCCGCACGTGGGGCCCGGGCGACGAGGTGGTGGTGACCGAGCTCGACCATCACGCGAACGTCGACTCGTGGAAGGCGCTCGCCATCGAGCGCGGTGTCGCCATCCGCGCGATCCGCTTCGACGCGCAGAAGGCCGCGCTGCACGACGACGACATCGAGTCGCTGATCGGGCCGAAGACCAGGCTGGTGGCGATCGGCGCGGCGTCGAACGCGCTCGGCACCATCAACGACGTGCGCAAGGTCGCCGACCGCGCGCATGCGCAAGGCGCGCTGGTGTTCGTGGACGCGGTGCACTACGCGGCCCACGGCCTCGTCGACGTCGCCGCGCTCGGCGCCGACTTCCTGGCATGCTCGCCCTACAAGTTCTACGGCCCGCACCTCGGCGTGCTGTTCGGACGCAAGCCGCTGCTCGAGGCGCTCTCGGTGCCCAAGGTCGAGCCGGCATCGAATGCGGCGCCACAGCGCCTGCAGACCGGCACCCAGAACCACGAGGGCATCGTCGGCGCCGCCGCCGCGGTCGATTTTCTCGCTTCGCTCGCGGGGGACGGCGGCAGCAGGCGCGAGCGGCTGGCGCGTTCGGCCCACGTGCTGCACGGCGCCGCCGACGCTCTCTTCGCAGGCTTGTGGAACGGTCTCGCCGCACTGCCGCACGTGCGGCTCTACGGCCGGCCGCCTGGCGCCAGGCGCACGCAGACGCTCGCGTTCACCGTTTCCGGCATGCGTTCGGGCGAAGTCTGCCGGCGGCTCAACGAGGAGGGGTTGTTCCTTTCGAACGGCGATTTCTACGCGATGACGGCGATCGCAAGGCTGGGCTGCGCCGAGGATGGCGTGGTACGCGCGGGGCTCGCGTGCTACACGAGCTCGAGCGACGTCGCACGGCTGATCGCCGCGGTCGCGGCGCTGGGCTAGCGGCTAGCGGACGATCCGGAAGAGCAGCGAGTCGTAGACCGACAGGTCCTCCGGGGAGAAGCAGCAGAAGATCACGTCCTCGAGCGACGTCGGCTCCTTCACGAAACGGCGCACGGTGTCGATGGCGATGCGCGCCGCAGGCTCCAGCGGGTAGCCGAATGCGCCAGTGGAAATGCTGGGGAAGGCGATGCTGCGAAACCGCTGCGCGTTTGCGATCTCGAGCGCGCGCTCGTAGCAGCCGGCGAGGAAGTCGGATTCGCCGTGAGCGCCGCCGCGCCACACCGGGCCGACCGCGTGGATGACGTGGCCCGCGGGCAGCGAGTAGCCGCGCGTGAGGCGTGCGTCGCCAGTGGGGCAAGGCCCGACGCGGCTGCATTCCGCGAGCAGCTCGGGTCCGGCGGCCGCGTGGATCGCGCCGTCGACGCCGCCGCCGCCGCGCAGCGTCGGGTTGGCGGCGTTCACGATCGCATCGACCGCCAGCTTCGTGATGTCGCCGAGGTGGCTGCGCAGCTTCGCGTGGAGGGCCACCGCGACAAGTTACCCTGAAAGACAGAAAGAAAAAGCCCGGAGCGCTGTGGCGCCCCGGGCGATTCGGAGTGGTTCTCCGTGTTAACTAGATGCGGCTGACGTTCGCGGCGCGAGGACCCTTGGGGCTCTCCTCGATGTCGAAACGAACGCGATCACCTTCGCTCAGGGTGCGGAACCCGTTAGCCTGGATGGCCGAATGGTGGACGAAAACATCCGGACCGCCCTCGCGGGAAAGAAATCCGAAACCCTTGGAATCGTTGAACCACTTCACAGTGCCTTCGAACATGAACGTGCAGGCCTCCTTCGCCTGGTGCTTCTCAGCGACGTCCTGCGCGTCCGCGGTTTCGCTCTCCGCCCCATAGAGGACGGTTGCTCCGAAGCCACAGCAACGACTACTGGAAAGACGAGAGAGTCTACCAAAGACGGCTACTTACGGTCAATAAGGGACTTCCGGGCCAGCATCTCGCTGAAGACCGGGTCGCCGGCCAGGGGGCGCAGCATGGGCTCGCGCACGGCGCGCGCCAGGGTGAACCCGGGCCGCACCCGCACGGCCCGCTCGAGGCTGCTGAGCGCCGCTGCGTGGTTGCCGCGCAGGGCATAGGCACAGGCGGCGTAGTAGCGGGTGAAGGGGTCGTCGGCCCCCAGGCGCAGGCGCATCTCGAAGTCGGCGATGGCCCGGTCGAGGGCGATCACGGAGCCCTCCGCCCGGCCCGCTCCGCGCAGCGCCTCGCCGGTGCGGGTGTGCAGCTCCACCAGCATCCGCCGCCGCAGCGCGTGATCGACCTGTTCCACGAAGCGCAGCTCCTGCTCGAAGCACGTGGCTGCTTCCTCGTAGCGCCCCTGCAGCGAGCGCAGGTGGCCGCGGCGCATGAAGGCGCCGGCGATGTGCACCGATTCGCTGCCGGAGAGGGACGCCTCCTGGAGCGCCACGGCGGTGTCGACCGCCTCCTCCGCGCGATCGAACCGGCCCAGGAGGGTGGCGCAGTGCGCGAGCTGCAGCCAGAACCAGCCGGCCCGCGGGTCGGCCGCCACCGCGCGCTCGTAGTGGCTGAGCGCGCCCTCGAAGTCGCCGGTGCCGATGAAGAGGACGCGGCCCATCGCCGACACTGGCGCCGCCGCATCCGGCGCCAGCGCGAGCGCGTGGCGGATGGCGTCGATGGCTTCGTCGGTGCGGCCGTCCTCGAGGAAGGCGAGGCCCAGGTCGCGCCAGGCGCGCGCGTTGGCGGGGCTCAGGTCGAGCGCGCGGCGCAGCACCGCGATCGCCCGCAGGTTCACCTCGGGCGCCGGCAGGTAGCCCGCCTTGGTGGTGTAGGCCGAGCCGAGCGCCACCAGCGCGCGCACGTAGTTGGGGTCGAGCGCCGTGGCCCGCTCGTAGTGAAGGATGGCGCGCTCCACCGATTCGTAGGTCTCGAGATCCTGGTTGAGCAGGCCCTTCGAGAAGGCCTCGTACGCCTCCACGACGGTGGTCTCGAAGGGGTCGACGCTCGACGGCGGCTTGGCCGAAAGCTCCGCCGACAGGTCGCGCACCAACTGGTCCTGCACCGCGAAGATGTCGCCCATCGAGCCGTCCACCTTGACCGTGCGCAGCAGGCGGTTGTCGGCAAGGTCGAAGAGGCGGGCGGTGACGCGCACCGTCTCGCCGATGCGCTGGAAGCCGCCGGTGACGACGAAGCGCGCGTCCACCAGCTTCCCGACGCGCCGGTCGAGATCGCTGTCGCCCTGGGGCCGGTTCTCCGCGATGTGCCGCAGGGCGGCCTCGATCTCGGCGCGCGGCACGGCCGTGACGCCCGACATGCCGCCGAGGTCGGCGTTGACGGTCTCGGCGATGCCGGCGCCCAGCCATTCGTCGTCGGCTGCGCCCGTGATGTTGGCGAAGGGCAGCACCGCGACCGCCGACCGCAGCAGGATCGAGCCGCTGTGCGCGGGCGCGCCGCTGGCGCCGCCGCGCACGGCGGCGAGCGCATCGCGCGCCTCTTCACCCGAGGGGTAGCGGTCGTTGCGGTCCTTGGCGAGCAGTCGCGCCAGCACCTCTTCCACCCGCGGCCGGCGCGGATCGGAGAATCGCGCGGGCAGCGACGCCGGCGGCTCGCGCAGGATCGCGTCGAGTGTGGCGACGGCGCCGTCGCGCCGGAACGGTGGAGCGTCGGAGAGCAACTCGTGGAGCAGGGCGCCGAGCGAGAACAAGTCGCTGCGCCCGTCCACCTCCTTGCCGAGCGCCTGCTCGGGCGACATGTAGGCGAGCGTGCCCAGCACGCGACCCGATGCGGTGTTGCCGGCGACGTCGCGCGTCCAGGTGTTGCCGTCGTCGTCGCCGAGCGGGGTGAACTTGGCGAGGCCGAAGTCGAGCAGCTTGACCCGGCCCGAGTCGGTCACGAGGACGTTCGAGGGCTTGATGTCGCGGTGCACGACGCCGCGGCGGTGTGCCTCGGCGAGCGCGTCGCAGGACTGGATCACGAGGTCGAGGATGCCGTCGAGGTCGAGCCCGCGGGTGCGCACGTGGTCGAGGATCGGGCGACCGTGGACGTACTCGAGCGCGATGAACGGCCGCGGCTCGCCGCCGTCCTCGCCGGCGATCTCGTCGGTCTCGTAGATGACCGCGATGTTCGGATGGTTGAGGGCCGAAGCCGCGCGCGCCTCGCGCAGCAGCCGGCCGCGGGCTTCCTCGGGGTGCGGCCCGTCCACGCGCAGGAACTTGATCGCGACCTGGCGCTTGAGGCGCACGTCCTCGGCGAGGAACACCTCTCCCATGCCGCCCTCGCCGAGGGACTCGAGGATCCGGTAATGGGAAAGAAGGGAGCCGATCACGGGGGATCTTCGATCTTAGCTCCTGGACGAAAATCCATTGACCGTCGCGACCGCGCGGGACTACGCTCCGCCACGGTCGCCGTACGCAGCCTTGGGGCGGCCGCCAAGGAGGTCTTCGATGGCCGCCACTGTTCTCAGTCTCGCGCTGCTCCTGACATTCGGCGGCGTGCCCGCCGACCAGAAGCCAAAGGACAAGGATAAGGACAAGGACAAAGCCAGGCCCGCGGCCGCGGCTCAGCAAGGTCCCGCCGGCGCCGCCGACCTGATGGCGCAGGGCGATGCCAAGGCGGCTGCCGGCGACCTCGACGGCGCGATCGAACTGCTGACGAAGGCGGCCGCTGCCGATGCGACCGGTACCGCGGCGCTGCACCTCGGCCGGGCGCAGGACACGAAGCTCGACCTGGAGGCCGCGATGGACGCCTACACCGCCGCGGCGGCCAAGCTTGGCGGGGCGGAGAAGGGGGAGGCGCTGGCGCGGCTGGCGCTGGCTCAGGAAGTGCGCGCACGTCCGGAGACCGATGCGACGGCGGCTGCGGCCCTGGCGGCGGACGCCGCCGGCCCGTGGCCGGCGGTGGCGGCTGCCCGTTCCGCCGCCCGTGCAGGCAAGGCCGACGAGGCGCTGGCACTCGCCGATGCCGCGCAGAAGGGCGGAGTGATCGGCCCTGCTGCCTCGGCACGCGGGCTGGCGCTCGAGTCGAAGGGCGACCTGGCGGGTGCCGAGGCGGCCTATCGCAGCGCGCTCGCGGCCGACCAGGTGAACGCGTCGCTCGGCCTCGCGCGCGTGCTGCGCCGCACCGGCCGCGCGGCCGAGGCCGAGCCGCTGCTTGCGACGCTGCTCGCTTCCGTGCCGGGCGCTATCGCGGCTTACAAGGAGTCGGCGCGGGTGAAAGTGGCGCTCGGCCGGCCGGAGGACGCGCTGGGGGACGCCGCCTCGGCGGCGGCGATGGCCGAGGACGACAAGGATGCGGCGACGCTGGTGGACGAGATCAACATCGCGCGCGCCTTGAAGGCATCGGCAGCCGGCCAGGTGGACGGCGCCATCCGCGACCTCACGGCGATTCGCGACGCGCGTCCCGACTGGGCGCCCGCGCGCCTTGGCCTCGGCCGCGCGCTCGTCGCCAAGCGCCAGATCGACGCCGCACTCGTCGAGCTGAAGAAGGCGGCCGAGCTCGATCCGGCTTCCGCCGAAGCGCAGTACCAGCTCGGCCTCGTTACCCACCGTGCGCAGAACAACGCCGCGGGCGCCTTGACTTTCTTCGAGGCGGCGGTGAAGGCGGATGGCACGAGCCTCGTGTACCGCGAGTCGCTCGGGGCGGCGCTCACCGATGCGAAGCAATACGACCGCGCCATCGCGGAGCTTGCGACAGTGACCGCGTCACCGGAGTACAAGAAAGCCGACGCCTGGGTGTTCACCGGCGCCGCGCAGCTCGCGAGCAAGCGCTATGCCGAGGCCGCGGCCGCGTTCGAGAAATCGCTGACGCTCGCGCCGCCGAGCGCGCAGGTCGAGGGTTACCTGGCATGGAGCTATTTCGGGTTGAAGGACGCCGCCAATTTCAAGGCGCACGGGGCCAAGGCGCGCGAGCTCGGCTACAAGGACGCAACCTTCCTCTCGAACCTCGCGCGGGTGGAAAAGGGGGAGGCGATCAAGTAATGGTTGGGGCAGGCATGGAGGTGTTTCTTGAGGGCTGAAAACTTGATGCGCGCGCTCGCGATCGCCTGTTGCATCGGAGCGGCGGGCTGCGAGAACACTGCCGAAGGCGTGAAGCAGGATGCCGCCAAGGCGAAAGAGAAGGCCGCCGCGGCGAGTGAGGAGGCTGCGAAGCAGACGGGCGAGGCGGCCGACAAGGCGGGCGACGCGATGAAATCCGGCGCGCGCGACGCCGCATCCGAGGCCGGCAAGGCGCTCGGCAAGGCGGGCAAGGCAATCTCCGGCGCGGCCCAGACGATCGACGTCAAGGCGGCGCTGATGGCCGACCAGAACCTCGATGCGTCAAACATCGAGGTCACCACGGACGAAGCGGCGAAGACGATCGTCCTGAAGGGCACCGTGACGGCGGCCTCGGACAAGGCCGCGGCCGAAGTCATCGCCGGCGCCAGGGCCCCGGGCTACCGGATCGTGAACGACCTGGTCGTGCGGTAGTCGATGCCGTGAACTAGTCGATCTGGCCGCGGATCTCGCCGCCGAGGTTGCGCGTCGAGTGTACGTTCACGTAAGCGACCTCGGAGCCGAGGGCGTTCAGGAGTTCGGCGAACTCACCGGGGTCCACTCCCTGGCCGGTGGGTCCGACGATGCTCGCGCCGGTGACTCGGCCCTGCACGGTGCCTTCGTTGGGTCCGGGGCAGGTCGGGGTACCCTCGGGGCCGGGCGCGGCGGCCGTCTGGCAGAGCCACACCATGATGCCGCCGTTGACGCCCTTCTGGCCGAGGTGGATATGCGCCTGCGTCACTTCGCCCTCGAGGCCCGAGTAGGAGAGGGCGTAGGTGAACGCGGTGCGTGCGGCGTTGACGTGGGCGCGGAACTCGCCCTCGCCGGTGCTCGAGACCGCGGGCGGCTCCTCGAAGCCGCGTAGCAGCGTGCGGAAAGAACGCTCGGCCGCCTGCGCGTTCGCGGTGCTTGCGGAACTGCCGACGGCCAGAATGCCGGCGGCAGCGATGAACATTGCGAGACTGGTTCGGCTCATGAGTTGTCCTCCCGGAAATGAAATCAGGATAGTCACCGCCTCCGCCGAACACCATCCTTTTCGGCCACTTTGCTCCGCCGCGCCTGGCACTTCACGCAAAAATATGTGGAGCGCGCGCCTTGCGTGATCTGGCGGATGGGCGAGCGGCAGCGGCGACACGGCAGGCCGGCCCTCTCATAGACGTAGAGCTTCTGGCGGAAGTATCCGGGCGCGCCATCGGCGCCCACGTAGTCGCGCAGCGTGGTGCCGCCCTGGCGGATCGCGTAGGCGAGCACCGCCTTGATGGCGCGCACCAGGCGGGCCGCTTCCTGCTTGCCGAGCCGGCCCGCCCCGAGCCGCGGGTCGAGGCGCGCGCGAAACAGCGCCTCGCTCGCGTAGATGTTGCCGACGCCGACCACAACCTGGCTGTTCATGATGAATTGCTTGATCGCGACCTTGCGCCCGCGCGTTGCCCGAAACAGGTACTCCGCGTCGAACTGGGCGTCGAGCGGCTCGGGCGCGAGCCGTGCCAGGAGCCGATGGCGCAGGGGATCGGCGGTCGTCCACAGGAGCGTGCCGAAGCGGCGCGGGTCGTTGAAGCGCAGGAGCTGGCCGGAGTCGAGCACGATGTCCACGTGATCGTGAGCGACGATCGGGGTCGCGGCGTTCAGCACGCGCAGGCTGCCCGACATGCCGAGGTGGAGGATCATCGTGCCGCGCTCCAGCTCGATGAGCAGGTACTTGCCGCGGCGCACGGCGCCGCGCACCAGTTGCCCGCGTGCCGCGCGCGCCAGCGACGCGGGCACCGGCCAGCGCAAACGCCGCTCGCGCACGGCGACCTTCGTGATGCGGCGCCCGCGCAGGTGCGGTTCGATGCCGCGCAGCGTCGTCTCGACTTCGGGGAGCTCGGGCATCGCCTGCAAAGGTTAAGTTATCGTCCCGTCCATGCCGATCCCGCAAGCGCTGAGTTCGCGTGTTCCGGTCGCGTCGGGCGAGCTCGGCGCCGCCGAGGCCGCGGCGCTGGCGGAGGCGCTGCCAGACGGTCTCGGCGGCGCGGGGTTCGAAGCGCTCGTGGCGCGGATCGACTGCGGCCGCTTCAGTACCGGCGACCGGGTCACGGTGCACACGCGCGGCGAAAACGCGTTCGCCGCGATGTTGCGCGTCATCGACGACGCGCGCCAGGAGGTGCTGGTCGAGTCGTACATCCTCAAGGACGATCACGTCGGCAGGGAAGTCGCAAAAGCACTCATCCGCGCCAGGGAGCGGGGAGCCGCTGTGCGGGTGCTGGCCGATGCCTTCGGCTCGTACTTCACGAAGGACTCGTTCTGGGCACAGCTGCGCAGCCGGGGCATCGAGGTACGCCTCTTCCGGCCGGTGCTGCGCAACCTGTGGAAGGGCCCGCGCCGCGACCACCGCAAGCTGCTGGTGGGCGACCGGCGCGCCGGCTTCACCGGCGGCATGAACATCGCCGACGACTACGGCTCCGCACGCCACGCAAAGCGCGGCGTGTGGCGCGATACCCAGGTCGAGGTGCATGGGCCGTGCGCGCGCGAGATGGCGCACGTGTTCGCGCAAAGCTGGCTGGTGGCGGGCGGCGGCGACTTCGCGACCGGCGGCGAAGCCGAAGCGCTCGTACCCGAGGCGTGCGGTGGCGCGCGCTGCCTGGTGCTCGACTCGCGCGCCGGCAAGGGCGACGGCAAGCCGGCGGCGCTGTTCGCGGCCATCCTAGGAGCCGCGCGCCGGAACGTCTGGATCACGAATTCCTACTTCGCGCCGGTCGCGAGCACGGCCGCAGCCCTGGTGCGGGCGGCGCAGCGTGGCGTCGACGTGCGTTTGTTGCTCGCGGGCCCGACGGACGTGCCGGTCGTGCGCCACGCCGGCCACGGTTTCTTCGCGGAGATGCTGCAGGCCGGCGTCAAGGTCTACGAATACCAGGCCGCGGTGCTGCACGCGAAGACGCTGTGCGCCGACGATACGGTGTCGCTCATCGGCTCGAGCAATCTCGACTTCCGTTCGTTCCACGTCAACCGGGAGTGCGACCTCGTGATCATCGACGAGGCGACCGGCAGGCGCATGGCCGAAGTATTTCGCGAGGACGTCGAACACGCCGTGGCGATGCGCGAGCCGGATTGGCACAAGCGCGGCTTGCTGCACCGGGCCTTCGACCGGGTCGCGCGGACCTTCCGGCCCGCGCTTTAGTTCACCGCGCGGCGAGTCCCTCGGGGTCGACCGCGCCGCCGAAGTGATCGGCGACGATCGCCGCCACGCGCGCCACTGTGTCGTGAAGCTCCGCAGTCGTGCCGCGGTGACGTCCGGTGAAGACCACGAGCACCACCGGCGCGTCCTTGATCCACAGGATGCCGGCATCGTTCCCGATCCAGGGCTGGCCGTCGCCGGTCTTGTGAGCGACCGTGATGGCCTTCAGGTAGCGCGGGATGCGGTTGTTGACCTGCTGGCGCTTGAGGATTTGGATCATCTCCGCGCTGGCGGCTTTCGACACCAGCTCGCCACGCGCCATCAACTCGAACAGCCGGCCGGTCTCGCGCGCAGTGCTGTGGCCGAAGTAGACCTCGGTCTCATAGATGACCTTGCGGAATGCCGCGCTGATGGCCGCTGGCTCGTATTTGTCCATGGGGAAGTCGATCGTGCGGTCGCCGCTCGCGCCGCTGTAGGCGGGATCGAGAAACCCCAGCCAGCGCCGATCCCACTCGAGGTCCGAATAGCGGACCTCGGTGCGCGCGAGGCCGAGGTTGCCCATGAACTGCGTCACCTTGTCGCGCCCGACCTTGTCGCCGAGGATGTCCGTCGCGCTGTTGTCGCTGATGACGATCATCAGCTTGAGGAGGTCGCGCACCGTTGGTTGCAACCCTTCGTCCATCATGTAGAGCAGTCCGGACGGCAGGCGCGCCATGGGGCTCTTGTAGGCGATGCGGTCGTCGAGCGAGAAGGTGCCGGCTTCCGCCTGGCGCATGACCTCGGCCATGATCGGAACCTTGATCACGCTGAATGTCTCGTAGACCGTGTCGGCGTCCTGCGCCAACGTTTCGCCGGTGCCCAGGTGCTTCGCGAAGACCGCCATGTCGCCGGGAAAGCCGGCTCGGATCGCTTCGATGCGCGCACCCCAGTCGGGCGCAGGGCTCGGTGCGGCTTGCGCGCCGGCCAGTTTGCCAAGGCCGGTCAGAAGAGCGAGGAGGATCGGCAGACTCCGTGCGATTGTCACGTGGGCACGCGTCAACGCGTCATCCGGGCTGCGCGCCGTCTTCGTCGAGGACGGAGTCGAGGGCGTCGAGGAACCGATCGGCGTCGCGCTCGACGATGATCAGCGGCGGGCGGAGCTTGATCACGTTCTCGAACGGACCGTCGGTGCCGGTCAGGATCCCACGCTCGCGAAGACGATTGACGACATAAGACGCCTCCGCGCGCGCCGGCTCGAGCGTCCTTCGACTGCGCACCAACTCGATGCCAAGGAACAGTCCCTTGCCCCGTACGTCGCCTATTGCCTCGTGGCGCCGCATGAGCCGTCGGAGGCCAGCCTCGAGATGGCCGCCGACGTGCAACGCGCGGGCCTGCAAGCCGTCCACAGCGACCACCTCGAGAACGGCGAGACCCGCCGCGCACGCCACCGGGTTGCCGCCGAACGTGCTGAAGAACTCCATACCGTTGTCGAAGGCCGAGGCGATCTGCGGTGTTGTCACTACCGCGGCCAGCGGGAAGCCGTTGCCGATCGGCTTGCCGAGCACCAGGATGTCGGGGACCACACCTTGCGTTTCGAAGCCCCAGCGGTGTGAGCCGAGACGCGCGAAACCTGTTTGGACCTCGTCCGCGATGCACACGCCGCCCGCGCCGCGCACCAGGTCGTACACGCTTGCGAGATAACCGGCGGGAAGGACGATCTGCCCGGCGACGCTCGGCAGTGTCTCGGCCAGGAACGCGGCAGGGCCGCGCCCTTGCCGCCGCATACCGTTGACGATTTCGGCAACGTGCTGCGCGTACTTCGCTCCAACCTGCGTATCGCCGCGGCGGTAGCGCCCTCGATAGTCGTCCGGCAGAGGGGCGACGTGCACCCAGGCGCGACGACCACCGCCGCCGGGACCGTCGAACTTGTACGGGCTGACGTCCACGAGGGTGGTCGTGTGGCCGTGATACGCGTGTTCGAGGACGATGACGTCTTCGCAGCCGGTGCGCACCCGCGCCAGCCGCAAGGCGAGGTCGTTGGCTTCGCTCCCCGAGTTCAAGAAGAAGCAGACTTGCAAGGGCTCTGGAAGGGATCGGGTGAGGCATTCGGCGTAGCGCCCGATCGTATCGTGCAGATAGCGCGTGTTCGTGTTGAGCAAGCCGAGCTGTCGCTGCGCCGCCTGGACTACGCGCGGATGGCTGTGGCCGACGAGTGGCACGTTGTTGTAGAAATCGAGATAGGGACGGCCCGTTTCGTCGTACAAGTACTGCATGAACCCCCGGACGATCTTGAGCGGTTCGCGATACGACAAGCTCAGGTTCGGACCCACCCGGGAACGGCGGACCGCGAGCGTTTCTGCCCGGGTCGTGTCGCGCGGTGGAAACCGTTCGGCCGGGATCCCGAGCACCCCGTTGGGATCGGGCGACAGGCTCATCCAGACGGATTTCTGGCTGGCGAAGGCGACCCCGGGGAAGTCGGCGGCGAGCTCCAACAAGTCCACGATGATCTGGAAGTGGACGTGGGGCGGCCACCCGCCGTTCGTGGGCGGTTCGCCGATGCGCCCAAATGTATGGCCCTGCCGGATGCGCTGGCCTACGGTCAGCGCCGTGAGGGTGTCCTCGCTGAGGTGGCCGTACAGCGTGAAGAATTCGAGCTCGGTGTCGACCGGGTGCCGCAGGATCACGAGCGGCCCGTAGTCCAGCGGGGCCCGGTTGTTCGCCAGGATGTGAACGAAGCCGTCGAGCGGCGCGCGCACCGGCGAGCCCGACGCCGCGAACAGATCGATGCCTAGGTGGAGCGTACGGCGTTCGGCAAGCGGCGACTCACCGCCGCCAAACAGCGGGGAAGTGTAGATTGCGCGCGGCTCAGCGTAGCGTCCCACGCCGACGGTCGCGCCCGCACGGGCCATCTCTGTGAACAGCGTCGCCGTCAGCGTTGCGCATTCCGCCGCTTCCGGGTCCGCGCCGAGCAGGCGGCTGCCGATGCCGAGATCGAACACCACGCACGGCGCGTGGCGCAGATCGACATCGAGGACGGCCGCCGGTGACTGGGTCGAGAGCCAGCGGGCGATACTCTCGGATTGTGGCGCGGCTGACTGGCCGCATGCATCACGGAACGCGTAGTGCGCGAAACGCGGCTGCACCTCCGCGAGCCGCGCGAGCGCCTCCCAGGCAGGTCCTTCGCTGACCGTTACGTACGGGTCGTCGGGGTGCAGCGCCTTGCGCCGGGCGCAGTTCGTTACGCTGACGGCGAGCCTTGCGCCCACCAGCGCATAGAGGACTTCGAGTTCTGCGTCTTGCAGGGGCCAGGCCTGGTGGTACCCGGCGAGGACCTGGACTGCGGCAGCCAGCGGGTCGCGCTGGCCGAAGATCGCATAGGCAATGGCGATGGCGATCTCCGCGACGGTGAGGCCGTGGTGCATGTCGCCGAAATCGATGACGCTCACCACTTCGCGCGGCTGCGTGTGCGGCGCGCCTACGAGCACGTTGTAGTCGTTCGCATCGCCGTAGATGACGCTGCGACGCAGGCGCGGGAGCACAGGCGTGACGCGCGCTTCGTACAACGCCAGGAAGCGCTCAACGAGAGCGCGACGCTCCGCGCCGCTCACGAGATGGACGTGTTCGCGCACCCACGCGACCCGCGACAGATCCCACTTCAAGTCGCGGTGCGACGCGGGATGCGAGAAATCGACCAGGGCGGCATCGATCTGGCCTACGAGCCGACCGAGGCTGCGGAGGAGGTCCGGGCCATGGGGCTTGGCTTCGGCCAACAGCGTTCCGGGAACGAAGCTCAGCATCCAGACCAGCCGGCGCGTGGCGTCGGTTGCGAGCTCGGCCGCGGCGAAGGCCGCGCCGTTTGAAGCCAGCTGGACGCGCGGCAGCGTCAATGCTGGCGCACGGAGCGCCAGGTGAGCGAGCGCTTCGCACTGCAGCGCGACCAGAGATCGCTCCCGGGCGGGGTGCATCACCTTCAGCACATACTCGCGGCCGTCGCCGGCTGACAGCCGGAAGTTGTCGTCGTACTCGCCGGGCAGCCGTTCTGCTGCGGCTTCCAGGCCGTAGAGCTGCCGGGCCAGGCGGACCGCTTCTTCGGTAGGCAGTCTCGGCGCAACCCTCGCTTCGGGCATCATCGCGCGCACGATTTTAATCGGCAGCGCGCTTGCGTGCGGTCATGGGTCGCGCTGATGACGAGCGTTGTCTTCAAGCTGTTGCACTGAAGCGAGCCACTCACGGCGAAGTTCTGCACGCAAGGCGTGTTTACATAACATATCTTATCGGACGTTGATCGGACGCGAATTCTTGCCCGTTTCTTGCGAATCGTTTGCGCTGTGGCGAGGCAAGCCGGCGTCACGACGCTTTCGGCGCCAGTTCGGCGTCCGCGACGAAAGCGTCGTCGCCGGTTCGGGGCGACGCGCGGCTACGCGTCGCTGCCGTTCTACTGGTTCGACGCCTCCGCGCACGCCACGCGCGGATTCCAGTCCGCGAACAGTCCCTTGGGATTGTTCTTCCACGCCCACACGTGCAGTGCATAGAACGGCGCGAGGCCGTAGCGGTTGGGGCTTCCCTCGTAGTGAAACACCTGTCCGCCGAGCACTGGCGGGTTCGGATGGTTGGCGTGCCAGGCTGCGACGTCGACGATATATTCGACGCCGAGCAGCGTCAGATTCCCGTTCCTCGGTTCGTAGAGAAGCGCCTCTGGCGCAGCCACGTCGAGCTCACCGTCGCCCACCAGGGCCCCGTTCACGTAGTGGATCCCCATGGCTCCTTCGTCCGGGCCGCTGACACAGCCGAGAAAGGGACCGTAGCCGACGGCGGTCGCTTCGGCGACGTCCAGGAACGGCCGCGTGGCCTGTCGCACATCGCGCAGGATGCCGGCCTGAGCGCTCGGGGCAGCAACGCTCGCACCGGCGAGCACGACGGCGCACAACGAAATCGATCGTGTCATCTGCATATGACCATCCTCGTGACGGAAGCCGACTGGCGTTGTCTCCGGCGGACGACGGCTTCCTATCGGTCCGCAGAGCGAGGAGGTTGGATGAGGGAACACAGATCAAGAACTGCGAGTCCTCAGGAGCGACTGAGAGACTCCGAACGACTGGCTTGATTCGTCACGGGCAAGGTACGGATCCGGTGAATGTCGTGCAATGGCGGCCTGGTGATGAAACCGTGGAAAGTAGATGAAGATCCATCTTGCTGGCTGATCTCGACTTACGACGCGCGGCGGATCTTCCGACCAGGGGTGCGTTAGAGTCCAATTGAGGCTTGGACTTGGCTTTGGCTCCCTCGATCTATCGCTTTGGCCCCTACGAAATCCGGGTCAGGTTGCGACAGATTTACAAGGAGGGCATGCGGGTCAAGATGCGCCCGCAGCCGTTTCAAGTTCTGCAGCTGCTCGCGGCGCGAGCTGGCGACGTAGTGACGAGAGACGAGCTGCGCGAGCTGCTGTGGTCGAAAGACACGTTTGTGGACTTCGAGCACGGTCTCAACACGGCGGTCAAGGAGCTGCGCGGCCTCCTTAACGACTCTGCGGCGCAACCCAGATACGTCGAGACCCTGCCCAGGGTCGGGTACCGGATGATTGCCGCAGTCACCGCGCACTCGTCACCGCGCGCTGGCGCTGACGCGGTCCCTCCCCTTCCGCCCTCGCCAGACACGAACGAAGCCGCGTTTGGCCGGCGCAGGCCGGTCGGCAAGCGGCGGATGTGGAAGTGGGTTGTCGGCGCGGCAGTCGTAGCAACCGTCGTCGTAGCGCTGGCGGCCCGTCTCGGCGGATCGCACTCCGTTGCCCCGCGGCGGCCGCAAGGCGAGCGGGTGATGATCGCCGTCCTGCCATTCGAGAACCTCACCGGAGACGCTTCGCAGGACTACTTCAGCGACGGCATGACCGAGGAAATGATCGGCCAGCTTGGACGTTTCGACCCCCGCCATCTGGGCGTCATCGCCCGAGCATCGGTGATGCGTTTCAAGCGCGACGGCCGGGAGATTTCGAGCGTCGGCCATGACCTCGGGGTCCGTTATGTGCTGGAAGGGAGCGTGCGTCGCGACGCCGAGGTGGTTCGCGTCTCGGCGCAGCTCGTCGAAACCGCCAGCCAGACGAACGTCTGGTCGAAACAGTATGACCGCAAGCTCAACGACCTGCTGGCGCTGCAGGCCGAGATCGCCCGAGCGATCGCCGGCGAGATCGAGATCACTCTCGACGATTCGCGGCGCGATACGTCCGTGTCTTCGCGCCCGTTGTCGGCGAGCACGTCCCGTGCGCACGATCTCTACCTGCGCGGGCGGTACTTCTGGAACAAGAGGACGCGGGACGGGTTCGAACACGCCGTCGAGCACTTCGACCAGGCGATCGCCAGCGATCCCACCTACGCGCCCGCCTACAGCGGCCTCGCCGACTCCTACGTGCTGATGAGCGGCTACGCGGGCAAGCCACCGAAGGACTCGATGCTCAAGGCGCGCTTGGCGGCGCGGCGCGCTGTCGCGCTCGACGATTCCCTGGCGATCGCGCACACGTCGATGGCGGTCGTCGCGCAGGACTTCGACTGGGACTGGCCGGCCGCCGAGCGCGAGTATCGGCGGGCCATCGAACTCGACCCCAACTACGCCACCGCGCATCACTGGTTCGCGGAGTTGCTGGCTCTGACGGGGCGCTTCGACGACGCGCACCGCGAGATGGAGCGAGCCCGGCAGCTCGACCCGCTGTCGCTCATCGTCGCTGCGGACAACGGAGTCATCCTTTACTACGAGAGGCAATACGAACGCTCGATCGAACAGCTGCGCGCGGTGCTCGACATGGAGCCGCTCTTCCCCCGGGGTGCGGCGATCGTCTACGCTTACGCGGCAAACGGCATGTACGCCGATGCCGAGAAGCTCCTCGACGCGTGGCAGACAAACGGCGTTGACGGTCCCTGGCTGTGGGCCCAGAAGGCCTACGTCGAAGGACGAGCCGGCCGACCTGAGGGAGCTCGGGCCGCACTGGTCGCGCTCGAGGAGCTGAGCCGGCGCCAACCGGTCGATCCCCTCGCCCTCGCCTACGGCTACATCGCCACGAACGACCGCGACCGCGTCTTCGCCGCGCTCGAGCACGCGTATCGCGAGCACTCGATCACGCTCATTAACCTCAAAGTCGATCCCGTCTACGATTCCCTTCGCGCCGATCCGCGGTTCCGAGACCTGCTGCGGCGCATGGGGCTCGCCCTCTAGTCCGCGGCTGCTCGCGGACGCCTTCGCAGGCCGGACCAAGACAGCAATTTGGCGGTTTTAGAATTTTCTGAGGTTTCTAACCGGATTAGCCCAACTGCGCCTTGCTAGGGTTCGCCCACCTTGACCCGCGCCAACCTGGTTGTTGTCCTCATCCTTGCCGGAGCCGCAGGCATCTGTGGCTACGCGGCGGCGTTCGGCATCACTGCGTCGCAAACGCTGGCGTGGGTTGCCTTCGGTGTCGCTGCGCTCGGCGTCGCGGCCTTGCTTCGCAACCGGCCGCCGCTCGGTCCCACCGTCGCCGCCGAACCGCGCTGGCTGAAAGCGACCTGCGCGGTGGCTGCGCTTGTTGCCTTGTGGCAGGTGGCGCGCCTTGCCGTGTTCATGGTCGCACCCGCCCAGAGCGCCTGGTCGACGGTGCCGGGCAGCGAGTGGGAGGTTCGCCACTCGTGCTTCACGGCCTACTACGTGGCGGCCGGCAACCTCGGCGCTCGCAGCGTCTACGACACCTCGCTCTACACGGAACCCGGCGACGACCCCGCGAAACCGCGTCGTCCGCTGCGGCTCGGGCCGTTCAACGTGGACGTGTTCGAGTATCCGCCACCGTTCCTGCTGCTGCCGCGGGCGCTGTTGCTCCTGGCGAGAGATTTCGATGGCATGCGGGCGCTGTGGTTCGGGTTGTCGATCGCGGCACTGCTGGTGGCGATGATGACAGTGGCACGCGCGCTGCCGCCTCCCGAGGGCAACCGGGCGGTGCTGCTGATCCCGCTCATCTGGGCCGGCATCGCCACGCTCAACACGCTGCAGAAAGGCAACGTCCAGCAGGTGGTCATCGCGGCCGCGCTGCTCGCGATGCTGCTGTTCGAGCGCCAGTCGTTCGCCGCCGGCGGTTTGCTGCTGGCGTTCGCGACCGTGAGCAAGCTCTATCCCGGGATGCTCGTGCTGTACCTGCTCGCGAGCCGCCGCTGGCGGGCTGCTGCGTGGACCGCCGGTTTTGGCGTCGTGCTCCTGGCGGCGAGCCTCGCCGACACCGGCATCGGGCCGTATCGAGAATTTCTGTCGCACCTCTCAGGCCTGCTTGGCGGCGAGGCGTTTCCGGCGTTTCGCAATCCCGCCGCGACAGCGATCAACGGCTCCGTTCCCGGCCTCGTCTTCAAGCTCAAGCTGTTCGGCGTGCCCGGCATGGGCTTCGTCGCGTCGAAGGCGCTCGGCTGGGTCTACACGGTGGTGCTCGTGGCCGTGGTCCTGACAGCGGCGCGCCGCCGCGTGCAGGCTGAGGACCAACCGCTCGTCTGGCTGGCGCTGCTGACGCTCGCGACGCTGCGCAGCCCGTTCCTGCCGCAGGGTTACAGCGTCTTTCCCGTGCTGTGGCTCCTGACGCTGGTGGCCGCGAAGCAGCAGCCGCGGCCGCGCACCATGGCGATTGTGCTCCTCGTCTGGGCCGGGCTCAACGTCTACTACCCCATCGACTGGCGGATCGTCGGTCCGCGGCTGCTTGCGGTAGTCAATCTGGTGCCGCAGATCCTCACCGCCGCCGTTGCGGTATTCGCGCTGCGCCATGCGTTCCGGCGCGGCCGGCTGGCCGCAGCTTTTCGCTAGGCGTCTGCAGGGGCAGCCAGCGGGCCGCCGCGCCAAACGGGCATCGGCGCGAGGCCGGCGGCCACCGCGACTGCTGCTCGCGCCAGCAGGCGCGTCGAGTCGAGGGTCGGCAGCGGCGAAACCTCCGGCGTGACCAGCAGCGGGATCTCGGTGCAGCTGAGCGCCACCGCGTCGCAGCCGCGCTGCTGCAGGCCTTCGATGACACGCAGATACGCAGCGCGCGACTCGTCCGCGAGGATGCCGCGACACAGCTCATCGAAGATGATGCGGTTGACGAGGGTGCGCTCCTCGGGCGGCGGAGTGAGCACGTCGATGCCGCGCCGCGCGCACGCGTCTCGATAGGTCGGACCCTCCATGGTCCAGCTGGTGCCGAGCAGGCCGAGGCGCCTGCGGCCCTCGGAGCGGGCGCGCTCGGCCACGAGCTCGGCGATGTGCAGACCGGGCAGCGGCAGGGCCGGCTTCCCCACTGCCTCGAGCGCCAGGTGCGCGGTGTTGTCGGGACACAGGAAGAAGTCGCAGCCGGCCGCAGCGAGGCGCGCCGCAGTTTGTGCAAGGTAGTCGCGGAGAAACGCCAGGTCCATGCGTTCCCATGCCGGTAGCGCTTCGCCCATCGGCTGGATGCTGAGCGTGATCTCCGGGTGTTGGTGGCTGCCCAGCACGCGCTCGCCCTCGCGGCACATTTCGAGGAAGCAGAGCGACGCGCCGTCGGCGCTGTGCGCGAGGATGCCGGCGTGCTTCATGAGGGTTCGCGGCAAATGTTAGCCTTCCGTTTCGATGACCGCGACCAAGGGCCCGAGCGGCGCAGCCGCTGCGAAGAACATCACGAAGAAGATCGAGTCGCTGGGCGATTGGCGCGGCACCACACTCGCCCGGGTTCGCGAACTCATTCACGCCGTCGACCCGCAGGTCCGGGAAGAGTGGAAATGGATGGGGACGCCGGTGTGGTCGCATGACGGCGGCATCTGCACCGGCGAGTCGTACAAGCAGGTCGTGAAGCTCACCTTCTTCCAGGGGGCCTCGCTGCCCGACCCGCGCAAGCTGTTCAACTCGAGCCTCGAAGGAAACACGCGCCGTGCCATCGACATTCGCGAGGGTGAAGTGCTGAACGCGGCCGCCTTCAAGGCGCTGATTCGCGCAGCGGTGGCCAAAAACGCCGCGGCACAGAGCCGGCGCGCCGCGAAGAAGTAGACCGAGGGTCGTGTCCGCAGCTCCCATGGCCAGCACCACCGCGCCGGTGCGTTCGTTCGCCGCCTTCCGCAAACCCGGCTATCGCGCCTTCTTCACCACCAACATGCTGGCGATGATGGCGGACAGCTGCGAACACGTGATCAGCTACTGGGTGGTGTTCCAGAAGTTCCACTCGCCGGCGCTCGGCGGTTTCGCCGTGATCTCGCACTGGCTTCCCTACCTGCTGTTCTCCGTCTGGACCGGTTCGCTCGCCGACCGCAAGGACCCGCGCCGCCTCATCCAAATCGGCATGTCGATCTTCATGTCGGTGTCGCTCATCTGGGGGCTGCTCTTCCTCTTCGATGTCCTGCGCGTCTGGCACGCGGTGGTGCTGCTGAGCCTGCACGGCATCGCCGGGGTCTTCTGGGGGCCGGTCGGCCAGGTGCTTCTCTATGACATAGTCGCGGCCGACGAGCTGCCGAGCGCAGTCCGCCTCAATGCCACCGCGCGTTACCTCGGCCTGCTCGCCGGGCCCGCGCTCGGCAGCATCCTGATGATCGCGCTCGGCCCCACCTGGGGCATCCTCCTCAACGCGGTCTTCTACCTGCCGTCGATCCTGTGGCTGTGGCGGGCGCCCTATGGCCCGCGCCACCGCGTCGGTCCCGCGGTCGCACGCGTGGCGATGAAGAGCCTCGGCGACCTGGTGCAGACGCTGCGCGAAGTCGCGAGCGACCGGTCGCTCATGGCGATGATCCTGCTGAGCGGCGGCGCCGCGTTCTTCGTCGGCAACGCCTATCAGGCGCAGATGCCGGCGTTCGCCAACGAGCTTGGCCACGGCCGCGCCGGCATCGCCTACAGCGCCCTCATCGCCGCCGACGCTGCCGGCGCGCTGCTCGGCGCGCTGGTGCTCGAGGCGCGGCGCATCCTGCCGATGACGCCGGCAACGGCGCTCGGCCTCGGTGCCTTGTGGTGCGCGGCGATCGCGTCCTTCGCATTCGCCGGCAGCTACCAGCTGGCGCTGCTGATGCTGTTCGTCACCGGCTTCATGGAGCTCGCCTTCAACTCGATGGCGCAGACGATCGTGCAGCTGCGCGCGCCCAGCCACATCCGCGGCCGCGTGATCGGACTCTACGCGACGTCATCACTCGGCATGCGCACCTTCGCCGGCGTCAGCGTCGGACTCCTCGGGGCGGCAATCGGCGTGCACCGCTCGCTGGCGTTCAGCGCCTTGCTCGTGCTCATCGTCATCGGCGCGCTCTACGCCTGGAACGCGCGCCGCACACCTGCAGGCAGGATCAGACCGGAGAGCGCATGACTTCGAACATCGAGATAGCACAAGCCGCGACGCTGCAGCCGATCGCCCAGGTGGCCGCGGAGAAACTGGGCCTCGACCAGGCGCGGCTCATTCCTTACGGCCACTACAAGGCGAAGGTGCCACTCGACTATCTCGAGTCGTTCAAGGACCGGCCCGACGGCAAGCTGGTGCTGGTCACCGCGGTGACGCCGACGCCCGCGGGCGAGGGCAAGACCACGACGACGGTGGGCCTCGGCGACGCGCTGCGGCGCATCGGCAGGAAGTCGATGATCTGCCTGCGCGAGCCCTCGCTGGGCCCGGTGTTCGGCATGAAGGGGGGCGCTGCCGGCGGTGGCTACGCGCAGGTGGTGCCGATGGAAGACATCAACCTGCACTTCACCGGCGACTTCAACGCCATCGGCCTCGCCAACAACCTGCTGGCGGCGCTGCTCGACAACCACATCAACCACGGCAACGCGCTCGGCGTGGACCTTGGCCACATCCAGTGGCGGCGCGTCGTCGACATGAACGACCGCGCGCTGCGCAACATCGTGGTGGGGCTCGGCGGACGCGCCAACGGCTCGCCGCGCGAGGACGGCTTCGACATCGTGGTGGCCTCCGAGGTGATGGCGATCTTCTGCCTCGCCACCTCGCTCGCCGACCTCAAGGAGCGCCTCGGCAACATCGTCGTCGGCTACACCCGCGCCTGGCAGCCGGTCACCGCTCGCGACCTGAAGGCCAACGGCGCCATGGCGGTGCTGCTGAAGGACGCGCTGGCGCCGAACCTCGTGCAGACCCTCGAGCACACGCCGGCATTCGTGCACGGCGGCCCGTTCGCCAACATCGCGCACGGCTGCAACTCGGTGGTCGCGACCCGCAACGCCCTGAAGCTCGCCGACTACGTGGTCACCGAGGCCGGCTTCGGCGCCGACCTCGGCGCCGAGAAGTTCGTCGACATCAAGTGCCGCAAGGCGGGCCTGCGGCCGAGCGCCGCGGTGCTGGTCGCGACCATCCGCGCGCTGAAGCATCACGGCGGCGGCGAAGACCTGGCCGCGCTGCACAAGGGCCTCGTCAACCTGGAACGCCACGTCGCCAACATTCGCGATGCCTACGGGCTGCCGTGCGTCGTCTCGATCAACGCCTTCACGCTCGATGCGCCGGCGGAGGTCGAGGCGGTACGGCAGCGGATGGCGGCGCTGGGCGTGCCGGTGGTGCTGTCCACGCACTGGGCCAACGGTGGCGCGGGCGCCACCGAACTCGCCGAGATCGTGGTCTCGCTGTGCGAGCAGCCGTCCACCATGCGCTTCGTCTACGAGGACGACGACACGCTGTGGACCAAGATGGGCAAGATCGCGAAGACCGTCTATCACGCCTCGGAGATCACCGCCGATACCAAGGTGCGCAACCAGGTCAAGCGGCTGCAGGACCAGGGCTATGGCCGCTACGCGGTGTGCGTCGCCAAGACCCAGTACTCGTTCTCGACCGACCCGCAGCTGCGCGGCGCGCCCTCGGGGCATGTCGTCAACGTGCGCGAGGTGCGGCTCGCGGCCGGCGCCGAGTTCGTGGTGATGATCTGCGGCGAGGTGATGACGATGCCGGGGCTGCCGAAGGTGCCGGCTGCGGAGTCGATCGACCTCGTCGACGGCAAGGTCGTCGGGCTCTTCTAGCGCCTACTCGGTGTAGCCGAGGCCGCGCAGGCGCTCGGCCACCTTCTCGCTCTCGTCGTCCGTGTAGGTTTCGGCCTCGCGCGCGGCGGTGGCGTCGCCGCCCCGGGGGCTGCCGCGCCGCGGAGCGCCGCGCACCTGGCGAAACTCGTCGGTGAACGCCTCGTCGAGGACCCGGCCATCGATGTCCTCGGGAATCTCGAGGCCGAGCAGGTGCAGCACTGTCGGCACCACGTCGACGATGTCGGCTCCCTGCAGGGCCGTCGGGCGGAACGCCTTGCCGAGGAAGCCCACGATTCCCTGCATCGCGTGCGCCCCGGTCCATTCGCCGGCGCCGGGCTCGCCGCTCACGATCGAGACGGTGTCGGTGCCGCGGCGGGTGCCGGCGCCGACGAAGCTGATGCCGTCCCAGCAGCCGATGGTCAGGTCGGGCGCGCGATCGAGCTCGTCGCCGTGGTAGATCTCTTCCTTGCGCCAGACTTTCTCGATCAGTTGCCTGCCGGTGAGCGGGTCCTTGAGCGTGTAGAGCTTCTCGACGATGAAGTCGAGGAGCGGCTCCTTGTCGGCGGCGGCGACGATTCCCGAGGGGAAGACGCCCTGCTGGTTGATCCAGACGCGCGGCGGAAAGATCTCGAGGTCGCTGGCGAACGCCTTGGTCGCGCCCCAGTCGACGCCGTGCAGGCCGCGCGACTGCGATTCCCATTTGGCGCGCAGGCGCGGGAACCAGGCGGCGAGCCGCTCCTTGTTGCGCGAGGTGAGGTGCCGTCGCAGCAGCCGGTCGACGACCCCGAACACCGGCGCCACCGGCTGGGTCGCCGGCGCCTTGCGCTTCATGAGCCCGAGTTCCTCGAGGAAGCGGTTGAGGCGCAACAGCCTGCCGCTGGTGCCGCGGAAGCCGTGGTCGGACATGACGATGAGCGTGCCGTCGCCGTCGAGCCGCTGCGCCAGCGCGCCGATGATGGCGTCGATGCGCTGGTGGGTGCGCAGCACCGCGTCGCCGTAGCGCTCGGCGCCCGCCGCGTCGTACTGCGGGTGCGAGCGGTCGAGGTAGTGGTAGAAAAAATGCTGCACCGTGTCGCTCGAGGTCCACACGACCATCGCGACGTCCACCGGGTGCGCCTCGAGCAGGTAGTCGGCGACGCGGTGGTAGTGGCCGTCGATCTCCTCGAGCGTGTCGAGGACGCTCTTGCGGTGGTCGTCGGTGAGGTTGCCGAGGTAGCGGTACTGGCGGTTGATCGGACCGAAGCGCTCCTTCAGTTCGGCGTGGAGCTCACGCGGATAGACCGCGGCCGGTCCGTCCTCCGGCGCGTCCAGTCCGGAGATCATGTAGCCGTTGACCGCCTCGGGCGGATAGGTCATCGGCACGTTGAGCACGCCGACGCGCAGCGCGGCGTCGCTGAGGATCTGCCAGAGCGTGCTCGCATGGCGGGTGCGCGCGTTCGAGTAGCGGATCTCGTAGCTGTCCTGCTTGCGCTCGACGAAGTTGTAGAGCCCGTGCTTGCCCGGGTTCTTGCCGGTCATGAACGAAGTCCACGCCGGCGCCGTCAGCGGCGGGATGGTGGAGCGGAGCGTGCCCGCGGCGCCCTGGTCGAGGAATTTCCTGAAGTTCGGCAGCAGCCCCGCCTCGGCCCACGGCCTGATGTTGTCGAAGGTGGCGCCATCCACCCCGACGATCAGCACCCGCGGCGGCTTGGTCATTGGGTGGCGCGCTCGCTGCGGCGCGTGGCCGGGACCGAGGCGGCTGCCCGAAGCGCGGCCTTGATGTGCCGGAAGACCGTGGGTGTCGCGAAGCGCGAGCCGGCGACGAAGCGCTGCATCGGTCCGAAAGTCGGTGCGCCGAGCGGACCCATGAAGTAGAGCCCGGGCACCGACGACTGGCAGTCGCGGTCGAGCGCCGGCGCGAGCGCGATCCGCCGCAGGGAGCCGCGCAGCGCCGGGTCCATGTACGGCAGGCGATCGAGTTCGAAGCGATAACCGGTGCCGGAGACGATATGGTCGGCCGTGAAACGCCGGCGCGAGCCGGATGCCGTGGTGATCGTCATGAGCAGGCGGTCGCCTTCGGGCGCTGCCGCCAGTGCGGCGACGTCGTCGTCGAAGGCCACGCGGTGCTCGAAGCGGTCGCGCACCCACCAGGCGCCGGCAGGCCCGAGGTAGGTGCGGGTGAGCCACAGGCGCAGCCGCTCGGGAATGTGATAGCCGAGCATCGGATAGTGTTGCAGCAGGTAGCTGACCCAGCTGGCTCCCACCACCGAGTTCGGCCGCATCAGCCGGCGCAGCAGCGAGCGGTTGCGGTCGAAGCGCTGGCTCCAGTCGAGCCGCTTGCGCCCCAGGAGCCGCACGCGCGCGCCGTGTTCGTGCAGCAGCACCGCGGCCTCGATCGCCGACTGACCGCGGCCCACCACCACCACGTCGCGGTCCGCATAGAGCGCGTAGTCGAGCCGGCGCGACGGATGGCTCACCCGCCCCGCCGGCAGCGCGGCGAGCTGCTCGGGAACGTACGCGAGGTGGTTGAGCCCGGTCGCGATCGCCACACGGCGCGCGCGCACGCTCTCGCCGTTCTCCAGCTCCAGCACGAAGTCGCCGTCGCGCAGCAGCCGCAGCACCATGGTCTTCTCGAGATGCGGCACCAGGTCGCGCTGGAACTGCTCGCCGTAGCGGACGAACGCCGCGGTCGGCACCGGCTCGAAGTGCTCGATGCCTTCGGCGCGGCAGAAGCTCGGCAGATTGCGTTCGGGATAGGGGCTCGGGAGCGTGACCGCGAAGCCGAAGGACTTCAGGAACATTCCCGGCGGCATGTCGCGCCAGGTCTGCATCGGCAGGCCGAAGATGCGGTGGTCGATGCGCGCAGCGCTCAGCTGCGAGGACAGCGACATGCCGTAAGGGCCGGCGCCGATGATGGCGACGTCCACCAGGGCGCCGCTCATGCCGCAGTCCCCTCGGCCTCGCCCGGCACCTCGGCGCCGAACAGCACGCGCACCGCCCCGTCCAGCATGTACCCCGCCTCGACGATCGCCGGCCGCGGGTCGCGCAGGTCGATCACGTCCATGCGGCTCGGACGCAGGAAGAAGTCGCCGATCGCGGCCGCCAGGGCCGCGCCGCGCGCGGGCACGTCGAGCTGGCCGTGGTCGCGGAAGATGACGCGCAGCGCGCGCGCTTCCCCGCCGAGCCAGCGCAGGCGTCGGCCTACGGGATAGGCGCGCGCCGCAGGCAGGGGTTCGCCGAGCGCCCACGCGTAGGTCATCGCCGGAAAGTCGACTCCGCAGGAGCGCGCCAGCTGCACCGAGCCCGCCATCCGTGCGTTCACCTCCATGAGGATGGGCAGGCCTTTGCGGTCGCGGCGGAACTCGACCATCGAATAGCCCTCGGCGCCGATCTCGCGCACCAGCTTCTCCGCCGGTGCGACGATGTCCAACTGCAGCGGCAGGCTCTCGCAGAAGACCGAGCTGCCGCCGAGCGGCGGATACTCGCGCCGCGACGACTGCGCGAAGCGCGCCGTCACTTCGCCCTTGGCCACGAACAGGCTGACGGCGTCCCGTCGTCCCGGCAGCCACTCCTGCAGCAAGGCGCTGCCGCCGCTGGCGACGATCCTGTCCACCTTGCGCGTGGCCTCGTCGAGGCTGCGAGCGCCCATGCTGAAGAGCCGCGTGCCCACCGAGCCGCTCGTGGCCCAGGAGCTCGTCGGCTTCACCACCACCGGGCAATCGAGGTGCTCGACGGCGGCCTTCACTTCGCTGGTGTCGTGCACCAGCACGCTGCGCGGCACCGCGATCCCGAGGCGCTTTGCGATCTCGAGGGTGCGCACCTTGTCGCCCGCGATCGCGAGCGCCTCCTCGGAGGCCAGCGCAACTACGGTGCGCTTCTCGAACTCGGCGCGGTGCGCGCGGATGGTGGCGATCGAGCCGTCGTGCCCGGGGATCAGCACCCGCGCCGGATGTTCGTCGAGCAGGTGCAGGAGCGCCGCCACATAGTTCTCGGGCGCCACCGTGAAGTCGGGAAGGACAGCGTTGGCGCCGCACCAGCGGGATGCGGCCGCCGGTGCCCAGCGGGCCTGCGGCAGGCAGCAGGCAGTGCCGACGTAGCGGCCGGCGGCACCCAGGCTGCGCACGGTCGCGAGCGCCTGGCGGAACTGGGGGTCGAGTACCCACGCGTCCACGCGCGGCGCCGGGCTCCGCGTGTGGCGCACCCGCAGGTGCGGCGTGATGGTGCTCCACAAACCCCCGGACACACGTGCCTCCCCAGCGTCGAACGCGGCTCCGCCTCTATGGACACTATCCGTGAACATCAGGCCCCAGTTGCAATCAAGTGTTGTCGGCGCGGGGCTTTACGGAGGGTAAACGCACTCACGACCGACCGGTTGTGACGACCGCTACGACATTACCTTCGCGCCTGCAAGGGCGCAATGTCGGATGATAAGCTCCTTCGCCGTGGGCCCTCGAAGCAAAGCGCCGCGCATCCTCTAATGAGTCCTGTCCGGCTTACCGGCTTCCTGGGTGGCGCCCTGCTTCTGGTGGCAGGCGGTGCGCTCGGCGCTCGCTACCTGTGGCAGGAGGTCCTGCCCCACATGGTGCGCACCGACGCGGTGATGGCGCGCCGCACCGGCAACCCGATCCCGGTCATGGTCACGGCCGCGCGTCGCGGCGAGCTGAACGAGTCGCTGGGCGCAACCGGCGCAGTCGTGCCCGCCGACTACGTGCACCTGACCTCGCGCATTTCGGCGCGCGTCTCGGACATCAGCGCCAACCTCGGCGACATGGTGCGCCAGGGCCAGGTGCTGGTGCGCTTCGAGACCGAGTCGCTGCGTGCCGTTGCCGACAGCGCCGCCGCCGAAGTGGTGCGCGCCTCGGCCGAGCGCGAGCGCGCGGCCGTGCAGCGCGACCGCGTCGAGGGCGTCTTCAAGCAGGGCTTCCTCGCGGTCACCGAGGTCGAGAAGGCGCAGCAGGCCCTCGACTCCGCGACCGCCACGCTCGAGGCGGCCAGGGCCAAGCGCGCCGAGGCCAGCCGCGCCCTTTCCTACAGTGCCATCGCCTCGCCGGTCACCGGTGTCGTCACCCAGCGGCTCACGAACCGCGGCGAAACCCCGGGCCTCGGCGCCGAGCTGATGGTCATCGGACGCATGAATCCGGTGCTGGTGGCCGCGCAGATCTCCGAGGAACAGCTGGGAATCATCCGCATCGGCCAGCCGGCCACGGTGACCTTCAGCGCCTTCCTCAACGAAGAGTTCACCGGCAAGGTGGTGCGCGTCGACCCCACCACCAGCGCCGACACCAAGACCTTCCAGGCATTTGTCGAGCTCGCAAACAACGGTTTGCGCCTTAAATTGGGGTTGACGGCGTTCGTGCGCCTGCAGCGCGAGCGCAGCACGGCGCTGCTGGTGCCGAGCGTTGCGCTCATCTATCCTGCCGGTCCGCAGGAGAGCGCGGTGTTCGTCGTCGAGAAAGGCCTGGCCAGGCTCAGGCGTGTCAAGGTGGGGGGTGTGGGCGACGGCCAGACGGCCATCGTCGACGGCCTCGCCGAAGGGGATCGCGTCGTCACGGTTGGACAGCTCAACCTTCGGGATGGGGACAAGGTGAGATTGGGAAATGAAGACACTGAGACAAACGCTCCGAGCGAGGTCAGCCGCTAGCGCCGCCATCGCGCTGGCGCTGGCGCCGCAACTGCATGCCCAGGCCAAAGCGCCCGCCGCCCCGCCCGCCGGCAACTTCTCCTGCGAGCTGGCCGGCTGCATCACCTACGCGCTGACGCGCCATCCCGAAGTGGATGCGGCCAAGGCGCGCACCGAAGCAGCGCAGGCGACGATTGGCGCGCGCTCGGCGGAAAAGGCGCCGTCGCTCACCATCGGCGGCAGCAGCGGCTACCTGCGCGGCTCGCCGACCAGCCCGTTCGTCGGCCTCGGCGGCATCGACCAGTTCGGCGTGCGCCGCTTCGTGCGCGGCACGTACTACACCGGCGAGGCTGTGCTCGAGATCCCGGCGTTCACGCACGGCGCGCTCACCCTCGGCGGTTCGCGCTACACCAACGCCGCGCGGCTCGACGCGGGCGCCAAGGCGCTCGCGGAAGGGGTCACCCGCCGCGAGGTCGCGCAGCGCGTCGCGACCGCCTACTTCGCGGTCCTCAAGTACCGCCACCAGGTGCCGCTGCTGGAGAAGGCAGTGCAGTTCCGCGAGGCCGACGTGCGCATGGCGCAGGCGCAGCTCGACCGCAAGCTCATCACCCGCAGCGATGCGCTCGTCGTCGAGGTCGCAGCCGCGACCGCGCGCCACGCGGTCGCCCAGGCGAAGCTCGCGCAGCGCAGCTCCGAACAGGAGTTCGCGACCGCGCTCGGCATGTCGATGCTGAGCCCCATCGACATCCGCGAGCCGGCGCAGGCGCCGGCGCCGCCGCCGCCGATCGAGCAGCTGCTCGCCCGCATCGGCGAATCGCCGGCGGTCAAGTCGGCGGAGCTGAGCGCCCAGTCGCAGCGCGAGGAGGCGGCGAGCCTGCGCAAGGACCGCCTGCCCACCGCCTCGATCCTGGCGCGCTACGCGCTTGCCGACGACTACCGCCCGCCGATCGCCGACGAGGGCTCGGTTTCGTTCCAGCTCATCTGGAAGGTTTTCGACTCGGGGCTGTCGTCGCGGCAGGCCGCGGTCGCGGCGGCCGGTGAGCGCGAGGAGCAGGCGAAGGCGCGCAACGAACGGCTGCTGCTCGAAGGCGGCTTGCGCGAGGTGCACGCGCGCTACCAGCAGCTGAGCGAGGACGCGAAGCTCCTCGAGGCGCAGGTGGAACAGGCAAACGAGGCGCTGCTGCGTGCCCGCGGCCAGGCGGGTGCGAGCCTCACCTCAGTCGACGTCGTCAATCGCGCCGAGGTCGCGCTGCTCGAACTGCAGCTGGCGCAGAACGAGAACACGTGGGAGCGCCGCTATGCAGGGGCGCAGCTTCAGATCCTGAACGGCGACTGGGATGGCGGCGGAGCCGCTCGCCCGCGCCGCTGAGCCCGGCCGCGGGCCGGTTCCCCGCATCGTCGGCACCATCGGCTCGCTGCTGATTGCGGCGTCGGCCTTTCTCGCCTGGATCGAGTCGCCGCTGCGCGGCGGCGCCGCGGCCTCGCACCTGACGATTGCCTTGCTGCTCGCCGTGGTCGCGGGTGCCTGCTGCCTGCTCGGCCTGGTGCGACTGACGGCGGTCGCCGCGAGCCTGGCGCTGGCACTGTGCGTGTTCGTGCTCGCGAGCCTGTCGTTGCGCGACGCGCGGCTGTGGGCGCTCGTCAACGACAACGCCCAGTACTCGGCGATCATCCGCTTCTCCGACTTGTTCCTGCCCTGGAACAAGGGCGCCGACCCGTTGCTCGAGCACGACCTCGTCACCGACGGCCTCACGGACCGCGTCGCCGCGAGCGTCTACTTCATGGGCCGCGGCTGGTGGCTGTGCCTTTCCGGCGCCCTTTTGGCACTCCTCGCCTGCGTGTGGGCGCGGCCGTTCGCCGCCGGCGCCTGGTCGGCAATCACGCTCGGCGTCTCGCTGTTCGGCGCCGCGGCGCTGCTGCGCCAGCCGCTCGCGGGAGAACTGTCGGCGGCGCGCGCCGATCGCGACCTGACCTACGCGCGCTTCGACGCGGCGCTGCGCCAGTATGCGAGCGCGCAGCGCGACTCGGCGCAGGTGGCCTACAGCGAGCCGATCTGGCGGCGCATCGGCGAGGCGCAGTACCGCCTCGGCCGCGCCAACGATCCGAGCGCGCGCTTCTACGTCGCCGCGCGCGCCACCGCCATGGGCGACGTCGACCAGGGCATCGGCGTCTACATGCCGCTGGCGCAGGACGCATCCGAGCCGCTGCGCTCGCTGGCCCGCCGCGAACTCAGTTCGGCGCTCATCGAGAAGGCGCGCGCCGCGTACCAGGAGAAGCGCGTGCCGCAGGCGATCGGTCTCTGGGAGCGGGCCCTCGCGCTCGATCCCGAGCAGGCGCAGGCGGCGTTCTACCTGAGCCGCGCCTACTTCGACGTCGGCCGCTACGAACAGGGCATCGCGATGGGCCGCTTTGCGAGCACCGCGATCCGCGACCGGCGCATCCGCGCCGACCTGCAGTGCAACATCGGCGACAGCTTCATGCGCCTCAACCGGCTGGAGGAGGCGCGGCTCGCGTACGAGGCGGCGCGGCGCCTCGACCCGTCGCAGAACTACCGGATGTTCCGCAGCCTCGGCGGCACATGAGGGAGCGCCTCGTCGGACTGCGCTCGCTGGGCGTCGAGATGGTGCTGGTGCTCGGCACCGCGCTGGTGGCGGCAGCGCTGCTTTTCTGCAAGGCGGAAGGGCTGACGCCGCACCTCTCGCCGCTGGCGCTGCGCGGCGCGCGCTGGATGACGACGCCCGACCAGGCGCCGGTCGCGTACTTCCGCAAGGAGCTCTACGTCGACAGGCGCGTCAAGGATGCCTGGGTCACGATCGCCGCCGGCGAGGCCAACTTCAAGCTGCGCGTCAACGGCGAGATCGTCGGCGAGTCCTGGGTGCTCGACCGCAACGCGGCCGGGATCTACGACCTCACCCCCTATCTCAAACCCGGCAAGAACGCACTGGCACTCAACGTGCGCAGCGCCAACTACTCCCTGCCCGCGCGCGCCGTGGTCGCCGGCGGCTATCGCGACGTCGCCGGCAGCGAGACCCTCTTCAGCTCCGACAGCAGCTGGTCGGCGGCGTCGCGTTTCGAGGCGCAGGGCAATCTCGAGATTCCGTGGTACGACTCGCGCTACATCCAGCAGCACGAGACGCCGGCGCTTGGCGGCGAGGCGCCCGACCCGAAACAGCTGCCGCACCTGCCTGTGGACGCCGCGCTCTTCTCCGTCGCGACCCCGCCGTGGATCACCACCCCCGATCCGTCCAGCACCTCGGCGGTCTTCTCCGGGGTGTTCGACGTGGCCGTCGGCTTCCGCACGATCTGGTTGCGCGTGGCCTGCCCCGACGGCTACGCTCTCGCGCTCAACGGGGTGCGGATCTTCGGCCGCGTCGATCCGGCGCCGATCCTCGAGATCCACGACATCACGCCGTTCGTCAATCGCGGCCGCAACACGCTCGACGTGCGCGTCTCGTCGCCGGCGTCCCTGCCGCGCATAGCGCTCGACCTCATCATCGACCGCTCCGGCACGGGCGGCGACGCGGTTTCGTGGACGCCGACCTGGACCGTGAGCGCCAGCGGCAGGGCGCGACAGCCGGCGGCGGCGCTGCCGCCCGTCGAGGCGGGCGCGGCGTACGGCGGTCCGGCCGGCTTCGCGCAGCCGCTGCCGAAGAAGCTGCGCGTCGATGCCCTGCCGTCTCCATGGCTCGCGCGCGCCGCCGCCGGCGCCTTGTTCTTCGGCTTCGGCATCCTGTGCCTGGCGCTCGCCGATTGGGTGATCATGGGACTGATCCTGCGCTCGGTCGCAAGCGAGGTGCGCTGGACGACGGCGCTGCGCTACGACGCGCTGCTGCGCCTGCCGGTGCTGCTGCTGTTCGCCGCCCTCTGGGTGATCGGCACCGACGAGCGCAACGATCCCGGGTTCGCGTTCCGGCCCAACTTCACGCTCGCCGCCGTGGGCGTGCTGTTGGCGTTGCGCCTGCTGCTGGTCGCGTGGCTGGCGCTCGCGCACCGGCGGCGTGCGGTGTTCGCACCGTCCATCGCGTTCGTGCGCGCCGCGTGGCTGCGCCATGGCCTGGCGCTCCTGTGCCTGGCGCCGCTGCTCGTCACTGGTGCCTTCCTGCGCACCGAGAAGGCGCGTGCCGCGTCGTTCGGCCACGATGAACTCAGCATGGTGCGCTTCGCCCAGGCAATCGACGAGTTCGGCTCCCCCATCCGCTACGTCGGCCCCCTGAAGAAGCGGCTCACCACGTACGAACTGCTGCCCTATCCCATCTGGCTGTCGATGAAGGCGTTCGGGCAGAGCGAGTTCGCAGCGCGGCTGCCGGCGATCGTCTTCGGCATGCTCACGACGCTCTTGCTCTACGTCATCGGCACCACCACCTGGCGCCCGGGAGTGGGCTTGATGGCGGCCGCGGTGCATGCGCTTTCGCCGTTCTCGATCTTCTGGGGCGCCAACGCGTTCCACCCGCAGCAGGCGCAGTTCTTCGCGCTGCTCACCACCTGGCTCTTCTATCTCGCGTTCGGCACGGGGCCCGGCCCGGTGCGCCGGCTGCCGCTCGCCGCGGCCGCGGTGTCGTTCTGCTTCATGTACCTGAGTTGGGAAGGCGCCGGCGTGCTGCTGCCGGCGCTGGTGTTGTGCCTGCTGGTACAGCGCGGCAGGCACCTGTCCTGGCTGCGCGAACCGTTCGTGTGGCTCGCCGCGTGCGCCGTGTCCATCGTGGTCATCGGCCAGCTGGCGCGGCGCACGCTCGACTCGCGCGCCTTCCTCGCGGTGGGCTCGTCGATCGCCGGCAACGCGCTGAGCCTCGGGTTCCTCGCAACCACCTACAACCCGTGGGCGTACGTGCAGACCTTCCTGCTCGCGCCACATCACCTCATCCTGACGCTTCTTCTCATCGTTGGACTTCCTGTGGCGATTCGCAACCGTGCGGTCCAGTACTATGTAATCCTGCTGGTGGCCGTACTCATGACCTTGACGAACTTCGTCGTGCCGCAATCGCCGCGGTATGCGTACTTCGCGCAGCCGCTGTTGCTGCTGCCGGCCTGCGCCAGCCTGTTCCTGTGCGCCGACTACCTGCGCTCGCGGGCGCCTGCGGTGCTGCCTGGGTTCCTGCGGGTCACGGTCGCGTGCTGCGTCGCGTTCGCCGCGACCGGCGTCCTCGCCTCGAGCAACAGCCTGGTGCTGCGCACCGAGCGGCTCGGGGCGCGCGCCGGCCGCATGCTGCCCGACGTGACGCCCGAGGTCGGCGGCCTCGACTACCGCAGCGCCGCAGAGTTCGTCGCGCAGAACCGGCGCAAGGGCGATACGGTGATCGCGCTGATGCCGCAGGCGCTCCTCTACTACGCGAACTTCGCGCCCGATTACTACCTGCAGTCGTACACCAGCCGCCTCGTGATGTACGACATGAACGACGCCAACCCGCGCTACATGGACCGCTTCGCGGGCTCGACCGTGCTGCGCAGCGAGAAGGAACTGGCCGAGGTCCTGAACCAGCACCGCCGCGCCTGGATCATGGCGACGCCGGCCGCCGCCTTCGACGGCTCGAACGACGCAGTCACGCTCGATTTCGTCAACCGCTCGGCGAAGGTGGTGTTCGAAACCTACGGCATGCGCATTTATTTATGGGAGCGATAGCGATGACGATCCGGAACCTTCGCAGCGCGGCGCTGGCCGCCGCGCTTCTGGGGCTGGCGCCGCTGTTCGGTGCGACAGCCGCCGCCACGGCTGACGGCGCAAGCTTCGATCCGCGCGGCTCGTACGGCATCTACGTGATCACCGGCGAGCGCGACGCCAGCACCTGGCAGCGCGTGCTCGCCGCGGAGGGCATCGCCGGCGTGGCGCTCACGGCCTCCTGGTCCGACCTCGAGCCGAGCCAGGGCGCCTATTCCTGGTCGGCGCTCGACTCGCGCATCGCGGTCGCGAAGCAGGCGAACCGCAAGGTGGGCCTGCGGCTCCTGCCCGGCGTCACGACACCGGAGTGGCTGTTTACGAAGGGCGCGAAGCGCTTCAGCTTCGTCGACGAGAACCCGAACCACGGCGCTGCCGGGGCGAAGCAGGGACAGCGCAACCAGACCTACGGCAAGAACCTGTCGCTGCCGGTGCCCTGGGACGAGCCGTTCCTCGCGGCCTGGGAGCGCTTCGTGATGGCCGCCGGCGAGCACCTCAAGGATGCGCCGCTCGCGATGGTGCACGTCACCGGGCCCAACAAGCACTCGGCCGAGATGATCCTGCCGCACACACCGAACGACGTGGCGCGTTGGAAAGAGCTCGGCTACAGCAAGGACAAGCTCATCGACGCCTGGCGTCGCTGCGTGGACGTCTATGCTCGCGCCTTTCCGGGCCGCGCTCTGGTCCTGAACCTCTCGCCGACGATCGACGACAACAACGTCACCATCGAGGTCGTGAAGTACGCCTTCGGCCGCTATGGCCAGCGCATCTTCCTGCAGAACAACATCCTGCTCGCCGACAGCAACGATCGCCGCGTCGACTGGGGGATCCTCAAGGAATACGCCACGAAGACCACGATCGGCTTCCAGCGCCAGCTGCTGCGGCAGGGCAAACGCGACACCAGCGCGAGCTCCGGCGCCGGCGCCGATCCGGACGATACCGCGACGGGGGCGCCCGCTTCAGCTTCCGCACCGCCGAGGGCCTCGCGCCACGGCGGCGGCCGCGGCGGCGGGCGGGGCGGGCGCCGGGCCGAGGCGCGCAACGCGGCGCCGGCGGACGACGACGACCGCACCCAGGCACGCGAGAGCAACTTCTCCGGCATGTTCGAACGTGGAATTTCGCTCGGCGCGCGTTACTTCGAAGTTGGCGCCGCCGAGGTCAGGGATTTCCCCGACCAGGTCCAAGCCGCAGCCGAAAAACTCCGCCAGAAGAATTGACAAGCTGGAGACAACTTCCGATACTCCAGATGTTTAGTCATTTGCAGCACCTTTATTCCTCCAGATCTAGGCGGGCGTTCATAACATGGCACTCATCAGTCGGCAGAGCATTTCCGTCGTCTTTCCTGCCTACAACGAGCAGGGAAACGTAGCCCAGGCCATCCAGCAGGCGAACGACTGCCTGCGCGGGCTGACCGAGGACTGGGAGATCATCGTCGTCAACGACGGCAGCAGCGACCAGACCGCTGCCGTCGTCGACGCGATCGCCGCGAGCGACAAACGCGTTGTGCCGATCCACCACCGCAATGGCAACCGTGGCTACGGCGCCGCCCTCAAGTCGGGTATCGAGCGGGCCAGCAAGAACCTGATCTTCTTTTCCGACTCGGACCTGCAGTTCCACCTTGCCGAGCTGCCTCTGCTGCTCCTCTGGGTCGAGCAGTACGACGCCGTCATCGGCTACCGTGAGAAGCGCAACGACCGGCTGCACCGCAAGGTGAACGCGCTCGGCTGGAACGTCCTGGTGCGCCTGGTTCTGGGCCTGCGGGTGCGCGACATCGACTGCGCCTTCAAGATGTTCCGCGCCTCGGTGTTCGACTCGGTGCGCATCGACGCGGTCGGCGCGATGGTCAACACCGACATCCTGGTGCAGCTGATCCGCAAGGGCTTCCTCGTCAAGGAAGTTCCGGTCACGCACTTTCCGCGCGTCGTTGGCAAGTCGACGGGCGCCAACCTGCGCGTCATCGTCAAGGCGTTTCGCGAGCTGGTGCGGCTGCGCGCCAAGCTCGCCACCGTGAAGCCGGTGGTGGTGAACCACGAGCGCCGCCGGGACGAGACGCGCGGCGAGTTCGCGGCGAAACGCCTCGAGGAGCGCCGCCGGGTGCGGCTGCCGATCAACTTCGAGGACCGCCGCCAGCGCTGGGTGGTCAGCGAGACCCCCCCAGGCGCGCCGGCCACGGGCGAAAAGCGGCTGTCGAAGCACGTCGTCGATGAGGCATGAGGTAAGGGAACCGGCCGCACGCGCACTCAGGATCGCGATGACGGTGGCGAGCCCCTTCCCCGCCAACCATGGCACACCGGGCAGCATCCGCGAGATGGCTGCGGCTATCGCCGCGCGCGGCCATGAAGTGCACGTCGTCACCTACCACTTCGGCGAGGGGCCGGAACCCGCGGGCGTCGCGATCCACCGCATCGGCGATCTCGGGCTGGGCCGCAAGGTGGTGGTCGGTCCGACATGGGCCAAGCCGCTCCAGGACCTGCAGATGGTCTTCACCCTGTGGCGCGTCATCCGCAAGCACCGCATCGACCTCATCCACGCCCACAATTACGAAGGCGCCCTCGTCGGCTGGCTGGGCAAGCTGCTCACCGGCCGGCCGCTCCTCTACAACGCGTGCAACACGATGAGCGACGAGCTCGGCTCTTACGGTTTCCTGCCGCGGCCGATGGCGAACGCGCTGGCGCGCTTCCTCGACTGGTTCGTGCCGCGGCTGCCCGACGTCACGGTCGCGATTTCCGACGATCTGGCGCGCTTCCTGAGCGCGCGCGGCGTGCCGGCGGACCGGCTGCACGTCATTCCGCTCGGCATCGATCCCGGCATCTTCGAGCGCGTCGATCGCGACGCCGCGCGCCAGCGGCTGCACGGCGGCAGCGAGCCCCTTGTCATCTACACCGGCTGCCTCGACGGCCTGCAGCGCATCGACTACCTGCTGCAGGCGATGACCGTGGTGCGGGCGCGGGTTCCGGACACGCGGCTGCTGCTGGTGGCGAACGCCGTCAAGGAGGAGCAGCTCGAGGCCGTGAAGCGCCAGGCGCGCGAGCTCGGTATCGCGGACGCACTCGAGATCGTCGTGAGCGAGTCGTTCGCGGAGATTCCGCCGTGGCTCGCCGCCGCCGACGCCGCCGTGGTGCCGCGGCCATCGTGCCCCGGTTTTCCGGTCAAGCTGCTCAACTACCTCGCGGCCGGCACGCCGGTGGCGGTCTTCGAAGGTTCGGCAAAGGGGCTGCGCCACGACGAGAACGCGCTGCTGGCGCCGGACGGCGACTGGCGGGCGCTTGGCGAGGCGATCGCGTTGCTGCTCGTCGACCGGGCCCGCGGTGCGCGCCTCGCGAAAAACGGCAGGCAGTGGATTCACGAGCAGTACGCGTGGCCGGCTCTCACGGACCGGACCGTCGCGGTTTACGAACGGATGGTCCAGTAAAAAATGCCAAAGGCTGTGAGGCCGCTTGAACGTTGGAAGACTGAGGGTTAGGCTCCCTACACCGCGCTTTCAGTTCCCCCCCGCGGCCACCCAGGAATTTGCTTGCGGCTGTTTTCCAATGCTGTCATTGTGACTAAGGAGTTATCAACTTTTGACCGCAAGCGCCTCCGATAAGCCAAAGGTGCTCATCATCGGGCTCGATGGTGCCACCTTCGACAACATCCGGCCCTGGGCGGAAGCCGGGAGGCTGCCCACCTTCGCCCGCCTGATGAAGGAGGGCGTCCACGGGGCGCTGCGCTCGAGCATCCCGCCGATCACTGCCCCTGCCTGGACATCCTTCATGACCGGCAAGAACCCCGGCAAGCACGGCCTCTACAACTTCGTCGAGCCGCAGCCGGGTTCCTACAAGATCCGTTACGCGAATGCGCGTTCGCGCGTCGGCCGCACCCTGTGGGAGATCCTGAGCGCCGCGTCCTTGCGGGTGGGCTCGATCAACGTGCCGATGACCTACCCGCCCGACCCGGTGAACGGCTACATGATCTCGGGGATGGACTCGCCCGAAGGCAGCACGGCGATCACCCATCCGCCGGAGCTCTACGCCGAGCTCGCTACGAAGTTCGACCGCGTCAGCAAGCAGATCCGCTACCTCGGCTTCCTCAAGACCGACGAGCGCCGCGACTCGGTGATCGAGACGCTTCGCGAAGCCGACGATCACTACGTGCGCATGACCGAGTACCTGCTCGCCGCGCATCCCACCGACGTCGCGATGGTGGTGTTCACCTCGACCGACACGGTGCAGCACTTCTTCTACCACTACATGGACGAGAGCCATCCGCAGTTCGACGGTGCAGGCGCGGCGCGCTACAAGGACGCGATCTTCGACGTCTACCTGCGCATGGACCACGCAATCGCGCGGCTGATGAACGGGCTCGCCGAGGACGGCACGCTGGTGCTGATGTCGGACCACGGCTTCCACGCTTCGAGCGGCCGGGTGGTGCACCTCAACCGCTACCTCGAGGACCTCGGCCTCCTGCGCCGCTCGGGCAAGTCGCTGTCGGGCGCCGCGCGCCCGGCGATGAAGGTGGTCGACAAGCTGCTGCGCGAGAGCCTGCCGCCGCAGTGGAAGGCGCGCATCGCCGACCGCTTCCCGTCGCTGCGCCGCAAGTGGGAATCGCAGTACGGCGGCTTCGCCGACGTCGACTGGAAAAACACCCGCGCCTTCTGCTACGAGGTGCTGACCTTTCCGCCCGGCATCTGGATCAACCGCAAGGGCGTGCATCCGGACGGCATCGTTGCGGACGGCGCCGAGTACGAGGAGCTCCTCGACCTGATCACCGCGAAGCTCTACGAACTCAAGGATCCGGTCACCGGGCAGCGCCTCATCACCAGGGTGCTGCGCAAGGAAGAGGCGTATCACGGATCACAACTGGCGCAGGCGCCCGACCTTAGTCTCGCGTGGTGGGAGGGTGTGTCTTTCGTCGCCAAGCAAAGCTCCGATTCCCGGGCCGCCGTCGAGTACCGCGGCGGCCAGCCGATTGCGGCCGGCGAATGGAGCGGCGTGCATGCGATGGACGGCATCTATCTCTTCCACGGCAAGTCGTTCCGCCGCGGCCTGACGCTCGACTCCGAGATCACCGATGTGACCCCGACTCTCCTCTACCTGCTCGGACAGCCGGTCCCCGAGGACATCGACGGCCGCGTCCTGCTCGAGGCGTTCACCGAAGAGCACACCGCGCGCCACGGCTTGCCTGCCCGCCGGGACTCAGGCAGCGGCGACTCCAGCAAGCGGACCGAGAGGACGTACTCCGAGGACGAATCTGACCAGGTCGCCGAGCGCCTTCGCGGTCTCGGGTACATCGAGTAGGGAGTGAGAGTGTCAACGTCAACCGCAAAGCGGCGGGTCTTCATCTTCGGGCTGGACGGCACCGACTGGGAAGTGCTGCAGCCGCTCTTCGACCAGGGCCTGCTGCCAAACCTTGCTGCGCTCGTCAAGGGCGGCGCCCACGCGCGCCTGCGCTCCACCTACCCGCCGATGTCGCCGCAGGCCTGGACCTCGTTCATGACCGGCAAGAACCCCGGCAAGCACGGCGTCCCCGACTTCACTGCGCGCAAGCCGGGCAGCTACGAGGTCGAGTTCGTGAACGCACGCTTCCGCAAGGCGACGACGCTGTGGCGCCTCGCGAGCGACGCCGGCTTGCGCGTGTGCGCGATCGGCGTGCCGATGAGCTTCCCGCCGGAGAAGCTGAACGGCGTGCAGATCGCGGGCATTGACACTCCCGGAATCGCCGGCGGCCTGGCGGAGCCCACCGGTATGTACCCGCCGGAGCTGCATGCCGAGCTCATGGAAAAGCTCGGCGGCTACCTGGTTTCGCCGAGCCTCAAGGGCCATGCGGCGAGCGCGTCGGCCGACGAGGTGGTGGAAGCCGCGTACGTCTCCGTGGACCGCAAGATGCAGACCGCCCAGTACCTCTACGGCAAGGAGCCCTGGGACCTGTTCATGATCACGGTCGGCGAGACCGACGCGATCTCGCACCGCCTGTGGCACTTCCACGACAGGGTGTCGCCCATGGGCAACGAGGCGTCGCGCTCCTATACCGGCGTGAGCCCGGTGCAGCGCATCTACGAGCGCATCGACGGCCACATCGGCAAGCTGCGCGCCATGATCGGCGACGACACCACGGTTTTCGTGATGTCCGACCACGGCCACGCCGGCAACGGCAACAAGATCGTGCGCCTCAACGCCTGGCTCGAGGAGCAGGGCTTCCTGCACTTCAACCGCAGCCTGGGGCGGCGCACACGGGTGGCGGCGCTCGCCTTCGCCAAGAAGATCGCGCGCAAGAACCTCATCCCGCTCAAGTACCGCCAGATGCTGTTCCGTCGCACCAAGCTCGGCCACAAGGTCGAGTCGCAGCTGCGCTTCTCCGGCCTCGACTGGAGCAGGACCTCGGCCTACTCCGAGGAGACCCCGTACTACCCCACCATCTGGATCAACGTGCGTGGGCGCGACCCGGAGGGGACGGTCGAGGCCGGGGCCGAGTACGACCGCCTGTGCGACGAGATCGCGGCGCGGCTCCTGACGTGGCGCGACCCGGTGCACGGCGGGGCTCTCATCAAGAAGGTGCATCGCCGCAACGAGCTCTACAGCGGGCCGCACCTCGACCGGTTTCCCGACCTCATCCCCGAGTGGAACCTCGATGGCGACTATTCGTACCTCTTCGGCATCACCTCGCCGGGCAACCCACGGCCGCTGGTGGCGGTGGTGAACGACAAGGAACGGGCGAGCGCCAAGTCGGGCGACCACCGCGACGACGGCATCCTGGTGGCGAACGGACCGCTCGTGAAGCCGGGACTCGTGAACGGCCCGTCGCTCGCGCCCAACATCGTCGACATAGCGCCTTCGGTGCTCTATGCCCTCGGGCTGCCGGTGCCCGAGGACATGGATGGCCGGGTGCTGACGTCGCTCTTCCGTGACGACTTCGTGCGCGGCGAGCGCATCCAGCAGTCTGGCGGCGGTCCGGAGCAGGCAGCGGAGTTCGGCGAGGGCGGCGAGTACAGCGACGAGGAGCAGGAAGCCGTGCGCAAGCGCCTGCAGGACCTCGGGTACGTGGAGTAGCGAGTCTTGGGCGATCCGGTCATCGAAGTCCCCGGGACCGCCATGGAGAGCGGCGAGCGCATCGCCCGCAACTCCGTGCTGCGTTCGGTGGGCTACGTGGGCGGGGCGCTCCTGCAGTTCGCCGCCGTGGTGCTGGCGGCGCGCTATCTCGGCGTCGCGGGCTTCGGCAACTACACCTTCATCATGGCAGTGGCGGGCGTCTTCCAGCTGCTCGCCGACATGGGCGTGCGCAACGTGGTGGTGCGCGACCTCGCGGTCGATCCTGGCTCCCTCAAGGAGCGCCTGTCGATCGCGCGCACGCTGCTCGTCATCATGTCGGTCGTGAGCCTCGCGGGCATCGTCGCGGCCGCGTACGCGATGCCGGTGAGCACGGAGGTGCGCGACTCGCTCTGCATTGCCGGGGTGGCGGTGCTCGCCACCTTCTTCGGGCTCGGCTATAGCGCGGTGCTGCGTGCCCAGGACCGGATGGCGAGCGACATCCTCGGCTTTGCGCTGCACAAGCTGGTGATGCTGGCGGCGATGGCCGTGGTGGTGCGCACCGCGTGGGGCCTGCGCGGCGTGTTCGGCGCGGTGCTGCTCGCGAACTTCGTGCTGTTCCTCTACTTCCGGATACTGGTGGCGCGCAGCCACGGCGTCACCCGCCTCAGCCGCGACCTGCCCGCCGCCTGGCGGCTGCTGCGCGAGTCGTTCCCGCTCGGCGTCGGCGAGGTGCTGCGCCGGCTCACCTGGCAGGTGGACCGGCTGCTGCTCACCGCCATGGGCGGCCCGATCGCGGTCGGCCTGTTCAGCATCGCCTACAAGTTCATCGAGGCGATGAAGCCGCTCGCCGACAACATGGTGCTGCCGCTCTTCCCCGGCTTCTCGCGGCTCGCGCGCCGCTCCACTTCGGAGCTCTTCGCCCTGCACGCGCGCGGGCTCAAGATCCTCTACGTCCTCGGCTGTCCGGCGGCCTACGTGCTGCTGACGCTGTCGCACCGTATCCTCAAGCTGTTCTTCGGTGCTGCGTACCTGCCGGCATCCGCCGCCCTCGAGATCCTGGCGCCGGTGCCGCTGCTGCTGCTTGCGACCTCCATCTACCGGTATCTCTTCACCGGCCTCGGCCACCTGCGCACGTACACTGCCTGCGTCGGGATCTCCTTGCTCGTGAACGTGGCGCTCGACCTCGCACTCATCCCGAGCCTCGGCTTCCGCGGCGCGGCCATCGCGAGCGTGGCCTCCGAGTTCGCCTTGTTCATCGCCGGCATCGTGGTCATCGGCCGCCTGGGCGGCGGCCTCGCGAGCCTTGGGCTCCTGTGGCGGCCGCTCATCGCCGGCGCCGGCTTCGGCGCCGTCTGCTACCTGGTGCGCGACCAGCCGCTGCCGGTCGTGGCGCTCGGCGGCCTCTTCGGACTCATCGTCTACGTAATTCTTCTGGGCGTTCTCGGCACCTTCAGCCGCCGGGAGCTGGCCCGTGTGGCGGGCACTTTCAGGCTGCGGCCCGTGCAGGAATCGTAAGTGCGTTCTATTGTGGGATGTACGGCTTTCATAACAGCTGACCTGATACCAGAAGCACGAGGAGAGCAATGAGCGAGCATTTGAAGGAACTGGAAGAACGCAGCATCTACGTGATCAGGGAGACGAACGCGAAGTTCAAGAACCTCGCGGCCCTGTGGAGCACCGGCAAGGATTCGACCGTGCTCGTCGCCCTGGCGCGCAAGGCGTTTTTTGGCGAGGTGCCCTTTCCCCTGATCCACATCGACAACGGCATCGACTTCCCCGAGACGTACGAGCTGCGCGAGCGGCTCGGCAAGGAATGGAACCTCGACGTCCTCGCGGTGCCGAGCATCATCAAGGACGACATTTCGGGAATCCGCTGCTGCGGCGCCAACAAGACGGACGCGCTGAAGAAGCTGCTCGACGAGCGCAAGTTCGACGCGCTGTTCGTCTCGATCCGCCGCGACGAGCACGGCATCCGCGGCAAGGAGCGCTACTTCTCGCCGCGCGACGAGGAGTTCCGCTGGGACTACAAGAACCAGGCCGCCGAGATCTGGGACTTCATCTCCCAGGAGGAGAAGGCCTCGCACACCCGCGTCCATCCCCTTCTGCACTGGACCGAGCTCGACATGTGGCTCTACATCCAGCAGGAGAACATCCCGGTGAACCCGTTGTACTTCGCGCGCGACGGCATCCGCTACCGCAGCCTCGGCTGCACGCAGTGCACGGTCGGCGTCGACTCGAACGCGTCGACCATCGAGGAGATCATCGAGGACCTGCGCACCACCAAGACTTCGGAGCGCGCCGGCCGCATGCAGGACAAGGAGCAGGAAAGCGTCATGCAGCGCCTGCGCGCCCTGGGGTACATGTAAATGGCGAAACGGCTCCACATCACGCTGCTGGGCCACAAGGACCACGGCAAGTCAACGACCATCGGCCGGCTGCTCTGCGACACCGGCAGCGTCATGGAAGACAAGGTCCGCGAGGCCAAGGCCACTTCCGACTCCCTGGGTCTCGAGTTCGAGTACGCGTTCCTGCTCGACGCGTTCCAGGAAGAACGCCGCGACGGCATGACGATCGACGTCATCCACGCCCAGATCAAGGGCAAGCGGTATCTCTACGACTGCATCGACGTTCCCGGGCATGAGACGCTCATCAAGAACATGCTCACCGGCGCGTCGCATGCCGACGCCGGCATCCTCATCGCCTCGGCGAAGGAGGGCATCGGCGCGCAGACCGGCCAGCACCTGCGGCTCGCGCGCTGGCTCGGCCTCGGCCGGCTGATCGTGGCCATCAACAAGATGGACGCGGTCGGTTACGAGCAGGCTGCCTTCGACAAGATGAAGGCCGGCGTCATCGAGGTGTTCGGCGGCGGCCACGAGAAGATCTCGTTCATTCCGGTCGCAGCGAAGACCGGCGACAACATCGTCACGCGTTCGGACAAGATGCCCTGGTACAAGGGGCCGACCCTGTTCGAGGCGATGGAGTCGATCGAGCCGCACGACGAAGTCCACGGCGAACCGCTGCGCCTGCCGGTGCAAGGCGTCTACAAGCGCAACGGCGGCAACGGGCTGGTGGTGGGCCGGATCGAGAGCGGTGCGTTGCGCCAGGGCGACCGCGTGTCGATCGCGCCCGGCGGCACGATCGCCACGGTAGTGAAGATCATGGTCGGCAACGAGCCGGTGGCCGAAGCCCGCAAGGGCGACAACGTCGGCCTGGTGATGGAGCCGCATCCTGCCGATCTCGGGCGGGGTGCCGTGCTGTGCCCTCCCGGGCAGCCGCCGACCCCTCGCTCGGAAGTGACGGCGCCAGTGATCTTCCTCGAGGCGACGCCGCCTGACGTCATGATCGAGTGCGGCACCGCCGAGTCGAAGGGCCGCTTCGAGGCCCTCGGGGAGACGGGTATCGGCGAGGTCGGCCAGGTGCGCCTGCTGCTCGAGACGCCACTGGTCGCGGAAGTGTCGCATTCGTCCCTCGGCCGCATGGCCATCAAGCAGAAGGGCAAGATCGTCGGCGTCGCGGTGGTGACCTAAAAAGGCCCACCGCGGCCCGGGGCCCTGGCACAAATCTCACAGAAGCCAGGGCCCGACGTGCCGTACACTGTCTGCATGTTCCCCGGCCGTTCCCCCGCCCTCTGCGGGGCCATCTTGTCGAGCCTCCTGCTGGCCGGTTGCGGCGGTGGGCCGACTGGAGCAACCCCCACGCCGACCCCGACACCGTCGGCGCCGGCGGTCGCCTTCCCGACGGGCATCTACGCGCTGCAGGCGATGGACGGGGCGCCCGACAACGACCTGCTGCAGAACCCCGACATCTCAGGCGTCGCCGTGCGCACGCGCTGGGCGACCCTCGAGGTGAAGCCGGGCGAATACGACTGGGGCTATCTCGACGCACAGATAGGAGCCGCGCGCGCCGCCGGCAAGCGCATCTCGGTCTACATCGCCGGGACCCCGGCCTGGCTCTACGGCGAAGGCGCCAACTCCTTCATCGCCAAGGACGGCACCATCCCGGTTCCCTGGGATCCGGTGTTCCTCGACCGCTGGACCCGCTTCATCCGTGCCTTCGGCGCGCGCTACGCCGACGAGCCCGTGATCGCCTACACCCGCGGCTCCACCGAAAGCGTCACCGACGGCTGGTCGCTCGAGGCCTTCGGCAAGACCGGCTTCTCGTGGAAGGGTGCCGGCTACACTCCGGAAAAGCTGCTGAGCGCAATGCAGACCGTGGTGGACGCGTTCCTCACCTCGATGCCCCGCACCCACCACTGGGCGGAGGTTGCGGCGATCCCGTTCGAGAAGGAAGTGAGCGGCAAGTCCACGACCTACGTGGCCGGCGAGATCGCCCGCTACGGCGCTGCCACCTATCCCGGGCGGTTCGGGGTGTGGCGCGAGAACCTCTCCGGCTGCGTGCCGTTCCCGCCCGACAAGGGCGACGGCCAGTGGTCGCTGTTGCTGCAGTTCCCGGGGGAGGCCGGCGCGCAGATGCTGTGGAACGTCCAGGACGGTCCGAAGCGGATGAACCAGTGCGGCCTGCGGCCGAATGACAAGGCGGCGGTGCTCGGTTCGGCGGTCAACCGCGGGCTCGACTACAAGATGGGCTACCTCGAAATCTACAAGGTCGACATCGAGGACCCGTCGCTGCGCGCCGTGATGAGCGCGGCCGCGTCGATGCTGGCCCAGGAGTGATTTCCCGGTCTTGACTTGCCGAGCCGTAGAAGGGACACTGCGCCCAACGCGCTTCATGAAACAAACATTCGCCGCTTCATTCATCCTCTGCCTCGCCCTCGTCCAGCCGGGCTGCGACCGCCGCACGCCCGCCGAGCCCGATCCGAACGTCCTGCCGCAGGCGCAATGGGTCTGGAATCCGGTTGCGCCGATCATCGCCGGCCAGACCTCGGTGCTGTTCAACGCCTCGGCCAGCACCGACCCCGATGGCAGCATCGCCCGCTACACCTGGGATTTCGGCGACGGGTCCGTTCCGCTCGAAGGCGGGGCCACGGTGCGCCACACCTTCCCTGACACGGGGCTGCGCTGCGTCGTCGCTTCGTACAACGTGCAGTTGACGATCACCGATGATGCCGGGGGCCGCGATTCGCTGGCTCACGTGGTGGACGTCACCGAGCTGCCCGATCCCAGATCACTCGAGTGCGCTGCCCAGTGAGGCAGGTCACCAACAAGGCAACAGAAGGCCGCTAGGCTCCGCTTCTCTCTCCCGTCGTACCGGCGGGGCTTCGGCAACGGAGCCTGGCGCCTAGTGCTCGAAAATTCCCTCTGGCTGGTGCCGTGAAACTTCCCTCCTCGCTGATGCTGTCGTGCTTTGTCTGCCTCCTCGCAAGCGCCACATTCATTTCCGTGCCGGCTGCCGCTGCCGACCCGGCGCTGACCGCGTCGTTCACGATCCGGACCCAGGCGCCTTATCGTGAGGGCTCCTCCCCGGTCTTCACCGCAACCGTCGACGGCAAGCGCAGGGACTACACCTACGTGTACGAGTGGAACTTCGGCCAAGGAGGCGGCTGGGAAAAGCGCAGCCTCGAGCCTGCCAACCTGTTCTTCGACAACGGCAACTACCCCGTGGGATTCCGGGTCACCGAGCTGCGCAACGGCAGCCAGGTGCGCCGTGTCGAAAGCGCGCCGCGCACCATCACCATCCAGAACGTCGCACCCGGGGGCAACATCACGGGCGCACCCGCGCAGAGCGCCGAGGGCGTCGAGATCACGGTCAACAGCACTGTCAGCGATGCGGGCCGCGACGACCGCGGCCACCTGCGCCGCGACTGGGTGGTGCTCGGCGGTCCGAGCAGCACCGGCCGCGCCGGCAGCACCTCGCCGCGCTTCATCTTCACGCCAACCGACAGCGGCACCTACACGGTCGCGATGGACGTGACCGACAAGGACGGCGCCACGACCCGGATCACACGCTCGATCCACGTCGGCAACGAGGCGCCCACCGGCCACGCCGGCGGGCCGTACGTCGCCGCCAACGGCCGGCCGATGCAGGTGCTCGGCACCATCGACGATGCCAGCCCGGCCGACCTCGCCCACCTCGACGTTTCGTGGAACTTCGGTGACGGCACCGAGCCGCAGTCGGGCCTCAGCCCGACCCACACGTACGCCGCGGGGGTCGCTCCCGGCCGCAAGAACATCACCATGACGATCACCGATCCCGACGGCGGCACCGAGGTGGTGAACACCTGGGCGACCCTGGCCGCGGCGCCCTCGTTCCGCCAGCCGAACGGGATCTACTCGCTGTCCGACAACGACGGCTGGCTGTCCGACACCTCGCTCGCCAGCCCGCGCGTCGACGGCGTCAGCCTGCGGGTCCGCTGGAGCACGCTCGAGCCGCAGCGCGGCAGCTACGACTGGACCATGCTCGACGACCATTTCGCGCGCGCCGAAGCCGCGGGCAAGCGCGTCTCGCTGTGCATCTCCGCGGGCGTGTCAACGCCCAACTGGGTGTTCGCGGACGGCGCCGTCGAGTTCACGTTCCGCGACGGCAACGAAACCGTCAGGATCCCGGTGCCCTGGGATCCCGTCTACCTCGACCGCTGGAAGGCGCTGATCGCAGCGGCCGGCCGCCGCTACTCCTCACGCGAGGCGCTGGTGCAGGTGAAGGTGACCGGCATCCAGCACAAGTCGGCGGAAGCCGGCCTGCCCTTCGACGACCCCGACGTCAACAACTGGCTCGACGTGCGCGATGCCGGCGGCGCCCGCGACGGCTACACGCGCGCCAAGGTGCGCGGCGCCTGGCAGCAGCTCATGCGCGCCTTCTCCGACTCGTTCCCGTTCCAGAAGGTGACGATTGCTCTGGGCCCGAATCACTTCCCGGCGATCGACGACGACGGCAACGTCTTCCAGAGCTCGAGCGGCGGTGACGGCATCATCGCCGACCAGATCGTCGCCTATGGCAAGGACGTGTACGGGCCGGACCAGGGCGGCGCGGCCAACGTCCGCGTCAACCAGTTCATGGCGCAGAACAACGGGCTTTCCACCACCTGGCATTCGCTCGACGTGGCGGCGGCCGCGGCGCAGGTGGACGCCGGCTATCAGATGCTCTGGTCGGTCAGCAACGACCCGACCGGCCGCATGAACGGCGGCCACCCGTACGGCGCCAGCCAGGCGCCGACGGTGCTGCGCGACGCGCTCGACCGCGGCATCCGCAACGGCGCGCGCTTCCTGGAGCTCTACCCGATCGACATCGACAACGCCGCGCTGAACGGCGTCATCGGCGACGCGCGCACCCGGCTCCTGAACGCGGGCTGGCGCCGCTAGCTAGCCGACGAGATCGACGCCGTCGAGGGGCTTCGGCGGCGTCACCCCCAGCCACGACAGGACGGTGGGCGCAAGGTCGAGGATGCTGGCCTTGCCCGCCTTCGTCACCGGGCGGTTCACGTACAGCAGCGCATCGTCCTGGGTGTGCATGCCGGTGAGCACGCTGCGGCCGGCGGTCGTTTGCTGCGACAGCGTGCCCTTGAGGTCGAAGCCGCGGTGCGGCACGAACACCAAGTCGGGGGCCGTGGCGAGGAAATTGCCGCTGTAGAGCTCGTCACGGCGGTAGATGCGGTCGATCACCGGCCTGCCGTCCACCTGCAGAGCGCGCGCCTTGTCCGCGATCTCGTCGATCAGTCCTTGCACGTCCCCCGCCGCCACCGGGCCCTTTGCATACGCGTCCTGGCGGTGGATGTAGATGCGCGCCGGGTCGAGGTTGAAGGCGCGGCTGGTCGCGGCGATGTCCTGGTGGCCCTTCGGCGGCGTCTGCTCGAACTGCAGGTAGCCCTCCTCGCGCAGCCAGTTGTTGAGGTAGATCTCCTTCTGGATCTCGCAGAAGCCGTGGTCGGACATGATCATGAACAGCGTGTCGGCGCCCACCCGGTCGCGGATGCGGCCGATGAACTTGTCCACCTTGCGGTAGTAGTCCCTGAAAAAGGCGTGCAGCGGATGGTCCTCGGACGCGATCGCCGCCCACAGATAGTGATGCAGCCGGTCGGTTTCGGTGACGACGCCGATGTAGAGCTCCCACTCCTCGGTGTCGAACAGGTGCTCGAGCGCCTGCTCGCGCTTCTCGAGCGCGTCCCACAGCTCGGCGATGAAGGCGTCGACCGAGGTCTTGAAGGTGGTGGCGTCGACGTCGAGCTTGTAGCCGAGGTTCTCGAGATAAGGCACAACCCGGCTCGGAAAGGTGGCGCGCTTCAGGTCGATGGCGACGAACCCCGACACCAGCACGCCGAGCAGGTCGCGCGCCGGATAGGTCGAGGGGATGTTGAGCACCACCGACTTGCGCCCGGCGCGGCTCATGTAGTCCCACATGGTCGGCGCCTTGACAGAGTTGAAGTTGCTGAACTGCAGCTTGTAGGCCTTGGGATCGAGGTCCATGAAGCCGTAGACGGCATGCCGGCCGGGGTTGGTGCCGGTCATGAAGCTCGCCCACGCGGTCGACGAGATTTCCGGCATCACCGTATCCATGGGCGCCGCCTGGCCCTCGGCCAGCAGCTGCGCGAAGCGCGGCATGACGCCTTCCGCACAGAACTTCTCTATCAGCGTGTAAGGCACTCCATCGAGCCCCAGGACGACCACTTTCCTGCCATTTGTCATCCGCCAATCCTAGCCGATGGCCTCGTTTGCTTCCGCTCGCGCAGACGCCTCAGGGCTCTGGTTCAGCTTCCTCCTGAAGCAGCGGTGCCAGGATCGGTGCGAGCCGGGCGCGCAACGAGCGCTGCTCGTCCAGGCCGGAGAGATTCGCGGCGATGCCGCCGTCACGGTCGAGGACCATGTAGGTCGGATAGGCGTGCAACTAACCGACTCGCTTATTGCACCGGCTCCCGCTTCAGCAGGAGCGCCAGAAGGCGATCGAGCTGGCTGCGCAGCGCGGTTTCGTCGTCGGGTCCGGTGAACTTCGACACAATGACACCGTCACGATCGATGAAGACATAAGTCGGGATCGCCTCGATCGCGAACGCCCGCGCCAGGTGGCCTTGCTCGCCGTGTTCCCAGAGCTGCGGCCAGTCCATCCCGTTCTTCGCTGCGAACTTGCGCGCCTTCTTGACGTCACCGTCGACGCTCACGCTGATGAGGACCATGTCGTCCGCTGCATGGGCGCGTGCCAGCCTCTTGACCGTCGGGAGCGCTTTCACGCATGGCCCGCACCAGGTGGCCCAGAAATCGAGCACCACGACCTTGCCGTCGAGGGCGCTGGAACTGAACGTTCCGCCGTCGAGAGTCGTGGCCGTGAACGCCGGCAGCAAGTTCCTGCCCGCGAGGCGCGGCTTGTCGAGGACCCGATGTGAGGCGGTGGCGAGCGCGTGGCCGGCGGGCAGCACGTCCACCGCGTCCTGCAGGCTCTTCAAGCCGTCGTCGTTCCGGCTCGCAGCGAACAGCACCTGCGCCAGGCGATAGTGCGCGGCACCGTACGCCGGATCGGCCGCGATCGCGGCGCGGAACGCCGCTTCCGCCGCGCTGCGGCTCTTCTCGGACGACAAGGTGCCGCCGAGGGCCATGCCGGAGACGAGCCAGGCCTGGGCCCGCAGGTGGTCGTCGGTCGCGTTCTGCTGCACCCAGCCTGCCAGCTTGTCGGCGCGCTCGAACTTTTCGGCGCCAAGGTATGCGCTCGCCAGCTTGAGGCGCACGGCGACGTTCGTGCCCTTCGCACGCTTGTCGAGCCATTCGAGCGCTTCGATAGCCTGCGGGTACGCACTTGCCGCCAGCGCCCGGTCGGCGTAAGCCGTCTTGCGCGCGGTTTCGTCGCCAGCCTCGCCTGCCCCGGAGAGCAGTAACGACAACAGCAAGCCTGCCCCTGCCATTCTGGCTATTCCCGCCGCTGCAGTTCGCGGGCGAGCCACGCGGTGCGGTACGCGGCGGTTGCGAAGGAGCCAGCGGCGATCACGACCAGAACCCAGTAGAGCACCGTGCCTGTTGGCTGGCTGAGCCAGGCGCTGAGTGGCCGGTCGAAGAGGCATGCGAAGCACGTGAGGGCGAGGCGCTCGCCGCGCTGCATCAGGCCGCCCGAGCCCGAGACGTTCACCGTCTCGCCGCGCGCCTGCGCGTAGCTCACCAGCAGCGAGCCGCAGATGGCGGCCGCGGCCGCGAAGGCGGCGTGCGGCCGGCCGGCGTAGTACCAGACGAGGCCGAGGAACGCGAAGCTCTCGACGAAGCGGTCGAAGCAGGCGTCGAGGAACTTGCCGAACGGCGAGGCGATGTTGCGGGCGCGCGCGATGCGGCCGTCGAGGATGTCGCAGACGCCGCCGGCGGCGATCGCCCAGCCGCCCGCTTCCAGCCGCCCGGTCGCAAGCAGCACACCGGAAAGCGCGCCAAAGGCGAGGCCGGCGAAGTTGAAGAAGGTCGGCCCGAGCGCCAGTGCGAGCGCCAGGCGCTCGATGGGCATGATGAGCCACATGAACCAGTGGACGATGAAGTTGCCCGCGCCGAGCAAAAACTGCGTGCCCTTGCGGCTGGCGTCGGGGTCGGGCCTGCGGCCCGCGGCGGCGTACACGGCCATCGAGACGAACAGCCCTGCCAGGATCGCGAGGAGTGCCGCGAGACTTCCGGTCACGGGCGCTTCCGCCGATCCTTGTGCTTCAGATAGTCGAAGACACGCGGCCACAGGAACACGAGCGGCCAGCGCCGCTCGCGTGCGCTCAGCTCGACTTTTTCGCCGCCGTGCCGCTCGGCCTTCCTCACGATGTACTCCAGCCAGTCGTCGAACGTGAACATGTACTTGAACCAGCGCGTGGTGGCGCGGGCCTTCGACCGGCGAAAGTATGCCTCGATCCGGCGGCGTTCGCTGCGCTCAACCGGTGATGTCGCCGCGAACCGGCCCTCACCCGCCGGCGCCAGAGCGCCGCTCGCTGCGAGTTCTTCGAGGAGCGACTGGTAAACGGGCACCAGGTAGTCGCGCTGTGCGGCGAACAGCGCATCGGCGCGCCCCGAGGGCTCGGGCCGGATCTCGCGGCCGAGCGACACCCGCAGCGCCGTGAGGCAGTACTCGCGCGCGTCGAAGGCGGGCGGCAGCCACGGCCGCACCCACTCCCAGGTGGCGCGGTGCGCGGCTACGGCGCACTCGGCCACCCGCGCCGCGGCGGTGGCGTCGCGCGCGAACGCGAGGGTCGTGGGCTGGAACAAGCGCCCGGCGCAGAAATGGTCGCGCCGTCGCGGGGAGGTTTCCTCTTCGAGAGTGTCGAGCCGGATCACCGAGCACTTGGCGAAGGGTGCCGCGCCGCCGCCGCCGTCGCGCACCGAGACCTGGTTCGGGGGCAGCATGCCGTTCAGGGCTGCGACCAGGCCGGGCGAGCGGCGCAGCTGGCCGCGTGCCTTCATTTCGCGATAGAAGGCCCGGTCGTCGCTCGTGAGCACGAAGAAGTCGTAGGCGCTCCACGGGTCGGGCGCGGCACCGGTCTTGCGCGAGCCGTAGAAGAGCACCGCGCTGACGGCGTCGCCGCCGCTCTCGGCGCAAAGCGCGGCGAGCCGCGCCGCAACCGGGTCGAGGCCGGCAGTGTCCGTGACGTGCGCGCGGACCGCGTCGCCGAGCTTCACGCCGCGCGCCGGCGCGTGCGCATCGCGAGGACGCTCGCCACCAGCTGCTCGCGCAGCGTCGCGACGAACGCGTCGAGCGCGGCGTCGTCCTCGGGCGGCAGGAAGGGGCCGAGCAGTTCGGTCTCGCCGTGCAGCGCGGCGCCGTGGAACAGCACGTCCACGAAGCGGCGCGCGCGCCACAGGCCATCGTTCGCGATCACGTAAACCGGCAGGCGTCGCGTCTGCAGCAGCGACACCATGCCGCGGGCGCGAAACGGCAGCACCTCGCCGTCGCGGCTGCGGTGCCCCTCGGGAAACACCAGCAACGCGCCGCGCAGCTCGACCGCCGCCTTTTTCATCGCGCGCAAGGCGCCGCGCACGTCGCGCTGCGGGTCGACGATCGGGCAGCCGATCATGCGGATGGTCTTGGAGATGAGCGGGATGAAGCGCGCGTAGCGGGCGCGCGGCACGAAGATCGGCGTGTACGGCTCGCCCATCTCGGCCGCGGTGCAGATGTCGAGCTGCGACTGGTGGTTCATCACCACGTAACTCGGCTCGGTGGTTGGCAGGACACCACGGCGCTCGAAACGGGCGCCGCCCCAGCCGAGGATGCGCAGGATCCAGTGCGCCATCCATTTGAGGAACCAGGAGCCGACCGCGAAACGCCGCTTGCGCGACAGGGATAGCGGCAACACGTACAGGTACATCACGAGCGTGCCGGGCACCGCGAACAGGAAGGCCACGCCAAGCACCGCGAGCAGGCTGCGGACGCCGCGGACGAACTGGACGATCATGGACACCGCCGCTGCCCCGCTCAGTTGCCCGGGGGCGCCAGCACGCGCAGCGCGCGCGGCACGGCGGCGACGGTGAGTTCGGCGCTCGCGGCGCGCTGCCATTCCCCGTCGGTCTCATAAGCCGGCGGCGCCGCGAAGGCGAGGCGGAACGACGCGCCTTGCGCGACCGAGACCGCGGGGTTGGCGCCGTGCGTGCCGCGCATCAGCTGGCGCATCAGCGCCAGCCGCCCGAAAAAAGGCGCGTCGCCGATCGCGACGGCGTCGAGCAGGCCATCCTCGAGTTCGGCCTGCGGCGCGATGCGGAAGCCGCCGCCAAAGACTCGCGCGTTGGCGACGATCAGCATCAACAGCCGGCGTGCCGGTGCCTGCGCCGCGGCGCCGTCGCCGTCGCGAAGCGCGACTTCGAAACCTGGAAAGCGGCCGAGCTGTTTCACCGCGCAGTAGGTGTAGAGCGCGCTGCCGGCGAGCCAGGGCACGGTCCACGAGTCCTCGAGCACCGCGACGTCGTAGCCGAAGCCGACGATGTTGAGGAAATAGCGGTCCTCGACGCGGCCGACGTCCACGAGGCGCGTGTGGCCGGCGCGCAGGATGGCGGCGCACGCGGCGACGTCCTGCTGCGGGATGCCGAGCGTGCGCGCGAAGTCGCAGCCGGTGCCGCCGGGGACCAGTCCCAGGCGCACCTCGGTGTCGGCGCCGATCAGGGCCTGCGCGGTGTTGCTCCAGGTGCCGTCACCGCCGACCGCCACGATGGTGCGAAAGCCGCGGCGCAGCGCCTCGCGTGCCAGCACTGCCTCGTCGCCGGCCTTCTGCGTGAGCCCATGCTCGACCATGGCGCCATCGCCGTCTCTGCGCAGCGCGGCGAGCACCGGCTCGACCAATGCTGCGCCGCGACCGCGGCCCGAGTGGGGGTTGAAGACGACGTAGACCGGTTCGGGCACGAGCCGCCGCTCGTTCTAGAGCGTCACCAGCGGATCGAACGTCTGCCGCCCGTCGCGCATCCACAACTCGCGGAACGGCGTCTCGTAGACGTCGGCGATCATCAGCGAGCGGTTGAACGGATGGTCGTGCAGCGTCAGCTTGCCGCGCTCGTCCTCGTGCTCGCTCTGCTGGCCTTCCATGAGGATGTTGGCGAGGTAAGCGCCCGAGTCGTCCTTCATGAACGACTGGTAGAGATGCGACACCGGATGCCACTGATGCTCGCTGATGCTGAGCTCGGCCACCGGCTCGCCGTCGAGTGTCACCCGTGACGTCATCATGCCCGCGGCGTTGTCGAAGCTCATCGCCACGTCTTCCATCCAGTGCGGCAGGTGCCAGCGCTCGATCGCATGCTCGCGCGCCGCCGCCGTGGTGGTCGCGACAAGGTACGGGTAGAACGCCGACTTCGGCAGGCGTTCGCCCGGTTTCACAAGCGGCGCCACGATCACCGACATCACCACTTCACCGTACGACCCCACCATGCTCTCGGTGAAGTCGAAGCAGGTCATGGAGAAGACGCTGGTGCCGTGGTGCAGCTCCACCGGCTCGAGGTGCGCCGGCAGTATCTGCCGCGCGTTTTCGGTTGGAAACTCGAAGAAGCCGCTGATGGCGTTGGAATATCCGTATCGGGTCAGCGCCGGCATATCCCCTCTTCGACCAGCACACTCTTGATGATGCCCACCGCCCTCTCGAGCTGTTGTTCAGAGTGTGCCGCCGAAACGGAGATCCGCAGGCGCGACTTGTGCTTCGGCACCGCGGGATACGTGACCGGCTGCAGGAACAAGCCGCGTTCCTGGATCTTCTCGGCGACCGCGAACACTTTCTGGTCGTTGTTCACCATCACCGGCATCACCTGCGAGTTGGACTTGCCGATGTCGATGCCCTCTTCGGCGAAGCGGCGGCGCAGGAATGCGACATTGCCCCACAGACGCGCGCGCAGCTCCGGCTCGTTCTCGACGATCTCGATGCCGGCGGTGAGCCCCGCGGCGAGCATTGGCGCCAGGTTGCACGAGAAGAAGCGCGAGCGGCCGAAGGCGTTGACGTAGTCGATGAGCTTCTGCGAGCCGCAGACGAAGCCGCCCTGGCCGCCGAGGCTCTTCGAGAAGGTGCCGAGGTGGAAGTCGATCTCGCCGTCGAGGCCGAAGTGCTCCGCGACGCCGCGGCCGTTGGGACCGAACAGGAACGTGGAGTGCGCCTCGTCGATGAGGATGCGGGCGCCGTGGCGCTTGGCGACCTCGACGATCTCGGGCAGCAGGCAGACGTCGCCGTCCATCGAGTAGACGCCTTCCACGACCACCAGCTTCTTGCCCTTGCAGCCGTTCAGCTTGCGCTCCAGGTCGAGCGGGTTGTTGTGGCGGAAGAAGGTGGTCTTCGACTTCGCGAGGATCGCGCCGTCGACGATCGAGGCGTGCGAGTACTGGTCGAGGAGGATGTTGTCGCCCGGCCGCATCAGCGCCGAAATGAAACCGACGTTGGCGCTGTAGCCGGTGGGAAAGAGGATCGCCGCTTCCTTGTCCTTGAAGCGCGCGACCGCGGTCGCCAGCTCCTCGTGGACGTCCATGGTGCCGCTCAGGATCGGCGAGCCGGAGGCGCCGAGGCCATACTTGTCGACCGCCTTGCGGGCCGCTTCCTTGACTTCCTCGCGGTAGGAGATGCCCAGATAGTTGTACGACGCGAAGTTGATGAGCGAGAGCTTTTCGCCGTTCTTGCGGCTTTCGACCGTGACTTCGGTTCCTGGCGCCGTGTGCAGCGGCTCGGAATACAGGTAGTACCCGTTGGGCAGCGCCTCTTCATACCACTCGGCGAACGGGGTGAGCAGGTTCAGGGGGTCGTCCCCCGCGCCGTAGTAGAAGTTGCTGTGGTCGTAGTCGGCGAACGTTGTGCGGTCCGTGTCGTTCTCCTTCTGCGCTGCCTTTTGGGCCGCGTCCATACACCCTCCCTGGTCGTCCGGCCTCAAGCGGCCGAACTCGCTACACGCACGACGACTGCCGCCTGAGCCGCAACATCTTATCAGCCCGCCCGTTGGCGGCGAAAGGGTGCAGTTTTGTCATCGTTTTATGAGCGAAATGGGAATCTTGACTCCGCCCGTTGACGTATACTGGATCACAGCCGTGAACGGACCTAGCTCGAATCACAAATCCGAATTGGGCCTGCCACCCCCGAAGTTTCCGGTCGGAATCGACTGGAAAGGTGAAGCTCGCCGTGCGCGCCGCCGGTTGTACCCGGTAACCGTCACGTACCTCGGTTACGGGCTGATCGTGCTCTTCCTGGCGTTTCGCAGCGCGTCCGCATGGTGGCAGCCCATCGCCTGGTTCGCGGCTGGTGCGGCCGCCTGGACCTGGGTCGAATACCTGGTCCACCGCTTCATCCTCCACGGGCGTTTTCCGAAGGGTGCCGGTATGCGAAAAGTGAGTCACGACCTTTTCGACCACCTGCACTATGAGCACCATGCCCGGCCCTGGGACGGCAACCACATCAACGGCACCCTGAAGGACACCCTGCCCGCCCTGGGGCCGGTGGCGGCGCTCAGCTTCCTGGCACCCGTCGCCACCGCGCCAACCTTCCTGGCGGGCCTCATGGTGGCCTACATCGGCGAGGAGTGGGTGCACCAATCGGTGCACTTCTACGACTTCCGCTCCAAGTACTGGCGCTACATCAAGCGCCATCATTGGTTCCACCACAGCCAGGTCGGGGTGGAAACGGGCTACGGCCTCACCAATGGCTTCTGGGACATCGTCCACGCCACCCGAATCCCATGGGACAAGTTTCGACGCTCCAGTCTCAAAAAAGCCAGCTAAGATAGCCACTTAGTAGCGAGTTCCTGGAGCTTTACTTAAGCTTCTCGCAGCTCCTTGATGATGCGCTGCAGGGCATCGATCAGCTCTTCGCGTGGCACCTGCTGCTTGCGGAACTGCAGCGTCACACGGAAGTTCTTTTCCTCGGGCTGGTAGCGGAAGACGAAATGGCGTGGCTTTGCCGTCGCACCTGATGCCGGCGCCGGCTTCAGCTCCTGCCGCAGCCTTCTGGCACCCTGCGAGGTGGGCGTGCCCTGCTCCTGCAGCTGGTTGATGAGGCCGATCATGTCCTCGGCCGAGCCAAGGCGCACGATCTGCAGCAGGAGCGACTTCGACGTGATGTTCGAGAAGCGGCACAGCTCGCGCACTTCATCGGGCATCTGCGTGAGGTTGAGCGTTTCCGTGACTGACGACCGGCTGCGTCCCAGTTTCTCCGCGAGGTCTTCGTGCGTGTAGCCGTAGGTGTCTGCGAGGACGCGCAGGCCCTCGGCTTCTTCGAAGGCGTGCAGGTCCTTGCGCTGCAGGTTCTCGATGAGCGCGATCTCGAGCGACTCGGCGTCCGAGGAGTCGCGCACCACGCAGGGAATCTCGGCGAGGCCGACTTCCTGCGCCGCCCGATAGCGGCGCTCGCCGGCGATGATCTGGTAGCCGCTGCCGCGCGGCCGCACCAGGATCGGCTCGAGCACGCCCTTCTCGCGCACCGAGGCAATGAGCTCCGACAGGTCGCCGATGTCGTGGCGCGGCTGTTCGGGATTCGGGTGGATGTCCTCGATCGGGATGAGGCGTCCGATCGGGATTCCGGCGGAGCGATTGAGACGGTCGACGAAATGCTCGTCGTGCCTCATGCGGACGGCGGTGGGCAAACCGAAGCGACGAGTGCTAGACACGTTCGATGACCTCCTCACACAGCTTGTAGTACTCAAGCGCGCCGCTCGACTGCGGCGCAAAACTGAAGATCGGTTCGCGATGCGCAGGGCTCTCCTCGAGGCGGATGCTGCGCGTTATGGTGGTCTTGAAGACGCGGTTGCCGAACACGTCGGCGATCGCCTTCTGCACGTCGCGCGCGAGCGTGGTGCGCTTGTCGTGGAGCGTGATGACGGCACCCAGCAGCTTCAGTTCCGGGTTCGGCCGCGAGCGCACGCGCTCCACCGTTTCCAGCAGGTCGTCGGTGCCCTCGAGCGCGAAATAGCTCGACTGCACCGGCACCAGAAGGTGGGTTGCCGCAACCAGCGCGTTGACGGTGATGATGCCGAGCGCCGGCGGAGTGTCGATGACGACGTAGTCGTAGGGCTCGGCCACTTCCGCGAGCTTGTCCTTGAGGCGGAACGGCGCGTCCATCTCGCCCGCGAGCTTGGCCTCGAGCTTGGCAAGGCCGATGCGCGCCGGGGCCACGAACAGCTTCGGCACCTTGGTTGGCAGGGCGACCTCCTCGATGCCCGCGCCCTCGGAGAGGACTTCGTACATCGAGCGGTTGGCGGCGTCGAACTCCAGGTAAGTGAGGGACGAGTTCGCCTGGGGATCGAGGTCGATGAGCAGGGTCCGGAAACCCCGCAGGGCGAGGGCGGCGGCGAGGTTGATGGCGGTTGTCGTCTTCCCCACGCCTCCCTTCTGGTTCGCGATGGCTATGACGGTTGCGCTCACGAAGACACCAAGGTCAGGCTCAAGGAGTGGGGCACGTCGGGATGATAGGAAATGCGCGGAAGAACCGTCAAGCACAAATTGTGGCGGTGTGAGACTTATCCGCTACATCTTGTATTTGCCGAGGTCCTCGTCGGGCAAGCCTTCGAGCCACTGACGCAACCGATCGACGTTTTCCGAACGCCCGGAAGTCTTTTCGGCGGTCGAGGCGAGTACGTCTTCGGCAACGAAGATCGGCGCGTTCGCACGCAGCGCCAGGGCGATCGCATCGGACGGCCGCGCGTCCACAGGCACGGGCTCGCTCAACCCCGCATCGAGAAAGATGAGCGCGTAGAAGGTGTTTTCCTGCAGCGACCAGACGACCACCCTCTCGATGCGGCCCTGCAGGTGACCGATGAGCCGCAGCGTGAGGTCGTGCGTCATCGGCCGCGGCGCGCTGACGCCTTCGATCTCCATCGCGATCGCGTTCGCTTCGAAAACACCCACCCAGATCGGAAGCAACCGGCCGCCGTCGCGTTCGCGCAGCACGATGATGGGGCTGTTGGTGGTGGGATCGACGAGCAGGCCGCGCACCTCGACAGCAATCTCCATGGTGGCGACGAATATAGGGGCGGTGAAAGCCGCCCGTCAACGTCAGTGCGCGCCGGCGACGTTTCCTTGCAACGCGTTCGGCGTGGCGGCGGTGATATCCACGTCCACCAACGAGTTGATCTGCGACGCCTCACCGGCGAAGTGCACGAGGCGGAAGTGCGGCGTGCGGCCCGAGACGCGGCCCGCGCCGGTGGCGTTCTCGACCAGCACCCGTTGCCTGGTGCCGATCGCGCCGAGGTTGCGCGCGTGCTGCAACCGCTGCTGCATCGAGTTCACCACGTGTAGTCGGCGCAGCTTCTCTTCCTCGGTGACGTCATCAACGATGCGATGCGCGGTGGTGCCCGGACGCGGCGAGTACGCGAATACGAAGACGCCGTCGAAGCCGACCTGCTCGATGAGCGAAACCGTTTCCTCGAACTCGGCCTCAGTCTCACCGGGATAGCCGACGATGATGTCGGACGTGAGCGCGAGGTCGGGAGTGAAGCGGCGCAGCATGTCGGCCGTCCGACAGTACTCATCGCGTGTGTAGCCGCGGCGCATGTGCGCCAGCACCCGATCGGAACCCGTCTGCACAGGCAAGTGCAGGTAGGGGCACAGCGCGTCGATGTCGCGCAGAGCACGCGCGAACCGTTCGTCGACGTGTTGCGGATGGGACGTGGTGAAGCGCAGGCGCGCAAGGCCGTGAATGCTCGCGACGCGTTCCAACAGTGAGGTGAAGTCGCAACTGTCGTGAGCGTACGCGTTCACCGTTTGTCCGAGCAGCATCACCTCGCGGTAGCCGCGCGCCACCAGCGCGCGCACCTCATCGACGACACTGTCGGCCGTCCGACAAACCTCCGGTCCGCGCGTGCGCGGCACGACGCAGAAGCTACAGACGTGATTGCAGCCCTCGGTCACTGTGACGAACGCACGCACGGGATTCGCGTGCGCCACGACTTCGGTAGGAATCGCGAAGGTGCTCGCCTTGCGATCGAGGTCCACCTGGCGGAAACGTGTGCGCTCGAATTCGTCGAGCAATTCCGGCACGCGCCCGAAGTTGTGCGTGCCCACCAGGATGTCCACGTACGGCGCGCGCTTCGCGACATCGGTGCCCTGCAGCTGCGCGACGCAGCCGCCGACCGCGACCACGAGATTGGGCTCCTGCCTCTTGCGCGCGCCGAATCGTCCGAGCGCCGAGAACAGTTTCTCGGCGGCTTTCTCGCGCACCGCACAGGTGTTGATGAAAATGAAGTCGGCCTGCTGCGCGCTCGCGGCCGGTTGATGGCCGGCGGATTCGAGCAGGCCGATGACCTTCTCGGAATCGTTGACGTTCATCTGGCAGCCGAACGTCTCGACGAAATAGCGGCGCGGCTGTGCCGTCACTCGCCCGCCTTCACGCGCGGCTTCGCCTGTGCATGCTCCAGCATCTCACGCGCGTGCTTGCGGCTGGTGGCGGTTATGGTCTCGCCGCCCATCATCCGCGCGATCTCTTCGATGCGTCCGGCCGCATCGAGCTCGGCCACTTCGCTGAGCGTGCGGCCCGAAGCCACGCGCTTGCGCACCACGAAGTGCGCGTCGGCCTGCGAGGCGACAGCGGCGAGGTGCGTGACGCAGAGGACCTGGCGATACTGCGCCACCGCGCGCAGCTTGCGCCCGACGACTTCTGCAACCCTGCCGCCGATTCCCGAGTCGACTTCATCGAAGACCGCAGTGGCGCGATTCTTCCTTCCCGCTTCCACGGTGCGCAGCGCGAGCAGGATGCGCGACAGCTCTCCGCCCGACGCGACGCGCGCGAGCGGCCGCGACTCTTCGCCGACGTTTGCCGAGATGCAGAACTGCGGCCGGTCGAAGCCGGTTGCTCCCCAGAGTTCGGGTTCGTTCGATGAAGAGAGCGCAACGGTGAACGCCGTCTTCTCCATCGCCAGCTCGCCGAGCTCGCGCAACACGCGCTTCTCGAGGACGAGCGCTGCCTTGCGCCGCTTCGCCGACAGCGCAACTGCGAGCGCGCGATAGCGTTGTCGGCCGTCCGACACGCGCTTCTCGAGGAGCGCCAGCGTCTCCTCAGGCGACCGCGACAAGCCGAGCTCGTCGCGAGTGCGCTCCGCGAATTCGAGAACCGCGACGAGCGAGCCGCCGTGGCGCTTCTTCAGGCGGTCGATGAGCGCGAGTCGCGACTCGATGGCATCGAGACGCGCGGGGTCGGCGCCGAGCGTGTCCTTGTAGTCGCGCAGGAAGAGCGCCAGCTCGTCGAGGCTTGCCGTGACGGCGGCGCGGCTCTCGAGGTGTGGCGCGAACCGCGGGTCGAGCGCCGCGAGTTCCTGCACCTTGCGGTAGATGGCGGCTAGCTTCTCGAGGACGGCACCCTCGTCTTCGTAGAGCGCCGCGTATGCCTCGCTCGAGAGCCCGGCGAGGCGGCCCGAGTTCGCTTGCACCACGCGTTCGGCGGCGAGGATCTCGTCCTCGCCTGGCTCGAGCGCCGCGCGGTCGATCTCGGTGAGCTGGAAGGAAAGGAACTCCCGCCGGTCGGCGAGGCCGCGCTCGCCCGCCGTCGTCGCTTCGAGCTCTGCCTCAGCCGCGCGCAGGTCTCGGTACGCGTCGCCGAGGGCAGCACGCTCGGCGAGGAGCCCGGCGAACTCGTCCAGGAACTCGCCGTGGCTGTCCTCGTCGAGGAGATCGCGGTGCTCGTTCTGGCCATGGATGGCGGCGAGGGCCGGCGCCAGCTCGCGCAGCGTGGCGACGGGAACGAGCGCGCCGTTGACGGCAGCGCGCGAACGGCCGGCGGCGCCCAGCTCGCGGCGCAGGATCACCTCGTCGCCGTCCACCGGGAGGCCGCGTGCCTCGAGAAGCGCCCCGATTCCAGGCACGTCGAACACGGCTTCCACGGTCGCGGTTTTCTCGCCGGTGCGGATCAGTTCGGCGTCGCCGCGGGCGCCGAGAACCAGCCCCAGCGCATCGACGACGAGGCTCTTTCCGGCCCCCGTTTCACCTGTCAACAGGTTGAGCCCGGGAGCGAATTCGAGCTCCACCGAGGCGCTCAGCGCTATGTTCTTTACTATCAGCAGTTTAAGCATTACTTTGGTTCGCGGGCCGCGCGGGATTTTACCGCCTAACTCTCCAATTATCTAGTGGTTGCGGGTATTTTGCTCGGGATTTCTCCTTGACAGCCACAATCCCTTGTGGCACGCTCGCCAAGTGATACTAAATGGACAGTTTAGCGGCAGCCTTGCCCTGCTGGGTCAAGTTGCCGCGACCGGCGGCGAGGGTTTCGCGGGCGGCATCCCCGGGCTCCTGGCCCACACCGGGTGGGTCGCCCGCTTCGTGCTGCTCACTCTCGTCCTGTTCTCCTTGATGTCCTTCGCCATCATCATCAACAAGGCGGTCAGCCTGCGCCGCGCCCAGGCCCAGAGCCGCACGTTCCTCGACATCTTCCGCAAGAGCTCGAAGTTCTCCGAGGTGAACGCCGTCTGCCCGCAGCTGCGCGCCAGTCCGCTGGTGGGCGTCTTTCAGGCGGGCTACCTCGAGGTGAACCAGCAGGTGCGAAACGCGCCGGCAAATCCGCAGGCCCGGCCGGTGGTGCGTTCGCTCGAGGCCGTGTCGCGCGCGCTGGTGCGGGCCGCGGGCGGCGAGTCGACGCGCCTCGAACGGCGCCTGTCGTTCCTGGCGACCACCGCGAGCGTGACGCCGTTCATCGGCCTGTTCGGCACCGTCTGGGGGATCATGAACGCGTTCGAGAACATCGGCCGCATGGCCTCCGCGAACCTCGCGGTGGTGGCGCCGGGCATCTCGGAGGCGCTGATCACCACCGCCGCCGGCCTGGTTGCCGCGATTCCCGCCGCGGTCTTCTACAACGCCTACAACAGCCGCGTGCGCGTCCTCAACAACATGATGGACGACTTCGCGCTCGAGTTCCTGAACATCGTCGAGCGCAACTTCACCTAGATGCAGGCCTCGTCTCCAGGCGAAGGCGGCGGCGCCGCCCACAGCGCCGGACAGACCTATCGCACGCTGCGCTCGCGCGCCGGCGCCGCGCATGCGCTCGGCGAGATCAACGTCACGCCGCTCGTGGACGTGGTGCTGGTGCTGCTGCTCGTCTTCATGGTAACGGCGCCGATGATGAGCCGCGGCATCGACGTGTCGCTGCCGGTCGCGAACCTGCCGAAGAACGAGCCCGAGGACCGCATCACGGTCTCGATCGACGGCGAGGGCCGCGTGTTCATCGGCGACCGGCCGGTGGACATGGCGATTCTCGAGGACCGCATGAACCGCGAGATGCGGGGCCGCGTCAGCAAGGTCGTCTACCTGCGCGCCGACGAGCGGTTGCGCTACGGACGCGTGATCGCGGTCGTCGACCTGCTGAAGCGGGCCGGCGTCGAACAGATAGGCTTCGCCTACGTGCTGCCGCAGGAGAAGGCGGGTACGTGAGCGATGCCGTCAGCCGCTTGATCGCGGACCGCGCGGCGGAGGACGGCAACTTTCGCAGCAGCGTCGTGACGTCTTCCCTGCTGCACGCAGGCGTGGTGGCCGGCGTGTTCGTGCTGTCGCTCTTCACCCGCACTCCGCCCCTCAAGGTGATGGACGGCTTCGCGGCACCGCTGCCGCGCGGCGGCGGCGGTGCGGTCACGGCCCGCACGGTGCCGCCGGTGGTGAAGCCGCCGAAGGAAGAACCGCAGCAAGAGGCGAAACCGGCGCCGGCGCCAAGGGTGATCAAGCCGCCGAAGGACGAACCGAACCCGAACCGCCTCCCCGAGGTCGACCAGAAGAAGGTTCCGGACAGGAAGGGCCGGAAGCCCGACGTGCGGTCCTCTGCCCCGCCGGCGCCTGCCGCGGCCGCCGCGGCGCAGTCCGCGCCCGGTGGTGTCGGTCTCACCGCCGGTCCCGGCGTGCCCGAGGGCACCGACGTCAACGGCGACTGGTATCTTGCGGGGGTGCAACGCAAGGTATGGTCATTGTGGATGGGTCAGATGCACAGCGGCATGGCGCAGACCGCCATCGTTTCCTTCTCGATCAACGCCGACGGCTCGGTTGCCGACGTCCGCCTCGTGCAGACCTCGGGCAGCTCCGCCATCGACCTCTCCGCCCAACGCGCCATTTATTCCGCCCAGCCTTTCGGGCCATTGCCGAGAACTTATGGAACCAATCGAATCACGATCCAGGCGAGCTTCAAGCCCGATGCGTAGCACCAGGCGCACGCGCATCCTCTCCGTATGCGGAGCCGCTCTCGGCGCCGCCTTCTTATGGCACGCGGCACTCGCCGCCCAGACGCCGCCGCCGCCCGCTTCGCCAGGCCCGCAGCAGCAGGTGCAACGTCCCGGAGGCGCCTACCAGATCGTCATCGGCGGCGCACCGCCGCGCTTCGCGATACCCGACTGCATGCCGCGCGGCCGCGATGCCGCGACCGCGCCCGCGTGCGCGACGATCGCGCAGGTGCTGCAGGACGACCTGAAGTTCGAGGGCCTGTTCGAGTTCGTGCCGGATGCGCTCGTCAAGAAGCTGCCGCCGCCCGTCAACTTCGACGCTCCCAACTTTCTCGACTGGAAAGGTGTGGACGCAAGCGTGCTGGTGCTGTCGCGCGCCGAGGTGAGCGGCGGCAACCTGGCGGTCGAGATCAAGGTGTGGGACGTGAACACCGGCGCCGTCATGATGGCGAAGCAGTATTCCGGCAAGAACGACAACCCGCGCGGCTTCGCGCACCGCGCCTCGGACGACGTCATGACCCTCACGCAGTACAAGGGTGTCGCGCAGTCGCGGCTCGCGTTCGCCTCCGACCGCGACGCGCCGCAAGGCGGCGCCGGCGGCGTGAAGGAGGTCTACATCGCCGACTACGACGGGTTCAACCCGCGCCGCCTCACCGTCACACGCTCGCTCAACCTGTTTCCCAGCTGGAGTTCCGACGGCCGCGTCATCGCCTACGTCTCCTACCGCAACTACATCGCCTCGATCCTGCGCGCCTTCATCTTCGAGGGCCGCGGCGACAACATGACGCGCACCATGACCGGCAACTTCGCGGCGCCCGCCTACAGCCGCGACGGCAGCAAGATCGCGTACGCAGGCATGCGCGGCGGCAACGCCGAGATCTACGTGGCGGCCGCCGACGGCTCGAACCCTAAGCGCCTCACGCAGTCGCCCGGCGTCGACACGGCGCCCACCTGGAGCCCCACCGGCCGCGAGCTCGCCTTCACTTCCGACCGCAGCGGCGGGCAGCGCATCTGGGTGATGGACGAGGACGGCCTCAACGTGCGGCGCCTGACCTCGATGGACAGCGACGCGCCGTCGTGGAATCCGTCGCGCGAGTGGAGCGAGGTCGCGTTCACCGCGCGCCTCGAGGGCTCGTTCGAGATCGCGGTCATCGACCTGGTGAGCGGCCAGATCCGCCAGGTGAGCGAAGGCATGGGCAGCTGCGAGTACCCGTCGTGGTCGAGCAATGGCCGCCACCTGGTGTTCGCCTGCAAGAAGAACGGCAAGTGGCAGCTGACGCTCACCGACCGCGTCGGCCGCATCGTCCGGGTCCTCGACATGCCGGGCAACAACGTCTACCCCGACTGGGGTCCCTGAGCGCGGTCCTGGGCGGGCATGGCCGCGTACTAAGATGAACGCGAGACGGACGCGAAGGAGAGTTTCATGACGGTCTTGAGGCGTGCACTCGTCATCACCATGCTCGTGCTCGGCGGCGGTGCGCTGCTCGCACCCGCGGCGCTGGCGGCCAACAAGGAAATGCAGGCCCTGCAGGCGCAGATCACCAACCTGCAGGGGCAAATCGCCGACCTGCAGCGCGCCCTCGAAGACAACGTGCAGGGCATCCAGCGCGAGATGAAACGCCTCTCCGACCTGGTCGCCGAGGCGAACGCCACGCAGAAGCGCGCCCAGCAGGACCAGCGCCTGCGCGACGAGGCCGTGCAGTCGTCGCTGCGCGACATGTCCGACCGGCTCTCCGAGCTGCGCGAGAAGTTCCAGACGATGCCCGCCGCGCCCGTGCCCGCGCCCACGGGCGCCGACCCGCTCGCTCCCGCGCCGACCCCGCCACCCGGCGGTGCCAACGCGCCTGCCACACCCGCGGCCGCGTCTCCAGGCGCCTCGCCCGCTCCTGCCGCGCCGCTCCTGCCCACCGCCGCGCCGCCGCGCGAACTCTACAGCCAGGCCTACGCCGACTTCGCCCGCGGCAACTACGACCTCGCGATCCAGGGCTTCCAGGAGTACGTCAAGAATTACAAGACCGACTTCACCGACAACGCGCAGTACTGGATCGGCGAGTGCTATTACGGCAAGCAGCAGTTCCAGGAGTCGGTCGACGCGCTCAGCGTCCTGCAGCGCGACTACCCCACGAGCGACAAGCTGCCCGACGCCCACGTCAAGAAGGGCCTGGCCCTCGAGAAGCTCGGCCGGCGCACCGAAGCGGTGCGCGAATACCGCATCGTCATCGATCGCTATCCGAGCGCCCCGGCGGCACGCATCGCCCGCGAAAAACTGGCGACTCCCTAGGCCGTCATCAGAAAGGACCACGAAGCATGTCCGGCAGCGTCAACAAGGTGATCTTGCTCGGCAACCTCGGCCGCGACCCCGAGATCCGCTACACCCAGGGTGGCGAGCCCATCGCCAACTTCTCGGTGGCGACCAGCGAACGGTGGACCGACAAGAGCGGGGAGAAGCAGGAGCGCACCGCCTGGCACCGCGTCGAGGTGTTCGGCAAGACCGCGCAGATCGCGCGCGACTACCTCACCAAGGGTCGCCCGGTCTATCTCGAAGGGCAGATCGTCTACGACGAGTGGACCGACAAGGACGGCAACAAGCGCAACACCACCAAGATCCGCATCAGCGGGCCGAACTCGAAGCTGGTGCTGCTCGGCGGCCGCGGCGAAGGCGGCGGCGGCGGCGCCTCTGGTCCGGGCGGCGGTGGAGGCGGTGGACGCTCCTCAGGGCCTGGCGGCGGCCGTGAGGGCGGCGGTTCGGGCGCTGACGACAACTTCGAGGTCAGCGACGAAGACGTTCCCTTTTGAGCGCAATCGTCGCGCTCGAACGTTTCCTCCCGCCCCACCGCTATCCGCAGTCCGAAGTCACCCGCTGGGTGGCCGAGTGGCTCGGCGACGGTGAGGGCGGCGAGGCCGCGGCGCGGCGGCTGCTGAAGGTCTACGACACCGCCGGCGTCGACACGCGCGCCAGCGTGGTGACGATCGACCGGGTGTTTTTTCCCGGCGATTTCGAGACGCAGAACGACCTCTACATCGAGCATGCGAAGCGCGAGACGACCGTGCTGGCGCGGCGTGCGCTCGAAGCCTCGGGGGTTGAGGCACGCGACCTCGGACTGGTGGTGAGCGTCTCGTGCACGGGCTTCATGATTCCCGCGGTCGACGCGTTCGTCGCCGACGCGCTGCAGCTCGGCCCGCGGCTCGCGCGCCTGCCCATCACCGAGAGCGGCTGCGCCGGTGGCGTCGTCGGTCTCGCGCGCGCCCACGACTACCTCACGGCGCACCCCGAGTCGGCGGTGCTGCTGCTGGCGGTGGAGCTCTCGAGCCTGACGTTCCAGCGCTGGGACCGCTCCGCCACCAACGTCGTCTCCACCGCGATCTTCGGCGACGGCGCGGCGGCGGCGGTGCTGGTTGGTACGCGCCATCCGCGGTTCGCCGGCAAGCGCCTCGCGCGCATTCGCCGCGCCGACAGCTTCTTCTTTCCCGGCACCACCCACCTCATGGGCTTCCGCCTGCGCAATCCCGGCCTGCAGATCGTGCTCGACCGCCACCTGGCGCCGTTCGTGAAACGCGAGGTCGCCAAAACCGCCGCGCAGTTCCTGGAGCCCGAGGACCTCAAGGCGTCGGACATCGCGGCCTGGATCCTGCACCCGGGCGGCCGGCGCATCATCGAAGCCATGAAGGAAGAGCTTGGCTTGCAGCCGCACCACATGGCGGCGACCGAGGCCGTGTTGAGCGAGCACGGCAACATGAGTTCGGTCACTGTGCTGTTCGTGCTGCACGAGGTGCTGCGCGCGCAGGCGCCGCCGGGCGGTTCGCTCGGCGTGCTGGGCGCGTTCGGGCCGGGGTTTGGCGCCGAGATGGCGCTGGTCGAGTTCTAGGCGGGCCGAAGGGGCGCTCTCTCGCGTGCTCGTCTTTCGTGAACGGTCGACGCAGCCGGAGCAGCTCGATTTCGCGGCGCTGCCTGCCGATGAAGTGGCTGCGAGCCTCAGCGACATCCGCTGGGTCAACCGCAACCTCGGCGGCCTGCGATCTTTTCGCCGGGCCATGGCACCGCTGCTGCGCGGCTCGCCCGCTTCGCTGCGACTCCTCGACGCCGGCTGCGGCTCCGGCGACGTGGCGGCCGACCTCGTCGCCTGGGGCAGCGGACGGATCGCCGCAACCGGCCTGGACCTCAAGCCGGCGCATTTGCGGCAGGTGCCGAAGTGCGTCGCAACGGTTGCCGGCGACGTGCGCCGCCTGCCGTTTCGCGAACCCTCCTTCGACGTCGTCATCTGCTCGCTGTTCCTCCATCATTTCGACGGCGATGCGGTGGCCGAGGTGCTGCGCGGCCTCTATGCGCAGGCGCGCCAGGCGCTGGTGGTCAACGACCTGCGGCGGGCCGTCGTGCCCTGGGCCTTCGGACGCATGGTTTTCCCGTTGGTGTTTCGCAGCAGGGTAAGCATCCACGACGGCCTGCTCTCCATCCGGCGCAGCTTCACAGTCGCGGAGTTGCGCGCCGCGTTCGCCGCCGCGGGCGTGCGCGACGGCGATGTCGAGATCCGGCGCGTCTTTCCCTACCGGCTCGTTGCGGTCGCGAGGAAGGCGCAGTGAGCGTTTGCGACGTGCTGGTCGTCGGCGGCGGACCGGCCGGCGCCGCGGCCGCAACCGCGCTCGCCCAGCGCGGGCGGGAGGTGGTGCTGGTGGACAAGGCGGCGTTCCCGCGCGAGAAGATTTGCGGCGAGGGCCTCTCGCCCGAGGCGTGGACGGCCCTGCGCGAACTGGGCGCGGCCGAAGCCGTGGCCGCGCTCGAGCCGCAGCCGCTCCTCGGCATGCGCCTCACCGCGCCGGACGGCACCTCGTTCGAGGGCCGCTACCAGGGCCACGCCGGGCTCGGCGTGCGCCGGCTGCATCTCGACGCAGCGCTCCTCGCACACGCTCGTGCCGCCGGGGTCTCGGTGCTGGAGTCGACCCGCGCCGAGCCGTTGGCACCGGGCGGCGCCGAGGTCCGGATAGCCGGCGCGCACGGCGACACCAGGGAGATGGTTCGTGCTCGCGTCGTCGTCTGCGCCGACGGCCGTGGCGGCGCCCTCACGAGCCGTCTCGGCCTGGCGCGGCCGGCGCGGCTGCGCAAGTTCGCGGTGCGCGGCCACTGGCAAGGCGTCGCCGCCCTGGGTGATCTGGGCGAGATGCACGTCGGTGGCGGCGGCTACTGCGGCGTCGCCCCTTTGTCGCTTCGGCGCGGCGAGGCCAACCTCGCGTTGGTCCTCGATGCCTCGGAGATGGCGGCGGCCGGCGGGCGCATCGAGGATTTCTACCGCGCAACGCTGCACCGCTGGCCGCGGGTCGCAGCGCGTCTCGAACGAGCATCGCTCATGGCCCCCCCGCAGGCCACCGGGCCGCTCGCTTCCGAGGTGTCGCGGCTCACGCTCGGCAACCTGGTGCTGTGCGGCGACGCGGCGGGCTTCTACGATCCGTTCACCGGCGAAGGCGTCACCCTCGCCCTGCGCAGCGCGCTGCTCGCCGCCGAGGCCATCGACGACCACCTGCGCGCCGGCACGGCGCTGTCCGTGTACGAGACGCGGCGGCGCGAGCGCACCCGGGCCAAGTTCCGCTTCAACCGGCTGCTGCAGCAGGTGGTGGCGCGCCCCGGCCTCGCCAACCAGATGGCGGCCAGGTTGCAGCGCCGCCCCGACCTCGCCGACACCCTCGTCGGCGTCGCCGGCGACTTCGTGCCGGCGCAGGCGGCGCTGCGGCTCGGGATGTTGTTCGACCTGCTGCGCGCGTGATGCGCACAGGCGGCGGCCCGGCGCGGGCGTGGTTAAGATAGGCAGGCATACCCTCACCAAAGGCGCAGCGGCCTCATAGGAGCGAAGAGTGGCAACGTCGGTAGCCGATTCGTTGGGCGTCGATCGTCTGACCCTCGTTTCGATGTACCGCACCATCTACCTGTCGCGCCGCATCGACGACAAGGAGATCCAGCTCAAGCGCCAGAACCGCATCTACTTCCAGATCAGCGGCGCGGGCCACGAGGCCGTGCTGGTGGCGGCGGGCATGGTGCTGCGTCCGGGGCGCGACTGGTTCTACGCCTACTACCGCGACCGCGCGTTGATGCTGCAGCTCGGCGTCACCCCGGTGCAGATGTTGCTGGGCGCCGTCGGCGCGGCCGCCGACCCGGCGTCGGGCGGCCGGCAGATGCCGTCGCACTGGGGTTTCCCGGAGCTGAACGTGGTGTCGAAGTCGTCGCCCACCGGCACGCAGTTCCTGCAGGCGGTGGGCTGCGCCGAAGCTTCGATGTACCTCGCGAAGAACCCGGCGGTTCAGGCCGGCGGGAGCGCCGCGGCGGGTGACGACATCGTCTACTGCTCCACCGGCGAGGGCACGACGTCGCAGGGCGAGTTCTGGGAGAGCCTCAACAGCGCCTGCAACCTCAAGGCACCCGTGCTCTACCTGGTCGAGGACAACAAGTACGCGATCTCGGTGCCGGTGGAAGTGCAGACCGCGGGCGGCAGCATCTCGAAGCTGGTGCGCTCGTTCCCCGACCTCTACGTGCGCGAGGTGGACGGCTGCGATCCGGTCGCGAGCCTGCTGGTGCTGCGCGAGGCGGCCGAGTGGTGCCGCGCGCGCAAGGGCCCGGCGCTGGTGCATGCGCATGTCATCCGCCCCTATTCGCACTCGCTCTCCGACGACGAGACCAACTACCGGCCGCCTTCCGAGCGCGATCAGGACGCGCGCCGCGATCCGCTCACCGCGTTTCCCGAGTTCCTGCTGCGCGAAGGCCTCGCGAGCGCCGAGGAACTCGCCGCGGTGCGCGAGTCGGTCGATGCCGAAGTGAACGCCGCCGCCGACGAGGCACTTGCCTCGCCGCCGCCGGAAGCCGGCTCCGCCAGGCGCTACGTGTTTTCGGAAGACGTCGATCCGACGTCCGCGGCGTTTGCCACCGAGGCGAAACCCGACGGCGGGCCCAAGACGGTCGTCGACCTGCTGAACGCCTGCCTCAACGACGAGCTCGGCCGCGACCCGCGCATCGTCATCTTCGGCGAGGACGTCGCCGACTGCAGCCGCGAGGGCAGCCTGGAGCAGGTGAAGGGCAAGGGCGGTGTCTTCAAGGTCACCCACAACCTGCAGCGCCGCCACGGCAGCAGCCGCGTCTACAACTCGCCGCTCGCCGAGGCCAGCATCGTCGGCCGCGCCATCGGCATGGCCACGCGCGGCCTGAAGCCGGTGGCCGAGGTGCAGTTCTTCGACTACATCTGGCCGGCGTTCATGCAGATGCGCAACGAGCTGGCGCTGCTGCGCTGGCGCTCCAACAACGCCTTCAAGTGCCCGGTCGTCATCCGCGTCACCTACGGCGGCTACCTGCAGGGCGGCGCCGTCTATCACAGCCAGTGCGGCGAGGTGCTGTTCACGCACACGCCGGGGCTGCGCGTCGTGATCCCGTCGAACGCCGAGGACGCGAACGGCCTGCTGCGCACCGCGCTGCGCTGTGACGACCCGGTGCTGTTCCTCGAGCACAAGCACCTCTACCGTCAGACCTACAACAAGGGCGTCTACCCCGGCCCCGACTACATGGTGCCGTTCGGCAAGGCGGCGGTGAAGCGCGCCGGCGCCGACGTCACGGTCGTGACCTTCGGCGCGCTGGTGCAGCGCTCGCTGGTCGCGGCGCGCCAGCTCGAGGCGCAGGGCGTCTCGCTCGAGGTGCTCGACCTGCGCACGCTGCAGCCTTACGACTGGGAAGCGGTCGCGCAGAGCGTGCGCAAGACCGGCAAGGTCATCGTCGCCCATGAGGACAGCCTCTCCTGGGGCTACGGCGCCGAGATCGCCGCGCGCATCGGCGACGAGCTCTTCGAATGGCTCGACGCGCCGGTGCGCCGCATCGGCGCGCTCGACACCTTCGTCGGCTACGCGCCGGTGCTCGAGGACGCCATCCTGCCGCAGGTTGCGACCATCGTCGACGCCGCCCTGGCCCTGCGCAAGTACTGAACCGGCCGCGAGAGTTGGTGTATCGGTCGCTGGTCGGCGAGCGCCACCCGCCGCTCGACTACCGCGAGTAACGCTAGGGGGCGGAGGTGCCCTTGCGGCCGTAGCGGTCTTCGAGGCGGACCACGTCTTCGACCTCGGGCGTCGAGACCTCGAGGATGTCGCAGGTTTCGAGCGCCGTCATGCGGTGCACGGTGAACGGCGTGATGTGGAAGGCGTCGCCCGGGCCCAGCTCGCGGCGCTCGAGCGGCCCGTCGGCCGGTGTCGCGCGCGTCTCGAACAGCAGCCTGCCCGACTGCACCCAGATGGTCTCGTCCTTCTTTTCGTGGTACTGCAGAGACAGGCTCTCGCCCTTCTCGATGTGCAGGAGCTTGCCGACGTAGCGGTCGGTGAACGCCCACCAGAGTTCGTGGCCCCACGGCTTGTCGACCCGGCGCATGCGCGTTTCGCTCCTTCCCTCGTTGCCTACAGCTTCACGTCGCGGTGGCGGATGTTCACCGGCAGGCCGCGCTTGCGGAGGCGTGCGCCGAGCGCCTCCGCCATCATCACCGAGCGGTGCCGGCCGCCGGTGCAGCCGATCGCGATCGTCAGGTAGCTTTTGCCCTCGCGGACGAAGCGCGGCAGCATGAAGCGCAGCAGCGCGTCGATCTTCTTCAGGAACGCCTCGGCATCGGGCCCGCGGCGGATGTAGCGCACCACGCGCGCGTCCTTGCCGGTGAGCTTCTTCAGCGAACGCACGAAGTTGGGGTTCGGCAGGAAGCGCACGTCGAACACCAGGTCGGCCTCCGCCGGCACGCCGTACTTGTAGCCGAACGACATCACCGACACCACCAGCGGCGGCGCTTCGGCGCGCACGTCGTAGTGCTCGCGCACCCAGTCGCGCAGCTGGTGGACCGTGATCCCGGAAGTGTCGAGGATCTGGTCGGCGAGGGTGCGGATGGGCCGCAGCTTCTCGCGCTCCTCGCGGATGCCGTCCACCGCGGGCTGGTTGATGGCGAGCGGGTGCGGCCGGCGCGTCTCGCTGAAGCGCCGCACCAATGTGCGTTCGTCGGCTTCGAGGAACAGCAGGCCCACCGCGACCCCGCGGCGCCGCAGCTCTTTGTAAACCGCCGGAAAGCGCTCGGTGAAGTCGCGGGCGCGGATGTCCACCACCAGCGCCGAACGGCGCAGCTCGTCGTGGCCGCGGATCAGGCCGCTGAACGGCGGGATCAGCGCCACCGGCAGGTTGTCGACGCAGAACCAGCCGACGTCCTCGAGTGCTCGCGACACGTGCGTCTTCCCCGACCCCGAGAGGCCGGTGATGACGAGGATGGCGGGATGCCGGTCGGCGCGGCGCACGGTCGCTCTAGGCGGCGGTGCCGGTGCGGGCAGCGCGGCGGCGCTTCGACTGCAGCTTGCCGATGCGCGTCTGCACCTGGCGGGCCAGCTTGTCCATGCTCGCGGTGAGCGCCGCGCCGAAGTCGGCACCGCGCTCCTTCGCCTGCAGTGTCAGGTGTGGCGAGACCAGGGTCACCTCGGCCTGGCTGCGGCTGCGCTCCATCGCCAGCACCACGTGCGCGCTGGTGCCCGCGCCCAGCACCTTCTCGAGCTTCTGCAGCTTGCGCGCCGCGAGGCGCTTCACCGACTCGGGAATCTCGACATGGCGTCCCGTGTATTCGATGCTGGTCTTCGCTGCCATCCCGCCCTCCAGTCTCAGCCGACCGAACGCCGCAGGTTCGACGGCGGCAGCCGGATCTCTTCACGGTACTTCGCCACGGTCCGCCGCGCCAGCTTCAGCCCCTCGCGCGACAACAGTTCGGCGATGCGCGAGTCGGACAGCGGCCGCGCCTGGTCCTCGGCCTCGATCATCCTGCGGATCTTGTCCTTGATGGTCACCGAGCTGACCGCCTCGCCCACCGTCGAGGTGATGCCGCTGTGGAAGAAGAAGCGCAGCTCGTAGACGCCGCGCGGCGTGTGCATGTACTTGTTCGCCACCACCCGCGACACGGTCGACTCGTGCATGCCGATGTCGTTGGCGACGTCGCGCAGCACCAGCGGCCGCAGCTGCTCGAGGCCGTGGTCGAGGAAGGCGCGCTGGTGGCGCACGATCGACTCGGAGACGCGGAAGATGGTGCGCTGCCGCTGGTCGACGCTCTTCAGCAGCCACAAGGCGCTGCGCAGCTTGTCCTTGACGTAGTCGCGGGTCGCTTCCGAGCCCGGCTCCTTGTTATCGAGCATGCGCTTGTAGGTGGGGCTGATGCGCAGGCGTGGCAGGCTGTCGTCGTTGAGCGCCACCTTGTAGTCGTCGCCCTCCTTCACCACGTAGACGTCGGGCACCACGTAGTTGGAGCGCGTCGGGCTGTAGCGCGCACCGGGCTTGGGATCGAGGTGGCGGATGATCTCCAGGTGCGCCGCGATCTCGTCGGGGCCGAGGCCGAGCGCCCTCGTGATCTCGCCGTACTGGTGGTTCTGCAGGTGCTTCATGTGGTCGCGGACGATCACGTCGGTCATCGAGTCCGCGAGCCCGGAGCGCCGCAGCTGCAGGCGCAGGCATTCCTGCAAGTCGCGCGCGGCGACGCCGGGCGGGTCGAGCGACTGCACCAGGGCGAGCGCTCGCGCGACGTCCGCGGGCGGGTACGGGCCGAGGTTCGCGATCTCCTCGTCGGTAGCGCGCAGCAGGCCGTCCTCGTCGAGGTTCTCGATGATGCACACGCCGATTTCCTGGATCAGTTCGTCGGCGGCGGTCATGCGCAGCTGCCACAACAGGTGGTCGTAGAGGTCGGGCGACTCGACCAGCGTGTTCTCGATGGGCGGCGCCTCGGGGATGTCGGACGACGGCATCGGCCGGCTCTCGTAGCTGTCCTCGATGTAGTCCTCGAAGAACTTGTCGACGTCGATCTCGTCGAGCGAGTCCTTGCGCTCCTCGGCGGGCGCGTCCTCGGCGGTCGCCTCGTCGGGGCCGGGCGCCTCCGGCGGCGCCTCCTCGAGCAGCGGGTTCTCCATCACCTCCTGCTCGAGGACGTCGGCGAGCTCCAGCGTCGTCAGCGGCAGCAGCTTGATCGCCTGCTGCAGCGACGGCGTCAGGACGAGGCGCTGCGACATCCGCGCCTGCAGGCCGAGTTTCTGGTTCATCGCCACGGTTGCTGTGAAATTCTAGTGGAGCTTGAAGCCTTCGCCGAGGTAGACGCGGCGCACTTCCTCGTCGCTCGCCAGTTCCTTCGGGGTGCCGGCGCGAAAGCGTTCGCCTTCGCGCAGGATGTAGGCGCGGTCGGTGATCTTGAGGGTCTCGCGGACGTTGTGGTCGGTGATCAGCACGCCGATGCCGCGGTCCTTGAGGTGCGCGATGATGTCCTGCAGGTCCTCGAGCGCCAGCGGGTCGATGCCGGCGAACGGCTCGTCGAGCAGGATGAAGGACGGGTCGGCAGCCAGCGCGCGGGCGATCTCGAGGCGGCGGCGCTCGCCTCCCGAAAGCGTGTAGGACGCCTGGCGGGCATGGGCGGCAATGCCCAGTTCCTCGAGCAGCTGGCCGCAGCGGCGGCGCTGCGCGGCGTGGTCGAGGCCGCGGGTCTCGAGCACCGCAAGCACGTTCTGTTCGGTCGTCAGGCCGCGGAAGATGCTCGCTTCCTGCGGCAGGTAGCCGATGCCGTAACGCGCCCGCATGTACATCGGCAGCGCCGTGATGTCCTCCGTGCCGAGGAACACCTGGCCGCTGTCGGGCCGGGTGAGCCCGACGCACATGTAGAAGGTCGTGGTCTTGCCAGCACCATTGGGGCCGAGCAGGCCGACCACCTCGCCGGTGCGCACGTGCAGGTCGACGCTGCGCACCACCACCCGGCGGCCATAGGACTTGGTGAGCTGACGCGCCTCCAGCACCTTCACCCCGGGGGGCGCCAGCCTCGCCGGCGGGGACGGAGCTGTTTCGCTCAATGGGCGGCCGGAGTGGGTGAGGGGGACGGCTTTGGAGACTCCTTCGGGCGGATCACCGTTTCGGTGCGGCCAAGTTCCCGCCCGTCCACGATGATGCGGTTGTCGTCCCCCATGAAGAAAGTCAGCACCTTGCCCTGCATTTCTCGCTCTAAATCCTTGAAAGAAACGAGCTTACCAGTAACCGTAACGCTCTTCTGTGCGGGCGTGTACACGAGTTTCTGGCCCTTCACGAGCCGTTTTTCCTGGGTGGCGTCCACCGGTTCCCAGGCCCGCAGCTCGCGCACCGAGGTCCCGGCCTCGTCGAGGTCCACATGGGCGTTGGGGGATCGGGTCCGCAGCTCCCCCATCAGCAAGGTCACGTCGCCGCTGTAGGCCAGGCTGTGCTTCGCCTCGTCGTAGTCGAGCGTCTCGGAGCGGCTCGCAACGCTCGAATCTTCCGAGTCCTTGCCGCCCGGGCCGCCGCCCTTCGTGCCCATGGTCGCCGCAACCTGGCCGGCGGCCTTCAGCAGACGGGCGTTCTCGCCCTGGTCCTCGATCGACACCTCGCGCGCACGAATCTCGTCGCTTCCCGAACGGAGCAGGACGCCGCCGCGATAGTTCGCCAGCTTTTTCGCGCCGTCGTATTCGAATGTCGACGCGGTGATCACGGTCCTGGCGGTGGCCGAGCCGAACGGTCCACCGGCATCCTTCTTCGGCGACGTCGACTGGCGCACGTTGTTGCGCGCCTTGAGGTTCTGGGTGCGCGTCTCGAGCACCAGCGCGTTGCCGGCCAGCTCCGAACCCTCGCCGGAATCGCTCATCTTCGGCGTGTCGAGGAGTTCCAGCGTGCCCTCGGCGAGTTCGTAGCGGGCGCGGCCGCTGGTGGCCGCCTGCGTGCCGCGCGCCAGCTTCACGTCGCGCTCGAACAGCATCATTTTCATCTGCCCGGTGGGCGGATCGACGCGCACCGTCAGCCGCTGGCTGTCGATGCGCAACGGCGTGCCGGTCGGCGGTTTCGCGGTGCTGCGGCTCGCGAAGGACGCGCCCTTGGTCGACTGCAGCTCGGTCAGCTGGCCCTTGGCATCGAAGGTGAACCCGAGCGTGCCGCCGCCCAGCTCCATCGCGTCGCCCGCATCGCCCGGCGGCGGCGTCAGAGTCAGCTTCGCGTTGTCGAGGGCCGTGACCTCCTGCAAGGTGCGGTCGGGCCGGAACAGGGCAAACAGCCGGTCGGCGGTGATGATGCGCGAACCCTTGCCCATGAGCGGCGTGCTGGTGCCGGGCAGCACCGTGTTGCCGGAGATCCTCATCACCACGTTGTCCACCGCCTGCAGGCGGTTGATGGCGAGAGTGTCCTCGGCGTAGCCCACCAGCAGGTTCTTGCAGTTGAGCGTCTCGGCGCCGTGCACGAGGCGCACCGAATCCTCGAACTTCATCACACCGTTGGCACGGTTCACGAATGCTTTCTGGCTGCGGATCTCGGTGGCCCCGACCTTCTCGTCGTCGATGCGGATGTAGGCGTCCGCCGGAAACTCGATGGTGCCTTTCTCGGCGTTGTAGACGAGGCCGCGCGAACTGCCCGAGACGTCCTTGCGGCGAAAGGTCACCGGCGCTTCGCTGCGCGCCACGCCCTTGTCGCCGCGATAGATGAGCTGTTCGGTACGCACCTCGAAGCCCTTCTGCGTCTCGCCGTCGCGCGTCGGTACCGGTTCCTCCGTGGTCAGCACCACGTGGCCCTTGAAGTCGCCCTTGTTGATCTTCGGGATCATCACGGCTTCGTCGGAGTTGATGTGGGTGGTGCCCGGCTTCCCCTGCGCCACGTACGCGAAGTCCACCTCCACCTGGCGCAACAGGATCTCGTCCTTCTCGCCGTCGCGGTAGAGGGCGGCGCGGATCTTGGTGGCGCGGCCGTTGTCGTCGAACCGCTCGTAGTTGAAGCCGCTCAGCCACATGCCGGTGCCGCCGGGCGGCGGAGTCGGGGCGGCGCTCGCCGCGGCCTGCGGAGTCGGCGACGGCTGGGCGACGCTCCTGGCCTTGAAGCTGTGCCGCACCATCACCGCCACCGCGGCGACGATCGCGACCATCAGCAGCCGGACGGCCCAGAGGGTGGACCGCTTCATGCGGTCAAGCGGGCGGCGTCAGGCGCGCGAATTCCTGCCCGAGCCGTCCCATGGCGCGGAACTTCGCGTAACGATCGTCGAGCAGCTCGGCTGGCGAAGCCGTGGTGAGCGCCTTGAGCTGCGTGCGCAGCAGCTTGCCGAGCGTGTCGAACATCTCGTCGTGGTCGACATGTGCGCCGCCGGCGGGCTCGGGCACGATCTCGTCCACCACCCCGAGAGCCTTCAGGTCGGAGGCGGTGATGCGCATCGCGGTTGCCGCTTCCTCGGCGCGGCCCGCGTCGCGCCACAGGATGGACGCGCAGCCTTCGGGTGAAATCACCGAGTAGACGGAGTGCTCGAACATGTTGACGCGGTCGCCGACGGCGATGGCGAGGGCGCCACCGCTGCCGCCCTCGCCGGTGACGGTGACGATGATGGGCACCGCCAGGCGCGCCATCTCGCGCAGGTTGTAGGCGATCGCCTCCGCCTGGCCGCGCTCTTCGGCGTCGATGCCGGGATAGGCACCCGGCGTGTCGACGAAGGCGATGATCGGGCGCTTGAACTTGGCGGCGAGCTGCATCACCCGCAGCGCCTTGCGGTAGCCCTCGGGCTTGGGCATGCCGAAGTTGCGCCGGATCTTCTGCTTGGTGTCGCGCCCCTTCTGGTGGCCGAGCACCGCGACCGGCCGCCCGTCGAAGCGCGCGAAGCCGCAAACGAGCGCCTCGTCGTCGCCGAAACGGCGATCGCCGTGCAGCTCGGTGAAATCGGTGAACAGCGCCTGGACGAAGTCGAGCGTGTAGGGCCGGTTGGGGTTCCGGGCCACGAGGGTCTTCTGCCACGGCGTCAGGCCGGCGAACACCTCGCGCCGCAGGGCGAGGAGCTCGGCGCTCAGGGCCGCGGCCTCCTTTTCCCTGGCCGGGTCGCCGGGAAACGCCGCCAGCTCGGCGATCCTCTTCTGCAGTTCGTGAAGCGGCGCCTCGAAATCGCTCAAGAAATCTCCGTGGTCCGCGCGAGGACCAGGGCCTCGGGACCGAACAGCGCGCCGATTTCCTCGCTGAAGGCCCGATCCGGGCGCACGCTCAAGCCGGGCATGGTGTGCACCACCACGTCGTAGCCTCCCGCCCGCAGTCCCAGCGTCACGGGGCAGTCGCCGCGGTGCGATTCCAGTATATCGCGCAGCCTTTGCGCCTTGTCCTTGTCCCAGGCGCGCACCTCGACACGCACGTGGCGCGCATCGGTGCGCTTGGCGTCCTCGAGCAGCTGCAGCTCTGAGCACAGGAGGCGGGTCTTGCCGTCGTCCACCGGCTCCGCCTTGCCCTTCACCATGACGATCTCGTCCTCGGCGAGGCGCGCGCCCACCTTCTTGTAGGTCTCGGGAAAGATCAGCACCTCGACGCTGCCGTCCAGGTCTTCGAGGACGAACGTGGCCATGCGGTCGCCGCGCCGCGTCTTGATGAGGCGCAGCGAGGTGATGAGCCCGCCGATCGTCACTTCCGCCGGTTCGGTGAGCGCCGCGAGCCGCGCGCAGGTGGCGTTGGCCCAGCGGCTCAGCTCATCGCGGTGGCGCATCAGCGGATGGCCGGTGATGAAGAAGCCGAGCGATTCCTTCTCGAAAGCGAGCCGGTCGCCCTCGCCCCAGTCGGGAACGATCGGCAGCCGCTCGGCGGGCGCGCCCTTTTCGGCGTGATCTTCCGCGAGCATGCCGAACAGGCTGTGCTGGCCCTGCTCGTGGTCGCGCTGGCGGCGCTGCCCCGCTTCGAGCGCCCGGTCGATCGCGGCGTACAAGCTTGCCCGGCGCTTGTCGAGCGAGTCGAGGCAGCCGCTCTTGATGAAGCTCTCGATGACGCGCCGGTTGACGGCGCGCAGGTCGATGCGCTCGCACAAGTCGGTGAGCGAGGTGAAGGGGCCAGCGGCGCGCGCCCGCAGCACCGCCTCCACAGCTCCCTCGCCGACGTTCTTGATCGCCGACATGCCGAAGCGGATCTGGCCCGTGTCCCCGCCCACCACGCTGAAGAACAGGTCGGACTCGTTGACGTCCGGCGGCAGCACGTCGAGCTTCATCTCGCGGCACTCGCCGATGTAGAGCACCATGCGGTCGGTGTTGGCGCGCTCGGAGGTGAGCAGTGCCGCCATGAAGCACGCCGGATGGTTGCTCTTGAAGTAGGCCGTCTGGTACGCGAGCCACGCATAGGCCGCCGAGTGCGATTTGTTGAAGCCGTAGCCCGCGAACTGCTCCATCTGGTCCCAGATCCTGCGCGCCTTCTTCTCGTTGACCCCGCGCGACGCGCAGCCGGAGAGGAACTTGTCCATCTGCTTGCCCATCACCTGGGCGTTCTTCTTGCCCATCGCCTTGCGCAGGATGTCGGCCTCGCCGAGCGTGAAGCCGGCGAGCGCCGAGGCGATTTGCATGACCTGCTCCTGGTACACCATGACGCCGTAGGTCCCCTTGAGGATCGGCTCCAGCAGCGGGTGCTCGAACACCACCTTCGTCTGGCCGTGGCGGCGCTTGATGAAGTCGTCGATCATCTGCATCGGGCCGGGGCGATAGAGGGCATTCAGCGCCGTGAGGTGCTCGAGCTCGGCCGGACGGAAGCGGCGCAGGATGTCGCGCATGCCATCCGACTCGAACTGGAACAGTCCGCTGGTGCGGCCCTGCGTGAACATCTCGAAGGTGCGCGCGTCGTCGAGCGGGATGGTGCCGGGGTCGATGACCTGGCCGGTGCGCGCCGCGATCATCTTCACGCAGTTGTCGATGAGCGTGAGCGTGCGCAGGCCGAGGAAGTCCATCTTCAGCAGGCCGATGCGCTCGACGCCCTTCATGTCGTACTGGGTCGTGACCTCGCCCTGGGTGCCCTTGAACTGCGCGAGCGGCACCATCTCCTGCAGCGGCCGCGGTGCGATGACGACGCCCGCCGCGTGCGTCGAGGCGTGTCGGGTGGTGCCCTCGAGGCGCCGCGACACGTCGATGAGCTCGCGCACCTGCGCGTCCGCCTGGTAGGCCTCCTTCAGCATCTGCGATTCGTCGAGCGCCTTGGCGAGCGTCATCTTGAGGTCGGGCGGGATCATCTTGGCGATGCGGTCCACCTCGGCGTACGGCAGGTCCATGACGCGGCCGACGTCGCGTACCACAGCGCGCGCCTTCATGGTGCCGAAGGTGATGATCTGGGCGACGTTTTCGCGGCCGTACTTGCGCGTGACGTAGTCGATGACCTCGGAGCGGCGCGCTTCGCAGAAGTCGATGTCGATGTCGGGCGGGCTGATGCGTTCCTCGTTGAGGAAGCGCTCGAAGATGAGGTCGTACTCGATGGGGTCGATATCGGTGATCTTGAGCGCGTACGCGACCAGGCTGCCGGCGGCCGAGCCGCGGCCCGGCCCCACCGGGATGAGGTTCTCGCGCGCGTAGCGGATGAAATCCCAGACGATGAGGAAATAACCCGAGAAGCCGACGCGCTGGATGACGCCGATCTCCTTGGTGAGCCTCTCTTCGTAGACCGAAATCGGATAGCGCAGCCGCCCCGCCGCGGCCAGAGGCTCGAGCACCTTGAGCCGCCCCGAGAAGCCGTCCCGCGCCACCTGTTCGAAGTAGGAGTCGGTCGAGAACGCCTCGGGCACCGTGAACGCGGGCAGCGAGCCCGTGGCCTTGAGCGTGAAGTCGACCATCTCGGCGATGCGCACGGTGTTGGCAAGCGCTTCCGGGTGTTCGGGAAAGAGCGCAGCCATCTCCGCCGGAGTCTTCAGGTAGAACTCGTTGCCGTCGAAGCGCAGCCGCTCGGCATCGCTCACCTTCTTGCCGGAACCGATGCAAAGCAGCACGTCGTGGGCGTGGTGGTCGTCGCGCTTCAGGTAATGCGCGTCGTTGGTCGCCACCAGGGGCAGGCTCTCGCGCAGCGCCATGCGATAGAGCGCGCCGTTGACGCGCCGCTGCGCCTCGATGCCGTGATCCATCACCTCGAGGTAGAAGCGGTCCTTGCCGAAGATGTCGGAGAACTCCCCCGCCGCCCTCAAGGCCGCCTGCTCGTTGCCCGCCAGCAGGTGGCTCGAGATCTCGCTGCTGAGACAGCCGGAGAGCCCGATGAGCCCGGCGCCGTGTTTCGCCAGAACTTCCTTGTCTATGCGCGGCCGGTGATAGAAGCCCTCGAGGTAGCCGATCGAAACGAGCTTCACGAGGTTGTGATAGCCCTCCTCGCTGGCGGCCAGCAACGTGAGGTGGTTGTACACGTCGGAGATGGAGGAGGCATTGCGCTCATGCCGGCTGCCGGTCGCAACGTAGATCTCGCAGCCGAGGATTGGCTTGATGCCGGCATCGCGGCAGGCATCGTGAAACGCCACCGCCCCGAACATGTTGCCGTGATCGGTGAGCGCCATGGCGCGCATACCCATGCGCGCCGCCTCGCTCGCCAGCTCGTCGATATGACACGCCCCGTCGAGCAGGCTGTATTCGCTGTGCAGGTGGAGGTGGACGAAATCGGTGGAGGTCGCCATCGCTTCAGGAGTGCGCGGCGATTCTATCGCCCCGCACCGTCACCACTGGTCCGGCCGACCTCCTCAGCGAGAAGCCGTCTCGCCTTCCCGAGTCAGGTTCTCATTGGAAATCGGACATCTCGTACAGCGGGCGGATTTCGATTTCGCTCGGGCCGGGCATGGGATTGGGGCAGCGCTTCACCCAGGCGACCGCTTCGGCCATGTCCTTGACCTCCCAGAGCCAGAAGCCGGCGACGAGCTCGCGGGTTTCGGCGAAAGGGCCGTCGATGACGGTGCGGCCGGCACCGTTGAAGGCGACACGCTTGCCCTGGGACGAGGGCTTGAGGCCGTCGCCGCCCCCGGGCTTCAGGATGCCGGCCTTTTCCAGCTCGGCGTTGAACTTGTCCATGGCCGCGAACATCTCGGTCTTGGGAAGATCGCCCCTTTCGCTGTCTTCGGTCGCCTTCACGAGCACCATTACACGCATTTTCTGTCTCCTTGCTGGAGCCGGCCACCTTGGCCTGCCATTGGAACGACGAACGGGGTCGCCGGAAATCGACACCGTCGCGCAAATTGTCGAGGGTGGGCCTTGCTACTCCCACTCGATGGTGGAAGGCGGCTTGGTGCTCACGTCGTAGACGACGCGGTTGATGCCCTTGACCTCGTTGACGATGCGCGACGAGATGCGGGCGATCAGCTCGTGCGGCAGGCGCGCCCAGTCGGCGGTCATGCCGTCGGCCGATTCCACGGCGCGGATCGCGATCGTGTACTGATACGTCCGGTCGTCGCCCATCACGCCCACCGAGCGCACCGGAAGCAGCACGGCGAACGACTGCCAGACGCTTCGGTACATGCCGGCGCGGCGGATCTCGTCGGCCACCAGCGCGTCGGCCTCGCGCACCAGGGCCAGGCGGTCGCGGGTGATCGGGCCCAGCACCCGGACGGCGAGGCCGGGGCCGGGGAACGGCTGGCGATGGACGAACTCCTCGTCGAGGCCGAGGCGAATGCCGACCTTGCGGGCCTCGTCCTTGAACAGCGCGCGCAGCGGCTCGATCAGCTTGAACTTGAGGTTCTTCGGCAGGCCGCCGACGTTGTGGTGGCTCTTGATGACTGCCGACGGGCCCTTCACCGAGGTTGACTCGATGACGTCGGTGTAAAGCGTGCCCTGCGCCAGCCAGGCGACCTTGCCGAGCTTCTTCGCCGACTTGCGGAACACCTCGATGAACTCGCGGCCGATGATCTTGCGCTTGCGCTCGGGGTCCGAGACGCCGCGCAGCTTCGCGAGGAAGGGGCGCGTGGCGTCCACGAACACCACCTTCAGCTTCAGGCGCTCGGCGAAGCGCCGGCGCACCTGCGCGGCTTCGTCCTTGCGCAGCAGCCCGTTGTCCACGAACACGCAGGTCAGCTGGTCGCCCACCGCCGCGTGCACCAGCAAAGCGGTGACCGCGGAGTCGACGCCGCCCGAGAGGGCGCAGATCACGCGGTCGTTGCCAACCGCCTTGCGGATCTTCGCCACTTCCTCGTCGACGAACGAAGCCGGGCTCCAGTCGCGCTTGCAGCCGCAGATGTCGAGGAAGTTCGAGAGGATGGCGGTGCCGTGCTCGGTGTGCTGCACCTCGGGATGGAACAGCAGGTTGTAGATGTGGCGCTCGGGGTGCTCCATCGCGGCGATGGTGTTGGTGGCGGAGGAGCCGGTGACCACGAACCCCGGTGGCGGCTTCAGCACGGAGTCGCCGTGGCTCATCCACACGCGCGTCGGCGAGCGCACCGAACGGAAGAGAGCCGAGGTGCGTGAGATCTCGAAGAGCGCCTCGCCATACTCGCGGCGCGCCGAGCGCTCGAGCGTGCCGCCGAGCAGGTGCGCGGTGAGCTGCATGCCGTAGCACACGCCCAGCACCGGCACGCCCAGGTCGAAGACCTTCTTGTCCGACTGCGGCGCGCCCGGCTCGTAGACGCTGGTCGGCCCGCCCGAAAGGATGATGCCCGTGGGTTTGCGCGCGCGCAGCGCGGCTGGTTTGGTACTGGGGGGGAGGATTTCCGAGTAAACGCCAAGTTCGCGAAGGCGTCGGGCCACGAGCTGCGTGTATTGCGACCCGAAATCAAGGATGAGGATGGTGTCTCTCTTCAACAGCCCTCCAAGGCCTTGTTGGTCCGCGGATTATAGCCCTGCGATATAGTCGGCGCAGCGTGAACCACCCCCGCCGCTGGCTCATCCTCCTCGTGTTTGCCGCCGGCGCGGGCTGCCACAAACGCATCGTTACGCCCGTTCCGAGCCTGTTTCCGCTCACGACCGCATGGGTCGCCAACCTCGAGAACGACGGCGACACCGAGCCGCAAGCCGTCGAGGCGCCGCTCGCGACGGATGGGCAGCGCGTCTTCGTCGCGTCGCGCGGCGGCATCGTCTATGCCTTCGACGCCGCCACCGGCACCGAGGCGTGGCGCGCGGCCGGGCACCCCGGACGGCTCGCCAGCAGCAAGGGCGCAATCGTCGTGCGCCAGGCCGACGGCGTCGTCTCCCGCCTCGACCCGGCGGACGGCAAGGAGGTCTGGCGCGTCGACACGAAGGTTGCGGGCGACCTGCCGCCGGTGCTCGATGGTCAGCAGGTGTTCATCGTCGGCAAGGGCATCGCCTGCCTGGACATGGAGACGGGCGCCGCGGCCTGGCGGCGTGCCGACTCCGAAGGGCCGGAAATCACGTCCGGGCCCACTGTCGAACGCGCGTTCCTCGTGGTCGGCCGGCAGGACGGCGCCGTCGAAGTGATCCGCAAGCGCGCAGGCGTTTCGGAATGGACCTACGGCAAGGGCGATCCGATCCGTGCGACTCCGGTCGTGGACGACAAGGAGCGCGTGCTGGTGGGCAACGACGACGGCTCGTTCCTCGGCATAGCGCTGCGCAGCGGCAAGAGGCACTGGCGCTGGAAGGTGGGCGCCGACGTTCGCGCCGGTGGAGTGCTGTTCGAGAAGCGCGTGCTGTTCGCGTCGCTCGAGAACGTCGTCTACGCGCTCGATCGCGGCAAGGGCCACATGATCTGGCGCTCGCCGCTGCCCTCGCGGCCGCTCTTCACCCCGCTTGTCATCGGCGTCACGCTGCTCGTGCCCTGTGCCGACGCCGACCTCATCGCGCTAGAGCCGAAAATCGGCAAGAACCTTGGCACCGCGTCCCTGCACCTCGGCACCGAGGGCGGCACGACCGTCTTTCGCACCGCGCCCTTGCGCATCGGCGGGCGGCTCTACGTCGGGGTGTCGAGCCCGGTCGCGCTGGCCGCGCTCAACCTGCCGGCCGGCGTTTCACCGTGAGAGAATCCTGCATCGTGAAGCGCCCTTCCGCCGCGGTCCTTGCAGTGGGGCTTTTCGCCGTGGGCGCCTCCTGTTCGCGCTCGCCGTCGGCCGAGCCCGGTGCCGCCGCCACCGCCGGGCCTGCGGCCGTTGCGACCCCAGCGCTCGGCACCGCGAGCATTTCGGGCCGTGTGACGTTCGCTGGGGCGGTGCCACCGCCGATCCGGATCGCGCTCCAGTCCGAGCCGAAATGCGCGGCCGCCCATCCGGACGGGATCGTGCGCTACAGCGTGCGCGTCAGCTCAGGCGGCGTCGCGGACACGGTCGTCTACGTGAAGTCCGGCCTCAGCGGTGCACTGGCGCCGCCCGCGTCACCCGCGGTCCTCGACCAGAACGACTGCGACTACGCACCGGCCGTGGTCGCGGTGATGGCCGGCCAGTCGCTCCTCATCCGCAACAACGACGACCTCTCGCACAACGTCCACTTCCATCCGCGCGAGAACCCCGAGTCGAACAAGGGCCAGCCGCGCAAGGGAATCGAGCAAACGCTGCGCTTCCTGAAGCCGGAGATGCTGTTCCCCGTGGGCTGCGACATCCACCCATGGATGCGCGCCTTTGTCGCGGTGCTGCCGAACCCGTTCTTCACCGTCACCGGGGCTGACGGGGCGTTCACCATCACCGGCCTGCCGGCGGGCACCTACGAGATCGAAGCCGCTCATCCGCGCCTCAAGACCGCCGCGGTGAGCGTGACGCTCGCGGACGGCGCCGCCGCCCGCGCCGACATCGCATTCCGTTGATCGCCGCGGCTCGCGTGACGGGGCGCGACCTCGTCGCCCTCACCAAGCCACGCATCACCTTCACCGTGGTGACGACCACCCTCGTCGGCTACCTGGTCGGCGCCGGCCCCGCCGGCTGGCCGCTGCTCGCGGCGCTCGCCGGAACGGCTCTGGTCGCCGGCGGCGCGAACGCAGCCAACATGGTGTGGGAGGCCGGCACCGACGCGCTCATGGAGCGCACGCGGCGCCGGCCGCTGCCGGCGGGTCGCATGAGCCGCCAGCAGGCAGCGCTCTTCGCCGGGCTCGTGACCGCCACCGGCCTGCTGGTCCTGGGGCGCTTCAACAACCCGCTGACTGCGCTGGTGGCGCTGGCGACGTGGCTCTCGTACGTGTTCGCCTACACGCCGCTGAAACCAGTCACTTCGCTTGCGACCCTCGTCGGCGGCGTGCCGGGCGCGCTGCCGCCGGTCATCGGCTGGGCCGCCGCGCGCAACAGCCTCGACCCGGGCGCGGCGGTGCTCTTCGCCATCCTCTATATGTGGCAGGTGCCGCACTTCCTTGCCATCGCGGCGCTCTACCACGAGGACTACGCGCGTGCCGGGCTCAAGGTGCTGGCGCACGACGATCCGAGCGGCAGGATGCTGCCGCGGCAGGTGGTCGCGTACACGCTGGCGCTGTGGCTCGTGACGCTGGCGCCGACCTTTGGCGGCATGGCGGGCAAGCGCTACCTGGTGTGCGCGGTGGTGCTTGGTGCCTTCTACCTGTATCTTGCGGCGCGCTTTGCCGCGACGCCGACGCGGGAGCGGGCCGGCCCGCTCTTTGGCGGCTCGATCGTCTACCTGCTGCTGTTGTCGCTGGCCCTGATCCTCGACCGCCGCTGATGCCGCTTCTCGGCCTGGCCGTCACCGACCTGCCGGCGCTCAACGCCTGCCTCAACACCGCGGCGGCACTGCTGCTGGTGACGGCGTACGTCTTCATCCGCCGGCGTCAGGTCCTGGCCCACCGGCGCACCATGATCGCCGCTTTTTGCACGTCGAGCGCCTTCCTCGTTTCGTACCTCATCTATCACGCGCAGGTGGGCAGCGTGCGCTTCTCCGGCCAGGGTGCGATCCGCGCGGTGTACTTCGCCATCCTGCTCAGCCACACGATCCTCGCGGTGGCGATCGTCCCGCTAGTGCTCGTGACCCTGCGGCGCGGGCTGCGCGGCGACTACCAACGCCACCGGCGCATCGCCCGCGTCACCCTGCCCTTGTGGCTCTACGTGTCCGTGACCGGAGTCGTGATCTACGGCATGCTGTACCTGCGATGACCCTGGGGCGTGACGCTCGCGTGCGGCTCCTGCTGCTGGCCGCCGCCGCGCTCGCCCTCCTCTTCGGCGCCTGGTCGCTCTCGCGTTCGCGGCCACCCGCGAAGAGCGGCCCCGAGGCGCTCGCCCCCGCGCTGGCCCGCGTGGTCGCGCGCGAACAGCGTTTCGTTTCGGCGCTCGACGCGCTCGCCGCAAGCCTCGCGAAGGACGCGGATGCCTCGCCGGCGCTCGCCGGCGACAACGAAGCGCGGGCGCGTCTCTTCGCGCGTTTCGCAAGCGCGCAGGCGGCGGAACAGCTGCGTCCTTCGATCAGCCTCGTCGACGGCAACGGCACCGCGCTCGCCTGGGCCGGATCGGCGCCCGAGGCGGCGTCGCTGCGCGGCCGGCTGCGGCGTGCGGGCGTGTTCATCCGCGAGGGTGCGATCGCGACGTCGTTGGTGGTGACTGCGCCGGCGGCCGAAGACGGCACCATCCTGGTCGAGGCGCCGGTGCGCGTGCGCCGCAACATCGCGAACGAGTACCTGCGCGATTTCGACGCGTGGATCGGCGACGACCTCGGCGCCGAAATCGCCTATGAGGGGGCAGACGCCGGCCTGGCCAGGGGTCCGGTGCCGCGCCTGCCGGCCATTCCAAAGGACCTGCCGCGGCTCGAGCACGAGCTGACCGGGCCAAACGGCCAACGCCTCGCCACCGTGCGCGTCACGCCCGCGACCGACCGGCTGTCTCCGCGCCGGGTGCCGGCCGCCGTCCTGGGTGCGGCTGCGACGCTTGCGGTGCTCGCGCTGCTGCTCATCGCCACCGTGCCGCTGCGGCGGCGCGGCGCGGTGTGGATCTGGGCCGGCATCGTGCTCGCGGCGCGCGCCGCCTGCGAAGCGCTGCTGCAGCCGGGCCCGCGTGGCTTGCGCTCGGTCCTGTCGTCGGATCTCTATGTCACCGGCCTGCGCGGCGCCGAGCGCTGGCTCGAGAGCCCGCTCGACCTGCTGCTGGCCGCGATCCTCGGCAGCTTGCTGGCCTTTGGCCTGGCGCGGCTCATCGTTGCCCGCGCCGACTCGCGCTCCTTTTCCCTGCCGCGCTTCGTGGTCGCCGCCGGGGCTGTCGCCGCCGCGGCTGCGCCGCTCTTTGCCTGCGTCGCGGACGTGGTGGCCAATACCAACGCCGACCTCACCGCGTTTGCGCTCGACGGCGAAGCGCTGTCGGTGGCGGCTGGCGTGCGCGCCATCCAGCTGGCGCTGCTGCTCATCGTTGCCGCGGGGTTGCTGCTCGCCGCGGCGGTGCTGCGGCAGGGTGCCTGGCCGCGGTCGCTCGGCGGCCGCGCCGCCGCGGCGCTCGCCTGGTGCGCCGTCGGCGCCGGCGCCGCCCTGTGGTGGTGGCACCGCTTCCCCACGCCGCGCGCCGCGCTCGGCTGTTTCTGCCTCGGCGCGTTGCTGCTCGCGGTCAGTTGCGGCCGGATCCTCGTGCGACCCGAGGAGCACCGCGACACGCACCGCGTAGCGGCGCTCTTTGCGCTGGTGCTGGCGGCGGTGCTGGCGGTGCAGCCGGCGGTGGTCGGCAGCGGCGCACAGCACACGCGCGACCTCATCCAGTCGGCGTATGCGCCCTTCGTCCTGGAGCAGCCGCTGCTGCGCCGCTCGGTCCTCGAAGATGCGTATCGCACCGTGGACCGCCTCGACGTCCTGGACCCGGCGGCTGCCGCGGGACCGGCGCCGGCGCTCGAACAGATGGCGTTCGCGGTGTGGTCGCGTACCGAGCTCTCCACCTTCGGCCTGTCGTCGGCGGTCGAGATCCACGACGAGAACGGCCGCGTGGTCAGCCGCTTCGCGCTCAACCTTCCAGCGCTGACCGAACGCCCGGTGCCGCGGCCCGACAGCGCCGCGTGGCAGGTGCGCCGCGAGGTGCTGCCGCTCGGCAGCGTGCAGCAGCCGGTGCTGCATGCGAGCCGCGCGCTGCTGGTGCCGGGGCTGGGGCCCGGCGCCATCGACCTCTACGTCTCGGAGGACTACTGGAACCTGCCGTTCCTGACGCCGCGCGATCCCTACTCGCTGCTCTACCGGCCGGCGAGCCTGCCGTCGCAGCGCCGCGGCCCGCCGGTCGACCTGTTCGTGTTCGACGCGCGCGGCCAGCCGGCGTTCTACTCCACCGAGCGCCCGCCGATGGGGCTGCGCACGCTCGAGCCGAAGAGCCGCGCCGCCACGAGCGGCTTTTGGACCAGCCTCGACCTCGACGGCCAGCCGTTCGACGGCTTCGTGTTCGGCGACGGCACCCTCACCAACGTCCTGGGCTATCCGCGGCGCGCGCCGCTGCAGCGCGTCGCCGACCTGCTCGACGCCGCGGCCTCGGCGCTGTGCGTGACGGCGCTCGCCATCGCCCTGCTGCTCGCGGTGCGCACGCTGCTGCGCCGCCGCAGCTTCAGCCTGGCGACTCTGGTCGAGCGCATCCGCGGGCGCTTCGCCTGGCGGCTGCTCGTGGCATTCGTGCTGCTCGCGGTGGTGCCGGTGGGCGTGCTGCAAGTGGTGGCGACCCGCGTGGTGCGTGCACGGCTCGAGCGCGCGACCGAAAACCAGGCGCTGCAGCGTGCCTACGTGAGCCAGAAAGCGGTGGAAGACTACGCGGTGCTGCAGGGCGAGGACGGCGCGCCGAGCGGCGTCAGCGACGACGCGCTCATCTATGTCGCGAGCCTTCTGCGCAGCGACCTGGCGCTCTTCCAGGGCGGCAGGCTGCGTGCCGCGAGCAAGCGCGAGCTGTACACGTCGGGACTGCTGTCGCCGCAGGTGGATGCGCAGGCGTTTCGCCAGGTGGTGCTCGAGGGCCAGCCCTACGCGTTCAGCGACGAAGGCATCGGCGGCTTCACCTACCGCGTCGTCTCGCTGCCGGCCGCGCTCGGGCCGTTCGAGACCGGCGTCTTGTCCCTTCCCATGACGTTTCAGGGCGGCGCCGCCACGGTCGGCTCCGACCTCAGCCGCAGCATCCGGCTGGCATCGCTCCTGTTCCTCGCGGCCGGCGCTGCTCTCGCTTACTTCATGGCGTGGCGCATTTCGGGACCGGTCTCGGCGCTGACCGGTGCGGCGCGGCGGATCGCCGCGGGCGACCTCGACACGCGCGTCAACGCTGGCACCAGCGATGAGATCGCGACGCTGATGGACGCCTTCAACCGCATGGCCGCCGACCTGCTGCGCCAGCGCGCCGACCTCGAGAAGAGCAACCGCCGGGCGGCCTGGGCCGACATGGCGCGGCAGGTGGCGCACGAGGTCAAGAACCCGCTGACGCCGATCCGCCTCTCGGCCGAGCACCTGCGCCGCGTCTATCGCGAGCGGCCGGCAGACTTTCCGGAGGTCCTCGAGGCTTGCGTCTCCACCATCCTCGGCCAGGTGGACCGCCTGCGCGGCATCGCCACCGAATTCTCGGCATTCGCGCGGCCGGCCTCGCGCGACCGCGAACTGGTCGATCCCGGCGAGCTGGTCGCGGACGTGCTCGAGCCCTACCGGATGGCGGCGCCTCCGGGGGTCGCTCTTGACCTCGAGATCGCCGCGGCCGTGCCGCCGGTGCTGGTCGAACGCAAGCTGGTGGAGCGAGCGTTCGTCAACCTCGTCGAAAACGCCTTGCAGGCGGTGATGGGCGGCGGCGGAATTCGAGTGTCGGTGTTTCCCGGCGACGATGGCCGCGGCGGCATGGCCGTCAACTTCGACGTGGTGGACAGCGGCCCCGGCATCGACGAGTCGCTGCGCGCGCGCCTGTTCGAGCCGTTCTTTTCGACGAAGACCGGCGGCACCGGCCTCGGCCTCGTGCTCTCGCGCAAGATCGCCGAGGACCACGGAGGCTCGGTGCTGCTCGCGAGCGCACCGGGGGAGCCGACGCGGATCAGGCTCTGGCTGCCGGCCGCTGCAGCGCCAATGGCGCCGTCAGGCGCCTAGTACATCTCGAGGTAGTGGCCGGGCTGGTAATGCTGGAGCGTGTAGACCCGCTTCCACTCGTTGCCCCAGCCGATGGAGTTGTAGCGCCGCGCCTTCTTGCGGGCCTTCTGCGCCGATTTCTGAGCTTCGCTCTTCTTGCCGAAGAGGCCGGCGTCAGCGGACGGAGCGGCCGTGCCGAACGCCGCGACTACGAACGCCAGGAGGACCAGCCGCTTTGCTTTCACCATGGCCGGAGGCTACCCCCTCGCCAGCGGGCCAGGCAAGGCTCGCTTTTGCGAATGCGAGCCGGATCACTTCAACGACTTTTTCGGGCGCCCCGCGGCCCGCAAGCTCCTCCGGAGCCACCCAGGCGGCATCGGCGGCGTCCGAACCCGCCCGCAGCTCGCCCCCCACCTGCTCGCAAAGGTAGTCGAGGATGACGAAGTGCCAGGCGGCGGCTGAGCCGGCTCCGGCGATCCGGTCGAAGGCCTCGAGGAAAGCCACCGGGCGGACCCGAAGCCCAGTCTCCTCCTCCATCTCGCGCACCAGCGCAGCCTCCAGCGTTTCGCCCCACTCGACAGTGCCGCCCGGGATCACCCAGGCGCCCTTCAGCGGTTCCTTGCCACGCTTGATCAGGAGGGCCTTGCCCTCCTGGAGCACAACGCCGCCGACGCCGACAACGGGGCCGCGAAGGCTCACCTAGAGGCTGTGATCGGCCGGGACGCCGTCCGGCTCCGGCTGCGCCTCGGACTTGCGGCGACGCCGCGGCAAGGTGGCGAGGTAGCCAAGCGGGCCGGAGAGGGCATATGCGGTGGCGAGCACCAGCAAGGTCGCCTGCGGCTCGATCGCTACGAGCACCAGCAGGGCGGCGATCGCCAGCACGCTCATGTAGCTGCGGCGGGTGCGCAGGTCGAAGCCCTTGAACGAGTGGTAGCGGAAGGTGCTGACCATCAGCAGCGCAAGCACCACCACCGCGCACCAGGCGATGAGCGCCAGGGTCTTGAGGTCGATGCCCTGGGGCACGGCGTAGACGACCGCCGCCACCTGCCCTGCCGCTGCCGGGATCGCGAGGCCGACGAAGTAGCGGCCGTCGGTCGCCTTGCGCTGCACGTTGAAGCGTGCCAGGCGCAGCGCGCCGCACACCACGAACAGGAACGCGGCCAGCCAGCCGGCGCGCTCGATGGTCGAGAACGCCCAGGCGTAGGCGAGCAGTGCCGGCGCCACGCCGAAGGAGATGACGTCGGAGAGCGAATCGAGTTCGGCGCCGAATTCGCTCGTGGTGTTGGTGAGACGCGCGATGCGGCCGTCGAGCATGTCGAGGACGATCGCGATGCCGATGAGCACTGCCGCCTGCTCGTAGCGGCCGTGCAGGGTGTGGATCATCGACCAGAAGCCGGAGAACAGGTTGGCGGTGGTGAACAGGCTCGGCAGCAGCGCGGTGCCGCGCCGTACCTTCATTCGCGCCAGGCGCACCGGCGCGTTGCCGGTCACGGACGCGCCTGCGGCAGCTCGGCGATCACCGAGGCGGCCGCCCGCACCCGCTCGCCCACCGCAACGCGCAGCGTCGTGCCCGGCGGCAGCTCGATGTCGACGCGGCTGCCGAACTTGATGAGGCCGACGCGCTCGCCGCGCAGCACCTGGTCGTTGAGCTTCTTCCTGAACACGATGCGCCGCGCGATCAGGCCGGCGATCTGCTTGAACACCACGTCATGCGCGGCGCCGCGCACCGTCACCACGTTCTGCTCGTTGTCCGGCGAGGCGCGCGGGTCGAAGGCGGCGTGGAAGGCGCCCGTCTGGTAGCGCACGTCGTGGATGACGCCGGCGATCGGCGCACGGTTGACGTGCACGTTGAAGATCGAGAGGAAGATCGAAACCGAGGCGCCCTCGGCGCGCAGTTCGGCGCGCACCACCTTGCCGTCGGCGGGCGAGACGACGAGCGCCTCGCCGGCCGGCACGGCGCGTTCCGGGTCGCGAAAGAAAAACAGCACGAAGGCGGCAAGTGAAGCGAACACGACGGCCAGCGGAACGGACCAGAAGGCGGCTGCGGCGCCGGCGCCGCCCAGGCCAATGGCGTAGGGCCATCCTTCCTTCGCGATGGACATCGCAGGCAGCTTAAACCAACTGCCTGGCGGGGCCCGGGAACCTCTTTTTTGCGGTCAGTGGCCGTGCAGCACGCGGCCCATGGATTCGAGCCGGTCCTTGATGTGGAGCTTCTTCTTCTTCAGGAGCCGCTCTTCCACTTCTTCGTCTTCGGTGAGCGCCGGCTTGCTGCTCAGCGTCTGCAAGCGGTCTTCGTAGCTGTGATGCTCCCGGACCAGTCGGTGATACTCGTCTTGCTCGACCTCGCCCTGGGACCCGACCTCAGCCATGGCTACCTCCTTAGTCGATTGCCTGCAAAGTAGCACCGTGACGAAGCGATTTCAAGGATGTTTCAAAACTAAGGCGTCCTCGCTCGGATTGCTGTAATAGCCTCGCCGGCGTGAGTGCACGGTGAACCCGGCGCCTGTGTAAAGGGCGCGCGCCGCCGCGTTGCTTTCGCGCACTTCGAGGTAGATCGAGCGCACCGAAGCCCCTTCCGCCGCGCGCATCGCCGCCGCCACCAGCGCGCGTCCGATGCCCGAGCGGCGCCGCTCCGCCGCCACGGCAAGGTCGAGGATCTCCATCTCGTCGGCCGCCACGCGACACACGACGTATCCGGCGGCGTCGTGCCCGGCCTGCCGCGCCACGAGCACCAGCGTGCGCGGCGTATCCTGCAAGGCATCGCGGAAGTCCTGCTCCTGCCATGGATCCGCGAACGCCAGCGCCGCGAGTTCGCAAAGGCGCGGGACGTCGCGCGCCGCTGCGGCAGCGACCTCCAAGGGCCTTAGCGCGGCCGCGGCACGCCGATGTCCACCGGGCGAATGTAGAGCGGAGTGAGCGGCGCCATCTCCATGAACGGGCGCGCGCCCGCGCGTTCGGCCATCGCCGGGGCCAGGGCCCGCACCCGCGAGTCGAGCGGCGTCACCGGGAACGCCTCGCGCAGCCGCTCGCCGGCTTCCTCGCCGCAGTCGCCGGCAATCGTGGCATCGGCCGGCAGCAGCAGCGTTCCCAGGGCATCGAGCGGCAGCAAGCCCGGCGGGCCGAGCGGCTCGCCGGCGGCGTCGAAGAGCTGGTGGAAGAGGTCGCGCCGGAAGCCGTTGCGCACCGCGAGGATCGGCCCGGCAGCCGGCGCCACCGACCAGGCGATCGCCTGCAGGCAGGAAATGCCAAGCGCGGGAATGGTCGCAACGATCGACAATCCCGTGACCGCCGAGAGGCCGACGCGCAGGCCGGTGTAGCTGCCGGGGCCGACACAGCCGGCGAGCAGCTCGATGCCGGCGATGCCGATGCCGGCCTGCGCCAGCAGGGCTTCGATACGCGTGACGAGCCGCGTCGAATGGCTGTTGGTGCCGGTCCATTCATCGGCAAAACCGGCACCTGCGGCGGTGTGCAGCGCGGCGCTGCCATGTTCGCTGCTCGTGTCTACCGCCAGTACCGTCCGCATGGCCCGTGGCATGCAGCTTATAATTCTTTTCGCGATGAGCATCTCCAGGATCGGAATCCTGACCGGAGGCGGCGATTGCCCCGGCCTCAACGCCGTGATCCGGGCTGTCGTGAGGCGCACCCTGCCGGAGAGGATCCAGGTGCTCGGGATCCGCAACGGTTTCCTCGGCCTGGTGAAGGGAGAAGTGGAGCCGCTCACGGCATTTTCGGTGAGCGGCATCCTGCCGAAGGGCGGCACCATCCTCGGCACGTCGCGGGTCAACCCGGTGAGCAACGTCGAAGACCTGCAGGTGGTCCTGGCCAACATCCAGCGCTTCGGCATCGAGGCGCTGATCGTGGTGGGCGGCGACGGCACGCTGTCGGCGGCGCGCGACCTGCACGAGCGCGGCGTGCCGGTGGTCGGCGTGCCGAAGACGATCGACAACGACCTGAAGGGCACCGACTACACGTTTGGTTTCGACACCGCGGTCAACATCGTGCGCGACGCGGTGGACCGGCTGCACACGACCGCCGAGAGCCACCACCGCGTGATGGTGGTCGAGGTCATGGGCCGCCGCGTCGGCTGGATCGCTGCGTACGGCGGCCTCGCCGGCGGCGCCGACTACATCCTGGTTCCCGAGAAGCCGTTCCGCTTCGAGGACATGTGCCAGGTGCTGCAGGCGCGCAAGCAGCGCGGGCGCTCTTTTTCCGTGGTGGTGGTTGCCGAGGGCGCCTTCCCCGCCGGTGAAGAGCGGCCCGACCACGTGGGCGAAGGCCGCGACTCGGGGATCGCCTACCGCGTCGCCCGCGAGATCGAGGCGCGCCTGCACGTCGAGACGCGCGTGACGGTGCTGGGGCACATCCAGAGGGGCGGTTCGCCGACCGCCTTCGACCGCATCCTGGCGACGCGCTTCGGCCTGCACGCCGTCGAGTTCGTGCTGGCCGGCCGCTTCGGCGAGATGGTCGCCCTGCAGGGCCCGAACATCGTCGGCGTGCCGCTGGCCGAGGCGACCTCCGGACACAAGGTCCTGGACCTCGTGCAGTTCGCCGAAGCCGAAGTCTTCTTCGGCTGAGGCTGCAGGAGGGCGCCGCGGCCGATGCGATGAGCGCAACCCTCACCCCGGCGATGCAGCAGTACTTCCGCATGAAGGCGGAGCACCCGGGCGCACTCCTGCTCTTCCGCATGGGCGACTTCTACGAGCTCTTCTTCGACGACGCGCTGGCAGCCGCTCCGGTCCTCGAGATAGCGCTCACGTCGCGATCGAAGGACCGCAGCGGCGAACCCATCCCGATGTGCGGCGTGCCGTACCATGCGGCCTCGGCCTACATCGCGCGGCTGGTGCGCGCCGGACACCGGGTGGCATTGTGCGAGCAGGTGGAAGACCCCCGCCTCGCGAAGGGTGTCGTGAAGCGCGAGGTGGTGCGGGTCATCACCCCGGCGACGCAGCTCGAGGCCGGCTCGGTCGATCCCGGCGAGACCTCGTTCGTGCTGGCGCTCGACGACGACCAGCGCACCGAGCGCCTTGGCATGGCCTTCCTCGATGCAACCACCGGCGACTTCTTTGCCCTGGAGTGCCAGGGCGCCGGGCGCTTCGAGGTGCTGCGCGACCAGCTGTCGGCCATCCGCCCGCGCGAGCTGCTCGTGCCTGGCGCCACCGCCCTGCCGGCATGGCTCAGCGATCCGGCGCAGCCCGAGGCGGCGCTGCCCCGCCTCGAGGTGGCGCGGCTCGACCACGACGCTGCCCGCCGCCTGCTGCTCGAGCACTTCGACGTCCTCAACCTGGAGGCGTTCGGCTTCGAGCAGGCGGCACGCGCCACGACAGCGGCGGCGCTCGCCCTGCGTTACGTGCGCGAGACGCAGATGCGCGCGCTTGGGCATGTCGCGAGCCTGCAGCTGCGCCATGCCGGCGACAGCCTGGTGCTCGACGCGGTGACGCGGCGCAACCTCGAACTCGTCGAGAGCCTGGCCGACGGCAGCCGCCGGAACACCCTGCTGTCGGTGCTCGACGACACCCGCACCGCCATGGGCGCGCGCGCCATGCGCGAGTGGCTGATCGCACCGCTCGTCAACCGCGACCTCATCCAGGACCGCCTCGACGCGGTTGAAGAGCTGGCTTTCCGTGCCATCGAGCGCGAGGCCCTGCGCACGAGCCTTGCCCAGGTCCAGGACCTCGAGCGGCTCATCGGCCGCGTGGTGCTGGGCGCGGCACAGCCACGCGACCTCCTGGCCCTGGCGCGTTCGCTGCGCGCGGTGCCCTTCGCCGAAAGCGCGCTGGCGAACGTGCAGGCGCCGCTCTCGCGGCGCCTGGCGCGCGAGCTGCAGCCGCCGCTCGAGTTGGCCGAGGACATCGAGATCAACATCGCCGACCCGGCGCCGGCGCTGCTGCGCGACGGCGGAGCCATCCGCGACGGCGTCGATCCCGGCCTCGACGAGCTGCGCGCGGTGAGCCAGGGCGGCCGCTCCACCATCGCCCGCATCGAGGCTCGCGAGCGCGAGCGCACCGGCATCGGCTCGCTCAAGGTGCGCTACAACCGGGTGTTCGGCTACTACATCGAGATCAGCAGGTCGAACCTGGCGCTGGTGCCCGCCGACTACATCCGCAAGCAGACGATCGCCGGCGGCGAGCGTTTCATCACTCCCGAGTTGAAGGACCACGAGACCCGGGTGCTGCAGGCCGACGAACGCATCGCCACGCGCGAGGCGGAGCTGTTCGAGGCGCTGCGCGCGCGCGTGGCGCGGCGCGCGGCGGCGGTGCACCAGACGGCGCGCAGCCTGGCCGCGGTCGACGTGCTCGCGAGCCTCGCCGAGGTGGCGACGCGCCACGACTACGTGAAGCCGCGCCTCACCGACGACCTCGAGCTCAGCTATTCCGAGGGCCGCCATCCGATCCTCGAACGCCTTGCCAGGGATCCGTTCGTGGCCAACGACCTGCGCATCGGCGAAGCCGCGCGCCGGGTCCTGATCCTCACCGGGCCCAACATGGGGGGCAAGTCCACCTTCCTGCGACAGACCGCCCTGATCGCCGTGATGGCGCAGATGGGTTCGTTCGTGCCGGCGAGCGAAGCCAAGATCGGCATCGTCGACCGCATCTTCACGCGCGTCGGCGCCATGGACAACATCCTGCGCGGCCAATCGACGTTCATGGTGGAGATGCAGGAGACCGCCCACATCCTGCGCCACGCGACCGCGCGCAGCCTGGTGCTGCTGGACGAGATCGGACGCGGCACGGCCACCTACGACGGCCTGTCGATCGCCTGGGCGGTGGCGGAATCTCTGGCGCGCAACGCGGGGGCCAAGACGATCTTCGCGACCCACTACCACGAGCTGACCGACCTCGGCACCGATGTCGCGGGCGTGCAGAACATCCACGTGTCGGCTCGCGAATGGAAGGACACGCTCGTCTTCCTGCGCAAGATCGAGGACGGCGGCTCCGACCGCTCGTTCGGCATCCAGGTGGCGCGCCTTGCCGGCATGCCTGCAACGGTGGTGGCGCGCGCCAAAGAGGTGCTGCGCAACCTCGAGACCACGGAGTTCGACCGGCACGGACGGCCGCGCCTTGCGCACGCCGCCGAAGACGACGGCGGCGGCCTGCAGCTCGGCCTGTTCGCGAGCAAGGAGCAGGCGATGAGCGACGAGCTGCGCCGCCTCGACCTCGACAGCCTCACGCCGTTGCAGGCCCTGGCACTGCTCGCCGAATTGAAGTCCCGGCTCTAGGAAGCCCGCCGCAGCGTCAGCTGCCGCTCTTACGGCTCTTTCGCTTTGGCGCCTTGGGTACCTTGCCGCCGGCCTTGCGCGCCTCGGAGAGCCCGATTGCGATCGCCTGCTTGCGGCTCGTGACCTTCTTGCCAGAGCCGCCGGAGCGCAGCTTGCCGCGCTTCATTTCGTGCATCGCGCGCTCCACCTTGGTGCCCGCCTTCTCTCCATAACGCTTGCTGGACTTCTTTCGTGCCGCCAATTCGAACCTCCTTGGGATTTTGATTGCGCTGAGCATTCGTCTTACTTGAGAGTCAGAACCGGATCGAGACGCCAAGCGAAGCGCGCCAGTAATCGAGCTCTCCGAAATCGACGTCGAATTCGTCGTCGGGCTCGGGATCGCGCAGCGCGCGGAAGTAGCGTAAGTCTGCCTGCAGCCCGATCGGCCCGTCGCCGCCCGCGAGCAGCCCGGCGCCGGCGTCGATGCCGAAGTCGTTGCTGTCGATGTCGAACAGGCCGTTGGCGCCGCTGACGCGCGTCTTCAGCAGGCCGCCACCGCCAACCGCGTAGAAGCGGGTGCGCCCCGACGAGATCAAGACCAGGTTGCCGGTGAGTGTGGTGACGCTGTTGTCGATGACGCCGCTCGAGCCGAAGAAGTCCGGCGTCTTGGCGAAGTCGACGTTGAAGCCGAGTCCGCCGCCTTGCGGTGCGAACGTGAGCCCGCCGCCCCAGGTGATCTTCGAGTCGTCGGTGTCGCCCGAGAACGCGAGCGCCGCGAAGGGCGTCGCGTACGTTTCGGCGTGGGCCGCGCCGGCCAAGGACAGGAACGCCGCAACCAGAAGGGCGGCTGAGGCCTTGCCGGGCTGCTTGCGCGGCTTTTCGTCGCTTTCGCGTTGCTCTTCTGTCTCCTGCTGAAGTTCCGCTTCCGTCTCGATCGTCGCGCCGGCGCCGCCGCCCTCGTCGGCGAGCGAACCGGCGCGATCGCGATCGAACGTGTTCAGGCCTTCGGTCAAGGGTGCGTTCTGCGGCGCCTTGTCATCTTTTTTCTTCTTTTTGTCCGACGTGCGTTCGGGCTTCATCGCGCCTCCGCGGTTCACGACGTTTCTACAATCAGCGCCTGCGCGGCCGTGAGCCGCGCAGCGACGTCATCCCAATTCCATAGCGACCACACAGCCTTGAAGAACTCGCCCTTGCGGTTCTCGTACTGCAGGTAGTACGCGTGCTCCCAGGCGTCGATCACCATCAGCGGCGCGCTGCCCTGGTTGACGTTCGACTGGTGGTCGTAGACCTGCGTCGTCATGAGCCGCTGCGAAACCGGTTCGTAGACAAGGGCCGCCCATCCCGAGCCCATGAGCGTTGCCGCCACTTCCGACAGTTGCGCCTTGAAGGCGACGAAAGACCCAAAGTCGCGATCGATGAGCGCCGCCAGCTCCCCCGCCGGCTTTTCTCCGCCCTTGGGCACGAGGTTCTTCCAGAAGAGCGAGTGCAGGACATGGCCGGAAACGTTGAACGCCAGAGCTCGCTGCAATGCCGCGATGCCCTTGAAGTCGTTCGCGCCGCGGGCTTCCTCGAGCTTGTCGAGGGCGTCGTTCGCGTTCTTGACGTAGGTCTTGTGATGCTGGTCGTGGTGCAGTTCCATGATCCGGCCCGAGATGTGCGGCTCGAGCGCACCGAAGTCGTAATCGAGGTCGGGCAGTGCGTAGGTGGCCATTGGTTCTCCTCCCCGTGGAGGGCAGCAAGCCGCGTGCCGAAAAGGCGACATCGGGCCTTTGATCCGTGGTTTAATGAGTTTTGTAGATTGCGCGAGCGCCGCTGCCGCCCTACGCGCCAAAGCCGCTCATTCCAGGCCGCCGCGGATGGCACGAGCGTTGCTTTTTCGGCTGCCAGAAATAGCGACAACGTCATGAAACGCAAATCGCTGCAAGGCGGCCGGCGTCGAGGTGCGCAGCGAATGAACTAAAGACGCCCGAAAGGTAAATGAAAGCCGCCTCCACGCCGACACCGCCGCCAGCAGGCGTAGTGCTTCCGCCCCGCGGCGAGCTCCTCAACCTCGAGCGCCTCGAGCAGCGCGGCCGCCAGTTGGCGCTCGAAATGGCAACCTCGGCGACGCGGTCGCGCGCCAGCGTCCGCGCCCACGGCCGGCGCCTCGACGAAAACGCCCGCGTGCTGCGCCGCGCCTACCTGACCTTCTCCGAAGACGTGCGCCGCGAGGCGATTCCGCCCGCCGCCGAGTGGCTGCTCGACAACTATCACCTCGTCGAGGCGGAGATCGTCGGCATCCGCCGCGACCTGCCCGCCGCCTATCACCTGCAGCTGCCGATCGTTGCCGGCGACCGCGACGCCGTGCCGTTCGCCGGGCGCGCGCGGATCTACGCCCTCGCCCTCGACGTGGTCGAGCACAGCGACGCGCGCATCGACGCCTATCGCCTCGAACGGTTCCTGGCTCTCTTCCAGAGCGTGGCGCCGCTGAGCCTGGGCGAACTTTGGGCATGGCCGAGCGTCGTGAAAACCGCGCTCATCGAGCATCTGCGGCGCATCTGCGACGTGCTGCTCGCCTCGCGCGCCGATCACGTCGCGGCCGCGCGCTACATGGAGCCGCTCGAGAGCGGCGGCGATGCCGACGCCCTTCCCGAACTGCCGCAGGTGTTTTCGCCCGCCTTCCTCGTCGAGCTGCTCGCGCGCCTGCGCGAGCACGGCCCCAGGGTCGCGGCGTTTCGCAGCCGCCTCGAGGCGCGCTTCGCCGCCGCCGGGCAAAACACCGAGGACGCGGTGCGCGCCGATCAGCAGACGCACGCCGCGGTGCAGGTCTCGATCGGCAACACCATCACCAGCCTGCGGCTTTGCGCGACGCTCAACTGGTCGGCTTTCATCGAGAGAGTCAGCCTCGTGGAGCAGGTGCTGCAGGGCGACCCCTCCGGCGCCTATTCGCGCATGACCTTCGAGAGCCGTGACCGCTATCGCGCGGCGGTCGAGGAGATCGCCGGCCGCTCCGGCGACGAGCAGGTGGCGGTGGCGCGCCAGGCGGTCGACGCCGGGCGCGAGATGCTCGGGCGCGGCGCCGCAACGGCGCCCGGGGGCGATGCCCGCGCCAGCCACGTCGGCTATCACCTCATCGGCCGCGGCCGCTCCGACTTCGAGAAGCTGGTGCGCCACTCGCCGAAGCCCGGTGCCGCGCTGCGGCGCCTGGTGTTCCGGAATGCGACCACCGCCTACCTCGGCGCGATCACGCTGCTGACGTTGCTGGGCGTGGCGGCCGCGTTCGCGGCCGCCGATGCCGCGGGCGCCGGCAAGGCCACCGTCGTCTGGACCTGCCTGCTGGCGCTGATGCCGGCGTCGGAACTCGCGGTCGGGCTGGTGCAGCGGCTGGTGGCGGCGCTGGCCGCGCCGCGCCGGCTGCCGCGCTTCAGTTTCGACGGCGGCGTGCCCGACACGGCGCGCACGCTGGTGGTGGTGCCGACCATCCTCGACAGTGTTGCCGCCGCGGTGGCCCTGTTCGAGCACCTCGAAGTGCAGGCGCTCGGCAACTCGGATGCCAACATTCATTTCGCGGTGCTCGCCGACTTCAGCGACTCGACCCGGCCGCGCGAGCCGGAAGATGCGGCAATCGTCGGCGCCGCGCGCGATGCGGTGCGCGAGTTGAACGCCCGGCACAACGGCAACGGCGGCGAGCGCTTCTGGTTCTTCCATCGCGAACGGCGCTTCAGCGAGAGCGAAGGCATCTGGATGGGCTGGGAGCGCAAGCGCGGCAAGATCGAGGAGTTTGCGCGGCTGCTGCGCGGCGCGACCGACACCAGCTACGAGCACGACGCCAGGCTGTTCGAGACGCTGCCGCACTTCCGCTACCTCATCACGCTCGATCGCGACACGCGCCTGCCGCGCGAGGCCGCGCGCACCCTCATCGGCATCGCCGACCATCCGCTGAACCGGCCCGCATTCGAGGCGGGCGTGGGCCGCGTGGTCGAGGGCTACGGCATCCTGCAGCCGCGCGTCAGCGTCACCTTCGAGAGCGCGGCCGGCTCCATATTCGCCCGGTTGTACGCGGGCCATACCGGCGTCGATCCATACACGTCCGCCGTCTCCGACGCCTACCAGGACCTGTTCGGTGAGGGCATCTTCACCGGCAAGGGCCTCATCGAGATCGATGCCTTCAACGCTGCGCTCGAGGGCCGCGTCCCGGAGAACGCCCTCCTCTCCCACGACCTGTTCGAGGGCCTGTACGCGCGCACCGCGCTCGTCAGCGACGTCGAACTCGTGGACGACTACCCGGCGAGCGTGCTGGCCCATGCGCGCCGCCAGCACCGCTGGGTGCGGGGCGACTGGCAGATCCTGCGCTGGCTGTCGCCGTTCGTGCCGGTGCGCGGCGGCGTCGAGCGCAACACCCTGCCGGCCATCAGCCGCTTCAAGATCTTCGACAACCTGCGCCGCAGCCTGGTGCCGCCATGCTACGTCGCGTTCCTGGCGGGCGCCTGGACCTTCTTCCCGGGCGCGCCGTGGATGTGGACCGCGGCGCTGCTCGCGGTGCTCGCCTTCCCCGCGTTCTTCAAGATCCCCGGGGTGCTGCGGCCGCGCCGCGGCGAGCGCGCGACGGTGTGGGCGCGTTACCTGGTCGAGGAGATCGGCACGGCGCTCGCGCAGTGGGCGATCACCTTGACGTTCCTCGCGTACCAGGCCGCGGCCATGCTGCACGCGATCGGCCTGACGCTGGTGCGCGTGCTGGTGACCCGCCGGCGGATGCTCGAATGGGAGACGGCCGCCGCCAGCCAGGCCCGTACCCGCCACCTGGTGGGCCTCGCCGGGCTGCGCGCCTTTGCCGTCGAGATGGTCGCGAGTCCCGCGATCGCGCTGGCGCTCGTGCCCTTTGTGCTCGCGGCCGGGCACGGCGCCCCGGCGGCGGCAGCGCCGATCCTGCTGCTCTGGCTGGTGGCGCCGCTCGTCGCCTACCTCCTCAGCCAACGCGCGGTCGCGCCGCAGCCACGGGCGCTCACCTCCGACGAACGCACGCGCTGGCGCATGATCGCCCGCAAGACCTGGCGCTACTTCGACGAACTGGTCGGTGAGGCCGACCATTTCCTGCCCCCCGACAACCTGCAGGAGGAGCCGGGCCGGATGGTGGCGCGCCGCACCTCGCCCACCGACATCGCGATGGGCCTGCTCGCGACGCTCGCCGCTCACGACCTCGGCTATCTCGACACCGCCTCGCTCGAGGAACGCCTGCGCCGCACGCTGACGACGCTTGGCAGCATGGAGCACTTCCGCGGCCACCTGCTCAACTGGTACGAGACGTCGTCGCTGGCGCCGCTCTTGCCGCGCTACGTGTCCACCGTGGACAGCGGCAACCTCGCGGGCGTGCTGATGGCGCTCGCGCAGGGGCTGCTCGAGATCGCGGAGCGCCCCGACCCCAACGACCGGCTGGCGGGCGGAGTTGAGGACGCCGAGGAATTGCTGCAGGTAGCGCGCGCCCACGCCGCCCGCAACCGCCGCAACTTCGACCCCGAAGTCGAATACTGGACGCGCATGCTCGCGCAGTCGCAGGATCTGGTCGAGCGGCGCGCGCAGCTGCCGACCGATCGCCCGGCGCTCGTGGCACTGGCCGAGCGCTGCGAAGCCATGGCGCGGGACATGGACTTCGGCTTCCTCTACGACGGCGGCCGCAAGCTGTTCTCCATCGGCTATCAGCTGGGCGACCACGGCGCGTCCGGACGGCTCGACACCTCGTACTACGACCTGCTCGCATCCGAAGCGCGGCTCGCCAGCTTCATCGCCATCGCCAACGAGCAGGTGCCGCAGTCGCACTGGTTCCAGCTCGGCCGCCCGGTGACCAGCGTCGACGGCGTGCCGGTGCTGTTGTCGTGGAGCGCCACGATGTTCGAGTACCTCATGCCGATGCTGCTGATGAAGACCTATCCGGGCACCCTGCTGGATCGAGCCACGCGCATGGCGGTGAAACATCAGGAGCGATACGGTGTCGCGCGCGGCGTGCCCTGGGGCATGTCCGAGTCGGGGTTCGCGGTCACCGACCGGCTCGGCCAGTATCAATACAAGGCCTTCGGTGTCCCCGGGCTCGGCATGAAGCGCGGCCTCGCCGACGAACTCGTGATAGCGCCATATGCGACGGCACTGGCTGCGCAGGTGGATGCGCCCGCCGCGCTCGCCAACTTCGAGCGGCTCGCCCGGCTCGGCGGTGAGGGTCCGTACGGCTTCTACGAGGCGCTCGACTTCACGCCGCGCAAGACCGAGCTGGAGGCGGCCGCCGATGGCGCCCACACCGGCGGCAACCGTCCAGAGGCGGTGGTGGTGCGCGCCTACCTCGCCCACCACCAGGGCATGACCATTGGCGCCATCGCCAACGTCCTCGACGCCTGCTCGATGACGCGGCGCTTCCACGCCGACCCGCGGGTGCAGGCGACCGAGTTGCTGCTGCAGGAGCGGGTGCCGCGCGGCCTCGCGACGCAGAACCCGCGGCCGGCCGAGGAGACCCGCGTTGTGGTCGCTGCGCCGAGCCTCTCCTCGCGACGCTTCCGCTCGCCGCACACCGCTCACCCACACGCGCACTTCCTCTCGAACGGCGCCTATACCGTGATCGTCACCAACGCCGGCGGCGGCGCCTCAGCGTGCCGGGGGATCGCGGTGACGCGGCCGCGCGAGGATCCGACGCGCGACACGCCCGGGCTGTCGATGTTCATCCGCGACGTGCGCGACGGCTCGGTGTGGTCGCCGGCCTTCCATCCCGCGGACCGCGAACCGGAGGAGTACCTCGTCACTTTCCTGCCGCAGAAGGCGACCTTTCGCCGCCTGCAGGACGACATCGAGTCGGTGCTCGAGATTGCGGTCTCGCCCGAGGACGACGTCGAGGTGCGCCGCCTGACGCTTACGAACCGCAGCGACCGCGCGCGCGAGATCGAGGTGACGAGCTATGCCGAGGTGGTGCTCGGGCCGGCCGCCGACGACTTCGCGCACCCCGCGTTCGGCAAACTGTTCGTCGACACCACCTATCTGTCCGCGAGCCACGCCATCGTCTGCCGGCGGCGGCCGCGCAAGAAGGAAGACCCGCTGACTTTTGGCGTGCACGTACTGGCGGTCGAGGGGCGGCTCACCGGGCCGGTCGAATGGGAGACCGACCGCGCGAAATTCCTCGGCCGCAGCCGCGAGCTGCACGAAGCTCAGGCGCTCGGCGGACGGCCTTTGACCGGCACAACCGGCGCCGTGCTCGACCCGATCGTCAGCCTGCGGCACCGGCTGCGTCTCGGACCGCGCAGCCGCGCGCGCCTCAGCTTCGCGATGGGCCTCACCCACGACCGCGATGTCGCGAACGGCCTCGCGCAGAAGTACAACGACCCGGCGGCGGCCGCGCGGGTGCTGGCCCTCGCCTACACGCAGGCGCAGATGACGCTGCGCCACCTCGGCATCTCGGGCGACGAGGCGCAGCTCTACGACCGCCTCGCGTCGCGCACCCTCTACCTCGACTCCTCGCTGCGCGCCTCGGCGCGCGAGCGGGCGCAGAACCAGCTCGGCCAGGCCGGCCTGTGGCCGCACGGCATCTCCGGCGACCTGCCGATCCTGCTGGTGCGCGTGGTCGAGGAGGACGACCTGCCGCTCGTGCGCCAGTGCCTGCAGGCGCAGGAGTACTGGCGCCTCAAGGGTTGGAGCGCCGACCTCGTGATCCTGAACGAGCACCCGGCGAGCTACCGCGACGAGATGCACCAGCAGCTCGCGACGTTGCTCGAAAGCGGCCCATGGACCTCGTACAAGGACCGTCCCGGCGGCGCTTACCTGCTGCGCGGCGAGAGCCTGCCGCCCGCCGAACGCCAGCTGCTCGCGGCAGTCGCGCGCGTGGTGCTGAACGGCGAACGCGGCGACCTCGCGAGCCAGCTCGACCGCCCGGTGGCCGCGGAAGCGCCGCTCGAGGAGTTCGACGTCAGCGACGCGCCGGCCGCCGCGGGTGCGCGCCAGCAACGGCCGCGGCTGCGCTTCGACAACGGCTACGGCGGCTTCAGCAACGACGGCCGCGAGTACGTGGTGGTGACGGAGGGCGAGGGCGACACGCCGCTGCCGTGGGTGAACGTCCTCGCGAACCCCGGCTTCGGCACCATAGTCTCCGCGTCGGGCGCCACCTTCACCTGGAGTGAGAACAGCCGCGAGAACCGCCTGACGCGCTTCGCCAACGACGCCGTCCTCGACCCGAGCGGCGAGCTCTTCTTCCTGCGCGACGAGGAGCGGCGCACGGTCTGGGGCGCGGTGCCAGCCTCGAGTGCGCGCGGCAGCGTTGCCGGGCGCTACCTCTGCCGCCATGGCGCCGGCTACACCACCTTCGCGCACGAACGCGACGGCATCGAGCACGAGCTGTCGGTGTTCGTGGCGCCGCGTGAGCCGGTCAAGTACAGCGTGCTCACGGTGCGCAACAATGGCGACGCGCCGCGCCGGTTGTGCGCGTTCGCCTATGCCGAATGGGTGCTCGGCCAGCCGCGCGCCGACACCGAGGATTACGTCGTCACGGAGTTCGACGAGGAGACGGCCGCGGTGCTCGCGACCAATCCCTTCACTTCGGAATTTCCCGGCCGCACCGCGTTCCTGGTGGCGAGCGAGCGGCCGGCGTCCGCCACCGGCGATCGCACCGAATTCGTCGGCCGCAATCAGGCGCCGCACCGGCCGGCCGCGCTGCGCCGCCACGTCCTCGCCGGCCGCTTCGGCGCCGGCCTCGACCCGTGCGCCGCGCTGCAGGTGCGCATCGATCTGGCGCCCGGCGAGACCCGCAGTGTTGTGTTCGCGATCGGCCAGGCGCAGGACCGCGAGCAGGCGCTGCGCCTGGTGCGGGAGCACACGTCGCTCGACGCCGCGGGCGCCGCGCGGGCCGCCGGGAACGCGCACTGGGACGGCCTGCTGGGCGCCATCGAGGTGGCGACACCGGACGACTCGTTCGACATGGTCGTGAACCGGTGGTTCCTCTACCAGACCGTTGCCTGCCGCCTGTTCACGCGCTCCGGCTACTACCAGCCGGGCGGTGCCTTCGGCTTCCGTGACCAGCTGCAGGATTCGCTGGCGCTAACATTGGTGCGCCCGGAGATGCTGCGCGGGCAGGTGCTGACCGCGGCAGCGCGCCAGTTTCGCGAGGGTGACGTGCAGCACTGGTGGCATCCGCACACCGGCCGCGGAACCCGCACCCGCTGCTCGGACGACCTGCTTTGGCTGCCGTACGCTGCGGCGCACTACGTCGCTGCCACCGGCGATTCCGCGCTGCTGGACGAGAGTGTCCCCTTCCTGCAGGGGGAGCTGCTCGCACCCGGCGAGCAGGAGGCGTACCGGCCGGCGTCGCCCGCGAAAGAGGAGGCGAGCGTCTTCGAGCATTGCCTGCGTGCCATCGACAAGGCGCTCACAGTGGGCCCGCACGGACTGCCGCTCATGGGCAGCGGCGACTGGAACGACGGCATGAACCGCGTCGGCGAGGAAGGCCGCGGCGAGAGCGTCTGGGTGGGCTGGTTCCTGGCAAGCCTGCTGCGCACGTTTGCGCCCATTTGCGACGTGCGCGGCGACGAGCCGCGCGGTGCTCGCTACCGGGCCGAGGCCGCGCGCCTCGGCGACATGATGGAGCACGCCTGGGACGGCGAGTGGTATCGCAGGGCGTACTTCGACGACGGCACGCCGCTCGGCACCAAGCAGGCGGAGCAGTGCCGCATCGACTCGATCGCCCAGTCGTGGTCGGTGATCTCCGGCATCGCGCCGCGCCAGCGCGCCGAACGTGCGATGGACGCGGTGCGCACCCGCCTCATCCAGCGCGCGGCATCCCTCATCCTGCTGCTGGAGCCGCCATTCGAGGCGCCGGTGCACGACCCCGGCTACATCGCGGCCTATCCGCCGGGGGTGCGCGAGAACGGCGGCCAGTACACGCACGCGGCACTCTGGGTCATCCTGGCGCTCGCCCGCCTCGGCAGCGGCGACGAAGCGATGGAGATGTTCCACATGGTGAACCCCGTCAACCATGCGCGCACCCGCGCCGAGGCCGACCGCTACAAGGTCGAGCCGTACGTCATCGCCGGCGACGTCTACGCGCTCGCCGACCAGGGCGGCCGCGGCGGCTGGACCTGGTACACGGGTTCGGCCGGCTGGGCCTACCGCATCGGCACAGAGGAAATCCTCGGTTTGCGGCGGCGCGGCGACACCTTCACGCTCGACCCTTGCATACCGTCCGTCTGGCCCGGATTCTCGATGAAGTGGCGGGTGGACGGCACGCTCTACGAGATCGAGGTGACGAACCCCGACTCGCTGTGCCGCGGCGTTGCCGAGGCGACGCTGGACGGCGAGAACGTCGATCCCGCCGCCATTCCGCTGAGTTCCGGCGGCGCCGGGCAGCGCACTCGTCTGGTGAAGATCCGGCTGGGAGTGCCCGCCTCGCCGGTGTGACGGCGAGCGCGGGCGAAGGCGGCTACTTCTCCTTCTTCTGCTTGTCGCCCATGCTGGCGAGCAGCGACACCATGTCTTCGGCGTGCTCCTCCTCGACCGCAAGGATGCCTTCGAGCATGGTGCGGGTGGTGGGATCGGAATCGCCGATGTAGCGGATCATTTCCGAGTACGACTCGATCGCGATGCGCTCGGCGATGAGGTTCTCGCGGATCATCTCGATCAGGCTGTCGGAGGTGACGTATTCGGAGTGCGAGCGCTTGGTGAGAGTGTCGGGAGCGAAGTCGGGCTCGCCGCCGAGCTGGGTGATGCGCGCGGCGATCTGGTCGGCGTGGCCCTGCTCCTCGCCCGCGTGGGCGAGGAACTCGGCGGCCACCGACGACGCGTGGATGCCCTTCGCGACATAGTGATGGCGCTTGTAGCGGAGCACGCAGACTATCTCCGTCGCGAGCGCCTCGTTGAGGAGCTGCAGGACAACCTTTAGATTGCCCTTGTAAGCCCCGGTGACCGCGCCCTGTTCGATGTGCTGCCGGGCGCGCTTACGGATGGCCGCCACATCGGCGGCGAATTCTCCAGGCATGAGCCCGATTTTAGCCGCTTACAGCGGCCGTCTGCCCTGGATGACGTTGATGAGGACCACCGCGATCGCGAGCAGCAGCAGGATGTGGATGAAGCCGCCGAGGGTGTACGAACTGACCATACCCAGCAGCCACAACACGATGAGGATGACGAAGATGGTCCAGAGCATGAAAGCCTCCGTGCGCGGCAGTGATCCTGGGAAGCCAGGTCGCCGGCTCGCCGGTGCAGGTGCAACACGCGTGCCGGTCGCAAGCGCCCGTGGGCGGCATTGTTTGGAGCTTTTGACCCGCAGGTAGCGTGAAAACTCTACAATTGTGCTTGGGCCGCGCCCAGAATCGTGCTGCCTGGGCCGAAACGGTACTGGCCCGTCGCTTGCAATTTCGAACAGGCACACAGGAGTCCAACGACATGTTCCCTTCCTCGGCCGCGGGCATCGCGGCATGGTGATGCCGCGCGCGCTGCTCGTCGACGACGACCTCGATTTCCAGGCCGGCCTCGCCGAGGTCATTCGCAGCCAGGGCTTCGAGGTGGCGACGGCGAACTCGCTCGCAGGCGGGCGCCTCGAAATCGCCAGCGGCGTTCCCGATATCCTGCTCGTCGACCTGAACCTCCCCGATGGCAGCGGCATCGAGTTGCTCCAGGAGATGGAATCGATTCCCGAAACGGTGCTGATCACGGGTGAGGCCAGCGTCGAAACCGCGGTCGAAGCCGTGCGTCTGGGCGTCGCCGACTACCTGACGAAGCCCGTCGACCTGCCGCGCCTGAAGATGACGCTTGCCAACGTCTTGCGCACCCAGGACCTGAAGCGCGAGATCGGCACGCTGCGCGGCGAACTGCGCAACCTCGGTCGCTTCGGTTCGATGATCGGCGCGGCGCCCGCCATGCACAAGGCGTTCGACCTCATCGGCCGGGTGGCGAAGACCGATGCCACGATCCTGATCACCGGCGAGACCGGCACCGGCAAGGAGCTGGTGGCGCAGACGGTGCACCAGCTGTCGCGGCGCGCCAAGGAGCCGTTCGTGCCGGTCAACTGCGGCGCCGTCTCGCCCACCCTCATCGAAAGCGAGATCTTCGGCCACGAGCGCGGCAGCTTCACGGGCGCCGACCGCGTCCACCGCGGCTATTTCGAACAGGCGAACCGCGGCACCTTGTTCCTCGACGAGATCACCGAAATGCCGATGGAGCTGCAGGTCAAGCTGCTGCGGGTCCTCGAGACCTCGCTGGTGACACGTGTCGGCGGCACCGAGGCCCTGAAGGTGGACGTGCGGGTGATCGCCGCCACCAACCGCCACCCCGAGCAGGCAATGGCGGCGGGCACACTGCGCGAGGACCTGCTCTATCGCCTCAACGTGTTCCCCATCAGGCTGCCGCAGCTGAGCGAACGGCGCGAAGACATCCCCTTGCTGGCGGAACACTTCCTCAAGACCTTCAACCGCGACGAGGGCACCGCCAAACGCTTCAGCCCGGCCGCGGTCGAGAGGCTGCAGCGCCAGGCGTGGCCCGGAAACGTGCGCGAGCTGAAGAACGTGGTGCACCGCGCCTTCATACTCGCGGAGGACGAGATCGGGGTCGACTCGCTGCCGCTGCACGCAAGCGAGTCGCATGGCGGCGGGCTCCTGAACTTCAAGGTCGGCACCTCGATCGCCGAGGCCGAACGCCGGCTGATCGAGGCGACCCTGCAGCAGCTCGGCGGCGACAAGAAGCGCGCCGCCGAGATCCTGAAGATCAGCGTCAAGACGCTCTACAACCGGCTCAGCGAGTATCGCGGCGGCCGCTAGCGGCTGGTGCCCTCGTCGAACACCTTCTCGTAGTCGGCGGGCACCACCAGCTCCCTGCCTTCCACCTTGATGCGGCCGGCGCGCTCCAGGTCCTTGAGGATGCGCGTCACGGTTTCCCGGGTAGTGCCGATGCGGTTCGCGATCTCCTGGTGCGTGGCGCGGCGGAAGGCGACGCGACCGTCCTTCAGCCGGCGGCCTTCTTCCTTCGCCAGGTCGACGATGAGGCGTGCGACGCGGCCGTAGACGTCGAGGAGCGCCAGCGTCTCGATCTGCTGATCGGCGCGGCGCAGGCGCTGGGTCAGGATGCGGATCAGGCCGAGGGCTATTTCCTTGTTGTCGGACAGCACCGTCTCGAAGTCGGCGCGCTGCAGGGACACGAGCTCCGTCTCTTCGGTCGCGATTGCCGTCGCCGAGCGCGGCTCGTTGTCGAGCAGCGACATCTCGCCGAAGAAGTCGCCGGGGCCGAGCACGGTGAGGATGATCTCGCGGCCGTCGTCGCCCAGGATCGTGACCTTGATGCGTCCGGTCAGGATCATGAAGAGGGTGTCGCCCGCCTCGTTCTCGAAGAATACGACGCCGTCCTTCGGGTAGACCTTGCGGGCCACGACCCTCGTCAGGGTTTCGATGCCGGGGTCTTCCACATCCGAGAAGATGGGCACGCTTCGCAGCAGCTCTCGAACATCCATTTAATGGCTCTCCAAAATGGCGCTAGGGCGTCTTTGACCCGGAATGGTACCGCAAGCCCGCGGCGTTTGTGACGGCGCTCACCGGTTTTTCGGGTTTTCGAAAGGCCTACGGGCGATGCAGGCGCGCGGTGAGGGCCGCGACGGCGCGCACCGCTTCGGCGCCGGTGACCGGCCGCCACGCTTCGAAGGCGCCCTCCGCGTTGAGCGGCAGCAGGCCAGCGGCGACCGCGGCGGCGATCTCCGGATAGAGGCGGTTGTTCGGTGTCACGTCCTTCATCGCCGGCGGCGTCGCGGGTGCCGCCACGCCGAGCCGCGCGAGCGCGCGCCCGAGGGCGTGGCCGAGGTCGCCGCGCCGGATGGTCGCGTCGGGCTGGAACGTGTGGTTCGGATAGGTCTCCATCAGGCCCAGCGACAGCGCCTTCAGGATGTACTCGCGCCCCCACAACCCTTCGATGTCGGTTGCCACCGGCGGCGGCTGCGACGCACTCTCGGCCATCTCCGGGACGGTAGCGACCAGGAGCGCCGCAAGGTCGGCGCGCGTCGCCCATTGCGCGGCCGCAATGTCCCGGACCTCGTCGGGAACCGCGGCCTCGGTGCGCGAGCGGCGCAGTTCCGCGAGGCGCTCCGCAACCTCGGCATCCGCCGGCAATGCCTGGTGCAACGCCTCCAAAAGTGTCGCGGCCTCGGCGACGTTGCCTTCCTCGGCGAAGAGCTGCGCCAGGTACAGGCGTGAACCGCGATCGGTCGGGTCGCTTTGCTGCAGAAGCCGCACGGCGTCGTCGCGCCGCCCCAGCTCGATCAGCACGTCGGCCCATTCGAGGCGCAAACCGACGAGCCCGGGTGCCGCCTCGAGGGCCCGCGCGTATGCGGCGAGCGCCGCCTCGAGGTCGTTGCTGCCGCGCAGCCGGCGGGCATCCGCCACCAGGCTGTCGGCGCGTGCCGCGCTCAGCTCGGCGATGCGCCGGTCGAGCATCGGACTATCGACGCCGACGCCGTTGCGCGCGGAGCGGTAGAGCGCCAGCGCTTCCTCGACCTTGCCCAGCTTGCGCGCGCTGGTGGCGGCGCCAACGAGCGCCGCGCGTTGGGCGGAATCGCGCGCGAGCACCGCGTCGAACTCGGCCTTGGCGTCGGCGGTGCGGCCGGCGCGCAGGTAGGCATAACCGAGCGCGGTGCGCAGGCTGACTGCGTTCGGATCCTTGCGCAGCGCGGCGCCGAGCGACTGTATTGCGGCAGCGGTGTCGCCGACGCCGATGGCGGCCCAGGCGTCGCTCAGGACCGCGGCCTGCTTCTCGTTCAGGCCGGAGACGCTCGGCCGCTCGTAGTCGTCTTCCTTCGGAAAATTGGCCGGTCCGCGCGGCGCCGCCCTGGGGGCGCACCCGGCGGCGGTGAGCAGTAGCAGGCACCAGGCAAGTCGCACGGCCGGAGCAGCGGCTTTCATTCGACGTTTCCCGAGAAACGGCCAATGGAGCGCTCGGGCAGTTCGGCTTCGAGCACCAGCGCGTCGCCTTCGGCCGCAACCGAATTCACTTTCCCCGCCCGGTAGACCGAGGCGATCTTCTGGCCTTCGCTCGAATGGAAGCGCAGTCGCACCGGCCGCAGGCCCAGGCAAAGCCGCAGCGCCATCGCCTCGCCGAGCGTCTTCAGGCCGAGACCGGTGAGCGCCGAGACCAGCACCGAGCCGGGATAGGCCTGCTGCAGTGAGAGCCGCTCCGCCGTGCTCAGCCCATCGCATTTGTTGAAGACGAGGAGCAGCTCACGCTCGGAGCCGCCGATCTCGGCGAGCACTGCGTCAACCGCGGCAAGCCGGGCATCGCGGTCGGCGGCGGCGGCATCGGCCACGTGCAGCATCAGGTCGGCGTCGGTGACTTCCTCGAGAGTGGCGCGAAACGCCGCGACCAGCGAGTGCGGCAGCTTCTGGATGAAGCCGACAGTGTCCACCATCAGCAGGTCGCGGCCGTCGCCGAGGCGCGCGCGCCGCACCAGCGGGTCGAGGGTCATGAACACCTGGCTCGAGACCGCGGTGCGCGCCTGGGTGAGCGCGTTGAAGAGCGTGGACTTGCCGGCGTTGGTGTAGCCCACGAGCGCCACGATCGGCGCCCCCTTGCGGGCACGGGCCGTGCGGCGCGTGCGGCGCTCGCGGCGCACGTGCTCGATGTCGCGGCGCACCTTCGACATCCGCTCGCGGATCCGCCGGCGGTCGGTCTCGAGCTTGGTCTCGCCGGGCCCCCTGGTACCGATGCCGCCGCCCAGCCGCGACAGCTCGATGCCGCGGCCCGCGAGCCGCGGCAGCAAGTAGTCGAGCTGCGCCAGCTCCACCTGCAGCCGGCCTTCCAGGGTGCGCGCGCGTTTCGCGAAGATGTCGAGGATCAGCTGGGTGCGGTCGAGCGTCTTGCGCTCCACCACCTTCTCCACGTTGCGCTGCTGCGCCGGCGTCAGATCCTCGTCGAACAGCACCAGGTTGGCGCCGAGTTGCTCGCACAGGGCGGCGATCTGCGCCACCTTGCCGCGCCCGACGAGCGTTGCGGGATCGCGGCTCGCGCGCTCCTGGTAGGTGCTGCCAGCCACTTCCGCGCCGGCGCTCTCGGCGAGCAGCGCCAGTTCCTCGAGTGAGCCTTCGGCACGGGAGCGGGCGGAGGGGCCGCCGATGGCGAGGCCGACGAGCAGGGCGCGTTCGTGGTTCACTGAGGACGGCTTCGAGTGTAGCAAAGAGCCGCGATCAAAGTGCCCGCTGCACGTCGCGCCATGCGACCGCGCCGGCGCGCACGAGTGCCGGCTGCGCGGTCATGTCGACGATCGTCGAGGCTTCGCCGAACAAGGCACCGGCGTCGATCAGGACCTCGGCGTACTCGCCCACCGCGGCGGCGGCGGCGGCGAAACTGCGCGGCGCCGGCATGCCGCTGCGATTCGCCGAAGTCGACACGAGCGGCCCGGTGCGTTCGCACAGCGCGCGGGCGAAGGCAGCGGCCGGAACCCGCACGGCGACGGTGTCGCGGCCGGCGGTCACGTCGAACGGAAGGTCGGCGGTGAGCGGCAGCACCAGGGTGAGCGGACCCGGCCAGAAGAGCCGTGCCAGCTGCAGCGCGGCGCCGCCTTCGAGGGCGTTCGAGAGGCTCGCCGCCTGGGCGAGCGATCCGGCGATGAGCGGCAGCGGCTTGCCGTCGTCGCGGCCCTTGGCGAGCCGCACCCGCGCCGCGGCCGCGCCGTCGGCCGCGCGGCAGCCGATCGCGTACAGCGTGTCGGTCGGATAGACGATGCAGCCGCCGGCGTCGAGGCTGCGCGCCGCGTGGTTGAGCGCCGCACCCGTGACCGCATCCGGCGAGGCGATGCGGTGGACGCTGCGCACGCCGCTCAGGCGACCGGCGCCGCCGCTGCGGCGGGCGCCGTGTCGCTGCTCGTTGCCCACGGCGTCTCGATGTTGTTCTTGCGGAACGTCGCGAGCAACGACGTCTTGTCGGTGGACTTGGCCCACGCTTCCTGCGGCAGCACCAGCTTGCGCTTGACCAGGTCGAAGAGCGCGTCGTTCAGCTGGCACATGCCGTAGCGCTTGCCGGTCTGCATGGTGGACGCGATCTGGAACGTCTTGGCTTCGCGGATCAGGTTCGCGACCGGCGGCGTGCCGATGAGGATCTCGAGCGCCGGCACGCGCCCGCCGCCCACCTTCTTGCAAAGCACCTGGCTGACGACGCCCTTGAGGCTCTCGGCCAGCATGACCCGGATCTGCGACTGCCGGTCGGCGGGAAACTGGTCGATGACGCGATCGACCGTGGACGGCGCCGACGAGGTGTGCAGGGTGCCGAACACCAGGTGCCCGGTTTCAGCGGTCTCGATTGCGATCGCGATGGTCTCGAGGTCGCGCAGCTCGCCCACCAGGATGATGTCGGGGTCCTCGCGCAAGGCGGCGCGCAGCGCACCCTGGAACGACTCGGTGTGCTCGCCCACCTGGCGCTGGTTGACCAGGCACTGGTTGTTCTCGTGGACGAACTCGATCGGATCCTCGATGGTGATGATGTGATCGGTGCGGGTGCGGTTGACGTAGTCGACCATCGCCGCGAGCGTCGTCGACTTGCCCGAGCCGGTCGGGCCGGTCACGAGCACCAGCCCCTTTGGCAGGTGGCACAACTCGAGGAGTTCCTTGGAGAGTCCCATCTCCTCGGCGGTCATGATCTTGCTCGGGATCAGCCGGAACACGCCGCCCATGCCCTTGCGGTCCACGAAGACGTTGCAGCGGTAGCGCGCCACGCCCGGAATTTCATGAGCGAAGTCGGTGTCCTTGCGGCGCTCGAACTCCTCGCGGTTGCGCGGCGGCACGATCGGCCACAGCAGCCGCTTCGTTTCCTCGGGCGTCAGCACGGCGTGGCCGTCGAGTGCCCGCATGTCGCCGTCGAGGCGGACGTTGGGCTGGGCGCCGACGGTCAGGTGCAGGTCGGATGCTTTCAGGTCCACGAGCATGCGGAGCAAGCCCTCGATCTCGGGGCCGTTGCCGGCCTGGATCCTCGGCGCCACCACCGTCTTCTGCGGCCCGGCTGGCGCCGTTGGCGGCGGCTCGACGCCGGCGGGGGCGGCACCGCCGCGCTCTGCCACCGAGGGGTCGGGGATGTCGACCGCCGCGGAAGCGGGCGCGCTGCTCGGACCAAAGGTGAAGGCGAAGGTCGCGCCGGCGGCCTCCTGCTTGGCTTCCGCGAAGATCTGGCCGATCGACTCGACCGTCAGCCACCAGTCGGCCGAGCCTGCGGTCAGGGCCTGTCGCACCGGCTGGGTGAGGTGCGGAGCAACGAGTTCCGCGATCGATATCGGTGTGTGCACCGGGCCGGGGATCTCGCCTTCACCCGTGGCGGTGATGACCACGGTGCGGCGGCCCGGGATCAGCCGGACCTCGGATCCGCCGGCACGGCGGGCTGCGCGCAGCATCTTGTCGAGGCTCATGGTGGTGGCCCGATTATCGCTGCCGCCCGCGCGGATTTGAAGTGTTCTCTGCCGCCCATGTGATCTGGCGCGCGATCCCCCGCAGCAGGTTCAGCTCTCGCGGCGTGGCAGCGCTGCGCGCCAGCAGGCGGCGCAGCTCGGCAAGCAGCCGGCCCGGGGAGTCCTCTCGCAGGTAGCCCACTCGTTCGAGCGCCGCGCGCCATTGTGAGAGCACGGCTTCCATGTCCGCCGTCGTCGGACGATCCGTGACTGCCGCTGCGGCCGCAGGGGCGGCAAGCGCCTGCGACAGCTCGTAGGCCACGACCAGCACGGCCTGGGCGAGGTTCAGCGACGGCTGCACGGCATTCGCGGGAATGCGCACGGCGTCATGGCACAACGCCAGCTCGTCGTTGCGCAAACCGGTGCGCTCCGGACCGAAGACGACGGCCAGCCGCTCGGTGCCACCGCCAAGCCGCGGCGCCGCTGCCGCGCCCAGCTCGCGCGGTGTCAGCACCGCGTCGGTCGACATCTTTCCGGACGTCGCGACCACCCAGGTGGCGCCGCCCACCGCTGCCGCGAGTGAATCGACGCGGCGCGCGCGCTCGAGGACGTCCCAGGCGCCGTATGCGGCGCCGCGGCTTCCCTCTGCGTCGAGATCGTCGGGCGGGTGCACCAGCGTGAGCTGCGAGAAACCCATGTTGGCGAGAGCGCGGGCGGCGCTCGCGATGTTCTGCGCGCGTGCCGGCCGCACCAGGACGAACGAAACCGAGCCTGCGCTCATGGCAGGAGCCAGAAAGCCGTGGCCAGATAGACCGGCAGCATCACCGGCACGGCGATCGCCACGTACGCGAAGAAGCCGGGCATCGCGATGCCTCGCTCCTCGGCGATCGCCTTCACCATCAGGTTGGGCCCGTTGCCGATGTAGGTGTTGGCTCCCATGAAGACGGCGCCGAGGCTGATCCCCGCGAGCACCGAGTGACTCACGCCCGCCACCTCGTTCGGCAGGTGCAGCCCCTGGCCCGCGGCCAGGAACGCGAGGTAGGTGGGCGCGTTGTCGAGGACCGACGACACGATCCCGGTGCCCCAGAAGAAGCCGCGCGGCGTCGTGAGGCCCAGAGACGGAGCCGATGCGCGCAGCCAGTCGAGCGCCGGCAGCATGGTGATGAAGATGCCGGCGAAAAGTGCTGAGACTTCGACGAGCGGCTGGAACGTGAAGCGATTGGCCGCGCGCCGCTCCGCGGGGGTGGCAATCCAGGCCGCAGCCGCAAGCGCCGCGATCATGGCTTCGCGCCACGGTGCATGAAGGAAGGCGACCGACAGCACGATTCCGGCCAGCCACAACAACGAGAGACCGCCCTCGAGGCGCAGCGGACGGCGCGCGCGGTTGTCGCGGGCGCGGTCTTCCGGAGCCTCGCGACTGTAGGCCCGCCGGTCCCAGCCGTGATGCACAGCGAGCAGGAACGCGCACGCCAGGAGCCACGCGGGCCACAGGCGGAACGTCCACGCGAACGGCACGCCGGCGAGATAGCCGAGGAAGAGCGGTGGATCGCCGAGCGGCGTCAGGCAGCCGCCCGCGTTCGCGACCAGCAGGATGAAGAACACCACGGTATGCGCGACGCGCCGGCGTTCCGCGTTCGTTTCGAGCAGCGGACGGATCAGCAGCATCGCGGCACCGGTGGTGCCGACGAACGAGGCCAGCACGGCGCCCGCCGCCAGGAACGCGCTGTTGACGAAGGGCGTCGCGCGCAGGTCGCCGCGCAGGCGCAGCGAGCCGGCCACGACGTAGAGCCCGCCCAGCAGGACGATGAACGAGACGTAATCGCGGGCCGAGTGCAGCAGCGCCCCGGCGTCAAGGCGCCAATAGAGGAGCAGCACCGGCAGCGCCAGCACCGCCGCGACCAGCGCCTTGCGCGTGTTCTTTTCCCAGAAGCGCGGCGCCAGCAACGGCAGCACCGCGATGGCGCCAAGCATCAGGAGGAAGGGCAAGGACCACAGCGGCGAGAGTGTGAGCGTCCCGGTCACGTTCCGGGCAGTCTAACGGTTGGCCCCTATAATCCCGGGGACCACATGTCCCCCTCGCTCGCCGGGCGGATCGCCGCGGCGCTCTCGGTGCCGCGGCCGGCCGCGCGCTTCGCCACCGCGGCAATCCTCTGCGCATGGGTGGTGCAGATGGGCGTGCTGGTGGCCCGCACCTTCTTCCACGACAGCAGCGCCTCCCTGTCGAGTGAACTCGCCGCGTATGGCGGTGGCGCGCAATGGAAGTCGGTCTACTTCAAGGGCGACAAGATCGGCTTCATGGTGACGCAGTCGGTGCCGAAGGACGGCGGCCTCGAGCTGCAGGAGGACGGCCAGCTGACGATGAACCTGCTCGGCACGCAGGCCGGCGCCCGGCTGCGGACGCGCGCGCTCGTCGACGCGCGCTTCAACCTGAAGAGCTTCCGCTTCTCGCTCGATCCCGGCACCGGACCGATGGAGGTTGCCGGCACCGTCTCGGGCCACACCTTGTCGCTATCGCTCACGTCGGCGGCGGGCAGCCGCACGCTCACGAAGGAGCTGGCGGCGCCTCCTGCACTGTCGCTGAACCTCGCGCGCCAGCTCGCTGCCGCGACGCTGGTCGTCGGCAAGACCTACGCGTTCGAGGTCTTCGATCCGGCGACCTTGCGCAACCAGAAGATGGACGTCACGGTCGAGACGCGCGACGTGGTGACCGCCGCGGGGCGCCCGATTCCCGTGTTTCGCCTGGCGAGCCGCTTTTCCGGCATCGAATCCACCTCCTGGGTCACCGAACTCGGCGAGACGGTGCGCGAGGAGAGCCCGACCGGACTGCTCGTGGTGAAGGAAACGCGCGAGCGCGCGCTGGCGCCCGGCCTGCCGGGCCGCGGCAACGGTGAACTGCTGGAAACGGCGGCCGTGGTGCCGCAGCCGGCGCGGCGCATCGACGACGCGCGCACCATCGACGCGCTGCGCCTGCGCGTATCGGGCTTCGACCTCGACTCGCCGGCGCTACGCGGCGCGGGCCAGGCCGTGCGCGACGGCGAAGTGGTCATTCGCCGGGCCACGGCTCCCGATGGCACGCTGCGCGCTGCCCCTTCGGGCGAAACCGAAGCCTCGCCCACGGCCGCGGATCGTGGGCCCGAACCCCTCATCGAAAGCGACGCGCCCGAGATCGTCGCGGCAGCCGCAAAGGCGATCGGCAACGCAACCACCGATGCCGACAAGACCCAGCGGCTGGTGCGGTTCGTCGCCTCGTTCCTGCAGAAGCGGCCGACGGTCGGCATTCCCTCGGCGCTCGAGGTGATGCGCACCCGGGTCGGCGACTGCAACGAGCACACCGCCCTGTTCGTGGCGCTGGCACGCGCCAGCGACCTCGCGGCGCGCGTGGCGATCGGCGTCGTCTACGTCCACGGCGCCTTCTACTATCACGCGTGGCCCGAGGTCTTCGTCCGTGACGGCGGCGCTGCGGGCCGCGGGCGTTTCGTCCCGGTGGACCCGACCCTCGACCAGTATCCCGCCGACGCCACACACCTGCGCCTGGTGCGCGGCGGCCTCGAGCAGCAGGCGGCGCTGCTGCCGGCGCTCGGCAAGCTGCGCATCGGCATTCTCGATGTGCAGTTGCAGCCCGGTGCCCAGCCCATCCTCGTCGGCAGGGACTTGCAGGAGGCGGCCGCGCCGGCGCTCCTAGACTTCGCTCTCCCGGGCCGCGACCGCGCGGCCTGCTGGGCGCAATAGGTGGCCGGCACGATTCAGGTGGACGCCGTCAGCAAGCGCTACGGCGCGTTCACGGCTGTCGACGGCGTCAGCCTGGACGTGCAGGGCGGCGAGATCCACGGTTTCCTCGGGCCGAACGGCGCCGGCAAGACGACGCTCATCCGCATCATCGCCGGCCTGCTGCAGCCGACGGCCGGCACGGTGAGCGTCGCCGGCCACGACATGGCGCGCGCACCCGAACTCGCGAAGGCGGCGCTCGGCTTCATCCCCGACCGGCCCTACGTCTACGAGAAGCTGACCGCCGCCGAGTTCCTGACCTTCCACGCCGGGCTGCACGGCCTCGCGGGCGATGCGCTCGAGGCACGCTCGCGCGAGCTGACGGCGCTGTTCGAGTTGACCCGGTGGCGCGACGAGCTGATCGAGAGCTTCTCTCACGGCATGAAGCAGCGGCTCGTGATGTGCGCCGCGTTCCTCCACCGGCCGCGCGCGGTGCTGATCGACGAGCCGATGGTCGGGCTCGACCCGCGCGGCGCGCGCCTCATCAAGGACGTGCTGCGCCAGATGGCGGCCGACGGCGTCGCGATCCTGATGAGCACCCACACGCTCGAGGTTGCCGAGGAGATGTGCGACCGAATTGCCATCATCCAGGGCGGCCGGATCATCGCCCGCGGCACGGTGGCCGAAATTCGCGCCGCTGCCGGGGCTGGCGGCAACGGCAGCGGCGAAACCGAGAAGCTGACCTCGATCTTCCTGCGCCTGACCGGTGGAGCTGGCTTCCAGGAGATAGCCGACTAATGGCGGCGGCTTTTCCGTACCTGCTGCTCCCCTCTTTCTGGTCGGCCCGCAACCGCGCCCGGCGCCGCCAGCCCGGCGATGCCGCCCGCAGTCTCGTGTTCGCGGCACTGGCGCTTCTCGTCACCGGAGTCTTGTTCGCGGCGTTCTTCTGGCTCACCTGGCAGGCGCTTGGCTACGAGGAGCTGGGCTCGCACCTCGTGCGTATGGGGCTGTCGTGGCTGTTCCTCACGTTCCTGTCCTTCATCGTGTTCAGCGCCATCGTCACGAGCCTCGCGTCCTTCTTCCTCGCCGAAGACCTGCGCTACCTGCTGGCGGCACCTCTGCAGCCGGCGCGTTTCTTCTACGCGCGCTTGTGCAAGGCAGCGACGCAGGCATCCTGGATGGTCGTTGCATTCGTGATCCCGTCGCTCCTCGGGATCGGCGCCGCGGCCTGCGGCAGCTGGCGGTATTACGCGTCGGTGCTGCTCGCCGTGCCGTCCTTCGTCCTCATCCCGTCGGCGGCCGGCGCCCTCATCGCCTTGCTGCTCGTCAACGTGTTTCCGGCGCGGCGCGTGCGCGACCTGCTGGTGCTCACCGGCTTCGTGTTCGTCATCGTGGTGGTGGTGTTGCTGCGGATGCTGCGGCCCGAACAGCTCCTCACCGTCGAGGCGCTGCCCGACATCACGGCGTTTTTCAGCGGCCTGCAGACGCCGGTCACGCCGCTGCTACCGTCCTATTGGGCCAGCGAAGCGGTGTTCGCCGGCTTCCAGGGACGCTTCGACTTCTTCCACCTCGGCGCGCTGTGGACGTCGGCCCTCGGCCTGTCGGTCGCGGCGCGCATCGCCTACGGCCGCTGCTATTTCGCCGGCTGGAGCAAGGCGCAGGAGGCGCGCAAGGCGCATTTCCAGAAGCTCGGGCTCATCGAAGCGGTAATGGCGCGCCTGCCGCTCAGCGTCGCCGGCCACGCAGTCGCCACCAAGGACGCGAAGGTCTTCTTCCGCGACACCGCACAGTGGTCGCAGCTGCTGCTGATCCTGGCGCTCGTCGTCGTTTACGTCTTCAACTTCAAGGCGCTCGACCTGGCACGCGTGCCGTGGATGGCGGGCGTGCTGAAGAACGCCTACGCCTTCCTCAACATGGCGCTCGCCTCGCTGGTGCTGGCGGCGGTCGCCGCGCGCTTCGTGTTTCCGTCGCTGTCGGCCGAAGGCGCCGCCTTCTGGACGGTGCGCAAGTCGCCGCTGCCGATGCACGCCGTGCTCTGGACCAAGTTCTGGGTTGCCGTCGTGCCGATCCTGGTGCTCATCGAGACGCTGACGATCGTGTCCAACCGCTTCCTCGGCGTCGCAGCGTTCCTGCAGCTCCTTGCCGTGTTTTCCCTCTTCTTCCTGACGCTGGCGCTCGTCGCGCTGGCCCTCGGGCTCGGCGCTCGCTACCCGCGCTTCAACGCCGAGAGCACCGCGCAGGTCGCGACTTCCTACGGTGCCGTCGTCTTCATGGTGCAGGCGGTGCTGCTGACGATCGTGCAGATCGGCCTCCTGGCATGGCCGTCGACCGTCTACCTGTGGCACCTGCACCGCGGTATCGCCCTGGCGGCAGGCGACCGCGTGCTGATCTTTTCCTGCCTGGCCGCGGTCGTGGTTCTCGACCTCTCGGTGCTCGTGTATTCGATGCGCGCGGGCGAAAAGGCCCTGAACCGCCTGGCGGAGTAAAATCGGGGCCAGGATGCACCGGCAAACCACCCGCGAAGTGCGGATCGGGACGATCGCCGTCGGCGGCTCGAACCCCGTTGCGGTCCAGAGCATGTGCGCCACGCGCACCCAGGACATCGACGCCACCGTGACCCAGGCCGAGGAAATCCGCCTGGCCGGCGGCGACGTGGTCCGAGTCGCCGTGGACAACCCGAAAGACGTGGCTGCGCTGGCGCGGATCCGCGCCCAGACGAGCGCCAACCTGGTCGTGGACCTGCAGGAGAACTACCGGCTCGCCGCGCAGGTGGCGCCGCACGTGGACAAGATTCGCTACAACCCCGGCCACCTCTACCACCACGAAAAGCAGAAGCCCGTGGCCGAGAAGGTGGCGTTCCTGGCCAGCATCGCGCGCGACCACGACTGCGCGCTGCGCGTCGGGGTCAACTGCGGCAGCGTCGATCCGCAGATCAAGGCGCGCTTCCCCGGCGACGACGTCGCGGCGATGGTGGCCTCGGCGCTCGAGCACTGCGACATGCTCGACGCCCTGCAGTTCACCCGCTACGTCGTGAGCCTCAAGGATTCGCATCCGCGCAAGGTCATCGAGGCCAACCGCCGTTTCGCGGCGGCTCGGCCCGACGTGCCGCTGCACCTCGGCGTCACCGAGGCCGGCATCCCGCCCGAGGGCATCATCAAGACGCGGGTCGCTTTCGAACAACTGTTGAGCCGCGGCATCGGCGAGACCCTGCGCGTGAGCCTGACGCTCCCCAACCCGCGCAAGCACGAGGAGATCGCTGTGGGCCGGCAGATCGTCGCCGACATCGCCGCCGGCCGCTTCCGCTCGGTGCCCGTGTTCGACGACCACAAGCTCAACATCATCTCCTGCCCGTCGTGTTCGCGAGTCGAGAACGAGAAATTCGTGGACCTCGCCGAGGCGGTGAAGGAGATGTCGCGCTACGCCGAGGCGCACGCCGTGACGATCGCGGTGATGGGCTGCCGCGTCAACGGCCCTGGCGAGACGGACGACGCCGACCTCGGCCTGTGGTGCGGCCCCACCCACGTGAACCTGAAGAAGCAGTCGGTCACCGTAGGCGCGTTCACCTACGACGAGATCCTGCCGCGGCTGAAGCAGGAGCTCGACGAGCTGATCGCCGCTTCGGCCGCCTGAAGACGGCCGCCGCGCCCCTAGCGGCGCTGGCCCTTGAGGTCGGCCTCGACCATCAGCTTCACCAGCGCCGCGAACGTGACCGTGGGCTCCCAGCCGAGCACCTTGCGGGCGTGCGAGGCGTCGCCCAGCAGCAGGTCGACTTCGGCGGGCCGGAAGAAGCGCGGATCGATCACCACATGCTTCTTCCAGTCGAGGCCGGCGCAGTCGAAGGCCGCCGCGACGAACTCCTGCACCGAGTGGGTGGCGCCGGTCGCGATCACGTAGTCCCCCGGCTGGTCCTGCTGCAGCATGCGCCACATCGCCTCGACGTAGTCGCCGGCAAAGCCCCAGTCGCGTTTCGCCTCCAGGTTGCCGAGGCGCAGCTCCTGCGTTCGGCCCTGGACGATGGCGGCGATCCCCAGCGTGATCTTGCGGGTGACGAAGTTCTCGCCGCGGCGCGGCGACTCGTGGTTGAAGAGGATGCCGTTCGAGACGTGCATCCCGTAGCTCTCGCGGTAGTTGACGCAGATCCAGTGGCCGAACACCTTGGCGACCCCGTACGGCGAACGCGGGTGGAAAGGCGTGGCTTCGGTCTGCGGGTTCTGCTGGACGAGGCCGAACATCTCCGAGGAGCCGGCCTGGTAGACGCGCGCCTTGAGGCCGAGGTTGCGGACGCTGTCGAGCACCCGCAGCACGCCGAAACCGGTGGCGTCGGCTGTGTACTCGGGCATCTCGAACGACACCTTGACGTGGCTCTGGGCCGCGAGGTTGTAGATCTCGTCAGGGCCGACAGCCGCCATGATGCGCGTCAGGCTGTTCTCGTCCACCAGGTCGCCATAATGGAGCTGCAGCTGGTCGCGGATGGGATCGATGCGCCAGGTGTTGAACGACGAGCTGCGGCGCACCAGGCCGTGCACCTCATAGCCCTTGGCGAGCAGGTTCTCGGCCAGGTAGCTGCCGTCCTGGCCGGTGATGCCGGTGATGAGCGCTTTCTTCAAGGAGGACCCTCGGGATTGCGGCGCAACTTGCGCCGCAGCGGAGATTGTCTCCGAAGGACGGCGCGCGGCGGTAGCCGGGTCAGTCCCTGCTGCTGCCCGAGGGAATGCGCAGCTGGCGCATCTTGCGGTACAGGTTGGTGCGCTCGATGCCGAGGTCCTTGGCGGTGATCATCAGGTTGCCCTTGTTGGCCGCGAGGCGATCGAGGATGTACTGGCGCTCGAAGCGCTCGCGCGCGTCGCGCAGCGGCACCGGCCCCGAGTCCTGCGAGGGCACGGCCTCACGCAGGTTGAGCGCCTCCATCACGTCGGTGTGCGAGACGACGTCGTCGGGCGCGAAGATCACCAGCCGTTCCATCAGGTTGCGCAGTTCGCGGACGTTGCCTTTCCACGGCAGCTGGCCGAGGTACTCGACCGCGCGCGGCGCGAGCTTCTTGGGACGAACGCCGTTCTCGACGCTCGCGAGGCGCAGGAAGTGCTCGGCCAGGTCCGGGATGTCCTCGCGGCGCGCGCGCAGCGGCGGCACGGCGATGGTCACCACGTTGATGCGGTGGTAGAGGTCTTCGCGGAAAGTGCCGCGGCCGATCTCTTCGTTCAGGTTCTTGCTGGTGGCAGCCAGTATGCGCACGTCCACGGGCCGGTTTTCGCTGCTCCCGACCGGCGTCACCTGCCCTTCCTGCAGCACCCGCAGCAGCTTCGCCTGGGTCAGCAGGCTCATGTCCCCGATCTCGTCGAGGAACAGGGTGCCAGCGTGCGCCGACTCGAACTTGCCCTTGCGGTCGGCGTGCGCGCCGGTGAAGGCGCCCTTCATGTGGCCGAACATCTCGCTCTCGATGAGCTCGCCCGGCATCGCGGCGCAGTTGAGCTCGACGAAGGCGTGGTCGCGGCGCGGCGACAGGGCGTGGATCGCTTTTGCGATCAGCTCCTTGCCGGTGCCGCTTTCGCCGGAGATGAACACCCGGCACTTGGTCGGGGCCGCCATCGCCAGCAGCTGGTAGACGCGCCGCATGCTCTCGGAGCGGCCAATCATGCCGTAGCGGGCGCCCTCCAGCAGGTCGTCGCCGGAGCGCTCGCCCGGAGCCGGCGGGTTGAGCGCCCGTTCGAGCACCCCCAGGAGGCGTTCCTTCTGGATGGGCTTCTCGATGAACTCGCTGGCGCCGACTTTCATGGCCTCGACTGCGTCATTGACATTGCCATGTCCGGAAACCACGACCACCGGGATGCCGGGATCGAGCCGCTGCAGCTCGCGCAGCACGTCGATGCCGGTGCCGTCGGGCAGTTTCAGGTCGAGGATGACCCCGGACGGCCGCTGTTCGCTGAAGGCTTTGAGGCCCTCTCCCACCGAGCCGCCAGTGACCACACGATAGCCGGCGCCGCTCAGGTGCTGGCTCAACGCCTTGCGGATGTGCTCGTCGTCATCGATGATGAGTATTCGCGTTGGAGAGGCCATGAGGAAGGCCATGGTAGCATCAACGACGATGTCGACCGGCTCGTTCCAGCGCTCCCGGCGCCGCATTGTGATCTCGTCCGCACTGGTGCTCGCGGCCGTCTCGGGCGCGTCCTGCTACGACTTCCACCTCACCGGTCCCGAGGATCCGCCGAGCGTCCCCACAACCCAGCTGGTGAAGGTCTCGATCGAGTACCGCCAGCAGGCCGGGTGCAATAACGACGCTTCGAAGTGCGACGACCCGGTGGTCTTCTTCGCCAGCTGGGCGCGCGCCGGCACCGAGTTCGCGTTGCAGCGCGATGCCACCGGCTTCATCTGGCGCGGCACGGCACTGGGCGTGCCCGTGAACTACCCGCCCGCGGGCCTGCCTGCCTATGAGGTGCGTGTCTACGACCCGCACTTCGCGCGCCACTCGACCGGCGGCTTCACCGGCAACAACATCCGCATCGGCCACCAGGTGCTCACCAGCCTGACGTCGGCCGGCACCACCCGCGAAGCCGCCGAGGTCTACATCGACCCCGACGGCGAGGGCCACAACCCCTTCTAGCGGAGCGCCACCGTCGAGGTGGTGTCCTGGGCGATGTATTGCTTGGGGTCCTTCAGCAGCAGCGCCGCCTTCGACACCAGCGAGACTGCTTTCTGCACCTGCGGATCGAACGCCAGCGTGCGCTCGCGCGCCAGGCCCTCGCCGTATGTCTGCAGCAGCACCTCGTAGAGCATCTGGCGGCGCAGCGCTTCGCGGTTCTGCTCGATGTCCGCGGGCTCGAACGCGATCTGCCGCTTCTTCAGCACCTCTTCGAGGTCGCGGAAGGCGGCGTCGTCCACTTCCCACTCCTTGGCGATGGCAGTGATGCGGGCCGACTCGACCTTGGAGCGCGAGCCGGCGCCCGCGATCTGCGTGCTGTTGCCGTCCTTCACCACGTAGTGGCTCGAGACGTCGCGGAAGACGCCGCGCGACACCAGGTTGGAGACGAATTTCGAGAGCGTCTCGGGTTCGACGCAATAGTCGGGGGTGATGCCGTCGCCGCCCAGCACCTTGCGGCCGGCGTCGGTGAGCTTGGCGTCGCTGTCGCCCACGTCGCAGGCCTTGCGGTCGCGCGGCGAGACATAGTCTTCGTAGGAGGTGTTGCCGTAGTCGCGCTGGATCGAGCGGCCGGACGGCGTGTAGTAGCGCGCGGTGGTGAGCGCGAGGCCGTAGCCGCGCACGTTGCGCAGCGGCATGACGGTCTGCACCAGGCCCTTGCCGAAGGTGGTCTCGCCGACGATCAGGCCGCGGTCGTGGTCCTGGATGGCGCCGGCGACGATTTCCGAAGCGCTCGCCGTGTGCCGCGAGGTGACGACCACCAGCGGCAGGTCGGCGAACGGGCTGTCCTGTTCGGTAATGTAGTTGGACTCGTCGCGCTTCGTTCGCCCCTTGGTGAACACCACCATCTGGCCCTTCTTCAGGAACAGGTTCGAGACCGCGAATGCCTGGTCGAGCAGGCCGCCGGGGTTGTCGCGGATGTCGAGGACGATGGAGGTGGCGCCGTCTTCCTTCAGGGAGCGCAGCGCCGTCTCCAGCTCGCGCTCACAGCCGCTGCCCTCGCCCGGGCGGCAGGCGGTGAGCTCGTTGAAGTCGGTGAGGCGGATATAGCCCGTCTTCGAACCGGCCATGAAGTAGTAGGGCACCGCGTGCAGCCGGACCTCGTCGCGGATGACGCTGAACTCGAGCGGCGTGTCGTAGCCCTCGCGCACCACGGTGATGTCCACGGAGCTGCCCTTCGGTCCCTTCAGCTTCTTCACCGCCTCGTCGATCGTCAGGCCGCGCGCGTCCTCGCCGCTGATGCGGCTGATGATGTCGCCGGCACGGATGCCGAGCCGGTGCGCCGGCGTGCCCTCGAACGGCGCGACCACGGTGATGTTGCCGTCCACCGACTGCACCGTGATGCCGAGGCCGTAGTACGTGCCCTTCTGGCGCTCCTGCAGCTGCGCGTAGGCGCGCACCTCGTAGAGCGTCGAGTGCGGGTCGAGCGAGCGCAGCATCTCGCGGATCGACGAGGTCACGAAAAGTTCGGGCTTCACTTCCTCGAAGTACTGGCCCTGGATGGCCGAGACGATGGCCGTGTAGGTCCGCAGGTTCTGCGACACCTGGTCGCCGCCGGCAAGCACGCGGCTGCCGATGAAGCCGCCGAGAAGGCTCGAACCCACGACAAGGCCGAGACAGATGGCTGCCAGCCGCCGTTTGCGCTCGAACAAGGCCTTGAACATTAGATATCCCTCGCCTGAGTACCCGTCTTCGTCATGGTAGCAAACTCCTCATTCGGGCAGTACGAAGTCCTCGGCGTCGGCGTCGAAGTCGAAAAGCCCGGTGTAGCGCGCCCATTCCAGCGCCGTCTGCAGCTGGCGGCTCGCCTCCATGGGCGAGAACTGCTCCTCCAGCGGCTCCAGCAGGTCCTTGCGTGCCACCCGGCCTGTGCTCTCGCTCACCAAGGCACGGCGGATGCGGGCCACGAGCGGCAGTTTCTCCACCTTCCGCCGCAGCCTCTTCTTGCGCAGCTCCTCGCTCCCCTGCGCGACGGTCAAACCTTCGGCGGTGAGCGTGATGTCGCCGCCGGTGATGGTCACGAGGCCGAGCTTCTTGGCCGCCTCGGTCACCGGCAACAGGTCGTCGAGCTCGAAGCCGAGAGGGCCGCCCAGCTTGTAGACGTCCTCGCGGTGCGCCGCGGTGTGCTCGAGATGGTCGAGCAGGCCGATGATGGTGGCGATCGACGCGTGCGGCAGCGGGGCTAAGCCAGGACCCATGGGCAATGCTCCTTCTTGACGCTCACGCGAGAAGCGAATACATGCGGTCCACCACCTCGCGCAGCGCGGGGCTCTCCGCATTCCTCGGACGGGGCAGGCGCAGCAGGTCGAGCGACTCGACGACGAGTCCCGGATGGCCGCGCAGGATCACGACGCGGTCGGCGAGCAGCGCCGCCTCCTCGATGCTGTGGGTGACGAGCAGGATGCTCTTGGTCGGCACGGCGGCGGACCCCCACAGCTCCACCATGCGCTCGCGGATGGTGCGCGCGGTGAGCACGTCGAGCGCCGAGAACGGCTCGTCGAGACATAGAAGCTCCGGCTCGAGCGCCAGCGCGCGGGCGATGCCGACGAGCTGCTTCATGCCGCGCGACAGTTCCTTCGGATAGGCGCGCTCGTAGCCCGTGAGCCCGGTCAGGTGGATGTACTTCTCCGCGCGCCGCAGGCGCTCGCGCAGCGCGAAGCCGGCGGCCTCCAGCCCCACCGAAACGTTGTCGATGACGCTCATCCACGGAAAGAGCGCGAACGACTGGAAGACCACGGCCGCCTGGCGGTTGACGCCGCGCAGCGGCTTGCCGCCCACACGGATCACGCCGCGCGACGGCTTCAGGAGCCCGGCCACCAGACGCAGCAGGGTGCTCTTGCCGCCGCCGGACGGGCCGACGAGCGCCAGGAACTCGCCCTCGAACACGTCGAGGTCGAGCGGCCCGAGGATGGCTATCTTCTTGTCGTAGAGCTGCTCGACGGCCTCCGCCCGTACCAGGACGCGTCGTGGGCTATCGGCCGCAGGTGTTGTGAGTGGCAGGCCGGGGGTTGTCAAAGTTCCATCTTAAAGCGCGCGGCATACTGGTAGAGCGGATCCCAGAAGACGCGGTTGACCAGCACGATGAGGATCACCATCGCCAGCAGGCAAGCCGCCACCACCTGCATGTCGCCGGTGTTGTAGGTCGCGTGATCGAGCGCCGCGCCGATGCCGCGCACCCGCAGCACGCGGCCCTGGATGTCGATGTACTCGCAGAGGATCATCGCGTTCCAGCCGGCGCCCCACGCGGTGATGCAGCCGGTGATGAGGCCGGGCAGCACGGCCGGCACGAACACCCTCCTGAGGAAGAGCGTGCGGCGCAGCCCCAGGCTCGCCGACACCTCGCGCAGTTCCTTCGGCAGCGCGGTCGCGGCGCCGAGCACGTTGAAGAGCACGTACCAGAACATCGTCGTCATCGCGAGCAGCACCGCGGCCGCGTTCATGCCCAGCCCCCAGGTGACCAGCACGACGATGAGCGGGAAGAACGCCGTCGCGGGCAGGCTCGCGAGGATCTGGATGACGGCGAGCGACGGGTTGCGCCAGTCCGGCCTGCGGCCGAGCCAGTACGCAAGCGGCAGCGCCAGCGCGACGCTGAGCGCAACGCCGGCGGCGACCCGCAGCAGGCTGAGGAACAGGTCGAGCGGGATGAGGTTCAGCTCCGCCGACAGCGGCCGCGCCAGGAACAGCTGCGCCACGCGCCAGAAGAAGAGGCCGCCCACCGGCAGCACGACGAGCGCGAGACCGACGCCGATGAAGCGGCCGTGGCGGCCCATCGCGTCGAGCACACGCCCGCCAAGGGCCAGGGCCTGCTGCCCGCCCGGGATCGCGACGTGACGGGTGATGAAGCGGATGATCTGGCTGCGCCCGAGGGTGCGCGCCACGAGCGGAATGCGCGGCCGGTCGCCCGATTCGTCGAGCCGAAAGCGTTCAGCCCAGGTGGCGAGCGGGCTCCACAGCAGGAGATGCATAGAGACGGTGGTCAAAAGCAGCGTGACGAGCGCGAGCGTGGTCTGGTTGCTGCGTCCCTCGGCCACCGCCTCGGCAAGGTAGCTGCCGAGGCCCGGCAGCGTGTAGCGCGCGGGGCCGACCGCGATGATCTCGCTCGCGATCAGGAAGTACCAGCCGTTGGCCCACGAGACGAGCGAGTTGTAGAGGAGGCCGGGCACGATCGCCGGCAGGTAGAGGCGGCTCCAGCGCAGCCGGCCGTGCAGGCCGAGCTGGTTGGAGACGGCCGTCAGGTCTTCGGGAATGGTGATGAGGCTCTCGTAGACGCCGAACGCCATGTTCCAGAACATCGACGTGAAGATCAGGAACACCGCGGCTGCCTCGACCCCCAGGCCGGAGCCGCGAAAAAGCGCGATGAAGAAGCCGACCGCCACCGGGAAGAAGCCGAGGATCGGCACCGACTGCAGCACGTCGAGGATCGGCAGGATCAGCCGCCGCGCAAACGCCGAGCGCGCCGCCCAGTTGCCGACGGCGAGCGCCAGCAGCAGCGCCACAGCGTAGGCGAGCCCGAGCCGTGCGAGCGACAACATCAGGTAGAGCGGCAGCAGCGAGGGGCTGGTGTCGAGGCCGGCCGCGTTGTAGGGACGCAGCGAAGAGGTGCCGAGCAGCAGGAACGATGCGAGGAAGCCGACTGCGGCGAGGAGCCCGAGGTCGATCGGGAGCGACTTCGGTATCTGGTAGCTCTTGAGGAGCCGGCGGGGGCCGGGCCATGCCATCTCAGGCGATGGTACCGTGCCCCCGCATTTTCAACGGCGAACGCGGAACGCTAGAAGCGGATGTTCACTCCCGCCGTGACGCTCCAGCCGGTGAGGTCGAGGTTGAGCGGCGCCTGGTTGGGCTGCGGGCGGAAGTCGTCTCCGAGATCGTCCTTCGCCCACTGGTACTTGCCTTCCACGGTGAGGGCGAAGTCGTAGTTGAGCGGAATACGCAGGCCGCCGGCGACATGCACGCCCGGCGCGACACCATTCGTCTCGAACGCATCGGACACGATCGGCAGCGTCGGATCCTGGAAGTCGATGAACTCGCCGAACTCCTCGTACTTGTAGAAGAACAGGTCGGCGCCCACGGCCGCGTACGGCATGATCGACATGCGGCGCGACGGCACGAAGCGCAGGTTGACGCCGAGCGGCACCGCGGTGAGGCGCAGGGTCTGCGGCACGTCGCGGTCGTTGTCGCCGACGAAGTCGCGATACACGGTGTCGATGCTCTTCGAATAACCGTCGAGGCTGATGCCGAACTCGACGTTGGGCGAGATGTTGAAGTTGTACTCGGCCCCGCCGGTCAGGCCGCGCCAGTCACGCTTCGAGACGGTGTACAGCTCCGAGTCGTCCCTGAAGAGGCTGCTCTCGGCCTTGGGCGTGAACGCGCCGAGCCGCAGGTCGAGGCCGGCGGCGCGGGCAGTGTCGGCGGCGGAAATGAACATCCCCAGTGCGAACAACGCGGCAAGACGGCGCATGACGCTCCTTTCGCGATGCCCTGTGGTGGATTGTGTGTTTCGTCAACAAATGTGCGGGCATCGCACGGCCAGGAACAGAGCAGGAAGAGTGCCAGCCGCACTTCTTCAAGGGTAAGGGTTTATGCAGCGTCTGATTGGCTGGATGTCCTCGCCTCAGGACGGGGGACAGGCCTCCCCTACCGCAACTCCCACATCCGCACCGGCCCGGACAGGCCCTTCCCCGGCAGCGGCTCGATCGACGTGAAGGGAGTGGCCGGATAGAAGCGCTCGGTCACCACCGCCTCGCCGTCGTTCACGAAGATTTCGACGACCGAGCGGTCGTAGACGACCCGCAGCGTCACGCGTTCATCGCGCCAGCGTACCGGTCCGGAATGCCTGCCGGGATACTCCTTGTGGGATGGTGCGGAACGAGCCTGTGTGCGATCAACGAATACCTCGAGTGGGTCCGCGGCGATGCCGAGGCTGAGCGACTCCCCTTTCTGGTTGAAGAGTCGCACGCCGGCTTCGCGCCAGTCGCCGCGTGTGGCAATGAACTCGATGTCGGCAGCCGCCGGCAGTGGCGCGGCGCTGTTCACCGCCACAGGTGCGGACGAACGCCGCGTCACGATTTCGCGAACCGGCGCCTGCACGAGGCGCACGCCTTCGGGCATGCGCCGCAACCCGACCTCGCGCGGCAGCGACTGCGCGCCGCGCCACTTGCGCGTCGGTTCCTCGTTCGCGTAGAGCCAGTTGCTGATCCAGCCCATCCAGATCCGGCGCCCGTCGGCGGCTGGAATGCTGTCGAAAGACGTGGTCGCGTAGAAGTCCTTGCCGTAGTCCACCCACAGGGTCTGTTCGGCCGGATTGTCGTTGACGAAGCGCGTGCCGTCGAACGTCCCGACAAAATACTGACCACCAGAACCGCCGGCGCGCCCGCCGGGATTGATGTCCACGTCGAGCACCCAACGCTTTTCCGAAGCGCTGCCGTCCACCGGAAGTTCGAACAGGTCGGGACACTCCCACACGCCGCCTGTCGCTCCGGCCGGGCCAAAGTCGCTGAGCGTCTCCCAGGCCTTGAGGTCGCGCGAACCGAAGAACCGCACTTTGTGCTGGTCGGCCAGCACGGTGACCATGATCCAGCGCTTCGTCGGCTCGTGCCAGAACACCTTGGGATCGCGGAAGTTCTCGAGCCCGAGGTCGATCACCGGGTTGCCCTTGTACTTCGTCCACGTGCGGCCGCGGTCGTTGCTGTACGCGAGGTCCTGCGTCTGCTTGCCGTGCCCGTGTCCGGTGTAGATCGCGACCAGGCACGACGCGTCGCCATCCTGCGTCTTGCAGAAGCCGCTGCTGTTGGCGTGATCGACCACCGCGCTTCCCGAGAACACCATGATGCCGTTCTCTTCGGTCATCGCGACCGGCAGGTGCTTCCAGGTGAGCATGTCGGCGCTCACCGCATGGCCCCAGCTCATGTGTCCCCAAACGGTGCCCTTCGGGTTGTACTGGTAGAAGAGGTGATACTCCCCTTTGTAGAAAACCAGCCCGTTGGGATCGTTCATGAAGTTGCGCGGCGGCGTGAAATGCAGGAGTGGCCGCAGCGGTTCGGGAGATGAAGCCGGCCCGGGTAAGGCCAGGAGAAGCGCGAGAAAAGCCAGGTGGTACGTAGACATCAGGCGATCCCCAGCCGCTTCTGGATTTCCTCGAGCGAGTGGCCCTTCGTCTCGGGCAGGAACACCAGCACCAGCACGAACTGCAGCACCATCATGGCCGCGAAGAAGCCGAATGCGGCAGCCCCCGACGCCTCGGCGATGATGGGAAAGGTCCAGCTCACGAGCGCTGCCCAGAACCAGTGCGTGAAGCTGCCGAGCGCCTGGCCGCGGGCACGCACGCGGTTGGGGAAGATCTCGCTGATGTACACCCAGATCACGGCGCCCTGGGAGAACGCGAAGAACGCGATGTAGCCGACGAGGCTCACGAGCACGATGGTGCCTGAAGCGCCGGTGGCAAACGCCCACGCGGTGAGGCCAAGGCAAAAAGCCAGCCCGACAGCGCCGATGAGCAGCAGCCGCTTCCGGCCGTAGCGGTCGATAACCGTCATCGCGATCATGGTGAATACCAGGTTGGTGAAGCCGATGATCACCGACTGCAAGAGCGCGCTGGTGCGCCCTGCCCCCGCCATCCTGAAGATGTCGGCGGTGTAGTAGATGAGGGCGTTGATGCCGGCAAGCTGATTGAAGGAGGCGACCATGACGGCGAGCAGGATGGGTCTTGAGTACTTCTTCTGCAGCAGCGGCTCGTTCGCCGAGACAGACTCTTCGTGCAGGGACGCCGTGATTTCCGCAACCAGTGCCTGCGGCGCCTCGTTCCCCATTGCGCCGAGAACCGCCACCGCCTCGGAGGCACGGTGCTCCTTCACCAGCCACCGCGGGCTCTCAGGGATGCGCATCACGAGGAAGAGGAAGATCGCCGCCGGGATCACCTGGATGCCGAGCATGTATCGCCACGCGTTCGTCTCGGGCCCGCCAACGATCTGCGCGATCACGTAGTTCGAGAAGTACGCGAGCAGGATGCCGCAAACGATGTTGAACTGGCTCACCGCCACCAGGCGTCCGCGGAGCGCGGCGGGCGAAATCTCGGCGATGTAGAGCGGTGCCACCACCGACGCGGCACCGACGCCCAGCCCACCGAGCAGCCGCGCGATCACGAGAGCAGACCAATTGAATGCAAAGCCGCAGCCGAGCGCCGAAACGATGTACAAGGCAGCCACCGCCACCAGCACCGGCCGCCGCCCGTAGCGTTCCGCCGGCTTCCCGGCGGCGAGAGAGCCGATGATCGTCCCGATCAGCGCGCTCGCCACGGTGAGCCCGAGCTGGTTGCTGTTCAGGCCGAACCGCAGCCGCAGAGCGTCGGTGGTGCCGGAGATGACGGCGGTGTCGAAGCCGAAGAGAAAGGACCCGAGTGCCGCGACAGCGGCGCTCCAGGCCAACTGCCGCGTGACCACCGTCATTGGCGTGCCCTCCCCTGTTGGAGCGCGAGCATACGCCACGCCCTTCAATGAAGGGCGGCGAGGAACTCCGCGATCGAACGTTGCAGGTGAAAGAAGTCGAAACCGAGCATCACCGACAAGTACCCCCGACCCAGCAGCGCCTGCGCCTGTGCCGGAGTCCGCGCGACCCCGCACAGCGGCACTTTGCTCCGCAGTATCGCCGCCTCGGCGGCAGCCACGGCAGAAACCACCGCGGGATGATCGAACTGCCCAGGCACCTCGAGCGCGCTCGCGAGGTCGCCGGTCCCGATCACAGCAAGGTCGATCCCGGGCACACTGAGTATCTCGTCGATGTTGCGCACCGCGTCCGGATGCTCGATCACGACGATCGCCATGACCTCGGAATTAGCGGCCGCCATGTAATCCGCCATCGACATGCCCCAGCGCAGCGGCGCATAGAACGGCCCCCAGAGCCGCTCACCGACCGGCGGATAGCGCACCGCACGCACCGCCGCCTCCGCCTCCGCCCGTGTCTTCACCACCGGAAACCCGATGCCAAGCGCACCCAGATCCATCACCGGCTTCGCGAGCCACCCGTTCTTCCACGCCACCCGCACGAACGGAATCATCGGCGTCCCCGAAGTCGCCACGACCATCGCGTGCGCCGCATCCAGCCCGATCGGCCCATGCTCCATGTCGATGAGCATCCAATCGAGCCCCGAATTCGCCAGCACCTGCACCACCTGCACACTGGGAATCGTCGCCAGCACCCCGAAGGAGGGCTTCCCCGCCGCATGCATCGCCTTGACGCGGTTCAACATCAGAGTTCCTCGGCCAGCGCCACGATGATGCCCGCAGGCCCGCGCATGTAGCAGAGCCTGTACTTGTCCTCATACTGGACCACCTCGCCGATCAGTTCGCCGCCATGCGTGCGTAGGCGATCGACAGCGTCATCCACGCTGTCGACTGTGAACATGACGCTCCGGAGCCCCAGCGCATTCGGCGGTGCTATCGCGGGTTCGATTTCGACAAGCCTGGGATTGCGGAACTTCGTCAGCTCGAGCTTCCCGTGCCCGTCCGGGGTCCGCATCATGACGATGTCGACCTGGACATTGTCGATCCCATTGACCCGGTCTACCCACGGCCCCTCGACGGGCCCCTCGCCTTCGACCGTCATGCCGAGCGCGGTGAAAAAAGCAATCGCACCTGGGAGTTCTTCGACAACGACGCTGACGTGATCCAGTCTCTTGATCGTCATGCCCCCAGTTTATTCGGGGCAATGGCGCTCACCAGAACCTGGACGTTGCTCGTGCACCCGAACAGGAAAGGTGGAGGCGGCGGCCGGAGTTGAACCGGCGAGTAGAGGTTTTGCAGACCTCCGCCTTAACCACTTGGCTACGCCGCCGCGTCAAGGGTGGGATGGAGCGGGAAACGGGATTCGAACCCGCGACTTCGACCTTGGCAAGGTCGCACTCTACCACTGAGTTATTCCCGCACTTTTTGGCGCGACTTCGAGATCTTACTAAATGTCAGGCCCCTTCGGAATCGAAGGCGCCGGCGACGTGATCGATCCGCGGTTCGCCTGTTCCGCCCCATTCCACGGCGATTACGTCGAATCGGATCGGGGTTTCGGAGAGGCCTTTTTGCGCGGCGTAGATGCGGGCTTCGCTGACGATTTTCCTTCGCTTGCGGTGGGTGACGGCTTCGAATCCGGAGCCGTGCTTGTCGTCTTTTCTTCCCTTCACCTCGACGAACACCAGGTACTCGCCGTCCCTCGCGATGATGTCGATCTCGGCGAAGCGCGAGGCCACGTTTCTCGCCACGATCTTGAAACCCTTGGCTTCGAGGTGGCGGCACGCGAGCTCTTCGGCGCTCGTGCCGCGCGGGTCTATGGCCGCCTCCGGCGCCAGCGCGTGCCCTTGGCCGAGTCCTCGACGATGATGCCCATCTGCTCGAGCGCATTGCGGGTGGCGTCTGCTTTCTGGAAGTCGCGGTTCTTGCGGGCTTCCTGGCGCTCGTCGAAGAGCGCCTGTTCGTCAGCTGAGAGCGCATCCTCTTCTGTCGGGAAGAACACCGCGAAGATCCTGTTCATTCTTGCGAGTTCTTGCCTGAGGGCTTTGGCGCCTTCCGTCGTTGCCTCGCCGGTTGCGAGGACGGCGTTGCCTTCGCCGACGAAGTCGTGGACCGCCGCCAGTGCCCTTGGGGTGTTCAGGTCGTCGGCGAGTGCTGCGTTGAACGCGCTTTCTGCTTTCGTTACCGCGGCTACGACTGCTGCTGCGGGCGGCCCTTCCTTCTCCACTTCGCCAAGGCGCACCGCGAAGCCGTGGATGCGGTCGAGGGCCGTCTGCGCCTGGCCGAGGCCTTCGAAGGTGAAGTTGAGCGTGCTGCGGTAGTGGCTCGAGAGCAGGAGATACCGGATTGCGTCCGGTTTGTGACCCTTCGCGACGAGCTCGGGGATGCTGTAGACGTTCCCCTTGCTCTTCGACATCGTGTCGCCTTCGATGAGCAGGTGGTGCGAGTGCATCCAGTGGCGTACGAACGGCTTGCCGGTTGAGGCCTCGCTCTGCGCGATCTCGTTCTCGTGGTGCGGGAAGATCAGGTCGATGCCGCCGCAGTGGATGTCGAAAGTGTCGCCCAGGTACTTCATAGACATCGCTGAGCACTCGATGTGCCACCCCGGGCGGCCCTTGCCGAACGCCGCGTCCCACTGGGCCCAGGCGGGCTCGTCGGCCTTCAGCTTCCACAGCACGAAGTCGCGTGCGTCTTCCTTGTCGTACTTGTCGGTGTCCACACGGGCGCCAGCCTTGATGCCGGAGACGTCGAGGCGAGACAGCCGGCCGTACCCGGGAAAGGTCCCGATCTTGAAGTAGACGCTGCCATCGGCCGCGTAGGTGTGCCCGCGCTCGATCAGCCGCTCGATGATCGCGATCATCTCGGGGATGTGGGCAGTGGCGCGCGGCACGACCTCGGCGGGCTCGATGCGCAGCGTCGTGCGGTCCTCCTCGAAGCTCGCGATGTGTGCGCGCGTGAACTCGTCGATGTTCTGGCCGGCCTTTGCCGCGAGGTCGATGATGCGGTCGTCCACGTCGGTGATGTTCATGACCTGCTTCACGCCGTAGCCGAAGAGCGCCAGCGTGCGGCGCAGGAGGTCGGTGGCGACGAAGGTGCGGTAGTTGCCGACGTGGCCGCGGCTGTAGACGGTGAGGCCGCAGACGTACATGCCAACGTTCTTTGGGTCGTTAGGAGTGAACGTCTCGAGCTTGCCGGAGAGCGTGTTGTAGAGCTGCAGCGGGATCACGCCGACACCTTGATCGCGAGCGCGGTGAGGTCGTCGGCCAGCCCGCGGGTACCGGCCCACGCGATGACGTCGTCGAAGCAGGCGCTCACGACGCCGGCAGCGTCGCGGCTGGAAGCGCGCGACAGCGATGCGACGACACCCTCGTCGCCGAACTCCACCTCGTCTGCCTCACGGCCGGCTTCGGTGGCGCCGTCCGTCACGACGATCAGCGCGTCGCCGCGCCGCAACTGGTGGCGGCCCATGTCGTAGGGCGCCCCTTCGAGCAGGCCCAGCGCCGGGCCGCCCTCGGTGAGCCGGGTCGTGCCGCCGTCGGCGCCCAGGACCACCGGCGGGATGTGGCCGGCGTTCACGTAGCGGACCTCGAGTTTGTCGATGTCCACCTCGGCGCAGAAGAAGGTGACGAACTTGTTGGCGAGCGTGCTGGCGCAGAGAAACGAGTTCAGCTCGCTTATCAACTGGTTGAGCGGCGCTTCCCCGCCGGCGCGAGCGCGCAGCCACGCGTGCACCGAGGCCATCAGCAGGCTCGCGGGCGTGCCCTTGCCCGAAACGTCCGCGACCGCGGCGAAGAAGCGGCGTGGCGAGAGCGCGATGGCGTCGTAGTAGTCGCCGCCGACGCGGAAGCACGGTTCGCTGCGCGCCGCGATCTCGAAGCCCCGGTACTGCGGCAGCGCCTTCGGAAACAGGCTTTGCTGGATCTCGCGGGCAATCTCGATCTCGCGATCCTGGCGCTCCTTCTCGATGCTCACCTCGTGGAGGCGGATCGTCTGCAGCGCGCCCACCGTCTGGCGCGCGAGGGTGGCCGCGAACTCGCAGTCTTCGTCGGCGAACGAACGGCCGGAGCTGCGCTCGCCGGCGAGCAGCATCGCCTCGCAGCGTCCGGCGATGACGACGGGCGCCACGAGGCCAATGCGCATGCGCGTCATCAGCCCCTTGACGGCACCCTCGGGAAGTTCAGAGACACGCAGCGCCGTCTCGCCGCCGCCGAAAGACTCCCACCCCTCCTCGCAGCCGCCGAGCTTGCCGAGGCTCTCGGGGCGGAAGCCGCGCGCCACCGCGAGTTCGAAGTTGTCGCCGCTGTCGCGCACGTAGAGCGCCGCGCGCGACACCATCAGGTGGCCCATCAGCGTTGCCGTCGCCAGGCTGTGCACGGTCTCGGCGTCGAAGGTCGAGGTGAGCTCGCGGCTCAGCTCGAACAGGTTGCGCAGCTGGTAGACCTTGACGCTGAGGCGGCGCGACAGCCGCTCGCGCTCGTCTTCGAGGAGCGCCCCCGCCAGCGGTCCGGCCGCGGCGGCCGACACCGCTTCGAGGAACGGCGCCAGCTGTGTGCGCTTGCGCGGCGGCGTGGCGCCGGCGGCCAGGAGCCCGGTGGCTCCGTGGCGGCCCTTGATGGAAACCACGGCGTCGAGGCCCGGCTGCGCCGCCAGCTCGGCTTCGTTGTCCACGTGCTTCGGTGCCGCGAGCGCCTGCGAGCTCACCAGCCGGAAGCCGCCGCGCGGCTCGGCCAGGTACCAGGCGCCGCGTTCGCAGCCGGCCTGGGTAAGCACCGACGCCAGCGCTTCGCGGAGCGGGCCTTCGCCGCCTTCCTGGAGGAGCGAGGCGACCTCGAGCAGGCACAGCGCTTCGTGCAGGGGCATCACGCTCGCAGTGCTGGAGCCCGCCGCCTCGAGAGCATCGAGGCTCGCCCGGTACTGCTTCAGCCACGGACGCGGCAAGAGCCTGTCAGCCCGGGTGCTTGACAGATTGAAGGCTGCGCTCGAGGCGGCAGACGTTGAAGCGGCCTTCCTTCGAGTAGGTCACGGAGTCCATCAGCTTCGCCATCAGGTGGACGCCGAGTCCGCCGTTGCGGCGTTCGTGGGCGTAGCGCTTCAGGTCCACCGCGGGCAGCGCGCCGGCATCGAGCCCGGCGCCGTCGTCCACCACCTCGATGACGATCTGGCCTTCGCCGCACGTGAAGCGCACGCGGTATTCGCGGTCCTGCTTGCCGCCGTAGGCGTGCTCGATGACGTTGGTCGCGCATTCGTCTACGGCAAGTGCGATCTCTTCCGCCGGCGCCGCGGCGAAGCCCACGGTCTCGGCGGCGCGCCGCGCCATGTCGCGCACCACGCCGAGAAACGACGTGTCGCTGCGCAGGACGACTTCGATGTCGCTCAACTGTCCTCGCGCATCCGCGCCGCCGAGCCGAAGCTCGCGATCGCGAGTGCCTCGGTGGGATAGACGCCGTAGAGCTGGCTGAAGCCGAGCATCTCGAAGATGCCGCGGATGCTCTCGGTGAGGTCCGAAAGGCGCAGGTCGCCGCCGTTGCCGCGCAGCTCTTCTATGACGCCCATCATCGCGCCGAGCCCGGCGCTCGCGATGTAGGTGAGCTCCGCGCAGTTGACGACGATGTTGTAGCGGCCGGCCGCCACCGAGCGCTGGATGGCGCTCTCGAAGCTGCGCACCGTGTGGGCGTTGATGAAGCCGCGCGGGTAGATGAGCGTGACGTTGCCCAGGTCGCGATCGTCTACGACGAGTTCCATGGAAATGAGCCGGAATGGACTATATCTTGGCGGCGCCGGAGCGCGAAAGAATCGGCCGCGCGCGCTCGATATCGGCGCGGATCTGCGCCACCAGCTCGGCAGCGCCGGCGAAGCGCTGTTCGTCGCGCAGCCGTGCCGCGAAGCGCAGCGACACCCGCTCCTCGTAGAACGCGGCGTCGAAGTCGAGGACGTGCGCCTCGATCGTGGTCGAGCGGCCCGCAAAGGTCGGGCGCGTGCCGATGTTCACGACCGCCGGCCGATCGGTGCCGGCCGTGGGGCCGGATAGCAGCGCCGCGTACACGCCGTTCTTCGGCGCGATGTCGTTTTCGGAAGCGATGTTGGCCGTGGGAATGCCGATCGTTCGGCCGCGGCCGTCGCCCGCCACCACGGTGCCGCAGATCTCGAAGGGCCTGCCGAGAAGCCGCGCCGCGTCCTCCACCTCACCGGACAGGAGCGCCTCGCGGATCCGGCTGCTGCTGACGGGCAGCGCGTTGTCCTCGACCGGGGGGACGACGATCAACTCGAATCCATGCGCGGCGCCCAGCGCGCGCAGCTCATCGACGCCAGCGGAGCGGCCCTGGCCGAAGCGAAAGTTCTCGCCCACCGCCACCACGCGCGCGCGCAGCGCCGCAGCCAGCACCTTTCCGGCGAAGAGCTCGGCGCTGAGCGCCGCCAGCGCCGCGTCGAACCGCAGCGTCGCAAGCACGTCCGCACCGGACGCGGCGACCGCACGCTCTTTCTGCTCGCCGGTCATGATGAGCGGCACGGGCGCGTCGGGACGCAGGACACGGGAAGGATGCGGCTCGAAAGTCAGGACCACACCGGGCCGCGCGCCGGAGGCGTGTGCCATCATGGTGGCTATCATCCGCTGGTGACCGCGGTGGACGCCGTCGAAATTGCCGATGGTAACGGCGCTCTGCGGCCAGTCGACGGCAGTCGTGGGCCTGAGTATGAGGGTCTTCAAGGGTACGACCGCAAGGCTACGACAATGGACGGGTGGTGCGGGTCACCGTGAAGCGCGGGTCGGGTTTCCGCGAGCGGTCCACCGAGCCGAGCGTGTAGCCGTCGGCCGTCACCGCGTAGTAAAAGGGCCGGCCAACGTCGTCGACGATGGCGCGGGGCCCGACGACGTGCGCCGCCACCAACTCCTGCAGGTTCTTCGGCAAGGCGCCGCGCACCAGCACGTAGGCGTCGATGGCCTTCTCCAGCGTCTCACGCTTGATCACGGTGCCAGCGCTCCAGTACGCCGAGTCCGCGCCCAGCACCGGCGGCGCGCCGTAGACCTGGAACGGCGCCGTCAGGGTGCGTGATGCGAAGACCGCCACCACCAGCAGACCTGCGAGCGCCGGCAGCCATTGGAGCCACGGCCGGCTCGCCGACTGCGCCAGCAGCGGCGCCTGAGACTCGATGGCCTCGGTGCGGCCGGCCGGCTCGATGATCTGACGGTCGAGCAGCTCGCACAACGAGCGGCAGACCTCGAAGTCGCCCAGCCCGGTCTCGTCCACCAGCGCCTGCACGGTACGTTCGCCATCGACGCGCTCGAACACGCGCGCTTCGCTCGAGCCGAGCCGCACCACGTCGGGCCGCTCGTCGCCCGGCGGCGGCGGTCCGGTCTCGATGAGCATCGAGTTCGCCTCGGCGGCATGGCGGAAGACGAGGTCCATGCTCGGGATCTTGCGTTCGATGGTGGGCCACTCGTCCACCATGCGAATGCCTTCCATGAGGATGAAGTCGGCGGACAGGGGGCGGAACGCGTCGCGGTCGTACTCGACGCTCTCGGTGGCCGTGAACTTGAAGTCGCCGTCGCGCCAGCGAAATGCCTGGAACACGGCCTGCGACACCTGCACCTGCAGCGCGTGCTCGAGGTCGGCGCTGGTGATCGCCTTGGTCGAGACCAGCACGTGGCCCAGCCGCTGCAGCGTCGCCTCCTGGGTGCGCAGCGCCTGTTCGAGACGCGCGGGAGTGAGCTTGTCCTGCTTCACCAGCAGGCGGCCGAGGCGCGCCTCGAGGCGCTTCACTTCGGAATCGGCGTGCACCACCCGTCCGCCTTCGAAGCCGATGGTGACCGCTTCCTTGTCGCCGCTCGTCAGGTGCAGGACGCCGGTCTTTCGCTGCAGGCCGATCAGCTGGAAGATGTCGGGAAGCGAGAACTCCTTGATGCTGCCTTCGAGTGCCATGGCTCAGGTCCTCGCCGCTGCTGTTGCGGCCCGGAACGCCGCGGTTTCCCGGCGACGAGGCGCAAACACCTGCGCCCACAGCCACGCGAGGGCGGCCGCGGCGATGCCCACGAGCGAGGCCAGGCCGAGGCCCGACGGGCCGGCCTGGTTCCACGCCGGCAGCAGCCGGTCGGCCAGGAAGTAGAGCGTCAGTCCGACGGTCCAGACGATGGCAACGACGCCGCCCAGTGAGGTCTTGCCGGCGAACACGTGGCCGGCACCCGGACCGAGCGCCGAGAGCACACGGTACAAGTGGCCCCGCAACCGCGACTCCGAGCGGACGGCGGCCATCTTGTGCGCCTTGGCCTTGGCAGAAATCCCGGTGCGCACCGCGAACAGGTGGTGGCACTGCGAGCACAAGCCTTCGGCCGCCTTGCCCATGTTGCAAAGCCCGCAAAAGACGACACCGCACATCTGGCAGCGGCTGGGCTTGCGGGCCTTGCTGCGCAGCGTATGGATGACGAGCGCGGTGAGCGTACCGAGTGCCAGTGCCGCGGCGAAGCGGTTGCCGAGGCTGCGCCACAACGCGCGCGGCTTCTCGGCGTCGAGCGCCTTGCTGGTGAGGGCGCGCTCCTCGGGCACGATGTCGAGCACCACCGCGGGGTGGTTGGCGTCGCCGGCGTAGAGCGCCGAGAGCGATGCGAGATAGGCACTGCCCAGGGCGTCGGCCTGGCCGGTCACGGTGGTCGCCTTGTCGAACTCGAACCGCTGCTGGTGGGCGAGACCCTTGTTGGCGAGGATTACGGCGCGTGCGTCGCCGCTCGCCGATGCCAGCGCCTGGTCGTAGCGCGCCAGCGCCCCGAGGTAGTCGCCGCGGCCATACGCGAGGTTGCCGAGGTTGTTGAGCACGCCAGCATCGCCGCTCGCCGTCTTCAACACGTTTTCATAGATCCGGCGCGCCGCGTCGTCACGACCGGCCCGGCGCTCCTGCACGGCCAGCACCACAGCCAGGTCGCGGTTGCCCGGCTGGGCGCGAGCCGCCTCTTCGATGAGGCGCAGTTGTGCCGGTGTCGCAATGCCTTCGGCCGCGGTGCCGAGCGCGCGCGTCAGCGGCGACTCGCGGGAACCGACACCGCCCTCCACCAGGTCGATGCCCGGAACGCACAGCACCCCGAGCAGAAGTGCAGCGACCATCCAGGCGCGTTCGCTGATGGTCAGGTAGCCGAACAGGAGCGCGGCCCACCAGAACGGCAGGAAGCCGAAGCCCTGCAGGAAGAACACGGGAAAACCGAGCAACAGCACCGTCACCAGCCGCGTGAACGGCAGGCCGACGAGCCCGCCGAGCCGCTCCTCGAGATCGTGGAAGAAGAGCGGCCCGTAACGCACCAGCAGGCCGACGCCGAAGATGAGGCCGAGGCCAAGCGCCAGGACCAATGCGATCACCGGCAGGGCCCGGGACAGGGACGCCGCGGAGGGCGCGCTCTCGGCCTGCTGGCGCGAGCTCATCGGATCGAGTTCGGACGCGCCGCGCTCCAGCGCCGTGGCACCGGCGGTGTCGCCCTTGGCTCGAGCTTGTTGAGCCATCGCGCCCAGTGCGAGCGACGCGGTCTCGAGCCGCGGGATATTGCGGACGCGACGCAGCTTCTGCAGGTCGGCGAGCGCGCGCGCCTGCGCGGCGGCGTCGCCCGTGCGCTGGGCGCTTACGAAAGCGTCCCAGCGGCGCGCGAGGGCTTCCGTCTCCGCAACCGGCGGCGGCGTTGGCGAAGGCGAGGGCGAGGGCGGCTGACAGCCGCAAGGGCGAGCGCCAGCAGCCAGGGTGTGGTGGCTATCAAGCGTTCGCCTGGCCGCGGTGCACGAACACCATGCGCAACTCGAACAGCACGGATTCGAGGATCTTCGTTTCCTGCTCGGTGCGGCGGCCTTCCGTCTTGTCCTGCAGCATCTCGAGGATGGCGATGATCTCCCGCGCCGCGCCTTCCGCTTCGACCTTGTGCTCCTCTTCCGCGAGGAAGCTCGCCGCCTGGGCTGCCAGCGACGCGACGAACGCCCCGAACTCGACTTGCGGCAGGGGGCCGGGCTCGGCCGCTGGGCCCGTTGGGGCCTGTTCCGGCTCGGGAGCGGCCTCCTCCGGTGTCGAAACTGCCGACTCTGGATCCATATTGATCCGCCGCCGGTCCTTTACCGTGAAGTGCTTATTCTCTTCGTCGGTCTTGTCGCTCATCTCGGGCCGTTTGTGCCGGGATGGTAGCACAGCGGTCCCGACGCTTTTGAGACGTGGACCACGTCCCCAGCGCGAACGTCGAAATGGTCACAACTTCCCCATCCGTAGCGGCTTGCAGGCTGCCGTCCTGATCGGTCCGGGCCACGAAGGCTCCCTGCCGGCGGTAGCGGTCGATGACTTCGGGGTGCGGGTGGTGGAAGCGATTTGCGGCGCCAACCGACACGAAAGCCGCCGCCGGACAGGTTCTCGCCACGAACGACTCGGAGCTGCTGGTGCGGCTGCCATGGTGCGCCACCTTGACCAGGTCGTAGGCGCGGCCGCCCACCGCTTCCTCGCCGGAGCCCTCGATGTCGCCCGTGAGGAGGTACGCGCTGCCGCGGAACATCGCCTCGACGACCACGGAGTCGTCGTTGCGCACGTCGCGCGGCGCTCTGGCCTCCGGGTCGAGTGGTGGCGGGCCGAGGACTCGCAGTCGCACGCCGTCCCAATCGACATCGACACCCGCACCCACGACGCGCCGCAACGCGCTGCCGGGGAACTCGCGGGACTGGAACGGGCTTTCCCAGACCTCGTGCGCCTTGAACGTCCGCGCGAGCCAACTCGCGCCGCCGATGTGGTCCGCATGCGCATGGCTCACCACCAGCAGGTCGATGCGCGCGAACCCGCGGCTCCACAGGAACGGTGCGACCACGTCGCGGCCGCCGCACCAGCCGTCGTCCTGGCCGGGGCCCGTGTCGATCACCGCGACGCGGCCGTGCGGCGACACCAGCACCAGCGCGTCTCCCTGGCCGACGTCGAGCGCGTGCAGTTGCAGCCGGCCGTCGGCGCGCGGACCGCCGGCGAACAGTATTCCGAAGAACCCCGCGCCGATGAGCGGCAAGGCGCGGGCCCGAGGCCGTCCGAGTGCCAGCGCCACCAGGCCGCCGCAGTAGGCAGCGAGACACCACAGGGGCGGGGTCGGCGCGCTCAGCTCGACGCCCGGGATCTGCGCCCACGCGTGGATGAACGCGTTCTGCAGCGCGGCCGTGTGCTCGAGGAGCCACGCGGGCACGGCGGCCAGCGTCTGCGAGACGGACGCCGCGGCCAGGAACGCTACGGTACCGACGAGCAGGGCCGATGAGATCGGCACTACCACCAGGTTCGCGCCGAGCGCCGCCATCGGCAGGGTATGGAACAGGAGGAGCTGCGCCGGCAGCACCGCCGCCTGGGCCGCGAGCGAGGCGACGACCAGCCATGCCAGCCAGCGGCGCGCACCGCGCAGTTCCGGCTGCGCAGCGGGCGACGGCATGAACGCGATGAGGCCGGCGGTGGCCGAAACAGACAACTGGAAGCCGGCATCGAAGACGGCGGCCGGGTCATACGCAACGAGTGCGAACACCGCGCCGCCGAGTGCCGTGAAACCCGAGGCGTCGAGGTCGAGCGAGGCAGCCAGCGCGACCGCGCCGGCCATCACCGCGGCGCGCACGATCGACGCTTCGCTGCCGGCGAACACCGCGTATCCCGCGACCGCGCCGCACAAGAGCAGCGTTGCCGCCCGGCGCGCCACGCGCATCAGGCGCAGGCAGCGCCAGGCGATGGCGGCGAGCAACGCCACTTGCGCACCCGACACCGCCAGCACGTGGAAGACACCGGCGCGCCGATAGTCGTCTTCCATCCCCGCATCGATGGCGCCGCGGTCGCCGAACACCAGGGATGCCAGAAGGCCGCGTTCGTCGTCACCCTTGATGCTGCGCTGCAACAGCACGCGAGCGTATTGGCGCAACCGCGAGATCGGCTCGGCAAGGCTGCCGCCGCTAGCAGCGACGTCGATGAGCGTTGCGCTCTTGATCGTGCCGAGAGCATGCGTACCCTGGCGGCGCGCGCGGTCGCGGAAATCCACAACCCCCTCGCTGCGGGTGCCGCGCGGCGGGTAGAGGCTGGCCCAGGCCGCCAGCTGGCGGCCGGCGGTCACCAGCGGCAATGCGCCTTCCCCGCCGACACGCAGCGACACGCGTCCGCGCCACGGCCGCCGCACACCGTCAACCTCCGCGTCCGTGACATCGAGGACGAGCCGCCGATCGGGGTTGCCGGGCACCAGGTCGGCGACGGCGTGGCCGCTGAGCAAGACAGGCGCATCGAGGCCGGCCGCGACGTCGGCGCGCAGTGCGTTGCGACGGTACGCGTCGTCGTTCGCCGCCATGCCGGCGGCGCCGATGCCAAAGGCGGCCATCGCCGCGACGCCCGCGGCACGCCGCACGGAGCCCGGCCGCACTGCAAGTACGAACAGAAGCGCGGCGCACAGCGAGACCAGCAGCCATGACTGCCAGCGTGCGGCGCCGTCTCCGGCCCAGGCGCCCGCGGACAGTGCCAGGGACAGTGTGAGGAGCGGCTTCGCGGCGGACATGGCACGACGCTAGGCGGCTGCGGCCGCGCTGCAGGCAGGCGTGGGTCGGTTTATTTACCGTTCGAGGAGCGCGACCGACTCGAGGTGCGAGGTGTCCGGAAACATGTCGAAGGCGTGCAGCGAGCGCAGCTCGAAGCCGTGCGCGGCCGCCTCACGCAGGTCGCGTGCGAGCGTCGGCGGGTCGCACGAGACGTAGACGATGCGACGCGCCTTGCCGCCGCCCAGCCCGGCCATCACCGCCTTGCCGGCACCGGTACGCGGCGGATCGAGGATGATGGTGGTCGCAGCCGAAGCGTGGCCGTCGCGCACGAAGGCCGCGACGTCGGAGCGGCGCACCGCGACATTGGTGAGACGCAGGCGTGCGATGTTGGCGCGCGCATCGGCCACCGCCGATGGCGCCGCCTCCACGGCAACCACCTGTTCGGCCGGCGCGGCGAGCGCCGCCGTGAAGAAGCCGATGCCCGCGTAGAGGTCGGCGATTCTCTCGCCCCCGGGCACCAGGCTCGCGACGTGCGCCACGAGCCTCGGAACGACGAAACGGTTCGCCTGGAAGAAGCTCGTGGCGTGCGCGCGCAGTTCGAGGCCGGCGACCTCGACGCGGACTTCGCAGTCGCCCCAGAGTCCGATGAAGCGCTCGCCTTCGGGGCCCGGCGCGCTGATGCCGAAGCCGGCCAGCACGGAATGCGGCTCGGGCTCGACGGGGTCGGGTTCGACTCGGTCCGCCGCCGAGCGCAGGCGGAAGACGGCGACGCGCGCGCTGCCGTCGTACGCCTCCACGAGCAGCACCTCGGTGGCGGCGGCGGCCAGCGCCGGACGCGACTGCAGCAAGCGCCGCGCCTCTCCCGCCGCGGCGTTGAGCGGGGCGGAGAGCTGAAGGCAATAGTCGATGTCCACGACTCGGTGCGAGCCGTGCGCGTAGAGGCCGAGACGGGTGTCGCCGAAGCGTCCCTCCACATGGAAGCGCGCCCGAGACCGCCAGCCCGCCTCGGAGGAGCCGGTCACCGCGATGTCCTCGGGAGGCACGACCCCCGCGCGTTTCAGGGTCTCGCGCAGGATGTCGGCCTTGATGCGCAGCTGGAATTCGTAGGCGACGTCCTGGTGGGCGCAGCCGCCGCAGCGGGGAAAGAGCGGACAGGGCGATGTGCGCCGCTCAGGGCTCTGCGTCAGCCACTCGGCGGCACGGCCGCGGGCGAAGCCCTTGCCTTCCTCCACCACCAGAGCGCGCAGCCGCTCGCCCGGCAGCCCGCGCGGCACGAAGATCACCTGTCCGCCATGGCGCGCGAGGCCGTCGCCGCCGTAGACGACGCGCTCGATGTCCACCTCGACGAGCCGCGCCTTGTCGCTGCGGATGCCCTTCTTCACGCGATGAAGCTCGGCCGCGGCAGCTTGAAGCGCTCGAACAGGCGCCGGGTGACGCCTTCCTCGATGATGCGCTCGAACGTGCGCGGCGGCATGCGGCCGCGGTACTTCTCCATGTCGGCTTCGGCGGCGCGCTGCAATGCGGTGCGTTCCGCGGCGGGCACCACCGCGGCAACCGCGTGCCGCGCCTCGCCTTCGCGCAGCACCAGCCAGGCCTGCAGGTCCTCGCCTGCGGCTGGCCCGGCTTCGAGTGCCGTGAGGAGCGCGGCGCGCGCGGGTTCAAGCTGAGCCGGCAGCGCGGCGGCGCGCCATGACTCGGCGAGGCCCTTCAGGTGCGCGTGGTCCTGCAGCGACTCGGCCCGGTCGAGAGCCAGAGCCCGCCGCCACCGTGCCCGCGCCTTCTCCACTTCGTCGGCGCAATAGCGCAGCCCGCGCACGGGCTCCTTGCGGCGCAGTGAATGCGCGTGCGCCTCGAAGGCGTCGGCGATGCCGCGCAGGACCACACGCAGCGGGACGCGGGCGTGGTGCCATTTCCAGATGAGGTGCCAGTCGGCGGTCGAGAGCATCAGCACACCGCCGCGGCGGCTGACGAAGTCTTCCTCGACCGCCCGGAAGTAGGCGGACTCGCTCACCCGAGCCGCACCGCGCGCACTTCGCCCGAGACGACCGTGACGCTCCTGCCCTGGTCGGTCTCGAGGATCAGGCCGCCGCCTGCGTCGAGATCCTGGAGCGTGCCGTGCAGTGGTCCGTCCGCGGCCTCGACCGCGACGACGCGCCCCCACCATGGGAGCGACAGCAGGCGCCACTCGGCGCGCAGCGCAGCGGGGTCGCGGTGCAGCAGCGCCAGCGCTTCCTGCATCCGGCGCAACAGGGATGCGCCGACGGCAACCGGGTCGGCGGCGCGCTTCCCGCCGCGTGCACTCGAGAGTGCGATCGGCGCCACCGCCCCGGTGCTGCGGCGCGGCGCCTGCGGGGCGCTCGCCACGTTGACTCCACACCCGACGATCATTTCCTCGACGCCCCTCGTTGTGGAATGCGCCTCGACCAGGATCCCTGCCAGCTTCCGCTCGTCCACCCAGACGTCGTTTGGCCACTTGAGCCGCGCATCGGCGCCGAAGCCGCGCGCCGCCTTGGCGACAGCCAGGCCAGCCGCGAGCGGCACCAGTCCCAGCCACTTTGCCTCGATGCGGGGCCGCAGCAGGACCGACAGGTACAGGTTGCCCGGGCCCGAGCGCCACTCGTTGCCGTGGCGCCCGCGGCCGGCGGTCTGCAAATCGGCGAACACCACGCTCCACTCCGGCGCGCCGTCGCGCGCCATCACCCGCAGCCGGTCGTTGGTCGAGCCGATCTCGGCGTGGTGCTCGATGGGCGCGGGCCAGTCGCCGCCCGACTCGCGCAGCGCCGCAGCGAGCAGCGCGGCCTTGTCAGCCAACGCTCGTCAGGCCGGGGGCGGCGCGGGCTCGCCGGGTGCAGCCTCGGCGAGCTCCATGTCTGCGACTTCGATGCCGCCGCCGGCGATCACCTCGACGGCATGGTCCTGGACCCGCGCCGCTGCGAGCACGTCGGGCAGGCACACCCGCACCGCCTTTTCCACCTCGGCGCCCGCGCGGATCACGAGCCGGTCCACGTGCCGGCCCACTGTGGCGCCCGCGGCGCTTTTCGCGCGGTGAATCGCCTCGAGCGTCAACGCGGCCGCGTCGAAAATGGCTGCGTCTTCCTCGGACCCGCCCACCGCGGCGAACTCCGCGTCTTCCGGCCACGCCGCGCGATGGATGCTGCGCGCGACGCCTTCGCCATGCGTCCACGACCACGCTTCCTCCGCCACGTAGGGCAGGAACGGCGCAAAGAGCCGCAGGAAGACGCCGAGCGACTGGTGCAGTGCCGCAACGGCGGAGGTGCGGCCCGCGGCATCCGTTTCCGAGCGCGCTCGCGCCTTCACGATCTCGAGATAGGCATCGGTGAAGCGGCTCCAGAAGAAGCGCTCCGTCACGCCGAGCGCGGTGGCGTAGTCCTGTTCCTCGAACGCCGCCGTCGCCTCGCGGGCCACCTCGCCGAGCCGCCGCATGAAGCCTTTGTCGACCGAATGCGTAATCGCGTCGCCCGGCGCGTCCTGGCCAAGGACGTACTTCGCGGCGTTGAACAACTTGGTGACCAGCCGGCGGCCGACCTTCAGGACCTTCTCGTCGAAGGTGGTGTCCACGCCGAGCTTCGCCGACAGCGACCAGTAGCGCACCGCGTCGGCGCCGAACTGGTCGAGCAGCCCTACCGGCGTCATCACGTTGCCCTTGCTCTTCGACATTTTCTTGCGGTCGGGGTCGAGCACCCAGCCGGAGATGGCCGCCTCCCGCCACGGAATTGTGCCTTCGTGCAGCAGCGACTTGACGATCGTGTAGAAGGCCCAGGTACGGATGATCTCGTGGCTCTGCGGCCGCAGGTCCATCGGGAACATGCGCGCGTGCAGCTCCTTGTTGGCGTGCCAGCCGGTGACGATCTGCGGCGACATGGAGCTCGTGAACCAGGTGTCGAAGACGTCGCTCTCCGCGCGGAACCCGTGCGCGGCATCGCGCTGCGACTCCTGGTAGCCCGGCGGCGCTGCAATGGTGGGATCGACCGGCAGCTGTTCGTCGGCGGCCGTCAGCGGCTTGCCGAAGTCGGCACGGCCCTCGGCGTCGAGCGCGTACCACATCGGAAACGGCACGCCGAAAAAGCGCTGCCGGCTCACGCACCAGTCGATCTGCAGGTTCTCCGTCCAGTTGCGAAAGCGCGTGCGCATGAAGTCGGGGTGCCAGACGATCTGCTCGCCCGCGGCCACCAACTCCTGCTTGTGGTCGAGGATGCGCGCGAACCACTGGCGCGTGGTGATGTACTCGAGCGGGCGGTCGCCCTTCTCGAAGTACTTGACCGCGTGCGTCGTCGGCTCGGGCTCGCCCTGCAGCGGCGCCTCGCCGCGGCCCGTCGCATCGCCCGCGGGATCGCGCAGCATCTCGACGATGGCACGCTGCGCGTCCTTCACCGTGCGCCCGGCGAGCTGCTGGTAGCGCGCGTTCGCCTCGTCGGGGCGCAGGCTCTCGTACGGCGCACCCTTGAAGTCGACGCTCGCGAGGCGGCCGTCGCGGCCGATGATCTGGCGCAGGGCCAGCTGCTGCTCGCGCCACCAGGTGACGTCGGTGGCGTCGCCAAAGGTGCACACCATGAGGATGCCGGTGCCCTTGTCCTTCTCGACCAGCTCGCTCGCGAAGATCGGGACGCTCGCATGGAACAGCGGCGTCACGGCGCGCCGGCCGATGAAGTTCGCAAACCGCGGGTCGTCGGGATGCGCGGCGACGCCGACGCACGCGGGCAGCAGCTCCGGCCGCGTGGTGGCGATGACGAACGATTCATCGCCGCCGGCGACGCCGAAGCGGATCTTGTGGAACGCGCCTTTCACCGGCCGGTCCTCGACCTCCGCCTGCGCCACCGCGGTGCGGAAGTCCACGTCCCACATGGTCGGCGCCTCGAGCGAGTAGACCTCGCCCTTCTGCAGCAGGTCGAGGAAGCTCTGCTGCGCGATGCGGCGGCTATGGTCGGAGATCGTCGAGTATTCGAGGCGCCAGTCGACCGACAGGCCGAGCCGCTGGAACAGCGCCTTGAACGCCTGCTCGTCCTCGCGGGTCAGTTCGAGGCACAGCTCGATGAAGTTGGCGCGCGAGATCTTGCGCGCCGGCTGCTTGCGTTGCGCGTCGTCCGACTGTTCGAGCTGCAGGCCGGGCTCGTAAGGCACGCCCGGCTCGGCGCGCACGTGGTAATAGTTCTGCACGCGGCGTTCGGTGGGCAGGCCGTTGTCGTCCCAGCCCATCGGGTAGAGCACGTTGCGGCCGCGCATCCGCCAGAAGCGCGCCAGCGCGTCCGTCTGCGTGTAGCTGAAGACGTGGCCGACGTGCAGCGAACCGGAGACGGTCGGCGGCGGCGTGTCTATCGAAAAGCGCGCCCTGGCCGCGTGCGGATCGAAGCGGTTGGTGCCGTGCTCTTCCCACAGTCTGCCCCAGCGCTCTTCGGCTTCACGCGAATCGAAATGCGGGGGGAGCTTTGAGGTATCGATGCCTCTGGGCATTCAGCGTCAGGCGTTCCGCAGCTCGTCCTTGAGCCGCTCGATCTCCTGCTTGATGAGCGCTTCGGCAAGCTCCGGCACGACTTCCCAGGCGACCTCGCGGACGATGCGGTCGCCGATGATGTCGGCCACGCGGCGCGCGATTCGCTCCACCACTTCCTCGGACAGCAGCAGGTCGGCGAGCACGTCGGGATCGACGTTGCCTTGCGCGTCCGCGTACTCGCCCATGTTCGGCGAGAGCAGCGCGTTGCGCATCTCGTCGCGCGTCAGTTCCATCGTGGTGCGCCGCCACACTTCCGGCGGCACACCGTCGCCGCCGGCGCCGTGCGCCGCCCCGGCCTCGGCATCCTCGTCCGGCGGCATCAGGTCGTCGAGCGACTGGTATTCGCCGCTGTCGATGACGTCCCCGCCCACGCCGGCGGGCCCCTGGCGCTCGTCCATCATTGGCGGCACCGACACCTGGCCGGTGAGCGGCTGCTTCACCCAGTCGTCGTCGTGAAAGGCGCTGGTGAAATCGGGGGCTTCGCCAGAGGCGGCGTGTGCACGGCCCGCGTCGGCGCCGCCGGCAGCCGCCAGCATGTCGAGGATGCGTGCGTGCAGCACCTGCGGCTCGAACGGCTTCGCCAGGAAGCCGTCGCTGCGCACGCGGCGCGCTCGCTCGTCGTCGAACGGCTCGAAGGCGCCGGTCAGCAGCAGCACCGGGATGTGCGACACCGCGGGGTCCGACTTCACCGCCTCGCACACCTCGTAGCCGTCCTTGCCCGGCATCATGATGTCGCACAGCAGCAGGTCGGGTTGAAATTCGCGAATGCGCTGCAGGGCCGCGTCGCCGTTGCCGACGCACACGACCTCGTAGTCCGAGCCCGCGAGGGTCAGCTCCACGACCTTCTGGATGGTCACGCTGTCGTCGGCGAGCAGGATCTTCTTCGGCATGAGGGTGCTGGTCACTCCCTGATGAGGCGAACGATGTCCTGGGTCGAGGCTCCGGGGAGGAAAACCTCCGCGACGCCGATCTTCTTCAACTCCGGGATGTCCTGGGCAGGGATGATACCCCCGACGAACACCCGCACGTCATCCATCCCTTTTTCGTGCAGCAGTTCCAGCACCCGCCGGCAGATCGGCAGGTGGGCACCCGACAGGATCGAGAGGCCGACGGCGTCCACGTCCTCCTGCGCGGCGGCGGCGGCGATCTGTTCGGGGCTCTGGCGCAGCCCGGTGTAGACCACCTCCATGCCGGCATCGCGCAGCGCGCGCGCCACCACCTTGGCGCCGCGGTCGTGACCGTCGAGCCCGGGTTTCGCGATCAGGACGCGGATCTTCGTTTTCGTCTCGGCGGCGCTCATCTGCTTCGGCCTCTTCCCGCCTCAGAACACCGGCGGCTCGACGTACTCGCCCCAGACCTCGCGCAGCGCGTCGCACATCTCGCCGAGAGTCGCGTACGCGCGCGACGCCTCGAGCAGCGGATACATGATGTTGCCGGTGCCGCGCGCCGTCTCTTTCAGGTCGGCGAGGCTCCGCGCCACCCGTGCCGGGTCGCGGCGCGCACGCAGCGCCTCGAGGCCCTTCATCTGCTCGGCCGCCGCCGATTCGTCGATGTAGAGGATCGGCAATGGCTTCTCGTCCATCACGTAGTCGTTGACGCCGACGATGATCTTCTCGTGGCGCTCCACCGCCTGCTGGAAGCGGTAGGCCGCCTCCTGGATCTCGCGCTGCGGAAAGCCCTTCTCGACGGCGCTCACCATCCCGCCCATCGCGTCGATGCGGCGGAAATAGTCGAGCGCCTCGGCCTCGATGTCGTTCGTCAGCTTCTCGACGAAGTACGAGCCGCCGAGCGGGTCGGCGGTGTTGACGACGCCGGACTCGGCGGCGATCACCTGCTGCGTGCGCAGCGCGATCGTCACCGATTCCTCGGTGGGCAGCGCCAGCGCCTCGTCGAGCGAGTTGGTGTGCAGCGACTGGGTGCCGCCGAGGACGCCGGCGAGCGCCTGCAGCGCCGTGCGCACCACGTTGTTGTACGGCTGCTGCGCCGTCAGGCTGACGCCGGCCGTCTGCGTGTGGAAGCGCAGCATCCACGAGCGCGGGTTCCTGGCATGGAAGCGCTCCTGCATGGTGCGCGCCCAGATGCGGCGCGCGGCGCGGAACTTGGCGATCTCCTCGAAGAAGTCGCTGTGCGAATTGAAGAAGAAGGACAGGCGCGGCGCGAAGCTGTCCACGTCCATGCCGGCGTCGACGCACCACTGCACGTACTCGATGCCGTCGCGCAGCGTGAACGCGAGCTCCTGCGCCGCGGTCGAGCCCGCCTCGCGGATGTGGTAGCCGGAGATCGAGATGGTGTTCCACTTCGGCATGTGCTCGGTGCAGTAGCGGATCATGTCCACCACGATGCGCATGCTCGGCCGCGGCGGGAAGATGTATTCCTTCTGCGCGATGAATTCCTTGAGGATGTCGGCCTGCACGGTGCCCGAGAGTTGCGACTGCGCGACGCCCTGCTGCTCGCCCACCAGGATGTAGAACGCCAGCATCATCGCCGCGGGCGAGTTGATGGTCATCGAGGTGCTGACCTGGTCGAGCGGGATGCCGGCGAACAGCGTCTCCATGTCGGCGAGGCTCGTCACCGCGACGCCGCACTTGCCCACTTCGCCAAGGCTCAGCGGATGGTCGGGGTCGCGGCCCATGAGGGTCGGCAGGTCGAAGGCGACCGAGAGGCCGTGGCTGCCGTGCTCGAGCAGGTACTTGAAGCGCTCGTTGGTTTGCGCCGCCGTGCCGAAGCCCGCGAACTGGCGCATGGTCCACGGCCGGCCGCGGTACATCGTCTTGTGGATGCCGCGCGTGTACGGAAACTCGCCGGGGTCGCCGAGGTCCTTCTCGTACGAGGTGGCGGCCGTGTCGGACGGCCGGTACAAGGGCTCGATCGCTCGGCCCGAGATCGTGGTGAACGATCCCGTCTTCGGCTCGGCGGCAGCCTGGGCGTCGAGGACCTTGCTCATTGGGGCGATTGTAGAAGGAAGTCCGACGGAACGGAAAGTTGGCGATAATAGGCGGCCGTTCGTCGCACCTGATTCAGCAGCATGAATTTACACCGGAAACCCGGGAGGTTTCGCTGACCACCAGGACCCTGGCGTGGGCCATGTCACTCTGCCTCGCCACAGCCCTCGCATCCGCCCCTGCCTTCGCCGACGAGGGGATGTACACCTTCGACAACTTCCCCGCCGCCAAGGTTAAGGCGAAGTACGGCGTTTCCGTGACGCCGCAGTGGCTCGACAAGGTGCGCCTCGCCACCGCGCGGATTTCCGGCTGCACCGCTGTCTTCGTCTCGGCGGACGGTTTGATGATTACGAACCACCACTGCGCCGAGCCGTGCATGGAGCAGAACTCGACGAAGGAACGAAGCTACGTCGAGGACGGCTTCGTCGCCCCCGACCGCTCGCGTGAACTGGCCTGCAAGGCGCAGGTCGCCGACGTGCTGATCGCCACGGAAGACATCACGGCCAAGGTCGCGAAGCGCACCGGCAGCCTCGACGACAAGCGCGCGAACGACGAGCGCAGGAAGCTCCTCACCGACCTCGAGAGCGAGTGCGAAGCCGCGGCGGCGGCAGACCCGAAGCTCGGGCGGCTGCGCTGCGAGAGCGTCACGCTCTACGAGGGCGGCCAATATTTCCTCTACAAGTACAAGCGCTACTCCGACGTGCGCGCGGTGTTCGTCCCCGAGGCGGCGGTGGCGGCGTTCGGCGGCGACCCCGACAACTTCCAGTTCCCCCGCTGGTCTTTCGACATAGCCATCCTGCGCGCCTGGGAAGACGGCAAGCCGGCGCGCACGCCGAACCATCTCAGCATCGACTTCGCGGGACCGAAGCCGGGCGATGCGGTCTTCGTTTCCGGGCACCCCGGCAAGACCAGCCGCCTCTTCACGGTCGGCGAACTCGACACCGTGCGCACCACCACCCTGCCGTTCACCTTGTTGCGCGGCTACGAGCTGCGCGGCCGCTACCTGCAGTTCGCCAAGGAGTCGGCGACCAACGCGCGCATCACGGCACCTTCGATCAACCGCCTGGAGAACCTCATGAAGGTGCGCCGCAGGCAGCTCGACGCGCTGCTCGAAGGCCCATTGATGGCCGAGAAGAAGCGGCGCGAGGCCGAGCTGCGCTCGCGGGTGAAAGCCGACAAGACCCTGCACGCGCGCACCGGCGACCCGTGGCGCGAGATCGACGCCGCCGAGGCGCGCATGCGCCAGATGTTCTATCCGTACACCTTCATCGAGGAAGGCTCGGGCTTCGACTCACAGCTCTACCGCTGGGCCAAGACGCTGGTGCGCGGCACCGCGGAGCGCGACAAGCCGAACAACGAGCGGCTGCGCGAGTTCACGGACACGCGCCTCGCGCGCGTCGAGCAGCTGCTGCTGACGCCGGCACCCGTCTATCCCGAAGTGGAACGGTTGACGATGACCTTCGGCCTCGAGCGCATGCGCGAATGGCTCGGGCCGGATGCGCCGATCGTGAGGCAGCTGCTGGTGAAGGAGTCGCCCGACGCGCTGGCCGCGCGCCTCGTCGAGAAGAGCAGCCTCGCGGACGTCGAGGTGCGGCGCACGCTGTGGAAGGAAGGCCGTGCCGCCGTGCAGGCCTCCCAGGATCCGCTGATCCAGCTGGTGCGCGACCTGGAATCGCAGGCGCGGCCGCTGCGCACGGCTTTTGACGACGAGGTCGAAGCACCCCTGCGCAAGGCGTCGGAGCGGCTGGCGCGGGCGCGCTTCGCGGTCTACGGGACGCGCGTCTACCCGGACGCCACCTACACGCTGCGCCTCAATTACGGAAGCGTGCGCGGCTGGAACGAGAGCGCGGCCACCCGCGAGCCGTTCACGCGCCTGGGGCGGATGTTCGAGCGCGCCACCGGCTTCGCCCCATTCGCGCTGCCGAAGCGCTGGCTCGCGGCGAAAGACCGGCTCGACATGGCGACGCTCGTCAACTTCGCCTCGGACAACGACATCATCGGCGGCAACTCCGGCAGCCCGGTGGTGAACGGCAGCGGCGCAGTGGTGGGCATCGCGTTCGACGGCAACATCCACACCAACTCCGGCACCTACTGGTTCGACGCCGAGCGCAACCGGATGATCTCGGTGCACCCCGCCTTCCTCAAGGAGGTTCTGACCAAGATCTACGGCGCGACGACGGTCTACGAAGAACTGTCGGGGCACTAGACCCCTCGCACCCAGTGAGCGACACGGCGGGCTTCAGGGAAACAGGGCTGCGCCTAGCGAGTCAGTTCGGCGATTGCCCGCGGCCAGGTGTGCGCGGCCGCGTCGCGCAAGGCAGCCTGGCCCAGCGCCTCGGCACGGCCGGCATCGGCGAGCGCATCGAGCTGCGCGGCGATGGCCACAGCCGTCGGCTCCGCCACCAGGCCGTTCTCGCCGTCGCGCACCAGCTCCGCCGGTCCGCCGCTGTCGTGCGCGGTGATGACGGCCTTGCCCGAGCGGAACGCCTCGAGGGTCACGAAGCCGTAGTCTTCGTTCCACGGCGCGAAGAAGACGCCGCGGCAGGCCGCGTAATGCGCGACCAGCGCGGCATCGTCCACGTGGCCCAGCAGCTGCACGCGGCCCTCGAGGCCGAGCTCGCGAACCCGCGCGTGCAGGGCATCGGCCGCCTCGCCTTCGCCCGCGATCTTCACCGCCAGCCGGTCGTTGCGCATGAGCGCCGCCGCCTCCACGAGCAGGTCGAGGCGCTTCAACGGGTGCAGGCGCGACACCGCGAACACGTAGTCGCCGTAGCCGTCGGTGCGGTACGGCCGCTCCGGCGCCGGCGGGTAGAGAACGCTCGCGCCGATGCCGCCGAACCGTTGCAGGCGCGCCTTGATCGTCTGCGACTGGGCCACGAGTCGAAAGCCGCGGCGCGTCAGCAGGCGCCGGTCGAGCGCGTGGAACACCTGGCGGCGGACGCCTTCCTTGAGGCGGCCCTTGCGCCCGAGCCCGCGGGTGAAGCGCTCCCACAAGTCGTAGTACTCGCGCATGCGGTGATTGAGCCAGCAGACGTGGTGCGGATGGCGCACCGCGTAGGACGGGAAGCGGAACGAGATCACCTGGTCCACCGGCTTGCCGTCGGCGGTCTCGCCCACGTCGGTGAGCCAGGTGGCGGCGTAGGCGCTGAGCTGCCTTCCGAAGCGGTTTTGCGGCGTCACGAACACCTCGGCCGTGAAGCCTTCGCGGCGCAGCGCCGCCACCGTCTCCTCGGCGATCACCATGTGGCCGCCGTGCACGAAGAGCGCCCCGGAAGTGACGACCAGGACGCGCTGCGGGCGGCTCATTCGCCGCTTGGCACCGGGGTGCGCTGGCGCAGCACGCGCGCGGGAATGCCCGCTGCCACTACACCCGCCGGCAGGTCCTCGTTCACCACGGCGTTGGCGCCGATCACGACGTCGTCGCCGATCGAAACACCGTCCAGCACCTTGCTGCCGGTGCCGAGCCAGACGTTGCGGCCGAGGGTGATGCCCGAAGAGACGCGCTGCTGCTCGATGACCGGCGTCGCCGCGGCAGAGAACTCGTGGCCGCCGCCCACCAGATAAGAGTAAGCGGCGAACAGGCCGTACGGGCCCACGACCACCTTCGAACCGGAGAAGATCTCGCAGTTGAAGCCGAGGTTCACGTGGTCGCCGAGGACGATGTCGCCGTTCTTGCACGAGAGGATGGTGTTGCGGCCGAGGAACACCGAGTCGCCGATGGCGATGCCCTCGTTGCTCTCCCCCTTGGCGTCGAGCAGCACGTTGTCGTCCACCACCACGTTGTCGCCGAGACGGATCTTGTGCGGATGGCGGAGCGTCACGCCCCTGCCGAAGGCGACGTTGCGGCCAACGCGGCCGAGGATGAGCGGGTAGGAGAACTTGCGAAGGAGCAGGCCGAGGGCGCCCGGAACCCCGGAGGTCAGAAGGACGACGAGTTCGTAGAGGACCAGGGCGCCGACGCCGGGCCGTCCGACGACCAGGTCGCGGTAGCGGGAGGCGGCCGAACGTGAGGCCGACCGGTGCGCTTCCTGGATGCCCGTTTCGCCGCTCAAGTCTGTTGTCATCAGGACTTTGCCGTCAACTTGCCGGTACTGTAGCATGCCCTCCAAGTTGACCCGGTAACCGGGGCGAACCCCTGCTTGAGCAAGAACCTATTCCTGGCGGCCAAGATCGCGATCAGCCTCGCGCTCCTCGCGTACTTGCTGACCACCGCCGACCTGCCGGCGCTCTTCAACCGCATCCGCAACGGCGATCCCCTGCTGCTCGCCGGCGCCGTGGTCCTGTACATGCTGATGCTGCTCATCTGCATGTGGCGGTGGCACCTGCTGCTGCGCGCCCAGGGTTTCGCGGCGGCGTTCGGCCCGCTCTCGGCGTCGTACCTGGTTGCGACCTTCTTCAACAACTTCCTGCCGAGCAACATCGGCGGCGACCTGATCCGGGTGCGCGACAGCGCCCGGCTCACCGGCTCGGCGACGACGTCGCTCGCGGTCGTCGGCATCGACCGCATCCTGGGCTTCGCCGCGCTCTATGCGCTCGCCGCGTGCGCCTACATCACCGGCGGGCCGCTGGTGCGCCACCTGGCGGGCGCGCGGGTCGTGGTGTTCGGCCTCGGTGCCGTGTTCGCGGGCCTGGCACTCGTGTTCTTCATGCCGGGAATCGCGCGCCGCTTGATGGAGCTCTCGCGCCTCAGCCTCTGGAAGTTCGCCCGCGAGCGTTTCGAGGTCGTACAGGCCGCGGTGCACGTCTATCGCCGCCGGGTCGGCGTCGTCTGGCTCGCGTTCGCCGGCAGCCTGGCGCTGCAGGGGTTGCTCGTCTGCTACTACTACCTGGTGGCGCACGGGCTGCGCATTCCGCTGAGCCTTGCCGCCTGCTTCCTGATGGTGCCGCTCTGCATCCTGGTTCAGGCGCTGCCGATCTCGTTCAACGGCTGGGGCGTGCGCGAAGGGCTCTACATCGTTTACTTCGCGCAGGTCGGACTGCCGCGCGACAGCGCGCTCGCGTTCAGCCTGGTCGGCGCGGGGCTCATCGTCCTGCTTTCGCTTTCCGGCGCCATCGTCTGGGCGGGCCGCAACGAGGAGCAGCGCGCACAGTGAGCCGGACGGCGGTGCTGCACGTGTGCGACAAGTTCGGCGTCGGCGGCTCGAGCATCCACGGCGTGTCGCGGCTCTTCTCGTGGTGGTTTCCCCGCTTCTCCGAACGCTTTGCCGTGAGCCTGTGCGGCCTGAAGCAGCCGGAAGCCGCTTCGCAGTTGCTGAAGGGCGCCGGCATCCCGGTGACGCACCTCGGCCGCAGCCCCTTCGATCCGCGGCTTCTCGGCGACCTCACCAAGCTGGCGCGAGAGCGCGAAGCAAAGGTGCTGCACGTCCACGGTTATGCCGCCGCCGACTACGGGCGGGTCGTGGCGCGTCGCATCGGCGCCGCGCTGGTCCTGCACGAGCACTTCGCCGATCCGCGCATGCCGCCCTACCAGCGGCTCGCGGACCGCGTGCTTCGTTCCTACACGCACCGCGCGGTGGCCGTCAGCGGCTCCACCGCCGACTTCCTCGTGGACGAACGCAGCGTGCCGCGGGAACGGGTCCGCGTCGTCTGGAACGGCGCGCCGCTCGCCGAATTCGCGCCGCGCGGCGCACAGGCGCGCGGCGAATACCGCCAGCGCCACCGCATCTCCGACGCGGCGCCGGTCGTCGGCATCGTCGGCAGGCTGAGCGAGCAGAAAGGCCACCGCTACTTCCTGGAGGCGGCGGCGCTCGTCAACAAGGAGCGGCCCGAAGTCCGCTTCCTGGTGGTTGGCGACGGCGAACTGATGGACGAGATGCACGACATGGCCGCGCGGCTCGCCATCTCGAACGCCGTCGTGTTCGCAGGCCATGAACCGGACGTGGCGACGGCGCTGGCCGCGATCGACGTGCTCGCGATCGCATCGCTCTACGAGGGCACGCCGCTGGCGCTCTTCGAAGCCATGGCTTCGGGCAAGACGATCGTCTCCACCGATGTGGACGGTTGCGGCGAGATCCTGGAGGACGGGCGCACCGCGCTGCTGGTGCCTCCGTCCGATCCGGTGCGCCTCGCCGCCGCCATCCACCGCGTGCTCGGCGACAGCGTGCTGGCTGACGATCTCGCCGAAGCCGCGAGCCGCGAGTCGGCGCGCTACGACGTGGACGAGTGCGTGCGCCAGCTGGAGACGATCTACGACGAAGCCCTTGCGCTCGCCGCGTCGGAACGGAGCGCATGACCGAATTCGGCGAACCCGGACGCCTGGGAGCCGCCCTCGAGGTGCCGCGCGACCTGCTGTTGCGCCGCTACCCGCCGTTCGTCACCGGCGGTCCGCTGCCGCAGGGCGACATCCCGGTGTTCGTGTTCCACAGCATCGCGCCCGAGGACTTCGGCCGGAAGGCCGAATACCTGGCCGCGAACGGTTACCAGGCGTTGTCGGCGGCCGAATACCTGGCGATCATCGCCGGCGGCGAGCCCGCTCCTCCCAAAGCCGTGGTCCTCACCTTCGACGACGGCCGGCGCAGCGTGCTCACCGACGGCCTGCCGATCATGAAACGGTTCGGGCTGAAGGGCATCGTGTTCCTGGTGCCCGGCCGGACCCCGCAATCGGATGCGCGCGGCACCAACCGCATCGACGGCTTTCTCGCCTGGAACGACGTCGCGACGCTCGTCGAGTCCGGCCTGTTCGACATCGAGAGCCATTCGCTCACCCATGCCCGCATCCACACGAGCGGCCGCGTGGTCGCGACGCTGCAGCCCGCAATGCAGCTTGGCTACGACGCCATGGACGTGCCCCTCATTCGCGTCGCCGGCCGCGACCTGCTGGCCGCGGACGTGCCCGCCGGCACACCGCTCCTCGAGTCGGCGCCGCGCCTCGGCGAAGCCCCCCGCTTCATCGAGGAAGAAGCCGCTCGTGCCGGCGCCGCAGTCGGCGCAACGCTGCCCGGCCGGTTCGAGACCGACGACGAACGCCGGGCCGCGATCCGCCGCGAACTGGTCGAATCGAAGTCGACGATCGAGCAGCACACCGGCCGCCCCGTGCGCCACCTCTGCTACCCGTGGCACCTGTCGGGCCCCACTGCCGAAGCGCTCGCGATCGAAGCCGGCTACGAAACGGCGTTCTGCGGCAAGGTCCCGGGCACCGCCATCACCCGCCCCGGCGGCGACCCGCGCCGCATCGCCCGCATCGGCGAGGACTACGTCGAGCTGCTCCCCGGCAAGGGCCGCCGCTCACTCACCACGATCCTCCGCCGCAAATGGACCAGGAGATTTGGAAGGCGGTAATCGCGCTGGACTAACGAGCCTCCCGGGGACTCGGCGAGCTTCGCTCGCCTCGGGCGGTCGTGCGCTAAGCTCTTCCTGGAGAGCGTAAGTACATGTTATTGAATCACTTACTGGCACTTGGCGTTGCGGCGGTGGCGGCGACACCGTCGCCGGCGCCGTCCTTCAAGGTCGAGAAGATTGCGGACGGCGTCTATGCGGCGCTGCGGACCGAGCCGCCCGGACTTGCCTTCGACTCGAACAGCATCTGGATCGTGGACGATGCCGGTGTCGTGGTGGTGGACACGAACGTGGCGCCTTCATCGGCGCGCGAAGTGATCGCGGCGATGCGCAAGGTCACGAACAAGACGGTGACCCACGTGGTGAACACGCATTGGCACGACGATCACCACACCGGCAACGCCGTCTATCGCGAGGCCTTCCCCGGTGTCGTGTTCGTCGGCCAGACGCGCACCGCCGAGGAGATGTTGTCGACCGGTGCCGAGAACCGCGCGGGCTACATCAAGAACGCCGGCGGGTTCGCGAAGCACCTGCGCACACTGGTCGAAGAGAAGAAGACGCTCGACGGCTCGCCGCTCAGCGAGCAGGAGCGCCTCTCCTATCTGAGCGATGCCGTTCTCGCCGACAAGGCCGCGACCGAGTGGGCGGCAACGCCGGTGATCACGCCCACGCTCACGCTCGACGACAAGCTGGTGCTGCAGCACGGAGCGCGCACCATCGAGGTCCTCTACCTCGGGCGCGGCCACACAGGCACCGACCTCGTGGTGCACCTGCCGAAAGAGAGGATCCTGCTCGTCGGCGACCTGGTGTCGTGGCCGGTGCCGCTCGTCGGCTCCACCTCGCACCCGGCCGACTTCGCGACCACGCTGCGCAAGGCGCTCGAGCTGAAGCCGGACATCATCGTTCCCGGCCACGGGCCGGTGTGGCGGAATGGCGACGACGCCTATCCGCGCCTGGTGCTGCGGCTGCTCGATTCGATTCGCGACCAGGTCGCCGCCGCCGTCGCGCGCGGCGAGACGCTGGAGCAGGCGCGCAAGAGCGTTGACCTCGCGGAGTTCCGCAAGGCGATCGCCGGCGATTCGCACGGCTGGGGCTTTGCATTCGACAACTACGTCTCGGGTCCGGGGATCGCTGCCGCATACGCGGAGGCTTCGGCCACGGCTTCGGCAAAGCCGCGCTGATCAGCGCCGCGGCGCGGTCTCGAGCTCGATGCTGACGAAGGTGCCCAGGCTGCGCGGGTCTTTCGCGGTGCCGGCGCCGCGCGCGGACGCGGCCTTCAACACGTAGACGAAGCTGTCCTTGTAGACGAACGGCGCGCCGGGTGCGATGCGCAGTTCGCCCGCGGCATTGGGCCGCAGTTCGGTTTTGGCAGATGCCGCGGCCGAGCCGAGGGAAACCGTGTCGCCGGCCGGTCCCGCGGTGACGCGTGCGTGGATCGCGGTCACCGGTTCGAGCGCACGCAGGATGATTTCGGTGCGCTCGCCGCCCTTCAGCCAGAAGCCTTCGCGCTCGAAGGCGGTCTCCTTGAAGAACGTGCCGTCGTCGCTGAAGTAGAGATAGTAAGCCGTTGGATCGGCAGGGGCGTGGCGCCTTACGTCGCCTTCGGTGTTGCCGAACGGCACCTTCTTGCGCCACGGCTCGGCGAAGATCGAAAGGTCGTTCAGCATCGCGAGCTCGGCGGGCAGGCGGCGCCACAGCCCGTGCGCCGTCCACCAGCCCGGGCTGACGGCGCTGCGCACAGGATGAGCAAGCAGCGGCACGAGGAAGAGGCCGGCGAGCAGCGCTCCGCCAGCCGTCGTCAGGCGCACCATGCCGCTCGGCACCATGTAGAGCGCGAGCGGCAGGAGGTTGAGGAAGTAGCGGTTGCCCACGGCGCCGCTGCCGCCGTACCAGTTGTCGGGGATGCGGTCGATGTAGAAGAGCCAGGACACGACGAGCGCCGCCAGCGCGAGCAGGCCGCGCCCGTCGCGGTTGCGGCCGAGAAGATAAGCGAGGACCGCAACGAACATCGCCGGGAAGTACCCGAGCACGCCGGCAAAGCGCCCCCACCAGAAGTGGCCGAGGTTCCAGAGGAACGACTGGCGGTACTCGGCGGCGCTGCGCGGTGGTTCGGCGCCCTGGTCCACCGGCACGTCGTCTTCGCCCGCCACGCGCGCGCCCAGCTGGTTCGCCGACATCCAGATGCCGCTGTTGCCGAACGTGGTACGTCCCTCGTAAGGGAACGTGCCGTAGAAGGTCTTGCGCTCCGCTCCGCCCTGGTAGTACCACTCACCGGTGATCGCGCGGTTGGCCGCGAACAGCAGGCCCGTGGCCAGCGCCAGCACCGCGCCGCGGCGCAGCAGTTCTCTTACGACCCCTGCCGGTCCCTGGAAGCGCCACAGGCGCAGTGGCTCGAGGCCAAGCGGTAGCGCCAGCCACAGGTTCGACAGCTTCGAGTAGATCGCGATGCCGAAGAGGAGCGCAGCGAGGTACGGCCGGCCACGACTCCACGCGACGAGCCCCGCGGTTGCGAGGAACAGGTAAAAGACCTCGGGCGTCGTCCAGATGAGGTAGAGCGGCGCCGCGCTCAGCAGGTACAGGCACGCCGCAAACGCGAGTGCGGCCCACGGATGCACGCGGTGCTGCAATTCGCGGAACCCGAGGACCAGGGCCAGGCCGAGGCACAGCCCATTGAAGAGCACGAAGCCGCGCGTGCCGAAAGCCTTGACGAACGGCCAGACCGCGAGCGGATAGGTGATCGGCTTCGCGTAATAAATACGACGCTCGTCGGGGTTCTGCCAGCTCAGCTTGCGGACCCACGGAAAACCCGCCGCCGTATCAAACGTGAAGCCGCCGCCCGCGCGCTTCAGGAAGATGCCCTGCGGCCCTTCGGGATACTCGCGCTGCACGCGCGCGAGATCCTGCGGCAGGAACCGCAGGTCGGCGTCGTCGGCGAGGCTCCAGCCCATCGCGTAGTAGGTCGCACTGTCGCCGAAGAAGCGCTTACCGGTGGCCGCGGGTAAATTCACGGCGAGGCCGGCGGCCGTGAGCGCGGCCGCCAGCAGCCACGCGATGCGTGCCGGCCAGGCACTCGTCACAACCAACCCGCCGCGCGGTAAGACTCTGCGGTCCTGCGGATGCCTTCGTCGAGGCCGACCTGCGGCGCGTAGCCAAGCAGGCGCCGCGCCTTGGCGATCGAGAACGCGCGACTTTTCACCCAGAACTCGACGCGGCGCCGGTGGATCGGCGGTTCGAGACCGAGCGGCACGCACATGGCTTCGACCACGGCACCCGCGGCCTGCAGCGGCCAGGCCGGCACGTGGAAGGGCAGTACCGAGCCACCGGTGTGGCGCGCGATCATCGCCGCGAGCTCATCCTGGCTCGCGTAGGCAGGGCCCGCGACGATGAAGGCCTCGCCCACCGCCTCGGGCCGAGCCAGCGCCAGTACATAGCCGTCCACCAGGTCGTCGATGAAGACCGGGTGGTAGAACGGCTTGCCGCTGCCTACGACCGCGTACCGCCGCCGGGCGATCGCGCGAAAGAGCTTCAGCAGGCGGCGTTCACCCGGACCGTAGATGGCGCCCGGTCGAACCACGACGACCGGCACACCGCGGTGCCCGCCCGCGCGCAGCACCACCTGCTCCGCTTCCGCCTTGGTGAGCTGGTAGATGTCGCCCGGGCGCAGCGGCGCCGTCTCGTCGGCAGGTGGTTTGTCGATGTCACCGTGCACGCCAACCGTCGATGTGTGGACGAAGCGCCCGACGCCTTCGCGCGCCGCGGCGTCGAACAGCATCTCGGTGCCCGCGACGTTGATCTCGCGGTAATACGAATCGGGATGTCCCGCGGTGCGGTAGACGGCAGCGACGTGCACGACGGCTTCGGCGCCGGCAACCAGCTCGCCGATTGCCGCCGCATCGAGCAGGTCGCCCGCGACCACGCGCACCGGCACGCGCGCATCGGGCGCCTTCCATCCGCCTTCGAGCGCCGCAGGCCGGACGAGCGCTGCAACCTCGTCGCCGCGGCGCAGGAACGCCGCCAGAAGATGCCCGCCGGCGTAGCCGGTGGCACCGGTCAGCGCAATCTTCACGCCGAGGTCTCGGCGAACAGGCTGCGGTAGCGGACCAGTGCGTGGCGCTCGTCGAAACCAGCGCGCGCCCGTTCGGCCGCCGCCGCACCGAACGCAGCGCGCAACGCTTCCGTCTCGCGATCGTCCGCGAGCAGGCGCGCGAGCGCCTCGGCAAGCGCCTGCGTGTCGCGCGGCGGCACCAGCAGCCCGGTGACGCCGTCGTCGATGACGTCCACGATGCCGCCCGTACGCGAGCCGATGCACGGCAGGCCGCAGGCGGCTGCTTCGATCAGGGACAGCCCCAGCGCTTCGTACTCCGAGGGAAACGCGAACACGTCGGCCGCCTGCAGGTACTCCTCGATGTTTTCGACACGGCCGGTGAAGCGCACGGCGTCTCCCAGGCTCGCAGCGCGCAAGCGCAGCTGCGTCTCGATCGAGAGTGGCTGCCCGTCCCCGGAGCCGACGATGTGCAGCGACGCACGCGGGAAGCGCTCGCGCAACGAAGCGAACGCATCGACCAGGCTCTCGAGCCCCTTGCCGCGCAGCAGGCGGCCGGTGGAGACGATCCACATGCGCTCGTCGAGGCCAAGGCGGCGCCTGATCGCGGCGCGCTCGGCGCGCGGCACGGGATGGAAGCGCGCCAGATCGATGCCGTGCGGAATGAGGTGGATGCGCTCGCGCGCAAAGCCTGCGCGGCCCGCCTCGTGCGCGATCAGGTGCGACATGGCGACGACCGCATCGGCATCGGTGAGCCAGGGCAGGCGCAGCGCCGCAGCCTCGCGCACCAGCCGGCCGGCGACGCCGCGCGCCCACGGCTTGCCCCAGGTGAACACCTCGCCGGAGAACTCGCCGTTCACTTCCGGTTGCAGGATGACCGGCTTGCGCATCCAGCGCGCGAGCGCCACGGCCGGCGCGCCGAGGACGCGCGTACCGCGCACCACCAGCACGTCGAAGGAGTGGCGGAGCCGGCGCACTTCGCGAAGGGCTGCCGGCACCATCGCGAACTTGCCGGCGCGCCCACGCCCGGCCGGCCCGACGCGGCGTACCGCGATGCCGTCGAGCACTTCTTCCGCCGGCCACGCCGCATCGGTGCGGCGCGTGACCACGACCGCCTCGCTGCCCGACGCGACGAGTGCGGCGCCCAGGGAACGCAGGTGCCGCTCGCCCCCGCCGAGCACGGGATGGAACGATTCGGCGAGGAACAGGACCCGCGTCAGCCGATCTCCTCCTTGAGGACGTAGATCGGCTTGTCCTGGCTCTCGTGATAGGTGCGCATCAGCATTTCGCCCATCAACCCGAAGTTCACGAGCAGGATGCCGGTGAGGAACAGCAGCGCGCCCAGCAGCAGCAGCGGGCGACCGCCGATCGCCTGGTCGGCGAACAGCCGGATCCAGGCGAGATAGCCGAGGATCGCAAACCCCAGCAGACTGCACGCGAGGCCCATCAGGCCGAAGAGGTGCGCGGGCCGCGTGCCGTACGCGAGCAGGAACTTCACGGTGAAGAGGTCGATCAGCACGCGCGCGGTGCGGCCGATGCCGTACTTGCTGCTGCCGCGGGTCCGCGGGCGGTGGTTCACCGGCACCTCGGCGAGCGTCACGCCCATCCACGAGGCGACCGCAGGTATGAAGCGGTGCATCTCGCCGTAGAGGCGCAGGTTCTTCACCAGGTCGGCGCGCATCGCCTTCAGCGAACAGCCGTAGTCGTGCAGCTTCACGCCAGTCGCCCACGAGATCAGCCGGTTGGCGAAGAAGGACGGCACCTTCTTCGATAGCGGATCCTTGCGGCTCTGCCGCCAGCCGCACACCATGTCGTAGCCTTCGTCGAGCTTGGCGACGAGGCGCGGGATGTCCGCGGGATCGTTCTGCAGGTCGCCGTCCGAGGTGACGATGACGTCGCCGCGGGCGTGGTCGAAGCCGGCGGAGAACGCGGCGGTCTGGCCGAAGTTGCGGCGCAGGCGCAGCACCCGCACCCGCGCATCTTTGGCGGCGAGCGCCCGCAGCTTCAGGAGCGTGTCGTCGGTGGAGCCGTCGTCCACGATGATGATCTCGTAGGACTGCGTGCCCGCAAGCGCCGCGCTCAGTTCCCGGTGCAGGTCATCGATGTTGCCGGCTTCGTTTTGCACCGGGATGACGACCGACACGGCGACGGACGCACGGCTCGCGGCGGCACTCGCTTCAGTCACGGCGAGAGTATAAGTGGCGGCTCGCGGCGGCTGTGAGCGCCGGCCTAGCGGCCGGCGGCGATGAGGTAGATCCAGTTCAGGAGCAGGGCGACGGGGACCAGGATGCGCAGTGCGCGCGCCGCGCCCGGCGATGCACTGAAGCTGAGGACACGGCCGCGCGAGGCGTACCCCGCGAGATCTGCAACCGCCAGCAGCGAGAGCACCGCGGCGGAAGCGGCGACCAGCGGGTTCATTGCGAATGCAGCCACCGCATCGCCGTACGCCAGCAGGCCGAGCGCGCGCGTGCTGCCACACGTCATGCACGGGATGCCGGTGAGCGCCTTGAACATGCAGAGCGGGAAGCCAAGCCGGTCGAGGTGCAGCAGGCGTACGCCAAACGCGGCCGCGACACCGGCCGCGCCGAGTGCCGCGAACACCGGGAAGCGCCCGGGCGCCACGTGCAGCCGCACGCCCCCCGGCAGCAAAGTGGCGTGTGTCTCGTTCACTGGCCGAGGTTCCCGAGGAGCGACGGCAGTGCGATCGCGGCCACCATCCCCACGCCGAACAACAAGCAGCAACACAGGAAGATGGGCAGCAGCACCGCGACCGCCGCCTTGCCGCGTGAGATCCCGTGCACCTCGGAAATGCCGATCACCTCGAGGAACAACGACAGGGGGATAATCAGCAGGTTGCCGCAGATCGGCACGATCGTGATGAGCGATGCGGCTCCGGCCACATAGCAGACCACCTTCAGGGTGCCCTCGAACCCGTTGCGGGCCCCGCCCAGGAGCAACAGGAGGAGGTGCAGGATGCCTGCCGCGATGAACACCCAGATGGCGGCGATCACCGGAATGAGGATGCCGCGGATGACGGCCTCACCGAGGCCAACGGCGCCGAGCAGCGGTCCAACGAACGGCTCGTACTGCGCCGGCACCGTCGGAACGAAAGCACCCATCGTGCGCTCGATGACGAGCCCGTAGACGATACCCACCCAGCCAGCGAGAGACTGCAGGATGACGCTGTAGCCGACTGGGTCCACGTAGTTGCCGGTGCCGGTGGTGACGCTGCGGAAAAAATCGGTCGGTGCGCTCAGCACCTTGCGCGTGGTGTCGACAAGGCGGTCGAGAACGCTGCCGCGCGTCTTGTCTTCCCAGGGAACTCCCACTGGCCGGCTCGGTGTCGGCGGCGGCAGCGACGCTTCCTCGCTCGCGCCCGGCCAGGGCGGCGGCGTGGGGCGATAGTTGTCGGCACGACTCGTCGGCGACACCGGCTGGCCGCACTCGACGCAGAACGCGAGCGACGGCTTGATCGAGGCGCCGCAGTTGGGGCATTGCATTGTGGCCGTTAATATTAGCGTCACCGCATGGAGCCGATCACAGAGAAGACCGTCGAACACCTCGCGAAGCTCGCGCACCTGGAGCTGCGCGACGAAGAAAAGCCGGTATTCGCCCGCCACCTGGGCCAGATCCTCGAGTACGCCAACAGCCTTTCCGCCCTGCCCATCGACGCCGTGCCGCCGATGAGCCACGCGGCTGCGGTCGAGAGCCTGAGGGAGGACACTCCCGGAGCGGAACTTCGCCGAGACGAAGCGCTGGCTCAGGCGCCCGATCCCGACTCGGGCCTCTTCCGCGTGCCGCGAATCATTGGCTGACGCGTTGACGAGTGCCCTCGAGATCGCAGCCGCCGTCTCCTCGCGCGAGCGCAGCGCCGCCGAGGTCATAGACGAGCACCTCGCCCGCATTGCGGAGCGCGACAAAAGCATCGAGGCGTTTCGCGCGGTCCTCGACGAACGCGCGCGCCGCCGCGCGGCCGAGGTGGACCAGGCAGTGGCCGGGGGCGCTTCCCTGCCGCTCGCGGGCGTACCGTTCGCCGTCAAGGACGTGCTCGACCTCGCCGGCGAAGTGACGACCTGCGGCTCGAAGATCCTCGAGCACTACCGACCGCCGTTCACCGCCACGTGCATCGAGCGCCTCGAGGCACGCGGCGCGATCGTCATCGGCAAGACCAACATGGACGAGTTCGCGATGGGCTCCTCCACCGAACACAGCGCCTACGGCAAGACCAAAAACCCTTGGGACCTCGGCCGCGTCCCCGGTGGTTCATCCGGCGGCTCCGCTGCCGCTGTCGCCGCGAACATGGCGCCGCTCGCGCTCGGCACCGACACCGGCGGCTCGATCCGCCAGCCAGCCGCCCTCTGCGGTGTTGTCGGCCTCAAGCCGACCTACGGCCGCGTCAGCCGTTACGGGCTCGTCGCGTTCGCCTCGTCGCTCGACCAGGTGGGGGTGTTCTCGCGCACCGTCGCCGACGCCGCCGCCACCTGCGAAGCGATGTTCGGCATCGACCCGCTCGACTCCACCAGCGCGCCGGTGCCGGTCGGCGACCTCAGGAGCACCCTTGGCACCGCTCTTTCCGGCCTGCGTATCGGTGTCCCAAGATCGGTGCTCGCCGAAGGGCTTGGTGACGAGGTGCGCGGCGTCTTCGAGACGTCGCTCGAAGTCTTGCGCGAACGCGGCGCGGAACTCGTGGACATCGAGCTGCCGCACATGCACCACGCGATCGCCACCTACTACATCGTCGCCACCGCCGAAGCGTCCTCGAACCTGGCACGCTTCGACGGCGTGCGCTACGGCCTGCGCGCCCCCGGCACGGGCACCCTGCTCTCGATGTACGGCGCCAGCCGCGAAGCCGGCTTCGGCGACGAGGTGAAGCGCCGCATCATGCTCGGCACCTTCGTGCTGTCATCCGGCTACTACGATGCCTATTACGTGCGCGCCCAGAAGGTCCGCACCCTCATCCGCCGCGACTTCGAGGCTGCGTTCGCCAAAGCCGACGTGATCGCAACGCCGACCACCCCAACGCCGGCATTCCGCTTCGGCGAAAAGACCGACGACCCCCTGCAGATGTACCTCGCCGACTACTTCACCGTCCCCGCAAACCTCGCCGGCAATCCTGGGCTGTCCGTACCGGGCGGTTTCGTCGACGGCCTACCGGTCGGCCTTCAGTTCCTCGGCAAACCTTGGGACGAAGCCACGCTGTTCCGCACCGCCGCCGCTTTCGAGGCCGCGACCGAGCATCACAAGGCCGAACCGCCGGCGGGCTAAGCCGAGCGGGTGGTGCCGAAGGCCGCTTGCCAGAAGCGGCGGAAGTAGTCGAAGCCTGAGAGCAACGTCATGACCACCACGATCCACATCAGTGGGCGTGCGAGGGGTTCCAGCTGCAGGAAGCGCTCGCCGAGGAGCAGGATGAAAATAGCGACGACCTGCGTCACCATCTTCCACTTGCCGAGCGGCGACGACGGGATGAGGACGCCGCGGCTGGCGGCGACGTTGCGCAGCGCGGTCACCGCGAGTTCGCGGCCGAGGATGATGAGGACCACCCACGCCGGGATGGCGCCGCGCTCCAGCAGCGAAAGGAACGCCGCCGCGGTCAGCAGCTTGTCGGCGAGCGGGTCGAGCAGGATGCCGAGCTTGGTGATCTGGTTGCGGCGGCGGGCGAAGTAGCCGTCGAGGTAGTCGGTGAGGACGCCGACGCCGAACACGAAGACGCCGAGGAACAGGCCCTTCTCGGTCCGGGTGAGCAGCACCACCACCAGGACCGGGACCAGGAAGATGCGAAGGAGCGTTAACGCGTTGGGTAGGTTCAGATTTTCAGGATCTTGTCGGAAACGATGCCCTTGGTGGCGTTCCTGGTGTCGAGGACGAGGCTCGCCGCTTCAACGATCTTCCTGGTGTCAACCGCGGTGTGCTCGGTGACGATCACCACGAGGTCGGCGGCCTTCGCGCCCGCGACCGGGTCGATCGAGCTCAGCGGCTCGTGCACCAGGTGCGAGCCCTCGGCCTCGAAGTCGAGATGCGGCACGAACGGATCGTGATAGCTGACCTTGGCGCCCTTCTCCGACAGCAGGCGGATGATGTCGAGGGCCGGCGACTCGCGCACGTCCTCGATGTCCTTCTTGTAGGCGACGCCCACGACCAGGATCTTGCTGCCCTTCACCGAGCGCTCGCGGGTGTTGAGCAGGTCGGCCGCCTTGTTGCAGACGTACTCGGGCATCCCCGAGTTGATCTCGCCCGCCAGTTCGATGAAGCGCGCGCGGTAGTTGAGCGTCTTCAGCTTCCACGACAAGTAAAGCGGGTCGATCGGAATGCAGTGGCCGCCGAGGCCGGGCCCCGGATAGAACGGCATGAAGCCGAAGGGCTTGCTGGCCGCCGCGTCGATCACTTCCCAGACGTCCACGTGCAGCCGGTCGCACATGAGCGCGACCTCGTTGACGAGGCCGATGTTGACGCTGCGGAAGGTGTTCTCGAGCAGCTTCACCATCTCCGCCGTCTGCGTGGACGACACCGGGATGACGCGGTCGATGGCCTTGCCGTAGAGGGCGCTCGCCGCCTGCGTGCAGTTTGGGGTGGTGCCGCCGATGATCTTCGGCGTGTTGCGGGTGTGAAACTTCGGGTTCCCCGGATCGACGCGCTCGGGCGAGAACGCGAGGAAGAAGGTGTCGCCGACCGTGCCGCCCTTGGCTTTCAGCAGCGGCAGGATCAGCTCCTCGGTGGTGCCCGGATACGTGGTGCTCTCGAGGACCACGAGCTGCCCGGGACGCAGCCGCTCGGCGATCGCCTTCGAGGCGTCCACCACCATCTGCAGGTCGGGGTCCTTGGTCTTCGACAGCGGCGTCGGCACGCAGATGATCACCGCGTCGCAGTCGCGCAGGCCGTCGAAGTCGGAGGACGCGGTGAGCATGCCGCTCGCCACCAGCGGCGCGAGCCGCGACGACGGCACGTCCTTGATGTAGCTCTCGCCCTTCTTCACCGCGGCGACCTTGCGCTCGGAGAGGTCGAAGCCGGTGACCGAGACGCCCGCGGATGCGAACTCGACCGAGAGCGGCAGGCCGACGTAGCCGAGCCCGAGGGTGCCGACGCGCGCCTTGCCGGCCGCGACTTTGTCCAGGAATGACTGCAGATGTGTGCTCAACCAAACCTCTTCAGAACGGCGTCTAGATGGGGCGGGGAACGTCAAACTATAAGCTATGCTCTCGTGGCTCGCCCATGAAAGCTGTGATCCTCGCGGGTGGCGAGGGAACGCGTCTGCGCCCGTTGACGCTGCGCACGCCCAAGCCAGTCGTGCCGGTGGTAGACCGCCCCTTCCTGCGCCATCAACTCGACCTGCTCAGCACCGTCGCGGTCAGCGACATCGTGTTCTCTGTGGCGTATCGCCCTGAGGCCGTGCAGGCAGTGTTCGGCGACGGCTCGGCTCTCGGGCGCAGCATTCACTACGCGGTCGAAGCCTCGCCGCTCGGCACCGGCGGCGCGGTGCGCAACGCCGTGCCCTGGCTCGACGACACGACCATCGTCTTCAACGGCGATGTGCTCACCGACGTGGACCTGCCCGCGGTGGTGGCGGCGCACCGCCGCAACGGCGCCGCCGCGACCATCGTGCTGACGCCGGTTGCGAACCCGGCGGCTTACGGCCTCGTCGAAACCAGGGGCGAAGCCGTCACCCGCTTCATCGAGAAGCCGAAGCCGGAAGAGATCACGACCGATACCATCAACGCCGGCATCTACGTCCTCGACACGGCGGCGCTCGCTGCGATTCCCGAGGGCGCGGTGCACTCGATCGAGCGCGGGTTCTTTCCCGGCCTGCTCGCGCGCGGCGCGCCGGTGTTCGCGCATGTGCATCGCGGCTACTGGATCGACATCGGCACGCCCGAGAAATATCTGCAGGTGCACCGCGACGTCCTGCGCCAGACGTTTCCGGTCGCGATTGGTGGCGAGCAGCGCGACGGCGGCTGGGTGCACCAGACTGCATCGGTGTCCCCCTCGGCACGCCTCGTCGCTCCGTTCTACATCGGCGCCGACTGCGTCATCGAAAAAGACGCTGTTGTCGGGCCCGACGCTTGCCTGGGCGACGAGGTGCAATTGGCAGAGGGCGCCTCGGTGGCGGACACTGTGGCATGGCAAGGCACTCGCTTTCACGGCGGCTCATCGGCGCGCGGCGCGCTCCTCGGGAGCAACTGTGAAATCGGCAGCCACGCCGCAGTCCTTCCGGGCAGCGTCCTCGGAGACGGCACATCATTGACCGCATACAGCCGCACCCAGTAGAGGAGCGCCATGCTCGACCCCAGCGTCTTCAAGGCCTACGACGTCCGCGGCATCTACCCTTCGCAGATCAACGCCGAGCTGGCGCGGCGCGTCGGCCGCGCGTTCGTCGACTATCTCGGCGCGAAAAAGATCGCCGTCGGCCGCGATGTGCGCGTCTCCTCGCCCGAGATCGCCGCCGCGTTCATCCAGGGCTGCGCGGCACAGGGCTGCGACGTCGTCGACATCGGCATCGCCGGCACCGACATGCTGTATTTCTACTCTGCGCGCCACGACCTCGACGGCGGCGCCATCATCACCGCCTCGCACAACCCGAAGGAATACAACGGCATCAAGATGGTGCGCCGCGGCGCGCTGGCGCTGTCGGGCGACGCCGGCATCAAGGAAATCCGCGAGGCGCTCGAAGCCGGAAAGTTTCTTGACGCGCCGACAGCCACCCCCGGAACCGTGAGCCACCCGAGCATCAGCGAGGACTACGCGAACCATTGCCTGTCGTTCATCGACCAGGGCGCGATCCAGCCGATGAAGGTGGTGCTCGACACCGGCAACGGCATGGGTGCCGTCGGCGCCGGCGCCATCATGCCGCGGCTGCCGCTCGACCTCGTGAAGCTCTATTTCGAGCTGGACGGCACTTTCCCCAACCATTCGCCCGATCCGCTCGTGCCTGAGAACCGCGTCGAGATCGAGGCGCGCGTCAAGAGCGACGGCGCTGCACTCGGGATTGCGTGGGACGGCGATGCCGACCGCTGCTTTTTCATCGACGACACCGGCACATTCGTGCCCGGCGACTTCGTCACCGCCCTGCTCGGCGAGGTGTTCTGCGCCCGCTTTCCCGGCGCGAAGATCCTCTACGACGTGCGTGCCTCGCGCGCGGTTGCCGACCGCGTGAAGGCGGCGGGCGGCTCGTCGCTCGTGAACCGCGTCGGCCACGCCTTCATCAAGCAGCGGATGCGCGCCGAAGGGTGCGTCTTCGGCGGCGAAGTCAGCGGACACTTCTACTTCCGCGACAACTGGTTCGCCGACAACGGCATGATCCCGGCGCTGATGGTCCTCGAGATGGTGAGCCGAGCCAAAAAACCGCTGAGCGAGCTGTTGAAGCCGCTGCGTGAGCGCTATCACATCTCCGGCGAGATCAACTCCAAGGTCAAGGACGCCGGCGCGGTGCTGGCGCGGATCGAGGAGAGCTTCAAGGACGCTCGCATCACCAAGCTGGACGGCCTTTCGGTCGATTACGACGACTGGCACTTCAACGTGCGGGGCTCGAACACCGAGCCCCTCCTCCGGCTCAACCTCGAGGCGTACAACGAGGCGGATATGGAGCGCCGGCGGGACCAGGTCCTGGGCCTCATCCACTCTTGACCGTCCCCTAAGCCCGCGCGTATCATCGCGTTACGAACGTTTAACGGGCGGGCGTAGCTCAGTTGGTAGAGTACGAGCTTCCCAAGCTCGGTGTCGCGGGTTCGAGCCCCGTCGCCCGCTCCAGGCCTATCATTTATGTTTTCGTGCGCAGTCCTTGAGGAGGTCCAATGGGAATTTTCGGTAACAAGCCGGAAGACAAGCCGGGCTTCAACCCCACGCCGTCTGCGTCGCAGCCGTCAGCCAACCTGCCGCGCGTGACCCTGCCCGTGCCGCCGCCGGCTCCGTCGCCCGCGCCCGCGCCGTACATCCCCACCGCCGCGGCCGCGCCACAGCAGCCGCGCAAGTCGGCCGGCCCGTGCGTCATCGCGAGCGGCATCAGCATCTCCGGCGAGATCACCGGCGACGAGGACGTCGTCATCGAGGGCCGCGTCGAAGGCAACATCCGCGTCGGCCGGGACCTCAAGGTCGCGCCGTCGGGCATCGTCAAGGCCACGGTCGAGGCACAGTCGATCGCGGTTGCCGGCGAACTGACCGGCGACTGCCTGGCCACCGGACGCGTCGAGATCCAGTCGACCGGCCGCGTCACGGGCAACATTCGCGCGCCCAAGATCGTCATCGCCGAAGGCGCCATGTTCAAGGGCATGAGCGACATGTCGGGCCGCGCCGAGAACAAGGCGCGTGCTGCCGGCGGCAACTCATAACAGCAGGTCCTCAGCGAGCAGAAGCGGAGAAGCGACCAACGATGGCAACGGCGACTACCAGGACCTCCTCGCTTCTCGACAAGCTCGGCCTGAAGGACATCAACCCCGGCGCCTGCACGGGCCCCGGGGGGTTCATCGACGAGCCTTCCGCGGAGGTGCTCGTCTCGACCAACCCCGCGACCGGCGAACCCATCGGCTCGGTTCGCCTCGCGAGCCCCGCCGCCTATGAAAAGGTGGTGAGCGCGGCCACGGCCGCCTTCCAGACGTGGCGCATGGTGCCGCCGCCGAAGCGCGGCGCCGTGGTCCGCGACCTTGGCGAAGCACTGCGCGCAAACAAGGAGCCGCTCGGCGACCTCGTCAGCCTGGAAATGGGCAAGATCCGCGCCGAAGGCCACGGCGAAGTCCAGGAGATGATCGACATCTGCGACTTCGCTGTCGGGCTGTCGCGCCAGCTCTACGGCCTGACGCTCGCTTCCGAACGTCCGGCGCACCGGATGATGGAGCAGTGGCATCCGCTCGGACCGGTCGGCGTCATCACCGCGTTCAACTTCCCCGTCGCGGTGTGGTCCTGGAACTCGGCGCTCGCGGCCGTGTGCGGCGACCCGATCATCTGGAAGCCCGCCGAACCGACGCCGCTCTGCGCCGTTGCGGTGCAGACGATCGCGAACTCGGTGATGGCCGACCACGGCCTCACCGGCATCTTCACGCTGCTGGCCGGCCATGGCAGGGACATCGGCGAGAAGATGCTGAACGACCCGCGCATCCCGCTCATCTCCTTCACCGGCTCCACGCAGATCGGCCGCCATGTCGCGGGCGTCGTGGCGCAGCGCTTCGGCCGCTCGATCCTCGAACTTGGCGGCAACAACGCGATCGTGGTCACCGAGAACGCCAACCTCGACATGGCCGCGCGCGCCATCGTCTTCGGCGCCGTCGGCACCGCCGGCCAGCGCTGCACCTCGACGCGCCGCATCATCGCGCACTCGTCGGTGGTGGACGACCTGACGGCACGGCTGGTGAAGGCCTACGGCCAGGTGCGCATCGGCAACCCGCTCGACGACTCGACGCTGATGGGGCCGCTGGTGACGCGCAGGGCTGTCGACGACATGCAGCAGGCGCTGGCGCAGGCCTCGGAACAAGGCGGCCGGGTCCTGACCGGCGGCAAGCCGCGCGCCGACCTCGGCGCGCAGTTCGTGGAACCGGCCATCGTCCGCATGCCGGCGCAGACCCCGATCGTGCAGCAGGAGACGTTCGCGCCCATCCTCTACGTGATGAGCTACGACACCTTCGACGACGCCATGGCGCTGCACAACGAGGTGCCCCAGGGGTTGTCGAGCGCGGTGTTCACCGACAGCGTCCGCCAGGCCGAGGAGTTCGTCTCGCCCAAGGGCTCCGACTGTGGCATCGCGAACGTCAACATCGGCACCTCCGGCGCCGAGATCGGCGGCGCCTTCGGCGGCGAGAAGGAAACAGGCGGCGGCCGCGAGTCGGGCTCGGACGCGTGGAAGGCGTACATGCGCCGCCAGACCAACACCCTCAACTGGTCGGCCGAGCTGCCGCTCGCACAGGGCATCCGCTTCGGCGAATGATGCCGCCCTCGCCCCTGGGTGAACGCAGCGGCGCGATCCTGCGCTCGCTCGTCGACCTGCACATCGGCACGGGCGAGCCGGTCGGCTCGGAGAGCCTGGCGCGGCGGCTGGGCAACACGCTCTCCTCAGCCACCATCCGCAACACGCTCGCCGAACTCGAGAAGCTCGGCTACCTCGACCACCCGCACACCAGTGCCGGCCGCGTGCCCACCGACGACGGCTATCGCCTGTACGTCGACGCTTTGATGGCGCCGCAGGCGCTCGACGTGGCGGAGGCGCGCCGCATCCAGTCGCGGCTACGCCCGGGCGACTCCTCGCCGCAGCAGCTGCTGCAAAGCGTGCCGCAGCTGCTCTCGGAGATGAGCCAGCAGATGGGGTTTGCGCTCCTCAGCGACCCGGCAATGCCGACCTTCCGCCACATCGACTTCGTGCGCCTGCCCCACCCGCGCATCCTGGCGGTGATGGTCTCGCCCATCGGCATCGTCACCAACCGCGTGGTGGACGTCGAGTTCGAGACCGAAATCACCCAGGACGACCTGCAGGCGTGCGCCAACTACCTCAACACCCATTTCTCCGGTGTGCCTCTCCCGGAAATCCGGGCGCGGCTCCTGGAGATGATGAAGGAAGAAAAGGCGCGCTACGACCAGCTGCTGAAGCAGGTGGTGGCGCTCGCCGAGCCGTCCTTCGAGGGCGCGCCCAGCGAAGCCAGTGTCTTCCTCGACGGCGCCGTCAACCTGCTCGAACAGACCGACGACGTCGAGCTGATGCGCACCATCTTCCGCACCTTCGAGGAGAAGAGCCGGCTGGTGCGCATCCTCGGCGCCTGCCTCGACGGCAGCGGCGTGCGCATCACCATCGGCCGCGAGAACGCCGACCCGGCGCTGCGGAAAGTGTCCCTGGTCACGGCCCGCTGCGAAGTGGACGGTCGCGAGGTGTTCGGAATCGGTATCCTCGGCGGGACGCGCATGGAATACTCGCGCGCGGTGGCCGTGGTGGGCGCCGCGGCGCTGGCGGTGACTGCCAGCATTCAGGAGCTTCGGGCGTAGAACGCATGGGCGACAACGGGAAACCCGAGAAAGGCCTCGAGCCTGTGGCCGAGACCGGCGAAGATGCGGCGCGCCGCGAACTCGCGGAGCTGAAAGACCAGCTCCTGCGCAAGGCCGCCGACTTCGACAACTACAAGAAGCGTGCTGAACGCGAGCGCCAGCAGGCGGCACACGACGCCGCGGCCGCGCTGTTTCGCGACCTCATCCCGGTCCTCGACAACTTCGACCGCGCGCTCGGCGCCCAGGGCTCGGAGCAGTCGCTGCGCACCGGCATCGAGATGGTCGCGAAGCAGATGCGCGGAGTGCTGGAGGCACGCGGCCTGGCGATCGACGAGCCGCACGGCGAGCAGTTCGACCCGAACCGCCACGAGGCGCTGTCGCACGAGCCGGCTCCCGGCAACCGCGACGGCGCCATTCTCGAGGTGCTGCAGAAGGGCTACACCCTGAAGGACCGCCTGCTGCGGCCCGCGCTCGTGAAGGTCGCGAAGAACGAAACGGATACCAGTCCTGAAACAGCCGAAGGACAGGGCACGCACGATGCCGTGGCCGGCGGCAGGATGAGAGGCAATCCTTGGGACGAGTGATCGGCATCGATCTCGGCACCACCAACTCCTGCGTGGCGGTCATGGAGGGCGGCGTCCCGACCGTGATCCCCAACCAGGAAGGCGCGCGCACCACGCCCTCGATCGTGGCGTTCACCGCCAAGGGCGAGCGGCTGGTGGGCCAGATCGCCAAGCGCCAGGCGCTCACCAACCCGAAGAACACGGTGTTCGCGGTGAAGCGCCTCATCGGCCGCAAGTTCGAGTCGCCCGAGGCGACCGAAGCCCGCCGGCTCGTCCCCTACAGCGTCGTCCAGTCGGCCAACAGCGACGCCCACATCCAGATCGAGGAGCGCCTCTATTCCCCGCCGGAGATGTCGGCCTTCGTCCTGCAGAAGCTGAAGGCCGCCACCGAGGACTACCTCGGTGAGCCGATCGACCGCGCGATCATAACGGTGCCCGCCTACTTCAACGACCCGCAGCGCCAGGCGACCAAGGACGCCGGTGAAATCGCCGGCCTCAAGGTCGAACGGATCATCAACGAGCCCACGGCCGCGGCGCTGGCCTACGGCTTCAAGTCGAACCAGGCGCGCTACGTCGCCATCTACGACCTGGGCGGCGGCACCTTCGATATCTCGATCCTGGAAATGGCCGAGGGCCTCTTCCAGGTGCGCGCCACGGGCGGCGACACCTTCCTCGGCGGCGAAGACTTCGACCAGCGCGTCATCGACTGGCTCATCGAGCAGTTCCAGCGCGAGACCACGATCGACCTGCGCCAGGACCGCATGGCGCTGCAGCGCCTCAAGGAAGCCGCCGAGAAGGCGAAGTGCGAGCTGTCCACCGCCCTCAAGGCGGAAGTGGTGCTGCCCTTCATCTCCGCCGACTCCACCGGCCCGAAGCACCTCAACACGGTGCTGACGCGCGAGACCTACGAGGAGCTGACGAACGACCTGCTCGAGCGCACCGTGGCGCCCTGCCAGCGCTGCCTCGACGACGCCGGCCTGACCGCGAGCGCCATCGACGAGGTGCTGCTGGTGGGCGGCCAGACGCGCGCGCCGAAAGTTGCCGAGGTGGTGCGCCGGGTCTTCAACAAGGAGCCGAACCGCGGCGTCAACCCCGACGAGGGCGTGGCGCTCGGCGCCGCCATCCAGACCGGCATCATCGCCGGCGACATCAAGCAGATGGTGCTGCTCGACGTCACCCCGCACACGCTCGGCATCGAGACCCGCGACGGCACGTTCACCTCCATCATCGAGCGCAACAGCACCATCCCCACCCGCAAGAGCCGCGTGTTCACCACCGTCGCCGACAACCAGACGAGCGTCGAAGTGCACGTGCTGCAGGGCGAGAGCGACATGTCGGCCTACAACCAGAGCCTGGCGCGCTTCGAGCTCACCAACATCCCGCCGGTGGTGCGCGGCGTGCCGCAGATCGAGGTGGCGTTCGAGATCGACGTCAACGGCATCGTCTCGGTGTCGGCGCTCGACCAGAGCACCGGCCGCAGCCAGTCGATGGTCATCCACTCCTCGGGCGGCCTCGGCAAGCAGGACATCGAGCGGCTCACCCAGGAGCGGCGCAGCAACGAGTCGGCCGAGCGCGAACAGCGCGAGCGCGAGTCGGTGCTGCACCAGCTCGACGGGCTGGTGTCGAACACGCAGCGCTCGGTGCAGGCGCTCGAAGGCCGGCTGACGGCGCCCGAGCAGGAAGAAATAGCACACGCGATCGAACAGGCGCGCCGCGCCCAGCAAAGCGCCGACATCGCGCAGCTGCGCAGCCACCTTGCCGCCATGGAGCGGGCCGCGGCCGTCATCGGCCAGGCCATGCTCCGCCCCTGACCGCGCAGGAACCAAGCCTCCGAAGCGATGCCCGCCACCGCCAAGCGCGACTACTACGAAGTGCTGGGGGTGTCGCGCGACGCCGGCGACGCCGAGATCAAGTCGGCCTACCGCAAGCTCGCCCTCAAGTTTCACCCCGACCGCAATCCCGGTGACGGCGAAGCCGAGGAGAAGTTCAAGGAGGCGGCCGAGGCGTACGCGGTGCTGAGCGACGAGGACAAGAAGCAGCGCTACGACACGCTGGGCCACGCGGGTCTCGGCGGCAGCGCCGGCTTCGACCCGTCGAACTTCCGCGACATCGGCGACATCTTCGGCGACCTGTTCGGCTTCTCCGACCTGTTCGGCCGCCGCGGCGGCCCGCGGCGCGGCGCCGACCTGCGCTACAACCTCGACCTGTCCTTCGAGCACGCGCTCTTCGGCACCGAGACGCAGCTCAAGATCCCGCGCAGCGAGAACTGCACAACCTGCGACGGCACCGGCGCGGCGCCCGGCACGAAGCCGGCCACCTGCGACACCTGCGGCGGCTCGGGACAGGTGACGTTCCAGCAGGGCTTCTTCTCGGTGGCGCGCACCTGCGGCCGCTGCGGCGGCACCGGGCGCACGATCAAGGACGCGTGCGCCACCTGCCGCGGCCAGGGCCGCGTCAACGTGGAGCGCACGCTGCAGGTGAAGATCCCGCCCGGCGTCGATTCCGGCAGCCAGCTGCGCATCACCGGCGAAGGCGAAGCCGGCTCGCCCGGCGCGCCGCCCGGCGACCTGTACGTTGCGATCCGCGTCGCCGAGCACCCGTTCTTCCAGCGCGAGGGCGAAAACCTCTTCTGCGAGATGCCGCTCACCATCGCCCAGGCATCCCTCGGCACGAGCCTGCACGTCCCCACCCCCGACGGCGAAGAGTCGAAGCTCTCGGTGCCCGAAGGCACGCAGACGGGCGCCTCCTTCCGCGTCAAGGGCAAGGGCGTGCCGCGCCTCGGCGGCAAGGGCCGCGGCGATCTGCACGTCACGGTGCGCGTGCTGACCCCGACCCGCCTCACCTCCGAGCAGCGCAAGCTCCTCGAGCAACTCGACAAGTCGCTGCCCGCGCCGTCAACCGCCGACCCCAAGCGCTCGTTCCTGGACTGGGTCAAAGACCTCATCTGAGCCAGCGCATGAAGGTTTCGCTTGGTTAGGTCGTACTCGATCCGGTTCCCATCGGCGGTGGCCGATGAAGTGGCGACCATCCTGTGGGAACTGCAGTCGCTTGGCAGCAGTGAACTGGCGGCAGCACCGGGCGAGGCTTCGTGGGCTGTGTTCTTCGACGACTCGGTGGCGGCCGCCGAGGTGGAGATGGCGTTGCGCGGGCGGCTGCTTGCTCCGCTTGGCTTGCACGAGGTCGATCGGCGCGACTGGGTCGAGGAATTTCGCAAGCACTACCGCGCGCTCAGCGTCGGCTCGTTCCGCATCCTGCCGATCTGGGACGAGGAAGAGCCGCGGCATGCGCGTACGTTGGTGATGGATCCCGGCCGCGCCTTTGGCACCGGCACCCACGAGAGCACGCGGCTGTGCATCCTGGCGCTCGAGGGGCTCGCGGCGGCACCGCGCGGGCTGGGGCGGGTGGCCGATATCGGCACCGGCACCGGGATACTCGGGATCGCGGCGTTGCGGCTCGGCGCCGCCTTCACGGTCGGGGCCGAGATCGACCCGGAGGCGTTGCGGGTTGCGGCCCGTCATGCCGGATTGAACGGCGCTGCGCTGCCGTTCGTGCGCGCCGATTGCGCCAGGGCATTTCGCCCTGCCTCCTTCGACACGGTCGTCGCCAACATCGCGGCGCCGCTCCTGACCGCCCGTGCCGCGGAGCTGGAGGCGATCGTCAAGCCGGAGGGCCGGCTGCTGCTCTGTGGCCTCCTCACCGAGGAAGCGGATCGGGTGGCGGCGGTGTACCAGTCGTCGCGGGTCGAAGGTCGCCTGAGCGAAGGCGAATGGTCGTGCCTCATCCTGTCCCGCACCTCATGAGCGCGCCGCGCTTCCACGTGCCGGCGGCCGCTTCGCTGGCGCAGGTGGAGCTGCCCGACGAAGCCGCACACCACGCGGCGCACGTGCTGCGCCTGCGTGTTGGCAGCGACGTCCGCGTCTTCGATGGCGCCGGTCACGAGTTCGAAGCTCGAGTCGAGTCCCTGGGGCGCAACCGGGTGAGCGTCGCGGTTGGCGCCGCGGTTTCACCGCGTCCCGAGTCGCCACTGAACCTCATCCTGGCACTCGCGCCGCTCAAGGGCGACCGCATGGATTTCGTCATCCAGAAGGCGACCGAGCTGGGCGTCACCGCCCTGATGCCGGTGATCACTGCCCGTACCGATGCTGCGGGCCGTCCCGCCGCGAGCGGCGCCCGGGATGAGCGCTGGCGGCGCATCGCGGCGGGTGCGGCCGAACAGTGCGGCCGCGCGGTGGTGCCCGCCATCCGCACCTTCGCGTCGCTGCCCGGGTTCCTTGCGAGCCCACTGCCCGAGTGCCGCATCGTGCTGCTCGAGACGGCCGGGCATCCCGCGCTGCGCAGCACAGCCGGTGCTTCGGCGATCGTGGCCCTGGTTGGTCCCGCGGGCGGCCTGGCGCCGGAGGAAGTTACTGCGATCACTGCTGCCGGCTTCTTGCCGCGTTCGCTCGGCGCGCGCGTGCTGCGCGCCGAAACCGCAGCGATCGCGGCGGTCACCTTGCTCCAGGCGCTGCACGGCGACCTGGGCTGATAGACTCTCGCTCCTGCAAATGTTCCTCCTGGGACAGACCGCCGGGAAGTACCAGATCCTCTCCAACCTCGGCTCCGGCGGCTTTGGCACGGTGTTCCTCGCCAAGGACGCGTGGATCGACAAGAAGGTGGCGATCAAGGTTCCGCACCGGCAGACCGGCGACTTCGACGAGCTGCTGCAGGAGCCGCGGCTCCTGGCGGCGCTCGACCACCCGAACATCGTCGGCATCGTCACCGCCGAGAAGGTGGACAACGTCTTCTTCATCGTCATGGAGTACGTCAAGGGCGAGAGCCTCGAAGCGGTGCTCGACCGCGAGAAGAGCCTCGACATCCCGCGCGCGCTCAACTACGTCGTCCAGGTGCTGAAGGGTGTCGACCACGCCCACAAGGCGATGATCCTGCACCGGGACATCCGCCCCGCCAACGTGCTCGTCTCCGAGAGCGGCCTCGTCAAGGTGGCCGATTTCGGCACCTCGCGCTTCCTCGAGAAGTCGCACGCGACCACCGTCATCGGCAGCCCGCCGTACATGGCGCCCGAGCAGTTCAAGGGCCGCGCGGTGCTGGCCTCGGACATTTACTCGGTGGGCGTGATGCTCTATCAGATGCTGACCGGTACGCTCCCCTACTTCAGCCCCAACCCCGCGCAGATCGAGCGGATGGTGAGCGCCGGCCGCTGCACGCCGGTGAACGTGCGCAACCAGGCGGTGCCGCGCGAGCTGTCGGACATCGTCATGAAGTCGATGACCCCGGACGTAGCGGACCGCTACCAGACCGCCAGCGAGTTCCTCGACGACCTGCTGACTGCTTCCGACATCGACCATAAAGCGGCGCAGGTGGAGGACATGCGCAAGCGCATCAAGGCGCGCGAGGCGCCCCGCAAGGTGTTCTGCTGGCACTGCAACAAGCCGCTGCACGCCCGCTCCGACAGCTGCCCGTTCTGCGGGGAGAAGCAGTAAAGTCCCGGAGCAAGCGCGGTACTCGGGGGGCAAGCGGTGAACATCAATGATTTCCTGACGCTCGCGGCGGCCCGCAGCGCCTCCGACGTGCACCTCAAGGCCGGCTCGCACCCCATCCTGCGCGTGGACGGCGACCTGGTGCCGATGCTCGACCAGCCGGTGCTGACGCCCGAGGACACCATCGCCATCGCCTCCTCGATGATGAAGGACCGGCAGAAGGCGCGTTTCCGCGAAAACCTCGAGACCGACATCGCCTACGCGGTGCCCGGCCTCGGCCGCTTCCGCTGCGCTATCTTCCAGCAGCGCGGCAGCGTCGGCATCGTCTGCCGCCTGATCCCGGTGATGGTGCGGCCGATCTCCGAGCTGGCGTTGCCAGTGGTGATCGAGCGCATCGCCGCCGAGCCGCGCGGGCTGATCCTCTGCACCGGCACCACCGGCTCGGGCAAGTCCACGACCCTGGCCGCGATGATCGACCACATCAACGAGCAGCGTGCCGAACACATCATCACCATCGAGGACCCGATCGAGTTCCTGCACCGCGACAAGAAGTCGATCGTCAACCAGCGCGAGGTGGACCTCGACACCCGCAGCTTCGCGACCGCGCTGCGCAGCGCCCTGCGCCAGGACCCGGACGTGATCCTGGTCGGCGAGATGCGCGATCACGAGACGATCGAAACCGCCATCACCGCTGCCGAAACCGGCCACCTGGTGCTCTCGACGCTGCACACGCTCGACGCCACCGAGACCATCAACCGCATCGTCGCCTCCTTCCCGCCGCACCAACAGGCGCACGTGCGCCTGCAGCTTGCCTCGGTGCTGCGCGCGGTCATCTCCATGCGCCTGGTGCAGCGCGCCGACAGCAAGGGCCGCGTGCCGGCGGTGGAGGTGATGGTGGTGACGCCGCTCATCCGCGACTGCATCGCCAACGAGGAAAAGACCCGCCAGATCCCCGCGGCGATCGCCGCCGGGCTGTCGCAATACGGCATGCAGACCTTCGACCAGTCGCTCTTCGGCCTGCTGCGCGACCGCTACATCAGCCGCGAGGAGGCGCTGCGCTGGGCAACGAACCCCGACGAGTTCCGCCTCAAGCTCGAAGGCGTGCAGTCGGCCGCCGACCTGGCCGGCGAAGAGATGGAGAAGAAGCTCCGAACCTACAAGGTGCGCTGAGCCCTTTCGAGAGCACTTTTCGTCAACTGCCGGGCGGTCTTACGTTAAGCTTTGTAACAAAGCACATCATCATGCCGACCCGCCGCCGCTCCGGCCCCCGAACCGACCTGACGCCCTACCAGGCGTCGATCGACATCCTGTCGCGGCGCGACTGTAGCGCGAAAGAGATGGCCCGCCTGCTGAAGCGGCGCGGCTACGACGAAGAGCAGATCGAGCCGGTGCTCACCCGCCTCGCCTCCCAGCGACTCATCGACGATGCCTCGCTGGCCGAGCGCTACGCCCGCTCGCGCAGCGAACGCGGCTACGGCCGCCGTCGGATCCTGCTGGGGCTGCGCGCCCGCGGGGTGTCCAAAACGCTGACGGACGAGGCCGTGAAGGGGGTGGTGGCGCAGGACCTCGAGCCCGCCACCATCGACCGGCTGGCGGCGGCCTGCTGGAAGCGACACGCCCGGGTGGAGGGGAAAAAACGGCTCGCGCGGGTGTTCGCCTACCTCGTCCGCAGGGGCTTTCCGCCCTCGCTGGTGCGTGAGCGGCTGCACTCGCGCCACCCGGGCGCCGCCGGTACACTGGAAGACTCGCCATGAGCACGCTCGCCCTTACCGCGGACCAGGTGCGCGCCGCGTTCCTCGACTATTTCGAGGCGCGCGGCCACCGTGTCGTGTCCAGTTCGCCGCTGGTGCCGCAGAACGACCCCACCCTGCTGTTCGCGAACGCGGGCATGAACCAGTTCAAGGACGTGTTCCTCGGCAAGGAAAAGCGCGACTACGTGCGCGCGGCGTCGTCGCAGAAGTGCGTGCGCGCCGGCGGCAAGCACAACGACCTGGAGAACGTCGGCTACACCGCCCGCCACCACACGTTCTTCGAGATGCTCGGCAACTTCTCCTTTGGCGACTACTTCAAGAGCGAGGCGGTCGACTTCGCGTGGGAGTTCCTGACGAAGGACCTCGGCCTGCCCGCGGACCGCCTGGTCGCGACCATCTTCGCCGGCGATGCGGCCGTGCCGCGCGATGCCGAGGCGGCTGGTTTCTGGACGAAGCACCTGCCGGAAGACCGCATCCTCGAGCTGGGCGCGAAAGACAACTTCTGGGCGATGGGCGATGTCGGCCCGTGCGGCCCGTGCAGCGAGATCCACTTCAACCAGGGCGACTCTCTGCCGTGCGCCGAGGTCGAGGCCGGACGGCCGTGCCTCGGCGTCGAGTGCGAATGCGACCGCTGGCTCGAGGTCTGGAACCTGGTCTTCATGCAGTACGACCGCGGCGCCGACGGCACGCTCACTCCCCTGCCCGCGCCCTGTGTCGACACCGGCATGGGCCTGGAGCGTGTCGCTGCCGTTGTCCAGGGCAAGCTCTCGAACTACGACACTGACTTGTTCACGCCCATCCTCGAAGCGATCGCGGCGGCGGCGGGCACGCATTACGGCGCTTCGGAAACAAACGACGTCTCGCTGCGCGTCATCGCCGATCACCTGCGCGCCACCACGTTCCTCGTGGCCGACGGCGTGCTGCCGGGCAACGAAGGCCGCGGCTACGTGCTGCGCAAGATCATGCGGCGCGCGATGCGCCACGGCAAGAAGCTCGGCCTCGAGGGCACCTTCCTGCACAAGCTCTCGGCCGCGGTGGTCGAACGCATGCGCGGGCCTTTTCCGGAACTGCTCAACCAGGCGGCGGCGATCGAGCGGGTCATCCGCCTCGAGGAAGAGCGCTTTGCCTCCACCCTGAAGCAGGCGCTCGGCGTGTTCGAACAGTTCGCTGCGAAGGTGCCGCCGGGCGGCGTCCTTCCCGGCGCCGACGCCTTCAAGCTCTACGACACCTATGGGCTCGCGCTCGACTTCACCGAAGAGCTGGCGAAAGAGCGCGGCATCACGGTGGACAACGCCGGCTTCGAGCGGGAACTCTCGGTGCAGCAGGAGCGCGCGCGGCAATCGAGCCGCATGGGCTCGGTGACCGGAGACCCCGTCTACCTGTCGCTGCTCGAAGCCGGCAAGACCCGCTTCACCGGCTACCAGGACCTCGCCCTCGAGGAGGCGACCGTGCTGGCGGTGCTGCGTGACGGCCAGATGGCACAGCGGCTCGACGAGGGCATGGAAGGCGAGATCGTCCTCGACCAGACGCCCTTCTACGCCGAGGGCGGCGGCCAGGTGGGCGACCAGGGCGTGATCGCGGCGGCGGGCGGTTCGTCGGCGCGGGTCACCGACACGCGCGCGGCGCTGCCGGGCCTCACGGTCCACAAGGTCAAGGTGACGGCGGGCGGCTTCGAGCGCGGCATGAAGGTGCGCGCCGAGGTGGAGGCCGACCTGCGGCGCGGCGCGCGGCGCCATCATTCGGCAACCCACCTGCTGCACGCGGCGTTGCGCGAAACGCTCGGCACCCACGTCAAGCAGGCAGGCAGCCTGGTGGCTCCCGACCGCCTGCGCTTCGACTTCAGCCACTACGCGGGGCTCGCCCCCACCGAACTGCGCCAGATCGAGAACCGGGTCAACGACCAGGTGCTGCGCGACGCGGCGCTCGAGGAGCGCGTGATGGGCCGCGAGGAAGCACTTTCCTACGGTGCTCTCGCGTTCTTCGGCGACAAGTACGGCGAGCGCGTGCGCGTCATCGAGGTGCCCGGCTTCTCCAAGGAATTCTGCGGCGGCACTCACGTGCGCAGCACTGGCGAGATCGGCCTGTTCCTGTTCACCGCAGAGCAAGGCATCGCCGCGGGCACCCGCCGGGTGGAAGCGCTCGCGGGCGACGCCGCCATCAGCCGCGCGCAGCAGGACGACTCGATCCTCGAGGAACTGGAGCGCTCCGCGAAGGTGGACCGCCGCGGGCTGGTGGACGAGTACGCGAAGCTGCGCGACCAGCTGCGCGCAAAGGAGCGCGAGCTGCAGGCGCTGAAGATGAAGGTGGCGACGGGTGCGCCGGCCGGCGCCGGTGACGACTCGGCAACCCACAAGGGCGTCACGCTCTGGCTGCCGCGCTTCGACGGGCTCGACCGCAAGGCGCACGCGGCCGTGGTGGACGACTACCGCAACAAACATCGCGACGAGTCGTTCGCGCTCCTGTCGTCGTCGATCGACGGCGACGAGGTGCACGTCATCAGCGCCGTCTCGCCGAAGCTCAGCGCCAGCCTGCGCGCGCCCGAGATCATGAAACGGCTGGGGCTGCGCGGCGGCGGCCGTCCCGACTTCGCCCAGGGCGGCGGCGTCACGCCGAACGAAGTGGACGCGCTGCGCCAGAAAGCCAGCGACGTGCTCAAGGCGATGCTCGATGCCGCGTAGCGGCGTGCTGCTGCTGGTGCTGGCGGCGCTGGCGATGCCGGCGGCGGCGAGCGCGCAGGTGTACGCGCGGCGCAACGCCAACGGCGTCCTCGAGGTGACGAACATCCCGGCGCCCGACTACCGCATGATCTATCCCGGCAAGGGCACGCTCATCCATTCCAAGGGCTATCGCCGCGCGGCGTACCGCGGCCAGTACGACCTGCACATCATCGAGGCCGCGCGCACCTTCGGCGTCGCCCCCGAGCTGGTGCGCGGTGTGATCGAGGCGGAGTCGGCGTTCGACGACCGCGCGGTCTCGTCGAAAGGCGCGCAGGGCCTGATGCAGCTGATGCCGTTCACCGCGCGCCGCTTCGCGGTCAGCGACTCGTTCAACCCGCGCCAGAACATCTTCGGCGGCACGCAGTACCTGCGCCTGCTGCTCGACCTCTTCGGCGGCGACGTCTCCCTGGCGCTCGCGGCCTACAACGCCGGCGAAGGCGCAGTGCTCAAGTACCGCGGCGTCCCGCCCTACAAGGAAACGCAGGCCTACGTCGCGAAGATCAACTCGTTTCTCGGCAACAAGGTGTCGTGGGGAACGTCGCAGCAGCTGGTGGCTGCGGCACCTTCGGCGGCACTCGCCCGCAACGCGGTGGTGCGCGCGGCAGCGCCCGTGACCCCGCGCACCCGCACGTATTATCGTTGGCGCGACGGCGCCGGCGTCCTGCACGTGGCGACTTCGCCGCCCGAAGCCGCCGGCACGACCTACACTGTCGTCCGCACGCAGAACTGAAGAGAGGATCTTGGCTCCAGGGCTGTTCGACCAGGGACTGTTCCTTGCCCACCTGAACAAGGGGCGCGAAGCGTTCGAGCGCGGCGCTTTCGGCGATGCCGAACGCGAGCTGGAGGAGGCGTACCTGCTGCGGCCGCGCGACCAGCAGGCGCTCAACCTGCTGGGCCTGGTGTTCTTCAAGCAGGGCAAGTTCGAGCGCGCCGAAGAGGTGTACATGAAGCTGGTCGCCGAGCATCCGGCGGCCGCCACCCTGCACTTCAACCTGGCCCTCATTCACTACAAGACCGGGCGACTCGAGGAGGCCGAGTCGGGCTTCCTGCGCGCCGCGAGCCTCGGCCCCGAGAACGCCAAGCTGCACTTCTACCTCGGCTCGATCTGCGAGCAGCAGCTGCGCTTCCAGGACGCGATCTACCAGTACCGCCGCGCCGGTGCACGCATGATGGTGCGGCGCATGGAGGGCAAGCTGGCGGCGCACGCCTCGGCCGGGACCATGCCGCTCGAGCCGCCGGCGACCGACACGCTCGAGATGGTGCTGCCGCTGCCGGCGCTCGCGGAGGACCCCGAGGCCGCCGAAGCGCGCGAGATCGCGAGTTTCGAGGCCAGCCTGCCCGATCACGACGTCGGCCCGGTCACGGGCGCGGTGCTCGCCCACGGCCCGTTCCTGCCGACGCCGGCGCCGGCAGCGCTCGGCGACGCGCCGCTGCACCGCCCGCGCGAGGTGCCGGTGACGCTGCCCGACATCGTCTCCTACACGCCGGGTCCGCGGCCGCTGATCGACCCCGACGCCTCGCTCGACGGCGGCTTTCGCTTTCTCGAGCGCCACCTCATGGAGATCGCGGTCGAGGGCAAGGTCTACATCAAGCAGGGCAGCTTGTTTTCCTACACCGGCAACACCACCTTCTGGGTGAAGGAGAGCCGCGCGCAGAGCGTGAACACGATGGTGATCGTCACCGGCGAGGGCCGCCTGATGCTCGCCGACCGCGGCCGCGAACTTGCCTTCCTGCGCGTCGCGAACCAGACGCTGTGGGTGGAGCCCGAACACCTGCTCGCCTGCGACGGCGCCCTGAACCCGCGCTATGTGGTGATCGCCGAGGAGTCTCCAAAGGTCGCGTTCGTGGTCCTCGAGGGCAGCGGCGCCGTGGCGCTCTCACTCGGCAGCCGGCCCTTCGCCATGGCCGTCACGCCCGCCCTGCCGGTGGTCGTGCCGTCGGCCTCGGTCATCCTGTGGTCCGGCGACCTGAAGCCCGAGGTCGTCAAAGACCCCGAGCTGATGGAAACGATGTCGCTCTCGGCTTCACCGAGCGGCCAGGGCGACGCGCAGCGCCTGCTGCGCATCGAAGGCCTCGGCACGGTGCTGGCCGAGCAGGTGGTTCGCTAGCTTCGGCCTAACAGGCCTAGGCCCACTTCCGGGCCATGTCGCCGATCACCGGCAGCGAGGTTTCCTTGCCGCCGTACGCCTGGATCATCATGTAGATGCAGAGCGCCAGGCCGCCGAAGCCGATGATGACGCGGACTCCGAGGATCATCAGGCCCATGCCCAGGCCACCGATGGCGAACTCGAGCGCGGTCATCACGATGCCGAGGCCGAGCCCGACAACCACGAACGCGGCGTAGAGCAGCAGCGCCTGGAAGGCGTGGAAGCGCACGAAGCGGCTTTGCTTCTCGACGATCACGGCCACGATCGAGAAGATCAGGCCGATGCAGCAAGGCGCGTAGCACAGCAGGCCGCCCACGTTGGGAGCGACGCCCAGGTTGGTGCCGCCCTGACCAGGAATCTGCGAAGCCATTCGTTAGTCCTCCTATGACCCGCGCACACGTCCCGTTGGAAACCTAAGAGTGGCAGGGCTGGCGGATTATCCCGGGGTGTCCGCGGGAGTGTCAAGGAACGACCCCACTTCGAGGCCGCCCGGACCGCCCCGCCGGCCGAACGTGGCGGCCTGGTAGCCGAACTTCGACAGCACATCCGCCACAGTTGTGAGGTGCGGAGTCACTTCCGGGGTGGCTACCCGGCCACCCTTGCCGCTGAGGGCCATCGGCACCGCGAGCTGGTCGGCGAGCCAGGGGTCAACCGCCTGCTCGACGCCGAGGAAACCGAGGAGGTCGCGGGCGACCCGGTCGCCGAGGATCTCGGCGCTCCTGCCCTTCTCGCCCACCGCGGCGAAAGCAGCCGCGCCGTTCGCGAACCCGGCGCGCAGCATGAGGTGCGAGCCGGGCGAGGCCGAGGCAAAGGCTTTGTCGTCCTCGAGCCATTCGACCTCGAGGCGGCGCGCTTCCCATATGCGACTCGTTGCGGCGGCGCGCAGCCGGCCCGCGATGTCGTCCTTGATGTGGTCGGCGCCGGCGTAACCCGAGATGCCGACAAGCTGACCGCGCTCTTCGAGCTTCAGCGCGTGGACCTCTTCCGCGGGACTGATCACTGCAGCGACGACACCACCCCCGCGCGGATAGAAGCCGGCCAGGCCCATCCTGAACTCGAGGTGGAAGCCGATGCGCGCGACCGCGGGCGCCCAGTGGTGAGCCAGGAAGTGGAACGACGGGCTGTTCGCAACGTGGGTGCCGCCGGTGACCCGGACGCGCGAGCTCGAACCCGCGAGCGCCAGCGGCACCGCCACAGTCTGCAGCACCAGCGAGCACGAGCCGGCAGTGGCGATGTCGATGTCGAACTCGCCGGCCACGAGCTCAGCCGGTTCGAAGCGCAGCTCCTTCGAACCATCGGAGGCGCCGTGGACCCGTGCGCCCGATGCCAGCGTCGCGGCGTGCACCGCCGCGAGGTGGTGCGGCTGCAGCCCGGGGCGCGGACGGCGCGCACGGATGTTCGTCATCTCGAATGGGATGCCGCGCGCGATCGAGAGGGCGAGCGCGGTGCGCAGGATCTGGCCGCCGCCTTCGCCGCTGCCGCCATCGAGGCTGACGAGATCCGCCATCAGGCGTTCGGTGGTTCGTAGCAGTGGCGGCAGCGCGCTTCGTACTCCTGCGAGCCGCCGACCACCACCCGCGCGGTGTCGGAGCCGAGGCGCTGCGAGCGGCCGGCGGGCCCGCCGCACTGCATGCAGATGGCGAGCGCCTTCTCCACGTATTCGGCGACGGCCATGATCTGCGGCATCGGCTCGAACGGGCGGCCGAGGAAGTCCTGGTCGAGCCCGGCGACGATCACGCGCACGCCGCGGTCGGCGAGCGTGTTCACCACCTCGACCAGGCCCGCGTCGAAAAACTGGCCCTCGTCGATGCCCACCACCTCCGTGTCGGGCGCGATCGCCGCCAGCAGCTCCTGCGGCGAGGCCACCGTCTGCGACGCCATCTTGGCCTCGCTGTGGCTCACGATGTGGTCTTCCGAGTAGCGGTTGTCGACGCGCGGCTTGAAGATCTGCACTTTCTGGCGCGCGATCTGCGCGCGGCGCACGCGGCGGATGAGCTCCTCGCTCTTGCCGCTGAACATGCTGCCGGCGATCACTTCGATCCAGCCGGATCGATGCAGGGGTTTCATGGCGCTTGCGGTCCTTGCCGCCTTGCTACTTCGCGCGTTCCAGGTAGGTGCCGGTGGCCGTCTCGATCTTGATGGTGTCGCCTTCCGCGATGAACGGCGGCACGCTCACCACCAGGCCCGATTCCATCTTCGCCGGCTTGCCGACGTTCGAGACCGATGCGCCCTTGATCGCGGGCTCGGTTTCGATCACCTTCATGAGCACGCTCATCGGCATCTCGATCCCCACCGGCTTGTCGTCGTGGAACTCGATCAGCAGCTTGATGTTGGGGATCAGGTAGTTGACCGCGTCGCCCAGCACCTCGGCCGACAGCCCGATCTGCTCGAACGTGTCGTTGTTCATGAAGTAGTAAAGGTCGCCCTCGGGGTAGAGGTACTCCATCTCGATCTCGTCGAGGATGGCGCGCTCGATGCGGTCTTCCGAGCGAAAGCGATGCTCGATGATGGAGCCGGTGCGCAGGTTGCGGATCTTGGCCTGCACCATGCCGCGCCAGTTGCCAGGGGTGATGTGCTGTGTGGCCACCACGCGGAACAGGTCGTTCTCGTGCTTGATGCACATGCCGCGCTTCATCTGGGTCGCTTGAATCATGCAGTTGCGATTTTACTCGACCTCCAATCCCAGCAGGTCGAGCCGCGCCGGCACCCAGCGCGCGCCGAGTGCCTTCAGGCTGCCGGCGAGCAGCGTGGCGGGATCCGTCTTGCCGAGACCGGGCGCGGTCCAGGCGACGAGGCTTGCGCCGGTTGCCGATGAGCGCAGCGTCCAGGCGGCACCGGCCGCCGCGGCCGCGGCCGCGACGGCGCCGAAGTCGCCGGTGTTCCCCGCGAGCGAGCGCGTGCGGTCGGCATCGATTGCGCGGCCCACTGCGGCGTGGTCGCGGCTCTCCATCGCGCGCTGCGCCGCAGCCACTTCGCCGCCGTCGCCGACGCCGTGGGGATCGATCTCCGAGGCGTTGTCCGACACCAGCCCCAGGGGCGTCAGGTCGTACACGCTGACCCGCTCCTCGACCCAGCCCGGGTCGACGCGCACCGGGTGGGCGCCGGTCTCATCGACGACCACGACGCCGCCCAGCGACGACGCCTGCGCCGCCATGGCTTCGATGCCGCCCAGTGCCAGTTCCCCCACCAGGTCCCCCCGCACGCGTGCCGCGGTCCAGGCCGCAAGCTGCTGCGGGCCCGACCAGTGAACGCCCGGCGGGCCGGCAGGGGCGGGTTTTGTGCGTGACGACACGCGGCGGTCGAGGCAATAGAAGAGTGCCTTCGGCCCCGCCCCCACCAGTTGGATCACCAGCGGCGCCGTCGCTTCGGGCCCGGGCTGTCCGGGAGGTGCGTCCGCCGTCACGCGGGGCATTCTAGAAGAGGGTTAGGATCGACCCTCAATGACGTGCCCGAAATGCGGCGCTTTCCACAACGGCGCCCCGTCTTGTCCGAAGTGCGGCGTGATCTTCGCCAGGCTCCACAGCCCCGGGCAGCGTCGTCCGCGGCGCGGCGGCAACCGGCCGGCACGCCCGGCGCGCCAGCCTCATCCCGAGCGGCCCGAACGCCCGGTCCCGGCGACGAAGGCTGCGCCCAGGCCTCTCGCTCAGCAGGCCGCGCCCGGGCCGCAGCCGCCTGCGCCCGCGGCTCGGTCCCTCTCCGACCCGCCGCTGCCTGTCGTCTCGGTTTCGGCCCGCAGGGTAAAACCACCGATCACCGCCTCGCTGCGCGAGGTCATGCGGCGGGTGGCGCCGCTTTCGTTCGACCCGCGGCCGTGGGTCATCGGCCTGATCGCCGTGCTGGCCGGGTATTGGAGCGCATCCGTCCTGGTTCCGGCGCTCAAGAAGGCGCCCGCGCCGGCTGCCGCCACGTTAGCCGACACCGGTGCCGGAACGGAGGCCAATGCGCCGCCGTCGGCTGACAGCAGCGACTCCGCGGCGCCGGTAGCCACAGACGTGCCCGCCGCGGACGACAGCCAGCTCCCGCCACCGCCGCTGCCGACACTCGCGCCCACAGCACCGCCCGCATCCGAACAGCTGGCCGCTCTCCTCGCCGCCGGCCGCAGCGCCCAGGCGGCGCGGCGATTCGACGAAGCGGAGGCGCGGCTGCAGGAGGCCGTGCAGCTCGAGGCGCAATCGAGCGTGCAAACGACGGCGCCACAGCTGGCGCTCGCGGCCTTGTACCTGCAAACCGGCCGTTGGCAGGACGCCGAGCGGGTCGCAAACGACGTGGTGCAGCGCGACCGCGCCTCGGCCGACGGCTGGCGCCTGCTCGCATATGCCCTGTTCCGCCAGGACCGCAACGGCGAAGCGCGCGACGCGGCGACGACGGCGCAGGACCTGGCCGAGAACGCCGCCATGCGGGCGCTGCTGGCGCGGCTGAACAAGGAAAGCCAGGACGAGCGCGGCATGACCGAGCAGCGCCTTTCCCACTTCCATGTGCGCTACGACGGCGCGGCGCACGACGCGGTCGGCCGCGAGGTGCTGCGCCTCCTCGAGCGCCACCATGCCACGCTGACGCGCACCTTCGGCGAGGCGCCGGCCGCGACCATCCCGGTGATCCTGTTCTCGAGCCGCGCCTACTACACCGCTGCCGGCGCACCGGCGTGGTCGGGCGGCAACTTCGACGGCTTCGACGGCCGCATCCGCGTGCCGATCGCGGGCCTCACCGAGCGCCTCGATCCGGACCTGGACGCGACGCTGCTGCACGAGCTGGCGCACGCCTTCATCGCCGACCGCAGCCGCGGCCTGGCGCCCCGCGAGCTTCATGAAGGGGTCGCGCAGTATCTCGAGGGCAAGCGCTCCACCGCTTACGGCGGCTCGGCACGCCGCGCGGCCGCCACCGCGCGCATCGAGACGGTCGGCGCCTTCTACCTGCAGGCGCTGTCGCTCGCCGAGTATCTTTATGGGCAGCGCGGCCAGGGCGGCATCAACGAGGTGCTGGCGGCGATGGCCGCGAGCGGCAACGTGGACGACGCCTTCACCCGCGTCTACGGCCGCGACTTCGGCACGGTGCGTTCGGCGTGGCTGGCGCGGGCGCGCCAGGAAACCGGCACGAACTAGCGCAAGCGCAGGTCGAACGGCATGCGCGCCAGCTGCCGCGCGTCGCTCATCGCCGCGAGCCAGCGCAGGTTGGCGCGCAGGCTGGCAGGCACCGCGGCATCCACCGTGGTCTCTTCCTGGTTCGCCCAGATCGTCTCGAACACGCCGCGCTCCGCCGGCAGCACCACCAGCTGCACCGCAGTGCCGGCGGCGATGCCGGCCTTCTCCTTCGCCCAGTCGAGCGCCGTGTCGATGCCGCCCAGCCGGTCCACGAGGCCATGTTCGCGCGCCTCGGTGCCCGACCAGATCCGGCCTTCGGCGACGGCGTCGACCTGTTCCCAGGTCTTGCCGCGCGCCTCTGCAACCCGGGTCACGAAGTCCTTGTAAAAGGCGACGTTCATGTCGCGCACTTGCTGGCGCTCGGCCTCGCTCCACGGCCGGTACTCGGTGAAGATGCTGGCGAAGCGGCCGCGGTCGATGATCTCCTTCGAGACCCCGATCTTGTCGTAGAGGCCGCGCAGCGAGAACTTGCCGCTGAAGACGCCTATCGAGCCGGTGATGGTGCCGGGCTGGGCCACGATGCCGGTGCCGCCCATCGCGAGGTAGTAGCCGCCGGAAGCCGCGACGTCGCCCATCGAAACGATCACCGGCTTCGCCTGGCTCGCGAGCTTCATTTCGCGCCACATCATGTCGGAGGCGGCGCCCGAACCGCCGGGGCTGTCGATGCGCACCAGCACCGCGCGGTACGACGAGTCGAAGCGGGCCTCGCGCAACGCCGCGACGATCGTCTTCGAGCCCGCGACCTCCGCGCCGAAGGCGCCCGACTGGCTCTCGCCGCTCACGATCTCGCCGATGGCGTAGATGAGCGCCACCTTGGGCCGCGAATCGAAGAAGGACGAGCTGGCGCGCTTCACGTAGCGTCCGGGGCTGAGGCGCTCGTTGCTGCCGTCGAGCTGGTCGTCGTAATTGATGTTGTCCACGAGCCCCGCAGCCCTGGCGCTGTTGCCGTCGTACGGCCCGCGGTCGAGCATGTCGCGCACTTCAGCCGGAGTCTTCTTGCGCGCCGCGGCGATGGCGTCGACATACTGGGCGAAAACGCTGTCGAGGAGCGCCTCCATCTGCTCGCGGTGCGGCGCGGTGAAACCTTTTTCGATGAACTGGTTCGGTGCGTTCTTGTAGCGGCCGACGCCTTCGAACTGCGCCTGCACGCCGAGCAGGTCGAGGGTGCCGCGCAGGAACGTCACCTCGGAGCTGAGCCCGTTGATCACCAGGATCGCGGACGGCAGCGCGTCGATCTCGTCGCACGCGGTCGCGAGGTAGTACTCGAGGTTGCCGCCGCTCTCGAGATAGGCGGTCGTCTTCTTGCCCGACTTGCGGAAGCGGAGCACCGCCGCGCGGATCTCCTGCACTCGCGCCCAGCCGGCATCCGGCAGGAAGTTGATGCGCAGCACGGCGCGATCGACGTCGGGATCGCGCGCCGCACGCTCCAGGCTGTCGACGATGGTGCGCAGCGTCGGCGGCCGCCGCTCGAGCAGGTTGCCGATGTCGGTGAGCCTCCGCTCGGGCAGCGGCCCGTCGAGGTCGAGGTAGAGCGTCTGGCGGCCACTGCTGGCGGCGCCAGGACTGCGGTGCCAGGAGGCCTGCGACAACCGCCCGGAGAAGAGCAGCACGGCGCCGCCCACGGCCGCGGCACCGATCGCCACCGCCGCGACCATCGCGACCAGCACCCACGCCGTGCGCTTCTTCATCTAGAGCGCCTGGTGGCGCTGCGCCGCCTGCGCGGCCTGGCTGCCCGACGGGAACTCGTCCATCACCCGCTTGAAAACGCTGCGCGCCTCGTCGAGGCGGCCGGCGCGCTCGAGGGCGCCGCCCAGTTCCATGAGCACGTAGTCCTTGGCGATCGGCAGGGCCGGCTCGTCGGCGAGCTTGCGGTAGGCGTCTATGCCCTTGTCGGTCTCGCCCGCCGACACATAGCTCGAGGCGAGCGCCAGACGCGCCAGCGTCGACTGCAGCATGTCGTCGCCGCGCCGGGCCGCGATTTCCTCGAGAGTCTTTACGGCCTCGTCACGCCGGCCGAGCTGCAGCTGGCTGAGAGCGGCGAAGTAGCGGGCGCGGTGGCCGGCCTGCGTCGAACCGAAGCGCTTCTCGACGCCCTCGAAAGCGGCGAGCGCCCTGGTCATCTTGTCCTGCTCGGTCGCATACGTCGGGCCCGTGGGCGCTTCGCCGGCGGGCGGCGCGCCGACGGGAGCCTCGAAGATCGTGAGTGCGGACTGCAGTTCGGCTTCCGACTGGGCGACGCGGCTCGCGCGCCAGGACGAGAACGCCCAGAGGCCGGCGACGGCGACGAAAATCGCCAGGCCGGCCGTCTGCACGGTCGCGCGGTTCTTGCGTGCATAGTCCCAGGCGTGCTCGAGGCCCGAGCGGAATTCGTCTTCCTTGATCTGCTTCTTCAGTTCCTTGTCCACTGGTCCCTGCCTTGCCCCTTGCCGCCCTGGTCTTGCGAAACGATGGTGGTGCGCCCGGAGGGACTTGAACCCCCAACCTTGAGCTTAGGATGCTCCTGCTCTATCCAGTTGAGCTACGGGCGCGATCGCAGCAGCGCCGCCGCTTGTCCACGAATCCTGCGCTGACCAGACGTTATCACGGGGTTCCGGATCAGGACTGGCGCGGGGTTTCGCGTGCGGCCGGCGCCGACCAGCGGGCCGCGAGCATCGCTTCCTGCTCGCGCTGGCGCAGCACCAGGGCCGAACGCCGCGGGTCGATTTGCGAACAGACGGCGATCACGGCGTTGATGAACGCCAGCGGCGCCGCGTACGAGCCGGTGAACGTCGAGCTGAGGATCGGGGTGACGGCATACGCGTCGCATTGCCGCGCCAGCGGCGTCAGGTCGCTGTCGGTGATGCCGAAGGTGTGCACCGCACGGCGCCGCGCCAGCTCGGCGGCGTCCACCGTGATCTTCAGGCAGCGCCCGAAGCTGACGGCCACCACCACGTCGCCGCGGCCGAGCAGGCGGATGCGGTGCGCAATGGTGCCGGCGCCGCCCACCGGCGCCTCGGCGTCGACACCGATGCCCGTGAGCCCATAGGCGAAGAACATCGCGAGCGGGCACGCAAGGTCGACGCCGACGATGACCGTGCGTTTCGCCCGGTGGATGCGGCGCCCCAGGGCCACGGCGTCCTCCGCGCGAAAGCGGCTCTGCAGCGCGGCCAGGCCGCGCACGTCGCGCGAGACGCTGTGCGCGGCATGGTCGGCGAGGCTGCGCTTCTCGCGCGACGCCGCCTCCAGGATGCCGTAAGGCGTCACCCGTGCCACGAAGTGCTGGCGCAGGTCCGTCGCGAAGTCGGCGTAGCGGCGGTAGCCGAGCGCCTGCACCGTGCGCACGATGGTGGCGACGTCCACGCGGTAGCGGCGCGCCAAAGCCCGTGCCGAAAGATAGAAGGTGTCGTCGGGGTTCTCGAGGATCGCGAGCATCAGCCGCTGGCGGCGCGGCGTGAGGGCGGCGGCGCGGCTGAGGCGGTTCTCGATCTCGGTGCGCTCGCCCTGGGCGGGGCGCTGGCGCGCGCTGGCGGTCTGCCGGGCCATGGTCAGGAGCCAGCGATGCTAGCACCCGCCGCCCACGCAGCAGTTGCTGCGCAATCTTGCGTCAACGCAACACGCGGTGTATATACGCCGGCAAGGAGACTGTCCCCATGGGCATAAACGGCTCGCGTGTCGTCGTCGTCGCGCTGTTCTTCGCCGGCGCCGCACCGGTATCGCAGGCGCAGGTCACGACGGCCGAGATCCAGGGCCGCGTCCAGGACGCGTCCGGCGCCGCCATCCCCGGTGCGGCGGTCACCGCGCGCAACACCGACACCGCAATCGAACGCAGCGCCCGCAGCGACGCGAGGGGCAACTACCGGCTGCCGGCGCTTGCCGCCGGCCGCTACCAGATCACCGCGGCGCTCGCCGGGTTCGTAACCTCGGTGCGCACCGGCGTCACGCTGCGCATCGGCCAGGAGGCCGGCCTCGACTTTCGCCTGGAGGTGAGCCCGCGCGAGGAGACGGTGACGGTCGAAGGCGACGCGCCGATCGTGGAAGCGACGCGCAGCGCGCTCGGGTCCACCTTCACCACCCGCCAGATCGACGAGCTCGCGGTCGCCGACCGCAGCTTCGCCAACCTCGTCTTCCTCACCCCGGGAATCCTCGACGGCAGCGGGCCGAGCAGCGACCAGACGACCGTCACCGTGACCGCCTCGGGCGGCAACGGCGCCAACAACACCTTCCTCATCGACGGGCTCAGCAACGACGCCGACTCGCTCTCCGACACCCGCGGGCAGTTTGCACTCGACGCGGTCGCCGAGTTCCAGGTGATCTCCAGCCAGTTCGACGCCGAGTTCGGCCAGGCGTCGGGCGCCATCGTCAACGCGCTCACGCGCTCGGGCACCAACCAGCTGCGCGGCCGGGCCTATGGCTACTACCGGGCCGACGAGCTGTCGGCGAACGACCCATACGTGCAGCCCGACTCGGTCACCGGCGAGAAAGAGAAAGCACCGTTTTCGCAGAAGATCTTCGGCCTCACGCTGGGCGGCCCGCTGCGCAAGGACAAGACGTTCTTCTTCCTCTCCTACGACCACACATTCCGCGACGCCTCGACGGTCGTCTCGGTGGACCCCGGCATCCTCTCGAGCCTCGGCCTCGACACGCAGGGCACCTACGAAAACCCGGTGCGCAACCCGCTGGTGCTCGCCAAGCTCGACCACCATCCGAGCGACACCCAGACGCTGAGCCTGCGTTACCGCCTCGACCGCCGCACCGAGGAGAACCAGACGGGGGGCGGCAACTTCGCGAGCGACAGCTTCTTCAACACGCTCGCCAAGAACTACGACTTCGCGTTGTCGCACACCTGGACAGCCTCACCGCGGGTGGTGAACGACGCTCGCTTCCAGTTCGCGCGCCAGGTGAACGACCTGCAGCCGACCTGCGACGGGTGCCCCATCCTGCTGCGGCCCAGCGTCATCTCCGGCAAGCTGCCCAACCAGCCGCAGACGTTCACCGAGGACCGGCTGCAGTTCCTCGACACTCTAAGCTTCGCGGTGCCCGACAAGGGCGGCGATCACTACTTCAAGGCGGGCGTCGACTTCAGCGTCCTCAGCATCTCGGGCGCGGTGCCGCAGAACTTCGATGGCCTGTTCATCTTCAACACCGACAGTCCCTTCAACGCCGCCGACCCCGACACCTACCCCTTCATCTACCAGGAGAGCTCGGGCGATCCGAACTTCGACATCGACAACAACCTCTACGCGTTCTTCCTCCAGGACCAGTGGCGGGTGTCGCCGCGGCTCACGCTCAACCTCGGCCTGCGCTGGGACTACGAGGACCACATCGCCGTGAAGGGCGACAAGAACAACTTCGCGCCGCGCCTGCACTTCGCCTGGGACCCGAACGGCAAGGGCAAGACCTCGGTGCGCGGCGGCTTCGGCATCTACTACGACCAGGTGTTCCTGAACGTGCCGCTGCTTGGCGTGCTGCTCGGCGGCACGATCGAGACCACCACCCTGCTCTTCCCCGGCTATCCCGATCCGCGCGTGGGCGGGCCCGGCATCCCCATCCCCAATCCACCGCCAACCGTCTACCACTTCCAGGAGGGCGGCCTCGACACGCCGTCGAACCGCACCCTCAGCATCGGCGTGAAGCACGAGCTGCACCGCGACCTCGCGGTGTCGGTGGACCTCGTGCACGCGCGCGGACGCAACCTGCTGCTGCTGATCGACGAGAACTACAGCGTCAACGGTTCGGAGCGTCCCGACCCGAACTTCAGCCAGGTCGAGACGATCGAGAGCCGCGGACGCTCGAACTACAAGGCGCTGCAGGTGGGCATCGAGAAGCGCTATTCCGGCAAGTACTCGCTGGGGCTTGCGTATACGCTCTCCGACACCAAGCGCGACACCGAGGGCCACCAGTTCCAGCCGGTGGACAGCCGCCGCATCGAGGACGAGTACGGCCCGGCCAACAACGATGCGCGCCACACGTTCGCCGGCAGCGCCAACCTCGACCTGCCGCTCGGCTTCAAGTTCGGCGTCTCGGGCCGCTTCTTCTCCGGAGTGCCGTTCAATACGATCACGGGCACGGACGACAACCAGGACGTGGTCGTGAACGACCGGCCCGCCGGTGTCGCAAGGAACTCGCGCCGCGGCGCCTCCAACTGGGCGCTCGACACGAGGCTTGCCAAGGCGTTTCCGGCCGGTCGCGTTTCTCTGGAGGCGGTGGTCGAGGCGTTCAACCTCTTCAACCATCCAAGCCGCGGCTTCTACGAGGACAACATGGCGTCGCCGAACTTCGGCAACCCGGTGCAGACCCTGCCGGGCTTCCGCCCGCGCCAGGTGCAGCTCGGCGTGCGCGTCAACTTTTAGCAAACCAAGGAGCCTAATGTCCCGGTATCGGTTGGTGTCGTTCGTAGCCGTGGCGGCACTCTTCGCTGGTGCGCCGCGTGCACAAGCCCAGGCGCCTGCTCCTGCCCTGGCGCCCACGCCCGCTCCCGCCCTGGCGACCGCCCCTGCAGTGGCCGGCGTCCCGCCGGCGCTCACCGCCGCCGACCTGTCGGCGTTCGTCGACGGCATCGTGCCCATCCAGCTGTCGCGCGCCGACATCGCCGGCGCGGTGGTGGCGGTGGTGAAGGACGGCGAAGTGCTGTTCGCGAAGGGCTACGGCTATGCCGATGTCGAGAAGCGAGCGCCGGTCACCACGCAGACCCTGTTTCGCATCGGTTCGGTGTCGAAGCTCTTCACCTGGACCGCGGTCATGCAGCAGGTGGAAGCCGGCAAGCTCGACCTCGACACCGACGTGAACCAGTACATCGATTTCAAGATTCCGGAAGGCTTCGGCAAGCCCATCACGCTGCGCAACCTCATGACGCACACGCCCGGTTTCGAAGACGTGGTGAAGGAGCTGTTCGTCGCGACGCCGAAGGACGTGGAGCCGCTCCCCCGCTACCTCGCCACGCACGTACCGGCGCGCATCTTCCCGCCTGGCGAGGTGCCCGCGTACTCGAACTACGGAACGACGCTCGCCGGCTACATCGTCGAGCGTGCGGCGGGTATGCCGCTCGAGCGCTATCTGCACGAGCGCATCCTCGACCCGCTTGGCATGAAGTCCACCTCGTTCGCGCAGCCGCTGCCGGGTGCGCTCGAGGCCGTCATGTCGAAGGGCTACAAGAACGGCACCGACCCCCTGGTGCCTTTCGAGGTGGTGCAGGCATGGCCGGCCGGCAGCGTTTCGGCTTCAGCGGAAGACATGTCGCGCTTCATCCGCGCCTTCCTCGGCGCCGGGCGGCTCGGCGACGCGCAGATCCTCAAGCCTGAGACCGTCGCTGCGATGCACACGCGCACCTTCGGCGCGTCGCCGGCCCTGAACGGCATGGCGCTCGGCTTCTACGAGGAAACGCGCAACGGACACCGCATCGTCGGCCACGCCGGGGATACGCAGGCATTCCACACCGACCTGCACGTCGTACCCGACCTCAACCTCGGTTTCTTCGTCTCCTACAACAGCTCCGGACGCGCCCAGGTGTCGGGGCGCAGCGAGCTTTGGGAGGCGATCCTCGACCGCTACTATCCGGAGCCGCTGCCCGCGGCGAGCGCGCAGACGCTCGCCGCGAAGACCCTCGCCGGCAATTACCTCATCAGCCGCCGCGCCGACAGCAACTTCCTGAAAGCGCTCTTCGGCATCAGCCAGCTGACGGTGGTCCCGCAACCGGACGGCACACTCGTGGTGGACGGCCTCAACCGCAACGACGGCGCGCCGCGACGCTGGCGGGCGGAGGGTCCGACCACCTTCCGCGCCCAGGACGGCAAGGACCGCATTGCCTTCGAACGCGATGCCGCGGGCGGCGTCACCCTCGCGGTGGACTTCCCGTTCATGGTCTTCAAGCGAGTGCCGTGGTATCTCGACAAGCGCTTCATCCAGGGCCTCGCCGGCTTCTCGATCGGCATGTTGCTGCTGACAAGCCTTGGCTGGCCGCTCGCCGCCATGACCCGCAAGCACTACGGGCGCACGCTGGGCCTCGAGCCGGGCGAACGCCGCCTGCGGCTGTGGTCGCGGCTCGTCGGCATCCTGTGGCTGCTGCTGCTCGCCGGCTGGACCGTGTTCATCGTCAAGGGCCTGTCGGACATCGGCACGCTGAGCCGCCGCACCGACTGGCTGATCCTCACGCTCGAGGCGCTGACGATACTGCTGTGCCTGCTATCGCTGGTACCGGTGCTGAACGCGCTGCGTGCCTGGCAGGCGCGACGATGGTTCTGGACCCGGCTTCACGAAACGCTGGTGGCGCTCGCCTGCCTCGGCCTCGCATGGCTTGCCATCTGGGGGCACCTCGCGAAGCTGACGACGCACTACTAGAAGCTGATCAGGCTCTGCACGTCGCGGCCGGGCAGCCGGTCGCGGCCGTGCAGGAACGTCAGCTCGACGAGGAACAGGCACGCGTTTACCACACCGCCCGCTGTTTCCACGAGTTCCACGGTGGCGGCGGCGGTGCCGCCGGTGGCGATGACGTCGTCCACCACCAGCACCGAGTCGCCGCGTTCCAGCGCGTCGCGGTGCATGTGCACCGCGTCGGTGCCGTATTCGAGCGCGTAGCTCGCCGAGAAGGTGAGTGCCGGCAGCTTGCCCGGCTTGCGCACCGGCACGAAGCCGGCACCGATGCGCTCGGCGACCATCGCGCCGAAGATGAATCCGCGGCTCTCCACCGCCACCACCTTGTCGATGGTGCGCCCGGCGCAGAGCTCGACCAACTGGTCGGCGCAGAGGCGCAGCAGCGCACCGTCGCGCAGCAGCGTCGTCACGTCCTTGAAGACGATGCCGGGCTTCGGAAAATCGGGGACGTCGCGAATCGACGCCTTGAGGGCGGCGACTGCCTCTTCGCGGCTCAGGCTGCGCAGGAAGTTCATCGCACCTCGAACCGGAGGTCGCCGCGGTCGGGCGCCGCCGCGGCTTCCACGCTCGCGACCCGCGCGAAGGCCGGGCCTTTGCGCAGCAACTCCTCGTAACGCGCCAGGACCTCGTCGCCGGCGGCGGCAACCACTTCGACGGAACCGTCGATCATGTTGCGCGCGAAGCCGGTGACGCCCAGTTCCTCCGCCGTCTTCAGGGCGAAGTACCGGTAGCCGACCCCCTGCACTCGACCGCGCACCAGAAATCGCTTCGTCGCCATGTCCGTTCGGCCACGAATTCTATCCCGCTCCAGTACGATGCCCCGGGACCCGACCCGAATGCCACACTGACACGGCCTGACATGGTCAACCGGAGTGTCAGAACTGTCGGGGTCGACGAAGGCATCAAGTCCAGGCTTTATACTCCGTTACCCGCCATGCACGATCTCTCCACGCTGCTGACGCTCATCGCGGCACTGGCCGGCGCTCTGCTCCTTGGGTACCTTGCGAACCGGCTGGCGCTGTCGCCCATCGTCGGATACCTGATGGCAGGCGTCCTGGTGGGCCCTTTCACCCCCGGCTTCGTCGCCGACCGCGAGATTGCCCGACAGTTCGCCGAGATCGGCGTGATCTTGCTTCTTTTCGGAATGGGCCTGCGCTTCCACTTGCACGAGCTGATCGCCGTGTGGCGAGTGGCGGTGCCGGGCGCCCTCATCCAGAGCACCCTCTCGACCACTGCGCTCGCCGGACTGCTCCACCTCGTGGGCTGGAGCTGGACGGCGGGAATCATCCTCGGCCTGGCCGTCTCGGTGGCGAGCACCGTGGTGATGGCCCTCGTCCTCGCCGACTGGCGTGACCTCCATGCGCCAATCGGTAACATCGCGATCGGTTGGACGGTCGTCGAAGACATCCTGACCGTGGCCGCGCTGCTGCTGCTGCCCATCTTCTTCGGTAGCGGCGGCACTGGTACGACCGCCGGGCAAGCCCTGGCGATGGCAGGCGCGAAGATCGTAGGGCTCGTCGTCACGGTGGTCGTGCTCGGCCGATCCGTGGTTCCATGGGCGCTCGGGAAGATCGAGCGGACGCGCTCCCGCGAGCTGTTCACGCTGGCTGTGCTAGTCCTGGCCGTGGGTATCGCCGTCGGCGCGGCTGGCATCTTCGGCGTGTCGATGGAGTTGGGTGCCTTCCTGGCCGGGCTCGCGGTGGGACGAACCGACTTCGCGGCGCGCGCCGCGATCGACGCCATACCGATGCGCGATGCGTTCGCCGTGCTGTTTTTCGTCTCCATCGGAATGCTCTTCAATCCGCGCACTCTCGTGGACGCGCCGTTGCCCGTCGCGTTGGTACTGCTCGTCGTGATCGTCGTCAAGCCGCTGGCCGCCTTCATCACCGTACGCGCGCTGGGCACCTCGATGTCTCTCGCTCTCCCCGTGGCAGCGGCCTTCTCGCAGGTCGGCGAGTTCAGCTTCATACTGGGCACCGTCGCCCACCAGCTGGGGCTCGTTACCGACACCGGCTGGGACGCGCTGGTGGCGGCATCCATCATCTCGATCGCGCTGAACCCCACCGTCTATGGCTGGGCCCGGCGCCGCGCACTGCCGACCCTGGACCTCGCCCCGGCCGCAAAGCCCGAAGGGGCGGCCATGGATCCGCGGCGCTCGATCCTCGTGGGGTACGGACCGGTGGGCCGCATCGTGTACCAGCTTCTGACCGATCGGGGAGCCGAAGTCACGGTTGTGGACCTGAACCTCGAAACCGTGCGCGAGCTGCGCGATCGGGGAATCAAGGCCGTGTATGGTGACGTCCTGAGGACGGGCACGCTCGACGAAGCCGGCATCGCGATCGCCGCCAGCCTCGTGCTGAGCACGGACGTCGACGAAGCACCGGAGATCGTGCGGCAGGCGCGCCAACTCAATCCCGAGCTGCGGGTGCTGGCCCGGTGCGCCCACCTGCGGGATGCGAAGGCGCTGCGCAGCGCGGGTGCGAGCGTGGTGGCGGTCGGAGAAGCCGAGGTGGGAGTCGCTCTCGCCGAGGCAGTGACCGCGGGCGACGCTCTTGATCCGGTGCAGGCGGCGGCTCACCGAGAAGCACTCCGCGCGCGTCTCTACGACGCGCCGCCCGGCGAGTAGCGACGGTCGTTTCCGCGACGTGTGAGACCCCCGGCTCTGGGGTCGTGAATCGCATGGTCCGCACATAGCGCATCTGCCGTGGCGCTCGCTGAGCCCGCGGGGGCGTGGCCGCCAGCCCGTCGGCGGAGGATCGATGCCGAGTCAAGGGCGAACCCACCCCGGCCATGGACAACGCGAAGACCGCGAGCCATGCTACAAACAACGTGACTTCGCCGTCGCGTTGGCTGAGCGAGGCGAGCGGAGGTCAATGACTATGGGAGCAACAAAGAGTCGAACGCCGCGGCCGGGGCCGGTTCGGCTCCTGGTCTTCTCCGCATCGCTGAGGGCGGACTCCTTCAACACGCGACTCGCGCTCCTGGCCCGCGCAGTGGCTGAGCGCCACGGTGCCGTTGTCGACTTCGCCACGATGCGCGAGTTCGATGGTCCGTCGTACGACCAGGATTTAGAGGCTCGGGACGGCATCCCGCCCGGATCGCGCGAGCTGAACCGGCGCGTGGAGGCGACCGACGCCTTCGTCATCGCCTCACCCGAGTACAACGCATCCATCCCTGGCCACCTGAAAAACGCGATCGACTGGGTGTCCCGCGTGCGCCCGCAGCCATTTAACGCGCGCCACGGGCTCCTCATGTCGGCATCGCCTTCGATGGCGGGCGGCAACCGCGGGCTCTGGTCGCTGCGTGTGCCCCTCGAGCACCTGGGCTCGCGTGTCTTCCCGCACATGTTCTCGCTTGCCCAAGCGCACCAGGCGTTCACCGACACCGGCACGCTTGTGGACCAGAAGCTTGTGGTCCGCTTCGAGCAGAATCTGGCAGCGTTCCTCGACTTGGTCGAGGCGTCGAAGCATTATCCCTGCATGAAAAAGGCGTGGGTCGAGTTCCTGGGCGAGCCCGGGGACGGCGCTGGGCGAGTGGACGCGGCCTAGCGACACGCGGGGTTTCCGGCGTCGCGCAGGGGGTTGCGCGCGTGCGCGAGGACATCCTCGGCGGCCGCGACCTGAACTATCATCCCGGCCCATGAAACTTCACCTCCTGACCGCGGCGGCGCTGTGTTCGATGGGCGCTGCCGGTGCTGCTTCCGGTCCCGCGGCATCGCCTTTGGCGACCCCAGCCGCGTCGCGTGCGGCGCAGCGCGAAGCCGCGAGCTACCTGCCCGGCAGCGACGACCTCACGGTGCCCGACCCGAGCGAGCTGGCACCGCTGCTCGAACGCTACGCCAACGACCGGGCGGCGCTGCTGCGGCTGTGGAGCGTGCCCCAGGGCCCGCAGCGCCGCGAGCGGATGCGCGAGTTCTACAAGGCCTGGCAGCAGCGCCTCGACGCGGTCGCCTTCGACAACCTGAGCGTCGCCGGCAAGGTCGATCGCACGCTGCTGCACACGCAGCTGCTCCGCGAGCTGCGGGCGCTCGATCGCGAACAGCAGCTCACCGAGGAAGCGCGTCCGTACCTGCCGTTCCTCGAGAAGGTGCAGGCGCTGCCCGAAGCACGGCGCCGCCTCGAAAGCGTCGATCCGCGCGGCTCGGCGCAGGTGCTGGCGGACGGGCTCGTCGAGCTGGAAGGGGCGCAGCGCGCAGTCGCCGGCGGCGGTGCCAGGCCGTCGCCGGTGATCGCCGCGCGCGCGATCGAGCGCATGAAGGAACTGCGCATCGCGCTGGCCTCGTGGTACGACCACTACGATCACTTCGATCCGCTTTTTTCCTGGTGGGTCCGCGATCCCTACGCCCGTTTCGGCAAGGGCCTCGACGACTACACGAATGCGCTACGCGTGGGCGTCATCGGCGTCGTCGCGGGCGCCACCGATCCCATCATCGGCGAACCGATCGGCCGCGCCGGCCTGGGCGAGGAACTGGAAGCCGAGATGATCCCGTACTCGCCCGAGGAACTCATCGACATCGCGAACCGCGAGATGGCCTGGTGCGAAGGCGAGATGAAGAAGGCTTCGCGGGAGATGGGCTTTGGCGACGACTGGAAGAAGGCGCTCGACAAGGTGCGCAGCGAGTCGGTGCCGCCCGGCGGGCAGGTGGACGTCGCGCGCCGCCTCGCGCTCGAGGCGATCGACTACGTCGAGAAGAAGAACCTCGTCACGGTGCCGCCGCTCGCCGCCGACATCTGGGGCTGGGACATGCTGTCGCCCGAGCGGCAGAAAGTGGCGCCCTTCTTCCTCGGCGGTGAGACGCTGCAGATCGCCTACCCCACCGACACGATGACGCAGTCGGAGAAGATCGACAGCATCCGCTCCAACAACGAACACTTCTCGCGGGCGGTGGTCCACCACGAGCTGATTCCCGGCCATCACCTGCAAGGCTTCATGGCGGCTCGCTACAGCACCCAAAGGCGCTCGTTCCGCACGCCGTTCTTTGTCGAAGGCTGGGCGCTCTGGTTCGAGTTCATGCTCTACGACGAGGGCTTCCCGCGCTCGGCCGAAGACCGGGTCGGCATGCTGTTCTGGCGCATGCACCGCTGCGCTCGCATCATCTTTTCGTTGTCGTTCCACCTCGGCACGATGACACCCGAGCAGTGCGTGCAGTTGCTCGTCGACCGCGTCGGGCACGAGCGCTGGACGGCGGAAGGCGAAGTGCGCCGCTCGTTCGGCGGCGAGTACTCACCGCTTTACCAGGCGGCCTACATGCTCGGCGCCCTGCAGCTGCGGGCGCTCCACCAGGAACTCGTGACGACCGGCAAGATGACGAACCGGGCGTTCCACGACCGCATCCTGCGCGAAGGCCCGATTCCCGTGGAAATGCTGCGTGCCCTCCTCAAAAAAGAGGCTCCGGCAAGCGATTTCCGCAGCAAGTGGCGGTTCGCCGGTTAAAGATTGCAGCACCCGCCCTGGCGGGAACGATCCCTGCAGCGGTTCCGTCCATGCCAGTGAATGGCGGCCCGCTGGCAGATCGCTAAGATCGCTGAGGGCGGCCGGTTACGAGCGCCAGGCTCGAGGGAGGTTTCAGTCCAATGCGTAGCACAACGAAGCACTTCACCGCGGTCACAGTCGGCGCCTTGCTGCTTGCCGGCGCTCCCGCCCGCAACGCGGCGGCGGCCGAATCCGTGCTGCGTCTCGACGCCGTCGCGGTCAACATGTCCGGCTTCGGCCGCACCGGGGCCCAGACCCTCGAGATCGTGATCGAGCGCTGGTCGACCGACGACGAGCAGAAGAAGATCATCGACACGCTGGTGGAGAAGAAGCCGAGCGACCTGCTCGACGTGGTGCAGGACTTCAAGCCCCGCGCCGGCTTCATCCGCACGCGCACCAGCCTCGGCTGGGACATCCAGTTCGCGCGCATGGAAGATCTGCCGGGCGGCGGCCGCAAGATCTTCTTCCTCACCGACCGGCCGATGAGCTTTTTCGAGCGCGCCAACAACACCCGTTCGTCCGAGTACGAGTACCTGGTCTGCGAAGTCCACCTGCACGCCGACGGCAAGGGCGAAGGCAAGCTGGAACGCGCCGCCAAGGTGACCTACGACAAGTCGTCGAAGGTGCTCGAGATCGAGGACTACGGCACCCAGCCGGTGCGGCTCACGACGGTTTCGGTCCAGAAGTAACGAAGCACGCAGGCCGTGGGAACTGCCGAGCTCTCGAGCGGACGTTTCTACGGTGAAGTCCAGGGGCCGCGGGAAACCGCGGCCCTTCGTTTGTCGCTGCTGCGCCACGCCGTGCGCCGCGAGCATCCCGAACACGTCCATGAACGGCCACTCCTGTCTCTGCTTCTCACGGGCGACTACCGCGAGGCCGACCGTCGCAGCGCCGTTTCCTACGAACCGCTGACCGTCGGCTGGCGTCCGGCCGGCGCGCCGCACTCGGACGCAGTCGGCCCGGCCGGTGCGCGCTTCCTCATGATCGAGCTGGGCACGCCGCTCTCGGCCATGCTCGACCCGGGGCACGGCGGCGCCAGGCCCCGCCACGAAGACGGCCGTGGCGAGCTCGTCTGGCTGTGCCTGCGGCTGCTGCGCGAGCATCGCCTCGGCACCGCGGCCTCCGACCTGGTTCTCGATTCGCTCGGCGCCGAACTGGTGGGCGCCATCAACGGCGACACCGCGCGCGTGCCGGCGGCCTGGCTGCGCAAGATCGAGGACGCCTTGCGCGACGCTTTCCCGGACAAACTGTCCCTTGGCGAGCTCGCCGCGTCGGTACGCGTGCACCCGGTGGCGCTGGCACGCGCCTTTCGCCGCGCGCACGGTGTGTCGATCGGCGGCTACCTGCAGCGCGAGCGCATCCGCCGCGCCTGCGCGCGCCTGTTGCAGGGCGACCCCGAACTCATCGACCTCGCACAAGACTGCGGCTTCACCGACCAGAGCCATTTCACCAAGGTGTTCCGCCGCGTCACCGGCACCACTCCCGCCCTGTTCCGCGCATCGCGGTTTCGTTCGTAACAGACCAGGCACCACCTCGCCCGCTAGCGTCGTGAATACGATGCGGCGAAGAGAGATGGTCGGGCTCATGGGCGCGGCAGGCGGCATGGCCGCCTGGAGGCTGGTCTCGGCTCAAGCGACCTCGCCGGCCTCACGGACTGTGCTCAAGGATCCGGGCAGCGCGATCAACGTCGCGGTCCTGATTTCGGATGGCGCCACGATCATCGACTTCTGCGGGCCGTGGGAAGTGTTCCAGGACGCGGTGGTGGCGGGCCCCATGCGGCGCATGGCGTTCAACCTGTACACCGTGGCGCAAACGGCCGAGCCGATTACCGCGTCCGCGGGCATGCGCATCGTCCCCAACTTCACTTTCGCCGACGCACCGCAACCGAGCGTGGTGGTGATTCCAGCGCAGGGCGGGCGGTCGGACGAGACGCTCGCCTGGATCCGCAAGTCGCATGCGCGCGCCGACCTGACGATGTCGGTGTGCACCGGCGCCTTCCTGCTCGCGAAGACCGGCCTGCTGAAGGGGCTCGACGCGACCACGCATCACGACTTCTACGAGGACTTCGCGACGCGCTTCCCCGAAGTGGCGCTGAAACGCGGCACGCGCTTCGTGTGGAACGAGAGGGAGCGGCTCGCCTCCGCCGGCGGTCTGACCTCAGGGATCGACATGGCGCTGCGCGTCGTTGCCGCGTACTTCGGTGAAGCGGCCGCGCAGGCGACGGCCGACTACATGGAGTACCAGGGCCGGGGGTGGGTCTCCTAGCTGGTAAAGCGAACCTTCACCGCGTCACGTTCGTTGCTTGCGGTGGAGGCTCCGTTGAAAACTACCGCTTCAATTTTTGCAGGTGTGTTCAGCGCGCTGATCGTATTCAGCGCCGCCACGGCGCTGCGCGCCCATGAGCGCCGTCCCGCGACGGTTGCCGAAGCCACGCCGCTCCTCGGCGCCTGGCTCGGCAATGCGAGCGTCGGCAAGCAATCCGCGGTCGTGGGGCTCGAGTTCAGCGAAGCGAAGCACGGGGTGCTGCTCTACGCCACGCTGCCGCCCCTGCACGCGTGGCGCATGGCGATCGGCTACGTCGAGATGGCGCCGGACGGAACCTGGGCGCTTCCCGACTGGAAGGTGACGCTGCGCCGCGAGGGACAAGGCGACACTGCGACCCTGCGCGGCGAACTGGGCGACCCGCGCGTCGTCCTCACCGCCCGCCGGGAACGCGACCTGCCGCAGGCGCCGCCAGAACCGGCCATTCCGGCGGGACCGCAGCCCGTTTGGTCCTACGCGGCCGGTGCCGCGCTCTGGGCGCCGGTCGCGGTCGCGGACGGCACCGTGTTCGCGGGCGACAAGGGGGGCCGCATGCATGCCGTGACGTCGGCAACCGGCAAGCCCACGTGGGTCGCTGCGCTCGGGGCGCCGCTCTACGGCGCTCCACTCGTCGCCGGTGACAGCGTCTTCGTTTATGACGACGGCGCGGTGCTGCACTGCCTCGACCGTCGGACGGGCAAGGAACGCTGGCGCGCCACGCTTGGCACTCCGGAAACAGCACCGCGCGAGCTGCCAGGCGAAAACGCGTTTGAGTTCGATTTCCAGGGCGCGACGCCGGTACTCGCCGGCAACACCATCTACGTCGTTTCCGCCGACGGTGTCGTGCACGCGCTCGCGGCCGACACTGGCCATTCGCTCTGGAGGCATCCCGTGGGCGCGAAGGTGCGCACCGCCGTCGCGGTCGCGAACGACCGGGTGTTCGTGGCCGCCCAGGACAACCTCGTGCGCGCTCTCGATCGCCGCAGCGGTGCGGAGTTGTGGCGCTTCGACACCGGTGGCCCCGCGACCTCGGCCCCCGTTGTCGCCGGCAACTTCGTGCTCGCGGGCAGCCGCAGTTCCTGGCTCACCGCGCTCGACGCCGCGACTGGCAAGCCGCAGTGGGCGCGCTATCACTGGTTCTCGTGGGTGGAGGCGACGGGTGCGCTGGCAAACGGCACCTACTACGTCGGCTCCTCCGACCTGCGGGCGGTGCGCGCCATCGATCCGCTCAGCGGCGAACCGCGCTGGGAGACGGATGTCCTCGGCTGGGCCTGGGGCACCCCGGCCCTCACCTCGGACACCGTGTTCGTCGGCACCGCCGGCGCGCGCAAGTACGCCACCTCGCACACCGGCGGCGTGCTGGCTCTCGACCGCGCCACAGGCGCCATCCGCTGGCGCCGGCCAGCCGAAAAACCGGTGGACGCGTTCGTCTCCGGCTACCCCGGCTCCGGTGCAATCAGCGGGACGGTGGTGGTGTTTCCCAACGTGAACGGCACGCTCGAGGCCTACCCACTTCACTAGCGGCCAGCCTCGCGGGCGCGCCAGACGTAAAATCACCGCACCCCGATGAAGAGTGTCTGCGTCTTCTGCGCCTCGAGCCGCGGCCGCGACCCCCGGTTCATGGCGGCCGCGACCGAACTCGGTGCAAGCCTCGCCCGCCGCGGCCTTGGGGTCGTCTACGGCGGCGCGCACGTCGGCCTCATGGGGGCCGTCGCCGACGCGGCGCTCGCCGCCGGCGGCTCGGTCATCGGCATCATGCCCCGCTCGATGGCGGAACGCGAGGTGGCGCACACCGGGCTCACGCAGCTGCACCTGGTGACGACGATGCACGAGCGCAAGGCGATGATGGCGACGCTGTCGGACGCGTTCATCGCGCTGCCGGGCGGCTACGGCACGATGGACGAGTTCTTCGAGGCGCTCACCTGGGCTCAGCTCGGCTATCACGCCAAGCCGTGCGTGCTCGTCAACATCGCCGGCTTCTTCGATCCGCTGCTGCACTTCCTCGACGGTGCCGTGCGCGAAGGCCTGCTGCACGCCGGCAACCGCTCCCTCATTCTGGTTGCCGACTCGGTCGAGTCGGCGTTGCGGCTGGTCGCGTCGCCGGCGCCGCCGCCGGCCAACAAGTGGTCATGACACGGCCGATTGCATGCGACCGGGACGCGCTTGACGCCGCCGAGCGCGTGCGCCAGCAGGCTCTCCTCGACTGGGTGCGCCGCAACCATCTCGAGCTTCAGCAGTCCGGCGAGACGACGACCCTGCGCTTCGCACGTTCGCCGGCCGCCTTTGGGGACCTCGCCGAATGGATCGGACTGGAGCGCCGCTGCTGTCCGTTTCTGTCGTTCACGCTCGGCTGGGACGCCGACGACGTCATGCGAGTGAGCCTCGACGGGCCGGCCGGCACGGCCGAGTTCGTGGTCTCGCTGCTGCGCTCCTAGCGAAAGAACATTTCTACAAACCTCCAGTCACCGGCCTGTGTTTTCAAAGGCTTACAGGGATTTCGGCCCGGCACAGCCCTTGCTAAAGACACGGGCACGGTCATTCCCGTTTTCCTTTTTCGATACAGACGATTTGATACAGACGAGTGGAGGTTCTCCGTGGAGAAGAAGCAACTGCACGATCTGATCTATCAGGCGATCGAATCGGAACGGTCGTGCGCCCGGGTCTATGAGATGGCGCTGCGCTGCGTGCAGAATGAACGGCTCAAGAAGGAGTGGCAGAGCTACCTCGGCCACACCCGGCAGCACGCGCAGGTCGCGATCGAGCTGTGCCAGACGCTCGGCATCGATCCCGACGTGGAGACCGCCGGCCGCACCTTTTCTAAGCACATCGGCGAGTGCCTGACGAAAGCCATGGAAGCGGCACTCGACAGCCGCGACCGGGTCGCGGCGGAAGTGGTCGCTGCTGAGTGCATCGTGATGGCCGAGACGCGCAACTTCCACAACTGGGACCTCATCGGCGAAGCGGCGGGCAAGGCGCGGAACGGCGAGAGCCGCGCGCTCAAGACCGCCTATGACGCGGTGGAGAGCGAGCAGCACGAGCACCTCTACCTCGGCCAGGGCTGGTCGCGCGAGTTGTGGATCCAGCATCTCGGGATGCCGGCCGTGATCCCGCCGCCCGAGAAGGAAAAGGCCGTCAAGACCGCGATCGGCGCGGCCCGCGCCCGCCAGGCCCGCGCCGAACTGCTCTAGCCGCGCAACGCGGAAGCGGCCACAAGCCCGGCGCGCACTGCCAGGAGGCCGACGACCACGCTCAGCACGACGTACGCCGTGGCGACGAAGCGCCCGCCGCCGGCGAGCAGGTCGTGGGTCTCGATCTCGAATGCCGAAAAGGTGGTGAAGCCACCGCAGAAGCCGACGCCTATGGCCAGGCGCACGGCATCCGCGTCGAAGCCGCCGCCACCGCGGTGCGCCAGCATGCCGCCGAGCAGCCCGAGCACGAACGAGCCGGACACGTTGATGAGGAAGGTGCTGAGCGGAAAGCCGCCGGCCCCTGCGCCGATCGCACGACCCACGGCGAACCGCAGCATGCCGCCGATGGCGGAGCCGGCACCGACGAGGACGAACGGCCAGAAGCGTGCCATGCCGGCACTATAGACGAGCGTTTCGGCTACCCTGCTGGCCATGGCCAACAAGAAAGTCGCGCGCAACACGAACCTCGCCGAGCGGCTCGCGGGCGCCGCCACGCGCTTCAGCGGCACGACCGCGGCATTCCTGCTTGCGGTCTCGATTGTCGCGATCTGGGTGGTGACCGGGCCGCTCTTCGACTACTCGGACACCTGGCAGCTGGTCATCAACACCGGCACCACCATCGTCACGTTCCTGATGGTGTTCCTCATCCAGCGCCAGCAGAACAAGGACTCGCTCGCCATCCACCTGAAGCTCTCGGAGCTGGTCGCCGCCCTCGAGGGTGCGAGCAACCGCCTGGTGACGGTCGAAGACCTGAACGAGGCGGAAATGGCTGTGCTGCACACCCACTACCGCGCGCTGTCGGCCCTCGCGGCGAAGGAAATGGCGATCACCGAGTCGCACTCGGTGGAGGAAGCACAAGCCCGGCACGGGTTGAAGTCGAAGCGCGGCCGCCGCTGATCGCGCGGCGGATCGAAGCCAGCCGCGCGCGTTCGTCGAACGACACGCTGCGCCCGGTGCGCTGCGCCACGATGCCGAGGTCGCGCCACAACGCATCGAGATCGAAGGGCGCGGCATGCAGCGCCATCTCGGCGTACAGGTCCTGGAGGATGCGCCCGCCGATGGCGCGGTCGGCGACCTCGAGAGTCCTGGTGAGATCCCAGTCGGCGCGGATGTCGCCGCCAGCCTTGAGGAGGCCGCGCTGCGCCTCGGCGAGCGTGTGGGCCCCGCCGGTCCGTTCCCGGATGCGGACGTCGGCGACCAGCCAGAAGAGCGCCCCGCCCCAGTAGGTGCGGCCCCAGCTGTGGTTCTCGTGCAGGACGTCGCTCGTCGAGCGCGGCAGCCCCTGCGGCATGCCGCGCACCAGGCCGGCCCACATGGCGGCTTCGCTGAGCCTGCCGGCGCGCACGCGCGCCACCGATTCGACGTAGGTGGCAAGGCCCTCCTCGGCCCAGCGGTCGTCGCTCGTGAGGTCGGGCAGGCCCATGTGCGCGAACTCGTGGGTCAGCACCCAGTCGTCGTCGAGGTCGGCCTGTTCGGTGTCGGAGCCGATCGAGATGCGGATCAGCGGCACGTCGGTGCCGTAGGTGACGCCGTGGCCAACGCCCGAGCCGCCCGCGCGCACCCGCAGGCGCACGCGCGGCACCGGGAACTTGCCGAAATAGCCGGCGATGTTGGCGGCCGCCGCCTTGATCCAGCCTTCCAGCATCGCCTGCGCGATCGTGACGGTGCCCGTGACCTCGAGATCGATCACAGAACCGCTCGCCTCGATGATGGCGCTATGAGCCGCCTGCGCCGCCGCCGCGCGTCCCTGGCCCAGCAGGAGTCCCGCGAGCGCCGCGCACGCCAGACCGGGCCGCACCTCTAGCGCACCGGCACCGCGAGCGTGTCGTGGTGGTCGAGGATCAGTGCGCGCAGGTAGGGTCCGATGCCGGCACGGCCGGAAAAGCCGGCGGCCGTCGCGGCCTGCTCCAACTTGTCGGCGGGCACGTCCTGCGATTCGGCGTAGTGGTGCCAGTCGCGGTAGACGCCGAGCGTGAACGCATCCCACGAGGCGCCCAGCTCGCGGACGAAGATGGCGTTTTGCGGCTCACCGGTCGCCGCCAGGAACGCGTTCTCCATCTCGCGCTCCTTCACAAGCTCGGCCCGCTTGCCGGCGAGCGCATGAAATATCTCGATGTGCGCGAGCCCCGCCGCGGTGATGCCGGGATGCCGCGCGAGGTCGGGGCCACGGTAGAACTCCTCCTCCTGCCACGCCACCAGCTCTTCGGGAGCGAGCGCAGCGCCGGCCCCGGCGGCCAGGTGCTTCGCGTAGTCGCCGGCGGGGCGAAGGACCATCATGTCCCAATGATCGCCCTGGGAGTGGCGGTAAATCCATGGGGATTTGCCGCGCACCGCGTCCACGAGGTCGAGGAGGCGCCCCGGAGCCGCGCGCAGGAGCGTGACGCGGTAAAGCACGTCGCCGCGCATCGCCGCGGGTGGTGCGCCTGCCAGTGGCATCGGTTGCGCCTGCTGGTCTGCTGCTGCAAGCGCCGCGCCGAGTACCAGCGCGGCCGCTGCCGCAAGCATGCTTCTCATTGTCGCCTCCTTGTCGAATGCCGCAAGGAGGCGACGTTACGCCATCAGAAGCTCAGCTTGATCCCGAACTGCGCCTGGCGCGGATCCTTGGTGAGGCGGGCCTGGCCGAAGCTTGGCTGCGAGGTGGCGCTGGTGACGACACCGTTTGCGTCGAAGGTGACGTCGCTGGGGCTCATGACGTTTTGCACGCCGTTGCCGCCCGTACCCACGAAGTTCACGCGGTTGAAGATGTTGAAGACGTCGAAGCGCAGCTGCATGCGGATTTTCGCGTTGAGGCGGATGTTCTTGTAGAGCGAGAAGTCCACCTGCTTGTAGTCGGGGCCTTCGCAAACGCCGCGGCCGGAGTCGCCGAGGTCGCCGATCCGCATCCCGACGATGGTGAAGGCGGCCGGGTTGATGATCTGCTCCTTCGGGCTGCCCGCGGGCGCCGCGCAGGAAACGCCGGGGACGCGGTTGGGCCGCTGGTTGTCGACGTAACCCGTGCCGCTGATTCCGCCCTGCAGCCCCGGAATGCTTCCGGCGAAGAACGTGAGCGCCTGCCCGGAAGCGTACTGGGCGATGGTCGCCACCTGCCAGTCGCCGAAGAGGTGGCGTACCAGAGGCGACTTGTCTTCGAGCAGGGGCAGGTTCAACACCAGGCTCGCGTTCGCGATGTGCTTGCGGTGCGTCTGCGCGAGGCCGCGGTCGAGGCGGTCGTCGAGCACTGTCACGGTCGCCGACAGGTTGCCGTCGGAGTTGTCGAGCGGCTCGTTGGCGATCGTGCGCGACCAGGTGTAGGACGCCTGCAACTGCGAGCCGCGGCCGAAGTGGCTGCGCAGCTGCGTCTGCAAGGAGTGGTAGATCGAGCTGCCGCTGTGGTCCCAGAACGTGATACGGCCGCCGATCGACGGGAACGGCCGCACTGCCGCTCCTCCATCGCCGAGCAGCGCCCACTCGACGCGGTCGCCGATGCCATTGCCGTTGCTGTCGCCTTCGGCCACCTGGTTGATGTCGCGGGTCTTCAGCAGGTTCTTGCCCTTGCTGCCGACATAGCCGAGTTCGAAGACCGTGTTCGGCAGGATCTCGCGTTCGACGCTGACGTTCCACTGGTAGTTGTAGGGGGTCGCCGAACGCTGTTCGCGGCCGGCGGTGGCACGCCCGTTCGAGACGCCGAAGCAGCCGGCGCACGGCTCGACGATGCTGTCGAGGAAGCGGGTGCCGGTGCGCAGGAAGCTGAACGGCGGGTTGCCGGCGATGTTGAGGCCAGGGCTGAGGCGCTCGCGCAGGTAGAACTTCCCGAAGCCGGCGCGGACCGCGGTCTTGCCGTCCCCGTTGACGTCCCAGGCGAAGCCGACACGCGGTGCCAACAGGTTGAGGTCCTGCGGGTACAGGGAGCGGTTCGGTGCATCGGTGCCGCCGGCGAAGCCGCCGTCGCGGCAGAACGTGGAGCCGGGAACGAACAGCAGGCCGTTGCACGGATCGCCCGCCAGCGCCGGGTTGTAGGCCGCCGGGTCGAACGAGGCCGCGCGGTCGTCGTTGGCATACGCGTTCCAGAAGTTCGAGTAGCGCACGCCGAGGTCGAGAGACATGCGCGAGTTCAGCTTCCACGAATCGGCGACGTAGAACTCGAGATCCTTCCAGCGCTGCGGCACCGGACGCTGGTTGGAGAACTCGGAGAAGCCGAAGGTCATGTCGCGGAGCAACAGGTCGCCGAGGCCGCTGCCGGTGCTGCCGCCGTTGCCAGCGAGGCCCGCCGAACCCCAGAACTGCGGGCTCTCATTGGAGCCGTTCCCCAGCGAGTCCTCGTTCTTCTTGTTCATGCTGGCGATGGCGCCCACCTTGAGGAAGTGGTTGCCGAACACCACCGAATAGTCGTTCTTCAGGATGAACAGGTCCTGGTTGTTGCGGAAGGGCGCCTCGTTCCAGAGGTTGTTGCCGTACCCGAAGCCGCCCCAGAAGAGCGGATGGCCGCGCTCGGCACCGTACTCGCGGATGCTGTCGGGGAAGAGCGACGGAATCGCCGCATTCAGCTGCCCGCTCAACCCCGGATTGTCGCCGCCCCGCGTCACCGTGATGCTATTGGACGAGTAGGAGAAGGAGAGCGTGTTCACCGCCGACGAGCCGATGTTCTGCGTCAACTGCGCGGTGACCGAGCGGCCGGGCTGGTCCCAGTTCGAATCGACCGCCGGGAACGGGTCGTCGCCCCACAGGTTGCTGTAGAGGTTGGGCGCGCCGTTCACCCAGGCGTCCTGGGTGTAGCGCAACATGATTCGGCTCTTGGGGCTCAGGGTCCAGTCGAGGCGGATGTTTTCCTGCCGCCAGTTGATGGGCGAATCGAGCGACGCGACCCAGTTGTTGCAGCCCGATCCGGGGTTGGTGTTGGGCAGCGGGAAGAGCTGCGTGTAGAGCGCGCCACCCGGGCTCAGCCGGTTGGCCGGGATCACGTTACCTGGGAAAGCCTGGCCGGTGAGGGGATCGATGGGAATGTTCGCGCCGCACACCCCGGCGACCGTCTGACTGAAGTCGCCGGTGCGCTCGAGCGCCGTCGGCACCTGCGCGGTGCGGACGCTGCCGCGCAGCTCCCGGTTCCACTCCTGCGACACGAAGAAATGCAGCTTGTCCTTCATGATCGGACCGCTGAAGGTCCAGCCGAAGTCGTTGCGCTTCAGGTTTTCCTTGGGCTGGCCCGCCTGCTCGAGGAAATAGTTGGTGGAGTTGAGCGAGTCGCGCCGGCCGGAATAGAACAGGTCGCCGTGGAACTCGTTCTGGCCGGTGCGGGTGACGATGTTGATCTGCGCGCCCGACGCGCCGCCGAACTCGGCGCCGTAGCTGTTGCGATGGATCTTGAACTCCTCGATCGCCTCGAGAGAGGGATAAACAAGGATGGTGCGGTTCGAGCCGACGTCGTTGTTGTTGGCGCCGTCCACCGTCCACATGTTCGAGGTGACGCCGCCGCCGCTCACCGACAGGTCCGAACCGCCGAGCAGGCCCTTGTCCTTGACGTTCAGGAAGTCGGGCGAACTGACGCCCGGCATGAGGGTGGCGAGCTGCAGGAAGTTGCGGCCGTTGAGGGGCAGCTGGCGCACCTGCTCACCGGTGACGAGGCCCGACACCTCACCGCCCACAGTGCGGACCTGCTGCGCCGAGGCATCGACGTTCACCACCTCGGCCACGTCGCCGGTGGTGAGCTGGACGTTCAGCACCCGGACGTCGGCGACGTTCAACTGCAGCTTGCTGCGCACCTCGGCCTTGAACCCCGCGTGGTTGACGTCCACGCGGTAGGAGCCGGTGGGCACGTCGGCGAAGGTGTAGAGGCCGTCGTTGTTCGTTACTGTGGTGCGGGTGAAGCCCGTGGCTTCGTTGAGGATGACCACCTTGGCGCCGGCCACGATCGCCTGGGTCGGGTCGGTGACCGTGCCCCGCAGCGTCGCCGTCGAACGTTGTGCCATGGCGTTCGCCGCACTGAGCAGGAACGCAACCAGCAGAAGAATCGAGCCACGCCTCATGGTCCCCTCGCCGTTAATTAAACGTCTTTAAAAAGTGTATTTAGACGAAAACCGCCAAGGTTGTCAAGACTTTTGTGTGACGCACCGGGAGCGACCACGAAGTACCATGTCGCGATCCCATGCGCAGACGCCTCAGCGCCACAATCCTGGTCGTTCCAGTCATCGCCTTGGCGCTGTTCCCGGCCTGTGGACGGTCGTCCGAACCCGCAAAACGGGTGCCGCCGGCAGGCCCGGCGACCAGCGTTTTGCTCATCACGATCGACACCTTGCGCGCCGACTCGGTCGGCTGCTACCGGCGCGGCGCCGCGGCCCGGACGCCCGCCCTCGACCGGCTGGCGGCGGCCGGCACCCGGTTCGCAAACGCTCACGCCCACAACGTGGTGACCCTGCCAAGCCACGCCAACATCCTCTCGGGCCTGCTGCCGATTCACCACGGCGTCCGGGACAACAGCGGCTTCCGCTTCCCCGCCACCGCCAACACTCTGGCCACGTGGCTGAAGGGGCGCGGCTACCACACGGGTGCCTTCGTCAGCGCCTTCCCGGTTGCCGCCCGCTTCGGGCTCGACCGGGGCTTCGACGTCTATGACGACGAGTTCGTCGGCAGCCAGCCGCGTACCGGCCTGCAGGAGCAGGCGCGACCCGGAACCGAGACCGTCGAGCGGGCACGGCGATTCATCGCGGCGGTGCCCGCGGGCCAGCCCTGGTTCGTGTGGGTGCACGTGTACGAGCCGCACTTCCCGTACGTCAATGCCAACTACCAGGACGACGTCGCTGCGGCCGACAGCGCGGTGGCGCCGCTCATCGACGACGCTCTCGCGCGGCGCACGGGCGGCGCCACCCTGGTGGTCGCGACCGGCGACCACGGCGAATCGCTCGGCGAACACGCCGAAGCGACCCACGGCATCCTCGCTTATGAAGCGACGCTGCGCGTGCCGCTCGTCATTGCCATGGCCGGCGCCCCGCCCGCGGTGGTGACAGACGCCGTGCGGCACGTGGACATCGCTCCCACCATCCTCGAGGCTGCCGGCGGCGAAATTCCTGGCGGCCTCGATGGGCGAAGCCTCCTGCCCGCGATTCGGGGCAAGGCGCTGGCGGCCGCACCGTGCTACTTCGAGGCTCTCTCGGGAAACCTCGGCCGCGGCTGGGCGCCGTTGCGCGGCGTCATCGCCGGCAACCGGAAGTACGTCGACCTGCCGATCGCGGAGCTGTACGACCTCGCCAATGACTCTGCCGAGCGGACGAACCTCGCTGGCGACAAGGCGGCCGCTGCCCCGCTGCAGCGCCTGCTCGCGGACCTGCGTCGTGGAGAACGGCCCGCGCGCGCTTCGGCAGAAACCGCTGAGAACGCCGAACGCCTGCGTGCGCTCGGCTACGTTTCGGCGAACGGCGGCGCGAGCGACAGGCCGTACTCCGCTGCGGACGATCCCAAGAACCTGATGTTGCTCGATGCGCGGCTGCAGGAAGTCGCGGCGCTGGAGGCGGAGGGACGGCCGCACGACGCGATGGTCGCGGCGGAGCAACTCGTACGCATGCGGCCCTCGATGGCCGTTTCGCATCTCTACCTCGCTCACCTGCAGCGGGAAGCCGGCGACCTCACCGGGGCGAAAGGCTCCCTGCGCGCGGCGCTGGCGCTGCGCCGTGACGACGCCAACGCCGCGACGCTCCTCGCCACGGTGCTGGCGCAGTTGGGCGACGCCGCCGGGGCACTGCGCGTACTTCAGCCCTTTACCGCTGCATCGACAGCCGACCAGGATGTGCTCCTCACGCAGGCACTGGTACTCGCGCGGCTGGGTCGATTCGACGAAGCCGCAACCGCGCTCACCCGCGCCGGCGGTGGCAAGCCGCCCACAGTGCGCGTGCTCGTTCAGGAAGGCACGATCCTGCTGATGGCCGGACGCACGCAGCAGGCGCGCAAGGCGTTCCGCGATGCGCTCGCCCTGCGTCCCGATGCCGCGCGCGCCCACACCTCGCTGGCACTCATGGACGCTCAGGCCGGCGACCTCGATGCCGCGGGTGCGCACTGGCGCGCCGCGCTGCGCGCCGACCCGTCCGAGAAGCGCAGCATCGTCGCATCGGCCGCGATCCTCAAGCACGCGGGCCGCGAGCGCGAAGCCGCGGTTGCGCTCGGTATCGCCAATTCCAGTTCCGGCGAGGCGCGGCAGTGAAACTGGTGATGCCGGCTGCGGCGCTGTTGCTGGTCGCGGCGCCTACGCTACCGGCACAGGCGCCCGCGGCGCCGCCGCGGCCCGCGCAATCGCCCGCTGCGCCACTCGATGCACTCATGGCGGCGGCCGAGGCCAGCCTTCGCGACGGCGAACTGCAGCTGGCCGAGAGCCGCTACCGCGCGGCCCTCACCGAAGGGTTCCTCGCGATCGGCGCGGCGCTGCAGGCGAAGGGGCGTAGCGACGAGGCGCTCGCGGCGTTTCAGCATGCCGCGGCATCCTCGGAAGAGACGACCCGGCCGGCGCACAGCATCGCGCTGCTGCAGCTGGGGCGCCGCGATGCCGAAGCGGCGATCGGCACACTCACCCGGGAGCTCGCGCGTCATCCGAACGACCGCGACGGACGCCTGATGCTGGCGCAGGCGCTGGTGGCCGCCGGCCGCCCCGCGGAGGCGGTGCAGGAACTGGAGGAAGGCTATGGCGCCGATCCGGACGACGCCGAGATGCTCTTCGCCCTCGCCGGCGGTTATCTGCGCGTCCAGAAACCGGAGGCCGCGGAGAAGCTCTTCACGCGCCTCCTCACCCTGCGGCCGATTCCACAGACCAAAGTCCTCATAGGGCGCACGTACCGCGACTTCGGCGACTTCGACCGTGCCCGGCCGCCGCTCGAGCAGGCGCTCGCCGCGGATCCGCGCGTCCGCCACGCTCACTACTACCTCGGCATGATCGACGTCACCGATCGCGGCACGGCCGGGCTCGACTCGGCGATCGCTCATTTTCGCAAGGAGCTGGCGCTCTCGCCCGACGAGCCGCTCATCAACCTGCGCCTCGGCATGGCGCTGGTCGAGGCACGCCAACCTGCTGAGGCGTTGCCGCTGCTCCGTTCCGCGGCCGGGCGGCCTCATCCCGACCCGGACGCACTGCTCTACCTGGGCCGCTGCCAGCTGGCCCTTGGCAACGCACCAGAGGCCGCCGAAACGCTGCAAAAGGCGGTGTCCGCGATGGCAGTGCCGCCGGTGGACGCCTCGCGCCTGGGCGGCGCCCACTATCAGCTCGCCACCGCTCTGCGCCGGCTGGGCCGCGGCACCGAGGCGGCGACGCACTTTGCTGCCGCGGAGAGCACCTCAGCCGAGCGCGCGTCGAGTTCGCGCGACGACCTTGCGCGCTACATGAGCGACGCGCCGACCGAGCAGGTGGCCGAAACGGCGATCGCTTCCCTCCTCGGCAATGCCGCGGACAGGGACGGCAACGACGCCGCGCTCGGTGCCGCTGAAGCGCACGCGCGCGATGCGGTCGCCAGGGCGCTCTTCAACCTCGGGGTGGTGCATGCGCAGGCCGCCCGCTTCGACCGTGCGGCGTCGCTGCTGTCGCTGGGCGCCGAAGTGGCACCGGCGTTTCCACAAATGCAGAGAGCGCTCGGCGTTTCGCTCTTCAACGCGGGGCGCTTCAAGGAAGCGGCACCTGCGCTTGCGAATGCCGTCGCCGCGGAGCCGGGCGACGCGGCATCGCGGCGGATGCTGGCGCTCGCGTCCTTCAACTCCGGCGACTACACGCAGGCCGCCGACCTGCTGCGCGACGACCCGGCGCGCGAGGCCGACCCGTCGCTGCAGTTCACCTACGGCGCCGCGCTGGTGCGCAGCAATCGCGCCGGCGAAGCGGAACGCGTGTTCGCGGGGCTCGAAACCGGGGCGGGCGAATCTGCCGAGATCCATGTGGTCCTGGGACAGGCGCACGCCGCGCAAGGCGACTACGACGCGGCGGTGCGTTCACTGACGCGCGCGCTCGAATTGAAACCGGATGTCGCCGAGGCCAACGGCACGCTTGGCGTCCTGTACCTGAAGCAAGGGAAGCTCGACGAGGCTGAAGCGCGGCTGCGCGCGGAAGTGGCTTCACATCCGCAGGACTTCCGTTCGCGGCAGAATCTCGCCTCGGTGCTCGAACTCACCGGCAAGTCGGACGAAGCCGTGCCGCTCCTGCGCTCGCTGCTCCAGTCGCAGCCCGACATGGGCGAGGCCCGCTACCTGCTGGGCAAGCTCCTGGTCGCATCCGGAGATGCCGGCGAAGCCGCCCTGCACCTCGAAGCCGCCGCGAAGCTCTCGCCGGACGACGCGAACGTGCACTACCAGCTCGGCAAGGCGCTGCAGAAGCTCGGCCGCACGCAGGAGGCCGAGCAGCAGTTCGAGATCTTCCGTAACCTCAAGGACAAGAAACGAGGCGCAACACCTTGAGAAGACTGCCCGCCGCGCTGCTGGCGATCGCATCGATCTGCGTCGTCACGACGACTGCCGCGAACGCCGCGGCCGCCGTTTCCGTTGCGTCGGTGCGGCAGCAGGCGTTCGCCGAAGCCGATGCGGCGCTTGCCGCGGGACGGCGCGGCGACGCCATCAAGACGCTGTCCGCCGCGGCCGCGCGCGTCGAGTCGGTCGAGATCCTGCTGCGGCTCGCGCGCGTGCGCGCCGCCGGCGGCGACACCGCGGGCGCCCTCGAGACGCTGCGCCGCGCCCGTGAACTGGCGCCTTCCGCGGAGGACGTTTTGCAGGCGCAGGCCGAGGCCGCGCTCACGGCGCACGCGCCGATTGCCGCCGTGCAGGCGCTCGAACCGCTCACCCGCATGTGGCCGGGTGTCGGCGAGTATCACTACCTGAAAGGAGTGGCGCGCCTGCAGGCCGGCGACCCCGTGGCCGCGACCGACGACCTGTTGCGTGCCGCGGAGCTTGCTCCCGACAACGCGCTCACCCTGGTCGCGCTCGGCATCGCTCACAACGTCCGCAAACAGTATTCCGAGGCCCGGCCGGTGCTGGTCCGTGGCCTGCTGTCGCTGCCCGAGAGCGCCGACGCGCTTGCGGCGCTCGCCGAGGCCGAGGTGGGGCTTGGCGACCTCGCGGGCGCCGACGCGCATGCCGCCCGCGCTCTCGCCGCGCGGCCCGGCGACGCCGCCGCCAATGTCGCGCTCGGGATGCTGCGGATCCAGCAGGCGCGCTATCCGGAGGCGGTTGCAGCGCTTGCGAGTGCGGTCGCCGCGGATCCGGCGTCGGCCAAGGCTCACTATCAGCTGAGCATCGCCTACGAGCGCTCGGGCGACGCAGCCTCCGCCGAACGCGAACGTGCCGCCTACACCGGGGCGCTGCGCGCGATGGAGAAACAGCTGGCAGAGCTGCGCAGTGCCACAGGCGAAGGCGCCGGCAACCGGACGCGGCAGTGAAGATCGCTGTGCTTCTCTGCGCCGCGGCCGCACTCACCGCCATCGCCGCGGGCGCCGAAACCCCGGTGCTGTTTCGCGATGTGGCCGCCGCCGCGGGAATCACGTTTCGCCATCACGCCGACCCCGAGAAGAAGTACATCGTCGAGTCGATGAGCGGCGGTGTCGCGCTCTTCGACTTCGACAATGACGGACTGCTCGACATCTATTTCGTCGATTCGCTCACGGTCGCGACCGCGCGCGACCCGAAGGCGGCGCGCAGCGCGCTCTACCGCAACAAGGGCAACTGGCAGTTCGAGGACGTCACCGACAAGGCGGGCGTCGGCCATCCGGGCTGGGGCATGGGCGTGTGCGTCGCCGACTACGATGCCGACGGCTGGGCCGACGTCTACGTCACCGCGCTCGGCGGCAACAAGCTCTATCGCAACAAGGGTGGCGGAGTTTTCGAGGACGTCACCGAGAAATCCGGTGTCGCGGGCTCGGGCTGGGCCGCCGGCTGCGGCTTCGCCGACTACGATCACGACGGGCGGCTCGACCTGTTCGTGAGCCGCTACGTGAAGATCGACCTCGACGCGCTTCCCGAATTCGGCATGGGCAAGACCTGCCAGTACCGTGGCGTCGCCGTGCAGTGCGGCCCGCGCGGACTTCCGGGCGAAGGCGACTTGCTGTTCCACAACGATGGCTCGGGACGCTTCAGCGAAGTCGGGGCCAAGGCCGGAGTCGCCGATCCGCGCGGCTACTTCGGGCTGGGCATCGCCTGGTTCGACGCGAACGCCGATGGCTGGCCGGATCTCTACGTCGCCAACGACTCGACGCCGAACTTCCTCTACCTCAACCAGAAGGACGGGACGTTCAAGGAGAGCGCCTTCCCGCAAGGCGTGGCGGTGAGCGAGGACGGCGCCGAGCAGGGCAGCATGGGGGTTGCAATCGGCGACTACAACGCGAGCGGCCGCTTCAGCCTCTTCGTCACCAACTTCGCCGAGGAGTACAACGCGCTCTACCGCAACGACGGCGACCATTTCACCGACGTTTCCTTCGCCTCCAGGACCGCCGCCTCGAGCCTGCCCTACGTCGGCTGGGGCACGGCGTTCTTCGACTACGACAACGACAGCTGGGAAGACCTGATCGCCGTCAACGGCCATGTCTACCCGCAGCTCGACCAGGCGCGGCTCGGCGCCTCGGCCGGCTATCGGCAGAGGAAGCTGCTCTATCACAACAACCGCGGCGACGGTACCTTCGAGGACGTGTCGATGAATTACGGGCCGGTGCTGAGCGAACCGCGCGTGAGCCGCGGCCTCGCGGCCGGCGACCTCGACAACGACGGCCGCCTCGACCTCGTGATCAACGACCTCGACGGCGTGCCGCAGGTGCTGCGCAACGAGGGTGCTGCGGCCGGCCACTGGCTGCTCGTCAAGCTGCGCGGCCAGGGCGGCAACCGCGACGCGCTCGGCGCCATCGTCACGGTGCGCACCGGTGCCCGCAGCCAGATACGCGTGGTGCGCAGTGGCACGAGCTACATCTCGCAGGACGACATGCGGCAGCACTTCGGGCTGGGCGCGGCCGCGGCCGTCGACAGCATCGAGGTGCGCTGGCCCGACGGCACGACCACGCGGCGCGAGACCGTGCGCGCCGACCAGATCGTAACGATCGAACAGGGGCGGTGACCCGTCGCGCCCGCGCGGCGCGCCAATGGGAACAGCGCGCTGCGCGCTAGCCGCGGGCCATGCGCAGCTGGCGGCGAATGCGCCGCGCCGCTTCCTCCTGCGCCACCAGGATGGCGCCCCACAACGGCGCCTCCTCTCCCAGCTCCGAAGTGACGATGGCGCTGGGCGCGGGAATGATGCGCGAGACAATGCGCCGCACCTCGTCCAGCAGCGCTCCATCCTGCGACGCCAGCGCGCCGCCGAGCACCACCAGTGACGGGTCGATGACGACACTGAGGTTCGCGACCGCCATGCCGATGAGCGTGAACGTCTCCTTGAGGATCCGCGCCGCCTGCGGGTCGCCGCCACGCGCCGCCGCGAACAGCGCGCCCAGCTCGCCTGCGCCGTTGCCGTTGCTTCCGCCAACAGCGTGCCAGCGCGCGCCCACCGACTTGAGGCCGGCGAGCGTTTCGAGGCAGCCGCGCGTGCCGAAGTCGTCCTCGACGAACTGCGGCCCCATGCACATGATGCCGATCTCGCCCGCGAGATAGTGATGACCGTGGTGCAGCGCGCCGTCGACGATGATGCCGGCGCCGATACCGGTGCCGAGCGTGACGTAGGCGCAGGTGTCGTGGCCCTGGGCGGCGCCGCGCCAGCGCTCGGCGAGGATCGCGAGGTTGACGTCGTTCTCGACCACCACCGGCACGCCCAGCGCCTTCTTCAGCGTCGCGCCCACCGGCACGCGCGACCAGCCCTTGAGGTTCGGCGCCAGCGCAACCACCACGCCGTTCTCGCGATCGACTGCGCCCGGGACGCCGACCGCGGCCACCCGCACCTTGTCGAGCGGCACGCCTTCGTCCTTCAGCAGGGTGCGCAGCTCGGCGGTGAGCGAGCGCAGCATCGCGAGCGGCCGTTGCGCGGTGGGTGTTGGCAGAGTGCGGCGCGCGACGGGTTCGCCGCGCAGGTCGGCGACCGCGAGTCGCGTGCTGGCAGCACCGATGTCGATGGCGGCGACGTAGCTGTGGCGCGCGTTGAACTCCATGAACGACGGACGACGCCCGCCGCTCGACGGGCCGATGCCGAGGTCGCGCAGCAGGCCGCGCTCGATGAGCGCCGAAGACAGCGCGCCTACGGTCGGCGCCGACAGGCTGGTTGCTGCGATCAGCTCCGCGCGCGTGAAGCGGCCATCCTGCGCCATCGCCACGCCGAAGAGGCGTTCGAGGTTCATGCCGCGAACATGCGCGGCGCGCGCCGCCTCGGCCGCCGGTTGCTGCTTTTCAGTCGCCACTTGCGGTGCCTCCGCACCTCGCCCGCGCGCGGAGTCTAGCGCGCGCCCACAGCGATAATAAAGCGTCTTAAGAAAGTATTGCCAAGGTCACCCGGAAACGTCTAACCTCCGCCCCGGCGGCTCGGAGGCACATCGAATGCGGATGCGGCGGCTTTTGATAACCCTCGGGACTGTTGCCGGCTGCTGCGCCACCGCGCAGCACGCGAGCGCGGCTGCCCCGCTCTTCGCTCCCGCGATGCCGGGATCGGCCGCTGGCACACCACCCCTCGCCGTCGCGGACGCGCCTCCCTCTTCCGACTTCGGCACCGGCTGGGCGCTGCAATCGTCCGCCGTCGACAAGGCGTCGGGAGAAGTGTTGTCGCAGCCCGGGTACGACACCGCGGCGTGGCAGAAGACCACCGTGCCCAACACGGTCGTCGGCGCGCTGGTGGCCGCCGGCAAGTACCCCGATCCGTACTTCGGGATGAACCTGCGCGGCATTCCCGGCACCGAGTACAAGATCGGCGAACGCTTCACCCTCATCGACATGCCGGCGACCAGCCCGTTCGCGGTGCCGTGGTGGTTTCGCAAGGAATTCACCGCCGCTCCCGGTGACGGCCGCAGCGTGTGGCTGCACTTCGACGGCCTCAACTACCGGGCCAACATCTGGGTGAACGGCACGCGCATCGCGAACGACCAGGAGGCCGTGGGCGCCTTCCGCCGCTTCGAGTTCGACATCACGCGCCTGCTGAAACCCGGCGCGCCGAACGCGGTCGCCGTGCAGGTGAAAGCGCCGGGCCCGGGCGACCTCGCCTTCATGTGGGTCGACTGGAACCCGACTCCGGCCGACAAGAACATGGGTCTCTGGGGCGACGTCTACCTCACCGAGAGCGGCCCGCTGGCGCTGCGCCATCCGTCGGTCTCGAGCGAGATCGACCTCGGCACCCTGGCAAGCGCGAAGCTGACCGTGGCGGTGGACGTGCGCAACACCACCGGGGCTTCGGTGAGCGGCGAGGTGCGCGGCACCATCGAGGCGATCCGCTTCGCCAAGCAGGTGTCGCTCGGCCCGCACGAGCAGAAGCTGGTGCGCATCACCAGCGCCGAAGCGCCCGGCCTGGTGATGGCGAAGCCGCGGCTCTGGTGGCCCTACCGCATGGGCGAGCCGGCGCTCTACCCGATCACGGTGGAAGCGGTGGTGGGCGGCGCAGTGTCGGACAGCGCGAAGTCGCGCTTCGGCATCCAGCAGATGACGAGCGAGCTCACGCCTGCCGGGCACCGGCTCTTCAAGGTGAACGGCCGGCCGCTGGTGATTCGCGGCGGCGGCTGGGCCAGCGACATGCTGTTCCGTCCGGCGTCGCGCGAACGCCTGCGCGCCGAACTCGAGTACGTGAAGGCGATGGGCCTCAACACCGTGCGCCTCGAAGGCAAGCTCGAGGGCGACCTCTTCTACGACCTCGCCGACGAGATGGGCATCCTCACCATGCCGGGCTGGTGCTGCTGCGACCAGTGGGAGATGTGGGACAAGTGGGACGCCGAAGACCACCGCGTCGGGCCTTCCTCGCTCGCGAGCCAGGCGCAGCGGTTGCGCGCGCATCCGAGCGTGATCGCCTGGATGAACGGCAGCGACAAGCCGCCGCCGCACGACGTCGAGAAAGCGTATCTCGACGTGCTGACGAGCGTCGGCTGGGACAAGCCGATCCTCTCGAACGCGACCGACGCTGCCGGGCCGGTGAGCGGCGCCACCGGCGTGAAGATGCGCGGACCCTACGACTACGTGCCGCCGTCCTACTGGCTCACCGACACGAAGAACGGCGGCGCCTTCGGCTTCGCCACCGAGATCGGGCCGGGTGCCGCGGTGCCGCCGGTCGAGAGCTTGCGCGAGATGCTGCCGAAAGAACACCTGTGGCCCATCGACGATTGGTGGAACTTTCACGCCGGCGGCGACGAATTCCGCAACATCGAACGCTTCACCGCGGCGTTGCGCGGCCGCTATGGCCCCTCGGCCGACGTCGAGGACTATGCGCGCAAGGCGCAGGCGCTCACCTACGACGGCGAACGCGCGATGTTCGAGGCGTACGCGCGCAACAAGTACACGTCGACCGGCGTCGTCCAGTGGATGCTCAACAACGCCTGGCCGTCGCTGATCTGGCACCTCTACGACTATTACCTGCGGCCGGGCGGCGGCTTCTACGGCACCATGAAGGCGTGCGAACCGGTGCACGTCCAGTACTCCTACGACGACCGCTCGGTCGCCATAGTCAACGACACCTGGACCGCGCACCAGGGCCTGCGCGTCTCGGTGCAGGTTTTCGATGCGTCGATGAAGACGCTGTTCGCGGACAAGGGGACGATCGATCTCGCGCCCGACGCCGTGGTGCGGTGGTCGAAGGTCCCGGCTCCGGCCGCTGGTGCTGCCCCGTCCGTCTATTTCGTGCACCTGCGGCTGGAAGACGCGTCGGGCCAGCTCGTCAGCAGCAACTTCTACTGGCTGTCCACGGCCGACGACGTGCTCGACTGGGAGAAAACCGAGTGGTTCTACACGCCGACGAAACGGCACGCCGACCTCACTGCACTCTCTTCACTGCCGGCAACCACACTGACGCTGAAGGTGGCTCCCGGCAATGGCGCCGCCGGTGCGGCCGCCAGAGCGACGGGTAGTGCGGCGGCAGGTTCGCCGGGCAGCGGAACGCCGGGCAGCACGGCAGTTGTCACCGGCGGGACCGTCACCATCTCCAACACCGGGACTACGGTTGCGTTTCAGGTGCACCTCAAGGCGCTCGACGCCACCACCGGCAAGGAAGTGGTGCCGGTGCTTTGGGACGACAACTACTTCGCGCTGATGCCCGGCGAAAGCCGCGAGCTCGCGGTGCGCTATCCGCAGGGCACCGTCTTTGGCCCGCTCAAGATGGAGGCCGTCGCATGGAACGCACCGAAAGTGACTCCGTGAATTCGAGTTCCCGTCGCCCGCCACACGCACCCTCGGCAACCACCGCGCTGTTCGCCGTCCTGCTGGCGTCGGCATCGTTCGCTTTCCCTGCCCAAGCCCTCGCTGCCGACGGCGCGGCCGCCGAAGGCTATCGGTTCAACGCAGCGCCGCTCACGGTCGCGCTGGCCGAAGCGCCTGGCGGCGTGCGCTTCGCGTGGCCGGACAAGGCGGGCTCCTGGGACACGGCGCTCCTCGGCGTCATCATCGGCGCCCTCGACGAGGCTGCGCCCTTCGTCGACGTGCGCGCGGGCGGCGCCTCGCTGCGCCAACACCTCGAGCCCGGCGCCGCGGGCCGGCGCTGGCTCAACGTTTCTTCCCTGCGCAAGCAGCTCACGCCCGGCGCGAGCGTCGAGGTGGTCGCCACCGGCAGCACAACCTTGCTCGCCGCGGCCGACGCGCCGCTGCGCCTGTTCGACAACAAGCTCGACCTGACGAAGCCGATCCTGGTGATCGCCGCGCACCCGGACGACGCCGAGATCGCGTCGTTCGGCCTCTACTCGAACAAGGCCGCGACCATCGTCACCGTCACGTCGGGCAACGCCGGCGACGCGAACTACAAGGACAACGTCGCCGATCCCGCGGCGCAGTACCGCCTCAAGGGCTGGCTGCGCGCTGTGGACAGCGTGACGGTGCCGTGGCAGGGCGGCGTGCCGCCAGAGCGCTGCTACAACCTCGGCTACTTCGACGCGCGGCTCAAGGAGATGCACAAGTCGCCGGCCGCCGTGGTGCCCGAGCTGTACGGGCCGAACGACGACATCGGCGTCTACCGGCGCGCCAACGTCTCGCGCCTGCTGCCGGTGGGGGCGCGCAAGTCGAGCTGGGCCAACCTGGTCGAGGACCTGCGCACCATCATCGCCAAGGTCAAGCCCGCGGTCGTGGTGATGCCCGATCCCTGGCTCGACGACCACTCCGACCACCAGTACGCCGCCGTTGCCGCGATGGCTGCGGCAGTCGGCGCCCGCAGCAACGCCCGCTTCCTGCTCTACACGAACCACGCGACCGGCACCGGCAACCACTATCCGTATGGCCCGCCCGAGACCTCGATCTCGCTGCCGCCGCCACCGCCGGGGATTCCCGCGGTTGACGCGGTGTTCTCGTACCCGCTCACCGAGGACGTGCGCCGCCTGAAGCTGTTCGCGCTCGAGTCGATGCACGACCTGCGGCTCTCGCCCACCGAGCAGGCGGCCTGCAACGTGCCGGGCGCCGTGCGGCGCTCCGACTATCCGCGCACCCCCGAGGTCGACTACCTGCGGCGCGGCCCGCGGCCGGAGGAGATTTTCCTCGTCTATACGAGCGCCGGAGCGCGTGCCGTGATCGACGGGTTCCTCGCGCGCGAAGCCGCGGCGGCCACCGGCGGCACGCAGTGAGCGCGGACGCAACCGCCGCACAACAGCCGCACCTGCGCCGCACGCTGACCCTGTGGGACCTGGTCTTCTACGGCATCGTCCTCATCCAGCCGACGGCGCCGATGGGCATCTTCGGCGTGGTCAGCCAGGAAGCCCGCGGCCACGTGGTCACCACCATCCTCATCGGCATGTTCGCGATGCTGCTGACCGCGATGAGCTACGGCCGCATGGCCGCCGCCTACCCGAGCGCCGGCTCGGCGTTCACCTACGTCGGCCGCGAACTGCATCCCGGGCTCGGCTACGTCACCGGCTGGTCGATGGTGATGGACTACGCGCTCAATCCCATCATCTGCACGATCCTGTGCAGCAAGGTGGCGATGAACTTCCTCCCGGGGGTGCCGTACGCCTTCTGGGTGCCGTTCTTCGCGCTCACGTTCACGCTCCTCAACCTGCGCGGCGTGAAGGCCAGCGCGCGCACCAACACGGTCATCGGCATCGCCCTCACGCTGGTCGTGATCACGTTCCTGACCGCGGCGCTGCGCTACCTGCTCGGCGCGCACCTCGACGGCGCCGCGCTGCTGCGGCCTTTCTACGACCCCGCCACCTTCGCCCTGCCGACCGTGCTCACCGGCGCGTCCATCGCCTGCCTCACCTACATCGGCTTCGACGGCATCTCGACGCTCTCCGAGGAGGTCGAGAACCCGCGCCGCAACGTGCTGCGCGCCACCGTGCTCACCTGCTTCATCGTCGGCATCCTCGCGGTGCTGCAGGTGTACGCGGCGCAACTCGTATGGGGCGACTGGAAGGGCTTCCCCGACGTCGACACCGCGTTCGTGCATGTCGCCGGCAAGGCCGGCGGGCCGATCATCTTCATCATCATGAATACGGCCATGCTGGTTGCGAACCTCGGCTCGGGAACCGGCGCGCACCTCGGCGCCGCGCGGCTGCTCTACGGGATGGGCCGCGACGGTGCGCTGCCGCGCTCGTTCTTCGGCTACATCGACCCGCGCACCAACATCCCGCGCAACAACGTCATCTTCATCGGCGTGCTGGCACTCATCGGCGGCTTCCTGCTGAGCTTCCAGCTGGGCGCCGAGATGCTGAACTTCGGCGCCTTCATCGCCTTTGCCGGCGTCAACCTCGCGGCGTTCGCGCGCTACTGGCTGCGCAGCGACGAGCGCAAGTGGCACAACTTCGTGCTGCCGCTCGTCGGCTTCGCCGTGTGCGCCTACTTGTGGTGGAGCCTGCGGCCGATCGCCAAGCTCGCCGGCGGCGCCTGGCTGCTTGCCGGCATCATTTACGGCGCCATCCGCACCCGCGGCTTCACGCGAAACACGACGACCTTCGAGGCGCCGCCAGAGTAGCTACTCGCTCCGAAGGGCCACCATCGGGTCCACGGTCGTGGCCCGCCATGCCGGGCCGATGCACGCGGCGATGCCGCAGAGGAACAGCGACGTGATCACCGCCGCGAGCGTGAGCGGATCGGTGGCGCGCGTGTCGTAGAGGTAGGACGACAGCACCCGCGTCGCGAGCGCCGCAGCCACGAGGCCCGCCGCGACACCCGCGCCGACCAGCATCAGGCCCTGTCCCACCACCATCCTCAGCACCGCATCGCGGCGCGCGCCTAGCGCCATGCGCATGCCGAACTCCTGGGTCCTCTGCGATACGGAGGTGGCGATGACGCCGGTGATGCCGGCCATGGTCACGAACAGCGCCAGCGCGGCGAACACCAAAAGCAGCGCCGCCGTGAGCCGCGGCGTCGCGAGGTTCTTGTCGCGCAGTTCTTCGAGCGTGCCGACGTTCTCGATCGGCATCGACGGGTCCACCGCGCGTACCGCCGCACGCACCGCCTGGGTTGCGCCCGCCGGATCGCCGACGGTGCGCACCAGGATCCGCCCCCCGAGGCCCGACGCCGTCTGCTTCAGCGGCTCGTACACCTGGGCGATGGCGTCGCGCTCCAGGCCGAATTGCTTCACGTCGCCAACCACGCCCACCACCGTTGCCCAGGTCTGGCCGTTGTCGCCGGTGATGCGCGAGCCGACCGGGTCCTTGCCCTTCCAGAAACGATTTGCCATCGACTGGTTGATCACTACCACCAGCGGCGCGCGCTTGTCGTCGGCGTCGCTGAACACCCGGCCCGCGAGGCGCTTGATGCCGAGCGTATCGAAGAAGAGCGGCGAGGCGACCCGCAGGTCCATCGTCGGCTTGCGGTTCACGTCCGGCTCGACCTGGCCCTCGATGTCGAACGACACCTGCCCCGGCGTGCTGGTGCTGAGCGGCACGGCGTTGGTGATGGCCGCCGAGACGACGCCGGGCGCGGCCTGCAGTCGCTCGAGGAGCGGCGAGTAGAACGCGATCTGCGCGTCGGCGTTCGGGTACTTCGAGAAATTGGTGAAGGCTTCGGCGGAGAGCACGCGTTCGGGCGAATAGCCTGCGTTCGTTCGCTGCAGCCGGTAGAAGCTCGTGAGCAGCAGCCCGGCGCCCACCAGCAGCACCACCGACACCGCCACCTGCGCCACGATCAGCGCGTTCTGCAGCTTGCGCCGGCGCGGCGACTCGCCCGAGCCTTTGCTGCCCTGCTTCATCGAGTTCGCGAGGTCGGCGCGCGACGAGAGCGCCGGCACCGTGCCGAACAGCAGGCCGGTGCCGACCGAGATCACGAGCGTGAACGCCAGCACCCGCCAGTCGATGCCGACCTCGCCGGTGCGCGCCGTGAAGCGCGCGACGAAGTCGGTGAGCAGGCCCACCGTGGTCCAGGCGAAGCCGATGCCGACCACGCCGCCGGCGAGCGACAGGATGGAGCTTTCGGTCAGCAGCTGGCGGATCAGCCGGCCACGGTCGGCGCCGAGCGCGGCGCGCAGCGCCAGCTCACGCTCGCGGCGCAGCAGCCGCGCGAGCGTCAGGTTCGCGACGTTGGCGCAGGCCAGCAGCAGGATGAGGCCGGTGGTGCCGAGCAGGATCAGCAGCATCGGCCGCGCATCGCGCGTCAGCTCTTCGCGGATGTTGGCCGCCGCCACCTCGAAGCCGGCGTTTGCCGGGTAGACGCTCCGGTCGTCGCCGGCGAAGCGGTGGCAGATGGCGCCGACGCCGGCGTCGGCCGCCTTGCGGCTCACGCCTGGCTTGAGGCGGCCGAAGACGTTGAGGATGGCGAACGCGCGGCGGTTCTGCAGGCGGCCGCTTTCGGCGCGGGCGCGGAACGGACACGCCGAGACCGACATGTACACGTCGTTGTCGTTCGGATACATCGGCACGTCGGGCAGGACGCCGACCACGCGGTGCGGCCGGTCGTTCATCTGGAACACCTCGCCGACGATCTTCGCTTCGCCGCCGAAGCGCTCGCGCCAGTACTTGTTGCTCAGGATCAGCACCGCCTCGGCGCCCGGCAGGTCGTCGCCGGCGGCGAACGAACGGCCGAGGATCGGCTTGATGCCGAGGGTGTCGAAGAAATCGTGCGAGACGACGCCGGTGCTGACCCGGTCGGGCTCGCCGCGCTCGAGCAGGTCGAAGGACATCTGGTGGTATTCGACGAGGCTCGAGAAGTCCTGCGACTGGTCGCGGTAATCGTAGAACTCGTTGACCGCGATGCCGGGATCTTCCTGGCCCTCGATGCGCGTCGACTGCCGGATGACGACGAGGTCGTCGCCCTTTTCATAAGGCAGCGGCTTCAGGAGCACGCCGCTGATGACACTGAAGATCGCGGCGTTGGCGCCGATCCCCAGGCCCAGCGTGAGTATGGCGATGAGCGCGAACCCGGGGTTCGCCACCAGGCTGCGTACCGCATAGCGGACGTTCTTGAGCAGTTCTTCCATCGTGTCTTCGAGAGCTCCCTGACAGCCAGCGTAGGGTTTCTCCGCCGACAGCGTTGGTACATTCGAAACCCATCGCCGCCCGAACCCACCGGCGCAACGCTGATCGACACCATTGCAGGTGGTTCAGCCCAGGTCGCGGGCATCGCTTTTTCGTGCAGGCCGCGGCCTACCGCCGTTTCAACAGCCGCACAGTGGCTTGCGGAGTGTCAAGCAGCTAGCGGCGGTTCCAGACCCATTCTTCGGACGCTTCCTTGCCGTCCATCGGGCCTTCGACGCGTGCGTGCAGGGCGCCCTTCTCGTCGACCCAGTAGAGGATGCGCTGCGGGAAGTCGTGAGCATTGTTCTCGAAAACGACCTTCCTGTCGGTGTTCTCCACCATCCTGAACGGCACCGGCGTGCGTGATTGCGGGCTCGCGAAATAGAAGGTGCCATCGGCGGTGGTGTCGACGCGGAAGAACTCCCACGACACCATGCGGCCCTCCTTCACGTCGCTGTGGCTGCCGAGCAGCGCGCCGCCGCGCACCGCGGTCCAGCACTCTTCGGTCTGCACGCCATCCTTCTCGCTGCCCCAGCACCCCGAGAGCCACCCGAGGTTGCTCGCGCCGGGGCCGTCAGCAGACCTCTGACCTCCGCCGTCCGCCTCACCGTCGATACCCGCCAATGCTCTGGCGCTCAACGCTCCTGTGTTCGCCCGTCCGTCGACGCTCGCCACCGCACTGGCGGAGGTAACCCCTCGAGCATTCACCACGGCCGCCCCCATGCCCAACGACGTGGCCAGTACCAGGACCCCAATTTGCGGTCGCATCGTGCATTCCTTTCTCCGCCGCCGGCACTCTAAGGGAGCGGCGCATCGTCGCGATTGGACGAATGCGACACCGCCCGCGCGCACCGCTTGCGGCTTTCTCTCGCTCGGCAGCGCCCGCAGCCGCTGCGCGCCTCACTCTCCCACGAGCAGCGCCCGCAGCCGCTCCGGCCTGGTGAAATGCCGCGCCATTTCGCCGTCCTGATGGCGTCCGGCGCGCGGCGTGCGGCCAGCGAGCGCACGGAACTCGCGCAGCAAGTGGGCCTGGTCGAAGTAGCCCGCGTCGAGTGCGAGGTCGACGGCAGCGTCGCGTTCACGCGCGTCGAGGGTGGCGAGCACGGCATTGAGGCGCACGATCCGCGCGTAGAGCTTGGGTCCGATTCCGACATGCTTCCTGAACGAACGCTCCAGCTTGCGCTGCGTCCAGCCAACCGCGGCCGCCACCTCGCGGACCCTCGCCTGGCCACGGCTCTTCCGCACGAACTCGAGGGCCGCGCTGGGCGCCGAGCTGCCATCCGTCCGCGCCAGCTTCTCGAGCAGCCACTCGAAGGCGATCGCCGCCCGCTCCCTGGCACCTCGCCCTACGCCTTCGTTTCCGACACTCGCGAGCCGTGAAATTAGAGCGCGCGCTTCGGCAAGTGGCACGAGGCGGTGCAGAGCCACTTCCCGATCGGTTGCCGTCGCCATATCGATGCGAAGCAGCGCAGTGACCGCGCCTGGCCGAAACCTCATGCCCAGTGTGTGAACTCGCCGGCCGGGCCGCAGGAGCCATGGCCGCGATAGTGCTCCCACGAGAAACGCGCGCGGCTGCTTCTTCCAGCGGCCGCCGGTCTGGCGGGAGAACGGATCGCCGAGGTGGACGATCAGCTCGGGGCAGCCATCGGGCACGACGCGTTCGATGCTGCGCCCAGCCGCTCGGTCGCGCGCGCTGACCTCCCACACACATTCGATGACGCCGCGCAGGCCGCGCGCCGGCCTCTTTTCACTGTAGTGAAGGGCGGCGCCGTGCGAGCGGCGCGCATTATCGTCCATGCCACCCTGAGGCACTCGCGGTCACCCGCCGGCGGCGCGGATCCACTTCGCGATGGCGACTCGCGTCCAATTCACCGAGTGGCGGCTCGAGGGGACCGAGCAGTGGCGGCTCGGCGGCACGGCGCCGCTGCTGTCACCTCGGCCGTTGCCGTCACCTGCGCGGGACGGGTCGCGCGAGGAACGGCGGCGCGACCAGGCGCTCGCCGCGGTAGGCAGCGACCGGGCCGAAGCGGCGCTGCGCTTCCCAGTCTTCGCGCGCGGCCACGATCTCTTCGGTGGTGCGCGCAACGAAGTTCCACCACATCAGGATGTCTTCGCCGAAGGGTGCGCCGCCAAGCAGCAGCACGTCGCCGGCGCTGTCGTAATCGAGCCGCAGCTCGCCGCGCGCGCAGCCCAGGTAGTAGAGCGTGTCCACCGCAAGAGGGTCGTCGCCGAAGCGCACGCTCCCAGAGAGCGGGATGAGGGCGTGCTCGAACGCGACGTCGAGAGGCACTGTGACGGCCCCGCTCGCTGGCGCGGACAACATCGCGGCAACCAGCGGCGAGAATACCCGGGCTGGCGATGCCACCCCCGACAGTTCCCCCATCAGCACCCGCACCGACCCACCGCCGATTCGAGCGTCGGGGCCTCGACCTGCTCGAACGCCGGCGCCGTCTCCCGGTGCCGACCCGGCAGCGCCACCCACAATTGCACGCCGCGCAGCGAGCCGCTCGAGGGCTGCGGCGTCTCCTCCGCATGCGTAATGCCGCGACCAGCGGTCATCAGGTTGACCACTCCGGGTTTCGCCAGGCCGGTGCTGCCCAGGCTGTCGTTGTGCAACACCTCGCCGTCGAGCAGCCACGACACCGTCTGCAGCCCGATATGCGGGTGTGGCGCCACGTCCATCGGCTTGCCGGAGGAAAAGGTCAGCGGCCCATACGAGTCGAGAAAGCACCACGGACCAACGAGACGCCGCTTCGCGCGCGGCAACAACCGGCGAATCGCAAGTCCGCCAAGATCCGTCACCCTGCCGGGCAGCGCCTCGAACACGGGCGCGCGCTCTGGCTCACTGACGGAAAGCTCGGCCTGCGGATCGACCACCAGGTTGCTCATCGAATCCGACGCGACTCTATCAGGCAGTACACCCGCTTCTCAGCTACAAGTCGAGACTCTCCTGACCGTGACACCGTCCTCAAGCACCCTCGCGCTGCATCATCCGGATCCATCTTCCCTGCACCGTCTTCCCTGCACCGTCGTCGCTGCACAGTCGACCCGTCCGCTCGCAGCATCCTGCCATCCACCATTGGGATCGCCGTTGTAGCTCGCAGCGACAGGACCAGCGAGCGTTATCGTCCACACAACCGCTTGCGGCGAGTTGGCGCACGCTCGCGGCATCTTCACCGAGCATCTCCTCACCACATCTTCAACCGTCCGCCGTCTGGAACTTCGCCATCGCCTTCTTCCCATAGTCGGCCTCGGCCAGCAACATGTTGTGGGTGCGGCACATCAGGCGCAGGTTGTCCGGGTGGTGCGTACCGCCGAACGCGAACGGGTGCCGGTGATGAAACTCGAGGCATTCTCGAGCCGTGCAGCGCCGCCCGGCTATAGACACGAACCGGCACTGGTTGCCGTCGCGCTCTGCCACAGCCCTCCTCACGGCCGCAGGAATATGGCGCGACGCTCCTCCACGCGTTTCGACGGCCCCACCTGCGCTTGCGGCGCTCCTCGCACCCGGCCCTTGCGAGTCACCGGCGGCGGCCGTTCGCATTTGTGCTCGGACCACCGGCAGCGACTGACGCTTGCTGTCCACGTCGATTGCACAGATCTCGACGGGCGAATCCGAATTCACAAGCGCCTTCGCGCGCGACGTCCCGCGCGCCCTGACTCTCGGCTTGATCTTGCCGAAGCGCCGCGCATCGATTTGCTCCAGTGCCTTGGTCACGGCACCATCGATCACTCCGCCAGATCGACGCCTCCTGTAAGCGCGCGCAGCCGCTGCAGCCTGGCATGCTGGTCCGCATCGAGAGTGAGGTGCAGCGCGTAGCGACCTGGTGACAGGGGCTCGACTGCGTCCGGACGCAGTCCACGACTTGCCACGACGCGCGCCGCCAGAGCCGTTGGTGTCGCATTCGGTTCTGCCGCAACGTGCTCACGGCTGAATAGCGCGCCCGCCGGTTCCGCAGTTGCGGTTGTGGTTGCCGGGGCCGCGGTTCTCGTTCCTGACGTCGCAAGCAGGCCTGATCCTCGACCGCCCGCCGTCGGCTCCGGATCGACCAGGCGGCCAACTGTAGTCACTGGACTGGACATGCCGCCGTTCAGCAGCTTTTGATCAAGCAAAGAAGCCGGCGGCGACGTCGCACCCGGCGCCTCTGGCAACCGCCGCAACGACTGCTTCACATCCGGCCGCGGCGCGATCCCGGCGATGAGCTGCTGGATCTCGAGCTTCGAGCGGTGAGACGCTCGCGCCAGCAACGACGTGGCGCCATCCTTATCAAGGTACGGCGCGATCTTTTCGATCGCACTGAGATGCAGCCGTCCATCCGCGAGCATCTTCAGAATGACCGGATACTTCCGCGAGGCCCGCGCCGCGCGGATTCGCAGGTAAGCCTCAGCCTCGGACAAATGCAACACCTCACGACACCAGGCGAACATCGACGGTGAGGCATCGCGTGCGTAGAGCTTGCGTTTATCGAACTCGGCGATGCACGCGACCACGCCAGCCTCGGTTCCGCGCGACGATTCGATGGCCGCGACCAGCCGCCGCCGCAATTCTCCGTCTTTCAACGCCTTCAGATCGCACCCGTGTCCCATGCAGCAAAGGTACGCCGCGCGAGTGACAGGGCGGGTCCGATCGCAAAGAGGACCCTTCTTCGTCAGAGATCCCTCGCGAGCGGCGCAAGCGATGAACCCACTCGGGAAAACGGAAGCTCACGGCGCAAGCGATGGATCCACTCGGGAAAACGGCAGGTCGCGTCGCAAGCGATGGACGCACTCGGAAAAACGCAAGCTCGCGTCGCACGCGATGGGCCGACTCGGGAAAACGGAAAGGCAACTGCGTCCGGACGTAGTTGCAAGAACGAAGGGAGTGCCGTCCCACCGGGGCCTGGGATGTCCGCGAGGCGAACTAAACTGACAGCGTGTCAGGCAACAGCTCGCTCGTCGCGCTTTTCAAGGAACTCGCACAGCTCGCCATCCTCGACGAAGGCTCGTCGCAGTCGTTCCGCGTGCGCGCATACGAGAACGCCGTCGAGGCGATCAACTCGTATCGTGGCGACCTGTCAACGCTGAACGAGAGGGAGCTCACCGCCATCGGCGGCGTGGGCGGCAGCACCGCGAAGAAGATCCGCGAGTTCTTCGACACCGGCACCATCGCCAAGCTGGAAACGCTGCGCCAGAAGTATCCGCCCGACTTCGTGGCGCTGAGCCGCATCCCGGGCCTCGGGCCGAAGACACTCCTGAGGCTGCGCGCCGAGCTCGGCGTCAACGACATAGACGGCCTGCGCGCCGCGCTACAGCAGCAGAAGGTCCGCAAGATGAGCGGCCTCGGCCAGCGCACCGAAGAAAACCTGGTCGCCGCGGTCGGCCGCATGGGCGAGCATGGCAAAGACAAGCGCACGCCCATCGCGCAAGCCATGCCCATCGCCCGCGAGTTCGTCGCCGCGCTCCAGGCGCTGCCGTTCGTCGAGAACGCGCAATACTGCGGCAGCCTGCGCCGCCTGCGGGAAACCGTTGCCGACATCGACATCGTGGTGGCGTCGAAGAATCCTGCCGCCGTCACCGAGGCGTTCGTTCACATGGGCACGGTCAAGGAGGTCATCGGCAGCGGCGGCACCAAAACCTCGGTCCTCACCACCACCGGGCTGCAGGTCGACATGCGCGTCGTCGAGCCGAAGCAGTTCGGCGCCGCCGTCCTCTATTTCACCGGCTCCAAGGCGCACAACATCAAGCTGCGGCAGCGCGCTCTCGACAAGGCCTGGACGCTCAACGAGTATGCGCTCACCGTCGAAGCCTCCGGCAAGGTGGTTGCGGCGAAAACCGAAGAGTCGATCTACAAGGCGCTTGGCCTGCCGTACATCGAGCCGCCGATGCGCGAGGACCGAGGCGAGGTGGAGCTTGGCGCCGAAAACGACCTGCCGCCCCACGTCTCCCTGGAGATGATGCGCGGCGACCTGCACGTGCACACGACACTGTCGGGCGACGGCATGAGCACGCTCGAGGAAATCCTCGCTGCCGCGGCCGCTCACGGCTACGAGTACATGTCGACCACCGATCACGCCGAGAACCTGGCGATGAACGGGGTGCCGCGCGAGCGACTCGTCGAACAGCGCGCGCAGATCGACAAGCTGCGCCCGCTGTTCCCGAAGATGACGATTCTGCACGGCAGCGAACTCAACATTGGCGCCGACGGCCGCGTCGACTACGACGAGGGTTTTCGCCGCACGCTCGACTGGTGCGTCGCCGGCATCCACTCGCACTTCGAGCTCGACGGCAAGGCGCAGACCAGACGCGTCCTGGCAGCCATGGAAGACTGCACCGTCGATGCCATCGCCCACCTCAGCGGGCGACGCATCGGCAAGCGTCACGGTGTCGAGCTCGACATCGATGCAGTCCTCAAGAAGGCGGTCGAGACCAACACCGCCATCGAGATCAATGCCGCGCTCGGCCGCCTCGACGCAACCAGCGAGGTGCTGTTTCGCGCCCGCGGCCTCGACGTCACCTTCGTCATCAGCACCGACACGCATCACACGCGCGAACTGGACCGCATGGAGTGGGGTGCGATGCTGGCGACTCGAGGGTGGGTCGATCCGAGCCGGGTCGCGAACACGTGGCCGAAGAAGAAGTTCCTGAAGTGGCTGAAGGAACGGCGTGGTTGAGGGAATGGCGTGGTTGAAGGGATGAGCGTGGACGAAGGGAGGCGTCGGGTGAACGCAGGGGTGTCGGTGAAAGAGCGCCGCGGGTGAAGCACCGGGTGTTCCTGCTGTCGCCGGCAGACTGCTCCGGAAAGCGGGCGACTTATCTGCAAAACGAAGCGGCCCAGTTCGAACTGGCCGCGCGGCTGCACCGGCCGGAAGGCGCGCCGCTGGGCGAGGTCTTCGCCTTCATCAGCAGCTTGTACTTCCGCGGCAAGCTCGCGTACGCGCGCTCATTCGCAAGACCGCCACTGTTTGGCGACACAAGCACTCTGCCGCGCAACTATGCAGGCGGTGGCATTCACGTCATCACGCCGTGCGATGGGTTGCTCTCGCCAGAAGCCATCGTGCGCGCGGAGGATCTCCGACGCTACGCGGGCGTGCCGGTCAACGCCGACGAAACGCGCTACACCGCGCCGTTCCTGCGCGACGTGGAAGCGCTGCAAGCGGCCTGGACGGACACGGAAGTCGTGCTGCTCGGCAGCGTTGCATCGCCGAAATACCAGCCACTCCTCACCGCAGTCCTCGGCGAACGCCTGGTCTTCCCCGTCGACTTCGTCGGCCGCGGCGACATGAGCCGCGGCGGCCTGCTGCTGCGCCACGCCGCCCAGGGCAGGGAGCTGTCCTACGCGCCGGTGCTGGGCACAAGGCTCCGTGGTTCGCGGCCGGCAAAGCTGCCGCCGCTCCGCAAGCTCGCCTGATGCGCATCGCCACCTGGAACGTCAACTCGCTGAAGGCGCGCTTCGAGAAACTGCGTTGGTGGCTCGACCGCGCTCGTCCCGATGTCCTGCTGATGCAGGAGACGAAGCTCGCCGACGCCGACGTGCCCACCATGCTGTTCACCGACCTCGGCTACGAGGTGGCGCATCACGGCGAGGGGCGCTGGAACGGCGTCGCCATCGCGAGCCGCGTCGGCATCGCCGATGTCGTCACCAACTTCGGCGTGCCGCTGCAGCCGGCGCGCACCGAGGACGCCGGCGACGACGAACCCCTGGCCGAGGCGCGGATGATCGCCGCCACCTGCGCCGGCGTGCGGGTTGTGAGCCTGTACGTCCCCAACGGCCGGGTCCTCGGCTCGACGTTCTACGAAGCGAAGCTGCTGTGGTTCGACCGCCTCAACCGCTGGCTCAAGGAGCACGCCGACCCGACAAGTGCCCTGGTGCTGGGCGGCGACTTCAACGTGGCGCCCGCCGACGAAGACGTGTGGGACCCGCGCGCCTGCCATGGCGGCACCCACGTCTCCGAACGCGAGCGCGCCGCCGTCGCGGCGCTGCGCGACTGGGGGCTCGTCGACACGTATCGCCACCGCAACCCCGACGCCCGGCGCTACAGCTGGTGGGACTATCGCGCCGGCAATTTCCAGAAGAACTTCGGCATGCGCATCGACCTGCTGCTCGCCACGCGCCCGGTTGCCGAGCGCATGGTTTGGGCCGAGATCGACCGCGAGGCGCGCAAGGGCAAGCCCATCCCCTCCGACCATGCGCCCATCCTCATCGACATCGACGCACCCGGCCATCCGCTCGATGCCGGCTGGGACTCGGCCGAAAATCGCATCCGCGAACGCGCAGGCAAGCGTTGACGGCGCGCTGATGGCGTTCCCCATCGAGCCGCCAGTCCCGCCGATGCTGGCGAAGCTCGCCGAGGAAATCCCGCAGGACGGCGAGTGGCTGTTCGAGCCGAAGTGGGATGGCTTCCGCGCCATCGTGTTTCGCGACGGCGACAACGTCTACACGCAAAGCCGCGACCTCAAGCCGCTCGACCGCTATTTCCCCGAGCTAGCCGCGTTCTTCAAGCAGCACCTGCCGGAACGCTGCGTGGTCGACGGCGAGATCGTCATCGTCTCTCCCCACGGCCTCAACTTCGACGCGCTGCAGATGCGCCTGCATCCGGCCGCCTCGCGAGTGAAGAAGCTCGCGGCCGAAATCCCGGCGGCGTTCGTCGCGTTCGACATCCTGGCGGAGGGCAGCCGTGACCTGCGCGCGCTGCCGCAGGCCGAGCGCCGCCGGCTGCTGGAACAGGCCGTTTCCGGCAAGGGCCACGGCCTCTACCTGACGCCGTGCCGCACCGAACCCGAGATCGCGGCCGACTGGTTCCATCGCTTCGAAGGCGCCGGCTTCGACGGGGTCATCGCCAAGCACCGACAGGCGGCTTACGAGCCGGGCAAGCGCACGATGCTGAAGATCAAGCACGCGCGCACCGCCGATTGCGTCGTGGCCGGGTTTCGCTGGCACAAGAACGGGCCGGGAACGCTGGTCGGCTCGCTGCTTCTCGGGCTGTACGACGTCTCCGAAACGCTGCACCACGTCGGCGTCACGTCGTCCTTCACCATGGCCGCGCGTCGCGCGCTGGCGGAAGAGCTCGAGCCGCTGCGCGCCACAGCGCTCGCGGCGCACCCGTGGAAGGAGTGGGCGCAGTACCGAGGGCGGCACGCAGCGCATGCCCGGCGGCCAGAGCCGCTGGAGCGCCGGCAAGGACCTGTCGTGGGAGCCGCTGCGCATCGAGAGGGTGTGCGAGGTGAAGTACGACCACCTGCAGGGCGACCGCTTCCGCCACGCCGCGGTCTTCCTGCGCTGGCGCCCCGACCGCGCACCCGCCGCCTGCCGCTACGACCAGCTCGAGGTCACTGCGCCCGCCGAACTCGCCGCGATTTTTCACCCGGCGGAAAAGTGATCGCCCTTCCACGGGTCGTAGTCGGGATCTGGCGGTTCCTGCGGCGGCCGCTCCGCTTCGGGCACGTGTTCGAGGTTCACGCGCACGCGCGTCCAGGTGGACGAGCGGCCGCGCATCGAGTCGACCAGGATGTCGGCTGCTTCGAGGTGCGCCGCGGCCTGCGGGTGGCGCCCCTTCCAGCGCTCCAGGCCCGCGAGCGCGTCTTCCTTGTGCGCGGCCTTGGCAATCTCGAGGAGCGGCTTCTTCGAGACGCGGCGGCCTGTCGATGCGCCGGTGCTCCTGCGCTTCGACGGCTGCACGCGCGGGGGTTCGCCTTCGCCCTTTGCGTAGTGCGGGGGCCACGGTGCGTCGCCGAGTCCCTCCTTTTCCTGCCGCGCCGACAGCTCGAGCAGCGACTGCAGCGAACACGGATGCTCGTCGATCGCGGCGTGGCGGTCGCCCACGCTTCGCGAAGCGCGCGGGCATGGTGCGCAGCGTGAAGTCGCCGGGGTCGCACGCGAACAGCTCGTCCCAGGTGACCGGCGCCGACACCCGGCCGTCCGCCTTCGGCCGCACCGAGTAGGCGCTGCAGACGGTGCGGTCCTTGGCGTTCTGGTTGTAGTCGAGGAACACGCCGTGGCGCTCCTCCTTCCACCACTTGCTGGTGGCGATCCCCGGCGCCCGGCGCTCCACCTCGCGCGCGAACGCCAGCGCGGCGCGCCGCACCTCCGCGAACGACCAGCGCGGAAGCACGCGCACGATCACGTGGATGCCCCGCGATCCCGAGGTCTTCGGCCAGCCGACGAGGCCATGGTCGGCGAGCACCTCGCCCACCACGCGCGCCACGTCGGTGATCTGCCGCCACTCGATGCCCGGCATCGGGTCGAGGTCGATCCGCAGCTCGTCGGGATGGTCGAGGTCGGCGGTGCTCACCGGGTGCGGGTGCAGCTCGAGGCAGCCGAGGTTGGCCATCCAGGCGAGCGCCGCCGGTTCGCGCGGCACCACTTCCTCCGCGGTGCGGCCCGAGGGAAAGCTGAGGGTGACCACCTCGATCCAGTCGGGCCGCGATTCGGGCGCGCGCTTCTGGTAGAAGAACTCGCCGTGGATGCCGTTCGCGTAGCGCACCAGCACGTTCGGACGGCCGCCCGCGCCGCGTAGCGCGCCCTCGGCAACCGCGAGGTAGTACTCGACGAGCTGCAGCTTGGTGATGCCGGCCTCCGGGAAATAGACCTTCCCCGGATTGGTCACCGTCACCTGGCGCGTGCCGATGTCGAGAACGACCGGCTCCGGTTTGGATGCCATGCACCGAGCTTAAGGGGCATGACACCGATTGCGGCGGCGAGCGCGGCTCATTACAGTGGAACGGTGATGATGGAAACAGCGCAACAGCGATGACCGCAGCAAGGACGCGACGCGCCGTCCTTCTCATGTGCATGTTTGCAGCGGCCTGTGGTGCCGGGAACTCTCGCGACACCGCGCGTGCCGACGCCATTAGCGGTGGCAGTGGGGATGCCGCAGGGCAGAGCCTCAACCGGGAGGCGCCCAACGCGCCGAATCAGAAGCCCGCCTTCGCGGGCCAGACCCGCGCACCCGAGCGCAAGGCCGGTGTCGCCTTCGTGGTGGTGACCGTCGCCGAAGGCCTCGAGCACCCGTGGGGGCTCGCGTTCCTGCCCGACGGCCGCATGCTCGTGACCGAACGCCCGGGGCGCCTGCGCATCGTGGCGAAAGACGGCAAGCTCGGCCCGCCGATCAGCGGCCTGCCGCCAGTCAGTGCGGTGGGACAGGGCGGCCTGCTCGACATCGCCCTCGATCCCGCCTTCGCGACCAACAACCTCGTTTACTGGAGCTACGCGGAGCCGCGCGAGGGCAACGTCAACAACACCGCGGTCGCGCGCGGCAAGCTCGTCGAAGGCGCCGCCCCGAGCGTTGCCGGCGTGCAGGTGATCTTCCACCAGGCGCCGTCGCTCCGCTCCAGCGCGCACTTCGGCTCGCGCCTCGTGTTTCGCAACGACGGGACGCTGTTCGTGACTCTCGGCGAGCGCTCCATCATGCAGGGCCGCATGCAAGCGCAGCGGCTCGACGGTTTGCTGGGCAAGGTCGTGCGCATCAATCCCGACGGCTCGATCCCGAAGGACAACCCGTTCGCCGGCAAGCCCGGCGTCCGCCCCGAGATCTGGTCGTACGGCCACCGCAACGTGCAGGCCGCGGCCCTCCACCCCGCGACCGGCGAGCTGTGGGAAGTGGAGCACGGCGCCCGCGGCGGCGACGAGCTGAACGTGGCGCGCGCCGGCAAGGACTACGGCTGGCCCACGATCACCTACGGCATCGAGTACGGCGGCCAGCCCATCGGCGCCGGCATCCAGCAGCAGGCGGGCATGGAGCAGCCGCTCTACTACTGGGACCCAGTGATCGCGCCGAGCGGCATGGCCTTCTACACCGGAGGCTTGTTCAAGGAGTGGCAAGGCAGCCTGTTCATCGGCGGCCTTGCCAGCGCGCAGCTCACCCGCCTCACGCTCGACGGCGAGAAGGTGACGGGCGAAGAGCACCTGCTCACCGAACTTCGCGAACGCATTCGCGACGTTCGCCAGGGACCGGACGGCGCGCTCTACGTCCTGACCGACGAAGACGAGGGCCGCGTGTTGAAGCTGGTGCCCCGCCGCTAGCCCGCCAGCGACTTCATGTCGATGACGAAGCGGTACTTCACGTCGTTGCGCAGCATGCGGTCGTAGGCCGCGTTGATGTCCTGGATGCGCAGCATCTCGATGTCGCTGGTGATGCCGTACTCCGCGCAGTAGTCGAGCATCTCCTGCGTTTCGGCGATGCCGCCGATGCCCGACCCCGCGAACTGCATGCGCGGCGTCATGCTCGACGCCGGCAGCGTGAACGGCTTCTCCGGCAAGCCCACGAGTGTCAGCGTGCCGTCGAGCTTCACGAGCCGCAGGTACGTATTGATGTCGTGATCGGCGGAGACCGTGTCGATGACGAAGTCGAAGCTGCGCTTCTGCTTCTCCATCGCGCCGGGGTCGGTCGAGAGCACGACTTCGTGGGCGCCGAGGCGCAGCCCGTCCGCGACCTTGCCGGGCGAGGTGGTGAAGAGCACCACGTGCGCGCCGAACGAGCGCGCCAGCTTCACGCCCATGTGGCCCAATCCGCCCAGGCCGATGATGGCGACCTTCTGGTCCTTGCCCACCTTCCAGTGACGCAGCGGTGAATACGTGGTGATGCCGGCACACAGCAGCGGCGCCGTGGCGGCGAGGTCGGCGCCGGCGGGCACGCGCAGCGTGAAGGCCTCGTCCACCACGATGCGCTCCGAATAGCCGCCGAAGGTCGGACCGCCGTTGTGCCCGTCGACGGCGTTGTAGGTCCAGGTGGCGCCTTGCTCGCAGTACTGCTCGAGCCCGCGCCGGCAGGGGGGGCAATTGCGGCACGATTCGACCATGCAGCCGACCGCGGCGACGTCGCCTTCCTTGAACTTGCGCACCTTCGAACCCACGCGCGCCACGTGGCCAACGATCTCGTGGCCCGGCACGCAGGGGTAGAGCGCCGGCCCCCACTCGCTGCGCGCCTGGTGGATGTCGGAGTGGCATACGCCGCAGTAGTCGATGACGATGTCGACGTCCGTCGACAGCGGCTCGCGCCGGTTGAAGGAGTACGGCGCAAGCGCACTGGTGGCAGAAGCTGCCGCGTAAGACCTGGTGTTCATGGGCACAAGGTTACCGTGAAGCCGACTTGCCCCTGGCGACGATCACCGGCAGCTCGATGAAGCTCGCTTGCTCCGGCGCGTGGTAGACGCGCTGCACGGCCTTGCGGTAGTCGCCGGGCTGCGCGTTGAAGATGCTCGGCACGAACGTCTGCGGGTTGCGGTCGTAGAGCGGGAACCAGCTCGACTGCACCTGCACCATCAGCCGGTGGCCGGGCAGGAACACGTGGTTGGTGGTCGGCAGCGCGAAGCGGTACGCGAGCGGGGTGTCGGCGGCGAGCGCCTTCGCGCTCGCGAAACTCTCGCGGTAGCGGCCGCGGAAGATGTCGGCGGCCACCATCAGCTGGTAACCGCCCATCTCGGGCTGCCCCGCGACTTCGTCGGGATAGACGTCGATGAGCTTCACCACCCAGTCGGAGTCGGTGCCGCTCGTGGAAGCGACCAGGTTGACGAGCGGCTCGCCGCTGACCTTCAGCGGTGCCGTCAGCCTGTCGCCCTGGAACACCAGCACGTCGGGCCGTCCCGACTGTTCGCGCTGGTCGTCGACCAGCCAGCGCGCCCAGCTGTTCGCGGCGTCGTAGCTGTTGATCACGGGGCGCGCGCGATACGGCACCGGCTTCGCCGGATCGGAGACGTACTCCTCGAACGCGGCGCCGCCGGCGCGCGGCGCGTCGAAACCGAGCTTGAGGCCGGCGCCGAGGTAGAGCGGCTTCTTCTCGGTGTCGCAGCCCGCGTCGCAGCCGGAAGGCCAGTGGCTGAGCCGCCGCCACTTGTTGGTGCCGGTCTCGAACGCCGACACCGGCGCGATGTCGGCCTTGGGAGCGCCGTCCTTCAGGTACTGGTCGAGGAACGGCCGCAGCACCTCGGTGCGGAACTGCAGGCCGGTGTCGGCGCCGAATCGCAGCGCGCCCAGCGTGCTGCCGTCGCCGATCTCCTGGCCGTGGTGCCACGGACCCATCACCAGGAACACCTTGTCGTTGCGCGTGTCCTTAGGCTCGATTGCCTTGTACACGGCGATGGCGCCGTAGATGTCTTCCTGGTCCCAGAGGCTGTGCACCAGCATCACCGGCACCGCGAGCGGCTGCGCGGCCAGGATCTTGTCCACTGCCTGGTCGCTCCAGAAGGCGTCGTAGCTCGGATGCTCGAGGACCTTGCGCCAGAAGCCGATCTGTTCGAGCCCGCGCTGGCGACCGAGCTCGCCCGCCGAACCGGCAGCCATGTACGCCTCGTACTCGTCGTAGTGCGTCGTGTACCAGATGGCGTCGTTCTCGCGGGTCGCTTCCTGGTCGTGGATGTAAGTCATCATGTTCTGGCGGAAGGCGCCGTTGTGAAACCAGTCGTCGCCCATCCAGCCGTCGACCATGGGGTTCATCGGCACCGACACTTTGAGCGCCGGGTGCGGGTTGACGAGCGCCATCAGGGGCAGGAAGCCGTCGTAGGAAATGCCGAGGATGCCGACCTTGCCGTTCGATTCCGGGACGTTCTTCACCAGCCAGTCGATGGTGTCGAAGGTGTCGGTCGCGTGGTCCACGGGCGTCGGGTTCTGCGGCCCGTGCAGCGGCCGGTTCATCACGTAGTCGCCCTCGGAGCCGTACTTGCCGCGCACGTCCTGCATCACGCGGATGTAACCGCCCTCGACGATGACGTCGGTGGCGTTGTCGTAGCCCTGCAGGATCGGCCCGAGGTGCGCGCTGTGCGCGTGGCCGACGAGCGCCTTGGCTTCGTAGGGCGTGCGCGTCAGGAGAATGGGCGCGCCTTTGGCGCCCTTCGGCACCAGCACGATCGTGTGCAGCTTCACGCCGTCGCGCATCGGGATCATGACGTCGCGCTGCTCGTAATCCCAGCCCACGGTCGCGGGCACGAAGCGCGCCGGCATCTCGCTGGGGAACGCCGGGTAGAGCGGTGCTTTCTCCGGCTGTGTCGGCGCCTGGGCGCGCAGCATAGGCGCCAGCAGCGTTGTTCCGCCCAGGGCGACGAGCACACCCAGGGTCCGCATGCGGCCGATCGATGTCATGGTGCCTCCGATGGCGATGGCAATGGCCAGGTTGACGTTGCGGAGGTTATCTCAGCGGCCGCCGCTGGCGCTCGCAAAGTAGCCGGGACGCGCCACGATCTCGCCGCTGCCGCGCCGCAGGCGCACCGAGACGTCGTGCCAGCCGTCCCGGGACACGCCCGTGGGTTCGTAACCGATCAGGTAACGAGCGGAAATCGTCTCCAGCACCGAGGCGATGCGCTCCTGCAGCTTCACGGGCGTCGGCGCGCGCAGTAGCAGGCCACCCGTGTCGCGGGCGATGCGCTGCAGGAAGCGCTCGTCGTTCTCCTCGGCGATCGACTCCCACGTGGGTCGCGCGATCGGCGAACGCCGCGGATCGGCGCCGGCCGTCGTGCTGATCGCATAGACGGTCGCTTCCGAGCGGCGCGCGGCCTCGGCGACGTCGTCGGCCGACAGCCAGCTCATGGTGTCGGCGCCATCGCTCAACAGGATGACGAGCGCCCGTGCTTCGCCTTCCTCCGCGACCGCAAGCGCCGCGAAGATGGCATCGCAGAGCGCGGTGCTGCCGCCGGCGCGGATGTTGTCGAGGCCGGAAATGCCGCTGCGCAGTTCCACCCGGTCGGAGAAGGTCATGAGCGCAATGTCGTCGCCTGGCCGCGCGGCTTTGGCGATGGTGTGCGCGGCGTCGCGAAAGGCGGCGAGCTTCGGCCCGGCAACGCTCTGGCTCGTATCGAGCAACACGATCACTTTCCAGCGCAGCGCCTCGCCGGCGGTGACACGCACCTGCTGCAGCACGCCGTTGTCCCGCACTTCGAAATCGTCGCCGCCGAGCCCGACGAGTGCTTGGTCGCCGCGCAGCGCGAGCACGTCGAGGCGCACGACGGCGCCAACGGAAGTGAAGGTGGGCACTTGCGGCGCCTGTGGCGCGGACGCGCCGAGGGCCGCCGCCGCGAGAGCTGCAGCCGCAATCGCAACCGCAGTCGCACTCACGACGCTTGGCAGCAGGCTCACGGTGCGAGCCCCTGCCGCAGCGCCGCAAGAAAGCCGGGCAGATACGGCGCCTGCCCGAAGTCGTAGACCGACCACGGATCGGTGCAGCCGGACACCGGCTGCAGCGACTCCATCATGCGGGCGTGCGCCGCTTCCCTACCCGCGCCGACGCGCACGGCGGCCTGCAGCAACGCCAGCAGAGCGGTCTGGCCGCAGGGGTAAGCCGCGGCGCTCGCTGCAAACGCCGCTTGTGCTTCCGTGAGTCGCCCCGCCGCGCGGTGGGCTGCGCCGATGAAGAGGTGCGCCAGATATCGTGTCGGCGGCTGGTTCGATGCCTCGGTCATGGGCTGCAGCATCGCGACCGCGGCTTGCCCCTGCCCCTCGAGCAGGAGCACGTGGCCCAGCCGGATGCGCGCCTCGGACAGCCGCGGCTCGAGCTCGAGCGCACGGCGCAGCAGGCGCTCCGCAGCCGCCAGGCTGTCTCCCGCCGCCGGCACGAGGAACGCGCGGCGCGCTCTTTCGAGCCGGCGCGCGGCCAGTGTTTCCTGCATCGTCGCCTGCGCGAGCAGCCAGCCCGCGTTGCCCGCGAACCTGTCGCCCGCGTCCTCGAAGAACGCGCGCAGGTCTGCGAAACGCAGCTGGCCCTGGAGCCAGAGCGCCACCGCCAGGTTCAGGTCGGCGGCGAGCGGCGGCAAAGGCTTCAGGCGGCGCAGCCGCGCCACGCAGTCCTGGGCGGCCGTGAGGTTGACGCGCCGGAACGCGGGCCGGCTGTCGCCGGCGAGCAGCGCCTCGAGGTGCATCAGGCAGGCGGCCGACAGCGTCGGCGCATCCCACCCGGTTCTCTCGCGTGCGCCCGCCTTCAACTCGGCGACCTGGCGCGCCGCCTTGCCGAGCCGCTCCACATCCCAGTCGCTGAGCGCCCGGATCGCTGCCGCGGAACCGCCGGTTCGGTAGCGTTCGACAACGGCGCGATAGGCGGCCGCGTCCTCATCGGCTCCGCTGGCGCGCGCGGCGGGGCCGAGCGTGACAAGAAGGACGGCGGCAGCGAGGGCGCGGGCCATCGCCCGACGTTACAGGCGCCGGTTCGCCGCGCAACCCCGCGACGGGTTAGCCTCCCGGTACTCAGGAGGGCCGCATGATCATTTCCGTCATCAACCACACCGGCACGGACATCGACGATGCCGAGGTGCACGCGACGCTGCGCGCCGTCAACCGCCAGGTCCACTACGATTTCAAACCGTACTGGAGCCTGGGGGCCACGCTTCGGCTCGAGGGCAAGAGCACGGCCTCGCCCGAAACCAAAGAGCTGCGCGACATGCGCGGCGACGCGGTCCTCTACCTTTGGAACGGCAGCGACGTCGATGACGCGGTCGGCTATCACGAGGCCAACAACCGCGGCATTCCGTTCGGCTTCGTGTTCACGAAGCTCGCCAAGGAACTGAAGGAGCCGTGGAGCGTAACGTTCTCGCACGAAGCGCTCGAGCTGATCGCCGATCCGGAGGTGAACCTGCTGGTGCGCGGTCCGCATCCCTCGGAAGCGAACCAGGATGTGTTCCATTGGTACGAGATGTGCGACGCGGTCCAGTCGGAAACCTACCTGGTCGACGGCATCGCGGTTTCCAATTTCCTGCTGCCGCTCTACTTCACCGGCACCAACGAAGTTGGCGGCCGCAACGACTTCCTTGGCACCGTCCAGAAGGGGAAGACGCTGAAATCGTTCGGTATCAACCCCGGCGGCTACATCGGCTTCTTCAATCCGCAGACCGGCGAGGACGAAACGGTCAGCGGGCTGGGCGACAAGAAGGGCGAGCGGCGCCTCGAGATCAAGCGCCGGTTCCGTTCCGGCCGCCGCGCCGTCCGCTATGCGCGCAGCGGTGGCGCCGGGCTGCCTGATACGGCGCCTGGCCGGGGTGGGGCGGCAAGACCGCGGCGCCATGTTCCCTGCCCCGGAGGCGTCAAGGTGCTGGAATCAGGGGGGATGCGCAAACCGTAGGCGTATTTCGCCCGAAAAACTTCAAAAGAGCCTTGACTCGGCCTCTCCCTGGCGCGATAGTGACATGACTCCTCTCCGCCGTTAACCCGCAAGGACGCGATGACGTCATCGCAGGTCGTGACATGAATGCTCTCAGGTCTGATGACCGGCCCTTTGGGGCTCTCTATCGCAGTGGCAAGTTCCTGCGCCCGATCGATGCGTTTGCCTGGCAGCGCGCTCCGGACGGGCGGCACCTGCTCGCCGTCGAATATCGCGGTGAGTGCATCGACGATTCCGCCGCCGATTATCACGCGATCGTCGCCGGCAACGCCCTCGAGCTCGGCTCGGTCAAGTCGGTGTCGAGCCACCTGGGCGGCGTCGTGCGCGTGACGTTCTACATCGAACCGTTGCCAGAGGCGGAGAGCACAGCACAGTCGCGCTAGGCGGCGCCGACGCGCCCGGCGAAGTTCCGAGATTCGCGAGGCTATGACGCGAGCGGCTGGGTGAACGTCACCACGTTGCCGTCCGCATCCTCGATCTGCGCGGTCGTCGCGGCATCCCCCTTGAAGGCCCGCCCAAGCGTCAGCCCGCGGTCCGCAAGGCCGTCGCGCACCGCCTCGAGGTCGTCGACGACAAAGGTGACACGCGACTGACCGGCGCGGGCGATGTCGTCGAGCAGCTGCACACCGCTCTCGCCGAAATACCACTCATGGAGAGGTGTCGTCGGTGTGGCATCCGGCTCGCGCCCGAACAGTTTTTCGTACCACGACCGAGCGCCCTTCAGGTACGCAGTGCTGATGACAGCGTAAGCCTTGGTGATCATGGTGTCGCTCCTGATGTTCCTAAGGTGATTGGCTGGCGGAATGATCGCATTCGGAGCCCTCGCTATCCACTGCAATCGTGATCCAGGGCACCGCCGGCCTTAAGATTCACCCCCATGCCAAAATCCGCTCCCAAACAGGCCGGTCCGCCCGGAAGACCGCCGACCGAGCGGGAGGAACGCTTCGCGGCCGAAGCCGCAGACCTCGGTCTGCCACCGCACATGGGCTCGGTCCTCGACACCATCGAGGACGCCGTACCGCAGATGACCTATCGCCTGCTCGTGGACGCGCTGCGCGGCAAGCCGGCCGCGAAGTCGAGGCTCAAGCCGCCGGCGAAGTAAACTCACTCCCACGAATGAGAGCGATTGCCCCCGCGAGCCTGGCGCTCGCGCTGTCCTTGTCCCTGTCCTTGCCCGTGCCGTCCACCGCGGAAGTCGTCACCGAGCCGAAGACCGGCCTCGCGTTTCCGACGCGCGACGGCAAGATGGCGCTATTCGGCGTGGGGCTGCGCACCAAGACGTTCCTCAAGTTCAAGATCTACGCGCTCGCCTTCTATGCCGAGGACGCGGCACTCGCCGGGCCGCTGCAGGCTCACCGGGCGAACCTCAACAGCAAGGCCTTCTACCACGCCCTCGTCACCGGCGACTTCGAAAAAAAGTACGTGCTGAAGCTGGTGCGGACCGTTTCCGCTGAACAGATTCGCGCCGGCTTTCGCGACTACATGCCGCCAAGCGACCCGCAGCTGCTGGCGCGGTTCCTCGCCTACTGGAGCGACGCCAAGGCTGGCCAGGAGTGCATCATTCATTGGCTGCCGGGGCACGGCCTGCTGACGACGGTGAACGGCGAAGCCAAGCCGGCGATCAACGACAAGGCATTCGCCGACGCGGTGTTCGCCGTCTGGCTCGGCGAGCACGTGATCGAGGACAAGATGCGCAAGCAGCTGGTTTCCAGGACGCACGAACTGCTGCAGTAGCGGCGCGCCGAGTAGCATGAGAGCCATGACAACGCGCTGGCTCGTCGCTTCACTGCTCGCAACCGCACCGCTGCAACCCCAACTCCACGCCGCGACGCCGAGTGACGAGCCGGTGGCTTCGGCTGCGATCGGCGGGCACCTGCTCGGCTACACCGACAAGAGTTCGCCGGCGCAGGTCGAGTGGGAGGCCAAGTTCAAGGCCGGCGTCGTCGCCGCCAACATCCGCGAGAACATGCGCCGGCTGAGCGCGCGCCCGCACCATGTGGGCTCGCCCTACGGCAAGGACAACGCCGAGTGGATCGCGGCCCGGTTCAAGGAATGGGGGCTCGACACGCGCATCGAGACCTTCAGCGTGCTGTTTCCGACGCCGAAGGAGCGGCTCCTCGAACTGGTGGCGCCCACGCGTTTCGTCGCGAAGCTGCAGGAGCCGGCGCTCTCGGTCGATCCGACCTCGAACCAGGCGAAGGAGCAGCTGCCCACCTACAACGCCTACTCCGCCGACGGCGACGTCACGGCGCCGCTCGTCTACGTGAACTACGGCAACCGCGAGGACTACGACCGCCTCGATCGGCTGGGAGTGTCGGTGAAGGGCGCCATCGTGATCGCGCGCTACGGCGGCGGCTGGCGCGGCATCAAGCCGAAGGTCGCGGCCGAGCACGGCGCCATCGGCTGCATCATCTATTCCGATCCGTGGGACGACGGCCATTTCCAGGGCGACGACTATCCGCAGGGCGGCTGGCGTCCGCGCGACGGCGTGCAGCGCGGCAGCGTCATGGACACGGACTACCCCGGCGATCCCCTGACCCCCGGCGTCGGCGCAACCGCCGATGCCAGGCGCCTCGAGATCAAGGACGCGAAGACCATCACCAAAATCCCGGTGATGCCCATCTCCGCCGCCGACGCGCTGCCGTTGATCGCGGCGCTCGCGGGCAAGGTCGCGCCGCAGGAATGGCGCGGCGCGCTGCCGACGACCTATCACGTCGGTCCGGGGCCCGCCAAAGTCCACTTGAAGGTGGCGTCCAACTGGGACCGCAAACCGCTCTACAACGTCATCGGCACGCTGCACGGCGCGGCGGACGACCAGTGGGTGCTGCGCGGCAACCACCATGACGCGTGGGTGAACGGCGCCGACGATCCGGTCTCGGGTGCGGCGGCGCTGATGGAAGAGGCGCGCGTGCTCGGCGAGTTGCACCGTCAGGGCTTCGTGCCGAAGCGCAGCATCGTCTATTGCGCCTGGGATGGCGAGGAGCCGGGACTGCTCGGGTCGGTCGAGTGGGTGGAAACGCACCTCGCGGAACTGCAGCAGCACGCGGTCGCCTACATCAACTCCGACAGCAACAGCCGCGGCTATTTCTTCCCCGGCGGCACCCAGGACATGCAGAGTTTCATCAGCAGCGTGGCGCGCGACGTCCCGGACCCGGAGACAAAGCTGTCGGTGTTCCAGCGCTCGCGCCTCGCACGCCTTTCCTTTGCGAAGGACGCAGCCGAGCGCCTCGACCTGCGCAAGCGCACCGACCTGGTCCTCGATGCGCTTGGCGACGGCTCCGACTTCACCGCGTTCCAGGATCTCGCCGGCATCTCCACGATCGACGTGGGTTTTGGCGGCGAGGCCGAAGGCACGCAGTATCACTCGATCTACGACGACTTCTACTGGTACACGCACTTCGCCGACACCGACTTTGCGTATGGCGCCGCGCTCGCGCAGACCGCGGGCACCGCGATGATGCGCCTCGCCAACGCCGACCTCATTCCCTTCGACTACGCTCCGCAGGCGGAAGCGATCGCGAAGTACGAGGCCGAGCTGGAGAAGCTGCTGCGCGACAAGCAGGAGGAATTCAACGAGCACAACCTGCAGCTGCGCGAAGGGGTCTTCGCCGCCACCAACGATCCGAAAGATCCCACCGTGCCGCCGCCTGCCGAAGCCGTTCCGCCCTTCATCAACTTCGCGCCGATGAAGAACGCCGTCGAGGTGTTGAAGCACAGCTCCGAGCGCTACTCGAAGATCCTTCTCGACTGGCGAATCAAGGGCTCGCCCGCGGTGCCTGCGGCGGCGCTGGCACCGGTGAACGCCGAGCTGATAAAGGTCTCGCGCCTGTTCCTGAACGAGAAGGGGCTGCCGGAGCGGCCCTGGTTCAAGAACCAGATCTACGCGCCCGGCGCCTACACGGGCTACGGCGCCAAGCCGATCGCCGCGGTCCGCGAATACATGGACCAGAAGAAGTGGCATGAAGCCGAAGGCCAGGTGCCGCAGGTGGCGGCGGTCATCGAACGCATCGCCTCGGGCATCGCGAAGGCCGCGGACGCCCTCGAAGCAGGCGTGAACACCCGCTAGGGCGCAAATAGAAAATGCTGGTTGTCGAGAGACTTCGTCGCTCGGCGCTCAGGATCGCCTTGCAGCGCAATACTCAACAACCAGCGAATCGACGCTAGCAGGGTTTTTGCGCCCGTGTCCACAAAGTTCCGCAACCACATCTCATCATCCGAGACACGCAACACAACTGAAGCGTTCTTAGCTGGTGCGCCGCCCGGGATTGTCGTCCTTCGGTCGCTTTTCGTCGTCGGGTTGCGGACGCTGATCGTCGACCGGGCTCGGATCGGGCCTGGGCGGTCCCAGGCGATCATCCTTCTTGGTCGGCGTTTTCGGCTGTGCTCTATCCATGTTCCGAACCTACCGCCAGGCCTTAACGAATGCTGAACATCGCCTGAACCGCAGCGCCGCAACCCGTTGACTCGCCAAGCGCGCGAGTCGATAGTGGCCATGGTGCGCAGCCTTTTCAAGGGGGATGCACGCCGTCCGGTCCCTGGGCCTGCCCACGGACCGGATTTTTTTGGGACCGGAGGCAGCATGATCACTCGTGACCTTCCGCTGGCGGTGGGCATCGCCGCCCTTCTCCTTCCCGCGCAGGGTTCTCAGGCATCGGCGGCCACGCCGGAGGCCTACCGGAAGGTCGCGGAGATCCAGATCGGCGGCGAAGGCGGCTGGGATTATCTTTCGGTCGACGCAGCAGCGCGCCGCCTCTACGTCTCGCATGCCACCAAAGTCGTCGTGGTCGACATCGACAAGAACACGGTCGTCGGCGAGATCGCACCGACGCCAGGCGTCCATGGCGTCGCCCTCGCTCCCGACCTGGGACGTGGATTCGTCAGCAACGGGCGGGCAGCCACAGTGAGCATCGTGGACCTGAAGACCCTCCAGATGACCGGGACGGTGCCGACCGGCGAGAACCCGGACGCGATCCTGTTCGAGAGCGAGCACGGCGAGGTGTATGCCTTCAACGCGCGCGGCAAGTCGGCAACCGTCTTCGATGCGAAGACCGGGGCCGTGCGCGCCACGATTGCCCTCTCGGGAAAGCCGGAATTCGCCGTGTTCGACGCGGCCGCCGGCAGGATCTACGTGAACCTGGAGGACACGAGCGAGGTCGCCGCGATCGACCCGGTGCGGCACAGCGTGGTCGCGCGGTGGCCGATCGCGCCGGGCGAGGAAGCCTCAGGCATGGCGCTCGACGCCGCCCACCACCGCCTCTTCATCGGCTGCAGCAACAACCGGATGCTCAGTTTCGACGCAACGGCCGGCAAGGTCCTGGGCTCGGTGCCCATCGGCGCTGGGGTGGACGCCAACGCCTTCGATCCCGGCACGGGCCTCGCTTTCGCCTCGAGCAGCGACGGCACACTCACCGTTGCCCACGTCGAGGCGGCCGGCGCCATGACCGTCGTGCAGACCCTCGCCACGCCGCCGCGGTCACGCACCATGACGCTCGACCCCAAGACACATCGCCTCTATGTAGCGGCCGCCGCCTTCCTCCCGCCGGTCACTGGAGCCGATGGCAAGCCGCAGCGGCCGCAGGTGGTTCCGGGGTCTCTGAAGGTGCTCGTCTACGCCTTGTCATCCGACCAGGGGCCCTGATCGGCACCCAGGCCCTGCGAAACGTTCAGGCGGGCGCGACAGGCGAGACGTTCTTCCGTGCAGTCGTCACCTGCACGATCGAGAGACGAAGCGTTCGCAAGCCATCTCTTCGCAGGCGCTTAACGAAGGCTGAACAGGAAAGCTTTTCGCACTGTCTAGCAGTCACAGTACTGGTAGACGTTGGGAATAGACTCCAGCGACCCCGGGATCAGCGGCCGTCCATCCTGCGGATGATCTCCGTGCCCAAATCAAGGGATTCGGCGAGCACTGCCCTGTACACCTGCTCTCCATTTTCGCCGTTGGTCAGAACCACGACGCCTCTCTTCGACTTCGGCAGGAGAACAACGATCGCGGCAACCCCCGGGTTCCTGCCCGAGTGGACCAGAGCATATTCACCGTTGCTGAGGTCGCGAACCAGACGCCAGCACAAGCCGAAGGGGTTGTTGCCAGTGCTTGATGCGCGACCCGGGGGAACATGAGGAGACACCATCTCCGCGTAGACATCCGTTGACAGGTCCGCGCCTTCGAGCACATGCGCTCCGAACTTGCTGTAATCGCGAACCGTGGTGAGCAACAGATTTGCCGCGTGCGCTTCGTACCACTTCTCGAGAGGCAGCGCTTTTCCATCCTTGTCGTGGCGCCCTGCATAGCGAGACTCGTCCATCGACCGGTCCCAGTAGTGCCTGGTATCGGTCATCTGAAACGGCTTGAATACCAAGGACTCCGACAGGTCTCCCAGAGGCTGGGCGAATTTGCGCTCCAAGGCTTCCCTGAGGTACTGAAACGCCTCTCCGGAGTACTTCGTATCGGTGCCCGGGTCGAACGCCAAGGACAATTTCTTCGAGGGCTCGCTCCCCCGCCAATTCGGCAATCCGGTCTCATGAGTCAAAACGAGACGGGTGGTCAGCTTGGTATGTCGTGAGTCGTTCACCAGGTCCGGGTCCACGAAGTAGTTCGATAGCGGTTCATCGAGGCTCCATCGACCCTGGCTGACGAGTTTCAACGTGAGAATCGCCACCACCGGTTTGGTGAGCGACGCGACGTTGAAGATCGTATTTTCCGGCGCGGCAACACCGTCGTGGATCTCGCCAAAGACCGTGGCCTCCTTGACGCGGCCATCTTCGATCAGTCCGATGCCCACGATCGGGACCCTGGCGCTGCCCTGCCATCTGTCAATTGTTTTCTTCGCCGGAAGAGCCAAGTGTCGCTCCGCGCCCACCACCTCGCCACTAGTAAGCGATCCTGCGACAACCAGAGCAACCGGCAGCGTCCGCAGCGCCTTGAGACCCGAGTTCTTCATTCGCTATCCCCTTTTCAAACCTGTATCCCCCTTAGACGCGTGAGGGTGAGAATGGTTAGAAAGCAGGAGGCAAGCAATGAAGCAGCGTACGTTGGGTCGCAGCGGCCTCGAAGTGTCGGCCATTGGTTACGGCTGCATGGCATTGGAGGGAACTTACGGCGAGAGAGCGGATCGGGCCGCGGGTATTGCCCTGATACGAGCGGCGGCCGACCGAGGGGTGACCTTCTTCGACACCGCTGAGGTCTATGGGCCATGGACGAACGAAGAACTGGTCGGCAAGGCTCTGGCCCCCTTCAGGAATGATGTCGTCATCGCTACCAAGTTCGGGTGGAACGTCGATCCACAGACCGGCGAGCGGCTCACCGGACTCAACAGCCGTCCCGAGCACATCAAGGTTGTAGTCGAGGGAATGCTGCAGCGCCTGGAGACCGATCGAATCGACCTGCTGTACCAGCACCGCGTCGATCCGGACGTGGCAATCGAGGACGTCGCTGGCGTGGTCAAGGAGCTAATCGGCGCCGGAAAGGTTGGACACTTCGGCCTGTCGGAAGCGAGCGCCGCGACCATCCGGAGGGCTCACGCTGTGCAGCCTTTGACCGCAGTTCAAGACGAATACTCCGTCTGGACGAGGGATCCCGAGCCGGAAATACTTTCGGTTTGCGAAGAACTCGGTATCGGGCTGGTCCCGTGGAGCCCTCTTGGGCAGGGTTTCCTCACTGGAAAGATCGCCGCGGGAATTTCGTTGTCCGCGGACGACATGCGCAAGAACTTCCCACGCTTCACGAGCGACGCACTAACTGCGAACCAGGCCGTCGTCACCCTCCTCGAACGCATTGCAAAGCGCAAGCAGGCTACCGCCGCCCAGATCGCGCTAGCCTGGCTGCTCGCGCAGAAGCCGTGGATCGTGCCCATTCCCGGCACAAGCAAGCTCCACCGCCTGGACGAGAACCTCGGTGCAGCCGAGGTGCTCCTGTCGGCGGAGGACCTGCAGGAGATCGAGACCGCGTACTCAAACATCCCGGTGGAGGGTGCACGCCTGCCAGAAGCCCTCCTGCAGTTCTCGAATCGGTGAGGCTATTGCGATGAGATCGACCGCTGCAGTCCTGGTGGCAATGATGGCGTGCGTTGCGGTGCCCCTGGCCGCCCAGCAACTTGCCAAAGAACAAACGATAGAAGCGAACGAGAAACTCATCGCAGTCACCCACAGCGAGACGCAGGTCGCGCGCCAGGGTCCGGTCGAAAACTTCACCGGGTCCGTACGTGTTGACCAAGCGTTCGAGGCGAGCGCGCCGGGCCGCGCATCAGGAGGGCGCGTGACGTTCGAACCTGGAGCAAGGACAGCCTGGCACAGCCATCCGCTTGGGCAAACGCTCGTTGTCACGAGTGGACTTGGACGGGTGCAGCGGTGGGGCGATCCCATCGACGAGATCCGTTCCGGCGACATCGTCTGGATTCCGCCTGGGCAGAAACACTGGCACGGCGCATCGTCCACGACCGGTATGTCGCATATAGCAATCGTCGAGAAGCTCGATGGCAAAAGTACCGACTGGATGGAGAAGGTTACCGATGAGCAGTATCGCGGCGCGATCCGTGGAGCGTCCTCACCATCAGCGGGGGCCGGAGAGACTGGGCAGCCGACGCCCGCGCAGCGCCTGATCGGAGACTTCTCGCCCAAGCTGGTCCAGCTGACCGACGATGTCTTGTTTGGTGACGTCTGGGCGCGACCACAGCTGTCGCCGCGCGACCGCAGCCTGGTAACGGTCAGTGCCCTGGTCGCCATGAATCGTCCCGATCAGCTTCGCTCTCACCTGGTTCGTGCCCGCGACAACGGCGTGACGGAGGCCGAGCTCGTCGAGACGATCACGCACCTCGCCTTCTACGCCGGCTGGCCGAGCGCCATCACCGCGGTTACTGTGGCCAGGGAAGTATTCGAGAAGAAGTGAGGGGAGCGATGAGTTGGTACCAAGCCTCCCGGTTCGCGTTGCTCGGCGCTGGCCTCCTGGGAATCGTCACCGCGGCCGTCACTGGGACCGAGAAGCGGCCTCCACTGGTCATCGAGGAGCAAGGGAGCTTCGCCGTCGGGGGAACAGTGGTGTCGGCTCCCGGAACCTTCGACCCGCTGCGCGCACGGGGCCTACAACCCTGCCGACCAGAGCGTGGCGGGACAGACCCTGCACGGCGATCACGCGTACGTGTTCTATCAGGTGCCGGTTAACGCTCGTCCGCTGCCTCTCGTGATGTGGCACGGCCATGGGGAGTCCGCGAAGACATGGGAGACGACGCCCGATGGTCGCGAGGGATTCCAGAACATCTTCCTTCGACGGCGATTCTCCGTGTACCTCGTCGACCAGCCACGGCGTGGACGGGCGTCACGCAGCACGGTGCCGCTGAACCTCCCTGCAGCGCCCGACGAGCAGCTGTGGTTCGGGATCTTCCGCCTTGGCGTGTGGCCGAACCTGTTCCCGGGCGTGCAGTTCTCGCAGAAGCCAGAAGCACTCGACCAGTTCTTTCGTCAAATGGTGCCGAACACCGGGCCATTCGACGCGGAAGTGAACGCGGACGCCGTGTCGGCTCTCTTCGACCGGATTGGTCGCGGGATCCTCCTCACCCACTCGCAGAGCGGCAGCCTCGGCTGGAGGACGGTCATCAAGAACCGGAATGTGCGCGCCGTAGTGTCCTATGAACCGGGCGGCAACTTCCCTTTCCCGGATGGTGAACCGCCGCCGCCCGTGACGTTTGCGAGCGGGACCAGGCTAGTGCCTCCTACCGTGCCTGCTGCAGACTTCATGCTCCTCACGAAGATCCCGATCGTTGTGTACTACGGCGACAACATCCCCGAAAAGCCGACCGCGGAGCCGGGCCCGGACCAGTGGCGGACGTTCCTGGCCATGGCCAGGCATTGGCGAGATGCGGTAAATCGCAGAGGCGGGGACGTCACTCTGGTCCACCTTCCGGAGCAGGGTATCCGGGGAAACACGCACTTCCCGATGTCCGACCTCAACAACACCCAGATCGCGGATCTCCTCTCCCGTTATCTCGCGGAGAAGAAGCTGGATTAACTTCGCGTTAAGACGGCTCTGAAGTCGCGGGTCTCGCTACTTTCACCCATCGACGCTGAGCCAGTCCTTGTAGCGGTGGCGCAGTTCCGATTTCAGCAGCTTCCCGGTAGACGTGTGCGGGAGCTCGAGAACGAAGAGGAAATGGTCCGGCAGTTGCCACTTCGCGAACTTGCAGGCGAGAAACGAACGCAACTCGTCGTCCGTAGCCGTGGACTCACCTTTCAGCACCACCACTGCCAGGGGCCGCTCCTGCCACTTTGGATCGGCGATGGCAATCACGGCTGCTTCGGCCACACACGGATGAGCGACGAGCGCATTTTCCAGATCGACCGAGCTGATCCATTCACCGCCCGACTTGATCAGGTCCTTGGACCGGTCCGTGATCTTCATGTACCCGTCCGGATCGATGGTAGCGACGTCGCCGGTCTGGAACCAGCCGTCCTCTGACCATTTGCCGCTCTCCTCGGGGCGCATGTAGTAACTGGCCGCGACCCACGGGCCGCGTACCTCCAGGTCTCCCTGGGTCTGACCGTCCCAAGGCACCTCGCCGTTGTCGCCCATCGCGCGGATCTCGATAAACGGCGCGGGCAGGCCCTGCTTGGCCCGCAGCTCATACTGTCGATCGTCGGACCAGGAATGCATGTCCGGCTTGAGCGTGCAGATCGTTGCAATCGGCGTCGTTTCCGTCATGCCCCAGGGCTGAATCACGCGCACGCCGAACCGGTCGAAACGGCGGAACAGCGCCTCTGGCGCCGCCGAGCCAGCCACCACCACGCGCGCGCCTGCCGCGAGCTGCCAGCGGTCCGGTTCCTTCTCCAACGCGTCGATGACACCGAGCCAGATCGTCGGCACGCCGCCCGTCAGCGTGACCTGATTGCTCGCCAGCGCGTCGAGGATCCGTTCGGGTTGGAGATTCGGCCCTGGTAACACGAGATTGCTGCCGTTCATGACGGCGGCGTACGGGATTCCCCAGGCATTGGCGTGAAACATGGACATCGCCGGCAGGATCGTGTCGTGGCGGGTGATGGCGAAGTTGTCCGGCAGTGAAATCGCCAACGAGTGCAGCGAGATCGCCCTATGGGAGTAGACGACGCCCTTCGGCGTGCCCGTCGTCCCCGAGGTGTAGCACATGCCCGCGGGGTCGTTTTCATCGAGGTTTGCATACACGGGACTGCCGCCGCTCTGCAGCAGCAACTCATAGTCCTCGCAGCCTGAAGGCACGGGCTCGCCGCTGAACGGCGTCACGATGACCCGCTCGAAACTCACGAGGTGCTTGATCTTCTCGAAGACCGGCAGCAGGACGTCGTCCACGATCAGGAAGCGGTCCTCGGCGTTCTTGACGATGTAGGCCAGCTCCTCCGGGTGCAGGCGCAGGTTGAGGGTGTGCAGGACGCCACCAACGACCGGCACCGCGAAGTAGGCCTCGAGGTGGCGATGATGATTCCACATCAGCGTCGCCACCCGGTCGCGCGGCCGCAGACCACAGCCCTGCAGCCCCGCCGCCAGCGCCCGCGCCCGCCGGTACAAATCGGCGTAGGTGTAGCGGTGCGTCGAGTTGTCGGGAAGCTGGGAAACGATCTCCGCTCTGGGAAACAGCTTGCCGGCACGCTCCAGCAGCGGAATCAGTGTGAGCTGCGACTGTGCCACGTTGTCTCCTCCATTCGGACGGGCACGCTGCAACGCTTCGTCAGGTCTGGATGGCGGATGGTACACCCCGAAACATCAGGGGGATTGTGGGATCCGTACGCGAGGGCCGAGAAACGACCAGCGTTTACCGGAAAGCCTGGCCACAAACTTGCCGCGACCTGATTCAGTCCTCGGAAGTAGGATGTCTCCATGAGCGACTTCACTCCCGAACAGGCACAAATGCTCCTAGCGGTGGAGCTGTCGTCCATCGAGGCCGAGCGGCCGGTCACTCGGTCGGTCATCGCCGCCATCCCCCCCGACAAGTGCGACTACACGCCCGACCCGGTCACGCGGAGCGCGATCGAGCTGGCCTGGCACATCGTGATGGCGGAGAACCGCTTCCTGGAAGCGGTCATCGATGGCGCGTTCGACCTGACGCCCCGGCCCCGCCCCGATGCCATTCGCACGCCGGCCGACGTCAACGCGTGGTACGACGAGCGCCTGCCAAGGCTGGTCGACCGCCTGAAGGCGGTCCCAGGCGCCGGCCTGGCGCGGCTGATCGACTTCCGCGGCATCCTCAAGTTCCCTGGCCGTGGTGTTCCTGCGGATCGGCCTCAACCATACGGTCCACCACCGCGGGCAGCTCTCGATGTACCTACGGCCGATGGGCGCGGTGGTCCCGTCGATCTACGGCGAGAGCTACGACGCACGCACAGCCCGTGAAGCGCGGGCGGGTGGCCGGTAGAAACGAGCGGCGCACCAAATGGCACGTCGCTACCTTTGCAGGTGGTTGGACCGAAGCCCACATCGCTTGGTTGCTGAGGCCGAGACCGGGACTTCGTGATCAGGATCGCTCGGGGGTCCGGACCCCACCTGTCTCTCTCTACTCAGCAACTCGCGAAGAGTGCGACGCGACGAGCTGCCACCGGCCCCCGCGCTTCAGAAACGTGTCCGTAAACAGGTAAACGCGGTGCCGATCCGTAAGGTGACCGCCACCGCCGCTCTCCGATGACCTGCCCGTGACTACTCCGACTGTTGGTGGACTCCCGAACACAATGGCGGAGGCGTGCGAAAGCGTCATCTCTTCCACTGCCTGCCCCGCATCGACCGTATCGGCCACCTCGCGAGCCTTGTTCTTGATTGTGCCACTCGTCGGGTGGGTCAATGTGGCCTCGTCTGCGATGAACGATTCAAGCCATGCGCGGTCCCGTGTCATGCTGGCTTTGGTCCAGTCGTGTTCCAGTTGGATCAACTCCTTCTTGGCCGCTGCGATCTCGTCGGTGTCTGGAACACTCAGTGCCTGTCCCGCCAGGACTGCGACGCAGAGCAAGCAGCCGAACACGAACGTCGTTCCAACCCTCATAGCGCCCTCCCTCGACTGAATGCCGCCATAGTAGCTCTAGCTTGGGCCTACGTGGGCTTACTAGCCTTGTAGCGGTAGTTGAACGTCCCGCTGCTACAGTAGCCAGCGATCGCGCATCGTTGGAGGGAGCTATGAACCGACTTTTGCTCGGTATTTTGATTGGGCTCGGTTTCGGCGCGCTCGATGTCGTTCTCATGCTGCCTATGAGCTTTCCCGACAAGCGGGCAGCTCTCGCCGCAGCGTTTCTTGACCGTTTCGCCATTGGCTTTCTCGCTGCACAGGTCAGGATGCCATTTCCATCTTGGGCTGCTGGAGCCATCGTCGGTCTCTTGGTTAGCCTGCCGAGCGCTGTGGTGACGAAAGCCTACGCGCCGATAGTCTTGCTCGGCATTATCGGCGGAGCCATCTGCGGTCTAGTTGCCCACAAGTGGGGCGCGATCTAATGGCGCGGGGGCGTGCCTGCAGATAAAGGATAAAAGTGGTCGGGGCGAGAGGATTTGAACCTCCGACTTCTTGGTCCCGAACCAAGCGCTCTAGCCAGGCTGAGCCACGCCCCGAAGCGGTGGGAACGACTGCACCGTACGGATACGAGAACGACTCGGGAACGAACTTGCGACTGCGACTTCGAAAGAATGGTCGGGATGAGAGGATTTGAACCTCCGACCACCTGCACCCCAAGCAGGTGCGCTACCAGGCTGCGCTACATCCCGCAAGAACTCAGGAGATTTTGTCACCCGACTTGAGGAGAGTCAATATTTCGGCCAGTTGCGCGCGGACTTCGCGCAACACGCGCTCGTTGTTGCGGTTCACTTTGACTGTGGTCACTGGTGTCTTGCTCCCCTGCCGTGCTGCTTCGTCTTCTTCCGCATCCACGTCGGCATCGTCAAGGAGCGAATCCTGCTTCGGATCCTTGTCGCCGGCGTCCGGCTTGCCCGCGTCGGCTTCGATCTTCTTCTTCGCGCCGGCGATGGTGAAGCCCTCCTCGTAGAGCAGCTGCTTGATGTGCAGCACCGTCTCGATGTCGCGGCGGCGATAGATGCGCTGCCCGGAGCTGTTCTTCGCGGGTGCCAGCGACGGGAATTCCGACTCCCAGTAGCGCAGTACGTACGGCTGGGTGTCGGTGAGTTCGCAGACCTCGCCGATCTTGAAGAACAGCTTGTTCGGGATCTTGCGGGTGTCCACCGCGGCCATCAGGCCACCACCTGCGACTTACCGGAGCCGAAGTGCAGCTTCGAGGCGCGGAACACGACCGAGCGGCGGCTGCGTATCAGGATCTCCTCGCCGGTTTGCGGGTTGCGGCCCTTGCGCTCGCGCTTCTCGCGCACCAGGAACGTGCCGAAACCCGTGATCTGGACCTTGCCGGTGGTTGCGAGGCGAGCGCGGATCAAGTCGAAAAGGAGGTCCACGAGCCGGGCCGCCTCCCTGTTGGAAAGCCCGCCGTGGCACTCATAGACAATGCGTGCGATCCCCGCTTTCGTCATAAAAACCCAGAGATTTCAAGCGCTTCGGCCTCAACGGCTAAAGCAGCTTATGAATCGTGACCGGGCGTGTCAAGGCAGCGATTGACTTTAGTGGCGCCGCACACGCACCCGCAGCACGATCGGGGCGCCCTCGAACCCGAATTCCTGGCGGATCCGGTTCTGCAGATAGCGCTCGTAGGAGAAGTGCAGTTCGACGTCGTGGTTGAGCGTAATGAGGAAGGTCGGCGGGTCGATGCCGGTCTGTGTGGCGTACATCACATGCACCGCCTTGTTCCCCTTCGCGGTCTTCGGCGGGTGCTCGGCCGTCGCCTTCTGCATGAGCCGGTTGAGCGGCCCGGTCGCGACGCGCGTCATCGCGGCCGCGCGCACCCTCTCGACGGTGCGCAGCAGCACGCCGATGCCGCGACCTTGCAGCGCGGAGATCGGCACGATCGGCGCGTAGGCGAGGAAGCGAATCGCGTAGCGGATTTCCTCCTCGCTCTTTTTCGTCGCGCCCTTGTTCCCCGACAACAGGTCCGATTTGTTGAGTGCGATCACCGCCGGGCGGCGCGCGTCCTGGATGTAGCCGGCGATGGTCGCGTCCATGTCGTGGACGCCGGTGCCGCCGTCCACCAGCACCACCGCGACGTGGGAGCGTTCGATGGAGCGCTTCGCCTGCAGCACGCTCACGTGGTCGACCGTCGAGGCGAGCGCCTTCTGCTTGCGAATGCCGGCCGTGTCCACGAACAGCATGCGCCTTTCGCCCTTCACGTAGAGGCTGTCGACGGCGTCGCGGGTGGTGCCCGCCACCGGCGACACCAGCGCGCGCTCGTCGCCGACGATGCAGTTGAGGAGCGACGACTTGCCGACGTTGGGTCGGCCGACGATCGCGACACGCAGCGTCTTGTTGTCGTCTTCCGGCACTTCGGCACGCGGCAGGTCCTCGATGGCGGCGTCCAGCAGGTCGCCCACGGCGAGGCCGTGTTCGGCTGAGATGACGAAGATCGGGTCGAAGCCGAGCCGCGTGAACTCGGACAGGTCGGGCGCCTTGCCCTCGACCTTGTTGAGGGCAAGGATCACCTTCTTCCCGGTCTTGCGCAGATCCTTGGCGATGCCGACGTCATCGGGCAGGAGGCCCGCACGTGCGTCGACCATGAAGATCACGGCCTCCGCTTCGCCGATGGCCCGCTTGGCCTGTTCCTCTGCCGGCCCCAGGAGTGGATCCGGGCTCCCGAGCAGCAGCCCGCCGGTGTCGACCAGCTCGAAGGGCACTCCGGCCCAGGTCACATGGGCGTAGTTTCGGTCCCGGGTCGAGCCGGGGCGCGAATCGACGATTGCCTTGCGGCGCCCCGCGATCCGGTTGAAGAGGGTCGACTTGCCCACGTTGGGCCGGCCAACCAGTGCTACTTTCGGGATCGGGATCATTGAAGGGCGCTAAATCCTTTATTTGACACTGCTTGCGGCGGAGTCACATAATACGGGTACCGTCCAAGGAGCGCCAGTCCCCCATGATCAAGATGGACATCATCAACGAGGTTTCGCGCGCCGCGGACATCACCAAGGTGCGCGCCGAGCATGCGGTCGAGGCGGTTCTCGATGCGATGAAGGCGTCGATGATGCGTGGCGAGCGGATCGAATTGCGGGGGTTCGGCGTGTTCCAGGTGAAGCCGCGGAAGCGCGGCATCGGCCGCAACCCGCGCACCGGCAAGGAGGTGCGCATCCCGCCGGGGCGCACCATCCGCTTCAAGCCCGGCAAAGACCTCCAGCAGCTCCCCCAGTAAGCGGCGCTCCCCTTGACGTGGCAGCGGTACGGCCGTCACGCCGTGCTGTTCATCCTCACGATCGTGTCGGTCGTGTTCGCCGGCAGGCTCGACGGCCAGTGGTCGTCCGGCTTCCACCTCGCCCTCGGCCTCATCCCGATCCTTTTCTGCCACGAGATGGGCCACTACCTCGCCTGCCGCTACTACCGAGTGGACGCGACCCTGCCCTTCTTCATCCCCTCGCCCTGGATTCCGGTTGCCTTCAGCTGGGCGGCACCCTGGCTGCCCCTCAGCTTCATAGGGACCTTCGGCGCCGTCATCCGCATCCGCAGCCCGTTTCCCAACCGCAAGGCGCTGTTCGACATCGGCATCGCCGGCCCGCTCGCCGGATTCGTGGCACTGCTGCCGGTGCTGTGGCTCGGCGTTCACGAGGCGCGCTTCATTCCGCTGGCGCAGGCGCAGGCCATGGAGGGCGGCATCACCTTCGGCGAGCCGCTGCTGATGCAGTGGGCGTTCGCGCTGCTGCGTCCCGCGCCCGCCGGCACGGTGACGCTCGCGGGCCCGTTCTGGCTCGCCGCCTGGTTCGGCTTGCTGGTGACCGCCCTCAACCTGATGCCGGTGGGCCAGCTCGACGGTGGCCACGTCACCCACGCGCTCTTCGGCAGCCGCGCCGAGAAGATCTCGAGGGCAGTCTGGTGGGCGGCGATCGCGATGATCCTGTGGTTCGGGCCGACCTTCATCCTTTGGGTCGTACTGATGCGCATCCTCGGCTTCCGCCACCCGCGCGCAATCGACGAGTACTCCCCCATCGGCCGCGGCCGCCCGCTGGTGGCGCTCTTCGGCCTCGCCGTGTTCGTGGTCTCGTTCCTGCCCAGCCCGTTCCTGCTCAACTGGCACGACGCCGGCGCGCTGTTCCGCGAACTCTTCACATCACGCTGATCGGGTCGACGTCTACCGTGACGCCGGGCCAGCGCTGCGCCCCGAAGCGCGCCACCAGCACCCGCTTCACCGCCTCGCGCATCGGCGCGCGCGAACCCTTCAACAGGATCTGGAAGCGATGGTCTTGCCGCAGCCGCGCCAGCGGGGCGCGCGCCGGGCCCAGCACCATGAAGCGGCGGTTGGCCTGCGCGCGCAGCTCGCGCGCGACGAAGGCCGAGTGCTCCTGCGCGTCCTGCGCCTTGCGGGCGGCGAACACCAGGTTGATGAGGGCGGCGCGCGGCGGATAGGCCATGGTGGCGCGGTGCTCGATCTCGCGCGCGAAGAAGCCCTCGTAGTCCTGCTCGAGCGCGAACTGCAGCGCGTAGTGGTCGGGCATGTGCGACTGCAGGATCACCTCGCCGGCGAGGTCCTGGCGCCCGGCGCGGCCGGCGACCTGGGTGAGCAGCTGGAAGGTGCGTTCGGCTGCGCGGAAGTCGGGCATGCCGAGCCCAACATCGGCATCGACGACGCCGACCAGGGTGACGCGCGGGAAGTCGTGGCCCTTGGCGATCATCTGCGTGCCCACGAGGATGTCGGTTTCGCCCAGCTCGAAGGCGCGCAGCAACTTCGCGAGCTCGCCGCGGCGGCGCACCACGTCGCGGTCGAGGCGCGCGATTCGTGCCTGCGGATACGAGCGCGAGACGATCTCGGCGAGCTGCTCGGTGCCATAGCCGGAGAGCTTCATGTACGAGCCCTTGCAGGCGCCGCAGCTCTGCGGGGTCTGGCACTCGAAGCCACAGTAGTGGCACATCGCGCGCGCGCCGCCGTGGTGGATGGCGAGCAGCACTGAACAGTTCTGGCAGTTGAGCTGCACGCCGCACTCGCGGCACAGCAGGCTCGTGGCGAAGCCGCGGCGGTTGAGGAGCAGCAAAGACTGTTCCTTGCGGGAGAGCCGCGCTTCGAGCGCTTCGCGGAGCGGCCTGGTCAGGAACTGGTCGTCACCAGCCTTCGCCGCGGCACGGCGGTCCACGATCGACACTGCCGGCAGGCCCGAGGCGCCGGCGCGCTGCTTGAGTGTGAGTTTCTGTGTACTTGCCCTTCGCCGCGTTGTCGTAGGACTCGACCGAAGGCGTCGCCGAACCCAGCACCACCACCGCCTTCTCCATTTGCGCGCGCGCCACTGCGAGGTCGCGGCCGTGATAGCGCGGGTTCTCTTCCTGTTTGTAGGCGCTCTCATGCTCTTCGTCAACGCAGATGAGCCCGAGGTTCGGGATGGGTGCGAACACCGCCGAACGAGCGCCCACGACCACGCGGCTCTGGCCTTCGCGGATCATCCACCACTGGTCGTACCGTTCGCCCATCGACAGCTCGCTGTGCAGCACCGCCACCGAATCGCCGAAGCGGTGCTTCGCGGCGCGCACCAGGAACGGCGTGAGCGCTATCTCGGGGACCAGGATGAGGACGCCCCGGCCAGCGGCGAGTGCCAGCTCGGCGGCGCGGAAGTAGACCTCGGTCTTGCCGCTGCCGGTGACGCCGTGTAGCAGGAACGGCGCGAATGCGTTCGACGCGAGGCCGGCCGCGATCGCCTCCACAGCCTGCAACTGTTCCGCGGTAGCCGTGAACGGCGCTTTCCCTTCGCCGGCCAGCACCGCCGGGGAGCGCATGACGCGTTCGCTCTCGAGCCGCACGAGGCCCTTCGCCGCGAGCCGCTGCAAAGCACCGCGTGCCGCACTGTCGTCGCGAGCGAGATCGGCGACGCTCATCGAGCCGCCGGCGCTGCGCAGCGCCGCGAGGACGCGCGCCTGAGCTGCGCCCGGCGGCTTGCCAGGCGGCTCGCCGCCGTCCGTCACCAGCACTGCCCGCTGCACCTCGCGAGCCGCTGTGGTCTTGCCGCGACGGGCCAGGCCGTGGAACGGCAGCACGAGCCGGTAGCACTCGCCGATGGGCGCCAGGTAGTGGTCGGAGACGAACTCCGCGAGATCGAGGAGCGACTCGGAAACCAGGGGGCGCTCGTCGAGGACGTCGAGGATCGGCTTCAGCGCGCCGGCAGGAGGGTCCCCCGAGTGTCGCGTGGTGACGACGCCGACGAGCTTGCGCGGGCCGAACGGCACGCGAACCCGGCAGCCGCGTCCCGGCGCCGCCATGCCGGGCGGCAGCGAGTAGTCGAAGGGCCCCTGCACCGGCAGCGGCACCGCCACCGACACGGACTCCTCGGGCTGCGCCGCGCTCATGGCTTCAATCTACGGTCGCCGCAGGCCCGGGAAGGACCGGACGCTAGCCCTGCAGCAAGGACATGACGACCTTCATGTCCTTCCACACGTCCTTCTTCGCGGCCGGGTTGCGCAGCAGGTAGGCCGGATGATACGTGGGCATCACCTTGATGCCGCGGTACTCGCCCAGCACGCCGCGGATCCTCGAGATCGGGTCGGTGGTGCGCAGCAGCCACTGTCCCGGGAACTTGCCGAGGCCCACCAGCACCTCGGGCTTGATCGCGTCGATCTGGCGCTCGAGGAACGGCTGGCAGGAGCCGATCTCGTCGGGCTCGGGATTGCGGTTGCCCGGCGGCCGGCACTTGAGGATGTTGGCGATGTAGACGTCGTCGCGCGTGTAGCCCATCGCGGCGATGATGTCGGTGAGCAGCTTGCCGGCGCGGCCGACGAACGCGAGGCCCTGCTCGTCCTCGTCGGCGCCCGGCGCCTCGCCCACGAACATCAGGCGCGCGGCGGGGTTGCCCTGGCCGAAGACGATGTTCTTGCGAGTGCCGCTGAGCTTGCAGCGCGTGCAGTCGCCGAGGTCTGTCCGCACCGCCGTGAGGGCATCGGCCTGTGCGGCGGCCGCAACCGCAACAGGCGCGGTACGCGCCGCTGTTGCAGGCTGCACGGCCGGTGTGGTTCGCGCGGGCGGCGCGATGCGCGGCGCGCCCATCTCCGTCAGTTCGCCGAAAAACTTCGCGTGCTCGGCCAGGTCGGCGCGCAGTTCGTCCTGGTTCACGAGCGCAGCTCGTCCTGGTTCACGACGCTCCCTGCGGCGTGCGCACGGCGCGCAGCGCCACCACCTTGTCCCAGATCCGCTCCGCCAGCTCGCGCTTCGAGACGAGGGGCACGCTCAGGCGTCCGCCGGAAGCATCGAGGAGCACCGCGGCATTGTCGGGCGCGGCAAAGCCCCGGTCGCCCGCCGAGACGTCGTTGGCAACGATCAGGTCGAGCCCCTTGCGCCGCAGCTTGTCGGCGGCATGCTCGAGTACGTTGTTCGTCTCGGCCGCGAAGCCGACGAGGAAGCGCCCGGCCTTGGCGGCGCCGAGGCCGGCGAGGATGTCGGGGTTGCGCACCAGCCGCAGCGCCGCGTCGGCGTCGGCGTCACCTTGGCCCTTCTTCAGCTTCTCCTTCGCAACGGTCTCGGGCCTGTAGTCGGAGACGGCAGCCGCCATCACCACCACGTCGGCGCGGTCTGCGAGCGCTCGCACCGCCGCCTCCATCTCCACCGCGGAACGCACGGCAGTGAACTCGATGCCGCCCGGCACCTCGAGGCTCGTGGGCCCGCTGACGAGCGCCACGCGGGCGCCGCGGTCGCGCGCGGCTTCGGCCACGGCGTACCCCATGCGACCCGAGGAGCGGTTCGAGAGGAAGCGCACCGGGTCGAGGTCTTCGACGGTCGGTCCGGCGGTCACGAGCACCGACACGCCGTCGAGGTCCCGTGGCGGTTGCGCGATGGCGCCGCCGAGCGCCGCCTCCGCGCCGTTTGCGATCTCCTTCACGTCGGCGAGCCGGCCCTTGCCGAGCCAGCCGCACGCGAGATAGCCCTCGCCGGGCTCCACCACCGCCACGCCGCGTGCGCGCAGCGTGGCGAGGTTCGCGATCACCGCCGGGTGCTCGAACATGTTGACGTTCATGGCGGGTGCCACCACCACCGGCGCCTTGGTCGCGAGGTACAGCGTGGTCAGCGCATCGTCGGCGATGCCGTTGGCGAACTTGCCGAGGATGTTGGCGGTGGCGGGTGCCACCAGCAGGACGTCGGCTTCGTCGGCGAACGAGATGTGGCGCATCGAGGCATCGGCGCCGAGCGCGAAAGCGTCGAGGAACACTGGCTGGCGCGACAGCGCCTCGAAGGTCATGGGGGAAACGAAGCGTGCGGCGTTCGCGGTCATCACCACGCGAACGTCATGGCCGCGGCGCTGCAGTTCGCGCAGCACCTCGGCCGCCCGGTAAGCGCCGATCCCTCCGCTGACGCCGAGGACGACGCGAGCCACGGGGTGTTACTCCGGGACGATCGGTACCGTCTGGGGAGCTTCGACCATCTCCCACGAAACGGCGTTGGCCAGCACTTCCTGCATGGCGATGCGCGTGGGCTTGCGGCTGCGGGCGTCTACCCGCGGCTTGGCGCCGGCCTGAACCTGCTTGGCGCGCTGTGCGGCCACCGTGATGAAACGGAACTTGCTTTCAACTTCTTTGGGAAGAACAAGATACGACAATTCGCTCATGACCCCTGCCTTTTCTCGAAGCTGTCAATGATACTCCTTGCGAGCTCGTCCTGTCTTGCCGTCCGGTGGCGGGATGCCTCGATGACGGCGCGGAAGGCGGAAACGCACCAGTCGAGGTCGTCGTTCACCAGCACGTAGTCGTACTCCCCGTAGTGGCGCACCTCTTCGGCCGCCCGCTCCAGGCGCTTCGCGATCGTCTCTTCGCTGTCGTCGCCGCGGCGCCGCAGCCGCGCCTCGAGCACGGCGTAGGACGGCGGCAGGATGAAGACGGAGGTGATGTCGGGAATGCGGGCACGCACCTGGGCCGCGCCCTGCACGTCGACGTCCAGCAGGATGTCGGCGCCGGCCAGCCGCGCCGCCTCGAGTTCCTCGAGGCTCGTGCCGTAGAACGCCTCGTGCACCCGCGCCCACTCGAGGAAGCGATTGGCCGCGACGCGGCTCTGGAACTCGGTCTCGTCGATGAAGTGGTAGTTGATGCCGGCCTGTTCCCCCTGCCGCGGGCGGCGGGTGGTGTGCGACACCGAGAAACGCAGGTCGCGCACCGAGGCCAGCAGGCCGCCGAGGATCGTCGACTTCCCCGCTCCCGACGGCGCCGACATGACGAACACCTGGGGCGTGAACTCACTCAACGTTCTGCACCTGTTCCCTGAACCTTTCGATCTCCGTCTTGAGGGCGACCGCCGCGTGCACCACCAGCAGGCTCGCGGCCTTGCTCGCCACAGTGTTCGCCTCGCGGCCCAGTTCCTGCGCCAGGAAGTCGAGCCGCTTGCCGCACGCCTCGTTGCCGCCGAGCGCCTCGCGCGCGGCCGCCGCGTGCGCCGAGAGCCGCGCCAGCTCCTCGCTGATGTCGGCTTTCTCCACCAGCTTCGCCACCTCCGCGTACGCGCGGCCGTCCTGCAGCTGGCTCGCGTCGAGCACTTCCTGTACGCGCGTGCGCAGCAGCGCACGCCGCTCCTCGCGGCCGGTGCCGTCGAGGGTTGCGATCTGCGCCGCCGCGGTCTCGATGTTCGCGATGAGGGTGCGCAGCACCGCCTCGATACGGCGGCCCTCGTCCCGCCGCATCACCGCGGCCTGGTCGAGCGCCGCGGTGATGAGGGCGAGCGCCGCTTCGCGCGTGGCGTCATCCAACTGGCCCTCCGCTCCCGCCTCGACGGCACCCGGAAAGCGCAGCACGTCGCCGATCGTCAGCTCGCCGGCGATGCCGTACTGGTTGCGGATCTCGGCGCTGCGCGCCGCGAGGCCGGCGACGATGCCGTTCGCGATGTGCACGTCCTGTTCGCCGCCGCCGCGCCGCTCCCACGACACGCTCACCTCGACGCGGCCGCGCTGCAGGCGCTTCTGCACCGCGGCGCGCACCTCCTGTTCGACCGACGCGAGGTTGCGCGTGCCGCGAAAGCTCACCTCGAGGAAGCGGTGGTTGAGGCTGCGCACGGTGGCCTCGGCGCGCACGCCCTCGTGCTCGACGGTCGCGTGGCCGAAGCCGGTCATGGACGCGGTCAAAGCGCCGGGTCCTCGGGTGCGAACTGCAGTTCATAGAGGCGGCTGTAGATGCCGTGGGGCTTGCGCAGCAGCTCCTCGTGGGTGCCGGTCTCGCGGATCTCGCCGCCGTCCAGCACCAGGATGCGGTCGGCGTTGCGCACGGTCGCGAGGCGGTGCGCGATCACGAGCGTGGTGCGGCCCTTGATGAGGTTCGAGAGCGCCTCCTGCACCCAGCGCTCCGATTCCGAGTCGAGCGCCGAGGTGGCCTCGTCGAGGATCAGGATCGGCGGGTTCTTGAGGATGGCGCGGGCGATCGCGATGCGCTGGCGCTGGCCCAGCGACAGGCGGCTGCCGCGCTCGCCGATGGCGGTGTCGTAGCGGCGCGGCAGGTCGAGGATGAAGTCGTGGGCGAAGGCCGCGCGCGCCGCGGTTTCCACCTGCGCCTCGTCGATGTCGCGCAGGCCGTAGGCGATGTTGGCGCGCACCGTGTCGTTGAACAGGATCGTCTCCTGCGTCACCAGGCCGATCTGGTCGCGCAGGCTGCGCAGCGAGGCGCTGCGGATGTCCACCCCGTCCACCTTCACGGCGCCCTCGGTGACGTCGTAGAAGCGCGGCAGCAGGTTCACGAGCGTCGTCTTGCCGGCGCCGCTGGTGCCGACGATCGCCACCACCTCGCCGTGCCGCGCGGCGAAGCTGATGCGGCGGAGCACCGCGCCGCCGCCGTCGGCGTAGGAGAAGCCGACGCTGCAGTACTCGATCTGCTCGCGCAGGCGCGGCAGCTGCACGGGCTCCGCCACCTCGCGAATCTCCTGGTGGGTGTCGAGCACCTCGAAGATGCGCGAGCCGGCCGCGAGCGCCGCCTGCAGGGTGGCGTTCACGCGCGACAGCCGCTTGATCGGGGTGTACAGGTTGAAGAGCGCCGCGAGGAACGCGGTGAAGGCGCCGGTGGTGAGCCGGCCCTGCTGGATGGCGGTGCTGCCGTAGAAGAGGGCGCTCACGAGCGCCAGGCCGCCGACGAACTCCATCACCGGCGGCAGGATGGCGGAAGCGCGGGTGATGCGCATGTTGACGTTCAGCAGCCGCACGCTGGCGCGGCGGAAGCGGTCGATCTCGAAGCCTTCCATGCCGAACGCCTTGACGACGCGAAAACCGGAGATCGTCTCCTGCAGGATCTCCGAGATGTCGCGCCAGCGCCGCAGCGAGGTCTCGCTGGAAGAACGCAGCTTGCGCCCGAGCTGCACCAGCGGGTGGTAGGCGAGCGGCATGCCGATGAGCGAGAAGAGCGCCAGCCGCCAGTCCATCCAGAAGAGCACGATCAGCAGGCCGACGATCGTCAGGCCTTCCTTGAGCAGGTCGCCCGCCATCTCCGAGACGGCGCTCTGGATGCGCTCCACGTCCTGGGTGACATGGCTCATCAGCGAACCGGTGGTGGTTCGCGCCAGCACCGTGAACGACTGGTTGAGGACGTGCTCGTAGAGCGCGTTGCGCAGGTCGGCCACCGCGCGCTGGCCGGCCGAGGCCACGAGCGTCGTCGAAAAGTACGAGCAGATCCCTTTCACGAGGTAGAGGCCCAGAACGCTGGCCGCGATCCACTCGACGTTGACCCTCTGGATCAGGACTTCGTCGAAGATCGGCTTGATGCGCGAGACGAGCAGCGCCGACGAGGCCGCGAAGCCGATGGTCGCGATCCAGGAAAGGTAGAGGCGCGAGCGGTAGGGGCGGGTGTATGCGAACAGGCGCCGCAGGTCGGCGGACCCGTGCTGCAGCTCGCTCCACACCGATCCGACGCGCCGCAGCTTCGGGCGCTGTTGCCGGGGGGCTTCCGGTCCGGTGCGCGGAGCCCGTACCGTGGCCGCTATTTCCTCATCTCCTGTCGGCATGGTAGCCGCCCGGGTGGCCCTCGCGCCACTTCCAGGCGGTTTCCACGATCGCGTCGATGGTGTCGAAGCGCGGCGCGAAGCCCAGGCGCGAGCGCGACCGGGTGGCCGCGGCCACCAGCCGCGGCGGGTCGCCCGGCCGGCGCGGACCGACGCCAAAGGGCACGGTGCGGCCCGAGACGCGGGCGACCGAGTCGATGACCTCGCGCACCGAGGTGCCGGTTTCGGTGCCGAGGTTGAAAGCCTCGAAGGGCTCGCCCTTGTCGAGCACGCCGAGGGCCAGGACGTGCGCGCGCGCCAGGTCGCTCACGTGGATGTAGTCGCGGATGCAGGTGCCGTCGGGCGTGTCGTAGTCCTCGCCGAACACGGTGAGCGGCGGCCGCCGCCCAAGTGCCGCGTCGATCGCGAGCGGTATGAGGTGCTCCTCGGGGGCATGGTCCTCGCCGAGCGTGCCGTCCGGGTGGCAGCCCGCGGCGTTGAAGTAGCGCAAGGCGACCGCGCGCAGCTTGCCGGCGCGTGCGTAGTCCTGAAGGACCCGCTCGAAGACCAGCTTGCTGGCGCCGTAGGGATTGATCGGATCCTGCGGATGGCTCTCGTCCATCGGCACGGTGACCGGCATGCCGTAGGTGGCGCAGCTCGAACTGAACACGAACTTGCTCGTGCCCTTCTCGCGCATGCTCTCGAGCAGCGTCAGGGCGCTCGCGACGTTGGCGCGGTAGTACTTGCCGGGTTCGCGCACCGACTCGCCCACGCTCAGGAGGCCGGCGAAATGGAAGACCACGGCGGCGCCGTCCATCGCCTCGTCCACCACCCTGCGGTTGGCGATATCGCCCTCGACGAGGCGCGCCGCCGCCGGCACGCTGTAGCGGTGCCCGGCAGAGAGGTCGTCGAGGATCGTGACCTCGTGGCCGTCGTCCAGCAGCTCGCGCACGGTGTGGCTGCCGATATAGCCGGCACCGCCGGTGACGAGCACCCTCATCGCCGGCCCATCCCTTCGTAGTGGAAGCCAAGGCCGCGCAGCTCCGCGGGGTTATAGAGGTTGCGGCCGTCGAAGATCACAGGGGTCTTCATCAACTCCTTCATCCGCCCGAAATCGGGCTCGCGAAATTCCGGCCACTCGGTGAGCACCAGCAGCGCGTCGGCGCCCCGCAGCGCGTCGAAGCCACGCGCGACGAGGCGAATCTTTTCGCCCAGCAGGGTCTTCGCCGCGGCCATTGCCTTCGGGTCGTACGCCGCGACCTGCGCGCCCTGCGCCAGCAGGCCGTCGATCGTGACCAGCGAGGGCGCCTCACGCATGTCGTCCGTCTTCGGCTTGAACGCCAGGCCCCACACGGCAATCTGGCGCCCCTTCAGGCTGCCGCCGAAATGCGCTGCCACCCGCGGCACCAGCGCGTGCTTCTGCCGCTCGTTGGTCTTTTCCACCGCCTCCGCCACGTTCATCATGGTGCCGGCGTGGCGGCCCATGCTGACGAGCGCCTTCACGTCCTTGGGGAAGCACGAGCCGCCGTAGCCGACCCCCGGGAACAGGAACGACGGCCCGATGCGCGAGTCGGAGCCCATGCCGTTGCGCACCGCCGCGACGTCGGCGCCGACCTTGTCGCAGAGCGCCGCGATGTCGTTCATGAAGGAAATGCGCGTCGCGAGCATCGCGTTCGCCGCGTACTTGGTGAGCTCGGCCGAGAGCGGATCCATGACCAGGATCGGGTGGCCGGTGCGCACGAACGGGCCGTACAGCCGCCGCAGCACCGCTTCCGTCTTCGGCTCGTCGGTGCCGATCACCACCCGGTCGGGCCGGATGAAGTCGTCGATGGCGGCGCCTTCCTTCAGGAACTCCGGGTTCGAGACGACCGATACCGTGTGCCTGGTGAGCGACTGGATGCGTTCCTTCACGAGCCGCGCCGTGCCCACCGGGACGGTGCTCTTGTTGATCACGATCTTCGGCTCGTTCATGGCCTTGCCGATGCCGTCGGCAACCGCCAGCACGTGGCGCAGGTCGGCGGAGCCGTCTTCGTCCTGCGGCGTACCCACCGCGATGAAGATGATCTCGGCGGAGCGGACCGCCTCGGCCAGGTCGGTGGTGAACTGGAGCCGATCCTCCGCGGCGTTGCGTTGCACCATCTCCTGCAGGCCGGGTTCGTAGATCGGGATCTGGCCGCCGCGCAGCGCCTGGATCTTGCGCGCATCGGCGTCGACGCAGGTCACGTCATTGCCGTAGTCGGCGAAGCACGCGCCCACCACCAGTCCGACATATCCGCTACCGACGACGGCCAGCCTCAAGCACCCTCCCGAGGGATTGGAAGGCGCCGATTTTACCCGTCCGGCGGCTGCGTCCGTGAACCGGGCGCGTGGCTCAGGCCGGTTTTCGCTCGTGCGGTAACATCAGCGCCGTCATGAACATCGCCCTCGACCTGCGGCCCGCGCTGTCGAAGCCGACGGGGGTCGGGGCCTATGTCATGGCCCTTGCCGAGCGCCTGCCGCTGCAGAGTCCGAGCGACCATTTCTTCTATTTCACGGCGTCCTACAAGGACCGCTACCGGGGCTCGACCAACTGGCCGCCGAACGTCAAGGTGGTGGATCGCCAGCTGCCGGTGAAGGCGCTGAACTACGCCTGGAACCGGTTCGGCCGGCCGCGCCTCGACCGGCTGGTGGGCGCCTCGCTCGACCTCATCCACTCGCCGCACCCGCTCATCGTTCCCGGGCGCCGCGCGAAGCACATCATCACCATCCACGACCTGTTCTTCTTCAAGCACCCGGACCTCACCGACGCCGAGATCCGCCGCGACTATGCGCCGCTGGTGCGCGAGCACGCGCGCCGCGCGGACGGCATCATCTGCCCCTCCGAATACACCGCGGCCGAGACGCGCTTGTTGCTGTCGGTGCCCGCCGAGAAAATCGCGGTGATCCCGAACGGCGTCGATCCCGCCTACCGCGAGCCGGCGACACCGGAGGAAGTGGAGCGAGTGCTGCGCCGCCACAGCCTGCCGCGTGGCGCCCTCCTTTACGTCGGCAGCGAAGAGAAGCGCAAGAACCTCGTGAACCTGTCGATCGCGTACATGGGGCTCGCGCATCGCGGCACCAAGGTGCCGCCGCTCATCCTGGTCGGGCCCGGCAGCCACTGGGCCTCGGGTGGCGTCATCGCTTCGCCCCGCATCCATGCCACCGGCTATCTCGAGACGCGCGAGATCCGCGCCCTGATGGCCGCGTCCGCCGCCCTGGTGCTGCCGTCGTTCGAGGAGGGGTTCGGCCTGCCTGTGGCCGAGGCGATGGCCGCGGGGCTGCCGGTCGTCTGCTCCGCCGGCTCGGCGCTCGAGGAGGTGGCGGGCGGCGCCGCGGTGCTCGTGAACCCGCTGGATGTGTCCACGATTGCGCGCGGCATCGAGCGCATCCTCAACGACCGCACGCTCGCTGCGCAGATGCGCGAAGCCGGCCTCGCGCGCAGCCGCGCGTTCGATTGGGACATCGCCGCCGCGCAGACCCTCGCCTTTTACAGGCGGGTCGCAGGCCGCTGACGCTGGGCCGATAGCCTTGCGCATCGGCATCGACGCGCGCGAACTCGGCCCGCGGCCCACGGGCACTGGCCGCTATCTGGCGGCGCTCTTGTCGCGATGGAGCGCCGATCGCGAACTGCAGCTGACCCTGTTCACGAACGCGCCCGCCGCCGACCTCGCCCCATGGCACGCGCGCGGCGCGAGCGTCGTCTCGCTGCCCGCACGCCGCGGCACCTGGTTCGAGCAGGTGCGGCTTCCCCGGGCGCTGCGCACGGCCGGGCTCGACGTGTTCTTCTCGCCGGCTTTCTCCTGTCCCGTCTTTGCGAAGCTGCCGCGCGTCACGGCGGTCCACGACCTGTCTTTCTTCGCGGTGCCCGACGACTTCACGTGGCGCGAGGGGCTGCGCCGCCGAACTCTCGTGGGCGCGAGCATCCGCGCCTCGACGCTGGTGCTGACGCTGTCTCAGTTCATGAAGGAGGAGATCGCGCGCCGCTTTCCCAAAGCGGCGGCGAAGACGCGCGTGATCGCACCCGCAGCCGAAGCGGTGGCAAAGCACCGCGAGCCCCCGCCGCAGGCCGGGCCTCCGGTGCTCCTCAGCGTTGGCAGCTTGTTCAACCGGCGGCGCATGCCGGAGCTCCTCGCCGCCTGCGCGCTGTTGCGGCGTCAGGGCCGCGACTTCCGCCTGCACGTCGTCGGCGACAACCGCACCCACCCGCGCTGGGACGGCGAAGCGCAGGCGCGCGCGCTCGGCATCGAGGACGCCGTGCGGTTCGACGGCTTCATCGACGACGGGGGCCGCGAGTCGCTGCTGGCGACGGCAACCGCCGCCATCTACCTGTCGCGCTATGAGGGCTTCGGCCTGCCGGCCCTCGAGGCGCTGGCGGCAGGCCTTCCGCTGGTCGTCTCCCAGGATCGCCCGCTCACCGACCTCTTCGCCTCGGCCGCGCTCGTCGCCGATGCGTCGCAGCCGCAGCGCCTGGCGGAAACACTCGCGAGAGTGCTCGACGACGCCGAGCTGCGCGCGTCTCTCGCGCTGCGCGGCCCTGAGCTGGCGCGGTCGTTCTCATGGGATACCTGCGCGGCGCAGACGCTTGCCGCCTTGCGCGACGCCGCCGGGCCGGGGCAGCCATGACGACAATCAGCCCGACGAAGACGCTCGGCGTCGTGGTCGTCACCCACCACTCCTCGCCGGTGATCGAGGCGTGCCTGCGCGCGCTCGAAACCGAAGCGTCGATCGGCCTGCGCGTCGTGATCGTCGATAACGCCAGCGGCGACGATACGGTGGAGCTCGCCCGCCAGTCGTGGCCCGAAGCTGTTGTGCTGAGCAACGACGCGAACCTCGGCTTTGCTGCCGCGTGCAACCAGGGGCTCGAGGCAGTCGGCGACGTCCCGTATGTCCTGTTCCTCAACCCCGACACGGAAGCGGCGCCCGGTGCCTTCTCGGCGCTCATCGACGTGCTCGTGAAGCGGCCCGACGTGGCCGCCGTCGGCCCGAAGACGATCGAGACCGACGGCACGATCCAGCTCTCGTTCGGCCCGGACCTGACACCGCTTGCCGAGCGGCGCCAGCGGCAGCGGATGCGCGACCTGCGCCGCCGCGACCCGGTGGCGCTCGCGGCGCTCGAGGCGGAGACCGCGAACTGGTTCGAGCCCGACTGGCTGTCGGGGTCCTGCCTCATGGTGCGCACGGCCGCGGTTCGTCAGCTCGGCGGCTTCGACGAGCGCTTCTTCCTTTATGAGGAAGATGCCGACCTGTGCCTGCGGCTGCGGCGTGCCGGCTTCCGGCTCGCGTTCGTGCCCGAGGCGCACGTCACCCACCACGGCGGCCGCAGCGTGGCACACGCGCCGGAGTTCGCCCGGCTCGCCTATCACCAGGCGCACCTGCGGTATTACGCCAAGCACAACGGCCTCATCGCGAGCCTCGCGCTGCGGGTCCACCTGCTGCTGCGCGGCTTTCGCGAGCGCTCCCCGCAGCTGCGGCGGCTGGCGCTCGGCGGTCCGCTGCCCAGGGCCTAGGCGGCACGATCTAGAATCGCCCGTGGCCCGCATCGCGATCGACGCGCGCAAATGGCGCGATTACGGAATCGGCACGTACGTGCGCAACCTGGTGCGCCATCTCGCGCGCATCGACAACGCCACCACCTACTTCATCCTGTGCGAGCCGCCCGAGGAGGCGGAAATCCGGGTGCTCGGCGAGAACTTCGTGCCGATCGTCGAGAGCGCGCGCGGCTACAGCATCGAGGAGCAGCTCACCATCCCGCGCCACCTGCGCAAGCTGGGCGCCGAGCTCTTCCACTCGCCGCACTACGTCCTGCCGCTGCGCTGCCCGGCGCCGTCGGTGGTGACGATCCACGACTGTATCCACCTGCGCTTCCCGCAGTACCTGCCGAACCGGGTCGCGCATACCTACGCCCGCTACATGATCGGCCATGCGACGCGTTCGGCGCGGCGCATCCTCACCGTCTCCGAGGCGTCGCGCAACGACATCCTGCACTTCTTTCCAAAGACCGACCCCGGCCGCATCTCGGTGATCGCGAACGCCATCGACGAGTCGCTGCTGGTGGCGCCGGGCGACGAGGAACTCGCGCAGGTGCGCGAGCGCTACCAGATCCACGGCCGCTTCGTGCTGTTCGTCGGCAACATCAAGCCGCACAAGAACCTGGCGCGGCTGGTGTCGGCATTCGCGCTAGTCAAAAAGCGCGCGGGCATGGACGACCTCAAGCTCATCGTCATCGGCGAGGAGGCCGGCGGCTTCGTGTCGCTGCGCCGCCTGGTGGAGACGGAGGGCATCCGCCGCGACGTGCGCTTCTTCGGCTTCGTCCCCGACCCGACATTGGCGGCGCTCTACCGTCTCGCCGACGTGTTCGCGTTCCCGTCGCTCTACGAGGGCTTCGGCCTGCCGCCGCTCGAGGCGATGGCGTGCGGCACGCCGGTCGTCACCTCCAACACCTCGTCGCTGCCCGAAGTGGTGGGCGACGCCGCGGTGCTGATCGAGCCGGAGAGCATCGAAAGCATCGCGAACGGCGTCGCGTCGGTGCTCGAGGACGCGGGCTTGCGCGCACGGCTCGTGGAGCGCGGATTCGCGAGGGCCCGGCACTTCAGCTGGGAGCGCTCGGTCACGGGAATTCGCCGCAGCTACCAGCAGGCGCTGGGACTGCCAATGAGCAAGGAGAACCAGACCGTCGCATGACAACGCCAAAGCCAAGCAAGACCAGAGTTTTTCTCGCAGCCGCATTGGCCCTGATCGTGGCGGCCGCGGCGCCGGCGGACGCCGCCGCTCCGCAAACGGCGTCCATGGTGAAGCTGAAGTCGGGCATCACCCTGCACGTCGTCACCCAGGGCGATCCCGCCGGGCCGAAGGTGGTGCTGCTGCACGGCGTCGGTGACTCGTGGCATTCGTGGGACCTGGTGCTGCCGTCGCTGCCGGCGAAGTACCGCGTCTATGCCGTCACCTTGCGCGGGCATGGCCTGAGCGACAAGCCGGCGACCGGGTTCAGCCGCAAGGACATGGCGCAGGACATCAGCGACCTCATCGCCGAACAGGACATGAAGGACGTGTGCCTGGTCGGCCACTCGCTCGGCAGCTTCGTGGCGCAGGAGGTGGCGCAGAACGACGCCGATGCCGGCCGGCGGATCACGCGGCTGGTGCTGGTCGGTTCCGGACCCGGCGGCCCGCGCAAGGAGGAGACGCCGTCCGAGTTGAGCCAGATGTTCGCGAGCATCAAGGACCCGGTGCCCGAGGCGTTCGCGCGCGACTTCCAGGCCGGCACCGCCTGGAAGCCGCTGCCGCCGCTGTTCCTCGAGACGATGATCGGCGAGGTGCTGCGTGTGCCGGCACGGGTCTGGAACGAGCTGGGCCGAGACTTCGGCGGCAGCGAGCCCGGTCCGCGGCTCGCGCGCATCAAGGCGAAGACGCTCCTGGTGTGGGGCGACAAGGACGCGATGTTGACGCGCGCCGACCAGGACGGGTTGCTCGCCGGCATCGCCGGCTCGCGCCTCATCGTCTACCCGGACACCGGCCATGCGCTCCACTGGGAAGAGCCGCAGCGCTTCGCGCGCGACTTGCTCCAGTTCCTCGAACAATAGTTTGGAGCACCGCTGACGCATTGCCGTTGCACGTTCGTCATGCGCAGTGGAGAATCCGCCCCAACGGAGGCGCCTGTCCAATGCAACGATTGTTGACCGCCCTGGCCGCAGTGGCCCTGTCCCTGAGTTTCATCCCTGGCGCGAGCGCGCAGATCACCGGCACCATCGCCGGCACGGTGCGCGACTCGAGCGGTGCGGTGCTGAGCGGCGCCAGCGTGACGGTGCGCGGCGGCAACCTGCCCACGGACGGCCGCAAGGCCACGACCAGCGACGAAGGCACCTACCGCTTCGCCTCGCTGCCGCCCGGCCGCTATGAAGTGAGCGCCGAGAGTGCCGGCTTCGGCCGCCAGACGAAGCGCGGCGTCGAAGTGGCGATCGATGCCGACACGCGCGTCGAGTTCGGCCTGTCGCCGGCGGGCGTCGAGGAAGCGGTGGACGTGGTGTCGTCGGCGCCGGTCATCGACGTCGAGCGCTCCGCCGTCGCGAACCGCATCACCCAGCAGACCATCGACTCGCTGCCACTGAACGGCCGCGAGTTCGTGGACCTCGTCCGCCTCGTGCCCGGCGCGACGCCGGTGAGCGGCGACCAGCAGGGCGGCGCCCTCGACCAGGTGTCGGTGTTCGGCGAGCGCGCCTCGGCAACCTCCTACCTCGTGGACGGCGGCAACAACAACGATCCCCTGAACGGCGGCCCGTTCATTCGCTACACCCAGGACTCGATCCAGGAATTCGAGGTCATCACCACCGGCTACGAGGCGCAGTTCGGCCGCGCCCAGGGCGGCGTCGCCAACATCGTCACGCGCTCCGGCAGCAACCTGTTCCAGGGCAGCGCGTTCCTGTTCGCGCGCAACGACTCGTTCGACTCGTCGAACGTGCCCGACCAGGATCCGCCCGAGCTGAGCCGCTACCAGTACGGCGCCAGCCTCGGCGGCCCCATCAAGAAGGACAAGGCGTTCTTCTTCGGCACCTTCGAGCTGCTCGACGAAAAGCGCGGCGTCAACATCAACCAGGCGACCATCCCCGACTTCGTCAAGAGCGGCATCGCAACGCCTGGCGGCGCCGAGGACTTCGGCATCGCCCCCAAGACCGACCGCTTCAACGGCATGCTGAAGTTCGACTACAACCTCAACTCGAACAACCGCCTGTTCCTGCAGCTGAACCGCAGCGACGAGGACCGCTCGGGCGCCATCAGCTCGCCGGTGTCCGGCACCGTCGCACTGCCGAGCGCGGCGGCCGACGCCACCCGCAAGGCCAACAGCGGGATCCTGCGCCACACCGCCATCCTCTCGCCGCAGGTGTTCCTCGAGAGCTCGGCCACCTTCATCAAGGGCAAGGTCGGCCAGAACCTCGACCGCACCGAGCGCGCCGAGCCGCTGCTGCTGCTGCTCGCGAGCGGCTTCCTGCAGACGGGCGCGCCGTTCGGCGGTACCAACGTGCGCAACACCCGCAACTTCGAGCTGGCGCAGAACCTCTCGTGGGTGAAGAGCGGCTTCGGCGGCAACCACGAGCTGAAGGCCGGCTGGGACTGGAGCAGCGTGGCGGTGGACGGCTCCGACAGCGTCGTCAACGACGTCGAGTACTCCGGCGCCTTCCTCTCGCCGACCGCGGCCGCCGACAATGCCGCGCTCTTCCAGCGCCTCGGCTTCCAGCAGTCGGCGGCGCGCTTCTTCCTCGCGTTCCCGCCCCCGGGCCAGACGCTCGACGTGGACATCAAGGACAAGACCTGGGGCGGTTTCGTGCAGGACCGCCTCAAGGTCAACGACCGCCTCACCGTGAACGGCGGCCTGCGCTACGACCGCTCCAGCCTGTTCAGCGGCGACACCGACAACTTCGGTCCGCGCCTCGGCTTCGCCTATGACCTGAGCGGCAAGCAGAGCACCATCCTGAAGGCGAACTGGGGCCGCTTCAACGACCGCAACCTGCTGACCGCGGCCGCCACGGTGCCCGAGAAGGGCGGCATCTTCTCGACGTCGGCGTTCGACGTGGCGCTGCCGCGGCTCGGCTCGGACTACACCGACACGCTCATCGACCTCGTCATCACCTCCGGCTTCCCCATCGGCGGCGGTCTGCGCTCGCCCGCGGAGAACCCGCTCTACGCCAGGTTCGCGAGCGACCTGCGCAACGATCCGTTGGCGCTCTACAAGCTGCTCGGCATCGCGGTGCCGAACCCCGGCGCGCCGCCGGTGGTCACCGCCGACAACATCCAGAGCCTCAGCGGCCTGACGCCTGCGCAGGCGATTCAGCGGCTCGAGACCACCTACGCCGGCACCGACTTCGAGTTCTTCGACGTCCCCGGCGGCTCGATCCTCGGCAACCGCGTGCTCTCGTTCTTCCCGCGCGGGCCGTTGAGCGGCAGCCGCTCGATCTCGCGCTACAGCGAGGACAAGACCCCGGTGACCAACGCCTTCACGGTGGGCATCGACCAGAAGCTGACCGACGACATCGGCATCTCGGCCACCTACGTGCACCGCCGCAGCAAGGACCTGTTGACGCGGCGCATCGTCAACCTGTTCCCGGCGCAGCAGGGCGATCCCAACTTCGGCAAGACGACGGACGGCGGCCCCCGCATCGACCAGGTGGGGTACGAAGGCCGCATCGAATACGACGGCGTCGCCGTGGCGCTGCAGAAGCGCTACAGCAAGCGGTACGCGTTCCTCGTGTCGTACACCTACTCGAGCGCCAAGGACAACCTGCTCTCGGGCAACGTCGGCTCGACCTTCAGCGACAACAACAACCCCGAGAAAGACTTCGGCCCGTCGAACCAGTCGGTGCCGCACAACCTGGTCGCGAGCGGAGTGGTCACGCTGCCGCTCGACATCAACCTCTCCGGCATCTTCGTGTGGCGCAGCGGTCTCGCCTTCAACCCGCGCGGCATCCAGGACCTCGACGGCGACGGCCTGGTGGACCAGCGCGACACCGCCGTGCCGCGCAACAACTTCCGCACCAAGGCGTTCCGCAACCTCGACCTGCGCCTCGAGAAGGTGTTCAAGGTCGCCGGGCGCAACTCCCTCTCGGTGCTCGCCGAAGCCTTCAACGTCTTCAACACCGACAACGTCCTCAACGTGACCAACGTCTCGGGCGCCGACTTCGGCAAGCCGACCGAGTTCTTCTCGGGCCGCGAAGTGCAGCTCGGCGTCCGCTACCTGTTCGGCCGCTAGGGTTCACGGCCGCAGCGGCACATAGGCTAGAACAGGCGGCGTGAGCGAACCTCGCGCCGCCGCCCTGGTCCACGACTGGCTCACCGGCATGCGCGGTGGCGAGAAGGTGCTGCGCTCGCTCGCGCGCCTCTACCCCGCGGCGCCGATCCACACACTGCTGCGGGTGCCGGGCGCGCTCACGCCCGACCTCGAGGCGCGCGACATCCGCACCACCTTCGTGCAGCACCTGCCCAAGGCCGCGAGCCGCTACCGCAGCTACCTGCCGCTCTTCCCCGCCGCGGTCGCGACCATGGACATGTCGCCCTACCGCCTCGTCATCTCCAGCTCGCACTGCGTCGTCAAGAGCGTCAAGGTGGCGCCGGGCGCCGTGCACATCTGCTATTGCCACACGCCGATGCGCTACGTGTGGGACCGCTTCGACGACTACTTCGGCTCGGAACGTGCTGGACCACTGACGCGCGCGGTGGCGCGGCCGGTGGCGGCGGCGCTGCGTCGCTGGGACGCGGCGACCGCGAACCGCGTGCACCATTTCGTCGCCAACAGCAAGTACGTTGCGGCGCGCATCCAGCGCTACTACCAGCGCACGGCTGAGGTGATCGAGCCGCCGGTCGACGCCGCATTCTTCACGCCGGACGGCTCGCCACCTGGCGACTACGACCTGGTGGTCACGGCACTCGTGCCGTACAAGCGCACCGAGCTCATCCTCGAGGCGTACCGCGGCACCGGCCGCAGGCTGAAGATTGTCGGCAAGGGCACGCCCGCCGAGGAAGCGCGCCTGCGGCGCATGGCGCCGAGCGAGGCGGAGTTCACCGGCTATCTCGACGACGTGCGCCTGCGCGACGCTTACCGCGGCTGCCGCGCCGTCATCATGGCGAGCGTCGAAGACTTCGGCATCGTGCCGCTGGAGGCGATGGCCTGCGCTCGCCCTGCGGTGGTGTTTGGCGAGGGCGGCGGCCCGGAGAGTGTGGTCGAGGACGAGACCGGCCTGGTGTTTCGCGAGGCAACCCCGCAGGCGCTGCGGCAAACGGTGGAACGGCTGGACCGGCTACAATTCGACCCGGTGGCGTTACGCGCGCGGGCCGAGCAGTTCGACGTGCCCGTGTTCGAGGCCCGTTTCCGGGCGTTCGCCGACTCCAAATGCTGAGGTTTCAGACGAGCCGCATCGTCACCATCTTCGTGGTCGTGGACCTCGTGTCCACGGTGCTCGCGTGGCTCCTCGCCTACATCCTGCGCTTCGAGGCACCCTTCATCACGGCCTTGCTGCCGGTCACCAAGGGCGTCCCGGAGCTGTCGCGCTACCTGCTGCTGGTGCCCGTGATCGTGCTGGCGTGGCCCGCCATCCTCTATTTCCACGGCCTCTACCAGATCAAGCGCACGCGCAGCCGCGTCGACGAGCTGTTCGCGATCGTTTTCAGCGTGGCGCTCGGCGCCGCGGCGCTCCTTGCCTTCACGTTGTACGTGCGCGTCTATCACCGCTTCGGCCCGGATGTGGCGCCGCTCTGGGAGTACAGCCAGGCCGTGTTCGTCCTGTTCTTCGTTCTCGACGTCGCGGCCCTGACGCTCGGCCGCTACTCGCTGCGGCGTTACCTCGAGCGGCTGTGGGCGGCGGGCTACAACACCACGCGGGTGCTGGTGGCCGGTGCCGGCGAGCTGGGCCGCACGGTGGCCGACAAGCTGGTGGCGCACCGCGACCTCGGCTACCGTGTCGTCGGTTTCGTGGACGACACACCGCACACAGGCACCAGCCTGCCGATCCTCGGCGGCTTCGCCGACACCTCGCGCGTCATCGCGGAGCATGGTGTCGACCAGATCTACGTCGCCCTGCCGCTCGAGGACCACGGCCGGCTCCTCGACCTCATCCGCCTGGTGACGAACGAGTACGTGGACGTGCGCGTGGTGCCCGACCTGCTGCAATACGCGACGCTGCGGGCGAGCCTCGAGGACCTAGACGGCGTGCCGATCGTGGCGCTCAACGAGGTGCCGCTGCGCGGGTGGTACAGCCTTGCGAAACGGGCCATGGACATCGTGCTCGGCACCGCCCTGCTGCTGCTGCTGGCGGTTCCGTTCGCGGTGATCGCCGTGCTCATCCGCCTCAAGGGCGGGCCGGGCCCGGTGTTCTTCCGCCAGGAGCGCATGAGCCTCGACGGCAAGACCTTCATGATGTGGAAATTCCGCTCGATGAGCCACGACGCCGAGAAGGAAACCGGGCCGGTGTGGGCGACCGCGGACGACCCGCGCCGCACCACGATCGGCGCGTGGCTCCGCAAGTACAACGTGGACGAGTTCCCGCAGCTCATCAACGTGGTGCTCGGTGACATGAGTCTGGTGGGCCCGCGCCCGGAGCGGCCACCCTTCGTCCAGGAGTTCAAGGAGAAGATTCCACAGTACATGCTGCGCCACCGTGTGAAGACGGGCATCACCGGCTGGGCGCAGGTGCACGGGTGGCGCGGCAACACCTCGATCGAGAAGCGCATCGAGTACGACCTCTACTACATCGAGAACTGGTCGCTGGTGCTGGACATGAAGATCCTCATCCTCACTCTCTTCAGGGGGTTCGGACAACACCATGCCTACTGAGTCCGCCTCGCGCCAGCGGGTGCTCGTCACCGGCGCCGCCGGCTTCATCGGCTCGCACCTCTGCGATTACCTGGTGGCGCGCGGCCATCAGGTGATCGGCATGGACAACTTCATCACCGGCGACCCGGCCAACATCCAACACCTCGCCGGCAGCGACTTCCGCTTCATCAAGCACGACGTCACCAACTACATCTATCTCGATGGGCCGATCGACCGCATTTATCATTTCGCCTCGCCGGCCTCGCCCATCGACTACCTGCGCGTGCCGATCCAGACGCTCAAGGTCGGCAGCCTCGGCACCCACAACACCCTGGGCCTCGCCAAGGCCAAGGGCGCGCGCTTCCTGATCGCCTCGACTTCCGAGGTCTACGGCGATCCGCTGGTGCACCCGCAGAAGGAGGACTACTGGGGCAACGTCAACCCGGTGGGTCCGCGCGGCGTGTACGACGAGGCCAAGCGCTTCTCCGAAGCGATGACCATGGCGTACCACCGCTTCCACGGCGTCGCGACGCGAATCGTGCGCATCTTCAACACCTACGGCCCGCGCATGCGCCTGCAGGACGGCCGTGCGATTCCGGCGTTCTTCACCCAGGCCCTGCGCGGCGAACCGGTGACGGTGTTCGGCGACGGCAGCCAGACGCGCAGCCTCTGCTACGTCTCCGACCTGGTCGAGGGCATCGTGCGCCTGATGGAATCGGCGGAGAGCGACCCCGTCAACATCGGCAACCCCGAAGAGCTGACGATCCGCCAGTTGGCCGACCGCATCATCGCGCTCACCGGTTCGAAGTCGCGGGTGGAACAGCGCCCGCTGCCGATCGACGACCCGCGCATCCGCCAGCCCGACATCACCCGCGCCCGCACGATCCTCGGCTGGGAGCCGACAGTGCCGCTCGACGAAGGGCTGAAGCGCACCCTCACCTACTTCGCGGCCGCGCTCAAGGCCTAGTCGGCGGCGCCCCGGTAGAACCGGCTGCGCCGGTACGCGTCTTCGATGTCGGGCCAGAAGACCGACAGCGCCGCGGTCGCCGGCAGTGCCAGGAGCATGCCGAGCACGCCGAACAGGCTGCCGCCGATGAGCACCGAAATCAGGATGATGACCGCGTGCACGCCGAGCTTGTCACCCACCACCTTGGGCGTGATCCAGTTGGCCTCGACGAACTGGCCCACCGAGCAGATGGCGAAGATCGCCAGCAGCCGCTGCGGGTTCTGGTCGTCGAGCCACGAGAGCAGGAGCGCCAGCGGCATGCCGAGCGCGTACGACATGAACGGCACCACGTTGAAGAAGCCGACGGCAACGCCCACCAGCAGCCCCATCGGCACGCCGATGAAAGTGAAGCCGACGGCGTAGATCGTGCCCATGATCGCGCACACTGTGACGAGCCCGCGCACGAAGGCGCCAAGCACCGTGTCCACCTGCGCGAGCCGCGTCGCCACGTAGTCGCGGTGGCGCGGCGGCACCCAGTCGACGGCGCCGTCCTTGATGTGGTTCATGTCGAACAGCAGGAAGATGCCGAACACCGGCACGATCAGCAGGTGCAGCATGGCGAGCAGCAGCGTGAAGGCGCTGACGAAGGTGGCTCCGAGCAGGTCGGAGACGCGCTTGCCGACGTCGAGCACGTGCGTGCGCACCAGCTCCTGGAAGCGCGTGCGCACCTCGGCGCTCTCCTGCGGGAAACGCATGTTGAGCCGTTCGATCATCGGATCGAGGCGGGTGCGCAGGCTGTTGAGGTAGTCGGGCAGCTTCGCCACCGCCTCGGCCAGCTGGTTGTAGAGCGCCGGGATCACGAACAGCACCACCGCCAGGAACACGAGCAGCGCCACGAACGCGAGGACGGCAACGGCGAGGCTGCGCGGGTGAACCTTCGCGAACAGGCCGCGCGACGGCAGCAGCCGCGCGAACAAGCCCTCGAGCCGGTTGGCCGCCGGGTTCAGCAGGTACGCGAGCGCAAAGGCGAGGAAGAACGGTGTCGCGATGTCACGCAGCAGGTAGAGGAGCAGCACCAGCGCTGCGAAGGCAGCGATGAGCAGCGCGCCGCGCCAACGGGAAGCACGAGACCGCACGGACTCGCTCACGACGGCGTCCCCTCGCGGCTGGTGGAGGCGAGGTACACGTAGTGAATGGCGGACGTGGTGGTGACAAAGGCGGTGACCCAGTAGAGCGGCGCCAGAATTCCGTCGCGCAGGCCGAAGGCGTTCGCGTAGATCACGAGCGCCGCGGTCGCGACCTGCAGGAAGGTGCACACCTTGCCGAGCAGCGACGGCAGGAACAGGCGGTGGCCCAACGCCAGGTTGATGACGGCGACGCTGATGAGGATGATCGCGTCGCGGCTCAGAGCCGTGACCGTGAGCCACACGGGGATCTTGCGCACCACCACGTCGGCCCAGGTGAGCACCAGGAACGACGACGACAGCAGCAGCTTGTCGGCGACCGGGTCGAGCATGGCGCCAAGCGACGTGCGCTGGTTGCCGAAGCGCGCGATGGCGCCGTCGAGCGCATCGGTGAGGCCGGCGGCGACGAAGGTCCAGAACGCCCACTTGAACTGGCCGTTGAAGATGAACAGCACCAGCACCGGCGTGAGCGCCATGCGCGAGATGGTGAGCTGGTTCGCGACCGTGAGTAGCGGAGTCGAGGGCATGAAAAAGGGCCGCGGTGAACAGCCCCGCGGCCCATGAAGTTACCAGACTGGCGGCGAACTAGTTCTCGAGGCGGCCCGCCTTGGCGACGAACTTGGCCACGAGGTCGGCACAGGCCTTCTCCTGGGCCTCGCCAATCGCGCTGTCGCGGTAGTTGTCGGAGCTCATGCTGAAGCCGCCGCCGACGCCGCCGCCGATGGCGCCGAGCTTGAGCCCGCCGCCCTTGGTGGACAGGCCCTCGCCCTTGCTCGACATCACGATCTCGCCGGTGGTGGCGTCGATCATGCGCGCGGTCAGCGTGACTTCGGTCTTCGCCTTCTTGACCCCGGCGCCGCCGAGGAACCGGCCGCCGAACCCGCCGCCGCCGATGTTCTTCTCTTCACCGCCGAACTTGGTGATGGAGCCGGAGATGATGTACTTGACGCCCAGCACCTTGCCCACCTTGGCGAGCTTGGCGGCGCTCGGGTCGGCGCGGTCGCTGCCGGCGAAGTCCTGCTCGGCGAGGATGGTGTCGAGCTTCTTGCGCTCGATGACGCGGAAGGTGCCCTCGTTCACCAGCTCGTCCACGACCTGGTCGGCCATGCCCTTGCCGATGTCGTACTGGCCCCACCAGTTGTTGACGGTGCCGTAGTCGAAATCCATGACCGCGACGGATACCCGCTTCGACTGGGCGGCGGCCGGAACGGCCAGAAGCGCCACGGCCAGGGGCGCGAAAAGGGCCGCTGCAACTCTGCTCTTCATCTCTTAGCTGCCTCCAAAGGTACGTAGACAAGGGGGGTCGTCGCTGTGCAATATAGCGAAGCGCCGGGGATTTTCAAGGGAACTTTGCGGGCCTGTGATGCCCGTAACGCCCGACGCTAGCGCCCCAGGCCTTTCAACTGTTCGAAGAGCTCCCGCTCCTTCTCGGTGAGGCTTCCCGGGATCTCGACGCCGAGCTTGCTTCGCAGGTCGCCGCGGCCGCCACCGCGCTTGGGCAGGCCCTTGTCGCGCAGGCGAAAGGTCCGCCCCACCGGGCTGCCGGGAGGCACCTTGATGCCAAGGGTGCCGTCGAGCGTCGCCACTTGCGCCTCGCCGCCGAGGACTGCCGTCGAGAGCGGCACGGTGAAGCTCGAGACGAGGTCGTCGCCCGCCACCTCGAAGGCCGGGTGCGGCAGGACATGCACCACGAGATAGAGGTCGCCCTTGGCGCCGGCCTGGCCGTGGCCTTCCCCGCCGACGCGCACCCGCGATCCTTCGCGTAGCCCGGCGGGAATCTTCACGTCGATGGTGCGGGCCTTCTTGTCGTCGCCGATACGCACGGTGCGGCTGGTTCCCGCCACCAGTTCCTCGAGCGTCACATCGACGTCGATCTGCGCATCGACTGGCTGCTGCTGACGCTGACGCGACGCCGCTCCGCGCAGCATGTCCTCGAACGAGCTGCCGCCGCCACCACCACCACGAGCCGCGCCGGTGAAGAAGGTGCGGAAGAAGTCGGAAAACCCGCCGCCGCCCTCGTCGCCGAAGTCGCCCTCCCATTGCACGCGAGTGGCGCCACCGGGATAACCGCCCGGCGCGTTCTCGTAGTTGCGCCAGTCGGCGCCGAGCTGGTCGTACTTCTGGCGCTTCGCCTTGTCGGAGAGAACCTCGTTCGCCTCGCTGATCTCCTTGAAGCGCGCCTCGGCCGCCTTGTCTCCCGGATTCACGTCGGGGTGGTACTTGCGGGCAAGCTTCCGGAACGCCGCCTTGATTTCCTTGTCGCTCGCACCCTTGGAAAGGCCGAGCACTTTGTAGTAGTCCTTGTACTCCATGCGGTTTCTCGACTATAGACTCGGCCCCGTGACTGAGCGAAAGCGCGCGTGATCCGCAATATCGGGCGCGTCGCCTGGCGCGCCTTCATGCGCTTCCAGCAGCACAAGGGTCCGGATCGCGCGGCGGCCGTCGCCTACTACACGCTGCTTTCGCTGCTGCCGATGCTCGCCTTCATGGTGTCGGCCGGCTATGCGCTTCCTCGGCCCGAAGAACCAGTCGGTCTACGACGCGACCATGTACCTGCTGCGCGGCGTCGTCATCCACATGGACCCGAACTCGCTGCAGACGCTGCGCGGCTTCATCGAGAACTCCACCCGCTTCACCTGGCCGGCGATCATCCTGCTCGCATGGACCTCGCGGCGCATCTTCGTTTCGCTCTTCGGCGCGCTCGAGACCGTGTTCGAAGTGCCAGGCCGCAACATCGCGAGCGGCAACCTGGTGGCGCTCGCCGGCGTGCTGGTCGTCGGCATCGCCATGTTGATGACCGTGGCGATCACACCCGCGATCGCTGCCATCGAAGGCTCGCTGCGGCGGTTCTCGATCGCGCCGACCCTTTTCGAGGGACTTTGGAGTTGGTTCGTCGCGTATCTGCTGCCGGTCATCATTACGTTCGTATTCTTCTTCCTCTTGTACCGCCTCGGCCCGCGCCGCTGGGTGACGGCCGGCGCCGCGCTGCGCGGTGCTCTCCTCGCCACGATCCTCTGGGAACTGGCGAAAGCAGGCTTCGCCTACTACATCCGCAACATCGCGAGGGTGCACGGCGTCTACGGCACCCTCGAGGGCCTGATTGTTTTGGCGATCTGGCTCGAAGTCTCCGTATCCATCATCTTGTACTGCGGCGAGGTAGTGGCCCTATTGGGTGGGGTCAAGTCGCCATCAGGCGCAGCCAGTGCATAATTCCTCGCGATAGGCGAAAATAAAGCGAAGGTGCCTCGGACCCAACCGGGCACCCATGGGCCGTACGCTCACTCGCGGAGGATGACTTACATGTTCGCTCTTCAATTCATCGCGTTCGCACTACTTGCCAGCGCCTCAGCCGCACTCCTGCGCCTGCTGTGGCTCGCCGACCAGTCAACCGCGCAGATGGAAGTCGCGCCGGCGGAAGCTCCGGCACAGAGGAAGCGCAAGCGCAGCGCGGTAGCCCTCCATCGGGCCGCCTGATAAACTCGCTTTCCGCTCTTTCCTCATAGTCCACGACCCCGTGGTGCAGCGGTTAGCACGTTGGCCTTTCAAGCCGAAGATCGCGGGTTCAAATCCCGTCGGGGTCGCCATCCCTTTTCCATAGCTCGTTCGAGGACCTTCCCGTAGTCCTCATCTCCAGCGTTGTCGGAGACGCCAAAACCGCATGATCCCTATTGGGGGGTCATCGGCGAATAGTGATTAGCCACCAGCTGCCACCTCCCGTCCGCCATGACCCAGACGCGCGTGAAACGATTTTCGCGCGGAACGGCCTTGCCCCTATCCTGTCCGACCATCGTGGAGCGACCGGTTTCCACCGCGGTATTTCCATAGACGCGCACGCGAACCTCGGCGGTGGTAATGGATTGGTACGTCAGGGTATGCGCTGTGAAGTCAGCGATGACCTCTGTCTTGTTGCGCACGACGCCGGTCGGACCGATGCCGAGAAAGTCATCGGCATAGATTCGGCGAAGCGCGATGGCGTCGGCACTGATCTGCGCGCGAATCCGCTCCTGATCCTGCTGCTGAACGGCCTGTTCGGTGCTCGTTGCATCTCGTGTCCGCACGCTCTGCTGCTGCGCGATACCGGTCAAGGCAGCCGGCAGCAGGAGCGCAGCGATGATCAACGTTCGTCATCACTAGACCTCCATGGGAGCCTAATCGTAATCGGGTTCGCCGGCCTCAGAGATCGCGTCTCGATCCCAGCGGAAGTCGCTGATTGGATCGCTCAGGCTCTGCGGGGCAGCCACAAGGAGAAGGAGCGGTTTCTCGGTTTGCCGTCGATGAACTCGTTCTCACGCGACCTTCACGAGGCCACGAAACACGTATGGAAAAGGATCCTTCCCTCTCCGTATAGCCACCATTGTCGGCCCCAGCAACGCGCCCAGTGTCAACGCCTTTCGGGGAATGTAGACCCCGTTCCCGTAACAGCGGTATGTTGCAGCCTGATGCTGCGCCTTAGACCTACCTTTGCGGCGCTCCTTATTGGCATGGGGGCGCTTGCATGCACGAAGTTCGACCTAAAGGCTGGTGAAGCGATCGATCTGGCTCAGGCTCGGCAGTTTTCGGACGGGTTGGTGAACGACCTAATAGCCGAGCGTCACAAGGAGCTTCGTGCTCGGATGGAGGACGCGTATCAAAACACGGTTCCCGAAGCCGCTATGCCCAAGTTGCTGGAACAGGTCTACGCATACGGGGGAAAGCCTCTTGACGCCGCGTTCAAAGATCATGCAGTCGGCGAGAGGCTCTACTGGGACGGTTCACGTAAGCCCCTTCGAAAATTCTGGTATTCCGTACGAACGAACCGTGCGCCTATGGGAACGTACTACCTCTGTGTCGAGGTAGTACCCGAAGGGCCGCGCCTTGCGGCGGCCCAGTTTGCCGTGGTTTCCTTCGCGAACGGCGCGCCTCCAAATCTGCAGTAGCACTCGCACGAGCAGGTCTTACCCCATGACTAACTAGCCCACGAACGGTGAATGGAAAAGGGTGCTTTCCCTCTCTGGGTCGCCAGCCTTCGCTCTGATTTCTCGCTGCGGCTGTCCGCCGGAGCCTTGGCAAAGGCGGACTCGCGTCGCTCGACGTCAGCGCGGCGCTACCTGTCTCGGCGCGTGCCGCCCGTCGACATCGCCGCCTCGATTTCGTCCGCGGTATATGGAAGACCCGTCGTCAGGACCTCGTAGCCGCTGCTCGTAACCACGATCATGTCTTCGAGATAGAAGCCGTCGCCGTCAACGGTGAACATCAACTCGTAGGCGACGGCCATTCCCGCTCGGAGCACCTCGGGTAACCCTTCGGCGTCGTCGAGTCCGACGCCGTGCAACTGCCACGCTTCGGTCCCTTGTGGCCCCAGCAGCGTTTCCGCGGCGTGTCTTCCTTCGAGCGTTGTGAGTGCGGGCGCACGCCGGCGCACTTCAGCAAGCGCCGCGTCGTAAACGGTTTTCGCACTCATGTGGTCCTTGATGATTGCGAGTCCGGCTCGATAGCCGGCGATGAACAGATCCCAGGCCTCGCGCTGTCCCGGCGTGAAGTGGCCAGAGACGGGGGCCGTCCGGCCGACGTCGCCCATGTAGTGGTCGACCTGGCAGCCGACGTCCACGCGCACCACCTCGCCTGCCCGCATCTGACGATCCACGTGGTCGTACGACAGGAAGCTGTTCCAGAGCGAACGGAAGTCCGCGTTCGGTCCACTCATCGTCCATGGCCAGAACGAGACGCCGCGCGCGCCCGCCGCGCGGCAGGCATTGACGACCGCGAGCTCGGTCTCGTGTTGCCATTTCTGCGGCGCCAGCGCACGCAAGCCCGCCAGGAATGCTTCGCCGCTGGTGCGGCCGACCTGGCGAAGCACCGCGATCTCACTGGCATCCTTGATCTCCCGCAGCGGCCGCAGCACATCGATCGCAGGCTTGACTCTGGCGGCGCCGAGCGAGGCGAGCCATGCCTGCCATCGAGCGACGGATCCTGCCATTGGCAGCGGTGCGGCGACGGGGCCACGCGCGTCGGTCGGTGCGACGTACACAGTTGAGGGCACGCGGACGAAACGCTGCCGCAGCCACGATTCGAGCCTGTCCACAGTCAGGATGCCGGACAGTCCGAGTCGACGTGCCGACTCTACGTCAGGCGCGATGTCGCCGCGGGTGCGCAGCGGATTCCGTGGCTGGACGAACAACGTCGACTCTGAAGTCGAGCCATCGAGCACCAGCACGGCGCCGAGCAGCTCGCCGAGCCCGGTCAGGTACTGAAAGTCGGCGGCCTGGACGAAACCGAGCTGGTCGTCGGCAAGGAACGACGCGCGCGCAGGCACGATCAACAGGTCGCCGCGGATCGCCAAGAGCGCGGCTGCCCGGCGCGCGGGATAGGCGGACGCGGGGATCTGTGCCGCCGCGGGCATGGCAACGAGCGCCACCGCCAGGATGCCGAGACAGGTCTGTCTGGCGTGGTGGATCATCACTCCCTCCCGATGCGTACGCGTGTTTGATTTCGGCCGGCGCTCTGACAACGTTCATCCGGCCAAAGGTCAACGCAAAGGAGTCGCCGGTGCCGCACGCTCGAAGACATGTGCCGCACCCCAGAACACGAAGTCGCGAGCCAAAACCGGTTCGCCAACCACGATCGTGCGTCCGTCATACGCGACAGCCGATCCGTATGCGCCTGTGTTTGGATCGACGCCTCCCGGCGGCACGAGGTCACCCGACGACAGCACGTAACCGGCCCACCCGCCCGCGGGCCTCTTGAAGTGGTGGACGGACCGTCCAACCCACTCGCCGTTGGCCGCTTGCGAACTGCTCACGAAAACGTTCGGCCCGCGTGCAGCGAGCCCCACGCCAAAGCTTTCGAGATTCGGTAAGTCAGGGGGTAGCAACGTCGCGACGGCGGAGTCGTCGGTGGTGTCGACCCAGCCGCCTGGCGGTTTTTCAAAAATCTGCACGCGAGAGGGTGTGAACTCTCCGACGTACAGTGTCTCGCCACCTATCGCCAGCCCACTGACACTCGCGGGCCAAGGAATGGCAACGCTCGCGATCGGCAGTCGAGGGAGTCTCCACCCCGTGCCAGCAGATCGAGAGTAGAGATCGACATAGTGGAATACATCGGGGATGCCGGAACCCCGATACTGCGAAAGTACCGCGATGGTCTTTGGACCGACCGTGATTTGTGCCCCCAGGAAGTACGGTCCGAAAAGGCCCCTGGGTCGCGGATCGAGGCGACCGATCTCGTTGATCGTGCCGCTCCAGCCGGCCGTGGGCTTGTGGAAGACGAAGACCGAACCGTTCGCGTCCACGCCGTTGTGGATGGCCCTTAGCGTCGATCCGACCACGACCAAGTCGTCGCGGACCGCCAGCGTTTGCCCGAACTCGTCGTCGAGGAGTCGACGATTGGTCCGGCGCGGTCTCAGCGTTGCCGTTGGCAACAGCGTCCCCGACCAGCCGCTCGCTGGCTTCACGTACACGAAGACGGCTCCATTGGTGCGGTCGAAACTAGGGGGAATGTTGGCCCGCACGGAGGACACGAAAATGACGTCGCCGCTTATCGCCACGGCGTGGCCGAACTCACTGGCTGTATCTGGCGGACGCAGGCGTGCCGACCACGACGGATTCGCGCCCCATCCCTGCGCTGGACGAACGTAGACCCACACAACACCCTGTTGGTTCGATCCTTCGACGGTCCCGGTGACGTGACCAATGGCAACGGTGTCGCCCGCGACGGCTACGCTGCGCGCGAACGTCCCGCTAAAGAAGCGCGTTTGTAAGTTGTCGAGCCTTGCGGAGTACGAAATGTTGTCTTGCGCAAAGCTTTCGGATGCGGCGACCGCCACTACAAGGCTGGCAATCGCCGTGCGAGCGATGAGCTGACGAGGCGTGGACATCGTGGAGCCTCCGGTCGATTCGTCGATTGTTTCTAACACTTTGAATCGAGGCGTGCACGATTTGATCCAAGGTGTACAGTGCCGGCCAGTGGTGCGAAGCGTTCACGGCTGGGCGGCGTCGAGCTTCATGAATGCCACGTCAAGGGGGCTACCCATGCGTCGCGCATTGCTCCGCGCGTTGTGCGGAACGGTCATCGGTTCGGTTGTTCTCATCGCGTCGAAGTCTGGGGCCCAACAGCCGGCACCGGCGACGAGTGGCACTCAGGTCGTGCTGCTTGGCACCGGCAACCCTCGCGCCGACCCCGATCGTTCCGGACCGGCAACGGCGATCGTCGTGAACGGCACGCCGTATTTAGTAGATATCGGCGCCGGCGTCGTGCGGCGGGCGAAATCAGCAGCGGTCGAGCGCGGAATCCAGGCGCTGGAACCGGTGAACCTGCGTGTCGCCTTTGTGACTCACCTTCACTCCGACCACACCGTCGGGTTTCCCGACCTGATGCTCACGCCCTGGGTGATCGGCAGGCCCGTGCCTCTCGAGGTGTTCGGGCCCGCAGGCATTCGCAGCATGGCCGATCACCTTCTCCAGGCTTACAGCGCCGACTTCGAGACCCGGATGAAGGATCGCCTCCTGTACACGCAAGGGGCCACGCGCGACGGTCATGCGGTGAACGCTCACGAGATCAAGCCCGGCGTCGTCTACAAAGACGCGAACGTCACTGTCACGGCGTTCGCCACCAAGCACGCGATGGAGAGCTACGGCTACCGGTTCGACACCGCGGACCGCAGCATCGTGATCTCGGGCGACACCAACCCGACCCAGGCGACGATCGACGCCTGCCACGGGTGCGATGTGTTGATCCACGAAGTGCTGACGTTGGACTGGCTCGCCAAGCGGCCGGACTTCCAGGCCTACGCCGCGCAATTCCACACCACGACCGCGCAGCTGACGGAGCTTGCAACAAAAGCCAAGCCCCGCCTGCTGATCCTCTACCACGCCTCGATAACGCTACGGCCAGCGGTCGACGCGGGGCGGTCCACGCCGGCGACGCTGCTCAACGAAATGTCGGGGTACGCGGGACGGGTGGTCGTGGGCCGCGACCTCGACGTCTACTGATCGCCTACTTGGGTAACGAGTAGGTCCCCACGCAGTCGAACGAAACGCTCTTGTCGGCGTTCGCAGTCGCCTTGCAAGTGCCGTTTGCCTTGATGCCTTTGAACTTTCCGGTACCGCTGGCTGCCATCCACGTGTTGTTCGCTGAGCCCGTGCCGGCGGCATTCAGCATCGCGGTGCCCTTGTACGTGTAGCTCACCTTGTCGCCGCTCGCCAGTGTTTCGACGAACACGCCCTGGAAATGGTCCGCCGTGCCCGCGACGTCGTGGAATTCGGTGCCGGTGCCCTCCTGCTGCTTGACGCCCGCGAGCTCACCCTTGGTGGCGGTGCACTTGATCTGCGCGATCGTGAAGGTGTGATTGGCCGGATCGCCCGCGGCGAGGCTCTGCGCGGACGTCGGCGGCGAGCAGTTCCAGTGGACGGCAACCGGTCCGGCAAGCGCGATCGATCCGGACACGAAAAAGAAACACCCGACCAGGACCAGCTTTCGCATGGTTCCCTCCATTCTGATCTTTGGGTTATCCCGATGTGCGCGTGTTGGTGTGGCGCGAGCTTAGGACAAAATGACCGCCAGGGCTGCAGCCGCGAACCTACGCCGCCGGTCGCGCTCGCAGGTGCGTGCTCACAACGCGGGCGAGGTCGGGCGCGTGCAGGCCGACGAGTTCGTCGTGATGGCCGGGGACGGTCTCTACCAGGAGCTCTGCCGCGGCGCGCCGCCAGACCGCCGTTGCGTCGGCTTGTAGCAGGCTGGGGATCGCGGCGCGGAAGTACACGATCGAGCCGGGATACGTGCGTGGGCAGTACGCGTCCAGCGCCCGCTGGCCGGCCGCCTGGACGCGCGCGGTGTGCGGATCGCTGGTCGCGCCGGACACGACACCGATCCGCTGCAGGCCGCGTTGCAGCGTTCGGCGCAGGTCGGCGGTGAAGGCCCTCGGCCATCTCATAGGCACCTGAAGCGCCTGCGCGGCAACCTCGCGCGCCGGAAGGCAGGCCCAGCTGGAGTGGGTGTCCACGATGCCAAGGAACTCGACCTGCTCGCCCTCCTCGAGCAAGCGTCGCGCGATCTCGACGACGACCGGGCCGCCGAGCGAATAGCCAAGCAGGGCATATGGCCCGTGCGGCTGGAGCTTTCGGATGCCGTCGATCTGCGCCGCCGCCATCTCCTCGACCGTCGCCAAAGGGAGCTCGCCTCCCATCAGGCCGCGCCCCCGCAGGCCGTACACGGCTCGGTCATCGTCGATGCTCTCGGCCAGCGGCCGCAGCAGCAGCGGGTCGCCGAACAATCCCGGTGCGGCGAACAGCGGTCGCTGCGAGTTTCCGGCGCGCAGCAGCTCGAGCGTCCCCCAGCCCTGGTCGGAGTTGTCGCGAAGCAGTGCGGCCAGCGAGGAGATGGTCGGTGCGTGCAGGATCGTCGAGAGCGGGAGCCGCCTCCCGAGGCGGTCGGCGATTAGCTGAAAGAGCGGCGCGGTCATGAGCGAGGTGCCGCCGCACTCGAAGAAGTCGTCGTCGGGCCCGGCCGCGTCGCCCAGCACAGCCTCCCAGATGCGCGACACCTCCTGCTCGACGTCGCCAGACGGGCCTGCGGCGAGCGCCTGAGCTGCGGCCACGTCGTGGACGGCGACCCGATCGGCGATGGCGCGGAGGCAGTCCGGATTTCGAAGCGCGCCGATGTTCGCGGGCTCGCGGCCGCGAAGCACCGCGGTGGCCGCCACTTCGGAGTACTTCCCGCTGTGCGTCACAGGAAGCTCGGGCACGTCCACGATCATGGCCGGCACATGGGCCGACGATGCCTTGCGGGCGAGCGCCGTGCGGATGCGCGCGCGGAGCGGCAGGTCGAGGGTGTGGCCGGGAGCGGTCACCACCAGCAGCACCATCCGCGAGTCCTCCGCGCTCCCCGGCGTCGGCTGTTCAACAACCATCGCTTCGGCGATCTCGGCGAATGATCCGAGCACGCGGTAGACCTCCGCGGGGCCAATCCGGATCCCACGCACGTTCATCGTCCCGTCCGAGCGGCCGTGTATCCGCGCGGTGCCGCGCTCGGTGATCGTGATCAGGTCGCCGTGCGTCCAGACGTCCGGGTGTTGCTCGAAGTACGCGGCGTGGAACCGCTCGCCCTTCGGGTCGTCGTGGAAGCCCAGTGGGCGAGATGGAAACGGAGACGCGCAAACGAGGTCGCCGATGCCCGACTCGTCCGACCCGATCGCGCGGACGTCCAGGCCAAAGCTCCGGCACTGTGCCTCGCCGGCATAGACGGGAAGGTTCGGGTTGCCGAGCACGAAGCAGCCGACGATCTCGGTGCCGCCGGAGATCGACTGGAGCGGAATCGCCCCGACGTCGGCGGCGAACCACTCGTATTGATCATCGTAGAGGATCGCGCCCGTGGACATGACCGAGCGCAGAGATCTGAGGTCGAGCCGGCGCCGCGGCGAGTAGCCCGCGCGCTGGCACATGCGCAGGTACGCGGGAGTCGTGCCGAACACGCTTACCCGCTCCTCGGCCGCGATGCGCCACAGCGTCTCGGGTTCGATCACCGGGCCGTGGTAGAGCAGGATCTCGGCGCCGCAGGCAAGCGCCGAGAGTTGCCAGTTCCACATCATCCAGGCGGTCGAGGTGTGGAAGAAGAGCTTTTCGCCCGCCCGCAGGTCGCCGTGCAGAACGTGCTCCTTCACGTGCTCGAGGAGAGTCCCGCCCGCGCCATGGACGATGCACTTCGGCCGGCCCGTCGTCCCCGAGGAGAACAGCACGAGCAGCGGATGATTGAACGGATATCGCTCCCACTCCCCCTCGTCGACGGCTGGTCCAGAGGCCCGGTGGACGGACACCGGCAGATCCGTTGGGAGCGGGCTGTCGTCCATGACGACGATCGCGCGGAGCGTCGGCAGCCCGGCCGCCAGCTCGCGCAGCCGGCCCGCCTCGAACTGGGGTTGCCCGATCGAACTCACCACCAGCACCAGGGGATCGAGCTGGGCGAAGCGGCTGAGCACGTTGTGCACGCCCATCTCGGGTGCGGCACTCGAAAAGCTCGCGCCGGCGGCCGCAACACCCAGCGCCGCCACCACCGACCCGACGTCGTTCCGCAGCACGCTGACCACGTGGTCGCCGGGAGCGACGCCGAGCGATCGAAGGGCGGCGGCGAACCCGCGGACGAGCCGCCGGAGTTCGCCACGGGTGAGCCGCTCGCGCGTCCCATTGGCCCCGATCGAAGTGACCGCAATCCGGTCGAGATCGCCGCTGGCCGCACACGCGAGCAAGTTCTCCGCGTAGCTCAGGCGCAGGCCCGGGAAGAATCGGGTATGTTCCACGTTCCCGCCCGCAAGCACCGGAAGGCGATCGCCCTCGACGAGCAGCCCGGCCCATTCGAGGAAGAGCGCCCAGAACCGCTGCGGCTCAACCACCGAGAGCCGGTAGAGCTCGCCGCTGGTGCCGATGGCGCGGCCCGTCACCCGCTCGCAATGCGCGATGAAAGCTGTCAGTTGGGACGACGAGACGGCTCCGGGCGCCGGTACCCAGATCGGCGTCGGCGCGGCGGAATCGGCGTCGCGGACGTCGGCAGGGCCAGACGCCATTGTCCATCCGCGGTTGCAGGTAGCAGGCAATGGTCGTTGCTCTCCCTTCGACCGTAGCACCCGGTGTCGCTCGGTTCACCGTCTTTCTGCCGTATTCCTGAGCCGTTCCATCGCCTGCGCTGCAGCGAAGGATTCGCCATCCCTTCGCTGGCTAACGAGTTTGAATTTCAAGAGCACCCGGCCAGAGCCCAACTCTGTGCGACTCGAAAGCGTCCCACTCGCATGCGAGCCACCCTGTTCAGCCTCGCCGCTGGCGCGGTCATGTTGTTGTCACCAGTTACGCAAGCGCGGCAGCCGTACGACGAAGTCGCCGACGCACGCGCCGAGATCACCCGCATGCTGGAATGCGCCCGCGTCGAGCAAAAGCCGCTCGTCCTGATGTTCGGTGCCAACTGGTGCCCGTGGTGTCGCGACCTGGATCGCCTGTTGGAAACGGACAAAACACTGGCGCCCCTCGCCGATAGCGTTCTGTTGCGGCTCAACATCAGCGTTGGCGACTATGACCGCAATCTCGATCTAGCGGCCGAATACGGGCTGCGCGACATCGACGACACCGGCATTCCGATGCTGGTGGTGTTGCATCCTGATGGTTCACTCGCGGGCGTCAAGAACTCGGACGAGTTCGTCGTTGACGGTCACTACCAGCGGGACCGCATCGCTCTCTTCCTGCACTCGTACACGCCGCGCTGAGCCGCGAGCGCCGGCCGCCAATGACGCGCAGGCCTTCAGTGGATGGCGGGATCTTCGGGCTTTCAACCGACGATCATCGGCAGTCGGGCCGCTACAGCGCCAGAAACTCGTGCATGTGGTGCAATGCCTCGTCGAGCGCCAAACGAAAGTCCTTGCCGCGCGGCTGCACGCCGACGAAACCCAACTCGTGCTGCAACCGACCAGCGACGACCTTGAGGTTGGCCCAGCCCAAAACGTGGTCGCGCCACAGCATTGGCAACGCGTAGTGACCCATGCGGCGCTTGCTGGCCGGCACGTAGGCCTCGAGCTTGTATTCCCAGCCCCAGAACAACTGGAAACGTCGCCGGTCCCAGACGACTGGGTCAAAGGGTGCGAGGAACCGGAGGCGGTCGTCTACCTGATGCCGGCGAGCGGTGGGATTCTCGCCTTGCGGCCAGAACCAAAGGATTCCATCCACCTGAGCATGACCGTAGCGGGATTTGGCTTGCGCCTGAACCTGTCGGATCTCGGCGGCGAGATGCGGGGCGCCGTAGCTCAGCAGGTAGCAGAGATAGCCAAGGCTCCGCGCTGGCAGCGGAGCGTAGAGCTGAACCACCGCGTCCACCAATCGACCGGCGCGCGCAAGCCGGGCGTCGGGACTGTTGTCCTGCGGCGCGTGTTCGATCGCTTCGTAGATCCGGATACCGGCGTCGCGCCGTGCCACGCGCAGCAGCCCGTGATGATGAAGTCCTTCCAGCAGGTGCGTGCCGACTTTTAGGTTGCCACCCCACCGCTCGATGCGGCCATGGTCAAACCGAGCGTGCACGTCCCTGGGATGAGTGGCGCCGCGCTCGCGCACGAACGCGAGCACCTCGTCGGCGCGCGCACGCATCCTGGCGTTCCAGCTCGGCCGAGTGTCGCGTGGATACAGGAGCGCCATGGTCTCGCGCGGGAGGAAGCCGTAGTTGACGAAGTACGCCTCTTCTATCGCGAGCCGCGGGTAGCGGCGTTCGAGATCGCCGGCGCGATAGCCCTTGACGCGGTGCGCGAGGATCAGGTCCTGGGCGCGAGCGGGCGCCCGCATCGGGTCCGCCTGGAGAAAGCCCAGGCGCGTGATCGCTCGCGGCAGGCTGGTCGGAGCGAAAAGGCTACGCGCGATCGCGTAGCGGGCAAGCTGCTGGAGACTCGGAGCTTTCTTCGTCACGTACCGGCGAGTCGTCGCAGCTAGAGCTCTATCGCGACGTTGGCGCGACTTGCTGTTCCTTGGGGTCGATCGCGCCAAGGCTCTTGACCACCTCGAAGCGGCCGTTGCGCGCCTGCGCGATGTACATGTGCATGCGCACATGGTGCTCGCCCGGCACCATCTCGGCTGGTCCGCCGGGGCCCTCGCCGATGCGAGCGTGGTCGAGCGCCTTCACGACATCGGCCTGCGTCGTCGAGCCTGCCTCGGTCACCGCCGCCGCCCACAATCGCAGGCCACGGTAAAGGCCGGAGCAGGCGCCGCCGCCAGTGAACTTGGCGTGTCCGGAATAGAGCGAGTCGTATTGCGCGAGGAGCTTCTGGCTGAAGGGATCGCTGATCGCCTGGTAGTAATCGAGGCAGCCGTAGAGGCCCTCCACATGGGTGGCTGGCACCATGTTCAGGAAGTTCTCGTCGAAGTAAGTGCACACCAGTTGCCCGCCGCGCGCCTGGAAGCCCGCGTTGTGCAGCGCCTCGAAGAACGGCCCGACGCCGGGCGGCACGATGGTGTTGAAAACCACGTCGGCGCCGCTTGCCACGATGCGTTCGACGGTGGCGGCGTAGTCCATGTGGTCCATCGGGTGGTACTCCTCGCCGACGACGGCGCCTCCGGCTACCGTGACGAGTTCGCGGACCCTTTGGTTCATGACGTGCGGCCAGATGTAATCGGCCGACGGCAGGTAGAAGCGCTTCGCGCCGGTCGTCTGCATCAACCACGGGATGAACGGATCGAGCTGCTGTGCCGGTACCGGACCGGTGCAGAAGATGAGCGGATCCGCTTCCTGGCCTTCGTACTGCTCCGGGTAGATGTAAAGCGTCCGGCCCTTCGCCACCGCTGGCTCCTTGATGGCCTGGCGCGTGGAACTGTAGATGCCGCCGAAGATGACGTCGACTCGGTCCTGCTGGACCAGCTTGGTCGCCGCAGCCGCCGCTGCAGCGTCGTCGGTGGCGCCGTCCTCGAGGTACAGCTTCAGCTGCCGTCCCAGCAGCCCGCCCTTGGCGTTGATGTCGTCGATGACCATCCGCGCAACGTTGGCGTTGGCCAGGCCGACGAACGAGAGCGGACCGGTCTGCTCCGCAATGACTCCCACTTTGATGGGATTACCACCCATGCTCGTTGCTTCCGCCATCATTCACTCCCTTGTCCTACGAGCCTGGATTCGTGATCGACTTCCACTGCTTCAGGCGGTCCGCAAGTAGCTGCGCGCGCTGTCGATCGTCGCTACCATCGAGAATGCCGAGGTCCGCCGGATCGGCGCGCACGTAGATACCAGACGTCCGCGCGTTCAACGTCGGCTGTTTGTCGGCGCGGGTTGTCCAAAAGCCGGTGCCGCGGTCGGCCGACTCGAGCCGGATCTCTCCGGTACCTTCGAGTTGCGGCGCGTCCTCGTCGAGCGGACGTTCCCCGTGCCAATAATAGAAGATGCCCGCCGGCTCCTTCCGTTCTCTCGACGCCTCACTCCAATATCTCGCGGAGAGCCTGCCGTCTTCCTGCCAGGAACGGCCATTCACCTCCAGCGCTCCGGTCTTGTCGCGCGAGATGCGCAGCAGGCTGACGGCGGACGGCTCGTTCGGACCGCGCTGCGACAGCGAGTACTGCCACCATAGGCCCTCGATGCTCGTGGCGCGGCATTCGTTCTCGATCGCGTCCCGCAGCTTCTGGTTGAGGGCTCTGACTTCGGCGGCCGTCGTGTCGTTGTAGCGAACGCAGGTGAGGCCAAGAAGATCGCTGGGCAGCTTGGCGCCATTCGCGTGCAGGATAAAAGTACGCCGCATGCCGAGGACACCGCCAAAGAGGCCCGCCTCGAACACCACGTTGTCGCGCGGCGACGCCTGTCCTGCTTCCGCCGGCGCCTCGGCCGTCCCGGTCGATGTCCAGTCGTCGCTCGCGAACACGAACGCGGCGAAGTCGACCTCGCGCGTCAGTTCGACCAGGCGCTCCAGCGTGCTCGTCCCCGGATGGAACGACGTCGTCCACGGATCGACTTGGGCGATGTCTTCGAGACCCCGCGTCAGCGCGTTCAGCAACTTCGCCTGTTTTCCCGACGATCCAAGGAAGATGCGCGGCTTGCCCATCGAGTTGCGATCCTACCGTACGCCCCGGGCGCCTGAGGAAAAGCTGTGGAAACTCGTTCCGGAACGAGTTGGAGATCCCTCGGTCGCGGCGCAAGCGTTGAGCTCCTCGGGAAAACGCCAGACTCGCGCAAGCGTTGAGCTCCTCGGGACCACGAGCCAGCGCAAGCCTTGAGCGCGGGGACAGCTACTGTTTGGCGGCTAACCAGTCTTCGGGTTTGGCTGGCGGCAGGTTGCGGGAGTACCAGGCGTAGATCGGCAGGCCCAGCGCCACGATGCCGACGCCGGCGAGGGCGCGGCCCGGAGTTGTCATGAGCGTGTTCGCCATGAGGTAGGCCGTCGCGACCAGGAACAAGGCGGGCACCACCGGATAACCCCAGGTTCGGTACGGGCGTTCGGCGTTGGGCAGCTTGCGGCGCAGGACGTAGACGGACGCCACGCCGAGGCCGTTGAACAGCAGCAGGCAGAACACGATCATGTCGGTGATCACGTCGAACGTGCCGGAGAACGCGAAGCCGATGGCACACGCGCCGATCAGCAGGATCGAGTTCTTCGGGACGCGGCTGCTCTTGGAAATGACGGCGAGGCCGGGCGGCAGCAGGCCGTCGCGAGCCATGGCGAACGGCAGACGCGACCCCGTCAGGCTGACGGAATGGAGCGCGCCAAACGAGCACAGCATCAGGCCCGCCGCCATCACTGAGCTGGCCGCGGCGCCCATCAACCGCGCCAGCACCTCCCCCGCCACCGAGCTCGATTCAGGCACGCTCGCGATCGCTTCCGGGCTGAGGACATGGAAGTAGCCGACGTTGATGAACAGGTACAAGGCGATGATGAGGATGCTGGCGCCAATCAGTGCGCGCGGCAGGGTCCGCGACGGATCGCGCACCTCCTCCGCGACGAAACACACGACCGCCCATCCGTTGTAGCTCCACAGCGCGCCGACTACGGCAGCACCGAATCCGGCGACGCCCAGGCGCGCGTTGCTGGCCACACCCTCGCAGCTGCCAGCCGCGCCGCTCGCGCCCAGGTGGCTCCAGGTCCCGTCGCCATACAGGAACGCCGCGGCGCCGATGCCAACGAGAAGCAGCACCTTCAGCGCCGTCACCACGCTGGCGAAGATGCCGTTCGCGTGTGCGGAGGCGAGCGTCACGGCAGTCACCGCGACCAGAGTGGCAAGCGTCAGCAACTGCGACTGGGCCGGCGTGAGCCGGCCACCGAGGAGATCGTTGAAGAAGATCACGAACACGATCGCGATGGCGGCGTTGGCCGCGGCACCATCGATGAGGAATTCCATCCAGCCGTAGAGGAAAGCCCACACCCTTCCGAAAGCGGCGCCGATGAAGTTGTAGTGGCCTCCGGAGCGCGGCATCATCGCGCTCATCTCGGCGAACGTCAGCGCTCCCGCGAGTGTCAGCAGCCCGGCGAGCGCATAAGCAAGCAGCACCATCCACGGCGTGCCCACGTTGCACGTCATGACCCGCGCCTTGACGAACACACCGGTGCCGATGACGTTGCTGATGATGACGGCCGCCGCCGGCACGAGGGTCAGTCCGCGTGCCAGCGTCGGCTTCAACTGGCTGGCCCGAGGGAGAGTTCCATGAACACCGAAAGCTGTGTGAAGGCCGCGGGAATGGCGTAGTACGGTTCGCAGCGGCGAAACCCGAACGACGCGTAGAGCTCCTGCGCCTTCGTCATGAACGTTGTGGTCTCGAGCAGCATGCGGCGATAACCCGCTTCACGAGCCTTCTCGAGAAGCACCGCTATCAGCTTTTGGCCGAGGCGCAAGCCGCGCGCTTCCGGCGTCACGTAGAGGCGCTTCATCTCGCACGAGTCGGCGCTCATCTGGTGGAACGCGACGCAGCCCACGATCTTGCCAAGATGCTCGGCCACCAGCAGGCAACCTTCGGGCGGCGCGTAGACGCCGGGGTACGCCTCTTCCCCGCCGCTGTAATAGAAGTCGAGAAGCGCCTGGCTGTCCATGCCCATCTCATCCATCACCGATCTGTCCCAGGCGAAGAGCTCGGCCATCAGCGCGCGGACCTGCTGGTACTGCGCCTCAGTGCGGGCCGGACCGATCGTCGCTACCTCAACCGCCATGTGAGCGCGACGTTAACGCCTGAAACGGACTCTAGCGATCGGTTGGCTTGGGCGCTTGGACGATCAGGACCGCTTGGATCTTCGGTGCGCGCGTGCTTCCTGCTCGACGCGGTCGAGGGCGGCCGGAGGAAAACGGCCGTTCTGTAGCTTCTTGCTCGCGAACCACTGGCATTCCACCTGGATCGGGTCCACGAAATCGAGGAAGCGCTCGACGGTCATCAGCGGCCCGCCGGACTTCAGGCGCACGATGTCGCCGGTGACGAACGGTCGCGCCGGGTCGTTTTTTCTCATCACTTCTCGTCAGTCTCCTGTAATACGCCCTTCGATCTTAGACCCGACCGGGGCGCTACAATCTCGGCCAAATGGTGGCCGCGGCGCGAATCGCGTTCGGACTCTCGGCGCACTCAGGCTGGGCGGCCCTCGTCGCGCTCGGCGAGCTTGGCGGCGCGCTGCAGGTCGTCGACCGGCGCCGGCTCGAGCTCGTCGATGCCAAAGACGCGTCGTGGGCGAAACAGCCCTATCACGCAGCCGAAGAGCTCGAAGCGCGCGCAGCCCGGGCCCTCGTCAGTCGTGGTATCGCGGCGGCGCAGCGAGTGTCGATTCGGGAAATGCGTGTGGCGGTCGATGACATGCGCCGCGCCGGACATGACGTGGTCGCGTGCGGCGTCCTGGTCGGCTCGCCGATGCCCGCGTGGAGCACCGACGAAATCCTGGCCGTGCACTTCAGGATGCACAAGGCGGAAGGCGTCCTCTTCAGGGATACGCTGGCACACGCTGCCGGCGAGTGCGGCCTGCGGGTCGCCGCGGTGCCGGAGAAGCAGTTGCTGGAGGAGGCCGCGCGCATGCAGACGAAGACCGGCCGCGACTGGCGCTCTGCACTCGCGGCGCTGGGCAAGGCGGCCGGGCCGCCCTGGGGCAAGGACCAGAAGAACGCCGCCCTTGCCGCGATGATCGCGCTACACCGCGGGAGCCGGTCCTGATCACACGGGGTTTCGCGGCCTGCCTGGTCCTGGTTGCGACCATCTGCCTGCCGGGCTCGGCGGCGGCCGAGGACAAGCGCATCCGGGAGCGCAAGCTTCAATCGGACGGCAAGGAGCGCACTTACTCGCTTTACGTCCCGCCCGGACCTGCCGACAAGCGTCCCCTGCTCATCGCTCTCCACGGGTCCGGCAGCCGCGGCAAGGACATCGTTCCACTCTGGATCGACACCGCCGAGCGTGAAAACTTCGTCGTTGCCGCGCCGGATTCCCTGAAACCACGGTTCTGGCAGCCGCCAGTGGACGGCCCCAACCTGCTCCGGGACATCGTCCAGGACCTCGACGACCTCGGCATCGACAAGCGTCGCGTCTACCTGTTCGGTTACTCGGCGGGCGCGGTGTTCGCCCTCTACATGGGCCCTCTCGAATCGGAGTACTTCGCCGCTGTCGCCGTGCACGCGGGTGCCTACAACGGCGAAGCCGACCTCAGCTTCCTTGCCGACGCCGAACGCAAGATACCGATCTTCATCACCATCGGCACCGACGACGCCTTCTTTCCGCTCCGGGTCGTGAACGACACGAAGAAGACGCTGGAGCGGCGCGGCTTTCCGCTGGTGCTGAAGTTGCTGCCCGGACGCCTCCACAACTTCAACCGTCCCTTTGAAGTCATCGGGCCCGCATGGCAGTTCCTGAGGGAGCAGCGCCTAGACGATGATCCGGTCTATACCGAGGTCGACGTCGGCAGCGCGCCGGACCAGCGCTGATGGCCGGCTACGACATCCGCGTCGCGACGAGCGCCGACCTGGAGGTTGTGCTGCGGCACCGGCGGCGCATGTTCGAGGACATGGGATTCACTCATCCGCCGGCACTCGACACGATGATCGCGAGCTCCACGGAAATGCTGCGGCGCGGCCTCGGGGACGGCAGTTACCGCGGTTGGCTCGTGGAAGCCGACGGCCAGGTCGTGGCCGGCGGCGGCATCATCTTTCTCGAGTTCCAGCCGCATCCCAACGACCCGAACCCAAGGCGCGCCTGGGTCGTCAACATGTTCACCGACCCCGAGCACCGCCAGCGCGGGCTCGCCAGGCGCCTCATGGCAGTGATGCTTGCGTGGTGTCGCGCCCAGGGCATGTCGTCGCTCAGCCTGCACGCGAGCGACAGCGGCCGCACCCTCTACGAGAGCCTCGGCTTCGCCCCGACCAACGAGATGCGCATCGACCTTCGCTCCGACTGAGCGTCGACGTTGCGCGGCGAGCTACTGCTCGCGCAAGGCGGCGGCGGGATCGATAGCGAGGCCACGTCTTGCTGCAACAGCACAAGTACCGAGGCCGGCCGCGGCGACGATGGCCGCCACGGCCGCGAACACTGCCGGATCGTGCGCTTGTACACCAAACAGCAGGCTGGTGATGGCGCCGCCAAGGGCGGCTGCCGCGGCGACTCCGGCGAGGATGCCGGCTGCCATCGGCCGCGCCCCTTCGCGCAGGACCAAGCCCACCACCTGCGACCGGCCGGCGCCGAGCGCCACGCGGATGTTCATCTCGCGGCGCCGCCGCGAGACGCTGTAGGACGTCACTGCCCAGACACCGACGACCGCGATGAGCAGCGCCGCCGCGCCGAATGCGGTGAAAATGCGCGCCTGATAGCGCCTGCCTGCGATCGCCCGGTCTACCAGGGCCTCGAAGGGGCGCGTTTCGCCGATGGCGATTTCCGGGTCCACCAACTTAACGGCGCGGCGGATTGGCGCCAGCACCGCGGCGGCGTCGGTGGTGGTCTTCACCAGCAGTGACACCGTCATGCGGCTGCGCCACCAGTGCGGCACGTACACCAGCAGCGGCTGCGTGCCGTCGAAGGTGACGGTGCGCGCTTCGGCCGCGACGCCGACCACCTCCAGCTCCTCGGTGTTTTCGGTGCCGCGTCCGAAGCGGCGCCCGACAGGGTCCTCGCCAGGCCAGACACGCCGCGCCGCTGCTTCGGAGATCACAGCGGGGACCGCCCTGCCGGGTTGGCGGTCGCCATCGTCGAAGACGCGCCCGCGCCGCAGCGCAACGCCGAGCGTCTCGAAATAGCCGGGAGCCACGGAACGGTAGTTGGCTTGCGGCAGCAGCGAATTCGTCGCCGCGCGGCCGCTGGCGGCGATGAGGTTGATCTGGCTCTCCCCGCGCAGCGGCACCGCCGAAACGCTGGCCACGTCCGCGACGCCGCTCACCTGGCGCACCGCGGCAAGCATCCGGTCGTAGGTCGCCGTGCGCGCGGCTTCGTCCTGGTAGCGGCTGGCGGGTAGCGCGGCGTCGATCACCAGGACGCGCTGCGCGTCGAAGCCGCGTTCGGCACTGAGCACGCGCTTGAAGCTCACGATGAAGAGGCCGGTAACCACCAGCAGCGCGACCGACAGACCCACCTGAAGCGCCAGCAGGATGCCGTGGCCGCGCAGCGCCTTGCGGTCGGAGGCCACGCGGTTGCCGCCAAGGCGCAAGGCCTGCTGCACGTTGCTGCCCGCGGCACGCCACGCCGGTACCAGCGCGATCAGCGCGCCCGCGACAAGTGAAATGAAAACTGCGAACGCGAGCACCCGCGCATCGAGCCGCGCTTCCTCGATGCGCGGCACGTCGAGAGGTGCCGTCAGCACGAAGACGCGCAATGCAGCCCACGCAACCACCAGCCCGGCGGCGCAGCCGGCGAACGACAGCACGAGCTGTTCGCCCAGCGCCGCGCCGGCGAGCCTTCCCCGGCTTGCACCCAGCGCCGAGCGCACGGCCGTGTCGCCAAGCCGAGCGAGCGTGCGCGTGAGCGCCAGGTTGGCGAGGTTAGAGCAGGCAATGAGGAGCACGGCGATGATGGAAGCGAACAAGACCAGCAGGCTGCGCCGCGAGGGACCGATGACTTGCTCGGCCAGCGGCATTGCGATGGCCGAGAGCGTCACCGTCTCGTGCGCTTCGCGCGTCGCGACCTCGCTGACCTGGCGCTGCAGCGTGTCGAGTTCGACCCTGGCTTGTGCCAGCGTGGCGCCAGCACGCAGCCTGCCGATGGCTTCGGTATTGTGGTCCGCATACCAGCCGCTCGTGATCCGCAGCGGCACGACCGCGTCGATCCCCGCCTCGAGCTGCTGGCCCGACGGCAGGCGGAACGATGTGGGCAGCACACCGACGATCTCGTGCGGGCGCCCGTCGATGATCGCCGCCTTGCCCACGACGTGCGGGTCGGCCGAGAAGCGCCGTCGCCACAGCGAATCGCCGAGCACCACGACGTTCGCGGCGCCCTCGGGCTCATCCGACGGACGCAGCGCGCGACCGAGCGCCGGCTGCGTGCGCAGCACGTCGAACAGCGAGCCGCTGGCGCGCGCCACCCGTATCTGCGCCGCCTCGCCGCCGCCGGTCAGGTTCACCGGCCGCACCACGTACTGCGCGAGCGACTCGAACGCGCGGCTGTTGGCCCGCCAGTACTCGAAGTGGCGCTCGTTCACAGGCAGCCGGTCCATCCGGTCGGCGAACTCCTGCCAGACCTCGCGAATGCCCACGAGGCGCGCCGGCTCGGCGTACGGTAGCGGTTTCAGCAGCACCCCGTCGACGATGGAGAAAACGGCGGTCGCGGCGCCGATAGCGAGCGCCAGGGTGAGGACCACGGTGGCGGCGTAGGCGCGGTCGGCGAATGGCTTCATGCCCTTAGGACGCCTTCCCCGCCCGGCCGGTTGCCCAAAAAAATGGCGCTCACTTGACGGCGCCCTTACCCGTGCCTAGATTCCCCGCCGTCAAGCCGGATTATCCGTGAGAAGCCGCGCCGTCCGCGCGGCTTTTTCATTTGGGGGACGCCGATGAGGGACGAAGACGAAACCCGCGAAGACCGCTACGTCACCTGTGAAGGCGGCACCCGTATCTTCAGCCGGCGTCTCGGCACGGCAGGGTCCGGCGCCCGGCGTGCACTGCTGGTGCCCAACGGCGTCGCCACGCTCGATGACCTCGAGCCGCTGGCGCGCGGCCGCACGCTCGTCGCCATGGACCTGCGCAACCGCGGCATGTCGGATGCGGTGACGGATCCGGCCCTGCTTGCGGCGGGCATCCGCAACGACGTCGCCGACATCGACTGCGTGCGACGCGCCTGGGGTTTCGACCGCGTCGACCTGCTCGGACACTCCTACGTCGGGCTCACCGTGATCCTCTACGCGCTGCTCCATCCGGCCCACACCGGCCGTGTCGTACAGGTTGGCGCGATGTCCCCCCACCCCGGCAAGGCGTATCCGCTCGAGCTGACCGCCGGCGACAACGTGCTGCAGGAAGTGTCGGCAGCACTCGGCGCGTTGCAGAAAGAGCGCGGCACGATGGATGAGGAGGCCTTCTGCCGGGAGTTCTGGCTGCGCCTGCGGCGCTTGTTCGTGACCCGCACGGAAGATGCGCATCGCGCCGACTGGGGCCGCTGCCACCTCGCCAACGAGCGCGGGTTCAACCGCTACTGGATCACCCACATCGTGCCGTCGCTGCAGGCCATCGACCTCGCGGCGCTCGGCGCCGCGCAGCTCGCGGCACCGGTGTTGACGATCCACGGCACCCGCGATCGCAGCGTGCCCTTTGGCGCGGCGCTCGACTGGGTGGCACTGCTGCCAACCGCGCGACTGGTGCGCGTAGAAGACGGCGGCCATGCGCCGTGGATCGAGGCGCCGGAGCAGGTGTTCGGTGCGATCGAGGCGTTTCTCACGGCGTAGCCGAGCCGCTCAAGGCGCGAGGCAGCGGCGGCCGTCGGAATGGTCGTAGGTCATCACCTGCTTGCCCGGGCCGGAGGCGTCGGCGGTGGTGCCGACGATTTCCACCGGCGCGCCGCACACCGGGCACGGCACCTTGGTGGGTTCTGACGAACGCGCCAGGCTGTAGGCGTCTTCAACCAGGCCGTCTACGTACTCGGCCGCCTTCTGCAGGCGCTGCCGCACCGTATGCAGCCGCCGCGACATCTCGAGTTCGCGGTTGCGCCGTTCGCGGCGATCGGCGAGCAGCTCGGACAGCCAGCGCCTCATCGACGGATCGACCGTCTCGCGCCGCGCCCTGTCGATTCGCCGGGCTTCGTCTTCGTCGATCACCGCGAGGTGAATCTTAGGCGAAGAGAAAGCGAAACTACAACATCAAAGAAACAGCTGGCCCTGACCCGCTTCGATCGCGAGCAGCCGCACCTTGGTGGCGGTGCCGCCGGTCGCCGAAAAGCCGCCGAGCTTGCCCGCTGCGCCCACCACCCGGTGGCACGGCACCACTGGCGCGAACGGGTTCTGGCCCATGGCCTGGCCCACGGCGCGGGCCGCGCCGGGGTCGCCCAGGCGGGTGGCGATTTCGCCGTAGGAGAGCGTCTTCCCCGGCGGGATCGACATGGTGAGCTCGTAGACGCGGCGGTTGAACTCGGGGACGCCGCTCATGTCTACCGGCGCCTGCGAGAGGTCTACCCGCTCGCCGAGCATCAGCAACACGATGCCGTCGATGACCGCCTGCACGGCAGCCGGCGGCGTGCCCACGGCGGCGCCGCGAAAACGCCGCTCCATCTGCTCGCGGGCGGCGGCCGCGGTTTCGACCGGCAGCGCCACACCGACGACACCGTTCGCTCCCCAGGCGATACCGCCCGTGCCCAGTGCGGTGGCGAAAGTGCAGTACTCGATCACGGTCCCAGTGTACGGCGCCTTGCTGCCGCGCCGGGTCCGGCTCGCCCCGGCTCAGGCGGGGTCGGAAATGCCGATGCCGAGGAACACCCGCACGCCGTCGCCGATGTACTGGACGGCGAGCGCCGCCAGCAGAATGCCGAGGATGCGGGTGATGACGTTGACCCCGGTGACGCCGAGGATGCGCGCCAGGAACCCCGACACGCGCAGCGCGATGTAACAGAGCGCGAGGATCGCAACGCAGGTGCCGAGCACGATGGCGAGGCCGCCTTGCTGGGTGCGCGACTCGGCGGAGAGGATCATGATGCTGGTGAGCCCGGCCGGGCCGGCCATCAGCGGGATCGCGAGCGGGAACACGGTGATGTCCTGGCGCGAGCGCGACTCGGCCGCCTCTTCTTCAGTCTCGCGTTCGTGCTGCGCCAGCACCATGTCGATCGCGATGAGCAGCAGCAGAATGCCGCCGGCTACGCGGAAGGCGTCGAGCGTGATGCCGAGATGGCGCAGCACCGCATCCCCGCCCACCGCGAAGCTCAGCAGCACGGCACCGGCCACCACCACCGAACGCCCGGCGATGCGCTTGCGATCGGCGCTGCTGCGGCCGCCGGCGATCGCCATGAACAGCGGTGCTAGGCCGATGGGATCTAGCGTGACGAAGAGCGTGAGGAAACTGCGGAACGCGAGTTCCATCAGATGGCCACCACCGGCTCGATCACCCGCATGCCGCGCCACTTGCCGGTGCGGAAGCGGCGCACCATCAGCAGGCCGATGAGGACCACGTAAGCCGTAGCTGTACACCAGGCCGCGTACACGCCGTAACCGAGGTAGTGGCAGAGGACGTACGCCGGAATCAGCATGGCGAACACTCCCAGCAGGATCGTCAGCACCAGAGGATACGTCGTATCGCCCGCGCCTTTCAGCGCCGCCGCAAAAATGACGTTGAGCATGTCGAAGATGGAATAGAGCGCCACGAAGCGCAGCAGCACCACGGCGACGTCGGAGATCAATGCAAACTCGGCCGGATCGGCCTTGGCGCCGAACGGTGCGAGCAGCAGGCCGGGTGCCAGGCAATAGACGGCCCCGCACGCCGTCATATAGATGATGCTGAGCGTGAAGCCCGAATAGACGGCGCGCTGCGCGGTGGCCGGATTCTCGGCGCCGAGATAGCGGCCGACCAGGGAGGACACGCCGATGCCGAGGCCCACCATCGGGAAGAACACGATGGCGTTGAGGCTGAAGGCGATGCTGCTGGCCGCGAGCGACGCGGTGCTGATCTGGCCGATGATGAGCATGAAGAGCGAGAAGCAGAGGATCTCGATCGACACCTGCAGGCCCGCGGGAAAGCCAAACTTCACCAGCCGCTTGAGGAGCGCGGCATCGAAGCGATATCCGGAGGCGGTGTCGAACTCCTGGCGATTGCGGCGTCCCAGGATGAGCGCCACGTAGATGAGGGCGCCCGCCAGCTGGCCGATGACCGTGGACAGCGCAGCCCCGGTGATGCCCATCGCCGGCAGCCCGAAGCGGCCGAAGATCAGGCCGAAGTTGAGGACAATGTCGATGAGCGTCGCAACGATGTTCACCATGAGGATGACCTTGGTGAGGCCGCGGCCCGAATAGAAGCTCGCGAGCGCCGCCATCAGCACCGCCGGAAAGGCACCAAAGAGGATGATGCTCGAGTACTCGATCTCGGCCGCCAGCACCTTGGGCGCGTGGCCTGCCGCGCGGAAGAAAGGTGCCGCGAACGGCTGCGTTGCGGCAATCAGCACCGCGGCCAGCATCGCGAAGTAGACGCCTTGCCACATCACCGGACCGATGCGGCGCAGCCGGCCCGCACCGAAGTATTGCGCGACGAACGTCGTCAGGTATTCGGCGGTGGAGGTGAACAGCAGGATGACGACGTAGCAGAAGAAGCCGCCGGTGACGGCGCCGGCAACTCCTTCGGGCGAATGCCAGGTGAGGAACACGCGGTCGAAGAAGAGCTGCACCACCAGCGACATGTGGCTGAGGATCAGCGGGTAGGCGATCTTCCACACGTCCCCGCCGCCGCCGGGTCCAGCCCACAATCTGGAGAAGAGTGCACGCATTGGTTCGATGCTCAGCGCCGGAGCGAGAGCTACGACTCGCTCTTGGAGCCGGGATCGGGGTCGAGATCGCCGCCGAGCATCAAGCCGCACTCGGCGCACGCCTGCGCGCCGGCAGCGAGCTGCGTGCCGCACGCAGGACACGCCGTATACCCGGCCGCGGCGTCATAACGTTCCACGGCCAGCGCATCGCCTTCGACGGCTTCGATGCCGAGCTGCGGGCGCAGCGCTGCGATGGCATTGGCTCGGTCGTCGGCATGAACTGCGATGACGAAGCGCCCGCCCAGCACGTTGCGCGCAGCACCCGGCGGATCGGGAACGAAGACCGCGTGGAAGGCGACTGCGGCCGCGTCGAGCGCGTCGCCCATGGCGCGGAACTCCTGCGTGGTCCGCGCGTGAGTCAGTTCCGTCACGTCAGCTGGCAAGGCAGTGACTGCCGTTTCGGAGGATGTAGCGCCGTCTTCAACGGGATGCACGAGGTTGCCCGACGCGTCGAGCTGCCGCTCCACCAGCGCGCCGCCGCAGTCGGAGCAGCGGGCGATGTCGGGACGGAACTCCTCGTCGCATTGCGGGCACCAGCGGACGTGCGTTGCGGCTTCCATGCGACGCGTATGTTAGCCGACGACGATTGTGCGACCGAGCCGCGGCGTTGCGCCGGCGGTTACAGCTTCTGCCGTCGGACGCCACCATCGTCGATACGACGATGGTGCGTCGACGCGACGACGGAGTTTAGCGAGGGCAGGCCGGCGACTGCGGGTTGCTCGAAAGCTGCGCTGGCGCTCCGAAGAGTCCGGTGGAACCCACGAAGCCCAGATCGTTCATGCGCTGGCTGAGGTCGACGGCGGACGCGGCCAGAACGACCGCGGTGAGAGGCACGTCGCGCAGCTGGTCTGCGGACTCGCCGTAGTAGCTGGAGTCGAACGCCTGAGGAGCCTGAGGCGCCGTGGGCGCGGTGTTTGCGAGTGCGGCTGCGATTGCGAGAGGTGCGAGGGTAAGCATCATTTTCGTTGTCTCCTGGCTTCTGGAATGTATGACGGCAGCCAGGACGCCGAAGTTGCATTAGCTCTTGTCTTAGTTTGTTGCGTGCTCCGGCGCTCGCGACCAATCGCTTGGACGCGGCCACCGCCTTCCTATAAAGAACGAAGGAAGCCGCCCAGCACCGGCGCGAAGAGATCGGCGTCGAGCAGGAAGCTGTCGTGCCCATGGGTCGCCGGCAACAAGGAGAAGTCCAGGCGCCGCCCGGGCCGTGCGAGCAGGTCCGCGAGTTCACTTTGTTGTTCGGGTGGAAACAGGAAGTCGCTTTCAACGCCGACCACCAGCACATCGTTTGTCTTGATCAGGGCGAGGCCGCTCGCAACGCTGCCGCCTTCATCGGCGACGTCGAACAGGTCCATCGCGCGCGACAGGTAGAGATAGCAGTTCGCGTCGAACGTCTGCACGAAGCGATTGGCGCCGGCGCCCAGGTACGCCTCGATCTCGAACCGCGGTGCGAACTGGTCAGCAGGCGGCTCCTCGAGCTTGCGCCGGCCGAAGCGCGCGTTCCATTCGGTGAGTGACCGATAAGTTATGAGGCCGAGCTTGCGCGCGAGCGTCAGCCCCATGACCGGCGGCGCATCGGCCGCATACTCCCCCGCGCGCCACGCGGGGTCGGAGCGCACGATCTCGCGCTGGAGCGAGCGCAGCGCGACCGCGAGCGGCAACGCGTGTGGCGCGCCCGAGATGACGGCCAGCGCAGACACGTCGTCGGGAAAGAGCATGGCGTACGCGAGCGCAACCATGCCGCCGAGCGAGGGCCCGACGATGGCGCGAATGCGCGAGTAGCCGAGTGCCTTGATGGCAGCGTGCGCCGCTGCCGCCATGTCCCACACAGTGAGCACCGGGAACGTCAGTCGGTAGCGCCGGCCGGTGCGCGGGTCGTCGCTTGCCGGACCGGTGGACCCGTAGCAGCTGCCGAGGCTGTTCACGCAGATGACGAAGAAACGGTCCGTGTCGATGGCGCAGCCCGGACCGATCATCGCCTCCCACCATCCCGGCTGGTCGTCCTGGTCGTTCGAGCGTGCATGCGCGCTCGGCGACAGCCCGGTCACGATGAGGACGATGTTGCCGCGATCGGGATCGAGCCTGCCCCACGTCTCGTAGGCCATGACGACGCCCGGAAGCGGGTCGCCCATGCGCATCGGCAGGGGTTCGGGCAGGGTCACGTACTGACGCGCATCTCTCATGATTTAAAGGGTTTGCAGGTGTGCATCGTACCGCTGAACGTTTTGTTACGGTTTCTTGAGAATCTTTGGTCCCAATGCGTCGTACGTTTGATGTAACAACATACTCACAAGTCCAAGAAGGAGGTGCCATGGGTTACGCGGGTTGCGGACGTTGCCACGAATGCGGTGTCGGTCTCACGTCGGACGAATGGTGCCAGACCTGCCATGCGTTCCGTCGCTACCAAGAGCATGGATGGGGTGCTTCAACCGGCTCGCACGGCGGTACTTGTTTCACCGCAGGACAACCTGCGTCGCTTGTGACACTCATCACCAGAGCCGCCTGAACACGCGCCTAGCCTCGGGGCACTCATTTCCCCGGAGGCAAAGGCGTGAACATCCCTCGCCCTTTTTGTGTTCTGGCCGCGGTCGCAATGGCCGCGGTCTTCGTCGCATGCGGCAGCGACCCCAACGTCGACCCCTCCGATTCGGGAGGCGGCTCCCCCAACAACCCGTCGGCACCTTCGGGCGGCAGTGGCGGCACTACCGCTAACCGGCCGCCGTCGGCCCAGTTCACGACCAATCCCGCCGCCGGCCCGAACGGCCGCATCCAGGCGAATGGCCCCCTGACCGTCACCTTCAATATGTGCGGCACCACCGATCCCGACCCGGGCGACAAGCTGCGCTACGAGTTCTGGTTCAAGAGCGACGGCACCGGCAAACCCGACGCAATCGGCACCTGCCGCATGGCCAACACCTACCCCGGCGGCCACGGCGTCTGCGTCAGCGCGACGGACTGCGTCTCGGACGGCCAGCCCGGCGCCGACCACCGCGTCTGCCGCACCTACACGGTGTGCCCCAACTAGTTCCCTGTAAAATCCCGGCAGGCCGTTAGCTCAGTGGTAGAGCGCCTGCCTTTTAAGCAGGGAGTCGTGGGTTCGATCCCCACACGGCCT